>CAXXNE010000001.1:0-4121417 GCA_963663115.2 uncultured Paludibacter sp.
ATCAGACCTTTATTGTTCTTTACGTAGTCAACAATCGGTATTTTTACCAAACATTCATTCTCACATTTATGACACTGTGTACATTTATTAGGTTCAACTACCGGAATAAGTCGGGAATAATTGGCTCCTAAAGCACATAATGTACCCATCATACATAAATTTTTACAAGCCCATCGTTTATCAAGGAAAAGAGCCATTATCAATGCAAAAGAAACATCGGCTATCCATACAAGCTGGTAGTGCTGATTAAATTCGGGTTTCAGGAAAGTGGGAATCACAGCAAAATCATGCGTCATACCGCGTTCTTTATTCAGAAAATAGAATATAAAAGCCGATAAAAAAAACGGTATAAGTATTAATATCCTTGTCCAAACTTTTGGTTTCTTCCACCTGGTTTTATGAAATGCGTGACTTCCTCCAAAGTCGGTCACTGTTCCCATAAAACAAAACCAACCACATCCTATTCTGCCAAACAACGGAGAAAGAAGGATAAACGCCATCCACATTATCATAACAAACGTAATTACTCCCCAATAAATTGAATGCCAAATAAAACCCAAAGCAAAATATTGGAAGAATATCGGCGTTAATATCAAAAATATAAATCTCGATAGGAAGTTAAATGAATAGATTTTTTTCATAAATGCTGTGTTTTATTTTTTTACACTTCTGACTAACGACCAAGTAAGCTCTGTATTTTCAATAGTTTCATTTTTGGTCGTTAGCAACGTTAGTCAATGAATTTTTTCATTTTTTGGATTAACGCTACGCTGCTGCACGATTGCATCGTGTGGCAACACAGTTTATTTCAAAGAAACTGCTTATCCCTTTCGGTCAAGTAAAATTTTGTAACTTTGCATCATGAATACAAACGAACATTACCCAAAGGATTTTCAAGAGTTCCTAATGCAATTTAAGAACGAAGAAGACTGTTGGAAATACATTTTTGAGATGAGGTGGCCGAATGGTTATGTTTGTCCTAAATGCAATGGCAATAATAAGTACTGGTTGACTGGACATAAGCTAATTCATTGTGCTGGTTGTGGTTATCAAGCTTCTGTTACAGGAGGAACTATTTTTCATGGAACAAGAAAACCATTATTACTTTGGTTTCATATTATGTGGTGGGTTGTGGCACAGAAGACAGGTGCAAGTGCCAATAACCTAATGGATTTTATGGGTTTTGGTTCATACGAAACTGCTTGGTCATGGTTACAGAAACTCAGAAGAGCCATGGTTCGTCCAGAAAGAGATAAACTTTCAGGAGAAATTGAAGTTGATGAAACATATATTGGCGGAGTAGAAATTGGCAAAGGAAAACAAGGTAGAGGAGCTGAAACCAAAACATTGGTCGTAGTTGCCACTGAATGTATAGGAAAACAAATTGGTCGGGTTAGGTTTGAAATAATTCCGGAAGCCTCGTCTGAGTACTTAATGCAATTCATTGAAAATAATGTAGATACAGGAAGTAATATAATAACTGATGGCTGGAGAGGATATAGTCCTTTGACAAATAATACAAATTACAAACACGAAATAAAGGTTATTTCTGGAAGCGGAAGTGAAGCTCACGAACTATTACCGCATGTACATTTGGTTGATTCGTTAGTTAAACGTTGGATAAACGGAACACATCAAGGGAATATTTCACCAAAGTACTTGTCGTATTACTTAGATGAATTTGCTTTCAGATTCAATCGAAAGCTATCAACATATAGAGGGAAGTTGTTTTATAGACTTATGCAACAGGCTGTTGACACCTCTCCAAAACCTTTTAAAGAACTAATAAAAGAAGCTTGACCGAAAGGGATAAGCAGTTCAAAGAATATATACTATTGCCTGTTCATATCTGCCACACGATGCAATCGTGCGGCAGCAGGGGGGTATTAGCTAATAAGCAAGATGAATTATTTTAAAATGAATTTTCCGTTGTTTTGATTGTATTTGTAAAAGTAAATACCTTTTGGAAAATTTGAGACATCAACTTCAAAGTGTTGATTTGCTGATATTATTTTTTTTGCAAAATACTTACCACTCGTATCAATAATCATAAGATATGTTTGTTGGGGTTCATAAAGATTATTAGAAATAATAATCTTATTTGTAACTGTATTTAAATATATATAGCTATTTTCCAGATTTTTGATTAAATTTCCAGTTGAAACGTCAGAACTTTGGTTAATATTTAATTTAAAATATTTCGGACCTCCATCGCTAAGTAATTCAAAATTCAGTTCACTACTTCGATTTAATTGCGTATTGTTTTCTGATATGGTGATTTCAAAATTAAATTTTCTTTCAGTACCTTCATTAAAGGTTTTCTTTGGAAAACTTGTCCAATACCATTGACTGTAACCAGTACCTCCGAGAAATATAAGTTGGGCACCGTATCCAGAAAAACTAACTTCTGTTGCTATTGAAATTACGTGATTGTTTTTGTTTGCCCAGATTTCACTCGGGAGGAAATTGACTGATTGTGAGTGTAATTGAAAAGAAATAGTAAAAACAAATAGCAGTGAAATAATTTTTGTATTCATAATTTTAATGTAAAATTCCAAGTGAATGTATATATTTTAAATGGATTGCAATGTTCTTTTAATATTCAAAGTTAATTAAACTATTTTTTTCTATAACCGCTAACAACCGAGGCTATGGGCATTTGGCGGTTTGCGGGAGCTTCACTGTCGTCCAAGCGACAAAGTGAATGCGGGAGCAAAGACCGCTAATTGCACGTCAGCCAGCCAATGCACATAGGCGGGTGTTAGCGCCAGTTATTTATAGTCAAGGAATATCATTACTTATAATCATTGCTATTATGGTTTTATTTCGAAAATACATCGTCACAGAATAACCGAAACTGTCTTTAGCTAATGGTCTTTTTGTTTTCGCTTTTGGATGTATTTCTTCAGATTCAACATAATCACCTTCAAATTTCCATTCACATTCTTCAATATTGTCCACCGTTAAAGATTTGTCTGGATTACCATAAACTCTAATTGCTTTTTCTTTTTTGTCTCCAAGCTTGAAACCTTTCTTTGTCGTGAAATAGCAGTTGTTGATTTTAATTGCTGTATTGATAAAACCACTAAAGTAAGTCTTTTTTTGTTTGAAAGAAGCTGAATCAAATATATTGTCAAACTTGCCTTTTGAAACGTATAATTCCATATGTTTAATTAAGCTATTCGGAATGTCATTATTGAATAAATGATAAATATACAATCTATGATAATCAGTATATAGTTCAAATACAAGTGTCTGTTTTAAAGTATCATTAGTGAACCACACTTTGTCCAATGAATAAATTTTTCCACTTTTTTTCTTTTGTGTGGAGTTGTTACTCGAGTTATCTGTAAACATAACATTTGTCACAGGATAGTCGTCGACTTCCATCCTTTTAGTTGTGTCAGAAATGAGTACTTCTGTTTTGTTTCCAGTTTTACCCGATTCAACTAAAATGCTGTCATACTTTTTCTTTTCTTGGGTTAATGTCTTCTGTGTTTTTCCTGAATTACAAGAAAGAAGTCCAACCGTAAGGATAAGAGTCATTATTTGTTTTTTCATTTTCTATAATTGGCGCTAACGACCGAGGCTATGGGCACGGGCGGTTTGCGGGCGTATTCGCTGTCGCACAGCGACAAAGTGAATGCGGGCGCAAAACCTGCTAAGTGCACGTCAGCCAGCCTGTGAACATAGGCGTGTGTTAGGCGGTCGTAGTTGTGTGTCCTGCGTTACTTCAGGGTACTAAAGTATGAAAATATTTTAGAAAAAGTAACATAACTTTAATAGAGATGATAGAATTTATTTATGCTTGTCAAAGAAACGAGTTGTCACCAATCAGAAGAACGGCAATGACAGAAGTCTCACCACCGACAAGAGAGTAAATAAACGGCCTATCGGATAAGCTTTTCAGGAGGATTTTCCAAACCACCTTGTGGTGCTGATTTCCTGTCGAATAATTAGACAGGGTCACGGATTGGTATTGAGCGACAAGGATAAACTCATTTTCAGACAGTTGTAAGTCGAGAAAATGTATGGGTATGGACAGAGGAGTTGAACGCAAGTGAACCGTTATTGAAGTGTCGAAAATAACATTTACTGCGGTAAAATCAAGAGGGGAGCGACCTCGCGAGATATAAGTGTAACGGATAACCTGATTACTGGTTACACACCGCACGGCATTAAGACGGCAAGACCCCTGCCCGGGCTCTATTAAGGAACAGGAGAACCAGCGTTGTAATGTAAAGCAAAAATGCACAGAACCTGTATAGGAAATGCAGAAAGTAGCGAAGTACAACACTGGGACAGATGAAGTCGTAGTAGCGAATATACCCCAAGAGAGTCCCATTGAAAACTGGGATGAGCGAAGGACTTCACATGATTAGTTTTTAGATGCATAACAACTTAAAATTAGTTTTAAGAATGATTTTCGTAGAAAAACAGAAGTCGCACCCGATAACCCGAGTGCAAGTAATGGAAGCTTTCAAAAGAGTGAAAGCCAACGGCGGCAGCGCAGGAATCGACCGTTTAACAGTCGAGCAAGTATCAGCCAATTTGCGCAAATATCTGTACCCCTTGTGGAACAGAATGGCAAGTGGGAGTTACTTTCCTAAAGCAGTTCGCCAAACATTAATCCCCAAAGGCGAAGGCAAAATGCGAGCTTTGGGCATTCCCACCGTAGTGGATAGAGTAGCACAACAGGTGATAGCCACCGAATTGGAAGCTATTGTCGATAAGACGTTCAGTGTCAATTCTTTTGGGTATCGTCCCAATAAATCGGCACACCAAGCTGTTGAGCAATGTCGCATAAACTGTATGAATAACAGTTGGGTGATAGACCTCGACATAAAAGGATTCTTCGATAATATCGACCATGAGTTCCTTATGAAAGCCGTGATGTATCATACCGACAAGAAACATATCTTGTTGTATGTGAAACGCTGGCTCGAAGCACCTGTACAACTACAAGATGGAACACTCAAATCCAGTGAGCGCAAAGGCACACCACAAGGCGGAGTAATCAGCCCTGTGTTGGCTAATATCTTTCTGGATATAGTGTTTGACAAATGGATGGATAAGCATTATCCCCAAATGCCATTTGAACGGTATGCCGATGATATAGTGGTACATTGCCACACTATCACAACGGCATTGCGTTTATTGGAAGCAATTAAACAACGATTTAAAGACTGCAAACTAGAATTAAACAGGGAGAAGTCGAAAGTAGTTTATTGCCGATTCAACCAAAAGAAGCAACCACCTTTCAAAGTACATTATCAGAAATTCGATTTTCTGGGATTTACATTCAAGCCCCGTATCGTTAAGGCACGAGGCAAGATACGTTTAGGATTCACACCCGCTATCAGTCAAAAGAGCATAACCCGAATTACGAAAGCTGTTTTCGAAACAGGTATTCACCGTTGGGTACATTTGCCTATCAGTCAGATAGCACGTTCACTGAATCAGAAAATTCGAGGTTGGGTAAACTATTATGCACCATTCCGTAAATCGTCACTAAGGGAATTGTTCCGAATCATCAATTTTCGTTTAGCCAAATGGGTACGCAACAAGTATCGTAAATTCAGGCGACGACCATGGATGTTAGCATTCAGATATTTACAGGGCATAGCCAAAAGCTATCCCAATCTATTTGTTCACTGGCAACATGGTTTCACGCCTTAATGTGTGCCTTTAATCATGAAGAGCCGTATGAATCGAGAGGTTCACGTACGGTTCTGTGAGAGGTTTAGGGGTGAGATTCCCCTTTACCTACTCGATTGTGTCAAATGTTTTGTTGTATTAAAATCCGTTTGATTTTTTTGATTTTGTTTCTTGTTCTAATTTGTCGTTGTAGGAACTAACTGCTTCGGTTTCTTTGCTATGTAAAATAATGCATTCAACTTTGTATTCAGAACCGCTGTAAATCTCTTTTACGTCTATGTAAATTCGCTTTTCTCCGACTGTCCATGAATAAGCAGTTATAGGTCTATCTGGTTTTAGTTCAATAAAGTCTGGAAATCCATTATTTACAGTTGGTTCACCATATTTTTCTTGAATTAAGTTTTTAAGTTCGTCAACTGTCTCTTTTATTTCTGTATCATAATAATTTGCATTTCGTGTCCAACTTTCCATGTCAACTCGAAAAAGTCGGTCATTGAAAAATGAAACTTTAATTGAATAAATTCCGTCAATATTCGTGTCAGCTAATGTAAGTTCTAATGATTGGAAAGGATTATTTTTGTCTCTAAAACCAAAGGCATTTTTAAAGGCTTTTGTGGCTTTTACGTCTTTAACTGACATTCCAAATTTTGCTTCTCCCCACGCAATTTGGGATAAGGAATCAATTCGTACTTTTTCTTCAGCCAATTCCTTATCTTTTTGTAATTTTTCAGCCTGTTGAATTGAATCATTGATTGTCTTTTCACGTTCAATTCTTTTCTGTTTTTCAATATTATTGCACGAGATTAATACAATGAATGGCAGTATTAGGATTATGGTTTTCTTCATGTTGTTTAATTCTTTTAGTTTCTGCAATCTATCATGACTGTACCAGCTTCACAAATATATACTTTATTCACTCTTTCGTCATCTTTATAGTGGTTTTCTAAGTTCTTTCTTAATTTTTCGTATTCTTCATCTTCAACAACTTTCTGAATTTTGACATTTATTAGTCTACCAATGGGAGTTATCGTATATAGACCGTCAGTTGTCGTTATAGCGTGTTCGCTACCTCCAAGTAATCCATAGCTATCATAAGTTGTTTCTAATGAAAGTACAAACTCATCAGTAGCTTTAAATAATTCTTTATTGCTTGGTGAGCATCCAATTATAAAAATTAGAAACATAAAATAGATAATTCCTTTTTTCATATTTTTCCCCTTGTTTGTGTCGGGTGCAACTTTTATGGTTTCTTGTTGTGAAAATGTTAAGTATTTCTTTTTTTTTTACTATGCCGCCTAACATTTCTATATAGTCAATCCCATAACTTATATATCTACTTTATTTATATCATTACCTTCCCCCTCTCCCAGCCCTTCAAACAAAAAAGAGCAGCATTCCTTTTTAAGGAAAACACTGCTCTCATCCATTATAGTGGTAAATTTCTAAAAAAAGAAATTCCGGAAAAACATCGTAGTAAACGCTCAAAGCACTCAGAAGCAGGTCATTGCTATTTGTTAATAACAGTGCAATGTTAATCATTTATTTTTAATCTTCAAAACAAAAGATAAGAAAAATAAAAAAAACAGAACAATTGTTTTTGAAAACACGGAAATAGACCGCGGATGAAGCTGATTAGGCGAATTAACACGGATTTTATATTTTGAATTGCGGATTTATCCCGAAATATCGGGACTGATTATTTACTTCGTAAATGACGGATAATATCTGCTAATCAATCACCTTTAGGTGAGAAAAATCCGAAAAAAATCCGTTCAAATATTTTATAAAACTATTATCAGCGAAAATTCGCCAAATCCGCTTCATCAGCGTTCTATTAAAAATCTATTTCATCTGCCCCGATAGCTATCGTGATCAGCGTTCAATTTTCACTACGCTACCACCATGGCGCTTAAAGGAATGCTCCATGGACCGGGTTCGCCTTTGCTGTTTACCCTACGCTGCCGCACGATTGTATCGTGTGGCAACACAGTTTATTTCAAAAAGATATATCCTGTTACCTGTTCATACCTGCCACGCGATGCAATCGCGCGGCAGCATGTGGGAATGTAAATGCCTGTTGACCCGAAGAATGGAGCAGTTTTTCGAGTGCAGCGAGTTCCGACTCGCTGATGAATGAATTTACTTCGACCCGGAAGTCGAATCACCCGAAAAACACCGCGTTGTTGTAAGTCCTTCAAGCGATAAGGATGTCGCTTGTCCTCCGATTATTTTAACCCTGTATGCGGAAATAATGCGAATTCGTGTAATTTGTGTTATTCGTAGTTCAAAATTTCTTAGTTGTTTTAAAACTAACAGGCAGGATGCCTGTTGACCCGGAGAATGGAGCAGTTAATTTTGGGTCTCGCGACTTCCAAGTCGCGATTAAAGAATTTAGTTTATTCTTTTGTGTTCTTATGTGGTTAAAAATTCAAAAAATACAAAAGGCTCTTTCATTTCTGAAAAAGCCTTTGTTTTGTTGTATGATATTGTTGTTATTCAAACATATTCCGGAAGCGGGAGAAGAAATCCTTCGATGCGGCGCTGTTTGGTTTTACATTTTCCGATTTTTCCAGTTTTTCAATCAGCCCTTTTTCTTCACGATTCAAATTTTCAGGTATATACACACCTACATTCACCAACAAATCGCCGGTTCCGTAACGGTTAACACTGGGTAATCCTTTACCACGCAAACGCAACACTTTGCCGGGTTGAGTTCCGGGAGCTATGGTTACTTTTACTTTTCCATCCACAGTGGGCACTTCCACAGTACCGCCTAAAACAGCCATTGGAACCGTTAAAAGAAGATTGTATACTAAATCATTTTCATCGCGAATAAGTTCAGGGTGGGCTTCTTCTTCTACCAGCACCAGTAAATCGCCGTTCACACCACCACGACGGGCAGCATTTCCTTTGCCGCTCATCGAAAGCTGCATTCCTTCCATTACACCGGCCGGGATATTGATATTGATCACTTCATCTTCGCGAATAATACCTTCGCCTGAACAATGCGCACATTTGTCTTTCACAATTTTTCCTTCACCGTTACAGGTAGGACATTCCGATTGTGTCTGCATACGACCGAGAATAGTCTGCTGAACCGTTGTAACTCGTCCCGCCCCATGACAGGTTGTACATGTTACCGGCTGCGAACCATGTGCCGCTCCGGAGCCATTGCAATGATGACACGAAACGTATTTCTTTACCTTGATTTTTTTTTCAACGCCGGTAGCAATTTCTGCCAGATTCAGTTTTACCTTTACACGTAAATCTGAACCACGACGCACCCGTTGACCTCCACGGCTACTACCACCGCCAAAGCCACTGAAACCGCCAAAATGTCCGCCAAAAATATCACCGAAATGAGAGAAAATGTCATCCATATTCATGCTACCACCGCCAAAACCACCTCCGGCAGCACCACCAACTCCGGCATGTCCGTACTGGTCGTAGCGGGCACGTTTCTGGTCGTCGCTCAGCACTTCATAGGCTTCGGCAGCTTCCTTAAACATCTCTTCCGACGCTTTATCGCCCGGATTTTTATCGGGATGATACTGAATAGCCTTTTTACGGTATGCCTTTTTAATCTCATCAGCCGACGCCGATTTGGAAACTTCTAATATTTCGTAATAATCTCTTTTTGTTGACATAATTCTCGTTGTTATTAAATAAAATGGTTATCAGTGAATTACTCACCAACAACCACTTTCGAAAAACGAATTACTTTTTCGTTTAGCGTATATCCTTTCGACACACAGTCGATAATTTTACCTTTTAGTTCTTCCGAAGGTGCTGGAAATGTAGTTATAGCTTCGTGTTTATCCGTATCAAAACTTTCGTTTTCCGTAGGGATAGCATTCACGCCGCTTTGTTTCAGAAAAGCTATAAATTTGGTGTAAATCAAATCGACACCTTCTTTTACAGCTACAATATCTTCGGATGTTTCCATGGCTTTCAGTGCACGATCAAAGTCATCAACCAATGGTAACATATTTACCAGCAGATTTTCACCGGCAGTTTTAATCATGTCCGATTTCTCTTTTAATGTCCGTTTTCTGTAATTATCGAATTCAGCCATCAGGCGTAAGTTCTTGTCATTCAGCTCAGCACATTTCTGATTCAACACTTCCAGTTCATCAGCAATCTGATTGGCAGCCTGTTCTGCAGTTTGCTCCGATGCATTGCTTTCAGTCACTTCCTGTTCTTTTATCTCCGGAGTTTCTTCCACATTTTTTTGTTTTTTCATACCTCTGTATTTCGTGTTGTAATGTTTATTTTTTAACAATTCCCTTTTCAACAATAATTTTGCCAAACACCCTGTTACCGGATTTTGTCAGCAACAGGGTGGCAATATGACAGTTTTAATACAAAAATTTGTCAATTCAGGACATTTTTTCGGTTATGTTGTTTATTGAATGATAAGTAAGTGTTCATATTTAGTTTATACTATCTTAGTCTGCCCCTAAATCCCCTGAAGGGGACTTTTTGCCGACTGCAATGTTGATTATATCTACAACTTCCGAACTTCGACAGCCCCTCCCGATAGTAATCGGGATAAACAGGGGTTGGGGGCAGTTAAGAAAAAGACAGTTTTAATATAAACTAATTTCGCGCACTTACTTATCTAATTAAAACAAGATATCAGGACTACGTCCCTCATAATAACTATATCTTTTTCTTTCTACGAAGATAACAGGGCTGCGCCCCTGAAAAACACAAAATTAAGCAGCGTAGCTGTGACATCTTCGTAGATTTTGTTGTTTTATAGTATTCAGAGGGGCGTAGCCCTGAGATCTTAATGCTACAAAATGGACAAAACCATTTTCGCTTCTACTTTACATCAAGCCATTTCACGAAATTTTCCGGATTTTCGTCGAATGTATAGGGTTTATTCAGCGGATAAGCTTTGTTATCCAGCATCACATAAAATGGTTGTGCATTAGCTCCAAACTTGTGTCGTTGCAAATAACTCCATTTATCGCCAATGGTTTCGATACTGAATGTTCGTCCGTTTTCCTCCACTTCGTAAGGCTTTGCTAAGCGGGTTTTATCATCCACATAGAGCGAAATCAATACATATTTTTTCTCCAGAATATCTTTTACTTCGGGATTTGTCCATACCGAAGCTTCCATTTTGCGGCAATTCACACAACCGAAACCGGTGAAATCAATCACCACAGGCAGATTTTTTTCGGCAGCATAAGTCATACCGAGTTCATAATCGGTAAAAGCCGGATGCACTTCATCGCTGTACAAGCTGAAATCCTGTGTATTAAGCGGAGGTGAAAATGCACTGATAGCTTTGAGTGGCGCACCCCACAATCCGGGAATCATGTACACGGCAAAAGCCAGTGAAATAATAGCGCCAAAAGTACCGGCAATGGACGAATGTTTGGTTTCACTATCGTGCGGGAAGCGGATTTTTCCGAGCAAATAAAAGCCCAGCAAAGCAAAGATAACAATCCACAACGACAGGAATACTTCACGGTCGAGAATATGCCAGCCATAAGCCAGATCGGCCACCGATAAGAATTTAAGCGCCAGTGCCAATTCAATAAAGGCCAGAATCACTTTTACGGTATTGAGCCAGCCACCCGATTTTGGCAGCGATTTTAACCACGATGGGAAAATAGCAAACAAGGTAAACGGCAAAGCCAGTGCTACTGCAAAGCCAAACATGGCCACAGCCGGAGCCAGAAGCGAACCGCTTGTTGATACTTCTACCAGCATAAAACCAATAATCGGCCCGGTACACGAGAATGACACCAAAGCCAACACAAATGCCATCAACAATATACTGATATAACCTGCGGTGGATTCAGCTTTGGCATCTAATTTTGTCGACCACGACGAAGGCATGGAAATTTCGAAAGCACCAAAAAACGACACAGCGAAAAACACCAGCAAGGCAAAGAAAATCAGATTAAACACGGCGTTGGTGGACATATCGTTGAGCGCGCTCGCTCCGAAAATCAGCGTTATCAATATTCCCAGAGTGACATAAATCAATATAATGGAAAGTCCGTAAAACATGGCATCTCTCCTGCCCTTTCGTTTATCCGACGAGCGTTTCAGGAAGAAACTTACTGTCATGGGAATGATAGGCCATACACAAGGAGTAAACAGCGCCAGAAAACCTCCGGCAAGTCCTGCCAGAAATATCAACCACAAACTTGTATTGGTATTTGAACCGGCAGTTTGGCCAAAGCTCCGGAGTTCTGTAATAACCGGTTTCCACCAGTCGGAAGAGTCAACAGCAGATACTGCCGGAATTGCAGTTTCAGCTACCTGAAGAGAATCGGTGGCAACTGTCTGAGCCGGTAAAGTGGCAGGTTGTTCTGTTGCAGTTGTAGCCGATTTTCCTTTGAATTCAAACTTTTCGGTGGTAGGTGGCAAGCAACTTTCGTCGTTACAAACCATATAATTTACTTCAGCTTTGACAAGATAAGCAGCAGCATCTTTCAGTGTAACTTTCTGCACAAAAACCGCTTCATCTACATACCAGTTAAGCTTCATTTCAAAGTTCGGATCGTATTGTTCATGGAGCTTCGATTTAGCAATAATACTACCATCCAAACTCGCGTTTGAAATTGTCGGGAAAGTAATTTTTGTCGGTTTCGGACCATTTTCAGGTATAATCATCCCATACAAATGCCAACCATCTTCCAGTGAAGCCTTAAAGACAATTTCAGCGCTTTTATCTCCCGTTTTTCTGAAATCTGCTTTCCATTTGATGGGTTCAAAAATCTGGGCAAAAACACTTGTAAAACAAAGTAATGCAATAAGTAATAAATATATTCTGTTTTTCATTATGAAATAATTTTACGATTTACAAAACAAAGATATACAAGAAATATGAATATATGAATAGTCTTTCATTTATTTTTGAAATTTCTTAACTTTTTTAAAGTCAGATGTTGAATATAATTCGTCATTGATTCATTTGCCTATAATTTCGCTCCTACGGAGTTCAGTTATATAATTGTAAAATTCATCTACCTCCCGATAGCTATCGGGAATCGCTCCTACGGAGCTAAAATACAGATTTATTTATCATCATAATTCAATTTCTCCGAAGTTGATTCAAGATATATTTTCAACCTATTAATGAAATCAATCTTTTATTTGCCCCGTAGGGGTAATATTATGGTAGAAATATATATAAGTCACCCCAGGAGCTCCGTAGAAGCGAAATTATTCTAATAGCTCCATCGATAGTTATCGGTAATCTCTACAATCGGAGCAACGCTATAAACATTTCAATTCACCAACTATCGTGTCAGCATAAATTTAAAGCTAACCCCGAAATTGGTCGACGATACCGGAAATGTAGACGAAATAAGCGGTGTACTCATCTGACGGTCGAAGAACAATTGTACATTCACTTTGGAGCTGAATACATAGTCAGCAATAATCTTCAATGAGAACAGTTTGTTTCCGCTCGATGCCTGAGTAAGTTCGGTGTCTACCTTGCGCAACAATGTTTTGATGTCTTTGTACGATAAATCGGCATTCAGTTTCAAATCGTTTTTGATACGGGATTGCTGA
Organism: uncultured Paludibacter sp.; assembly: GCA_963663115.2. Taxonomy (GTDB): domain Bacteria; phylum Bacteroidota; class Bacteroidia; order Bacteroidales; family Paludibacteraceae; genus Paludibacter. The sequence continues at coordinate 13,204 of CAXXNE010000001.1, forward strand.
TCGGATTTCAGTTTCAGAATCACATCAAAGTCTTTCACCACATAGCCCATACCAATCACCAGTTCGTCGGAACTAGCTTCCACTAACTGAGTGCTCGATAAATTCAGCGCCATATTTCGTTGTTTGCGGTATTCCAATTTTCCTGTCATGCTATTTTTAAGCGCAGCATTTATACCAATCAGCGGACTGAATTGTTCCGATAATGAAACGGAGGCTATCTCGAATGCTGAAGAAGGCAAAGGATTACCCGTTTGAACGTCGCGCACATAACCCATAGAACCATCCTGATCCATAGCCACCCAGGTAGAATAAGAAGAGTACGAACCAATGCTGTAACGGCAGGTATAGGCATGCGTCAGACTAATAGATTTAAAGTTATCCTTTACCCACTGAATACGTGATAAACCGTCGTACGACAATCGCCAGTTAGGTAATACGCTTAAAATACTCAGGAACGGATTGGTATCCATTGTATTTACATCCTTACCCGAATATGCAGCCAGAAATGCAGGAATCAACACATCGGAAGAATTCAACTGATAGGTTCCCAATGCCGAACTGTAAGGCTTTCCGGCCACAGTTGGAATTTCGGTAAAGAAACCGCTGGTCGGGTAATTAGTTCCGGTCAGTTTGCTGTTCAGTCTGCTTTGAATAACCGAGCGGTTGTCAAGGAATTTATCGAAAACATCCGATGCATAATTATCTGCTGCACCGCCGGTTTTGCCAAAAGCAGTGGCTAACGTAACAGCTGTAATGTTATAACTGCCGTTAAATGTGCTTGGCATACCATCGTACATATACTGAATGATGGAGTTTTTGGCTTCGTATCGTTTGGCATTCAAATCGATTTTCATTCCAGAGATTGGTTCGAGACTTGCTTTGATATCCAGATCGGAAGTAAAGGCTGTGCTGGCCGGATTAATCACATCTTTACCCGGATATAACCAACCTTTTGAATTGGCGTTTGTAATGGTATTCTCGTCGAAAATACCAAAAGCAAAAGCATACCCCGGTGAATAAATGCCATCTCCCAGATTTTCCTGTCCCATAAATCCCGGCTCGGAAAGCAGCCCCGGAAGAACCATACTGTTCGATTCGCGATAAGAGAACGATGCCCGTCGAACCATCATTAAAACACGTGCAGTAGTACTTGTGATGTTTTCGAACGGCGTTTGATAATTTGGATTTTTAGAAGTAACGCTCACACTTACACTATCCATATCAAGATTCGGGGTAAGTTCAATTGTGGTTGCATTCAACACTTTGTAAGTAAGATTAACCGCTTTACCTTTTATATCGGTAGCTACCAGACTTATTTTATCACTTCCAAGACGGTGATTTACCGGTATCTTTTTATCTTTCTCAAGTTTTACAGTTTGCTTGTACGTTTTTGGTTCAAATTTCTGCGTAGAAGGTTGAGCCGAGAAACGACGGTTTACTTCTTTCAGATATTTTGATTTATTGTACAGTGTTTCGAAATTCAACTGACCATCGGCCTGCCATGCGCCCATGGAGGAAGCCATATTGCCCACACTGATATTTTCCACTCTGGCCGAACGATTCCAGCTGTAGGTAGAATTATATGCTGCATTGGCTGTTATCCAGTCGAGCAACGGAATTTTATTGATAGGCAAAGTCCACGAAGCATTAAATACCTGCTGGTATGCATACGGAGTTCCGAGTTTACGAATACTCGACATAACAGAATCGCGCCATTCTTCGTAATATTCCTTGCCAATTTCAGGAGTGAAATACGGCTCTTCGATATTGGAATTCATGGCTGTCTGTAATCCGAAATGCAGCGATTTGGTGAGGTCGAACTTGATATCGAACTGGCGGTTCCACATAAAATCCTTGCTGAAAGTAAGTCCGGCAATTTCGTCACCCACAGAAGCAAAATTACCATAATCGCGCAATTTTATTTTGGAGAACTGACGATTCAAATCGGTATTGAAACTGATGTTTGTTGGCAATATATTCAGATTGAAATCCTTGATAATTTTGAATGCCGGTTTACTCAAAGCCTTCGATTTACTGAATGGCTCCCATGATTCGTTATTGAAGGAATAACTGTAATTTACAGCAGCTCTCTCTTGTTTAATCAGGTTTTCTTCCGTTTCGGCATCGTGCTGATTTGTTTCGTTGTACGCATAGGTAAACGTCACGTTAGCCGGATCGTAGAACATCGGTTTTTTGCTTTTGATATTGGCTTTTGCCGACGAAATATTGAAACTTTTAGAAGAAGTAACCGTTTGCGCTATCATGTTCAGCGAATCGCGTTCGGGTTTTGTCTGTAAATTATCCAATGCATCCGACAGCAATACATCTTCGTCGAGCGGATTATATTTGGGTGCCAGCGTTTCGTTGGTGTACGAGAAATAAGCCGGGATTTGCAGTTTGGCTTTTTCAGGCAGGAATCGACCCAGTTCGAGCGACGTAGAGAAGTTCATCTGGTACAAATCATCTAGACGGCGATTCATAACATTGCTTTCCAGACCACCGTAACCGGCAGTTTCCACACGTCCCGAAAGATTGACATTACCCAAATCGGACAGACCAACGGCCAGATTACCCATGGCAGCCCAACCTCCGCTTTCGTCGTATTCCGACATACGGAGTTCGTTCACCCATACCTCACCCGATTTAATACCGATACCGTTATTTCGGATACCAATCATGATGTTTTCCACATTCGATATAGACGGATTTCCCACGATAGTTATCCTGTTCAAAGGATTTTCATCATCGTAAATGGTGTATGGAATTAAATTCGAAACACTGTTACTGTTACCTTTGGCTTTATTGCGTTTCAGTTTAGCCTCGGTGAGTTTTGAAAATGTAAGATCGAACATATTTTCGGGGAACCAAACCGTTTGCTGATCTTTCAGCACGTCGCCACTGTATAGTCCCGGAGGTGTAACTTTCAACGGAATTTCGTACTCGTAATAGTTGTTTACCATATCGGACCCGATACGGATAAAACAGGTCAAATCATGATCGTCCAATTGTATTTGATCGCCGGGAATATCTTCGGCATGCACAAACATCTGAATACGTTTGTACTGACGCATGTCGTATGAAGTATTTTTGTACACAGCACGAGCATCGCCGGGAGACAGATTATCCACTTTCATTACCATTGCCTGCTCGTTGAGCTGCAACAACTGTGTTTGTCCCGGATCGGTAACACGGGTTACTCCCGGAGGCAAAACATAGTTTACAGGAGTTTTATTGGCATTTTCTTCGATATTAACCGCCTGCACATCCAGTTTACCATCCGAAATAGGGAGTTTATCCACCGTAAATAAATCTTTGGTATAACTACGCCATTCACCACGTACCAAATCGAGCGTCGCAAAACGCAGGTGCTTTTCTTTGGCAAAATTGGTCATGTACATACGGATAAAGCGGATAGATTTAAAGTTACGGATTGCTCCTACTTTATTACTGAATTCGCGTACCGGAATTTTAAACTGATACCAGGTAACTTCTTCGGTTGTATCATTGGGTAAGGTAACGTTTGATTTAATTTTATCGGTAATATAATTTTGACCTACGATCATTTTATCGGGACGAATCTGTACTTTATATTCGAAGAATTTTTCGTATTCGTTCAGCGTATTATCAGAGTTTACATCCTCAATATCGGGCAGTGAGGAAGCTGTGGTAGTATATGTTTCAGTTACTTCATCTGCATTAGGCGAATTACCTTCAACACCGTTATAACGTTTGTAACGGAGCAGAATACTTGCTTCCTGATTGTCGTAATCAGAACCACGATAGTAATGATAATTATCTCCCGAAGGGTCGTTTAAAGGCGAAAACGGATCTTCAGTCATTTTCTGAAGTGTTGCACTATTCACTTTCGCACGCACTTTATCCATATAATCCTTATAAGTCGGGAAAATAAATTCATTATCCGACGAAAGACCATCCAAGCCCACATCCTGATATTTTCTGGAACCGGCAGTATTATCAAAAGCAGTAACAGTGGATTGAATTTTAGGTACACGTCCCCAGGTAGTTTGATCTGTATTGGTAATATCGTCAGAAATAGGTAAACCATTTTCAAAAGCCTTTTTACCATCTTTCAGAATATCTTCGCTGATATCTCCCAAATCGAAATAGAGATCACCGCCCTGATCGGTTCCATTTTTATTGTAGATAAACGGATCCATCATCCAGAATTCGATATATTCAATATTTGAACTTTCGAAATCGGTGACATCCAGTTTACGCATAATACCGCCCCAGCGTTTTTCCGGATTGGTCAGATAACCGTTTTGATCCATGCCATCTACATCGAGGTTATACGGACCACGTTCGGTTGGATAATACGAAAGATTCATGATGGTCATTCTGGAATTCTGCGTTGTTAAAGTTTCCTTGTATGGAAAAACTTCTTCCAGATTAACATTACGTGTTAAATGGTTTGATTTGGATTTCAAATCGTTTTTCAGATTCGAAGGCGTTGTTGAATTACTGGTGTTCAACGACGGATCCACATAATACCAGTTAAGCAAAGCACGGTTTTTACCATAATCCTCATTATTGCTTAATGTTGCTTCCGGGAAAAGTCCACCGGTAGGCGTGCTGGCCAGATACCAGTTTACCGGATAGTGAATATCAATAGAAGTTTTGGTAGATTCAAAGTCGTCGATATAAGCCAGACCGGCTTCACCAACAATATTTGAATGACCCGGAATAAGCTGAGCAAATTCGGCATTAAGTGCAATGGTAGAAGGTTTGGTCGCATTCACAAACGGAATTTTATCCAACACATTGGTAATCCATTGCGATTCGGTGCGCCAAGAAGTATTTAAACCCCAAATGGTATTGGACAAGGGTTCGTCACCGGTATTCACTTTGGTAGTCAACGGCATTTCCGACAAGTGCATAATGGTTCCACCCAGGCTGAAGTTTTTGCTGAATTCGTATTCCAAATGCGTACCAACCAACGATTTGCGCTGCATATTGAAAGCCGACTGGTTTTCGAGTTTTACATCAATACTGGTTCCCGACTCAATAATTGACTGATTCAGAATAGTCACCGTACCCATGGTATAATCCACCGTATAATCCACATTTTCAGTAAGTGTGGCTCCACCGGCAGTAACTGTCACCGATCCACGGGGAACGTTCATAGCATTCAGTCGGATTTCGGAACCGCTGGACGCTTTGTATTCACCGGTAATACGGAATTTATTCTTTTCACTTAATTCCTGCGCAACTACAAGTGTGGAGTCGTACAGTTCCTGAAAAACATATTTATCTGCAATAGCATCATTATTGATCACTTTTTTCAGATGTGAGCCAAATGGTTCGAGAACCGGAAATATAATTCTACCTGAATTGGAAAATACCGTGTAATCTTCCAGATAATCGAATTTACCATCCGGATTGGAGTTGTTTTTCTGGTCTAACCTGTCGAGATTCATCACTCTCAGCAGGATTTTATTTTTGATATCACCTTCGCTTATATACTGTAAATCAGTACCTACAGAATCGTTGCGATACACAATATTCAGTTCGAAATTCTCCTGTTGCAATTGCATAGCACCCAGTGAATACACGTTTTTCAGCATCAAATCCCACGAAGCCAGTTTGGGCGATGCTGCTGTTCCTTTCAGTAATTTAACCACCAAAGCATCTGTACCATTGGCTCCATCAGTCGAAAATTCACCCACCTGATACACTTTTCCGCCATAAGTATACTCGTAAGCCACCGCCAGAACTTCATCAGGATTCAGCATTTGCTTCAGCGACAGAATACCGAGCGTTGGATTCAAAGTATATTCGTTCGGATCGAGACGACGGGCGCTTTCAATTTTTTCATAATCTTCGCCCCCATTGATGTCGAAACCGCTGAGTTGCGATTGCAGGATGGCGTTGGATTGCTGAATGTCGCGCAAACCGGGAAAAGCAGTAACTTCGTTGTACAATGAGTTGACAGAATTCTGAGGTAAATCTGTTGCAGATGTTTTCACCCAATGTGTATTGTCGAGTCTTTTTGCTTCACCCAAATCCATAAAAGCCACCACATTGCGTGCCTGATCGTAATTAGCACGTTTGTTGGTAATCCACACTTCCACACGGTTGATGGTAATCCCCGACGAAATCATGGGCGCACGACTCATGGAGGTTTCGTAAGTATCGCGGAAATAATGCCCCAGGAAGTAATGACGGTTTTCGTCGTACTCGTCAACCTTTATTTCATATTTGGTTTTCTGAGCGCCACCTTTCGAGCTGACAGTTTTGGTTTCAGATTCCTGTTGCGAAGCAATAGCTGACACGTTCAGTTTTCCGAATTTCAAATCGGTTTTTACACCAAACAGCGCTGTACTTCCACTGATTAACGAACTATTGAGCGGCATACTAACATTACCGGCCTGAATGTTCTGAATAATATCGTCCTCTTTACCCTTGTAACCGAGTTTCACCATTTTCTGGTCGAAATCGAAAGTTGATTCGGTATTGTAATTCAGGTTGAAGTTAACTTTATCGCCCACGCTACCGGTTACGTTCATTTGAATTTTTTCATCGAAATCGAAGATGGTGGTATTTCGCATTTTCTCAGTCAGTGCCGGATTCTGAACATCGTTGTTTTTAACACCAAAAATCAATTCCGCAGACCCCTGAGTCTTTACCTGCACACCACCGGGACCAAAAATTTTATCGGCAGGACCGATATTGAATTTCATGTCGGTGATAGAGAATTTATCGTCGTTATTTACCGTTCCGGTGGAGTTTTTCTCGCGCCAATAGGTCTGCATGTCATTTTTTTCGGAGTAACGGGCATATTCCGAGGTAGTCATCGAAAAAGGCGTGGTAATCTCCATATTTCCCACATAGGTTCTGAACATGTACAAGCCTGTACGGGCATCATATTCCACCACACTTTTCAGATTGTCGGGTTTGGGAGCGTCCATCACATAAGGCGTTCCCAACTCTTCGTAGGTATCTGTTTTAATCTTCTTCACCTTAAATACAGGTGTGGAATCAGGCGGAGTAGCCGGCGATTCAACGGGAGGTGTAGCCATTTCGATATGTTGTGAAGCTTTGATGAAAGTATATGCTGCACTCAAAAGAATGATGGAAGCTAATATAAGTGGAAAGGTATGTTTTATTCTAACCATAAAGAAATCGTTCGTTAGCTATAATTTCAGGTCTGAGGTTTATTCTATAAAATTTTAAGCGCAAGTTTAATGAGAGATTCCAGTTTGATAGCCGGATCGGATTTCAGTATCTGATCAACAGCCTTTTGTGAGGCTGCATTGGCAAAACCAAGCATAACCAGCGCCGAAACAGCTTCGTCTTTCAACTGATTGGAAACCGGGAAAAGACTGTTTGAAGGCGTGCTTCCTGCCGAAGCTTTGTGAATTTTATCTTTCAAATCAACAATTAAGCGCTGTGCAGTTTTGGTTCCAATACCCTTGATAGCATTCAGGGCTGTTACATTTCCGGTGGCTATCATCTCCTGAATTTCGGCGGCCGTGTACGACGACATAATCATGCGAGCTGTGTTTGCTCCCACTCCCGAAACTGAAATCAGCAATAAGAAAAGATGTCTTTCGCTCTGATTCATAAATCCATACAGAATGTGAGCATCTTCACGAATAGCTTCGTAAATATATAGTTTAGCAACGGATCGCCCTGAAAGCTGAGAGTAGACAGGCAGAGTTATCTGAATACAATAACCAATTCCACCTGTTTCGATAACGGAATATGCCGGTGTCAGTTCTGTTATATTTCCGGAGATATAATCTATCATTGAGATGTTTTTCGTTTTTTTAACCTGCAAATATACTGATATTTTACGACTGAAACAACACGAAATTGCTGAATTTGATGTATTTTCGGACGTCGAAATGAATAACGGCATAAACAAATAAAAAGTACACTGATAAATGTTAAAATACACAATAAACAATTCACTCTGTTGTTTGTTAAAGAGAATATGATTCAACAATTAACACTATAAAATCAATAAAAAAATGAAAAGACTAACTTTATTTGCTATTTCGCTGTTTATACTGACAGCAGCTTCGGCACAGTTTAAATTACCGGCATTGAATTACAAATACAATGCGTTGGAACCTTACATCGATAGTGTAACCATGAGAATTCATTACAGCAATCATCATGCAGCCTATTGCAACAATTTGAATAAAGCGCTCGAAAAATATCCGGATTTACAGAAAAAGACTATTCTGGAACTTATGGGAGGAATCAAAGAACTTCCGGCTGATGTACAAACAGCCGTGCGCAACAACGGTGGAGGATTTTACAATCATAGTTTTTTCTGGAGTATTTTGGCACCTGCCGGTTCAACAACCATATCGCCTGAACTCGAAAAAATATTTACAGAGCAACTTGGTGGTGTGGATAAGTTCAAAGAAGCTTTTGAAAAAGCAGCACTCGGACGTTTTGGCTCAGGTTGGGCATGGCTTATCAAAGACCCTGCAGGTAAACTGAAAATTGTTGCCACTCCAAATCAGGACAATACGCTGATGTCCGTTATCGACGTGAAAGGTAAACCTATTCTTTGTATCGACCTTTGGGAACATGCATATTATCTGAAATATCAGTACAGAAGAGCTGATTATGTTAAAGCTTTCTGGAATGTGGTGAACTGGAAAATGGTAGAAAAACTGATTACAGAGAACTAATTTTTTCAATAAAACAAGAAACCCGCAAATTTTCATTTGCGGGTTTCTTGTTTTTATGTCATTTCGGTGAGATTCTAAAGCCGGATCACAGTTTTTTCAGTTCTTCGAGCAGCAGATTGTTTTCGTGCGAAGTACCAACTGTAATACGAATACAATTGTTACAGAGCGATATATTGTTTCGGTTACGTACAATAACACTACTGGATAACAATGCTCTGTAAACAAACATTGCATCGTCAACTTTCACCAATAAGAAATTGGCATCAGTAGGATAAATATGTTTAACCACGCTTAATCTCTTGAGTGCTTTGATCATTCTGTCTCTTTCTTTGAGAATTACATCCACCCACTCCTGCACCTGTTCTTTTCCGTCGAGCATTTTCAGGGCATAATCCTGTGTCAGATAGTTGATGTTGTACGGATATTTAATACTATTCAGAACAGCAATAATTTTGGGCGATGCAAATGCCATTCCCAAACGTACAGCGGCACTTCCCCATGCTTTCGAGAAAGTCTGAAGAATTATCAGGTTCGGATATTCAGGAATCAGGCTACTCAGACTTTCACGGTCGGAGAAATCGATATACGCCTCATCCACCACCACCAATCCACGAAACCATCCCAGCAGCTTAATTATTTCGTCTTTGTTCAAAAGATTGCCTGTGGGATTGTTTGGTGAGCATAACCAGATGATTTTAGTCCGCTGATTGGTTGCATCCATCACTTTGTAGGCAAACATTTCAAAATTTTCATTCAGCAAACTTACCCGATAATCAACTTCATTGATATCGGCACATACACGATACATGCCGTAAGTAGGCTCAATAGCCACCACATTATCTTGTTTGGGCTCACAAAATGCACGATAAAGCAAATCGATAGGTTCGTCGCTGCCATTACCAAGAAAGATATAATCGACAGGAACATTCTTCAACTTCGATATTTTACTTTTCAGTGCCCACTGATACGGATCAGGGTATCTGTTATAGGGATCGTTGTAAGGATTCTCGTTGGCATCCAAATAAGCCAAAGCTTTTCCGCTAAATTCGTCTCTGGCACAAGAATATGGTTTCAGCGTCCTGATATTCTCTCTGATTAAACTTTCTATATTCATAATTTTATTTTTTAAAAAATGAAGCTCAGCCTTGCAGGGCTGTTTCACTTTATCTTCATGTGTTTTTATTATCTTCGGTAAATAGTATCTTTGATGTCCGGCTCTGTATCTTCGTCGAGGCGAACTTTCACGGCATTACTGTGTGCCTGCAATTCTTCGTTTTCGGCCATCAGAATGATGGCATTGCTTAAATTCGTCAAGCCCTCCTTACTGATATGCTGAAAAGTAACTTTGCGTACAAAACTATCGAGATTTACACCATTATATGCTTTGGCATACCCATTGGTTGGCAATGTGTGATTGGTTCCCGAGGCATAATCGCCGGCACTTTCGGGCGTATAATTGCCCAGGAAAACCGAACCTGCATTCACAATATTTGCTGCCACACCCATGTAATAATGGGTTGATATAATGAGATGTTCAGGTGCATAATCGTTGGTGAGTTCAACGGCTTCTTCAAGTGTTTTCAGTACGATTATTTTGCTATTCATCAATGATTTACGAGCCAGTTCTTTTCGGGGCAACTGCTCCACCTGAATTTCGATTTGCTCCATCACTTTTTCCACCAGCGCTTCATCCACCGTTACCAGTACCGACTGACTATCGACACCATGTTCGGCCTGAGAAAGTAAATCGGCAGCCACAAAAACCGGATTTGATGTGTTGTCGGCTAAAACTTCCACTTCGGATGGTCCGGCAGGCATATCGATAGCCACATCTTTTAACGACACAATTTGCTTGGCTGCAGTTACATACTGATTGCCGGGGCCAAATATTTTATACACTTTCGGAACAGTTTCGGTGCCAAAAGCCATTGCAGCAATTGCCTGAGTACCACCAATTTTAAAAACGCGGTGAACACCGGCAACTTTAGCTGCATATAGTACGGCAGGATGAATTTTACCATTTTTGTCGGGCGGCGTGCATAACACCACTTCTTTACATTCAGCAATCTGAGCAGGAATACCCAACATTAATACTGTAGAAAACAATGGAGCAGTACCTCCGGGCACATACAAACCAACTTTTTGGATAGCAATGGCTTTTTGCCAGCAATATACGCCGGGCGAAGTCTGTATTTCGGGAAGATCCTGTTGTTGTTCCGAATGAAATTTCCAGATATTGCGACGCGCCATTTCGATGGCTTGTTTCAAATGTACCGAAACCAACTTTTCAGCTTCCACAAACTCGTCGTGTGTTACTTCTGTTTGCTCTACAGTTACTTTATCGAATTTTTGAGTAAATTCCTTCACGGCCTCATCACCACGATTTCTCACTCCGTCGAGCACTTCCTGAACTGTATTAAACAACACAGTGGTGTCATGAACGGGTCTGGCCAATATTTGCGACCAGGTCTCTTTTGCCGGATATTTATAAATCTGCATCTACTATTTTTAATTTTAGTGCAAAATAAACTAAATTACAGTATCAGAACAAGTTTATTAACTTAAATTTTAACCTGTTAAGTACTGAGTATTCCATCCGGGTCACATAACTACTTTCTGTCGGACAGTTATCTTGCTATTTATGAAACTGTTGAGCATCCGAATCCAAAGTATTCCAACTCTGAAATAAATGTTCCATACTATCGAGTACTATGTCAGCTCCACTGTCGTAAAGTACTTTGGTATCGAGCGGTCCGGTATTGACAGCAATGGTAAAAAGTCCTGCAGCTTTGGCAGCTTCCACTCCAAGTGGCGCATTTTCTACCACCACCACTTCCCAAGGTGCTACACCTGATTTGTGAAGCGCTTTGAGGTAAGGTTCCGGATGTGGTTTACCTTGTGTTACATCGAAAGCGGTCACCATATTTTCTTTGGTAAAAATACCGGGAAAATGCAACTGAAGTGCATCCAGTAATGACGTCTGCCCTGAGCCGGTAACCAGATAGATATGTTTTCCCTGCAATTTGATATAAGACAATAAATCGGCAGAAAATGGCATAACAGGTGACGCACCATAGGTTTCGAAATACTTTGATTTCAGTTTGTAAATTTGCTGTTTTTCTTCTTCGGTGGCATCACGACCGTGCGTACGGTTGTAAGCGCCATCGATGGTGGAATGACCTGTGCGACCTTCGTTCATATAGGCTTCGTAGTGAGTAAACGGAATTTTTACATCGGTCAGCGCTTTTACCCAGGCTTCGGAATGGAATTTCATGGAGTCGAAAAGAACTCCGTCCATATCGAAAAATACTGCCTGCAAGTTAAATGAAGGGTAATTATTTGCTTTAAGAAAGTTTTGAATAGCGTTTTCGAACATTGTATTTTGAAATTTTCTGCAAAGATAGGTGTTAGTTTGTAATGTTCATAAAGGTTGGAAAGTTATCAAGTTCATAAAGTTTGAAAAGTTATCAAGTTCATAAAGGTTGGAAAGTTTCAGGAATTTGAAGAATTTTACAAATTTCTATCGAAGTGAAATTTTGTGGTATGTTTTCACTAATTAATTTACGGTGTTTTCTGAAAAAATATTACATTTGTACTCGCAAATCGGGATGTGGCGCAGTTGGTAGCGTGCTACGTTCGGGACGTAGAGGTCGCAGGTTCGAATCTTGTCATCCCGACAAAAGTCAGTTACAGGAATGTGACTGGCTTTTTTGTTTGTTTTTTTAATAGATATACACAAGCCATTACACAACTATACTAAATAAAAATAACACAGCAACTAATGCAACATTTTGTATTTATTTCACATCTAAGCCTTGGTTATGGTATAATTTTTGTAATTTTGCACACAAATTAGAAGGTATTATGAAGATCAGACATTTTTTATTTATTGTTATAGCTGCTTTATCTGTCGCATTTACTTCGTGCGATCTGGACGGAGAATCGAATTATAGCCCTTATATTATACTTAATTTTGTGAAACCGGTGACTCAAACCAACGATTCACTGGAAATATTTTATACCGACCAGAGCAATGTTTTCCTGCTGGATACGATACAGGTTGGTGATACAGTTACTTTTCGGGTTGGTTTTAACGGATTTACCAATAATCTGAAATCCATGTATATCATTCAGTCGGCCGACAGTGTTACCCGCATTATTTTACCAAACAAGCTTTCGATGGATTCGATTTTTACCACTGAATCGGATTATCCGAAAGGTAAATTTGTCATGAACGGTACAACTACATTTTTGTATTTTCCGTTCCGGTATGTAGCCCGCTCGGCCAGCAAAGAAGCAAAGTTAACATTAACCATTGTATCGGACGCTGTTTTTGAAGATGGATTCGGCTCAAACACAACCACAATGACACTTAAAACACCTATTCAGCCGTAAACAGATGGTGTTATATCATTGAAGGGAGTGAGTTTCGCTCCCTTTTTTAATTTCGTAAACAACCTGACAGGTTTATGCGTTTAGGAAAATATCAAATAGTTTTTTTTTAAAATGGAACGCTGATAAAGCGGATTTGGCTGATTTTCGCGGTTAAATCTTATATATAAGAACGGATTTCAAGCTGATTTGACTTCACAAGTGAAGTCAGCGGATTTTTTTCAACCGCATTCCTGTTATTGTCATTTACTAAACAAAATATCAATACTATTTAAATACGCGAGTCGGAACTCGCGAGACCCAAAATGAATTCAACAAAAAATATATTATCTATCTCCTACCCTATTATTCTGACGCTTGTAGCGCAGAATGTTATCAATGTAACCGATACAGCCTTCCTTGGCAGGGTAAGCGAAGTTGCTCTCGGAGCTTCGGCTATTGCCGGTGTGTTTTATTTTGCCGTTTATATGGTTGGTTTCGGGTTTAGTCAGGGGGTGCAAATTCTGATAGGTCGCCGAAATGGTGAAGAGAATTATTCGCACATCGGGCCAATTTTCAATAATGGTTTGATATTTAATCTTTTACTTTCGGTTGCCATCTTTTTTGCTACTGTGCTGTGGGCACCGCAATTAATGAAGTTGCTTGTCAGTTCCGACCATATATACACTGCCAGCATGGAATATCTCAACTGGCGGATTTACGGCTTTTTCTTTGTTTTTGCGAGTGTTGTTTTCAGGGCTTTTTATGTAGGAATAACCGACACCAAAGTGCTGACCACCACAGCCATCGTAACTGCCGTTGTTAATATTGTTCTGGATTACATACTTATATTCGGAAAATTTGGTTTTCCGGAATGGGGAATTGCCGGCGCTGCCATTGCTTCTGTTATTGCTGAAGCAGCAGGTTTAGTGTATCTGGTGTTACATACTTTTGTATACACCGATATGAAAAAGTATGCATTGTTCACCCGAAACCCCCTTTATACCCCTTCGGGTACTCTCTCCAAAGGAGAGAGAATATTGGCACATAAAAGTTTGAGTGATATTAACCGGAGTAGATTAGTTGAAAATTTTAAAACTATCGGACAAATTCTGAATTTGTCTGTTTTTATTATGTTTCAGTATTTTATATCCATTTCTACGTGGTTTTTGTTCTTTATTTTTATCGAACGCATGGGTGAACGTCCGCTGGCAGTAACCAATATCGGACGAAGTATGTACATTTTGCTGATGATACCTGCCGGAGCATTGGCCACAACAGCCAACACGCTGGTAAGTAACATTATTGGTGCCGGACAAAAAGAAGAGGTATTGAAAACAATCAATAAAATTGCTGTTCTGGCATTGTTATCGGTAACACCTTTTATTGTGTTCACGTTTTTCTTTCCTGAACTTTTTGCAGGTATTTACACCGACGATCATTCGTTGATGCTGGCTTCGGTGCCGGTGATTAAAGTGGTATCGGTTGCCGTAGCATTTTTTGCGGTGAGTAATGTGATTGTGAATGGAGTTTCGGGTACAGGAAGCACCAGAACTGCTTTTTATATCGAAGTGGTTACGTTATTTTTCTATCTTTCGTACGTTTATTTCACCTCCAATGTATATCCACAACCGGTAGAAATAGTTTGGATGTCGGAATTTGTGTACTGGACGCTGATAGCCGGACTCGGTTACTGGTTTTTGAAAAAAGGAAACTGGCGCAAGAATGAGATTTGATTTTTTTGACAACAGTAAACAGACAACAGATTAGTTGAAATTGGGAAAATAAAAAATTGGGTAATTAAGTAATTCAGAAAATTTGAAATTAAGCAATTGGGTAATGGGCGTACAAATATCGATTTATTAATAAACAAAAAATTGTATCTTTGTCATTGAATAAAAAGGATTCTTTTACGCCTCAGGCGAAATGAAATAACAGAAAATATATGTCAAACACAATAGGTAAATTATTCACTTTTACATCGTTTGGTGAATCGCACGGAAAAGGGATTGGTGGAATTATAGATGGTTGTCCGGCAGGAATTGAGATTGATGAGAATTTTGTTCAGGCTGAACTTAACCGTCGAAAACCCGGTCAATCGTCGATAGCCACACCCCGCAAAGAAGATGATAAAGTGGAATTTCTTTCCGGAATTTTTGAAGGAAAATCAACCGGAACTCCCATTGCTTTTATCATTTGGAATCAGAATCAGCACAGTACGGATTACGATCATCTGAAAGAAATTTACCGTCCTTCGCATGCCGATTATACGTATCAGCAGAAATACGGTATCCGTGATCATCGTGGTGGCGGACGTAGTTCTGCCCGCGAAACTGCTTCGCGCGTTGTTGCCGGAGCCATTGCCAAACTGGCTTTAAAACAAATGGGTATCAGCATAACAGCCTATACTTCGCAGGTTGGACCATTTGCCATGACTCAAACCATGGAAGAAGTTGACTTAACGGCTATCGAAAGTAATATTGTGCGTTGTCCACAACAGGATGTGGCCGATAAAATGATTGACTATATTCATCAACTGAAAAAAGATGGTGATTCAACCGGCGGTATCATTTCATGCATCATAAAGGGAATTCCTGTTGGTTTAGGTGAACCGATATTCGATAAACTTCAGGCACGATTAGCCTTTTCAATGCTCAGTATCAATGCTTCACATGGTTTTGATTACGGTCGTGGTTTTCAAGGTGTAAGCCTGAAAGGTTCGGAAATGAACGATCCGTTTTATATGGAAGGCGATAAAATAAAAACACGCACTAATAATTCAGGCGGTATTCAGGGTGGAATAAGTAATGGCGAGGATGTGTTTTTCAGAGTGCTTTTTAAACCGGTAGCCACCATATCGAAAAAGCAGGAAACCATCGATAAACAACATAATGAAGTTGAACTTGAAGCCCGTGGCCGTCACGATCCATGCGTTTTGCCCCGTGCAGTACCTATTGTAGAAGCTATGGCTGCACTAACATTGATGGATTTGTATCTGGTGAACAGCGGCAAGTAGTAAGCAGCAAGCATATCAATATTTGTTTCGAAATTATGGAAATCACACCACATCACTGGGCAGTTATAATAAATCCGAAATCGGGTAAAAAGAAATTTCGTGAGCAACGGAAATTTCTGTTCAAAAAACTGAAACACGAAGGTATTCATTTTGATTACAAAATCACCAAATTTGCCGGACACGCCACACTTCTTGCCCGTCATTTTGCTGAACAACAGTACTGTAACTTTTTGGTTGTAGGAGGAAATGGCACTGTAAGTGAAGTGATAAACGGGCTTTTCAGTGCCAATATACCATCGACAGAACATCTGAAACTGGCATTAATTCCCCGCGGTACCGGAAACGACTGGGGAAGATTTTGGGGACTCACACGCGATTACAAACATTCCACAGATATTTTTCTGAAAGGTAATTGCAGAAGTATAGACATTGGCAAAACCATTTATAATCTCGAAGGAGATATCAAAACACACTATTTTATTAATTCCATCGGATTTGGTCTCGATGCATCGGTTTGTCATAATACCAATGTTATGAAACGCTATGTTGGCAGTCATTCCATACTCTATTTATTTGCATTAATTGGTGCTGTATTTACTTTCAGAGCACGAAAAGTGCATATTCAAACCGAAGAAAAAACTATCAACGGGCAAATGTTTACCATGAATATCGCCAATGGTTGTTATAGCGGTGGTGGTATGAAACAAAATCCTCATGCCCTACCCTACGACGGACTTTTTGATGTTATGATGGCTAAAAAGCCAACATTAAAAGACATACTTACTGCGCTACCTCTTATTTTTAATGGTAAGATTACCGAACATCCGGTCATAGAAGCATTCCGCACCAAAAAACTCACTTTAAATTGTGAACACGACGGCATTTTTGAAGCCGATGGCATTGTGGTTCATTGCAGTTCGCCTGTTGAAGTTACAGTGATTGAAAACGGTATTCGTATGGTTATTCCATAATTCTATAACAATATTTTCATCCCCAAACAGAAAACATTTCAATACCATTGTCGTTATATCTGGTAAACAATAATGACAAACCATGAGTATAAAAATTGCTTTCTTTGACACCAAACCCTACGACGAAACTTCATTTAATGAGGTAAACAAACAATTCGGATTTGACATCCGATATTTTAAGGGACATCTGAATATCAACAACGTAGCTCTAACCAAAGGAGTTGATGTGGCCTGTATATTTGTCAATGCGGTATGCGACAAAGAGGTTATCGACCAACTTGTACAAAATGGCGTAAAACTTATTGCCTTACGCTGCGCCGGGTACAACAACGTGGATCTGGAAGCTGCCCATGGAAGAATAAAGGTTGTACGTGTTCCTGCGTATTCTCCTTATGCAGTTGCAGAACATACGCTGGCGCTAATGCTCACTCTGAACCGTAAAACTCACCGTGCTTATAACCGAACCCGCGAGGGAAATTTTGCTTTGAACGGACTGATGGGATTTGATATGTACGGTAAAACTGCCGGTATTATTGGCACAGGAAAAATAGCCAAAATACTTATTCGTTCGCTCAGAGCAATGGGAATGAGCGTGTTGGCCTACGATGTTTTTCCAGATATCAAATTTGCTGAAGAAACCGGTATTCGGTATACAGAACTGAACGAACTTTATCAAAAATCCGACATTATTTCGCTTCACTGTCCGTTAACCCCCGAAACTGAGTATATAATTAACGAAAAATCCATAGCACAAATGAAAAACGGTGTTATGATTATCAATACCGGTCGTGGTAAACTCATAAACACGTACGATCTGATAAAAGGTTTAAAGAACAAGAAAATCGGGTATGCAGGTTTGGATGTATACGAAGAGGAAAGTGAATACTTTTTTGAAGATCGCTCAAATAAAATTCTGGACGATGATATTCTGGCTCGTTTGCTGTCGTTCAACAACGTGATAGTGACCTCACATCAGGCTTTTTTCACCGAAGAAGCGCTGCGTAATATTGCTTTAACCACCTTGCAAAATGTACGGGATTTTGCTGACAATAAAGTTCTTGTCAATGAAGTAAACCTATAAATTTAAAAACTACGAATTTCACTAATGACACGAAAAAGTAATCGCATCATTAATGAAATTCGTTTTTGTTTTTTTATCAGAACTTATTAATATCAGGCGCTTCAGTGATACTTCCGTAACGGTGATATTCGAAAGTAACGCTTTGTTCTTTCAGGTAATGAATCAGCTCTAAACGACCTTCAGCAAGCGGTTTGGCTAAAGCAATATATTTACCAAGTTCGGCTGCTTTTTTGTATATATCCATCGAAAAATCAGCCGAACAAGTCCGGATTCGCTCGTAATTTTTCATATCAGCAATAAACTCAGCTTCAGTCTGAAGTTTCAGAATTTCAGCACCGTACAACATTTTCAGGGTTGGAATGTGTGGATTCGAAGCATCCAAACTCACTTTCAGGAGAGTTTTTGCTACTGTAGCAGCTGTTATCACTTTCAATACATCAAGAAGCGAATCATTTACATTGATTCTGAAAAGCATGTTTTTCAGTGGCAAATAACGGAATACATTTTGCTCGCCGTACAGATTATGAATATCGCGCGGTTTGGCAAATTCTTCGTCGTAATTCTTCAGGTAACTGATAGCAGCAGCTTCATATTGCTTTTTCTCGTCGTTACGCAATGTACCTGCAACAGTTTTAAACTGACCTAAATCGCCTTTTACATCGTATTTTCCCGATTCTTCGATATTCACAAAACAGGAAACGTAATTCGGACCACCGGCTTTTATACCACCACCAAAAGCAGAGCGTTTCATTCCACCAAATGGTTGACGGCTCACAATAGCACCGGTAATTCCGCGGTTAATGTATAAATTACCCGCTTCGATACTGTTTTTCCAACGGTATTGTTCGCTTTCGTCCAAACTTTGCAAGCCGGCAGTTAAACCATATTCCGAACTGTTAGCCAATTGAATGGCATGTTCGAAACTATCGGCACAAACCACCGATAACATTGGTGCGAATAGCTCATTTACAAACGAATAACTATCGGGCTTCACACCCCATTTCACACAGGGTTTGAGCATGTATTTCTTTTCGTCGACAAATTCCGGTTTAACCAGCCACCATTCGCCTTCTTCCAAATGATTGATAGCGTGTAACAACTTATCATTCTGATTGGTAATCATAGGACCTACATAATTTCCACCATTCCAGGCACTTCCGGTATGCAAACTCGTCACTGCATCTATCAGTTTGGTTTTGAAGGCCGGATCGTTGTACACTTCTTTTTCGAGAATCAACAGTGAGCAGGCCGAACATTTTTGACCGGCATTGCTGAACGATGAAGTAACAATATTTTGAATGGCATGGTCGCGGTCGGCGGCAGCAGTGACTATAATGGCATTTTTACCTCCCGTTTCGGCCGAAAGAGGACAAGTCGGATTGTTTTCGAGCAAGCGGAAAGCAGTGTCGGTACCACCGGTCATGATGGTATGTTTTATGGAAGCATGAGCCGTGAGATAATTCAGCGGTTCCCGTCCATCAGTACAAACCACCTGAAGTGTTTCTTTTGGCACACCGGCATCCCAGAAACATTGAGCAAATTCCCACGCAACAGGTAAAGCTACGGTAGCAGGTTTCAGAATCACTGTATTGCCACCCGCTAAAGCAGCAGCCACGCCACCAACCGGAATTGCCAGCGGAAAATTCCATGGCGGAATAACCAGCACAATACCTTTAGGCGTGATTTTCACTGTATCGAGTTTCAAAAACCTGGTCATGGTTGCCGGATAATAACGGCAAAAATCGATGGCTTCCGATACTTCCACATCGCCTTCGGTAAATGTTTTTCCGGTGATAGCTGACATACACCCAATCAGATGACCGCGTTTAGCAGCAATGTTTTCGGCAGTTTGATACAAGATCTTACTTCTTTGTTCCATGGTGGTTTTGCGCCATTCAGGAGCATCACTTTCAGCAACAGCAATAATTTCCTTCACCTGTTGCAGATTCGACAGACTGGTTTTGCATACACAAATTTCACCATCCTGATTATGATCGATATAACTGAACTGCTTTTCGGTGAGTATTTCCTTGTCGCCTATCTGAACAGGAATGGTGTAAGGTGTGTCCTTTTCTGATTTTTTCCATTCTTTGCGTATATTTTCGGCCCACTGACGGTTTGGACGCAAGTCGAAATTAGTATCGGATTCACTTTTGAAAAGCCTCTCCCTAAATCCCTCTCCTCCAGAGAGGGACTTTTCAGGTTCTGCAATTGTAGAGATTAACCTGTTTTGTTTACGGCGTGGCGATAATTCCAGTTTGTCTTTCTTGCCATAAGCCTGTTCGAACTGATTTTTCAGGAATTCCCACTGCTTGCTATCCGCTTTCAGATTGAATGAATAGCTCAGGAAGTTATCTACTCCTGTATTTTCGTCGAGACGACGCACCAGATACGAAACCGCATTCAGAAAATGCTCATCTTTCACTACAGGCGTGTAGAGAATAATTTGTTTTCCCAGCTGGCGCATCACACGAGGCAAATGATTGGCCATTCCTTCGAGCATTTCGAAAGTAACAAACTCCTCTACTCCATTTTTCTGAGCCAGCAAATATGCATATCCCAAACTAAAGAAGTTGTGCGAAGCAACACCAACATGCATGGCACGGGCATTTTCTGGCAAAAGAGCTCTGTCGAGCACATGAAGATAATTGGCATCCACTTCCACTTTGGTGCTCAGCACAGGATTTTCCCAGCCTTTGAGCGACGACACTATAGATTCCATTTGAAGATTAGCTCCTTTCACAAGGCGCATTTTAAGCGGAGCACCACCTTCGGCCACACGTTTAGTTGCAAATTCGAGCAATTCTGTTTGGAAACTCCAGGCATCGGGTAAATAAGCCTGTACCACAATACCGGCAGCATAGTTTTTAAATTCAGGATAACTCAATACCGTTTTAAACACGTCCAGAGTCAGCTCGGTATCTTTGTATTCCTCCATATCAAGATTAACAAACTTGGCTTTTTTGTTGCCATTTTCATCAACAAAAGGATAATCCATAGCCTGTTTGTAAATCCGTGCGAGACGTTCGCATAAATCAATTTTATTCTGAGCATAATTCAATGCATTGATTTGCGCGTAAATACCGGATATTTTTATGGAGATATAATTGATACGCGGATCTTTCAGCGCTTCGATATAATGTTCGTACCTGTGATTAGCTTCGCCGTCGCCAAGCACTACCTCACCCAACAGATTTACGTTCTGACCGATATGTTGCTCATAACGGGCATTGAGGTGTTTGTTTAGCAGTGAAGCCTTCTCATTGATAATTACTTTGGAAGTATCCGAGCGAAGGCGCTTTTTGAAAATGGGAACAGCAATAAAATCGAACCAATAACCAAAAGCCGTGAAAAGTTTTAGTAAATAAGCATCGGAAGAACTGAAAAACTTTGGTACTCCGTATTGTTCAATCAACAATTTCATACGCCGCGCCAACTTTTTATTGTCGTGTATCTGCGACGATTCGTCCAGCATTTTCGACAAAAGTGCTTTGTCGTTCGGATTCTGAATCAGAATTGCATATTTCTTCTGCTCTTTCAGTTCATCAGCCGTAATTTCTTTTTCCGATTTTTCGAGGAATTGTTTTCCCCACTCAATCACTTCATTTGATGTAAGTTGCTCCATATCTGTATTGTGTTAAAAATGATGGTCGAAAGGTAGCATTTTTGTTCGGAATATGAATAAAAATTGAAAAATATTTTAGGGGTATATCATTTCATTTCGGATTAAAATTAAACCAACAAAAATTCTTTCGAATGTAAATATTTCAACACAAATTTCTGCTTATTTTTAATCGATTTGAAAATGACGAAAATCAGGGTCATCAAATATAGTTCATTTTTTAGAGTGTCATGCATCTATGAGTTCATATAAATCTCTATTTTTGCATCATCATTGTACATAGAATTTATCGCAATCAATATTTATTATGAATGAATTTGACAACAACAACGAAGAAATTATCAGACTTGTAAACGAATGGGAAGCCATTTTGTGGGTGTTGACTGAAGAAACTATTACTCAGCGCCGAAACAGTCAGAACAGAAATATCAAACAGATTTTGGGGCATATGGTGGATTCAGCGTCGAATAATACGCACCGGATAATTCATTTACAATATCAACCCAATCCGTTGATTTTTCCTGATTATGCCAATTTGGGTAATAACGACCGCTGGATTGCCATACAAAACTATCAGACCGAGGATTGGGGAAACTTAATCCAACTGTGGAAATATGCCAATCTACACTTTGTACATGTGGTTCGGAATGTAAATACAGAAAAACTGGAAAACGAATGGATAACGGCACTGAACGAAAAAGTTTCGCTCCGAAATATGATATCCGATTATCTGAGGCATTTTCAGTTGCATCTGAACGAGATAACTGAACTGATGGAAAAAGAAAAATGAAAAAACTGCTTTTTATCATCCTGTTGTTCGCTTCCTGCCAGCAATTGCCTCAGAAAAATGAGAGTACAAAGCAGTCAGCAGCAAATAGTTTTATTGCAGATTCTATCGTTCGCAAAATTATTGAGGCAAAATATACCGCTCAAAATGAATTGGATGGAACAGAATTCGCAACAGTAGAGAAACTGATAATTCTCCACGTAGATACACTTGCAACAGCAAACGAACTGAGCGTAAAATACTCCATAAAGTGCAGCTATCAGCCCGCAGCACTGCCTCCCGGTTACGAAAAAGGCGCTCCACCTCCACTGGATGAAACTGCTGTTGTGATTTTAGTAAAAGAAAATAAGAAATGGAAAATAAAATAACCGAAAAACGACTCCCTAAATCATTTTTCACCAACGATGCTGTAACCGTAGCACGTTTGCTTTTGGGCAAAACACTGGTACGGCAATGGGAAAATGGAGAAATAAGCAGATACAGAATTAGCGAAACCGAAGCTTATCTGGGCGAAGAGGATTTGGCTTGCCATGCCAGCAAAGGTCGCACAGCACGTACCGACATCATGTATCACGAAGGCGGAGTAATTTATGTTTATCTGATTTATGGTATGTACTGGATGCTGAATGTGGTTACCGGCGAAGTAAATCATGCTCAGGCAGTTCTTATACGCGGAATTGACTCCATAAAAGGCTCCGGGAAAACGGGCAGAGAGCTTAAAATTGACAAAAGTTTTTATGGTGAAAGTTTACTAACTTCGGAACGGTTATGGATTGAAGACGCACCGGAAGTATCTGATTTTACGACTGCTCCCCGTGTAGGAATAGATTATGCGGGTGAAATATGGAAAAACAAACCCTGGAGGTTTATATCAAAATAAGAACTAATTTACCGGTCAACCGTTTATAAAAAAACAATGTCAGTAGAAAGTATTCTTTATCTTTGCAATTCGCTGAATAAAACTAAAAACATATGTTCAAATTAAAATCATATTTACTATTATTTTCCTTATCTACAGTTCTTTTATCGTGTATGGATTTCTATTTTGAGAATAAGAATCCGGACTTACAATTATCGGCAATACCACGTAAAGACTCTACTGAACAACGATTTATTGTATTAAGCGATTGGGGATTTAATGGTGGTCTGGATCAAAAAAGAGTGGCAGATGCTATGGTATATATTTCAGAACAGGCAGGACTGAATTTTATCGTTACAGCAGGGGACAATTTTCAATATTCCGGTGTTCCAAGCTCTACCGATACATTGTGGAAGCTGAATTATGAAAATGTATACAACGATTCTGCGCTAAATGTAAGTTGGTATCCGGTGTTGGGAAATCATGACCATTATGGAAATACGCAGGCTGAAATAGATTACAGCATTCTAAACCCAAAATGGCATATGGCTTCAGCGTATTATTCGTTTAAGAAAGCTGTGGGCAATAACGATAGCATATTATTTGTGATGCTGGATACACAATCGCTTGTAGAAGAATATGCATTACACCCCGACAGTAGTGAATTCGATTCAATTCCGCAATACAAATGGATGAAAAACACATTGAAAAACAATACCACCAAATGGACCATTGTTGTAGGTCATCACACCTTGTATTCGGCAAGTGCTTTTCATGGCGATACTCCCGAAATTAAAGCAATGCTCAAACCCTTACTGGATAAATACAAAACAGATTTTTATATCTGCGGACACGACCACCACTTTGAACATGCCCGCGATATAGCAAATTATACCGATTATATTGTGACCGGCACAGGAGGTTATGTCAGACCTGTGGGATCCAATGCGCATACTGTTTTTTCGATTTCCAAAACCGGTTTCAGTTACTTTATTGCCAAACCCAATAGTTTGAAAATGTTTTTTGTAGGGTCAGATAAAAAACTAATATACACCTACGAAAAGAAAAAACTACCTGATAATCACAGATAGTTCTTTCTCCTAAAAATCATATAATATCTGTACGGTTTAAACAGAAATAATTATCTTTCTGAAATACATTTTTTTTTGTATTTTTGTAAGATAAATTTTAAATACAAATGGAACAGAAAATTTCATTTAATCAATTACTTCAGGGCATACTTTACATTGGAGGATTATTTTCTCTAAAATTCTTATTATCAACATTTGACAATACGTTTGTTGGGTTTGTTTCATTAATTATATCTGTAATAAGTCTACTGGTATTATACAACATTGTATTAAATTACAGAAATTCATTTTTTAACGGATACATCAATTACTGGAAATCGTTCAAATATGTTTTCATATTATATTTTTTCAGCAATATCATTGTAAGTATAATAATGATAGTTTACTCAGCTATAAATCCTGAGTTTTCAGATTTTTTAGCAAATAACACATTTAAAACATACGAAGCAATGAAAGTCGAAATCAATGATCAGATTTATGATTTTATTACTTTAATAACCAAACCTGTTCCATACGGATTAACAAATTTATTTGCAAGCATATTCTCTGCTGCCTTCTGGGCTTTTATTTTATCATTCTTCATAAAAAAAGAAAAAAATATTTTTGAATGATTTCTGATAACAGACTGCAGAAAAGTTATATCAACTATTAATCACACGAAATAATACAAAACACATGGATATATCAATTGTAGTTCCTTTATATAACGAAGATGAATCGCTCGAAAAACTACACGAGTGGATTAACAAAGTAATGACTGACAATAAATTAAGTTATGAAATTATTTTTGTTAACGACGGGAGTACCGATCGTTCGTGGGAAGTTATCGAATTGCTTAAATCAAAATCCAACAATATCAGAGGAATAAAATTCCGCAACAATTACGGCAAATCGCCGGCTTTGTTTTGTGGTTTTAAAGCAGCGCAAGGAGATGTGGTTATTACCATGGATGCCGACTTGCAGGATAGTCCCGACGAAATTCCTGAACTTTACAGAATGATAACTGCCGATGGATACGACTTGGTTTCGGGATGGAAAAAGAAACGCTACGATTCCAAGCTAACCAAAAATATACCTTCGAAAATTTACAACGCTACTGCCCGTAAAGTAACCGGTTTGAAGCTTCATGATATGAATTGCGGTCTGAAAGCCTACAAAAAAGATGTGGTAAAAAACATTGAAGTATATGGCGAAATGCACCGTTATATCCCCTATCTGGCCAAAAATGCAGGATTCAAAAAAATTGGAGAGAAAGTAGTTGAACATCGTAAAAGAGAATTTGGCGTTACAAAATTTGGATTGAGTCGTTTTGTAAATGGGTATCTGGATTTAATGAGTTTGTATTTTTTGTCGAGATTCGGCAAAAAACCCATGCATTTCTTTGGTTTGTGGGGTAGTTTAATGTTTTTACTTGGTTTTTTTGCAGTGATTGCTGTTGGAGCCATGAAATTATATTCATTACTTATACATGTAAAAGCACCCTTGGTAACAGATTCTCCGTATTTTTACATTGCATTAGTTGCCATGCTTATGGGTACTCAAATGTTCCTGACCGGTTTTTTGGGCGAATTGGTATCGAGAAATTCAACGGAGCGTAATAATTATTTGATAGAGAAAGAGATTTGAGACTAAAAAGATAAAAGAACAAAGAATAAAGACTTGTAAACATGCATAACTTTCGCAAATTAGAAATTTGGAAAAGATCAACTTGATAAAGACTAATTTGTAATTTATTGGAGTTTTATCTTAATTATTCTATTCTTTATATCTTTGTTCTTTTATCTTTGCTCTTTATTCAAAAATTTATATGAAACAACTACTACTCATTGGTTTTGGTGGATTTATCGGAAGCATAGCACGGTTTCTGGTTTCGAAACTTAATATCAGTTGGCATTTTTTGTCAATACCAATGGGAACGCTCACTGTCAATGTTATTGGAAGTCTGATAATTGGTTTTCTGGCAGGTGTAGCGTCAAGGTCGGAAATATTATCAACGGATATGAGATTATTTTTGATGGTAGGTATTTGCGGAGGTTTTACCACCTTTTCATCATTTACCAACGAAAATATGATGCTGATACAAAACGGTCAGATACTGACTGCACTCATGTATATCTCAGCAAGTGTAATGCTGGGATTAGCTGCTGTTTTTTTAGGTTATTCACTTTCAAATATCATGTAATTATGGAAACCACAGGACACAGTATTTTAAAAATTTACCTGAGCAATACTGACAAGCTTGGATTCGAATTGCTTTATGAATCACTGGTAATGAGAGCTAAACGATTTGGCATATCAGGTGTAACGGTATATCGCGGGATAATGGGTTATGGCAAAAGCAGTAAAATTGATTCAACACGTTTTTGGGAATTAACCGAAAAACTACCCGTAGTTGTAGAAATGATTGATGAATCCGGAATGCTGGAGATTTTTTACAATTCCATCAAAAACGATTTGGATAATTTAAATAAAGGTTGCCTTGTAACAGTACAACCGTTGGAAGTTAAGTTTCACAAAACAGGAAATACTCAACCGAAAGATTAAAACATGTATATAATTCTCTACATAACAATCCCTTCGGTCATTGTGCTTCTGACCGCTTATTTTTTGCTCGACAGAATGCTAAAGGCAGAAGAAAAACGAAGGGATTTTGAACTACGGAAGAGTCACACATCAGTTGTAACTCCTCTTAGGCTACGTGCTTACGAACGATTAGCGCTTGTTTTGGAGCGCACATCGCCACAGCAAATGGTTATTCAGGTTATTAAACCGGGAATGACAAATTTGGAATTGCACACAGGTTTGCTCGAAAGTATCCGACAGGAATTCGACCACAATGCAGCGCAACAAATATACATCAGCAATGAATTATGGCTGGCTGTGAAATCTGCCCGCGAAAGTCTGATTCAGTTGATAAACACCTGCTCCGCTCAATTCGAAGGAAGCTCGTCTGCAACTGAACTCGGCGAACGAATTTTGCAGGTTTATGCATCGAGCGAAGAAACTCCCGGAGAAATGGCTATTAAAATACTAAAAAACGAGGTCAGAAATTTGTTTTAAGGTATGATACAACACTTAAAGAAAATATTTCCACTGCTGATGATTGTTGCATTTCTTTTGTCGTGCGAAAACGATGATGAATGCCGAAAAGATAAATATGTAGTTTTTAAAGCCGGTTTCTATAAAAAAACACTGAACACGCAAACCAATGTGTACAGTACTTCTGTATTAACAGTGGATAGTCTGTGGGTACATGGTATCGATAATGATTCAATGCTTTATAAGAATAAGAAAAACATCTCTTCCATATCGTTGCCACTCCGAAACACTGAAAATCAAACCGATTTTGAAATCAGGTTTAATAATACCACTGATACTCTGACCATTCTGCATCAGGATACCTTGCAGTATTTATCATTGGAATGTGGCTGTATCAAAACCTTTGTTGTAGACACAGTTATCTCAACAAATCACTTTATCGATTCCGTAAAAATTTCCAATCACACAGTAAATACCACCGATGCCGAGCATATTAAAATATACCATTAATATATTGTTTCTATTGTTGGTATGTAACCAGGTGGAAGCGCAAAAAGACACAACAAAAGTTGCTGCAAAAAGCTCTTTTATCAATAGTATAGGTGTAGAGCTGGATGTATCGCCGGTTGTCACTACTTTTATCAATAAAAATGCAGCCTATTCATTTGAAGGTGCTGTGAATGCTGAAATTTTGAAAAAATACTTTGCTGTTGTGGAGCTTGGATTTGCCGGAGCTGATAAAACTGCGCTGAACGGTATACATTTCAACACTTCAGGATTTTTTGGACGTGCAGGTTTTGATTTCAGTCTGCTGAAAGATCAGCCCGGCGCAAAAAAAACCATAAAAAGTTACCTGACCGGCGGAGTACGCATTGGTATGTCGAGTGCAACTTATCTGACTGAGAATGTGGCAATAACCGATGATTACTGGCAGACAACAGAAAATTACACTTTTCATCAACCATCAACAAATTTCTGGTACGAAATAGTTGGCGGAATACGCGTAGAGATAATGAAAAACATATTTATGGGCTGGAGTATCAGAAACAGAAATCTGCTTACCAATATTGAAACAGGAAAACCATACCCGTGGTATATACCCGGGTTCGGCATTGCCAATTCCACAGCCAACTGGGGATTTAATTATTCGTTGGGAGTAAGATTTTAATATTCTTTAGAAATTAGGAAAATAAGAAATTTAGAAATTAAGTTCATATACAATTAATTATTTTTAGCTTGTTTATGGGTAATTTTTATGATTTGGAAGCATGGAAGAAATGCAGAGAATTAAGAACAAAAGTTCGGAAAGTATATCTATCATTCCCTGCTTCAGAAAAATATCAACTCGTGGATCAGTCAAAAAGAGCAAGCAGATCAACTACGGCAAATATATCCGAAGGTTTTGGACGATTTCATTATCAGGAAAATATTCAATTCTGTCGACAATCAAGAGGATCTTTGAATGAAGTTTTGGATCATCTGATTTGTGCTTACGATGAAGAATATATTACAAAAGAGAAGTTAAGTGAGTTGAAAACTGATTATGAGTTATGTTTGAAAATTCTTAATGGTTACATTGCTTTTCTACAAAAACAAAAAGACATAGATATTGATAAAAAAAATAATAAGAATAATACTAAAAATGATGATTAAATTTCAATATTCCAAATTTCTTAATTTCTTATTTTCTTAATTTCTTATTTTCCGAGAATTAACAACAACAACAACCAAATAACAACAATTTTTTATGAATTCGACACAAATCTTGAATCGTGCAGCTGACAATATCCGCATTTTGGCGGCTTCTGCTGTTGAAAAAGCAAAATCAGGACACCCCGGTGGTGCCATGGGTGGCGCTGATTTTATCAATGTACTGTATTCCGAATTTTTGGAATACGATCCCAAAAATCCAAAATGGGAAGGTCGTGACCGCATGTTCCTCGATCCGGGACACATGTCGCCTATGCTTTATTCGGTATTAGCTTGTACCGGAAAATATACGATGGATGAATTGGCACAGTTCCGTCAGTGGGACAGTCCAACTCCCGGCCATCCGGAAGTTGATATTATGCGTGGTGTGGAAAACACCTCAGGTCCGCTCGGACAAGGTCATACTTTTGCTGTGGGTGCTGCTATCGCGGCTAAATTTCTGAAAGCCCGCTTTGGCGAAGTAATGAGTCAGACCATTTATGCGTATATTTCGGATGGTGGTGTTCAGGAAGAAATTTCACAGGGAGCAGGTCGTTTGGCCGGTCACCTTGGTTTGAACAATCTGATTATGTTCTACGACTCGAACGACATCCAACTTTCTACCGAAACAAAAGCTGTTACCAGCGAAAATGTAGCTCAGAAATATTTGGCATGGGGTTGGAAAGTAATGGAAATCAACGGTAACGATGCTGTTGAAATTCGTACCGCTTTAAAAGAAGCCAAAGCTGAAAAGAAAAAACCAACGCTGATTATTGGTAAAACCATTATGGGTAAAGGTGCCCGAAAAGCTGATGGTTCAAGCTTCGAAAATCAATGTGCTACTCACGGTATGCCGTTGAGCGAATGTGGCGCTTCGTATGCTGAGTCTATCAAAGTTTTGGGTGGCGATCCTGAAAATCCTTTTGTATTATTCCCTGAAACAGTTGAACTGTACGCAAAACGTGCTGCTGAACTGGAACAGATTGTGGCTGCTAAATATGCAGCAAAAGCAGAATGGGCAAAAGCAAATCCTGCATTGGCTGAAAAATTAGATTTCTTCTTCTCAGGAAAAGTAAATGTAAACTGGGATGCTATTGTACAAAAACCCGGACAAGCAACCCGCGCGGCTTCGGCAACTGTATTAGCAACTTTGGCAAAAGAAGTTGAAAACATGGTGGTATCGAGCGCCGACCTTTCAAATTCTGATAAAACTGACGGTTTCCTGAAAAATACCAAAGCATTTACTGCTGACGATTTCTCAGGTGCATTCCTTCAAGCAGGTGTTGCTGAGTTGACAATGGCTTGCGTTTGTATCGGTATGAGCCTTCACGGTGGTGTAATTCCTGCTTGTGCTACTTTCTTTGTATTCTCGGATTATATGAAACCAGCTGTACGTATGGCTGCTTTGATGGAACAACCCGTGAAATTTATCTGGACACACGACGCATTCCGCGTAGGTGAAGATGGGCCAACTCACGAACCGGTTGAGCAAGAAGCACAAATCCGCTTGATGGAAAAACTGAAAAACCATAAAGGACAAAACTCTACTTTGGTGCTTCGTCCGGCTGATGTGGAAGAATGTACTGTAGCGTGGCGTATGGCAATGGAAAATACCCACACACCAACTGCATTGATTTTGTCGCGTCAGAATATTGCTGACCTTCCGGCTGCCGACCGCAAAGCAGAAGCTGTAAAAGCAGAAAAAGGTGGTTATGTTGTAACATGCGATGGCAACCCTGATGTAATTTTGGTTGCTTCGGGTTCTGAAGTTTCCACACTGAACGAAGGTGCTGCATTGCTTCGCGCCGAAGGCATTAAAGTTCGTTTGGTTTCTGTACCTTCCGAAGGATTGTTCCGCAGTCAGCCTGCTGAATATCAGGAAAGCGTATTACCAAAAGGAGCTAAAATTTTCGGCCTGACTGCTGGTCTTCCTGTTAACCTCGAAGGCTTAGTTGGAGCCAACGGTAAAGTTTGGGGATTGGAATCATTCGGATTCTCAGCACCTTACAAAGTATTGGACGAAAAACTGGGCTTCACCGGTAAAAACGTGTACGAACAGGTAAAAAAGATGATTTGAAAATTTGAATATTTTTAAATTTGATGATTACAAAGAAGATTTATCGATGTTTTATTCGGTAAATCTTCTTAATTTGTACTTTAAATTTTTCTCTAATTTCAAATTCTCTCATTTTCAAATTTTCAAATTTCTTTATGGATTTACTCTCCATCATTATCATCGGTATTGGATTGGCCATGGACTGCTTTGCTGTATCTATCAGCAAGGGAATGTGTCTGAAGAAATTCAAATTTAAAAAAGCATTCCGTATGGCATTGCTTTTTGGTTTATTTCAGGGTATTATGCCCCTGATAGGCTATTTTGGCGGACATGCATTTGCAACACTTCTAAGTTCGTTTGATCATTGGATTGCTTTCGTTTTGTTGGGAATTATCGGTGGAAAAATGTTTATCGAAGGTTTAAAACCTATCGACCCTCATTGCGATATCACTCCTAACCCATTCAAATGGAGGACTTTAATCACTTTAGCCTTTGCTACCAGTATCGATGCACTTGCTACGGGTGTTATTTTTGTTCCATTTCCCGGTAAAATTTGGATAGCAGTTGCCAATATCGGCATTATCAGTTTTATCTTTTCGCTTATTGGGGTTCAAATTGGGGTTCATTTTAAAAGAAAACTGAAATTTAATGTCGAAATAATTGGTGGATTAATACTTATCGGAATTGGTTTAAAGATATTGATTGAGCATATCTTACTGTAAAATAACACATTATATATATGTCAGTTAACACTAAGCAAAGCGTTGTCATTATTATTGCACGTTTTAGCAGTTAAATTCGCTGTTAAATCGAAAATCTGTTTTTATATTATTACTAAATATCAAACAAATTATCATGAATTTAAAAAAAATACTTTTTTCGCTACTCCTTTTTTCCGGTCAGATTGCCTTTGCTTCCGATCCAACAGGCTCAACAATAAAGTTTTACGGTTATGTGAGTAACGAATTCTTCTATAATACCCGTCAGAATCAGGAAATGGTCGACGGTGTTATTATGCTTTACCCAAAACCGGTGGTTTTGTCAGCCGGCAAAGATATAAATGCTTTAGCTCAAGCAGAAATGCTAAGTGTAAATACGCGTTTAGGCGTTGATTTTACCGGAAATGAAGTATTAGGCGCTAAAACGGCAGCAAAAATTGAAGCAGATTTTGCCGGATTCGGCACCAGTTTTTATGTTTTGCGCATCCGTCAGGCTTATGCAAAACTTAACTGGAATAAAACAGAATTAGTCATTGGTCAAACGTGGCATCCATTATTTGGTAATGTGGCACCAAGCACACCTTCGGCAAACGGTGGAGCTCCTTTTCAGCCATTTAATCGCAGTCCGCAATTGAGAGTCAAACAAAATCTGACAAAAACATTATCGGTCACAGCAGCAGCACTTTACGAAATGCAATATGCATCGCAGGGAGCGCTGGGAACCTCCAATGTGTATTTAAAAAACTCATTAATTCCTGACGTGTTTGTCGGTTTGGAAAACAAATCTGCTCACTGGATTGCCGGTATTGGTGGTGATATAAAAACGCTAAAACTAACTACCGGAAAAGTAACTTCAGTAAGTGGTGTTGCTTATGCTCAATACACAGATAAACTACTCACTATCAAAGGAAAAGGAATTTATGGACAGAATTTGAGCGATCAGTTAATGATAGGTGGTTATGGCGTTAGTAATGTGGATGCTGCAACGAATGACACAACCTACACAAACTTCAACACAGCTACAGGCTGGTTAAATGTAACTTACGGATCAAAATTGCAGGTTGGAGTTTTATTTGGTTTGAGTAAAAACCTGGGAACAGACAATAATCTTATGTTAAACTCAGCAGGAAAATATGTGGCTTATGGTTACGGATTTACAGCTAAATCGCAATTGTTGATGAATCAACTTTACAGAATTGCTCCATCCATTTCTTACAATATTGCTCCGTTTAAAATCTGTCTTGAATACGACTATACTTCAGCTGAATATGGTACAATTCAGGAAAAAGGACAGGTTACAAGTCCGTACAATATTGCAAACCACAGAATTCTGGCATCTGTCAGCTATATATTCTGAGATAGACAAAACAGCAAATAACACTGCTAAAAGTCTGAATTTCCGGGATGGAGATTCAGACTTTTTTGTGTAAAACCGTTATTACTACAACGAATCAGAATCATTTTGTACTATAATTTGTCGTGAAAATTATTATTTTTTGTCAAGACAATTTCATTTTTTTGTCATGTAAGAGCAGCCGTACTGTTAATAATAATTAAATATGTATCTTTTGAACCGCTTTAAAAGTTAAATATTTTCTGCTCACAGACTTTTTCTTGCTATAAAAGCGTATTTCGACAAAAATAAGGTTGAAGCAAAACTTATTTTGTTCAATGTTTTAGCATGAATCTATATACCTGAAAAAACGGATTGAATGTCTGTTTAGGAATATAAACAACTACCCAAGCAAGAATAATCTTCAATAAAAATCTATATATAAACTTTAATATCAAATAAATAGCTTAATTTCATTTAACCTTTTCATGATTAAAACCACAGAGTCAATGCCTTTAACCAACATCATTTCATTCAGCCTAACTGTGATTTTATAGATAAAAAAAAGGAATCTGACAGTTGCAGAATGAATAATTGTTTTTTATAGTATTTTTTACTACATAAGCTCGCAAATTTTACTACAACATTGATTTACAAGATAATAAAGCTCTTTGAGATATATTTGCATTGGATTTATGTCGCAAATAAATTCACATGCAATTTTTTCTATCATATATATTTAACATGACATTCAGGTTCCGTTTTATCAGCATCTTATCAATGCTATTATTATTGCCATTGAGCATAAAAGCAATTGATTTAAACATTCTGCATTTTAATTCAGATGCTCAATACACTAGCGGCTCAGGAATTTCTGTAATTATCAATCCAACCGATACATTTTCGACCAACAACAGTTTTATTCTCGAATTATCAGACAAAGGCGGTTCATGGACACGTCCTGTATTACTTAAAAAACTGGATGAATTTTACACTCCGGTAATTAATGCTCTGATTCCTACAGGTACCACAGAAGGCCAATATAAACTCCGTATTCGAAGTACGCAACCCGCAGCCATAACTGAAACACAACTTTTCAACATCAAAGCAGGAAATAATACTGTGATTTGTCCGGTAATTTCTGCTCTTCCAAATAACACCAATTTCTTCAATTGCACCGACTGTAGTGGTTTATCTTATACTTTTGGTTCACACAATCAGCAGGAAGGAGCACTCACAAGCACTTTAAATGTCGCTCAAAGGATATTATCGATATGCAATTACAGTACCGACAACGAATATTTTATCACTCTGCATGATATTTTGAGAGGAACCGAAACAGTTATTTCGCACGAAAATGGGATGTTTTCGATTCCTGATAATCTGAATATCGGTACTTATGTGTTCGAAATCAGAAAACTTGCAAACGGACTATCCAGTGTAAACAGTGTTGTATTTATTTTTCACGGTAACGGAACAAGTCTTGGAAATTCGAGCAGTGAAGAAATTTGTGTGGGGAGTAGTGTATTTTTCAATGTGGATAACTCAAATTCGGGTATAGGAAGAAATTATCCGGGTTCGGAATACATTATTGATTTTGGTGATGGCAGTAAACCTCAGATTATCACTCAATCGCAATTGATGCATAATCCCAGAATAGAACATAAATTTGAATTTGCCTCTTGTTCTGAAAATGGAAGTTTTTTTGCTGTTCAGATGAACTTATACAGTAAAGGTATTTTAAATTCCTGCGATACTTACTCCAAAAACGGGACTGGAGTTTCCAAACGGGTAAACTCAAGTCAGCCACCTAAAGCCATGTTTCAGGCACCGGTAAGTTCCTGTATAAATAAAAATCTTAAAATAACAAATAATTCTATTCCGGGATATTACGGTACAAGCGGTTGTAAGGATGCATCCAATTATTACTGGTATTACAAAAAACCCGGCGATACCGGTTTCACTTATGTGACAAATACAGCCTGGATCGATGCCAAAAATAACCTAACCATTCCTGCGACAGTTATAAACAAAAGCGGATGTTGGGAGTTGAAACTCGAAGCTCAGAATCAGGACTTATGTCAGACGCTGAGTGTGTTTCAGGATACAGTGATGATTGAAGAGGCTCTTACAGCTACGTTCACAGCTTCTTCCATAACTGCTTGTTCCAACGATATTATACTTTTCACGAATACTTCGGCAGTTTTAACGAACAGTTGTAGTAAACCGGCATTTAAATGGGTGGTAAGTCCCGAAAATTCAGCCAACATTAATGGTTATGCATTTACAGGTGGAGGTTCGGCTACCGGTCAGGATGCCAGTGTTATGTTTTCAAAACCGGGATATTACAATGTAGGTCTTGAAATTACCAATGCCTGTGGAAAATATGTTTCCACTCCAACCAGAATTCTTGTTTATGGTAAACCCGATGTAAAACTGTCATCAACAAACTACACTGTATGTACTCAGAAATCGTCTGTAACAACTATCGATTTCGGATTGAACGAATATAAACCTCAGTATTCGACTGATATAAATGCCATTGAAAGTTACAACTGGACTATTGGCGGAACTAATGTTACAAGTGCTGATTATGAATTCATTAATAATACAACAGCTAATTCCCCCTACCCTGTTGTTGCATTCAAATCATTGAAAAATTATAATATCGAAATAAAATTAACCGGTCAATGTGATTTAACAGCATCGACCGTTTTCACGATTTCGTTGAATGAAATGCCTGAAATTATCGGACAGTTGTCCAATCAAAGAATTTGTTCAGCTGAAAAAACAGCCGATGTCAATTTGGTAAGCAATCTGACAAATGCCGGCTTCAAATGGTTTATAACAAAAAGCGCCAATATTACAGGCAATGTAAGCAATGGTGACGGAATTCTGATTCCCGGTCAGATATTTGAAAACAACTCAGATTCTGTTGGGTTTATAAAATATGACGTTGTACCTTACACCAATGTATGCACCGGAAATGCAGTAACTTTCTATGTTTATGTTCAACCCCGGACAAGCATGCTGCAACCAACAGACATCATTGCCAAAGATTCTGAAAAAATTGATAACATTACTTTTTCAAATAATATTTTGCATGGTGAGTTAAGTTATAACTGGAGTAACAGCAATACGGAAACCGGACTTGTAACCAATGGAACAGGTAATATTCCTGCTTTCAATGCTATCAACAAAGGCTTTTCTGCCATCACCTCAGTTGTTACAGTTGTCCCAACGAATACCGCAAATGCTATCAGTTGCACCGGAGAAGCCAAAACTTTCAAAATTACCGTATTGCCAAAAGCCAATATTTCAGCCATCAATGATTTTACTTTCTGCAATAATGAAACATTTGAACAGTTGACTTTCAGCACTCAAAATACCGATGGAGTCACCCGCTACGAATGGACAAACACAAACACTCTAATAGGTTTAAATGCGTCCGGTACTGGAGATATTTCTGCTTTTAAATTAAGTAACAACACCGACAGCATTATTACGGCACAAATCAGTGTTACTGCCGTTTATGTAAATTATGGTATTGAACAACGCAGCGAACCTGAAATTTTCAGTATCCGCGTGAAACCAACTCCGGCTGTTATTGTAAGTGGCTCAGTGAGTGTTTGTACTGGCACAGATAATCCGGTAGTAACTTTTACCGGCATCAATGGAATTATGCCTTATACTTTTATGTATCAACTGAATAATGATGAGGTTAAATCAATTACTACAGCTGAAAACAGTCGTTCAGTTGCTTTTAGCATACCAACAATTGAACCCGGAAAATTTGTATATAAAGTTCTGAGTGTATCGGATGCCGCCAATATATGTAGCAATTACTGTCAGGATTCAGCCGTAGTTGTTATTGCTTCCAATCCGCTGATTACCAAACAACCACAGAAACAACAATTAACCTGCATTGGTGGTCAAATTTTGCCTTTATCAGTTGATTTTAAAGGTGGCGCAGGAAATACCATTGTACGCTGGTACAAAAACACCACCGACAGTAACGAAGGTGGTACACTTATTCAGAGCAGCGACAGCACAACATTCAGGCCGGCAGCATTTACCGAAGCAGGTACGTATTATTTCTATGCCATTGTTATAAAAGACGGAAGCAGTTGTGGAATGGATGTTTCGGAAACAGCCGAAGTTA
This sequence comes from uncultured Paludibacter sp., assembly GCA_963663115.2. Taxonomy (GTDB): domain Bacteria; phylum Bacteroidota; class Bacteroidia; order Bacteroidales; family Paludibacteraceae; genus Paludibacter. Next base: position 50,669 of record CAXXNE010000001.1, read on the forward strand.
TTGTTTATCCCGATCCAACCATTAAAACTCAGCCCATCACAACACAGGCATTGTGCAAAAACGGTGTTGCTACTGAGTTGCAGGTAACTGCTGAAGGTGGTACCGGTAAATCTAATTATGTTTGGTACAAAAACACTCAAAACACCATTTCAGGTGCTACTATCGTGGCTAACGATACAACCGGAAAATATACACCGGAAACTGATGTTGCAGGTACTTTTTATTATTTCTGCGAAGCCGTTCAACAAGCTCCGGGTTGTTCTGCCATTTCCTCAGCATCGAAAGTGGAAATTTATGAAACTCCGGTCATAAGCCAGCAGCCTTTATCGTACAAACTTTGTAAGGACGAACAATTACCCGAAATAACCATTGATTACCAATACGGCGCACCCAATGCAAAATATCAGTGGTATATCGGTTCTGACAAAGATTTCCAAAATGCGCAGGTAATTTCAGGAGCTGATCAGAAAAAATTTCAGGTCAAAGAAAATGGCGTTGGAACTAACTACTACTTCTGTACAATTACGTTTGATTGCGAAAATTGCGGTTTATTGATTTCTGAACCTGCAGAAATTACAATTCATCAGTATCCTGTTATTTCGAATGCAGAAACTGAAGTTGCCAGTGGATTGAACCTTACTTTTGTACCTGACAACGGAAATGGTAATATTATTCCGACAGGAACTACTTATACATGGACGGTGGCCGAAATATATCCGGCTGGCAGTATCACCGGAGCTGGCAACGAAACCACACCACAGGCAAGTTTACAACAGAAACTAATTAACAACACTACAACTACAGCTTTCGTAAAATATACAGTTAAACCTATATCGGAAAGCTGTTACGGTGAATCTTTTGAATTAACTGCGAAGGTTCAGCCTACCATCAGTGTTTTGGCTGAAGTTAAAAACATAAGCTGTACAAATGCAGAAAATGGCTCCATAAACGTTCAGATTCAAGGTGGAATACCTTACAAAACAGGTCAGCCTTATTTGATCAACTGGACTGGTGAGAATAATTTTACATCAACCAACAACAATATAAGCAACTTACAGCAGGGAAATTACACCTTAACTGTAAATGATTCTGCCGGTTTAACTTATCAGGCTACATACACCATTATTGAACCCAAGCCGGTAACAATACTTACCGATTCTGTGGTGGATATTCGTTGCAATAAAGCAGCTAATGGATGTATCAGCATAACTCCCGGAGGTGGAACTGGTAAATATACCATTAGCTGGTTGAAAAACGGAATCAGTTTTTCGTCGAACGAAGACATTGAACAACTGGAACCCGGATTTTATCAGGTGATTGTAACCGACGAAAACAATTGTCAACCTGCAACACAGAGTTATCAGATATCAGAACCTGAGGCCATTAGCATTGTTCTGAAAAATAAAGTAAACAACGTATGTTTTGGCGAAAAAAACGGCACCATTGAAGTTGAAGTAACAGGCGGAACTCTTGATTATGTTTATAGCTGGACAGCCGACAACGGATTTATCAGTAACGAAAAAGATATTACAAACTTAGCTGCAGGAACATATCTGTTTACAGTGAAAGATGCCAATGGTTGTGAATCAGTATTCAGTACAGAAATCACTCAGAACGATGAATTGACCATCGGTGTAAAAACCAAACCGGTAAGTTGCTATGGCGCAAACGATGGATCAATAGAATTGAATATCTCCGGAGGAAAAGAACCTTACAATGCCCTGTGGAATAATCTTGCAACAGGATTTGTACAAGATAATTTGTCACCCGGCAAATATGGCATTACCGTGACAGATGCTTCGGGTTGCAGCAAAACTGTTGATATCACCATTTCAAATGACAGTTTGTTTTATATTGTACCTGAAATTACTCAGGTAAGTTGTCATGGTGCTAAAAATGGTCGCATAAAACTGAATATCAAAACAAAATCGGCTATTCTGAAACTGAAATGGAGCGATGGCTCAACAGCCGGTAACGAACGCAATAATTTAGCTCCGGGCGTGTATACCGTAGAAATCAATAATGGCGGACCATGTTTGATAACTGAATCGTTTAATATAACTGAACCTACCGAAGTCTATATCAGTGGTATTGTAAACAACGCTTTGAGTTGCGATGACACCAATGGCGGTGCTATCAACCTGATAGTCAACGGCGGAACTCCTCCATACAAATACAGTTGGTCCGACGGCATTACAACCAAAAATCGAATGGATTTGAACGCCGGAATTTATTTTATAACTGTTACCGATGCCAATGGTTGTTCAGCTACTGAATCTTTTGAAGTGATTCGTCCATTGCCAATTAAACTGAAAGTTGACTACAAATACACTTTCGATTGTAATCGTTCAGAATTTACAAGAACCAATACAGCCTCTGTAAGCGGTGGAGTTCCTCCTTACAAATTTGCCTGGTCCGATGGCAGTATTTCCGGAGAATTGGGTGAAATAATGACATCAAATAATCAGCAAACAGAATTTGTGACAGTTACCGATGCGCTTGGTTGTTCAAGAACTTTGGCTTTCAATAACGAACTACCTGTTTCAGGCATTCAGGCTGAACTTACCGATTGTGAACATCAGGTTTATCAGTTCAATGTTCAAATACCCGAAAATTCTCTGGTGAATCTGAAATATCTGTGGGAATTTGGTGATGGAGCTATTTCTGAAATTCAGAATCCGGTTCACACCTATATGACTTCGGGTAATTTCAATGTAAAACTGCACCTTACCTGCAACGAATGCAACTCCACTTTGCAACGTGCTCTTCGGGTTGATTCGCTGCCTGTTCTGAAACTCGACCGTAAACCTATGTTGTGCAGAAACGATTCCGTTGTATTGCGGATAAGTGGTGCTAAAAAATATATCTGGAGCGACGGAACCACCGGCGACAGAATGACTGTCCGCAGAGAAGGTAATTACAGTGTAACCGGACAAACTGAAAATGGTTGCAGCGCTACGTTGAACTTCGATGCCAACTATTACGAAAATCTGGATTATAAAATTTTCAGTAATCAGGATGTGATAACACCCGATCAGCCAACAGTTCGTTTTTGGTCGAATGAAATTGAAAATACGCAATACCGCTGGGATTTTGGCGACTCTAATAACGAAATTGGTTCATCAGTGGATCATACTTTCGATATTCAACGAATTCGCCCACAGGATGTTAAGCTTAATGTGACAAATCCGTTTGGCTGTCCACAAAAATCTTCGAAAAGAATTTGGCTGATAACTACCGAATTGCCAAACACATTTTCGCCCAATGGCGACGGCATTAATGATTTGTTTCTGCAGGGAACTGATTTGGAAATCTATAACGCTTCAGGAGTGGTATTGTACAAAGGAACTGAAGGTTGGGATGGAAAATACAAAGGAAAAAATGTACCTGAAGATACTTACTATTATGTGGTATATTTCTATACTCCCGATGGAGCTGTAAGTAAACCAGGTTATATCACCTTAATCAGATAATAATATGAAAACACGAATCAGCATATTATTATTTGTCTTTATCCCGCTTTGCACAGTGGTGGGACAATCCAATATCCGTTTCAACAACTACTGGGATAATGTATACACCATCAATCCGGCTTCTATCAACGATGCATATTCCGGATCGGTAAGTATGGGTGTACGCAAACAATGGGCAAATTTTGAAGGCGCTCCCACAACCATGGCTGCAACCGGAAAAATTTATCTCGATAGAATATCCACTCAACTGGGAGCTAAAATATTTGTTGAACAGAAGGGATATACCAGCTTAACAGATATCGATTTTTCTTATGCCAATTCATTTTATCTGACAAACAAATGGAAACTGAATCTGGGATTGGATGTCAGTTATCAGAATCTATCGTACGATATTTCAAAAATCACCTTTGCAGAAGAAGAAAATCCTGATATTTATGACCGTTTGTTATCGTCGAATAATCTGAATGCCGATTTGGGAGTAGAAATAAATTCACCTAATTGGAAAATTGGAGCCAGTTCGCACAATTTTGTATCTGTATTTATGCCCGAAAACGATTTACATCTGAACACCAACATTTTATATGCCATGTACCGGCAAAATAACAACGATTTTGTGAATTACGGATTTGGAGCCACCGGTTTTCAGTACGGTAATATTTATCAGATGGAGCTGAGTATTTCGGCCTTTATCAAAAAAAATTACGATAGTCATCCTTTCCAGATTGGCGCTTTTTATCGTACCTGGCACGAATTGGGACTTATCTTTGGTGTTGAATTCGATAAATTTAAAGTGTCGTACAGTTGCGATTTTAATTTTGGAAAAGTGATGTATCACTCACTTGGGACTCATGAAGTAGTACTAACCTATAATTTCGATAAAATTTACCATTGCCGTTCCTGCTGGTAACAGCCCTTGTCGGTTAGCTATGTAAGTTGTACCTTTGCAGTGCAATAATTCAATGCAACAGAAAGTTGTATCTTCATCTAAACTTTACGAATTCTGCATTGTTGCATCATAAAATAACTTCATATGATTCGGGGGCTGTTTTTTATTTTTCTGTTTTATTTTGCAGGTGAAGTTGTCAGCAAATTAATACATGGATTTATTCCTGGAAGTGTTCTGGGAATGATTTTTTTGTTTCTTGCCCTCTATTTTAAGCTCTTAAAACCCGAAAGCGTAAAAAACACCGCCACTACCATTACCAAAAATATGGCTGTATTCTTCATACCTGCTGCTGTGGGACTTATGGCTTACGGCGAAATTTTAGAAAAATCGCTTTGGGCTATCATTTTCGGTATCGGAATAAGTACGGTTTTGACCATAATTGTGGTAGCAGTTGTGCAGGAAAAAATTGATAAACGACAAATAAAATGACGTACTTCGCCGAAAATATCAAACCCTTCATAAGTTCCGAAGTATTTTTGTTAATGCTCGTCATGGGATCGTTTTTGTTTGGCATATACATTTACAAACGAACCAATATCACGCTGTTACAACCCTTACTCATTTCTATACTTATCATTATCCCGTTTCTGAAACTTACAGGTATCGATTACAAAACCTTTTATCAGCAAACCAGAATTCTGAATTTCATGCTTGGGCCAAGTGTTGTGGCTTTGGGATATGTGCTTTACGAGCAAATTGAACATGTACGTGGAAAAGTTATTTCCATACTCACAGCTGTTTTTGCAGGAAGTGTGGTGGGTATTGTTAGCGTAGTGCTGATTGCCAAATTATTTGGTGCAGATAAAGTTCTAATGGCTTCGCTGGCTCCCAAATCTGTAACCACACCCATTGCCATAAGTCTGACCGAACAAACCGGGGGAATTCCGGCGCTTGCAGCAGCATTTGTGGTTATTTGTGGCATATTTGGCGGACTGGTAGGTCCGATTGTTTTACGGAAGATCGGCATCAAAAGTAAAGTAGCCAAAGGATTAGCCATGGGTTCGGCTTCGCATGCATTAGGCACAGCCCGCGCCATGGAAATGGGTGCGCTCGAAGGTGCTATCAGCGGATTGGCTATTGGCATTATGGGAATTATGACGGCATTATTAATTCCGTTTGTGGAGTTACTTTTCTGATTTTCTCCTGTTTCATTTCACTTCCCAAAAATTTGCTTATTTTTACAGTCAATTCATATTTTTCTGATGATGAAAAGAATCGCAGCACTATACATTAGCCTTTTAATATTTATTTTCAGCACAACAGTCAGTGCTCAGAAATTTGCCAAAGGAGGCGATATTAGTTGGTTACCGCAAATGGAAGCTACCGGCTATAAGTTTCTGAACGATAAAGGAAAACCGCAGGATTGTTTCCGAATTCTGAAAGACCACGGATTCAATACCATTCGCCTGCGAACGTGGGTAAATCCATCCGACAACAAAGCCAGCGGACATTGTAGCAAAGAAGAAACGGTGGCTATGGCCTTGCGGGCAAAAAAAGCCGGTATGCGCGTTATGATTGATTTTCATTACAGTGATACCTGGGCCGATCCTTCGAAACAGGTAAAACCCAAAGCATGGGAAGGACTCGGTTTTGACGATTTGAAAAAAGCACTTTACAATTATACTTTCGATGTTATGTCGGCACTGAAAAATGCCGGAATTGAGCCTGAGTGGGTTCAGATTGGAAATGAAATTCCAACGGGAATGGTTTATCCTGAAGGTCATACCGACAACTGGCCACAATTGGCACAGCTGTTAAATACCGGATACGAAGCCGTTAAAGCTGTTAGTCCGAAAGCAAAAGTAATTCTCCATGTGGATCAGGGCAATAACAACGAACGTTTTCGTCACTGGTTCGATAATGCGACAAAATACGCCGTAAAATACGATGTGATTGGTGTTTCGTTTTATCCGTACTGGCTCGATGGCAAACCGGATTATACACAGGTTATCGGCGATCTGGAGTTTAATCTGAATGATATGGTGAAACGATATGGTAAAGAAGTGATGGTGGTGGAAATTGGCGGCGTTGATGAGGAAGTGGAAAATACTTACCAAATGCTGAAAAAAACCATTCAGATAGTGAAAAACATTCCCGGCAAAAAAGGACTTGGCGTTTTGTATTGGGAACCGCAGGGAGCACGCAGCTGGAGTCATTATGCGTTGAGTTGCTGGGGTGCTGATGGAAAACCAACCAAAGCGCTGGATGCTTTTAAATAATGTACAATTTATTAATTTAGATGAGTCGTTATAAAATCACATATATCTTCACAATCAATTATTTAAATAAGTAAGTGTTTATGTTTAGTTTATACTATCTTAGTCTGCCCCTATTCCGATAGCTATCGGAACTCCTTCGGTCGCTGACCGTTGGTTCCCCTGAAGGGGACTTTTTGCCGACTGCAAATGTTGATTATATCTACAACTTCTGAACTTCGACAGCCCCTCCCGATAGTAATCGGGATAAACAGGGGTTGGGGGCAGTTAAGAAAAAGACAGTTTCAATATAAACTAATTTCGCGCACTTACTTATTTATAATATAATTGAATCATTTCTAAAATATTTATATTTACAAAATTAAACGCAAAGACACAAAGTTAATAATTTAACAACATGCTAATAATCAAAATAATAAAACAAAGAACGCAAAGAAGAAAACTTAAAAGTTTTCTTTGTGGCTTAGTGACTTTGTGTCTTTGCGTTCAAAATGTATTTTTTAACGAACCATTGTAATTTACAATTTCCTATGAAAATCAAGAGTCATTTTATTCTGATATATTGTGTCTTTTTCTTCAGTTTTGTAAAGGCTGAAACACCTGAAACTACTGCGGTTTTTGCCAACGGTGCTGATGTAAGCTGGTTGACACAAATGGAAGCTTCGGGAAAGAAGTTTTACAACGCTTCCGGCACTCAAACTGAGTGTATGGCTTTGCTGAAAAGCCTTGGAATGAATGCTATCAGACTTCGTGTTTGGGTAAATCCGTCGGGAGGATATAACAATGCTGCCGATGTTTTGGTGAAAGCCAAAAGAGCCAATGATTTGGGAATGCGGCTGTTAATCGATTTTCATTACAGCGACACCTGGGCCGATCCAAGCAATCAAACCAAACCTGTGGCATGGACTTCGCTGAATCTGGCTGATTTAAAAACTGCCATGGCAACTCATACAACCGACGTTCTGACTTTGTTGAAAAACAACGGTATTACACCCGAATGGGTTCAGGTAGGTAACGAAACCAGTAACGGAATGCTCTGGGAAACCGGAAAAGCCTCGGTCAGCATGGCAAATTATGCAGCACTCACAACTGCCGGTTACGACGCTGTAAAAGCCGTTTTTCCTAATTGTAAAGTCATCGTACATCTAAACAATGGATATAACAACACAACTTTCCGATGGATATTTGATGGACTGAAAAATAATGGTGGCAAATGGGATGTCATTGGTTTATCGGTTTATCCAAGTTGGTACACCAAAGCTAACGACTGGGCAAACTGCAACATAGCCACTTTGTCCAATATGAACGATATGGTAAGCAGATACAGCAAAGAAGTGATGGTGGTGGAATGCGGAATGAGTTGGGACTCGCCCGTTACCTGTAAAAGTTTTCTTACAGATTTGATTACCAAAACAAAAAGCGTAACCGGAGGGAAAGGACTTGGAGTATTCTACTGGGAACCTGAATGCTACGGCAATTGGCAGGGTTATTCGCTCGGAGCTTTCGATAATTCCGGAAAACCAACAGTTGCTATGGATGCGTTTAATAATCTGAGTGGCACCAACGATTTGGAAACTTCACCTTTGAAATATACCTACATTGCAACATCCAAAGAACTCAATTTCAACGAGCATATTACAAACCTGACTGTTTACGATGTCAATGGAAGAAAAATTCTGAAAAAATCAGATTTCCAGACAATGGATTTGAAAAATATTCAGAAGGGAATTTATCTAATTCAGGTAAATTCAGCTGAATCTCAAACGAATTTACGCTTTAAACTATTGGTGGATTAAATAATTTTCAAAGATTTTATTTTTATTCCTGTATCCTTCAATTGCTGCATTTCCTGTATTCCATGCTGTTCCAGTGCTTTGAGTGTAACAATGGCACAGGCACGCGCGTCCTCTCCTGCCCTGTGATGCTGAAAACGAATATTGTGATAATTGCATAAAACTCCCAGCGAGTGGCTTGAAAGGTTTTTCCATGTTTTCCGCGATAATGCCACACTGCAAAAGTAATCGGAATACGGCACAGCCAAATCGTAATACTGCAATGCCGACCGCAACACTTTCATATCAAAAGCAGCATTGTGAGCTACAAGCAACCTATCATCAAAATATGGTTTTAACTGACTCCATAACTCATCAAAAAACGGAGCAGTTGCCACATCGGCTGAAGTAATACCATGCACTCTTTCGTTCCACGGATTCATGTACGGAAAACAGGCCGGTTTAATCAGAAACGATTCTGTACGAGTTATAACACCGTTTTCCACACAACAAATGCCAATTTCGCAGGGAAAATCGGCATGAGCAGTTTCAAAATCTATGGCAGTAAAAGTCATTTTGTAGAGTAAAGAATAAAGATGAACGAACAAAGATAAGAAAAATATGAGTGCTTCACGCCATAGAAAATAAGTTCTGCAACTATAAAAAACGGAATGTTCAAAATGAACATCCCGTTATAATTCCAATCAGAAAAACGAAACAGCTAAACCGTCTTTATTCCTTGTTCAAAACTCTTTGTTTTATAGATTATTCGTCGATCGACTGAATTTCAACCAACAACTCATCTTTCATCACCGACTGGCCGGTTTGAACGCGGATTTTACGAATCACCCCGTTACAGGTTGCTGTAATTTCGTTCTGCATTTTCATGGCTTCCAGACTGAGAATAGGCTCACCTACGTTTACCAAATCACCTTCAGCAAGGAAAATATCCACAATTTTACCGGGCATTGGCGCAATGATATTATTCGCATCCAGCTTATTGGCATCGGTATTAATCATTCCGCGACGAATGTAAGAAAATATGGATTCCAGACTGTATTTGTATTCCACACCGTTTACTTTCACCACTACTTTGTTCTGGTCACGCGAAACAAGTTCACAATGAAAGCGTTTGCCTTTCCAGTCGAAAGCATAATGAAAATCTTCCTGTTCCACGAAGTTAATATCCTTTTCTTCACCGTCGATCACCGGATTTGATTCTTTCGGGACGTAAATTTTATACCGTTTACCATTATCGCGAACAGCAATAAACAAACGCTCAGCATCCCTTTTATATATATATGAAGTTCCCATTTTTGTAAATTTAGTTGTTAGAAATCAGTTGAATATGAAATTAAGTTGAATATAACTGTTTTACTCTCACTCTTTCTTATTTTCCTAATTTCTTAATTTCTGCTTTCTTAATTAAATACTAGTAATTCAATCGTTTATTCAGCACCCAAACATTCAGGGCATCCTGTTTATACGTTGGTAAATCGGACGATAACTGAAGATATTCCGATGCATACTGAATAGTTGCAGCTAAGGCACCAATCATTTCGTCATCTTCATTTTCGAGCATTTCAGGACTAAAAACTGAATCCACCCAACGGGTTGTATAAGTGGCATCAACAAAATCGGCATGTTGCAATACCGTTCTGCAAAATGGCACTGTCGTTTTAAGACCAATCATACTGAATTCATACAAAGCATTCAACGTTTTTTCAATCACATCTTTGCGGTCGTTACCATGAACAATGATTTTGGCAATCATCGAATCGAAATAAGGTGTCACTACCGAACCACTCACCACACCGGTTTCGATGCGGATATTTTCCAATGTTGGAAAATGTATTTTATCGATAAATCCTGTTTGCGGACTGAAACGGTTTTGAGGATCTTCGGTATTTACGCGGCACTCTATTGCCCAGCCTTTGATTTTAATATCTTCCTGTTTGATAGTGAGTTCTTCTCCCTGCGCTACCTTTATTTGCCAGTCGACCAAATCAACACCGGTAATCATTTCGGTTACAGGATGTTCCACTTGAATACGGGTGTTCATTTCCATAAAATAATATGAACCATCTTCGTCCATGATAAACTCAATAGTACCTGCCGAATAATACCCGATTGCTTTGGCAAAGCGCACAGCCATCTCGCCCATTTCCTGACGCATTTCCGGCGTTACACTGGCCGATGGAGCTTCTTCCACAATCTTTTGATGCTTACGCTGTAACGAGCATTCACGTTCGCCTAAATGCACCACATTCCCGTGTTTGTCGCCCATAATCTGAAATTCGAGATGTTTCGGATTTTGCAGGTATTTCTCGATAAACATATCGCCGTTTCCAAAAGCTGCCAGCGCTTCATCCGATGCCGATTTGAAATGACGATCGATGGTATCAGCTTTTTCTACAATACGCATACCGCGACCACCACCACCGGCAGAAGCTTTCAGAATAACCGGATAACCAATTTTGTCGGCATATTCTCTGGCTGCAGCAGCATCTTTCACAGGCCCATCACTACCCGGCACCAATGGTAATCCGGCTTTGATAGCCATACTTTTAGCCACCGTTTTCAGTCCCATATCGCGTATCAACTGTGGAGATGGACCAATAAAATTAATACCGTTACTCTCACAGAGTGCTGCAAAGTCAGGATTTTCCGATAGAAAACCGTAACCTGGATGAATCATATCAATCTGATGTTCAATAGCCAGTTGAACAATGCGTTCGGCATCCAGAAAAATAGCTTTGTCGTTTCCGGCATCACGCGCCGGTATAATTTCATCAGCATATTTCAGATAAAGAGCATCAGGTTCTTTATCGCTTTGAAAAACCACAGCCAACATGCCCTGCTTGTGAGCAGAACGTATAATGCGAATAGCTATTTCGCTTCGGTTGGCAATTAAAAGTCGTTTCTTCATTATATTTAGTGAATAAGAAATTTAGTGAATCGGTTGATTAGTTAACAGGTTAATTGGTTTATCTTTTCAATAACAGTTCTGAAAATTACTTCAGACATAAATTAACTGATAAACAAATTAACTTCAAACTGTTTTACAACGGTATACTTCCGTGTTTACGTGCCGGTTTGAAATACTGTTTATTGGCCAGAATTTCAAAGGCTGTTATCAGAATATTACGGGTTCTCGATGGTGCAATAACTTCATCAATCAATCCTAACTCTTCTGCTTTGTATGGATTTGCCACCTCATTTTTATATTTTTCGGTCAGTGCTTTTTCCATTTCCGCTTTATTCTCTGCTTTAGCCAGTTCATGTTTGTTCACAATTTTGATAGCTCCTGCAGGTCCCATAACAGCAATTTCGGCAGTTGGCCAGGCAAAATTGAAATCGCCACCGGTATTTTTACTGCTCATAACTATATAAGCACCACCATAAGCTTTACGGGTAATCACCGTAATTTTCGGTACTGTAGCTTCGCAAAAAGCATACAACAGTTTTGCTCCGTTACGGATAATGCCGCTGTGTTCCTGTTCAATTCCGGGAAGGAATCCGGGAACATCTTCCAGAATCAATAAAGGGATATTAAAAGCATCGCAGAAACGCACAAACCGCGCTCCTTTTACACTGGCATTAATATCCAGCGTTCCGGCCATCACTTTGGGTTGATTAGCCACAATGCCTATCGATTTACCATTGAGACGGGCAAAACCAACCAAAATATTCTGCGCCCATTTTTCATGCACTTCGAAGAAAGAATCTTTGTCAACCAAAATATTGACAATATCCTTCATGTCGTACGGACGGTTGGGATCGTCCGGTATAATCCTGTCGAGAAACTCCTGACGACTTCTGTAAAAACTTGAATGATTGGAAATAGGCAGCGCTTCGTAATTATTGGATGGAATGTACGAAAGCAATTTACGAATCAACATTATAGTATGCTCTTCATCATCAGACACAAAGTGAGCTACACCACTTTTACTGGCATGAATACTTCCGCCACCCAAACCTTCCATATTTACTTCTTCGTTTAGTACTTCACGCACCACATCAGGGCCGGTTACAAACATATAAGATGTCTGACTGGTCATAAATATAAAATCCGTCAAAGCCGGAGAATACACTGCGCCACCGGCAGCTGGACCTAAAATAGCTGATATCTGAGGAATAATTCCTGAAGAACGAACGTTGTTACGGAAAATAGTGGCATAAGCCGACAAACTTTTCACACCTTCCTGAATACGCGCTCCACCTGAATCCATTAATCCAACAACAGGAGCACCAAGTTTGAGCGCCATTTCCTGCACTTTGGCTATTTTCATACCGTGCGCATATCCCAGCGAGCCACCCAGCACTGTAAAATCCTGCGCATAAGCAAATACACTGCGTCCCTGTACCAATCCTCGACCTACCACAACACCATCGCCAAAATTAGTCGATCGACTGCTCTGAGGACTCTGTGAAGGTGATACAAAGGCATCCAGTTCAAAAAATGTTCCTTCGTCGAAGAGGATGTTAATACGTTCGCGGGCTGTAAGTTTTCCTTTTAAGTGCTGTTTCAGCGCTGCATTGTCCTCCATTTGTTGGAGATCTTTCAAACGCTGTTCAAATACTTTGTTTTTGTTCATAATAAATGCTGTTGTTCCGTACTTTTTTCTTAAAAAGTGAGTATCTTAATTTTCTAACAAACAAATCTTAAATTCGTTCAAATTTGTAGTAATTGCAATTAAACGATGCACAAAAGTAATACATTTGTGCATTTTTACATGACGTTGTTTAAAATTTTTAGGGAATTTATGCGGGGGATATAAACAAGCAAACAGCTAATAAGTGTTTATTAAACTGTTTACCTGCTGTTTAAGCAGAAACAGACTGAAAATAAGAAATTGCTTCACCAACCACAAAATTACTACCTCCGATAAAGATAAAATCATCGGAAGTTGCATTTTGCAGAGCTTTTGTCAACGCAGCCTCTACGGAATCTGCTGAAAATCCGGCAAGCTGATAGTTGGCTGCCAGTTTTTGCAAATCTTCTGCCGGCAAAGCACGCGGAATAGCTGCATTGGTAAAATAATAAACAGCATCTTTGGGCAATAAATTCAACACAGAACTAATATCTTTATCGTTTACCATACCTATGACCATATGCAGTTTGCGGTATTGCTGACGCTTTATTTGCTCTACTACATAGGCAATGCCGGCTACATTATGTCCCGTATCGGCAATGACCAATGGTTCTGACGCAAGCTGTTGCCAGCGCCCCTGTAGTCCGGTAAGCTCAGTTACATGCTGCAAACCCTGTAATATATGAGTCTGCTGAATTAGTTTGCTACCGATTGGTAAAACCGGGTTCAGCACTTCAATCGTTTTCAGAGCAGTTGCAATATTTTTTAGCTGATAATCACCGCACAGACCGGAAATCAGTTTGGTTCCATCCGATAAACGTACTAACATTTGACCATTCACATATTCTTCGAAAGATATTTTCATTTCCGGAAAATATAGAGTTGAATTTACTTCAGAAGCTTTTTTACGGAACACATCAAGCGTTTCGGGCGTCCATTCACCAATGACAGTCGGCGTTTCCTTTTTAATAATACCGGCTTTTTCGTAAGCAATTTTTTCCAGTGTATCGCCCAGAAAACCCACATGGTCGAAGCTGATATTGGTAATAACAGAAACAAGCGGTTCAATAATATTGGTACTATCCAATCTCCCTCCCAGGCCGGTTTCTACGACAGCAATATCAACTTCGCTATCCGAGAAATACTGAAATGCCATAGCCATGGTAGCTTCGAAAAAGGAAGGCTGAATATAGTCGAACAAAGCAGAATTTTCTTCGGTGAAGCGAACCACATAGTCACGATCAATCATTTTACCATTCACACGGATACGCTCGCCAAAATCAACCAAATGCGGTGAAGTATATAAACCGGTTTTATATCCTGCCGATTGCAAAACAGCCGCCAGATAATGCGAAACAGAACCTTTTCCATTGGTACCTGCCACATGAATGGTCAGAAAGTTTTTCTGCGGATGTTGAAGCGCATCCAGCAATTTGGTAGTATTCTGTAATCCGGGCTTATAGGCATTACTGCCAATATGATGAAATACGGGCAAGCGGTCGTAAAGATATTGCAGAGCTTCCTGATAGGTCATATATTTTTTACGTTATTTTTCATATTGGAACATCAAGATTCCTTTGTTAAAAAAAAGTGATAATTCAATCAGGGGCGTAGCCCTGTTATCTTCGTAGGCTTAAGAATATAACGATTAATGAGGGGCGTAGCCCTGATATCTATATTTCATCATACCATTCAAAAAGATATTTCAGATCGTAATCGACGGCAAATTTTTTCAAAAACAACAAATATTCTTCTTTAAATGATTGTTTTTTATGATGTTCCGGTTGTTGGAGAATATATTGAACTACTTTATCAATATGTGATTTGGAATATGTAAACGCTCCAAAACCATCTTGCCAACAAAATTTTCCGACAATATATTTCTTTTCATTCAACCAGTTTGATGAGCCTGACTTGACCTGTTCAATTAATTTGGAAACTGATACAGTTGGATGCAAACCTACGAAAATATGTGTATGATCCGGATTGCAATACACTGCATAGGTTTTGCATTTCAGTTCGGCAACTAATCCACACATCACTTTCTCCAATTCATCTCTGAATTTTTCTTTGATCAGATTTTGCCTCCCTTTAACTGAAAAAACAAATTGAACATATAGTTGTGTATATGTATTGGCCATTCTGGTTGAGATCTCAGGGCTACGCCCCTCTTTTGTAATCAGAAATATTTACTACGAAGATTTCAGGGCTAACGCCCCTTTGTATATTAAACTACAATATTTTATCACGACATCAGAGCTGGCACCTCTGTTTGAATCACAGCAAAAATATTTACCACGAAGATTTCAGGGCTAACGCCCCTTTGTATATTAAATTACAATATTTTATCACGACATCAGAGCTGACACCTCTTGTTTGAATCTCATCAAAAATATTGACCACAAAGATTTCAGGGCTAACGCCCCTTTGTATATTAAACTACAATATTTTATCACGACATCAGAGCTGGCACCTCTGTTTGAATCACAGCAAAAATATTTACCACGAAGATTTCAGGGCTAACGCCCCTTTGTATATTAAATTACAATATTTTATCACGACATCAGAGCTGACACCTCTTGTTTGAATCTCATCAAAAATATTGACCACAAAGATTTCAGGGCTACGCCCCTTCGCGTGTTAAACTATTTTATTTTTGATATGACATCAGAGTTGGAATCTCAGTTTGAATCACAAATGCTGTTTTTTTTGAAAATATCTATCAATTTTCGGCTTTAGGGTGAACAAGATATTCAATCAGTCCGTTGGGTTTTAAAATCTGACTCAATCGTGCAAACGGCAAAGTAACCTCGGTTTGCCCCATATAATACGGTCCTATTTCGTATGGATTGAACACATAATTGATACTCTGATCGGTAATGTAGAAATTACCATTAGGTTTAATGGCTTCTACCCAGTAGTCAGAATCTTCGAGACGTTCGATAGGTTCCAGTTCCGGATTTTCTTTACGTTCTTCAATCATCCGCACTTTAATCAGGTCGGAAAGAGCAGTTTCAAAACCCGGCTTAAATAAATCGGCTTCGGTAATTTTGTTTCCGTTTTTCAGATTGAAATTAAAATAGTTTCGTGTATTCAGTCCGTGTGCTCCACCCATAAATACATAGCGGTTAACACCATACGAAAATATGTTCTCATCACTCAACAGAGAGAAACCTTCCAGTACCTGTTCATTATCCAGCCTGTAGCGGTTTCTGGCATCCATCAACTTCAGCAAAGGCTCATTGTTGATCTTATATTCGTGTTTAATATCGGCCACAAAATTCCTCACAACAGTATCCACATCCATTTTCACATATTCCTTACCAAACATAAAGGTAACAAGGGAAGTGCGTATAGAATCTACCACTGCCTGTTCTTTGAAACAAACCGGCAGTTCCACTGTGATATTGATCAGCACCGAACCACGGGCAGTGTCAGCCTGACTCAGATAATAATTCTCTTCATGGTTTCTGTCGATAGTAAGTACAGTGTTTTGAGTACAGGAACTCACGATAAAAACAAACAGGATTCCACTCAGTACTTTTGCAGCTTTCGTATAATTCATCGGTTGTTATTTAATATTACAAATGCAAAGTTATAATTTTTAGAGAGATTATTTCTTAAAATGCTCAAAAAAACATTTTATAATCACTAAATGTTGTCTGAGTGTGTTTTATTTTACAAGTTAATTATGAATTGCCGGCTGCTTTAGCTGCCGGTAAATTGCAAAAGAGGTATTCGGCTTTAGCCAAAATCCATTATATATTTGGCTAAAGCCCATTTTAATGGATTTTTATTTTTTCATCCAGCTAAAGCTGGAGGCAATTCATAAGCTTGAGACAATTTAATCTATGTGCCAGAATCCAATTAACATAACAGTAAGCGGAATCATTACATTTATAGGAAAGGAACCACCCACTGCAACGTAATATCAGCGAAGCGAACCAACGGTCACGACCGTAGGGAGTAATATCAGCGAAGCCTAATAACACGACCGAAGGGAGTAATAACAGGCGTAGCCTAATAACACGATCTCGCCTCTGGCGAGAGAGTAATAACAACGAAGTTCTTTATTTGCCTGTTTGGTTGAATTTTACTACTTTTGCACCCTCAAAACTCAGAACTCAGAACTCAGAACTCAGAACTCAAAACTCAGAACTACTAACTAAACATATGTCTTTACAATCCGAAATTCAGCGTCGACGTACTTTTGCTATTATCAGTCACCCCGATGCAGGTAAAACCACTCTTACAGAAAAACTGCTGTTGTTTGGTGGTGCTATTCATGTGGCCGGTGCTGTTAAATCGAACAAAATAAAGAAATCAGCCACATCCGACTGGATGGAAATTGAAAAACAACGTGGAATTTCGGTGGCTACTTCGGTGATGGGTTTTGAATACCGCGATTACAAAATCAACATTTTGGACACTCCCGGTCACCAGGATTTTGCTGAAGACACTTACCGCACACTTACGGCTGTTGATAGTGTAATTATTGTGGTAGATACAGCCAAAGGGGTGGAAGCGCAAACACGTAAACTGATGGAAGTTTGTCGTATGCGAAATACGCCGGTGATGATTTTTGTGAATAAAATGGATCGCGAAGGGAAAGATGCTTTTGATTTGCTCGACGAACTGGAAGCTGAACTTGGTATTGCTGTACGTCCGTTAAGCTGGCCTATCAATCAGGGTTTTTCGTTTAAAGGCGTATACAACATCTACAAAGACAATCTGGAACTGTACACACCCAACAAACAAACAATAAGCGAAACCGTGAAAGTGGATGTAAACAGTTCCGAATTAGACGAACTGGTTGGCGACCGCGATGCGGCTAAACTTCGCGAAGATATGGAACTTATCAACGGCGTTTACAATCCGTTTGATATTCAGCAATACCTCGAAGGACATTTAGCTCCTGTATTTTTCGGTAGTGCGCTGAACACATTTGGTGTAAAGGAATTGCTGGATTGTTTTGTGGAGATTGCACCATCTCCCCGCCCCATACATACGCTTGAAAGAGAAGTAAATCCCTACGAAGAAGCTTTCTCCGGATTTATTTTTAAAATTCATGCCAATATGGATCCGAATCACCGGAGTTGCATAGCTTTTGTGAAAGTTTGTTCGGGTAAATTTGAGCGAAATGTGAACTATAAACATGTTCGTCATGGTAAATTGATGCGTTTCTCCGCTCCTACCGCTTTTATGGCACAGAAAAAAGAAACTGTCGACGAAGCATATGCCGGTGATATTGTGGGTTTACCCGACACGGGAACTTTCAAAATAGGCGACACACTCACCGGTGGTGAAGAACTGCATTTCAAAGGCATTCCGAGTTTCTCACCCGAGATGTTTAAATACATCGAAAATGCCGATCCGATGAAAACCAAACAACTGGAAAAAGGTGTGAATCAGTTGATGGATGAAGGTGTAGCACAATTATTTGTGAATCAGTTCAACGGACGAAAAATTATCGGAACCGTTGGTCAGTTACAGTTTGAGGTGATACAATACCGTTTGTTGCACGAATACGGCGCACAGTGTCGCTGGGAACCTATTAACCTCTACAAAGCCTGTTGGATTGAATGTGACGATGCCACTGAACTCGAAAACTTCAAAAAACGCAAATCGCAATACATGGCTTTAGATAAACAAGGACGCGATGTATTTTTGGCTGATTCAGGTTATGTACTTCAAATGGCTCAGAACGATTTCAAAAACATCCGTTTCCATTTCAGTTCGGAATTCTGATAATCAGCGGTAAACAGTAAGCGGAAAGTAGTAAGCAAAATTTCAAACTTCGAATTACACGGGTCGACAGGCATCCTGCCTGTTATCTTAAAAACAAAAAGAAATTTTAAACTACGAATCCAGAAGTCTCGGGACACTAATTTCACGAATTTGCATTATCTCTGCATTCAGGGTTAAGATAATCGGGGGACAAGCGACATCCTTGTCGCTTGAAAGAAATTTACAGCTAATAAATAACGCGACTTGGAAGTCGCGAGACCCAAAAAACACAATATCAGCGCAGCTAATAACAGGCGCAGCCTAATAACAGCCGAAGGCTTAATATCAGCTCAGCTAATAACAGGCGTAGCCTAATAACGCCCGTAGGGCAAATATCACACGAAGTGTAAATCTCAGCGCAGTAAATACGATAGTCTGTGTTTGATAAACTCGTCCAAATGTGACCACATATCGAGCAATTGGTTGAAATTGCTGTAAAGCAGGTTCAAATCATTGATAATTTCCTGCTGATTAAAAGGATACTCATGAGTAAGTAAGTTTCTTACTTCGCGAAGCATAAACCAATCATCAGCACTTTTCAGTGCATTAATTTTTTCCAGTTTCTGTACAATATCAATGAATGGTTTATTGTAAATATCTTCACCCAAATTAATTAATACAGAACTGAATAACTTTGCTCCGATAACATCCTGCAATTTTGTAAAGCGATAAATAAACTGATCGAAAAAACTCATTTCTTCCGGTGTTATTGACTGATATTTTTCAATGTTCAGCGGAAAAAAATGCTGAATTTTTCCAAAAGCAAATTGCATACGTTCCAAATGGATAACCGACATTTGATACGCCTGATATAGCTTATCCTCTTTTTCAAATACTATCATAGCACAATAGGTATTTTTGTTGATTGTATCGACCGGTAAAAATTTGTTTTTGCCCGTGTAATATCATTATCCAGAATTACATCAATTTTTCTGTCGCCTATTATAAGTTTTAATTCCACCAAAAACCGAAGTTTATTTTCCAGAGTAAGTTTTGTTGTTTCTGAAGCTGAAATAAAAATATCAATATCACCACCTCTCAGTTCGTCATAAATTCTGGAACCAAATAAATACGCATTGGCTTCGTCACCAAAATATTTCCGGCAAAGAAATTGAATTGCTGATATTTCATTTGATTTTAAGCGCATTAGAAAAACTATATGAATGATGTACAAATATAAATAAAAGCTTTAAGAAAAATTCATTATTGGATAAATAATATTAGACGAAGAAGTTTTAAAAAGATAGTTGGTAGAAAGTAGTAGGTAGTTCTGAGTTTTGAGTTTTGAGTTTTGAGTTTTGAGTGGAAGACCTCTCCCCCTGCCCCCTCTCCCTAAGTAGAGGGGAACTGCCGATTGCAACGTAATAACAGCGAAGCTAATAACACGACCGTAGGGAGTAAGACCTCTCCTAACCTCTCCAGACCTCTCTCCCCCTTCGGGTACTCTCCCCCATTGGGGAAAGGAGATGGAACTTTTTTTTGTATTTTTGGGGAAAGGAAATGGATTTCTTTATGATTATGGGGAAAGGAAATGGAAAAATGAGTTATGAGGGGGATTTACAAACATATATACTTTTTCGGCTAAAGCCTATTGATTTATGATGCTTATCTTATCCAACAGTGTTCGACTGAGCTCACACCGAAGTCTAAAGCAGTTGGCAATTCATAACAGGCGCAGCCTTAATAACAGCGAAGCGAACCAACGGTCACGACCATAGGGAGTAATATCAGCCGAAGGCTAATAACAGCGCAGCCAAATAACACGACCAAAGGGAGTCATAACAGGCGCAGCCTAATATCTATTGTCCGTTAGCTTTCAGAATTTCGCCTACGGTTTTCAACATAATTTTCACATCCAGCCAGAGCGACCAGTTGTCGATATATTCCAGATCCATACGCATCCACTCCTTAAACGATACGGAATTACGGCCACTCACCTGCCAGATACAGGTAATTCCGGGCTTCATACTCAACCGGCGGAGCTGCGAACGTTCGTATTGTTTTACTTCCCGCAACAGTGGCGGACGTGGTCCTACTATCGACATTTCGCCTTTTATCACATTGTAAAACTGTGGTAATTCATCCAGGGAAGTTTTGCGGAGTAAGCGACCTATTTTGGTGATACGCGGATCGTTTTCAATTTTAAAGGTAGGGCCATCCGATTCATTCTGTTCTTTCAGCCCATCCAGCAGTTGTTCGGCATTCACTATCATCGTCCTGAATTTAAAGCACACAAATCTCCGTCCGTTCATACCCACTCTCTCCTGTTTGAAAAATACAGGTCCTTTGTCTTCCAGTCTTATCAGTAACGCTATAAGCAACAATAACGGCATTAAAACTACAATAATGAACGCACTCAGAAAAATATCCACAATCTCCTTGAATTTCAGACTCAGATATTTGGCCGGCGTTTTCTGATGTGTCTCAAAAATATTATCGAAACGTAATTCGCCTGTATGATTATTTTGTTCAGTTGTGAAATAAGCTTGCTGCATGATATGTACAGTGACACCCGTTGTTTCGGCTTCTTTCAATAAATCCTCTACATTGTAATGCTCATCGTTTACAGGGAGACAATAAAATATATCGTCGATACCTTTGATCTCAATTTTTTTCAGCAATTCATCATTATCCTTTATCCAAGCACCGGATGAATATTTATCCGAAACTTCCTGATAAGGCGACACAATAGATTTTATACGATAACCCCAGTCCTTTGCCGCAATAAATGCATCGATAAAAGCTTCCGACTGATCGCCACCAATAATCACTACATTGCGGGTATTACGTCCTATTTTACGCAAATAGCGCATCAAATAGTAAAACGCAAGTTTAAACAGGATAAGAGCTACTAAATCGACGACGCAAAACAGTAAAATAATATACACCGAATAACTGAAATGCCCGATAAGCAACATCAGCTTCAACTCTATAAATAAAGCTATGCCGGCAATACAAATAGTTACCACATACCCGTATATTAAATTGCTGAAAGTAAAAGCACGGAAAATAATGCCCAAACGAAACTTGGTGAATAAAAAAGTCCAGATAATGGCTATCTGCGACAGAAAAAACAACTGCTCTTTGTAAAAAACAGCCGGATTCGGAAATAATGAATCGATAATAAAGAAAATAAACAGCGATAAAATCACCTGCACAGCAATCATCAATCTCGACAAACCCTTCTCTCTCTTTGTAATCATAGAAATACAATTGAAATGAATTAAATTTATATAATATTGTATGGCTTGCTCATAGTCTGTTTAAACGCTTTTTAACAGCAAAATCTTCACAAATATGCAAAATAATCGGCTATTCTGCAATTTAAAAGGTAGTTATTTTTTAATAACACAACAATAATGAGTTTCTAATGAAACATAACAAGCTAAAAATTAAATGTTTGGAATTGAGTTTGGGAATGAAAAAAAGTTTGAAGTTCTGAGTTTTGAGTCAGGAGTTGGTAGTGAATAGCCGGTTGCTTTAGCTGCCGGATGAGTTTATAAAGTTTGTAAAGTCAGTAGTAGGTAGTGAGTTCTGAGTCAGGTGTAGGTAATGTGAAGTAAGAAAGTAAGAATTTGAAAATTAATCAACAAAAAAGCCCTTATTTTCTTTTAAAACCCTTAGTAGCAAAATATACAAAAATGAAAATTCCCTTATTATCGTATCAGCGAGGTTGTGCCATTTTGACGGGAGCTTAATAACACAACAGAAGGGATTTTTTAGGGACACAGCCCTGAGATCTTTCCCCAAAAATCGAATATAACCAGATATTAAATCCAATCAATAGAAATTTAGATTTCAGGGCTACGCCCCTCCGGATACCGTCCACACCAATATCTACGAAGAACGCACAGCTACGCTGCTTAATTCAGGAACGAAGGGCTAATATCACGACCAAAGGGAGTTAATATCGGACGAAGTCCTGATTTCAGCCGAACTTGCCTGCAGCAGGTGTAGCCTGATATCACCCAAAGGGCAAATATCACGACCGAAGCGAGTTAAATAATCCCTTCACCCCTACCCACCAACGATACGGATACCAAAGCCACCAGAATGTAAGTTTAAAGTTTAAAGTTAAAAGTTTAAAGTTTGGAGTTCTGAGTTCTGAGTTTTGAGTATCTTCTTTCCACTTTCCACTTTCCACTTTCTCACTTTCTAACTTTATAACTTTCTCACTTTCTACTAACCCGTATTTCTGTATCATAAAGGCTTTCGGCGGGAAAATGATTTCAAACATATACCGTAAGGATACTGCTGACAAACCATGCGTTTTCAGATTCTTTAAATGAACAGGTACTGCCGAAGCATTCGCATTTTCTTTTCTGTATCCTCTCAGATAAGTGATAAACTGCATCTCGTCATCAGGAGTACAATATCTGTTGTATTTATCCACCAGAAACCCGGGTAATGGTGCATTATAAAACCTGTTGACCAATAACAAATACCTGAAAACTTCGTGCTCACATCCGTACTTTTCACAAGCCAGCGCAAACTCCTGCCAGTGGAATCCATCGGCATATTTCAGCATCAGATTATAAATATCGGTAAAAGAGCTGAATTGCACCTGACCCTTTTTGAAATGTTTATCGAGATGTATACACAAATGCATCAGCATGATATAGGACGATAACACCCTGACCTGTTGCTCACAAACAGTCTCCATACCTGACTTTTGCCAGATATCATTCAGCGATAAGTTGTAATTTTCTGCATCCAAATGTAATTTGCGGTGTACTTCTACCGAAAAACCATTTTTGTGTAACGGAGGGTAATGCACAAAATCGGAACTGCTATCCACAAACTCCGAAATTCCCTTGCTTTCAACGGGTTGGTAGCCATTCTCTCTGAGCAAACGTATGCACTCAGCAGCTTCGTCACTTTTTACAAGAATATCAATATCACTCATTTGACGCAACCCCACATCGCCATACAACACTCCCGACAGATATGCTCCCTTTAGTGGAATAATTTCGATATGTTGGGATATACATAGTGCTGCTATCCTTCCAAACTCACTTTGCAATGCTACCGACCGGCTTAATGTCATCAGATAATACTGCCGGAGCTTTAATTCCATATCCGCAGGTACCGGCATTTTTGCACAATACAGTTTTACATACAACAGGGGAGCTAATCCTCGCTTACCAGCCATCTCCAATAGTCTGTTCCAGTCGCTCACCTGTTGCCATAGCATAGCCATACGACTTTCCGCCTCAGGACTAAGCCGGATAGCCGAAGCCGATAATACTATATCTTCTTCGGGAGTCAGAACTATGCTTTTATTCAACCACATACATTGAGTGCTGGTGGTACAAAGATAATGATTTAGTTCGTAAAGTTTGAAAGTGGAAAGTTTGTAAAGTAAAAAGTTATAAAGTGGAAAGTTTTTAAGTAGGTAGGAAATAGAAATATAGCAGTAAGCAGTAAGCAGTAAGCAGTAAACGGTAAGCGGTAAGAGTTTTGAGTTCTGAGTGAAAGACCTCTCCTAACCTCACCCGAGGAGAGGAGTCGAGCGCCAGTCATAGATTATTGGTATTATTAACTTTTTCTTCCTTACATATCGGGGGACAAGCGACATCCCTGACCTCTCTCCCCCTTCGGGTACTCTCCCCAGATGGGGAAAGGAAATGGAAAAATGAGTTATGAGGGGGATTTACAAACATATATACTTTTTCGGCTAAAGCCTATTGATTTATGATGCTTATCTTATCCAACAGTGTTCGACTGAGCTCACACCGAAGTCTAAAGCAGTTGGCAATTCATAACAGGCGTAGCCTTAATAACAGCGAAGCGAACCAACGGTCACGACCATAGGGAGTAATATCAGCCGAAGGCTAATAACAGGCGCAGCCTATTAAACGCCCATAGGGCTAATGAATGACATGATTAGTTTGGAAAGTTGAAAGTCGGTAGCCCGCCTACCGGACGGACAGGTAGTTAGAACAAGACAGCGGAATAATGCCTGATATGATTGAACATTCTTTCAAAATTTTGCAAGTAAAATTAAAACCTTGTCTTTTAATGGTTTTAATTCCGTTTCAATCGTTGCCCAAACTATTTCATCTTTAATCTGATAATAACCATGTACCAAAATATGTCTCATTCCAATTATTTCAGCCCATTCAATTACAGTATTTTCCTGTTTGAAATCTTTGGTTAGCAAATAGGCTGCCTCACCAACTATTTCCAGATTTTTTATTATTGCAAAACGTAAAATTTTATCGCTTTGATATGTTTGAAATGTTTTATTTTCAACAAACTCAAAGATATTGTCAATAGCTTCTACAATATGCAAAAGACGCTCCTTATCACGTGGTTTTTCTCTCATATATCAAAATTTTGTCATGTTCTGCACTTTCTTTGGCAAAGGTTTTTAATTGCCCCTCTTCAACTAAATCAACTTTCCGTCTTGTTAGCAACTGTAAATCATTAATAATATGACTATATTTAAACAGCGTAATTTTAGTATCATTGCTGAAGCTAACCAATATATCAATATCGCTCTTTCTGTTTTCTTCGGTGCGGGCATATGAACCAAAAATCCACGCCCGTTCTATAGGCTGGTTAGCAAAATAGTTTGACAATTTTGTTATTAATCTGGTTGTCATAATTTCTAATGTTATTTTCGAATAGACTTTGGGGTGATTTCACCTCAGCCACAAAGATAATGATTTAGTTTGTAAAGTTTGAAATTAATAAAGTTTATTAAGATTGAAAGTCCCGAGATAGCTATTGGGGAAGTCTGGAAAGTCGGTAGCCCGCCTACCGGACGGACAGGTAGTTAGAACAAAATACTGCTTACCGCTTACTTCAGGTTAGAAACTTTTTACTTTATGACCTTTTTAACTTTTAACTTATAACTAAATAACTGTTTCTGTATTTCAATAAATCAATTACCTTTTGGGAGTGAAATGACAGCTGGTCAAAAAGCACATACGTTTTTAATTGTTCAATAGCTGCATCGGCAGTTAAAATTCCCTCTTCATATAATGCAATGGTAACAAACAACCTATCGTTGGCAACAGGGCCAAAAACAATATCGTAAAATTTGGCTTTCTGTCCTTTACGGTTGGCATACACAAAATCAAGCCATTGTTTGTCTGCTTGATGAAACTTAAAAATATCATACATATCAGTACAATCAAATAAATTATCATCTATCTCATATACCGATACAACAGCTTTTTTACTCTTCTCTCGTTGTTGTTTTAATTTTGCCCATTTTTCTGCCTGTTCAGGACTTGTAGTGGTATAAAACCCTTTACCAAAATCAGTATTGGAACGACATTTCAACAAATTCGGATGTTCAACTTTTACTGTTGAACCATGATAAAGTATCATCGTTGTTTGCGTTTTTTTTGTAAGTCTTGCTGAAAAGCAATTAACAGATTGATATTATGGTGTGCTAAATTACAATTATTATTGTTTAGTGCAAATAAAAATGCGTATAATCATTAAAAGTCATACATTACAGACAATTGAATTGGAACGCAGATGTAGCGGATTAGGCAGATTTTAGCCGAAATACTCTAAAACAATTAGTGTCCGGATTTTTTTCGGATTTTTTATCACCTAAAGGTGATAGAAATGGGCGGAAATTCTTTGTGAGGGAATTTATCCGTCATTTACGAAGTAAATAAATCAGTATTAAATCTGCTTTTTAAATATTATATCCGTGTAAATCCGCCTAATCCGCTACATTAGCGTTTCTATTTCTTCTTTTTTATTTTTTCAGCGACCTTAATGTAAGCACTTATTTCATCCAGAATATAGTCATCGCCCTGCGTGTGCAAAATATCGTAATTATCTGCCAGAAATTTATATACATCATATTTATTAAAAAGAGCAAGTATTTCAACAGCGTCCAGACCGGTTTTTGCCTTATAATTTTCAGTGCAAAAAACGAAAAACAACTTTGCCCGTGCATCTACGGCATGCAGCTGTTTTTGCTTTTCTTTTTCCAACTCATGATATAAATTTAAACCACTCATATACCACCATTTACTATCGGCATTTTGTAGCTTTAAATAGAAATCTGATGTATACAAATAAGCCAAAGCATCAGTCGGTCCAAGTTTTTTCTTTTTGGAGATAATGGTTACCAACTCATTTATTTTAACCGGTAAAATTGCTTCTTCTACTGACATATGTCATCTGTTTTTCTGGTACAAAGATAATGATTTAGTTTAGAAAGTGGATATTAGTGGAAAGTGGAAAATCAGTTGGTAGGAAGTAGTAGGTAGGAAGTAGTTCTGAGTTCTGAGTTCTGAGTTCTGAGTGAAAGACCTCACCCGACCTCTCCCGAGGAGAGGAGTCGAGCGCCAGTCATAGATTATTGGTATTATCAACTTTTTCTTCCTTACATATCGGGGGACAAGCGACATCCCTGACCTCTCTCCCCCTTCGGGTACTCTCCCCTTTTGGGGAAAGGAAATGGAAAAATTGAATTATGAGAGGGATTTACAAACACATATATACTTTTTCGGCTAAAGCCTATTGATTTATGATGCTTATCTTATCCAACAGCTAAAGCAGTTGGCAATTCATAACAGGCGTAGCCTTAATAACAGCGAAGCTAATAACACGACCGTAGGGAGTAAGACCTCTCTCCCCCTTCGGGGACTCTCCCCCTTGGGGAAAGGAAATGGACTTTTTTATTTATTTGGGAAAGGAAATGGAAAAATGAGTTTTTGAGAGGAACTTTCCACTGCAACGTAATAACAGCGAAGCGAATAACAGGCATAGCCTAATAACACGACCGAAGGGAGTAATAAGATAATCGGGGGACAAGCGACATCCCTGTCGCTTGATGGAATTTACAAACATGTATACTTTTTCGGCTAAAGCCTATTGATTTATGATTCTTTTCTTATCCAACAGCTAAAGCAGTTGGCAATTCATAACAGCCGAAGCCTAATATCATATCCGACGAGAGTTGAACTTCTCAAGGATGATATATCCGATAAACTTTATATTGCCGATAATATACCTGCGCCACATACGCCGGGGTTCTTTTATCAAACGGAAGAGCCACTCCAAACCATGTTCCTGCCACCAAAGCGGTGCGCGCTCCACAGTTCCTGCATAAAAATCGAAGACAGCTCCAATGCAACAAACATGGCAATTAGTTGGTAGTTTTGAGTTCTGAGTTTTGAGTTCTGAGTTTTTTAGTTTTGAGTTCTGAGTTCTGAGTTCTGAGTCTTCACTACCGACTACCGACTCCTGACTCAGAACTCCTGACTCAGAACTACCGACTCCCGACTCCCTACTCCCTACTGATTCTTCACTTGTAACTTGCAACTTGTAACTTTTAACTAACTCATACGCCCATTTCTCCTGTTTCGGGGCTGTCATACCTACAAAAAGCACATCAGGTTGCACCTCCTCAATGGCTTTGTACATTGCCAGATTATCTTCTTCGGTAAATTCAGGTTTGTAGGGTGGCGAGTAGGTATATACTTCCACATTGGGATAATCTACTGCCGCACGTGCCTTTATTTTCGCTAACACACTTTCACTGCTCCCCAGAAAAAATGCTTTCTTTTGTTGTCTGTTGTCTGTAGTCTGTAGTCTGTTCATCTCAAACACAAACAAATCCCAACCGGCAATTCGTTTCAATATCTTTGCTCCCATTTCTGTGTTCTGCTTACCGCTTACCGCTTGCTGCTTACCGCTTCCTGTTGACAAAAACCTTTTAGCCCACACTATACTGATTCCATCCGGTAATAATACATCCGATGCCTTTAGCGCTTTGGCAAATTCCGGATCTTTACGGGCTATATTGTAAGAATGAGCGTTGATGGTGTTAATCAATAAAAGCCCCTGACAATTATTTTCAAGGGCTGACAAAGAGGAACGGAATTGTAAGAGTTGGAGTTGGAAGGACATGATTAGTTTGTAAAGTTCATAAAGTTTGTAAGGTTAGAAAGTAATAAAGTTTGAAAAGTTGAAAGACGGTAGTAGTTAGTCGGTAGTAGTTAGGACAAGACAGCGGAATAATACCTGATATGGTTGAACATTCTTTCAAAATTTTGCAAGTAAAATTAAAACCTTGTCTTTTAATGGTTTTAATTCCGTTTCAATCGTTGCCCAAACAATTTCGTCTTTTATCTGATAATATCCATGTACCAAAATATGTCTCATTCCAATTATTTCAGCCCATTCAATTACAGTATTTTCCTGTTTGAAATCTTTGGTTAGTAAATAGGCTGCCTCACCAACTATTTCCAGATTTTTTATTATTGCAAAACGTAAAATTTTATCGCTTTGATAAGTTTGAAATGATTTATTTTCAACAAACTCAAAGATATTGTCAATAGCTTCTACAATATGCAAAAGTCGCTCCTTATCACGTGGTTTTTCTCTCATATATCAAAATTTTGTCATGTTCTGCACTTTCTTTGGCAAAGGTTTTTAATTGCCCTTCTTCAACTAAATCAACTTTTCGTCTTGTTAGCAACTGTAAATCATTAATAATATGGCTATATTTAAACAGCGTAATTTTTGAATCTTTACTAAAGTTAACTAATATATCTATATCACTTTTTCTGTTCTCCTCGGTGCGGGCATATGAACCAAAAATCCACGCACGTTCTATGGGCTGGTTAGCAAAATAGTTAGACAATTTTGTTATTAATCTGGTCGTCATAATTCTATAATAAAGTAATTTGATAGTTCATTGAATATAAAAAATTTTTACTAAGCCATAAAATGTTTTTTCATTATAATACATTCTACTGCAAAGATATAAAATTTTATGCTAAACAATACATCCAATGCCTTTAGCGCTTCGGCAAATTCCGGATCTTTTCGGGCCATATTGTAAGAATGGGCGTTGATGGTATTGATAAGAAGCTTGCCGGAGGATTCAGCCTCTGTTGCTGAGCTTGTTGAAGCATCAAGGGCTGACAAAGAGGAAAGGAAATGTAAGGGTTGGAGGCGGAAGGACATAAAAAAAGACTGTGGTAATTAACTTCAACCCCATTGTGCCCTGAAGTGGAAAAATGGAGCATATTTAAAAGGTTTTAGCACACTTAAAACATTTATAAATTAGTATAAAAAAAAGAAAATAAATACTGATGTAGCTATACTCTATATCTTCTCTACTACATAACTATAAAACCATTGTGGAACATGTAAGATATCCTCAAATATTATTTCAGAATTTTCGTATTTTGCAAAAAATACCGGTCTAATACCACTGTTATCAAAAAAATAAGCTTTATCTACAACTTTAATCGCTTCAAGTAATAATTCCATGGTTCTGTAATATCTCGATTCTATTTTATCCGAAGGTACATCATGACCTTTAAGTTGAACGCGGGCTTTTACACGCTCTTTATTTAATTCAGGATTTTCCAAAGAAACAAAATACAGGTATACTTTATATCCTGATTTAACTGCACTTTTTATAAAATCAATCTTAGACGGATGAGACATTACTGTTTCAAAAGTAAACTTGGGGCAATTGCAAAGAAGTTTTTTTCGAATCAAATCTGCTGAAAATGTAGCTATAATATCATAATTAAGGCTATTGGTACAATATAATTTGTTATTTTGAATATATACATTTTTTGAAATCTGATTATAGGTTAAGTCATTAAAAAATGTTGAAATTTTAAGTTCTTCAACCAATTCATTCCTCATTTAATGTTATTCCGAACAATTCAATATCCAAAAACTTTTTTGATTGAAACTCTTTCTTAATTTCATCGGCATTGACATACACCCCCATATCAACATCGAAATTTTTCACTATATTGATAATGGTTGATTTCCCTGATCCGTTTGGTCCGGCAAATATTCTTAATCGTTTTTGCTGACTCATTTTAACCGTATTCGGGCAGGAAGAACTTTGTTAGTTGATTTTACTATATTACCTACTGTTACTTTTTTACCATCGGGTTGTACTCGTTGTATTTTATCGCCTTGTAAAACGGTTACAGTTACACCCTGTTTTAATGCAGAATGATAGGCATCTTCACCAAATAATTTAAGAGCATGTCTTAATTTATCTGTTTCTGAAATTAATTTTATTGTTTTACGCATAATATTTTTTGATTACTACAAAGATATATAATTTTATGATTAAAAGAAATAAAACTGTTTTTTTTAGTTTCTTATTCAATGCTACTTCAAGAAAATTTAATCACAAATCCTACCCGGCAATCTTCTTCAATGTCTGTGTTCCGCTTGCCGCTTGCTGCTTCCTGTTCGCTGCTTACCGCCTCCTGTTGACAAAAACCTTTTAGCCCACACTATACTGATTCCATCCGGTAATAACACATCCGATGCCTTTAGCGCTTCGGCAAATTCCGGATCTTTTCGGGTCATATTGTAAGAATGGGCGTTGATGGTGGTTATAAAAAGTACTCGAGATGAACTTGTCGAAGTATTAATCAATGTATCCAGAGGATAATTGTATAATTTGTATGATTTCAACATTGATTAAATATTCTTATTTCTGGAAATTTATGAATTCAGCACATACCCGACATATAGCTAATATTAATTGTGTACCAGCTAATTGATTGTGTATGAGTATTCTTATATCTGTAATTGGAGTTGAATTGCAAGCAACAAAAAGAAAAAAATATCATAATTTCTATTAGACATTATATAAGTTACAATACTTTTGAAAAATCTAAAGATAAACGCAAAGTACGCAAAGTTAAATATACCAATTGTTTTATAATCAAATATCCGCAAAGTACGCAAAGAGAAAAACTTAGCAGTTTTAAAAAACTATTATTCATTGCCATCTAACTTATATAAACTCTATTACTTATGTTGCTGAAACGAATGATTAACTTTTTATAATAAGTTTCAATAATTCTTTAGGATCCTGGCGATTATCCCAGAAAGCCATAATAATTATTTGGTTTAAACTTTGTTTATAGAAAATGAAGTCGTCTTGACTTTTTTTAATGTCGTTCCTACGGAGCTTTCGTTTTATTTAATTAATATTTCTGAGGTTGTCTTAAAAGTCCCTTTACAATTTCATAAAGTTATAAATTGAAAGTATTGTATTAAATAATTCATTTTTTGAACGCTAAGTCGCTACGACACAAAGCCGCAAAAGTATGTTCTTCGTGTCGTTGCGACGTTGTGTCTTTGCGTTCGAAAATTTTTCTTACAAATTGTAAAGTAGGTTGTCTTAAAAATTAGCTTACAAGACAGGCTCATAAGTAATAAGTCAAGACGAACTCAATACTAAAATGACCAAGTGAAGATACCCGTATATCATTAAAATCTGATATGCTAAATGCTTCAGGATGTTCTACAATCATTTTAGTCCGTTCAGTAATTAATCGTATTAATTTTTCTGCATATTTTGTAGAACCATTCTTTATTGTCCAATATTTCAATATTGAACGACGTTGTTCTCTGGCCGTATATGTCCAAACTACAATTCTTTCAGCCATTTCAAATCACTTTTATTC
The DNA here is from genome assembly GCA_963663115.2 of uncultured Paludibacter sp. Classification (GTDB taxonomy): domain Bacteria; phylum Bacteroidota; class Bacteroidia; order Bacteroidales; family Paludibacteraceae; genus Paludibacter. The sequence continues at coordinate 82,900 of CAXXNE010000001.1, forward strand.
ATTTCAGCTTCTGAAATAATTCTGTTTTCTTTTATGTCATTTTCGCTTAATTGAAGCATAACTCTTTGTTCCGGAGAAAGACTTATCTTGTCAGTTACTACTGAACTATTATCAACAATTTTATAAATAGCATTTAAATAATCACGATTTGAAATTGCAATTAATTTATCAATAATGTTATTCCGAATAATATCTGTTTGATTCATAAGTTAATTATTTTATAATTAGATTTTTTTTACTACAAATATAAACTATTCGATTTCAAAAAACAAGCATCCAATGAAATGATTTTTCCCTTTTTAACTCCTTATTACATATCTACTGCTGCGCGTGCCTTTATTTTCTCTAACACACTTTCACTGCTCCCCAGAAAAAATGCTTTCTTCTGTTGTCTGTAGTCTGTAGTCTGTTCATCTCAAACACAAACAAATCCCAACCGGCAATTCGTTTCAATATCTTTGCTCCCTGTTCTTTGTTCTGCTTACCGCTTACCGCTTGCTGCTTACCGCTTCCTGTTCGCTGCTTACCGCCTCCTGCTGACAAAAACTTTTTAGCCCACACTATACTGATTCCATCCGGTAATAACACATCCGATGCCAGCAATGCTTCCGCAAATGCAGCATCTTTTCGGGCCATATTGTAAGAATGGGCATTGATGGTATTTATAAGAAGTGTGCCGGATAATTCAGCAGCTGTTGCTGAGCAGGTCGAAGCATCAAGGGCTGACAAAGAGGAAGGGAAATGGAGGGATTGGAGAAGGAATGACATGATTAGTTTGTAAAGTTCATAAAGTTTATCAAGTTAAAAAGTTTGTCAAGTTATTAAGCTCGTAATCATTACTCAATTATTTTAACTACTACCTACTTCTTTATGAACTGCTGTTATAGCCTGATATATTTAACTGCTACTCTTCGTGAGCCTCCATCAGTGCTTTAGTTTCAAGTTCCGGTGAAATACGAAAATCGGTTTGTTTTATCTTTAATAAAAATGGTTTAACTGATTCAATCTTACCGGTAAGTTTTGCTTTAATAATTACCCCAATTGTACCTGTAAAATTCAGCCCTAATTGAGTTGCCACTTTCCTGGCTTTAAAGTCATCGAGGATTAAGGTACTGTTGTTAGTTTCAAGAGCCAGCGCAATTGCACTCGATTCGCCCTTATCTATTTGCATTTCCAATAATTGTTGCTTTTACTTATCCTTCATATCTACAACTTCTATCCACTCAGGTAGAACTTCACCAAATTCAGCTGCAATGTCAGTAGTAGTTAAAACACGACCATACACTTTTTCCAACAATTCAATTTCTCCTATTTTGGATAAGATTATCAAACAACTGGTATCCGAAATTATTGTTTTATGCATTTGCTACATCTTTTGACAAGTCAGTAGTTGGATAATTAAAAATAGAAACCTTATAAGTCGAAAGTAATTCGGCAAATGTACGCTTTGAATAACCTGCAACATCGGCAGCCTGACCAAGCGAAAGCTTTCCCACCTCGTATAATTGCGAAGCAACCATCAATGTGAGTTCCTTGCTGTCTAAATCCGACATTTCGGGGATATTTATTGATATAGTTTTCATTTGTTTATAATTGATTTTTCTGTTTTCCTCGGTGCGGGAATTTGAACCAAAAATCCACGCCCGTTCTATGGGCTGGTTAGCAAAATAGTTAGACAATTTTGTTATTCATCTGGTCGTCATAATTCTATAATAAAGAAATTTGATAGTTCATTGAATATAAAAAACTTTTACTAAGCCATAAAATGTTTTTTCATTATAATACATTCTACTGCAAAGATATAAAATTTTATGCTAAACAATACATCCAATGCCTTTAGCGCTTCGGCAAATTCCGGATCTTTTCGGGCCATATTGTAAGAATGGGCATTGATGGTATTGATAAGAAGCTTGCCGGATAATTCAGCACCTGTTGCTGAGCCTGTTGAAGCATCAAGGGCTGACAAAGAGGAAGGGAAATGGAGGGAGGTGAGGAGAAATGACATGTAGTTAATTTTCTAAAACTCTTTTATAAAGTTGAACCATTTTCTCAGCTTTTCTATCCCAGGATAGTTCCTGCTGACGTTCTTTACAATTCTCGGACATTTCTTTTAATATATGACGATTATGATATAGATAATCAATTTTTGTTGCAAAGTCTTTAATGGATTGTTGAGGGTTTGTTAAAGGAATTTTAATGCCTACTTCTTCATTTACTACATAACCAAAACCACATGCATCAAAACATAAAACGGGTAGATTAGAAGTTATTGCTTCTAATACAACGGTTGATGTATCATCACTTATGCTGCTAAAAAAAAATAAATGAGCTGACTTCATTGCAGCTAATATCTTTGAGTTTGGTTGAGAACCATGCCAAATTAGTTGTTTTTCTACATTTATTTCTTTCGCCAATGAGCGATAAGTTTGTTCTTGAACAGTAGAACCTTTACCAAATATCTCCAATTGAATGTGTTTATTCATAGTTTGTGCAACCGCCTGAATAGCAATTGACAATTGTTTACGTAAATCAAATTTACCGACCCACATTATTTTTAGTACTTCATCGTCAAAGTTTCTATTTATTTCTGACATTTCTATATTTTCGAAACAACCTGTTTCCGGAATAATAGTTGACTCTAAATATTTATACTTTTTTATTGCATTATATGAGTCCGGAATTGAACTGATTAAAGCAGCTGCTTTGTTTAAAGCTTTATTTACACGATAATCATATCTTAGTTGAAAGATATTTAGAATATTTTTTAGCCTATAAACAAATTGATTTTTAAAACTTTCATGTTTTATATATGTTAATGGAAATTGCTTTAATCCACCTATCGGTCCCCAAACAAAAGGAATATCTTTTATTTTCCAAAGATAGCCAGGTTCACGAAAGCCTATCATATTAAGCTGATGAAATATTTCAATTTTCTGAGTTCGAATTATCTCCAAAGCCATTTGATAAGTTTTCCACTGCCATTGCTTATAATACTTATAAAAACGCCAATCTCCCTGATTCCAACACATTTTACGTACAAGCTCCGATACTGGATTATAATAAAAATGCATATTTACTCCCTGTGGCAATTTAGACAACTCAACTTCAATCTGTTCGCGAAATTCACCTTCGGTAATAATATGCAGTTCACAATGTTTAGCTAAGTGTATACACCAATTCCAAGCCATGCCCGGTTCGCTCCCCATATTGGGGGAACATGCGTATGCATTAATAAGAATCTTAAGCATATCGTCAATATATATTAAATAAATTTTGCAATTTTACTCAATTCGTATCGTGGCGACGAAGCTATTTTAAAAATTTCAGGAGGTATACCACAAACAATCATAGCTATAAACACTTCTGATTTAGGTGTTCCACATTTTTGTTGTAATTTTGAATCTCTTTCCGGAGTCGTACTACAGTTTAAAATACAAGCAGCAATTTTATAAAAATGTAATGAATACAAGACATTCATTGCATACATTCCTCCATCTATGTAGACCTGATTTCGTTCAAACGAATGACTAAAGCCTCCCAATTCACCAGTTATAACAATGAGTTTGTTTGCCAAATGACCAAATCCCCTGTTTCCTCCCTGTTCATCTAAAATATCTTTTATTTGTTGTTTGTTTTGATAAACATATGCTCTCCATGACTGTCTATTACAAGCAGAAGGAGTATTTCTTGCTAAATCCAAAGCCGCTTCAATTCTCTCGATTAAAATATCCTCATTTGAAAAATGACGAACGCTAGACCTAGAATGTGAAAAGGTGTCAAATGACTCCCCTACTGAGGCAAAATAAGCATCTCGTGTTGTAACTTTCTGCGATGAAACAAATCTATGGGTATTAAATGATTGTACTTGGTCAATAGATTGAACAACTTCATCTGGCAAAGGAAAATTGCAGTGCAAATGATAATCTTGATATTCTTTTATAACTGCGAGACAGTGTTGCAATTGAGTGTCGTCATTACCATACAATTTAATATAATAAATGCATTCGTCAATCAATCTCATCAATGCATTCTGTCCAAAACCCAAACGAATCTCTGGCATTGTCAGTCCTTTTTCTATAACATGATAATGTTTTATTATATTACCTAATAGTTCTATATTTCCCTTTAATAAAAAGGAATCAGAATAGGCTAAATATCTTCTACGATCATATCTGTATGCCTTGGAGACCATATAGTTTCTCAAAATCTTATTATAAAGATACCGTACAATTCTGTCCGGAATTATAGCTCGTAAAGAACTTATAAGCATGGGTTAGTAATTTTTTTAATGTCAAACTGTATTAATTCAATTTATCAAGCAAATAAGATATCGAACTACTTCGTTCATTATATAGAAGTTTATTAGATTGGAAAAAATCAAAAGCCAACAGATTATCAAAACCTGGTACATCATCTTCTAATACAATCCGGTTTTCAAGACCTACCAAGTTTAGAAAATTAAGCATTCTTGAATTATTGTCCTTACCTTTTTTCAGAATTGTTATGAATGGAATATTAAAATTCACAGAAAAAGCTGTTCCATGAAAGGAATTGGTCACAACGAAAGATGCATTACTAAATAATTCTATAAATTGTGACGGTCCGGCATCTTCAATATTAATTATATCCCGGTATTTTTTGTTTGCAAAGGCTCGCTTGCAGAGCATCACTATTTGTAACCCATATTTTTGTTTGAGTTGATAAGCCCAATTAATGATCGCATTGTTATCGTGCAACATGTAGATTAACACATATTTTTCTGGGAGGATTTGAGGTTTATCAATGACACTGTGCCATTCATTTTTCGTCAGCAACAAGGTTGGGTCAAGAACCCTCGTTGCTTTTCGACCAGAAATTTGTTTAACCAATGTAACTCCATCTTCTTCTCTAACAGCTATCGATTCCAAATTAGAAAAATATCGTTTATATACTTCATGGTATCTTACGTCAATTGACGACACTCCAAAACTCGAAGCAAAAGACATTTTCAATTTATTTTTAGGGGCAAACTCCAAAAAATATGGAGATAATGAGGTTCCTGTAGCCGGATTCCAAACCTGATCACTACCTACTATAAAAACATCATAAGGATGAATTGCATTATTTAGCTCTGTCAAACTTCTGTATTGATTAGAAAAACGAACATGATCTCGATGAAAACTTTCAAAATTTTTAAGCCTATTTTTTATTGGGTTAGAGAAGATAGAGATAAAATCCTCCAGTATTGGTGTGACAATATGATATAGTAAATAGTTTTTCGTCCGTTCTTTTTGAGTAAATCTCACCAAAGGCTTTGCATCAATTGTCCTTCTATAATTCTTATGCTTGTAATATAAATAGTCAATAATTTCCGAATCGTAGCCTAGAAGTTGAAGTTTTTTTTGCAGAGCATAAGCTTGCAATTCTGCTCCAAAATTATTTGTCCGAGATACTGTTATAATTCCTATTTTTTTCATTTCAAATAAAATCCTGCTTATTTAGGAATTTCAAATGTTTTTCTTTATCTAAATCATTAAAAAAGCGATCTTTGATTTTTTTTGCAGGTACACCACCCCAAATTTCGCATTCTGGTACGTCCTTATTTACTATTGAACCGGCAGCAACTATTGACCCCTTACCAATTTTTACGCCTGCTATAATTGTTGAATTATGACCAATCCACACATCTGATTCCACTCTTGTTAATGCATCATTTCCTCTTTCACCATCCCATATATATTGACCTGGTATATCAATTGTATGATCATTTTTCCCAACAAAACAAACCCTACTGGCAATCAATATATTATCTTCAAAATGCACATCTGTAGCTATACTACAATATCTTCCAAACTGAACTCGATTTCCGATAACTATATCTCTCTTTGCAAATCTCGTATATGCCATAACTCGTACAAAACCATTATATTTAACCCATGGAAATCTTAACCGGAATATAAACCATGAACGAAAAATATTAATGACATATCTTACAGTAAAATTAACTTTTGATGCACCTCTGGGAGTATTTGAAAAATTCATACTTAGTTTTAATTAATAAGTGATTCTATACTTAATAATAAATCATTGAATAGTAGAGGCATCATATTTGTTTTTGATATGATATTATTATTATTATTATTATTATTATTATTATTATTATTATTATTATTATTATTATTATTATTATTATTATTATTATTATTATTATTATTATTATTATTATTATTATTATTATTATTATTATTATTATTATTATTATTATTATTATTATTATTATTATTATTATTTTTATTTTTATTTTTATTTTTATTTTTATTTTTAATATAATCCAATCTACTCTCCAATATATTTGTAAGTTCAATTTCGTCATCTGACTTAAAAACATATCCATTATCATTTTGAATAAGACAATTAGCACCTACTTCACTGGAGACAATTGAATAACAACCTGCTACTAATGCTTCATTTACTACAGCTCCAAATGGTTCAAATTTACTTGGTAAAACAAAAATATTTGCAAGCGTATACCAAACATATAAATTTGGTCCAGTTAATTGACCTGTAAAAATGATTTTATTTTCATTACCTTTTAATGATCTACGAACTTTTAAGCTATCATACAAACGACCTTTCCCAACAAAAACCAGTACTATATTGTCATGATTTAGTTTCTCAAATGCCCTGATAATAATTAATGGATTTTTTACTAACTCAAGTCTACCTACAAACAAAATTAATATTTTATTGCTCAAATCATACTTGGATATAACTTCAGATTGCAGTTTCTTGGAATTTTCTAATTTTTGCTCTAAAATTACTTCATTCTGAATGATTGGAAAATAAATAAAATGACAATCTGTGTTATTAAATAAATTTTCAAAATACTCTTTTACGAGGGGATGAACCACCAATAAAGCATCAGAAAATTTTACTACTAGACGTCTCCCAATTCTTCGAATAAATCCATAAGATCTTGCCATAATTGGCGAATCATCTATTGTAACAAATAACTTATAATTTAGCAAAAATTTTAAGACAATAGAAACAAAAGTATTGAACCCAAGCTCATGTGCAATAATAATATTAGGTTTAAATTGAAATATTTTTTTAAAATAAATCATAGATATTAAATGCCGACCAAAGTAAAACCCCGTATTATAATACTCATAATTGAACTTTGCCTGTGCATTAACATTTTCAATCACATAGCCTAACGAAGCAATTTCTCTTTTACTTCCTGTTAAAATGACTTCTATATTATACAATTCTGATAACCTATTATATAGGTCAATTCTATATGGAGCTAAATATGGATGAAAAATAAGAATCTTCTGTTTTATCATAAGACTTTAAGAGACCATAAACGGGGCCATAACACCCTTAAATGATTTGTTAAATAGTGTACTATAGCTTTATAATAACCAGCATGACGTTTTTCAAAAATAAAAAATTCTTCAGGATTTTGACCTAAAGGTGATCGAAAGGCTTTCCAACGTTTAAAAAAACAAATTTCGGGATTTCTCCAATCGGGAAGTGATAAATGTAAATCGCAACTACCCAGGATATCAGGTGCTACAAACGAACTGACTCCAAGCTTTTTCGCTCTTAAGCCATAATCAAAATCACCTAAAGCATGATGAAAAACTGGGTCATTATATCCGACTATACTAAATATGTAATTTGAAATTAAAACAATATTGCCATTAAAAAAATTGCATTCTCCTGCTTTTTCATACGAAAAAAGAAGTTTACCATCCATATATCTTCCACCATATGTTACTTTCTGTACATCTTCTATTGAAGAAGTTGTGCCAACTATTATAGATTTATTTTCAAAGATATTTGCAGTGTTTAGTAAAGCAATTATAGCATTTGAATTAAGCAAAGTATCATCGTTGAGCCATAAATAATAATCATAATCTTTTGTTTTAGCAGCAGTTTGCCACGCTAAGTTCATACCTCTATTCCAAAATAAATTACCATCTCCCTGAATAATGTTTACCTGTGGAAATTTCGTATTCAAAATTTGTGATGTACCATCTGTACTTCCATCATCAACTAAAAAAACTTCAATTTTGTATTCATCCGGCAATACACAACTGTACAATGTTTGTAAACAAGCTAATGTTTTTTCTTTACGATTATGACAGGTTAAAAGAGTAGCTATTTGAAACATAAAAAGTTTTTATTTTAGTCTAAATTTCATTGGAATTTAGTATGAAATTATAAATATCAATCTGTCTATTAAGCACTTTAATTTCATCATTTTCAACTAATCGCCTTTTTCTTGCTTTTTCGGAAATTGAATCTGACAACTCTTTGTTTTTGATGAGCAATTCAATTTTTGAGGCACAGTCAACATGATCTAAAGAATTATAAAATAATGCTTCTTTTTTATCTTCAGCTAACTCTGGCATTGCACCAGCATACGATACCACAGTAGGAACACCAACCATCATAGCTTCTGCAAATGCTAAGCAGTAAGTTTCAATAAATGATGGAATAACACATACATTACATTCATATAATTTTTCGATAATTTGATCTTCATTTATAGAGCCTACATAAACAACATTGTTCTGTAAATTATTTTTTGTTATTAATTTATTTAAAAAAGCCGAATATCCATCTAATAGCCAATTTCCAATATTTATCATTCCAGCTAGCTGCAATTGTATATTCGGATATTTTCTTTTCAAAACAGTAATAGCTTTAATTAAAACATGTAGTCCTTTATAACTTACAGCAGCAGACAAAAAAGAAAAGATAATAGGATTATCAGTAGGACTCTTGTATTGCCAAGGTACGGATTTATAAAAATTATCCCGTAATTTAATTTTAGTTGGAAAATAAACTGCATTTGGATTTATAATTGAAACTTGATTCTTTACCCAATTGGATTGATATGAGATATATTTGATTTGTTTGATACATTTAATTTCCTTTTCTCCTCTTTGTTGAAAAACTTTTTTCTTTCTCCAAAGAGTTCGCCAAGGCATTAATAACTCTTTTAGATGAATGGTTTGAAGAATTTCTTTAAAAGTAAGACCACCGTAATAATATTTGGCATAAGCAAATAACAAACCTTGAATGTCAAGTAATGTTATGTACTTAATGTAGTTTTGGTGATACACCGATGCCCAAATATTTTCTGTACCCCAAATGTGTACAATATCAGGATTTATCTCATTTAATATTAATTGAATCTCTTTACAAATAAAAGTAGATGCAATTTGCTGCGATTTTTTACTTTTATTTATAGGTAATACCCATTGTTGTATTTTTCGGAATGTGTTTGTTTGAGTTACTTCTACATTTCCAAGTGAAATATTATACAGATTTACACTACCTGATTCCGATAAACTTTCAGCTAAAGGTTGTAACCAACTTCCTGTTTGATCAATTTTTTTTTCAGTAAAAACAACATTACAAAGCCAAACAATCTTAATCATAATTTCTAAGTACATGACAAAAATTTGAAAATATCTATATTTGATTGAAATTCAGCATTTAATAGTACGGTTGCAATATAAGTTAGACCATATTTGAAAAAGCTTTTGCGCCTTTTACCATTGTTTAAAATTTTGATTGGCTTATCATGTTCGTGTAAATATATTCCGACCAAATATGCCCAACAAAATGCAATTGTTACTAAAGCTACAAGTTTTTCAATTCTTTTTATATCAGTCAAGTGAGTGTCTTCTAAATTGAAACCACTTGTTTTCATTGCTCTAAATGCAGTTTCAATCTGCCAGCGTTCTTTGTATATTTTTTGCGCAATTTCAGGTTTACAAAATGATATAACTATCTGAAATTCTGGTTTTCCTTCTTTGTTTTTTATTTTTGAAGCAGACAAGTAACACAACTGATTGTGAATGTTATATATCGAGTGTAAGAATCTTGTTTCATTCAATTTTAAATTGCTAAAGAGCCATGTTGCCTTAAACTGTGTACCTGTTTTAGGATTCAAAACCCAGAAATTATCCCGAATGCGAATATGATATTCAATTCGGTTAAAGTTCAGATAACTAATCCAATGTTCACCTACAAATTCACGGTCTGCCACCAGATATTGAATGGTTTCTTTCCCAAACAACCGAATGTAATGATTCACGATTTCAATTCTCTCTTTTGTATGAGAATTACCTCGTTTCGGCATTAATTTGAATATAATAGGAAAGGCAACACCTTTATAAACAATGGCTAATACCAAGATATTGATGTTTGTTTGTCCAAACTTCCAATTCGTTCTATCGATAGCAATCGAGTACGGTGGTTCATGTGGCAAAAGTGCAAATATCAATCTTGCAATCAAGTCTTTGTCAAGTTTGTAATTAGCCATAAAACGTTGTATTCGTCGCAATGAAGAGTCGCTGTCACAGCCATTTTCAAAGCCACTGGCAAGCTTTTCAAAACAAACGACTTGAACCTTGCAAAGAGCGCAAATAAACAGGCTTATGAACTTAATTCGGGCTAAGTTTAAACTTTTACCGAAGTATTCAACCAAAACTGAGGTTAAATCACTACTTTTGTGTGAGACCTTGGAATTCATTGTTTTCATTATAACTGATTGGTATTCAGCTATAAAGATACAAAATTTCAAGGTCTTTACCAAATAAAATGACACTTATTTTATTGATAATCAAATAATTATATCGCTATATAATTTTTGTCATGTACTAAATCATAATTTATAAAAAATTGAATTTATCCATAATTTAAAGTCTTTATTATTCATCGAACGAAATCTTTCTGAAAATCCCATTCCAATCATCATCCAAAGTGAAACACCCATGATGTCAAAACGATTTGTATCCTCAATCCAACCAAACAGAAAGTGAAATGCAATTAACAATCCAATTAGTTTGATATATAAATTATTGGACTTATAGACCGCCAGATATGAACTTTTCAGATAAATAAGACAATACAGTACCATACCAACAAAACCTAGCCATGTAAATACATTGGGAAAGCAAAGTTCATTACTGTGGCGTTCATTTAGACCAGTCTTTAAATCATCGGACATGTATACGCCAAAAGCATCAGAATCGTTTCCTCTTGCAGGCGTTCTACCCCAAAATATATAACCGTTTTTCATGGCTGATTGAATCACTTCAACATATATAAATGTACGGGTATCTGCTGATAAATTTTCTTCTACTATATGTCCATCTTCCATATGTGTTACTATGCGTTCATTGGTAAATGTATCTAAACCGGAAAACAAATTAAACACTCCGGAAATCCCTAAACCTAACAAAATCAAAGGGAAAACCATAAGAAGCCAATAGACGATATGTAAAATTCTATCAGATAAATTTCTATAGTATAAATAGACTATAATTAACAACAACGAGAAAGACGCTTTAATTACCTGACTTCTAGCTCCAAAATTTGCAAATAGCATAAATATCAACAAACCAAAAAATAACAATTGCCATTTTTTTGAAGGAATAATTGGTAAAAAACATGCTAATAAGAAAACAGGGCCTAAATAAAAGTGTTTAGAACCTGGCGAAGTAACCCATATAAAAAATATTAAAAATGCTGGAATGGCAAAAATCAACCATTTTCTTAAAATTTGCCTCAAAGTATCTGGATTACTAAACACATAAACAAATATTGGTAAAGAAAGTGCAAAAGTACCTTGTATCAGTTGTTTCCCCACCCAATAATTATCAATCAGAAAAACTCCTCTTAAAACACTAATAATCAGCCAAATCAAATAAAAAGTAACAATTGTATATTCTTTATGGTTTTTAGGGTGAAAGAATATTTTCTTATACCTTAATACAGCAACAATTGTAGCAAAATCTATGATCCATATAATAATGGTATTACCAATTGGGACAAGACTCCATTGGTTAACAGATATAAATGTTATAAATACAATTAGAAATGAGAGAATATCTTTAGTTTTGAATTGCATCCAGATTGAATTGATTGACAAGTTTAAATGGACATGAATTAATTAGTTGTGTGAGATTAATCTGTGGTTTAATCCATTTTTTTTTTACAAAATATACTAAATCATTTTGAATTAACAATTCAGAATAACTAATGGCATGTTTTATGCTATATTTACTTACTGAATGATAGTAATCCAAATATTTAAAATTTGACTTTTTTGATGAAAATTCATCAAAAGATGTCCAGACAGTAGGTATCATATATGCTTCCGAGATAATAATTCCATGTAAAGAACTTGATAGTATAATTTCACACGAGTATATTTTGTCAATAAAGTCTTTCCAATATCCATATTTAGCAATATCTATGAATAGCACTTCAGATACTGAAATATTTACAGGCAGTTTTACTGTAACTTTATTTAACTCGGAATAATGAAGTATTATTCCGATCTTAAATTTTTTTTCAATATGAGGTTGATAAATCAATGGAAATAGTAAAGCAGGATCACCATATACTTCTGGACACTCTATTCCACACTTTAACAATTGTTCTCGGGTTAAAGGGCCTCTTACCGCAAGTATTTTTTTTGGTTTCTTTAAACTATCAATTGGATGTAAAAGCCCAGCTCCCCATATTATTGACCTTTCATTACAATACCACTGTATAATACTCCCAATAAATAAATAATTTATATGTGGAAATAATGAATATCTATATGGTATTACCTTTTTACCAGATATTATTTCCCCAAAAACAAAATTAATATCATCACCCCAATTGTAATTGCTTTTGATCATACGAGGCATAGCAAAGGCTATATAAATATGACCATTTGAAAAGATTCTTTCTGGAATAAAAAGCACAGAAGATAATTTATCAAAAAATCTATTTTTAACACTTAACCATTTCACACTAACTATCATATTACCAGTAACATCCGCCTTCAACAGCTTTAATAACATCATAATTTGTTATTTCCGGCCTTATCCAAAACTCATTCATTAAATCCGGATACGCATTATTTCTACCTATTCTAAAAGACCCATAATTCGGATCTTCCCAACGTTTGCCTTTGATTCCAAAAAGCAATTGTAATGCCCCCCCAAGATGAACTGCTTTTTTACCCATACGTTTTGCATGAGCTGCTAATGGGAAGCCATAGGCACCGCATCCGATTAGAGCTATATCATAGTCTTCTTTATCCATTTCAGATTTCATCCATTCTAATTCTTCAAACCATGAATTAAATCTATTGGGTTCGCGTTCATATATATTTATAGCTTTAATTGTGCGAAGTTCAAAATCAGGTAATATATTTGGATCTTTGAATAGTTTTTTACGATTCTCTCTATATTGCTTTTCAATTAAATCTGAAAACATATTTATTACAAGAACTTTTTTGCCTTTCAACGCTCTTGTCCATGGATTTTGTGACCAATATGGCTCAATTGATATTAAAGGAACTCGTTTTGCATGTGAAATATAATCTTTTATATAATATAAATTTTTATATTCTGTAAACCATTCAGCTAAAATATCAACCGAAGGAGCATCTTCCAACATCAACTGACTAAATCTAAAAAAATTATTTTCATCGTATTGTATAAATTCCATTTCGAATTTCGACAACAATCCCTTATTCCACCACCATTCCGGTTCCTCATTGATTATATAGTTGAGCATAGAATGTTTTTTTGAGATCACCCCCATATAATTCACAATTAGACCTAGTTCTGCATCTCCAAACCTTGCAATCATACAGGGTTCTTTGCTCATTAATTTATTATATATAAGTTCCGAAACAATATTAAAATCCAATTCTTGTTCAATTAGAATTTTTTTTGAATCCTTATTTATTTTTGAAAAGAGTCTTTTTAAAACTCTTAATATAAATATATTATATTTATTCATGACAAACAACTAAGTAATATGATTATATTCTTTTGTGCATTTCTTTATAATAAGTGTAAATTCCAATGCATTACGATTTATATTCTAATCAATGGAATTTTAGAATGATAGTCTTTTCCTTTTCTTAACTTAAGTTCAAAATATCCGCCTATCTCTTTCATATCAATTCATAATTATTTAACATAACATTAATTTCTTCAACTGAATTAAACATCAACACATCCAAAATTGACAAAAAGGGAATAAATTCATTGTTATATTGCTGATATTCAATCAAATTTGTCTTAATAAAATTTAGACTAATATTTTCAAAAGAAAAATCCTCTTTATTATAAAGTTCTAGCCCTCCAATTGCATTATAATAAGACGTAGCACCTAGTAATTTACATATTGTAATCACTTTATCTTGACCTCTTAAATCATTATCTTTTGTAATTTGGGAAGACAAAATAAACTCAGTTTTTATTTTTAAATATTCGGCAATTCTTATAATACTATTTGTAATATATAAAGCCAAATTATTTGAGTCGAATCTAATAATTTCATTAATTAATGGAAACACATTTATAAAAAATGGTGATTTACAATATGCCTGTTTAATTGTTAACAACACTTTTTCTTTGTTTGTACCAACTTGAATTTCATTAATCTTTTTGTAAGGACTTGCACCTATCATGGGGACATTAATCATAGAAATTGAACCATTCAACAGTATTCTATTTCGATTAATCCAACCTCCTTTTATAAAATTTACATCATCGTAAATAACATATTTATCAACTGCTTTTATCAACTGAAAATAGCCAATATAAGGTAAAAAATATGGTTGCATTATTGCTAACTTCATCTAACTAAAATTTAATACAATTAATTACTCTTGTTATATCATCAACAGTTAATGAATGATACATAGGTAGGCAAATAACTGTATCGGCCATCTTATTGGCAACTGGTAAATTGGCTGGATTTGCAGAATCTAATCCTCTATAAGTAGAAAAATTACTAATGAGTGGGTAGAAATATCTGCGACCAAGTATATTTTGCTTTTTCATTTTAAAATATAGTTCATCACGACTCATTCCATATTTATCTTTATTTATGAATATTGGAAAATAGCTATAATTATGTAGAACATTAGGCATATCTTCCATTAAAGTTATCCCATTAATACTTCTCAATCCCTCTCTATATCTGATAGCTACCTGATGACGAGCTTCTATAGCATTATCTACTTGCTTAAGATTCAACAATCCATAAGCACTACGTATTTCATCCATTTTACCATTTATACCGGGGCCAACAACTGTTGTTTCATCAGCAAATCCAAAGTTTTTAAGATAATCAATTCGCTCTTTTGTCTTCTCATCATGACAGACGAGAGCACCTCCTTCTATAGTATTATAAACTTTAGTGGCGTGAAAACTCAATGTAGAAATATCTCCAGCTTCTAATAATGATTTGCCATTTAGTTCTACACCAAATGCGTGGGCTGCATCATATATTACTTTTAGTCCATATTTATCTGCAATTTCTTGTATGCGCTCAGTATCACATGGATTGCCATATACATGTACTGGCATAATAGCTGTAGTTTTTGGAGTGATCGCTGCTTCAATTTTATCAGGATTAATATTGCAAGTATCAGGGTCAATATCAACAAACACTGGTTTTATATTATTCCACCACAATGAATGTGCAGTTGCAACAAAGCTATAAGGTGTTGTTATAACTTCACCTGTAATACGCAATGCCTGTAATGCACATAGTAAAGGAATAGTTCCATTTGTAAACAAGCTTATACATGAGACTTCAAGATACTCACATAGTGCTTTTTCAAGTTTCTGATGGTAATCTCCATTATTAGTCAACCATTTACGAGTCCAAATATCTTTCAAGTATTCATTAAATTCGCCTAAGTCAGGTAATAATGGACTTGTAACCGTGATAATATTTTTATCCATAAATTACTGGGATTTATTTATAGTGATATTGAAATATAATCCATTCACTTATCTATTTACGATTCAGTTAAAAAAAAATATGAAATTTAAAATAATGCTTTTAGCTTATCAACATCAAAAGTTCCTTCATCCTCACAAAGTATCCAGTCTTTTCCTTCAGGATATGCACTCCAAAAAGATTTTGGACACAATTTAATTCCCTCATTCATAAGGGCAGGGTCGTATGAAAATGAACTTTTACTTGTTATTATAAGATCAGCATATACAAGATTTGCAAAAGAGTTTTGTGCACTTACGCTAAAACACCAATGAAGATTATCATATCTGTTAAATTCAGGGAAGTCATCTGGTTTTCCCTGAGAAAAAAAATATATATGTATTGGTTTATTTGTTTTTAAATTTTCAATAACTTGCATAAGAACATTATCATAATACTCATTACTAAGGTAACGCATTGTCAAATTTGGATTGTTAGCATCGCTCAAAATATCACCCCTTCGTATATGGACGGCAATATTATAATTATTTTTATCGTACAAAATCGAATCATTTACTCTCGAAGAAGCAGATAAAAATTTACTTTTTATAAATAGAGCCATTTCATCTGGCGAATACCTATATGGCTGATCAACTTCTGCAATAAAAACTATTTTTTCTCCTTGATAGGAAGCAATTATTTGCTTATTAATTTTAATACTATCTAAATTGTCAACATTGAAATAAGGAAGCTTTCGTACTTTATAACCATTTTTTAGTAATTCCTTTACAGATACTTCTCCTTCTCCGAATCCCAAGAATGCATCCCATCTTTCTTTAGAGAAAGGAAGATAGGCAAATTTAAGACCCCAGTCTTTTGCAATAAAATATCCATGACACCATACATCCAATTGATGCCCGATACCTGCACCTTGATTTGGCCATGCCGCATAATACATTTCTGGTGTGGGATTATAATCATCATTCTTGACTCCTAATAAAATATAATGCCAATACGAAGGATACAAATACTTATATACTATTGTATTAAGAGTAAAATTAACAATTATATGCCATAATCGGCTTTTTATTTTATTAACCAATTTCATTTATCTACTCCAGTAATACTTACGTTTCGACCATAAAAGAATAATAAGATTCCATCTGGTTTTAGAAAACCAATTTCTAATTTGAAATTGAATCCTTTTTTTTAATGTATTAGGTGTATTTTCGTCATACACTCCTCTCTTTGAAAAATCAATAATATATTTTTCATTTTCTAAAAACTCAATATATTGAGGATCCCATTTACCAACTCGTAATGCACCTCCAGGTAGGGATGGTATTGCATTATCATTTGTATATGCTGTTTTTAAATGGTTTACATTAGCTCGCATCGAACCAAACCATTCCATTTCCCATGGTCCGTCATCAACGTTTAGACACTCAATAAACTTTATTTTTTTCCAAAATGCTAATTGTGACGATAACATATCCACGCTAGGAGGAATAAGAATCTCAACTTTTCTGAAATTTAAAGGAACAGTAACTTCGTTGGGTGATGCATTTCTGAGAACAAGAGTATCCAGATTACATTTCAAAAAAAACTGAAAATATTCTTCAACAAGCTTAGAATCGACCTTATTCATCAAAAACAAATCGTCCATCATTAGTAGTATATAATCTTCTTCAACTTTTTGCAATCCTGCAATTTCTCTATCAGAAAAATTTCGAACGCCAACTTTTAGATTAACTATATTTAACCCATTGTAATCAAAATCTTTTTCTTCACTATTAATATATATTTTTCCTGAATAATCAGGCCAATATTTTTTGAAGAAATCACAAAAAGGAATCCATAAATCGGAATATTTATCACATGTATGGTAAAAAATAGCAAATTCATTCATAATAATTGAGTACTTTATTTAGTTATTTAAATTTTTTTGAAAGTTCTAACGACTCTGCTATTACATGATGCATATCCATATACCTGTATGTTGCTAATCTACCTACAAATGATATATTTTTTAGTTTAGCAGCTTCCTTTTGATACTTTTTTAATATATCTATATCTTTTTGTAATCTTTTTGGATAGTAAGGTATATCTCCATCTTGCGTCTCTTTACTGAATTCTTTGAAATAAACAGTTTTTTCATGTTCTTCCCAAGGAGTAAAATGTTTATGTTCATGTATTCGTGTATATGGTATTTCTACATCTGAGTAATTGATTACAGCATTTCCCTGATAGTCATCTTCTGCATAATAATCTTCAAAAAAGACAGTTCGATACGCAAGTTTTCCATGTTTATATCTGAAAAATGCATCAATGGGTCCGGTATAAAATACGTGATCAAATTCTATTAAATCCCAATCAGAGCTGAACTTTGTGTTTAATTTAATTTCAATATTAGGGGAATCCAACATTTTTTCGAAAATTGCGGTGTATCCGTCTTTTGGTATTCCCTGATATTGATTAGCATAGTAATTATCGTTATAGTTAAATCGAACAGGCAAACGTTTTAATATACTTGCAGGTAATTCAGTTGGCTCACATCCCCATTGTTTTTTGGTATATCCATAGAAAAATGCCCTATAAAGATCTTTACCTATTAACTTCAATGCTTGTTCTTCAAAATTTTTCGGTTCAATTATTGAATTATCAGCAATAGAACGAATAAAATCCTTAGCTTCTCTGGGGTTTAGTGTTTCACCAAAAAACTGATTAATTGTATGTAAATTTATTGGCATTGAGTAAACTCTACCACTGCAAATAGATTTTACCCTATTAATAAAAGGTATCATATTGCAAAACTGCTGAATATATTCCCATACTTCCTTATTATCAGTATTAAATATATGTGGGCCATATTTATGTACCATTATATTTGTTTTTTTATCACGTTCTGTATAACAATTTCCACCTAAGTGGAATCGCTCATCTAGTAGAGTTATTCTATTTAAATTATTTTGACTTAATTGTTCTGCAATTACTGAACCCGAAAATCCAGTTCCAATAATTAGGTAATTATGTCCTTTTTCTTTCTGCATATAAATTACTTTTTTACTTAATATATATCTTGTTTTTCAGAACTAAAAAAACAGAATCAACCATCGATTTTTCCTTTTTAGTAAATCCTACAAAATAATATAATGCTAATGTCAATAAAGCAGAGAATCCTGAAACAAATAATACTCTGAATATGCTTGGAGCGATTAAATATTGAATCAAAATTATACTTAATATAGCTATGAGCGATATTGTTATGGGTTTTAATATAACATCAAGTAAATACTCTTTGATGTCTATGTTACATAAAATATTTCCAAAATATAACACTATACTTTGTCTTATGAATTCAAAAATCAACAAAATAACATACATGCTAACAGGAGAATATCCTAATTTAAATGCTACAAAAATAAATAAAAATGGAATACTATTGGTTATAGACTTAATAATTGAATAGCTTTTAATTCTACCTATTGCAGATATTGCAGATTCGATGGTAATGGTTAATTGATTAATAATAAAACATAACATGGATATTGTACAAAATGATACAGTTAAATCTGGAACCTCTTTTAACCAGATTTTAAATAAATAATTCATTTCAAATATTACAGGAATTCCAATGATGGAAAATGATAAATAGGCTAATTTGCTTCCGGTTTTTATAGATTGTATAAATAAATATTTATTATTAGCCCCTTCACTTTTAATGATAACTGGATTCAATGCCCTAAGCAACACACTGGTTATTGCACCAACTTGTCCTATTACCTGTCCCGAAACTCCTTGAGCAGCATTTACTTTAGTTCCAAAAAAAATATTAATGAGTACATTTTGACCATAACCGGTGAAAACAGAAACAGTACTGGTTAAAAAACCCCATCCGGAAAAAGAAATCATTTCCTTAAATAGATTCTTATCAAAATACTTTAATGGTTTAAATATTATTTCGGGATATTTCTTATTTACATAAATTATTTTAACTAAGAATAAAAGTAGCGCAATCAATAACAAAGCGAAACTATAGACAATTAGTTTATCAAAAACTATCACAAACAATAATAAAGCACCTATTAATTTCAAAATTGTTTCAACAAAACCCAATATTGAAAAAAACAACATATCTTCGTGTGCATTAATAGCTGCATCAAAAGGAACTGAAATTACATTAAAAACTGTAATTATTATTACATTAAAATATACAATTTTGGCACTTTGAATTTTAGCTGGATCAACATTTAAGAATCCATTAAAAATAAAAAAACTGGATGCAATTAAAATAATGAAAATGACAATTCCGGCGACAACATGAATAAGTATACTTATATTAAAGATGGATATTTGTTTATCAAATTTATTTTCTCCTTGCGCATAAGACATAAAACGTTGAGTTGAACCTGCAAGTGTATTATTTATAAATGCTAGCATTAGAGTAACTCCGGCTACTAAGTTGTACAATCCAAAATCAGAACTACCTAATACATTTAATATAACTCTGGTCGTATACAAAGATATGAATAAGGTAATAATCATTCTTGCATATAAATATCCTGAATTTATAAGTACTCTTTTTGATGTACTCATCTTATTTTATGCTTTTAATAAGAGCCATTAATTCATTTTTATAAATATTATAATTGTATCTTGATTTTATTATCTCATAGCCTCTAATTCCCATTTCATTTGCTATATCCTTGTTTTGAGCCAAAAAATTTATTGCATTTCTCCAACCTTTTAAATCTCCATAAGCAACTTTCAGTCCAATACCTTCTTTTTCAACATCAAAAGGATATAGGATGTTATCTGTCACAACAACTGGCTTTTTACAAGCCATTGCTTCAAAAAGACAAGTTATTCCTGTTAAATTATCATATTCCTTTTCTAAAGGTATTAGCACTGCTAAACTTCTTTTATAGGCTGCTCGTATTTGCTCATGTCTACTTAAATTATTACAAATTAATTGATCTTCAAAAATGATATTCTCGGGTATTTGCTCGTCAAGTTTCTTAAAGTCATTTTGATTTTGAAAAATTTTAAGCAAATAATTGTTTGATTTAAATGCATTTATAAGTAAATTATAATCTCGATTTGCACTCCCAATTGACATAAAATAACAATTATCATCTAATTCTATTTCTTTTTTATCATAGAAATCGATATCTGGTCCCCAATGAAGAATATTTTTACAGTTTGATTTTAGTTGATATATTTCAGAACATTTATTTAAAGTATTCTCGTTCATAAATGCTAATTTATCTACCCCATTAATAGTAAAAAAACTCAGTACTCTCCAGCGTAAAATCCAATACCATTTTTCGGAAGAGATTTTATGATTAAATGAATAATGTGAAAATGCAACAATTGGTTTTCTAAGCAGCTTGAAGTAACGTAACAAAATTACTAAAAAATAAAAATTATCTAAAGAAAAAAATATAATGTCATATTTTTTTCTTTCTCTAATTATATCAATCTGATATTGAAGACTTCTAAGCAATAAAAGTTTCTCAATTATTTTAATTAGTCCTTTGCTTTTACGTTTCTTAATAAAAACTATCTCATAGTCAGTATATTGTTCCATAAAATCCATCCATAAAGATGTTTTAGGAAAATCATTACCCTCTATTAAATACTCTTTTATATTATCAACAGAGTCTTCTATGCCATATAATATTCTTGTCTTTTTCATTAGTTGATATTTGTTCTATTGCTTATAAAAATCATAAGTTTAAATTTTGTGGCAATATTCATATTAATTAAAAATCTAACCATTTAACTAGGTTAGTAATTCCATTTCTCGTATTGATTTCTGGTTTCCAATTAATAACCTTACTTACTTTCGTATTATCCGCCACAAATACCAATTGGTCACTTTCACGCCAATCAATTTGTCGGTAATTCATTTTAATAACCAGCATATCTTCCAAAAGGGAAAATAGCTCCAATAATGATAGGCTATTTTCGATACCACCTCCAATATTAAATGCTTGTCCGTAAGCTTCTTTTACATCCTTGGCAGCAAAGTAGAGTTTTACCACATCAGAGCCATGTAAAACATCGCGTACCTGTTTCCCGTTACCCGAAATTGTAAACGGCTCTTTAGCAATTCCCTTCTTTATTTCCAATGCTTTTTGGCAAAACCATCCAACCCACCCCTGATCAAATGTAGCATGTTGATTGCTTCCGTACATAGATGAATGTCTGAACACGATGGTCTTTAAACCATAAATACGGTTAAAATCGCGAAGGTACTGGTCTGCCGCACCTTTCGAGCATCCATAAGGCGAATGAAAATCCAACGAAATAGTTTCAGGAAAACCATTGGGGTATTCACTGCATAGGTAACGTGTTTCGGTCTCGTCGAAGGTAAGATCGGAAAAATCACCATACACTTTATTTGTAGAAGAATAAAGTACAACTGAGTGTGGTGAGTATTTGCGAACAGCATCCAGCAAATTAAACGTACCCATTGCATTAACTTCAAAATCCAATCTGGGATTTGAAATTGAAGTAGTCATTGCCACCTGTCCAGCCATATGAAATATATAATCCGGTTTAATTTCTTTAATAACAGTTTCAATATCATTATTATTCCTGATGTCGTAAGGATAATATTTAAAATCACCCTGTTTGCGTAGCCATTCAAGATTAGCCCCACTACCAAAACGAAATAAATTATCAAAAACAAATAGTTCCTCTCCCCTTATTAATACTTCTGCAGCAAGATTACTGCCTATAAAACCACATCCACCTGTTATTAGATACTTCATAAACTGATTAGCTTTTTTAAGTTATCAAAATTATTTATAGTATATTTATTGCCGGTGATCTCATTTAGTTTATGAATATCACACTTTAAATCCATCATTTCATTTTCTCTGTAAGGTAATGCACCATAGTTTATTTTTGAAGAAGAGCCTATTTGTTTTTTGCAAAACTCGATAATCTCTTTTAATGAAATACTAACCCCACTACTTACATTCACGATTTCACCAACTGTATTTTTGAAATTAAATAATAGCTCTTTTATAATACATAAAAATTCATCCACATAAATAAAATCACGTTTTTGTTCACAAGGTGTAACATCCAGTGTTTCATTATTCTTTAGTTTCTGAATTACATAGGGGATAAATTTTGACGAATGTTGTAATGGTCCATATAAATTCCCCGGGCGAACTACCGTAATTGGAAAAATGTAATTTTGTTTTAACATTAATGCTGTATTGGTAGTAAGTTGTTTAACCAATGCATAAGGAGAATTTGGTTGTTCACGAATGATTTCTTCAAATGGAGAAGTAGCACTTCCGTATTCCTCAGAGCTGCCAAATTGTACAAAAAGTTTTAATTGTTTGTTGTTTTGAAAACGATAAAAAAGATTTAAAAGAATTTTTAAGTTTGTTGAAATTAACTCATCAAAAAGTTTCAAATCCCTTTCAGCCGTTACTACTGAAGCTAGATTAATAATATAATCAGGAGATTCAGAAGTTTCAGGCAATTTATTTTCAACTAAATCTATTTCGATTGTTTTTACATCGGGATATGATAGAAAATACTCATTATCAATATATTTGTCAAAGACAAAAATTTCAAAAGAATTATAGTAACATCGTACCATATTCTTTCCTATAAAACCACTGCCTCCAATGATATATAATATTTCTTTTTTAATCATTTAGGTGATAATCTGTATTATTCTGTGTCAAACTTAGTGCAACTTAGTAGCCAATTATATATCACAAAGTTAAAACTTTACTAACTTTATAAACTATTTATAAATTCCTCAAGCACTGTAGCTTCATATTCAAACATTTCATCCGTCAATCCCGGATAAGTACCTAGGAAGAAAGTATTATTCATAATAGTATCGGTGACTTTCAGTGTATCAGCTATACGCCAGTTTTTACCTACAAAGGCCGGCTGTTTGGTCATATTGCCGGCAAAGAGGTTACGGGTTTCTATCAGTTTACGGTTAAAGTAAGATGTAATTTTATCGCGGGTAAATGGCGCATCGGGTTTAACCGTTACAATAAATGCAAACCACGCTGGGTCGGCATTTTCGGTAGCTTTAGGCAGACTAAAATATTGTGGATATTTCGAGAAAATAGCGTAATGCTTTTTGAAGTTCGCACGTCGCTTATCGCAGAAGTCCGCTAATTTATCCATTTGAGCCACGCCAATTGCAGCTTGCAAATCGGTCATTTTCAGATTATAACCAACTTCGGAATACACATATTTATGGTCGTATCCAAATGGTAAGTTTCCAAACTGTTGCGCAAAGCGTTTGCGGCAGGTATTATTTTCACCACCCAGACAATAACAGTCGCGTCCCCAGTCTCGAAAAGCACGTACCAAATTAGCTAACTGTGCATCGTCGGTAACAATTGCTCCCCCTTCACCTGTTGTAATATGATGCGCAGGATAAAATGAAATTGTAGATAAATGACCAAACGTACCCGTATATTTACCCCTATATTTACTGCCAAAGGCATCGCAGTTATCTTCTATTACCCATAAATTATGTTTATTGGCCAATGCCATAATAGCATCTAAATTAAACGGATTACCAAGTGTGTGAGCAATAAATATACAGCGGGTTTTGTCGGTAATAGCTTTTTCGGCTTGTTCAATATTGATATTATAGGTTTCGATATCCACATCTACAAACACGGGAACCAGACCACACTGTATAATAGGAGTTACAGTGGCAGGAAATCCTGCTGCTACCGAGATAACCTCATCTCCGGGTTTCAACCTACGGTCACCTAATTTCTCAGAAGTAAGAGCTGAGAATGCTAATAAATTAGCCGAAGAGCCTGAATTAGTCAGCAACACATGTTCTACATGCAGGAAATCAGCAATTTTACGGGCAAACTCTTCGGAATACCTGCCTTCGGTTAACCAGAAATCCAATGATGCTTCTACGGCATTCACTATTTCGTTTTCATCAAAAACCCTTCCGGCATAGTTTACCTTCGATTTTCCCGGCGTAAATGGTTGCGGGGTAAATTTAGCCTTGTAATATTCTTTTGTTTTCTCTATTATTTCCTGTCGGAGTTGTTCGTGGTCTGTCATATACATTTGTTAGTTTTTGATCTAATAAATAAGGTTAAAAAATGAGTTCCCTCACTTCGTGTCTCCCTTTACAGAGTTCCCTCACTTCGTTCGGGATGACAATTTTGCTATGATATATATTCCGCTGCCTGGCTTTTGTCAGTATCAATATCTTTTTCGTGGCAGCGGTTCGTAAACTTCTCTTAACCGTCGCTTAATGAAGCTTCGAATCGAGAAACTCGTTGGCGACGGTATTTTGCCCCCAACCATTACATTGTCATTCCGAGGGCAACGAGGAATCTAACATTTTTAATTGTTTATTCGGTAACTTAATTTCATTATTTTCAAATAATTCAAGCCATGCCGGATTTAAATTATTAATTAAATTATTCTTTTTTTCGCGGGAATAACCTTTAATTTGTTTTTCTCTTGCTATAGCCTGACTCACATCCTCAAACAGCTCAAAATAAACTAACTTTTTTACGTTATATTTTTTTGTAAAACCTTCATTTAAACCAGACTTATGTTCAGTTATTCGTCGTAATAAATTATTTGTAACACCTGTGTAAACCACAGTATTACTTTTATTTGTAAGAATATAAACATAATAATGATTTCTCATTTTTTTATTAATTTCTGTTCGTAAACTTCTCTTAACCGTCGCTTAATGAAGCTTCGAATTGAGAAACTCGTTGGCGACGGTATTTTGCCCCCAACCATTACATTGTCATTCCGAGTGCAACTAGGAAACTAGAATTTCAGAAGTCTATCTTCTGTTGTCTGTCGTCACAAAAGATACTCTTCAATTTGTTTTTCAGTAATAACCCTTGCATCATCTCCGTTCAATAGCTCTTTATTCCATTCCACAATGCTCTCCAGAGTTTTATGAATATTCCATTTAGGAAACCAACCTAGTTCGTTTTTTGCCTTGGAGCAGTCTAGCTTCAGATAATTTGCTTCATGTGGTTGTGGATTTTTATCAACGGAATACCGGGCATTATCACCCCATAGTTCACATATCGTTTTTGTTATCCATTCCACATTTCGTGCATCAGTATCATCGGGACCTAAATTCCAACCCTGTGCATATTTTGTACCTTCTAAATAAAGTAGTTGTGCAAGCTTCAGATATCCGCTTAATGGTTCCAATACATGTTGCCATGGCCGTATTGCAAACGGACTGCGAATTTGTACTTCCCTTCCGGAAGTTATAGCACGAATAAAATCAGGAATCAAACGGTCGTTGGCCCAGTCGCCTCCGCCAATCACATTTCCTGCACGTGCCGAAGCCAATGCAAGTCCATGAATTTCATATTCTTTGGGATTGAAAAAAGAATTTCGAAACGATGAAGTCACCAGTTCTGAACAGCCTTTACTGTTTGAATATGGATCGTAACCACCCATAGGTTCATTTTCACGGTAACCCCAATGCCATTCTTTGTTTTCATAGCATTTGTCGGTGGTTACATTGACAACAGCTCTGACACTTTTTATCTGTCGGAGAGCATCCAACAGGTTCACCGTCCCCATAACATTGATTTCGTAAGTTTCCCGTGGATTCTTATACGATTCACGTACAAGTGGCTGAGCTGCCATGTGAATAACAATTTCAGGTTGAATTTTCTGTAATGTATCTGACAACAATTTGAAATCTCGAATATCTCCGATAGTTGAATGAACAAAAGTATCAAGTCCTGCTTCAATATACAAACTGGGTGTTGTAGGTGGGACTAAAGCATAACCATACACTTCTGCACCAAGTTTATTAAGCAGTAAACACATCCATGAGCCTTTAAAACCGGTATGACCGGTTATCAACACCCTTTTCCCTTTATAAAATTCTTTAATTCCAACCATGTCTCAATAGTAAATTGTAAATGATAAAATTGTAAATATCCTTACCATACTTTCCACGGTGCAACTCCTTTATCCCACATTTCGTTTAGCTCTGTGTTATCGCGCAGGGTATCCATGGGTTTCCAAAATCCTTTATGTTTAAAAGCCGACATTTGACCTGTTGATGCAATTTTCTCCAGTGGTTCCCGCTCAAATATCACCTGATCACTATCCGGTATATAATCAAAAATCTCCGGCTGGCAAATAAAATAGCCGGCATTGATCCAGTTTCCATCTCCCGATGGTTTTTCCATAAAAGAATTGACATTACCCTGTTCATCCATATCTAATGCACCAAACTTTCCACTTGGTTTATACGCAGTAACTGTTAGTAGTTTGCCGGAATTTTTGTGAAAATCGATGGTTTCCTGTATATTCAAATCAGCCACCCCATCGCCATAGGTGAGTAAAAAAGGTTCATTACCTACATATTTCTGAATACGCTTGATACGTCCTCCGGTCATGGTATTTAGTCCGGTATCAATCATGGTTACTTTCCAGGGTTCAGTATGATTATCGAGTACCTCAATACTGTCCTCCACCAAATTGACTGTAATATCGCTGTTGTGACGAAAATAATTGGCAAAATATTCCTTGATAATATAACCCTTGTAACCACAGCAAATAATAAAATCGTTGATACCATAATGGCTATAGGTTTTCATGATATGCCACAGGATAGGTTTACCACCTATTTCCACCATGGGTTTTGGAATCAGATTGGTAGCTTCACTTAATCGTGTGCCAAAACCACCTGCAAGTATTACTGCCTTCATGCTCATCTTTGTATTATTGAAGTTAATTTGATTTTTCTGTATATCAAAAATAAACAACCCGCTCCCACTATACCAACCAGATTACTTAAAATGTCAACCATATCCACACTGCGGTTAAAGCTAAAAAACTGCAGGAATTCCAAAAAAGCCGAAAAAACAAAAATAACAGAGGCTTGCAACCAAACTATTTTTTTGAATTTCAGAAAAAGAATACATCCGGTCATAACAAAAAAGTAACCACCATGAATGATTAGGTCGTAATACCAATGATGGTCGTTCACAACCACTTTCTCCGGATGAAAATCCGGCCAAAGATACAAGGCTGTTGTTATCAGACA
The DNA here is from genome assembly GCA_963663115.2 of uncultured Paludibacter sp. Classification (GTDB taxonomy): domain Bacteria; phylum Bacteroidota; class Bacteroidia; order Bacteroidales; family Paludibacteraceae; genus Paludibacter. Next base: position 110,720 of record CAXXNE010000001.1, read on the forward strand.
AATGATAGAAAGGAATAAAAATTTATAACTACTTCGCATGTTTAATAAAAAACTATCTACTTCTTACTACTCACTGTCTTCCAACTTTCTAACTTTCCACTATACAAACTTTCTACTTACTACCAACTACCTACTTCTTTTCACGGCAATGCCCCGCCACCCACAGTTGCAGATAGCCAGAGCGCTATAAATAAAGACATTATCCTATACGAATGATTGGAGGGAAAGAGATACAGATTCAACAAGGCATCAGACGAGAAAATCATCTGAAGATAACACGAGAAGTATAAAAGTAACAGAAAGAAATACCGACAACTATCGGGTAATGTATTTTATAAGAACTTTTAAATTATTTTTTTCTATTACTTACATAGCAACCGGCTACCCGATTGTCAATGTAGTTCATTCTAAATAATTAATTGTCAATTATCAATTGTCAATTATCAATTATGTATATACTAATGTTAAACAAATAGCTGAAACTGTCATCACAATTCACTCCATGGAAACTCGTAGCCGGATAAATGCAGCACAAATATAGCAAAAATTTGTTAAGTTGAAACCTGCAGGCTGTTTTTTATTTCAAATATATAGGTTTTTGGTTCTCGCATCCCGATAGCTATCGTGATCCAAGTCGCGATAGTATAAGGAATAAGCGCAGTTTTTCGGGTGCAGCGAGCTCCGACTCGCTGATTAAATGTGGTAGCACTAACTCAGTCAGAGGTTTCAAACAAAGAAAATGACAGGCTGGAAGCCTATTGACCCATGGAGTAAAAAAGAATGGAACGCGGATTTAGCGGATATGGCTGATATAAGCGGATTTTTTATTTAAAAGACGGATTTTTCCCGGATTATTTTGCTTCGCAAAAAGCGGATTTTTGGTGCGTGGGCTAAACCTGGCAGCGTTTGTTTTCGGGTCTCGCGTCCCGATAGCTATCGGGATCCAAGTCGCGATATTCATCAGGAATTTTTTCAAGCAACAGGGATGTCGCTTGTCCCACGATTTGTAAGAAAAAAAAAGAATGATAATACAAAGAATCTATGGAAGCGCTGTGCTCCTCTCCTCGGGAGAGGTTGGGAGAGGTCTTTTTTGGTTTAAATATGACAGGCTGGAAGCGCTGTTAACCCATAAGCAAAAGCGGATTTTTGGTGTGTAGCTAAACCTGGCAGCGTACGTTTTCGGGTCTCGCGTCCCGATAGCTATCGGGATCCAAGTCGCGATATTCATCAGGTTGAATTTATGTTTCAAGCGACAGGGATGTCGCTTGTCCCACGATTTGTAAGAAAAAAAGAATGATATTACAAAGAATCTATGGCAGCGCTGTACTCCTCTCCTCGGGAGAGGTTGGGAGAGGTCTTTTTTGTTTTAAAGAAAACAGGCTGGAAGCGCTGTTAACCCATAAGCAAAAGCGGATTTTTGGTGTGTAGCTAAACCTGGCAGCGTACGTTTTCGGGTCTCGCGTCCCGATAGCTATCGGGATCCAAGTCGCGATATTCATCAGGAATTTTTTCAAGCGACAGGGATGTGGCTTGTCCCACGATATGTAAGAAAAAAAGAATGATATTACAAAGAATCTATGGCAGCGCTGTACTCCTCTCCTCGGGAGAGGTTGGGAGAGGTCTTTTTTGGTTTAAATATGACAGGCTGGAAGCCTATTGACCCATGGAGTAAAAAAGAATGGAACGCGGATTTAGCGGATATGGCTGATATAAGCGGATTTTTTATTTAAAAGACGGATTTTTTTCCGGATTATTTTGCTTCGCAAAAAGCGGATTTTTGGTGCGTGAACAAAACCTGACAGCGTACGTTTTCGGGTCTCGCGTCCCGATAGCTATCGGGATCCAAGTCGCGATATTCATCAGGAATTTTTTCAAGCGACAGGGATGTCGCTTGTCCCACGATATGTAAGAAAAAAAAATGATAATACAAAGAATCTATGGCAGCGCTCTGCTCCTCTCCTCGGGAGAGGTTGGGAGAGGTCTTTTTTGGTTTTAATATGACAGGCTGGAAGCCTATTGACCCATGGAGTAAAAAAGAATGGAACGCGGATTTAGCGGATATGGCTGATATAAGCGGATTTTTTATTTAAAAGACGGATTTTTTTCGGATTATTTTGCTTCGCAAAAAGCGGATTTTTGGTGCGTGAACAAAACCTGACAGCGTACGTTTTCGGGTCTCGCGTCCCGATAGCTATCGGGATCCAAGTCGCGATATTCATCAGGAATTTTTTCAAGCCACAAGGATGTCGCTTGTCCCACGATATGTAAGAAAAAAAAGAATGATAATACAAAGAATCTATGGTAGCGCTGTGCTCCTCTCCTTGGGAGAGGTTGGGAGAGGTCTTTTTTGGTTTAAAGAAAACAGGCTAGAAGCCTATTGACCCATGGAGTATAAAAACAATAGAACGCGGATTTAGCGATTCTGATAGCTATCGGGAGGCGCGTTCCATTTCTTTTTTTGTCATGTACTTAGCACTAGCTTATATTTTCAGAATGTATTTTTAATAAGGACTTTAATTGACTCCTCTATTTCGGAAGGTGTAACCTGATATACTGGTTCCAATAGAGCAAAGTTACTATCAATTTGAAAGCGTTTACTATCCAAAAGCATTGCCAGCAGGTTTTTGGTGGACAGTAAATGTCCGGAATAAGCAGTCGCTTTTGTTATTATTTCTCTGAAATTATATCCGTTTTTAAGTATTGAATAGATGTCATAATAATCTCTGAAATTGCTTCGACGCATCAACACCTCCATTTTCATAGCTGCAATTGCCATGATGTCAGCCAATAATAAATTGTCTTTAAATGGAATTGCTGTGGTAACGGGTGAATATTTAGCGGAAGCATAAAATGAGAGTTTCACACCCGAAACAATAAATTCAACATGATCAAAGTCCCAAATTTCACGCGCTTCAATGCTCCCAATTCCACTCAATTCTTTCTCAATTTTAACCCAATCGACTTCCGGCTTTTGATTTTTATTCGAAATCCAACTCATAAAATCGAGATCTTCGCTCAGGCGGGTTTGTAACTGTAATGACAAGGCAGTACCGCCCACCAAACAGTAATTCTTTATACAATCGAGTTTACAAACACTCTCAAATATCTTTGAAGTATGTGGTGCTAAAGCTTTCATTAGTAAATGCTCAAATGTTTATTTTCAACTTTTTTCAGGTATCTGTCCGGGTTTTTAATGCCAAAATACATCCAGGCGAGCAAATTGTTTAGTCGTTTATAATAAGCACCTTGTGTTACAATTCTATCCAGCCAAACCTGTTTGATTTTTTTGTGCGGATATAATCTGAAAAGCAAATTTATATCATCAATATCAAGATAAACCAATGTTTTCTCAATTAAAATATCGTCAGGAATAGCATTACTTTTGTTCATGTCAAATGACCAAAACCGGTTATTTGAAACCAATTTTGAAACTAATTGATCATGTGCATTTAGAGTTCTCATTTCTGAATTAAGATATTATGAATGAATTGTTTTATGATTTGTATACCTGCAACTAAGAGAGTATAGTGTGGTATAATCTTTCGTCATAAGCCTGAAATAATGATAAATTATCAGTTTTTTCAATTTTGCAATAAAAAAAGCCGTAATTACAACCATTTATTCCTGTTATTTATTTAACTTTTGTAGCGATTACAAGGGTCAAAGATAAGAATAATTTGCAATTTTCGCTATATGCCCGCTTGCAATATTTAGAAAGTGCAGGTTTTTTGGGTGCAGCACTAACCCTGACAGCGTTTATTTTCGGGTCTCGCGAACTTCCAAGTCGCGATAATTATCAGGAATTTTTTCAAGCGACAGGGAAGTCGCTTGTCCCACGATTTGTAAGAAAAAAAAAGAATGATAATACAAAGAATCTATGGAAGCGCTCTGCTCCTCTCCTCGGGAGAGGTTGGGAGAGGTCTTTTTTGTTTTAATATGACAGGCTGGAAGCCTATTGACCCATGGAGTAAAAAAAAATAGAACGCTGATTGTTTTCAACATCGCGGATTGAGCTGATATAAGCGGATTTTTTATTTAAAAGACGGATTTTTTTCGGATTATTTTGCTTCGCAAAAAGCGGATTTTTGGTGCGTGGGCTAAACCTAGCAGCGTTTATTTTTCGGGTCTCGCGACTTCCAGGTCGCGATAGTAAAAGGAATTAGCGCAGTTTTTCGGGTGCAGCGAGTTCCGACTCGCTGATTAAAGAATATACTTCGACCTGGGAGTCGAATCACCCGAAAAATACCGCGTTTATTGTTTGTTTATGGTTTTGTGAAGGATTTGTGTTATTGCATAGAATCTAAAATATCACAATATTTGGAAAGCGCAGTTTATTTCGGGTGCAGCACGAACCCTGACAGGAGTTGCAAACTCTGTCAGAGGTTTAAAACAAAGAAGAAAACAGGCTGGAAGCTCTGTTTACCCATAAGTAAGCGCAGTTTATTTCGGGTGCAGCACTAATCCTGAATGCGGAGATAATGCAAATTCATATAATTTGTGGGATTCGTAGTTTATAATTTCTTATTTGTTTTAAAGATAACAGGCAGGATGCCCGTCGACCCGTGGAATTCATAGTTCTAAAAAAAGCCGGAAGTGCTGTTCCCCCATGAAGAACTGATGTGGTATTCCGACAAGATACTTTTTAGCGGTATAAAGGTGGTTTGTAGATGTGTGAAATTATCTTCTGCATTCTTCAAGCTACCATCAGAATCTGTCAGGTTAGTTTTTAGATATTTGGAGATACCTTTTTACATCCTGCAACAAACCTTACAGTTCGCAAATGTATATAAACGAACTGCAAGGGTATTCTGATAGTGCCCAAAACTTCCAACTTTCCAACTTTATGAACTTTCTACTTTCCAACTTTATAACTTTCTACTTTCCAACTTTATAACTTTCTACTTTCCAACTTTATAACTTTCTACTTTATAACTTTCTACTTGCCAACTTTATCAACTTTCTACTTTATAACTTTCTACTTTCCAACTTTCTACCTTTTCAAATAATTTCCATCATCAGTCCATAGCGAACTGCCTGGGCAACATTGTTAGCGCCTAATTTATCCAGTACTTTACAGCGATGGTTATTGATAGTGTATACGGAGTTAGCCAGTTCTGCAGCCACTTTGGTACTATCGTAACCTTTGGAAAGAAGCTTCAACACTGTGATTTCGGTTTTGGTCAGACAGGTTTCAGTATCGATGGCATGTAATTGATCGGCGAAACGTTTGTATGTGCACATACCACGTGCCGGTTTCTCTGCATCATACTCTCCTATTTCGTTTATCAGCAATAGTAAAAAACGTATATCTCCGCAGTCATCCTGTTCAGCTATACTGTACTGAAAATGAAACCGTCGGTAATTACCGTTTTTATCCTTTAAACTACATTCGTACATCAGTTTATACGAAAAAATATCAGGATCATTGCACTTCTCTTTGAGTTTTAATGCTTCAAGTTTGCCATTCACCACATAGGTCCGTTCGTCGGGATGTACCATTCTCTGAAGTGAATCGTAGCCGGATAGCGTAGTTTCAAAAGGATAGTTTTCGTTGTGCGTCCATTTGACAATGTGATATGCATCTTTGAAGGTGTCGAATATCAAAACACCTTCGTTGTGGTTCAGGGTTGATGCATCCATCATTGATTCCGGATCCTGAATACGGGCATTACTTTCTTTTGTTTCCTGTAATTGCAATTTTAAAACATAGTTTTTTAATTTTTCATTTTGGCTTTCCATAATACTTTTTTAATTATTTATATAAATATTTAGATTATTTATTTATTCTGTCGACACAGAACCTGTTTTAAGTTTAGTAATGAGATAAATAGTATATAATGATTTTTCACTATTGCAGAAGATTTTTTCAACACATAGATTTGCATTCGTCACAGGATAACAGTATTCTGACATAGCTTTATTAAAAATAACAATATTTTATATATCACCAAAGACGTTCATTAGAATTTATTAACAAATTTATTTACCTAAAGCAATTAATTTATGGCAACAGGAACAAGAATTCCCCGCGGTATTGATGACTTCGATACCTACATTGTGAACACAAGTAATTATTTATTTAAAGGCACACCCACCAATGCCGAACGATTGGGCATTTTGACCGATGAGAGTACGCAATGGAAAGCATTTGCCGACAAATGGATGCCCGATTACCAAAAGTACAAGGACAAGAAAAACAGCAGAACCATAGCTGTGCGGGATAAACTATTACAAATCATCAGCGATACCATTGAGTACGATCAAAAAAACCGTATACTCGACCGCATAGCCGCATCGCCCAACGTGATTATTGAAGATTTGGGTATTTTCAATATTAATATCGGAATTCTGCAGAAAACCCGGCGTTCAGTATTGACCACCCCTATCACCGAACCGGTAACAGTAACCATACAACCCCTGGGCGGAGGATCAATGAATATTAAATGTTACAGCACCACAGGACAACGTTCCGCTATTTACAGCGTTGCCGACAGTGTTCAATATGTGTATATAGTAAGCGATACGCCACCTGTATCGGCAGAAGCTCCGGGTTTGAGCAAGGAGATATCAACCCGTGGTACTTTTACGCTTGCATTAGGATCAGGCAGTTCAGCCAAAAATCTGTACATCTATTTCCGTTGGTATTGCACCAAACATCCCGAACTATCCGGGCCCTGGAGCGCCATGCAAACCTCATTGATTCTATAAACAAAACCTCTCCCCGACTCTTCCTGCAAAAAGTCGGGGAGATTTTTTTATCATGCCCTACGGACAATATTAGGCTGCGCCTGTTATTACTCTCTCGCCAGAGGCGAGATCGTATTAATTAGCCTTCGGCTGATATTAGCTTCGCTGATATGTGTTTCGGGTCTCGCGACTTCCAAGTCGCGATAGTAAAAGGAATTAGCGCAGTTTTTCGGGTGCAGCGAGTTCCGACTCGCTGATTAAAGAATATACTTCGACCTGGAAGTCGAATCACCCGAAAAATACCGCATTTATTATTTTTTATGGTTTTGTGAAGGATTTATTTTATTGCATATAATCTGAAATATCATAATATTTAGAAAGTGCCGGTTTTCGGGTGCAGCACGAACCCTGACAGGAATTGCAAACTCTGTCAGAGGTTTATCATAAAGAAGAAAACAGGCTGGAAGCTCTGTTTACCCGGAAAAAAGTGCAGGTTTTCGGGTGCATGAACTAAACCTGTCAGCGTTTAAAAAACCTGACAGCGTTGTATATAAATCCATCAAGCGACAGGGATGTGGCTTGTCCCACGATATGTAAGAAAAAAAAGATAATACAAAGAATCTATGGCAGCGCTCTGCTCCTCTCCTCGGGAGAGGTTGGGAGAGGTCTTTTTTGGTTTAAAGTAAACAGACTGGAAGCGCTATTGACCCATGGAGTAAAAAAGAATAGAACGCGGATTTAGCGGATATGGCTGATATAAGCGGATTTTAAATATAGAAAAAGACGGATTTTTTTTCGGATTATTTTGCTTTGCAAAAGCGGATTTTTGGTGCGTAACTAAACCTGGCAGCGTTTGTTTTCGGGTCTCGCGAACTTCCAAGTCGCGATAATTATCAGGAATTTTTTCAAGCCACAGGGATGTCGCTTGTCCCACGATATGTAAGGAAGAAAAAGGTGATGATACAAAGAATCTATGGTAGCGCTCTGCTCCTCTCCTTGGGAGAGGTTGGGAGAGGTCTTTTTTGGTTTAAAGTAAACAGACTGGAAGCACTATTGACCCATGGAAAGTAAGAATCAGTTTATTGTTTTTTATTTATCAGTTTTTCTATCTCAATTATATATTTAATTGCCGGATCGATTAATGGTTTAATATCAGCCTCCGACAAATTAAACAAGTCATCATAATCACCTGTTTGCCGCATTTCAAAAAGCTTTGAATACAATTTGGAATGCTCTTTATCAACTAAACCGGTAGCAACAAAATGCAATCCAAAAAGTCTGATAATACCTGAATGTGTTTGTGCATTATAACCATATTTAATTAGTAATGCTGATGTCATATAATAACAGGCATAATATAATCGGTTTGTAACTGCATTCCAATAATTTAGTTGAGCAATTCCGATCGCTTCATTTAATGTGTCCTTAGATTTTTGAATTCTGTAAAAAACAATAGCATCTCTTTCTTCTTCTGTTAAGCTCATAGTACAATCCCTTCCATCTCAATATTTTTATAAAACTGAGTAAAATTTCTTTTTTGCCATTCACTAAAGGTATAAAGTTTAGGACTGATCTGTTCTCCTTCTTTCCAGCCTAACTCAATTAATGGATATGATATTTTATCAAAATCCTCATTTTCAATTTTTGGTTTATCCAGTAAAATAAGCAAATCCCAGTCTGAATTCTGATTTGCTGAATTTCTTGCTTGCGAACCATAAAGAATTACCTTTCCGCTATTATTTACAGAAATAATCAAATTTTTAATTTCAAGAAGCAACTCCTGTTTTGTTTTTTTCATAACTTCAACTCATTAGAAAACTAATTTTGCAAATCTATAAAAAAAATCACAATAAACGCAATTATATCAAAGACATAAATACTATTATTCTACATTTGCAATAACAAGTAATCAATAAAGTAACATAAAACAATAGTTGTAAGCACATTTTTTGGGTGCGTAGCTAAACCTGGCAGCGTTTGTTTTCGGGTCTCGCGTCCCGATAGCTATCGGGATCCAAGTCGCGATATTCATCAGGTTTGAATTTATGTTTCAAGCGACAGAGATGTCGCTTGTCCCACGATTTGTAAGAAAAAAAAGAATGATAATACAAAGAATCTATGGAAGCGCTGTGCTCCTCTCCTCGGGAGAGGTTGGGAGAGGTCTTTTTTGGTTTAAATATAACAGGCTGGAAGCGCTATTGACCCATGGAGTAAAAAAGAATGGAACGCTGATATAAGCGGATTTTAAATATAGAAGAAGACGGATTTTTTTCCGGATTATTTTGCTTCGCAAAAAGCGAATTTTTGGTGCGGGCTAAACCTGACAGCGTACGTTTTTGGGTCTCGCGACTTCCAAGTCGCGATAGTAAAAGGAATTAGCGCAGTTTTTCGGGTGCAGCGAGTTCCGACTCGCTGATTAGTGAATATACTTCGACCTGGATCCCGATAGCTATCGGGACGAATCATCCGAAAAACACCGCATTTATTATTTTTTTATGGTTTTGTGAAGGATTTATTTTATTGCATAGAATCTGAAATATCATAATATTTAGAAAGTGCAGGTTTTCGGGTGCAGCACGAACCCTGACAGGAATTGCAAACTCTGTCAGAGGTTTATCATAAAGAAGAAAACAGGCTGGAAGCTCTGTTTACCCGGAAAAAAGCGCAGGTTTTCGGGTGCATGAACTAAACCTGTCAGCGTTTAAAAAACCTGACAGCGTTGTATATAAATCCATCAAGCGACAGGGATGTCACTTGTCCCACGATATGTAAGAAAAAAAATGATAATACAAAGAATCTATGGAAGCGCTCTGCTCCTCTCCTCCGGAGAGGTTGGGAGAGGTCTTTTTTGGTTTTAATATGACAGACTGGAAGCGCTATTGACCCATAAAAAGTGCCGATTTTCGGGTGCAGCGAGCTCTGAACTGCATTCCAAAAGTTAGACAAAAAACTTTTGGGATGCAGTTCATTTTTACACTATCAGTCCTTTACTTTATAACTTTCAAACTTCTTACTTTCTAACTTCTAAATTGGAATCGGAATTCCAATCACCCGAATAACAATGCCATCACTCCTGCCTCATCTGACCAACATCCCGTCTGACGGATGTCCCGTCTGACGGATTAAAACAAAAGCCTGATAGCATTTGTACACTATCAGGCCTTTACTTTATAACTTTCTACTTTCTAACTTCTAAATTGGAATCGGAATTCCAATCACCCGAATAACAATGCCATCACTCCTGCCTCATCTGACCAACATCCCGTCTGACGGATGTCCCGTCTGACGGATTAAAACAAAAGCCTGATAGCATTTGTACACTATCAGGCCTTTACTTTATAACTTTCAAACTTCTTACTTTCTAACTTCTAAATTGGAATCGGAATTCCAATCACCCGAATAACAATGCCATCACTCCTGCCTCATCTGACCAACATCCCGTCTGACGGATGTCCCGTCTGACGGATTAAAACAAAAGCCTGATAGCATTTGTACACTATCAGGCCTTTACTTTATAACTTTCAAACTTCTTACTTTCTAACTTCTAAATTGGAATCGGAATTCCAATCACCCGAATAACAATGCCATCACTCCTGCCTCATCTGACCAACATCCCGTCTGACGGATGTCCCGTCTGACGGATTAAAACAAAAAGCCTGATAGCATTTACACTATCAGGCTTTTTACTTTATAACTTTCTACTTTCTAACTTTTCACTTTCTAACTTTCAACTAAAATCATTTTACTTTTACAATAACCAACTGATTTTTCACCAGGTCGGTAGAGTAAGGCTGAACTCCATCGCCAAACCAACGTACTGTTACCTGTTTGGTACTTGCACCACATTTCTGAATCAGATAATTGGCTACGCTTACGGCACGTTTTTTCGAAAGTTCGGTATTGTATTCTGGTGTTACACCGGCAGTTTTACTGGCATATCCGTTCACAATAATCTGTGCATTCGGGTTTGTTTTCAGATAGTCAGCAACCTTATTCAGTTCAGCTATCTGTGCATCATCACCTATTTCAGCTTTTTCAATCAGGAAGAAAACCTGAGCAAAAGCATCGCGTACCATAGAGCTAACCGAAGCTGCATCTAAATTGGTAGCAGGAACCGTTCCAATTGCTTTTGTTGTATTTGCTTCTTCGCCGGAGTTAATAATAACCACACGGTTTTTCACTACTTCTTTGTAAGGTTGTACAGCGCTGCCATACCATTTCACCTGTATACGATCAGCAGGGATATTGTATTTATTGATCAGCAGATTAGCCAGATTTACAGCACGACGTTTCGATACTTCGCGGTTTACAGCAGCTGTACCTGTAGCGTTATCGGCATAACCACTAACAGTAACAATAGCTGTAGGATTTGCATTCATGTAAGATACAATTTTATCCACAATTTCCTGCTGTTTGCTATCGGTTACCGTAAATTTATTGATGCCATAGAATACGCTTTCTTTGATTTCAGGTGTAGTAATAGCCACTACCGGAGGAACAACTACAGGAACTACCGGCTCTACTACTGTTGGAACAACCGGTTTCACTGTATCCACTTTAGCTACAATAGGTTTTTCCGGTTCTGTTACCACAGGAACAGTTGGTTCTGTCACCACAGGTACTGTAGGTTCGGTTACAACAGGCACGGTTGGTTCTGTTACTACAGGAACAACAACTTCCGGCTCTATCGGTTTTGGTGCTTTCTTTACATATTCAGGTAAACGATAACTGATACCCAGGGTTAAGGCGGGAGAAGCATCGAAAAACATAGCTGATACTTCATCGTTCGTATTATCAGTCATCATATTGCCTTCAGCAATAATATTCAGTTTTAAATCATTGGTGAGTTTAATATCGGCCTGCGCACCTGCACGTAAAAAAGGACTTGCAAAAGGCGTAGTAACCGTATTTTTATTCATATAATCAACACCGGTACCGGCAAAAAGAAGAAAATCGAACCAGCGGTTAGCATCCCAACCATTTTCCAACGCTGATAAATTCAACAACACATCGGCTGTCAGACTTTCACCATTAAAAGGAGTTGTATAAGTTGGCCTGTAATGATTATACTGATTAAAACCAAGCATACCACGTAAAGCCCAAACAGGAGTAAAATTGTAAGTACCTGAGAAACGTCCCAGATAGCCCATACTTCCGGGAAGTGACCATGCATTGCTACCGGTACCATCCAGAATATTATTTCCTTCTCCCATAAACCAGTTAACCCCGCCATTCAGTCCCAATGACCAGCCTGGTTTAAAAGCAGTGGATTTTTCCTGCGCAAAGCTTTGAAGCACTGTGGTCATCAACAGAACCAATGTAATGATAGTCAGCTTTTTCATATCAATTTAATATTTTGATTTTATGTTATTTATGTTGTAAATATTCAACAGTTATCATAGTATCATTTGCAATTTACAACACTATCTTGCAAAAATACATTTTTTTTTACAATAACACTCATTTTCAGCGTTTTTTTTGCGAATTTCAGCGTTTTTTTCTCTAAACCAGTTGTTATGTAATATGATTATCTGCAGAACGACCTAATCAAAAAGAAAAGGAACGCTGTATAGCAAGCTTACACAATTACACCATTACTCTTTTACCCCTACTTTCTACCTACTACCAACTGTCTTCCAACTTTAAAAACTTTATAACTTTCTACTTTCTTACTTTCCAACTTTCCAACTTTCTTCTCAATAGTAACACATACACTTCCTATTTGCCTCTCCATCGAAATGATATATAAATCCGATTTTGGCAGCCGGGTATATATCCACCGGAAATCCATCCATAGCAAGGCTATTCAGTTTATCATCAGTAGCATTGATTTCTCCGGCCAGAGTAATATCCCAATTGGTATCCACATGGAAATTAAACTGTCCCCCACCCTGCAAAACATAGGATGTTACAGGAGGCAAAGTCCCGAAAAGCGGTCGGTAGAAACCACCCGCACCGGCATACAGAAGTATATCACTATTACCATTCAGGAAATTGAATTTGAGCGCATTGTTCAGATTCAGCACGGCATCAAAAATAAGCTGAGGTGAAGAAAAAGATTTGATGGTGAGCTGACTATCGAAGGGCCAGTTGAAATTCTGATTTGTGAATACCGCTCTCGCACCCCACACCGATGAAAAATCATATCCAACCGTAAGACCGATATTATTACCAATGGCTTTCGGCATTTTGGAGACATCAGGCAGATAAGCAGCATAATTCTCGGATATAAAAAGATTGACACCCGCATTGACGCCGACATACCATCCGGTACCGGAAGATGAACTTTGATATTTTTGTGCCGAAACAACAGATAGTACAAAAAGCAATACGAGTAGAACAAAACCTTTACTTTTCATTATTTGAATCATTTACATTTTATACATTTTCAATTAATTCATTAATTATTTATGCATCATCACATATGCACGTCAACTCTCCTGATAGTATTAGGGACACATCACCACATCCAAATTCGCGAGTCGGAACTCGCGACACCCGACATCCTCACATCAACTCTCTCAATAGCTATCAAAGACTGCTTAACAGAACTTCAAAAATGCCAAATCCCGACTACTAACTACCTACTCCGGACTCAGAACTCAATACTACCTACTCCCCTTTCTTTCCGTACCCGTATCCGTATCCGTACGTTTTACCATATCCGTACCCGTAGCGACGACTGTATGTATACCGGTTAATTTCCAGATTTACATCGTTGATAACAAAGAAAATACGTTTGAGTGAATTTTCAGCTTTCACCCGGTTCACAAATTCAATATTGCGTTTATCGGTATAATCGGCTCTACACACATACAATGTCAGATTGCTAACTCTGTCGATCAGGAAGGTATCAGAAACTGCTCCCACCGGAGCTGTATCAATAATCACATAGTCGTATTCCTTTTTCAGATCGACAACCATCGCATCGAAACGTTCACGCTGTATTAATTCAGTTGGGTTTGGAGGAACAATACCGGCCGGCAGTACCGTTAGATTCGGAAATTGTTCCGGCGTATATAACATCGGCCGGTAATCTTTTTCCTGTCCAGACAGATACGATGTCAAACCTTCCTTGCGGGTAATACCAAAGTAACGTGCTATTTGAGGCTTCCGGAGATCCATACCCATCAGCAACACTTTTTTGTCGGTAAGCGACAGCATGGTTGCCAGATTGATACTGACAAAAGTTTTACCTTCGCCAGCCATGGTGGAAGTTACCAGAATCACCTTTTCGGCAGGATAATCGAGCGTAAACTGCAACTTGGTTCGCAACAAACGGAAAAGCTCCGAGTTGGAACTGGCATTGGTTTGCGGATTGATAAATATGCCATCTTCCTGATTATGTCCCAACTCAGTAATCACCGGTATATCGGTAAGTTTTTCAATATCGGAACGGTGACGAACTGTTGTATTTAGTAATTCCAGAATATAAATAACAATACCGGGAATAAGCAGACCCACCAGAAAGAAGATACCCAGAATTAAGTTCCGATGCGGAGCAATCTGACTAAAATCGTCGGGCGTATTAAGCACACGGCCTTTGGGAACAGACACTGCTGTATTCAGCCCGGCTTCTTCACGTTTCTGTAACAGGAATAAGTATAAAGAAGCTTTCACCTGTTGTTGACGTTTGATTTCCAGAATCTCACGTTCTTTGCGTGGTATACTTCTTATTTTACCCATCATCTCGGAGTTTTGCAATTTCAGATCATTACCCGTTATCTGAAGACCTTTCCGGCTATTGCTTATACCTGTTAATATGGCATTGCGGGTAAGGGTAATTTCCTGTTCAACCAATTTAAGCGATGGATTTTCATCCGACGAACCATGAGCCAGTCGTTGTCTGTTGATCACCAGTTCGTTGTATTTCTGAATAACACCCACAAGTCCCGCATCGGTCAAACCCAGATTAGGAATCAACGCATACCGGTTTGCCGGTTGTTTCACAAAATCTTCGATATATTTAATCAAATGTTGTTGCATTTCAACATCAATTTGTCGCTGATCGAACAAAGAATTTTTTTCCAGGAATATCTGCGCATCCTGATCAATATCAGTCAGATGATTGGTTTGCTTATAATCCTCCACTTCTTTTTCCACATTACTCAGTTCCTCGGTTAACAACACCATACGGTCGTCGATAAACTTCACGGTATTGATGGCCGATAAATTATTTTGTTCGGAAGCATCGCGGTTATACACTTCAGCCAGAGCATTCAGTATATCCTGTCCTTTTTTTACATTCGAAGTTTTAATGGTAATATCAATTACATCAATCATTTTACCAACTTCGGTACTGATAGCGCCTTTGGCAATATTTCTGGCAACTTTTACCGGATCGCTAATAGTAATAGTGATTTCTTCTTCCGGAAATTGTCTATCGGGGCGTACCTGCATATAAACCGTACCGGCAGGAGTTTTCAGAAAGGCCGGAAGTTGAGTGATTTTTTGCTCAAACTGTTCCTTTTTAAAAGATCCTTTTACTATAAGACCGTTTTTGGCAGGTATCACTTTCAGTACCAGTGTTGCTTTCAATTCTGCCAACGCAGCACTATCCAAACGTACATACAATGGAGATTCGGTATATAATTCTTTGGTCTGAAGAAATTTTTCTGATGTATAAGTAGTATAAAGTTCAAGCTTGTTTATCACCTTTTTCATCAACACAGTCGACTTGATAACCTGTTCCTCGTTATTGATCATGGATGTGGATCGACCTCCCATACCGGCTGCATCCAACTGTTTCAGCACCGACATTTCGTTCATCTGTCCGCTGCGGGTTTGGTCAATAATCAGAATAGATGATTTCAGCTCATATACATCCTGCTGCATTCGTCCGTAAATAGCTCCGGCAATCAGGGCAATTACCCCCGAAAGCACAAACCATTTCCAGTGCATCAGAATTTTTTCGAAAATCTCCCGCCAGTTTATGGGTTTTTCCTGCAATTCCTGTTCAAGTTGATCTAAATAATTATCCATATTTTATTTGAGTTTGTAAAGTTGAAAGTTTATAAAGTTTGTAAAGTTGAAAGTTTATAAAGTTTTAATTAGTCCTGAGAGCATTTTGGATATTTCTAAAGATATTTTTTTTAATTCATCTGCTTTCTCTTCCGGCAATTTATTCAATTTTTTTGCTAAAATCAGCATTGAACGTACTTCACCACATGAACCTTTAGCAATATAAAGAAAATGTCTGAATTCATTATTGCTCATTCTTTCAAATCCTTCGGCGATATTGTTCATTATTGAAACGGAAGCTCTTTTGAATCTGATCTTTAAACCCAAAATCATTTGTTTTCTCAAATAAATTATAAATTTCAACAGTCAAATCCAACGCTTTTTGCCATGCAATAATATCTTCAAATCTTTCTATTTTCATACTATAACCTTTCTACATTATAACTTTTTACTTTCCAACTTTTTACTTTCTAACTTTTTACTTTCTAACTTTTTACTTTCCAACTTTTTACTTAAGTATATTAATCATCAACGATGTGAGTGAAATAAGCGTTCCTACGATGGAAATCGACAGCGATTCCGCCGAACCGAGTGCCGAACCTCTGGCTTTCGGATTATTGGGTTGTACATACAGTACATCGTTTTGTTGCAGATAATAATAATCGGATGTCACTAATTTCGGATTTCGCAAATCGATACGGTAACTGACGCGTTCACCTTTTTCGTTCTCACGAATCAACAACACATTTTCGCGTTGCCCATAGATAGTTAAATCGCCGGCCTGTGCAATAGCTTCGAGTATGCTGATACGCTCATTATCAATAGCGAGAATACCCGGTCGGTTTACCTCACCCAACACCGACACTTTATAATTGGCATAGCGAATGGTAATAATGGGTTCATCTTTCAGAAAAGCCGGATATATTTTGGAGGTGAGCAATTCCGACAGTGCAGTTTTAGTAAGTCCTGCTGCATGAATTTTTCCAAGAACCGGAAAAATCATATCGCCCTGCACATCGATCAGATAATTTTGCAAGCTTGCGCCGCCCGACAGACTGGAACCTGAACCTATACTATACATTTTCATGGCTTCACCACCGGGAACAACGGGTAAATTAAACGGAGCTGCAGCCTCAGCATTCAGCGAGTTCACAGTAACAGTCAGTAAATCCCCCGTTTTCAGAACAGGATCAGGTACTGCCTTCACAGAGGTTGCTTCAAGAGAAGCAACAGTGCCGCTATTCTGCAAATAAACCACATTTTTATAGGCATCGCAACTACTGAACAGCGCTACGATAAGCAGAGGAAATAATATTTTTTTCACGTTCAAAATATAATAAGTTTTTAAGTATGCTATATTAAAAAAATCTTCAATCCCGATAGCTATCGGGACAAATCTTCAAATTCTTCATTTCTTCACCACCTGATTTAGCTGCACGCAAACAGTTACCCCTATTTGTTCCACAAATAAAATCAGTTTATCCTTACCGGCCTTAACAACCTTGCCCTGTACATTTTTCAGTGGCCCGCAAACTACCTTCACCTCGTCGTCCGAAAGGAAAGTACAACTTTTCTCCCTGGCTTTCTCAACAAAGGTTCGCATAGCATCAATTTCTTTCTGACGGACAATTGCCGGACTTCCATTGTAATACACAATTCTGGCTACTCCATTTATCTGATACAAAGTCCTGAGCTGTTCGTCGGTTGTCTTTACAAAGATATATGAGGGAAAAAGCGGCATTTCAACCATTTTTACCCTGTCCGACCATTTACGCGGACATAAATGCAGCGGTAGATATGTTTCAATATCCCTGGCCTTCAGGCGTATCTCAACCTGTTTTTCGGCTTTAGCTGTTGTATATAGAACATACCAATTCATAACTACTTATTGCATATCAGCGTTAAAGTTAATATAAGGTGGAAAAATCGTAGTCAAATAAAAAAAGCCACTATCATATCAGTCTGAATCGCTTTCAGACCTCAATTCGGTAGCTTGTCATCAAAACATCCTACCGGGTTACTTTTTTTCACCCGACTGAATGTAAACAATTCATTTTCGGCAAATTCAGCCGTTAGAATGTTGAATATATATAAATTGCGGTCTGTAAACCGTACGTAATTTATCAAAATGTCAGTTTTTCATTCGTTGACCATTTCTTTTCGGGCAAACAATTCAATGTTTGTTTCTGCTTGCTTTTCGTTGGTAAGCAAAAGTCGAAAAAAAAATCAGACATCTCCTGCTTATTAGCCACAGAACAATAAAATGTTCGTGCATGCATCGGAAATCAATTCAAAAATAATTCTTGTACCTGCAAAGATATATAAAACTTTTAATTTATGTGAATAATAAGAGAAAAAACCTGCGCAAAAACATGAAACTGTAAGGAGTAGGTAGTTTGTAGTAGGTAGTTAGTAGTTCTGAGTTCTGAGTTCTGAGTTCTGAGTTCTGAGTTCTGAGTTCTGAGTTCTGAGTTCTGAGTTCTGAGTGGAGGATCTCACCCCCTGCCCCCTCTCCAGACCTCTCTCCCCATTCGGGTACTCTCCCCAGCTGGGGAAAGGAAATGGATTTCTTTATGATTATAGGGAAAGGAAATGGAAAAAATTTAGTTATAAGGGGGAATACCGACTGCAACATAATAACAGCCGAAGGCTAAATATCAAGACCGTAGGGAGTAATAACAGCGAAGCGAATATCAGCCGTAGGCTAAATATCACGACCGTAGGGAGTAATAACAGCGAAGCGAATAACAGCCGAAGGCTAATATCAGGCGTAGCCGAATAACGTGACCGAAGGAAACAAATATCACGACCAAAGGGAGTAAAACAGGAGTTTTTTTGTACTTTTGCAGTCGGAAATTAAATCAGCAGATATGGCAAGAATACTTTCGATAGATTATGGCAGAAAAAGAGTGGGACTGGCTGTGACAGATGCGTTACAGATTACAGCCAATGCTCTGGATACTGTTGCCACGGATAAAGTTCTTGATTACATAAAAGCTTATACCCAACGTGAAAAGGTGGAAAAGTTCGTGATGGGTTATCCAATGCAAACGAATGGCAGGGAATCAGAATCGATGCAGTATATCAGACCGTTTGCTGACGTTCTGAAGAAAAACTTCCCGGATATCGAACTCATTTATGTCGATGAACGTTACACATCGGTTATGGCTCACAAAACCATGCTCGATGCCGGACTTAAGAAAAAAGACCGACAGGATAAATCACTGGTGGATAAAATAGCTGCAACTATCATTTTACAAACATATCTGGAAAGCGTTCGTTAATGAATAATGGATAATTCATAATTGACTTTCAAACTTTATAACTTTACAACTTTCAAACTTCATCAACTATATGATTCTCCCGATTTACACATACGGCAATCCCGTTTTACGCAAAATAGCAGAACCTATAACCAAAGATTACCCACAGCTACCTGAACTGATTAACAATATGTTCGACACCATGTACAACGCCGATGGTGTTGGACTGGCTGCTCCGCAGGTAGGTTTACCTATACGACTTTTAGTAATTGATTTGGCTCCCTTTAAGGAAGAAAATCCGGAACTTGGAAGTTTCAGAATTGCGATGATTAATCCTGAGATTATATCATTCAGCGATGAGGTAGTTTCGGGCGAAGAGGGTTGTTTAAGCATTCCCGGCATACATGAATCGGTAAACAGAGCACAGAAAATTGTTATTAAATATGTCGACACCGACTTTAATGAACATACAGAAGAATACGAAGGTTACAAAGCCCGTGTTATTCAGCACGAATATGACCATTTGGAAGGAAACCTTTTTACCGATAAAGTAACACCCATTCGCCGACAATTACTCAAATCGAAACTCACCAACATAGTGAAAGGCAAAGCACGCACTTCGTATAAAATCAGATAAGGCAGCAAACGGTAAGCTGCAAGCAGCAAGCAATTGATAGTTTTGAGTCCAAAGTTTTTTTCAATGCAATTAATATCAGACTATAGGAAGTAATAAGTTAATAGGGGGACAAGCGAACCAACGTTCCGATAGACTTCGGCGTGAGCTTAGTCGAACGCTATTGAAACGTTGGTTCGCGAGACCCTAAAATGCAATTCAGCGTAGCTAATATCAGCCGAAGGCTAATATCACACGAAGTGTAAATAACAGGCGAAGCCTAATAACACGACCGAAGGGAGTAATAACAGCGAAGCTAATTCTCCGTTTCCTTCCTGTCTTCCAAATCTTTTTTATATTCCGAAGGAGTCATGCCATACACTTTTTTAAAGCATTTGCTAAAGTAGCGTGAATCACTCATACCCACCATATAGGTTATCTGCGATACATTGTATTCTCCCGAACGAAGTAGCTGTGCAGCTCGTTTGATACGCATTTCCCGGATAAATTCTATCGGAGCTAGTCCGGTGAGCCCTTTCAGTTTATTGAAGAAAACCGTACGACCAAAAGCCATTTCGGAAACCATTTCATCAACCGTAAGTTCGCTGTTATCAATATTCTTCTCCATAAAATTGAGCAGTTTAGCCAGAAAAACTTCATCCTGCGATTGCATTTCAACCTTTTGCGGTTCCAAATCGAGCAGATGCTTGCGATAACGTTCCTGCAAACGACGGCGTTGCTCCAGAATATTTTCGATACGGGCTTCGAGCAATACCGGACTGAAAGGCTTGGTCAGGTAATCGTCGGCACCCGATTTCATGGCTTCCAACCGGCTTTCCACAGCAGTTTTGGCGGTGAGTAGCAGCAAAGGAATATGACTGGTTTTATCATTTTGCTTCACAGCATCAGTCAGTTGCAAACCATCCATGTTCGGCATCATCAAATCGGAAATAATCATATCCGGAACTAATCTTAACGCTTTTTCCAAACCTATTGCACCATCGGCTGCCGTTTCAATCCTGTAATGTTTTTCGAGGAATTTGGTCAGGAATTTACGCATATCGTCGTTGTCCTCCACAATCAGAATTTGCGGTGCTTCCTTAATAGACACAAACGATTCAATATCGTCGGGTAAATGCTGAATTTTTTCAACACCGGCCTTTTCGTATTCCGATTCCAGTTCATCTTCCACCACAAAATCCACATCGTTACCATAATGTTCTTTTCCACTGAGGAAAGTTACCATAAATGTAGTTCCCTTTTCAGGTTCGCTTTCCACTTCAATAATTCCTTTGTGCAAATCCACCAGTTCTTTAACCAGATTGAGTCCGATACCCGTACCACGTTGATTTCCAAGATTCTGAATCTCGTTGGCCGATGTAAACCGTTCGAACAATACCGAACGTTTTTCGCGCGGAATACCAATACCTTCGTCTTTCACGATAATTCGCACATCGCCTTTAGAGGATGCAAACTCAACGATGACTTCAATTTTTTTACCGTTTTGAGTATACTTAAATGCGTTTGACAACAGGTTATAAATAATAATGTCGGTTTTATCTCTGTCGATCCACAACACAGCATCAGCTGCTTTATTCGATATCAGGAAAGTTAAATTTCTATCGAGCGCTTCTTTACTGAAATTTGAACATATATCTTTCAGCAATTTATCCAGCTTGGTTGGTTGTATTTTCAACCTCATTTTCTTGTTCTGAATCTTTCTGAAATCTAGTATCTGATTGATTAAACGCAACATACGGGTAGCATTTCCCTGTACTACCTGCAATTGCTCCTTAATATTTTCATTGATTCGTTCGGTGGTAAGGATATTCTCAACCGGGCCAAGAATCAGCGTTAACGGAGTGCGTAACTCATGCGATATATTGGTAAAAAAGCGCAATTTTATATCGGTCACTTTTTGCTCCACTTCCACTTCGTTTTTGAGCTTGGTATAAGTGGTGGTAAGATAATATACCAGATAGAGGATGAGCATAAAAATCAGAAAATAAATGATATATGCAAAAGGTGTTTCCCAAAACGAAGGCAGGATAACAATTTTAAGTATCTTTTCGTTTTCAACCCAAACACCTTCGTTGTTGGTGGATTTTACCTTAAAATAATAGGTTCCTTTGGGTAAATTTGTATAAGTAGCTTTGCGTTGCGATTGAACGTAGTTCCAGTCAGTCTCAAAATTTTCGAGTTTAAATGCATATTTAATTTTGTCGGGGTGCAAATAATCCAGCGCCACATATTCTATACTGAAAACTGATTGTTTATGCGTCAGTCTGATCTCGTCGGAATACCCGATGCTGTTTTCCAGAGGCGATCCCTCCTCACCTACTTTCACGTTGTTGTTAAACAACTGAAAACGTGTAAATTCTATCGACGGTTTTTCCTGACTTGGCTGAATTTTAACTGGTGAAAAATAAGCATATCCTTTATTTCCACCAAAATACATCACACCTGCCCGCGAATACAAACTGGCAGCTTCCGAAAAATGAGCGTCAGATTTGCCATCGAACAAATCGTAATTCTGGAAGAATTTACTTTTCGAATCGAAACGGGAAATGCTATTCTCCGACGAAAACCACAGGTATCCGTTTTTATCTTCCAATATGCTCAACACAATATCACTTGTCATGCCATCTTTTATGGAATAATTCTCGAAACTTGCCGGATTTTCGGCGTTTGCTTTCGACATCAGTTTATTCAGTCCGCCGCCAAAAGTACCAATCCATAATTGATTTTGATGATCGAGACACAGATAATGCACGTCATTGTTCGACAAGCTATTGTTTTTATCGGGAAGTTTTTCAATGTAAAATTCTTTCATTCCCGGAGCCAAAAAGTTATCAATCTGAAGCATTCCGTTAGCAGTTGCCACCCACAGGGTATTACTTTTATCCTGCAGCAGATGCCTTACTTTTGAGCAGGTCTGAATAGGATAATTATTGAGTTTATTGCGGAAATTCAAAAACGATATTTTACCATTCACCTCACTAACCACATTTAATCCACCACCAAAAGTACCAACCAATATCCGTCCCTTGTTGTCTTCAATAATGCTGTACACATTATCGTTCGACAGGCTTGTATTATCCAATGGGTTATTCACAAAACGCTGCATCACAAACTGAGTTCTGCTTTTTGGTTTCAACAATAAAATACCACCGCCTTTGGTACCTATCCATATATTTTGTTTTTTATCCTGATGAAAACAATAAGCCAAATCGTTCAGTTTCGCTCCACTGTTTAAACCTCCGTTTTGCGACAGAATTCCGAGTTCGTTCATATTACTATCGAGAAAACGAATGAAACCATCTTTGGTAGCCATCAGAATATCGCCATTCGACAATTGCGACATAGCACGTACTTCGTTGGAAGTGAGTGTATTCTGTATTTTATTCACTTTACCTGTTTTAAACTGAGGTGTGGTAAAGCTTATTTTTTCGAGACCTTTGTTGTACGTACACATCCAGATATTTCCGGTTCTATCGGCATATACAGAGTGAATCACATTCGAAAACCTACTGGATGGCGAAGCCGGATTATTGTAAAAATACTCCAGTTCATCGGTCTGACGGTTATAATACGAAAATCCACCTCCCTGCGGATTAATCCATACTCTTTTACGCACATCTTCAATCACAATAAAATTCGGAAGCACCGACACACGGCTTACAGCATCGGTTTGAGGTTTGAAGTATTTCACGCTGTTATCGGACAGTCTGTACCGGAAAACTCCAACCTGTTCACTTTCGAGCCAGGCGGTTTTGTAAGAATCAATTTTTACCGAAATAAAATTATTATTCAGAATGGTAGGATGATTCAACGAATTGAATCCGGTAATTTGTCCGTTGGCTATATTGTAAATAAAAAAACCAAAGTTTCTGGTAGTGAGAATCAAATGTTGCTGATCAATAGCGGCAATATCGGTAATTAGCGAACTAACACCAAGCAGGATTTTATCGAAACGATTCGATTTTACCGAGAATTTCCACAAAACACCGTTTTTATCACCAAACCAGATAAAATTTTTAGTTCCTAAAAACGAATGGAATGAATTGGCCGAGCTGCTTGACCCCGGTTGATAGGTTTTAATTTGATTCGATTCAGTACTGATGCAATGTAAAGCATTATTAGTACCGAGCCATATATTTTTTTGCTGATCTTCCTGTACAAAATTAACAAGATTGTCGGAAATCTGATTTTTTGAGAATGTTGAATATTCGTAGGTAGTAATTTCGCCTGTTTCCGGATCGGTTACTACACGAATAGCACCAATATCGTTTGTGGCTATCCACAATTCGCCATTGACTGTTTCAATAAAGCGGCGGTTGCGCTCCACACCGTAACTGTATCTGCTGGTGGCAAAGGGCAAACTGTAAAACTTTTCCTTTCGTGGGTCGAAACGATGTATTCGTCCATCGTAGGTCTGAAACCAAATATAGCCAAGTTTATCTTCGTGAATATAATCGATACGGTTGGTGGAAATATTACTCTGATCGCCTGGATGCGATTTAAAAACCGTAAATTCATATCCATCGAATTTATTCAGTCCGTCCCAGGTGCCAAACCACATAAAGCCCTTGCTATCCTGCATAATAGCCATAACTGTGTTTTGCGATAGTCCGTTTTTTACCGAATAATATTCGAACGAAACATCTTCCTGCGCGAATAAACGAAAAGATGTAAGCAAAAAAATGAGAAAGAGAACTGACTTTTTCATGACCATAATATTGAGCAATAATGATGCTTTCGAAAATTTAAGGATAACTTCTGTTCTGGTATTAAATTTAAAAAGTTTAAACTACAAAATCATATATAATTGAAATATACGATTTTAATTAATAAACTTTACAACTTTTTTACTTTGAACTAAACTACAAATATAGAAAAATCCGGATGAAATACAATTATCTCATCCGGATTTGAAAAAAAATTAAAGTGTAACTCCCGTTTTGAAAATAGCAATTTCGCGGTAGTTTTTCTTTTCGTTATTTACCTGCTCGCCACTTGCCACACTGATAATATAGTCGATAAAGCGCTCTTTTACCTGCTCAATTGACTCATTTTCAACAATAGTTCCGGCGTTGAAATCAATCCACGTACCTTTACGATTAAACAATGGTGTGTTAGTTGAAATCTTCATGGTAGGAACAAAACTTCCGAACGGAGTTCCGCGTCCTGTGGTAAATAAAACCATATGACAACCACTCGCAGCAAGTGCTGTAGCAGCCACAAGGTCGTTACCCGGCGCGCTCAACAAATTCAAACCTTTGGTTTTGATACGTTCTCCATACATCAATACATCCTGAACCAGCGCTTTACCACATTTCTGTGTACATCCCAGCGATTTTTCTTCCAGTGTAGAAATACCTCCGGCTTTATTTCCCGGTGATGGGTTTTCGTAAATAGGTTGATTATTTTTGGTAAAATATTCTTTGAAATCGTTGATCAGAAATACAGTTTTATCGAACATATTTCTGTTCACACAACGGTTCATCAGTATAGTTTCAGCGCCAAACATTTCAGGGACTTCAGTGAGTACGGTGCTTCCGCCCTGGGCAATCAGAAAATCGGAAAATACACCCAGCAACGGATTGGCTGTGATGCCCGAAAATCCATCCGACCCACCACATTTCAAACCAATTTTCAATTCTGCAAGCGGTACATCCACACGTTCATCTTTCGATACCACATCATAAATTTCGCGCAAAAGGGTCATTCCTTCTTCATATTCATCGTCTACCTTTTGCGTTTCCATAAATTTGATACGGGTTTCATCCACACCGCCCAGCAATTCACGGAAATATTTTACCTGATTGTTTTCGCAACCTAAACCGACAATCAGCACACCACCGGCATTTGGATGCATCACCATGTCCCGCAACACTTTACGTGTATTTTCATGATCTTCACCTAATTGCGAACAGCCATAATTGTGCGGATAAGCCACTATAGCATCAACGCCTTGAAGTTGAGTTTCCATGCGCAGCTTTTCAGCTAATGAATTTACAGTGCCATTCACACAACCAACGGTTGGAATCACCCAAATTTCGTTTCTCACTCCCACTTCGCCATTGGCACGTTTGTAACCTTTAAAAGTCAGTCCGCGGTTTTCAATGTCCAGTTGTACATCTTTTGGATGATATTCGTAATCGAGTAATCCTTCCAGATTTGTTTTGATGGTAGTTTCGTTCACCCAGTCACCCTGCTTGATGTCAACACGCGCATGACCGATGGCATAGCCGTATTTTACCACATTTTCTTTTTCGGCTACATCGGCTAAAGCAAATTTATGTCCCATAGGGATTTCGGCATTGATGATAATTTCAACGCCATCAACTACCACCACTTCGCCGGCTTGCAACGCTTCGAGCGCCACAGCCACATTATCGGCAGGATTTATTCTAAGATATTTCATTTATTCTTGTTTTTTAGAAATTAGAAATTGAGAAATTAGTTTAAATACACTACAATTGAATCACATACTGCATTTTTCTTAATTTCATATTTTCTGAATTACATTACTCATCAATATGCGGAAGTTCAAAGTCAACTTTAACCGACAGGCTAAAGCGTTTCGAAACAATAGAACGAACAGCTTCTTTCATGCCGAATTCCTGAATCAAACGAAGATAAAATGTCAGTTTTTCTGTTAATCCCGGAACTGCATTCAGATTTTCGTCCCAGATAAACTCCGCAGCCAGTACGCCTTTTGCTACTACTTCCACATCGTTCAAACTCCAGAGAATTTTCAGCAAGTCCACAATAGCTTTATCATCGTTCGGAACAATTTCTGTATTACCACGTTTTCCACCTTTGTAATAAGTAATTATGGCTGCCAAACCCAAAACAATTCCTGAAGGCAATTCGCCTTTTCTTTCCAGATATTTTTTCAATCCCGGCAGATCGCGCGTTTTGAATTTTGGAAACGAATTCAGCATAATGCTGGTAAGTAAATGGTGTACAAACGGGTTATTGAAACGTTCCACCACATCGTCGGCAAATTTTTTCAACTCCGATTTTGGCAAATCCAGTGTTTCAATCAATTCTTTGTACATTACCATGTAAATGAACTTCGACATTACTTCGTCGCGCAAACATTCTTTCACAATGTTCAAACCCGATAAATATCCAACAGGCGACAAAACGGTATGAGGACCGTTCAGCAAAGTTACTTTACGTTCGTGGTATGGTTTTTCGTCCGGAACAAACAACACGTTCAGCCCGGCTTTATCAGCAGGAAATTCTTTGGCAACGCTTTTTGGAGCTTCAATCACAAACAGGTGGAAAATTTCAGCCTGAACCACTAATTTATCTTCCAATCCGATTTTTTCCAAAATTTCGTTGATAGTAGCACGTGGGTAACCCGGCACAATTCTATCAACTAACGTAGAATATACTCCACAAGCTGTATCGAACCAGTTTTGGAAATCAGCACCCAGATTCCACAATTCGATATACTGATTGATTGTTTTTTTCAGTTCAGTTCCGTTGTGGAAAATAAGTTCACACGGAAAAATAATCAATCCTTTATCGGCAGCGCCGTTGAAAGTTTTAAAACGATGATAAAGTAACTGAGTCAGTTTTCCGGGATATGAACTTGCAGGAGCATCGTCGAGTTTACATTCAGGATCGAAAGCAATACCGGCTTCGGTGGTATTTGATACCACAAAACGCATTTCAGGTTGCTCAGCCAACTGCATGTACGATTCAAATTCGGTATATGGGTTCAACGAACGGCTGATCACATCAATCAATTCAATGCTGTTGACAGTGTTTCCTTTGTCAAGTCCCTGAAGATTTACATGATACAAACCATCCTGTTCATTCAGCATATCAATCATACCTGTTGGAAGCGGTTGAACTACAACTACACTGGAGTTGAAATCAGCTTTCTGATTCATATTACAAACCATCCAATCGATAAATGCACGAAGAAAATTACCTTCTCCAAACTGGATAATACGTTCAGGATAAGTTTTGGTAATGTTTGCCGAAGCTCTGTTCAATCTTTCCATAAAAAACTAATTTTAAAATTTAAAAAAATTATAATATACTGTATAATAATAAATTAACACAAATTAAAGAAGTTCCGTATGGGCAATAAAATAGCCCAAAAATCTGTACATGATTTTTCCAAAGGCATAAAATGAAGGTAAATATACTACATTTATACCCGAATTGTATCGTAATATTGATTTGTTGGTTAACAGCAGTTTGTGAACGAATAAAAACTAATTTAAAGGCACATTTACTGTCTATTGATGTACTCCGTGTCCGCACACGGAGTATTCACGGTACAAAAGTACGACATATATTTCAATCAGCAAAAATATTTCTAAAAATGTGTGCGCACACGGAACATCAGAAGTCTGCGCAACTACTAACTATACATTTCATTACTAGCAATATAGATATAAAAATAAATTACAGAAATTTTTCTTTATTTATATTCAATAAAAATAAAAAAACCGGTTATTTCTAACCGGTTTTCTAAAACATAAATGTTAGTTATAATCAGGTGTTCATACCACCACAAACATTGATTACTTGTCCGCTTACATAGCTTGATAAGTCTGAAGCAAGGAAAAGTGTCACTTTGGCTACTTCGTCGGGACTTCCGCCGCGGCGTAAAGGTATTAATTCAGCCCATTTTGCGCGTTGCTCATCGTTCAAAGCGTGAGTCATTTCAGTTTCGATAAAGCCCGGAGCAATGGCATTGGCACGAATTCCTCGTGTTCCGAATTCTTTGGCTACAGATTTTGCCAAACCTATCATACCTGCTTTCGAAGCTGAATAGTTCGCCTGTCCGGCATTTCCTGAAACTCCAACCACAGAACTCATATTGATAATGCTGCCTGAACGTTGCTTCATCATCACCGGAGTACATGCATGTATAAAGTTAAACGCCGATTTCAGGTTTACGTTAATCACCGCATCCCACTGACCTTCGCTCATACGCATCATTAAACCATCTTTGGTTATACCGGCATTGTTTACGAGTACATCTACACGACCGAATTCTTTTACAATTTCGTCGACCACTGTATGTGTTTCATCAAAATTTGCAGCATTCGATGCATATCCTTTAGCTTTTACACCCAAAGCTTCAATTTCTTTTTGTGTGTTCAATGCATTTTCGTCGATATTCAAATCGGTAAAAGCAATGTTACAGCCTTCTGAAGCTAATTTAAGTGCAATTGCTTTTCCGATTCCGCGGGCTGCACCAGTTACGATAGCTACTTTTCCTTCTAAAAGTTTCATTTTCTTGTATTTTTATTTTCGTTAATTAGAAACAGTTTATGTTACCTTTTAAAGTAAATTTTCTGATTTTTTACGGCGCAAAGATAGTGTTTTTTACAATTTAACCGAAATAAACTGCATATTTTACTCAAATTTGTGCAAAAAAAAGTATCCGCTTCCGGATACTTTCTTATCTGATTTCAGTTGAAATTAATGTTTTAAAAACTTAACAGGTTGCTTTATATTATTCATTTTCAATGCTGAACGATTCATTTTTAGTTGTTTTGGAGCACCAGATTGTTGTGTAACATCAACATAAGTGAGTTTACCAAGATATGAACCATTGATAGTATTACCATAATAATCCACAAAATCATAATCGATGCTGTAAACGCCCGAATTTACTGTCAATACTGCCGATCCGGAAGCCACATCGTTGTATGAATTTCCAAAATACCATGTTCCCCACGGACTGCCATTATCGTCAACCCAGGCAGGAACCAATGAACCTGCTGCCAACGATTCGTTTACTTCATAAACACCGTTCGGAATACTGTCGGTAAACGTTGTATCCGTATTAAATTCCAGATACATAAATTCGCCATCGCCGGTTAAATCTTCCATATTAATTCCATTACTGGCAATACATACAGTAAAATTATGTGCATTTCCTGTAGTGTAAATATCTCCCCAATACCATAATTCACCTTTAGTTAATTGTGGTAAAATTTTATCATCGACAGTGATTGTACAACTTGCTGATTTATCGCCAGCCTGCGCAGTAATCACAGCTGTACCTTTTTTTATGGCTTCAATTTCGCCATTAACTACTTTAACCACACTTGTATTATTCGAAACCCAAACAATGGAGGGAACGATATTACCATCGTATGTAATTTCAGTGAAAAGAGAATCAACCTGACCGATAACCATTTTTTTAGTAGCTGAGTCAAGTGTAATGTTTGTTACTTTATTTGTTTCGCACGACGAAAAAATAAAAACGGATAAAATGCTTAAAACTAAAGCAGGTTTTAAAAGATGTTTCATAAATTTTATTTTAATAGTTATTTGAAATTCAGTTTATTATATGTTTTCAGAAAAGAAATGCCGGAATTTTACTACCGGCATTTCAAATTCATTTAATTTCAGTATTAGCCGTTCATCGAAACCAGAAACTCATCATTATTATTTGTTCGTTCCATACGGTCTCTGAGGAATTCCATCGCTTCAATAGAGTTCATATCCGACAAATGGCGACGGAGAATCCACATACGGTTCAACGTATCCTGATCAAGCAACAAATCGTCGCGACGTGTACTCGAAGCCATAATATCCACAGCAGGAAAAATACGTTTATTGGACAACTTACGGTCGAGTTGCAATTCCATATTACCGGTACCTTTAAATTCTTCGAAAATTACTTCATCCATTTTCGAGCCTGTTTCGGTCAGTGCCGTAGCAATAATGGTCAAACTTCCACCGTTTTCTATATTACGGGCAGCACCGAAGAATCTTTTTGGTTTGTGCAATGCATTGGCATCTACCCCACCCGACAGAATTTTACCGGAAGCGGGAGCTACAGTGTTGTAAGCACGTGCTAAGCGGGTTATGGAATCGAGAAGGATAACCACATCGTGTCCGCATTCCACCATTCGTTTGGCTTTTTCGTGAACCATACTTGCCACTTTTACGTGACGCTCTGCAGGTTCATCGAATGTTGAAGAAACAACTTCGGCATTTACGCTGCGACACATATCAGTTACCTCTTCAGGACGTTCATCAATCAGTAATACAATCATATACACTTCAGGATGATTTGCAGCAATGGCATTGGCAATATCTTTCAACAAAACTGTTTTACCTGTTTTTGGTTGAGCCACAATTAATCCACGCTGACCTTTACCGATAGGAGAAAATAAATCAACAATACGTGTTGATAATGTATCGCGACGACCTGTAGTCAGGCTGAATTTTTCGTCAGGAAAAAGTGGTGTCAGGTGCTCGAAAGGTACACGGTCGCGTACATATTCGGGTGAACGACCATTTATTTTGTTTACTTTAATCAGCGGGAAGTATTTTTCACCTTCTTTGGGAGGACGAATTGCACCGTTAACTGTATCACCGGTTTTAAGTCCGAAGAGTTTAATCTGCGATTGTGACACATAAATATCGTCGGGCGAAGAGAAATAATTATAATCGGCAGAGCGTAGGAAACCATAACCATCGGCCATCATTTCCAGAGTGCCTGTACCTTCAAGAATTCCATCGAAATCGAATTGTTTTTCAGGTTTTTCGGGACGTTGTGTATTGAATTTACGGGTGCTATTATTCTGATTGTTTTGATTATTGGGTTGATTTTTCTGGAACCGAGCATCGCCATTTGGAGCTTTTACTTCCTCATTAACAGATTCTTCCGAAACTTCAGCAGCAGGAGCATTTTCAACTTCAGCTTCTACAGGTGTTTCCACAATATCAATTGATTCATCCTTGTGGTCTTCTTGCTTGATGATTTCTTCATCAACCACATGTTGTACTTTGGGTTTTGCTTTTAATTCAACTTTGGGTTGAGTTTCTTCGGTAGATTCCTGCGTTTTTTTGGGCGCTTGCTTTTGCTTCGGATTTTTCTTTTTTGCCGGTTTTGCTTCCTCGGCAATTGCAACAGGTGCATCTGTTTTTACTTCAACCTTTTCAGGGGCAGATACCGTTTCTTTTGCTTCAGCGGGTTTAACAAGTGGTTTCTGATCGGTATTTTTTTTCACCTGAACCCTCATTCTTTTTTTGCGATCTTCGGGTTGTTCTACTACTGCTGCCGCCTTGCGTTGTGAACCAACTACTGCCTGTTCATCTAAAATGGCATAAATCATTTGGTTTTTCGACATTGAATTAGGAATTTTAACACCTAATTCTGCTGCAATTTCGCGCAGCTCGGTTTCTGTTTTTGCATTAAGTTGCAAAATGTTGAAATTACTCATAAGGTAATAATTAAACGTTTAAAAGGTAGTGATTCCACAACGGGAAATAAAAATGAAACGTTTTTGAATAAATTTTAATTGGATAATTTTATAATGAAATATTTTTGATTTCGGCGACCGATAAACAAAACAGACAACAATCTGCAAAATTTACTATAAAATTCGAGTAAAACTTTGTGTTGATTTGCTACGGATTGTATCTGACGTGGTTTCGTAATAAAGCAGGACGCTTCTCTGACCGGAAAACATTACAAAGGTAAATGTTTTTTTGTAAAACCAAAACTTTCGCTGATTTTTTTTAATATTTCATTGCAAAATACTGAAAAATAAACAAAAAGCAGCTGATAATGCATAGCTTATAGCAGTTTTGGTTTACTTTTGAACAGAAAATTCATACTAAATAATTATGAAACGACTTATTTATCTTTTTATCTTTACAGTTACAGCATTTACGGTTCAGGCACAGCTTCTGTGGAAAGTTACCGGAAACAATCTAAAGAAACCTTCCTACATATTTGGTACTCATCATCTAATTCCTGCCTCGTATCTCGATAGTATTCAGGGTGTTTATAAATGTTTTAACAACTGCGATGTGGTTGTGGGTGAAGTAATTATAAACTCCGTTGATGCCGGTGATGTTATTCTGAAAAAAGCATTGCTTCCCAAAGATAAAACTATTCGCGACTATGTTACCGATGAAGAGTACAAATTGATTGACAACGAATTAAATAATATTCTGAAAATTAAACTGAGCAAACTTTCCACACTGAAACCTTACTATCTATTGATGATGTATGAACTGGAATCTTACAAAAACATCATGAAAAACGAAGATGAAATTCAGATAGATTCTTATTTTCAGCTGGTTGCAAACGACAAAAATAAAAGCGTAGTGGGACTCGAAACTATTGATAAACAATTGGAATTACTGTACGATTCTATTGACCTGAACCGTCAGGCGCAAATGCTTGTGGAAACCGTGCGTAATAAAGATAGTATTAAAAATGATGTATTGCTACTGGAAAAACTTTACAAAGCCGGTGATTTGGATGGTTTATTGGCATTAGCCGGCAAAGAAAACAATATTTCTGATTTAAATTCCACAGAATACCGCATGTTTGTTGATGATTGTAATGCAAATTGGGCAAAACAATTACCTCTTCTAATGGAAAAAAACAGTTGTTTTATAGCCGTTGGTGCAATGCATTTAGCCGGCGATAAAGGTATTTTACAACTGCTGCGAAAATTCGGTTATGTTGTAAAACCGGTGGAGAAACCTAAAAATGAGAAATTAAGAACCAACGGTCAGTGACCGAAGGGAGATAAAATAGAAATTCTTTATTCTTTTCCTCTCAACAAATTAATATCTCCTTTTAATTTATAGGGCATCCCATCAGCTCCCAATGCTTTAATAACATAGAAATATGGACCGGGAGATGCAGGAGCTCCGTTTATAGTTCCGTCCCACCCTTTTTGCGGATTATTCCAGTAATATACTTTGCGTCCCCAGCGGTTATAAACCCAACACTGAAAGCTAACCAGTGATTTATATCCCACTCTGAATTCATCGTTTTGCCCATCTCCGTTTGGTGTAAACACGTTTGGAACAGAGATTCCAGAAGTTGAGATGTTGACAGTCATGGAATCGGCAGTGCTGCAATAATCATTCGAAGTTATTAGTTTCACTTTATACACACCTGCATCAACAAAAGTAAAACGGTGATCCACATCATTTCGGTCGACAATAAGTTCTTCCCCTTTGTGAATTGTCCATTTATAATACAATGGTACAGGGACATTTCCGTTACTTTTAAAAAATAATTCCAGTGGCGAAGAACCAGATATGGCACTTAACTGATCAGGACGTTCGCCTTCATTTTTCTCCAAACGGGTTACGGCTTCGGTAGTTATATGACAACCTACTGCAACTGCGCTATAAAATTTTGACATAAATTCAAAAGGCTGAAGACCAAGTTCATTTGCCCACTGATCGCCTTTCAGAGTAAAATAAGTATCACACAAAGGAGCTTCATCTACAAGTAACGTAGTTTTTGGCAATTGTACGTTCATCGTTCTTTCAGCCGGATTCCATTTGTCCGACCAATCCAATGTACTGTATTTCAGTGTAAAATTTCTGTCCAGTTTATAGCTCTGACCAGTGGGAGTTTTGTAAGTCATTTCAGGAATCAGCGCATCTAATAACAAATTCAGACTTTCGCACTGATTTTGAGGAGCGTCTTCGGCAACCAGCGAAGTAAATACCGGCAAGTATTTTTTATAATCGAAAACCCATATATACGTCAATTTTCCATTTACATCCAAAATATATCCTTTGGCATCTTCGGGCTGATAAAATTTGCTTGTTCCTGAACTAACCGGCGTTGTCGGATTATCGAAGGTATACCAAATAGCATCGTCGGAACCTGCATCGAATTCAGTAGTATTTTCAATACCGTTAAATATGTAGATGTTGATTTTGAAACTGTTTTTTGTGACGCTGAAACTGTAAAATTTCGCATCGTCGAGTGCTGTAAGCTGAGCTTTAAGTCCGCAATTGGCTAATATTAATAGAAGCAGAAAAACTATTTTCTTCATGAAAAGTGCTGAATGTTTATTAATTGCAAATGTACATCTTTCTTATCAAAAACAAAAAAATTGTGCATTTATTGCTGTGTTTCTTCCACGGCTTTTATTTTTTTGTAAATTTGCAGGATAAAATACCGGTTCGGCTCTTGTTAAAATTGCAAAAACCGCTTCAAACCACACTATACAATTGAAGGAACTAAAAAACATGCAAATGAAAAACATCAGATTCAGTGTATTACTTATTTCATTGTTAGTATCTTTTCTGAGTCAGGCGCAGATTCCTGAAAACTTAGCAGTAAAAAAAATCAACGGTAAAGAATATTATCAGTACACAGTACAAGCTGGTGAGGGGCTTTATGGATTGAGTAAACGATTTAGCGTGACGCAGGAGGAAATTATTCAGGCCAATCCCGATGTAGCAAGCGGACTTAAAAACGGACAGCTTCTGCTGATACCGGTTTCGAAAAATAAAACCACTGAAAAACCGCTCGTAAAAAATGAACCTGTGCAACAGCAAACTGAAATCAAATTTATTGAGCATAAAGTTGAAAAGAAACAAACCCTGTTTGCTATTTCCCGAAAATATGATGTAAATCAGGAAGATATAAAAAAATACAATCCTGAAGTTGAAAAAGGTTTGAAAGAAGGAATGATATTAAAAATACCAAAAGTTACGGTGGTTAGTCAGAATACAAAACCTATTGAAAAACAAACAACTACTCCTGTAAAACCAAACAATCAGACAAAAAAGAATACGGTTAAACCATCGAAAGACCAATTTGTGATCCATGTGGTGAAAGCAAAAGAAACGTTGTATTCCATCAGCAATTTATACAAAGTTGATATTGCTGATATTATAAAACTGAACCCCGATTGCGACAAACAAATAAAAACTGGAACCGAACTGAAAATTCCGTACGCCAAATCAATCTCAAAACAAAAACCTGATTCGGTTACTATCACAGTCAAAGAAGACACTGATAACCAGAGTCTGAAAATTGCCGGTAAAGTAACACCCAACACAGAACCGATACGCATAGCATTTCTGTTGCCTTTTATGCTCGACAATGCAAAAACCGACAACAGTTCTGAAAAATTTGTTGAGTTTTATTCCGGCGCTTTGTTGGCCATTCAGGAAGCTAAAGATTTGGGAATATCATTCGAAATATATTGTTACGATACAGAAAAAAGCGAACAGAAAATTACAGAAATCCTGCAAAGAGAGTCTCTGCGCAATGTGGATTTGATTGTAGGGCCGGCTTATTCCAACCAAATTCCGTTGGTGAGTGAATTTGCTAAAGAAAACGGCATTAATACACTGATTCCATTCTCATCCAAGGTTTTCGATATTGATACCAATCCGTTCCTTTTTCAATTTAACCCGGGGACAGGCACCAAAATAAACTTTGTGAGTAATATTATTGACAAACGCTACAAATACTCCAATGTTATTTTCGTTAATCTTCCTGATGTGAATGTACTGGACGAAGGTAAAATTTTTGCAGATGGATTAAAATCGCAACTCTCCCGTAGGAATAAATTGTTTACCGAATTCGATGCAACTGATCCTGAAAGCTTTAATTTGATAAGTAAACTGAAAGAAAATCAGGAAAACCTTATCATTTTCAACACCGAGAAATATTCCATAGCACAATCGTATATTAACCCCGCAAACAAGCTGTCTGATTATAAAATTATTATTTACAATGAATTAAGCTGGTTAAATCAGGATGATAACCGGTCTCCGTACATGGTTGTTTCACCATTTAAAGCAGACATCAACAAACAAAAACTTAAAAAATATACGGATAATTTTAATCAGTATTACAAATGGAATGTATCTCCGGGCACTTCACGGTACGATTTGTTGGGTTATGATTTAACTTCGTATTTTATTGCGCAGATATTTTATTACGGTACTAATTTTACCATCGACAAAACAAAATTGCAGGAAATGTCTGGTATTCAGTCGCATTTAAAATTTGAACGTTTGTACAAAAACAGCGGATTTACCAATCAACAATTGAATTTCATTGAATCTGCCGATCCGGCTAACTAAAGAAACAGGATGAAAGTATTTTTATCGAGATTAATATTTGTTTGCTTACTGATATTTTCAGGAGTGTTTTCTGCGCATGCTCAAACTGTTTTTATCGACCCTGAAATATCGATTGGCGTGCAAGGTGGATATGGTGCATCGATGGTAAATTTCAATCCTTCAGTCAACCAGAGTTTTCTGCCAGGTTATACAGGAGGATTGGTATTCAAATATATAGCCGAGAAAAATGTAGGTATTCAAACTGAACTGAATTATGTGCAGCGCGGTTGGAAAGAAGCTGATAATCTGTACACAAGACAATTGAATTATCTTGAAATACCTTTTATGACTCACCTGTATTTTGGGAAAAATGTGCGGTTTTATTTCAATATAGGACCAAAATTCGCCTATTTATTGTCTGAAAAAATACTGACCGACAACACAGTATCGTCAACGTCGCTCCAACATACGGCCACTGTACAAAATCCATTCGAATACGGACTTTGTGGTGGATTTGGATTGTCGTTCCGCATTCAGAAACAGATTTTTGAGTTAGAGACGCGTGCTGCATACAGTTTGAGTGACATTTATTCCAATGCAAAAGTTGACTATTTTGATGCTTCGAATAATATGGGAGTAAGCGCGCATTTTGCGTGGTTGATTCAATTTCCGAAAAAATAAGCGTTTTTTTGCTGTTCCGACAATTTTTCTACCTGAATACGTATAATTTTCACCGGTAATTTTATTTATTATATCGTATTTTTGCACCATAAATGACAACAATCTGTTAAATATCATTCCTTTTGGCTATAAAATTTGTACGATAAGGAATAATTCAGTAATTTTGGTCGACCAATTTAATAATAAGTATTTTTATCAATAGAATCGTAAATAATAACTAAACAACAATACAATCAGCAATGAAAACAAATTATGAATTGCGTTATTCTTCGCACCCACAGGATGCGAAACATTACGACACAGCCCGGTTGCGCAAAGAACATTTGGTCGAAACCATTTTCACAACCGACGAAGTAAACATGGTTTATAGCATGTACGATCGCCTTGTAGTAGGTGGTGCAATGCCTGTAAATGAAAAACTGACGCTCGAAACCATCGAACCTCTGAAATCAGAGTTTTTCCTTTCACGTCGTGAATTCGGAACATTTAATGTAGGTGGTGCAGGTAAAATTACCGTCGATGGAACAGTTTTCGAACTTGGGTACAAAGAAGCACTTTATTTGGGTGCAGGCAACCGTACAGTAACTTTCGAAAGTGTGGATGCAAAAAATCCTGCCAAATTCTATTTTAATTCAGCTGTAGCACACAAAACTTTCCCCGATCGTAAAATTACTAAAGCCGATGCTATTGTAATGGAACTTGGATCATTAGAAACTGCGAATCACCGTAATATCAATAAAATGCTTGTTTGTCAGGTATTGGAAACATGTCAGCTTCAAATGGGAATGACAGAACTTGCTACAGGAAGTGTTTGGAACACCATGCCAGCTCACACACATAGCCGCCGTATGGAAGCTTATTTCTATTTTGAAGTTCCTGAAGATCAGGCAGTATGTCATTTTATGGGCGAAGTTACCGAAACACGCCACATTTGGATGAAAGGCGATCAGGCTGTAATTTCACCCGAATGGTCAATTCACTCAGCGGCTGCAACAAGCAACTACACCTTTATATGGGGTATGGCCGGTGAAAATCTGGATTACAGCGATCAGGAATTTTCGAAAATAACGGATTTGAAATAACGCATAGTTGAAAAGTTCTTAAAGTTGAAAGTTTATAAAGCATAAACACTTTAACAAACTTTCAACTTTATAACTTTTTACTTTTCAACTTATAACTTTTTACTTTTCAACTTTACAAACTTATTATAATATGACACAATTTGAATTAAAAGGAAAAGTTGCTTTGGTAACCGGAGCTTCTTACGGAATTGGTTACGCTATTGCCTGCGGATTGGCTCAGGCTGGTGCAACTATCGTTTTTAACGATATCAATCAGGATTTGGTAAACAAAGGATTGGCAGCTTACGAAGCCGATGGAATTAAAGCGCATGGTTATGTGGCTGATGTAACGAACGAAGACCAAATTAACGCTATCGTTGCACAAATCGCCAAAGAAGTTGGCGAAATTGATATTCTGGTAAACAATGCCGGTATTATCAAACGTATTCCGATGCACGAAATGAGTGCTGCTGAATTCCGTCAGGTGATTGATATTGACCTGAATGGTCCGTTTATTTGTGCGAAAGCGGTTATTCCAAGCATGATGAAACGCGGTGCAGGTAAAATTATCAACATTTGTTCTATGATGAGCGAACTTGGTCGCGAAACAGTTGCAGCTTATGCAGCTGCCAAAGGTGGTTTGAAAATGCTGACGAAAAATATTGCTTCTGAATACGGCGAATATAACATTCAGTGTAATGGCTTAGGCCCGGGTTACATAG
Organism: uncultured Paludibacter sp.; assembly: GCA_963663115.2. GTDB lineage: Bacteria > Bacteroidota > Bacteroidia > Bacteroidales > Paludibacteraceae > Paludibacter. Next base: position 149,556 of record CAXXNE010000001.1, read on the forward strand.
CAACTCCGCAAACTGCTCCGTTGCGCGAAATTCAGGCTGATGGTTCACGTCATCCATTCGATCAGTTTATTATTGCCAAAACACCTGCTGCCCGTTGGGGAAATGCCGAAGATTTGGTAGGTCCTGCTGTATTTTTAGCTTCTGCAGCTTCCGATTTTGTGAACGGACACGTACTTTATGTGGATGGTGGAATTCTGGCTTATATCGGAAAACAACCAAAGTAATTGAAAATTCATAATGGTTAATTGAAAATTATGAAAACAAAATTCATTATTGCTTTTACATTACTTCTGATAATTTCAGGAATTTCGGCTCAAAAATCAGTTACTGTAACAAACAAAGCGGCAATTGACAGAAATGGGGAAATTGTGGAAGTGAAAGCCTGCAATAAAAAGAGTTGTATTATTGGTAAATCATTTGTTCTGAAAAATGATAAAGGTGAAGAAGTTGGCTATCAGTTAACTTATAACGATAAAAAGCAAATTACCGGTTTTATTTTTCAGGCTGATGTAAAAGCTAATTCAACAGCAACTTACAGCATTTCGGAAGGAACACCGATTCCGGTGGTAGCTAAAACTTTCGGACGTTTTGTACCGGAACGCAAGGACGATTTTGCCTGGGAAAACGATTTTGCAGGTTACCGTATGTATGGTCCGGCTCTGGCGAAAGAAAATCCGAGCAATGGCGTGGATTACTGGGCTAAAAAAACAGATTTACTGATTGTTGATGAATTCTACAATGGTGAACTGAAACAGGGACTTTCTTATCACCGCGATCGTGGTCATGGACTGGATTTTTACAAAGTAGGTCATACGCTTGGTTGCGGAGGTATTGCTCCATATGTTTCTGATTCATTGTGGGTTGGAAATCATTTTGACAAATATAAAGTTCTTGAAAACGGTCCACTGCGGACGATATTTACTTTAACTTACGACTCAGTTAAGGTTGGAAATGATTTTTACAAAGAAACAATTACCATTACTGCTACAGCAGGTTCTTTGCTCAATAAAGGAGTTGTAAGTTTTGAAGGGAAAAATCAAAAAATGCAACTGGCAACAGGTATATTTCTGCATGATGGGAAAGGACGATTAGAATCAAATATTTCAGAGAAACATTCAAAAAATAAGATAGTAAACAAAGAGGGAAGACTTTCATATTCTGAAAAAGCAACATCTGAGTTTGGTGAACCTTCAGGACGAAATTATGTTGGAGTCGTTGTACCCACATCTGTAAATCAATTTCTTAAGAAAAATGCTCATTCTTTGATTTTATCTGATTACTTAATTGGTTCAAATTTCACCTATTATTTTGGCGGCGGATGGAACGAATATAAATTTCCCACTGATGCTGATTGGTTTAAAGCCGTTCAGGAGTTTCAGTTAAAAGTTTCAAATCCATTGACAGTTAAACTTAAATAAAACAAAGCGCGATAATTAAATCCCTGAATAGAAAAATTCAGGGATTTTTTATGCTTTTTTCTTAACTTTGCTGCATAAAACACGCTCACATGTTTATTCTGCATATCGAAACTTCCACCACCGTTTGTTCTGTTGCTTTAAGTAGCAATAGTCAATGTCTGTTTTTTAAAATGAACGATGAAGGTATGAATCATGCTGCATTGCTTAGCACATACATTGCAGAAGCTTTGGAAGTATTAAAGCCACTGGCACCAAAACCCGATGCCATTGCTGTAAGTTCAGGACCGGGTTCATATACAGGTTTACGCATTGGTGTTTCCACAGCAAAAGGTTTGTGCTATGGATTTGGAATTCCACTGATAGCCATAAATACTCTTGAATTAATGACTTTTGCAGCACAAAAAACAGTTCAAAACGCACCGGCATTATTCTGTCCCATGATAGATGCCCGACGAATGGAAGTGTATGCAGCATTCTACAACAATGATTTAAGTACAAAGCGCGAAATTCTGGCTGATATTATCGACGAAAACTCATACGCTGATATTCTTGAAAGTCAAACAGTGTATTTTTTTGGCAACGGAGCGGAAAAATGCAAAACCACACTCACACACCGGAATGCATTGTTTCTGGATAATATACATCCATTGGCTGAAAACATGTTACCATTTGCCGAAAAAGCATTTATGGCAAAACAGTTTGTCGATGTAGCTTATTTCGAACCGTTTTATCTGAAAGAATTTCAGGCAACAATTCCCAAAAAATTATTCTGAAAACCAATTCGTTTCAGCATATTTATTCCTATTTCATACAATTTCATCACCAACCAAAAAAATCACAAAAAAGCCGGAATTGCGTTTGCACAAAAGCCAAAAAAGCAGTACTTTTGCACAAATTTGTGCGCACCTAAGGTGCAATGCCGAATGAATACAGAAAATTCGACAATTTAATATATATTTATGCAAAAGTACAAGCCCTTTCATTTAGTTTTGGAAGACGGTACCGTTTTCGAAGGTAAATCCTTCGGTTATGAAAAAGCGGTGGCCGGTGAAGTAGTTTTTAATACGGCCATGGTCGGGTATCCCGAGAGCCTCACCGACCCATCCTATGCGGGACAGTTGCTGGCAATTACATTCCCGTTGGTTGGTAATTACGGTGTTCCGAACGACACCTTCCAAAACGGACTTTCTACTTTTTATGAATCGGAAAAAATTCAGGCTACGGCATTGATTATTTCCGATTTTTCTTTTGAATACAGTCACTGGAATGCAGTAAAAAGTCTGAGCGACTGGTTGAAGGAAAATGAAGTACCCGGAATTTTTGGAGTGGATACCCGCGAATTGACAAAACTGGTTCGCGAAAAAGGAACCATGCGTGGTAAACTGGTCTTTCCTGATGGCGACGACATTGAATTTATCAATCCTGATGACGAAAATCAGGTGGCAAAAGTCAGTTGCAAGGAAGTCATCACTTACGGTTCAGGAAAAAAACGTGTGCTTCTGGTTGATTGTGGTGTTAAACACAATATCATACGCTGTTTACTGAAACGCGACACCACTGTGATTCGTGTGCCATGGGATTACGATTATAACCATATTGAGTTCGACGGACTTTTCATTTCGAACGGACCCGGTGACCCTGAATATGCTCAGGATACAGTGCGACACATACAGGAAACCATGAAAACAGGAAAACCTATTTTCGGTATTTGTATGGGTAACCAACTGCTTTCGGTGGCTGGTGGCGCAAAAACATACAAACTAAAATACGGACACCGCAGCCATAACCAGCCTGTACAATTGGTTGGAACACAACGCGCTTTCATTACCTCGCAAAATCATGGATTTGCAGTAGATAACTCCACATTGAGTGCCGATTGGGAATCGTTGTTTATCAATATGAACGATGCCACCAACGAAGGAATCCGCCATAAAACCATGCCCTGGTTTTCGGCACAGTTCCATCCTGAAGCATCTTCGGGCCCAACGGATACTGAATTCATGTTTGATGTCTTTCTGAAAACACTCGACGGCTTTCATAAGCCTATAGTGGAAATGATTGAAGATGAAATTGATGCCCGGCTGGTAACAAAACAGGAATACAAAGGCGCTGAAAAAGGAACCATCAAAAAAGTACTTGTTTTAGGCTCGGGAGCTTTAAAAATTGGTGAAGCCGGAGAATTCGACTACTCAGGTTCTCAGGCTCTGAAAGCGTTGAAAGAAGAAGGTATTGAAACCGTTCTGATCAATCCAAACATTGCTACAGTACAAACATCAGAAGGAATTGCTGATAAAGTATATTTTCTGCCTGTAACGCCCGATTTTGTAGAACGTGTTATCGAGAAAGAACGTCCGGATGGTGTTTTCCTTTCGTTTGGAGGTCAAACGGCATTAAACTGTGGCGTGGCACTTTACAAAGGCAAAATTTTCGAAAAATACAATGTACGTGTACTTGGAACACCTGTACAATCGATTATTGATACCGAAGACCGTGAAATTTTCAATCAGAAACTTTCGGAAATCGATGTAAAATATATTAAAAGTGAAGCGGTTACTAATCTTGAGGATGCCACACGAGCAGCAAATCAGCTGGGTTATCCGGTGATTGTGCGTGCGGCTTATGCACTTGGTGGACTTGGTTCAGGCTTCTGCGACAACGACGAAGAGCTTAAAACTCTCGTTGACAAGGCTTTTGCGTATTCAAATCAGGTTCTGGTTGAAAAATCGCTCAAAGGCTGGAAAGAAATTGAATATGAAGTGGTTCGCGACCGTTACGATAACTGTATCACGGTTTGTAATATGGAAAACTTCGACCCGCTGGGAATTCATACCGGCGAAAGTATCGTGGTTGCTCCTTCGCAAACACTGACCAACAGCGAATACCACAAACTCCGCGAACTGGCCATCCGCATTATCCGTCATATTGGTATCGTAGGTGAATGTAATGTACAATATGCTTTCGACACCGAATCGGAAGATTACCGCGTCATCGAAGTAAATGCACGTCTGAGCCGTTCTTCTGCACTTGCGTCGAAAGCTACCGGTTATCCATTAGCATTTGTGGCCGCCAAACTTGGTTTGGGTTACGGCTTACCGGAATTGAAAAACTCGGTAACCAAAGATACTTCAGCATTTTTCGAACCTGCTCTCGACTATATCGTTTGTAAAATTCCACGTTGGGATTTAGGTAAATTTCAGGGTGTGAGCCGTTTGTTGGGCTCAAGCATGAAATCGGTAGGTGAAATCATGTCTATCGGACGTACTTTTGAAGAAGCTATTCAGAAAGGTATTCGTATGATCGGACTTGGCATGCATGGTTTTGTGGCTAACAAAGAACTTTATGTGGAAGATATTGAAAAAGCGCTGAACGAACCAACCGACCGTCGTATTTTCTATCTGGCTCAGGCATTAGAAAGCGGTTACACAGTGGATCGTTTACACGAACTCACTAAAATTGACCGTTGGTTCCTGCACAAACTTGAACGCATTAAAAGGCTTGAAAAAGAACTGGCTGCCGTAAATTCGCTGGAACAACTGCCGGATGAATTGCTGAAAGATGCCAAAATGGCCGGATTCTCTGATTTCCAGATTACCCGTTTGGTAACGAAATGCAGCAACAACGACATGGATGATCAGATTAAGATTACCCGTGCATACCGCAAAAGCCGTGGAATTGTGCCCGTGGTAAAACAAATCGACACTCTCGCAGCTGAATATCCCGCGCAAACCAATTACCTGTACCTCACCTACAGCGGCGTGGCTGGCGATATGAAATATCTTGGCGACCACCGTTCGGTAGTTGTTCTCGGCTCAGGAGCTTACCGTATCGGTTCGTCGGTAGAATTCGACTGGTGTGGTGTAAATGCGCTCATGACTATCCGCAAAGAAGGTTTACGGTCGGTTATGATTAACTACAACCCGGAAACAGTTTCGACAGACTACGATATGTGCGACCGTCTGTACTTCGACGAGTTGAGTTTTGAACGTGTGATGGATATCATGGAACTCGAAAATCCGATGGGAACCATAGTTTCGACCGGTGGACAGATTCCGAACAATTTAGCCATGAAACTGGCTGATGCCAATGTAACGATTCTCGGAACTCAAGCGGTGGATATTGACCGTGCCGAAGACCGTCATAAATTCTCGTCGATGCTCGACGATCTGAAAATTGACCAACCACGCTGGAAAGAATTGACAACTTTTGAAGATGTACACGAATTTGTTCAGGAAGTAGGATTTCCAGTTTTGGTACGTCCTTCGTATGTACTTTCGGGTGCTGCCATGAATGTTTGTCACGATGCTTCACAGCTCGAAAACTTCCTGAAATTAGCCACTGAAGTTTCGAAAAAACATCCGGTGGTCATTTCTGAATTTTTGGAAAGATGTAAAGAAATTGAAATTGATGCTGTTGCCAAAAATGGAGAAATTTTGGTTTACGCCATTTCGGAACATGTGGAATTCGCCGGAGTACATTCAGGTGACGCTACAACGCAGTTTCCTCCACAAAAAATCTATGTGGAAACTATTCGCCGTATCAAGAAAATTGCCAGCGAGATTGCGAAATCGCTCAATATATCAGGACCGTTCAACATTCAGTTTTTAGCTAAGGACAACTATATCAAGGTTATCGAATGTAACCTTCGCTCTTCGCGTTCATTCCCATTCGTATCCAAAGTACTGAAACTGAACTTTATCGAACTGGCAACCAAAGTTATGCTTGGCTTACCGGTGGAGAAACCTGAAAAATCAGCTTTCGATCTGGACTATGTGGGTATTAAAGCCTCGCAATTCTCCTTCCACCGCTTGCAGCAGGCCGACCCTGTACTAGGTGTCGATATGGCTTCGACAGGTGAAGTAGGATGCATTGGCGACGATTTCCACGAAGCTATACTGAAATCGCTATTATCGGTAGGTTTCCGCATTCCAAAGAAACGAATTCTGATTTCTTCGGGCGAACCAAAATCGAAAGTTGAGCTATCAGATGCCTGTGCATTGCTTCAGAAAAAAGGCTACGAACTGTACGCTACACGCGGCACACAACGCTTCCTGAAAGAAAACGGAGTGGATGCCATAGCCGTGAACTGGCCAGACGAAGAAGGTGATTTGAATGTAAAAACCATGTTGTCGAACAAACAGTTTGACCTGGTTATCAACATTCCGAAAAACACCACTGAGCGCGAACTTCGTAACGATTATACGATACGTCGTGGAGCTATCGACTTCAATATTCCGCTGCTTACCAATGCGCGTCTTGCGTCAGCTTTTATCACTGCTTTCTGCACCATGACGGTAGAAGATGTGAAGATTAAAAGTTGGGGAGAGTATTGATTCATAGTAAAGAGTAAAGAACAAAGAATAAAGATAAAACAGCCGATTGCAGTAATGTGATTGGCTGTTTTTTTATATATTTGCAAATCAATTTATTACAATTTTCAGAAGTTATTCACAAAACCATGTAACAGAGTTTATGAAAAAAGTTATTCAATTTGGAGAAAAAGTCGACGGATATTTTATTCCGGTATTAAATGAACGTGAAATTCGTGCAGCGGCAGGTATATTGTTTTTATGGATGTTTATTTCGCTTATGCTTATCATTTTTAAAGAAAATTTTGTTCCGATAAAATACGGCATTACATTTTTCCTGATTGATTTTATCATTCGTGTGTTTATTAATCCACGCTTCTCTCCCACTCTTATTCTCGGGCGATTGATTGTAGGAAACCAAACACCTGAATATGTGGGAGCCAAACAAAAGAAATTTTCGTGGATTATTGGATTGATTTTGGCTGGCACTATGTTTATTCTGATGGTTGTCATGAATACGTATAGTGCAATTTCGGGAGTTATATGTCTGATTTGCCTTATTTTTCTGTTCTTCGAATCAGTTTTCGGAATTTGTTTGGGCTGTAAAGTTTACTCGCTGATTTACCGCGAAAAAGCCCAATATTGCCCTGGGGAAGTATGTGATATAAGAGACAGACAGGAAATTCAGAAAACATCGATAGTACAAATTCTTATCGTTTTGGGTTTCATGGTGGCCATTTTCATAATGTTTTACCTTTTCAATAATGATCTGATGATAAAGCCACATGATTTGTTTGGTGTGGAAAATAATTTACATTGAATGCAAAGAGGAGAACCAAATTGAATCTTCATTTCACAATTCAGTAAAGAGAACTGAATAATAATCATAAAAAAGCAGCCTGAGATTGCATCTCAGGCTGCTTTTTTATGAAGGCAATCAAATTTAACCCACTTTGCAGCAAATCAGCATAAAACTCTTGCTATACATTGATTTGCTATTCTCGGAATTCAGATTTGAGCACTACAGATTTTTTCTTTACGAAGGGTGCATATTTGTATTTTAGAGCGTCATATAGTTTTTGTACCTTTTGATTTGGTTCTGTGCAACGTCGTATTTGTATCACTTCATCTTTATCGTTTTGAGCTAATGTGGTAACCGCTTTTTGCGTATTCATTATTCGTACTATCTCACTCCATCCACTGTGTATGCCCTCTTTTTTGAGTTGATGCCTGATGGTGTTTACCACCCAATAAGCTAATAATCCCAAGTGCAAATGAGCCATTGTACTTTCATCCTTTTTGTGATAGATGGGACGCAAATCAAGATCGGTTTTCAGTATTCTAAACGTGGCTTCAATTTCACGGATTGTATTGTAAAACTGCCATAGCATCTCTTGGGATTGCCCTTCCAGTGAGGTTCGAAGAAAATAAACGCCACTGCGTGCATTTATGTCAACATCTTTCTTTATTGCCCAATTGATGGCGGTTGCTATTTGCTTTTGCTCAGTTTCATTCTTTTCTTGTTTCTGTTTTCTTTTGCTTTCAGGCTGCTGACCCACCACCACTTCAATATCAAAATAGCGCTGTATGGACGGATATTTCCCTTTGAGCCGACCAATACGTTCGTAGACTTTATCTGCCTGTTTTACTCCTCCTTTTTTTGTCAGACTCTCGGCTATTGTCTGTAAACCGTCTTCAAAGCGTTGCCTGAACTGGTCGTTCATCGAACGTTCCTTGAGTTCTTTGGTATGGCTTTCCACTTTGAGGTAATAATCCGTATTCTTGTCTGACTTTACGGGGCAAAGTTCTATTTTTTGCTTCTTGTTGTCGGTTACCGTAACGGTGGCTGCATCTGCTTCCACCTTGTAATTTTTTAGACTCGAACGGGTAACACACAAATAATCATACCCTTTGGCTTTTACCATTTTCAGGTTATCTTCGGTGGCAATACCTGCATCCATCACAATAAGGGCTTTTTTTGCCGAACCGGAGGTCTTGACCCGAAGGTTTTCAATCATTGATTCCAGTGTTGCCGGATCGGACATATTTCCTTGAAGAATGGCTGAGTATTTTATAAACCCTTCAGGATTCACAACCAATGCCAATACCACCAGTTTGGCATCGCTTCGTTTTTCTTTACTTCGGCCAAACTTGGCGAGTGCACTTCCCGTTTTTCTGCCCTCAAAATAAGTATTTGTCAGGTCGTAAAGCATGATTCTGTCTTCAATATCAAACAGTTCGTTTGTTCGAAAAGATAAGTATTGCTCCAACGCCTCTTTTTCGTTATAGAGTTTGGTGCTTATCCGGTACAATTGGTCTTTCGTGACTTTTTCTACATCAAAACCGGTGATTTCGCATACGGCGGAATTCTCTTTTATCCAACTGGAGGTTTTGAGCTCCGAAGCCGGATACACCGCCCGGCTTATAATATGTGTCAGAGCTAATCGGATGTCGGAATCATTCCAGCCTTGTTGCTCTAAAAACGAGGCAATGCGCAGTTGACCAACCGCTTGATAAGAAAGCCATTCTGCCCCGATTTCCCGAACATCTTTATTGCGAATGCTGTTTATGTCGATTCTTTGATAATCTTTTCCATGCATGGCGGCTTTCGGTGTGGCTTCCTCTTTTGGTATATCAATACGCTTCTCTACCACCATGCGGTTGAAAAAACGTTCCACATAATCCAGCACCACCAAATCATCGCTGTATGGTAACTCAAACAACGGATTACCCAGATTAGCCACTTTGGCTGTAAGTATCTTTTGAATCGCATTCAACTGGTCGGCATTCAGCTCATCCAAAAAACCCGCACTTAACATCGTACGATGACATGCCTGACCGTTGTGATTACGGTAACTCTCCAATAAACGATAATAGCCGGACAGCTCTTTCGTTTCTGGATTTTTGCGCATGGAGATTCTGAAATACATGCCTGCAAAGTAAATACATAATCGGCTGTTTATCAATACCCCCCTGAGCACTACAAATGACTTTCAAAAACAAGCCGAAGCTGAAATTCAGACGCTTACAAAACAGAAGCTCAACAAATGCAGCTTAAATTGCAAAATAGCTAACCGTTTTACCAGCTTTTTTATCGTACTTTAACCGTTTGATAATGAAAAGCTGCAAGATGGGTTAATAGACTTTGAAATTTTTAATTTCCCACGAAGCTGAACTTGCTGTTGAACTGATATATTTGAAGGCAATTTTTACTTTGTGACCAACATATTTATCAATTACAATCTCTCCCGCACTTGTGAAAGTCCATGAATTACCTGCTGGATATGCCAGATTTGTCAATGGCTCCCAACTGGCACCATTATCAATAGTTATCCATAGTGTATGATCTGTTTTGACATTGGTCAACAAACCTTTATTTATAGCATGCTCAAAAGTTATCGCTGCCGACCCAATACCGGTTAAATCGATTTCAAAAGTAAAAATATAAATTCAAAAATCAAAATTATCCTGTTTATTCCCTAAAAAAAACAATAACAGCCTGAAAATCAAATTTTCAGGCTGTTATTTTCACTAATTTGTCGATTTTAATTCACTACAAATCCTTTAATTTCCAATTGTCCCGTCCCAGTGGTTGTTCCATCGCTGGTATAAACAATAGCAATTCGAACATTTGAAATTCCTATATAACTTGACAGATTAATATCACCAGTATTTGTCCAAACAAAATTATCTGATAAATCGTAAGTTGGAATATTTACCTGCGTCCATGATACTAATTTAGGATCACCAGAGTTATATTCTGTCGAAATATATAATTTACAATTATTCTTTATCGAACCAGAAAAATACTTTCCAGCCATACTAAAGTTTAATGCAACGTCAAGACTGCTTTGCGGAATTGTTATTGCAGGAGATATCAACCAATCTTCATTAACATATCTGGTACTATTTGCATATCCATTTATTATCGCACATTTAAAAGTGCTACTCCAATTCCATACAGGGCTACCACTTACACTATATTGAGTAAAATTGCCCAATCCTGTCTCAAACGTTTCTCTAAAATAGGCGTCGGTACCCTGACCTGTTGTTCCATTAGGTAAAATATATTTTGTGGGATTAACCAAACCGGCAATTCCGCAATTTGAAGAGAAATTACCGTATACTTTAACTTTTTGACCAAACAAAGCGGGATTTGATTTCAGATTTAATCCATTGCGGATACCTCCACGGGGCAATTGGACTGACAAACATTTGCTAGCATACAAATTGCCAGTTGTATCGGCCAGTATAATATTCGCAACCTGCGTACAACTGTCGACGCTAAAGAAATGATTGTACTGCGACAAATATGCCCACGAATAACCTACCACATATCCTTCAACCCATCCTAAACCTCCGGATTGACTCGCTACGGCTTCTTTTACAGTATATGGAAGAAAATCTGTCCCATTGGCTTCACCACTATACACACGGAAATTCTTAATTTCCCATGATCCGGCTTTGGAAGCTGTAGAGATATATTTGAATGCAATATGAACCTTCTTTCCGCAATACGAAGTCAGCGAAATTTTCTGCGAACTATTGAAAGTCCAGGTACCCAAATCAACAAATGGCGAAGTTACCACCTGAGTCCATGTAACCGAGTCAGGTCTGGTTTTATCCACATAATCTGAGCTAATCCACACAGTAGCTTCCGTAGTCAAATTTCCGAAGTAACGTGTTACATGGTCGAATGAGAAGTTAGCAGCAGTTTCAGCAGTTAAATCAATTTCCGGTGAAATAAGCCAATCTACATTCGCAAAATTACTTGGCGTAACATAACCTGTCATATACGCATAACCATTGGTTACATACCATTTTTGATCGCCACTCACAGAAATTGGATTGAAAAGTCCGAGAGATGCAGCAAAAGTTTCAGAGTAAATCATATCGGGAGTCTTTTCAGCCTCACCTTTTTTTACAATAAAGTTTTTCAATTCCCATGTACCGGCTTTTGTTGCTGTCGAAACATATTTTAATGCGATTTTAATTTTCTTTCCGGCAAAATCATTCAAACTGATCTGTTCTGTAGAACCAAATGTCCATCCGCCGGGATCAGAAAACGGATTCACCTTCACAGGAATCCATGTTGCAGAAGCTGGTAAACTATCGTTATTGTAATTTTCTGAAACCCAAATAGTAGCTTCATTCGTAACATCGGCAAAATAACGAGCCACATGTTCAAATGTCAGGTACGAAGAAGTGACATTAGTTAAATCAATTTCAGGAGAAATTAACCAATCCTCGTTTGCATTATTTACACTGTTTTCATAACCTGAAATAATAGCATAGCCATTGGAATAATATGCCCATGTTTGAGCACCGGAAACATTTTTCACTGCAAATTTGCCTAAACCATCGGCAAATGTTTCGCTAAAAATAACATCTGCACCATCGATCGGTTTAATATCAAAGGCTGATTCATCTAAATTTGAACAGCTTCCTATAAAAGCAACTGCTAAAAGCAGCAACATCGGTTTTATTATATTTTTCATTTTCATTTTTCGAATTAATTTCCTATTTCCAGATGATATGCTTCAAATCCTTTACCCAAGTCACCAATACCACGCAGTGTAAGTTGATGATAGATTTCTGTAGTAACAGCAGCCGGAGAAACTCCCGGTTTTTTATCGTTGTACCAACCAATAATGGCAGTAATGTTTCCAATATGTCCGGATCCCGGTAGTTTGGTTTTAGCAAATTTAGAAAATTCACTGGTTGAAATAAATACTGAACCAGTTCCATCCTGAATTTCACGCGATTGCGGATAACCAATACCGTTGGTAGATGGTGCAAAAATGTATTCATCATCATTGACCAATGTTTTTGGCAAATTATAATCGGCACCTTTACCAGTAAAATATGCATTTTTTATACAAACTAATTTATTAATCAACGCAGCTCCTCCTGCACGAATCTGGGCAATGGTAAGCGTATCGGCTACCACGCGTGAAGGATCGGGTAATCCGTAAGCATGAATGGCTTTCAGTGCTATCGGCAAAGAGATACGACCCGGTTCTTTGCGGAATACAGTATTGTAAGCAGTATCATTAACCAGCGTATCTTTTCCATTTTTCTGAATTGTTTTTTGCGAAACGACCATTTCAGTAGTAGCTTTTTCAGGATTATAATACAGGGTTCCAATCTGTGGAGATTGTGCGTATTTTCCCAAAAACAATCCATTGCAACGCACCCAAACTCGTTGACCCAGCGGGAATAAACCTGAAAGACCGGCTGCATCGATGGAAATTTTTATTGCACTGCCATTAGCACCTTCTTCCTGTACAATAATATATTTGTAAATATTGCCTTCCACATCGGAAGAAGTTATTATTCCTTTGATCACCACATCGCCATTAGCTCCGATAGAATCAGAAGTAAATAATCCTGAGTTAACACCTTTTCGGGTCAAATCAGTATACTTGTCATTATTTGTCATGAAACTGTCAATCAGTTGCGCAATGGTGTAATTGGCTACCAATGAATCTCCCATAAGTTTATCCTGCGAAATTGCATTAAACTCTGTCTGATTACAAGCTGTAAGCAATGTAAGACATACAGCCGTGAACATTAAATATATTTTTTTCATTTTCTTCATTATTAATTTTTTAGCTGTTGAATAGATTAGAATTTATATCCAACATTGAAAAACAAGTTAAAACCCCACGCATAATAGTATTTATTCGGGAATTTGTCCAATGCAGTCATATCCAGTGCGCCACTATTCAAAGGAATACGTGCTTGTTGATAACCGCCGGTAATCATGTGCATATTATTCAGGATATTACTTGCACTCAGATTGAAGTTCAGCGATTTGCGATTTTTCAGATATACGAGTTTACCTATCGAAGCATCGAGTAAAAATCCTCCATTCAGTTTTTCCTGAGTTCCAAGAGCTGCTTTTGCTTCTTCGGTGCTATAAAGTGCCAAATTGGTTTTAGTGAAGCGGTTTGGTGCAAAATCGAGATAATTATTGTCGAAATAGTTCAGTGTTACATCCACAAACCACATTTTAGGGTGGAAATAGCTGAGTGTAACATTTCCGGCCATTTGTGGTCCGGCAGCAATTTTCAATTTATTATCTTTCAACATAACGCTATCCATAGCGTCGGGGTACGCACCGTTTTCGTAATTTTTATAACCTAATGCATTGTTAGTATATTTATAATCGGCAATGGTTCCTGCCATCGAAAGTGTAAAACTTGGGTTTAATTTTATTGAAACACCTGCTTCAATTCCCTGGAATCTTTTATTTACATTCGATAACATGAAGTTGACAAAGGTCATTTTTTCATCGTCGTAGTAACCATATAAATCGGAACTTCCGGTAATATCAGTTGAAAAAGCACTAACTCTACCGCGTACATTCCTGTAGGTAAACTGATAATTCAAATCGCCTGATAACACATTTTCATTCTGCATAGGAACAGCAGTATCTTTAATACGAACTGACACGTACGAATTGTCGACCTGTGGAGCACGGCTTTCCATAATTCCATTGAAAGAAAGACGATTACGTCCATCAATCTTATACGTTACCCCAAATTTATTTGAGAAATTGGTGGTAAACCAGGTTTTTCCTTTACCATACGAATTTTCACCAACTGCTTCTGCTCTACCGTTTTTCATATATCCATAACGATAAAAATCGGTATAATTTACTTTGGCGGCATAATACAAATCGAACTGATTCGTATTCCATTCAAATTGTCCGAATGCATTTGCATAAAAGATATTCAAATCATATTTATAGCCAAATACATCTCCTTTATGAATTACACGGTTTGGGTTGTTCATATCGTTCTGGATAATATCCGGATTTGAGGGGAAATCACGTTCTGCAAACTGATCAATATCAACCCATTGATTTCCACCTAACAAATCATCCATTGTTTTATAATGAATACCTCTCGATTTTTTAGCTTCAACTCCGGCAATAATTTTCATTTTGCTATTCAACTGATTGGTGTAAGTTGAATTAAATGAAAGTTCTTCCAGATTATTGTGTCGACGTTCCACGGAATATTTTGCAGTTCCTGTGGGATTGGTGGCATTATTGCGGTAATTGGCCTGATACAATGCATCCCAATTGATTTGAGAAATGGTAGCATCATTTGTCCACATATCTGTAATTTGTTGCTTTGCAGTTTCATCGGCCTGATAACTTGGCAAATAACGATAATAATCGGGACGCGGATCGGGTGCATTATAAAAAGTCAGAGCCGAATTGCTATACATGCTGTAATGATAAGCCAAACCGGTACGCAAACGTTGTTTGTCATCAATTTTAAAATCATGCGACAGGATAACAGTTGGATCAAAACTTTTTACCACACGCGAATTGCGTTGTACGCCGTTCTGATTGCCCCAATAAGAATTATAATAAATAGAATTTGCCAGATTGTACACTTCCTGAGTTACAGCACCACTTTGAGCACGAGCAGTTGGAGCACCAAATGTCACCAGCGATATGCTGTGTCGGTCGTTAATCACTTTTTCAGCCGATAAGAAATAACCTGCTGAATTATAAAATGTTCCATCTATGATACCTTTATCGGCCCAGCGTACAACAGCAGAAGCAGCAAAAGCCCAACCATTGGGTTGTAAACCGGTAGCATAAGTTACCTGTCCTCTGAGTTTATACATACGGTTAGTATAAGCCACACTGGCTTTTGTTCCGGCTGCATAATTGGTAGCACGGGTATTGATATTGGTGGTAGTTCCAATATTTCCATAAGCAAAGGTATTTGGCTGAAAACCTGTAACTTCTTCCTGATTACGCATAGCATCGTTCAACCCTCCAAGTGCCGAGTAATTGAAAACTCCTCTTTCCAGCGAATTGAAATGAACACCGTTTATGTAAGTAGATTCAAAATTATTGTCGTAACCACGTAACTGGAAACGCATGGGTGTAAATGCAAAACTCGTTTGTGAATTGTAAACATCTTTTGAATTCAACGTTCCTGAGATATTCTGACTTTTACTATCGTCGCTACTTAGCTGATCTTCGCTCAATTGTAAAACAACTTCCTGTTTAATATCGGTTTGCACATCCTGTTTCAACTGAAACTCACCTAAATCGGTGGTAACATTTTGTTTGATGTTGATAAGTTTAATTTGTGTCAGATAACCATTTCTGACAAAACTCAATTCTTCGTCACCGGGTTCGATGTACGACAACATAAATTCACCCTCCGCATTGGTTTGGGTAGAAATGTTTTGTTTGAGTAAGGTAATTTTCACACCCGGAAGTGCTACCCCTGTACCTGCAACTTTCACGACACCTTTAATGGCCGTTTGAGCCCCAGCTGATACAAGGAAAAAAAACAAAAGCGCAATAGTAAGCAGTGTTATTTTTCTCATATAACTGATAATTAATTATTTATACAACCCCTTCCCGGCTGTTTTTTTGCATAAAAAAATTACCGAAAAAAGGGAGCGCAAGATAGCACAAAAACATCAAATAATTCAGATTTTTAAGCAGGAATTTTAATTTTTATACAAAAAAGATATGTTAAAGTTCAAACTCATCACCTGCTGCCGGAATTTCAATATTTCTAAATCCGTTACCTTCAAGTTGTTCCTTGTAAAATTGCTGAACTTCATATTCACCATGAACTAAAAATAACTGGCGAATTGTTTCTTTGTCCTGACAATTCAGGAAATTTATCATTTCGCTGTAATCGCCATGACCCGAAAAAGCTTCAATTTTGGTGATGTGTGCATTTACTTCGTGAATTTCACCAAAAATAGAAATATGACGTAATCCGGGCTCCTGAATTCGAGCACCAAGCGAAGTTGGAGAGCAGTAACCCACCATCAGAATGGTATTTCGCCAGTTCGAAATATTATTGGCAATATGATGTTTAACCCGTCCCGCTTCGGCCATTCCCGACGAAGATATGATAATACACGGTTCATCCGAGTCGTTCAGGGCTTTAGATTCCTCCACATTTTTAATATAATGCAATGAGTTAAATCCAAAAGGATCAGGATCGGTACGCATAACTGTTTTCACTTCCTGATTCATACATTCCGGGTGACGGCGAAAAACCTCAGTAGCATTTACGCTTAACGGACTATCCACATACACCTGAATCTTTGGCAATCTACCTTGGTTATACAAATTATTAAGTACAAACACAATTTCCTGTGTACGTCCGATGGAAAAAGCCGGAATAATAAGCTTTCCGTCTTTTCTGATACAGGTTTCTTCCACTATCCGGAACAAATCTTCCTCACTTTCCTTTTCAGCCGGATGAAGCCGGTTTCCGTATGTAGATTCTGCCAGCAAATAATCGCACTGTGGAAAAGCTGCCGGAGCGTGCAAAATACGGTTATGCGGACGTCCAATATCACCGGTAAAAGCCAATCGCTTTTTCTGTCCGTTTTCTGTAATTTCCAGATTGACTACCGCACTACCAAGCATATGACCCGAATGTGTAAATTTCACGTTGATTTTATCATTGATATTAAAACGACGATCGTAACCTATACCAATAAATAATTTCATACATTCTTCGGCATCTTCGATGGTATAAATCGGTTCTTCGGGACGTTTACCCAGTTTCTGAAGTTTTTTATTGTACCACTTCATATCAAGTTCCTGAATATGCGCACTATCCGCCAACATAACGGCGCATAAATCTGCTGTGGCATTTGTACAAATAATGGAACCACGAAAACCCAGTTTATACATATAAGGAATCAGCCCGGTATGGTCGATATGTCCGTGCGAAAGAATCAGATGGTCAATTTCTTCAGGATTGAAATTCAAATTCCGGTTCAGGGCATCAGTTTCCATTCCTTTTCCCTGAAACATACCACAATCGAGCAGTATTTTTTTACCTTCATCGGTAATAATAAGGTGTTTACTGCCGGTCACTTCACGGGCAGCACCAATAAATTTTATTTTCATAATTGAATTTAATAAATTTGAAATAGTTCAATAAAAAATTTAGAAACGGATTTTAAAACCTAATCCATTATCAGCCATGTTTATTTCAAAGTTATTATTTGTATGACTTAAAGATTTAATATCGATATTATAGGTTTCTACAGCCTGTTTTATTTTATTTCTTGCTGCTATTTTAAATATTATTTCCGAAACAAAACATGTTCCCATTCCTATAACCGGCATTGCCAATTCCGCATCCTTCTTTTTCTGAATTCCGTATAAAATACCAACACCCGTAAAAATCCAAAAACCAACATCCGACAAAGTACTTATTACAAAACAGGTTTCTGCCTGTTTGTAATTAGTATAAGCTAATTCACTTTTTTTCAACACCATAGGAATTTCTGTGGTAGATAGTTTATTACCATTCTGATAAATAGCATTATTTGAGAAAGTCAGAGGTATGAGATTTTGTTTTGGAACAGCAACAACTTTCACCTGTTGCTTAATGGTGTCTTTAGGCACTACAGGATCAACCGGTTTTTGCAAAACTTCCTGTTTTACAGGTTCTATGGGTTTGGAAACGCTCTCTTCCAGTGTAATTTTCTCAATTTCGTCAGCTTTGAATACAAAAATGCTACCATCAAATAATCTTAATTTGAGCGACTCATTCGGTATCTGTTCTACAATTGTACCCTTGAGCACACTTCCATTCTTCAAATATACCACATTTACAGCATTCTGCGAATGAATACACAGAATAGAAAACATAAAAAATGCAACGAAAATAACAAGTTTTGATTTCATGATTCTGACCCTTTCAATAAATTAGACGTAAACTGTTAATTTAAAAACATGTAGAAAATGATTGTTAGTTATTTTCTGCAAAAACACTCTTACAAAGGAAATGAATTATTTTTATTTTTTGAATTATTTTAACTATTAATTTCAGTTATTACTGTTCTGTAATTAAAGAACTTAATCAAATAATTGAGAAAAAAAATTGAAACTATCAGATATAGAATTAAAACAACCTGCAATCCTTTCTGTTTGAACACAGCGTCATAAACTTATATTTATTCATTTTATTGCTATTTTTTCAATTTTCATAAATTCATATCTATCTGTTATTCTGAAAATTACATTAAATAATTTTATTTATATATTTATTTTGCCATCTCCACATTGCAAAATAGAAAAAATTTTGTATTTTTGCGCTTCAAACGCAAGTCTATGGAGTCGTTTTACAAAACCCATCAATATCTGGTCGAACACGTCCAATCGCCTGTTAGAAGGCTGTTAATGGACGAAATCGATTGGTCGCACCGCCTGATAGGAATAAAAGGCAGTCGCGGAGTGGGAAAAACCACCTTTTTGCTCCAGTACGCCAAAGACAATTTTGGCACCGATCGCAGTTGTCTGTACATCAATTTCAATAATTTTTACTTCACAGAACACACGCTGGTTGAATTTGCAGAAGCATTTTGCAATCAGGGCGGTAAAACTTTGCTGATTGACCAAACGTTCAAGTACGAAAACTGGTCGAAAGAGTTGCGGGAATGTTACGATCGTTTTCCGGAACTTAAAATTGTATTTACCGGATCGTCGGTAATGCGATTAAAGGAAGAAAACGAAGATCTGCAGGACATTGTAACTTCGTACAACCTGCGTGGATTCTCGTTTCGTGAATATCTGAATCTTGAAACAAATCTTGGATTGAAACATTATACACTCGACGAAATAATTCACAACCATACGAGCATTGCACAGCAAATTTGCAACAAAGTTAAACCGCTGGACTATTTTGGAGATTATTTACATCATGGTTTTTATCCGTTCTTTCTGGAAAACAGAAATTTTTCAGAGAACCTACTGAAAACCATGAACATGATGCTCGAAGTGGATATTTTACTTATCAAACAAATCGATTTAAAATATCTGTCGAAAATCAGAAAGTTACTGTACATATTAATGAATAGTTCACCTGCCGGACCTAATGTAAGTCAGCTAAGCGTAGAAATCGAAACTTCGAGAGCTACCATCATGAACTACATCAAATACCTTCAGGATGCGCGGTTGCTTAATTTACTTTACATAGAAGGCGAAACATTTCCAAAAAAACCAAAACAGGTATATGTGCAAAACACCAACCTGATGTATGTGATTAATAAAGAAAATGTTGATCAGGATGCAGTACGGAAAACATTTTTTTATAACGCACTGCATTCGCGCCATAAAGTAAATGTAAGTAAGTATCAAAACGATTTTTGTATTGATGGAAAACTGCATTTCAAATGCGACAATTCCGCATTACATAAATCAGGCTCAAAAACCTATTTTGCAGTGGATGAAATAAATGTGGGAGCAAAAAATGAGATTCCATTGTGGCTGTTTGGTTTTTTGTATTAAACCCCTAACCCCTCCCATGTTCGTCGGGATAAATTGCGGGGAATAAGAGGAGAGAAATTTAGAAAATAAGAAATTGGGAAAATAAGTTATATCAAATAAAATGATAAACGAATCAACCAATTAACTCACTATAAAACAACAAAATAACAATTCTAATTAATAAAAAAATGGCTAAAACAAAAAAATTTTTAACCTGTGATGGTAATCAGGCTGCTGCACACATAGCATATATGTTCAGCGAAGTAGCTGCAATTTATCCCATCACTCCATCGTCAACGATGGCTGAATATGTCGACGAGTGGGCTGCCACCGGTCGTAAAAACATGTTTGGAGAAAAAGTTCAGGTTCAGGAAATGCAATCGGAAGCCGGAGCTGCTGCAGCAATGCACGGTTCACTTCAAGCCGGAGCACTGACAACTACATTTACTGCATCGCAAGGTTTATTACTTATGGTTCCTAACATGTATAAAGTTGCCGGCGAATTACTTCCGGGCGTTTATCATGTTTCGGCCCGTGCTCTTGCTTCGCATGCTCTATCGATATTTGGTGATCATCAGGATGTTATGGCTGTACGTCAGACAGGTTGTGCTATGTTTGCAACCGGATCGGTACAGGAAGTTATGGATTTAGCTGCAGTAGCTCATCTTGCCACATTAACTTCACGTGTTCCTTTTGTACATTTCTTCGATGGTTTCCGTACCTCGCACGAAATACAGAAAATTGAAGAAATAGATGCTGAAGCTGTACAAGCATTGGTTGATCAGGATGCACTGAAAGATTTCCGTAACCGTGCGTTGAATCCTGAACATCCTGTTGTTCGTGGTACTGCACAAAACGGTGATATTTACTTCCAGGCTCGTGAAGCTTGTAATCCATTCTACGATGCTATTCCGGGAATTGTTGAAGATTACCTGACTAAACTTAACGCTATTACCGGTCGTAATTACGGTTTATTCGATTATTACGGTGCTCCGGATGCCGATCGCGTAGTTGTGGCAATGGGTTCTGCTACCGAAGCTATCCGCGAAGGTATCGATTACCTGACTGCAAAAGGCGAAAAAGTTGGTTTGATTTCTGTTCACCTGTATCGTCCGTTCTCAGCTAAACATTTCCTTTCAGTACTTCCAAAAACTGCAAAACGTGTTTGTGTACTCGACCGTACCAAAGAACCGGGTGCAGGTGGCGAACCATTGTATCTGGATGTAAAAGATGTTCTTTACGGTACCGAAAACCAACCTTTGGTTGTTGGTGGTCGTTATGGTCTTTCTTCAAAGGACTTCACTCCAGCTCAAGTATTGTCGGTTTATCAAAATCTTGGTTTACCTTCACCACGCAACGGATTCACTGTAGGTATTGTCGACGACGTAACATTCACTTCTCTCCCACTCGGCGAAGAAATTCCAATGGGCGCTGAAGGAACTTACGAAGCTAAGTTCTATGGTCTTGGTGCTGATGGTACTGTAGGTGCAAACAAAAACTCTATCAAAATTATTGGTGACAACACCGACAAATATTCACAGGCTTATTTTGCTTACGATTCGAAAAAATCAGGTGGTTTTACCTGTTCACACCTTCGTTTCGGCGATAAACCTATCCGTTCAACTTATTTGGTAACAACTCCCGACTTTGTGGCTTGTCACGTTCAGGCTTACCTGCGTTTGTACGATGTAACCAAAGGTTTGAAGAAAAACGGTACCTTCCTGTTGAACACCGTTTGGACTCCCGAAGAAGTTCAGAAAAATCTTCCTACCAATGTAAAAAAATACTTAGCTGCCAATAATATCACACTGTATATTATCAATGCTACCAACATTGCACAGGAAATCGGTCTTGGAAACCGTACCAACACAATTCTTCAATCAGCATTCTTCAAAATCACCAATGTAATTCCTTACGATTTGGCGGTTGAAAAAATGAAATATGCCATCGTAAAATCATACGGTAAAAAAGGTGAAAAAGTAATCAACATGAACTATGCTGCGGTTGACCGTGGTGGAGATTATGTAAAAGTAGATGTTCCTGCAGAATGGGCTAACTTATCGGATGACGAAGCTATTATTGGCTCTACTGTTCCTGATTTCATCAAGAACATTGTAGTTCCGGTAAATGCTCAGGCCGGTGATGATATACCTGTTTCAGCATTTAAAGGTCGTGAAGATGGTACTTGGAATCAGGGAACAACCAAATACGAAAAACGCGGTGTAGCTGCCAATGTTCCTGTGTGGGACAAAGACAACTGTATCCAGTGTAACCAGTGTGCATACGTTTGTCCTCACGCTGCTATCCGTCCGTTTGTGTTGGATACCAACGAACTGAGCAAAGCACCGTTTGCTGCTGATACACTGAAAGCTAACGGTAAACAATTTGCTGATATGAACTTCCGTATTCAGGTAGACGTACTCGACTGTATGGGTTGCGACAACTGTGCTGAAGTTTGTCCGGGCAATAAAAACGGTAAAGCACTGAAAATGGTGCCTATCGAAACTCAATATGAAAATCAAACTAACTGGGAATTCTGTGTAGACGAAGTAAAAACCAAACAACATTTGGTGGATACAAAAGCCAACGTGAAAAACTCGCAGTTTGCAACTCCGTTGTTTGAGTTCTCGGGCGCTTGTGCCGGTTGTGGTGAAACTCCGTATGTAAAATTAGTAACTCAGTTGTTTGGCGACCGTCAGATGGTATCGAATGCTACAGGTTGTAGCTCTATCTATTCTGCTTCTGCTCCTTCAACTCCGTATACAACCAACGACGAAGGTCGTGGGCCAGCATGGGCTAACTCACTGTTCGAAGACAATGCTGAATTCGGATTGGGTATGGTTTTCGCCAACGACAATATGCGCGAACGTTTGGTACGTTTAATGAACGAAGCTATTGCTGAAGATTGCTGTTCAGACGAACTGAAAGGTTTATTTGCTGAATGGATTGAATTCCGCAACGATGCTGACAAAACCAAAGAACTTGCTGCAAAAATCACTCCGCTGGTAAACAAAAAATCGTGCGATAAATGTACTCAGATTGCTGATCTCAGTCAGTATTTGATCAAACAATCGCAATGGATTATTGGTGGTGACGGTTGGGCTTACGATATCGGTTTCGGTGGATTGGATCACGTCATCGCTTCAGGGAAAAACGTCAATATCCTTGTTCTTGATACTGAAGTTTACTCTAACACAGGAGGTCAGGCTTCGAAATCTACTCCGGTAGGTGCTGTGGCTAAATTTGCTGCTTCAGGTAAAAAAGTTCGCAAAAAAGACCTTGGTATGATTGCTGCAACTTACGGTTATGTATATGTAGCTCAGGTAGCTATGGGAGCAAATCAGGCACAAACACTGAAAGCTATACGTGAAGCCGAAGCGTATGATGGACCATCCATCGTTATTGCTTACTCACCATGTATCAGCCACGGACTTGGAGGCGGCATGGGTAAAGCAAACGAAGAACAGGAAAAAGCAGTAAAATGCGGATACTGGCACTTGTATCGCTACAACCCTGATTTGGAAGCAGAAGGAAAGAACCCTATGCAATTGGATTCGAAAGAACCACAATGGGAACTCTTCCAGGACTTCCTCAAAGGTGAAGTACGTTACACTTCATTGGTAAAACAATTCCCTGCTGAAGCAGAAGAACTGTTTAAAGCTGCTGAAGAAAATGCAAAATGGCGTTATGCCGGCTACAAACGTATGGCCGATCAACAGTTCAATGCATAATTGAATTCACTTAAATATAAAAAACTCCGGACAACATTCGTTATCCGGAGTTTTTTTGCTATTGACATCATTTCCCCTTTCCACCCAAATTCATTAACTTTGCACGTCAAAAAAATCAATTTATGTCGCACCAAAACGCCTCTGTCAAATCTATCATTTTCGCTCTTTCGGCCAATCTTGGCATAGCAATAACCAAAACTATCGCTGCCGTAATTACAGGTTCAGGAGCCATGCTGGCTGAATCTATTCACTCTTTTGCCGATTGCGGAAATCAGGGTTTGCTTTTTCTGGGACTGAAAGCAGCAAAGAAAAAACCTGATCACGAACATCCACTTGGTTACGGTAAATCCACGTATTTCTGGTCGTTTATTGTGGCTTTAATGCTTTTCAGCATGGGTGGATTATTTTCGATTTACGAAGGCGTACACAAACTAAATTCCACCGAAGAAATCAATAACCCACTGATTGCCATCATCGTTTTATCGCTCAGTATGGTACTGGAAGGAGCATCGCTCTGGGGTTGTATTACTCAAATTAATACACTTCGACATGGTGAAAGTTTATGGAGCTGGCTAAAAAACACCCGTCAGAGTGAGCTGGTAGTGGTATTCGGCGAAGATGTAGCGGCACTTTTCGGGTTGGCATTTGCGTTAATTTCTGTAATTCTGTCGCTGATAACCGGTAATCCTGTTTACGACTCTATTGGAAGCATAGGAATTGGTGTGCTGCTGGTAGTGGTTTCTGTTTTTGTGGCTGTCAAAGTAAAAAGTTTGTTGATTGGTCAGAGTGCTGACGAAAAAGTACGCACCGACATTAAACAATTGCTGGAAAGCAGACCGGAAGTTGAAAAGGTTTTTAATCTGATTACTTTGCAGTTAGGACCACAAATTATGGTGGCTGTTAAAGCCGAAATGATAAAAACCGACTCTGCCGAGGAAATGATTAAAAATATCAATATCTGCGAAAAAGCTCTCAAAAAAGAGTTTCCAGCTGTTCAATGGGTGTTTTTCGAACCTGACATTGAAGATTAATTCATTGAATCATTCATACCAAAAGAAGTTGTCTTAAAAGTTCCTTTAAAATTTCATAAAGTTATAAATTGAAAGTATTGAATTAAATAATTCATTTTTTGAACGCTAAGTCGCTACGGCACAAAGCCGCAAAAGAATGTTCTTCGTGTCGTTGCGTTCGAAATTTTTTTTACTAATTGTAAGTAGGTTATCTTTAAAATTAGCTTATGAGACAGGCTCTTTTTTACAATTAGTTGGACATACTTTCAAAAAGGTATCAATAATCGTTCAATCTACGAACCACCCAATTTTTTCATAAAATAATTCAGTAAATTTGTGGAGAAACATTTAAAATCACAAGAATGAAACTGAAAACTCTAATTTTACTAACAGCTGTCAGCATGACCGGTTTTGCGCAAAAAAGCGAATGGCTCGATCCCCAAGTGAATGCCGTAAATCGTATGCCTATGCACAGCAGTTATTTTGCTTACGAAAACGAACAGGCTGCCCTGAAAGGTTGCAAGGAAAGCTCCGAAAACTTTCTGACTCTGAACGGCACATGGAAATTCAACTGGGTAAAAGATGCCAATCAACGTCCCACAACCTTTTTTCAACCAACTTTCGACGATAAAAGCTGGACAAACATGCAGGTACCCGGAATTTGGGAAATGAATGGATATGGCGATGCGCAATATGTAAACGCCGGTTATCCCTGGAGAAATCAGGCCGAAATTAAACCGCCCGTTGTACCCGAATCAAACAATCATGTAGGTTCGTACCGCAAAGTGATTGATGTACCGGCCAACTGGAAAGGTAAAGAAATTATTGCCCATTTCGGTTCAGTAACTTCCAATATGTACATTTGGGTGAATGGAAATTATGTTGGTTACAGCGAAGACAGCAAACTGGAAGCTGAATTCAATCTGACAAAGTTCCTTAAAACAGGTAAAAACCTGATTGCTTTTCAGGTTTTCCGCTGGTGCGACGGTTCCTATCTCGAAGATCAGGATTTTTGGCGTTTGAGCGGTGTGGCACGCGATTGTTATTTGTATACCCGCAATACCAAACAAGTGGAAGATATCCGTGTAAATGCCGATTTGACAAATAATTACTCAGATGGTAAATTAGGCATCGCTCTAAAACTAAAAGGAAAAGTTACAGTAGAGCTGAATCTGAAAAATGCAGCAGGACAGTCTGTAGCAACTAAAACAGTTTCAGGTTCTGGCAATGTTAGTACCGAAATTAATTTGAACAACCCCGCTAAATGGACTGCCGAAACTCCAAATCTTTACAAATTGGTGGTTACAGTGAAAGATGGAAACAAAGTTCTCGAAGTTATTCCGGTAAATGTTGGTTTCCGTAAAATAGAGATTAAAAACGCTCAGATGCTGGTCAACGGTCAACCCATCCTTATCAAAGGTGTAAATCGTCACGAAATGGATCCTGATCGCGGATATTATGTAACCCGTGAAAGAATGTTGCAGGACATCAGAATCATGAAAGAACTAAACATCAATGCTGTTCGTACCTGCCACTATCCCGACGATGCTTACTGGTATGAATTGTGCGATCAATATGGTATTTACATGGTAGCCGAAGCCAATGTGGAAAGTCATGGTATGGGTTATGGCGATAAAACGCTGGCCAAAAACCCGGCTTATGCCCTCGCCCACCTCGAACGCAATGAACGTAATGTACAACGCAATTTCAACCATCCGTCTATTTTGGTTTGGTCATTGGGTAACGAAGCCGGATTTGGTCCTAACTTCGAAGCCTGTTACAAATGGATTAAAGCCGAAGATAACAGCCGCCCCGTTCAATACGAACAGGGACACGGAAATGAATTCACCGATATTTATTGCCCGATGTATTTAGGCTACGATGGTTGCGAAAAATATGCGAAAAATCCCGACAAAACAAAACCCCTTATTCAGTGTGAATATGCGCACGCCATGGGAAATTCCGAAGGTGGATTTAAAGAATACTGGGATTTGATTCGGAAATATCCGAAATATCAGGGCGGATTTATCTGGGATTTTATTGATCAGGCATTGCGCAAAACAACCGACAAAGGTGTGGAGATTTATGCTTACGGTGGCGATTACAACAAATATGATGGTTCCGACAACAATTTCAACAACAATGGATTGATTAATCCCGACAGAGGATTAAATCCGCATGCCAACGAAGTAAAATACTATTATCAATCGGTATGGACTGAAGCTGTGGATTTGGCTACCGGTAAAATCAGTATTTTCAACGAAAACTTCTTCAAAAACTTATCGAATGTATATGCTGAATGGGAAGTAACAAGCAATGGTGTAGCCGTTCAGAGCGGAATCATTGAAAAATTAGATATTGAACCACAGCAAACCAAAGAATTTACACTTTCTATCGATAAAAGTAAATTGTGTACTGAAAAAGAAAATCTGCTGAATATCCGTTTCAAACTGAAAAATGCCGAATATCTGCTTTCAGCCGGTCATGTGGTGGCTGCACGCCAGTTAACGCTGAATGCATATCCTTTTAAAGCACCTGCCATTGCTAAAAGCCCGCTGATTAACTCGCCTGTGGTTACACCTCAGGTAAAGGACAACGATTATAACTATTTGCAGATTTGTGGAAATGATTTTGCAGTGGAATTTAACCGTCACGATGGCTGGTTAAGTGCTTACAATTTCAAAGGTCAGCAACTTATGACCGATGAAAGTCAGTTGACAGCCAATTTCTGGCGTGCTCCTACCGATAACGATTTTGGCGCACAGTTACAGAATAAATACAGTGCATGGAAAAATCCGCGCATGAAACTGGATTCCCTCAATTTTAAAACAGTTGACAATTCAGTTTTGGTGAATGCTGTTTACAGCATCCGTCAGGTATCGGCTAAATTACTGATGAACTATGTGATTGGTTACAATGGCTCGGTGATTGTTACCGAAAAACTGATAGCCTCCGACACCGCCAAAGTTTCGGAAATGTTCCGCTTTGGTATGCAAATGCAGATACCGGAAAATTACGACCGTGTGGAATATTATGGACGCGGACCGTACGAAAACTACGCCGACAGAAATAATGCTTCCGAAATTGGTGTGTACAAACAAACTGTTGCAGAGCAATTCTACGGTTATATCCGTCCGCAGGAAAACGGCACACGCACCGATATACGCTACTGGAAAGTGTTGAACAAAGGTGGTAAAGGACTGAAATTCACTTCCGATGCAGCATTCTCTGCTTCGGCGCTGAATTACAGTATCGAATCGCTCGACGATGGACGCGATAAAGACCAGCGCCATTCAGCCGAAGTACCAAAAGCCGGCTATACCAACTTCTGTATCGACAAAGTACAAATGGGCGTAGGCTGCGTTACGAGCTGGGGCGCTTTACCACTGCCACAATACCGCATTCCTTACAAATCGTACGAATTTACATTTATGATTTCACCGGTTTGGTAAAAAAGGAATTTGAATAAAATGACCCGGACTGCAAAAATTAAATTTTTGCAGTCCGGGGTTATATTAAATGAGTTTGATTATTAATTGAAGTGAAATTAAGCGCAAGCAAGACAAGGCAATCAATTTCAATATTGAATATATTTACGGATATAAACACTTTTTACAAATTTCTTTTTTGAATCGAAATATACTTTGTATTTATTTTCCATCTTTTTGTCGATAGCTTCAATTTCGTACCATGAGCCATTTTTAATAAAGTGATAAGTACAATTGGGATATTCTAAAGGTTCAATAAAAATAAAACCTTGCGAAATTAAATTCTTTGTTAATTCGGCATCTGCATTGATTTCAGTTATTGTTTCTAAATGAATTCCTTCTTTTGAAAAATAGATTTTACAGAGTGGTAGTTTATCAAGACAAAAATTGCCGGCATTGTCTTCACTGCAATTAAAACTGTTGTAATTTATATCAGCATATGAAGGGTAGAAAACAGCCAATCTTCTGTTGGCTTCAGTCAACACTTTTGCAGGTATTTCAGTAGTATCAACAGGAATAAAATTCTTACTATAATTAAGCGATTGATATAATACCTGCGCACTCAAACAATTAGTTGCAAAAATTGCAATAATAACTAATAATTTCGATTTTTTCATAACTGTGATTTTTTAAAATTATACTTTATATTACTTTAAAAGAAATCCTTAAACTGACTTTGTTTCAACGATTCAAGAGCAAGAGTATAATCTTGTGCATTAATCATTATTTCAATATTTTCATTGGGACTAATTCCGGTATATGAGGCTATAACCGATAAAGCAGGATTGTCAGAAGCCAGCAATGTATAGATTTCCAATTCTTCCAGAAAGTTCTGAATTTCTTCTGCCAACAATCTGTCACCAATAGTAATAAGTACTTTTAAATCGTCTTGTTTCATAGTTCTATTTTTTTTAATTATCTGAAAATTAATATTTTAATTATTTGGCTAAAGCCCATTAATTTTTTTATTCAAAAGAATGGGCTAAAGCCCAATCCAATTCATTAAATCCCCTCAATTCTCAAATGAAGGATATTGAAATTCTCTCCATTTTCAAATGGAGGCTTTTGAATTGCCTACTGCTTTAGCTGGAGGAGAAAAGAGAATTCTATTCATCTTTAAATCTCTCAAATCCATATTTCTGAATAAATTCATTGTATTCATCATCCCATGATTTATGTGTATGATGAATCTCCTGATTTTTAATATAATCTCTTACTTTATCGACAAGCGATTCAGAAACAGAAACTGCAAAATACTCATCCTGCCATTCAAATTTCTCATTTAGCAATCCTTCCTTGTTTATCCAGTACGATGATTCTCCTTTTATAAGTTGCATTATTTTCCTCATCGTTTGATCATCTCCCAGCGAAACCAAACAATGACAATGTTCTTTATATCCATTAATAAAATCAATATAAATATCCTTCTTTTTGGCATTCTCCCGAATATGTTTCCACATGGCTGTACGAAGCTCTGGTGACGAAAGGAATGGTACTCTGTTTTTGGTTGACCATACAAAATGAATGTAAACTTTTGCAAATGGCATAATCTGATGCTTCATTTATAATTATTTGGCTAAAGCCAATTTGTTATTTGTATTGTAAGAATGGGCTAAAGCCCAATCCTATTTATAAATTGCCTCCAGCTAATGTCTATTCCAATTAATTTATTCTCTCAACCTTATAATTTAATATTTTAAATTAGATGTTCAATTCCCCTTCTTTCCAATAATCTTCAGCATAGGTTAGTTTTGACAAAACATCTTTACAAACTTTCTCATAAACATTTCCATGGCCTATTATTGCATTATCGAAACGAAACCAATCTTCTGTTGAACTATTTGAAGCTTTCATATTCGATTGAATTCTTTTTCTTTTATTAAAATCATGGGCTGTTAATTTATTTTCCTTAATTAGAAGTCCATAAGATGTTTCAAAATCACCTCGTTTACAATTGGAAATTTCAATTACAAATCCACCACCATACCTATCAAACTGAAATGTCAATAGGTTTATTTTATCAACAGTAAATCGTCTAAAATGTGGAAATGAACCTTTAAAATCTAATTGCCTCAAAGTAGGAACAACTAGTTCGTTCAGTTTCTTAATCATTTCTTTTCTATCAGAACTATTCATTATTTTGATTTTTACAAATTAATCTATCACTTATTTCCCTAACATCTTCCCCACCATTTCCACCAACTTAGCAAACTCCTCAGCACTATATCCATTGGAAGCATACACAACCACACCATTTTGATCTATCAGGTAATTGCGCGGGATGTATTGATTGGCATACAGTTTATAAACAGAGCGGTCAGGGTCGGCATAAAACGGCATGAGATACTTAAAACTTGCTTTAAATTCGTTTACTTCCTGTTGCGTATGCTGCCGGCCGATAATCATCAGACGGAAAGCGGGGTTGTCTTTGTACTTTTCCCAGATTTTGGTCTGGAGTTCGGGTAATTCGGTACGACAAGGACCACACCAGGTTGCAAAAAAGTTAATCAATACCACCTTTCCTTTTAAATCCGATAATTTCAGGTTTCCCTTGTCGGTTTTCAATACAAAATCGGGTGCTTTTTGACCAACAAGCACAATATCGTCCTGCGAAAATGCAGTGATAGAAATCAGCAATGCTAATTGAATAAGGAAAATAGTTTTTTTCATTTGGAAACGGATAATTGTTGATTTAAATAAAAAACTTTCCCAAAGTTCAGAACTCAGGGAAAGTTTTATATCAGTTGTGAACTATTTATTACGCTTTATCTTCTTTAATTTCTTTGGCTTCCGGATGTTCTGCCGGATGTTCTTCCTCTTTCGGACCTTTCAGATAAGTTGGTAAATTGAGTCCGGCCATATTAAACAAGTCGTTCAATGGTGGTACTGTTTTCATCATACCCGACACAAAGTTAGCTGTGGTGCTGTTACCACTATCCGTATTATTTCCCGAATCCCACACGGTAATTTTATCAATTTTGATATTTTTAACGGCTTCCACCTGCGTTTTAACCAGTTCAGGCAGCTTTTCTATCAGCAATAACTGGAATGCTTTGGTAGGATCGCCACCGGCAGCTCCAACTACTTCTTTGTAACCTTCGGCCTGTTTGGTCAGAATTTCGTACAAACCTTTTGCTTCGGCTTCCATTTTTGCAAAAATTGCATCGGCTTCCCCTTTGGCTTGCACACGGGTTTGTTCTGCTATGGCTTGCGCTTCGATAATGGCACGTTGTTTGGCAATTTCGGCAGGAACCACGATATTCGCATTTTGGGTTGAACGTTCACGTTCGGCACGAGCAGTTTCGGCAGCCTGTTCGGCATGATACGATTCTTCGAGCGCTTTTGCTTCTTGTACTTTTTCGGAAGCAATGGCAATTTTCAGCGCTTCTGCTTCTTTTTCACGACGGGCAGCATCCGATTGAGCAATGGATATTTTCGCTTCATTCTCCCCTTTAATAGCCAATGCATTGGCTTCCGAAGTTTTGATACGTGTATCTCTTGCAGCTTCGGCCTTACCAATGGATTCATCTTTCATGGCCGATGCAATACTAACTTCACGGTCTTTTTGCGTAATGGCAATTTTCACATCACGGTCACGGTTGGTTTCGGCAATCTGCGTATCTTTTTCGCGATCTGCCATTGCTTTTCCTGTTTCACCCATTCTTTCCTGTTCAGCTACACTTACTTTAGCTTCGTTAATGGCCTTAGCAGCGGCTTCTTTACCCAATGCTTCGATATAACCCGATTCATCTTTAATATCGGTTACGTTGACGTTAATCAGCTTCAAACCGATTTTTTTCAATTCACTATCTACGTTTTTTGAAATGTTATCCAGAAATTTATCGCGGTCGGAGTTAATTTCTTCGATAGTCATGGTAGCAATCACCAAACGCAACTGACCGAAAAGAATATCTTTAGCCAAATCCTGAATACTTTCGGAATTTAAACCCAGTAAACGTTCGGCTGCCGTGTTCATGTTTTCCGGTTCAGTAGAAATAGCAATCGTAAACCGACAAGGAACGTCCACGCGAATATTCTGACGGCTCAAAGCATTGGTCAGATTAGCTTCGATGGAAAGCGGTTTGAGATCCAAAAACGCATAATCCTGAATTACAGGCCAGATAAAAGCTCCACCACCGTGAATACATTTGGCGGAAGTTCCTCCTGTTTTTCCATAAACTACCAGAATTTTGTCGGACGGACAACGTTTGTAACGCGAAACAAGTGCCGAAATAGTGACAAAAATAACAACTACGGCAACAATAATAATGTAAATAGGCGCAATCATGTTTTTTTAGGATTTAATTATAATTTTTCTACAATAAGAATATTTTCATTTTCGATACGTACAATTTTTATGGTAGCTCCCGATGGTAAAAGTTCACCATCAGTCATTGCGTCGAGTTCATGCACCGAGCCACCTACGCTTACAAGAATTTTTCCTTTACCACTTTTACTGGCAGGAATGGTCAG
This sequence comes from uncultured Paludibacter sp., assembly GCA_963663115.2. Taxonomy (GTDB): domain Bacteria; phylum Bacteroidota; class Bacteroidia; order Bacteroidales; family Paludibacteraceae; genus Paludibacter. The sequence continues at coordinate 182,270 of CAXXNE010000001.1, forward strand.
ATATACTTCAGCTGTTTTATTCAGCGTTTTTGTCATGGTAAACGAATCGTCTTCCGACAAACGCATCAGCTGTTTGATAATAACAAAAAATAGCAGTACAAACATACAGCCGATGATTACTGCAACTATAATAAGCAATAATTTGCTCTGAATACTGCCATATAACGAAATTCCCGACCAGCTGAATCCCAACAGAAAATTCACCAGATTGCGGAACGAAAACAGTTGAAACGGCGTATCAGCGCTATTCACATCGCCATTGAAATCGGCATGTAGTCCATCAGAAGCATCTGCTCCCACAAAAGTCATGATAGTTTGGATAATAAAAATCAGGCTCACAGGAATGGCAGTGAACCAAAATGTTTTTAAAAGAGGTTCGAGTGTGGTTAGAAATTCCATAATGTTCAGATAAAAAGGTGAAATATGTGAGAATTAATTGTACAAAGATTGTAAATAAATTCCGATTTATTTCGAAATTGTTAATTAATTTTGAATGAAGTTTTCAACAATGAAATTTGACGGAAATTCAGGATAAAAATGACCTTCGTTACAATTCTGTGTTGACTGCTTTCTGAAAGTCGTCAGTACATCCGGTATGAGCCGTAAAAATATACTTCAAATGTTGAAGCGCTTTGATTTTTTCGAACGATTTTACTGCCGTCGGCATATCTTTGGTATATTTCTCATTTGGACGGGCTACGACACCGTTTTTCAAACTAAAAGCATCGCCCACAAACAAATAAGCATTATCAACAACATAGCTTACCGAACCCGGCGTGTGTCCGGGTGTATTTATTGCCCTGACTGTGAGCTTACCAATCGTAAAAACGGTATCGCCTGTAAACTTCATCTGTTTATTCCCAAGAACAGAAAAATTTTCAGCTTTGGACACATAAACAGTTGCATTTCTGAACAAAGCTATGGCAGCAATATGGTCGCGATGAGAATGAGTCAGCAAAACAGCCGTTACTTTGGAGGATTCTATCTTTAGTTTACGCAACTCCGCATCGATGTTGTTTATATCGCTACCGGCATCCACAACCACATAATTCCTACCATTTTTCACAACGTACATGTTCACAAACTTATCGTTGATGGCATAAACCTGATGATCTACTTTAGAGGTAGGCAATGGCTCAAATTTATATTCGTCAGGCATAAAAGCCGTCAGAGTAACTAATAGAAATAACAGTACCGGAAAAGTTGACTTCTTCATACTTCCTGAAATTAAATTACTGCCTGAATTTTCAGAAATTCGTTCAGTTTACCTTCCTGATCAGCTTTTATCAGTTTTTTCAGCGCAGATGTTTTCTTTACTCCGCTGTCGGGGTGATTTACATACTTCAAAAACAATTTTGTAGCGTTGAATTCAACCACATCATTGTTTTTGGCATTGTCAGGATTTTCGAGGCAATATTTGGTCAGACAGGCCATATAAACTCCCATGATATACTTATCCTGTTTCCATACTTTCGACAATGAATCGTCGATATTAAACATAAAATCGGGCGTGCCTTCCATCCAGCGCATAATAAACTGAACAGCCGATAAACCGTTGTAGCTCTTGTAAAACATAGAATGCGTCAGGATAAAATTTGAACATTCGAGTACCAGAGTTTCTGCATTTTTATAATCCGGCTTCTCCTTCAGTTGAATATCTTTTAAACCACTATAATCCTGTGCCTGAACAAAAACAGGAAGAATTCCAAACAAAATCACTACAATTAAATTCTTGATTTTCATAACACTACATCTAATTCTTATTTTCTTATTTTCTTATTTTCTTATTTTCAAATCTTCAATCCCGATAGCGATCGGGACAAATCAACCCATCACTCCCTCTTCCCTGCTCTCATCCAACTCAGAAAGAAATTCACTTCATGTTTGTCGAGTACAGTTTGCAAAGACTGGTACGCCGAACCTTCTACCGAATTTTCTTCCATAAACTTCATTGCCTTAGCACGTTTTTCCGGTGAAATAAACTGATCAATAGACAATTGCCCGAGTCCGATAAATTTACCCAAATGACCACAAACCGTTCCGGTCGTTAAACCGCGTTCAGCAGCTATTTCGTCAATACTCTTTCCGGCTTTAAACATTTCATAACTCATTCGGTGCGAATCGCCTTTTTCCTTTTTCTCTTTCTTTTCTGCAGGTTCTTTTCGTTCACGTTTGGTTTCAACCATTTCGAACATATTGGTTGTGAGTTTATTCTCAGAGCAGTATTGCTGAATAATGTCGATAAATTGCTTGCCGTATTTCTCCACTTTGGTCGGCCCGAATCCGTAAATTTTCAACAAATCCTTTTCCGTAGTTGGTAAATAATCGGCCATTTCTACCAGCGTTTTGCTTCCCGCTACCAGATAAATTGGCGTATCATCAGGTTCACAAAGCTTGTTACGCAAGGCAAGCAACTGAAAATACAGTTTTGGATGCCGGGAAGCAACCGGTTTTGTATTTCCGGTTTTGGCATAAGCGGTTACATTAAAATCGGGCAACAGGAAAGTGTTTTTCAGAATAAAAAACATCTCTGTATCAAACGAACCTTTTAATCCGTTAAACACATGATATTTTTGAACCACATACACATACAGATTTTTTAGCTGATCCGTATAATCGCGGGCATTCTCTCTGCTGTCGGTTATGGCCGGCGATTGCAGCAAAGTCTCTTTCAGTAACTGAGTTTTATCCTTGAAAAAACGGTTAGCAGCTTCAATTCGTTCCGACAAATGATCTTCATTCACCGGATATTCCTGCAATAATCTGCCCAACTGCGATTGAAATTTTACGGCAACTTCCTGTAATTGTTGCAATTGCTTCAGAATCTCTTTCAAAAAAGGAAGTGTTTCTTCATTAAACGAACCGGCAACTCCTTCTACTTCACGCATTAACCGCGAAATATGTCCGATTCCGGTTTTGAAATCGAAAAGTTGCTGTAAAATAAACAGTCTGAACTCCTTTCTCGATTCATTTAACTGAATTTCGAGTTCTTGTTCCGAAATTTTATTTTGTTGGTGCTCTACAATCAACCTATCGTTTTCAATGCTGAAAGGATTTATCTTGCTGCGCAAAACCAATCCCTGAAGACTTCTGCAACGACTTAATGCCACATATACCTGACCTGGAGCGAAAGCATCGCCGGCATCGATAATGGCTTTATCGAAGGTTAGACCCTGACTTTTATGAATGGTTATTGCCCAGGCAAGTCGCAACGGAAACTGCACAAAAGTACCAAGTACGTCTTCCTTAATCTGGCGGGTGGTATCGTTGGTGGTATAACGAATATTTTCCCACATCACAGGGCTTAATTCAATCACTTCATTATCTTCCGGGCAACTTATAATGATTGTTTTTTCTTCGAACGACTGAATAATACCAATTTTACCATTAAAAAAACGGCGGGGCGATTCATTATCGTTTCGGATAAACATCACCTTTGCTCCCACTTTCAGCACCAGATTTTTGTCGGTTGGATAACTCTTCTCCGGAAAATCTCCTGTCATCTGCGCATCAAAAGTTCGTGACTTTTCCTTTAGCTTACCAAGTTCTTCGGCGTTAATTTTATCAGCTTTATAATTGTGCGTGGTTAGTGTAATGTAAGTATCGTCGTCAGAAGGCTGAAAAAGTGGCTGATATCGGCTTTGCAGCAACGATTGACCTTCAGCAGACAATTTATTGTTTCTGACTTCGTTCAGCACTTTGATAAAATTGGTATCGGTCTGACGGAAAATTTTATCGAGTTCGATATACACCGGATGTTTTCCGGCAATGACCTGACTATGAAAAAAATAGGGACTTTTATAATAGGGTGCCAAAAAACGCCATTCTTCCTCTACAGCAACCGGCGAAAGTTGAAACATATCGCCAATAAAAATCACCTGAACGCCACCAAAAGGTTCGTTGTAACGATATCTGACATGTCTTAGAACAGTATCAACAGCATCGAGCACATCAGCACGGACCATACTTATTTCGTCGATAATCAGCAATTCCAGCTCCTGAATAACTTTCCGGCGAAAAGACTGCATTCTGATTTTTTCCATCAATTCCTTCCGTCCTTCAACCGTAGGGATCAGCGGCGTAAAAGGCAACTGAAAAAAAGAATGAATAGTAGTACCTCCAGCATTGATGGCAGCAACACCGGTCGGCGCTACTATAGCCATTTGCTTTTTGGTTTCCTTACGAAGATTGTGTAGAAAAGTGGTTTTACCCGTTCCTGCTTTTCCAGTGAGAAAGATGTTTCGGTTGGTCTGCAGGGCAAATTCCCTGGCAAAATGATAAAACGATGATAAATCCTGCATGGTTTATTGTATGTAATTCAGTGTTCAGATTTTTCAGTTGATGTAAATGTCTCACAAAAAGTTTGTGAATGACAAAGATGAAGAATAAAAACGAAAAAAACAATATTTTATTCAAAAAAAATTAACAAAAAAAAGCTCACCGGCTTTTAAACAGCCGGTGAGCTTTACCTCACATGTATTTTGAATTACAAAAGATTATGTAAGCATACTTAACAAGATACCGGCAGCAACAGCCGAACCGATAACTCCGGCCACATTGGGCGCCATGGCATGCATCAAGAGGTGATTGGTTTTGTCGTAATGCAAACCAACTTCCTGCGATACACGAGCTGAATCGGGCACTGCCGAAACTCCTGCATTACCAATAAGCGGATTGATTTTATTACCTTCTTTGAGGAATAAATTCATCAGTTTTGCAAAACCAACACCACCTGCAGTTGCCACCATAAACGAAGCAGCTCCGAGTCCGAAGATTAACAATGACTGAACCGTTAAGAATCTGTCAGCCTGCGTAGAAGCTCCAACCGTGATACCTAACAGAATTGTGACAATATTAATCAAAGCAAAGCGGGCAGTTTCAGCCAGACGTTCAGTTACACCCGACTCTTTCAGAATATTACCAAAGAACAACATACCTAACAAGGGCATAGCACTTGGCGAAATGAAAGTAGTGAGTAACAAACCTACAATCGGGAAAATAATTTTTTCCAAACGACTTACCTGACGCGGAGGTTTCATACGGATCAAACGCTCTTTATCGTTGGTCAGCAACTTCATAATAGGAGGCTGAATAACCGGAACCAGTGCCATATACGAATATGCTGCCACAGCAATAGCGCCCATCAATTCAGGAGCTAACCTGGACGAAAGGAAAATAGCTGTAGGTCCGTCAGCACCACCAATAATACCAATTGCGCCACACTGTTCAGGAGTAAATCCTAAAGCATAAGCACCGATAAAAGTAGCAAAAATACCTAATTGTGCTGCAGCACCCAACAATAACAATTTTGGGTTTGCAATTAAGGTAGAGAAGTCAGTCATGGCACCAATTCCTAAGAAAATCAAAGGAGGATACCAACCCGAAAGCACACCACTGTAAAGAATATTCATAACAGAACCCTGTTCGTAAATACCGATTTTATAACCTTCGGTAAAAGGAACATTGCCCACCAGAATACCAAATCCAATCGGAACCAGCAAAAGTGGTTCCCAGTTCTTTGCAATTCCCAACCAAATAAATGCCAATCCAACAACGATCATGACCAGATATTTTAACTCAAAGTTTGCAAATCCGGTAAATGCCCAGAATTTTTCCAAACTATTAGCTAAAAGAGATCCGGACGCACCGCCATCCTGAGCAAATATACTCACAGGAAAAAACAATCCGACAAGAATAAGTAATAAACCTATTTTAATTTTTAAGTCCTTCATAAGTTGATATTAATTATTCTACTTCAAATAAAACTTCATCCTGAAGAACAGCTGATCCGGCAGGAGCGCATATTTTTAATATTTTACCACTGCGTTCAGCCAAAATATTGTTCTCCATTTTCATCGACTCCATCACCATAAGTACATCGCCTTCTTTGAAGCTTTGTCCTTCAGTAACTGAAACTTTTATGACACTACCCGGAAGCGGTGATTTTATTGCTTTTGAACTTGGTTTTGCACCACTGGAAACGGGCGACATATTTTCCACCACACGTTTATCAGCACTTTTACTTTGTGCTTCTTTACGTACCAAAATTGGTGTTTTGGATGTTTTCATTTCCTGCTTAATTTTCACTGAATAAGGTGTACCATTTACTTCCAGTTCGGCAACATCACCATCAATCGACTTGATATGAACCTGATAATCATCGCCATTTATATTAAAATCAAATTTTTTCATTATCTCTGAATTGTGTTATTTAAACCATAAATTTTAGAATTCCAGGGAGAATAACGTCTTTCGATACGTTTAATCGTAATTACGTTACTTTCCTCGTCGTGTATATCGTTCATAAACAGATGAAGAGCCATAGAAATTGCAGCAATTTCGTTGGCAGCAATATCTACAATTTCCTCTTCTTTTTTACCGGATTTTACAAGCTTTTTCTTTGTTTGACGTAACATTAGGTACTGAAGACCTTCGAACAATAAAACAAGAATGGCTAAAGCTATAAAAACCACAATTATACCGATGGCAGAACCCACCAGTAATTCATCCCAATTGGTAATTTTTAGTAAAATCATAATTACAATGGAATATTACAGTGTTTACGTAACGGATTCACTACTTTTTTGGTTTGCAATGCCTGAAAAGCACGGATAACACGGAAACGTGTATTACGTGGTTCAATCACATCGTCGATATAACCATATGAAGCAGCCATATATGGATTCGCGAATTTTTCGTTGTATTCGCCTACTTTTTCAGCAACGAATTTGGCTCTTTCTTCCGGATCAGAAATTCCTGATAAAGTACGACCTTCGAGAACTTCAATAGCTCCGGCAGCACCCATAACAGCAATTTCGGCAGTTGGCCATGCATAGTTGAAATCACCACGAAGTTGTTTACAGCTCATCACATCGTGCGCTCCACCATAGGATTTACGTAGCGTAACTGTTACTTTTGGAACTGTAGCTTCGCCATACGCAAACATCAGTTTTGCACCATGAATAATGATACCTGAATACTCCTGACCAGAACCGGGAAGGAATCCCGGAACATCAACTAAAGTAAGAACAGGGATATTGAATGCATCGCAGAAGCGTACAAAACGTGCTGCTTTGCGTGAAGCATCACAATCCAATACACCTGCAAGGAAATTAGGCTGATTTGCCACAATACCGGTAGATACACCGTTGAAACGGGCAAAACCTACAATAATATTACGGGCATAATTGCGGTGAACTTCCAAAAATTCTTTATTATCAACAATGGCATGAATCACATCTTTCATGTCGTATGGCTGATTTGGATTATCAGGAATAATCTGATTCAAAGCATCTTCCAAACGGTCGATAGGATCATTGGTTTCGAATAAAGGAGCTTCTTCAAGGTTATTTTGGGGAATATAAGAAAGCAATTTGCGGATAAGCATCATACCTTCTTCTTCGTTTTCCACCTTGAAGTGCGACACGCCTGATTTTCCGGCATGAACATCGGCACCACCAAGATCTTCGGTAGAAATATCTTCGCCGGTAACTGATTTTACTACTTTAGGACCTGTTACAAACATGTACGAATTTTCTTCGGTCATCATAACAAAGTCTGTCAACGCAGGAGAATACACTGCACCACCGGCACAAGGACCAAAAATAGCAGAAATTTGAGGAATAACTCCCGATGCCATAATGTTGCGCTGGAAAATTTCGGCATAACCGGCCAGCGAAGTAACACCTTCCTGAATACGGGCACCACCCGAATCGTTTACACCGATTACAGGACAGCCATTTTTCATGGCCATATCCATTACCTTACAGATTTTCAGCGCCATGGTTTCCGACAATGAACCACCGAAAACGGTGAAATCCTGTGCAAACACATACACTGTACGACCGTCGATAGTACCATGACCGGTAATTACACCATCGCCCAGATACTTTTCTTTTTCGAGTCCGAAATTGTTGCAACGGTGTGTTACAAACATGTCTAACTCTTCGAAACTACCTTCGTCGAGCAACATATCAATGCGCTCACGAGCGGTAAACTTGCCTTTCGCATGTTGCGAGGCAATACGCTTCTCTCCACCACCGAGTTTGGCTTGTACGCGCAAATCGATGAGATTTTTTACTTTTTGTTTATTATCCATTTTGTTTAAATATTAATATTTCCCGCAACAGCCACAACAGGATCACGCGCCATGCTGCTTCGTTACAGGTGAAATTTCGATGGGGAATTATTTATTCGGGTTTTCACAAAGTTCGGTAAGAACTCCGAATGTTGATTTTGGATGAAGAAAAGCGATATTCAATCCTTCAGCACCTTTGCGTGGCGCTTTATCAATTAAAGTCACACCTTTGTCGGCAACCAAATCGAGCGTTTGCTGCAAACCTTCTACGGCAAAAGCCACATGGTGAACACCTTCGCCTTTCTTTTCGATGAATTTGCCAACAGGTCCTTCAGGATCGGTAGATTCCAGTAATTCTATTTTTGTTTGTCCTATTTTAAAAAATGCAGTTTTTACTTTTTGCTCTGCCACTTCTTCTACTGCATAACATTTCAGACCTAATACGTTTTCGTAATAAGGAATAGCTGTTTCAAGACTTTTTACTGCAATACCTAAATGTTCGATGTGAGTTAAATTCATAATTTTTAAAAAAAATATAGTTGTGAATAAATTAATTTAAAACGAATACAATTTTTGAACAAATCTAATTGAAGAAAAATTTCAGTAATTATTAAATTTTCGCACAAAATTACTATAATTATTTCTCATAATCAACGAAATAGACAAATATTTTCGACAATTATAATAATGATTGAATATCAATAAGATAGCATTTTTATGCAAATTTCAGCAAAATACATTAATGCACAAAATATAATATTATGTGCAAATACATATCGTAAATCAGTTGCAATGTTAATAAAAATTCACATATAAAGATTCTAGTTTTAATAACAATAGTTCGTTATAAAAATACATTTTGAACGCAAAGACACAAAGTCACTAAGCCGACCTCTATCCCCTTCGGGTACTTTCCCCAACAGGGGAAAGAAAGTTGAAAATAGTTTTTTAAAACTTTAAAGTTTTCTTCTTTGCGTTCTTTGTGGTATTATTTTGATTATTAGTATATTATTGAAATTACTAATTTTGCGTCTTTGCGTTTAATTTTGTAAATATAGATATTATAGAAATGATTTATTTGCACTATATATAATTGTTTATGAATATGTTATGTATTATACAACGACCCATTTAATAAAAAACCTCAACAATAAATTGCTGAGGTTTCACTAAATAAAAAAAACTATTGCCTTTCGAATTTAATATATCTTGGTTCTTTCGGAATATAATCGTCGTTGTCCCATAAAGCACTGGTAATCATCAGATCTGCTGAATATCGGTTACAAGCAATTGGCACATTATGTACACGACACTGACGCAACAACATTTGAATATCAGCTTCGTGAGGCTGTGCATTCAAATCGTCAATCAGAAAAACACACATATTCACTTGTTTACGCACTACCAGTGCAGCAATTTCGGCATCGCCACCCATCGGTCCGGAGTTCACACAAATAATTTCGGCATCAACACCTTTATCATTAAAAGCTTTCAGAATAAGACTTCCGGTGGTTCCTGTACAAATCAGTTTATGCTTCGAAAGCATTTCGGCATTAAACAGTGCCCATTCCACCATATCGGCTTTGCGATGATCATGCGCCACCAAAGCAATAGTTAGTTGTTTTTTCATATCTATTATGTTTTTTGAATTTCTAAATCTTTTTGAATAGTTTCTTTGGTCACATCTGCCAATTCCTGAAGTTTATCAGGTAAAAATGGTTTAACATCGACTGGTTTATGAATGATCATTTCGATAATCCCCGGCGACACTAAAAACGTTTTGCGTGTAATTCGCTCGAAACTTCCATTCAGCGTAACAGGAACTATGGGCAACTCCAAATCTGCAGCTATACGAAATGCTCCTTTTTTAAATTTTCCCATTTTTCCGGTTTTTGTGCGTGTACCTTCAGGAAAAATAACTACCGACACACCATTTACAAGCTGCTTCTCTGCTCTTTCGAGGCTGTGTTTGGCAGCTATGGGATGAGAGCGATCGATAAAAACATGTCCGGCAGCAGCGCAGGCTTTTCCAACCAAAGGTATTTTTCGTAATTCAGCTTTCATTATCCATTTAAAAATGGAAGGTAGCCAACCATATACCACAAATATATCGAAAATACTTTGATGATTAATGGCCACAATACAGGATTGCTTCATATTCAGGTTTTCGAGACCTTTTATTCTGACACGAACAAACAAAATCCAACAAAAAATCCGTCCCCACCAACGCGCCGGAAAATAGGATAACTGACTGTTGGGCAACATTGGCGAAAGCACAGTGGTAGCAAGTGCAGTCAAAATGGTTAGAACCAACAAAACAGGGAATGCTATTACCCACTGATACACAACAAATAGTGGATTAATTCTTCGACTCATAATTTCCAGAAAAAGACAGTTTCATAAATAATCGGCTTTCAACTCAAATTACAAAAGCAAAAATACGAAATTATTTCACAGAAAAGCACCATTCCAAAATGACATTTATGCTTCTATATTATTTTCTTAATTTCCTAATTTCTTATTTTACTAATTTCCAAATTCTCACTTTCTGCTTTCTTCAGGAAAATTAACCAGAAACACCGACTCACTGGCACGTGTCAGAGCTGTGTACATCCAGCGATAGAAGTCACTATTCAATTGCTCGTCAGAAATCTGACCTGAATCGATAAACACTTTTTTCCACTGCCCACCCTGCGCTTTATGACAAGTGACCGCATAAGCAAATTTCACCTGCAGGGCATTAAAATACTCATTCGCATACACAGCCCGGAGCAAATCGCGCTTGTTTGTTAGTCCGGGATAATCTTCGGCCACCGATTGAAATAATTTTTGAGAAAGTTCATTCGCCTGAGCCGGCGATTCTGCCTGCAACACATCGAGACAGATGCGTGCATCAATTTCCCAGTTGTAATCGAGTGAGCGAAGAGTCAAATCGGCAAAGCGAAATCCGTACATTTCGCGATGTTTGCGCACCCGCATGATTTCCAGAATATCGCCGTTGGCAATAAAATCAATTTCCTTGTAGGGTTTATTCCAAAAATAATTATTTTTGGTAACCATCAGCAAATCGCCGTTAGTTAATTCGTCCTCTTTTTGCATTACGCGTCCGCGAATTCCATTGTTGTAGATATTGGCACGTTTATTCGATCGCGTTATTACAATGGTATCTTCTACGCCTACGCCATTGTAGGCACGTTGTATTTCATCAATAAGTTCTGAGCCATCCAAATGCTTAATATCTTTGAAATCAGCCACATTAAACACCGGAAAAGCTGAAGTGTTGTTTTCGGCTATACTTTCACGTAAACGGGTAGCATTGTACAAAATTCCGCTTTCGAGTGCCTGACGCACCACATGCGTCAGAGTATGACTGTAGACTTTCAGACCATATCCGGCCAGTTTATCAGCTTCGAGTGCCGGCGAATGAGGTTGCATCACGGGTGGCAACTGTGCCGTATCGCCCAGCAACAACAAACTGCAACCATCACCACCGTAAACAAATTCCACCAAATCGTCGAGCAAACGTCCTGAGCCAAATTCGCCATCCATGCCGGTATTAGAAATCATAGACGCTTCATCGACAATAAATAATGTATTGGTAAACAAATTATCGGCTAATTGAAACCGAAAATCACCCAAAGCTTTCTGGCGATAAATACGTTTGTGGATGGTAAATGCCGGAAATCCAGAATATCCGGCAATCACTTTGGCAGCCCTTCCGGTAGGTGCAAGCAGCATAGTTTTTTGTTGCAATCCGTTCATGGCACGCACCAAAGCGCTTATTACCGAAGTTTTTCCAGTTCCGGCATATCCACAGAGCAGAAACACTTTTTCCGGTTCGGTCGACATAAGAAATTCGCCCAGCTTTTCGAGCAACACGGATTGTTGTTCGGTTGGTTCGAATGGTAATTCAGCCAGAATGCGCGATGTGATAAAGTGATGCAACATGTATGCAAAGATAGGTAAAAACACGCAAAATTCAGGTTGGCTAAATTTATCGTTTAAAAAGTATTGATAAATAAATAAAAATCTATATTTTTGGCAAATTAGTATATAAGCTCTGTAGTTAGTAGCATGTTTTAAAATCATTTATTAGTTAAATATTTCTTTCATTAAATCTAATTCAAAATGAAAACAATTCTATTAATTTTTGTACTTAGCATGTCTTTTTGTGCTTTTTCTTACGGACAATGTGTGATTTATGTAGATGAAGAAACAGGTGCTTTTGGCGCCGGATTCAACAACGATGGTACTCCAACCTCTATCCAGGATTGCAAAGACATGGCTATTAAACTGTGTAAAGAAAACGGCGGTTCAAATTGCAAATTACTCTACCAGAGCAACAAACAAGGATGGTGGGCATTTATTACGGGTCTAAGCCAATCTGGTGAAATCTATTTTCAGGGAATTGATGGAGCGGAAACAAAAAGTGAAGCTGAGAACGAAGTTCGCAAAAAATACAGACAAGGTGGTGGAGAGAACCCCAACGATATAAAAGTTTACTCATGGTATGTATATTCCAATCCGAAGTAAATGTTTGCTATACAAAAATCAGACATTTTCTCAGAATAAAAAGGAGTAAAATTTTCAACAATTAGTTGAGTCACGAATTATCCTGATATAAGATTAATGTGCCTAAAATTTTCGAATAATCTTCATTTTTATTGGGATTTGGTATTTTGTCTATGAATTAACTGTCATTTACTTATAAAAGATTCCTCAAACACCCATTACAAAACCTATTTAAAGCCGTCATAAAGACGGCTTAATTTTTTTGCACACAAAACATATTTCTATACTCAATTAACACACAATGACAGAACGAATTACTCGTTTAAAAACCATAGCCACACAGCTCAGGCGCGATGTGGTAAATACCGTTTATTATGCCGGCGATGGACATCCGGGACCGAGTTTATCCATTACAGATATGTTGACTGCCCTGTATTTCGATATAATGCGACTGAATCCTGATGAACCAAACTGGCTACAACGCGACCGTTTTATCTTATCGAAAGGACATGCCTGCCCCATGTTATATGCAGCATTGGCTCGTCGGGGATATTTTCCACCAGCTGAGTTAAAAACCCTTCGGGCAATTGGTTCGCGATTGCAAGGTCATCCCGTAATGCATTATACACCAGGCGTTGACGCAACTTCAGGTTCGCTCGGACATGGTTTGCCTCAGGGCTGTGGAATGGCGCTCGCCGCCCGCCGACGTGGTGATGACAATCTGATTTTTGTACTTACCGGTGATGGAGAACTGAACGAAGGATTGGTATGGGAAGCCGCCATGAGTATCGCCAAATTCAAACTGACCAATGTGATAGCCATGGTTGATAACAATGGCGTACAAAGTGGAGGAAAAGTAGATAAAGTGGGCGGATTGGTAAATTTGCGCGAAAAATGGGAAGCTTTTGGATGGTATGTGGTGGAAATTGACGGACATAATATGGAGCAAATTGTTTCTGTGTTGGAAAATGCAGCCAAACGCGGACGCACTTCACGCGAAGAAAGAGAAGGAATGTCAATCGTAGAAGGACAGCCAACTCCAAACGCCGATCAACCGGTTATGTTTATTGCTCATACGCTTAAAGGAAGCGGAATTCCATTTATGGAAGGAAACAATGCCTGGCATAAACGTGTGCCAACCAACGAAGAACATCAGTTAGCCATGTCAATTTTAGGAGGAAAAGACCTTGAATAAAATAGAAAGTACCCGCGTAGGGTTTATGCAGGGGCTGGAAGCACTTGCTGAGAAAGATAAAAGAATAATGATGGTAAGCGCTGATAGTATGCTTGCCATGCGTGCATCGGATTTTGCAGAGAAATTTCCGGAACAATTTGTGGAAATGGGTATAGCCGAACAAAATGCAGCTGCAACGGCAGCCGGACTTGCCATAGATGGTATGATACCTTTTTTCGCCACGTATGCAGGTTTTATAACTATGCGTGCCTGTGAGCAGATTCGTACCTTCATTGCATACCCCAACTTAAATGTAAAGTTGGCAGGAGTTAATAGTGGTGTAGCTGGCGGCGAGCGCGAAGGCGTTACACATCAATTCTACGAAGATATTGCTATTTTGCGTGCAATTCCCAATATGACAATTCTCGTTCCGGCCGATGCCGATCAGGCACGACAAGCAGCAATGGCAGCAGCATCTATTCCCGGCCCGGTTTACATCCGTTTAGGAAGTGGTCGTGATCCTGTATTTTTTGAACACAACACGCCTTTTGTTCACAGTAAAATTAATATACTTCAACAAAAAGGAAATGATATTGCCTTGTTTGGAAATGGTGTACTATTGAACAAATTGAAATTAGCTGCTGACGAACTCGAAAAACGTGGCCTTGGAGTAACATTGGTTGAAGTTCACACCGTAAAACCATTGGATGTGAAAGGTATTACAACCGTTCTGAAATCCTGTGGAGCAGCTGTTACAGCTGAAGATCATCAGATAATTGGCGGATTGGGAAGTGCCATTATGGAAACTGCAGCCGAAAACTGTCCGGTTCCTATATCACGGATTGGTTTACGCGACTGCTTTGGCGGCTCAGGAAATCCCGAAGATTTGCTGGATTATTACGGCATGAGTGTGAATGATATAATAGAAACTGCGTTAGCAACCATTGCAAGAAAATAAAAATGCTTACATTATCAGACAATTATAAAAACGGCGTAACCTCCTCGCCTATCCGACGAATTATGGAGATGGCAAGTCGTGCTAATTTAGTAAAAATGGGATTGAACCCCGACGATGTAATTTCGTTTGCAGGAGGTTGGGTAAACCACGAAGCGCCGGAAGAATTGCGTCAGGAATACATTGACATTGCGCAGGATAAAACTGCGTTTCATAAAACAGGTGGCTACAGCGATTCAGACGGAAGCCCGGAGCTTAAAAAAGCATTGCTCGATTTCAATGAACAGTTATATGGAATTACATCTTCTACGGCTGAAAATATCATTATCGGAGCAAATTCCACGCAGCTCACTTTTTCGTTGTTTAAAGTTTTGCTGAATCCTGATGACAAATTGGTTTTGTTCGATCCGGCCTATGCCAACTACCCTGAGCAATTGCAAACCTGCATGAATTGTCAGAATATTGTCTATTTTCCACTTTTCGATGCTGAAAAATGGGCTTTTGTAGCTGATGAAGTGGCTTTGGCTGATGAGTTTGAACAATTCATGGAACGTGAACGCCCCAAACTGATACTTTTTTCAAGTCCCGATAATCCAACCGGAATGATTTTGCCCGATTTGTTTGTAAAACGCATGTTGGATGTAGCTTTGAAATACGATTGCTATGTAACTATTGATTATGCATATTATACATTTTTGTACAACAAACAGTTACCGGAATATTTCTTTTACTCGCATAAAGAGTATCCGAATATGATTAAGCTTTTCTCCAACTCGAAATGGTGTCGTGGATTGGGACGCAGGCTGGGTTGGATTGAAGCCAATTCAACTATTGTAAGCACGCTGAAAGTAGTTCAACAAAGTGTTATTCTTTGTCCCGACACCTTGCATCAAATGGCTTTGGCCAACTATATCAACAAAGGATTGATAGATGGATCAATAGCTGCCTATATCAAACGAATTAATGATGATTACGAAAGTGCATCGCAGTTTTTGTGCTATTGCATCGAAAAATACCTGTCGAAACGATTTACCGTTCCAGAAGGAGGTTTGTATTCAGTGGTTGATGTTGGCATGGATGGTGATGAATTTGTAGCCCGAATGCTGAAAGAAACCGGCGTTGTGTTTGTTCCCGGAGGCGGTTTCGGAAATTCGCTGAAAAACGGCATACGCATATCGTTTGGTCCGCTGGTGTACGATAAATCAAAAATTGAAGAAGGATTTAAACGGGTTGCGAAAGCAATGGCTGCCCCCTAACCCCCTGAAGGGGGAACATGAACGTGAAACTTAGAACGTGAAACACGAAACTCAAAAAAAATACTATGTCAAAACGATTATTTTTACTGCACACATCGCATATTATGGTTCCTGTGTTTCAGGAATTAACGGATAAATATTTCAAAGATAAAGACATCAAAGTTTTTAATATTGTAGACGATAGTCTGATAAAAAATACAATTGAACGAGGTGCACTAACTCCCGACACTGCCCGTCGTGTGGTAGATTATATTGGTTCTGCCGAAGCCGGAGGAGCTGATTTTGTGCTGGCAACCTGTTCATCCATTGGTGCAGCGGTTGAAACTGGCGCTAAACTCAGTCGCATTCCGGTTTTACGAGTGGATCAACCTATGACTGACAAAGCGATACAAATGGGAACAAAAATCGGAGTTGTGGCAACATTGTCGACCACTTTAGAACCATCAAGCGATTTGGTTCGCCGCAGAGCTATTGTAGCCGGAAAAGAAATAACGCTCGTTTCGCGACTTTGTGAAGGCGCTTTCCCCGCATTGCTGGGCGGAAAACCAGAAATTCACGACCAAATGGTGGCTGCAGTTTTGAAAGAATTAGCCAACGAAGTGGATGTAATTTTACTTGCACAGGCTTCTATGGCGCGTGTGGTAGCGCAATTATCCGAAGAAGATAAAAAAGTACCTATCTTATCGAGTCCTGAATTAGCCATTCAGTACATAGCTAATATTTTGTAATATGGGAAAACTTCAGCGCACTGCCCTGTGGCTCGGACTTATTTCTATTGCACTTGTTTTACTTTCATTTCTGTCTGATTTTGAAGCTCTCCGTTCGCCACTTTCAGTTTTTGGAGCAGTTCTGATTGCTTTTGGAATAGGATCAGTGAAAGCATTAAAATCCTATCAATATACTGCCTGGATTATTGTAGCCATTGTGTGTGGCATTATTTACCCAGCAGCATTTTTAAAATGGGGAAATTTTGACCTTCGAAATAAATGGCTCATACTATCTGTTATTCAAATAGTTATGTTTGGCATGGGCACTCAAATGAGCCTGAAAGATTTCACCGGTATAAAAACCATGGGAAAGGGTGTGATGGTTGGTATTATCGGACAATTTACTATTATGCCACTTTCGGGTTATATGCTCACGCGCATTTTTCATTTTGAACCTGAAATTGCTGCAGGAATTATACTAATTGGTTCGTGTTCGAGTGGATTAGCATCCAATGTGATGGTTTTTTTAGCCAAAGCCAATCTGGCACTTTCAGTTACATTAACCGCTGTTGCTACACTTCTTGCACCAATTATGACGCCATTTTGGATGAAAATACTGGCAGGAACTTACGTAGAAGTCAATTTTCTGAATATGTCCATGGAAATTGTTAAAATTGTGATTGTACCTATCGGAGCAGCATTGCTTTACGATGCCTATGTGCATAGTTCATCTAAAGTTCGTAAAAAACTTAATATCGCTTTAATCATTTCATCATCTTGGCTAATCCTCAACATTTCAGGTCTTTGGATGTATATGAGTTCAAATTTCAGTGCTGAAACAATGTTATATTTTGAAGTTTTGAACTTCTTATGTGGTGCAGTTGTAGTGGGTAAAATTTATTATCATCTGAATCAAATCTTACCACGTATCCATTCGTTTATGCCAAAATTATCGATGTTTGGCATTATTTACTTCACGCTTGTAACTACGGCAGCCAGTCGTGAGTTTATACTTACAGTAGGTGCATTCATACTGTTGGCAAGCATTTTACACAACACTTTGGGTTACACGTTGGGCTATTGGTTTAGTCGCGCGCTAAAATTAGACGAGGATTCCTGCCGTACAGTTGCTCTTGAAGTAGGTCTGCAAAATGGCGGAATGGCTACCGGATTGGCTGGTGTCATGGGAAAACTGGCTACAGTTGGTTTAGCTGCAGCCATTTTCAGTCCATGGATGAATATATCAGGATCATTACTGGCAAATTACTGGCGAAAAAAGAAAGAGAAAGCAGAAAAAATTTCGTAAATTTACTTTCTGTTTAAAATACTCTGACGCATGAAGAAAGTAATCATTGCAGGTGCCACTTCGGGCATAGGTAAAGAACTTGCCAAATTATTTGCTGAAAACAATTACCTTGTTGGCATAACAGGCAGACGTACAAAGTTACTCGAAGAATTAAAAGCTGAAAATCATGAAAGATTTTTCATCAAAACGATGGATATTACAGATATTGATACCGCAACTATCAAACTTCAGGAATTGGTATCTGAACTTGGCGGACTTGATATGATTGTTATCAGCTCAGGGACGGGTGAAATCAACGAACAATTAGATTTCAACGTCGAAAAACAGACTATCGACACCAATATTTCCGGCTTTACTTGTGTTGCTGATTGGGCTTTTCGGTACTTTAATGAACAGAAATCAGGACAGATAGTTGCCATAACTTCCATTGGAGGACTGCGGGGCAGCCGGAGTGCTACGGCTTACAATGCTTCAAAAGCTTATCAGATAAACTATATGGAAGGTCTTCGACAAAAAACATCAAAACTATATTTTCCATTTTATATCACCGACATCCGCCCCGGGCTGGTGAATACAGATATGGCTAAAGGTGATGGTTTGTTTTGGTTAATGCCTTTAGAAAAAGCATCAAAACAAATTTTCTCAGCTATACAAAAGAAAAAGAAAGTGGCCTATGTAACCAAACGCTGGAATTTAGTTGCTTTCATAATGAAACATCTGCCCCGGTTTATTTACGACCATATGTAAATAAATCTCATTCAAATTTCACCTTAGTCAGTTCTTCCGACACTTTCCAGAGTTTTTGAGCGCTCACAGCATCACAGGCTGCTTTTGTTGCCTTCACTTTTACCGGATATCCTTTCCTGTTTTCCGCACATTAATCATTAACACTTCCAACATGCAGTAAATCAATTAGTAATAAAATATATTTTGTAATTTTGGGTGTCCCATAATACAAAGGTCATGTTTTTACGAGAAAAAAAGAATAAATCAGGTAGTGTCAGTGTTCAAATAATCCAGAAGTTGCGAGGTAAATACAAGGTTTTGCAAACCATTGGTAGTGGTCGGACGGAACAGGAACTAATCAAACTCAATTATTTAGGAAAACAAGAGATAGATCGATTGTCAAATCAGCCAGAATTGTTTGTTTGGGAAAATGATTTACAGATTGAACAGATATTTTCAAATTTAAGTAATGCAAGCATTCGTATTGTTGGTCCCGAACTTATTTTTGGAAAATTGTATGATAAGATTGGATTTGGATCAATACAACAGGAGCTTTTTCGACATTTGGTAATTGCTCGTATTGCTTATCCATTGAGTAAATTAAAAACAGTTGATTATTTATATCGTTATCAAGGGCTAACGCTCGATGTAGACACGGTTTATCGTTTTTTAGATAAACTGAATAAGGAACTCAAAGAACAAGTAGAGCAGATTTCATTTGCACATACACTGAAAGTTTTGGATGGTAAAATTAGTGTTGTATTTTATGATATGACTACCTTGTATTTTGAGGCGGAAGATGAGGATGATTTACGTAAAACGGGCTTTAGCAAAGACGGAAAACACAGTAATCCACAGATTTATATTGGTTTATTGGTCGGAACAGGAGGCTATGCCATTGGATATGATATTTATGAAGGAAATATATTCGAAGGACATACGCTGATTCCATTTCTTGAAAAAATAAGTGCTAAGTTTAATTTGGACAAACCAATTGTCGTTGCCGATGCCGGCTTACTGTCAACTGAAAACATAAAAGCTTTAGAAGCCAAGCAATACGAATATATATTGGGAGCAAGAATAAAAAACGAACCTGATAAAATAAAAAAGCAAATCTTTGAGCATGAATTTTCCAATGGGCAAACCATCTGTATTAATAAGTCAGAAGCAACAAGACTGATAGTTGCATTCTCTAATAAACGGGCAACCAAAGACCAGCACAATCGTAAAAGAGGTTTACAAAGGCTCGAAAAACAAATCAGGGCAGGCAAATTGACCAAATCAAATATAAACAACCGGGGTTACAACAAATATTTGAAAATGGAAGGTGAGATTAGCATTCAAATAGATTATGAAAAATTCAATACAGATGCAATATGGGATGGATTGAAAGGCTATATAACTAATACCAAGCTGACAAACGATGAAGTAATCGAGAATTATAAAAGTCTTTGGAATATTGAACGTGCATTTCGAATGTCAAAAACTGATTTACGCATACGTCCAATATATCACCGGCTAAAAAGTCGAATAGAGGCTCATATTTGTATTTCGTTCACAGCATATTGTATTTACAAGGAATTGGAAAGGCTATTAAAACAAGCGAAATCAAATTTATCAGTTAAAAGGTCAGTTGAATTAACTCATAATATGTATCAAATAACATATATGCTCCCGCAATCTAAACATACAAAATCAAAACTTTTGAAAATGGATGATGAACAGGCAGAACTTTATAATGTAATCAAATTTTTATAGGGTGTCCCAATGCGGAAAACAGGAGCGCTCACAGCATCACAGGCTGCTTTTGTTGCCTTCACTTTTACCGGATATCCTTTCATCTCAATGCTACCATTTGGACCGTAAAAGTCTAACGGTAATGCCTCAGGATCGGTAGCTGCACGAAGTTCGGGCAGAGAGCCCATATCAGCCGGTTGAAATAAACCGCCAAAAAATGGCTTCACTATTCTTACCCATGCAGAACTGTTGAATAATTTGGTATCAGAAACGCCGGGATGAGCAGTCAGCGCCATACAATCTATTTTATTATTTTCAAAATATGTTTGTAAGCCTAACGAGAACAACAAATTAGCTAATTTCGACTGCGAATATGCTTTTAATGGTGTATAACCCTTTCCATTAGCATAGTTCAGATTAGTATAATTTATTTTACCACCTTTATGAGCCAAACTGCTGACATTTACAACGCGCGAAGCCGGTGTTGTTTTCAAAACTTCCAACAAATGTCCGGTTAGTGCAAAGTGCCCTAAATGATTTGTACCCAGCTGACTCTCAAAACCATCTTTTGTTAGTGCGTATGGTGGCATCATTATTCCGGCATTGTTTATCAACACATTCAACCGGGCATTTTCCTGCTTAAATGTATCTGCAAAACTTTTTACTGATTGCAAATCCATTAAATCAAGTTGGCGAACATCTATATTTTCAACCGATATTTCAGCCGCAAGAACTTGTTTTGCCTGTTCACCTTTTTCTGTATTCCGGCAAGCCATTATGACTTTAGCATTTTTTTGCGCCAGCGCCTTAACTGCCTGAAGGCCTAAACCACTGTTGGAGCCTGTTACGATAATGGTTTTCCCACTTAAATCGGGGATATTGTTTGTTGTCCAGTTCTGAGTCATATTTGTTTATTTCAATTTTTCCGAAGTAAATGTACACATTTTTTTTGAATTCAGAGGTGAACTTTATTTTTAAATGACTTTTTGTAAATGTTTAAAACCGATTGTTTTTGTAACTTTGCAGCGCTAAAAAAACAACTATCTGAATGAAAAAAAATATACTGATTGCTGGCCTTGGAGGCGTTGGAGGTTATTATGGTGGCATGTTAGCCCGTGAATTTCATAATCATCCTGACATAAATATAAATTTCTTTGTTCGTGGTGAACATCTGAAAAAAGTGAATGAAAGCGGTTTAAAAGTCATTGCTGAAACTGAAGAATTTATTTGCCAACCAAGGCTTGCAACCGATAATGCTGTTGAAGCTGGTAAACAGGATTATATTTTTCTGACAACCAAAAGTTATGATCTGGAACAAACACTGGAACAATTAAAACCTTGTATTCAGGCAAATACCATTATTATTCCATTATTGAACGGAGTAAATATCAGTCAACGAATCAGAAATTATTTGCCCGGAACAGAAGTTTGGGAAGGTTGTGTATACATTGTTGGTCGACTGAAAGAGCCGGGTGTGGTTCAAAGTTCCGGAGGAATTCACGATTTATTTTTCGGATACGATGCTGCTGAAAATTCCCGTCTACGGTTTATCGAAAAAATATTAAAAAATGCCGGTATTGAAGCCACATTGAGCGACAATATCCGCATGATTATCTGGCGCAAATTTATTTTTATATCTACCACAGCGTCATTAACTTCATATTACAATGTCGGTTTCAGAGATGTTCTGACTTCTGAAGAGCGAAGAACGATGACTTTAGCTTATATGAGAGAAGTTGCAGCCCTGGCAGCAGCTGAGGGAATTGTTTTCAAAACCGACATCATAGAAACCACCATACGTCATATCGAAAAGTTGCCTTTCGAAACCACATCGTCGATGCACAGCGATTTCCAGGCGGGAAGACAAACGGAGCTTGAAACACTCACAGGCATTGTATTGAAACTTGGCGAAAGGTATTCCATAGAAACACCTGTTTGTAAAAACATTTATACGGCGCTAAAAAACAGATAAAAAAAACGGTTGGAAAAAATTTTCCAACCGTTTTTTTCTATCAACAATTTCTTACATTGCATTGATTTCTTTTTCGATAGCATCAAACTCTTTATCCATTTTCAAACGGTAATAAAGCGTTTTGAGCGTTTTCTTATATTCAATTTCATTAGGTGCCAACTCTACAGCTTTTTTGAAATAAGGAATTGCTTCTGCCAAAACTCCTTCAGCTTTTTTCTTAGCAGCATTATAAAGTTTGATATCTTTAATATCATTAGCTTTATCAAACATGTCTACTGCTTTGTTATTAATCAAACGACCAATTTCAGAATAAGCTTCTGCGAGTTTAGGATTCAATTCAATCGCTTTTTCAAATGCAGCACGTGCTTCGTCGGTTTTGCCCAGTTTATCAGCTAATTTACCTTTGATAAGGACATATTCTGCATTATTCGGATCACGTTCGATAGCAGCAGTTAAATACTGCATGGCTTCCGGAATTTTTTCTGAAAAAATATAGTAGTTAATAAGATTTTGTAAAAACCAAGCTTCATTTGGGTATTTGGCATAACCTTCTTTCAAAATACGCACATAGTTAACAGTATCTTTTTTAGCATTATATTCCTGATAAAGTAACTGATGAATAATTACTTCTTCAAATCCATCATCTTTCAGGTCTTCATACAATGCAATTGCATCTTCGTTCATACCGGCCTGACTTGCAGCTGCAGCTGAAAAATACTTAACTTTCACATAGTTAGAGTCCATTTTAATTTCGTTTTTATACATTGGCATTTTAGGAATGCTCAAATACAAATCGAAAATTTTGTGTGCTTCAGCATAATCTTTTTTGGTATCGAACAAATAAGCTGCGTAGCTGTAAAGATTTTGAGGAGTAGTATAGTACTCTTTAATTTTATCTTTAATCTCGCGACTGTACTTGGTTTTCTTTTTACCTTTTTTGTCTACAATTGTATCCATCGACATGGCTTTCAAAAAGTAAGGAATTGATTCAACAATTGCCTGTCCTTTTACATCTTTGTCGAAAGGTTGTCCAA
This sequence comes from uncultured Paludibacter sp., assembly GCA_963663115.2. GTDB lineage: Bacteria > Bacteroidota > Bacteroidia > Bacteroidales > Paludibacteraceae > Paludibacter. The sequence goes on from CAXXNE010000001.1 coordinate 205,726, forward strand.
TAGCTTCTTTGGCATAAAGCTGGTCATTTTCTTTGTAACCAATTAATCCGGCTACGTACCATGTTTCGGCAAGATTTCTTGTTGTAGAATCTTTTAATGCCGGTTTTATTGCTTCACGAGCCGATTTAAAATCTGCCGGTTCAGCTAATGCAAAGTTCTTAGCTTTTTTCACGTTTGCTTTTTGAGCAAAACCTACTGAAATACATAAAGCTAAAACCAATAATAAACTAATTCTTTTCATTTTTGTAAAATTAAATGATTACTTATTTTAATTTGAGTTTTATTCTGCTGTTTGTTCTTCCGTATTAGTTGTTTCAACTATAGGAGCATCTGTTTCAGTTGTTTCAGTTGTTTCATCAGTTATAACTACCGATTCATCCACCGTCACTTCTTCTTCCGAAACAGAAGGAACTTTACATACCGAAGCAATTTCATCGTTGCGTTTTTCGAGATTGATAAGTCGAACTCCCTGAGTTGCACGACCCATAACGCGGATGTCAGCCATTCGCAAACGTATAGTAATTCCTGATTTATTGATAATCATCAAATCATCATCATCATCTACACTTTTAATGGAAACCAACTTGCCCGTTTTTTCAGTAATATTCATGGTTTTCACACCTTTACCGCCACGGTTAGTGATACGATATACAGCTATAGTTTCACCATTTTCATCAAGTACCAACTCCCCGTTTTCGTCGCGTTCATCAAGCAATGTACGTTTACCATAACCTTGCTGTGAAACAACCATAACAGTCTCTTTGGAATCTTTGCTTACACATATCATGCCAACTACTTCATCTTGTCCATCTTCGTCAAGATCCATACCACGAACACCGGTAGCAGTACGTCCCATTTCGCGCACTTTAGATTCGTGGAAACGAATAGCACGACCATTACGGTTAGCCATCACAATTTCGGAGTTTCCATCGGTCATACGAACCTGTATTACCTGATCGTCTTCACGAATGGTAATAGCATTTACCCCATTCTGACGTGGACGCGAATATGCTTCGAGTGATGTTTTTTTCACTACACCATTTTTCGTTGCAAAAATAAGGAAATGTGAGTTAATATATTCCGAATCGTTCAATCCTTTCACACGGATAAATGCATTTACTTTATCATCGTTATCGATATTCAGCATATTCTGAATAGCACGACCTTTTGAATTTTTACTTCCTTCGGGAATTTCGTACACTTTCAGCCAGTAACATTTACCTTTCGATGTAAAGAATAACATGGTATTGTGCATCGAAGCCGGATAGATATATTCAATAAAGTCTTCGTCGCGCGAGTCACTTCCTTTCGAACCAACTCCACCTCTACCCTGCGCACGGAACTCGCTTAACGCAGTACGTTTGATATATCCGAGATGCGATATGGTAATAATCATGTCGTCGTCCGAATAAAAATCTTCAGGATTAAATTCTTCCGAAGAATAAACAATCTCAGTACGTCTTCCATCACCATACTTGGCTTTCACTTCGAGCAATTCATCTTTGATAATTTGCATGCGGAGTTCTATTTTTTCAAGAATCTCTTTCAAACGGGCAATCAGTGCCAACACTTCTTCGTATTCAGCACGAAGTTTGTCCTGCTCCATGCCTGTAAGCTGACGCAAACGCATTTCAACTACCGCGCGTGATTGAATATCGGACAAACCAAAACGCTCCATCAGACCATTACGAGCTTCTTCAGGAGTTTTTGAGTTACGAATAATCTGAATTGCTTCATCCAGATTATCCAGAATAATCATAAAACCTTCGAGCAGGTGTGCCCGTTTTTCAGCCTCTCCAAGTTCGAATTGAGTGCGACGTGTTACCACTTCATGACGATGCTCTACAAAATAATGAATCATATCCTTCACATTCAGCATACGTGGACGTCCGTGAACCAATGCAATATTGTTTACACTGAACGACGACTGAAGTGCAGTCATTTTGAACAGTTTGTTCAGAACTACGCTTGAATTGGCATCGCGTTTGATATCAATCACAATACGCATACCTTCACGATCAGATTCATCGTTGATATGCGAAATACCTTCAATTCGTTTGTCTTCAACCAATGCCACCACAGCTTTAATAAGTTCGACCTTATTAACCATGTATGGAATTTCGTTTATTACAATTTTTTCACGTCCCTGAGCATCAGTTTCTATTTCTACTTTTGAGCGAACAACCACACGACCGCGGCCTGTTTCAAATGCTTCTTTTACACCTGCATATCCGTAGATTATACCTCCGGTTGGAAAATCAGGTGCTTTAATATGTTTCAGTATTTCTGAAATTTCAATATCATTGTTATCGATATAAGCAATAGTTGCATCAACTACTTCCGAAAGATTGTGCGGAGCCATATTGGTAGCCATACCTACAGCAATACCCGAAGATCCGTTAATCAATAAATTAGGAATACGTGTTGGAAGAACCACCGGTTCTTTCATCGTATCATCAAAGTTCAGTTGGAAATCAACAGTATCTTTATTGATATCCATCAACATCTCTTCGGCAAGCTTCTGCAAGCGGGCTTCGGTATAACGCATAGCAGCAGGGCTATCACCATCTACCGATCCAAAGTTACCCTGTCCGTCGACCAGTGGATATCGCAGCGACCAGGGCTGAGCCATACGTACAAGTGTTCCGTAAATGGATGAGTCACCATGTGGGTGATACTTACCCATAACCTCACCCACAATTCTGGCAGATTTTTTATAGGGTTTGTCTGAGTTATTTCCAAGTTCGTTCATCCCGAATAACACACGACGGTGTACCGGTTTGAAACCATCGCGTACATCGGGTAAAGCGCGCGAAACAATCACCGACATAGAATAGTCGATGTACGAAGACTTCATTTCTTCGTCGATATTTACCTTGATAATTCTGTCTTGCTCAATCATCTATCTTTATTTTATATACTGTCAAAAAAATCGCACTAAATTACTACTTTTTATTGGATTGGACAACAGCAAAAACAGGTTTATTTTTACTGTTTTGTTGAAAAAACACATAATTATTTAAAATGAAAACCGATGAGTTTTAACAACTCACTTATTGGAGATAGCCACCCGTCATAAATACATTCCCAAAGTCGGGAATCTCAGGAAGTTCAGATGAAAATAATCCAAACACCGATGAGCCAGAACCCGACATAGATGCATAGACAGCACCCATATCATACATTTTTTGTTTAATTTTTGCAATTTCAGGATAACGATTGAACACAGAAAGCTCAAAATCATTTTTTAAAAGTCCTTTCCATTCACTAACAGGTAATTGTATCGTTTCTAAAAGCGATATTTCAGGTTGTTGCGGCTTCACCATCGAATAGGCCTCGGGCGTGGAAACATGAATATCCGGCTTTACCAACAAAAGAAAATATCCTTTCAGTGATAGTTTTACAGGCGTAAAAACATTGCCTATTCCGGTAGCATACACGGGTTTATTGCGGATAAAAACCGGACAATCGGCACCAAGTTTTGCAGCAATTTTCTCCAGCCGTAAAGGTGTAATTTTCAATTCGAATAATTTATTCAGCGATTTAAGCATAAAAGCTGCATCGGCCGAGCCTCCACCCAACCCTGCACCAAAAGGAATTTGCTTCACCAGCGAAATATCGACAGGCGGAAACTGATACCCTGAACGCAGCAAATGATACGCTTTTACTATCAAATTATCTTCAGGGTCACCTCCTAAAGCTATTCCTGATGACGAAAAACTATAATCGGTACAGGTTTCGGAAGGTTCTACTTCCAATACATCACTGAGTCCGATAGGATAAAAAACTGTTTCGATATTGTGATAACCATCCGGACGCTTCTCTACGATATTAAGTCCGAGATTAATTTTGGCATTGGGGTAAGTAATCATAATTCTATTTACAACTTTACAATATACTATTTACAATCTACTATCAAAAGTAGTTATTTTCAGTCAATCGAAAAAATTTGCACACGAAATATGAAAGGAAAAAGTTATCAACAATTTGTTGAAAAGTAAGCTGAAAACTATGTCAACAACCATTTGAAATAAAGTTCCTGAATAATGATTTATCTTTCGTAATTTTGAAATCTCAAAAAAAACGCAATTTAATGGCCGAAAAACGCAATTACAGCAAAAAACCAAATACTCCAACAGTGATTGGAGCCAATGAATTTGGCAAATTACCGCCACAGGCTCCCGAACTGGAAGAAGCAGTGCTCGGAGCTATCATGCTCGAAAAAGATGCATATTCTCTTGTTTCCGAAATTCTGAAACCGGAATGTTTCTACAAAATAGCTCATCAAAAAATTTTTGAAGCTATCATGACATTAGCCGTTCATCAGGAACCTATTGACATGCACACGGTTACGGAACAATTACGCAAAAACGGAACTATCGACGAAGTTGGCGGTGCTTATTACATTACATTACTCACAGCCAAAGTTTCGTCGGCAGCACATTTGGAGTATCACTCACGCATTATTGTTCAAAAATTTCTGGCTCGTGAACTGATACGCGTTTCGTCGGACATTCAAACCAAGGCATTTGATGACAAAATCGATGTGGATGATCTTATGCAGGAAGCTGAAGGTATGCTGTTTGAAGTATCGCAACGTAACCTTAAAAAAGATGTAACGCAAATTAATCCGGTAATTGAAGAAGCGCGCCACAGAATGCAGGTAGCTGCCACCAAACAAGGTGCAAGTGGTGTTCCAAGTGGTTTTCATGCGCTGGATAAAGTCACATCAGGCTGGCAACGCTCCGACCTTATTATCATTGCTGCACGTCCGGCGATGGGAAAAACGGCTTTTATTCTTTCGATGGCAAAAAACATGGCAGTGGATTATAATTCGCCGGTAGCTGTTTTTTCACTGGAAATGTCAAACGTACAGTTGGTTAACCGTTTAATTATGAACGTATGTCAGCTGGAAGGTGAAAAAATTAAAAACGGACAGCTCGATAAATATGAATGGGAAAAATTCGACCGCGATATCAATCAACTGCTCGATGCACCGGTTTTTGTCGATGACACGCCCAGTTTATCCATCTTTGAACTTCGAAGCAAAGCCCGACGATTGGTAAAAGAACATAAAATTCAATGTATCATCATCGATTACCTGCAGCTTATGAATGCCAGCGGTATGAGTTTCGGCAGCCGTGAGCAGGAAGTTAGTATCATATCCCGGTCGTTGAAGGGACTGGCAAAAGAACTCGACATTCCGATTATTGCACTTTCGCAGTTGAATCGTGGCGTGGAAGGCCGTACAGGGATTGAAGGAAAACGACCGCAACTCTCCGACCTTCGTGAATCCGGAGCTATTGAACAGGATGCCGATATGGTTTGCTTTATTCACCGCCCCGAATACTATAAAATTGTGGAAGATGCTCAGGGAAATTCACTGCTCGGCATTGCTGAAGTTATTGTAGCAAAACACCGTAATGGTGCAACAGCTGATGTTCAGTTGAAATTTAAAAACACCTATGCGAAATTTATGAATAAAGATGATATTTCCGATGACGACAATCCGTTTGCTGGTGAATACCAAACCATTTCGTCGAAATTAAACGATCCTTCCGGAAGTAATTTTTATGGAGAGGGACAAATTTCACAGCCACAGGGAAATCCATTCGCAGGAGGAAAGGGTGACGAAACACCGTTTTAAAGTTAAAACAAAAACGGAATAATTTTCCATGTATTTTTCTCATAATCAGAATACTCAGCATATTTATGTCTGAGTATTTTTTCTTCTACGGAGATTTTTAAAACCAAATCTACCACAACAATTGCAAAAACAATTGCTCTTAAAATTGAAAATTCATTCACCAGCAAAGCAAGAAGCAATATTAAAACCGATGTGTACATAGGATGCCGTAAAATCCTGTATGGACCGGACGTACAAAGCTGTGCATTTTCTCGGACGCCGGGCATAATGGTGAAAGTATGTTTTTTCATAACCAGATAAGCCCAAAGAGCAAGAACAACTGAAAAAATTTCAAAAACCGCAACATAAGCATTTTCAGGAGTTACTTTTCCTGACAAAGCGAAGAAAAATATTCCAGCAAACTGAACGAAAACCAGAAGGTAATGCAATGGCTTCATTTTACATTTTTTGTAAACGTGGACGTAATCTGCTTTTAAAAATCCTACTCTCAGCATGGCGTTGTGCATTTTCCACCCTAGCCTTCAGTTTTTCATCATCAGGCAAATTGAAAATTACTTTACATTCGTCGCTGCAACAACCTGAATATTTCTTCCGGCATTCTGCACATTGTATAAACAACAAATGACAGTCGTTGTTGGCACAATTGGTATGCGTATCAGCAGAATTTCCACATTGATGGCAGCGCGAGATTATCTGCCCATCAACAGACTCACCCAAACGTTCATCAAAAACAAAGTTTTTACCGTAAAATTTCGATTTAACCCCCAACTGTTTGATTTGCTGAGCGTATTCAATAATTCCGCCATAAAGTTGTGAAACATTTTCGAAACCTTTGTTGATCATAAATGCACTGGCCTTTTCACAACGAACTCCACCGGTACAATACAGAAGAAATTTTTTATCTTTATCGTCTCTGAATTTATCCACCACCAGCTGCACTTCTTCGCGAAAAGTATCTACATCCGGACAAAAAGCATTCTTAAAATGACCTATTTCGCTCTCGTAATGATTGCGCATATCTATCACAATAGTGTCTGGTTCATTCAGTGCTTCGTGAAATTCGAGTGCAGTCAAATGTTTTCCAACACGCGACAAATCGTAAGTACCATGCTCCAACCCATCTGCCACAATTTTAGGTCGAACTTTGATGGTGAGCTTAAAAAATGATTTACCGTCATCCTCTATAGCATATTTGATTGGAACCAGATTCAGTTCCGGAATAGAATACAAATATTTTAGAAAGTCTTCGAAATTATGTTCAGGTACACTCATTTGCGCATTTATGCCTTCACGAGCTACATAAATTCGTCCGAAGCAATTTAATTCTGTCCACTTACGGAAAATTGCATCGCGAAATTCCTGCGGATTTACAACTTCGAAATACTTGTAAAAAGAGATGGTTCGGCGTTTAAATGTTTCGTTTTGAAGTTGTTCTTTTAAAATTTTTCGGTCAATTTTATTTACTAACATATATGCTTGTTCTGTTGTTGTTCAATTTTGTACTGATTACAACAAACAACAAATATTCTGTAAATGTTTTCAGGAAGCCATTTTTATAGCTTCCTGAAATTGTAAATCAGATGTTCGTTAATCGTCATTTCTTCAACTCCATCGTAAATCAGATGCGATTCTCCCGCATATTGTGGCGCAATTTTTCGCAAATAATCAAGTCCTTTTAAGAAATGCGGTGTAAATGTTTGAGCCGATTTTATTTCATACGCTGTTACTTTTGCGCCTGCTTCCTGAATCACATCAACTTCATTTCCATGATTGTCGCGGTAAAAAAACAGGTTATTGTCCATGCCCGCATTGTAGCGTTTTTTTAGCAAATCTACCACCACTAAGTTTTCGAACAGTGAACCTCGTAATGGATGTGTTTCGATATGCTTTGTATTTTCAATTCCCAATAAATATGATGCTAGTCCCACATCGTAAAAATATAATTTTGGTGTTTTTACAAATCGTTTACTTAGATTAACCGACCAGGGCTGTAACATAAACACCACATAAGTTGCCTGTAAAACCGATAACCAAGATTGGATAGTGACATAAGACGTTCCAACTTCAGTGGCTATACTGCTTGCATTAAAGAGTTGTCCGGCACATAGTCGAATAAATTTCTGAAAACTAACTAAATCCTTAATATTGATTAACTGTCGAACATCCCTTTCGATATAAGTTTCGTAATAGTTTCGATAAGCTTTCGTCGGGTTTAAATCATTCGCATAAATGCCCGGATAAAAACCTTTGTACAAATAGTCGTCTAACGAATAATTTTTTGTTATATCCAAAATTTCTGACACACTAAAGGGCAATAATTTTAGAATTGCTACGCGTCCGGCCAGACTCTGACTTACGTTAGTTAACATCGATACATTATTGCTGCCGGTAAGTATAAACTGTCCTTTTTGCTGTTTTTCGTCAACAACACCCTGCATATACGAGAGTAATTCAGGATATCGTTGAAATTCATCGATGATGGCACCATTGGCATTTGTATTAAAAAATGCACGCGGATCCGAAATAACGGCATTTCGTGTATCCGGATTTTCGAAACTATAATAGGGCTTATCAGGAAAAAGTTTACGACACAACGATGTTTTGCCCAATTGCCTTGGTCCGGTTACCATTACCACAGGGTAATGATTTGCCAAATCTTGTAATTCTGCTATAATTGAACGTTTTACCCACATTTTGTACAATTTATAAGTTGTAATTTGTACAAAAAAAGTTTATCTATTTGAAATACACAAGAATAAATAATTTTTTTTGAAAAAATAAGAAAGAATTGAATCTGTTCAAAAGTTTGAGGTATATTTTCGAAAAACAGTTTTTAGGCTTCGCAAAATTTCCTTATCTTTGCAGATGAATTAAAAATATGGTTTTACTGGTATTAAACTACTGAATATGAACCATTTTATTAGTTTCCAATTTCTTAATTTCCAATTTCTATTTTCTTATATTAAAAAACAATGATTCAATTTTTTCAGACTCCCGCCCAACATGTTTTTGTGGTTCAAAGCAAGAGCAATTTGTCGAACGAAGATGTAAGTAAATTAGAATGGCTATTCAGCGAGGCAAAACTGACGAACCTTTCGACAATCGAAGGTAATTACGTTGGTCCGCGCCGCGAAATGATAACTCCATGGAGTACGAATGCCGTTGAAATCACTCAGAATATGGGTATCAGCGGCATTCTTCGTATAGAGGAGTTTCGTTTGATGCCACACACGCCATCGGCACAAGGTGGTTTGGAATACGACCCGATGCTTGAACGCATTTATTCGGGTTTGAATCAGGATATTTTTACCATTAACAAACAGCCGGAAGCAATTCTTTATATTGATGATATCGCAGCTTATAACGCACAGGAAGGCTTGGCGCTTAGTGAAGATGAAATTGATTACCTGAACAATGTAAGTAAAAAAGTGGGTCGTAAATTAACTGATAGCGAAGTGTTTGGATTTTCGCAAGTAAACTCCGAACATTGCCGTCACAAAATTTTCAACGGCCAATATGTAATTGATGGCGAAGAAAAAGAACTGACACTGTTTAAACTCATTCGCAAAACCTCGGAAGAAAACCCGAATAAACTGGTTTCGGCTTACAAAGACAATGTAGCTTTCAATGCCGGACCAAAAATTGAGCAATTTGCACCTGCCAGTGGTGATAAGCCCGACTTTTTCCAAACAAAAGAAATTGATTCGGTAATTTCGTTGAAAGCAGAAACACATAACTTTCCAACCACTGTTGAGCCTTTCAACGGCGCAGCTACCGGTACAGGTGGTGAAATTCGTGACCGCCTCGGTGGAGGAAAAGCGAGCTTACCTATTGCCGGAACAGCTGTTTATATGACTTCATACCCACGCAACGATAAAAGTCGTAGCTGGGAAAACAATATTGCTCCACGCAAATGGTTGTACCAAACGCCTGAGCAAATTCTGATTAAAGCTTCGAACGGCGCTTCTGATTTTGGAAACAAATTCGGTCAGCCGCTTATTTGTGGTTCGTTAATTACTTTCGAACATCAGGAAAACGACAAGAAATTTGGTTACGATAAAGTAATTATGATGGCTGGTGGCGTTGGTTTTGGTACCATGCGCGACGCCTTGAAAGGTGATGTAGCTGCTGGCGAAAAAGTAGTGGTTATGGGTGGCGACAACTACCGCATTGGTATGGGTGGAGCTGCTGTATCGTCGGTTCAAACAGGCGAATACGATAACTCAATTGAATTAAACGCTGTACAACGTGCCAACCCCGAAATGCAGAAACGTGTTTCAAACGTAATTCGCACCTTGGCCGAAGCCGAAACCAACCCAATTGTTTCAATTCACGATCACGGTGCAGGTGGACACCTCAACTGTTTATCGGAATTGGTGGAAACTACCGGTGGTAAAATCGACATGTCGGCTTTGCCTGTTGGTGACCCAACTTTGAGTGCCAAAGAAATTGTGGGTAACGAAAGTCAGGAACGTATGGGCTTCGTTATTTCTGAAAAAGAAGTGGAGAAAGTGCGCGCCATTGCCGAACGCGAACGCGCTCCGTTTTATGTGGTGGGTGAAACTACCGGTCAAATGGATTTTGTGTTCGAACAAGCTGATGGACAAACTCCAATCAACCTGAAATTAGAAGATATGTTCGGAAAACCACCTCGCATGGTGATTACCGACAACACAATAGAAGAACATTATGCAGCTCCCGAAATTTCGGAAGAAAAACTGCAAAATTATATCGAGAACGTATTGCAAGTTGAATCTGTGGCTTGTAAAGACTGGTTGACGAATAAAGTTGACCGTTCGGTTACAGGTAAAATTGCCCGTCAGCAATGTGCCGGTGAAATTCAATTACCATTAAACGACCTTGGTGTGGTTGCGCTCGATTTCCGTGGTACTGTAGGTATCGCTACTTCTATTGGTCACGCACCAATGGTTGCTATGGCTGATTCGGAAGCCGGCTCGGTAATGGCTATTGCCGAAGCATTGACCAACATTGTGTGGGCACCATTGACCGATGGGTTGGATAGCGTTTCGCTGAGTGCCAACTGGATGTGGCCTTGTAAAAATCCGGGCGAAGATGCCCGTTTGTACAAAGCAGTTGAAGCTTGTTCTGATTTTGCTTGCTCATTGGGTATCAATATTCCAACCGGAAAAGATTCACTATCGATGACGCAGAAATACGGCGACGATAAAGTATTCTCGCCCGGCACTGTGATTATATCAGCTGGTGCTGAAGTCTCTGATGTGAAGAAAGTAGTTTCGCCTGTTTTGGTAAACGATGAAAAATCAGCTATTTATTATATTGATTTCTCTTTCGATAGTCACAAATTAGGTGGCTCGGTTTTGGCTCAAACGCTGAATAAAATTGGCGACGATGTACCAACTGTAAAAGATGCCGAATACTTTAAAGCAGCATTTGACAGTATTCAGGAAATGATTGGTCAAAATCTTATTTTAGCAGGACACGATATTTCGGAAGGTGGTTTAATAACCGCCATGCTCGAAATGTGTTTTGCAAATACAAAAGGCGGTTTAAACGTAAACTTAGATTATATTGCAGAAAACTCATTGGTAACCATGCTTTTTGCTGAAAATCCGGGTGTGTTGATTCAGGTGAAAGACCGCAAAGTTGTTGAGAAAATCCTTGTTGACAGTGGTGTCGGTTTTGCCCGTATTGCTACACCAATTGCTGAGCGTCGTTTGGAGATTAGTCGCAAGAAAGATGCTTATTCATTCTCGATAAATGAATTGCGCGACCTTTGGTTTAAACCTTCGTATTTGCTCGACCGCAAACAAAGTGGTGAAGTATGTGCGCAATCGCGTTACAATAATTATAAAAATCAAGCACTCGAATTTGCATTCAACGCTTCGTTCAAAGGTAAATTATCACAATTTGGCATTTCGCCCGATCGCAAACCAAGTGGCGTAAAAGCAGCTATCGTTCGCGATAAAGGAACAAATGGTGAACGCGAAATGGCTTACGCCTTGTATTTGGCCGGTTTTGATGTGAAAGACGTACATATGACCGATCTCGCTACAGGCCGTGAAACATTGGAAGATGTAAATATGGTAGTGTTCTGTGGTGGATTCTCTAACTCCGACGTGCTGGGTTCTGCCAAAGGTTGGGCTGGAGGTTTCCTTTACAACGAAAAAGCCAAACTGGCGCTTGATAATTTCTACAAACGTACCGACACCTTGAGTTTGGGAATTTGTAATGGCTGTCAGTTGATGGTGGAATTGGGCGTAATTACTCCTGATCACGATGTGAAACCACGTATGTTGCACAACGACTCGCACAAATTTGAATCCGGTTTTGTCGGCTTAACTATTCCTGAAAATAATTCTGTAATGTTAGGCTCGTTAAGTGGAAGTAAATTAGGTGTTTGGGTTGCACACGGTGAAGGTAAATTTTACCTACCAAAAGCAGAAAACGAATACAATATTATTGCAAAATATTCACATGCAGGTTATCCGGCTAATCCAAACGGTTCTGATTATGCCACAGCTGGTATTTGTTCGACTGATGGTCGCCATTTGGCTATGATGCCACACCCTGAACGTGCTATTTTCCCATGGCAATGTGCCAACTATCCTGCCGACCGCAAAAACAGCGATCAAATCACTCCATGGGTGGAAGCGTTTGTGAATGCAAGAGTTTGGGTGGAAAAGAAAATTTGAAAATTATTAAATTTGAGAATTTGAAAATTATAAAACGGCTTTGCAGAAATGTGAAGCCGTTTTTTGTGTTTCAATTCCTCTTCGCCAACACATTTTCGTTTCCCCAAATTTCCAGTTCACGAATAACGGATGAAAGACTTTTACCTAAATCTGATAACGAATATTCAACGCGTGGAGGGATTTCGTTGTACTGTTTTCGATGAATCAAACCATCGGCTTCCAGTTCCTTGAGTTGTTCGGTGAGTACTTTTCTCGAAATATCAGGAATACGTACTGCTATTTCTCCAAAACGTTTTGTGCCGTTTGTGAGACAGTAAAGTATCAGTGTTTTCCACTTACCGCCTATCAAACTGAGAGTTGCAGTTACCGGACACTGAGTTGCTTCTTTTATTTTAGTCATAATGGTTACTTATTGGTTACTACTTTTTACTAAGTTACTTGAAGGTAAATTGTTTCATAAATAAACTATTATTAGTTACTTTGCGTAACAAAAGTAATACAAATATTGTTACAATAAAAATAATTTAATAGAAAGGAAACAAACAATGAAAATCGGAGTAACAGGAGCGACAGGACAACTTGGTCGTTTAGTAATTGAAAAATTAAAAAAGAGTGTATCAGCTGAATCAATCGTAGCTTTGGTGCGCAGTCCTGAAAAAGCATCAGATCTGGGTGTGGAAGCTCGTGCATTTGATTATACCCAACCTGAAACGTTGGTAGCATCATTGAAAGGTATTGATAAATTGTTGTTGATTTCGGGTAATGAAATTGGTCAGCGCCTACCACAACACAAGGCAGTTATTGAAGCAGCAAAACATGCAGGTGTAAAACAAATTGCATATACCAGTATTTTACATGCCGATAGCTCACCACTTGGATTAGCTCAGGAACATTTAGGTACTGAAGTAGCCATAAAAGAATCTGGACTAACCTACACATTTTTGCGAAACGGCTGGTACACCGAAAATTATACCGGTTCTGCCAAAGGTGCAGTGGCTGCAGGAGCATTTATCGGAAATGCAGGAGACGGCAAGATTGCATCAGCAGCCCGAGTGGATTATGCCAAAGCAGCAGCTGTGGTGTTGGCCGGAGCAGGTCACGAAGGCAAAACCTACGAACTGGCCGGAGACGAAGCCTACACACTGACAGAGCTTGCTGCTGAAATTTCTCTTCAGACAGGAAAAACCATTCCTTATAACAACCTGACTGAAACGCAGTATGCCGATATTCTGAAAAGCTTCGGTTTGCCTGCAGGTTTAGCCGAAATGTTGGCCGACTCAGACACCGGAGCTTCGAAAGGTGGATTGTTTGATGATTCTCACGTACTTTCAGCATTGATTGGTCGCCCTACAACGCCGTTGGCAAAAGTGCTGGCCGAAGCATTGGCATAATAAAAACGAATCGAAGTATTTGAGCTTTTCAGTAAGAATGGATGAGCCGCAGAGGAAACAATTTCTCTGCGGCTCAAATCTTTGTATTGGCACTTAAAAACACATCGTGTTCTACTAATTCAACCCCCTGAACTCATTAGGCGTATATCCCGTTTCTTTCTTAAACATGCGGGTAAAATGCTGTGGATACTTAAAGCCCAGCTCGTAAGCAATTTCACTGATTGACTTTTCATTATCAAATATTTTTCCCTTAGCTATATTTATCAGTTTAAACTGTATATGCTCCTGAGCCGATTTACCTGTTTCTCGTTTCAATAAATCGCCCAGGTAATTAGGCGAAATAAATAACTTTTCGGCACAATAGCTCACTGTAGGAGTTCCATGAGCCAGCAGCAATTCCGATGCAAAATAATCGTCGAGTACCTTTTCGAATCGTGCCAATATATCAACGTTCACTTTATTGCGGGTAATAAATTGTCGGTCGTAGAAACGCTTGCAATAATTCAAAAAAAGTTCAATATACGTTACAATCAATGTTTTACTATGCTTGTCAATTGCATGTTCGAGTTCAAAGCTGATTTTTTCGAGACAGTCGTCAATAATCGCTCTTTCGCGGGTAGATAGATGTAATGCTTCGTTTACCTCGTAGGAGAAAAAACTGTATTCCTTCATGTTCTTGCCCAACGAAGTGCCGTGCATCAAATCCGGGTGAAAAATCAAGGCCTTACCAATTCCTCGTCGTTTCTCGGTTTTATCTTCTATGCCATAAACTTGTCCGGGTGCTAGAAATATCAATGTGCCTTCTTCGTAATCGTAAGTGCTGCATCCGTAAGTCATATTCCCACATTTGGAGTCTTTTAAAAATACGGCATAGACACCTAGCTGAGTTCTGAAATAACAGAAAGGCTCCGCTTTCTCAAAATCCACAACACTTACTAGCGGATGTAATGTTTCCACTCCTATCAGTTTATTGTATTCTGCAATCGTATTTATTCTGATTATTTCGCCCATAATGAACCGTTTATATTGTTTTCTTGCACAAAGATAATAAACTTATTACAGACATATTATTGCATCTAACCACAATCAGTAATTATGGTTAGTAAACCAGTAATTCGGGTAATTATAGTAGGCTATTAGCATCTAATTTTGTATTCGAAATAATATCAATAAACAAAACAAACAATTTAAAAAAATAAACAATGAAAAATTTCAGTTATCACAATCCTACCCGCATTGAGTTCGGAACAGGAAAAGAAGAAAATATCGGGAAATACATTTCCGAAAACGGGATTTCTAAGGTATTAGTAGTTTACGGTTCGGAGCGAATTAAGAAAAGTGGTTTGTTCGATAAAGTCGCAAAATCATTAAATGATAACAACCTCAGCTTCGAAGAACTGGGCGGCGTACAAAGTAATCCGTTGCTAAGCAAGGTGTACGAAGGAATAGAGATAGCCAAGTCGAAAGGATTGGAAGCAGTACTGGCTGTTGGTGGTGGTTCTGTACTGGATTCATCAAAATCCATTGCAGCCGGAGCTGTTTACGAGGGCGATGTGTGGGATTTCTTTACTTACAAAGCTGTTCCCAACAATGCTTTGAAGATTTTTGATATTATGACACTTGCAGCTACCGGTAGCGAAATGAACAACTATGCGGTAGTAACCAAAGACGAAACAAAAGAGAAATTCAGTTTGGCAGGTGCAGCAACTTATCCAACCGTTTCAGTTATTAATCCTGAGTTGCAGGCTACCGTTGGCAACGATTACCTGGCTTATTCAGCTTCTGATATCTTCGCACACAGTTTGGATATGTATCTCTCAGCTACTTATTTGCCGGAATATATGGCCGGATATGTTGAAAATATTCTGAAAACGGTTATGCTTACAACAGAAATTCTGCTCAAAGATGCAGACAACTACGAAGCGCGTGCTGAATTTGCCTGGGCTGCTACACAAGCCTTGAATTTTACAACTTTTTGTGGTGTTGAAGGCAACCGTTTCGATACGCACTTCCTGGAACATACTCTTTCGGCCGAATATAATATTGCGCACGGTGCAGGGTTATCTATTATTATGCCGGCCTGGATGCAATGGCAAAAGAAATTCCTGCCTCAACGTTTCGAACAGTTTGCTAAAAACATGTTTAATGCAGAAGGTGCCGATGCAGGTATCCAAGCGTTGAAAAACTGGTATTCGAAAATCGGAGCGCCGGTTACATTGAAAGAAGGCAATATCCCTGAAAAAGATATACCAATGCTGGTGGACAAACTATCGGTAGTGGCTGGAATATGGGGAGCAGAAGCTCTTTACACAAAAGATATGATTCGCACCGTATTGGAAAATGCATTGTAAGTGTTTCAGTAATACAAAAATCACCGTGCAATGAAAATAAACTCATTATACGGTGATTCTCCATTTTTATCAAACTCCTGACAGACAAACCTACTTGACTTTTACAACTACTTTTCCCTTTGTCCGACCAGTTTCTATATAAGTCAAAGCCTCATTGGTCGCCTCAAATGGAAAAACTTTGTCCATAACCGGGTGTATAATACCGGAGTCTATAAGAGAAGAAATCTGGCTTAACTGATTTCCATTTGCTTTCATGAAAAGAAAGGAATAACTCACGCCCAATTGCTTTGCTGCTTTCCTGACTTTGTAACTCAAAAGAGACAAAACTACTTTCAGCATCGAATTCAAACCTGCTTCCTTCGCAAAGTTTGAATCAGGAGGTCCGGAAATAGAAATCACTTTACCTCCCGGCTTTAGTATCTTTAAAGATTTTTCCAATGTCTTTGTGTCCTGATTATTTAAAACAAGATCATAATCTCTCAGTATGGTTTCAAAGTCCTCCTTTTTGTAATCGATCACAATATCAGCACCCAAACTTTTTACCAGTTCTATATTTGAAGCACTTGTTGTAGTGGCCACCGTAGCACCCAAATACTTAGCCAGTTGGATAGCAAATGTACCAACACCACCCGAACCAGCCTGAATGAAAACTTTCTGACCTTTCTGAAGATTTGCTCTTTCGATTAATGCTTGCCAGGCAGTCAGGCCAACCAGTGGAATAGAGGCAGCTTCTTCCATTGTCAGACTCTTTGGTTTAATTGCAACATCCTCTTCATTTATCGAAATGAATTCTGCAAAAGTTCCAATTCTATGGTCAGCTGGTCGCGCATAAACCTCATCACCAACCTTGAACTTACTGACTATTGAACCAACTTTTGTAACCACACCTGCCACATCATGCCCTAGGGTAAACGGAGTTTTGTAAGGTAAAATGAGTTTGAATTCACCGGATCTGATTTTTGAATCTAAAAGATTCAACCCTGCTGAATGTACTTGTACCAATACATCATTTTCATTTACAATAGGTTCTGCAATTTCAGTTAGATGCAGTTTTTCTTTTTTGCCGTATTTTTTTACTATAAATGCTTTCATATAATTTTATAATTTTAGTGGACATTTCATTAACAATTTCCATGTATATTGATATAATGTATTATCTTTGCTTGCAAATTGCAAGTGCAAAGATAATGCATTACTTGCAAAATGCAAGTAAAATAAGAATATATTTATGAAAAAGATGAAAAAAAGATCAGATTGTCCAATTAGCTGTTCGCTCGACATCTGGGGAGATAAGTGGTCGTTGTTGATTATCAGAGATTTAATGTTTTCAAAGAAGTACAGATACACTGATTTGTTAAAGTCGGAAGAAGGGATAGCTACTAATATTTTAGCCACAAGGCTGCAAGCATTGGAAGAAAATAAGATTATTGAGAAATCGGACGATTCGGAAAGCAAATCAAAAGGATACTATAAATTGACCCAAAAGGGGATTGACCTACTTCCTATATTGGTTGAGATATATTTGTGGTCTGAAAAATACTTTCCTATACCGGAAGATATAAAAACAATATTAATTGAGGTGAAAAAAGATAAGGCTGGGTTTATCAATAGAGCAATTGATGAATTGAAATCAATCAATTGATTTTTAAACCATTCAGCAAAAATCGTGGCTGTTTCCTATTCCCGGCACTTCAAAATTGGAAAGATTTACTGAGAATACAGGTTCTACCTGTATTGAATTATCAGCCACTGATTTACTGCAGCCAAAATTGAGTTAGCGGGTGAGCGATATTCCGAAGCAAACACTAAAATGATTGATAGATAAATATTTAAATATTTAAAACACTATCCTACTCTCTATGCGGATTTTATTAAAAATTCAACAGAGAGTTTTTTATTGGAAGTTAGCCTTAGATAATTGCATAAAAAAATGTATATTTGCATCAGTAAACATTTTTTTACACATCTTCAATCTTCAGCGCATGGAAAAAATAAAATGCCTTCATTGTAACACCTTAAATTCGTCAAATACAAAATACTGCATCAATTGCGGCTATGAACTTCCAAAGTTAATTGCCAACCCTGACACACCGATTGAAACAACAACGACCAAACCACGTGTAAAAAAGAATAACACACTTCTTTTATCAATTATCGCACTTGTCATCATCACATTGGGTGGCACAGGGTATTTTACCTATAAAAAACTGGTAGAAAACAATGTATTTGAAACTGTTGAGAGCCTGATTAGCGCTACCAAAAACCCTATGCAATTAATTGCAAACGAGTTAAACAAAAATTGTCCAATGATGGTAGACGAAGAAACACGCCTCGATAAAGTTTCATTACCATCAAAAACAGTTTTTCAGTACAATTACACATTGATAAACTACGACAAATCACAGATTGATACTACTAAATTAAAAGATGCATTGGAGCAAAATATTATTCAGATTACCAAAACCAACCCACAAATGCAGTATCAGCGTGATAACAATGTAACAATGAACTACTTTTATAACGACAAAAACGGTGATTACCTTATGACAATTATTATTAGTCCGGAGATGTACAAGTAAATTTAGAGCTTTAAAAAAAAAATCACGACTTTACAGCATATCCTGAGTCGTGATTTTTTATTTTAAATTTCTCTCACACGGATTTTCTTTGTTTTGAGTTTACTGTTGTTTCTCTTGAAGTTGGATACAAAATCCCATTTTTCAACTGCTTTTAAAAAGCAATATAGTTTTTCGCCAACATTAAATTATTGAGCCAACCAGCAAAACATACAATTTTATCAATAAGAAAAAAATTATCCGGAAATATATTTACCGTAAGGGATTTTATGTATCAGAAAAACGAGAACAGCTGAAATTATCAGGCAAACGAGAATTGTAAACGGTATGCCAATGATTGGATGGATAAAGTTCCAACGAATGCCAAAATCATCGAGTTTTGAAAGTACCAACACATGAATAAGGAATATGCCATAACTATACTTGCTAATAAAATTGCGAAATAAAACAACTGGCTTATAATTTAAGTCTCTGTTTTTACATAAGAGAAAAAGTCCTGAAGCATATAATAAAATATTGGGTGAAAGCGGCTCATAAAAAGTAGAAACATATTCATTTGTTTTAAGATGAATTATAAATGTACCAAAAATGTGGCGTACTTCCATCTCTAAAGTTAACAAACAATGTTTTGGCAATATCAATAAGTCCCGGATCGGAACCATCCAAAAAATCATTGGCAATTGAATTTGCAATGTATGCCAAACTCCAGAACAAAAAAGGCAGCAAAATGCGAATCATTCTTTTCTTTAGAAACACATCGATACTATATTCTTTAGAAAGTAAAAGTGCTCCCGATAACATGACAAATATTGGCACTGCAAATCTTGATAGACTATCGAACAAGTTACCAATCCAAAAATCGGCGGCTGAAATAGTACCTGTTACAGGAACATAACCGGATGAAACATGTATACCAATAACGCCAATAGTGGCTAAAACCCTTAAATTATCGTACCAACTAATTTTTTGTAGTGATTGCATATCATTTATTAGAAATATTTACCATCTATCGATTTAAAAAGACTTTATATTTCGCTCACACGGATTTTCTTCGTTTTGAGTTTGCTGTTGTTTATCAGATATATAACATCGTCAACTTTAGATGCGTGTACGCCGACGAATGCACAATCCTGTTTAATTTCTATCATACCCAACTCATCAGGTTTAAGCTTTCCCTGTTTCAAAAACAAGCCTGCAATATCTCCCTTCGAAATTTTATCTCTGCGTCCACCTGAGATATACAAGGTTTTCCATACCGGTGGCGAGAGGAGAGGCGCATTCTTCATCTCCTGAATATCGGTTTTCTTTATAAAATCCGGCAGTTTCTCATTTTTCCACAACAAGAGATAAGCCGTTCCATCGCTCTTCATGCGGGCAGTACGTCCGTTGCGATGCGTAAATTCTTGTTCTCGAGCCGGAAGTTGATAATGAAGTATAAATTTAATTTCAGGAATATCGAGTCCACGCGAAGCTAAATCTGTTGCAAGAATCAGTTGGTGTGTTCCGTTGCGGAATTTCACCAGCGTACGTTCACGATCCATCTGCTCCATATCACCATGAAAACAACCATGTTGAATATTATTTTCGTTCAGAAAATCGCTTACACGCTGAATGGATTCTTTGAAATTACAAAAAATAATTCCCGGCTGATTGCCAATAAAATTCAGTGCATCCACCAGGGTATTGAGCTTATCTTTCGAAGGAGAAAGTATCGTTTTTATGCTAAGTTGGGTGATAGCTTCATGCAAATAATTGATATATTTTGGTTGCTTCAACTGCACAAAATCAGGTATCGAAGGTGCTTTTGTGGCTGAGGTCAGAATCTTTTTCGAGATATTGGGCAATGCAGAAACAATTTCAGTCATTTCTGCTTCAAAACCTACTTCGAGCGATTTATCAAACTCATCGAGCACCAGCGTTTTTATAAATTCTGTCGAAAACCGATCCTTCCGCAAATGATCAGCAATACGTCCGGGCGTTCCAATCAAAATTGCCGGGCGATGTTTTAAATCAATTTTATCCTGCGAACCTGCCCTGCCACCATAAACTGCATTGATTTTAAATCCAGTGCCCATTTGTCTGATAACCTGTTCAATCTGAAGTGCAAGTTCACGCGAAGGCACTACTATCATTACCTGAATCTCTGCACAAGCGGAGTCGAGAGTTGCAATTAAAGGCAACAAAAACGCAACTGTTTTACCGGTTCCGGTAGGTGAAAGTAATACAACTTCGTTGTGTGATTTGATGGTTTCCAATGCTTCGTTTTGCATGGAATTAAGCACTTCGATGCCTAACTTAGCGAGAATTTTTTGTTGATTCATAGCACAAAGGTACGACAATCTTAACTACTTATAGCTCAATTCACAAATTTATCGGTCATATCCAGTTTTTGTCAACTAAAACAAGAGATACATCAGAAAAAACTGTATCTTTTTCTATTAAAATCAGAATTACCAACCTATTTAACCAATTTATCCCTACTTACCCGAACAAAATCATTTAACTTTGAGCTCAGAATTTCAATCACAATATTTTGTATTTTTCAACTAAATTGATTTTAAATCAATACATATTATGCAAAAAAAATTCTCTTATTCAATCTCAGTATTACTTCTTTTTATTTTTTCATTTTTGGCAATGGCCGAAAGCCCCATTGCATTTCCCGGCGCAGAAGGTTTTGGCCGTTATACCACCGGTGGACGTGGTGGTGACGTATACCACGTAACTTCGCTTGCCGACGATGGTTCAACAGGAACTTTTCGCTGGGCAGTTAACAAATCGGGCATTCGCACCATCGTTTTTGATATTTCCGGAACTATACATTTAACATCGGCGCTACCACTCCAAAACGGAAATGTAACAATTGCCGGACAAACTGCACCGGGCGATGGAATTTGTATTGCTGATTATCCGTTCACCATCAATGCAAATAACGTGATTATACGTTTCATGCGTTTCAGATTGGGAAATATCAATGTGGCTGATCACGAAGGAGATGGTTTGGGAGGTATGGATTTATCCAATGTTATTGTTGACCACTGTTCTGTAAGCTGGAGTATCGATGAATGCTTATCTGTTTATGGTTCAAAAAATCTGACAGTACAATGGTGTATTGCATCTCAAAGTCTTCGAAATTCTGGTCACAGTAAAGGGGCTCATGGTTATGGTGGAAACTGGGGTGGCTCGGGTGCAAGCTATCATCACAATCTGATTTGTCATAACGACAGTCGCACTCCGCGCCTCGGACCACGAGCATCAACTCAAACTGATGAACGAATGGATATGCGTAACAATGTGATTTACAATTGGGGAGGAAATGGATGTTATGGTGGCGAAGGCATGAAAGTGAATATGGTAAACAATTATTATAAACCGGGACCTTACACCAAAACAAAAAGTGCTGCTATTCAATATCGTATTGCTGCTATTGGCATAAGAACTACGGAGTATATTGCTACATATCCGGCTTTTGCTCCTATGTGGCATGTTTGGGGCGATTACTATATCAATGGAAATTATATTTATGGAAACAGTGCAGTAACCATCGACAATTGGACCAACGGTATTTATGCGCAAATTTCAAATTCTTCAGTAGACAATACTTTTACACAAGCTACCAAAGACAGCATGAAATTGGCAAATCCCATTGATTTCATTTACACTACCACGCATACGCCGGATGTTGCTTACGAAAAAGTATTGAGTTATGTAGGCGCCTGCAAATCGCGCGACTGTATTGACACGCTAATGATTTACGACACCCGCAAAGGTGTGGCTTCATATACAGGTTCGATAAGTACAACAATGCCCGGAATTATCGATTCGCAGGAAGATATTAAGCCTGTAAATGCTCCGTCTGATTGGAGTCCGTGGCCAACCTTAAACAGCCTCCCCGCTCCTACCGACACCGATTTGGATGGAATGCCTGATGCATGGGAAACTGCCAATGGTCTGAACCCGAATCTGGCAACAGACAGAAACCTGAAAAACAATCAGGGATTTACCAATCTGGAATTGTATATGAATAGTCTGGTTTCGACAATTATGAATTCTTGTACTTCCGGAGGAACAGGAATGGGTTACAAAGTTGGTGAATCGGCTGTTACAAGCATTATATTAAATCAAACTACTATGACAAGTGTTTCGGGCGATGTTTCTCCGTGGAATTTCTCCGGAGGTTACAGTATTACCAACACCAGTTCCAAAACACTGGCAGGCGGTAGTGAGTCTGGATTAAAATACTCAACCGGTGTACAGTTTAAAGTAAATATGCCTGCAAACATTGTTGTTGACAGTGTACGATTTTCGGGTTACGATAATTATGCCGATGGCGATTCATATTTAAGTGAATTGAATGGAACTACTTTTGGTTCGACAGATTATGTTTACACGCTGAAAGGTACTAATTACGTTGTTTGCACACATACTATCCCTTTTGTAACACCTCCGACAGGTTCGTTTACTTTTACTTTCGGAGGAAAACAGGTTGTAATGAACATTACTCTTTTCACACGTGAACTTACAGCGCTAAACAATAATACGTTTATTCCATACGATCCGAATGGAATGACCAATGTTTACAATATGGAAGGTAAACTGATTCGACAGAATGTTATTCGAAAAGATGCTACCTCCGGACTTCCAAATGGCATTTATATTATCGACAGAAAAAAGATGATTGTCAACAGATTTTAGAAATAATTTTTCTCACAAAACTGCACGGTTATATCTACGGATGTAACCGTTTTTTTAGCTGAAAACTTTTCAACAAACCCATTTTTTTAAGATTCGGGGCAGATACAATATGGATTTTTTTTCATTATTTTGTCTGCAATGAAAGAGGATGTTCTACAAAAGCTTCAGGTACTTGCAGAATCGGCTAAATACGATGTTTCGTGTGTGTCGAGTGGCACTTCGCGCAATAAAACTGCGGGAGGAATCGGCAACACTGCCGGTTGGGGAATATGTCATTCATTTACCGAGGATGGTCGCTGTGTTTCATTGCTGAAAATAATGCTGACGAATTATTGCATTTACGATTGTGCATATTGCATTAATCGCCGGAGCAACGACCTGAAACGAGCCACTTTCAGCGTGGAAGAGCTTGTAGAACTTACTATCGAATTTTATCGTCGGAATTATATCGAAGGACTTTTTCTGAGTTCAGGCGTTATTCAATCGCCCGATTATACCATGGAACGAATGGTTCGTGTAGTGAAAGAACTACGTACCACGCATCGATTCAACGGTTATATTCACATGAAAAGTATTCCGGGATGCAGCGAACAATTGGTGCATGAAGCCGGTTTGTATGCCGATCGTCTAAGTGTCAACATCGAAATTCCTACCGAAGAAAATCTGAAACTGCTGGCACCCGAAAAAAATCACGAAAGTGTATATAAACCCATGTTGTATATTCAGCAGGGAGTTTTGGAAAGTGCTGAGGAACGTAAAAAATCAGGCAAAGCTCCGCGGTTTGCACCTGCCGGACAAAGCACACAAATGATTATTGGCGCTACCAACGAAACCGACAAGCAGATTCTGCATACTGCTTCATCTTTGTATCACCGGCCAAGCATGAAACGTGTATATTACTCCGGATTTATACCAGTAAATCAGTACGATAACCGCTTACCTGCCACCAAACAAGCGCCACTGGTAAGGGAAAACAGATTGTATCAGGCTGACTGGCTGATGCGTTTCTACGAATTTAAAGTTGATGAAATTGTAGACGATCGTTTTCCTGATCTCGATTTGGAAATTGACCCGAAACTTGCCTGGGCATTACGTCATCCGGAGTTTTTTCCAGTTGATGTCAACAAAGCTGATTACAGTGCCATCCTCCGTGTTCCGGGAATCGGGGTTAAATCAGCAAAAATTATTGTGGCTTCCCGAAAATTTGCACGACTCAAAACAGCCGATCTGAAAAAAATCGGCATAGTTATGAAAAAAGCACAGTACTTCATTACCTGCAACGAGTTGAACATGAAAACTGTGAACGAAACTTCGCCGGAGTACGTGCGTAAAGTACTGACCGAGAAAAAAGGAACAAAGGAACTTGCCAACAAACAACAGTTAACGCTTTTATTTCCGGAATAATCTCCGGCACTGTCCGAAAAATTGTATAAATGATAATCTTCCACTACGATAAAACCCTCGATGGGCTCTTAACAGCTATTTTCGACGCATACAACCGAAAAACTTTTCCTGATGCATTGCTTGGTACTGACGACCGTGAACCTCTGTTTGTGGACGAATCTTTTAGTGTGGTAACCGACACAGACAAATCGAAACGGGTATGGAAAGGACTGGAAAGAAAAGTACAGCGGAACACCCTGAATATGATTACGCATGTCTGGTTTTCGGAAGTAAGTGGAAGTGATTTTCTGATATTCAAATATATCAGGAAGTTATTTGACAGTAAAGTTTCGGTGGAATTTAATTATGTGGATGAAGATGTAATGGAAATGCAAAAAATTGCCCGCAAAGTTGGACGTGAGAAACATCGGATGATAGAATTTGTGCGGTTTCAGAAAGCAGCCGATGACATCTATTTTGCGCCTGTTTCGCCCGATCATAATTGTCTGCCCTTTATTATCGAACATTTTACCAACCGGTATCACGACCAGAAATGGATAATTTATGACACCAAACGCAATTACGGCTTTTATTATGACCTGAAAAAAACCACCGAAATTACGCTCGACAGTTCGGGCATGTTTCCGGAAGGAAAATTAGACGAAAGCATTATGGCTGAAGACGAAAAACTGTTTCAGAATTTATGGAAAGGCTATTTCAAAGCACTTACCATCAAAGAACGTATCAATCCCAAACTACACAGGCAACATCTGCCTGTCAGATATTGGAAATATCTGACTGAAAAACAATAAAGCCCCTGTTCAATCAAACAGAGGCTTCATTATAAATACTATTTCAAGTTTATTCAGCAACTTCTTTAGGATTTGGACCGTAACTGTTTTCACCCGGCTGACTGTTTTTAAACATCAACACAAGTAACCAAATCGAACCAATAAATGGTATGAGTGAAATGAAAATAAACCAGCCACTTTTACCGGTATCGTGCAAACGACGTACTGTTACGGCTAGATTTGGCAAAATCATTACTAAACCGCAGATAATGTAGATAGGACCATAATACATATATGGACCAGGGAAAGTTATGTCAAGCAAATTGTCGAGAACCATGGCAAGTACCTGAAAAATAATGACAAAAAGTACAAACATCCAAAATTCTTTTCTACGTGCTCTTCCACTGAACACAGCATACTGTTTAAAAGCTTTTAAAAACCAATTCATAATAATGTTATTTAAAGTTATTCCTACTCATATGGCTTTTCGGTTACGCCCCCTGATTTATTAGGTTCAGGATGCCTGATAATTTAATGGGATTAAAAATACAAAATAAACCTGAAATACAATGTATGTTAATTAAATATTTTCAGTTTGACAAAAATGGATCTGATTATTCAATTTATTCTACTTTAAATCATCCCTCTCGATTTTAGCTCCAGATACTTATTAATTGTCTCTACTGTAAGATGTTCCGGTGCAGTCAATATGCTCTGAATACCATTCTGCAACAATTCCCTAACAATCAGTCTTTTTTCGAAAGCAAATTTTTCAGCAATCACTTTATCGTAAATTTCCTGAATATTCTGCGCGTTAAAATCCATCAGTTTATGTAATTCGGTATTTTCAAAAAACACAACAATTAGCAAATGATTCCTTGAAATTTCCTTCAAATAATACTTTTGACGGCGCAGAGCATCCATCGTTTCAAAATTTGTATACAGTATTATCAGACTACGCTGGGTAATTTTTGTCTTTATATCTACATACAACCGGCTAAAATCGCTTTCCAGAAAATCTGTCTGAATCCGGTAAAGCGACTCCGACAATCGTTGCATCTGTCCTGCTTTATGGTCGGCAGCTACATAATTTTCAGTTTTTTTGGAAAAAGTAAACATGCCTGCCTTATCATTTTTTTTCAGAACAATATTACTGAGTGCCAACGCTGAATTTATGGCATAATCCAACAAACTCATTTCATTAAAAGGCATTTGCATGGAACGACCTGTATCAATAACCTGATAAACCGGTTGGGATTTTTCATCCTGAAACTGATTCACCATCAATTGATTTTTCTTCGAAGTGGCTTTCCAGTTAATTGTTCTTATATCGTCGCCCTGAACATACTCTTTTATCTGTTCAAACTCCATAGTATGTCCTATACGTCTGATTCTTTTCAGTCCGAACAGATACAGTTTATTCGTAAAAGCCATCATATCGTATTTTTTCATCTGAATGTACGATGGATATGCGGGTACCATCATATTATCGGAAAAAATATACCGACGCGATGTTAATCCAAGTGGCGTTCTGACAAACACATTCAGCTTTCCAAACCAATATTCACCGCGCGTTTTGGGATTTAACTGATATTCAAAAACCTGCGTTGACCTGCTATTCAGCTTTGTTTTATACTGAAAATTACGGTTCTGAAACTGGAACGGAATTTCGTCAATTACTTCCACACTTGCCCTGAACGAATAACGATTATTCAAACTTATCCGAATCACATTCTCATCTCCATTCGACAATCTTTCAGGTGTATTTCTGATGGCTTCCAATCCGTTTTTCACAACATATAAAATGAAAATATCAGTCATGGTCACAAAAAACCAGATAAGCAGCAACCATCCAGCGACAGCAAACAGCCATTGGACAAAAAAAGACACAAAAAAAACAGCTCCTATAAACGCAAGTCCATAGAAAAATAAGTGATTCAGATATAATGCTTTCAGCGTTTTCATTTATCGGGGCACTTCCACCGTTTCCAGTATTTGTTTCACAATTTCATCGGCTTTTACGCCTTCCATTTCTTTTTCCGGAGTGACTATAACACGGTGCTGAAGCACAACCACAGCGGCGTCTTTCACATCTTCGGGCGTTACAAAATCGCGCCCCCGAAGTGCAGCAAAACCTTTTGCCGAGTTCAGAATTGCCAACGACGCTCTTGGTGATGCACCAAGATACAAAAACGGGTTCTGACGTGTACCGTACACAATACCGGCAATGTATTGCATAATATTGGGCTCTACAATAATCCTGCGAACCAATTCACGGTATTTGAGTATATTTTCACCTTTCAAAACAGCTTTCACATCTTCCGTTTTATCGCCGTTGATTGCTTTATGCTCACGTAATACAATTTCAACTTCTTCTTCAAGCGAAGGATAATTGATGACGATTTTAAACATAAAACGGTCGAGTTGAGCTTCAGGTAACCGGTATGTACCTTCCTGTTCTATCGGATTCTGAGTTGCCATAACCAGAAACGGATCTTCCATAGGATAGGTTTTTCCATCGATCGTTACCTGACGTTCGTCCATCACCTCAAAAAGTGCCGCCTGCGTTTTAGCAGGAGCTCTGTTTATTTCATCAATCAGCACCAGATTTGAGAATACCGGACCCGGACGAAATTCGAATTCCGTTTTTTTCAGATTGAATACCGATGTTCCGAGAATATCCGAAGGCATTAAATCGGGCGTAAACTGTATGCGATTGAATTTTACATCAATGGTTATGGCCAGAAGTTTTATGGCCATAGTTTTAGCGACACCCGGTACTCCTTCGATGATCACATGCCCGTTCGCAAGTATAGCTACAAGCAGATATTCAATCATCTGCTCCTGCCCTACGATTACTTTGCGCAATTCGTCACGAACAGCATTCATATCATTGCTCAGTTCAGTTAAATCGAGTCTGTTCTCGAAATGGATACCATTTTGTTCAGTTAGTTCATTTTCCATATTACTTATTTTTTATTTTTCATTCCAGAATTCAGCTATCATTGAGTTCATATTCAGTACATCTTCATGATTCACTTTTCCGGTTGTTCTGTAAAAATTTATGTGCCCTGTTATTGTCTTTATTAATTTCTTATCTTTTCCTGATTTCAAATGCAGCTTTTGCACAAATTTATCGTCGGTTACCGAAGTATCGATATAATAACGTTGCCTTACCTTATCCAGAAAGAAAACAATCATTTTATTGTAGATACTGCTGATTTCGCCTTCCTGATAATACAGATTTCCAATGGTTTGCACAAACTCAATGGTCGTATTTTTCAGTGGTTTCGCTACGGGCACAATTCTTTGTCGACGTTTGGCATTAAAAATAAGATACAACAGCAATCCGTACAAAAACAGAAGCCACACCGCTTTAAGTGCCGGATAACGAAAAACCACGGATAAAACAGACTCATTTACCGGCTTACCAGCATTGACTGTCTGATCATCCACAAACCATATAACCGGTAAATCATCAGGCAAATACGACAATAAATTTGCTACATAACGATCACAGTTTTTGTTCTTCAGCAATGCATAGTTCGTGAAGACCTGTGGTTGATTATGGAGATAAACCAAGCCTTTACCGTATCTGACACATATGAAATTCGGGATTTTAAACTTATCGGGAAGTTCACATTCGCCAAGAATTGTCGTTGTCGAACTGTCCATTTCTACAAAAGAAAAACTATTTTCCACCTTTTTCAGGTTAAATGCTGAATTTTCAGCACCTTGGGATGTAAGCGATAGTTTCATCTGATCTTTTTTCAACAACGATGAATTCGGATCAATATCGCTATAAGTAACATGCAATGAATCAGTAAAATTTCTGAAAAAATTCTCAGAGCTTACCAATAAAACACTTCCTTTTGCCACTTCATCCAAAATAACAGAATCGGACAAACTATACATGTTAGGCTTAATTATCAAGTAGATACTTTTATCTCTTTCTTCCTGCAAATACTCATAGGGAGTTTCGGTAATGCGTTCAAGACGTTTATCGCTGATAAAGTTCGAAATCTCCTGATTGAAGATGTATAAATCGAACGGATTTTTCGTGTCGAGCGAATAGGTCTTTGACCAGTCGACAGGTTTTACCTTTGCTGAATTAAAAAACACTATCAGCAAAACAACACCTACTATAACGGCTATATATATTTTCAGTGTTTTACTCATACCTGCTTTCCTCCTATAAATTTTTGAAAAGCCTGTTTAGCCGACTGATATTCAGTATCATTGATATGAAATTCACCATACCAGATGTAATTATAGAGGTACGACAGATAGGTAAACTCTTGTCTTATTTCAGGCATCTGTATTTGTCGCATGTAATCTGCATTCGTCTTTTCGGGAGTCCACTGAATAATATTACGTTCGTTCAGCACCTTCAGAAGCCACAAATAATAAAGCCGGATACTTTGCCGTGTATCTCCATTTTGTTCTGACATAGCAATCAATGCGGCAAAATCAGCTTCTTTAATGAGTTGCTCTACATTGTTGAAATCAATCGGCGCAGCTTCAGTTACTTTCTTTTTAAAAATTCCGTTGAAATTTTTTACTGATAAAAAGCGGATAACAAAATACAAAAACACCAATAAAATAAGTCCTACAATAGTTTTCAGAATGAATACGCTAACTTTCCCTGTCTCAGCGAGGTCGTCGAAACTAAACAGATTCTCTATCAACTTCACAATAGCTTTCAATACCCGTTTTAAGAAACCCGTATTTTCAGCCGAATGATCGTAATCAAAATCTTTATCGCTCAGGTATTTTTGCTTGAAATTCTGCGGAAAATCACGAACATCTCTGTGGATAGTATCTTTCGGAACATAAGTATAGATATGTGCTGCTTTATCAATTCTGTCGGCATGCTGATTAGTCAGCAAGGAGTCAATAGCGTGAATTTGAATTGCCTGATGATGATCATCGGCAAAGCAAACAAAGGTTATTGAAGTCAACAACAGAAAAGCAAGTAGCAGACGCAAGGTTTTATTCAGCATTATTTCCGATATTATCAATTTCCGAACTTGCCTGAATACTTTCAGTAGCTTCGAGTGATGAGTAATAAATAAGGGCTTGCTGCACGTAGGTCAGATTTATCAGAATAAACGTAAGAAATATGCTAACAGCATAAATCACCATCATAAGCGGTGGAAATTGTGCCATATCGGGATTTGCACCCGTATTCAGCATTTGAGCCATCATAAACATCATGGGAATAAAGGTTATTACGCTCTGTACCACCATTATAAGCATATACATGGCAAGGGTTGCACCAATGATATTCCAGAAATTCGAAAACATCGATTTCCAGCCTTTCTTCAGTGAGTCGATATATCCTTTACCTTCATATACATAAACATACATCGACTGCATCGACCAAACCATGGCAGCAGGTATAGCAATGATTAAAAGCACTATACCCACAAGTAAAATACTTAAAACCGCTCCCACAGCAATTAAAACGAGGTACAACGGCATGATGATAAAAAATGAAATCAGCCCAAACATAAAAATCTTTCCCGAAACCACTTTGATTTCTTTAAAAATTTCAGCGCTGGTAAACACATTTCCGCCTGTTTTTTCAGCCAAACGGGTATAAACCATGGGGAATGCCATGCTGATAATAGAGTAAACAACCATTATCAAAAAAAACAGTACGCCAAAAAACACAAGCAATCCGATATTTTCTTCATACATCATCCAGCTCTGAGCAGGATTACCCGACAAAGTATTGCTCATAAAATCCTTAAAGAACAGATAATACAACACACAAATAGCTACGAGCAACAAGCCATTAATAATCACGAAATTTTTCATGAAATCTTTACCATAGTACTTAAAAAAGGAAATGGTATCACCCATAAATGAGCTAAAGTCTCTTTTTTTATAAAATTGAAATTCAGACATAAGAATGTTTTTTTACGACAATGAATGGATATATTAAATAATAAAACGAAATGAACGACAAAGTAATGAATATTATAGCCAGATTGAGCCAAAGCGGCATTGTATCGGTATGCCTGGTAATAAATCCTTCGATAAATCCGGCAAAAATAAAGAACGGAATTACGCTGACAAATATCTTCAAACTCTCCTGTACGCCACACTTAAACGAATACATTCGCGAATAAGTACGCGGAAAAAGGATAGATGATGCCAGAATAAATCCGGCAGCAACCGAAATCACAATACTGAATATCTCCATGGCTCCGTGCAACCATATTCCCCGTAAACTTTCCTGAAACACACCCTGTTCGAAGAAAAAATATTGAAACGAACCCAGCATGACTGCATTTTGCAACGCAATGTAAAAAGTCATTACGCCAAGAGTAATGCCATAGATAAAAGCACGTGCTGCCACCCATATATTATTCATGGTTATTCCAATAAACGATGTCATGGAATCGCCTGTTTCGTACACAGCCATAGGATCACCGTTTTTGATGTTTTCCATCGTCATATTTACATATTCATCACCCAGTACCAAACGCACAAATGTCATATCTTTTGCCGCCGAGATAACACCCAGAACAGTAAAGAACAAAAACATCAAAAATGCAAATATCACTTTTGTTTTATTACGGTAAACAAGCAATGGCACTTCGGTCAGAAAAAAGCTTTTCCATTTATTGCCTTCCACTCTGCGTGTTTTGTAAATTTTTATATATATTTGCGACACAAGGTAATTCAAATAGACCGTTGTTTTACTCTTGGGATAATATGTCTGTGAAAAAGCCAAATCATTCAATAATTGAATGTATGAATTGGCTAATTCATCGGAGTTCCGGTCGGCTTTGTTGTTCAACTGCTTTTCAAAGTCGAGCCATTTGGACTTATTTTGCTTTATAAATGCTATTTCTCTCATACGATTTACAAAATTAAAAAAATATGTCAAATTTACACGTAAACACTACACAAAATGTTAATTTATTTTTCACAACGGCTTCCATTGGAGAAAGAATGCTGGCATATTTCATCGATATTATCATTAAAATCGTATATATTATACTGATTTACATCATATTACTAAAACTATTCGGAATTTCCCCCGACGACGTAAATTATTACACTTACGTTGTAATTATCTATATACTTCTGATGCTTCCGGTATTTTTTTATACGCTGGTATCCGAAACGGTCATGAACGGTCAAACTCCCGGAAAAAAAATTGCCAAAATAAAAGTTGTCAAAATCGATGGATATCAGGCTGGATTTTTCGACTATATGATTCGTTGGATTTTCAGAGTAATCGATATTCAGGCAGGTTACGTTCCCGGTGTTTTATCCATGATTATCACCGGACACACGCAGCGAATAGGAGATTTAGCTGCCGGAACTGCGGTTATATCACTGAAATCGAAGTACAATATCTCGCATACTATCCTTATGGAAGTGGGCAACGAATATGTTCCATATTTCAGCAAGAATCAGATTCTTGTTTTTTCGGACAATGATATGCGTATTATCAAAGAAAATGCTCACAAAGCAACAATAAATAAAGATGTCAGATTAATGGATAAACTTTGTTCAAAAATTGAGAAAGTTATGAATGTTACCAATCCGTTTGAAACAAAAAAAGAATTTGTTCAGAAAGTTCTACAGGATTACAATTTCTATACGGGATCATAAAAAAATCCCCATCGTGAATCACGACGGGGATTTTCTTGAGAGCGGAAGACGGGGCTCAAACCCGCGACCCTCAGCTTGGAAGGCTAATGCTCTATCGACTGAGCTACTTCCGCAATTTAATTGACAATTGATAATGAACAATTGACATTTTTTCACTGATAATTATCAATTATCCATTGTTAATTATCCATTGAAAAGTGGGCAGTGAAGGATTCGAACCTCCGAAGTCGAAAGACAGCTGAGTTACAGTCAGCCCCAGTTGGCCACTTTGGTAACTGCCCATGCTTTTTTCAAAAGTGGAACAAAAGTACAAATTTAAACTGACATTACCAAATAATATTGGCCATTTTTATGGCGGTAATTGCAGCTTCTACGCCTTTGTTGCCATGAATTCCACCTGCACGATCGAGTGCCTGCTGTAATGTATTGGTAGTGAGAACTCCAAAAATCACAGGACATCCTTCGGTAGTGGTATTTAATTTTGCTATTCCGTAAGTTACTCCCTGACAAACATAATCGAAATGCGGGGTATCACCCTGAATAACACATCCAAGAACCATTATAGCTGCATATCGCTTCACTTTGGCGTTGTCAATATAACACAACACTTCGTTCTGAAACTCTTTGGCGGCATACGTCAGCTCAAACGTTCCGGGCACATGTACCACATTGATATTTTTGCGTTTTACTCCGCTTTTTTCAAGCGTTTCAATAGCGCCTTCCAAAAGCGCATAAGTAATGTTCGGATTCCAATCGGCAACTGCAATGGCATATTGCTGACGGGCAAGTTTCTTTTTATCGGGTAAAACTTCCGGATCGTATTCCGAAAGATTCTGGTATTGTGTAGCCATATATTTTATAATTTAAAAAGCTACTCCGGATAGATCCGAAGTAGCTTTTATTCATATGTAATGAACGATTATTTTTGAATTCTTGCAATATATTTGTCGACATCCTGTGCTTCCACACTTTTTGGATAACTATCTTTAATCGACTGATATTTTGCCAAAGCTTCTTCAGGTTTGTTCATCGATTCGAGAACAACGCCGGCTTTTTTGATATATACAGGGCTCAACACTTCGTTTTTCATATCTTCAGCTTTTTCGAAATAATCGAGCGCTTTGTCAGTTTTTCCAAGTTGCACATAAGCATCACCGGTAAGACCAACCACTGTGGTAGTAAAATAATTATCTTTTCCGTCGAACTGTGTCAGATATTTAACTGCATTTTCGTATTCGCCGAGTTTATAATAGCAAATTCCGGCATAAGCAGAAGCAAGGTTTCCGGAAGCAGTAATACCATATTCCGAAGCAATTTCTTTAAAACCGATGGTTTCTTTATTACCGTTGAGAGCCACTTTAAATGAATCGGCACTAAAGAGCAACTGTGCTTTGTACATTTCGTTTTGAGCACTTACTTCACGGGGTTTCAGATAATAATTATTAAACGAAAGAACTGCCAGAACAACTAAAACAACTGCTCCAACTCCAATAATAATTTGTTTCTGATATTTTTCGATAAATGCCTCTGATGCAGTTAGAGCATGTTGTACATTTTCAATTTCGGGCGTTTTTTTAACTTCTTGTTTAGCCATAAGAATTTTTTGATTAACGTGTTGTATGCGGAAGTCTGAACAAGCTTTTAGTCGGATAAAAATCCGATGGGCAAACTGCCTACATGTGTTAAATTAATTTTAAGTGGGGCAAAAGTAGGAATTTTCTTTCAGATGACGAAATTTTATGAATAGTTTTTTCCAATTCATTCTGAATAATTTTATTTTAGCCGATCAATGCATTTTTAACACAAAAAACGCCCCTTACAATGAATAATTCTAATGAAATAGTATTATATTTGCATCAAAGAAAAATGAACCGCATTGTTCAGAGATTGGAAAACTCAACATTAAAAAATTAACGAGTAAAGTAGGTATTCAATGGCGGGCTGCACCTTCGGGTATCCATAGCGGACGGCAGATTACAAAGATAGCTTATGAGCTCAAATCCTGTTAAAAGGAGTTTTCTCAACAAGTAACAATGCGGTTTTTCTTATGTAGAGACGTGGCATGCCGCGTCTCTACTTATTTTTTCACCCGCCTTCAACGAAGTTGAAAAATCAGTTTTAAATTCGCAAAAAACAATTTATTAAATCCGTGTATATCGGCTGAATCCGGCAAATCAGCGTTCTATTATTTTAATCAGCGAGTCGGAACTCGCTGCACCCGAAATGAAACCTAAAACGACAAAAACAACTGCAACGCTTTTTCTACCGATTTCACATCACTGAATACCACTGAACGCCGATTATTTTGCTCTCTGAGCTGGCATACGCGGTGATGTACTGTCATGTATTGCAGTATTTTTCCAAAATTTTCCGACTGATAATACACCGATTGCGGATTTGAAACCAAATAAGCGGTCATCTTTTCGTTTTTCAGAATAAGTTTTTCCACACCAAATTTCATAGCAATACGGCGCAAACGAACTACCTGAAGCAAACTCTGACCCTTTTCCGGAATTTTTCCGAAACGGTCTTCCAGCCTTTGTTCGAAGGCTGACAATTCATCTTCATTATCAATACTATCCAATTCGCGATACAGAGCCACACGTTCCGACACATTTTCGATATAATCAGCCGAAAACAGCAATTCCATATCCGAATCAATCTGACAATCGGTAACATAAGCTGTTGAATTCTTTTCTGCAGCTATTTCTTCGGCATACAGTTCGGAGAATTCTTCGTCTTTCAGTTCGTGCACAGCTTCGTTCAGAATGCGCTGGTAGGTTTCGTAACCGAGATCGGCAATAAAACCGCTCTGCTCCGCTCCCAGCATATTTCCGGCACCACGAATATCCAAATCCTGCATGGCGATATTAAACCCGCTTCCCAGTTCGGCAAAAGTTTCCAGTGCCTGTAAACGCCTGCGTGCTTCGGGAGTGAGCAAACTCATTTCGGGTGACATTAGATAGCAATATGCTTTACGATTGCTGCGCCCAACACGACCACGCAATTGATGCAAATCGCTTAATCCGAAACGATGCGCTGAATTTATAATGATGGTATTCACATTCGGAATATCGATACCCGACTCAATGATAGTTGTTGCCACCAGCACATCGTATTCGTAATCGATAAAATCCACAATAATTTCTTCCAGTTTATCAGGCGCCATTTGACCGTGACCAACCGCCACACGCACGCCCGGAACCAGCCGTTTTATCAGCGCTTCCATGGCATAAATGCTCTGAATGCGGTTATTTACAAAAAACACCTGACCGTTACGACTCATTTCCAACTGAATGGCTTCGCGAATAACATCTTCGTCGAAAGGATGAATTTCGGTTTGAACAGGATAACGATTAGGTGGAGCAGTGTTGATAATAGACAAATCGCGGGCACCCATCAGCGAAAACTGCAAAGTACGTGGAATGGGTGTAGCTGTCATGGTGAGCGTATCCACATTCACCTTCATTTCTTTCAGCTTTTCTTTTACCGAAACACCGAATTTCTGTTCCTCGTCAATAATGAGCAATCCAAGATCTTTGAACTTTACACTCTTGCCAACTAATTTATGTGTACCGATAACAATATCAACTTCGCCTTTGGTCAGTTTTTCCAGCACTTCTTTGGTTTGATTGGTGGAGCGGGCACGACTCAGGTACTCCACCGTTACCGGAAAATCTTTGAAACGGTCTTTGAACGAATTGTAATGCTGCAAAGCCAATACAGTTGTTGGCACAAGTACCGCCACTTGTTTACCGTCGGTAGCAGCCTTAAAAGCAGCACGCATGGCTACTTCGGTTTTACCAAAGCCCACATCGCCACACACAAGGCGATCCATAGGCAGCGGCGATTCCATGTCTTTTTTTACATCGGCAGTGGCTTTTACCTGATCGGGGGTGTCTTCGTAAATAAACGACGCTTCGAGTTCTTGTTGCAGATAACTGTCGGGCGAATAGCGGAAACCCTGTTCGGCTTTGCGCTTGGCATAGAGTTTTATCAGTTCGCGGGCAATATCTTTTACTTTGGATTTGGTACGTTCTTTCAATCGTTCCCACGCTCCGGAACCCAGTTTATTGATGCGCGGCGCTTCACCCTCCTTGCCTTTGTACTTGGAAATGCGATGCAGCGCGTGAATGCTTACAAAAATAATGTCATCGTCCTTGTATATCAGCTTCACCATTTCCTGCATTTTACCGTTGACATTGGTGCGCACCAATCCGCCAAAAGTGCCCACACCATGATCCACATGCACCATATAATCGCCCACCTGAAACTGATTTAGTTCCTTGAGTGTCATTACCACTTTGCCCTGACGGGTTTTGTCGGTACGAAGCTGGTATTTATGAAAACGGTCGAAAATCTGGTGGTCGGTGTAGCAAACGAGTGAAATATCGTGGTCGATAAAACCTTCGTGCAGCGTATTTTTTACCGGCTGAAAGCTGATATTATCGCGCCGGTCTTCGAAAATAGCCGCAATACGGTCGGTTTGTTTCACACTATCGCTGAGGATATACAGTCGATATTTTTCGGTGAGCATTTGCTGCAAATGAGCCGCCACCAAATCGAAGTTCTTATGAAAAACGGGCTGAGGAGCCGTATTAAACTGAATTTCGGTTTTTGCCTGAATAAAATTTTTACCGTTGAATTCTGCTTTTCGGAAGGCAGCCATCTGTTCTGTAAACTCATCGCCCGTAATTCGGGAACGATGGAGGTCGGGCACAATATTCGCGCCTTCGTTGGCTTTTACCAGCGCTTCGTCGTACAACTGATTTATTCTGTCGCGGATAAAATGCGCATCCGACATAAAGAGCAGAGCCTCCGTACCGGTAAATTCCAAAAAAGGAACGAGGGTTGATTTTTGAAATTTATGCAAGTCGGGAATAATTTCTACTTCAGTTTTTGGTTCTTTCGAAAGTTGGGTTTCTATATCGAAAATGCGTAGCGATTCAATTTCGTCGCCAAAAAAATCGCAGCGGTATGGTAACTCGTACGAATACGAAAAAATATCGACTATGCTACCACGCACTGAAAACTGTCCCGGTTCGTACACAAAATCCACCCGTTCAAAACCATATTCAACAAGTACCTCTACCAGAAAATCGATACTCAAGCGCTCTCCAACCTTCAGACGAAGCATATTGGACTGCATACCACCAGCCGACACCACTTTTTGCATCAACGACTCCGGATAACAAACCACCACGCAGGGAGCAGTATTGTTGGCAAGCCGGTTCAACACTTCGGTACGAAGTATTTCGTTGGCAGCATCGAGCTGACTGAGTTTGATAGCTTTTTTGTACGATGACGGAAAGTAATACACCTCTTCGGCAGAGAGCATTTGTTTCAGATCGTTGTACAGATAAGCGGCTTCATCGGCATCGGTAGCAACAATAATTTGAGTCTGTTTTTTTTGCTGAAACAACGAAACCGCCACCAGCGAAAATGAAGATCCGCTCAAACCCGAAATTTTCAGGTTCGACTCGTTGGTTTCGGTCCAGCGGACGAGTGCTTTTACCTGCGGATGTTCCGCGTAAAGCTGTTGTAAGTCGGAAAGGTTCAAAATTTTCAGTTTTGGAGCTGCAAAGATAGTTTATAAAGTTCAGAAAGTTTGTAACGTTCGTGAAGTTTTTAGAGTTCGTGAAGTTGGATCTGTTCAATAAGCTGTATCAGAAAAGGGACAGATTCCAACAAGCGGAAGTTTGTCCCTTTTTTATTAAACAGCCCATATAACCTTACACACTGAAAATGAACAGAAAAAAGACATACTCACCCGATAATTTTGTTAACAATTTATTGGTTG
The DNA here is from genome assembly GCA_963663115.2 of uncultured Paludibacter sp. Lineage (GTDB taxonomy): Bacteria > Bacteroidota > Bacteroidia > Bacteroidales > Paludibacteraceae > Paludibacter. The sequence goes on from CAXXNE010000001.1 coordinate 244,669, forward strand.
TTAAAAAAATAGTATTTATCTTTGGAGGGAAAAAATCTCCTGCTGCAGCAGGGAGAAAATGACAAATAAAGTAAATATATGTACTATGCTATAGCACATATATAGATGTTAGGGGTCAGTGTAAAAAAAAGAAAATGAAGCGAATACGGACTATAACTCGACGAATTTTTATCTTCCTTTTATTATTGGAAGGTATGAGTCTGTATGGACAAAACAGAATGAATTTTTCATACAAATGTGAAAACGAAATCAAACGACCTTTCAAGTCGAGAATTTTATTGAAACTCCCAGAGAACAAAACTTATAAGCTATTTTCAGACACAATCAATGAGTCTAACTATTCAACCAAAGACTTTTTGGTTTAATCGTTAATCGTGTGAAACAAGGATAAATTAGCTACTTTTGTTAGAACAAAATTCTTTGAGTTATGGAAGAAAGCAGTTATAAATTATACGAGCGTCTTTTGCGTTTGGGTTCAGACTGGCAAGTTGTAAACATTGTGGTTGATGACCCCCACGATGTAATTCACGTAACAATTTCTTATCGTCACAAAGAGTGGATTGACAAGTCCACAGGGGAAATTTTCCCCATCTATGATTACCGTCAGGAACGTGTTTGGCGGCATTTAGATAGCATGGAACATGCCACTTTTATTCATTGTCGTTTGCCTCGCATTCAAACTTCAGATGGAAAAATACATACCATTGAAGTAGTCTGGGCTGATAGTGGCATCTCACACACGAAAAAATTTGAGAACAAGAGTATCAGCACTTTGCAAGCAACTCATTGTCAGAAATCAGCAGCCGAGTTGATGCATATCAGCGATGATAAGATGTGTGGAATCATGCATCGTTCTGTTATTCGAGGATTGGAACAGAGAGATTTATCTTCCATAACCCAAATCTCTTTGGACGAAAAGAGTTATGGAAAAGGTCATCAATACATCAGTGTACTCACTGACAGCCGTACAGGAACAGTTTTAGATGTTTCTAAGGATAGAACCGAGCAGTCGGCAGACAACCTGATAACAAATACTTTAAATCCTGATCGACTAATGTGTATTACCACCACCTGTTGCGACATGTGGGATGCTTTTACGGGCGCTTTAAAAAAAACTGTCCGAATGCCCGATTGGTACACGATAAATTTCATGTTGTCAAATACTTGACAAATGCCATCGACTTAACACGCAGAGAAGAGGTGAAAATAGAACCTTTATTAAAAAAGACTCGTTTCGTTTTTCTAAAACGCTTAGATACAATGACTAACAAACAAAGACTTACATTTGAACTGGAGAATATATCCAATACCAAAACTGCATCTGCCTGGCGAATGAGGGAAAACTTCATTGCCATGTATGAGTGCCAAACTTCAGAACAAGCTCTCGATTATTTCAATGCATGGTACAAATCGGTTATTCATTCTTCAAATAAACATATCAAAAAAGCAGCTAAAACTATCAAAGAACACATCGAGAATATCGTTTCTCAAATCGGCTCAACCATCTCGAATGGTAGAGCAGAACAAACGAACAGCAAAATTGCTAAGATTCAAAGAATGGCGCAAGGCTATCATAACTTCGATAACCTTAGAGCGGCGATTCTCTTTTTTAATGGAAATTTATCCTTGTTTCACACGATTAACGATTAAACCGACTTTTTTAAGACCAAAGGCAAATACACAATCTCGATTTTCTTTGAAGCAGAAAAATATGGAAAGGACTCTATTGACTACAATTTTGAACTAAACGGAACTGAAATAAATACTACGATTTCTGTGTCTTTTGATTTTAGAGAGCGACTTTATAAAAAGGGAGATATTTACGAGAAAGGAGATAAAACCCTTAACGGCTACATTCGAATAAACAAGTATTATGAAGCTCCAGAAAAGGTAAAAATAGAACTTGACAAAGAACAGAAAGGTGACGAATTCTACAAAGGACCGTTTTTTAAAGTCACTAATAATTCAACCGACACTTTATATGGAGAATATTTGCCTGAATATCTTTGGGGAACATTGTCATATCTGAAAAATGATTCTGTATTATTGACAAGGACTGGCATAATTGATGATAATTTTTGTACCATTATTCCTCCTCCAGCTTTATATCCAAATTCAACAAAAATTGCAACTGTTGGCTCATTTGGGTTGAACAGAGATTTAGTTCCTTTTGATTATAGATTTGAAGTTATGCTCGCAAAAAAATGGCAATCACAAGGAATTGGAGTTTACGAGGAACGAAAAAACTTTAGTTGGTGGGCTGGAACGAAAGATTATTATAAATTGAAATATGATTTTAAAATTGACAAATAGAGTAGGCAAAGGGGAATCTCACCCCTAAGCCTCTCACAGAACCGTGCTTGATAGTCTCCCATCACACGGCTCTTCACAGTGAAGCATTTCAGCTTTGCTCTTTACATAAAATCATCGTTACTAATGCAACTTGTAATACTATAAAGAGACACCACCATGTGAAGTCCTTCGCTCGTAGGGTCATTACTCCTACTCTCTTGAGTATGGTCGCTACTACGACTTCATCTGCCCCAGAGACTGTACATTGCTACTTTCTGCATTTCCTATACAGGTTCTCTGCATTTTTGCTTTACATTACAGTTCTGGTTCTCCTGTTCCTTAATAGAGCCCAGACAGAGTTCTTGCCGTCTTAATGCCGTGCGGTGTGTAACCAGTAATCAGGATATCCGTTACACTCAGTCTCGTGAGGTCGCCCCCCTCTTGATTTTACCGCAGTAAATGTTATTTTCGACACTTCAATAACGGTTCACTTGCGTTCAACTCCTCTGTCCATACCCATACATTTTCTCGACTTACAACTGTCTGAAAATGAGTTTATCCTTGTCGCTCAATACCAATCCGTGACCCTGTCTAATTATTCGACAGGAAATCAGCACCACAAGGTGGTTTGGAAAATCCTTGTAACTAGCAAATAAAAAGCCACCAATTTTTCGCAATTAATAATCACCAGTTTAAAAAGAGATTAGATTGCTATTCCATTGCAGAGCGTTGCTTTATCACGGAGCTTTAGCGAAGTGATAAAGCAACGCTCTGCAAACTATTTTTCATTCAGGAGTAAATATATTCTTACGATTCTCCATCCGATAGCTTTGTCCATCGAGCTTTATGACTTCACACCGATATAGTATTCTGTCTAACAATGCCGTTGCAAGCACTTCATCGTCCATTGATTCAGCCCATTGTTTGGGTGATTTATTGGTGGTGATTATCAGTGAACACTGTTCGTGCAAATGATTGATTAGATTAAATAAAGCTACTGCTTCGTTCTTTTTGATTGGAAAAAGCATAATGTCATCAATGGCTATTAAATGTGCTTTCAGATAACGGTTGTATGCAGAAAGAGCTGTGGCTGTAATTTCCTTCATCCTGAGCATGCTTATCAGATCTTCCATGGTGGTAAAATAAGCCTTATATCCTTTGGCAACAGCGTCATTTACTAATCCGGCAGCAATAAATGACTTCCCTGTTCCACTTGGCCCCATAAGTACCAGGTTATACACTTGTTCAACCCACAGCATTTGACGAAGTTCCTTCATTTGTTTTTCAGATATGCTGGAAGATACTTTGTAATCGTAGTTTGCCAAATCATAGTGACGGGGCAGGTTTGCCATTTTCATGCGACGTTCAAGGTCTGTGCGTTTACGCTGTTGAACCTCACGCTCCAATAAATTGTGTGTATAATCCAGGTAGTTTGGTTTGTCTATCTGAGCTGCATGTATAATGGCTTCAGCCTGATTACGTATCATCGATAGTCTCAGGTAATCGGCATTCTGTTTAATTTGTTTTATCTGGTCAATCATTGCATTATGGTTTGATAGGTGTTTATTTTGCTGGTTTGAGGCTCATAGCCGGTTTGGTCGGATAATGAGTTTTTTATTTCTATATGGGGCATTACACTGGCAGTGATAGCCTGACTTTCCTTTTGGTAGTGAAGAGCTGTTTGTATCAGTGTATTTGCATTAAACATGGAACTTTCGATACAGAAGTGGACTGCCTTTTCAAGAAACAAAGGTTCTATACCCACGGACTTGGTTTTTAATAGTTGCAGGTTATCCCGCAGATAACGTTGTTTCTGGGCGGTCAACTGTTCAATAAACAATGCATAAGAGGGTATATTACACCAAAGCTCAGTCACTTCTGTTTTTAAAACTTCCAGACTTTGGCTTTTATCCCGACGGTGATCCGTATTGCGGATAGTGCAACCGCGCTCGTTACATACTTTGTGCATTGTCAAAAGGGTTTTATCGCTTGCATAAAGAAAAACGGTTTCATTTTCAACCTTCAACAGAACTGTTGTGTCTGATCCCTTATAGGTATTTAAGGGTAAGGTATAGAAATTGCTTTTATAGCTTATTGTATTGTCTTTGCGTACCTTATAAGGTAACAAGCTGTCAACAACCTTTATCTGTTTATAATATGGGTGCAGGTAATCTCGTTCAATAATCCATTCATTGTGCGGTATCTTCTGTATTCCTGCATGTACTTTGCCGTTTCCTGTGCGAGTGAGCCAATCAAGAACTGATTCATTGAGTGACTTTGCATTGGTATAAGTACGACCTCTAAGAAAGTTCTTCTTTACATATCCTACTACATTTTCTACTTTTCCTTTACTTTCAGGGTCTGCTTTACGACAGAAAACAGGTGTAAAAGTCATCTGCGAACTGTAAAGTTGAAACTCCCGGGTTAATATCAAATCTCCAAGATTCTCATCAACCATTAAAACCCTGTCCTGGTCATAAACTATCTTATCAGGCTGACCTTCAAAATACTCAAATGCCTGGTTGTGCGCTTCAATGGTTGTTTGGCTTGTAAAGGGCTTATCCTGAAAACTTACAAACTTCTGACGGGAACGGCTCAATATCATGACGAAAAAATAAACTTTACGCCTGCCGCCATCTTTACATGGCATATGAAAACTGCCAAAATCTGCCTGAGCTTGATCGCCATAAGCCGTTTCGGGTAATTTCTCGTATTGACGAAATGATTTAGAGCGTGTTTTAGGTATGTCAAACTCCTTACGTATCTGCTCCACAAAATTATAGACTGTCTTGCTGTGAACACACGGCAAATCCGGATAATGTTCTTTCAACCAATCTTCTACCTGAGAGGCCGACAAATAGGGATGACTTTCCAAGGTTGTTTTTACAAAATGCCGATACTCCTTCAACTTGTGAGGACGATGTTGTGCAACCGAAATCCAGTCTAAAAACCTTTGCTCATCCATAAATAAATACTTGCGAACTGTTGAACGGTCTATCCCCAATTCAACTGAAATCTGACTCTTATTGAGTCCTTTTGAATGTAATTCATTAACTTTGTACCACATAAATGCCTTTTTTAGGGTTTGTGTCGGAGTCTTCATTATTTTGTGTGTTGGTTTACACAAATATGAAGACTCTTTTTTATTACTTTACATTTTGTGGTGATTTCTATTTGCGAAAATATGAGGAAACAAAATTACTAATTACAATCCTCCTGAAAAGCTTATCCGATAGGCCGTTTATTTACTCTCTTGTCGGTGGTGAGACTTCTGTCATTGCCGTTCTTCTGATTGGTGACAACTCGTTTCTTTGACAAGCATAAATAAATTCTATCATCTCTATTAAAGTTATGTTACTTTTTCTAAAATATTTTCATACTTTAGTACCCTGAAGTAACGCAGGACACACAACACCGAACCCCTAACACACGCCTCGTATGTTCACAGGCTGGCTGACGTGCACTTAGCAGGTTTTGCGCCCGCATTCGCCTTGTCGCTGTGCGACAGCGAATACGCCCGCAAACCGCCCGTGCCCATAGCCTCGGTCGTTAGGGGCAATCCAAAAAATGAAAAAATTCATTGACTTACGTTGCTAACGACCAAAAATGAAACTATTGAAAATACAGAGCTTACTTGGTCGTTAGTCAGAAGTTTAAAAAATAAAAAAACAATGAAAATGAGACTATTAACGTATGTATTTTCTTTTTTCTCTTTGCTTTCATGCGGACAGAAAAAAAACGATGAAAAATTTATTACCTGGGAAAATTTTGTAGATGGTTTTGGAAAAGAAATGGTCTCTGCAGAAGATGTATTTAAAAACATGAGCAAAAGTGGATTGACAGATTTCTCGTATACGACTTTAGACTTCACTTTTTTATCAAACAAAAAAGAAAATCTTATTAACTTGAAAGAGTATCTTGAAACGCATTACCCTTATAAAGTAAAGGATATTCAAAAAACCGGAAAATTATGGGAACTTAATGGTGAAACCTATGAAATACCATTAACCTCAGATATTTTGCTTTATTGGGCTTTAGATATGTACAAAAAAGGATATGAATTTGACTCAAGACTTGATGGATACGGAGGTTTATTTGACCCCAAAAATCCAAAATATCCCGATTTTAAAGAATCAGAAGCAGAGGATTTCTTCAACAAAGGAATTGATGCTTATAACAAGGGAGATTTAAGTGGTTCATTTATCAACTTGACACTTTCAATCAAATTAAATCCAAACGACCAATATTCTTATTATTCAAGAGCTATTACAAGAAATGAATTATATACTTGGAAATCCGCTTTAAAAGACTACGATAAAGCAATTGAAATTGACACTAATTTTATGATGGCACTAATAAATAGAGGTGGTCTAAAAGATGAGAATAATGATTATGAAGGTGCAATTCAAGATTACTTAAGAGTTATACAAGCTGACAGTGCAGAAATAGAATTTAAACGACAAGCATATTACAATTTAGGAAACACAAAACACAACATGAAAGATGAAAATGGAGCTTGTGAGAATTGGAAAAAAGCTTTAGAGTTAGGTGATAAAAGTGCTCAAAAACTAATTGACAAATATTGCAAATAAAAACCAGCCCCTAGCACACGCCTATGTTCATTGGCTGGCTGACGTGCATTTAGCGGTCTTTGCTCCCGCATTCACTTTGTCGTTTCACGACAGCGAATGCTCCCGCAAACCGCAGGATGCCCATAGACTCGGTCGTTAATCTGAATATTAAAAAGCACAAAATGTCCAAAATATTTGATTTTTTTGAAAAAAAACTTGAACGAAAAATTTCAAGGATGAATATTCAAGATTTGATTATTCAAATGTCTAATAAAGAGTATTATTTTCCATTTAATATTTGGAGGTTTGTTTTTGACAGGAATTCAATTTACGGAGGAAAACAAATTTCGTGGTTTGCGGCAAGACAAGCTGAAAAAATAAACTCGATTAAAGACTTTGAATATCTAAAAAGGACTATTTTAAGTTCTGATAATGTTCAAAAGAGAAATGCCTATTTCTGTGTAGGAAATCTATCAAAAAACTTGAAAAACAAAGATATATTCGACTTTTTAATGAGTAGGATAAAGGTTGAGGCTGATGAAGACATTCAAACAACAATTCTAACTTCTGTTATAAAAATTGAGAAAGAATCAGACTATGATTTACAATCAATATTTGATCTGTTAGAAAATGGAAATATTAATTTAAAGACAATTGCTGCTACATCTCTCCAGAATTCAAAAAATCAAATAGTTGAAGATAAACTACTGACTTCGTTACAGAATGAGAAGAATAAGCTATTACACCAAATGATTGCGGCAACTTTAAGAGACATAGGAACAATAAAATCACTGCCATTTCTTGAATTAAAATTAAAGACTGAAAAAGGTACTGACTATAAATATTTCATTGAAACTGCTATAAACGAAATTAAAGAAAGAAACAAATACTGTGGATAACCACCCGCTCTTAGGTTTTCAATGAAATTATTCCCGAAGATTCGGCATGGAGACTCGGGGTTAATTTCTCTGTTTTTGTTGTAAAAAAAAGTAAGTTCAAATAAACCTTGTTCAACGCGCCTGAACTCCCCCAGAGGGGGTTGGGGGGCTGAGTAGATACCATTATTTATTTGTTCTTTTACCGACTGATGTTTTTTATGTATTTTTGCGGAAACAAAAATTCATTTCAATGACTTTATTCTACTGCCCAACCATAGCCACTGCCACCGTGCTTTCGGAAGAAGAATCGCTTCATGCGGTAAAAGTATTGCGTCTGCAACCGGGCGACAAAATAATTGTTGTGGATGGCATTGGTGGTTATTACGAGGCTGAAATTACCATACCACACCATAAACATTGTCAGTTTAAGGTTCTGAAATCGATGTCAGATTACGGCAAACGAAACTACAGCTTACACATTGCCATTGCTCCCACAAAAAATATCGAACGTTTGGAATGGTTTATTGAAAAGGCCACCGAAATAGGCATCGATGAAATTACTCCGGTAATTTGCAGATTTTCGGAACGAAAAATCGTGAAAGAAGACAGATTGGAAAAAATTATTGTTTCAGCATCAAAACAATCAGTTAAAGCCTTTTTCCCTACATTACATCCTGCATGCAGTTTCGATGACTTTCTAAAAAAGCAATCAGGCTCACAAAAATTTATTGCTCATTGTTATACCTCTCCCCAGCCCTCTCCCGAGGAGAGGGAGAATGCAAATACCGGTCTTTCAGCCAAAATATATGACAGATTTTTTCTTAAAAATTTAATAAAGACTGGTAGTGATGTGATTATCCTGATTGGACCGGAGGGCGATTTCAGCAAAGAGGAAGTGGAAAAAGCTATACTGAATGGTTTTATTCCTGTATCTTTGGGCAAAAGCCGGTTGCGTACCGAGACAGCCGGCGTAGTTGCATGTCACACTGCAGCCATTGTCAACGAAATTTCATAGATTTCGATAAACATTTCGCGGATAAATACGTTTAAGAGTTAATTTAACAAACTTATTAAAACTACAGATGATGGCTATTCAAACAGGCGACAAAGCTCCTGAAATTCTTGGAATAAATCAGGACGGAAAAGAAATCAGATTATCGGATTTCGCAGGTAAAAAAATAGTATTGTATTTCTACCCAAAGGACAGTACTCCGGGTTGTACTGCACAGGCTTGCAGTTTGCGCGACAATTACGAAGCACTTCGGGCAGCAGGATATGAAGTTATTGGCGTAAGTGCCGACAGCGCTGCATCGCATCAGAAATTCATTGTCAAACAGCAACTTCCTTTTCAGCTTATTGCCGACACTGACACAAAATTAGCAGCTCAGTTTGGCACCTGGGGCGAAAAATCGATGTACGGACGCTCTTACATGGGTATGTTCCGCACAACTTTTATTATCAACGAAAACGGTATTGTAGAACGTGTGATTTCTCCGAAAGAAATTAATACAAAATCACATGCCGAACAGATTTTATAAGTACATTTGCTGAATAAATAGTAAATGATAAAAAAACACCTGTCCGTTCGACAGGATAATGATGAAATTTTATGCGTAATAATTTTAACCCCTGGCATCAGGTTGTGCCTCACACCGATCAACCCGACGTAGTGAAAGGTATTATTGAAATACCTAAAGGCAACCGTGCAAAATATGAGTTAGACAAAGAAAGTGGGCTGCTTAGACTCGACAGAGTACTTTATTCGTCGATGTATTATCCGCACAATTATGGTTTTATTCCACAAAGTTATTGTGATGACCATGACCCGCTGGATATTCTTATTCTCTCGCAGATTGAAGTGGTTCCCATGTGTATTGTGGAAGCCAAAGTGATTGGCGTAATGCGAATGTTGGATAATGGCGAAGCCGACGATAAAATCATTGCTGTGGCTGCCGGCGATCCAAGTGTAAACCATTACAACGATATTTCGGAATTACCTCAGTATCTGATAGCAGAAACAATGAGTTTCTTCGAAGATTACACCAAACTGGAACACAAAACTGTGGTAGTTGAAAAGTTTTTCGATAAAGAAACTGCACTGCAAATTTTGGAAGATAGTTATAAAATGTACAAAAAACATTACGGAGAGCTACATAAGTGGTTTTTTGGATAATTTCTTTTCCTACAAGACAAAACAAAAGCGGCTGAATTTTGAATTCAACCGCTTTTGTTTTGTACTATATAGCAACTATCAATGAGAATAATTTTCGAACTGTTTCGGATCGTGTTTATACTTGAATATCACAGCAAAGACCAATGCCACAATTAATGAATAACCAGCAAAAACATACCATGAATTTGGCCAACCAGCATAATCTACCACCCAACCGGCAATGTATGAACCTATAAATGCACCAAAGCCGTTTGTCATAATCATAAACACTCCTTGAGCACTTGAACGTATTGAAGAATCTGTTTCATTTTCTACAAAGAGAGAGCCAGATATATTGAAAAAGTCAAAAGCGACACCATAAACAATCATCGACAATATTAACATCCAAACTCCATTACCGGGATCTCCAAGACCAAGCAAACCAAAACGTAAAACCCAAGCTATCATACTAATTAGCATAACCTTCTTAATACCAAACTTGCGTAGGAAGAAAGGAATTAGCAAGATGCAAAGAGTTTCGGACACTTGTGATAATGAAATAAGAATATTCGCATGTTCTACTCCAAAAGTTCCTTTAAAATCAGCGATTTTTCCAAAATAGTTTGTTAAATAATCATTTGCAAATGCATTGGTTATTTGTAACGACATACCTAACATCATAGAAAACACAAAGAAAATAGCCATTTTCCTTTGTTTAAATAATGTAAATGCTCGTAATCCTAAATGATCAATCCATGATTTTTGACTATTATTTTTAGTTATATCGCAATTTGGCAAAGTAAAAGAATAAACACCCAATACTAATCCTATTCCCGCTGACATATATAGCTGAATGGAAGAACTTGCAAAACCTAATAAATCAACTGCAATCATTGAAATTATAAAACCAATAGTACCCCAAACACGAATAGGAGGAAAATCTTTTACGATATTAAAACCTCCTTTTGTTAAAGCATTATATGCAACTGAATTTGACAATGCGATAGTGGGCATATAAAACATTACACTCAAAAGAATTAAAGGATATAACTTAGAGTATTCTGTTTGTGGTGCAGCTGCAATTAAAAAAACAGCCGCCAAAATATGGGAAATTCCAAGTAATTTCTGTGCCGGAATCCAGCGATCTGCAATAATACCCAATACACCTGGCATAAACAGCGATGCAATTCCCATCGTTGCAAAAAAACTACCTATTTGGAAACCCTCAAAATGAAGTTGCCCACCAAGATAAGCGCCTAAAGAAATCAACCAAGCTCCCCAAATAGCGTATTGGAGAAAATTCATTACAATTAATCGAAGTTTTAATCCCATTTTTATGTATTTTATTGATTTAAAGCTAATTAGTTATATAAAAAGAAAAATAAGAAACTTTTGAAATAATTCGCGAGTCGGAGCCTGCATGCTGCAGGTAGGCTCGCGAGCCCCAAACTCGAAACTCAGAACTTTGATTTCACTCCTCTCCTTTCCGTTTCAGTGCATCGCGGATATTCACAGCCAGTTCATATTTTTCCTCCTGAAGAGCCATTTTTAGTAACTCTTCTAGGTCATCTTTCTTCAGCAGATCCAACTCATCCGAAGTTAATGTTTCTGCATCAACCGATTCTTCTGATTCTTCTACAGCTTCATCCACCTTATCAATTTCGGTTCCTACAATTTCAAGAATTTCTTTTTTGATATAAATAGGGCTATCCATGCGCACGGCCAACGCCACAGCATCCGACGTGCGGGCATCAACCACCAACGGTGTTCCATCCGATTTCAGCAAATGCAATTCTGAAAAGAAAATATCATTTACCATGTCATAAATAAGTATTCTATCTAATTTAGCGCCAAAAACATTAATCAAAACATGAATTAAATCGTGTGTAAGTGGACGTGGGGACTTTTTATTATTGAGTTTCAGGGCAATTGACTGTGCTTCGGGTTCACCAATCATAACCGAAAACCGCCGTTTACCATCGGTCTCCGAAAGAATAAGCGCATAGGTTCCAACCACTGTCTGATTGTAAACCAAACCGGCAATATTTAATTTTATATCTTCGTTCATAGAATGGCAGAAATAATTATAAGGACAGCAAATATACTTATTATTTCATAATAAAAAACATATGTCACCTGAATTTTTCAGTGGCTGAAGTCCATTCTTTGCACTTATCAGGAATGAAATAAGCATTTTTTTAATGAACACTGAAAAACGAAAAAAATTGTGTAATTTTGTCGGCTATTTTTTTGCAGAAAATGAAACAAAAACTTTTCAATATTTTTAATCGTTCATGGGAGTTGATGCTCTCCACATCATCTGCGTGGAACACTATTGAACAGGAAGACAATTCTAAAAATCAGGTTGTTCGTCAGTTTATTTACCCATGGATTATCATCTGTACAATCCTGGTTATGACTTTCGACATGGTATATTCATCGGGGAGCATCATCAAAACCGGATTTATAAGCGCTCTGACAACTGTTATTGCTTATGCCGGCGCCTTTTACACAGCGAATTATTTGTCATTCAGGTTTCTAAACCAAAAATTTGCTGATAAATACACAAAACACGAAAACGAGAAAATTATAGCGTATTCTTTCACCATTATTTTCATTATAAAAATTATCACCTCTGCCATTCCAAGCTTGTTTTTTCTGAAAATACTGAACATTTATACAATATATCTTGTTTGGGATGCTTGCAGGGCAATTTTAAAACTCGATGAAGAAGAGCGTGGAAATTATGTACTGATAACTACGGGGTTAATTTTGCTTTGCCCTTTTATTTTCAACAAAATACTGGGAGCCATGCTTCCTTAAATCATGTTCAAACCTACCAACATACTAATAAAAAACAAACGGGCAACTTTCGACTATGAAATAATGGAACGTTTCGTGGCCGGCATTCAACTGTTCGGCACCGAAATAAAATCCATTCGCGATGGAAAAGCCGGACTTAATGATACATATTGTACATTTCTTGGAGATGAGTTGTGGGTTAAAAACATGCATATTGCCACCTATTTTTTCGGAACGTACAATAATCACGATGTCCGTCGCGACCGCAAACTACTGCTCAACAAGCGGGAGTTGCGAAAATTAATCAGGGCAACCAAAGAAACAGGTTTCACCATAGTGCCAACCAAACTTTTTATCAACGAAAAAGGACTGGCAAAAATTGAAATTGGATTGGCAAAAGGTAAAAAGAACTACGATAAACGTCAGAGCCTGAAAGAAAAAGAAGACAAACGGAATATTGACAGGGTGATGAAACGGTAAGAGAGTTCTGAGTTCTGAGTTTTGAGTTCCGATTCTTGAATTGTTTCAAGAGTTTCTTATTTTCCATTTTCTCAATTTCATATTTTCTTAACTTATTTTCTCAACAAAAAAATGCAAACATTACTATACACCATTCTGGCTTTAATAGCAGCAAGTATCGGAAGTGTGGCTCTGAGTGGCTCACTTTTATTGCTGAACAATAAATGGCTGGAACGCCTTTCAAGCTATCTTTTATATTTAGCTGGTGGTACATTATTAGGCTCGGCTTTATTGGGTTTGATTCCTGAAGCAAATGAAACGCTGGATTTGCATACAACTATGTTATGGGTATTAATTGGAATAATGTTCTTTTTTCTGCTCGAAAAAATTATTCTGTGGCGAACATGCCACGACGAAAACTGCGAACGCCAGAACCATGCAGCTGCGCCCATGATTATTATTGGCGATGCTTTTCACAATGCTATCGATGGTGTTGTGATTGCTGCCTCTTTTCTTACCTCGGTTGAACTTGGATTATTTGTCACTATATCGGTGGTTTTGCACGAAATTCCGCAGGAGCTTGGCGATTTCGGTATTCTGATTAAAAGCGGTTATTCCCGCAAAAAAGCGATGTTTTACAATCTTTTATCGGGAAGTTCTTCCTTGTTGAGCGGTATTCTGGCTTATTTTCTGCTGGATATGGTACAGGCTGCCATTCCGTATGTGATAGCCATAGCGGCAGCCGGATTTTTGTATATTGCTTTGGCCGATTTAATTCCGGAAATGCACAAGGAATCGAAACCTAAAGTATCCATCATCCAGTTTTTATTGGTAATAGCAGGTATAGCTATTGTTATGTTATCGGCGCATCAACATTAAAACAAATCTAATGTTTGTGGGAGAGTTTTTTCACTGAGCCACTCCAGGAGCAACCCAGACAATACAGAATATCCAAATCAAATCCTTCGAGCGATTCGTCCTCATGTATGGGTATAATTTCGAGATTTTCTGTAACAGTTACCACTACCGAATCACCGGCTTGATTACGAACCCGGAATCGCTGAATTTTACACTGTGGGCAAAGAAGTTTTTTCATTATTCGGCGGTAGCTGTATGGTTTTCTACAATAACCACATTATCTTCAAAATCAACAATTTCCTTCACCGTTACCGTTTCTACTTTCGAAAGATTTGATATTTCGCGGACTTCTTCATCTTCAAAGCTAAAAATGCGTCCGGGATAAAGTTCCACCCAATTCAGATTGTGCGTAGCCATAACCACAGTGGTGCCCGATTTGCGGATATTGTAAAGCAATTCTATTACTTCCTTACCTGTTTGAGCATCCAGATTTCCGGTAGGTTCGTCAGCCAGAATCATTTCTGGAGTATTCAGCAGAGCCCGCGCAATCACTATTCGCTGTTGTTCACCACCCGAGAGTTGATGCGGCATTTTATAGCCCTTATTCAGCATCCCAACCTGAATGAGTACGCTATCTATTTGTTCGCTGATAGCAGTTTCATCTTTCCAACCGGTAGCTTTGAGTACAAATTCAAGATTTTGCTGCACCGTGCGGTCGGTCAGCAAGCGAAAATCCTGAAATACAATCCCGATTTTACGACGAAGATACGGAATTTCAGCATTATGAATCGCAGCTAAATCGTAACCAAGCACAGAAGCTTCACCTTCCAAAATAGGAAGTTCGTTGTAAAACGATTTCAGCAGTGAGGATTTTCCACTACCCACTTTACCGAGAAAATATACAAATTCGCCCGATTCAATTTCCATATTTACATTTTTCAGAACGCGTACATCCTGTTGAAAAACATCAACCTGTTTGTATTTAATCAAAACTTCTTTCTTCATTTTCCCGTGGTATTATATGGTTGTTGCTGAATTATTTATGACGTTTTTTAAGTTCACGTCCCAGATCGTCGAGTGAGTAACCTTTTGAAGTAAGCAATACAATCAGATGATATACCAAATCGGATGCTTCGTATAGAAATCCTTCTTCTGTACCATTGGTTGCTTCAATCACTGTTTCAACAGCTTCTTCGCCTACTTTTTGAGCCATGCGATTTACACCTTTATTGAATAGTGAAGTGGTGTATGAACCCTCGGGCATTTCCTGAAAACGTTTCTGAATAAATTGTTGAAGAAAGTTCAGAAAGGCAAAATCGCCTTCGTTTTTTTCGTTCCAGCAAGTATCAGCACCTGTATGACAAACCGGACCAACCGGATTTACCTTTATCAAAAGTGTATCGTTATCGCAATCGGGAGTAATAGAAACCACGTTCAGAAAATTACCACTCTCTTCACCCTTGGTCCACAAACGGTTTTTAGTACGACTGAAAAATGTAACCTGATTGGTGGCAATGGTTTTTTCGAGTGCTTCAGGATTCATAAAACCAAGCATTAAAACTTTCGATGTCAATGCATCCTGTATGATGGCAGGAATTAAACCTCCTGACTTTTCAAAATCTAAATTCATTCTTTTTATTGTTTATAGTGTGCGAAATTACAAAAAATAGGTCAAACCTGCAATTTGTAAAAAAATCATCTGTTAAATTAATTTTCCTTCTACTCATCTGCCCCCAACCCCCTGAAGGGGGCTTTAACCGTGCAAAAAAATCGAATCATTTATACTACTCCTGAAATTTTCATTATTAGCTTCGTAACTCTGTATTTTACTTTAATGCTTGTAGTTGCTCTGTTTAGTCCCCTTCAGGGGATTTAGGGGCAGAATATTCAATTAAATAAAACTTTATTCATTTAAATTCATCAATTTCAAAAAAGTCTTTCTTTCACAGTTTCTTTGATTTTATCAACTACTTTATCAATATTTTCAAAGATTTCTTTATTTTTAAAACGAAGCACTAATAAACCCCAGCTTTCTAATTCAAATGTTCTACCTGCATCGTATTCAGTCAGAAATGCATGAATTTCACCATCAATTTCAACAACAATCTTGCACCGATGACAATAAAAATCAACAATAAATAAATCTATCGGATGTTGTGCCTTAAAACGAACTCCTAATTGCTTATTGTTTAATTTTGACCATAAAATCCTCTCTGCCTGCGTAAGATTTTTTCTCAACAATTCTGCGTTTTGAAAAATCTCTCTTTTTGCTCCATAGAACATGTCTGGTAAATTTCTTCTCTCCATATCAAAGTTTTCATTCAATAAATTATGTTCAGAACTTCAAATAAAAAATTACCATCTTAGTATTTCCGTCTTACTGCCTCAATGTTTTAGCTAATCTTTTTGTTGTACTAACAAACGCTTTGTCCATCAAATTTGTTTCAGAAACCCGTATAGGATTAATATCAATACCACCCCGACGAGTATACATGGCGGCTACCATCAGTTTTGCAGGTTTAAATTTATCCCACAAACGCTTGTAAATCATTTCCACTACTTCTTCGTGGAAATGATTTTCCTGCCTGAATGAAATAAGATAAGCTAAAACCGACGACAAATCAACTTCATAAGCCGATGTTATTTTCACAAACAAATCGCCCCAGTCGGGCTGATTGGTTACACGGCAATTGGAACGTAACACATCGGTTCTGAAAGCCATTTCCCGCTGATTTTTTACAAGTATTCCCTGCAACAATTCCGGAGATTCCAAAAAATGGACAAAGTCCATTTCCTGAAGTTTACTTTGAGGTATCAATTGCACCAAATCGTCCGCTATCAGTTCGGTAAACGACTGTATTTCATCTGAATCATCTGTAAAAAGCAGCACATCAACCTTCGTTTGAAGTAAATTTTCCACATCGGTCTGAACGGTTTCAATAAATTTATTTTCGGCGGTTATCACTGTTGCTCCCAGTTTTTCCATATTGAAAGAGTTCAGATACAGTTTCAACGACTTCGATTCCACCAGAAATTCACTACCGGCAGAATATATCAGTTTCATCATTCGGTTAACCGGCAAACCACTATCAATAAGAAAAGACACTTCGTAACAATTCCATACATCAACACCGGAAAACGGTAAATTCTCATTCGAAATTCCATACTTTTCCCTGTTTTCTATGCGCGGAATTCTGAACAATAGCGATGCATCGTATTTTTCCGGATTGACCGATGATTTACCAAGCGAAGAATGCTGAATATTGAAATTATTTTCTGACATTTTATTTCGAAACCGCTTTACATTTATCTTTCAGCCACGATAGTTCTTCATTATTCAGATAGGGTGAAACACGGTCGTAAACCATTTTATGATAATTATTCAGCCACAAAATTTCTTCATCATTAAGCAAATTAACATCAACAAGTTGAGTATCGATATAACAAAGTGTCATGGTTTCGAATTTCAGAAATTTACCGAATTCGGTTTCCATGGCAGGAACAATCAAAACCAAATTTTCGGTACGAATACCATGCTCGCCGGTGCGGTAAAGTCCGGGTTCGTTTGACATGTACATGCCTTCCTGCAAAACCACAGGATTTTCCTCCATCCGTATGCTTTGCGGACCTTCATGTACATTCAGAAAATGACCAACGCCATGACCGGTTCCATGTCCGTAATTAATTCCTCTTTGCCACATAGACATTCGGGCCAACACATCAAGTTGCGAACCTCTCACATTTTGCGGAAACACAACCGACGACAAAGCAATATGACCTTTCAAAACCAGAGTAAAATCTGTTTTTTGATCTTCGGTAGGATTTCCCAACGAAATGGTACGGGTAATATCAGTCGTTCCATCGAGGTACTGACCACCGGAATCGAGTAAAAATATGCCTTCGGGTTTTAATGTAGAAGCCGATTTTTCTGTGGCGCTGTAATGCACAATGGCACCATGAGCTCCATATCCGGCAATTGTTCCAAAACTTTCACCCATGAAATTTTCGGACTGACTGCGAAATTCATATAATTTTTTATCGATAGAAACTTCAGTAAGTTTTTCGGATACCACATTTTTCTCGAGCCATTTGAAAAAACGAGTCAATGCCACGCCATCTTTCACCATAGCGCGACGAATACCGGCTATTTCAGTTGCATTTTTAACACTTTTCAGTTTAAAAACAGGTGACATGCTGTTTTTCACTTCACAACCTTGTGGAATAGCTTCGTACAAGGATTGATTCAGTTTTGCACCATCAATTAATACCACTTTTGAATCTGAAACAGCTTTTATTCCATCATAAATCTTTAAATAATCAGCGACCGACACACCTTGATTTTTCAGATATGAGCCTGTTTCTGCAGTTAGTTTTTCAGGAGCAATATAAAGTGTTGCCTTATCGTATTCTACAACCGAGAAAGCAATGGTTACCGGATTGTAATCCACATCGTTACCACGAATATTATACAACCACGCAATATCGTCGAGAGCAGACATAATAAAAACATCGGCGCGTTGTTTTTTCAATTCTGCACGCAAATCAGCCAGTTTTTCGGCAGCCGTTTTACCTGTATAAGTAGCATCAAAAACAAAAAACGGATTCAAAGGCATCGATGGACGGTCTGTCCATACTTCCGACATTAAATCGATACTGACAAGTTCGATTCCATACTGTTTTAATTCGCCGCGAAGTGCAGCATATCCATTCACCGAAAACATTTGAGGATTTACCGCCACTTTTTCTCCCGCATTAAGTTCGGTAGAAAGCCACGAAATCTGGTCTGGAGTTTCGGGCAATCCCATTTTCATCAAGTCAATGCCTGTTCCTGCAAGTTGCTCCGAAGCCTGTAAAAAGTATCGTGAATCAGTCCACAAACCGGCGTGATTCAATCCCACAACTACTGTTCCTGCAGAACCGTTGAAACCTGAAATCCATACACGGTCTTTCCAGCATTCAGCTATATACTCACTGGCATGCGGGTCGGTTCCGGGAATAATGCAAGCTGAAACTCCTGCTTTTCTCATTGCTTCACGCAACGAAGCTATTCTTTCTTTTATTGACGACATATATTTAAAATTTTATATTTATTCATTTTATTGTATTGCAAAGATAATGAATAAACCGTAGAAAATGTTTTATATTAGTGCTGTATATTTTAAATGAATTGAGGGTTTCACTTCATGTGAAACCCTCAATAAAATATCAAGTTTAAGTTCAATCGATTTTAAATTCTCGCTTTGATTGCTTTTGTTTCAGCTTCGAAACCGGGTTTATCGAGCAAAGCAAACATATTCTTTTTATATGCTTCCACACCGGGCTGGTCGAATGGATTTACTCCCAACACATAACCACTAATACCACATGCTTTTTCGAAGAAATAAAGCAATTCTCCTAAATAGTATTCGTTCAGTTTGGGTAATTCAATTTTGAGGTTTGGCACACCACCATCGATATGCGCAATCATGGTACCGAGTTCTGCCATTTTATTTACTTCGTCCACACGTTTTCCTGCAAGGAAATTCAATCCATCCAGATTGGCATCATCGTTCGGGAAAATTTTGGTGTAGTTAGTTTCATTAATCGAAATCACTGTTTCGAAAATAGTGCGTTCACCTTCCTGAATCCATTGTCCCATGGAATGCAAATCGGTGGTAAAATCTACTGACGCAGGGAAAATTCCTAAATTATCTTTACCTTCACTTTCGCCATAAAGTTGTTTCCACCATTCTGACACATAATGAAGTTTTGGGTGGAAGTTCACCAGAATTTCGATTTTTTTGCCCGATTTATACAATTCGTTGCGTGTGGCAGCATAAATAGCAGCAGGATTTTCGTCGAAAGCTGTTTCAGTTCCGCAAAGATTTTCCATATATACAGCACCGGCTACCAACTGGCGGATATCAAAACCGGCAACTGCGATAGGCAATAATCCAACCGGAGAAAGTACCGAATAACGACCACCGATATTATCTTCAATCACATAGGTTTTGTAACCTTCCTGAGTTGCCAGCGTACGCAATGCACCACGAGCTTTATCGGTAACAGCCACTATCAGTTTTTTTGCAGCTTCTTTACCCTGTTGCTCTTCCAACTGTGTTTTCAATAAACGGAAAGCCAACGCAGGTTCGGTAGTTGTTCCTGATTTTGAAATAGAAATAATACCGAATTTTTTGTTTTTCAGAAGTTCCTGCAATTCGTAAAGATAATCTTCACCAATGTTTTGTCCGGCATAAACCACCACGGGCGATGTACGTTTGGTTTGCAACCAATCGAAACTGTTCGAGAGTGCATCAATAACAGCTTTAGCACCGAGGTAGCTACCGCCAATACCAATAACCACCACTACTTCGCAGTTTTCGCGAAGGATTTTAGCTGTATTTTCCACATCAGCCAAATGAGCTTCGTCGATAGAAGTTGGCAAGTTTAACCAGCCAAGAAAATCGCTTCCTTTACCTGTTCCATTGTGTAAAGCAGCATTTGCTTCAGCTACCTGAGCTTTGTAACCAGCTACTGCTTCCTTAGAGATAAAACCAAAAGCTTTATCGATAGAGAGTTTAATGTGATTCATATTTTTTTTATAATAGTTTGTTGTTTTGTATATGTTGATTGGTGAATTAGTTGATTGGTTAATCAGTTCATCGGTTGATTGGTTGAACTGCATACTAATTCACGGTTTTACGGATTAACTCATTCTCCAATTAACTATTCTCATCTTCTTTCTTATTTGCTGAGTCTCTTTTTTGTTTTTGAAGGTAATTAATATATCCGTTTACTAATCGATGACATTTATCAATTTGAATTCTGAAAATTTGTAATTGATCTTCAGTTATATATTCTTCATCTAATGCACAAATTAAATGATCTAAGACTTCGTCCAATGAACCTCGTGAGTTTCTACAAAACTGAGTATTTTCCTGAAAATGATATCTTCCATGTCCCTCAGCTATATTTGCAGTAGTTGAGCGACTTGCACGAATAAGTTGATCGACTAATCTGTATTTTTCTTCTATTGGAAATTTCTTAACTAACTGTGAAATCGATTTTCTTAGATTTCTACATTCTTTCCAAACTTCTAAACTTTCAAAATTTGATGGCACAATTTTATCAATTTGTTTATTGAACAAATAATATTTTCGAACAATGCAATTCCAATTAACTGATTAACCAATCAACCGATTCACCAGCAAGCTTTACTTCAATTTTTCCGTTAGTTTCCTGATTTCAAGTGTTGGCGAAACACGGTTGTATAAAATTTCGTACACCGCATCCACAATAGGCATGCTTACCTGATATTTTTCGTTGATTTCGTGAATACATTTGGTGGCATAATAACCTTCGGCTATCATTTCCATTTCCATTTGCGCTGTCTTGACCGAATATCCCTTTCCAATCATAGTTCCGAACAATCGGTTACGACTGAATTTTGAATAAGCTGTCACCAATAAGTCACCCAGATAGGCCGGTTCGTTGATTTCACGATGAAGCGGATTGGTAGCATTGCAAAAACGGTTAATTTCCTGAATGGCATTGGAGATTAATACCGCCTGAAAATTATCGCCATATTTCAAACCATGACAAATACCGGCAGCAATAGAATAAATATTTTTCATCACCGATGAATATTCAATTCCCAGCACATCGTCGCTGATCGACGTTTTGATATAACTTGTTGAAAAGCGTTGTGCCAGAATACGGGCTTTATCGCGTGAACTGCAACCAATAGTGAGATACGACAATCGTTCCAGCGCTACTTCTTCGGCATGACACGGACCAGCAAGCACCATCAAATTATCTTTGGGAACATTGTACATCTGCTCAAAATAATCCGAGACAATCAGATTTTCGTCGGGTACAATACCTTTAATGGCCGAAACCACAATTTTATTCGAAAGTTTGCGTCTGAGTTTTTTCAGATGCTGTTTCAGAAAGGGCGAAGGAGTGGCAAAAATCAGAATATCGGAAGTTGCCACCACATGATTGATATTGCTGGTAAAATTAATTCTATCGGTATCAAACTTAACGCCGGTCAGGTAAGATGGATTTTTACTCAATCGTATAAATTCATCAATCTGTTCCTGACGACGCATATACCAGTTAATTTCCGTGGAGTTAACCAGCGCAATTTTTGCAATAGCTGTTGCCCAGCTACCACCACCTAATACCGCAATTTTACTTCTTTCGTTTAGCATTACGTTGAGATTTTGTATCTTTTCAATTGAATTGGTGAATCAGTTAATCAGTTATTCAGTTGATCAGCTGATAAGTGAATCCTTTAATGTATAAACCAATTAACCCGTTAACTAATTAACTAATTAACCAATTAACCAATTAACCAATCAACCAATCAACTAATTAACCTATCAACCTATTAACCTATTAACCAGTTAAACACCTAACACCCTACCTTTTCAATCCACGCTATAACTTCCTCTTTCGTCGGATTCTTCAGCTCCAGTTTATGCTTTTTGTTGTACCCGCAAATATCCTGATGAAACTTATTTGGGTTGAGACCTTTCAATGCTTCAACGGTTAGAATCCCTGTTTTCATAATGACATCAGCCCATTCTGCCGGAATACCAAGTTCTACAAATTTTTCGGGACCTTCTTTTTTAGCTACTTTTTCGGGTTTCATTTGTGGGAAGAAAAGCACTTCCTGAATAGCCTGCTGACCGGTCATCAACATAACCAAACGATCCATACCGATACCCATACCCGACGTGGGAGGCATACCATATTCCAATGAGCGTACAAAGTCCATATCGATAAACATGGCTTCGTCGTCGCCCTTTTCGCTTAGTTTTAATTGATCCTGAAAACGTCCCAGCTGATCAATCGGGTCGTTCAACTCCGAATATGCATTGGCTAACTCTTTACCATTCACCATCAACTCAAAACGTTCCGTCAGTTCGGGATTTTCGCGATGACGTTTACACAACGGACTCATTTCCATCGGATAATCGGTAATGAAAGTAGGCTGAATATAATTCCCTTCGCACTTTTCACCAAAAATTTCGTCAATCAGTTTGCCTTTACCCATGGTTTCGTCGGCTTCGATATGCAATTGTTTGCAAACATCACGTAACTGCTCCTCGTTCATTCCGTTGATATCAATGCCGGTGTGATCCTTGATGGCATCGATCATAGTCACGCGTTTGAAAGGCGTTTTGAAACTGATAGTTTTGTCGCCTACCTGAAGTTCGGTAGTTCCGTTCACGTCGAGACAGATTTTCTCAATCATGTTTTCGGTGAATGTCATCATCCAGTTGTAGTCTTTGTAAGCTACATATATTTCCATGGCGGTAAATTCCGGATTGTGCGTACGGTCCATACCTTCGTTGCGGAAGTTTTTCGAGAACTCATACACACCTTCAAAACCACCTACAATCAGTCTTTTCAGATACAGTTCGTTGGCCACACGCATATACAGCGGAATGTCCAGTGCATTGTGATGCGTAATAAACGGACGAGCCGAAGCGCCTCCGGGAATGGGTTGCAATACGGGTGTTTCCACTTCAATATACCCTTCGGCATTGAAATATTCGCGCATAGAATTGTACACCCGGGTACGTTTCAGAAAAATATCTTTTATGCCTTCGTTCACCACCAAATCCACGTAACGCTGACGGTAACGCTGTTCAGGGTCTTCGAAAGCATCGAAAGCCACACCATCTTTGTATTTTACGATGGGAAGTGGTTTCAGCGCTTTGCTCAACACAGTCAGTTCCTGAGCATGAACGCTGATTTCGCCCATTTGTGTACGGAAAACAAAACCTTTAATGCCGATAAAGTCACCGATATCCAATAACTTTTTGAAAACGGTATTGTACATATCGGGCTGTGCCTCGGTGCTGATATCATCGCGACTTACATATACCTGAATACGTCCTTTGGAGTCCTGTAACTCCAGAAACGAAGCTTTACCCATGATGCGGCGGGTCATAATTCGACCGGCAATACATACCTGTTTTCCGCTTTCTTCGTCTTTAAACTCAGTTTTTATATCGGTCGAAAATGTGTTGGTTGGATACAACGCGGCAGGATACGGATCAATGCCAAGATTGCGTAATTCGTTCAAACTCTGACGTCTGAACTGTTCTTGTTCGCTCAATTCTGTGCTCATACTTCTTTTTTATACAAATTGGTGCAAAAGTACAAAAAAAAATTCAGAAGAAGGTAAAAAATAATGGTTTCAGAGGTTTCAAAAGTTTGAGGGGTTTCAAAAGTCTGAAGTTTGCAATTGTTTCGGATTTCGGGTCTCGCGACTTCCAAGTCGCGATATTATTTCGGGTGGTGCGAGTTCCGACTCGCAATTTACAATATTCTAATCAGCGACTTGGAAGTCGCTGCACCCAAAAATAACCCGCTGCACCCAAAAATCACTAAATTGGAAGGTTTTAAATATATTCGTAACTTTGCAAAAAAAATACACATCATGCTGAAGATACTTTCCATCCCATTTACACTGCTGGCTTATAGCTGGTTTTTGTTATCGCTCATAATTTTTCATCCTATACAATGGTTTTGTTTCAATATTTTTGGCTACGAAGCACACAAACGCAGCGTTGATTATCTTTCGTGGTCGTTGGATAAAGCCATGTGGTTTACTTTATCTTATTCATCGTGCTATAACCGTGAACTTATTCCCGAAGGACGACCCATTATTTTTGTTTCCAATCATCAGGGCACTTTCGATATTAGTGGCATGCAATGGTATCTGCACAAATGGCATCCCAAATTTGTCAGCAAAATAGAACTGGGCAGAGGCATTCCAAGTGTGTCGTACAATCTGACTCATGGCGGTTCGGTGCTTATCGACCGCAAAGATCCCAAACAGGCGCTTCCGCTGATAAAACAAATGGGCGAATATATCGAAAAGCACAACCGCGCTACCATTATCTATCCGGAAGGAACCCGCACAAAAAACGGAATACCGAAAGAATTTGCACCCAACGGCGTAAAAATTCTTTGCAAATATGCGCCTAACGCCATTGTGGTACCGGTGACTATCAACAACTGCTGGAAAATTTTCCGCTATGGCAACTTCCCGCTCGGCATGTTCAATCATGTAACTTACACTGTACACCAACCCATCGAAGTAAAAAGCACCGACTTCAACACGCTGTTTGAGCAAACCGAAAAAGCGATAAAAGACGCGATAAAGTAGGTCTGAGTGAAAATTTAAAAGTAAAAAGTTCGTAAACGGTGGACATCTGGAGTATAATTGAGAAAAAATACCAATACTTCATGTGTTCAAACAACCAACTGATTATGCCATTTATGAATTTTTGGTATTTTCAACCTTATTCATTTCAATCAGTTGGATCTATAAACAACACATTTAATACTAGTTGTATTGAGATGATGCAAGAAAATGACACACTGGCTATTCAACAATTTAAAGTGATATTTAAGTAACGAAAATCCCGCTCTCTCCGTTATTAGCAACGAGCAGGAAAATGATTAGATATTTCAGGCATTCAAAATTGCATTAAACAGAAGGAAAAACATTTTGTTTTAAAACAATAAACCAACCATCCCTCGTTGGAAACGAGGGTGAGAAAAACAAAAACCCTGCTCAGGACAATCCTAAGCAGGGTCTTTTGTCTTTACTCTTTGTTCTGAATCAATATTTATTCACCAGCGAATTTACTTCATCGTTTACCAGTTGCGCAAAGTCAGCTACTTTCATGCTACCTTTGTCGCCTTCACCTTGACGACGTACTGACACTTCACCGTTTTCGGCTTCTTTCTCGCCCACAATAAGCATAAACGGAATACGTTTCAACTCGTTATCGCGGATTTTACGACCGATTTTCTCGTTACGGTCATCTACCTGTACACGTACGTCCTGTGCGTTCAGTGTTTTGGCAATATCGTACGCATAATCGTTGAATTTCTCACTGATAGGCAATATTACTACCTGATCGGGCGTTAACCAGAGCGGGAATTTACCGGCTGTATGCTCAATAAGCACCGCTACGAAACGTTCCATAGAACCAAATGGCGCACGGTGAATCATTACCGGACGGTGTTTGGCGTTATCTTCGCCGGTATATTCCAGTTCGAAACGTTCAGGTAAGTTATAATCCACCTGAATAGTTCCCAATTGCCAGCGACGACCAATGGCATCTTTTACCATAAAGTCGAGTTTAGGACCGTAGAAAGCAGCTTCGCCTAATTCCACACGCGCTTTCAAACCTTTCAGTTCGCAAGCTTTGATAATGGCGTTTTCGGCTTTTTCCCAGTTTTCGTCCGAACCAATGTATTTTTCCTTGTTGTTCGGGTCGCGAAGCGAAATTTGCGCTTCGAAGTTTTCGAATTCCAACGCATTGAAAATAATAAAGATAATATCCATTACTTTCAGGAATTCCTCTTCAATCTGGTCGGGACGACAGAAAATATGCGCATCGTCCTGTGTAAAGCTACGAACACGCGTCAAACCGTGAAGTTCACCACTTTGCTCGTAACGATAAACGGTACCAAACTCGGCCATACGCACCGGAAGTTCGCGGTACGAGCGTGGTTTGAACTTGTAAATTTCGCAGTGATGCGGACAGTTCATCGGTTTCAACAGGTATTCTTCACCTTCTTCAGGTGTATGAATCGGTTGAAATGAATCTTTACCGTATTTAGCGTAGTGACCAGAAGTTACATACAATTGTTTGTTTCCAATGTGAGGAGTCATTACTTGCTGATAATCGAAACGACGCTGTATTTTTTTCAGAAAATCTTCCAGTCGCAAACGTAAAGCTGTTCCGCGTGGCAACCACAGTGGCAAACCTTTACCCACCATTTCGGAGAAAGTAAACAATTCCAGTTCTTTGCCAATTTTGCGGTGATCGCGTTTTTTAGCTTCTTCCAAAAGAACTAAATACTCATCAAGCATTTTCTTTTTAGGGAAAGTAATACCGTAAATACGTGTCAGCATTTTACGTTTTTCGTCGCCACGCCAGTAAGCTCCGGCTACGCTGAGCAGTTTAATAGCTTTGATTTCGCCTGTATTGGGTAAGTGTGGTCCACGGCAAAGATCGGTAAAATTACCCTGTGAATACAAAGTAATAGTTCCATCTTCTAAAGCGCTGATCAGTTCCACTTTGTATTCGTCGCCTTTATCTTCAAATTTTTTGAGGGCTTCGGCTTTGCTGATATCCGTACGGACAATCAGTTCTTTACGTGCAGCCAGTTCTACCATTTTAGCTTCGATGGTTGGCAGGTCGCCTTCTTTAATTACCGCTGAACCCGGATCTACATCGTAGTAGAAACCGTTTTCAATAGCCGGTCCGATACCGAATTTAATGCCCGGATACAACTCCTGAAGGGCTTCGGCCATAAGGTGAGCCGACGAGTGCCAATACGCATGTTTGGCTTCTTCATCGTCCCATTTGTGCAACTTAATGGAAGCATCGGTTTCGATAGGACGGCTAAGATCCCAGATTTGTTCGTTTACTGTGATGGCAAGCACCTCTTGTGCAAGTCGTGAGCTGATACTTTCAGCCAGTTGAAGTCCGGTAATGCCTTTGGCAAATTCGCGTACCGAACCGTCGGGGAATGTTACTTTAATCATGTTTTTTGAACCTTACAAATGGTTTTTTAAATTTTGAGTTGCAAAGATAAGATTTTTGAGACTACGAATTACACGAATTACACGAAAAGTTGGTTAATTCCATTTTTAACCACAAAAGAACACATAAGAACACAAAAGATCAACTCGTTGATGGCTGGTTCTCAAAAGATATAAATAATCTTTTAATTGCTCATAAAAGAGAATTTTCTATAATTGAAAATTTAATTCTTATGTTGACTTTTGTGTCCTTTTGTGGTTCATGAATTTTTTACTTCAATTAAAATAAAATTCTACAGTTTACTATTTTTAAACAACCTGTTTTAAACTTATAGATTTATGAATTGTTTAAGAATTTCAATTCAGTTGGCAGGTTGGATTTAATCTGTTAACTTTGCGTATTAAAATTCAGTTTTTTGATGAAAGAGCATTTACAGCATAAAATTTTTGAAATTATTTCGGAAGCGGCAGATGAAGCGGGGAAAGAGTGTTATGTGATAGGCGGTTATGTCAGGGATATTTTTCTGAAACGCCCCTCGAAAGATATTGATGTGGTGGTAGTAGGCAGCGGCATTGAACTGGCTGAAAAAGTAGCGCAGAAACTTGGCAAGAAAGCGCATTTGTCGGTTTTTAAGAATTTCGGAACCGCACAAGTTAAGCACAAAGATCTGGAAGTGGAATTTGTGGGTGCGCGCAAAGAATCGTATCAACGCGATTCACGCAACCCCATTGTGGAAGATGGCACACTGGAAGATGACCAAAACCGCCGCGATTTCACCATTAACGCCCTGGCATTGTGCTTAAACAAAGAGCGTTTTGGCGAATTGGTTGATCCGTTCGACGGACTCACTGACCTGAAAAACATGGTGCTCCGTACACCCATGAATCCCGATATTACTTTTTCCGACGATCCATTGCGTATGATGCGCGGAATACGCTTTTCGGCACAACTCGGATTCTTTTTGGAGACAAATACTTTCGATGCCATAGCCCGTAACAAAGAACGGATTTCCATTATTTCGAAAGAACGCATTGCTGATGAACTGAATAAAATTATGCTTTCGCGCAAACCGTCGGTTGGGTTTATTCTACTCGAAAAAACAGGCCTACTCGAACTCATTTTCCCCGAAGTACTGGCGCTGAAAGGCGCAGAAACCAAAGATGGCGTAGGTCATAAGGATAATTTTTACCATACACTGGCTGTTCTCGATGGACTTTGCCTCCACACCGACAATTTGTGGTTGCGCTGGGCAGCTTTGTTGCACGACATAGGCAAACCACGCACCAAACGATACGACGCTCGTCTTGGCTGGACTTTTCACAACCATAATTTTATCGGCGAAAAAATGATTCCGGAGATTTTCAGGAAAATGAAGTTGCCCACCAACGATAAAATGAAATTTGTTCAGAAAATGGTGTCTTTGCATATGCGTCCCATTGTACTGAGCGAGGATGAAGTGACCGATTCGGCTATTCGCCGTTTGCTTTTTGATGCCGGCGACGATATTGAAGACTTGATGATGCTGTGCGAAGCGGATATTACATCGAAAAATCCGGATAAAGTTAAACGTTACAAATCCAATTTTCAGCTGGTACGTAAAAAACTGAAGGAAATAGAGGAAAAAGACAAAGTCCGTAACTTTCAGCCACCGGTTAGCGGTCAGGAAATTATGGATATCTTTGGTTTGCCGGCCTGTGCCACCGTTGGCGATATCAAAATGCGCATCAAGGACGCCATTTTGGATGGTATTATTCCAAATGATTACGAAGCTGCCAAAGCGTATATGTATGAAGTGGCAAAAGAAATGGGAATAGTAGCCCCCTAATCCCCCTTTAGGGGACTTAAAGAACCAAGTTTTAATAAAATATTCATATGAAAAAATGTAATTTAATCCTACTTTCAGCACTGATATCAGTTGCAGTTTTTTCGCAACAGAAACCACAAAAATTCATGTATCCGGTAAAAGTTCCGGCAACTTTCGATGCAGAACGCCTGGCGCGTCTGGATTCGGTATTTCAGCATTATGTGGATAACGGAACGCTTCCGCATGCCGTGACTTTTATAGCGCATCATGGAAAAGTGGTTCACTACAAGGCTTTCGGATGGAGAAATATCGAAAACAACATTCCCTGCGAAAAAGATGATATTTTCAGAATGGCGTCGCAGACTAAGGCTATCACGGCTGTAGCTTTGCTGACACTTTTCGAAGAAGGTAAAATTCTGCTCGACGAACCGATAAAGAAATATATTCCCGAATTTGCCAATCCGCAGGTTTTAGTATCATTCAACGAAGCTGACTCGTCATACACCACACGTCCCGCCAAACGCGACATTACCATTCGTCATTTGCTCACACATACTTCAGGCTATTCTTATGGAAACAGCCAAACCCGTAAAATATACGACAAAGCAGGAATTCCGCTTTCGCCGATGCTTTCGAACAGCAATATCACGCTCGGAGAGGCAGTAAAATTGCTGGCTAAATGCCCGCTCGAACACGATCCAGGCGATAAATTTACCTACGGAATGAGTATGGATATTTTAGGTTATCTGATTGAAGTAGTTTCGGGAATGCCGATTGATCAGTATTTTCAGAAAAGGATTTTTGAACCGCTGGGCATGAACAATACTTACTTTTATCTGCCCGACAGTAAGAAAGATAAAATGGTAACTCTTTACGAAAAAAACAGTGCGGAAGCACCGCTGACATTCAATAAAAAAGCGAATAGTTTGTATCAGACGCTGCCTTATTCCGGAGCAAAAGAATTCTTTAGCACCGGTGCAGGACTGAACGGAACTATTGAAGATTATGCCAAATTATGTCAGATGATTTTGAATCAGGGCGAATTTAACGGTCACCGGATATTGAGCCGTAAAACCATAGAAATGATGCAGAAAAATGAAGTGGGAGATTTCCGTGGCGAGATTGGTTTCAGCCTGGCCTTCGATTATTTTGGTCCGCAATATTACCGGTCTATAGTTTCGGAAGGTTCAATGCGCTGGGGCGGTTGGTATGGCACTGATTATATAATAGATCCAAAAGAAGATTTGATTCTGCTATTCTATGTAAATCTGGAACCAAATAATTCAGGCATTGATTTCAAGGTACTGTTTCACAATCTGGTTTATCAGGCACTTAAATAAGAGCGGTAAGCAGTAAGCGGTAAGCGGTAAGCAGTAAGCGGTAAGCAGTAAGCGGTAAGCATTTTAAAATAACAATATAAAAATTCATGAAACGATTATTTTTCATTTTAGTAAGTATGGCATTTATATCAGGCATATTTGCCGCAAAAAAGATCACTTATCCGAAAACAAAAAAGGAGAATGTGGTTGACACCTACTTTGGCATCAAAGTAAAAGAACCTTATCGGTGGCTCGAAAACGACACTTCTAAAGCCACGGCCAATTGGGTGAAAGAACAAAACAAGGTGACGGGTGATTATTTAAGTCAGATTCCGTTCCGCAATGATTTAAAAAAGCGTTTGACAGCTTTAATGAACTATCCGAAATATGGTTCACCGTTTAAGAAAAACGGCAAATATTACTTTTTCAAAAACAATGGATTGCAAAATCAGAGTGTATTTTATCAGCAAACCGATTTGAATTCGGAACCTGTGATTATTCTGGATCCTAATAAATTATCGACAGATGGCACCGTAGCGCTCAGCAGTCTTTCATTTTCGAAGAACGGTAAATACCTCGGATATGCCATAGCACGCAGTGGTTCCGACTGGAACGAAATTTTTGTGCTGGATATGGAAACCTGCAAATTGCTTTCGGATCATATCATGTGGTCAAAATCTTCGGAAATTTCGTGGAGAGGCGATGGATTTTACTACAGCGCTTTTGATGCACCTGAAGCCGGTAAAGAATATTCCACCAAAAACGAATTCGAAAAAGTATATTATCATACCGTTGGTCAGCCTCAAACAGCCGATGTATTGGTGTACGAAGATAAAGAACACGCTCTCCGTGAGTGTTATGCCAGTGTAACCGACGATGAAAAGTACCTGTTTATCAGCATAACAGAAACCACCACCGGAAACGGACTGCTGATGAAGGATTTGACAAAACCGGCTTCTGCTTTTGTGGAATTAGCTCCCGGATTCGACAACGATTATTACGTGATTGAACATTACAATGGCAAACTGTACCTGCAAACCAACTGGAAAGCGCCTAAAAACCGCTTAATGGAAATCGATCCGGAAAATCCTGCGCGTGAAAACTGGAAAGAAATACTTCCGGAGTCGTCGGATGTTCTTGAAAGCACATCAATTCTGGGAGGAAAAATCATTGCACAATACATGAAAGATGCTT
Organism: uncultured Paludibacter sp.; assembly: GCA_963663115.2. Taxonomy (GTDB): domain Bacteria; phylum Bacteroidota; class Bacteroidia; order Bacteroidales; family Paludibacteraceae; genus Paludibacter. The sequence goes on from CAXXNE010000001.1 coordinate 276,563, forward strand.
CCAATCATTTATTTGCTTTCGATGTAACGGGCAAAAAGTTGTATGAAGTGAATTTACCAACCATGGGCTCTATCACTTCGATAAGCGGTGATAAAAACGAGGCAGAAGCATTTTATGTCTTTACGTCGTACACCTTCCCTCCTACTATTTTCCGTTTCGATACAGATAAGAACAGTTCAGAAGTGTTTCGCAAAGCAGAAGTTTCGTTTAACCCGGCAGATTATGTCAGCGAACAGGTGTTTTATACCAGCTACGATGGCACCAAAGTTCCTATGAGCATCACTTACAAAAAAGGAATGGTGAAAAACGGACAGAATCCGCTGATGCTGTATGGTTACGGAGGATTTAATATCAGTCTGAATCCTACTTTCAGTGTGGCTCGTATACCGTTTCTGGAAAATGGTGGTATTTATGTGGTGGCCAATCTGCGTGGTGGTGGCGAGTATGGCGAAGCATGGCATTTGGCAGGTACTAAAACGAAAAAGCAGAATGTATTTAACGATTTTATAGCTGCTGCCGAATATCTGATTGCCAACAGCTACACGTCGTCGAAAAAACTGGCTATCGACGGTGGTTCAAACGGAGGTTTATTGGTTGGTGCCTGTATGACTCAACGTCCGGATTTGTACGCCGTGGCTATTCCTGAAGTTGGTGTACTCGATATGCTGCGTTATCACAAATTTACTATTGGCTGGTCGTGGACAAGCGATTATGGTAACAGCGAAGAAAGCAAAGAAATGTTTCAGTATCTGAAAGGTTATTCGCCGTTACATAACGTAAAAGCAGGTGTTAAATATCCGGCCACCATGGTTATGACCGGAGATCACGACGACCGTGTGGTTCCTGCACACTCGTTTAAATTTGCTGCAACCTTACAAGCCGCCAATAAAACAAATGTTCCTACCATTATCCGGATCGATTCGAAAGCCGGACATGGTGCAGGTAAACCGGTGGGTAAAGTTATTGATGCGCAAACCGATATGTGGTCGTTTGTGATATACAATCTGGGAATGAAACCGGTTTTTTAGTGGAAAGTAGAAAGTTAAAAGTAAAAAGTTAGGAACTGCATATCAATTTCTTAGTTGTTGTTCAAACATCATAAACACATATTTTTTCGGATTTTTTATTCAAAAGTATTTGTAAAATGACCTAAAAAGTCTATCTTTGCACTCGCTTTTGAAAAATGGCGGGATAGCTCAGTTGGTTAGAGCGTCGGATTCATAACCCGGAGGTCACGAGTTCAACTCTCGTTCCCGCTACTACAGAGGACTTTTCACTTAATAAAGTGGAAAGTCCTTTTTAATTTTCATAAAAAGTATAAATATTCTATCTATTCGCCATAAATTATTTATATTTGCGTTGCAAGACTGATTTTGCAAAATAAAAATTTAATTCAAATCTGATATTTATTAAAAAATACTTTTATGGCTACAACAGCAAAACTCTACGATTACAGTTTCAGTACAGCAAAAACTTATTTATTCGCCATCATTTTCGTTGCCGGCAATATCCTTTTACCACAGTTAGTTCATTTTGTTCCGAACGGTGGTATCACATTTCTTCCTATCTACTTTTTCACACTGATTGCTGCTTATAAATATGGAATCAGAGCCGGTATTCTGACCGCCGTTTTATCTCCGCTGGTAAACAGCATGCTATTTGGAATGCCGGTGGTAGCTATGCTTCCCATTATTCTGACAAAATCAGTATTATTAGCCATTGCAGCCTCGTATACAGCAAAAATTTCAGGCAAAATAAGTCTGCTGAGCTTAGTTATGGTGGTACTGGTATATCAGTTTTTCGGCACACTGGCTGAATGGACACTGACACAAAGTTTTACCGCAGCTATTCAGGATGTTCGCGTTGGTTTCCCCGGCATTTTGTTGCAGGTATTCGGTGGTTATGCTGTGTTGAAAGCGCTGGCAAAAGCTTAGTTTTGTTAAGTTCATAGAGTTAATCAGCCCCGATAGCTATTGGGGAAGTTAATTGGTTAATCGGTTTATAAAGTTAATCTGTTCATGAAGTTTATTAAGTTCATTGAGTTTAATAAAAACCATTTACCCTATTCACTGATCTACCAATTCACCGATCCACCGATTCACCAATAAACCAATTCACTGATTCACCAATAAACCAATTCTCCCATCACCAATGAATGTAAGAACTTTTGACGAGATACTTCACCGGTTTCGAACTATCGAAATCGGTGAAACTTTTGATATGATAGTGGCAATTGCCAACGGAGGATTAGTTCCGGCAGGAATTATAAATCAGCGTTTGCAAACCGATGTACAAATTCTGAAAATAAATTTCAAGGACGATTTTCAGAAACCGCGTTACGATGCACCAAAGTTGCTTCAACCTATCGATTTTGAGTTTAGAGGAAAGCGGATATTGCTGGTTGACGACCGGATTAAATCAGGTTCAACCATTAAATTAGCCAAAGAGTTACTCGCTGAAGCTGCTGTAGTAAAAACTTTTGCAGTGAATGGTGAAGCCGATTATGCGCTGTTTAACGAAAGTTGCTTCCGGTTTCCCTGGAATGTATAGAACTTCAAAACACAAATACTGCCGATAACCATCGGGACAAATTATTAAATCAACACATTTCCACATCAACTAATCATCACATTACCCATGGACAGAAGAAATTTTCTAAAAGCTATTGCATTAGCCGGAGCAGCATTTTCTATTAAAGAAACGGAAGCAATGACCATGCTCACCCAAAAATTCAGCGGACCTGCAGCCAAAGATAAATATGATTTGGTGGCCGTTATGGGTGGAAGTCCGGTAGAAATGTTCCGTTCGGGCATTTCAGAATTAGGTGGCATTACTAAGTTTGTAAAAAAAGGCTATAAAGTAGTGGTAAAACCCAATATCGGTTGGGACAAAAAGCCGGAGATGGCCGCCAATACCAACCCTGAACTGGTAGGTGAAATTGTACGGCAATGTATCAAAGCCGGTGCATCCGAAGTGACAGTTTTTGACCATACCTGCGATAACTGGCAAAAATGTTATGCCAATAGCGGCATTGAAGATGCGGTGAAAAATGCCGGTGGTAAAATGATGCCTGCACACGAAGGTTCGTATTACCGTGAAATTTCAGTTCCGAAAGGCGTAAAACTGAAGAAAGCTATGATTCACGAAGCTATTCTCGATAGTGATGTATGGATCAATGTTCCTGTGCTGAAAAATCATGGTGGAGCTCAAATGTCTATTTCCATGAAAAACCACATGGGAATTGTTTGGGACAGAGGTTTTTTCCATAAAAACGATTTACAACAATGTATTGCCGATATTTGTACACTCGACAAAAAAGCAGTTTTGCATGTGGTTGATGCTTACCGTTTGATGAAAAACAACGGGCCGAGAGGAAAAAACGAAGCCGATGCCGTCCTCTCCAAAGGATTGTTTATTTCGCAGGATATCATTGCTGCCGATACCGCAGCCACTTCATTTTTTAATCAGGTGAGAGATATGCCGCTCGAAACGGTGAGTCATATCGGCAAAGGTGAAAAACTGAATTTGGGAACAACAAAACTGAATTCGTTAAATATCAAAAGAATAAAACTGTAATTTATGCTACGGAAAATCAGAATTGTTCTGTCGACAATCATTTTCTTGTTACTGACCATCTATATTCTTGATTTCAGTGGCTTTCTGCCCAATCATTTTCATATACTGGCTCAATTGCAACTGATACCGGCTTTGCTGGGTTTGCATGTGGGAATCGTTGCATTTTTGCTTATTCTCACCTTTATATTCGGTCGGGTTTATTGCTCCTCAATTTGCCCCATGGGATATTATCAGGATGTGGTGAACTGGTTATCCATCAAATTGCAAAAGAAAAAACGTTTCCGTTACAGCAAAGCGCTCAACTGGTTACGCTGGGGATTTGTGGCAGCGACTGTTATCGCCTTTATCACCGGTTTTAGTTTTCTGGTTGGACTGCTCGATCCGTACAGTGCTTTCACCCGAATGACGGTTCATGTACTTAAACCTGTTTATCTTGCAGGCAACAACTTGCTTGAGCTGATATTCAGTAGTTTTGGCAACAACACTTTTTATCAAATGAGTGTGTACTTACTGAGTGTTTCGTCTTTTGTGATTGCACTGCTAACCCTGCTAACCGTAGGCATTCTGGCTGCAGTTAACGGTCGTGTATATTGTAATACGGTTTGTCCGGTAGGAACAACACTCGGATTTATAAGTAAATATTCGGTATTTAAAATCCGTATCGACGAAAACAAATGTAATTCATGTGGCACATGTGGACGGAAATGCAAAGCCTCGTGTATCGACACCAAAAACCATCAAATTGATTATTCGCGCTGCATCAACTGCTTCGATTGTCTGGAAGTGTGTAGCCAGAGTGCTATGGGTTTCCGTTATTCGCCCTACAAAAGCAAATCTGCTGAGCATATCGATCAGTCGAAAAGAACATTTTTACTTGCTGTGGGAGCTACGACATTGGCTGCCGGTAAAGTATTTGCCGATTCGAAACTGATAAAATCAAATCCGGTAAACAAAGCTGAACGCAAAACGCCTATCAGTCCTCCGGGTTCGGGAAGTCACGAAAAGTTGCTCAACAAATGCACCTCGTGCCATTTGTGCGTGAGCAAATGTCCCTCGAACATAATTAAACCGGCATTTACCGAATATGGTTTAAGTGGCATTATGCAGCCGGCATTGTCGTTTGAAAACGGATTTTGTAATTACGACTGCACAGTGTGTAGCGAGATATGTCCCAGTGGTGCACTATCGGCTTTAACGCCCGAAGAAAAAAATGCCACTCAACTGGGCAAAGTACAGTTTGTACGGGAAAACTGTATTGTTTTTACCGACGAAACCAACTGCGGGGCATGTTCGGAACATTGTCCCACACAGGCTGTAAGCATGGTTGATTACAAGGACGATTTGACAATTCCGTATACCGATACGTCTATTTGTGTGGGTTGTGGTGGCTGCGAATATGTTTGTCCGGCCAAACCATACAAAGCTATTTACGTAGAAGGATTGCAAAAACACAACAAACTAATTTTCAAAAAGGAAAAGGTAGAAGAAGTGAAAGTGGATGATTTCGGATTTTGATATTATCACATCAAGTTTGGGATTTACCATTCGCGACCTGGAAGTCGCGAGACCCGAAATACTGAACATTTGAAACATTTGAAACTCTTGAAACTCAAAAAAACAATTATATGATGACATTAAGTATTTTATTATGGTCGCTGGGATTACCCGAAATTTTACTGATTGCAGTAGTGGTACTGTTACTTTTCGGTGGTAAAAAAATTCCCGAACTGATGCGCGGATTAGGTAAAGGTGTGAGCGAATTTAAAAAAGGCGTAAAAGACATCGAAGACGAAGTGAAAAGCGACAACGAGAAAAAAGCATAACCAATCGTTCCGTAAACAATGTCATTTTTCACAAAGAGACAATCACCTGATGCTCTCACATTCTGGGAGCATTTGGAAGTATTGCGCTGGTCCATCCTGCGCATTTTACTTGTATTGCTGGTCTTTCTGATTGTGATATTCTCGAACAAGGAATTTGTGTTCGATCAGATTATTTTTCCGCCACTCAATTCCGATTTTTTAACCTACAGATTGATGTGCAAATTAGCGGTACTTCTGAATTTCCCGGCACTTTGTCCGGGTGATTTTGAACTAAAACTGATGAACTTCGAAATGTCGGGACAGTTTTTCGCACACATTTCCAGTTCGTTTACACTGGCACTGGTACTCACAGTTCCATACATTCTTTTCGAAATATGGAAGTTTGTAGCACCGGCCTTGTACAAAAATGAACGCCGCAACACCGGAATTGTATTTTTTTCATCCTCGCTCCTCTTCTATCTGGGCGCTTTAACCAGTTATTATATTATTTTCCCCTTATCCATTCGGTTTTTAGGAACGTACGAAGTATCGGCGCTGGTACCCAATACCATTTCGCTGCAATCGTACATGGGAACATTGTATATTCTGGTTTTCTCGCTGGGCATTATGTTTGAATTACCCATTCTGGCATTCCTGCTCTCGCGTATGGGACTTATCACCCGCGAATTTTTGCAAAAAGGACGCAGCATTGCCGTTGTTATCATTCTCATTCTGGCAGCCGTTATCACCCCCACCACCGACCCATTCACCATGCTTGTAGTAGCAGCGCCGGTGTATATTTTATTCGAAATAAGCATTCTGGTTTGCAGGAAGACAACTGACGACGGAGAACAGACAACAGAAGAAGAATAAGCGGTTTTCAATGGTTTCGAATCGCTCTGTAGAGACGTGGCATGCCGCGTCTCTACCACAAAAAACGTCCTGAAAAATTTCAGGACGTTTTTTGTGGTTATTTTGCCAGTAAACTTTCAATATACGCTTCCAATTCAACGGGTTTCGTTGTAGGGGCATATCTTTTTACAGGATTTCCATTCCTGTCAATCAGAAACTTTTCAAAATTCCAGCGAATATCATTTTTCCCTTCAATGGGTAATGAAGATTTCAGATATTTGTAAAGCGGGTCAGTTCCATCTCCGTTTACTTCCAATTTGGCAAACAGCGGAAAAGTAACATTGTATTTTGTACTGCAGAAGTTTTGAATATCTTCAGCCGTTCCCGGTTCCTGTCCCATAAACTGATTGCATGGGAACCCTAAAACCACCAAACCTTTGTCCTTATATTTCAGATAAAGAGCCTCCAAACCTTCGTACTGAGGAGTTAAACCACATTTACTGGCGGTATTCACCACCAAAACTACTTTACCTTTATAATTATTCAGATTCACATTATCTCCCTGAATGTTCTTCATGGTGAATCCATAAAAGTTGGTTTGTGCCATAGCAAACATTGCTGACAATACCATGAAACACATCAAAATTCCTGTTTTTTTCATTTGACTTATCATTATTAAAATTTATTTTTCCACATGTTCCAACATTCTGATCAGATCATACAACTGATTTTTTAATTTCAACATATCCTCCACATTTACTTTCTCAGGGTCGAGGTTCATCTTTTGAATCAGATTATACGGCACACAAGATGCTTTTTCTCTCATTGCTCTACCGTTTTCAGTTAAACCAATCAAAACTTTTCGCTGATCGGTTTGCGATGGGGTACGTGTAATCAGTCCCTGAGTTTCCATTCTTTTCAGAAGTGGCGTAATCGTATTGGTATTTAAAATAAGCTTCTCCCCTATTTCAATAACCGATATATCTTCCTTTTCCCATAATATCATCAATACAAGATATTGCGGATAAGTAATGCCCAACGCATCCAAATCTTCCTGATATGCCCGCGTTATCAATCGCGATAAGGCATAAAACGGAAAACAAAGCTGATTCTCTAATTTTAAATGTTCGTATTCCATGTTTTTTACTGTAAAAATAACAAAACCCGAACAAAATGGTTTATTCTGTTCAGGCGTTGTAATTTATTTTAGCAACTTTTCAATATCATTTTTCAATTTCTCGGGTTTTGTAAAGGGAGAAAAACGCTTCACCGGATTTCCGTTTCTGTCGATTAAAAATTTCCCGAAGTTCCATTTGATTTCACTACCTGGAAATCCTTTCAGCTCCTTTTTCAGGTATTTGTAAATGGGATGTGCATTCGGACCATTCACATCAATTTTTGAAAACATGGGAAAAGATACACCATAATTGATCAGACATCCTTCGCTGATTTGTTTGGCATCTCCCGGCTCCTGGTTGGCAAACTGATTGCACGGAAAACCAAGAATCACTAACCCTTTGTCTTTATATTCGCGATAAAGTGTCTCTAAACCTTCATATTGAGGCGTTAAGCCACATTTACTGGCTGTATTTACCACTAAAACTACTTTTCCCTTGTATGATTCCATGCTTACTTCTTTGCCTTGCAAAGTAGTAGCCGAAAATTGATAAAATTTCTGTTCCATATTGATTTATTTAATTATTTATATCGTTTGCGACACAAAAGTATATATTTATATCGTACGCGATACATTATACGCCAAATATTAATATTTTTTAGTATTCTGTTAGTGAATTTTATTTCATTTTTCGAAGTAAATCGGGGTATAATTCGTTTCTAACCCACTTATAATCAGGTTCAATCAGGATAATTTTTTCATAGGTTTGTTTGGCTTGCTTCAGGTAGCCGAGTTGCTCCTGATTTTTGGCAATCAGGGTAAGTACATTCAGATAAAACCAGTTATTTTCGATTCGATGAGTAGATTCGAGCAACAGAGCTCCTTTCTGAAATAGTTTCAAAGATTCTTTTTTATCGCCACCAAAAAGTGCTGGTGTGTGATAAAGGGCGTTGGCTCTGTCAACAATTCCCTGCACATTGGCAGGATCGAGTTTGACGGCTTTATCAACATATTCGATACTTTGTGGACCGAGTGTGATGGCTCTAAACTTGCTGATGGCTATTTTAAATCCTATGCAAGAGCCTTTATAAGCATATATCGTAGCATTCTGTGGCCACAATTTTACAATTTCATTAATCAGTTGTTCGTCCTTGTTGATATATTTTTGAGCCATTTCATACTTTTTTGCTCCAAGCAAATATCCGATATATCCATAATAATAATTTACGAGTTCCAGTTTGCGTTCCAGTGTTGTTGGTGCATCCTTTTCAATAGTATAAATTACTGACGCCCATTTATTCATATCGCCACTGATATATGCTTTGTAGATAATATCCCGATACGCGTGTTGAGCTACCAAATTGCTTGAAACAAGCTGAACAAACATTAAAACACAGAAAATCAGAGAAATTTGTTTTTTCATTTATATATTGAATGGATTCTGAATTTAACTTCAGAATGAAGTATAAAAGTAATAATTTTATTTCTAAGCACGATAAACAAATGTCCGGTTTTAGTTGTTCGATGAAAAGTTGATAAAGAAGTTTAAAAAGTTTTCGTAACTTTGCAGTCGAATTGAAGCATAAATCCACGGTTTAGTTTCGTTCAACATCTTTATTTACAATGGGGTGCCTTAATATTTCGGGCTGAGATCATACCCTTTGAACCTGCACGGGTAATTCCGCGAAGGGAATAAGAAATAATCATCCGTATCTTTTGGGCTCTCAAAACAAAATTTATTAACACATTAATCAATTTGTTATGAGACAGTTTTTTATTACAGCAGTTTTGCTGGTTTGGTCAGTAATGTCGTTTGCTCAACACTTGATAAAGGGAAAAGTAACCGACGAAAACGGTTTAGCTCTACAGGGAGCCACCGTAGTTATTAAAAATGAGTCGGTTGGAAAAACCACCGACAAAAATGGCGAGTTTGTTATTGATGGTTTAAACAAAACTAAATACAAACTCGAAGTGTCCTTTTTGGGATATGAAACTTCCAATATTGAAGCAGTCGTTGATCGTGAATTGGCTGTACAATTAAAATCAACTGCTTTTTCCATCAACGAAATTACAGTAAATTCTTTGCGTGCAAATAGTCATTCAGCTGTGGCATACAGCGATATCAGCAAACAGGAAATCAGCAGAAACAATCTGGGTCAGGATATTCCGTTTTTGCTATCATTAACACCTTCGTTTATAACTACTTCCGATGCAGGAACAGGAATCGGTTATACCGGTTTCCGTATTCGCGGAACAGATGCCAACCGTACGAATATCACTGTAAATGGTGTTCCGCTGAATGATGCAGAATCGCACGGAACATTTTTTGTGAATATGCCCGATTTTGCATCATCGCTTTCATCTGTTCAGGTGCAACGTGGCGTGGGAACCTCTACAAACGGTGCAGCTGCATTCGGAGCCAGTATCAATATGCAAACCGAAGGACTGAACAAAGTTGCGTATGGGGAAATCAGCAGCACTTTGGGTTCGTTCAACACAAACAAAAACACACTGAAAGCCGGAACAGGGCTAATGAACAATGGATTTGCGTTCGATGCGCGTTTATCGAATGTAACTTCGGATGGTTATATCGATCGCGCGTGGGTGAATATGCAATCGTACTACTTTTCGGCAGGATACTACAGCGACAAAACCACACTCCGTTTTCTCACTTTTGGTGGAAAAGAAAAAACCTATCAGGCCTGGAATGGTGTGGATTCTGAAATTATGAAACTCAACCGTACCTACAATGAACTTGGTGAGTTTATCGACAATGAAGGAAATACAAAATATTACGATAATCAAACAGATAACTATAATCAAACACACTATCAGTTGCATTGGTTACAGGAAATTAAACCTACGCTGCATTTGAATGTCACAGCACATTTAACACGTGGATTGGGTTATTACGAAGAATATAAAACGGATAGAAAATACAAAGAATATGGTTTAATTCCTGACACCATTGCAGGAATTGCACAGACAAAAACCGATTTGGTACGTCAGAAATGGCTCGACAATTATTTCTACGGCGTTACCTATGCTTTAAATTACGAATCGAAAAAGATAAATGCCAGTTTTGGTGGCGCTGTAAACCGATACGATGGCGATCATTATGGTAAAGTTATTTGGGTACGCAACGGGAACAATGTAGATTTGAGCAAATTATGGTATAGAAGTACATCACAAAAAGATGATGCCAATTTTTATGCGAAAGCAAATGCCGAATTACTGAACGGACTTTTTGGTTCGCTCGATCTGCAATATAGGTATATCAGCTACAGCATGAAAGGTACTGACGATAAGTATGATGCTGATAACAATTCTATGCGCAACATTACTACAACATCACCTTATATATTTCATTTTCTGAATCCAAAAATCGGATTGACGTATCAACTGGATAAAAAATCGGACATTTATGGCTCCTACTCCATTTCGAACCGGGAACCGAATCGTAACAATTATACCGAAAGAGCTGCAAACGAGAATCAACCAACTTTTGAAACACTGTACGATTCGGAGCTGGGATACCGGTTTCAATCAACAGCTTTTTCAGCAGGAGCAAATTTGTATTATATGAAATACAAAAACCAGCTTATCCTGACAGGAAAAATAAGTGAAATAGGCGAATTGCTCACCACCAATATCCCTGATAGCTACCGGGCAGGCTTGGAAATAACAGCCGGTGCAAAAATCACCGACGGGTTGAAATGGAATGTCAATGTAAACCTGAGTCAGAATAAAATTTTGAATTTCACAGAAGAAAGTGTGGATATGTACGATGCTGACTGGAACTGGATTGGAACTCAGGATAGTTATCTGGGCACAACAGACATAGCTTATTCACCAAATGTGGTGTTTAACAATGTTTTTATGTTTAATTTCGACAGATTTGAAATGGGCTTATATTCCACCTATGTTGGTAAACAGTATTTCGACAATACTTCAAGCAACGACAGAGCTATTGATCCGTACTTTGTCAATAATATCAGCTTTAAATATGTTTTGCCACTGAAACTTATGAAGGAAATCGATTTTCAGGTTCTGATAAACAATGTATTGGACGAAGAATACGAATCGAATGCGTATACCTGGTATTCCTATTATCTGAATGGAACCCGGGTAAATGAAACACGCTACTTTCCGCAGGCAGGAATGAATTTTCTGGCAACTGTTACACTAAAATTTTAAGATCTCATTTTATCTTTTCCAAAGTATCGAGCTTTGGAAAAGATAAAACTATTTTTAAGCACTAAAAAAAAGCCGTTACAATTTCTTGTAACGGCTTTTTTGCTCTCCCTCTTGGACTTGAACCCCAAAGAAACAAACTCCTCTGATTGGTTATTGAATTCGTAGACTGAGAATATTAAAATTTTTGAACTTCACATAAACTCATAAAAAAAGCCTGACAAAAATTTTTGTCAGGCTTTTTTGCTCTCCCTCTTGGACTTGAACCAAGGACCCTCTGATTAACAGTCAGATGCTCTAACCGACTGAGCTAAGGAAGAATTTTGTTGGTCATTTTTATCAAATGTTTGACAAAAGTAATACAAAAATATGGTTTATACAATAAGCATAACGAAAATGATAACAGAAAACCGCATTTTTGATAAAAATTAATTGTCTTGTTCTGATAGAAAAAGCCGTACTCCTACGGCTTTTTTGCTCTCCCTCTTGGACTTGAACCAAGGACCCTCTGATTAACAGTCAGATGCTCTAACCGACTGAGCTAAGGAAGAATTTTTAACCACATTTTTTACAAATGCGGTGCAAAAGTAATGGCTTTTCCTGAAATATGCAATATCTTTGCAGAAAAATAAAAGATTTAATTTATGAAGAAAATTTTAGGAATGGGTAATGCCCTGACAGATATTTTATTACAAATTGACAACGACAATATTTTATCAGAACTGGCCTTACCAAAAGGCAGTATGCAACTAATTGATGAGACAAAAGCAGTAGAGATTTCTGACTTTTTGCATCATATTCAACCCAAAATGGCAACTGGTGGTTCAGCATCTAATACCATTAACGGCATAACCAAACTTGGAACTGAGGCCGGTTTTTTTGGGAAAATTGGTAAAGATTCCATTGGTGAATTCTTTATGAATGATTCACTCAAAAACGGAGTTACTCCTCACCTCAATTACAGCGAAAGTCCTTCGGGTAGATGTACTGTGCTTGTTTCAGCCGATGGAGAACGTACATTATGTACTTTTTTGGGTGCTTCGTGCGAATTGACAGCTGCCGATTTGAGTGAAAGCATTTTTATAGGATATGATATTTTTCATATTGAAGGGTATCTTGTGCAGAATCACGAATTGATTCGCACGGCCGTTCAACTGGCTAAAAATGCCGGTTTAAAAGTTTCTATCGATTTAGCAAGTTACAATGTAGTAGAATCGAATTTTGCGTTTCTTCAGGAAATTATTTCGGAATATGTGGATATAGTATTTGCAAACGAGGAAGAAGCGCGTGCATTTACAGGTGAAGTACCCGAAAAGGCGCTGGAAAAAATTGCACAAATGTGTGATATTGCTGTAGTGAAAATAGGTAAAGACGGATCTTATATTCAATCAGGCGACATTAAAGTAACGGTAATGCCTCGCCCTGCAAATTGTATCGACACCACTGGTGCCGGCGATTTATACGCTGCCGGTTTTCTTTATGGCTTAGCAAACAATTACTCACACGAAGTATGTGGAAATATTGGTTCGCTTGTTTCAGGTAAAGTTGTAGAAGTGCTCGGAGCTAAAATGGATGAAGAAACATGGACGAAAATTTATACTGAGATTGATTCAATTCTGACTGCAAATTAATGTTTGATCTTATCAGACTGAGTATTCTTTTTTCCAAATACTAATTGTATCTGCGAAGTTCATGCAACAACTTAAACTATATTCTGCTATTACTCTTGCAATGGTTTTCTGGTCATTCTCGTTCGTATGGACAAGAGTGGCCATTTTATCATTTCCACCGGTAACATTAATCACACTTCGTTTACTTATTGCATCGGCTCTATTATTTATTATTTCTACATTAACCGGAAAATTTCAGAAAATTAAAAAACAGGATATAAAATGGTTTTTATTGCTGGCATTTTTCGAACCCTTCATGTATTATGTGGGCGAAACATATGGATTAACTATGGTTGAAGCCACAATGGCTTCGGTAATTATTGCAACCATTCCACTCTTCGCTCCTATTCTGGCTTTTATTTTACTGCGTGAAAAAATCAGCATATCTAACATTATTGGTATAATGGTTTCCTTAGTCGGTGTTTTTATTGTTATTTACCGACCAGGAAATGGATTGAATGCGAGCCCTTTGGGCGTTGGATTATTGTTTCTTGCTGTTTTATCGGCAATTTGCTACACTACTACGCTACGAAAAATATCTACAGATTATTCTACATTCAATGTTATATTGTACCAAAGTTTTTTTGGGTTACTTTATTTCATTCCTACCTTTTTAATAGTTGACTTTAGCCACATTACCGAAATAACTGTCACTCCCGAAGCAATTTCATCCCTTTTAATGCTTTCGGTTTTTGCGTCCGTTATTGCCTTTGTTCTATTTGCCTGGGTTGTTCGCAAAATTGGTGTTGCTAAAACAAATGTTTTCGTTAATCTGATTCCCGTTTTTACTGCTATCTTTGCCTGGTTTTTAATGGGCGAAAAAATCACGTTACTTCAATGGTCAGGAATTGCTATCGTTGTTTCAGGGCTGTTTGTAAGTCAGTTAAACAAATTCAAATTTCCCATAAAACTTATTCGGGGAACAGAGTATTGAACTTATGGGTAAACATTATTTGGTTTTATCTACTTTTTGATATACAACCTACATTTAATCAGGCTATGAAAACATAATCACATCCATTTGAATATAAATTACTTACAAATTTATCTTTAAATTCTACTTTTTTGTGTAAACTAAAATTAGATTACAAATGTTCAATTGCTGAATATTACATTGTTTTTTTTACTATATTTTTAAAAACTATGTTATCTTTGTACAATTGTTTTTATGTTTAATTAATAAATTTCAATATATTGATTAATATATTTGCAATTCACGAATAAGTATGCTTTATTATTTACTAACAACTAAAATATTTATTATGAAAAGAAAATTAATTCCATTTTACAGCATGTTAATTGGAATCTTATGTTTCAATTTTACATCCTGTGTTGACATTGACTTAACAAACATCTCAAAAGATGTTCAGATCAACGAATCCCTCGTAGTGCCTATTGGTGAAGCAGAATTAAGTATTGGAGACATTTTGGATAAAATTACACTTCCCGATGGTATTGTTACTGATGTAGATACTATTAAGTTTGTGACAGAATTTAACAATGAGTATAGTTTTCGGAATGTCGATATGCTAGAAAATCCTATCACAACAAATTTACCATTCACTGTAAATCCTATACCTATTGTTCCTGCAAACACAGAAATCCCAATGTCTGGTGCAGTTACTAATGTTGATTTAGGACTTGATCCAAATTCAGAAACCCGTAGAGTTGATAAAATTGTAATTTCAAGTTTTACCTTTGGTATAAATGTAACCCAAAGTAACTTGTATGTATTCGGAACAACCACCCCGATTTCGCCATCTGATTTAAAAATTGTGATGACATTCCCAAAAATGTATAAAAACGGCACAAACACACTCATTGATCCGGTTGAAGTTAATATAACAAGTTTTGGTCAAGCTGCAAACGTGACAATAACTAATTTTTATATGGATACGCAAGGATTAACCGGCACACCAATTCAGGTTAATTTATTTTCCGGAGGTAGAAACATTACTGTAGGTGCTTCAGCAAGTTTTAATCTAAGCGTTATAATCAGTGACATTCAGGATATTGTAGCATACGGTAAGTTCCAGCTAGCATCCTCTGTTCCAACAATAATAAAATTACCTCTCGATGTTTTGTCTGCAATACCTTCAGGCATTCAATTTGCTAACCCAAAGGTCTTTCTTAGTTTGAGAAGTGATATTGGCACATATCTAAGCTTCAATGTTGAATCCATCAAAGCTTATTCAATGGATCATTCCATTGTTAAGCAAGGCTATTTCTATGGAAACCCTTCAGTGTCTGAACCTTTTGGAGTAAAAGCAGAAAATCCGGGAGAATTTGTATCAAAACAATTTAAAACTGTGGATAAAGATTACGGTAATCTTGACCAACTTTTAGACCCCGAACTCGATACATTAGAATATAAGTTTTCTGTAATTACAGACGATGCGCGAAATAATGCATCATTAACACCTTCATTTATTACCCCTGGTATGAGTGTAAATGCAAAAGTAAAAATTGAAGTGCCACTTTATTTCAAAGCAGGTAGTAAATATACTTTAACTGACACTATAGCAGATATCAATATTCCTTTCGGTGATGTTGAGAGTGCTATTTTAAAATTAAATGTTACAAATGGCCTTCCACTAAAAGCAAAATTCTCGATGAAGTTTTTGGATGCTTCCAATAATGTGATAACATCCTCGCTAAATGATTTAACATATACAATAAATGCTGGTGAAGTGAATAGTTCAGGATTAGTAACTGCCGAAACAGTTTCGCCGATTGATATTGAATTGACAAAAGCGCAGGCAAATGAAATTAAAGATGCAAAAGGGATGATATATTCACTCGAATTAGCAGGTAAAACTGATAACGACCCTATTCAGGTTACTAGAAACAATCATATCAAAGTAAAAATAGGTGCTTTTATTAAAGCGGGTACTACATTTAGTCTTGAATCTAACAATTAATAAACACAGAATCATGAAAAAAAATATTATAAATAAATTGACTGTTTTCATTAGTTTCTGCTTATTAGCAATTAATGTAAATTCACAACAGGTAAATACCTTGTATTTCATGGATAATACTCCTTATAGAAATACCCTGAATCCCGCTTTTCAGCCATTAAGTGGCTTTTATCTCGGATTTCCTATCTTGGGATACTCTCAGTTTAACTTAGGAAATAATTCTTTGACATTGAAAGACTTTGCATATAATGATGTAAATGGCAATCCTATTCTTTTCTTACATCCTGACGGCAACGTTGATAAATTTTACAATGCATTAAATACAGTTACTTCATTTAATACTGAAGTTCAGTTAAATCTTCTGACTTTCGGATTCCGTACAGGTAAGTCATACTGGAATCTCTCAATTACCGAAAGACTGAATGCTGAAGTTGGTTTACCTAAGGATTTCATGAAGTTATTACTTTACGGCACACCGGATCCAATAAATAATATTTATGATTTTAAAAATCTTGGTGTCGATATGTCGTTATATACAGAAGTTGGCTTAGGTTATTCTCGTGAAATTAACGACAAATGGAATGTAGGTGGAAAACTGAAATTCTTAGCAGGATCGGCCAATGTTCAAACTGCCATTAATAAACTTGAATTGCAAGCAGGAATTGACCAATGGACAATAAAGGGAGATGGTTCGATGAATGTTTCAGTACCGGGAAACTTACAAATTGGAGATAATTTTCAGACATTTAATTATGAAGAACCAACTCAACCTTTTGATTTTTTAAATGGTATGGGAGCTGGTGTTGATTTAGGTGTTACGTTCAAACCAATAAATGCACTAACCATTTCTGCCGCTGTAACCGATTTAGGTTTTATACATTGGAATAAAAATGTACAAAATGTTAGTTTCACTACTGATTATACATTTACTGGCGTAGGTACAATTGATCCTACAGCCAATATCGACCCACAAATTATCGGTGATTCAATAATTGATGCTTTAATAAAATCAACAACAACACCCGATCCTACAACGAAGGCGTACACGAGTTATACTTCGCCTAAACTGAATATTGGTATTGAATATGGATTTTTTGACAACAAACTGACATTGGGCGTTCTTTCACGCACCATTAAGCATAACGATGTATACGATGAAGAACTTACAGGCTCTATAAATGTTAAACCTGCAAACTGGTTCAATCTTTCTGCTTCTTATTCGGTATTTAATGGCAGAATGAGTAATATCGGTGCAGGTATAGGTTTAAGAACAGGATTTGTACATTGGTTCATGTCTGCGGATTATGTTCCATTACGTTTTGCAAGTTATGATTTACCAAGTGGAAGTCCTATCCCTACAGCATATATTCCATATAATACAAAAGGAGTTAATGTAGCATTTGGAACAAGTATTGTGTTTGGCAACAGACAGGACAAAGACCGCGATGGTATTACTAACCGCAAAGACATTTGTCCTGACACTCCGAGAGGTGTTGTGGTCGACAAAAAAGGTTGTCCGGTAGATACCGATGGCGATGAAATACCAGATTATCTGGATAAATGTCCGAATTCTCCACTGGCAGCAAAAGGATTTGTCGATAGCAAAGGTTGTCCGATCGACACTGATGGCGATGGCGTTTATGATTTTAAAGACAAATGCAGCAATACTCCAGTTGAAGCACGTGGTTCTATTGATGAAAACGGATGTCCGAAAGATACTGACAATGATGGTATTTTCGATTATCTGGATAAATGTCCCGGAACACCAGCCGGAGTTCAGGTTGACAGCAATGGTTGTCCGCTCGATAGTGATGGTGATGGTGTAGCTGACTATCTGGATTTATGCCCGAATACACCGTTGGCTGCAAAAGGTCTGGTAGATAAAAACGGTTGTCCACTCGATAGCGACGATGATGGCGTTTACGATTATCTGGATTTATGCGCAAACACACCAATTGAGGCACGTGGCTTTATCGACAAGAATGGTTGTCCGCTCGATAGTGACGATGATGGCGTAGCCGATTATCTGGATAAATGTCCGAATACTCCTGTGGAAGCACGTGGTACGGTTGATGAAAAAGGTTGTCCGCGCGATACCGATGGCGATGGCATTGCTGATTATCTTGACAATTGTCCAAAATTATTCGGAGTAGCTGCCAACAAAGGTTGTCCCGAAGTGAAAAAAGAAATAAGAACCTTGTTCCAAAAAGCATTACAGGGCATTCAGTTTGAATCAGGAAAAGATGTCATTAAAAAATCTTCGAACGTGATACTTGATCAGATAGCTAAAGTACTTGTCGACAACAAATCATATCTTGTCGAAATTCAGGGACATACAGATAATGTTGGAAAACCTGAATTGAATCAGTTATTATCAGAAAAACGCGCAAATGCGGTTCGTAATTACCTGATTGCGAAAGGTGTTGAAGATAAACGCATTACAGCAAAAGGTTATGGCGATACCAAACCGGTAGCCAGCAATAAAACAACCCAGGGCAAAGCTAAAAACCGACGAGTTGAATTTATTGTTACTTTCGAAGAAGTAACTTTTGAGTAATCAAGTGATATTAAGTTGAAAAAGGAGTTGATTTCTCAACTCCTTTTTCATTAAAAATAACCTGAATAGTTGGTAGTTTCAGCAGGTTTTAATACTTTTGCGGTCTGAAAAAATAAAATTAAAAAAATCCACATAGATTATGGGAAGAGCGTTTGAATATCGCAAAGCTACAAAAATGAAACGTTGGGGAAATATGGCCCGCGTATTTACAAAACTTGGTAAACAAATAACAATAGCTGTTCGTGAAGGCGGTCCGGAACCGGACACAAATCCACGTTTGCGTGTTTTAATTCAGCAGTCGAAAAAGGAAAATATGCCGAAAGAAAACGTAGAACGCGCTATAAAAAAAGCAACTTCGAAGGATGAAGCTGATTACAAAGAAATGGTTTACGAAGGTTATGGCCCAAATGGTATTGCCATTGTTGTTGAAACTGCCACCGATAATCCAACCCGCACTGTTGCAAATGTACGCAGTTATTTTAACCGCTACGGAGGATCACTCGGAACTACTGGCTCACTGCAATTCCTTTTCGATCACAAATGTGTTTTCAAAATTGGTGCTAAAGAAGGTGTTTCTATCGAAGATCTGGAACTTGAACTTATTGATTTCGGTGTAGATGAACTGGTTGAAGACGAAGAATCAATCATTCTGTACGGTGAATTCCAATCTTATTCTTCCATTCAGAAATATCTTGAGGAAAATGAATTCGAAATTTTCAGCGCTGAGTTCGAACGTATTCCAAACGACATGAAGGAGTTAAACGAAGAACAAAAAGCACAGGTAATGAAACTTCTGGACAAAATTGAAGATGATGAAGATGTACAGAACGTATTTCACAATATGATTGAATAAGATTCAGAATCAATATAAAAAAAAACCGCGGTATAGTCATCTATATCGCGGTTTTGCTATCATTACAGCTACTATCCTATTCAGCAATCACATAAATTTGCCCTTTTTCGTATCGCGTCACTTTTACAGGAGTACCTTTTTCAATATAACTTTCTTCTGCGATGGCATCGTATACTTTACCATCCACCGATACCTTTCCGGCCGGGCGTAAAATGGTAGAAGTCACTCCAAGCCTACCAACCAACTCTTTATTATTCATATTTACAGCTATATAGCCCGATTCATTGTCGAGTTTTGCATCCAAAGCAACTTTCCGGAACATACCTTTGGTTCCAATTTTACTACTGATATATAAAACCAAAGCAAATCCTAGCGTTACACCTCCCATAACAGTTAGAAGAGCTTTACTTATATTTTGAGTATGTACCGGTTCAAAATTAAAATCGATATTATTCAGCAAACTCAAAATTAATCCGGAGAAAACAAATAATATTCCCGAAATGCCCGTTATGCCAAATCCGGGCACAACAAATATTTCGAGCCCGACAAGAATTAATCCGATAATAAAAATCAGTATTTCCCAGTTTGCGGCAAGTCCATCCATATAAAGCGGAGCAAAATACAGCACTGCAGCCGTAATAGCCACCACCAATGGAAATCCTATACCAGGTGTCTGAAGTTCAAAATAAATTCCGCCAATAATCAGCATAATCAGAATTCCTTGCAAAACACCACTCATCAAAAAACCTTTTACACTATCCCATACTGTAGGTTTAAAAGTTATCAGTTCATAATCCGCAATTTTCAGGTTTTTCTCCACTACTTCTTCTACATTATTGGCTAAACCTTCGCAGTAATGATATTTAATAGCTTCCTGAGCCGTAAATGTGAGTGTTTTTCCCAAGTCAATAATTCCGGGAATCACTGTGCGGTCATCCACCATCGCTTCGGCAATCAAAGGGTCTCTTTTCCAGCTGATAACCGTATCTTTACCATTTATCAGCGTGTCTTTCCCATGCGATTCTGCTGTTGAACGCATTGTTGCACGCATATACGACTGATACTTATCCGGCATCTGCTTACCTTCACCGTCCACAACAGTAGCAGCACCAATACTTCCACCCGGACGCATAAAAATTTTATCGCACGAAATAGCTATCAACGCACCGGCTGAGGCTGCATTATTATCGACAAAAACATAAACAGGCGTTTTGCTATTCAGAATTTTTGTACGGATAGAATCGGCATACAACACTTCGCCTCCATACGTATTCATATGAATTAAAATAATGTCGGCATTCTCTTCCGCAGCATCCTGAAAACCTTTCTGAATATAAAGCCAGGTGGTACTTCCAATTTCCTTTTTTATATCAATTTTTACAATTTTCGTCGAAGCGAAAATTGCACAGAATACACTTGTAATAATTACAAATGTGAAAAAAGTGTAAATTCTTTTCATCTATTAAAAATATTTTTTCAAATATACACAATATTGAAAAATATACTCTATATTTGTATCGGAAACAAATTAAAAATATTTCCAAAAGAGTTCTTTTATTTCGATTATTCAGTATAGCCAACTGACAATCAATTACTTGCTTCAGGTTCTGAAATTTTTCAAAACCCGTTTTCAGCAATACTTATCAATAACCATCTATTACATAAACAAAAAGTATGGTTATAATTATTCACACGTAAAAAAATGAAAAGTATGAAAAACGTTCACATTGAAAACGAATTGGTAGCACTGCAAAACAACATGCGTAATTTTGCTTTTTCACTCACATTAAATCGTGATGAAGCAGAAGACCTCTTGCAGGACACTACCCTAAAAGTATTGGATAATCAGGAGAAATTTACTGACAATGTCAATTTCAAAGGTTGGGTACTTACAATAATGAAGAATATCTTCATTAACAATTATCGTAAAATTGTACGAAACCAGACGGTTATCGACAAAACAGAGGATTTGCACCATTTGAATTTACCGCAAAACTCAGGTTTCGACAGTCCGGAAGGATCGTATGCTATTGGTGAAATTAACAACACCATTGAAGCTTTCGCTGATGAGTACAGAATACCTTTCTCAATGCATGTGCAGGGTTTCAAGTACGAAGAAATTGCACAAACAATGAATTTGCCTATTGGCACAGTAAAGAGTCGCATATTTTTAGCGCGTAAACGACTGCAGGAACAGTTAAGAGATTACCGTTATTAATACACATTATTACTAAAGCCGGAGAAAATCTCCGGCTTTATTTTTTTTACCCTAAACAAATCTCTTTTTGAGTTGTTCCATTCGGAAAAAAGTAATAAATTTGCAGCTATCAATATATAACTCAGCAATATGAATACAGCTATTGTCATGATTGGTTCTAACCTTGATCAGGAAAACCTGACTAAGGCCAGAGAACGCATCAGCGAGTTTTATGAAATCATCGACCAAAGTGTTATTCTGAAAACGAAACCTATTGGTAAAAAATATACAACTGACTTTTACAATCAGGCAATTAAGCTACTTTCGGACGATACAGCCAAAGAAACTGCACACCATTTTAAGCATATCGAAAATGAAATGGGTAGAACTGCTCAATCTAACCAACGTGGAGAAGTGCCTATCGACATCGACCTGATATTCTGGAACGGAGAGAAAAAACGTTCCGATTACGACCGGTTTGATTTTGTACGGCAGTGCGTCGACGAGATTAAGAACAACCCCGAGTTAATCAGTTAATCAGCACCCCTTTATTTTTATCACACATAACCATTGATTTCTGTGTACGAATAATACACGGATTTGTTTGCTATTCATTAAATTTTAAGTAGCTTTGTAGTTCGACCCTAAAAAAAGATCTATTAATTTTACACATCAGACTTATGAAACATTTTCCTTCATCAGAACTCATCATCAACAGCGATGGCAGCATTTTT
The DNA here is from genome assembly GCA_963663115.2 of uncultured Paludibacter sp. Classification (GTDB taxonomy): domain Bacteria; phylum Bacteroidota; class Bacteroidia; order Bacteroidales; family Paludibacteraceae; genus Paludibacter. Next base: position 299,036 of record CAXXNE010000001.1, read on the forward strand.
CACCTGCATCTGAAACCGGAACAATTAGCAGATAACATCATTCTTGTAGGCGATCCCGGTCGGGTGGCTTTGGTTGCCGAGTATTTTGATACTCAGGAATGTTCGGTTTCAAGCAGAGAATTTAATACAATTACCGGAACGTATAAGGGCAAACGCATTTCTGTGATTTCAACAGGTATTGGTACCGACAATATTGATATTGTGATGAACGAAATTGATGCTTTAGCCAATATTGATTTAAATTTGAGAACCGAGAAAGAACAACTTCGTTCGTTAAACATTGTACGTATAGGTACTTCAGGAGGCATGCAGCCCGATATTCCTCTGGGTAGTTTTCTGATTTCTGAAAAGTCGATAGGTTTTGATGGTATGATAAACTTTTATGCCGGCAGAGATTCTGTTTCGGATTTGGCATTTGAAGAAGCACTCAAAAAGCACTTAAACTGGAATCTGCAACTTGCTGCACCTTATGTAGTAGATGCCGATGCCGATTTGGTAAACAAAATTGGTCGTGATGATATGTTACGTGGTGTAACTATTTCGGCAAACGGGTTTTACGGTCCCCAGGGACGTGTTTTGCGCATCGATTTGGCCGATATGCACATCAACGATAAAATTGAAAGTTTCAGATACGGAAATTATAAAATTACCAATTACGAAATGGAAGGTTCGGCCATTGCTGGACTTGCTAAATTGATGGGACATAAAGCAATGACTGTATGTTGCATTATTGCTAACCGTCGTGTAGAAGCTGCCAACACCGATTACAAACCATACATAGAAAAACTGGTTACGACAGTGCTGGATAGAATTTAGTTCTTGAAGTTTGAAAGTTTTGAAAGTTTGAAAGTTATTAAAGTATATAGATTATGTCGGACACAACTATTGCAGCCATATCAACTGCACCCGGAATAGGCGGAATTGCAGTAATTCGTGTTTCAGGTGAGAAAGCACTGGAAGTTTGTCATAATATTTTCAGACCTGCCCGAAAATCTTTCAGTTTTTTGAATGCTGAACCCAACAAAGCTTATTTCGGAAGTATTGTAGAAAATGGTGAGGTGGTTGATGAAGTTATTGTTACTTATTTCAAAAACCCTAATTCATTTACGGGTGAAGATATAGTAGAAATAGCCTGCCACGGATCGGTTTTTATACAACAAAAGATTCTTCAGATACTGCTGAAACACGATTGTCAGTTGGCCAAGCCCGGAGAATTTACACAACGTGCTTTTCTGAACGGTAAAATGGACTTATCGCAGGCCGAAGCTGTTGCCGATTTAATTGCATCCAATTCCGCAGCATCGCACCGCATGGCTTTATCGCAAATGCGCGGTGGATTTTCGGATGAATTATCGAAACTTCGCACGCGTTTACTCAATTTTGTTTCGTTGGTGGAACTGGAACTCGATTTTTCGGAAGAAGATGTGGAGTTCGCTAACAGGTCACAGTTAAAATTGCTGGCTACAGAAATTGATAACGCTATTCAACGCCTGGCAAACTCATTCAGTGTGGGAAATGCATTGAAAAACGGTGTACCGGTGGCATTGGTGGGCGAAACCAATGTTGGAAAATCTACACTACTGAATCTGTTGCTTAACGAAGATAAAGCCATTGTTTCGGACATTCACGGTACTACCCGTGATGTAATTGAAGATTTAATGACCATCAAAGGTATTACTTTCCGGTTCATAGACACTGCGGGCATACGCAACACCCGCGATAAAATAGAAAGTCTGGGCATTGAACGTACCTATCAAAAAATTGAACAGGCTTCCATCGTTTTATGGATTCTGGACTGTACACAGTTGACTGAACACATGGAATGGCTTACTGAAAAGATAGCCAAACGGGCTGAAGGAAAAAAAGTTATTCTGGTTTTCAATAAAATTGATAAAATTCAGGGCGAGGAAATGGAAATTATCGGTCAGATGTTCGACCGATTCGATGCTGAACGTATTTATATTTCGGCCAAGAACAAACTGAACACCGACGAGTTGGAAAACTTATTGGTGAAAGCTGCACAATTACCCGAAATTCATCCCGGTGATGTGGTTGTTAACAATATACGTCATTACGAAGCTCTGATAAATGCAGGAGCATCCATTAAAAGAGTACTGGAAGGATTGGAAAATGGCATTTCGGGCGATTTTCTGTCGCAGGACATCAGAGAGTGTATTTATTTTATCGGAGAAATCACGGGACAGATATCCAACGATGAAATTCTTGGAAATATCTTCGGAAAATTCTGTATCGGAAAATAAAATCAAAAAATATTGAGGTAATAACAATTGATAAAATATTCTAAATTCACCACTATTACATGTACATATGAACATTTATCAATATATTTGCATAATAAACAAATCATCCAACAATACTATATGAAACGAATTCTTTTTCTGATAGGCTGTATCAGCATATTAATGACAATAAACACAAGTGCACAGACAGCTGTAAACCTCGATGCGGCATCGTTTAACGCCAAAATAAAACAAATAACCAACGGACAGATTATTGATGTGCGTACTCCCGGTGAATATGCACAGGGACATATTCTGAATTCCATCAATATAGACATCAGTTCCAATGATTTTACACAAAAAGCAGCTAAACTGGATAAAAGCAAACCCGTTTTTGTGTATTGTTTGAGTGGTGCCAGAAGTTCGTCGGCCATGAGTTATCTGAATTCAGTCGGGTTTAAAGAAATTTACAATCTTACAGGTGGAATGATGCGTTGGAGAGCAGCAAACCTACCCGAAACTACCGCTGTAACAAGTTCGAAACCTGCAAGTATAGGAATGACCATGGCACAGTTTCAGGCGTTGCTCAACACAAATAAACTGGTACTGATAGATTATTACGGTGAATGGTGTGCGCCTTGCAAAAAAATGAAACCATATCTGGATGAAATTTCGAAAGATATGAAAGATAAAGTGGTGGTGGTACGTATTGATGTGGATGCCAACAAAGCATTGCTGAAAGAACTGAAAATCGGTGATGTTCCGGTGTTATCGTTATACAAAGGGAAAAAACTGGTATGGACACACAGTGGCTTTATATCGAAAGAAGAGGTAGTAAAAAAAATCAAAGCATTTTAATCGCTGATTCAAAATGCTTTGATTAAAAACCGTCACACCGATTCCCCGTTTATTTTGAGATTTTCCAGCCCAGTGTCCATTCTACAAAATCGGCGTGTACATTGGCATCTCTGAGCGTAATACCGGCCAACAAATTATCATTGATTTGATACTGAATGCTGATTCGCTGATGAAAAACAGGAGATTGGTTGGAGTAAAACCTCCGGAATATATAAAAAGCCGGTTGAATGACAAGTGAAACTCTATCGACATGAAGTGTGTACGACGGATATATACTTAACCCACTTTGCAGCAAATCAGCATAAAACTCTTGCTATACATTGATTTGCTATTCTCGGAATTCAGATTTGAGCACTACAGATTTTTTCTTTACGAAGGGTGCATATTTGTATTTTAGAGCGTCATATAGTTTTTGTACCTTTTGATTTGGTTCTGTGCAACGTCGTATTTGTATCACTTCATCTTTATCGTTTTGAGCTAATGTGGTAACCGCTTTTTGCGTATTCATTATTCGTACTATCTCACTCCATCCACTGTGTATGCCCTCTTTTTTGAGTTGATGCCTGATGGTGTTTACCACCCAATAAGCTAATAATCCCAAGTGCAAATGAGCCATTGTACTTTCATCCTTTTTGTGATAGATGGGACGCAAATCAAGATCGGTTTTCAGTATTCTAAACGTGGCTTCAATTTCACGGATTGTATTGTAAAACTGCCATAGCATCTCTTGGGATTGCCCTTCCAGTGAGGTTCGAAGAAAATAAACGCCACTGCGTGCATTTATGTCAACATCTTTCTTTATTGCCCAATTGATGGCGGTTGCTATTTGCTTTTGCTCAGTTTCATTCTTTTCTTGTTTCTGTTTTCTTTTGCTTTCAGGCTGCTGACCCACCACCACTTCAATATCAAAATAGCGCTGTATGGACGGATATTTCCCTTTGAGCCGACCAATACGTTCGTAGACTTTATCTGCCTGTTTTACTCCTCCTTTTTTTGTCAGACTCTCGGCTATTGTCTGTAAACCGTCTTCAAAGCGTTGCCTGAACTGGTCGTTCATCGAACGTTCCTTGAGTTCTTTGGTATGGCTTTCCACTTTGAGGTAATAATCCGTATTCTTGTCTGACTTTACGGGGCAAAGTTCTATTTTTTGCTTCTTGTTGTCGGTTACCGTAACGGTGGCTGCATCTGCTTCCACCTTGTAATTTTTTAGACTCGAACGGGTAACACACAAATAATCATACCCTTTGGCTTTTACCATTTTCAGGTTATCTTCGGTGGCAATACCTGCATCCATCACAATAAGGGCTTTTTTTGCCGAACCGGAGGTCTTGACCCGAAGGTTTTCAATCATTGATTCCAGTGTTGCCGGATCGGACATATTTCCTTGAAGAATGGCTGAGTATTTTATAAACCCTTCAGGATTCACAACCAATGCCAATACCACCAGTTTGGCATCGCTTCGTTTTTCTTTACTTCGGCCAAACTTGGCGAGTGCACTTCCCGTTTTTCTGCCCTCAAAATAAGTATTTGTCAGGTCGTAAAGCATGATTCTGTCTTCAATATCAAACAGTTCGTTTGTTCGAAAAGATAAGTATTGCTCCAACGCCTCTTTTTCGTTATAGAGTTTGGTGCTTATCCGGTACAATTGGTCTTTCGTGACTTTTTCTACATCAAAACCGGTGATTTCGCATACGGCGGAATTCTCTTTTATCCAACTGGAGGTTTTGAGCTCCGAAGCCGGATACACCGCCCGGCTTATAATATGTGTCAGAGCTAATCGGATGTCGGAATCATTCCAGCCTTGTTGCTCTAAAAACGAGGCAATGCGCAGTTGACCAACCGCTTGATAAGAAAGCCATTCTGCCCCGATTTCCCGAACATCTTTATTGCGAATGCTGTTTATGTCGATTCTTTGATAATCTTTTCCATGCATGGCGGCTTTCGGTGTGGCTTCCTCTTTTGGTATATCAATACGCTTCTCTACCACCATGCGGTTGAAAAAACGTTCCACATAATCCAGCACCACCAAATCATCGCTGTATGGTAACTCAAACAACGGATTACCCAGATTAGCCACTTTGGCTGTAAGTATCTTTTGAATCGCATTCAACTGGTCGGCATTCAGCTCATCCAAAAAACCCGCACTTAACATCGTACGATGACATGCCTGACCGTTGTGATTACGGTAACTCTCCAATAAACGATAATAGCCGGACAGCTCTTTCGTTTCTGGATTTTTGCGCATGGAGATTCTGAAATACATGCCTGCAAAGTAAATACATAATCGGCTGTTTATCAATACCCCCCTGAGCACTACAAATGACTTTCAAAAACAAGCCGAAGCTGAAATTCAGACGCTTACAAAACAGAAGCTCAACAAATGCAGCTTAAATTGCAAAATAGCTAACCGTTTTACCAGCTTTTTTATCGTACTTTAACCGTTTGATAATGAAAAGCTGCAAGATGGGTTAATTCAAGCTTTTCAAAAAACGGCCCGTCAATATCTTCCAGTTCATTGTTTTCAACCGCTACCTGCGCATTGATGGATTCATTAAAATCGAAAGTACCGCCAATTCCAAAGCTGGAATACGGACTTACTCTCCAGTTATATAAAGCCGAAACGCCAAATACAGGAAAGAATGCCCCTTCATATTTTTCTCTTATTTCAAGTTTTACCGAATCGAAAATAACATTTTTCATAGCAGCAAAGGTGGAGAAAACCCATTCACCATGTGGTTTATAAGGAACTTTCTGAACGGGAAAATAATCAGGTCTATCGTTAAAGTTGTATTTAATACCAACTTTTGGGGCATAGGAATTTATTCCAAAATTTGGCTGCTTGATAGAACCGTTTGAGAAATGAGTGAAGTTAAACCCGGCAAAAAGATCCACTTTAGGTGAGATTTGCAGCGTTGCATTCAGACCGGCATCACTCATAAACGCCTGTCCCAAACCAAGTGAAATATTATACTGATTTGTAATCGGATTGAACGATTGCCAGTTAAACGAGATGCCGAATCCGGCTTCCGCATTAAGCATAAACTTTTTGTAACGGATGAATGGAATTTCGGTGAATCCATACACAGCAATCGGAAAGCCTATTTCAGCCGGATTATGAAAATCGAGAAGTTTGAGTCCGACTCCATACACAGGAGAATTGAACAATTGTTCAGAATATCTATCGCCTGTAGTTTGAGTTCCGAACTTCAGATTTATCGCCTGAAAATGATCAATTCTGGCCGACTGAAGATTGCTACCACGTACAAACACATTGGTTGGCGCTACATTACCGTTAATATAACCGGCTGAGACGAAAAGATGCTTGTTATACCAACCCCAATGGACTTTTGTACTATCGTTTACAGAATAAACATACACTGAGAACATAAGGAAAAACAGAACGATACTCTTTCTCGAAAACATAACTTTTACAAATTTCAATTAAAAAACTATTTTCAGCGACACACCTCCAGCATAGGTATTTACGTAAAATTCCGGTTGAATTTTGTTGTTAACCACAATTTCACCTTGCTTGTATTGTCGACAATATCGCTGATAATCTTTCCATGTTCGGGTGGGCTGAGTCCAAATCTGTGTTTCGGTGATAACCGTATTGAGCAGGAAGTTGCTTACACCATCCCACACAGTTCGTTTGTAGGCCAGCCAGGTGATAAATCCGCTACCCAGATTGACAGCCGTGTTTAGCGCATGTATTTGCCAGGAGCGACCCGCTTTTTCTGTCGTTGCATTGGTTTGGAGATATTTTTCGGCCATTTGCAGTTTAATGAGCTGTTCCTGTGGAGTAGTTTCGGGAAGTTGAGCCAGCAAACGCGCATCTTTTCCGGTATTTAAAGGTGTTATCAACTGCAAAGCGCCACCCAGAAAAGTAGTGGCTGCACCCAAAGCCATATCCTGTTTTAATGGCACATCATCAGTCAGAAAATAAACAGTCCCCTGCCCTACTGTTGCCACGCTATAAGCGCCCAGCCAACCGTACCACCAAACATTGACCGGCGTTTCAGATTCCGTCAGCATCGATTGAATTGTTTGAATTCTCTCTTTTATCAATATGGTATCGATATCAGTATTTTGTGCCCGAATTTGAGTGACAAACATCAGCAGAAAAAACAGAATAAGTTTTTGCATACTATTCAGATTTTTTGGTCATAAAGGGAGATTCCTTTAGCCGGAATGCAATAAGAAAGCTTATAATGGTCAGAACAATCATAATGACCAACGGTTCGGTCATCGAACCTGTAACTGTATCTTTCATCCCATCCATCCCGAAAATAAAAGCTATACCCGAAATTTGTCCGGCCAATATCAGCAAACCATTGGAAGTGCCTTCGGAAGCAGGATAAGTGATTTCAGCGCCATACTGAAAGCCAATGGGACCGGCACTCAGCAAAAAGAAACCGAGCATCATCCCCGACAAAAGAAGAAGGATATAATTCTCTGCAAAAGTCACTCCGGCAAGTCCGACAACAGCACCTGCCAGCGCAATGATGATAAATAACTTTCTTTTTTGCAGTTTATCAGAAAGGAAAGGCATGATAAGCGCACCCAGAACACCTCCCACAATCATAACACCGCCGGTGATTCCGGCTTCGTCGGCTGAAAAGCCACGCGGACGGAGAATGTCTTCGATCCAGGTAGTAACGCTGTTGAAAATACCCAGGCCTACAAAAAATATAACAAGCAACAGATAGAAATTTTTATTCTTCAGCGTGTCTTTCAGTCCATCGTATACCAGAGAACGTTCTTCCTGATGCGCATGACAGGGAGCTGTGCGCGGCCGTTCTTTCGACAGAAGTATAAAAATAAGAGCAATAATGACAGAGGCTACACCATAATCGTACAACATCCCATCCATACCCGATTTTGTAACTAGCACCGGTGTAAGCAACATACCTATAAGTACACCAACATACATGGCTAACGTACCCAAACCCGAAGCCGTAGCCCGTTCCGACAGAGGAAACCAACGTGCTGCCACCTTGGTGATGGCGTTTAATAAAAATGGCTGCCCCACGGCTATACCAATCTGAGCAATCAGCAACAAAGTGTAATCGGTGCCTACCATGCCGCGCATCATGCCGAAAATTCCGGTGAGTAAAGCTCCGATGCCAACACTTATCTTAATTCCGTATTTATCGATCATCCACGAAGCTGGCACTGATACAAAGATAAAAACTATCATAAAACACATGGATAGCATACCTATCTGCAAATCGCCCACGCCATAATAATCGGCGGACAAAACGGTAACAGGAGCAAAAGTTATCCAGAGTAACTGATTCACAATAATGATAAGCATATATACACTGAGCATTATCCAGCGGTATTTATACACTTTAAAGTAGGGAGCTTCCATGCGCAAAATGTTGTTTTTTATGATACAAATATTGATTTTAGTGATCGTTTTCGGGGTTTTTTTGAAAATCCGACCGACAAAAATACACTTTTAATTGAAATATGTCATAAAAGTACAGCAATGATACATAGTATAAGAACAAATTTTCATCATTTATGAACTGTAACCGGGCTGAATTGTTTGATATAAACAAAAGAAATAAGTGGTGAATCAATTAAATATCATGTAATATATTCAATGAATTTTTTTTGAACGCAAAGACACTAAGCGCTATGACGCTAAGAATTCATAAACTTTGTGACTTTGCGTGATAGCGACTTAGCATTCAAAATAAAGATTAGTCATTATATAAGTTAGGATATCTATAATTTTTGGTTAGTTTTATTTATTTTCATTTCCGACCCCCAAACCCCCAAATGGGGGCTTTAAGACGTAGTTTTTGAATTTTATAAAAAAAGCTAATAGCCCCCAAATAGCACTTTTTAGCCCCCATTTGGGGGTTTGGGGGTCAATAAAATTCTAACTTACAATAGTCCGTTAGAAAAAATTTAATATTAAGCGGCTTTAGTGCCGAAATACAGTAGTTCTTTGACATGGTGGTGACTTTTTAGGGTTTTCGGTTTTATACCGAAAGCCTCAATAAATCGATTTAGTAGAAACGTATTGTGATACAGTAGTTTATAGTCAGCAATTGAGAATGGTTTACCTGCTTTGTTTTTATCCTTTAGGTGAATAATTTTCATGATATTGACAGTTGTAAGCGAAGAGTTGAAATGAAAATCGAGTTTATCTAAATCTCTGGCTTGGCAATGATTTAATCCAGTAGTCTGTTTGGCATCTCTGAAATTGAATTCCATTTGAAATCGACAGTGATAATACAATAAAACTTCAAGTGCATTCATTTTGGTGTCGGTCGAGAATATCAAACGTTGAATTGTTTTTCCGTTTTCGTCGGTTTTTCGTTCGACAACGAGCAAAATGTCTGTTTTCAATGATTTGGAGTTTACAATAGCATAAAATGCCTGGGTTGTATCATTAATTTCAATGTGAGTAAATATATCCATGTTCAAATTGTCCAAATCGATTCTGCCTGCTAAATGAGGTGGTCTTCCTACACCAGAGTATTCACCTGTAAATTTATAACGTAGGTTTGCATCGTCTCTGAGTTTAGATATAACATTAAAACCTTCATTCATAAGTTGTTGTATAAATGTTATCTTTGAAAAGAATGCATCGGCAACAACGATATTAGATATTTTTTGAAGATCCTCTTTTCGTTTAATGATTGTCTGTGCATACCAATCGACTAACGACATGGAGGCTACTTTTAATGTTTTTGCCGGCACAGTTTGTACAGCCTCCAAATGAAAGCTTTGCTTTAAGTCGATGTCGATTAAAGCGATCTGAGCAATTTCAAGCCCTCGTTTAGTACATTGGTCTGAACCTGACCAAAACGAACCAAGATAGGGTGTCTTTTTGCCCGATTTCTCAATATGACTCGGGTCAAATGAAATGGCTGTTCGCGAACCAACAAATGGTGTTATAAGTGATGTATTGTAGTTCATAAAATCAAATTTTTGTTTGAATTGATTTCGAAATCGTTGTTCGCTGTAATTACTGTATCGACTCATTTGAGTAAAATTAATACGACCTGGAATTACCATGTACAACATAAAAATTTCTATTAAAAAGTCACGTCGCCATTTATTGAGTGATAAACCATTAAAAGCAGTACTGACAACTGAAATAAAAGTGTTAACTTCTGTGAAAATCATACTTTATAAATTAGTGGTATAATCTATAAAGATACTGATTTTCAGGAAGTTAACCAAATAAAAATATAGGTTAATTAATTGATTTTCAATTATTTAACTATAAAAATAACACAGTATTGAACTTATATAAACTTTATTATATTTATCCAATTACTTCAAACAACAATTTACACATCAATTTTTATGTCATCAGTTAGTATTTATCTCAATTTTGCCAAAGAAACAGAAGAAGCGTTTCTGTTTTACGAAACAGTTTTCGGAACTAAAATAAGTGAAATCAACCGTTTTGGCGAAATGCCACCTCAGGAAGGTGCTCCTGCTATTCCCGAAGAAGTTAAGAACCTTATCATGCACGCCTCCATGCCCATTACAGGCGGTCATGTTTTGATGAGTTCGGATGCACCGGAATCGTTTGGTTTTAAATTAAACAAGGGAAACAATGTGCATATTATGCTCAACACCGATTCCCGCGAAGAAACAAAGAGAATTTTCGATGCACTGAAACAGGGTGGTGTAGTTGATCAGGAACTTCAGGACACTTTCTGGGGAGCTTATTATGGTAGCCTGACAGATAAATTTGGAATTCAGTGGATGTTTAACTGTATCGAAAAAAAGTAACCCTTTATGACTGATTTTCATTTTCTTCCCGACACTGCGCCTATGCCCGTTATTTTTGCCGGACATGGGAATCCCATGAACGCTATTGAACAAAATGAATTTACACAAACATGGGCACGTATTGGGAAGGAAATACCTGTACCGGCACTTATCGTAAGCATTTCGGCACACTGGGAAACCCGTGGAGCGAAAATAACTGCCATGCCCGCACCGCAAACCATTCACGATTTTGGCGGATTTCCGGATGAACTATACAGTGTACAATATCCCGCACCCGGAAACCCCGGATTTGCCGGAAAACTAATAGATTCACTGGGTGAAAACACCCTGAGCGGTACGACAGACTGGGGATTGGATCACGGAACGTGGAGCGTGTTGAAACATATTTTCCCGAAAGCAGATATTCCTGTGGTACAAATCAGTTTAAACCGCCATTTTACACCGGAGCAACATTATAGTTTTGCCCGCGAACTGGCGTTTTTGCGCACAAAAGGCGTGTTGCTGTTTTCGAGCGGCAATATTGTGCATAACCTGCGCGAAGTGGACTGGTATCACGCCGATTATGGTCACGAATGGGCCATGGAAGCACGCGATAAAGTGAATGATTTACTGCTCTCGGACAGTTACGATAAACTTGTTCAGTTTAAAAATCTCGGACCGGCCATAGCCAAAGCGGCTCCAACCGACGAACATTTCCTGCCACTGCTTTACAGTATGGCGCTGAAAAACGACAATGACAAAGTGAGTTTATTTAACGACAAACTGGTCATGGGATCGCTGTCGATGACAGGTGTGCTTATTTCGAACGAAGTATAGAACAGCGAAACAACGGCCTTGCAGCGTGATGTTTTTTGAACGCAACTTCACGCAAATACACACAAATTATTGAAAACAGAAAGTTAATGTTAGTGAGGGACAAGCGCCTGAGACCATCTCAAAAGTAGATTTGATAAAAGATTTTCTATCAATTTGTAATTCTACTTTACCAAAATTAATAACCAAAGAAATATTTATAAGAATTAAACCATACCGATAGTTATCGGTGAACACAAAAGTCAACAAAAAAAATCATTTCCAATATTGAAAATTCCTTTTTTGTATTCATAAAAAGACATTTTGTCCTTTTGTGATTCTTTTGTGTTCTTTTGTGGTTTCATAATTTATTGTGGTAAAGTAGAAGTAAGTATAATTTTGAACGCGAAGTCGCTAAGCCGCTAAGACACGAAGAAAAATTCTTTTGCGGCTTTGCGCCGTAGCGCCTTAGCGTTCAGAAAGCGAATTATTCAAGACTTAACTTACTTTTATAGCTTCACTAAATTGTGAATGAACTTTTTGAAAACCCTCAGTCGCTTTTCCCCTGATTTATAAAAAAAACAAAATCCTACTCCAGATTATAAATCAGTCCCTTTATAACAAAGGTTTTGCGCTGTTCATTGGCTTTTTGCGTTTGCTTTTGCTGCAGAGCATCTATATAAGATTGCAGCAACACGGCTGTTTCGGATTGTGGAAAGGTTTTGAGCAGATACGCATACGCTTCGGCAAAGTACGCCGAGAGTTCTTTCGTCGTGTTGTCGGAATACAATGCTGATTTTCCATATCCGTTTACCAGATAAGTGAGATATGCTTTCCGGAAATTCTTACAGTTAGTCTGATACAAAAATTTTGGATTTCCGGCGATAAACTTTTCGTACCAGATAACTCTGTTCACCAGTTTATCGGGTGTGATGGATATCTGTTCGTCGAGTGCAAAACCCTGTTCACTTTCCAGTTTTATTTCGTCGAGATACACTTTCATGCTGTCGGACAGCAACGGATAGAAGTTTTTCGATACATAGCTCCTGTCCTGCTCTATGTACACTGCACCGGACGAATTTACCAATCGGAAACCGTTAGCGACCAGTTTCTTTTTAAAATCTTTCAGCAATTTAGGCGCTTTGGGCGCTTCCATCATAGCTGCATAATCCAGCGTGTCGTTTTGCAGCGAATCGTTGATATGCACATCCACGCTATCGTAAAAATTCTGAAACACCACGTAAGCAGTATCGCACAAACCGGTGGTTTGCCCTGCAAAAATCTGCGTAAACCGCACTGTTACTGCCGATACCGAGCTCACATCGGCACTGTCGCAACTATCCATAAACTGTTTCAGCGCTGTAATTTTCGGATGTTCGGCTGAATCGTTGATGGCGACATTCACGGTGTAATCGTTTCCTTCGGAGTTTTCTTTTTTAGCATTGTTACAGGCCGCAAGCAAGCCAAGAGCGAGCAGAAGATATAAGGGGAAAGGTTTCATATTGTTTATAGTTCCGAGTTTTGAGTTTCGAGTTCTGAAAATTTATAGAGACGTGGCATGCCGCGTCTCTACGTATATATCAATGGTTTCAAATTTCCGGTTGAACGGTTTGACGCATAACGTAATGTAACTCTGTGGTTGTTTCGCCAGATTTTAAAATATAGGTATTCTGAAATTCCCAGCCAAGGTCGCCCATATAGTTGAGGGCATCCACCACTGAATTGAAGCGTATTGTTCTACCGTTTTCGTCCTGCAAACGGCGGCTTTTAAACCAACGTATTTCTTGTCCGAAGTCCACTTCCACCGACCCTTTATACACCACTCCATTGGGCACAATAATTTCGCAATAACGGTATTTCACCACCGGTTTTTGTTCTTTCACCACAGGATTCTGTGCGTAAACCATCGAAAATAACCCTGTAAGACAGGCCAACAAAAATAATTTCAGCTTCATAATTTCATGTTTTAGTATTTGCGTACAAATTTCAGAAAAGAATATGGATTTACAAACTTATTACTAAAAATATAATCACAAAAAACGCAAACCGGACTCTTCCCGATTCGCGTTTTATACTTTCATTGACGACTATATATTTTCGGATTTTGCCCCGGCATCTACTTTGGTAGAGCTACCACCCGGGCGATCGATAACTTTGCGGGCATTCTGGTATTCGCCGTAAAACCAAGCGAGACTGATTTTCACTCTCCGAACACCGGCAATCAGTCTCCGAATACTGACTGTCTGCCTCACGACACTGATAAAGAGTCAATGGAGACTGATTTTCACTCTCCCACCCGTCTGACCGGCTATCGGTCGGACGGAAAACAGCCTCCTGACACTGAAATTCAGTCTCCGGACACCGAAAAAGACTCTCGTGAGAATGAAAATCACCCTCCGCACACTGAAAAAGAGTATCAGACCTCTCTCCGGCTCTCTCCAAAGGAGAGAGAGAAAGCGTGATACAAAGCGATTGCTAAAAAACTAACTAAAAACAATTTTAAAACTCAATAAAAATTTTGGCAAACGCTCGTTCCCTCTCCAAGGGAGAGGGTTAGGGTGAGGTGTTCTGTCATTTTTTCCACACTTTTGCCAATTAATCCACAAAGAATTCTAACCTACAACAGTTTACACACATCAATAGCTAATTTATACACATCCGCTTAAAAGCTAAGAAGTATTTTTGTAAAGTCGGTGTAATGCATATTACAACCGAAAACCCTTGAATCTAAAAAACATCTAATACTATCATTTATGGAACATCATGTACTCCATCCAGCTGCCTGTGTAGGGCAAAATTTATTCAAAAATCGTTTTATTTTCTCGCTTGTAATGTTAATTGGTTTAATGTTTACGGGGGGAGTAAATGCTGCTAATGGGGATATCTTATTCACTCAGAATTTTGATGCTGCAACTGCAGTGCCATATGTAGCAAATACAACTACTGCTTACACAACATCAACTGGAGGTATTTTTGGCTCGGGTGCAAATCAATTTACATCATGCACAGGTATCGCTAAAGGTACTTGCGGTTTTGCCATAAACAGTACAACCAATTATCCGGGCACTTCACCTACAACTGGGAATTTTGCAAATTATGGCAATAATACTTCATATTATTGGTCATTAGAAAGAACTACAAACTTTGCAACAACAGCACCTACCGCAATTAAAATGGCATTTGATATATATTTTTACTGTATATCAAGTGGATCTAATCAAGGTGTAAATTTTGCGATTGGAAGTGGGTTAACAGATGGATACAATACTTCTACATTACCTTCTGCGTCTTTAATGCATTCTGCTTTTTCTATTTCTTCAAATAGTACAGCAATGATATGTACCTACGGCTCAGCAACAACTATTACTGGCTCTTCAACATTGACTTCTAGTACATGGAAATCAATGGTATGGGTTATGAATAACACCGGTGCCTCATTATCTTATACTGATCCTTCCAATGGAACTTCTACTTTAGCAGATGATAAATGGGATTTGTGGATGGGCACAACAAGAATAGTAACTGCAGCCCCAGCAACAACTGCTGCTGGTGCATTACAACAAATTTATATAGGCTTAAATAGTGGTAAAAGAGCTGAATTAAGGCTTGATAATATAGTTATAACTGACCTTTCTCCAGCACCTTTATCTGCCCCCACAACCCAAGCCAACACTATTTCATTTTCCAACATCACAGCTACATCCATGACCGCAGCCTGGACACGAGGAAATGGTTCGAATGTAGCAGTTTTTATGAAAGATGCATCAGGCGCAATTACAAATCCAAGTGATAATACTAGCTATACGGCAAGTTCAAATTGGAACAGTGGAAGTCCGACAGGCACGCAATTAGGTTCTTCGGGTTATTATTGTGTTTACAATGGAAGTTCAACATCGGTAAATCTTACCAATTTACAGGTAGGTCATACATATTATTTACAGGCTTTTGAATACAATGGAACTGGCGGCACTGAAAAATATTACACTGCAACAGCAACAGGCAATCCAAATAATCAGTTAGCTTACGGTGCACCTACTGCCACCACAGGTTCAGCAAGCAGTATTTCAACTACAGGAGCTTCATTAGCAGGCACTATTAATGCACAAGCAGCATCTACAACAGTTACATTCGATTATGGCTCATCTGTTAGTTATGGTTCTTCGGTTACAGCAGCAGAAAGTCCTGTTTCAGGCATCAGTAACACTTCTGTTTCAGGTTCACTAAGCGGGCTTACACCTAATACGCTTTATCATTTTCGTTTAAAAGGTGTAAACTCAGCAGGTACTACCAATGGAAGCGATGCTACATTTACTACTTTACCCGATGTGCCAACTGTAGGAACAGGCGACACACAAACCCCAACCGGATTTACTGCACATTGGACTGCACCTGCCACACTTGGAACTGCAAGCTATACATACAGAGTACAGGTAACGGCTACAAGTGGAAATTACTCATCACTTGCTGCTGAAGTCAGTAGCATTAGTTCTGGTAATTTATCGCAAGCTATAACAGGTTTAACTGTAAATACACCCTATTATTTCAGAGTTCGTGCCGAAAATGTAGGAGGAGTTAGTGCATGGTCTAGCGAAAGCGCTGAAATAACAACTTTGAATCTTTCAGCACCAACACTTTCAACAACAAGTATCAGTGCTATTACAGTTTCAGGTGCTTCAAGCGGTGGAAATATATCAAGTAATGGTGGCGATGCTTTAACTGCTCGTGGATTGGTCTATAATACCTCAAGTCCTGCCGAAACAGCAGGAACAACAGTTGCAGAAGGCGGAACATCTACAGGCTCTTACTCGCAATCATTAACCGGCTTAAATGCAAATACACTTTATTATGTAAAGGCTTACGCTACAAACAGTGTTGGCACAAGTTATGGCAGCGAAGTTTCATTTACAACTTTAGCTACTGAACCAACAACAGCTAGTACAGTAAGTTTTGGAACAAAAACATCCACCTCGTTGATTGTAAACTTTTCAGGAGGTGATGGAAGTCGAAGAATTGTAGTTGCCCGTCAGGGAGCAGCACCAACAAGTGTACCCACAGATGGTACAACTTACACTGCTAATACTGCATATGGTACAGGAGGAACTGCATTGGGCGATGGATATGTAGTGTATGATGGCACAGATGCAACGGTGACAGTTACTGCATTAACTACAAATACAACATATTACTTTGCAGTTTATGAATATAACAATAACAGTGCTTCAAGTCCTAATTATTACAGTACAGCAGGAACAGGCTCTGCGAGAACTCTCAATACAGCAAAAGCAATTACAGCATTTACCATTACCGGACAACTAAGTTCAACAATTGATGAAAATGCAAAAACAATTGCTATATCAGTTCCACAAAACACAAATCTTACTTCGATAACATCATCAGCCATCACACTGTCTGATTATGCAACAGTAAGTCCATTGGGATCAGCATCGATTGATTTTACAAATACGGTAACATATACAGTTACGGCTGAAGATGGTTCAACTCAAGACTATAGTGTTTCTGTAACAAGTGGAACTTCTACTACTGATTATTTTAAATCAAGAGCAACAGGTGTTTGGAGTGCAAGTAACACATGGCAAAGTTCAATCAATGGAACAGACTGGATAAATGCAACTTCTGCTCCAACACAAACAGCAACCAGTGTTTCCATTCAGAATGGTTTTACTGTAACAGTAGACGCAGCAACAACTATCCCAACCACAACTGTAGATGCTACATCAACATTAAAAGCGACGGCTACTGTAACTTTGGGGTCTGGAAAAACATTAACCGTAAATGGGGTGTATGAACACTCTGTTGGTGGTTCTTCAATTTCATTGCCAACGGCAACTTGGAATACAGGTTCCATTTTAAAGATTTCTGGAAGCTATAGTGGAACTCCTTCTCTTCCAGGCAGTCCTACAAGTCATTATAAATCAATTTGGATTGATTGTACAGCAATAGGTACTGATTTAAATTCTTATATTCAATTTAGCAATTCTTATGTAATTGATGAAAAGCTTAAAATTGTTAGTACTGGTTCTGGGGCAGTATTGTTAGTTACAAGTGGAACAAATTCAAACACATCTGTATTATCTGCAAACAGTTTTGAACAAACTGGAGGAAATACTATAATAAATCGAAATGCATCCTCAGGTACAAGATCTTTAACTGTTACTAATAATACTGACATTACTTCAGGAACAATGTATCTTAAAACATCAGGAGGTTCAACCCCAGGCACATTAAATGTTGGAGGCAATTTAACAATTGGAGCAAGTGCAACAATAAAAAACGATGCAACAGCGGGTTCATCTGCAATTGTTTTTAATGGTACAAACCAAAGTTTTTCTAATGCCGGAACAATTTTAATTACTGGAAGTGGAAGTACTCAATCGATTACTGTTAACGCAACTTCAATATTAGATTTAGGTTCGAACACATTTGGCACATCTGCATCTACATTTACAACAGTAAGTGGTGCAACACTTAAAACCGCTCATACTAGTGGTATCAATGGTAATATTACAGTTACCGGTACTAAAACACTAGATGTTGGAACTAATTATATCTTTAACAGTTCTTCTGTACAGGCTACAGGTGCATTGTTAACTACTGCAAATAATATTGAAATAGCAAATTCTGTAGGAGTAAGTTTAAGTGGAGACATAACTGTAAATGGTACTTTAACTTTAACTTCCGGTACCTTGGATAAAAACGGTCATACAATAACATACGGCAGTAATGCAAGCGTAAATGTGACAGGAGGCTCGGTAGAAATACCAACTACAATTAAAAATTTGACCATTGACAAGTTAACTGGTCAATCATTATCAGCGCCTACAACCGTTTCAGGAACTCTTACTTTAACTACCGGAACGTTGGATAATTCTTCTAATCAGTTGACATTAGATAATGGCGCAACTTTAATAATAAATGGTGGTACATTAGCTTCAATTCCAACATTTGTAACGTCAGTTAATCTTACTTATAATGGTACTTCTGTAAAAGGTAATGAATTTCCGGCAAGTAATATAATAAATACACTTAATGTAAATAATACTGCGGGCATTTCATTAACTGACAACCGAACAATTCCTACTTTGTCCATTGGAAGTGGTTCGAAAATAAATGTTGAAGCAGGAAAACAATTAACTGTAAGTACTTCATTAACTAATGCAGGTAATATTGCTTTGAAATCGGATGTTAATGGCACAGCCACATTAGTAAACAACGGAACATTTACCAATTCAGGCTCAGCTACCGTACAACAATATCTTGCGACTACCCGTAACTGGTATGTATCTTCACCTGTAAGCAATGCAAAGTTGCCAGCAGATTTTACCTGTTATCAGTATATTGAACCGGGTGATAATACCGGATTTGTAGCACCTGCAAGTTTATATTGGAAAGATATATCAGAAGGTATAACATTAACACCCGGTATTGGTTATATTGCGAAACCGACAGGAGAAGCAACACTAACTTTCAGTACAGAAACCGGAGGACATTTGAATGATGGTGATATCACTGTAGATCTTACAAAAACAGCATCAGCTACAAAAAGCGGATTTAATTTGGTTGGAAATCCATATCCATCGTATGTGTATGTAAATGCTGTAGTAAATTCAAACAGACATTTAGAGAAAACAGTTTGGTATCGTACACGTACTACAGGTGATACTCCCGCATATCTTTTTGAATCAGTAAATACTACTACAGGTGAAGGTACACAAATTTCAGGAACTGCTGTAACTGGCGTAATTCCACCAATGCAAGCATTTTGGGTTAAAACTGATGCAGATACAACACTTACATTTACCAATGCCATGCGTTATCATGCTAATCCTACTATTAATGCAGCTACGGTAACAACAACTCCTTTAAAATTACGGTCAACAGAAGAAAATGTTCGCAGATTAATGCGTTTGCAGGTTTCGAACGGTACGAATAGAGATGAAACAATTTTAATGTTCGATGCCAATGCCTCAAATGCCTTTGATGCATACGATTCACAAAAAATGTTGAACAATTCGGCTTCCGTACCAGATTTATTTACTACGGTTGGCACAAATCAGCTGGTTATTAACGGAATGAACGACATACCTTACAATACTGAAATTCTGTTAGGTTTTGCTGCCGGTCAGGTTGGTACGTATACACTGAAAGCTTCGGAGCTTCGGAATTTCGATACTGAAACTGCCATCATCCTGCGCGATAATATGCTCAATACCGAAACGCTACTTACTCCGGAATCGGAATACAGTTTTGCTTCGGATGTGACTAATACCACCAGCAGGTTCAGTGTAATATTTAAGACTTCGGGTGCGGTTACCGGTTTTGCAAACAATACAGACAACAAACAGCTGCTCTATCTGAACAACAGCAATACATTGTCGCTGAATGTAACCGGTGAAGTTTCGGGCGATAGTTATGTAACTGTATTTAATGCCCTTGGTCAGCAAATAGTTACCAAGCCAATAGTAAGTGGAGTGAACGAATTCCGTGAAGTGAAATACGATGGTGTTTATATTCTGAAAGGAAAAATAAATGGTACCGACTATTCGGGAAAAATAAATCTGAATCGTTGAAATGACCTCACCCTAATCCCTCTCCCTTGGAGAGGGACTTGGTCGAGTGCAAAACAATATCATTTATCCATATTCTTACCCCGAAAATAATTAAAACACAATTTATGAACACACAGAATAGCAACATACAAACAGAGAACAGCGATTTTTCAATTAAAAAACAATCGTATATTCAACCTGAAATCACGTTGATACAACTCGACAATGAGATATCGTTGGCATTGGAATCAACTCCTCCGGATACTGCTCCCGGTGAGAGTATGAATCAACAGGATTTTTATAATTCACATCCATTTCCGATGGCATAGTAGATTTTTGAAGTTTCAAGAGTTTCAAGTTTCAAGAGTTTAAAAGGTTTCAGTAAGGCTGTCGCATATTGCGATGGCCTTACTTTTTGTATTCGGGTCTCGCGAACCAACGGTCAACGACCAAAGGGAGTTAATTCCGACTCGCGATTTATTTTTCGGGTGCAGCGACTTCCAAGTCGCTGATTCGGGATAACAGAGTTCCGACTCTGTCTATATTCACCAACTCCTGACAGAGTTTCTCTCCCACTCCTTATTAGCCTGTAATGCTTCCCATTCTTTTTCGACAGAGTCGGAACTCTGTCGTCCCAAAACGTAGTGACTTTAGGGTGCAGCAACTTCCAAGTCGCTGATTTAAATAATTATTCGACTTGGAAGTCGAATCACCCGAAAATCAAACGGGTCATTCGGCTTTCTACTTTTTTGAATAATTACGCGATCTGGAATTAATTCCCTTTGGTCTTCCGATAGCTATCGGAACGTTGGTTCACTGCACCCGAAAAACTCGCTGTACCCAAAAGAAAAAGTCACAATTTCTTTTTAATATTCGCGACTTGGAAGTCGCGAGACCCGGCTGAATGTATTCGCATTTCCGCAAGGAAATTATCCGATAGAAATCCGTCATTAAAAAATCATTATCCGTGTAAGTCTATCTGATCAGCTACATCCGTCTTCTATTACATATTTCCAGCTTTCCTCCACCGGAATTTTACCCAAAAAGTTTGTATATTTGCATAAAAATAAAACTATTCATGAACGAATTAGAAATCCTTTTCCGTCAGCATACCGGAGAAAAACTGCTATCGAAAGAAGAACTTTCGGCTTCCGGATCGAATCGCCGTTATTTCCGTCTCGAAAGCAAAAATACCTCGCTTATTGGTGTGGCCGGCACTTCGAAAGAAGAAAATCACGCCTTTATCACTATGGCTCAACATTTTCGTACCAAAGGAATACCTGTACCTGAATTTCTGAGTCAAACACCGGATGGCCTTTTCTACATTCAGGAAGATATTGGCAATACGCTTTTGTTCGATTTTATTGCAGAAGGCCGTAAAACGGGCGTTTTCTGCGAACCGGAAAAAGAAATATTACGTAAAACCATGCGACTTCTACCCGTTATTCAGGTGAAAGGCGCCGAAGGATTTGATTTCTCGGTGTGTTATCCGCAACCGGAATTTAACGAACGTTCCATCCTTTGGGATCTGAATTATTTCAAATATTGTTTTCTGAAATCTACAGGACTGGAATTTCAGGAAAACCGGCTCGAAGATGATTTTCAGCGTTTGTCCGATATTTTACTGCAAAACAGTTCGAACACCTTTATGTACCGCGACTTTCAGAGTCGCAATGTAATGGTGAAAGACAACGAGCCCTATTTTATCGATTTTCAGGGAGGACGCAAAGGACCACTGCATTACGATGTTGCATCATTTCTATGGCAGGCAAAAGCCAAATACAGCGATGAACTTCGCGAAGAATTGCTCGAAGAATACCTGACAGCGCTTAATAAGTTGATAAAAACAGATGAAACGGAATTCCGTACCCAATTAAAACATTTTGTGCTTTTCCGTACACTGCAGGTTTTGGGAGCTTATGGTTTCCGGGGTTATTTCGAAAAGAAACCGCATTTCCTGCAAAGCATTCCGTTTGCCATCGAAAACTTACGGGAAATTATCAAAAACGATGTTTCAGGTTATCCGTATTTGCTCGACATTTTGCGCCAAATGACTGAATTGAAGCAATTCCGCGAAGTGGATGTACGTAAACCTTTGGTAGTTAAAGTGTACAGTTTTTCCTACAAAAAAGGTATTCCGAACGACGATTCGGGCAATGGTGGCGGATTTGTTTTCGATTGCAGAGCAGTAAATAATCCGGGAAAATACGAACGCTATAAACATGTAACCGGCCTGGAAGATTCCGTGAAAAAATTCCTGGAAGAAGATGGTGAGATACTTACATTCCTCGATAGCACATTCCAACTGGTTGATTCCTCGGTAAAACGCTATAAGGATCGTGGATTCACCAACCTGATGATTTCGTTTGGATGTACCGGCGGTCAGCATCGCTCGGTGTATTCGGCGCAAAAAACAGCCGAGCATATCAGCGAAAAATTCGGCGTGGAAGTGCAGTTGATTCACAGAGAGCAGAATAAGGAAGAGATATTTAATTCGAAGAATTGATATGAACTTCAGTTGATATGACTTCGTGATATGACTCCCTACGGTCGTGAAAAGAAACTGAAGTTGATACGACTAAAGTGATATGAACTAAAGTTGATATTACTCCCTACGGTCGTGTAAGAAACTGAAGTTGATACGACTAAAGTGATATAAACTAAAGTTGATATTACTCCCTACGGTCGTGTAAGAAACTGAAGTTGATACGACTAAAGTGATATAAACTAAAGTTGATATTACTCCCTACGGTCGTGTAAGAAACTGAAGTTGATACGACTAAAGTGATATGAACTAAAGTTGATATTACTCCTTACGGTCGTGTTAAGAAAAAAATTGATAAATGTTACAAATAGATAACTTTAAAATCAATATATATGAAACTGGAAGATCTTGAAATTTATAATATTTCTATGGATTATTCTGACAAAGTTTGGGATTTCGTAGTACAATGGGATTATTTCGCAAAAGATACCATTGGTAAACAATGGGTACGTGCATCTGATTCGATAAGTGCAAATATCAGTGAAGGCTTTGGTAGAAATAGCTACAAAGATTCCCGAAGTTTTTATTATATAGCCCGAGGGTCGTTATATGAATGTAAAACGTGGTTGGATAAATCGCATAGGAGAAAATTAATAGACGATATTACGTATAAATTACTTTTCGATCAATTAAATATCCTTGGGTATAAACTCAATAAATTTATCAAAACACAAACACTCTTAATGAATCAAAAAAATTCTGATAAATAATATCACAACCAAGGGAGTCATATCGTTGAAAATAATATCAGCACAGCTAATAACACGACCGAAGGGAGTAATATCATCGAAGATAATATCAGCACAGCTAATTTCACGACCGAAGGGAGTAATATCATCGAAGATAATATCAGCACAGCTAATTTCACGACCGAAGGGAGTAATATCATCGAAGATAATATCAGCACAGCTAATTTCACGACCGAAGGGAGTAATATCATCGAAGATAATATCAGCACAGCTAATTTCACGACCGAAGGGAGTCATATCATTGAAAATAATATCAGTATTACTAATATCACGACCGAAGGGAGTCATATCATAAAAAAAATGAAAGCATTAATCTTTGCAGCTGGTCTTGGAACTCGCTTAAAACCATTAACTGACACAATGCCAAAAGCTCTGGTTCCTATTGCAGGAAAACCTTTGCTCCAGCATGTGATAGAAAAACTAAAAAACGCGGGTTTCGACGAAATCATTGTCAACATTCATCATTTTCCGGATCAAATTATTGATTTTCTGAAAGCTAACAACAATTTCGGAATTCGTATTGAGATTTCTGATGAACGTGATATGCTGCTCGATACCGGCGGTGGAATAAAGAAAGTGCAGCATTTTTTCGACGATGGCAAACCATTTCTTGTGCACAACGTAGATATTTTGTCGAATGTAAATCTGCAGGAACTTTACCTGCAGCATGTACGACGAAATCCATTAGCGACTTTGGTTGTGAGTAGCAGAAATACGTTTCGTTATCTTTTATTCGATGATGATATACGGCTGAAAGGCTGGACCAACGAAAAAACCGGAGAACTAAAACCTGAAGACTTCAGCAAACCACAGCTTTACCAAAAACTTGCCTTTTCAGGAATTCAAATCCTCTCTCCTACTGTTTTTGAACTGATGAAAAGTTACGAATCCAAATTCCCGGTCATGGATTTCTATCTGAATAATTTGAAGGAAAATGTAATTGCAGGCTTTGTTCCTGAAAATTACAAAATGATGGATATTGGTAAAATAGATATGCTAAGCGAAGCTGAAGAATTTGCGAGGCAGTTAATTGGGTGATGGGTGATGGGTGAATTGGTTAATCAGTTGATTAGTTATTTGTTGATTAGTTAATTGGTTGATTGGCATATCGAAATATTTGAGTAAAGTTAAATCATACTGACCCATTAAACCATTAACCTTATAATCTGATGAACCAAATAACATTATAAACCGATTAACTGATTAACTTCCCAAACTTTTTCATCATCATCTCTTTGCTATTCGAATAAAAAACAGTATCTTTGCCCCGCTTTAATAAAATCAAAATTATAAATTTTAAAAAGTTAGTAAACAGTATGTTAAATCATTATGAAACCGTTTTCATTTTAACTCCCGTTTTGTCTGATGTACAGATGAAGGAAGCGGTAGAAAAGTTCAAAGCACTTTTGACAGAAAGTGGTGCGACTATTACAAATGAAGAGAACTGGGGCTTGCGCAAACTTGCTTACCCAATTCAAAAGAAATCCACAGGATTTTATTCGTTACTTCAGTTCGACGCTGAATCGACAGTAATTGCGAAACTGGAAACTCAATTCCGTCGCGATGAACGTGTATTACGCTTTCTTTCGTTCCGTTTGGACAAGTATGCGTACGAATATGCAGAAAAAAGAAAAGGTGTTAAATCTAAAGAAGTAAAGGAGAACTAAAAAATGGCAGCAAATAACGGAGATATCAGATATTTAACTCCTCCATCGGTTGATGTTAAAAAGAAAAAATATTGTCGTTTCAAAAAGAGCGGTATTAAATATATCGACTACAAAGATCCGGAATTTTTGAAAAAATTCCTCAACGAGCAGGGAAAAATTCTTCCCCGTCGTCTTACCGGTACTTCGTTGAAATATCAGCGTAAAGTAGCTCAGGCAGTGAAAAGAGCACGCCACATAGCGTTGCTTCCTTATGTAACCGATATGATGAAATAATTAAGAAGGAGGAAAAAGTATGGAAATTATATTGAAAGAAGATGTAATCAACCTTGGTTACAAAGGCGATATTGTTAAAGTAAAAGATGGTTACGGACGTAACTTCCTTATACCTACAAAAAAAGCTGTTTTAGCTACTGCTTCAGCAAAAAAAATGTTGGCTGAAGACCTGAAACAACGTGCTCACAAACTGGAACGTCTGAAAAACGAAGCTGCTGAACTTGCAGAAAAAGTAAAAGACATTACATTAACTGTAGGTGCAAAATCAAGCTCTACCGGTAAAATCTTTGGTGCAGTTGGCCCTATTCAGTTGGCTGATGCTTTCGAAAAAGCCGGTTTCACAGTTGATCGTAAAGTTATTGTACTGAAAGAACCTGTTAAAGAAATTGGTTCATACAAAGCTACTTTGAAACTTCACAAAGAAGTTTCTGTAGAAGTTGCTTTCGAAGTAGTTGCAGAATAATTAATTCTAAAATACCCTTTAAAAACCGGTTTTACTCACCAGAGTATAACCGGTTTTTTTATTGAAAGAGATGCTCTTTTGTGTAATATCAACAAAAAAATAAGGGCAAATTTTGGAGATTGATTATGCTACTAAGGGTTAAGACAGTATAAAACCTTATTTTAAAAGTTCCCTTAGTAGCTGTAATTGCAAAAAAATTGTTTTCCCTTATTAAATCTTTCAAATACAAATTTTTGGTTTTAGTAGTTGCAGAATAATTAATTCAAAAATACCCTTTAAAAACCGGTTTTACTCGCCTGAGTATAACCAGTTTTTTATTTTTGTTTAAAAAAAGCGCCTTTTTACTGATTTTTCTTTGCGTGTACAGCAAAGTATTTTAATTTTGCTTAACTAATAAGTACTTACATATTATCAAAGTGGTATGAGAAAATCAGGTTCGGTATTTTCTGAATTTAAGAATATTGAAATAATCATTTATGTCGTTGTTTGGCTGATTGTTTTTTCCATTCCATTTTTCCGCTATCGTACCTACAATCTGATTTTGTGGGATAAAATTTACATCGACTGGATAAAGATGACTGCTCTGTTGGTTATTTTCATCTTTAATGTTTCTATTTTCGTTCCTTCATTTCTGTTCAAGCGTAAATATTATGCTTACTTCATCAGCCTGTTTCTCATTTGCTCCACTGTTATCTCGCTGGCTGTCTGGTCGCAAATCAGGGTTGACTCCTATTTCAACACCAATATGCCTCCCATGGAAATTAGTTCGGGGCTACCCATGGAGCTGAGTTCTAACATGCCTGCACCCGAAGGTTATCATATTAACAAGCCGATAACTGAAAAATCGGCCTACACCATCATTGCCGATTATCTGATATTCTCCATCCTGCTGATTGGCGCAAGCACTACTTTAAAAATTACTTCGCGTTGGATTACCGAGGAAAATAAACGCAGGGATATAGAAAAAGAACAGTTGAAAACCGAACTTGCACTGCTCCGGCATCAGGTTAATCCGCATTTTCTAATGAACACGCTCAATAATATCCATGCTCTGATTGATATCAATGTAGAAACTGCCAAAGATGCAGTTATTAAACTATCAGTGCTGATGCGGTATCTGCTTTACGATTCGGTCCAGGGAAAAACCACACTGGCTAAGGAACTGGAATTTATGGAAAGTTATATTGCGCTGATGAAACTGCGGTACACCAAAAAAGTGTCGATCAAATTTATTGTTCCTAAAAAAATTCCGGATGTAAGAATTCCAGCTATGCTTTTCATTTCTTTTCTCGAAAACGCTTTTAAACATGGTGTGAGCTATCAGGCTAAATCTTTTATTCTGTTCAGACTCGAAATAAAAGACAAAAAAATAATATGCAATATCAAAAACAGCAAACACGACAATAACCCTGAAATGAATAAAAAGTATTCGGGTATAGGAATGGCCAATATCCGCAAAAATCTGGAACTGCTCTTTCAGGACAGTTACTCACTGGAAGTTTTCGACCACAGCGATGAATTTGAAGTTAAACTAATACTACCGATAAATGATAATTAAATGTATAGCCATCGATGATGAACCCTTAGCTCTGGAGCAACTAAAGGGTTATGTTCAGAAAACACCATTTCTTGAGCTGGTTGCATTGTGCAAAAATGCTTTCGAAGCACTTGATGTACTGAAATCGAACGATATACAGCTAATGTTTATCGACATTGACATGCCCGATATTAACGGACTCGACTTTGTGAAATCGCTAATTGTCAGGCCACATGTTATTTTCACTACGGCTTACAGTGAATACGCTTTCGAAGGTTTTCAGGTTGATGCCATCGATTATCTGCTCAAACCGATAAATTACGCCAGTTTTCTGAAAGCTGTTACCAAATCGAAAACCTGGTACGAACTGAATAACAGAGCAATATCCGATAATTCAAAGAAAATCACTGAACCGGAAATCTTTGTAAAATCAGACTATAAGATGGTCAAAATACACGTGAATGAAATTAAACATATCGAGAGTGCTAACGAATACATCAAAATTTATCTGGACAACAATGATTGCATCACAACATTTATGCGTTTAAAAACCATGGTTGATTTACTTCCGTCCGATAGTTTTATGCGTATTCACAAGTCATTCATCATTAATATTCATAAAATTCATGCAGTTGACCGCAACAGGGTTTTTATGGATAAGAAACTTTACATCCCCGTTGGCGAACAATACAAACAAAATTTCAATCATTTTCTGGAAGAAAAATTTAAAACTTAAAACCGTTTTAAATAAAAAACACAACCTTCAATTCTAATACTGCTTTCCGAAAAATGAAAAAACACTTTTTATATATATTTCTTGTATTGCTGTCTGCTGATATATATTCGCAGGTTTCGAAAAGTGTAAGCGTCAGTACAGCCGGCACGTTAAATACTCTCATCTCAACCACCGAACAGGCTACCGTAACAAATCTGACAGTCAGCGGTTATATTGATGCCAGAGATGTAGCCTTTATGCGAGACAAAATGAAGGTTCTGTCGGTTGTAAATCTCAGTACTGCTAAAATAAATTTATACATTGGTACAGCCGGTACTTATTCAGGTGTTTCATTAGTTTATCCGGCAAACGAAATGCCCATGTATTCGTTCTACAATGCAAACACACTGACATTTAAACCGAACATCGCTTCAGTAACACTTCCTGTCACCATCACATCCATTGGCTATCTGGCTTTTTATTATTGTTGGAACATTACAGGCACTTTTACCATTCCGGCAGCAGTAAAAACCATAGGCGATTATGCACTTTATGGTTGCAAAGGTATATCTACTTATGTGGTTGAGACGGCTAACACACGATATTCCTCTTCGAACGGAATTTTATTAAATAAAGCGCAGGATTCAGTTTTTATTTGTCCGACTTCCAAAACCGGACCTATAAGCATACCAACCACAGTTACATGGATAGGTCCTTCGGCTTTCGAAGGTTGTAGCGGATTAACCGGAACGCTGACGCTGCCATCGACGCTGAAAAAGATGGAGGATTATGCATTTTACTATTGTTCCGGTTTAACTGGCGATTTAGCACTGCCAACCACATTGAATACCTTAGGAAATTATGCATTCTACGGTTGTTCCGGATTTAACGGCACGGTTACGATTCAGAAAAACCTGACGAAAATGGGAACCTATCCATTTTTATTATGTAATAATCTGCAAAATTTCAGTGTTAACACCATGAACACGCAATACTCATCGACGAATGGAGTCTTATACAGCAAAATTGCTGATACGCTGATTGTTTATCCGGCCGGAAAAGCTGGTTCGTTCACCATCCCTTCTACAGTAAAAGTTATAAAAGATTACTCGCTTTATAATAGCTTAGGAATTACCGGAACGCTGGATATCCCTGCAAATATCGACAGTATTGGCAATTATGCATTGTTTGGTTGCTCTCAAATTAGTTCGTACACAGTAAGTTCAGCCAACACAAAATATACAGCCGAAGATGGCGTTATTTTTTCAAGCAATAAAAGCCGGTTGATCGTTTGTCCGGCGTTAAAAACCGGAAATTATGTGATTCCAAACACGGTTAAAAGAATAGAAGCCAGCGCCTTTTGCAATTGTTCCGGCTTAACAGGAATATTTTCTATCCCTGCAAACGTAAACTATATTGGCGATTATGCTTTTTATGGTTGTAATCAGATAGATGGTTTTCATGTGGATGCTTCGAATCAGATATTTTCATCGCTGAGTGGTTTTCTGATGAGCAAAAATCAGGATTCATTATTTATTTGTCCACAAAAATTTGCCGGTAAATACACAGTGCCAACTTCAGTGAAATATATAGGTTATTCTGCTTTTGATGGCTGTACGCAGCTTACAGAGCTAATTATGCCATCGTCAGTAACTTATATTGATAATTATGCGTTTGAATACTGCACAGGACTTACCAGAGTCAGAATCAGCGAAAATATTTCAACCATTGGAAGTGCTGCTTTTTACAATTGTACTGCTTTGCAAAAACTGGAAATAAAAAAAGCCACGCCTCCTACGGTGGACTATTATACATTTAATCAGATAAATAAGGCGACATGTAATCTGGTAATTCCCGTTGGTACAACTGCCGCTTACATGAATGCCAATTACTGGAATGAATTCGATTTAATGACGGAAAGTAACTTTGATGATACGGCTATACCGGAATCAAATCAAACAAACTATAAATTAATTGTTGGTCATCAGAAAATAACAGTAACAGGCTTATATCCGGGCGAAAACATTTCAGTGTATGATGTATCCGGCAAAATAATATTAAAAGCTACAACAAGCTCAGAATTATTCTGTTTTCCGGTTCAGGGACATTCAGTGGTATTTATCAAAGCGGGAAAAGCTCTATTGAAAGCTATTTATTAATCCGGTTTATTCATATGATATACTTACATTTAAAATTTCAGGGTATTTACTGAAATAAGTTGACAAACAACAAATAAGAAATTAATTTTGAAATATCAAAAAGAACAGTTACAGATTGAAAATTAAACATTTTTTCAGACTTTTACCGTAACAAACGGCCTGTTCACTGAAATTAATTGACAAAAGAACATGAATAATCTAATTTTATATTAAAAACAAATCGTACCATGCGAGTAAGAAAAAACATAGCTACAAGCGACGAAGGATTTCTTTTTAATCCGACAACGGGAGATTCATTTTCGACCAATGCTATCGGTGCTGAAATAATTAAACTTCTTAAAAAGGATGTGTCGCTGAAAGAAGTTGCTGATATTATTACCGACAAATATGATGTTGACAAAGCATTGTTTGAGCGTGACTTGGAAGACTTCACACTGCAATTGAAGGAATTTAGTATACTTGAATAACTGAAACAAACGCATTATGATGAAAAAATTACACAAACTTGTCGTAGCAGTAACAGGCTTAAATGCTATCGATAGTCCGGGACCAGGCGTTGCAGTAATACGAGCTATACGCGATTGTAAAGACTTTGATGTTAGAATTATCGGATTATCATACGAAGCGCTCGAACCCGGTATTTATCTGCACGATATTGTTAACAAAACATATCAAATCCCCTACCCTTCGGTTGGAACCGATAGTTTGCTAACACGACTGAAATATATTCACGAAATGGAGAATATCGACGTGGTAATTCCGAATTTTGATGCTGAACTTTTCAATTTCATCAAAATAAGTCCTGCTCTACACCTAATGGGCATCAGCACTTTTCTACCTGAAATAGAGCAGTTTAATGCCCGTGATAAAATGAAATTATTCGAGTTTGGTCAGAAATATGATATGTACGTACCAGCTGATAAAATCATCCACGAATATAAAGAACTGAGAAAAATTGAGGAAGGTTTTGATTTTCCGCTGGTTGTAAAAGGAAAATTTTACGATGCCATTATTGCCAACACGATGGAACAGGCGGAAAAAGCTTTTCTGAAAATCCAGGCAAAATGGGGCTTGCCCATTATCGTTCAGGAGTTTATCAAAGGAACTGAGATAAATATCGCTGCTCTGGGCGATGGACATGGAAACGCTATAAGTATCATCCCTATGCGCAAACTTTATATTACCGACAAAGGTAAAGCATGGGCCGGTGTTACGCTCGATGATGAGCAGCTGATTGAACTTGCCCGGAAATTTATAGCTGTAACCAAATGGCGTGGCGGTTGCGAATTGGAAGTTATGCTCACTAACGACGGGAAACCTTATATCATGGAAGTAAATCCGCGTTTCCCGGCATGGATATACCTGACAGCAGCTGCCGGTCAAAATCAGCCTGCAAGTCTGGTTAAAATGGCTTTGGGCGAAAAAGTTGAACCTTTCTCTGAATATGAGGTAGGCAAAATTTTTATCCGTTACGCCTGGGATCATATTACTGATATTCGGGAGTTTCAGAAAATTTCGGCAAATGGAGAACTTTAGGCTCCTAACCCCTGAAGTGGAATATTATTATTGGAAATAAGAAACAAAACACAACTAACTCTGTTCCCATTCAGGGGTTAGGGGTAGAAATATATTATCATGGAAAAACTAAGATACGAACGCCCGGTTATTCAAAAAATGAATACGGGATTAATGAATAAATTCGGAACCAAAACCGAAAACGAACCGGTTACTCACATCGAAAGTGTATCGATAAAAAGTTTGATACAGCAATATGGATCACCGCTTTTTGTCATTTCCGAAAAACAAATACGCCGGAATATGCAAAATGCAAAGCGGATTTTCAAAACCCGTTACCCGAAAGTTCAGTTTGCCTGGTCGTACAAAACCAATTACATGAATGCCGTTTGCCGCATCTTTCATCAGGAAGGCTCGTGGGCTGAAGTTGTATCGGGTTTTGAATACGATAAAGCCCTTGGAAATAACGTTCCCGGAGATAAAATTATATTCAACGGCCCTGACAAATCAGATGCAGATTTGCTGAAAGCTGCCCGAAACAATTCACTGATACACATCGATCATTATGATGAACTTTATACGTTGATTCGGTTAAGCGAGGAAAATAATCTGAAGCCTAAAGTAGCTATCCGCGTCAATATGGATACGGGTATTTATCCGAAATGGGATCGTTTCGGTTTTAATTTCGAAAACGGACAGGCATGGAATGCTCTGACCAGAATCATAAATTCGGGAAATCTGCAACTGGTTGGGTTACACTGCCATATCGGCACTTTTATGCTATCGACAAATTGCTATAATATCGCGGCGAAAAATCTGTGTGAACTTGCCTGGGCGGTGAAAGAACGTTACGGAATAATGGTGGAATATATCGATTTAGGCGGAGGATTTCCATCTACCAACACCCTGAAAGGTGCTTATCTTCCCGGAACAGACACTGTTCCATCCATCGACCAGTTTGCCGATGCTATTACTGATGTGATTATCGGTTACGGTTTCCGGCAGGACGAATTACCTACGCTAATTTTGGAAAGCGGGAGAGCGCTTATCGACGATGCAGGTTCTTTGCTTACAACAGTATTAGCTACCAAGCGTTTATCGGACGGACGACGCGCCACCATACTTGATGCAGGCATTAATTCCATGTTTACATCCTTCTGGTACGAACATAAAATCAGTCCTGCACAACAATTAGGCTCACAAACAGAAGAAATGGTGCTTTTCGGACCATTGTGTATGAATATCGATGTAATTCGTGAAAGTGTGGTGATGCCATTGCTCGAAAAAGGGAATCAACTGGTAATTCATAAAGTGGGCGCTTACAATATGACTCAATGGATGCAGTTTATTACCACACGACCCAATATTGTGCTGATTGACACCGAAAACAATGTTCATGTAATTCGGAAAGCAGAAACACTGGAGTATGTGGAACAATTAGAACAGATTCCAGATTATTTGAAATAATCAACCAGAACAATTATATTTGCAAATACAGAAAAAACGTCATAACGAATGTCGACCAAACAAATAGTCAAAGAGTTTAAGGATACCTTATTGCCGGGTATCCTTAACAGTTATTCTATCATTTTCTTTCTGAATAACCGGTTTATGGCTCTGGTACTAATGGCTGTGACGTTTTTCAATTTTTATGCCGGACTTAGCGGATTTATAGCCGTTCTTATTTCGTTGCTGATAGGAAAATCGATGCATTTGGACGAAACTGCTCTGCGAAAAGGAGTTTATAGTTTCAATGCATTGCTGACAGGGATTGGTATGGGCACTTTTTTCGATCCGGGTGTGGTATTTTTCAGTTTACTTATCATTGCAACATTGCTTTGTCTGTTTCTGTCGGTGACATTGGGCGGTTGGTTATACAAGTACAATTTGCCGCATCTGAGTATTCCCTTTGTTATTTCTATCTGGTTTATCATGCTTCCGGCATCTCATTTCGAAAATCTGGGATTGACACAACGCAATATATACTGGTTGAACGAAATGTACGCCATGGGTGGCAGCCCGCTGGTCAACATGTTTCAGTTCATCGACTCCATGCAAATCAATAAACTGCTGGACATTTATTTACGATCTCTCAGTTCTATCTTTTTTCAGAGCAATTTAATCTCCGGATTACTGATTGCCATAGCATTGCTGGTAAGTTCGCGCATTTTCTTTTCATTGTCGGTAGTTGGTTTTCTGGCTGCATATTTATTTGCCCAGTTTACAGGCTCCGAAACTGCCAGCATGACTTATTACAACATTGGCGCAAATTATATG
The DNA here is from genome assembly GCA_963663115.2 of uncultured Paludibacter sp. GTDB lineage: Bacteria > Bacteroidota > Bacteroidia > Bacteroidales > Paludibacteraceae > Paludibacter. The sequence continues at coordinate 333,160 of CAXXNE010000001.1, forward strand.
ATGGTGGCTTTTGCTATCGGAGGATTTTTCATTATTCCATCCAAACAATCGTATTTATGGACGATATTATTAGTTCCACTCACTTCGTTGGTTTTATTATTCTTTTACAAACTACTAAACTACATTCAATTACCTGTATTTTCGCTGCCGTTTTCGTTTGTAGTGATACTCTTTGTGTATTTTCTGCAACATCGCTCAATAGCCAAATCGCTAATTCTCACACCTTATCAGAATTATTCTCCGGAAGTAAATTTATATACCTATAACAACAATAAAGACCGGTTTGCGCGATTTCTTTATAAGCCGTTTCAATTACCTTTCTGGGGTGAATGGACAGTAACACAGGGCTACGACGATGAATATACACATCTTGGTGAATGGGGAAAAGCTCTCGATTTCATGATAAAAGATACCAACGGTCTGACATACCGCAGCACTGGACAAAAATGTGAAGATTATCATTGTTTCAGCAAACCCGTTATAGCCATTGCCGATGGAGTGGTAGAAACGGTGGTTGATAACATTGAGGATAATGAGATTGGAAAAATAAATACGCTCAACAATTGGGGAAATACGGTTGTAATTCATCATTACAACGGTGTTTACTCGCAGGTATCGCATCTTAAAAAAGGATCGGTAAAAGTAAAAGCAGGGGAGTTTGTGAATGCTGGCGACATCATTGCTCAGTGTGGTAACTCGGGTCGATCGCCTGAACCGCATTTGCATTTTCAGATTCAATATTTGCCTGTTGTTGGAGCTGCTTCCAAAGAATATCCCATTGCATTTTTTTATAGTCGCGATAATGAAAAAATATCGTTGCATCAGTATTCCATACCCGCAAAAAATGCCATTGTAAGTAATGTGACGCATCTGCAACTGCTAAAAAAATCATTTAATATTCTTCCTGAAAATCAGCTACGATTTAAATATCTGAATACAAAAGGACAGGAAATTACCGAAGAATGGAAAGCATATACCGATGCTTACAACTACAAATATCTGTATTGCAAAGAAACCGGTGATGTGGCTTATTATGTAAACGACGGTTTCATGTTCTATTTCACTTCTTATTACGGACGAAAAAAATCGCTTCTTTACTATTTCTATCTGAGTGCTAACAAAGTATTTCTGTGTAATAACGAAGCGACAGAAATTACTGACAGCATTTCACTAAACTACGTAACAAACAATAAATTATTGATTTGGCTCAACGATTTTATATCTCCGTTTAATAATCTGGTGGTAGCCAGATACACATCGGACACCAAAATGCCAAAGAACAGAATTGAAAATGACTTTGTTACTATAAAATCAGAAATCACATTGCAAACTCCCGGAAAGAAAAGGAAAATTTCAACATGCCTGATAACACTCACTGACTGCGGCATCCACGAAATCAAATTCAAATCGGGAAAAACACTAATTCACGCTACATGCATAAAATAATTTATATCACAATACTCGCATTTTTCTGTTTAGTATTGCCGGCTAAATCTGCCGAATACAACTATAGCAGTGCTGATTCCATTACTTATCAGCTGTTTATTCAGGGCAACTGGAATAAACTGATACAGACAGGAAACGAAATTCTGAAGCAGAACATTGATTTTAAAACCCTGCAACAGCGAATTGGCTATGCATGGTTTATGAAAGAAAATTACCTGATGTCGCGCTGGCACTACAGCAAAGCGTTAAAGTTTGATACTACCGACGAAATAACCAACGTATATCTGTATTATACAGGTTTGTACACCGGCGATGAAAGCTTTATGCGTTATTACGCCGGCAGGTTAAACGACGAAGACAAAAAAGCATTGAAAATTAAACCTTTCCGTTGGGTAGACGCCGTGGATGTGGAATACAATTACAAAACCGGATATGTATCGTATTCCCGATCGGCACCCAACTATTACAGGCTTGGAGTAAACACACAGCTCGGCTACCGCTTATCGTTATACCAAACGGCATCAACTTTCAGTCAAACATTTTACAGTACCACCAATGTTGTGCAAAATGAATATTATGCTCTTTTGTCGTGGAATCCTGTTGCTAATTTATCGCTGCATACAGGTTATCATTTTCTGGGTAGTACGGTGGATGGCACTAATTACAATGCCCATATGTTTTACGGAAAAGCAGCCTACAAGTATCATATTTTCGATGGAAGTTTGTCGGCATCATCCTATACAAATTCAACCGATACCTACAATCAAATAGGTTTTCATCTGGGTGTCACCATTCCGGAATTTAAAAATCTGTATCTGAGTGCTGCTGTTGATACCTTGTTTGGAACCGGACTTGTAACTACCTTCAGTGCAGGTTTTGCACCCATCAAAAGTTTGTGGTTTTCGGCATACATCGCACAGGGTAAACAAATAAATTATGTAAATATGAATGGCATTTACGTATACAATTCCAGCGATTATGCTACCTCGAAAATTGGCGCTTCGCTTTTCTGGTACGCTACAAAGAATCTCACTCTGTATAGCAATTATTCATACGAAGAAAAAAATATAACAGAATTTGTTACTGATCCTTATTATCAACATTCAATAACCGGAGGAATTATATGGAAGTTTTAAAAAAGATATTTGCAGTTTTGTGCATTTCACTCGCAGTTTCCAGCACTTTTGCCCAACAACTCACAGCAAAACAAAATGCATTTTACAAAAGTTATGAGAGTGAAAAATCGGGCAATTATACGACTGCTATAAAAGACCTGACAGCCGTGTACAAAGCCGACGATTATTTTATGAATATCCGTTTGGGGTGGCTGAATTATCTGGCGAAACAATATTCAGTATCGGTGAAATATTACGAAAAAGCCATTTCACTAAAACCTTATGCCGTGGAAGCAAAATTCGGATTAATAAAACCACTCAGCGCTACTGAAAACTGGGAAAGAGTGAAAAATACCTATATTGAAATTCTGAAAATTGACCCGCAAAACACGGTGGCAAATTACTGGCTTGGTGTAATTTACTACAACAAAAAGGATTATGCCAATGCCAATAAATTATTCGAGAAGGTAGTCAATCTTTATCCGCTCGATTACGACTCAGTGGTTATGCTGGCATGGACTAAACTCCGTCAGGGCAAAACTGCAGAGGCCAAAATCCTTTTTCAGCATGCATTAACCCTGCGCCCAAACGACAGTTCATCGCTCGAAGGGCTGAAACTCATCAAGTAAGGGAATACTAGAAAGCGGAAAATAAGAAAATAGGAAATTAAGAAATACCTTTTACGGAACTGCGCTATTTCGACCTCATATTCTCGGGTCGACAGGCTTCCAGCCTGTTATATTAGGTATGCTGAAAAACCAGTAATAGTCTGATATTATGCTTTATGAAATCAAAATTATCATTTTTTAGTTCAAATAAAATTGACTATAATCATAAAAAGTTATGCATTATAGTTGGTATAATGGAACGCGGATTTTGCGGATTAGGCGGATGTCAGCAGATTTGAAAATTATTTACGGATTTGTTTCTGATTAAGTTTTCTTCGAAAACAGCAGATTCTTATGACCTGCGCTGTATATCCGTTTCGATTTATCGAAAAATCCGTCCCGAGAATTCGGGATAAATCAGTTTGAAATTTGTCAGCGCAAATTCGCCTAATCAGTTAAATCAGCGTTCCTATTCTTTCTTCCAGATTTTCAGCGAGCCCTTATTCATAGCCGTTTAATCGCATCATATCAAAAAGAGATGCGGCATGCCAAGTCTCTACAATGCTCGTTATCCCTGTTTCTTCAGCAAATCTTCCAGTTTGAATAATTCGTCGCGAAGCTGAGCAGCTTCGAGGAATTCCAGTTTTTTCGCTGCTTCCTGCATGGCTTTTTTGGTACGGGCAATGGCTTTTTCCAATGCAGGTTTGGTCATATATTGTACCACCGGATCGGCAGCTAAACCATTAATTGCTTCGGGTTCAATATAAGCATTCGGTTCGGCTTTGCTCAGCGAATTTCGTTCACCTTTCACAATTGCCTGAGGCGTAATTCCATGTAATTCGTTATATGCCAATTGTTTTTCGCGTCGACGATTAGTTTCCTGTATGGTTTTTGCCATGCTGTCGGTGATTTTATCGGCATACATAATCACTCGTCCGTTCAGGTTACGCGCTGCACGTCCTGCCGTTTGCGTCAGAGAGCGATGCGACCGCAAAAAACCTTCTTTATCCGCATCCAGAATAGCTACCAGCGATACTTCGGGTAAATCCAAACCTTCGCGCAACAGATTTACACCCACAAGTACGTCGTAAATTCCTTTACGCAAATCTTCCATAATCTGCACACGATCCAGTGTGTCCACATCGGAGTGAATATAATTGCATCGAACTCCCATTCGCGCTAAATAATCGGTGAGTTCTTCTGCCATACGTTTGGTAAGCGTGGTTACCAGGGTACGTTCGTCTTTTTCGGTACGAACGGTAATTTCTTCGAGCAAATCATCAATCTGATTCAGGCTCGGACGAACATCAATAATCGGATCGAGCAATCCTGTAGGTCGTATCAACTGATCAATCACAATACCTTCGCTCTTGGCAAGTTCATAATCGGCAGGTGTGGCGCTCACATAAATGGTTTGCGGATTCAGCTTTTCAAACTCGTCGAACTGCAACGGGCGATTATCTTTGGCGGCAGGCAGACGGAAGCCATATTCCACCAGATTAAGTTTACGGGCTGCATCGCCACCGTACATGGCACGTATTTGCGGAATGGTTACGTGACTTTCGTCGATCACCATCAGGTAATCCTTCGGGAAATAATCGAGCAGGCAAAACGGACGGCTTCCCGGCGGGCGACCATCGAAATAACGCGAATAATTTTCGATACCGGAGCAATAGCCCAGCTCTTTAATCATTTCCAAATCGTAACTTACCCGTTCGTAAATACGTTTGGCCTCATAATCCTTGCCCACCGATTTGAAATATTCCACCTGCAAATCGCGGTCGCGTTCTATCAGTTCAATGGCTGAAGCAATACGTTCTTTGGTGGTAACAAAAATACTGGCCGGATAAATTTTGTAAGCATCGAAATGCTCTATCACATTCAGATTCACCGGATCGATAGTCAGAATTTCATCAATCTCATCGCCCCAGAACACAATACGAACAATGAAATCGGTATAAGCCGGGTAAATATCCACCGTATCGCCTTTCACACGGAAATTACCACGATTCAGCTCTATCTCGTTTCGGGAGTACAAACTATCCACCAACATACGCAGAAAGGCATTTCGCACCACTTTTTGTCCGCGCTGAATCTCAATTACATTGCTGGTGAAATCGTCGGGATTACCAATACCGTATAGGCACGAAACCGAAGAAACGACCAGCACATCCCTCCGCCCCGACAGCAACGACGAAGTGGTGGAAAGTCGCAATTTTTCAATTTCCTGATTGATAGACAAATCTTTTTCGATATACACATCCGACACCGGCAGGTAAGCCTCGGGCTGATAATAATCGTAATACGACACAAAATACTCCACGGCATTGTTTGGAAAAAATGCTTTAAACTCGCTGTAAAGCTGTGCAGCCAGCGTTTTATTGTGGCTCAGCACCAACGTGGGACGATCCACCTGATTCACCACATTGGCAATGGTAAAAGTTTTTCCCGAACCCGTTACGCCGAGCAAAGTCTGAAACGGGATTTCCAGTTGCAAACCATTTACCAGCTGACGAATAGCTTCCGGCTGATCACCGGTAGGACGATATGGAGATGTGAGTTGAAAAGACATGAGACAAAGTTTATAAAGTTGGGAAAGTTATAAAGTTATAAAGTTGGGAAAGTTCATAAAGTTTGTAAAGTTTGTAAAGTTAAGATGATATCAACCAAAACAACTTTTCAACCAACAAACTTCCCCGATAGCTATCGAGGCTAATTAACTTTATAACTTAGAACTTGATAACTTCCCCGATAGCTATCGGGGCTAATGTACTAATCTTCCACAGGCATAATAGCCAGCATAATAATATACAGAATTAAACCTGTACCAAACGACACAAAGGTAAATATGGCATACAACACACGAACCAGAGTTGGATCAAGAGATAAGAAATCGGCCAGACCGGCACAAACACCGGAAATCATTTGATTATTCCGCGAACGACGAAGTTTTTTTTCCATAACCTGAAAATTTTTTAGATTGAATGACAAAGTAACAAAAAAGACACGACATCTACCACTATACTCTGTAAAAATTTATGAGTTACATTTTATCTTAAAACAAAAACACCTAAAGTGATTATTTTCTGCCATTTACATTCGGATGTTAAAAATAAATTTATATATTTGCAAAAATCAAAATTATATGGAAAACTTAAATAGTTTGAATTTAATTTTCGCCGACCTGATTTCATACATTGATGAAATTATCAAACATTACTCTGAGCCTGTCAGACCTCTTCCACACGAGATGGAGGAGTTAAAGAATGAGATTATAAACAATCCTGCGAACAACAATCCACATTTGCAGAAAAGTTTTTTCCTAATGGAAAGAGTTGAAGGTGAAATTTTGTTTTCGTTCAACGTTGATCGGTATTTGGGGCTTGAAGGTGACTTCGATTTAATGACTTTTCTTTCATGTATTGATGATGGTTCGCAATCCTGGAATTATCTGCAGGATTATCTTTCGTGGGCAAAAACGGTGTATACCTTTGTTGAAAAGATAAAAAATACCGACCTGAACAAAGTTGCTTACAAAATACGAATACCCATGCGCTGCAACGATGGTCGTATTTATTGGGTTTTACAAGAAGTCAGACCTCTTGAAACAGACAAAAACAACAATATCATATCGCACATCAACACCTATACTATAAGTAATTTATATAAAGAAAAAGCTCCAATAGGATTGGTTGGGGAGTTTTATTTCGACGATGAATATCAGGACGAATGGAATAAAACAATTACAGAAAACCGATTTTCGATTAAACCTTTTATCTTATCACCTATTCAAAAAGACATATTACTTTTTTTTCAGAAAAACCCCACTGCTACAGTAAAGTTGTGCGCCGAAGAATTAAAGTACCCTATCAATACCCTAAAAAAATACATTTCCGACAGTCAGCGTAAGCAAGGTATTATTGATATGGCAAGGGTATCGTTTCCAAAAATACCCATCGAACACTTAAAAGATGTAGTTGCTTTTTTACAGAAAATTGGCTGGTTTTAAGTGAAACCTAAATGGGTATATTTTTCAACTAATCTGGGTATAAAAAACCCATAAAACCTACAAACAAAATTTAATTTCTGTTTCTTTGTGAATACTTTTCTAAACGAAATCGGGTATTACAAACACGATTTCATCAACTTCGGGCTAAACATTGGTAAAATTAAGCTCAACAACAGATAAATTGAGCTAGAAATCATCGGTATCGAACTGAATTTTGCCATTATCGAACTGACTTTTGGTAAAGTTTAGCTTGACAGTGCGGGGTGCGAGCACGATTTCGACGAATTCAGATTTAATTTTCAGTTTTTTATCATTTATATTCACAATTTTGAACTCTACGGATACAACTTCAATGTTTATAATCAAATAATTAACTTTTTAAATTTACTAAAGTATGGCAAATTCATCGTATCGGGTTAATGTACCCAAAAACGCAGAAGAACTTTTGGATTTAGCAACAAAAGTCTATCAAAAACACACCGCCTTGGCAGCAGCATCACCCCTGAATGCTATGGTATCGCACAAATGGTCGGATAACGGACCAAACGTAGCACCTTGCTTACAACTCCACAAACAAGCAGAAGACCTGAAACGACAAGCCGAAGAAGCCTACCGTCAGCGTGACCTTATGCTTGCCGGAATAACAGAATCAGTAAAAGCCAGCCGCGATTTATTGCTTGGCGTTTATCGCGAAACACCAAAATCACTTGGCGAATTTGGCTTTGAAGTAGACGATTCGGTGAGGGCTGCGAAAAAACAAGGGTAATTTACAAACTTTATTGATAGCTTCACTTTCGAGTGAAGCTATCACCATAGAACAAAACAATACTCTGTGAAAATGGAAAAGAATAAATAAAATAAAGTCATCAAATTCATGAAACGATTAATTACAATTTTAGCAGCAGGTTGGCTAACTGCGAACATTAATGCTTTCAATTATACTATTACTTTTATTGGCAGCCAAACAAGCACTTCGATTGGAAGTGTAGTAGTTCAAAACATCACCAAAGGTACAACTATTACTGTGCCTGCTGGTAACGTGTTGAGTTTGTCTGATGTGGTGTCGAGTGTAAAAGCCGTAAATTTCGGTCAAGATGGCATCTATATTTATCCTAATCCGATATCGGGCAAATCAACTCTCTCGTTTTATGTTCCTCAAGAAGGAATATATAAAATTAATGTTTTTAGTGTTGATGGCAGAAACGTGACTTCTTTGAGTTACAACTTAGCAGTTGGCAATAACCAATTTCTTCTCTCTTTGGCGTTTGGTGTTTATATTGTTAAAGTGAATGGATGTGGCTATACTTATACCAAACGAGTGATTAGTCAATCACTATTTACAGACAAACCCAATATTTCTTTTGTTGGCAGCAAAAAGTTAGAAAACTCAAATCTCCAGAAAACAAGAGAGAGCGAAAACGTAACTTCTATGTTATACTCTACGGGTGATCAATTGCTTTTCAAAGGCACTTCAGGTAATGACACAACCATTGTGGTTGATAAGCCTACTCAAAGTAAGACTATTATTTTTGATTTTATTGAATGTAAAGATAACGATGGAAATTATTATCCAGTTGTAAAAATTGGCAATCAATTTTGGATGGCTGAGAATCTTAGAACAACCAAATATAATGATGGAACGGAAATACCGGAAGTAATGAATATATCAATTTGGAGTGGTTTAACTTCTGGAGCTTATTGTTGGTATAATGGAGATACTACTGTCAATAAAAATACTTTTGGGGGGTTATATAATTGGTATGCAGTAAATACGGGCAAACTTGCTCCAAGTGGTTGGCACGTTCCAACGGATGCCGAATGGACAGATCTCACTACATATCTTGGTGGCGAAAGTGTAGCAGGAAGAAAATTAAAGGAATCAGGCACAACTCATTGGACAACATCTAACACAAGTGGTAACAACGAGTACGGTTTTTCTGCTCTTCCAAGTGGAGGTCGTAGCTACGATGGCACTTTCTATAATCTGGGCAATAATTGTGGCTGGTGGAGTGCTACACTTGACTATTCTTCATACTCTTGGTATAGAAGTTTAAAATACAATTCGAATGTTGTGTACAGAGAGAGTGCCAGTAAAACAAATGGTTCCTCTGTGCGTTGTATTAGGAGTAAAACACCAACAGTATCTACCACCGCTATCTCTAATATTGGTGCATTTACAGCCACTACTGGTGGTAATGTTACTGCTGATGGTAGCTCTGCAGTTACTGCCCGTGGCGTATGCTGGAGTACAAGTCCATCGCCAACCATCTCCGACAATAAAACCTCTGATGGTATAGGTACAGGCATATATGCAAGTTCGTTGACAGGTCTAACAAACGCCACCACATATTATGTTCGTGCATACTCCACCAATGGTGTGGGTACAGCTTATGGTGCGGAAGTAAGTTTTACAACAAGTTTTTATGCTATAGGAGTTCCATATCTTGGGGGTAAAATAGCATATCTTGATGCCAGTGGAATACATGGGTTTGTTTGTGCACTAGAAGACCAAAGTGTTACTGCCTATTGGGCTTTTGACAACAAATCTACAGGTGCTACAAACACATCACTCCAAACAAGTGGAGTGTATGGTATTAGTAAATCTGGAGGTCGAAAAAATACTGATGCAATAATACTTAAATATGGAGTTGGTATCTATGCAGCTTCAATCTGCGCAGCATTAACTACTGGCGGAGCTAACCCAGGAGACTGGTATCTTCCATCGAAAGGTGAGTTAAATCAATTATATCTTAATAAAAATATATTAGGAGGGTTTGCAGCAAGCACCTATTGGAGTTCTAGCGAATACAACACTAGCTTCGCTTGGAGTCAGTTTTTTGGCGATGGAGGCTATCAAATTAATACATTCTATAAGGCAGGGGAACAGCTTTATGTTCGTGCCATTCGAGCATTTTAACTGACAATTTATTTTTATTGTTAATTATAATCCCATATATATTATTAAAATTATCTGATGGCTCAAAAATCAAATGGCTGGATTTATTTTATATTTATAGAAGTTCCAAAACTTGAGTTAGAAACAGATATTTTCATGTAATGATGTTTGGGAAATATTCAAATTCAAATAGTTATGAAAAAATTAATTTTATTATCACTTGTATTAGTGATTTCATTAGTAGCACAAGCTAAACTATGGCGGGTAAACAATAATGCAGCCATGAATCCAAATTTCACAAGCTTCGCAGAAGCACAAGCATCTGCTTCTGCCAACGATACTTTATATTTTGAAGGGTCAACAACTTCATATGGTGATATAACCGTGACAAAACCATTAGTTATTATAGGATCCGGTTATTTCTTAAATGAGAATCCACAAACTCAAAATAATATCATTTCGGCTAAAACTGGTGCGATATCATATAATCAGGGTAGTTCGGGATCTGTAATTACTGGAATCGAAGTGCAGAGCACTATTACAATAAATGAGAATAATATTTCTGTGATTAGTTGTTATATAACAGGAACAAGTTCAAATGCGTCCAGATCCATCGTGTTAAATAGTACAGTTTCTACAATTGGCAATATTTTGATTCTTGGAAATTATCTTAAAATGGGAATTTCATCTTCTACTTCATCATCTGTATCAAAACCAATTTTCAATATTTTAATAAGTAATAATTATATAAATTCAAATTTGTATAGTTGCATTGGATTTGGAGAATATGTGTCCGGAGATATAAAAAACAATATATTTAATGGTGGATCAGGGGCATTATCTGTTTATTATTTCAAATTTTCAAATAATATTCTTGTTTCAGGTACCATATATAACCTAAGTAGTAATACATATGATAATAATTTTTGTAGTGGTACCCAATTCCCTTTAAGAAATGGTAATCAACAAAATATAAATATGACCGATGTGTTTGTTGGATCAACTGGGAATTCAACGGATGGGCAATGGCAATTAAAACCATATTCATCCGCTAAGGGAGCCGGAAACGATGGTACAGATTGTGGTATGTTTGGTGGCTCATCACCCTATGTATTATCAGGTTTACCATCCATTCCAGCTATTTATGAAATTATCATGCCAAGTACAGGAGATAATATTAATGGAATTGATATAACAATAAAGGCAAAGACGCATTAAATATCAATACAATATTTCATTTTCATTAAATTGTACCTAATTATGAAAACATATTGGTGTTTAATCATAACCCTATTTATTCTTACAAGCCAGAGAACCGTTTCTTCGCAAAATCTATATTCCCCATATCCGATAATATTTGTTCATGGACTTATTGGGAATGATCAAAGTTGGAATGATTTAAAATCTTTTATGGAAACTAATTATGGCTTTACTTATGGAGGGAGAATGGACTTCTGCTTGAATCAAGATGGGGATTTATATTCTTCTAAACTGCCAGAAGATTATAAAGATTATACAAATTGTGATTTATTGCATCCATTTAATAAAGGAGATATCTATACAATAAATTTTGATGTAAGTACTTCAGGTATTCCGTATGATAATTTAATTCAAAGTAATCAATCAGCCATTGTAAAACAAGGATTAGCTGTTAGCGATGCTATTAAACATGTTCTAAATATAACAGGCAAAAATAAAGTTATACTAGTTGGACATAGTATGGGTGGTCTAGCCATACGAGAATATCTTCAAAATCAAAATTTATGGTATGAACCGAATTTAAATCATCATGTAGCAAAAATTTGTACCGTAGGCACACCACATGGAGGAAGTAATTTTGATGGTTTAATAGTTGATCCTTTAGCATATTTTTTCAACAAACTAGATACAAGATCTGAAGCAGTAAGAGATTTAAGAACTAGTTATTTCCCTCTAGGTGTTAATGGTATTTACCTCTTTGGAGGAATAGAACCAACAGAATCATCTTTGTTAAAATCCATACCATTTTATAACTGGGACATTGACTGTGATGGTAGTATAGGGCTAAATATAGTAGCCCTTAACAATAAAACAATACCAACTAATTTAGCTGTTTCTTGTATTATTGGCACTGGAGACCTATTAGGTGGCGATGGAGTTGTAAGTGAAGAGAGCGCTAATATTAATAATTACTATTCAACAATTAATGCCGAAACTTTTAAAGTAGAAAAGACATCTGGTCTTTTATGGCATATTGAACTCACAAAACAAATTGATCCAATTATTAGAGGTTTAGACGAACCGAAAGATATTTCGTTAGCTTATGAATTAGGAATAACTGACATAACTAAAGGCTTTATTACCTATCAAACCAAAAATATAGCCGTTGACCAAGATGTTTTTAAAATTAATGTAGTAAAATCAGGATTCCTGACCATTAACATTGCTGGTTTCTTTGAGGCTGGTGTTGATAGTGTTGACTTGCTTGATAATAATTGTAACTTGCAATCACATATTGAATACCCATTTATTCACAATGGGATTTCAAAATTTATTACTACTGGAACATATTATTTACGTGTGAGTGGTACTGCAAAATCCAATTCATATCTGAATCCATATACAATAACGACTAAATTTTATGAATCTGAAAGTTCAATTGAAGGAATTGTAGAGTTAGAATATTTCATAGATTCTGACCCAAGCTTTGGAAAAGGTTTGAATAAACACATACCATCTTCAAATAATATCACAGAGAATATTAACATCCCACTCAATAATGAAAGTAACGGTTTTCATTGTCTTTTCATTCGGGTAAAAGATGTAAAAAACAGATGGAGTAATACTCAAAATATACCTTTCTACAAACTACAAGACACTGCTTTGAACATCTCCAAATTAGAATATTATATTGACACCGACCCCGGAATTGGAAAAGGAATTAATTTATCTATTCCTCCTACGAATAATGTTACAAAAAGTATCAACATACCATTATCTAACATATCAAATGGATTCCATGTGTTGTATATAAGAGCTAAAGATAATAATGGTAATTGGAGCATTACTAATAACTCTGTATTTTACAAGGCTGTAGTTAGTACTGAAATAGAAAAAATGGAATATTATTTAGATATAGATCCGGGTTTTAACAATGCCACTCCAGTCGTTGTTTCAAAAGACACGGATGTAACAAAAAGTATAAATATTGATTTGAGCAAAGTTTCCAAAGGTATTCACACTTTATATATTAGAGCCAAAAATGTATCTGGTAAATGGAGTTTAAACGCCGTAAACGCTTTCTATTGCATGCAGTCGAAGACAACTAATATTTCAGAACTTGAATACTTTTTTGATATGGACCCGGGGTTTGGATATGGAATCACTATTCCAATTACACCTGCAACTACAAGTATAACTAAACAGTTTAATGTTGATTTGGCTTGCCTGTCATCAGGCAATCATAATTTTTATGTTAGATCTAAAGATGATCTTGGTAATTGGAGTTTGGTTTATTCTAAGAATATAACAGTTTCTTTGGTAACTCCATCAATAACACAAAACCAAAATATTTTACATTCTAATGCTGTTACCGGAAATCAATGGTATAATCAAAATGGATTAATCAATGGAGCTACAAATCAGGATTATGTGATAACTGCGAATGGGGACTATTATGTTATTGTAACTCACGCAGGTTGTAGCTCTGTTAAGTCAAATACTATTAAGGTACTAAATACAGAGTTTTACAAAGCCGAAATCACTAATTCTATTAAAATGTATCCAAATCCAACTTCAGATAATTTTCGTATTAGTGGATTAAACGGTTGTGTAAATTTAAAACTAATAGATATAAATGGCAAAGAGGTAGTTACAAAACAAGTTAACAACAATGAATCTATTTCAATTAGCAACCTCCCAAAAGGCTTGTATATTGTGAAACTAACAACACAAAATGGAGTAATTGAAACGAAAGTACTGAAAAATTAATAAAATATGACCTTATAAGCTACGATGCACATTCAGATGTATTTAAGATTAATATGCAAAAACAAAAACATTTAGAACTGAAAATTAAAAGTAAAAGCGGATGCCGAAAAGCTTGAGAGTAGGCAAAAATTTCAAATCGATATTTATGAGAACATTAGGTAACATTCTTTGGCACATCCCATTTATGGGCTTTATGTCTGCATTAGGAGCATTCTTGCTGGGTGGATTATTGGTACTTACAGTAATAGGGGCTCCTATTGGGCTCGGGCTCATTCAACTTTCTAAATTTTTATTAGCACCATTTTCAAGTGCTATGGTTGATGCACGTTTATTAAATCAGGAACAAAAAGAGAATCAGCTATGGAAGTCTTTTGGCTTTATTGTTCGAATTCTATATTTTCCTTTAGGTCTATTTTTGACAATCGTGCTAATTTTTCAAATAGTAGGAATGTTTGTTTCATTAATAGGAATACCTGTTGCTTTGGTTTTAGCCAAATCATTATCAACTTATTTTAATCCGGTAAATAAAAAATGCGTCCCAAAAGCAGTGGCAGATGAACTGCAACAACGAAAAGCAAAAGCCGATATAGATAAACATTTGGGTTGAGAACTATTGTTATATGATTAAACAACTATATTACAACTGCTTACCCCCTATAGTCAAGGTTAAAAGTATATCAGTTGTAATGTAGGTACTTACTTCAATATGACAAATAAAATTTAAGAAATAAAACCATAATAGGCACAATAGAAGATATAAAGAATACAAAAAAGGGATACAATTGACAAATGCCTTTCGGCATTTTAAGATGTAAAATTTGGAACATTATTAATATTTTCATTTTAAATCTGAACTATTGTGCCTATTATGGTTTGTTTTTCTTAAACTTGACCGAAAGAAATAAGCAGTATATTTTATTGTTAGCGGTTATAGAAAAAATAAAGAGACCTGACTTTTCAGTAAATAGACAACAATTAATTTCGGAATAATCAATCCATTTAAAAATGAAACTATATGAAAAACAATCAAGCACGCTTTTTCAAAGCAGGAATTATTCAACCTGTAATGGTTGATGAACAAAAGAAATTATACATCCATTTATTGTTAAGTTCTCACATAACACTAAAAAATGGTTTTTTATTGTTGCTCTTATTAATCACACAGTTTTCTGTGGGTCAGAAAATTCTTTTTGATGCTACCAGAGCACAGACTGCTGGAAATGCCGATTGGGTTGTCGATGCAGATGTCCGCAACCTGAATACCTCTTGGCCAATGTCGTTGGGTGGCACAGAATCTAATCCTCAGCGAATTCCAACTCCTGCTCAATCCGGGATTACAAGTTCAACACCCGAAACATATTGGGATGGTGGTCTATCGCAATGGGCAATAGAAATGGTAAAATACAATCCGAATTATACGATTGAAACATTACCCTTTGGTGCAAGAATTACATATGGAGATGCAACGAATGAACAAGATTTATCAAATTACAAAACATTTATTACTTGTGAACCTAATAGCATGTATACTACTAATGAAAAAATTTCTATTATGAAATTTGTAAAAAACGGAGGAGGACTCTTTCTGGTTGCCGATCATACAGTTGCTGATAGAAATATTGATGGCGATGATGCAGTAGGGGTAATTAATGATTTTTTGAAAAATACTCCCGGATACGAGAATGTTTTAGGAATCACTGTTGATTCGACAAATGTTTCGGAAATACCATCGACCAATGCTGCACCACTTCCTATCTCAGATCCTTTTTTATACGGTCCAATGGGAAACGTCACAAATTTCTCTTTTAATAACGGGGGAACGTTTACTATAAACAAAAGTAATAATCCTACGGCAAAAGCTATTTTCTTCCAAAATGCTTATTCAAATACAGGCACATCAAACATTATGATGGCATGTGCAGCCTATGGAAAAGGTCGAGTGGTAGTACTTGGGGATAGTTCTCCGGCTGAAGATGGAACTGGTGATCCGAATGATAACTTGTATATTGGTTGGGCAAAATACGATAATGGAAAATTGATTGGCAATGCAACCATTTGGTTGATGAATGAAGCTAGCGGATCAGCATCCGGTATTACAAAAATATACAATATTCAAGGTCAAACAGCAGATTCTCCTTATAAAGGACAAGCAGGAATTAAAACAACTGGTATAGTTACGCTAGCAATGAGTGATCGTTATTTTTTACAGAATGGAAAAGGCTCTTGGAACGGTTTATATGTTTATGCTCCTTCAAATTCTGTAAAAGTTGGAGACTCTATTGTAGTTACCGGGTCCATTACCGAGTACTACAATCTGACAGAAATGCTTACTATTACTCAAACTGATATCATTTCACCTGGTAACACATTACCCGAACCAGTAGTATTAGCTAGTACAGGTTCTGTGTCGTCCGAAGAATACGAAAGTGTACTTGTAAAAGTTCAAAATGCACCTTGTATAAATATTGATTCGCCTTCAGGAAGTTATGAGTGGTTATTGAATGATGGAAGCGGAACATGCGTTATAGATAATTTAAAATATCAATACTCACCTGTATTAAATACAAAGTACACCGTAACTGGTACTGTTTATTATACCTACAACAATTATAAAGTAGAACCACGCGATATAAACGACATTTCACCAGTCTTAACCACCGAAATTACTCCGATAAATCAAAAAGAACCATTGACAGTTTATCTTGATGCCGACCATTCCAAATTATCTCTCTTAAATATGCCGAATGATGTATCTGATATATCAATTATGGATTTGAATGCCAAAATAATTATGAAAAGCACAAACAGACAGGAGTCTATAAATATCAGTAATTTATCAAAAGGCATTTATATTGTAAGAATTAAATCAACTTCAAAAGTTGATACATTCAAATTTATAAGATAACTATCAATGTAGATAATATAAACTTGGTGACTTAGTGACCGTTTGTAGATTGGTCGGTTTAAAAAACAGAATTATATTATATTTAAAAATACTACCACAAAAAAAGCCCTGAAATTTTCTCAACGGAAATCTCAGGGCTTTTTTAACAACCAAATAACAAGTGAACGATTATCGTTACCATTCAGCCCCCCAACCCCCTGAAGGGGGAGAATGGAACATATTTTAAAATTTTGTGCTTGCTTTCGACAAAAAAATATTGAATTTTTAGTACAACAATTCAAAATAGCACTCTTAAAAGTCCCCTGGAGGGGGATTTAGGGGGCTGAGTATTTATGAAATTATCGTCCCGACTGGGAAATAAAGTTTTTTAATTCATTATTAAAATCATCGTTTTCCAGCAAATCTTCCATATTCAGATGCATGCGGTAACGCCAACTGAATTTGGAGTTGGAAGGAACATTGATACGTTCGTCGTGTGGATTCTGACGGCGCACTTTATCAGAAATAGCCAGTAAATCCTGTACCTGGAAAATCGCCCACATAGCCGGCGAATACAAGTGCTGCAACACAATATCGCGACAAATCCACCAATCGCAGAAATATGGCGCTTCGCCCCAATGTCCGAGTTGTGAGTTGTAAAAACGCTGTGTCACACCTCTGTCCTCTTCCCACCAACCGCGAATGGTACTCATATCGTGCGTCGACGGTGTTACCACTGATAAATATGGCGCATCCGCCGGATGGAAGAATTCAATTTTATCCGATTTTGGTGCCCGTTGTACTTCCAGACTCAGAATGCCGAGCTCCTTCATGGCACGGGTAACGCAATGAGTCATCATTCCCAAATCTTCACCACAAATAAGCATGTTGGTGGCGCGTTTCAAGGCAGGAAGTTTTTCCATACCCGACTGATACCAACGATCGTCCTGACGGCGGTAGAAATAATCCACGTAGATTTCACGCAGTTTATTTTTGGTAAAATCGTCCAGATCGCGGAAAGTACGCAAACTTTCCATACCAAAACGCGGATAGAAAAGTCGTCCATCCGAACCTTCCACCTCGAAGAAAAGCACATTCGAAATCAAATCGAATAAACCCCATTTCACACGTTCCGAAATTTTATTATCTGCAAAGAGTTTTTCAATTTTTTGTTGCGATTGATAAGGCGCTTTCAGACGCAGTACCCAGCCATCAACAATTTGCAGACAGTTCGATTTCACCCAGGCAGCTTCCTCGCCAAAGAAATCCCACAAAATGGCATCGGTAATATACGGATTACAGAAGCGGTTGTAATCGAACCAAACACCTTTTTCGTTGAACTCGTTGATATGCACCGGCGACGAAGGGTAAAGATGCCCCATAATACCTTCGATATGATACAGCGGAATTTGCCAAATACGGAAGAATCCGAGAATGTGATCAATGCGGAAGGTATCGAAATAGTTGGACATCTGCGCAAAACGCTTTTTCCACCAATCGAAATTGGTTTGTTTAATTCTGTCCCAGTTATACGTTGGCAATTCCCAGTTCTGACCTTTCACCGCAAACATATCGGGTGGCGCACCGGCATTCTTATCCATGTGAAACAAATCCGGATTTGCCCAGGTGTCCACGCTGTTTCGGTTTACGCCGATAGGAATATCGCCTTTCAGCACAATACCTTTGGCGTGTGCATATTCCGATGCATCGAGCAACTGAATATGCAAATGATACTGTATGAAATAATTGACAGCCACATCGTTGAAATGAGGCTGATCCGGTGAAACAAATTGTTCGATAGCTTCCTGATTGAATTTCGCAAATTCATTCCAAGTGGAATAATCTGGCGATCCGTTTTTATCGCGAAGCACACAATAGGCTGCATAAGGTTTGAGCCAGAACTCATTGTCTTTATAAAACTTCAGATATGATTTATTTTTCAGAAATTTATCTTTATTTTCTACGAAAAGTGCAGTTGCATAGCGGTATTTAAAGTTGACTACTTCCAAAAAAGGAACAAGTTGTTCTGCATTGAGAGCACTCTGTTTTTCTTTGTATTCTGCATTCAGCGGATGAGTAGCAGACAATTTACCCATAGCCGGTAAATTCAGAAAAAGCGGATTCAACGCAAAGGCAGAAATAGCTGCATAAGGCAATACATCGGCATCGGTATGAGTGCCGGTAGTGTCGTTCAGCGGCAAAACCTGAATCAGTTTAAGTCCGGTTTTCTGCGCCCAGTCGATAAACAATTTTAAGTCACCAAAATCACCAACTCCAAAGCTTTTACGCGTACGAATGCTGAAAACAGGAATTCCAACACCTGCTCCACGCCATCCGGCAGTTGTGATTCCGACAAAACCATCGGTTATGCGCGAAATGGTATTTTTAGAATTCAAAAATGTGGCCGTGCGATCGGGTCCATTTTCGAAATACAGGAATTTCTTATCCTCGGGATCATAAATTCCGTATTTGTAATGAGCATCGGCTTTTACTTTCGATAAATCGATATAGGTTTCCCAAAAACCATCGTTTGTTTTGGTCAGAACCACAGGACGGTTTACACTCCAGTTTCCGAGCGGTTTGCAATCGCCAACGATGCAAATTTGCTGTGTGCGGGGCAACAAAGGAGCTTTAACTCTGAAATGATGTGTCGCATTTTCAGGAGCAGTCAACTCTTCAGGTTCATGTTCGTCATGTAACAAAACATTGGCAAAAGGAGCTGTCAGAAAAGTATTTTCGAGAGCCGAAGGTGAATTCCATATATCGTAACAGAAATAGTGATCCTTTTCTCCGCTTACTATCAGTGTTCGGTTTTCAGTCCACTCTTCGAAATATTCACCTGTTTGTTCGGTAAATAAAACGTATTTATATTTAATGACATGCATAGCACCGGTTTTCAGCTCAATCTCTCCTATCCAATCTTCCTTTTGCTGAAAACTCAAGGGCAATGCTTTGGTTAAGTCGTTGTTACCTAATTCAGGGATATTTCCTGAAACAAGGATTCGCTGACCCCAAACGGTATAATATGGCAATTTGAAATGTATTTTCATGCTCTTAAAAAATTTTACTTCCCGCTTTTTGTGTTGTTTCTGTTTCAAAATTAGTGTGAATATAAGTAAACCAATTTTTAGCGTATAAAAAAATGCGGAAAATACATTTCAAACGTTTGCGGAAAAACTACACAGTGTACGATAATGACTACTGAAACATTTAACAATCCCACAAAATAGTGTATTTTTAGGTTATAAAAATTCATTTTCAATTAAATTGAAAAATCATGTTTTTAATTAGGAGATATTTCCTTACTTTTGCACAAAAATTACGGTAAACTAAAAACAGCAATTGGTACATGGAAGCTACATCCTCGCAATTTAAAGTTTTTTCTGGCACAAACAGCAGATACTTAGCCGAAAAAATCTGTAAAAGTTTAAATGTTCCTCTTGGAAAAATGATTATTCAGCATTTTTCGGATGGTGAGTTTTCTGTTTCTTACGAAGAGTCTATTCGAGGCCAATATATTTACCTGGTTCAATCCACTTTCCCGAACTCCGATAATTTAATGGAACTTCTGCTTATGATTGATGCCGCCAAGCGTGCATCGGCATACAAAATCATCGCAGTTATTCCTTACTTTGGCTGGGCTCGTCAGGACAGAAAAGACAAACCTCGTGTGTCGATTGGAGCTAAATTAATTGCTGATATGTTAAGTGTCGCCGGTGTTGACCGTATTATTGCCATGGATTTACATGCAGATCAGATTCAGGGATTCTTTAATGTTCCGGTTGATCACTTGTATGGCTCCACAATTTTCGTTCCCTATATCAAATCGTTGAATCTGAAAAATCTGGTTATTGCATCGCCCGATGTGGGAGGTTCGAAACGTGCAGGATCTTATTCAAAGCACTTGGATGTACCGATGGTTATTTGTCATAAAACCCGCGAAAAAGCCAACGTAGTAGGAGAAATGCGCATTATTGGTGATGTACAGGGGAAAGATGTGATTCTTGTTGACGATATGTCCGACACAGCAGGAACACTTTGTAAAGCTGCCGACTTAATGCTTCAAAACGGCGCAACCAGCGTCAGAGCCATTGTATCGCATGGAGTTATGTCGGGCAATGCATCCGAAAGAATTATGGAATCGGCCTTAACCGAAATTGCATTTACCGATTCAATTCCTTTTGACTGTTCAAAGTGCGGAAAAGTAAAAATTCTGTCGATTGCTGATATGTTTGCCGAAACCATTAAACGCGTTCAGGAACATCGTTCTATAAGTGAGCAATACCTGCTCTGATAATTCAGAGCATATACATAAAACGAAACAGGATACTTTACTGAAAAAGTATCCTGTTTCGTTTTATGTAAGCTAAAAAATTATTTCAGCAAGGCAATACATTTTTCCAAACTATCTCTCCAATAAGGAATTTGAATTCCATAGACAGTTTTTATTTTGCCTTTATTCAACACACTGTAATGCGGTCGCGGAGTACGTGTAGGATAATCTTTTGTTTCAATAGGTTTAACTTCGCACTGAATGCCTGCCAAAGCGTGAATGGTTTTTGTAAAATCGTACCAACTGCAAACACCTTCGTTCGAGAAATGATAAATACCTGCAGCAACTTTTCCAGAAACCACCAACTGCATGATAGCGTCAGCCAAATCTGCCGCATAAGTCGGCGTTCCAACCTGATCGAAAATCACATTCAGGCTATCACGCTCGTTGCCTAATTTGAGCATGGTTTTCACAAAATTATTACCGAACGACGAATACAACCACGATGTACGAATAATAATACTTTCGGGATTCGCTGCCATCAACGCCTGTTCACCTGCCAATTTCGATTTACCATACACCGATGAAGGACAAACCTGCATATCTTCGGTATATGGAATATGTGATGTTCCGTCAAAAACATAGTCGGTTGAAACATGAATCAGCACAGCATGATGGTTTTTAGCAGCACGTCCGAGATTTTCGATGGCATCGCGGTTGATTTTGTAGCAAAGCTCCACATCGTCTTCAGCTTTATCCACAGCCGTGTATGCAGCGCAATTAACTACAGCATCGGGTTTATTATCAGCAAAAAATGATTCTACAGCCTGAGCATCGGTTAAATCAAGCTCAGCCACATCAGTATACATAAACTGATATTCAGGATAATGAGCAGAAGAAACCTGCATTTCACTTCCTAACTGACCGTTACTACCGGTGATAAGTATTTTTTTCATGAACAAACTTTATAAAACAACGAATTTCAGAAATTAATGTCAGCATTGGCCAGCACCGGATGTTTGGTGTCTTTTTCAGAAATAAGTTCCTTTCCGGCAGGAATTTTCCAGTCGATATTCAGCGCAGGATCATTGTAAATAATACCACGTTCCAGCGTTGGATTGTAAAAATCATCACATTTATACGAAAAAACAGCCGTTTCACTCAATACTGAAAAACCGTGTGCAAAACCCTGTGGAACTAGAAATTGCCAATGATTTTCTTCAGTTAATTCCACTCCGTACCATTGTCCAAAAGTTGGTGAATCTTTACGTAAATCCACTGCTACATCCCAAACTGCCCCCTGAACCACCGAAACTAATTTCGACTGACTGTGCGGATACAACTGGTAATGAAGTCCGCGGATGACTCCGTATGAGGATTTGGACTGATTATCCTGACAAAACCGAACGTTGATTCCGGCATCGATATAATTTTTTTCGTTGTACGATTCAAAAAAGAAACCACGTGCATCGTTAAACACACGGGGTTTTATGATAACTAAATCTTTAATTGGCGTTTCAATTATTTCCATTTTTGTAAGCGGTAAGCAGTAAGCGGTAAGCAGTAAGCGGTAAGCAGTAAGCAAATCCGACTCACAACTTTCAGTTAATTAGACGTTTTCGTTGGCAATTTTAATTAAATACTGTCCGTAATTGTTCTTTTTGAGTGGTTCCGACAACTTCAGCAACTGCTCTTTATCAATATATCCCGAACGGAAAGCAATTTCTTCGAGACAGGCAATTTTCAATCCCTGACGGTTTTCGATAGTAGCAATAAAATTCGATGCTTCGAGCAAACTATCGTGTGTTCCGGTATCGAGCCAGGCCATTCCACGTCCCATCATTTTTAGCGACAACCGACCTTCTTCCAGATACAGACGATTCAAATCGGTAATCTCCAGTTCACCACGTTTCGACGGTTTCAGTCCTTTCGACTTTTGAACCACATCGTTGCTATAAAAATACAAACCTGTTACAGCATAATTCGATTTAGGTTGAGTTGGTTTTTCTTCCAGACTCAATACTTTTCCATCTTTATCAAACTCGGCAACTCCGTAGCGTTCCGGGTCGTTCACATAGTAACCGAAAACTGTAGCACCATCCTTCAGTTGTGCAGCTTCGCGTAAAGTGCGTGAGAAATCAAATCCGTAGAAGATATTGTCGCCCAGCACCATACACACATTATCGTCGCCAATAAATTGTTCACCAATAATAAATGCCTGCGCTAAACCGTCGGGCGAAGGTTGAATGGCATATTCGAGTTTTATACCCAAATCATCGCCATTACCAAGCAGATTTTCGTACAAATGTATATCCTGAGGTGTGGAAATAATCAGTATTTCCTTTATTCCGGCCAACATCAAAATAGATAAAGGATAATAAATCATCGGTTTATCATAAACCGGAATAATTTGTTTTGAGATACTTTTGGTAGCAGGATATAATCTTGTCCCTGAACCTCCTGCGAGAACTATGCCTTTCATTTTATGTAGTTTTAAGTTTCTTACTTTTTCTGATTTCAAAAATAGTCAATTTATCCGGAAAATAAAAGGTTTATGAAAGGGGACTTATAAAAACCCAAAAATCGAGGCTTGCGACTGAGGCAAAAGCGGAGTTTACTGACGTAAATGAGCATTTTGCCGAAGGAGCGTAACGAAGAGTTTGGGGTTTTTATAAGTTCCCTAAAAATCATCTTCCAGTTTCAACTCTCCATTCGTATAAAGTTTATATGCCTGACTCAGTACAACCATAAACCGGCTTATTTCCTTCTGCGTAGCTGCTGTTTGCTCTGTTATTTCAGCTTTTTTCATTTTGAGCAACATAAATCCGAACTGAAAATTAAAGCAAAGCTCTATATCGCTTAAACCGGCTTCACTTTTTTGCCGGAATTGATTGATGAGTGGAAGAACTCTGAAAAACAGCACGTTGTAATCGTTCACTTTACCCGATTTCAAGACCAATTGATGAAAGTCGTCTAGTTCAATGATAATATTTTTATTCAGTTGCAAATGTCCATTTTCCTGAACGTTTTCGAGTCGCATCATTTCAACAAGACTTTCGTACCACTCAAAAAGCTCTTTCCGTTCCGTTTCATTTTCAATAGGATAAACCGATACAATTCCGGCATTTATCTTATCCATATCCAACTGAAAAGCACGCAGCAAATTCTCAACCTGCCACATGTACAGCAGATATTCGCAGATATTTTCTTTTTTTAATTTTCTGGCTATAAACACGTTAATTAATTGACAATTAAAAGTTGACAGTTGATAATTCTTAATTTCTATATTTGTTTAAAACCTAAATGCTAATCTTCCAGATTCCAATCACCTTCTTCATCCACAAAAACCGGTTCAAAAAACTCATCAATATCACGTCGCTCTTTTTTGGTTGGTCGTCCTGTACCACGTTCACGGGCATTTTGTCCGGCAATTCGTGCAAGTTCCAACAATTCCAATTGATCCGGCGTGGTTACATTTTCCATAAAACCCGGAACGAGTTTGGCATTCATTCGGTTTTCAGACAAAGCCAACACTTTGAACGAGAAAAGCACCGGATTTTTTCGCACACAAACCACATCGCCCACTTTTACATTACGCGATGGCTTTACCTGCACATTCTGAATAACTATTTTACCTTTTTTACAGGCTTCGGCAGCTAATGAGCGCGTTTTAAACAAGCGCACCGCCCACAACCATTTATCAATACGAACTTCCGATTTCATGTACTCCTAACCCCTAAAGGGGGAATAATTTTTATTAACTTTTATTCACAATATTGCAAGTACCTTAAGCCCCTTAGGGGTTTGGGGTCTTATTTTCCGTTAAATTGAGTCATTGTAAGTTGCATTCCGGCCAAACAAAAGCTTTTGATGATTTCAATACATTTTTCAGCACGTTCGGGCAAAGCAGCCGCTTGTTCAGCCGGCCATTTTCCGAGAACATATTCTACCTGTCGGCCTTTACCGAAATCACTACCCACACCAAAACGCAAACGGGCATAATCACTGTGCCCCAGAATTTCCTGAATATTTTTCAGTCCGTTATGTCCGGCATCAGAGCCTTTGGGTTTAAGGCGAAGTGTTCCGAACGGCAACGCAATATCGTCGACAATAACCAAAACATTTTCGATCTCAATTTTTTCCTTCTGCATCCAATATCGTAAAGCGTTTCCGCTCAGATTCATAAACGTAGAAGGTTTGAGCAGAATAAGCGTATGATTTTTAAGTTTCACCTCACAGGTAGCACCATAACGATTATCTGCAAAAAAAACATTGGACGCTTTAGCAAAAGCGTCCAATACTGTAAATCCTATGTTGTGGCGGGTGTCATGGTACTCATTACCAATGTTACCCAATCCTACAATTAAGTATTTCATTTAAAGAAAATTTATTTTTTTCCAGCAGTAGCAGCAGCACCACGAGCAGCTCTTGTAAGTTTAACCTGACAAACTACAGCATTTTTCGCATTCATTATTTCAAGATTTTCAACTTCAACAGCGCCAACCTGAATAGTTTTTCCTAAACCTAAAGCAGTTACATCAATAACAATTCTTTCAGGAATCTGGGGATAAAGACCTTTTACTTTCAGTTTACGCATTTCGAGACTTAATTTACCCCCGGCTTTCACACCTTCAGCAAGTCCTTCGAGTTTAACAGGAATTTCAACCACTACAGGTTTAGTTTCGTTTAATTCAAGGAAGTCGATATGTAAAACTTTATCAGTTACCGGATGAAATTGTAGTGCTTTCATGATAGCATTACATTTCGCGCCATTCACATTTAACTCTACTACAAATACATCGGGAGAATAAACCAATTTACGTAAATCAGAGTTTGTAGCTGTAAAGTGTACATTTTCTTTACCACCATACAATACACATGGAACTGCATCAGAACCACGCTGAGCTTTTGAAGCTTTTTTTCCAAGATCGGTTCTTACCTCACCTTTTAATTCGAAAGTTTTCATTTTAAAATTATTTTTTTGTGTTACTCAAAATTCGGGCGCTTCTTATTAAGTGATCGTAGCCCTATTTCCCATCACACTTTCTTTTGCAAAAAAGTGGTGCAAAAGTAATACTTTTTTCCTTATAACACAATAGGTTCAGTCAATAATTGACAACATTTTCATACACTGACTACAATTTATCAAACACTTCAGCTGCAAATACTTCCAGACCCGGATCGCGGGCACCCATCAGCAGAAGCACATCATTTCCTGTAAAATGCGATTTCAAAGCCACTGTAAGTTGATTTCTATCTTCCACAAAAAAAGCATTTTTGTCCATCTTCTGCAAATCCTGAATCAATTCGTTGGCCGAAATATCTTTCACAGCCGATCCGCCGGCATAGAAAATTTCACTCATCCATATTTCGTCCTGCGGACGTAACACAGCAGCAATTTCTTTCACAAAATCATCGCGTAAAAACCTTGTGGGCTTGTAACCATGAGGCTGAAACCATGCGATGACCTTTGGCGCAACAGGTTGACAGGCCGAAATGGATGCAGCACATTTTGCAGGGTTATGCGCGTAATCATCAATCAGGATAACTCCGTTTTTTTCGCCGATAATCTGATGCCGGCGATAAATCCCTTCGTAATGAAGTAAAGCTTCGGCACAAGCCTGCAATGACACACCTATAAGACTCACTACCGCAATGGAAGCCAGCGCATTTTCCATATTATGTTTGCCCACCGTGTTCATTTGAATGGTAGTATTTTTCACGTCAAACTGAATCTGAAAACCATTCTGTACAAAATTTTCTCCGGTAAAACCGGCTCCGGCTTTTGCATCCTGCGCAAAATCATTCGCAGCATTCACCGAAAGGGTTGCTGCAAGTTTATTGGATCGGTTTGTAATAAAAGTTCCTGAGGTATTTTGTCGGAAAGTTGTGAAAATCTGCATTAGTTCATCAATCTCCTGATGATCCTTGTCGATATTGAGCAACAATCCGATTTCGGGATGATATTGCACTATAGAGCCATCGCTTTCGTCGGCTTCAATAACCAGCCACTCTCCTGCCCCAACTTTTGCATTACCAATTTTTCCTTCGCGAATGATACTTGTCAGCCCTGCGCCACTGATAATACTTGGCTCAAGACCGGCATATTGCAAAATATCGAAAATCATAGCCGAAACTGTACTTTTTCCTGAAGTTCCACCCACTGCTATTGTACGTTTACTTTCCGATATAAGCGCCAACACTTGCGACCGACGCAGGATAGGGATATTCAGAGCTTTGGCTTTCTGAACTTCATACACCGTATCCTCAATAGCTGTAGAAACCACCACCAAATCGGTTTCAGCATTTATTCCACTTCCATCCTGAAAAAAACACTGAATTCCTTCGGCTTCCAGTTTTTCGCGGGTTTCGTTGGGCATATTCGGGGTAAAATAGCGGTCGCTACCACTGACATTTTTTCCAATTCCCTGCAGGTATTGTGCTATGGCGCTCATACCTGCTCCGGCAACGCCAATAAAAAATATGTTTTTATAATCGTTAATCGACATATATATAATTAGTTATAAGTTGAAAGTTGATTTTTTGAGTTTTTTTGAGTTTTTAGAATTCTATAACCATCTCTTTTCCATCGAGCCAGGCTGCCATATTCAACACCAGAAAATTCCAGTTCTGAAAACCTTTGTTTAGCACCGGCTCACCATTATCAGGCAAATAATATTCATGCAATGCTCCGAACCTTTCAAAGTCGCGCCCCAAAAGAAGAACAGTTTTTTCAGCAAGTTCACGGGCTTCATTTTTGTAACCATAATTCAACAATCCGCGAAAAACCAGATAATTTACATTTATCCACACAGGACCCTGCCACGACGATGGATTTCCACTGGCACGAGTATCGTACATTTTTTCGAGTGGTGACAAACTCCGTATGCCGGCAGCACAATTAAATAAAGCTGTATCGCGAAATTGTTTCTCCACTATGATTTTTGCCTGCTCGAGAGTGGCAATACCAGACCACATAGCCATAAACCCACTCCACACACTGAATCGTTGAATCAGACAATCGTAAGTCCGCGGCTGACCAACATGAAAAAACAGATCGCCGGGTTTCAGCGAATCAATATCAGGTTTCGTAACCGGACGCAAATTCAAATCCACACTGTAATAAAACCCATCACGTTTATCCCAGCAATTTTCACGGATATTTTTCAGAAGTTTATCGGCTTCCTTAGAATAGCGTTGTGCAATATCCGGCATTTTCAGACAATTAGCCAAATAATTCATTGCCATCAATTCTTTGTACATCAGCGCATTCAGAAATATTGAACCCGAACTTTCGTCAGGACGATAAAAAGTACTCGGATCATTATCAACACCAATGGCCTGATCGTTTTCCCAATACATCAATCCGGTTGCGGTATGCCGGTGAAAATTCAGATACTTATTTTCGAAAGCCTGCAAGGTGTAAAAATCTTCGCGCAGCCATTCTGCATCACCCTTCATATTTCTGACAATAAACGCAGCATGTTGTGCCAGTGTAGGTTTGTGCATATTGCTTTTCCATGGATTACGGGTTTTCAGCATTTCCTCCCGCGTAGGTGCATTACGTTCAATCCAGATAGGAATCCAACCATCCATACCGCCATAACTCAGTGCATTCAGCACACAACCCTGTTCGTATTTGAGCGCCTGTTCGGAATCGGATTTTTTCCCTTTTTCAAGAATTATCTGCCTTAATGCCACATTGCTTAACCACGAATCCCAATCCCACAACATATCCAGATACTGACTACTTCCGGGGGCAAGAAATGGAAATTTCAGTGCACCACCAGCCTCCCGATACATCCCGCGTATTTCCTTATAAATATTTTCGCGACAAATACGTTTGTATTTTTCAACATTTTCGGGCGTTCGGGCAGGTAATTGTCCTAAAGCACCTGTATTCAATGCTGAAATGAAAGTGATGAACAGGATGATTTTCTTCATGGCATTAACATTAATCATTTTCAAAGATACAAATTTTGGGAGATTTCAGTTTACTTAGCTACTTAAAATTTAATTCAATCTGAATACTTATCTCTATATATCAATCATTTAATCAATAAAATCACATTTTAATTCGATAGCCTTTAGAATATTTTTCACTGAACTTTTATCCAATTTTGAAAAAGCAAACCACTTTTTACCTAAATCTTTGAGTGATGCACCCAAATGATATACTTCTTCATTATCGATAATTAAAAAACGGTCGTGACTTAGAGTGAATTTTTGTATTTCAAAGCCACCATATTGTTCTACAGCTTTTCTAATATCCAAAATTAATTGATTATTGATAGTTTTTGTCAATAGAAGCACTTTTACATCATTTTTTTTCTTTGCTAAATGTGTAAGTGTATTTTCGTCGATATAATTATCAATCAACACGATAAATCTTTGTGCTGAACGAATAATTTTTGATACAAATTCATAAGCATCAAATACTTGCCCATCGAAAAACACACCTTGATTTGGTATGGCTGACGATTGAATTTGCAAAGAAATTTCATTCACCTTTTCAGCCAAATTTTCAACATTATTTTCAATCCTATTCATTCGTTGATTAAGCGCGTAACCTTTCAACAAATAATCTCTTAAAACATTTGTAGCCCAAATGCGGAATTGCGTACCCTGCTTTGATTTAACCCGATAACCTACCGAAATAATGACATCGAGGTTGTAGTATTCTACATTTTGCGTCTGTGTCTTACCCTTTATGGCTCCATGAGAAGTGGTTGTCGCAAAATTTGCGACAACCACTTGTTTATCCAACTCTCCTTCGGAAAACACATTATTTATATGCTTACCAATTGTTTTAACATCTCTACCAAACAAAACAGCCAATTGCTGACGATTCAACCAAACGGTTTCTCCTTTTAATCTCACCTCAATTCGTTCAGGCAATTCGTTTGTATGATAAAGTACAATTTCGTTTATCATTGTCATAATTATTAATTCGAAATTACATATATTGCTTTGATTTAACCTTATAACCTATCGAAACAATCATATCGAGGTTTTAGTGTTTTTTTCAACGTTCAACATTTGGTATCAAATTTTTATCTTCGCGTCATTGAATATGCCTTTTTGGGGAAAATAAATATAAAAATAGTAGCACCCAATGCCAGCAAGAATACGGTACTGATGGTCACAACTGCATTCGACATCATTTCCTGAAGATATTTTCCGGCCAAATCAGTTTCGTGCAAGTGATTCATAAATTTAATCAATGCAAAAACCGATTTATAAGCATACATTCCGGGCACCATTGGCAACAGAGCAGGAATATACAAAACCGTTATTGGACAATACGATAAGCGCCCAAACCACAATGACAAAGCACCGATAACAACCGAAGCAAAAAATGATGCCGAAGCAATATCCACGCCCTGACCCTTCATTAAATAAAAACGAATAGCATGACCAACCGCTGCCAGAATGGCAATATACAGAAATGCACGTTGTGGTGGACGAGAAATGGAACCAAAACCTATTCCGGCTACCGCAGCCAAAAGTCCGTCGAGAATTATATCAGTAAAATTCATAATAAACTATTTTGAAATAAAACAAGTGAAAACGACAAACCAACAGCTACACAAATAATTAGCAGAAAAGCCTGAATTAGTCTGGTACTGCCTGTAAGCGTATGACCTTCGAGAATATCAATAACGCCATTAAACAAAGGAACACCCGGAATCAGATACAAAACACTGGTAGCAATAGCAATTTCAGCTGTTGGATCGAAAAGCAGAGCCGAAGATGCACAAAGAGAAGCTACAAAAGCCGAAACTGTAAACACTATGAAGTGGTTCACTCCTTTATGATGTAGTTGCACCCGGACAAAAAAACCAATCACAGTTGCCACAAAAACAATCGCTACAGCCCATAAATCACCTCCAAACAACCGGCAAAAAGCAGCATTGGCAAATCCTACCAATAATGTTATGAGCCATTGATTCATTTTCGGTCCATTTTTTACAGTTATAAATTTTGTGCGTAACTCCTCAAGTGACAAATGTTTATCAAAGGCCTCCCAACTCAGCGAACTTAGCTCGGAGTTATATTCAAAATTGATAGGCAATCCGGGAATTTCAACTACTTCGGTGTATGTAAGCAGTTTATCATCGTCGTTCACCGTCATTATTATGGTTTTTTGAAACGTTGTCATGTGTATTTGCCAACCCATTGACTGAGCAATACGGGTGGAATTACGGATAACACGCGAAGTATGCACCCCTGAACCTAATAAACAGGACGCATACTCAGCAATAAACCGTGCAAATTCTTTAATTTCTTCTTTGGTTTTCATTTTTCGGAAAGCATTTAGTTCAATATTCCTTCAGGATGCGGAATGAGTACAAAAGTAATTCATACGGATTGATTTCGAAAAAAAATAGTAAAATACCTGAAAAAATAAATTCGGATTTTTTCTTCCAAAGAAAAAAAGACTTCAATTCTTATTGTACATTATACTATAACCCAGTGATGATACCTGAATTTGTTCATCAATATAACTATGAATACTTTACCTCATTTCCGCCGAGAATACTTATTGTACTTCAAACAATTTAACACACTATCATATTGTAATTATTACAGTATTTAACTTATTGACATTGTGTTTTATAACATATCTTTTTAGCTTGTATTAATTGATTTGATTGTATATTTTTGCATCGACAAATTCAGTAACAAGCTATAATTTTATGTCTAACGAAATTATTTACAATCCTCATGTTTCAGTGGACTGTGTGGTTTTTGGCTTCGATGGAGAAAAACTCAAAGTTTTATTGATTGAACGAAATATTGCTGAAAACAACGAACTCTATAACGACAAAAAACTTCCCGGAAGTATCATTCTGGCGAATGAAGACCTGGACGATGCTGCCAGTAGAATTCTTACTGAGCTTACCGGACTGAAAAATATCTATTTAAGTCAGTTTAAAAGTTTCGGCAGTCCCGACAGAACTAAAAATCCACGCGATATACTCTGGCTCGAAAACACTACGCAGTTGAAAATAGGACGTATAGTAACTGTGGCTTATGTGGCCTTAATAAAAATCGACCGGAAAATTCAGTTTAAAAACGAAGAAACACAAGCAAACTGGTACGATATTGACGATGTTGCACGCATGAATCTGGCTTTCGACCATGCTGAGATTATTAATAAAGGACTGGAACATGTGCGACATAATTTAGATATTGAACCGCATTTGCTTTTTGAACTTTTACCACGCAAATTCAGCATTACACAATTACAATCCTTATATGACAAAGTGCATCAGACACGTTCGGATGTACGGAATTTCCGTAAAAAGGTGGCTCAATGGCCGTATGTAGTGGCATTGGACGAGTTAGAAGAAGGTGTGGCGCACCGGGCAGCGAGGCTTTATAAGTATAAGAAATAGAGCCCCCTAAATCCCCCTCAAGGGGGACATAAAGAAAAAATAGTATTGATTATTACAAAAAAAAACATAATTAGAAATGGATATACAAAACAATGGTAACTTCAATTCCCCCCATGAGGGGGGATTTAGGGGGGCTGGCTTTTTATTAGGTTATGATTTAGGTAGTTCGTCGGTGAAGGCGAGTTTGGTAAATGCCTCCACAGGCGAATGTGTGTCGTCGGCATTTTTCCCAAAAAAAGAAATGGAAATCATCTCTGTGAAAACAGGCTGGGCAGAACAAAATACCGAAGTTTGGTGGGAAAACCTGAAAGCGGCAACAAAAGCAGTTTTGGACGAGTCGAAAGTGGCTGCTGCTGATATTAAGGCCATTGGTATTTCGTATCAGATGCACGGATTAGTTTTGGTTGATGACGCTCAAAAACCTATCCGCAATGCCATTATCTGGTGCGACAGTCGCGCTGTGCCTTACGGACAAAAAGCGATGGATGAAATCGGCAGTGAACTTTGCCTGACTAATCTATTGAATTCTCCGGGTAATTTTACCTTAGCCAAATTAGCCTGGGTAAAAGAAAACGAACCTGAAAATTACGCCAAAGCAAAATACTACATGCTTCCCGGCGATTATTTAGCCATGCGTATGACCGGAAAAGTCTGTACAACTGCATCAGGATTATCTGAAGGAATTGCCTGGGATTTTAAAGCCGAAGCGCCTGCCAAATTCCTTTTCGATTATTTCGGATTCGACACAAATCTGATTCCTGAAAATGTTCCAACTTTTGGACAGCAAGGTAATCTGAAAGCTGAAATTGCTGCCGAATTAGGCTTAGCTGAAGGAACTCCGGTAACTTATCGAGCCGGCGACCAACCAAACAACGCTTTATCATTAAACGTACTGAATCCGGGCGAAATTGCTGCTACGGCAGGTACTTCCGGCGTGGTGTATGGTGTAAATGATGATTCGAAATACGATCCGCAAAGCCGCGTAAATTCATTTGCACACGTAAATCACACAGCAGAAGCTACACGCGTAGGTGTTTTGCTTTGTATCAACGGCACAGCTATTTTGAATACCTGGATAAAAAACAATGTTGCTCCCGAAGGCATTTCGTATGCCGAAATGAACGATCTGGCAGCCGGAATTCCGGTTGGAAGCGAAGGTGTAAGCATAATTCCATTTGGAAATGGTGCTGAACGCGTGCTTGGAAATCAGGAACCAAACTGTTCAATCCACGGTGTGAATTTCAACAGAATCAGCAAAGCACACTTAATACGTGCAGCACACGAAGGAATTGCATTCTCGTTTAAATACGGCATGGACATAATGAACGATATGGGTATAGAAACTAAAACCATTCGTGCTGGTCATGCCAATTTATTCTTAAGCCCAATCTTCCGCCAGACTTTAGCAAATATCACTGGTGCAACTATTGAACTTTACAATACAGATGGTTCGGTTGGTGCAGCTCGTGGAGCCGGAATAGGAGCTGGAATATATGCTACTGCCGAAGAAGCTTTTGCAACACTGAAAAAAATAATGGTGATTACGCCGGAAGAAAAAGATGTGGAAGCTACGAAAGAGGCGTATGAGAAGTGGGTCGCCCCCCTAAATCCCCCTCATGGGGGACTTAAAGACTAAGTCAATTTAAAAATAAAACAACAAATATCAATACTAACTTCTCTTTAAGTCCCCCATGAGGGGGATTTAGGGGGCTAATTTTAAAAATTATGTCAAAAGTGTATTTCCCATCTATCGAAAGCATTAAATTCGAAGGAAAAGACAGTAAAAATCCGTTAGCATTTCGTTATTACGACGCTAACAAAATAGTGTACGGCAAAACAATGGCCGAGTGGTTTAAATTCTCCATGGCCTGGTGGCATACTTTGTGTGCCGAAGGTGCCGATCCATTTGGTCCAGGTACGCAAAAACATCCTTGGGTAGGTGCAACTGACGCTGTTCAGGCTGCGAAAGATAAAATGGATGCAGGCTTTGAATTCATGCAGAAAATTGGTATCGGTTACTATTGTTTCCATGATATCGATTTAGTGGACGAAGGTTCAAGCATTGAAGAATACGAAGCAAACCTGAAAGCTATTGTTGACTATGCCAAACAAAAACAAGCTGAAACAGGCATCAAACTAATGTGGGGAACCGCAAACGTATTTTCACCTGCACGTTACATGAACGGTGCAAGCACCAATCCTGATTTTAATGCTGCTGCACGTGCTATGTTGCAAATTAAAAACGCTATCGATGCCACTATCGCATTGGGTGGACGTGGTTATGTATTCTGGGGCGGTCGCGAAGGTTATATGAGCCTGCTAAACACCGACATGAAACGCGAAAAACAACACATGGGACGCATGTTGCAAATGGCTCGCGATTATGGTCGTGCACAAGGTTTCAAAGGCGTATTCCTGATTGAGCCAAAACCAATGGAACCAATGAAACATCAATACGATGTGGATGCTGAAACTGTTATCGGCTTCCTGAAAGAATTTGGTTTGGAAAACGATTTCAAATTGAATATCGAAGTTAACCACGCTACTTTGGCTGGTCACACATTCGAGCACGAATTGCAATGTTCGGTTGATGCCGGTATGTTGGGTGCTATCGATGCAAACCGTGGTGACGTGCAGAACGGTTGGGATACCGACCAATTCCCTGTGGATATTTTCGAACTGACACAAGCCATGATGATTGTGCTTAAAGGTGGTGGTATGCAAGGTGGCGGAACTAACTTCGATGCAAAAATCCGCAGAAACTCAACAGACAACGAAGATTTGTTTATTGCTCATATTGGCGCTATGGATGTAATGGCACGCGCCCTGGAAGCTGCAGCAGCTATTTTGGAAGAGTCTCCAATTCCTGCCTTGGTTTCTGAACGTTATGCTTCGTACGACGCAGGTAAAGGAAAAGAATTCGAAGAAGGAAAACTGACTTTCGAAGACGTTTACGCTTACGCAAAAGCTAATGGCGAACCAAAACAGATTAGTGGCAAACAAGAGCTTTACGAAGCAATTGTAAATATGTATATTTAATAATCAGTGGCAAGCAGTAAGCGGTAAGCAGTAAGATGTTTGCTGCTTGCCGTTTGCTGCTTACTGCTTAATATTATGAACTCACAACAAGGAAGTAAAATTTATATTTTTGGTGTTACTCTGGTAGCAACTATCGGTGGATTATTATTCGGTTACGACACAGCAGTTATCTCAGGAGCTGTTGATTCGTTGAAAATATTCTTCAAACTGAATGAAGCCACATTTGGCAGTATGGCCACATTTTATCATGGTGCAACAGTATCCAGTGCATTGATAGGCTGCATTATTGGTGGAGCCATTTCAGGTATTTTTGCTGAGAAATTCGGTCGCAAAAATTCATTAATGATGGCAGCATTCATGTTCTTTATTGCAGCATTAGGTTCTGCCTATCCCGAAACTTTTTTCTTTCAAAAAGGAAACGGATCACTGGATGTTTTGATTACATTTAATTTGTACCGCATTTTGGGTGGTATTGGTGTAGGACTTGCTTCTGCCATTTGCCCAATGTACATTGCTGAAATGGCGCCGGCTGAAATTCGTGGAAAATTGGTTTCCTGGAATCAGTTTGCTATCATTTTTGGTATGTTGGTGGTGTATTTTGTCAATTATTTCATTGCCAATGGTGAATCGCAGGAATGGATTGATGCCACAGGCTGGAGATTGATGTTTGCTTCGAATGCCGTACCGGCTGCATTGTTTGGCGTTTTACTGTTATTTGTACCCGAAACTCCGCGTCATTTGGCTTTGGTAGGTCAGGAAGCTAAAGCTTTGAGCATTCTTGGAAAAATCAACGGTACTTCGAAAGCCGCTGAAATTCTGAAAGAAATCAAGGAATCAGCTCACAATGAGAAAGTGGAGAAAGTGTTGACATATGGTTGGAAAGTACTGATTATCGGTATTCTTCTATCAGTTTTCCAACAAGCAGTCGGAATTAATGTTGTGCTTTATTATGCTCCAACAATTTTTAAAGGGCTAGGATTTGGAAACGATGCAGCTATGTGGCAAACCGTTATTATGGGCTTCGTAAATATTGTATTTACGTTGGTAGCTATCTTTACTGTCGACAAATTCGGACGTAAACCATTATTAATTATTGGTTCTGTAGGCATGGCCATCGGTATGTTTGCCATTGGCACTTTGGCTTATCTCGAAATTATCGGAGCAAGCACGCTGGTATTTATCGTGATATATACAGCAGCCTTTATGATGTCGTGGGGTCCGATTTGCTGGGTGTTAATTTCAGAGATATTCCCGAATACCATTCGTGGTAAAGCAGTTGCCATTGCAGTTGCGGCTCAGTGGATAGCAAACTTTGTGGTTTCATCTACATTCCCTATGCTGGAAGCCTTCAGCATTACATTTACCTATGTTCTGTACGGTGTAATGTCGGTTTTATCAGCTATCTTTGTTTGGAAAATGGTTCCCGAAACCAAAGGAAAAACACTGGAAGATATGACAAAATTGTGGAAAAAATAAGTACTGTTTCTGAATTTTTAAAATACGGGTATTCTGTTTTTTTTTTGGAATACCCGTTTTTTAGCTTAAATGACAACAACTACAAATCTTTTGTTGCATTATTGCAAAAATATCTCTTACTTTTGTGTTGAATACTATTATTAATCACCATCGATGAAAACAAGCAGAATTATTCTTCTACTTATTGTGTTCATAGCAAACCTCCAGTGCGTTATCGGGCAATCAGGATATTTCTACTCATCCGACAAGTATTTATCTAACAGTCTGATAAACGCTATTTATCAGGATAGCAGAAGCTATATATGGATAGCAACTGAAGATGGTTTAAATAAATTTGATGGCGTTCGTTTCAGTAATTACCATGCCGAAAAAGAAAATTTATCAACGCTGAAAAGCAATTATGTACGTACACTTTTCGAAGACAGCAAAGGACGTTTTTGGGTAGGTTGCATCAATGGATTAATGCTTTACAACCGTGATGAAGATACATTTACTGAAGTACCGGTATATTTTCACAACAAACCTGTTACGCCACACATTACCTCCATTATAGAAACTCACGATGGAGAAATATGGATTTCCACATCAGGTACCGGAATTATACGTTCCACCAACAATTACAAAACTTTTAATGTTGACGAGAATCTGTTTCCTAAAATATGCAGTCGTTATTTAGTTACGCTTTATCAGGATAAAAAGAACGACATATGGATTTGCTCAGAAAATCAGGGAATAAGTAAATTAAACCTGAAAACAAATAAAATCCTCAACTATAAAACACCCAACGGAATAGGCAGCAACCAGATTTCATCGATTTGCGGAGACAAAAACGGAAATATTTTTGCAGGTACGCTTACTGGTGGATTATTTGTATTTAACTCTGCTTCAGATAATTTCAACGCCATCCCTTATATCTTATCGTCCATAACTTTGCCTGTTAAAAGTTTACTTGTCGATAAAAATAATCGCTTATTGGTAGGTACCGACGGTCATGGAATTAAAATTTACAACAAAAAAACACAGCGATTAGAAGATTATGAGCTAACATCGGCAATGTTTGATTTTTCGAAAACAAAAATACACTCACTATGCCAGGATAAAGCCGGAAATTTGTGGTTGGGATTATTTCAGAAAGGAGTCTTTCTTTCACTTCATCAGCAAAATAATTTTAAATATTTTGGTAACAAATCGTATCATCAAAACCTGATTGGATCGAATTGTGTAATGTCGGTACATCGCGACAATGCAGGAACAGTTTGGGTTGGAACCGACAACGATGGACTTTACGGAATTACAGGACATACTTCGCGTCATTTTAATCTGAATAGCGGCACAAAAGGCGTATCGGGAACTATTATGTCAATTCTTGAAGGTAATGATGATAACACACTTTGGTTAGCATCGTTTTTCGATGGACTTTTGAAATTTGATAAAAAATCCGGAAGAATTACCCGTTTCGAAAACAACTCATCTGAATTTTCGAAAAATACTGCTGCTAACAAAGCAATGAGTATTACCCGTGATTCAAAAAATAGAATTTGGATAGGAACCAATGGCGCAGGTGTACAAATTTTCGATATTCAAAAGTCAAAATTTGTGCAGGAGTATCTGTTTCACGAAGAAGATTCTTCGGGCATAGCCAATAACTGGGTAAATTGCGTTAAACGCGATGGCGAAAACATAATGTGGATTGGCACATACGACGGTGTAAGCAGTATAAATATCCGTACAAACGAAATTAAAACATACAGAATTCGCGATGGTATTTTACCAGGAAATGTGGTTTTAGCTATTGAAAAAGATCATTCCGGTCAAATGTGGTTTGGAACTACTTCAGGAATTACTCGTTTTCAACCTGCTACAGGTCGGGTAAAATTCTATTCTGTTACCGATGGATTGGCCGGCAATGTGGTGTGTGGCATTCAGGAAGACAAAAAAGGTAATATCTGGATCAGTACTCACAGCGGAATTTCCAAATTCATTCCGGCATCGGAAAAATTTGTAAATTATTACTCCTACGATGGTTTACAGGGAAATGAATTTACTACCGGAGCTTATTTTCTGGGCAATAACGGTGAAATGCTTTTTGGAGGAATTGCCGGTGTAACATCGTTTTTTCCGGAACAAATATCGGAAAAAATCACTCCTGTACACATCTACCTCACAGGAATGTATCTTCCTGACAAAAAGGTAGTTAAAGGTATGAAATCGGGTTGGCACACCATTATCGATAATTTTATCAGCGATGCCGAAAAAATAAGATTAAGTTACGATGACAATATTTTTAGTCTGGAATTTTCCACTTTCGATTTTGGAAGTCCGGAACGTGTATACTACCAGTATAAAATTGAAGGAATTAATAATCAATGGATTACTACTGAAAAAGGGGTAAACAGAATTAGCTTTACCAACCTGAATTATGGCGATTACAGTCTGCACATCAAAGCATGCATCAACCATCAGGAGTCGGAAGAAAAAGAAATTGATATTATTATTTATCCGCCCTGGTATCTGAGTTTGCCGGCAAAACTTATCTATTTTATATTACTTGTTTTTGTAGGATGGATAATTTTCAGAGTGATATTGGAGCGTATTAATCACCGACAGGAATTAATGCGACGTGAACATTTGGAGCAGATAAATGAAGGAAAACTACAGTTCTTTATTAATATTTCGCATGAAATAAGAACGCCAATGAGTCTGATTATTAGCCCGTTGGAAAAACTTATTTCTGAGAATAAAAACTCTGATAAACAAGCTGTTTATCAGTTAATGTACCGAAATGCTCAACGAATTTTGCGATTGATTAATCAATTACTCGATGTAAGAAAAATTGACAAAGGACAAATGTTTGTTAAAATGCGTCGTGCCGATTTGGTGTTTTTTATTGATGATTTGATGAAAACATTTGAATATCAAGCGAAAAAACGGAAAGTTGACTTCCGGTTTGAACATGAATCAAATGAATTATTTGCCTGGATTGATGTGAATAACTTTGATAAAGTATTGGTTAATATTCTATCCAATGCATTTAAATTTACACCCGAAAAGGGGAAAATATCGGTTAAACTCACTACAGGAAGTAACGAAAATGCAGCTACACAGGCTTTGAAGAATTATGTGGAAATCTCAGTTGCCGACACCGGAATTGGCATTGAAGCAGATAAAATTGAACGAATTTTTGAGCGCTTTTATCAAATTGATAATTCACAAACACAGGTAAATTTTGGTACAGGTATCGGACTTCATTTGGCAAAGAATTTAGTTGAATTAATGCATGGTCAAATAATTGCAGAAAATAATCCGAATCAAAACGGTAGCCGGTTTAGTGTTCGTTTGCCTTTGGGTGATGAACACTTACCGGATTCGGAACGGGAATATCTGAACGATAGTATTATCCGGAATAATCGGGTTTTAACAACTGAAAATTATGAACTTCAGGATGATAATCAGCCATTAAAACAATCTATACGTAGTAAATCGCGTCAGCGCTTATTAATTGTTGACGACGAAGAGGAAATTCGCAATTATCTGAAAGACGAATTTGCCGGAAGATACCGGGTTTATGAAGCTGAAAATGGCAAACAGGCGCTCGATTTTATTTTAACTGAAAAACCTGATTTGGTGATAAGCGATGTGATGATGCCCGAAATGGATGGCATTAGCTTATGTAAAAAGTTGAAATCGAATATTAATATCAATCATATCCCCATTATTTTACTTACCGCTAAATCGGCCGACGAGGACAAAGCCGAAGGTTTTGATATCGGCGCTGATGCTTACGTTGCTAAACCTTTTAATATTGAGTTGCTGAAAAAACGCGTACTGAATATCTTGGAGAACAGGGCACGTTTAGAGCATAAAGCTATGGATGATGAAGAAAATCAGGCGCTGATTAAGCAGGTGGTCTTGAAACCCAACGATCAGATTCTGTTGGAAAAAATAATTAAAATTATTAATGAAAACATTGCTGTTTCTGAACTCAATGTTGAAATGCTTGCCGATGGAGTAGGTATGAGCCGCGTACACATGCACCGCAAACTCAAAGAACTGACCAATATGTCGGCGCGCGATTTTATACGATCTATACGTTTGAAACAAGCTGCTGACTTAATGAGTAACCAAAAGCTTACTGTTTCGGAAGTTTGTTATGCGTTAGGATTCTCCAATTTATCTCATTTTTCGAACTCTTTCCGTGAGTTTTTTGGCATGTCGCCAAAGGAATATGCCGAAAAACATCGTAACATACCGTAACAAATTCTAAACTTCTGTTTTTCAGTCGCCATTCACTATAAGCTGTCCTATTTCTTTTAACTGTAACGTACAGAAAAGAATTAGTAACCTCCATACAATACATGTAACCATTGATAAGATTAATGTAACTGTTTAGCATAAGTTGTTGCAACTTAAGTTCTAATTTTGTTGCGTATTGCTTTCGGCGTTTTAATACATGCCGGATAGTTGTACATTTCATAAATTTCGGTTAAAAACTTATTAAATTTATACGGTATGAAAAAAATATTAATTCTAATCCTTGCGCTTTTTAGTGCATATTGGGTGTACGGAGCAAGCACTAATGGAACTGTTGTAAATGGATATTATATTATTCAGGATTTTGATGGTGATGCACCAACTTTTTCAACAACAGGTTCGACTTGTGTGTTAGAAACGTATCCGGTAGCAGGACGAGGACAATCTGTAAAATTATCAGTAACAAGTAATAATGGATATTTTACTATTCCAGTTACATTACCCGAAGGTAGAGTGTTATCGAATAATGATTCTTTATTATTTGATTTATATCATCTTAGTGGCACATGGAAAGGGCTGAGAGTTCATTTAGGGAGCACTCATGCAAATAGTGGACTAGTATACAATTTTGGAGATACTTTCTTAGGTGGTACTGTTCCAATTAATCGCGGAACTATAAAGGTGGGAATTAATCAACTTACAGGATATGGGACTGCAGGTAATTATTTTCGTTTGGGTTTTGGAATTAATTATGCTCCAACAGAAATTTATATTGATAACATAAAACTAAAATATACACTCTCCACAGCCCCAACTGCAACCGCCGCAACTGAAATTACAACCTCCGGTTTTAATGCCAATTGGAATGCCTTGTTTGGTGTTGAAAATTATCTATTGGATGTAGCTACCGATGCTGCTTTTACAAGTATAGTAAGTGGATATAATAATTTAAATGTTGGTAATGTATTGACATACGAAATTACAGGATTAGATGAAAATACAACTTATTATTACAGAGTACGAGGAGCTAAAACCAATGGAACAAGTCCATCGTCTTCCACCATTACAGTATTAACACAAGCAAGTGGACCTATCGATCCTTATGTTGCACCTAATTTAGATCCGGTTACGGAAACTGACCCTACACCTGCAACTATAGCTGTACCGACCATCTTTGAAATAGAAGACTTTGAATCATACGCAATTGATTTTTCATATCCCAAAAGCGTAACTGGATTATCTGCATTAATTAAAGTAAGTCCTACTGTGCCTCCCGGCAAAGCAGTGTTGTATTCTGTAGGTGGTACTGGAATAACTAATTCATATATCAAAAGAAGTATTACTCTACCATCTGGTAAAATTCTGTCAGACTATCAGTCATTAAAATTTGATTTGAATCTCGTATATGTTTCATATAAACAACTCGCAGTATGGATTAATGGGACGAAAGTATATGAATATCAAATTGATGGATCGAATGTAAATAGAGGAACACAAACAATTCCTATAAGTTCCTTTAATCTAAATAGTCCGGAAACAGTTATTGCAAATGCAGGGAGCAACCCTGAAATAGGTATTGGAATAACTGATATCAATTCAAATAATTCATTTTATATTGACAATATCAAACTTGACCCTGGAGCTGCCCCTACCGCTACCACCGCCACTGCTGCTACACATATAAACGCAACAAGTTTCAAAGCCCAATGGTCGTTTTTCGAGGGTTCAACGGCTTATTTTTTAGATGTTTCTACAAACAGCGGTTTCTCAAGTTATGTTAGTGGATATGAAAATCTGAATGTGGGTAATGTCGCCAATTGTGTGGTTACGGGTCTTACAGCCAACACTACTTATT
Organism: uncultured Paludibacter sp.; assembly: GCA_963663115.2. Classification (GTDB taxonomy): domain Bacteria; phylum Bacteroidota; class Bacteroidia; order Bacteroidales; family Paludibacteraceae; genus Paludibacter. Next base: position 376,383 of record CAXXNE010000001.1, read on the forward strand.
ATTATCGGGTTCGTGGGACAAATACAAGTACAAACTCCAATACAATTACGGTTGCAACAAAAGCGGGAACAGTAGCTGCGAGTCATTTTGTTACTAAATCTTCGGGAAATATTTCCGAAATTGCAACTTGGCAATCGTCGGCAAATAATACTGGTTGGATGAGTGCAACAGCTGCTCCAACTGCTGATGCAAAATCCATTCGTGTATTGAACGGACACGAACTTACCGTAGATGAAAATTCGGAAGTAGCTGAAATTATTGTAAGGGCAGGAGGGAAATTAACTGTTCCTATTGGAAAATCGCTTGAGTTAAGCGGCAAAATATACCTTGAAAGCAATGAAACCGATGGCACAGCTACTTTTGTAAATAACGGCACAGCTACTATAACCGGCGATGCAGTTGTAAAACAATACCTTAGCGCTGGACGTAACTGGTATTTTTCAAGTCCGATAAGCAATGCCACCAGTGCAGTATTTAAAGAAACTGAAGGTAATCAACTTTGGGAAAGAAATGTAGCTGGCAATAGTTGGACAGAAATTACCGCAACCACTGTTGCTCTCACGCCATTGAAAGGATTTATTGGTAAAGTGGCTTCAACAGGAGTTGTTACTTTTAACGGAACGCTGAATAATGACAATATTCCAGCCTTAACATTAACAGAATCGGATGTTTCAGGTGGTAAGTTCCACTTAGTTGGTAATCCATTTCCTTCTTATCTCGATTGGCAGGCTGTGGCTGCTGCAAATCCGAACCTGACAGGCTCCATGTGGTTCCGAACAAAAACGGCTGTTTCCGAAGAAATTCCTACAAGTGTGTATACATTCTCAACAGTACAATATACTACAGAAGCAGGAATACAAGTGGTGAACGGGAATGCGAATACTACGATTACGAGGAAAATTCCACCGATGCAAGCTTTTTGGGTTCGTATCAACGATGGCGTTGAATCGGTAAACTTTAGCGTAACCAAGAATATGCAGTATCATGCCGATGCAACAGGGAATAAGTTTAAAGCTCCTGCTGTTAAAAATCAAACTTTACGGCTCGAAGTGAGTAACGGCGTGCATAGAGATGAAGCATTACTTTATTTTAACGATAATGCTTCAGATAACTTTGATCGCTTCGATTCGCCCAAAATGTTTAACAATATTGCAACAGTTCCTGAAATTTATACTCAATCTGGTTTAGAAAAATTGGTTATCAATGGTATGAATAGCTATAATTATACTACTGAAATTCCATTGGGCTTTAATGCGGGTCAGACTAATATGTATAGCATTCGTGCTACCGATGTGCAGAATTTCGATGCCGATACAAGAATCGTTCTTTTCGATACTGATACTGAAACAGAATTCGACCTGACAGCCGGTGAAGCCTATAACTTTAGTTCGGATGCCGTAAACAGTGATAATCGTTTTAGCATACGTTTTAAATCGGCTTCGGGGACTACTTTGATTGATGATGTAAATAAAGGCGCTGTTTTAGTGTCTGCTTTACAAGGTCGACTATCGGTGCAATTGAATACCATTTTGTCGGATAATGCGAAAGTAACTGTTTACAATGCAATGGGGCAAAGTATTTATAATCAACCGTTGCACAACGCGGTAACACAACTAAGCCAAATTTTCGAGCCTGGTGCATATGTGATTAAAGTGGAAAATGGAGATAAATTGCTTGTGGTTAAGTCTTTAATTTATTAACAATTTTAAAAGATATTGGTATGAAAAAAATATATGAAGCTCCACAAGTTGAGTTAATAGAATTAGATCACGAAATTTCGTTGGCATTGGAATCGTCACCACCGGAAGGACCGGGAGAAGATGCTTATTTGATACCTGAGTATTTCAACAGTGAACCCTATCAAACATTATTGGGATAATACAAACAGAAAAATGTACATTTGTACATAAACTTTATTTAAGAATGCAACCGATTTCTCGTGAAATTCTGACTGGATATAAGGGGGAAGGTTGTTTTTGTAATGTTAATATAATAAATATGATAATTAGATTTAAGTTTTTGTTTTTGACTACTATATGTGTTTTTTTAGGAGGATTCCTACCTGTTTTTTCGGCTTCAACAACTTTTGGTTTTGAGTCGGGCAATCTTAGCGGTTGGAGTGTGCTAAACCAAGGTGGAGGAGTGAGTGTAACGCAAGAAGATAAATACAATGGTGTATATTCTGTAAAACTCGTTGCATCGGCTTCGAGCAAAGATTACTGGAACGTTCAGCTTGAAACACCTCAGATTTCGTCAGTATATAATCATATTTACCGAATTAGTTTTTGGGCAAAAGCAGTTGGTGGAGGTGGAATAATACGCCTCTCCACTGCTGCTTCAAATCAACTCAAATCGGCTACCGGAAGCGAGGATAGACAATATTTGCCTGAATTAAATATTGGTGGCGATTGGACAAAATACACGTACGAAACAGTTCTTGGCAGTGGTTTGTTAGCTGCTGGAAGCGTACTTCAGTTCCGCATTGATGCCGGAAAAGTGGCAAACAAAACCTATTATTTTGATGATATGACCATCGAGGATTTATCGCCGGATGATGTTGTGACAGAAGGTACAATTCCTTTGGCAAAAAATCATTCAAAGTTTCTTGGAAATATTATAGCGAACAATATCCCTTCCGGTTTTGACAATTACTGGAATCAGGTAACTGCCGAAAACGGAGGCAAATGGGGTTCGGTAGAGTCGCAGCGAAATGTGATGAATTGGACTGCCGGCGATAGAGCATACAATCATGCAAAGAGTAAAGGCTATAAATACAAATACCATACGTTGGTGTGGGGAAGTCAGGAACCTTCGTGGATTTCGTCGTTATCGCAAGCCGATCAAAAAAGGGAGATAGAGGAATATATGCAAGCTGTGGCAAACCGTTATCCTCAAATTGACTATATCGATGTGGTTAATGAAGCGCTTCACGCCCCATCCAGTATCCGACAAGCATTGGGTGGCGATGGAGTAACAGGCTGGGACTGGATTGTTTGGTCGTTTCGCAAGGCCAGAGAATTATTCCCGAATGCAAAACTTTATATCAATGATTACGGAATTATCAGCGATGTGCCTAAAGCACAACGGTATGTTGAAATTGTAAATATCCTGAAACGCGAAAACCTAATCGACGGAATTGGTATTCAGTGTCATGAATTTAATATGAATACAGTTACTGTAAATACCATGAGATCGGTGCTTAACATACTTGGAGCAACAGGTTTGCCTATTCAGGTGTCGGAACTCGATATTACCGGCGCACCTAATATTTCGGAAGAAAACCAGTATCAAATTTACAGAACAAAATTTCCTGTTTTATGGGAGCACGAAAATGTAATTGGAATTACACTTTGGGGATATATAACCGGAACAACATGGATTTCGGGAACAGGCATAGTGGAAGCAAACGGAACAGAACGCAAAGCTATGGTTTGGTTAAAAAGTTATATGGCATCGGCAGCAAGCAAAGTGCCAAATAAGTTCAATACTCCCAATGCTATTAACGAAGAGCAACCCGATGAAATTAAAGTTTTCCCCAATCCTGCAACAAACTTCATTCAAGTTACGGGTAAAGATGTAAAAAAATTGGAAGTGCTTGATGTTTCAGGCAATAAACATATTACTTTTGACACTAATGGATTTGTTGATGTTAGCATGTTGCCTAAAGGCATTTATTTTCTAAATATAATTTCAGAGAAGCAATCATTCATTCGAAAATTCGTAAAAAATTAAGTATATCATTATGAAGAGATTTTTTTTATTTATCATCGTTTTTATTTCTTTTTGTTTCAATTCAGTAGCTGCCTCCTTTACAATCGAAACTGAGAATATGACCATGGGTGGTTCCTATGCGGGTAAAATAACAAATCCGTTTTCAGGGATTGCACTATATGCTAATAACGACAAAGGAACTATTACACAAGATTTTCCGGAAGGACCCGGGTTTTATAGAGTTAGTATAACCGGAGCTTCGAGTAATACAAGCTCAGCGGGCGTTTCGCTGTATGTGAATGGCACAAAAATTAAAGCGTATTCATTTTCGGGAACAAGTGCAACAGTACAGGAAGCTGACCTCAAACTCACAAACGTGAATCTGACATCGAACACCATTGCTTTAATTCTCGAAACAGATAATGGGAGTAACGACACCTATATCGATAAAATTACGTTTACTTTTCAGGGAGCGATAGTGGAAAAAGATCCTCCGGTATTGCCGGCGCAAGGTGCATATTACACAGGTATTTACCGAAATATGTTGAAAGAAGCCGGGTATACCGACACTCAAATAGGTCAGCGGCTGGAGTATTTATGGAATCGTATGTTTTATGGAAATTCAACTACCGAAGCAGTATATTATCCCGTTGGCAGCGATCAGGCGTATATTTTAGATACGGGTAACGACGATATTCGCTCCGAAGGAATGTCGTACGGTATGATGATTTGCGTACAAATGGATAAAAAAGCCGAGTTCGACCGTTTGTGGAAATGGGCAAAAACCAATATGCAATTTCAAACCGGACCTACAAAAGGTTATTTCTCGTGGCAGGTATCAAAAGATGGAAGTTCGAAAAGCGCACAACCGGCACCTGATGGCGATGAGTATTTTGCCATGGCTTTGATGTTTGCTTCCGGACGATGGGGAAATGGCGAAGGAATTAATAATTATTGGAAAGAAGCGAATTATATTCTCGAAAACAGTGTTAACAAAGGACACTTTATTAATTCGTCGATAACCAATATGTTCGACGAAAAAGAAAAGCAAATTGTTTTTGTTCCGTATTCGGCTTCTGCCAAACACACCGATCCCTCGTATCATTTACCATCGTTTTATCAACTATGGAGTCATTGGGCCGATAATAAACGTTGGTTTTGGGCCGAAGTAGCAAATAAAAGCCGGGAAATGTTCCCGAAATTTGCCAATGCACAAACCGGTTTAATGCCTGATTATGCCAACTTCGATGGAACGCCAACAGGTGGAAGTCATGCCGATTTTCGGTTCGATGCTTGGCGTTGTGCCATGAACATGGGTATGGATTATGCGTGGTTTAAAGCCAGCGAAGATCAAGTTACACTGATAAACCGATTGCACAATTTTTTTGCTTCGAAAGGGGTCGATTCGTACAAAAATCAATATAGTTTGATTGGTGCCGAATTAAGTGGTGGCGATCATTCGCCGGGTTTAGTTGCTTGTAATGCGGGCGGAGCATTGGCCAGTAATCAACGAATTGCCTGGGACTTTATTCAGGATTTTTTCACGATTACTCCCACAAGCGGACAGTATCGGTATTACGACGGATTGCTGTATTTTCTTAATTACCTGCATCTTTCGGGCAATTTTAAAATGTATAAACCAGCCAATGTGTTGGATGTTGCGCTCGACGAACAATATCAATACAGTGGTCAATACTTAGTGGTCGAAAACTTCGAAACGAAAGCCGTAAACGATGAGTTTAATATGCGTAAATCGGATAGTTCGACCGCCACAGCTTTGGTTAAAGCAAACCCAACTGCATCGTCCGAAAAATCATTGCAAATACTTCCCGGAAATTATGATGAGTATTTTGTATTGCAATATAAACTGCCAGCAGGTAAGTTGTTAAAGACTGATTATACCCATTTGGAGTTTGATATTTTTTATGATGTAACGGGCGATAATCAAAATCAGGATTTGAAAGTTGATTTTGATGTGTTGCAAAGTACGCCATTTTTTAAAACATCGACCGGCGTAAAAGCAAATCATGGCAGATGGGAGCATATTACAGTACCATTAACCAATGTAACCAGCGGAAATTCATTTAAACTTTATTTAAGTGTACGTACAAAAGCAGCTAATTATTATATCGACAATTTGAAACTGAAACTACTATCAACTTCTTTAAATGATATTGATGATTCAAAATTAAGATGTCGATATTCAAATAATGTTTTGTATCTGAATTCGGATGTCGAAAAGGTTTCGGTTTATAGTTTAAACGGTAACTTGCTGCTAACCGATAAAAACAAATCAGCGCTAAATGTTTCCAAGCTTTCGGCAGGTGTATATATAGTAAAAGCTTTTAATTCAGGTAAAGTGCAAACACTGAAATTTGTAAAAGGTTTTTGATACAAAATCAAACTTTTTTATAAAAAACGCTACAAATGATACCTGCAACATAAAGGATGAGCCGTTTTTAACTATAAGTGTAACGAATAGAAAAAACCATGTAACAAACTCGTACCACTTTAATTGTTTGAACAGCTAACTTTGTGAAACAAAAATTTTAAAAACTATCTAATATAAAAATTCTAAAAATTACATGTTATGAAAAAAATGCTACTTCTCTTCTCTTTATGCTTTTTATTACTCAGTAATGCAAAAGCAGATTTTGTTATCGACAATTTCGATAGTAAAACAATTGGACAAACGTTGACAATGAAAGCGTGGTATCCTGCTGATGGAACTGCAACCGTAGCGGCTGATCCGGCAAACGCATCAAATAAAGTTGTAAATGTTGTTACAACAAACTGGGATGCCATTCTGAAACTAACAGTAACATTACCTGCCGGTAAAAAACTCTCTGATTACGATAGTTTCTCGTTCGATATTTATTTCAGTGCAAATGCAAATGATGCAAATCCAAATTACAAAAACATGTTTGTTTTCATTGATGATGTAAAAAAACATGAATCGACCGGATATGCCAAGCAAGCCGAAATGACTACATGGACAACCAAAACATTTTTGCTTTCGAGCTTGGCTTTGACTGATGCTGAAAAAGCAAAAAATACATTTACCATTGCATTTGGCGTTTCAACCGATAAAGGAAATTATTATGTCGACAATGTGAAACTTACCGGTGGCGGAGATGTAACACCACCACCTACAACCGGCAATGTAACTATCGACTTTAATGACAAAACAGCCGGACAAACTGAGGCAATGAAAGCATGGTATCCGGCCGATGGAACTGCAACTATTGCAGCCGATCCTACAAATGCCGGTAACAAGGCTGTGAATATAGTGACAACCAATTGGGATGCATTTTTAAAAGTGAACATAACTTTACCTTCTGGTAAAACATTGGCAAATTATGACACTTTTTCATACGACATTTACATTGGAACGAATGCAAATGATGCCAATCCAAACTATAAAAATTCGTTCGTATTTTTGGATGATGTGAAAAAACTTGAAACTACCGGATATGCCAAACAAGCTGAGATGTCGACATGGACAACCAAAACATTTAGTTTAGCTTCTTTAGGGTTAACCACAACGGAACTGGCTATGTCGACATTTGCTTTTGCTTTTGGATTATCAACCGATAAAGGAAATTATTTTATTGATAATGTAAAATTAATTGAAAAAACAACCGGTTTGAATCAAACAAACCAACAAAATTACAATATCTTTATTGCCGGAAACTCGCTTTATTTGGACAATAAACAAGCCGAAAAGATTTTAGTTTTTGACATGAAGGGTGCACTTCTTATTTCCGACACAAACAAATCTGTTGTTGATGTAACATCGCTTCCTAATGGCATTTACATTGCTAAAGTACAAATTGACGGAAATACTTTTACAAAAAAAGTCGTAAAATAATTATCTGAATTCATAGCTGCGGATTATAGATTTCACTAGAAATTTATAAATCCGCAGTGTTTTTTCACTTCTACTTCTCTTATAAAAACAACTCTTTAAATCATACAATCATGAAACGAAAAATTACATTCTTCATTATGGTGCTTTTATTGATGTCTTCGGGCATTTTTGCAGAAACTACAAATTCGAGAAACACCACAGTTGCTTGTTCTGCGCCTACCGGTTATACATTACTGGAGTGTGTGGAGGATAAAGCCGCAGGTGATGCATTTTTGGTATATAAAGCAGAAAATACTTCATCAGCCACCACTGCCACTGCAGCTGTCGACCCAACTAACAGTTCGAACAAAGCAATCCTTTTTTCGAATAAAAATTACGGTCATTATCTGAAATTAAATGTAACATTGCCTTGTAACAGGTCGCTGGGCGATTATGAAGCAATCTCATTCAAAGTGTATAGTGTTGCCGGAATTGGAACTTATCAGGACATAAAAGTTGGGATTAATCAAAATTTGTCAGCAGTAACAAACAATGGAGGCAATAACTTAACCACCTGGACTACATTGGAGCGTACCTTTCCAACTGGTTTTTCAGCATATTCAAGTCTGAAAACTTTTACGCTGGAATTCGGATTCAGAACGAGTGCCAAAGATTATTACATTGATGATATTATGCTAAAAGAAAAGGCAACAACTCCTCCTTGCGGTGGTCCATATTATACTGTTACGCTCAATCCCGGTTCGGGCACTTGTGCTTCGGCAAGTGTTACTGAAACTGAAGTTGGCAGCGGTGTAACGTTACCATCGGCATCGCCATCGGCCAAATGTGGTGTGGCAGGATTTACTTTTGCCGGCTGGGCTCAAAGTGCTGTAACCGAAACTACAACTGCCCCCACACTTGTATCTGCCGGTGCATTTGCCTTATCTCAGAACACAACGCTTTTTGCCGTTTACACCAACGGAACAATATACAATTCAAATTCAATTTGCAGTGTCAGTCTGAATGGAACAATTTCGGGAGGTTGGCTAATAATGGAAGATTTTGAGAATACAACTGCCGGAGAAGCTCTTCAAATGAAACATATTTTTGCAGGAACAATTGTTGGAACGGCAGTTTCAGCAACAAATCCAACAATTGCAGATGAAAAAGTGGCTCACGTAACTATTGCATCCGGAAACTATAACACCTTACTCAAACTCAACCTCACACTGCCTACGAACAAAGTATTAGCCAACTACGATCAATTGAGATTTGACTTGTATCGTTTGGCAAATGATGGAAATTATAAGAAAATGTATATTTGGGTTGATGGAGCGAAAGTGTTTGAAGATGCGGATTATATTCAACAAGCTCCTGCAACCACATGGACTGCAAAGACCTATAGTTTTACCAACTTAACAGCCGGAAATAGTTTTGAACTTGCGTTGGGAATTTCGACCGATGCCGGAAATTATATGATTGATAATGTGAGGTTGTTTCCAAAGGATACTCCTACAGGAATTGATAACGTGAATTCAAATATGAAGGTGTTTAAATCGAACAATGGAATTGGAGTATATTGTACCAGAAATCAATTGTTAGAAGTATACAATATTGCCGGACAAAAAATTAAAAGTATAATTACAACAGATGGGTTGAATACAATCCCTGTTCCCGTTAAGGGTTTGGTAGTATTGAAAATTGCAAATAGTAGATTGAAAATAATACTATAAATCGAAACAATCAAAAAATGTTACCTGGAGTGTAAAAAATGTGTTTTTTACACTCTAGATGTAACCCAAGCGCAACTTTTTGAAATACAAAAGATGCTCCTTAGAGTTTCATTTTCGTAATTTTGTTCCTGTTATTAGTCGGCTCAATAATCAAACAATTATCTTATTCACGCAAAATGTAAAATAATGAATTTTAAAAATCTATGAAAGTCACAATTAAAAAACAACTGATTTTTGTGCTCTCTATGCTGTTAATTCCACTGTGGGCGTTTACACAAACAGTTACAGTAAAAGGAACGGTAAAGGACAATAAAGGGGAAGCTTTGTTGGGAGTAACCATTTTAGAACAAGGTTCAACTTCGAACGGAACGATAACCGATTTAGATGGTAATTTTTCAATCAATGTGCCCAAGACGGCCAAGTTGAGTTTTTCGTACATTGGTTACAATAAAACAATTGTATCTGTCGATGGACGAGGTGTAATAAACGTAGTGCTCGAAGAGGAATCGAAATCGCTCAACGAAGTGGTGGTAGTTGGTTACGGGCAAATGAAACGTACCGACTTAACGGGTTCTGTGGTTTCGGTAAATGCCGATGCAATTAGCAAATCGGTACCAACCTCTATCGATCAGGTGCTTCAGGGACGTGCTGCCGGTGTTCAGGTGCAACAAAACTCAGGTATGCCCGGCGGTAGTTCTTCTATCCGTATTCGCGGTATCAACTCATTAAATTCTTCTAACGAACCAATTTATGTTATCGATGGTGTTATTATCGATGGTTCAACCAATTCTACTTCTTCCAATGCCATTTCGTCCATAAATCCGTCGGATATTGTATCGATGGATGTATTGAAAGACGCTTCGGCAACAGCCATTTACGGTTCGCGTGCTGCCAATGGTGTAATTATGATTACTACCAAACGAGGAAAAAGCGGTGAAGCCAAAATTTCGTACAATGGCTACACAGGCTGGCAGGAAATGCCAAAAATGTTGGACATGCTAAACCTTCAAGAATACGCCTATCACAAAAATGCGCGTACCACAGCAGGTATCGTTATGGGCGACAGCTATTTTGTTCGACCGGAATTATTGGGCGAAGGAACTGACTGGCAAACCGAGATGTTTAAACAAGCCTTGATGCAAAGTCATAATTTGTCGATTACAGGAGGTGCCGATAAATCGACCTATGCCATTGGTGCCGGATATCTGAATCAGGAAGGTATAGCCGTTGGTTCGGGATTTGAACGATTCAACTTGCGTGCAAGTATCGATGCACAGGTGAAAAAATGGTTGAAAACCGGGATAAATATGAGTTTAAGCAACTCGAATCAGAAAGTAACTGTTTCGGACGAATCGCTTATAAAAATTGCCTTGAAACAAACGCCAAATGTGGCTGTACGCAATGCCGAAGGCACTTTCGATGGTCCTGATACCGACGAGTATGTTCAAAACAACCCGGTAGGTTTGGCCATGATTAAAGAAAACTATAACGAAAAAACCGGCATCCGCGGAAATACTTTTCTCGAAGCCACAATCATAAAAGGCTTGACTTTTAAAACCGAACTTTCGTTCGATTATGGGATTAGTAATACCTACAAATTTAATCCTTCGTATAAATTTGGTGCTATCGAAAATAAGGTCATCGAATCAGATCGCTCGAAATCGTACAATAAATTCTGGTCGTGGCGCAATATAGTGAATTACAACAAAACAATTGCCGAAGTTCATAGCGTAAATTTAATGCTCGGTCAGGAAGCTCAAAAAAACAACTGGGAATATTTGGCCGGTTCGCGTACCGGATTTATCAGCAATGTGGCGCACGATTTGGGCATGGGCGATGCGTTGACTGCCAAAAACTCGGGCAGTAGCGGTGGAAGTTCCATTATTTCATATTTTGGTCGATTCTTTTACTCGTACAACGATAAATATTTGCTAACAACAACATTGCGTCGCGATGGTTCTTCTAAATTTGCGGCAGGTAATCGTTGGGGATTTTTTCCTTCGGCAGCTTTGGCATGGAAAGTATCGAACGAATCGTTTATGAAAGACATTCCAACTATTCATAATTTGAAGGTTCGTTTGGGTTGGGGAAAAGTTGGTAATCAGGGAATTCCCGATTACGCATATACAGCCACCATGGCATCGGTTGCTACTATCTGGGGAACAGGTTTGTTGAGTAGCAATACCGCTAATCCCGATTTGAAATGGGAAACAACCAATTCGAGCAACTTGGGAATCGACTTAGGGCTTTTTAAGAACCGGGTTGAGATTATTGCTGATGTGTATTTTAAAAAAACAGATAACTTGCTGAATCTATTGTCATTACCCGCTTATGTAGGTTCTACGGGTCAGGGTTCAACTACTCCGCCCTGGGCAAATATTGGTTCGCTCGAAAACAAAGGTATTGAGCTAACACTGAATACGACCAATATTGATAAAAAAGATTTTTCGTGGAGAACGAATCTTGTTTTCTCGCTTAACAGAAATAAAGTGCTTTCGCTCAATACACAATCGAGTATTATCGACAGAAGTATTGCAGAAGGTTCGGAAACAAACATCGTAACGCGTACTGCTGTTGGTAAGCCTATCGGACAATTTTATGGTTATAAAGTTATTGGACGTTTCGAAAAAGCAACTGATTTTTATTACAAAGATGCAGCAGGAAATATCCAGCCTACGGCACTTCCAAAAGGGATGACAATTAGCGAAACCGGAGCTTGGATTGGCGATTATATTTTTCAAGATATAAATGAAGATGGAGTAATTGATGAAAACGACAGAACTTATATTGGTAATCCCGAACCAAAATTTACTTACGGTATTGGGAATAGTTTTACCTACAAAAACTGGGATTTATCTGTCTCGCTCAATGGTTCTTACGGAAATCGGATTATAAATTATCAACGTCGCTGGCTCGAAAATCCACGCGAAAATAATAATGTGCTCCAAAAAGCAACCCGTTACGCCGTATTGAGCAAAATCAACCCGGATGGTCCTATCGACTACCGAAATATCTACATTTCGGGTGGCGATGCCGATATGAGCCGTATGGCAGCTTCGTCGGCCTCGTCAACGTCGAACTACCGATACAGCGATAAATTTGTTGAGGATGGCTCTTTCCTTCGTATACAGAATATTTCAGTGGGTTATAATTTGCCACAACGATGGTTGAAAAAAGCGCATATTGAGAATCTGAAACTGTATGCTAATTTACAAAATGTATATACGTTCTCTGTTTATTCAGGTTACGATCCCGAAATTGGTTCGTACAATCAGGACGCATTGATTACAGGTATTGATAATGCCCGTTATCCTTCGCCACGTATTTATACTTTTGGATTAAATATATCATTCTAACCTCAAAAATAAGAAAGTAGAAATGAAAACATTCAATAAAATACTATACTCGCTTTTACTCACAGGCTCAGTTTTTCTGAGTAGTTGCAACGAAAGCTTCCTTGAATTTCAACCCAACGACCGCATTACACTCGACAATTTTTTTCAGTCCGAATCGGACTTGAAAGCTGCCACAGCCGGATTGTACAACAAAGTGTGGTTCGATTTTAACGATAAATTCTATTACGGACTAGGCGATGGTCGCAGCAACAACCTGTTTGCGCCTTATTCCGATTATATTTATCCATTTACCGATTTAACCGAGACTTCGCTCACAGGACCACTTGTATCCGCCTGGTCGTCGTTTTACAATGTAATTGGTCAGTCGAATAATACGATAAATAATATCAAAAAGAATTCGAAAAATGTAACTGACGAACAAAAAAACAAAGCCATTGCCGAAGCGCGTTTTATGCGTGGAACGGCTTATTGGTATTTGGCTTCGTTGTGGGGCGATGCTATTATCATCGAAGATAATTCGTTGTTGGTAACCAATCCGATTGTTCCAAAACACAAACGCAACGACGTTTTCGAATTTGCTATGCGCGATTTGGAATTTGCAGCAAAATACCTGCCCGAAACTGCTTCGGATAAAGGACGACTCACAAAATGGAGTGCTTACGGTATGCTTTCGAGAGTCTATTTATCATTCTCGGGCATCAGCGACGACCCTAATAGCGGAATCCGAAATACGGTTTATCTCGAATTGGCTAAAAAAGCTGCATTCAAAGTGTGCGAAGAGAGTGGTTTGAAGCTAATGGATAAATACGATGATTTATTTAAAATTGAAAACAATAACAATACGGAATCATTGTTTTCGTTGCAATGGGTGCCAAATGGCGATTATGGAGTAACCAATACACAACAGGCTTATTTTGCCAACAGTTCGGATATTACGGGCGACGATGCTGCCTGGGGATATTACACCATAGCATCGTTTGACATGATGTCGGAATACGAAGCCGAAGATGATGTCAGACGCAAAGCTACTTTTATGGCTTATGGCGATGTTTATCCGGAGCTTAGCAAAGCCGCGGGAGGCTTTTTATTTGATAAATCGAACGACCGCTGTAATGTGAAAAAAGGTGTGGTTGGATCGACAAAGGACACCGATGGCAAATCGTCGCGCATGAATTCGGCACTGAATACTTATATGCTCCGTTTAGCCGAAGTGTATCTTATTTATACCGAAGCAGTACTTGGAAACGATGCTGTTACGACTGACGCAACAGCGTTGAGCTATTTCAATAAAGTTCGTAAACGTGCAGGAGTTCCTCTGAAATCGAGTGTGTCGTACGAAGACATTCGCCACGAACGTCGGGTAGAGTTAGCCATGGAAGGTCAATACTGGTACGATATGGTTCGTCGGGCGTATTATAAACAACAAGAAGTGCTCAATATGATTGAATTACAGGACAGAGCGCACAACGGTCTATACAAATACGATAAAGATGCTCATACTATTGTCAAAAGTGAGGAGACTTCGGTTCGTGCCGTAAACAGTCCAACGCCAGAGCGATTATTGCTTCCTTATCCCGAATCGGAATTGGTGCAAAATCATTTTCTGAAAGAAGCTCCGGTTAGTTATGTTTTTACCGAAGAAAAAATAACAGACTTATTTAATTAACTATTAATCAAGAAGAAATTAAGATGAAAAGTATATTTTCAAACAAAAACTTTTGGACAATCGGTTTACTCATGAGTTTGTTTCTGGGTACGTTTGGGCTTACATCCTGCGAAGAGGAGTATTATGGCAATACACCGATAAAAGTTTCAAAGGTGTATTTGCAGGATGCTAAAACAACTGTAAAGGAGCGTGAAGTGGCATTTGCCCGACTGGGGTCGGTAATTCGTATTGAGGGTGAAGGTTTTTTAGGGTTGAAAAAAGTATATATCAATGGATATAATACCTATTTTAATCCGGTAATGTTATCCGACAAGGTATTTTTTATTCAGATTGCGGCAAAAACGCCCATTCTTGAAGCGGATGAATCGGTCAGAAATACCATTCGTTTTGTAAAAGATGAAGTGGATTTTACATACAATTTTACAGTGCGCGATGCAGCTCCCACGCTGACTTCTATTTCCAATACTTTACCGGCTGCCGGTGATACAATTACTATTTATGGAAAGGGGTTGACAGAAATCAGCAAAATTACGTTTCCGGGAGGTGTGGAAGTAACCGAAGGAATTGTATCGGAAGAAACAGGTAAATACTGTAAGGTCAAAGTTCCTGCCGGATTAACCGAGAGTGGTTCAATATTAATCGAAGGTTCGAATGGTGGAGTTTATTCTCCGGCATATTTCAACTGCAAATCGGGTGTTATTCTTGATTTCGATGGAGTTGGTTCGCAGGGATTTTGGGGATGGAGCGAAACCGGAAGTATGATTAATGACACCGACATAGAATCGGAAGTAATTGGATTAGAAAGTAAATCGCAAGGCAAATATTGCGCACACAGACCTACGCGTCTTGCTTCATTTGCTGCTGCAAAAAACCGCAATACCGAAGTTTGGACTGCCGGAAACGATGTAGACAATTGGCGTGGACGTTTTACAACACTTGTGCCGGCTATCACTCCTGTAAGTGAGTTTGCATTTCAGTTCGATATTTATGTGCCTGAAACATGGACCGGCACAGGTTTTCTGAAAATTAATTTGATAAACAATTTCAATGGAGGCGAGTGGACGGGAAAATGTTACAACTACGTTCCCTGGTTAACGAATGGTGCAATTACACCGTTTATTACTACCGGATGGACTACGGTTACTATCCCATTCAGCAAGTTTTATCAATATGCGGGAACCGATGCGGTCTACACCTTCGAAAACGTACTTGCCGATCGCGAGGCTGCTTCGTGGCAGAACTTCGGAATATTCTTCGAAAACTCCGACATTAAACTCTCGAATATAACCGGTAGCGCTAACGACGAAAATACGATTCTTGCTTCGTCGGCAACTTCGGTGAAAGTATATACCGATAATTGGCGAATTGTGCCACTTACAAAACCCGATTATAGCGATTTTCCCGAAACAGCAAATTAATGTTTTTTTACTAAAAAATAAATAGATTAAATATGAAACTCAAAAATATAATATCCGTCTTTGCATTGTCTTCGTTGATGTTGACATCGTGCGACGAGCAGATAATGGATTGGTATAAAGATCCTTCGCACGGAGAACTTACTTCGGCAGAACTACCCTTGCCCTTGGCCGAAAAAATTGTACGGTACGATGTGCTTAAATCGTATACAAATTTCAAATTGGGCATTGGTATCGGACTTGCCGAATACATGGAAAACGAAACGTACCGTAACATTGTAAATGCAAATTTCGATGACATTACCATTGGTTACGATATGAAACACGGGGCTATGGTGAATGCCACCGGTGCAATAAATTTTACCAGAGTGGATGCCATGCTCGCTAAATTGCAGGAAGCAGGTCTTACTACATTTGGTCACACACTAGTTTGGCATGCCAACCAAAATGCATCATACCTCAATGGTTTAATTGCCCCAACTATTTTGCCCGATGCTCCGGGAGTAAACGCCATTGATTTAACAGGATTGCAAAATGGAAGTTTTTCGGGCGGTTGGGCTAAAACAAATCCCGGTGCAGGTATAACCGTCGAAGTAGGAATGGGACTTTCGGGCTCTGCAAAAGCAGTTGCGCTTACAACGAGTGCCTCGTCGGCAAATGCGTGGGATTTACAATTGACAACGCCTGATATTTTTATTGTAAAAACACATACTTACGAGGTTTCATTTTATGTAAAAAGCGATAACGCTGGGAAAGGACGTATTTCTTTTAGCGGTTTGGCTGACTCGTATCCATGGATGGATTGGTATGCAACTGGTGGTTCAACTACCGAAGCTTTCGAAACAAATGCTACCTGGAAACTAGTAAAGTTTACTTTAAATGCTAATGATGCCGCATTTACAGGTACATCGTTCAAAATGAATTTTGATTTTGGCTATTTACCCAATGTAACCTATTATATCGATGTTGAGAGCATTAAAGTGATTGACAAGGATGCAACTCCTGTCGTGGTGGCAAATATGTTATCGAACGGCAATTTTGAAGATGGAACACTTACAGGGTGGTCTGGTTGGGGAAATAGTTCAACCAGAGCAGTATCGGCGCAGGGCGAAGGCTTTGGTGGAACGGGCTATGCCATGGTTTTAACAAATCCTACTGCTGCCGAATATTATAGTGCACAACAGGCTTATACCTTTGGTGCTGCTTTGGAACAAGGTGCTTCATATACCATGACTTTTATGGTAAAAGCATCCGTTGCATCCGATTTGCAAGTCGAAATTCAAAATGCAGATTATAGTGGAGACTACTATACCGGAATTACTGTTGGTACAACATGGATGCAGGTTCAGAAAACTATTACGCCATCAACTGCCGACAAAACAAAGCTTTTATTTGATTTTGGTAAAACTGCTTGTACATATTATATCGACGATATCGTATTTACAAAAAATACATCTTCATCGAATGCCCGTCGGAAAGCATCAAAAGTAACGATTATCGAAAAAACAGATGCTGAAAAGAAAGAGCTGATTACCAATGCTATGACTAATTGGATTCAGAGCATGATGACACACTACAAAGATCAGGTTAAAGCGTGGGATGTGGTAAATGAGCCCATGAAAGATAATGGAACATTGCGAGATGGAATTGTGGAAGCTCCTGCCAGCGACGAATTCTATTGGATAAAATACATGGGTAAAGATTATGCCGTTGAAGCTTTCAAACTTGCCCGCCAGTTTGGAAATGCCGACGATAAATTATTTATCAACGATTATAATCTGGAATACAGTTTAGCAAAATGCGATGGACTGGTTGAGTATGTAAACTATATCGAAAGTAAAGGAGCGACGGTTGATGGTATTGGAACTCAAATGCATATCAGCATTACATCCGACACTACTAAAATAAAACAAATGTTCCAAAAACTGGCTGCTACGGGTAAGTTGATTAAAGTTTCGGAATTGGATATTAAAGTGAATACAAAAACACCGACTATTGATGATTATGCAAAACAATCAGCTATGTATCAGTTTGTTATTGATTCTTATCGAACGATAATTCCTGTTAATAAACAATATGGAATAACTATTTGGGGTGTTTCTGATAATCCGAAAGAACATGAATACTGGATTCCGGATGATGCACCAAATTTGTGGGACAAAGATTATAAACGCAAACATGCTTACAAAGGTGTTGCCGATGGGTTGGCGGGTGAAGATGTTAGCAAGGGCTTTTCGGGCGACATAAAGTTTTAAAATACATAATTGAAATTAACTGCAAAAACCTCTGTCGGTCGACAGGGTTTTTGCAGTCTAAAAAGTAGAACGCATGAAATTAACCTCACAAAAACTTTCGTTTGTCGAAAAAGTCGGATATAGTCTCGGCGATTTGGCAGCTAATTTGGTTTTTCAAACTCTGATTACTTATTTAGCCTATTTCTATACTGATATTTACGGACTGAAAAGTACCGATGCCTCTATTGTAATGCTTACTGTGGGCTTGGTAGCAGCATTCCTTTTCAATCCTATTATTGGTGTGTTGGCCGATAGAACAAACTCTAAATGGGGTAAATTTCGTCCATGGATTTTGTATACAGCTATTCCACTGGGAGTTGTCGCTTTTTTGGCTTTTTCAACGCCTCATTTCGAATACAAGGGTAAATTGATTTATGCAGCAATCACTTACACCTTCCTGTTACTGTTATACGCATCGAGCAATTTGCCTTATTCGGCGTTGAGTGGTGTAATTACAGGCGACATGAGCGAGCGTAATAGTATATCGTCGTATCGTTTTGTGGCAGTTATGTTTGCTCAGTTCTTTGTGCAGGTGTTTATGTTGCCTATCATCGAATTTGCAGGTGGCGACGATAAAGCAGTTGGAATCGAAATTGTTATGTCGTGGTTGGCTATTGTTGGCACAATTATGTTGCTAATTACTTTTTTTACTACCAAAGAACGAATAGTACCGAGCCCGACACAAAAATCATCCTTAAAAGATGATTTATCGGATTTATCCAAAAATCGTCCGTGGCTGATAATGCTTACGCTCACCATTTTGGTGTTTATAACATTGGCCATGAAAGGCGGTTCGTATGTGTATTATTTTAATAATTATGTGGATAAAGAGGCTTTGAATCAATTTATTAGCCCCGTGCTGAGTACTTGCACCGAAATTGGCTTTAATTTTTTTGGATCTGATCCTGTTTCGGCAGGATTTGGTTTATTTAACGCCGGTGGAATTATTTTTATGATTGTAGGTATTTCATTATCAACCAAATTGGCAAATAAATACGGCAAACGCGATGTGTATAAATATGGTTTATTGGTTGCTACTGTTTTTGTGTTGATTTTTGTGTTTTTCAAGCCCGATAATATTTTGCTGATGTTCACTTCGCAAATTCTGCATGGGTTTACTTACGGCATCACTATCCCAATTTTGTGGGCAATGATTGCCGATGTAGCCGATTATTCTGAATGGAAAACCAAACGAAGAGCTACGGCTATAATTTTTTCGGCCATGATGGTCGGGCTTAAAGCCGGATTGTCGATTGGAGGAGCTTTGGTTGCCTGGATTTTAGGTTTGTACGGATATATTTCAAAAGAAAGTGCGATTGCCGGACAGGAAATAGTACAGCCCGAATCGGTAGCCGATGGAGCCCGCATGTTGGTGAGTATATTTCCGGCTATTCCGTTCCTGTTGGGAGTTGGTTTGCTTTTCTTTTATGTGATTGATAAAAAAATGGAAACACAAATTGAAGCGGATTTAAAAAACCGTAGAAAGAACGAGAAATAGAATTCATAGTTATGAATTATAATTTAAGAAATTAAATATGAAGAAAGTGCGATTATTTGTTGCAATAGCAATTGGCTGTGCTTTTGCAACGATGAGTGTGGTGGGGTGCAAGCCCAAAGCTGATATTGGTTTGAAAGATGCTATGAAAGGTAAATTCCTGATCGGTGTAGCTATGAATAGCGAGCAAATAACCGAAAGTGATATTGTGAGCAATGCGTTGATAACTAAACATTTCAATTCAATAGTTGCTGAAAATTGCATGAAAAGTGAAATTATACAGCCGGTTGAAGGTGAGTTTGATTTTTCGTTGGCCGATCAGTTTGTGAAGTATGGCGAAAAACATCGTATGGCGATTATCGGACATACCTTGGTTTGGCATTCGCAAGCTCCGAATTGGTTTTTTGTGGATGAAAAAGGAAATCCAACAACTCGGGAAGTCTTGATTGAACGAATGAAAAAACACATAACAACCGTTGTAAAACGATACAAAGGTCGTGTGAAGGGCTGGGATGTGGTAAACGAAGCCATTAACGACGATGGTACAATGCGTGAAAGTCCATTTTACAAAATTATTGGCGAAGATTATATTCAACTTGCCTTTCAGTTTGCTCACGAGGCCGATCCCAAAGCCGAATTGTATTACAACGATTATTCCATGGCGCTCGAGGGACGAAGAAATGCAGTAGTCAAAATGGTTAAATCGCTTCAGGAGCAAGGCATAAAAGTATCCGGAATTGGTATGCAGGGACATTTAGGTATGGATTTTCCCGATATTAATGAATTTGAGAAAAGTATTATTGCTTATTCACAGTTAGGCGTAAAAGTTATGATTACCGAACTCGATTTGAGCGCATTACCTTCACCTTGGTCCAATACTGGTGCTAATATATCAGATGTGACTGATTATCAAAGCAAAATGAATCCATATCCAAATGGACTACCACAAGATGTTGAAAAAGCATGGGAAAAAAGGTTGCTCGATTTTTTTGCACTTTTTCTGAAACACAGCGATAAAATCAGTCGTGTAACTTTGTGGGGATTAACTGATGCACAGTCGTGGAAAAATAATTTTCCTATCAGAGGCAGAACTGATTATCCACTGCTTTTCGACAGAAATTATCAACCAAAACCGGTAATTTCTAAAATAATACAACTTACCCCAAACCCCTAAAGGTGATTTCTTCCATAAATAGTAAATTGTAAAAATGTAAATTGTAAATGGTTTTATGAAAATACCAAAATACTTAGTTCCTCATCTTTATACTGCTGATCCGGCTGTACATGTTTTTAACGGCCGATTATATATTTATCCTTCGCACGATGTGGAGTCCGGAATTCCAGAAAACGATAATGGCGATCATTTCGATATGCGCGATTATCATGTTTTTTCGACCGACGATATTGAAAACGGAACTTTAGTTGATCATGGCGAAGTACTTCATGTAAAAGATATTCCCTGGGCTGGCCGTCAGCTTTGGGACTGCGATGCGGCGCATAAAAACGGGAAATATTATATCTATTTTTCGCTGAAGGATAAAAACGACGTTTTTCATATTGGTGTGGCTGTGAGCGATAAGCCCGAAGGTCCTTTTGTAGCCGAAAATGCACCAATAAAAGGCAGTTATTCCATCGATCCTTGTGTTTTTGAAGATGAAAATGGAGCACATTTCATTTATTTTGGAGGACTCTGGGGCGGACAATTACAACGTTATCGGAACAATAAAGCTATAGAATGTGGTCACGAACCTGCTGATAATGAACCTGCACTTTGCCCAAAAGTGGTGAAAATATCCGAAAACATGCTCGAATTTGCCGAAGAACCACGCGATTTGGTACTTCTGGACGAGAACGGCGAACCCTTAAAAGCAGGCGATCACGACCGACGATTTTTTGAAGCTTCGTGGATGCATAAATACAATGGAAAGTACTATTTCTCCTATTCTACAGGCGATACGCATCTTTTGTGTTATGCCATTGGCGACAATCCTTACGGCCCATTCACTTATCAGGGCGTAATTCTTACTCCGGTTATCGGCTGGACAACCCATCACTGCATTAGTGAGTTCTGCGGGAAATGGTATTTGTTCCATCACGATAGCCGGCCTTCGGGTGGTAAAACATGGTTGCGAAGTTTAAAAGTAGTGGAGTTAGAGTATAATAGTGATGGAACTATTAAAACCATACAAGGTATGACGGAATAATTTATTGATGAGGATGTCTAAAAAGAATTTTTTGAACGCAAATTACGTAAATTTTCACAATTTTTGCTTTTATCTAATTACACAAATCGCTGAAATTTAATTATTTATACAATCATAAAATTTGCGTTTATTTGCGTAATTTGCGTTCTATCAACTTAATGGACACCCTATCGATATTCAACATCAAATCATTTCTTTCTATACAACGAAATTATTTATATTTGTCAAAATATTCGTAAACAATGAGACCTATAAAACTTTTCATTTTCACACTTTTGGCGTTTACTTTGCCACTTCAGGCTAACATCCGCTTGCCTAAATTAATTTCTGACGGCATGATTCTTCAAAGAGATGCTGATGTGAATGTGTGGGGTTGGGCCGATGCAAATGAAAAAATTGCGGTTTCAATTGATGGAAAAAACTATAAAACTATAGCTGATGCCAGCGGTAACTGGAAAGTAGTTTTGAAACCTCATAAAGCCGGCGGGTCTTTCAGCATGATTCTGACAGGAAATAATAAGATTGAAATTAACAATATCCTGTTTGGGGATGTGTGGCTTTGTTCCGGACAGTCGAATATGGAGCTTCCAATGAGCCGGGTTAAAATATTGTATGAATATGAATTGTCAACAATTGAATATTTTAATATTCGCACTTTTAACGTTCCTCAGAAATACAATTTTAAAACGCCGGAAACAAACTACCAATATGGAAATTGGCAGCAGGTGAATCCGCAATCTATCTTAAACTTTTCAGCGGTGGCTTTCTTCTTTGCAAAAGAATTGTATGAAAAATATAGAATCCCGATTGGAATTATCAATGCAAGTTTAGGTGGTTCACCGGTACAGGCTTGGATGAGCGAAGAAGCTCTGAAAGCATTTCCCGATGAGTTGGCGGAGGCGTATAAATGGCGAAACGATGAGTTGATTAAGCAAACCGAAAGCCACGATGCACAAATTAGTAATGCCTGGTACGCTGAAGCAAATAAAAAAGATGCAGGGCTTGGAAATCCACTGTGGTGTTCAGTGGATTTAAATGATTCCGATTGGCAAACCATAGAAATTCCGGGTTATTGGGGCGATAAATTCTCAGAAATTAAAAATGGAGTGGTATGGTTTCGTCGTGAATTTACAATTTCAAAAGAAGATGCCGGTAAAAAAGCTTTTCTGAATATGGGACGAATTGTAGATGCAGATTCGGTTTTTATCAATGGAAAATGCGTCGGTAATGTTACGTATCAATATCCTCCACGTTGGTACAATGTGCCTGAAAAGCTTTTAAAAGAAGGCCGAAATCAAATTACAGTTCGGGTGGTGAGCAATGCCGGAAATGGTGGCTTTGTCCCTGAAAAACAGTATGAATTGACTACTGCTGATAATATAATTTATTTGGGAGGTGTTTGGAAAATGAAGCAAGGTTGTGAAATGCCTGTATTACCCGGACAAACTTTTATTCGTTGGAAACCTCTTGGTTTGTATAATGCTATGATTGCGCCACTAAATAATTATGTAAAAAAAGGTATTGTTTGGTATCAGGGCGAATCGAACACAGGTAAACCTGAAGAATATACTTCGCTGTTAACGACAATGATAGCTGACTGGCGATCAAAATTCAATCAGAAAAAACTTCCGTTTATTTTTGCTCAGCTACCAAATTTCATGGAAGAAAAGTCTGAACCTTCTGAAAGTAACTGGGCTACGTTTCGTGTGTCGCAATCCAAAGTTTTATCGGTACCCAACACCGGTATGAGCGTAAATATTGATATAGGTGAATGGAATGATATTCATCCATTAAATAAAAAAGATGTAGGGCTACGATTAGCCAAAATTGCTCAGAAAGTAGCTTATGGTGAAAAAATAATTGCTGTTGCTCCTTTTGTAAAATCTGCAAAGATGGTTGATAACAAAATTGTAATAACATTCAATCGTTTGGGAAACTGCTTATCTACTTTTGATGGGAAAAATCCGCGGGAATTTGCAATTGCCGGTAACGATGGTAAATTTGCGTGGGCAACTGCAGAAATACATGGAAATAAGGTGATTGTTTATCATCAATCTGTTACAAAACCGATTAAAGTCAGATATGCATGGGCTGATAACCCGGGCAACCCTAATTTGACAGATACTGAAGGAAATTTTGTTTCGCCTTTTCAGATTTATGTAAAATAATGTATCTTGCAGGCTGAAAGTCCAAAATTTCATTAACCCAACGAAATAATCACAAAAAAATGAAAAACTCTCTCAAAGCATGCATGACAGTTGGAATTCTGCTATCAACTTTCATGGCAGTTTCAGCTCAGGAAATATGGAAAGATCCTTCGAAAAGTTTTGAGCTCAGAACCAACGATTTAGTTTCAAAACTTACGCTCGAAGAAAAAACACAACTCATGCGTTTCGATTCTCCGGGAATTGACCGTTTGGGCATAAAAGCGTACAACTGGTGGAACGAATGTTTGCATGGTGTGGCTCGGTCGGGTCAGGCAACTGTTTTTCCACAGGCAATTGGTATGGCTGCCATGTGGGATACCAATCAGATGTTTGCTATTGCTAATGCAATTTCGGATGAAGCCCGGGCAAAATACAACAATTATCAGAAACAGGGAAAATACGGAATCTATCAGGGATTGACATTCTGGACGCCTAATATCAATATTTTCCGTGATCCGCGATGGGGTCGAGGCATGGAAACTTATGGCGAAGATCCTTTTCTGACAGCCGAAATGGCCATTCCGTTTATAAAAGGTTTACAGGGAAATGATCCGCGATATCTGAAACTAGTGGCTACTGTAAAGCATTTTGCAGTACATAGCGGACCCGAATCAACCCGTCATTCAGCAACTGTTTGGCCAACCGACTACGATTTGTACGAAACCTATTTGCCACACTTCGAGCGGACTATCAAAGAAGGTGGCGCTTATTCGGTGATGTGTGCGTATCAGCGTTTGCGTGGAATTCCTTGCTGTGGAAGTCAGTTTTTGGATAATATCCTGCGTAACGACTGGAATTTTCAGGGCTATATTGTATCCGATTGTGGTGCTATTCAGGACTTTTACGAAAAGAAAGCGCACAATATGGTTGCAACTCCCGAAGAAGCTGCCGCTATGGCTGTGAAAGCCGGAACGGATCTGAATTGCGGAAGTGTGTATGCCCGAAGTTTGCTCAATGCAGTGAATAAAGGTCTGATTACCGAATCCGAAATTGACCGTTCGGTTAAAAGACTGATTATGGCGCGTATGAAATTGGGTGAATTTGATCCTGTAACCGATGTTCCTTTCTCGAATATTCCTCTTTCAGTTGTCGATGGAAAAGAACATCAGGCAATTGCACTCGATGCAGCACGCAAATCGATGGTTTTGCTGAAAAATAACAAAAACATACTTCCATTTTCGAAAAACATAAAACGAGTTGCTGTTATCGGACCAAATGCCAACAACAAAGAAATATTATTCGGCAATTACAATGGTTATTCCATGCACGAAGTTACACCACTTCAGGGAATCAGAAATAAATTACCAAAAGCGACCGTAAAATACGCTCCCGGATGTCGGTTAGCCGAAGAATTACCACTACTTACTGCCATTGAACCGGAATATTTTTATACAGATAAATCATTAAAATCAAAAGGATTAAAAGGTTCTTATTATTCCAAAGCTGATTTTAATGGCGAAGTGGTTCATACACGTATTGATAAAAATATCGATTTTGTGTGGTGGACAAAAGCACCATTCGACGATATGAATCCGGTGTCATTTTCAATTCGTTGGGAAGGAGTTTTAGTTCCGCCGGTGTCTGGAAAATATGCAATAGGCGGTGAGGCTTTCAATGGTTTTGATATTTATTTGAATGGTGAAAAACTGGTGAAAGGTCGCAAAAGCGATCATGACCCACGCCGCGAATATGAGTTTATTGAACTGGAAGCAGGAAAAAAATACGATTTTCGTTTCGATTATCTGCAAAACAATACTGAATATGCCATTGCCCGATTGGTATGGGACAAACCCAATAATCAGATGTTGAAAGAAGCTGTTGACGTGGCTAAAAGTTCTGATATTGTAATTTTGTGTATGGGTTTAAGTCCTTCGCTCGAAGGGGAAGAAATGAAGGTGAAAGTGGCAGGATTCGATCATGGCGACCGACTCGACATACAATTGCCTGTTGTTCAAACCAATTTGATGAAAGAAATCATGAAACTCGGAAAACCTACGGTTTTGGTATTACTCAACGGTAGCGCCATTGCTTTTAACTGGGAATCCGAAAATATTCCGGCCATTCTCGAATCCTGGTATCCTGGTCAGGCAGGCGGTACAGCTATTGCCGACATTCTTTTTGGTGATTACAATCCTTCAGGGCGTTTACCACTCACATTTTACAAAAGTATTGACCAGATTCCGGCATTCGATGTGTATGATATGAAAGGAAAAACTTATCGTTATTTCGATCAAAAACCTTTGTACGAATTCGGATTCGGACTTAGCTATTCAAATTTTGAGTATTCCAAAGTTACCATTCCGGCTGAAATAAAAGCAGGTGAAAATATCAAAGTATCAGTCAATGTAAAAAACACATCCAAAATGTCGGGCGAAGAAGTGGTGCAACTTTATGTGTCGTTACCCAACAGTAAATTACAAACTCCCATTCGTTCGCTACAGGGCTTCAAACGGGTATATTTGAAAGCAGGAGAAACCAAAACAGTGGAGTTTGAATTGAAACCTGCACAATTTGCAGCACGCGACAACAACAACGTGCAAGTGATAGAACCCGGAATGGTAGAAATTTCGGTAGGAGGCAAACAGCCGGATGCAGTTGCAAGTACTATTCATAAAATTATTACTTGTAAGGTAAAAGTAACGGGCGATAAATACTTTATTCCCAATTAATTGAACATCTTCATGCGACAGTTTCTTGTTTTTTTAGTATTAATTCTAATTTCGCAGCATATAAAAGCCGAAGATGGCAGTCGTCTCTGGTTACGGTTTTCGGATGCTACGGTCGATAAAAACCAGTTTAGTGGGATAGTTGGTTGTACTGATCTTATGGCTGTTTCTGAATTTCGTCATGCCTGGAAACAAATGTTAGTTAATGAATTAGCTATACAAAAAATTATTGCCGAAAACTCACTTGTATTTGCTTTGGCAAGTGATAAAATTTGTGCTAAAGCAGGTTTATCGCACTCGATAAAGCAATTAGGTACTGAAGGTTTTTTGATTCGATCAGTAAAAATGAACGATAAAGCGTTTACACTTATTGCTGCCAATACCAATGCAGGATTGCTTTATGGAGCTTTTCACCTTTTACAATTGATTCAAACCGGTAATTTATCGGCAAATCTGAATATTTTTGAAAAGCCAGCATACAAAATTCGAATTTTGAATCACTGGGATAATTTAGATGGAAGTGTGGAACGGGGTTATGCTGGTAAATCTATCTGGAAATGGGAGGAACTGCCTGCTGTTATTTCGCCAAAGTACAGGGAATATGCACGCGCTAATGCTTCCATAGGCATAAACGCCACTGTTCTGAATAATGTAAATGCATCACCCAAAATGCTGAGTGCTGAAACACTGGCAAAGGTTAAAATTATTGCCGATGAACTTCATCCGTACCATATAAAAGTGTTTTTGGCTATCAATTTTTCATCGCCCAAGGCCATTGGGGGATTACCAACAGCCGATCCGCTTGATAAAAATGTGATAAAATGGTGGAAAGCCAAAGCGACTGAAATCTATAAACTGATTCCTGATTTTGGTGGATTTTTGGTAAAAGCCAATTCCGAAGGACTTCCCGGGCCTATGGATTACGGCAGAACGCACGTAGATGGCGCTAATATGCTGGCAGATGCACTCAGACCTTATGGAGGCATGGTTATGTGGCGGGCCTTTGTATATGAACCCGGCGACGACAGGGCAAAACTGGCCTACAATGAGTTTCATAAGTTCGACGGACAATTTCGTTCCAATGTGATGATTCAGGTAAAAAATGGACCTGTCGATTTTCAGCCGCGCGAACCGTTCAGTCCGTTGTTTGGCGCCATGAAAAAAACTGCGCTCATGCCCGAATTTCAAATAACGCAGGAATATCTCGGTCAGGGAAATCATTTGGTATTTTTATCACCAATGTGGGAAGAATTTTTTAAATCTGATACGTATTGTGCCGGAAAAGGTTCAACTGTTGCCAAAATCACTACCGGACAAATATATCGGCAAAAAACAACCGCCATTGCCGGAGTTGCGAATATAGGTGATAACACAAACTGGTGCGGACATCATTTTGCTCAGGCAAATTGGTATGCTTTTGGTCGGTTGGCCTGGAATCCTGAACTTTCTTCGGAACAAATTGCCGACGAATGGGTGAAGCAAACCTTTGGACAACGGACAACTGACAACAGACAACAGAAAGATAGTTTATATCAGTTGTCAGTTGTCAGTTGTCTGTCGTCTATCTTATTGTCTTCCCACGAAACCTGTGTTAACTACATGATGCCACTTGGTTTGCATCATATTTTTGCTTGGGATCATCATTATGGACCAGAACCGTGGTGCGAAATACCGGGCGCTCGACCAGATTGGTTACCAAAGTATTATCATCAGGCCGATTCTGTTGGAATTGGTTTTAATCGCACTTCAACTGGGAGTAATGCTGTGAGTCAGTATTTTTCACCATTGCGTGAGCAACTGAATGATGAGCAACAATGTCCGGAAAAATATCTGCTGTGGTTTCATCATGTATCTTGGAACTACAGGATGAAAAGCGGGCAAACACTTTGGGATGAACTATGCTGCAAATATGATAGTGGGGTTCAAAAAGTAAAGGAATACCAAAATGAATGGAACAAACTGAAACCATTTATTGATACACAAAGATTCAACGAAATACAGTTGAAACTCCAAATTCAGGAACAAGATGCGGTTTGGTGGAAAGATGCATGTTTGCTTTATTTTCAAACATTTTCCAAACAAGCAATACCATATAACATCGAAAAAACTGTGCATAACTTGGATGATCTTAAAAAGATAAAACTGGATTTAAAACATCATAATTGAGATTCATTATTAGCGTATTATCGAAATAATAAACACTTCACACCTTATTTGTTTTCATGATGTTACCAACAGAAAAGATGATGTAACAGTTAATCTACCTGTTTATAAATCTAATAGATATATTTGCAGTGTGATTTTCTGAAATCAGAAAAAAAATAACTAACATAACAATCATCTTTTAGTACATGACAAAAATTATATAGCGATATAATTATTTGATTATCAATAAAATAAGTGTCATTTTATTTGGAAAAGACCTTGAAATTTTGTATCTTTATAGCTAACTACCAATCAGTTATAATGAAAACAAAAGATTCCAAGGTCTCACACAAAAGTAGTGATTTAACCTCAGTTTTGGTTGAACACTTCGGTAAAAGTTTAAACTTAGCCCGAATTAAGTTCATAAGCCTGTTTATTTGCGCTCTTTGTAAGGTTCAAGTCGTTTGTTTTGAAAAGCTTGCCAGTGGCTTTGAAAATGGCTGTGGCAGCGACTCTTCACTGCGACGGATACAACGTTTTATGGCTAATTACAAACTTGACAAAGACTTGATTGCAAGATTGATATTTGCACTTTTGCCACATGAACCACCGTACTCGATTGCTATCGATAGAACGAATTGGAAGTTTGGACAAACAAACATCAATATCCTGGTATTAGCCATTGTTTATAAAGGTGTTGCCTTTCCTATTATATTCAAATTAATGCCGAAACGAGGTAATTCTCATACAAAAGAGAGAATTGAAATCGTGAATCATTACATTCGGTTGTTTGGGAAAGAAACCATTCAATATCTGGTGGCAGACCGTGAATTTGTAGGTGAACATTGGATTAGTTATCTGAACTTTAACCGAATTGAATATCATATTCGCATTCGGGATAATTTCTGGGTTTTGAATCCTAAAACAGGTACACAGTTTAAGGCAACATGGCTCTTTAGCAATTTAAAATTGAATGAAACAAGGTAACTACTCAGTACTTCTAAAAAGAATCAATAGTTATTTGCCACGGCAAGGATTGCCAAGAAAGGATTTTGATTATTCTTTTTGGCAGTTTGCGTGATAGAATGAATTTGACAGTATGTGTTTGCTCCCGCATGGGATTTAAACATACCACTTACTTTTTGTTTTACTTTTAGATTTCTGACTGCCCTTTCGGATGCATTGTTTTCGTACGGCACATCAGGGTCGAAAAGGAACTTAAATACAAACTCTTTGTATTTTGTCAAACTCTTTATTATGGCAATAATCTTTTGATGCAGATTATCAGTACATATTGTCAGTAAATTTTTGAATCTATCTAAAATCGAATTGCGGTCAATTTTTTCCCACGATTCCGTTTTTCTTTTGTGTATGGCTTCTCTTATTAGTTCTGCAAATTGTGACGACCATTTTTGTTTAGTATCCAATTCTGTTAAAAAAGTCAGTTCCCTTAAAATATGAGCCAAACATATCTGATGGTCGGCAACATTCATTTTAAAATACGAGCTGTGACGGTCACTTACTAAAATCGATTTCGATAATCCATTTTTAAACTGTTTGTCTATAGCCAACTTTCCCCGTGATTTATCACTATGAATATAGGTCAACTTATCCGTTTGCCAAGCCCACAACCAATGCAGTTCTCCATTGATATTTTCGCCTGTTTCATCTGCTCCAACCACCCTTGATTGTTCTATCCTGTTACGAATTTCATTGTAAGCCCCCAATGATTTGTCGGACATGTATTTTAATGTATTGTCAACAGTGCCCTGACTTAGTTTTACGCCAAAACAATCTTTCATAACCTCTGTTAGTCGATTATAAGGCATATATTGACTGCAATTCAAATAAGTTATCAATGCTCTGATAGTTGCTCCATAAGAAACTCTTGAACGAACCTCTTTGGGAAAATCTATTTTATTGCAGTGACCACAACTGCATTTTTTACTTATCAACTGATGCTCTGCCACCAAAGGGCGAACGGGAATTGGTATATCAAAAACCTGACGAAGTTCTACCACTTCGCCTGCTATGGATGAAAGGTCATTTCCGCAACGAGTGCAATAGTAAGGTTGATGCTCAACGATTGTGTCTGGTTCGTTTACCATTTTCAATGTTGTACCTTTATGACCGTTCTGACCACCATTGGACTTACCTGAATTCTCTCTCAATGAACGCGTTGCAAGCAACTTTTTAGACTTTTCACTTTGAGCTGCAAGTGAATCCTTTGAAGGCGGAACACTACTGTTGTGACTATCTTTGGGCGTTTCGTAAACTGCTAAACGCTCTTTTAATACTACAATCTCTTTGTGAGCAACATCAAGCTGCTTGGTCAATCCATCAATCTTACCATTGATGGATTTTAATACCAAAGCTATATCTAAAACTGGCTCTTTCACCCATCGAAGATAATGATTTTCAATGGAATATCAAACTGTTTTATAACGTATTTTTAAACTTTTATTTCACCAAAATCCTAAAATATTCTGTATCATCAAATTAGGGGTGCTGAGTAGTTACGAAACAAGATTCTTACACTCGATATATAACATTCACAATCAGTTGTGTTACTTGTCTGCTTCAAAAATAAAAAACAAAGAAGGAAAACCAGAATTTCAGATAGTTATATCATTTTGTAAACCTGAAATTGCGCAAAAAATATACAAAGAACGCTGGCAGATTGAAACTGCATTTAGAGCAATGAAAACAAGTGGTTTCAATTTAGAAGACACTCACTTGACTGATATAAAAAGAATTGAAAAACTTGTAGCTTTAGTAACAATTGCATTTTGTTGGGCATATTTGGTCGGAATATATTTACACGAACATGATAAGCCAATCAAAATTTTAAACAATGGTAAAAGGCGCAAAAGCTTTTTCAAATATGGTCTAACTTATATTGCAACCGTACTATTAAATGCTGAATTTCAATCAAATATAGATATTTTCAAATTTTTGTCATGTACTTAGCAATCATCTTTAAATTTTTAAGAAAATGAAAAAAATTACTCTATTTATCTCTTTTTTATGTGTTGTGCTTTTTGCATCGGCACAGTCTACCATCAGATTGACTTTTGATGACAATACTTTAAACGGTGCATCCGTATTTTATAGCGGTTCTGTTTCAGTTATTGCAAATCCGGTAACAACTGGGGCAAACAGTTCGGCCTATTGTTTGGATGTGGTAAACAACGGTTATGCTCCTGTAAAAATTGCTAATTTTGCTATTCCTGCAGGTACAGCAGCTTCGTATCCATATTGGAAACTTCGAATTAAAGTTGCTTATAAAGGTTACAATGGTGGAACAGATTTGGATTATCCAAGCATAGATCTGTATTCGCAAACAACAGGTTCATTTTTAGAATCCGATAAATTAGGATCCTTCAGTAGTGTTTGGAGTTCGCATACAGCGGCAAATGACTCAATGCAATGGAAAATAGCCGAATTTACAATGTCAGCTTCCACTTTAGCTTCAATACCTGCCGGAAATTTGGTTTTGAAATTGGCTAAACCGAAATGCGAATATTTATTGGACGAAATTGAATTAATTCCATCATTAACTTATGGTTCAGATTTTATGACTATTACCGATTTTGAAAGCGCTACTTTGACTGATGCAACTACATATCCAATGACAAATATCTATGGTAGTGCTGCTGCAGGAACATCTGTTGTGGTTGCAGACCCTGCTAATAGTGCAGCAAAAGCGCTATCGGTTTCACCAACATCATACAATAATACAGCAGCCTTTAGCGTATCTTTACCTTCCGGAAAATATATGAACAGTTATGATTTCCTGTATTTCGATAGAAATTCGGCTGCTACACAATATGCACAATTATATGTGAAATATGGTTCAACCGTTTTGTATAAAGATAATACATCTCAATATCCTACTCAAATAGCAGCTTGGAATACCCGTGTTTTCGGAATCCCTTCAAGCGTTTCTTCTACCACAAGTTCTTTCACAATTTTGATTGGCTATACCAACATGAACTCTGGAACTTATTACTTGGATAATGTAAAACTTCACGCTATTCCTACAACTCCAAATCCAGGAACAGGCTTCGAGAATGCAGATATAACTCCAATGGTAATTTACTGTAACGGAAACTCGTTTGTAATGAATCAAATGGCAGATCAGGTTGAAGTCTTCAGTATGTCAGGTCATAAATTAGCTACTGTTAATAAAACAAACTCAATTTCTGTTGCAAATTTATCAAGCGGCTTATATATTGTTAAATCCATTGTAAACGGAGAAACTTTTATCAATAAAGTTCAAAAATAATTTTCACCTAAGCATCAGGAACTTCATCGTTCCTGATGCTGTTTTTCCGTATTGTTTCATTCAAAATGATTTACACATGAAAAAAATTACATTCTTCTTCTCCCTTTTAGCTGTTTCATTTCTGGCTTCAGCTCAATCAAAAATTACTTTCGAAGATAACACACTAAATGGCGCTGCAATAGTTTACGGCGGAAGTTCGTCAATTGTTTCTAATCCGGTAAAAACCGGCATTAATACCTCAAACTATTGTTTGGATATTATAAACGATGGTTATGCACCGGTAAAATTCAGTAATTTTAATATCGCAACGGGTTCAAAATCATCCTATTCGTATGTAATGTTGAAGTTTAAAATTGCCTACAAAGCGTTCAACGGTGGAGTGGCGACTGATCTGGATTATCCGCAAGTGGATGTGTTTTCGTCGGCTGCAAGCCCAACTTTGGGAGCTGAGGAAAAAATTGGCACAACAGCCAGTACCTGGGGAAGTCACACAAGCGATTCTTTGGTTTGGAAATCAGTTTCTTTTACTTTTTCGGCATCCTTATTAGCAACCATTCCCAATGGAATTCTCGTTTTAAAAGTTGCAAAACCAAAATGTGAATATCTGATTGATGACATTGAATTAATACCATCACCGGTGTATAACCCAAATATCTTCACCATAGAAGACTTTGAAAGTAAAACCATTGGTGATGCCGGGAATTATGTACTTTACTGGAGCGATACCTCTGCAGCTACTGGTACAGCTGTTGTAGCTACAGATCCGTCAGCATCTACCAACCCCAGCACAAATTCTACAAAATCATTGCAAATCACACCTACAGGTTATAATGGCACAGCTTTGTTTAATGTAACACTTCCTACAGGAAAAACACTCGACAAATACGATTTACTGTATTTTGATGTATTTTTTGCAAATGCACTTTATGCTCAGGATTATGTATCGGCTAACGGAACTATAGTAGCACAAACCACTTCAGGATACCCATCACAGGGCACTACAAGTCAGTGGAATACAAAAACGGTATCTTTGAGCGGTCTTACTGCAACAAATACCTTTGTAGTGAAAGTTGGTTATACTTCCAATAACAGTATTACTTATTATCTCGATAATATTAAACTACATTTGAATGAAGGTACTACCGGTTTCGATGCCACCGAAAATGCAAAACCATGGGTAGTTTACTTGTCTGGAAATACCTATAAAATGAATTTAATGGCCGATTTGCTTACCGTTACCGATGTAAATGGTAAAGGTATTTTGAGTGTAAAAAATGTAAATGAATTTGATGCTTCAGCTTTGAATAATGGTGTATATATTTTAAAAGCTTCGATTGAAGGAAATATGTACACAACTAAGATTATCAGATAATATTTCTGAAATAAATCTTCGAAATATCCCAAATCTCTGTCGGAGGTTTGGGATATTTTTCGTTTCTTAAACTTATAATTCTCAAAAGTGTATATATTTGCATCCGACAATCATCAACTAAATGCAATATTATGACTCAATTAAGCGGAAAAAAAGTACTGATAACCGGTGGAGCTTCGGGTATCGGACGTATTATTGGAAAACTTGTTCTGAAAAAAGGCGCTGAATTAATTATCTGGGACATAAACTCTCAGGCTCTTGAGGATACTTTAACAGAATTGAAAGTGTACGGAAAAGTGAGCATCTATCAGTTGGATATTTCGGATATAGTTCAGATTAAATTATCGGCTGAGAAAGTTAAGAAAGATTGTGGCCACGTGGATGTTCTGATAAACAATGCCGGAATTGTAGTAGGCAAATACTTCGATGAACATACCACAGAACAGATTAAACGTACCATGGATATCAACGCCAATGCTCCAATGTTGATCACTGCGGAATTTTTACCTGAAATGATGCTGCAAAAATCGGGTCATATCTGCAATATTGCTTCATCTGCAGGCTTTATTTCAAATCCTAAAATGGCGGTGTATGCGGCCAGTAAATGGGCAGTGATTGGTTGGTCGGACAGTGTGCGTTTGGAAATGAAATTCCGCAAAACAGGTGTACAGGTTTCTACAGTAACCCCTTACTATATCAACACAGGTATGTTCGATGGCGTTAAATCGTTGATTCCACTTCTGAATCCCGATAAAGTAGCCCGGCAAATTATCCGTGGAATAGAAAAGAATCGAATCATCATCAGTATGCCTTTCAGTATGCATTTTATCAGAGCTTGTCAGGGTTTGCTTTCCATTAGGTTATTTGACTGGGTAGCCGGAAATGTTTTACAAATCTACAAAACAATGGATCATTTTACAGGACGAAAAAACTAAAAAATTATGACCGATACATCCTCAGTATTAATACAAAACCTGCTTACAGGTCACAGAAATTATTTTGCGACGCATGCAACCAAAAATACCACTTTCAGACTTGAACAACTCCGGAAGTTTAAAAATGCCATCGTTAAATACGAACAAAAGATTACCGAAGCACTGTATGCTGATTTGCACAAATCAGCCGAAGAGGCATATCTGACTGAGATAAGCATCGTTTTACAGGAAATTGACAATCATCTGAAACATCTGAAATGCTGGGCAAAACCTAAAAAAGTTCCTACTCCTATTCATCTTTTGCCTTCATCAAGCAAAATTATTTACGAACCTCTTGGTGTGGCGTTGATTATTGCGCCATGGAATTATCCGTTTCAATTACTGATGAATTCGTTGGTAGGAGCCATTTCAGGTGGTTGCTGTGCTATGCTGAAACCATCTCCCTATACGCCTACAGTAGCAAAAGTGATGGAAGATTTAATTCATGAAACATTCGATGAAAATTATATTTCCATTATTCAGGGTGGACGCGAGGTAAACAAAACCCTGCTCGAACAACGGTTTGACATTATTTTCTTTACCGGAAGTCCTGATTTGGGTAAAGTTGTCATGAAAGCTGCTTCAGCATACCTAACGCCGGTTGTTTTGGAATTAGGCGGTAAAAGTCCGTGTATTGTGGATGCTTCTGCCAATATCGATATAGCTGCCAAACGCATTGCCTGGGGAAAAATGATCAATGCCGGGCAAACCTGCATTGCACCCGATTACCTTTTCGTTCAACGTTCGGTTAAAGATGAACTATTACAGAAAATTCAGAAAAATATAACTGACTGGTATGGCGAAAATCCGCAGGAAAGCAAATATTTTCCGCGCATTGTAAACCAGAATGCCATGAACCGACTTCAGAAGCTAATGGAACATGGAAAAATTATCTTTGGTGGAAAAGTGGATATGAGTGATAAATATATTTCACCTA
This sequence comes from uncultured Paludibacter sp., assembly GCA_963663115.2. Taxonomy (GTDB): domain Bacteria; phylum Bacteroidota; class Bacteroidia; order Bacteroidales; family Paludibacteraceae; genus Paludibacter. The sequence goes on from CAXXNE010000001.1 coordinate 412,696, forward strand.
CCATTATCGACGAGGTTCAACCAGACTTTCCGGTAATGCAGGAAGAAATTTTCGGACCAATTTTGCCGGTTATGACTTTCGATAACATTGAAACAGTGATTTCATATGTAAACTCGCACGAAAAACCGTTGGCTTTTTACTATTTCGGAACAAATAAAAGTTCAAAAAATGTTTTCATGAAAACTTCTTCGGGTGGCGCCTGTATCAATGACACACTGATGCACATTACGAATCACCATTTGCCTTTTGGTGGAGTTGGCAACAGCGGACTTGGCAAATATCATGGTCGCGACAGTTTTATGGCCTTCAACAATGCCCGTGCAGTGGTAAATTCACCTGTTTGGTTCGATTTACCTGTGAAGTATGTTCCATTCAGGTTTTTCAAATGGGTCAAAAAAATCCTGTAGTCATCTGTTGAAAATCAAAATGCCCGAAATTCTGTAATAAGTTTCGGGCATTTTGAGTTCTATTCCATCGGTATTTACTCCATTTTCTGACGAAGCGATGTTCCTATACATGCATTCGGATAAGACACTCCCAAAAAGTCGGCTAAAGTAGGCGCAATATCCGTAATAAGATAAGGTTCTCTGATTCTTGTATTTTTGATATTCCAGCCATAGAAATACAATGGAACAGAAGAAATAACCGAATTCGATTCACCAACCGTTTGTAACTTATCGTCCACTTCGAGCCAGCCGGGCAATAAGGTTATTACCACATCGCCGGAAGTATTTTTGTTGGAAGAGTTTCTGAATCGTGACATTTCCGACTGTGTTTCAGCACCCATAGAAAGAATTTGCGACGTGGTGTAAGCCGACTGAACTCCCTCAAACTCCAACATAAAATCGGCAATCTGTTGCTGAATTTTGCGGAAATCGAGTTTCTTTTCTTCTATCTTATTTTTATTCAGAAAAATATTGCGTGCATAATAACCTTCAATCCAACGTTCCTGACCATAAAGCGCCATCAAATACGTATTTACCAATGCCATAGAACGCGTTGCGCTAAAATATCCGGCAGGAATCTGGTTCGTTCCCAGTTCATTGGGCGAATGTACTGCTGTTTGATTCGCTGTCAGAAAATAAAGCGTCTTCCCTGCACCAACGGTAGATTCAATGGTATTTATCAGATTTCTGATTTCCTTGTCCAATCGCAAATACATATCTTCTTTTTCCACCGATTGAATTGAAAAAACCTTTTCATCAGGCACTTTCACAGTGTATTGGAGCATAATAATATCCGGTGCATTGTCTTTTCCGAGTTGCTCATTCTTCACAATATCGAGTGCTAACTGAGTCACCAACGTGTTGGCAGCCGGTGTTGAACCTAAAATTGTTTCGGAGTTGCTTCTCGCTTTTTTATCCGTCGGAAGATATTCAAATGCTTTTTTTGATCCGGTAGATAAGTACGACAAATAAGTTTGAACACCAAATAAGGGTTGCCATTTTGTATTGACAATCTCCCGAAAACGGCCATTCACATTCATATCGTCGGCCGCGCGGGGCAAACCGTCGGTATAATATCCTGTTGTAACCCATTTCAGTTGCACATCATCCATCCATGCCACCGATTTAGCCGTATGTCCACCCATCATAATTGCACTTTCGGGTTTTATTCCCACCGCATAACTCTTTGACTTTCCTTTGTTAGCCATCAACAGTTCATCCGAAAAAGTTCCTGCAATCAAATGATGCGCAGAGAAAGTATTTTTTGTTCCTATTCCAATCTGGTTGGCATCCTGAAGTATCGAAACAATTTTATCTGCATTTCTATCGTAAAACGAATTGGCTGCAACCCCATGATAATACGGCACAGAGCCTGTAACAATGGTTGCAATATCGGATGCTAATCCGGTAGAAACAATATTATATCGCAATTGATCGAAGCGGACTCCCTGTGCTGTGAGTTTCTTTATACCGTCCGATTCAAAATAATTCCACAACAAATCGATGTGTTTTTGTTGCCAACCTTCCACAACAATCCCAACCACCAATGCAGGTTTATCGTTTTGAGCGTACAAACTGCAACTACACAAAACTACAAACAACAACAAATATTTTTTTAAAAACCTCATTTACAAAACTTTATTACAACACCCCTTTGGTAGAAGGCAATTCATACTGATAAATATCACGTTTCACAGCCATTTTTATGGATTTGGCCAACGCTTTAAAAATTCCTTCAATTTTATGATGTTCGTTCACACCTTCAGCTTTGATATTCAGATTCATGCGTGCTGCATCGCTCAACGATTTAAAAAAATGAAAAATCATTTCAGTGGGTAAATCACCCACATATTCACGCTTAAATTCCACATCGTACACCAACCACGGACGACCACCAAAATCGAGCGCCACCGAGCACAAACAATCGTCCATTGGCAAACAAAAACCATATCGTTCGATGCCACGTTTATCTGTCAGGGTTTTGTTCAGTGCTTCACCCAATGCCAGTGCAGTGTCTTCGATGGTATGATGTTCGTCAACTTCCAAATCGCCTTTAACTCTGATTGTCAAATCACTACCTGAGTGACGACCAATTTGTTCCAGCATGTGATCGAAAAACTTCAAACCAGTATCGATACTGCATTTGCCCAACCCATCCAGATTCAGTTCAATATAAATGTCGGTTTCCTTGGTTTTCCGGCTTACCACGGCTTTTCGTTGACCGGCAAATAAAAACTCGGCTATACGATTCCAATCGGTAGTTTGAAGTGCGCAAAATGGTAACAAATCATCGGAAATCTGCTCATCACTTAAATATATGGCTTTACAACCAAGGTTTTTGGCCAATTCAACATCAGTCATTCTGTCGCCAATCACAAAAGAACCAGCCAAATCATATGCATCGGAAAAATATTCCGTAAGCATTCCTGTGCCGGGTTTTCGGGTTGATAAATGATCGTGAGGAAACGAAGTATCGATATGAATTTTGCTGAACTCCACTCCTTCCGACTTCAATATCTGCAACATAAAATTCTGAACAGCATCAAAGTTTTCCTGCGGATAAACCGGTGTACCAAGTCCATCCTGATTGGTCACCAGAACCATTTCAACATCAAGTTTTGATTGTATAAAGTGCAGATTGCGGATGACAGCCGGTAGAAATTCAATCTGATCGATGCGGTCAACCTGATAAGTTACGGGTGGTTCTGCGATAATGGTACCATCGCGGTCGATAAACAATACCTTTTTCTTATTTTCAGACATGTAATTGTCGGTTTTTTATAATTAATCTTCTACAAAAATAGTTGATTTTTGTCTGAAACTAAAATCAGAAGTGTTTTGAGAGGTTAAATTACTGAATCAAATCCTTCAAATCGGATTCTTTTTTATTGAGAAATATGTCATTGTGGAAAATTTCCAGTTTGCGAAGCGTGTAAGCCAGCATGGATTTTTCAGCATCGCTCAAATTTCCGGTAACAATTTGCGACACTGTTTGCATATGAGGTAAAATTTTCAACAATTCCACTCTACCCGACGGCGTAATCTTAATTCTCACACTCCGTTTATCTTCAACATCATCAAATTGCTCAACCAGTCCGAATTTAAGCAAACGGTTTATTATTTCAGTTCCGGAAGTTTTTTCCATCACCTGTTTCTGTATAAGTTCCGTTTTGCTTAAACTTTCGTAAGTCATTAAAGTGATAAGAAATGAAAACTCATCTGCAGTTTTTATGGCACTATCTTTCAATGCCTTTTTTATATAACCTTTGGCGTATCTGAAAAGCAGAACAATCAGAATTGATATATCCGTCGTGGGACCTTGTTGCTCCGGTTCAAAACCCGGATAATCACCCCGTAACTGATTCGACTTCACACTTTCCGGAGCATGATGACTGTTCAAAAAGCCTAAGAAATCAGTCATGTTCAATGCGTTACCGGTTGATTCCGATTCCTTCTCGTAATCACTAAGAAATTCTATCAGCTGTATTAAAATCTCTTTACTTTTCATTTATGTAATCTTATGATGGTCAAAGGTAAAACATTTTTCTCAGATATAAATAAAAAAATATTCGAACATAATTGAACTTTTTTGTACTTAATTTGTAATATACAATACATATTTGTACTATATTGTTCATTTTTCAACAAAAAATTATGGAACTTTTTCATCGTACCTCAAATAACACTGCTGCCCTGGTAACAAAAAACTACAGCAGTTCATTCTATTTATCCACTTTATTGTTAGATAAAGAAACAAAAAAGGCTATTCATGGCTTATATGGTTTTGTTCGGTTTGCTGATGAAATTGTAGATTCATTTCACAGTTATGACAAAACAGGCTTACTTAATAAGTTTGAAGCTGATATGAAACTGGCTATTGACCAGAAAATAAGTCTTAATCCGGTTCTGGACTCATTTCAATTAGCTGTCAATGAGTATGATATTCCACACGAATATATTGATTCATTTCTCAAAAGTATGAAAATGGATTTGGAAAAGAAGAAGTATTCAAACAAAAATGAAACAAATGAATATGTGTATGGTTCGGCAAATGTTGTTGGATTAATGTGCCTGAAGATTTTCTGCAAAGGCAACGACATTCTGTTTAATGAATTAATCAAATCAGCAGAAATGCTTGGATCAGCTTTTCAGAAGGTAAACTTCCTTCGCGATTTGAAAGCTGATACCGAAGGACTCGAAAGATTATATTTCAGTAATTTTGATAAAAACAACTTTTCGGAAATGACCAAAACAGAAATTATCCGCGAAATAGAAACAGAATTCGACATAGCCTATGACGGATTAAAAAAACTCCCGGGAAGATCGAAACTTGCTGTTCTGACCGCCTACAAATACTACAAGTCGCTTCTTCGAAAAATAAAGCGTACCGAAGCATCAAAAATAATGCAACAAAGAATACGTATTTCAAACACCCGTAAACTTGGATTAATGGCAGGAGCTGCCATCGAATGGAAATTAAATCTTGTATAAAAACCAAACACTTATAAAAAACTGACTAAACATTATGACTGAGACAGAAGTAATTCTGGTTGATGAAAACGACCTGGAAATTGGGAAAATGGAAAAAATGGAAGCACACCAGAAAGCGCTTCGGCATAGAGCAATTTCTGTTTTTATCGTAAATTCAAAGGGCGAATGGCTATTACAGCAACGCACTTATGATAAATATCACTCCAAAGGACTATGGACAAATTGCTGTTGTAGTCATCCTTATCCGGGTGAAACATCCCTGGACGCAGCCAACCGCAGGCTTATGGAAGAAATGGGGTTGAAAGCCGGTTTAAAAGAAATTTTCAGCTTTACCTATATTCAGGAGTTAGAAAATAATCTGACCGAACATGAATTCGATCATGTGTTTGTAGGAATTACCGATGAAAAGCCGGAACCTCATCCCGACGAAGTCATGGATTACGGATATTTCAGTTTTGAAACTCTGAAAAAAAACATTGCTACTCATCCTGAAAATTACACCGCCTGGTTCAAACTAATTTATCAACAGATAGGAGAAATAATCGGATAAACCAACATATTCATGAATTTACAGAACTCAGTTTTGCAAAACATAGAGAAGTTAAAGCGCTTTATTATAAGCTTTTACATTATTGGAGTTGCGGGAATTTTATTTCCGTACACTTCGCCTTTTTTCATTGCTTTAACGCCATTGGCTTTATTAATGAGCTTTGTTTTGCTAATATTTCAACACAAAACATTCGATGTAAAAACTATTGCTGTATTTTCATTGATTTTTATTAGTGGTCTTGCTTTTGAAATTACCGGAGTTGCCACTGGCGATATTTTTGGAAATTATAGCTATGGAAATACGCTAGGACCAAAATTTGCAGGCACGCCTTACATGATGGGAATCAACTGGATGTTAATGATATATCTAAGCGCTTCTGTCATCGAAAATGTAAAAATCCATCAAATACAGAAAATCCTGCTCTCATCGGTAATTATGGTTTGTTACGATTTGATTCTTGAACAGGTTGCACCGGGAATGGATATGTGGAAATGGGAAAACAATCAGATACCTATTCAGAATTTTGTTGCATGGTTCTCGATAGCTATTCTTTTCCACAGCCTGATAAAACTATTTAAAATAAAGACAAACAACGGGTTATCTACTACAATACTTATATCTCAGTTTTTATTTTTCATATTGTTGCTGTTTAAATTTTTATAATCCGACGGTATGATTAGAGCAAAACATCAACCACTCGTATACGGATTTTTCAGATGGTATGCCCGTATGAAAATGAAACAACACTTCAATTCGGTTAAAATTGAAGGAAACGTTGACGTAAATAATAAGGCTGTATTGCTCATTGCTAATCATATAAGCTGGTGGGATGGTTTTTGGTGTCTGTATTTATCCACCGGAGTTTTTAAAAAGAAATATTACTTTATGATGCTCGAAAAAGAGCTTCGTAAACGTTGGTTATTCAGTTATTCAGGTGGATTTTCCGTAGACCACGGCAGCAGAAGCATACTTGAAAGTATAAATTACACAGCTGAAATACTGCGTAATAATCAAAATATGGTTTTGATGTTTCCGCAGGGTAAGATGCATTCTTTGTACAACGATGAAGTAAAATTTCAGAAAGGAATAGAAAAAATCATCGAAAAGACAGATGTGAAACCTAAACTGGTTTTTATGGTATCGATGACGGAGTATTTCGAACATCTGAAACCCGATATTTATTTCCACATGAAGGAATATGACAACACCGATTATTCGGTTGCTGAGATTGAAAAAGCGTACAATTCATTTTACAAAAGTTGCATAATTAAACATAAAAATCTGTATTTATGATAATTATATCCTGGATCATCATTGGTTTTGCTGTTTTGCAACTGATAATTTCGCTCATAAATCTGATATTCCGGCCTTCGTTTTCGAAAGCTCAAATTGACGATGTAAAAGTTTCAGTACTTATTCCGGCCAGAAACGAGGAGAAAAATATTCAAAATATTCTGCTGGATATACAACATCAAACACATAAAAATACAGAGATTATTGTTTTCGATGACTTATCCACCGACAATACTGCCGATTTGGTACTGCAAATGGGAAAATATGATCGCAGAATTCAACTGATAACTTCCACAGAACTTCCCGATGGTTGGCTTGGTAAAAATTATGCCTGTCACACACTTGCAGGCAAAGCTACCGGTCAATATCTGCTGTTTTTGGATGCCGATGTGAGAATCGATGAAGATATGATTAAAAAAACGGTAACTCATATACAAAAAACAAAATCGAAACTGGTATCTGTCTTTCCGAAACAAATCATGATTAATCCGGGAGAAAAGGCTGTGGTGCCGGTCATGAATTATATACTTCTCACACTTTTACCATTGATTTTAGTCCGATATTCAGGCTTTTCCTCCTTATCGGCAGCCAATGGTCAGTGCATGTTGTTTGATGCTGAAACATACAAAAACCTCATGCCTCACGAACAGTTGAGAGCTGAAAAAGTAGAAGACATTCGGATTGCGCGACTGTTTAAGAAAAGAAAATTCAAAATTTCGTGTGTGGCAGCCAACAATGATATTAAATGCAGAATGTACTGTGATTATAACGAAAGCATCAACGGATTCTCTAAAAACATCGTCATGTTTTTCGGAAATTCCTATGTGCTGGCTACTTTGTTCTGGTTGTTCACCACATTCGGATTTATCATCGTACTTATTTCATTACCAATAAAATGGTTTATTTTATTAAATGTAATAACCATCATTGTTCGTGTATTTGTATCGTTGACAAGCGGACAGAAAATTACAACCAATCTGTTGTATTTAATTCCGCAACAACTTAATACAGGTTATATCATTTTCAAATCGTTTATAAACAAAATAAATGGTCGTTACGAGTGGAGAGGTAGAATTATTCAATAACAATTCAGAAAAATATAGATTAATGAAAAAAGTATTAATTGTAGGCGCCGGTCTTGGGGGTTTAGCTACAGGTTTAAGATTGGTAAAAAAAGGTTTTGAGGTAGAGTTTATTGAAAAAAATGAACAGGCAGGAGGCAGACTGAATCAGGTAAAAGACAATGGATTCACCTTCGACAGCGGACCCAGTTTCTTTAGTATGTCTTACGAATTCAAAGAATTAGCTGAAGCTTGTGGCATCGTCATCCCGTTCCGCTTTGTAGAACTCGATCCGCTCTACACCGTTAATTTCAGCGGAAGCACAAAAACCTATTTTCTGCACAAAGATCTGGATAAACTGGCTGCGCAGTTTGCAGAGGAAGAATCTGATTTCAGAGAAAAAATGATCCGATACATGAAAAAATCGGGTGCACTGTATAACGACACTGTCGATAAAGTAATAAAAACCAATTTCGATTCGGTGATAGGTTATCTGTTTTCGTTGTTGCAGGTAAATCCAACACATCTACCGCAACTTTTTCAAACTTTCTGGCAACATGTGAAGAAACATTTTGATTCCAAAGAGGCACAACAGATTATTTCTCTTATTGCATTTTTTCTGGGTCGAACCCCTTTCGATACATCAGCGGTGTATTCCTTGCTGTCACATATTGAATTTCAGCACGATGGATATTACAATGTGGAAGGTGGCATGTATAAAATTACCGAAGGAATTGTTGGTGAACTTCAAAAATCCAGTGTGAATTTTCATTACAATACTGAAATTGTGGACTATACAAGCACCGGAAATAAAATCGCTTCAGTAATTGATTCAAACGGAAAAAGCTGGACAGCAGATGTTATTCTGATAAATGCCGATGCTGCACTTTTCAGGGGAAGAGTGCTGAAACGGAGAAAATACTCTGAAGACAGATTGCTGAAAATGAACTGGACAATGGGTTATCTCACTTTTTACATCGGTGTAAATAAAAAACTTCCGCAGGTTAATCATCATAATTATTTCCTGGGAAATAATTTTGAAGAATATGCGCATAAACTGGAGCAGCAACCGGACACCCTTGAAAAACCCTATTATTACGTCAATGTAGTTTCTAAATACAATCCGGAATGTGCACCGGAAGGTTGTGAAAGCCTGTTTTTTGTTTGTCCTGTACCCAATCTGATATATAAACCCGACTGGAGCGACCGCGATAAAATTGTCGACAGTATTCTGGAAGATTTTGGCAAAAGAATTGGTCAGGATATTATACCGGATATTGTTTCGCGAACAGTTTATACTCCTGCCGATTGGCAAAATCGATTCAATCTGTTTATGGGAAGTGGATTAGGTTTGTCGCATAATCTGATGCAGATTGGAGCATTCCGTCCATCGAATAAAGATGAAAAATTCAGGAATCTTTTCTATGTGGGAGCTTCTACAGTGCCCGGAGCAGGTTTGCCCATGGCGGTTATCAGCTCCAGATTAGTAGCTGAAAGAATTTTGAAATACCGGGGCTGAATCTTCACAGTGATACGTTGATTTTTACTACTTTTGGATTTTTTAAAATATTTACAGAAACTAAAAATATCAGATAAAAATATCCGTTATATTTCAGTGTTTATTTAAAATAATCGTTCAAATTTTAAAAAGTCATGTTATGAAAAAATTAATGTATCTATGTGCTTTTGTATTTTTGAGTTTTTCGTGTTCGCAACCTAAAGCAACCGAGGAGGCTTATTCCACCGATTCGGTGGCAGTGAGTGAAGATATTTCCGCGGAGGTTTCAGAGGAAGATAAATCCATCATTCCTGAAGGTACAACTGATGTGCAAAAGTCGCAGGCACCTATCAGTTCAAATCCGGCACCCATCGTTATTCAGAAAAAGATTATTAAAGATGGTCGACTGGGGTTACAGGTGGATGATGTGGCAACGGCAAAAAAGCAAATCGATTCATTGGTAAAAGTAGTTGGCGGATACTATGCCAATGAAAATCTACGCAATTCGAACAACCAAACCGGATATGACTTAACTATCAGGATTCCTGTAGCAAATTTTGAACGATTCGTGACATTTGCTGAAAATGGTACAGGCAAAGTACTTTACAAAGAAATAGAAGCACGCGATGTCACTGAGGAATTTGTGGATATCACCAGCAGGCTCAACAGTAAACGTAACTCTTTGGCACGATATAACGAAATTCTGAAAAAAGCAAATACCGTTAAAGATATTATCGAAATAGAACAATCCATCCGGGTGTTACAGGAAGAAATTGAAAGTTCGGAGGGACGATTGCGATATTTGAATGACTGCGTAGGCTTTAGCACGTTAAATCTTACTATTTCAACTGAGAACGATTTTAAATATGTTCCTGAAAGACGGGATAGTTTTTGGGAAAAGCTGAAAGAAGCTATTGTTGGCGGTTGGTTTGGATTGGTTGATTTTCTGCTTTGGTTTGTTAATCTGTGGCCCATATGGCTTATATTTACTGGTATATATTATATTATCAGAAATATAGTACGTAAAATACGAAAGAGAAAACAACAGAAGAAAAACTAAAAGTGAGATAAAAAAAACTATCCCGAAACTTTCGTTCCGGGATAGTACATAGAATTTTTCAAAAGTAAGAATTATCAGAATGTTACTCCAAGTTTCAATTGCATATAATCCTCCTGACCAGAACTTATATTTAAACCTCCGTAAATAAATTTCCAACGGGCAGAAGCGCCAATTGTCATGTAAGTAGATTTACCTGATAAATTTTGTTCAGCAGCTGTAGGAATTAATGCAATATGCCAATATGCTTCGGGGCTAATATTGAAATCACCGATATTTACTAATGCTTTTGCACCAACAGGAATAGTTAACAAACCTGTGTAAGCAGGTGTACCTCCATTATCAATGCTAAACGCTTTAGCTTCAATTCCCCATACAAAACCAATTGGTAAGGCAATAAGTTTCTTCAACGATGTGAAATTTAAATACTGATAACCAGCACCAAAGTTTAAATTACCGCTTTTAGGCATAAATGTTAACATAGTTTCGTGTACTTTTCCTCTCGATTCTAATTTTTTACGATTGGCAAAAGTCATATCAAAACCCCATTTCGAATTATCAAAATCTGAAACATTGAAGTTGCTTATACCCACACTGAATGGTTTCAGATTGTAATCGTCTTTATCAAACTGATCGAAATTTATCCATGCCGTGCTCTTACCTGTGTTTATCCAGGGTTTAGTGGATTTATTCTTTGTAGTTGTTGTATTAATTACGGTTGATTTTGGCTTGTAATTGTCACTACAAGGACTATCATCCGGCAAACCACCAAGTTTAGCTGCATTTTTCAGATATTGAAGCATTTCTGTTCCTGTCAAATTTTGTTGAGCAGTACTGATGGTAGTGGTGTTTTCCTTTTTCACATCTTTTACATCCACCAATGTTTGCTGTACGCCTTCACGACCAACAGGTTTTTCAATGATTTTCACTTCCACACGGCGGTTTTGTGCACGACCTTCTTCGGTAGAATTACTTACTACTGGTTTTGTTTCACCATAACCCTGCGCAACAATACGATCGCCTGCGATTCCTTTGTTAACCAAATAATTACGCACACTGTTTACACGTTCCTGCGACAATCTGAGATTAGTTTCTTCCGAACCAATACTATCAGAGTGACCTCCAAGTTCGATACTAATATCGTTCTTTTTCAGAATTTCGTACAAATTATCGAGCGAAGGTAAGGAAGCATCTTTAATAGTGGCTTTACCTAAATCGAAGAAAATATTATCCAGTTTAAATGTAGCTCCGGCTGTAGCGCGCTGCACTTTCAGATTCTTTTCTACATCCACAAATTTCTTTTCGTCCGACAACCATTTATATTTACTTTGAGCTATGATGGATTTGTAATCGGTAATAGCCGTTGTGTAATCATTCAACAATGAATCGTATTGGTTGAATACTGCTTTAGTATCATAATTATCAATAAGTTGTAATGAATTAAGTCGGGCTGTATATTCGTTCAGTTTTGCGTTCAGCGCTGTAACTTTGGCGTTAGCCTGTTCGCCTAATATTTCTCGAATATTTCTTTTTGGAATAAAATTATCCGGATTAGATAAATCGATGGTATCCGACAAATACAAATATCCCTTCATATTTACTTCCATCAGATATTTATCAAACGGAAGATATACAGTGTATTTTCCACTATCTTTATCTGAAGGAACAACTTTATATAGTTTTTTTGTTGTCAGATTGGTAAAATTCAGATTTACAGCTGCTGCTGAATCTTTTTCGTTAACCACACGACCAAAAAGTGTTATTGTTTGTTCGGGACGTGCAGCATCGGGCATTACAAACTGGAAAATATCGTAACCCCCGGGAGCTCCGTACTCATCCGATTTCACTGTATAGCCCAATGTTCCTTCGGTATTTACAGATACATCTTCATCATCCTGAAGTGTATTGATGTACCTACCAAGATTGACCGGTGTTGTCCAACTGGTATAATCATCGTTTAAACAACGTGACATAAAAATATCGTAACCGCCAAATCCTTTATGACCATCGGAAGAAAAATAAAGTGTTTTCCCATCCGAAGCAAACGATGGTCTGATTTCGCTTTCTTTGGTATTGATAACCGATCCGAGATTAGTGGGTTTGGTCCAGCCTTTATCAGTCAGACGTGAAACAAACAAATCGTTGCTACCCATTTGTCCGGCCAGCTTGTTATCAGTTACAAATATCAGTGCCTTTCCATTAGGACTAATAGTTGCCTGAGCTTCCCAGTTTGAGGTATTAATAGTTCCACCAAGGTTACATGGCACCGACCAGCCCGATGCTGTTTTTACTGAATAAAACAAATCACCACCGCCAAACGAACCTTCGTAATTACCAAACATAATGGCCAAATTACCATCCGCATTCATCGAATACAATGTTTCGTGCGAATCGGTACACAAATCGGTAAATAAAATCGGTTTTCCCCAGGTACCATCGTCCTGTTTCACCGAATACCAAATATCTTCACCTCCAAGTCCACCTGCACGGTCAACCGATTTAAAATACAAAACTTTACCATCGGCTGAAATTCTTGGAACGGATTCCTTCCCACTGGTGTTTACCAAGCCTGCAATAGGTTTCATAGGCACTGCATAATCGGCTCTGTTCATCATCTCGATAAACCATTTTGCATATTCTTTGTCGGCAGTAGCATAGTTATCAAGATACTTCTGCATGGCAATTTTTGCTTCCGCATAGTTTTTCACAGCAAAATACGATTTTGCCATGTTGAGATAACTTTTTGGAGTTTTGTCAACTTCATTCTTGTAAGCTTCAATAGCCAGATAATAATATTTATCGGCAAAGTACTTATCTGCATTTTGTGCAAATAATGCTGGTATAAATACCATCCAAACCAAAAGTAATTTTAATCTTTTCATTTTCTGATAATTTTTGTAGTTTATGTAATAATGTATTCTATGGTTTTTTTGTCATTAATGTCGACGTTGTTCGTGTGTAAGTTGCTTCTCCACTTTTTAAATTGGTAGTAGCCAGAACAAACTTATTTTTGGTGAATGATTTAATTACATTAGCATACTGATTGGAAGCATTGCTTGTAATTAAAGATTGATTTTCATAAACATAACTTCCTGCAAATACCACTACAGTATCGGTGGCAGTAACATTGAGCATAATCCAGGCATTTGTAGAAGGCGCATTTGTATATACCGTATTATTTTCCATGCAGAGCATCACTTTGGTTACATCTGCATAATCGGTAGAAACCCAGGCGCCATAAAAGTCATTCGTTGTAACATCGTCCAATGGAATTTCAGTTTCGCACGATGTAAAAAACACACAAAACGAGAGCAAGATGAATGTCAATTTGTAGTTCATTGTAACATATTATTTATTGATTATTACTAAAAAGTTAATCTAAATATCAAAGTATCATCATATACTGACAAAAATAATATGCTTTATAATAAAAAAAATCCATACAAGTATGGATTTTTTTTAATTAACAATTTGTTATTGTGACACTTACAGCAGATTATGTTTTATTGCATATTTTATTAAGCCTACAACCGATTTGCTGGAGGTTTTTTCCATAATATTTATTCGATGTGTATCAACAGTTTGTTTACTGATATATAACTTCTCGGCAATCTCTTTGCTGGTCATTTCCTGAAGTATCAGTTGAAAAACTTCGAGTTCCCTGGGCGATAGTTTATGTACCGAATGTGATTCATCAGCCTTAACTTCGGCATAAATATGTGGTAATACATCATATGCGTAGTAACTTCCCTTCTCCATCATGGTTTTTATCGCTGTAATTAATTCTTTTTTACCCGAGTTTTTCAGCAAATAGCCATCCGATTCACACAACAATGCTTCTCGTATATATTCTGCCTCATCGTGCATGGATAGTACAAGTACTTTAATAAAACAATTGAGTGTTTTAATTTTAGTACAAAGTTCTATGCCACTCATACCTGTCATTGAAATATCGGTAATAACCACATCATAATGTTTCTCAGCCGAACTTATTTTTATCCAGGCCTCTTCCCCACTTCGTGCAGTATCACAAACAATTAATTCCTGCTGATCGGCCAGCATACTTTTAATTCCATCTATCACCAGTTGATGATCATCTACAAGTAAAATATTTACATTCTGTTCCATATTACAGGGCTATTTCTATGGTATATTTTGCTCCTTTGCCAATTTCGGAAGCTATTTGTATTATTCCATTCATTTGTTTTACTCTATCGGTAATACTGCGTAATCCTATTCCTTTAGATTCCTCTATTGTTGATAAATCGAAACCAACACCATTATCAGTAAGGATCAACTGAATTTTCCCCGGCAAGTAATTCAACTGAATTTCAACATCTTGCGCTTTAGAGTATTTAATTGCATTATTGGTAACCTCCTGCACAATTCTGAACAAAATATAATCAATCCGTTCGGAATTTACATGTCCTTCGTTTTTGGTTTTAAAACTGAAACGAATACCGTGAGGGAGCATATTATTTTGCAAACACAAGGTTTCCAATGCTTGTTTTAAACCTTTTTCAATATCTTTTGGATAAAGGTTGTGAGAAACAGTTCGTACTTCAGAGGCTGTTTCTTTCAGCAAACCCGAAACTTTTTGTACATTTTCTTCATCAACAGACTCAATTATAGAAGTGTACATCTGCAACACAGCCAGTTTCTGACTAACTCCATCGTGTAAGTCACGGGCAATTCTCGATCGTTCTGTCTGCTCTGCTTCAACAATCAGGGTTAGCAGTTTCTTATCCTGCTCTGCTAAACGTAATTTATTGATTTTGGTTCGGTATTTTATCAGAAAATAAAATGTAGCAAGTATCAAAAATGCAAGAATCGACGTTAGTAAAATAATCACTTTCTGAGTCCTCAATTGTTTTTTTTGAGCTACAATTTGCTGATTTTTCTTTACTGACTCATGTTCAATATTTAGTCGTTCTATGGTTTGGTTCACTTCCGTACTATTTATTGTCTTGTAAATTAACAACATAGAATCCTTATATTGAGATAATTTCAACAAATCTCCTTCTTTCTCTGCATAACCGGCTAACTTCTGAAAAACGGCATATTTTTTATCTGCATTACCATTTTTTGAAAACACAGACAACGCCCTGTCGAAATACTCTTTTCCCTTTTTAATTTCTCCCTGCTGATAATAAACATCGCCTAACAAAATTAAATTTGCAGCCATATTCATTTTCATACCAAACAAAGAATCGGCTTCATACGATTTTTTACAATAAAATATTGCGCTGTCTGTTTGCATTTTTGCAAGATAACACAGACCCATATTGTTGTAAAAAGGACTGATAAGACTTCCATATTCAGTATTTTTATACGCATCCACCATTTGCTTGTCGAGTATTAAAGCACTATCAATTTTCCCACTACTGCCCAAAATATTTGCTTTCAGGTGTAACATGCCCAACAGCACACTCTTGTTGGCAGCATTACTTAAGGTTTTTTCAATAAATTCCAATGCCTTTGCCGGCTCTCCTTTATTGTAATAAGTTCGGGCAAAATTTGCATAAATAATGGATAGTTTAGATGTACACTTTAATGAGTCATAAATCATTTCAGATTTTTTAAAATAGTACACTGCTGAATCGAAAGCACCTGTTGCCATGTAATTTATTCCAATCCCCATATAACTGGCTGCAAACAGTGTATCAACATTTGCTCTTCCAGCTATTGAATTAATGGCATCTTTGTAATCAATATTAGATTTTAAATAATCGCCCGATCTGTAATTTAGTCTGCCTTCAACAGATTTTCGGAGATAATCTAACAAAACGGATGGATAAGTCGTATGTATGGAATCTACTTGATGGTAAAACTTAACCAATGTATCAAAATCGGCATAGTTGTACTTGATAAAATCGGAATATAAACAATTAAACCTTTCATCTTCAGCATCTTTTGGCTCAGAACAAAATGACAGTAAAAAAACAAAGAATAGAAGTGAAAATGCGGGAATTTTTCTGATGTTTCTTATAGTAGATTTAATCAACATACATTTATTTGTTTCAATTTACAATCAATCAGCAGGCAAATTTAAACAAATAAAACATAAAATCCAAAATGTTAACTAATCTATCACATTATTCTCTATTTTCAGGAAGTTGAAAATAAATTTCAACTTCCTGGGGTGTTTTTGAAGCTTTTTATTTCAGATTGGCTTTATCAAAAACTGCCGGTGGAATAGTTTCATCGAAACGAATACTTAAAATAGTCATTTTTGTATCCTTTCCTTCTTTGAGCATATCTTTGTAAATAATGGTCTTAGGAAACCAGCGACCCTGAATACGCTCCACATCAGTCATAATTGTTCTTTTCAGTAATTTTCCGCTTTTAGCAAACAAATCAATCCGCAGCGGGACATTCCGTTCCTGATCCACCCACATTTTTTGTGTATGATAATTCACATTCTCTTTCAATGCCGTTAAAGTTACTATCCAACATTTGCGACCATCAATATTTTCTTCGCCCACAACTTCTGCTTTGTATTTCTGAGCCAACGGACTGTCGTTCATCATATCTTCGTACGACATATCGCTGCCCAACATCGATTGCCGGAGCATTTGACCTGAAATTTCTACCGACCGTTTGGTCTTTGGTGAAAATATCCAGAGTTTGTTATCCAATTTCAGCATTTTAGTGCCTTTTTCTTTTTCGGGAGCAAGAATTTCGATATATGCTTTTTTCTCACCCTCGCTCCAGGTTTTGGTTTCCATAACTCTTGTGCCTCTCACACTTCCAATTTCCATACGGGAATGAATAATGCGCGTTTTAGCCGACATATTTTCAGTTATTTTTTTCAATACTACATTTCCCGAAGGATAGTTTTGGGCATTGACACAAGCTACAGAAAATAAAATCAAAATCACTAATTTTAATGTTCTCATATATTGAAATTGTAAATGTATAAATTGCAAATTATCTTAGTTTTCCAACTCTTTAAACAAGCTGGCTGTCTGACGTTTATAGATACCAATACCAGCCAGCAACGCGCCAATCACTGTGGATAAGACTCCGGGAATAAATCCGATATAATAGGTGGTGCTATCAATT
The DNA here is from genome assembly GCA_963663115.2 of uncultured Paludibacter sp. Classification (GTDB taxonomy): domain Bacteria; phylum Bacteroidota; class Bacteroidia; order Bacteroidales; family Paludibacteraceae; genus Paludibacter. The sequence continues at coordinate 430,157 of CAXXNE010000001.1, forward strand.
TGCGCTTTGAACACCGAAGGCAACATCATTTGTGAGTTTTTCATCATTCCGCTGGTATCAATTCCGTAAGTTTGCATTAACCAGGCCAGCAAAAGTCCAATGCTGACTCCAAAAACGGAACCTACAAGTCCGGTAAGTAATGCTTCTCCGATGAGTGACCTATAAATTTCATGTTTATTTTCACCAATGGCCAATCGCAATCCAAATTCACCATAACGTCGCAAACCGCCTACAAGTCCGGCATTCCAAAGCACAATGGACATGGCAAAAACAAAAATAAAAATGACAATAAACTGAGCATTTTCAGAATAGGCAATCAGAAAATCCATTCCTCCCACTCCACTCATTGGCGACATTGACAGCGAAAATTTATCATCCTGCTTGGTATTTTCGGCATTGAATTTATCTGATAATTCCACCGCTCTGCCATCATCGTAAATGGAGCCATTGAAAAATCCAAGAATTTCACCGGCAGCATCTTCCATATTCAGAGCCACACGGATATCTTCAATATCGGCCACTACCAAACCTCTGTCGAGCATAGCCGTTCCGAAATGTATGGTTCCGCAAACATTGAAGTTATACATGGCCATATCGCCATACATCGAGGCAGACATTAAAGTAACGGGATCACCCAAATGTAGTTGCATTTTTCGGGCAAGTTCATCGGTAACAAGTATTTCACCGGGTTTTGACGGAAATTTGCCGGTTAATAATTTCGAGCGCAAATCCATTCGTACAATTTCAGAACTGTCATTGAGCAAATGTAGTCCCATACCCATTACATTTCCCTGCGAGCGTGTATTTCCAAGTGAATCTGGCGCATCCAATAATCCACCAAACTGAATCCTGTCAGTCCATGTAATATCAGAATTTTCAGCCCTCAGCTTTTTCAGAACGGCGTTTACACCCATAATTGCATAATCGTTGGGCATTTGCGATTGATTGGTTTTGTAGGCATAAGTCATCACTTTCACATGACCCGAACTGAATTTCGCCGTTGACTCAATGCTGTCGGTAAAAATTCCGTTCATATAAGCCTGCAGAAATACAGTCATCATTACACCGATAGTTACCACAACAATGGGCAATAAACTCCGGCTTTTATCCCGCATCAAACCTTTAAATAAGAATTTTATCATTTCATTGATTTTTAGAAATTTGAAAATAGAAAATAAGAAATTGAGAAAATATGTATTACATTATCAGCCAAAGGCTATCCCGATAGCTATCGGGACGGCGAAACCTAATATCAGCGAAGCTAATAACAGGCGTAGCCTAATAACAGCCGAAGGCTAAATAACGGCGCAGCCTAAAGCGCTTTTCCTCTGATAGCTTCAGTCGGATTCATTTTAGCAATTTTACGAGCTGGCAAATAACTTACCACAGCCGTTACCAACAACATAAAAAGCATTGTTCCCAATACTAAACCCGGTGTTACTGACGCATACATGGTATCTCCCATGGCAATTCCCATTTCGCCGGCATCCATATTAAATGAAATACCTTTTTCAACCATATACCACAGAATTGGCGAACCCCACAAAGTCCCCAATGCAAATGCCAGAACGGAGTTTAATGTCCCTTCCAATGTAAAATGCCACACCACCTGCTTCTGAGTCATTCCTAATGCAATCAATGTTCCGATTTCTTTCTGCCGGCGGAAAATTGACAGCGTTTGTGTATCGAAAATTGCCAACATGGCCAACAGTAAGAAAATCAGGTACATCATACTTGTTCCTACAGATTTTGTCTTAACCAGCAATCGGGTTGATTCTGTCAGATTGTCGACACTTTTAAATTTCCATCCATTTATTGTTTTTGCAGCATATTCCGGTGATTTGATAATGATATTTGCACAATTCTGTTTCATTGTCATTTGTTGCAAACGGTTGAGCGGCAACCAAACGCTTCCGAAATCAACCGTAGGAACTGATGTTTTAAATATACCAACTATGCGAATATCAGCTGCTTCGAATGTACCGTTTTTATCGCGCCAACGCAATGTCATCACATCATTCAGCTTTAATTTTGCCTGTTTAGCCATAAAAGCACCAACTATGACCGGAATTTCTGCACAATTATTTTTCAATAACTCTGTGGGAATTTTCAATAACCCCTGTTCCGGTTGAATGCCACGCAACAAAACACCCTGCATTCTGCCTTCGGGATAAATGGTGGCCTGTGATATTAATACCGGCTCCAGCAAATGATTTTTTACTCCGGTTTGCATTTCTGCCGGAATAGCCATAGCGCTCGAATCGAGTGTAAAAGGATCGAACGGATCGTATTTTGCCTGCCAATACTGACCGTCAGCAATTTCCCATTTGATGGTATCTTCTACAGCCTGATCGCTCCAACCACGTAAAATTCCCTGCAAAGCTATAATCATAACAAACGTAACCGAAAGCACAAATACATTGAGCCAGGTTTTCAGTCCGTTTCCAATCAAACTTCTGAAAGCTGTTTTAAACAATACGCCGGTTTCCTGAAGTGGCAATTTTCCGATTCTTATGTTATTCTTTTTCATTATGAAAATTTAGTTTATGATTTTGACACAATCACATCGTCAACCACTTTACCATCTTTCAAACGGATAATTCGTTTCAGATAACCTATCACTTTTTCATCATGCGTAGCAAAAATGAAGGATGTTTTCAGTTCTTCATTGAGTTTTAGCATGGTTTGAAGAATATTATGCGAGTTTGCAGAATCCAGATTTGCCGTTGGTTCATCAGCCAAAACAAGTAACGGACGTTTCACCATGGCACGTGCTATGGCCACACGCTGACATTCGCCACCCGACAACTGAGCCGGACGTGATTTAACTTTATCAGTCAGGCCAACCCATTCCAGAGTTTCCATTACACGTTTTTTACGTTCATCGGCGGTCATATTCAGCAACAGCAACGGAAATTCCACATTTTCGAAAACAGTGTACACCGGAAGCAGATTATAACTCTGAAAAATAAATCCAAGTTCCTTTTTTCGCAAATTTGCTGCTTGTTTCGGACTCAGTTTACCTACGGACTTTCCCAGTACCACAACTTCACCGTCGGTTGGCACATCCAGCGATCCGATAATGTTCAGCAATGTTGTTTTACCCGAACCACTTGGTCCGACTAGACCGGCAAATTCACCTTCCTGAAACTGAAGATCGACTCCATTGAGTGCTGTAAAAAAACCGGCTCCTACCGGAAATTTTTTGACTAAATTCTTTACTTCTACATTCATATTTTTAAAATGTCTGTTCCCTTTTTCCGGGGAAAATTTATTTATCTGAAATTCAATATATTTACTTGGCTGGCATAATACCATAAATGAGCAATTCCGAAATTTGCCGGCTCATACTTTCAGCATCCGGAAACATAGCTATGACTTCAGGAGCTGAGCATATTTCCAGTTGTTTTTGCAAATTCCACATCACAAAATCGATGTTCAGTCCCGGATTCATTTCTCCTTTTTCCTGAGCATTGACAAAGAATTTCCGTGTCATCTCCAACGATTTTGCCACTATCTTATTGAAATACTCCAGCACATCAGCCGAATCGGGGTGAAAAAAATCACTGACAAATTCCAACGAAAAGTCCTGATTCATCTGAAATTTCATGTTCAGCATTTCCTGCATTTTTTCCGACATAGATTTTGTCTCATCATTTATCAACGCGTCGTACATTGTAAACATATCGTTGGTTACATCTTCAAGCAAAAAAACTACTAAAGCTGATTTATTGCTGTAATACGTGTAGTAAGTTTTCCTACTCACACCCGCTTTCCGGCAAATTTCGTCGATACTTACTTTTTTAAAACCGTGTTTCCAGAATAACTCACGGGCTGTTGATTCTATTTTTTCTTTTTTCGTCATCTACATAAGTTACATTACAGCCACAAAGTTACACTTTTTATTTACTAAAACGTATTTTGTCACCTAAAAATGTCATTTTTCTGCAAATAAATTCTTTTTCTTTATTTGAACCATTTAAGAATTCAGAAATATCTATATTTGTAATTGAATTCAGCAATGAAAAAATCAGTATGAAACGAGCATAAATGCAGGCGTTCATCAATATAGATGAAAATTTGTATGCGAGTTCCATGCGACAACTTACATACAATTATTTACGCATGAAAAAAGAATATACCTTCGACGAATTGCTGCATAAAGCGGCATCTTATTGTTCCATTTCAGAGCATTGTATTTCGGAAGTCGACGAAAAACTTAAAGCATGGTGCGTGGAATGTTCTGAAAGAGAAAAAATTATTGATAAACTGATAGAAGACGATTTTATCAACGAGAAACGCTATTGTGTTGCTTTTGTCAAAGACAAATTTCATTTCAATAAATGGGGCAAAATAAAAATCTCCTATGCGCTGAAACAAAAAAATCTTCCCGCCGAATTGATTAATAATGCCCTGAAAACCATTGACGAAGGCGAATACGAAGAAATGCTGGCTGTATTGCTCAAAACCAAACTAAAAACCATTAAATGGGAATACGAGTACGAAAAAATGGGAAAACTCTTCAGTTTTGCTCAAAGTCGAGGATTCGAAAGCTCTGTCATCGATAGAGTTATACGCTCAATGAAGTAAATTTTCACTAAATAAATTTGGGTAATAGTCATCTGAAATTAGGAAAACAAGAAATTAAGTAAGAAATACGCTTCAACTGAATTTTTATATTTTTCCCCATTTTGCTTTCCCAATTTCTAATTTTTCTATTTTCTTAGTTTCTTATTTTCTTTTTTCAATGGTTCGTTATAAAAAGAGTCATTTTGAACGCAAAGACGCTAAGTCGCTAAGCCACAAAGAAAACTTTTAAGTTTTCTTCTTTGCGTTCTTTGTTGTATTGTTTTGATTATTAGCATATTTCTGTAAATTTCACTTAGTGTCTTAGCGTTTAATATTATCAGAATAAATATATTACAAAAAGATAAGTTCCTACTGCATTTAATTATATATTAGCATATTAACCAATTTCAAAACGTACTATTCTAATTTTCCAAATTAAAAACAATGTCAAGATACACTCCCCGCGAAGAAAAACTGAATACATGGTCACACGCTTTGGGCGTAGTTTTTTCGGTTATCGCAACCTGTTTTCTGGTTTCCAAAGCTGTTGACAGTCACAACATTTGGGCCATTGTCAGTTATCCGGTTTTTATGTTGTTTCTCACCACCATGTTTCTATCGTCGACACTTTACCATGCCGAAAAAGACGAACAAAGTAAAATGCGACGTCGGAAATTCGATCATGCAGCCATTTATACGCAAATAGCCGGAAGCTACACTCCTTACACGCTGGTGGTTTTACGAGAAAACGGCGCCTGGGGCTGGACACTTTTCGGTATTATCTGGGCTGCTGCTGTTTTTGGAGTGGCACTCAGTTTTTTAAGTCTGAAAAAAGGCAGCAAACTGGAAACCATCGGTTATGTGGCTATGGGCTGGGTGGTTGTTGTGGCTTTTAAACCGCTGATTGATGTTTTTCAGCAAACCGATTCGATGAATGTGCTTTGGTGGCTCATTGCAGGTGGAGGTTTTTATACGGTTGGCGCAGTGCTTTACCAGTTCAAAAAAATACGATACATGCACGGTATTTGGCATTTATTTGTATTGGGAGGAACTGTTTGTCATGTGGTGGCTGTGTGGTTAATAAAGCTGTGAGCAGTAAGCGGTAAGCAGTTTTAAGAAATTGAGAAAATAGAAATTAAGAAAATGAGAACCAACGTTCCGATAGCTATCGGAAGACAAAAAGGAGGTAAACTTGAAACATGAAACCTTTGAAGCTATACTTTCGCTTGCCGCTTACTGCTTGCTGCTTATTGCTAAACTATAAATCCTCCTCCCAGCACCTTTCCATCACTGTAAAAAACAGCAGTCTGACCCGGCGCGATGGATTCCAGTGGTTCTGCAAGCTCGATACGTGCCTGATTATTTTCGAGTAAAATAACGCGTCCCTGTGTATTTTGCTTCCGGTAGCGGATCCGAATCATGACATCAAAATCATCACCAAACAGACTTTCGTCCACTACATTTACATCCTGAACTAAAAATTCGGATTTATACATATTTTTGAGAGGTGCTAAAACCACTTCGTTCTTATCAGGAAAAATTTCCTTTACAAAAACTTTACGGTTGAGATACATCAAACCACGCCTCTGCCCTACTGTGTAAAGCGGATAACCCTGATGTTCGCCCAAAATTTTGCCATCTTCATCCACAAAATTTCCCCGAAAAATGTGTTTTTCGGGGTTTTCCAATAATGATTTTAAAAACGGACGGTAATCGCCCGAGCAGAAACAAGCGCCAAGACTATCTTTTTTCTCCGAAACCTTTTTAAAACCACGTTCGGCAGCCATATTTCGCACATCGCTTTTATAAAATCCGCCTAATGGGAAAACTATCCGGGCTAATTGTTGCTGCGTCAATCCCCAAAGGAAAAACGACTGATCTTTATCCGGATCGACTCCTTCGGTTATGAAATATTGGCCATTTTCGGTCAGAATTCTCACATAATGTCCCATGGCTACTTTTTCGCAACCAAGTCGGTCGGCTTCCTGCAAAATAAGTTTCCATTTCAGTTCGTTGTTGCACTTCACACAAGGAAATGGCGTGCGACCTGCCAGATATTCACTTTTGAAATATTCAATTACCGTTTCTCTGAAAATATCCCGTGCATCGTACACAAAATGCTCTATTCCAAGCTGAGCAGCCAGATGTTGAGCATCTTTCAGATGTTGATTCTCACCATCTTCCCAAAAACGGAAAGTCAGACCCACAACTTCGTAGCCTTGTTCCAATAAAAGAATGGCAGCAACCGAGCTATCGGTGCCGCCACTCATGCCGAGTAATATTTTAGTTGGCTTGTTGATTGGTTAACTAGTTGATTGGTTATATTATCCTTAATGCTTTTTAACCAATTTAGAATGGCAAATCGCTTCCTTCGCCGGCTGCTGGAGCTGCTGTAAATGCAGGAGCAGAAACCACTGGTTGTGGAGCAGAAGCTGCCTGAGCAGTACCTTTATCCACTTTCCATGCACGGATAGAGGTATACCAACGTCCGTTGTATTCACGACTTTCGATATCGAAACTAACTGTCACTGTATCGTCGATAGCTATAGGGAACTGATCAATTTTATCGTTAAACAGATTGAAACATACTTTTTTGGGGTACTGATCGGCGGTCTCCAACACATAATCCTGCGAACGCCACATACCGTTTTTTCCCTGACCGCTGGTCTGTGGGAGAATAGCAATAATTTTTCCTGAAACTTCCATGATTTATACTTTTGTTTATAAGTCGACAAAAATAATGAAATATTGGAATGAAGCAGGTTATTTTCCGGAAAACATTTCAACAATTCGAAATAAATTTTTTCTTAACCCCGCATTTTTGAACTTTTACGGTTCTGTATTGTTTGAACTTTAAATTAACAACCAATATATTTTATGAAAGCAAATATAGGTTCAACAGATAAACTGGTACGATTAGGTTTAGCCATCGTTATCATTATTTTATTTTACAAAGGCATTATCAGCGACACGCTGGGCATTATTGGTTTAATTGTGGCATTATTGCTTACTGTAACTAGTTTGATTAATTTCTGTCCGCTGTATCCGATTTTCAAAATCAATACAGCCAAGAAAAAAGAAGCGCCCAAAAGCTGAAAAAATCAGTAAGTATTTAGCCCCCTAAATCCCCCTCCAGGGAACTTTTTGAGACTGCAAATCCTGTAATATATGCCCAACACTCTACTTCCGAAAAAAAATCGGGATAAACAGTGGAACAGGACTAAGTTGTAACAAGAATTATTTTTATTTCTATTGTTTTAAAAAGGAAGAACCGCAAAATCAGAAGAATTTCTGATTTTGCGGTTCTTAAGTTATTGTTATAAATGGAATTTATACAGCTTTAAAACTCAAATCCAGACTTTTCACCGAGTGTGTCAGCGCACCTACCGAAATATAATCCACACCACATTCAGCATATTGACGCAGGGTTTCGAAAGTTATTCCACCCGACGATTCTGTTTCATATTTACCTGCAATGATTTCCACAGCTTTGCGCGTATTTTCTACCGAAAAGTTATCAAGCATAATACGGTCGACACCACCAATAGTCATTACCTGAGCAAGCTCATCAAAGCTACGAACTTCAATTTCAATTTTCAGATCTTTGCCTTTAACCTTGCAATAATCCTGTGCACGTAAAATGGCTTTGTCAATTCCTCCGGCAAAATCCACATGGTTGTCTTTCAACAAAATCATATCGTACAAACCAATTCGGTGATTCACGCCACCACCAATTTTTACGGCTTCTTTTTCCAGTAAACGTAAACCCGGTGTTGTTTTACGGGTATCGAGCACACGGGTTTTTGTACCTTCCAGCATTTTCACATACATACGGGTGCGTGTAGCCACGCCACTCATACGTTGCATAATGTTAAGCATCAATCGTTCAGTTTGCAAAAGCGACTGTATTTTTCCTTCCACATCGAAAGCTATATCGCCTTTTTTAACTTCAGCACCGTCCTGTATGTAAACGGTCATTTTCAGCTCCGGATCAAAAGCTCTAAAAACTTCTCGAGCCACTTCTACGCCAGCTAAAACACCATCTTCCTTTACTATTAACTGAGATTTTCCTATGGCTGTAGCAGGAATACAAGAGAGAGTTGTGTGGTCACCATCGCCAATATCTTCGGCAAACCACAGTTTTACTAACTGGTCGAAATTATCAATCATTCGGGGTTTCTATTCTAAGTTGTTCTATAACAGACTGTGAGCCTGCTTTACGGGTTATAATATAAACGCGGTAAGTTCCTCCGGAAGTTTTCAGATTTCCAATAGTAACAATAGACGATTCTTTGGCTACAACGTGAATTACACCAAAAGAACTCACTTTATTGTTTCTGAAAAAATCGGCAATAATGCCTGCTGCCTGCTGTTTGCTGTAGTAATCGTTCTTATTACCAACAATCAGATTTACGTTAGAGATAAAGAATGAGGATAAACGTGATGCATCACCATCGTCGAGTGCCGAAACAATTTCGGAAGGAGCTTCAGCCGTTTGTGCAAAACCTGTGGTAAACACAAAAAACAAAAATGGTAATAAGAAAAGAAGTTTTTTAGTTTTCATTTTGTTTGATTTTTTTATTCCGGACTGCTTCACACATGATTTATTCAGGATAAAATCCCATCTTTGCACTGAAATTTGCATTACAACTACAAAAGTACATCATTTAATTGATAGCAACCAAAAATAATAGATATTTTTAATGCAACAAAAAGCAAACCAAAGAAGTTTTCGAACAAGAATTAATGTGTTAAATTCGTATTGAACATGAAAATATTATTCATTCTAACCGGCAAAACCAACCACCCGCTTTTTGTGGAAATTGAAGAAGAATACCGGAAAAGATTGAAACACTACATTCAACTGGAGCAAACTGTGATTCCCGAGCTTAAAAACACCAAAAATCTGACCAAAGAGGAACAGAAAGAAAAGGAAGGTGAACTGATACTAAAACAGTTAGAACCGACCGATGAAATTATCCTTTTGGACGAAAAAGGCAAAACATTCAGTTCGGTTCAGTTTGCCAGCGAAATTGAGAAACGAATGCAAAGTTCGGTTAAAAGACTTGTTTTTGTTGTGGGCGGACCATACGGTTTTTCGGAATCTGTTTACAAACGAGCAAACTCGCTGTTTTCACTTTCAGCCATGACGTTTTCGCACCAAATGGTACGCATGATTTTTTTGGAACAGTTGTATCGTGCCATGACGATTCTTCGTGGCGAACCTTATCATCATGAATGAAATCATAGGAAGTTGAAAACAACCCCTATTAAAGTCCGTAAAATAACGATTTAAATCACTGAATATCAGTTCAATATTCTCCAGTCAGCATTCAATTCGTTTTTTATTCTGCGACTTGGAAGTCGCAGCACCCAAAATAATCCGCTTTCAACGAAGTTGAATTTATCCGGATTAATCTGCAAAACAAAATATCAGCGAAAATTCGCTCAATCAGCTCAATCAGCGTTCCATTTTTTATTATTTCAAGCGACAAGGAAGTCGCTTGCCCCTTACAAACTAAAAAACCGGAAAATCTCTTTTCCGGTTTTTGACAGTTTTATAAATTATGGTTCGTAAGCAACTAAGTATTTGATAAGAAAGCGTCAAGGTCAAGGCGCACGAAACAGCAAAAATACGGAGTTTACTATTGTAAATGAGTAATTTTTGATGTGAGTGCAACGCAGAGATTGGCGGTTTCTTGCAAATACAAATTAAATCCAGCGTACAAAGCAGAAATCCTGACGGTGAGGTAAATCCTCATTTTTAGGATACATGCGGAATCCGTATTTAAATGAACCTGCACGGTTTAACTGATAATCCAACTGGAAGAACAGTTTAGAACCTTCAGTTTTAACCAGTTCAAATTCTTCCACATCGTACAACATATCTTTGTTGTTTTTGCCGTATTTAGTCACTACCAACTCAACACCTATTCCTTTGTCGTTCAGGTCTTTTATATCGAGACAAATATTGATATTATAATCTTCACCTACAACGGTATTGTGCAGCAATTTTTCCGGCATATCCACCGATACTACTTCGATGTTATTCCAGCCGGCAGCCATTTTTTCTTTCCATGCTGCAATTTCCTTGGCTTTACTGAAATTATTTTCCTTCAAAACAGAAGAACGTGAAGCCAATTTTGTGTAGAATTTTTCAATATAGTCATCAATCATGCGTTTGGTAGTATAACGTGGCGTAATCAATGCAATAGAGTTTTTAATAAACTGAATCCACTCCGGAGAATATCCTTTGGTATTTTTAGCGTAATACAGCGGAACAATTTCATTTTCGAGCATACTGTAAATAGTGGCAGCATCCAGCTGATCCTGATGTTCCTGATTTTCGTACGTACGTTTTTCGGTGAGTGCCCAACCGGCGCCTTTTACATATCCTTCGAGCCACCAACCATCAAGTACCGAGAAGTTTAGCACACCATTCATCTGTGCTTTTTCGCCTGAAGTACCCGATGCTTCCAACGGACGTGTAGGTGTATTCAACCAGATATCCACACCCGACACCAATCGTTTAGCCAATCGCATATCGTAGTTTTCGAGGAAAATAACTTTTCCAAGGAACTGTGGCATGCGCGAAATTTCGATAATACGTTTGATCAATCCCTGACCACCACCATCGGCAGGATGGGCTTTACCTGTAAAAAGGAATTGAACCGGACGAACAGGATCGTTTACGATTTTTTCGAGACGTTCCAAATCGGTAAACAACAAGTGAGCACGTTTGTACGTTGCAAACCTACGGCCGAAACCAATGATTAATGCATTTGGATTGATCGATTCCAAAATGGAAACAATGCGTGAAGGATCACCCTGATTTTTCAGCCAGTTTTCGCTAAACTGATTTTTAATAAAATCAACCAATTTATTTTTGAGCAACATACGGGTATTCCAGATTTCCTGATCCGGAATCTGATATACTTTTTGCCAGATTTTCATGTTCGACTGATCGGCATAAAAATCTTTTGTAAAATATTTTTCGTACACGGCTTTCCATTCCGATGCTGTCCACGTTGGCAGGTGAACACCGTTTGTCACATAGTTTACATGCAATTCTTCAGGAAAATATCCTTTCCAGATAGGATTAAACATTTCCTGCGATACTTTTCCGTGTAACCAACTTACACCGTTCACTTCCTGACAAGTATTACATGCGAAGGCACTCATACTGAATTTTTCTTCAGGATTTCCGGGATGTTCACGTCCCATATCGATAAATTCGTTCCAAGAAAGCTGCAATTTTTGAGGAAAATCGCTCATATATTTACCAAACAAATCTTCGGTAAAACTATCGTGACCGGCAGGAACCGGCGTGTGAACCGTATAAAGTGAACTTGAACGAACCACTTCCAATGCCTGATTGAAAGCAAGACCTTTTTCATTGACATAATCGGCCAAACGTTGAGCATTAATCAATGCTGCATGTCCTTCGTTGCAATGATAAACCTGTTTTTCGATACCAAGTTTTTTCAAAGTAAGAATACCACCAATTCCTAATAAAATTTCCTGTTTCAAGCGATTTTCCCAATCGCCACCATACAACTGATACGTAATTGGACGATCAAATTCGCTATTATTTTCATTATCAGTATCTAACAAATATAATGAGATTCGACCAACCGAAACTTTCCATAAATTAGCATAAATAATTCTTCCGGGATAAGGGACTTCAATTACTACTGGATTATCGTTGGCATCTTTTACCTGTTTGATAGGTAAATTATTGAAATTCTGTGCTTCGTAATTAGCTACCTGCTGTCCTTCCACCGACAATGACTGAGTAAAATAACCGTAACGGTAAAGAAAACCCACAGCAGTCAGATTCACGGCACAATCACTGGCTTCTTTCAGGTAATCACCGGCAAGTACGCCTAAACCACCCGAATAAATTTTCAACACCTCTGTAAGTCCATATTCCATGCTGAAATAAGCTACAGAAGGTTTTTCGGTACTGTAAGGAACGTTCATATATGATTTAAAGTTATCATACACAGCGTCTAATTTTTTAACGAATGCCTCATCTTTGCCTAAAGAGATAAGTTTTTCGTAACTCAGAATATTTAATAACTGAATAGGATTTGATGAAGCTTCAATCCAGGCTTCTTTATCAATGTTACGGAACAGGTTTTTGGCTTCGCTGTTCCAAACCCACCAGATATTTTGAGCAATCTCTTCCAATTTCTTCAAACTTTCGGGCAGGTTCGATTTTACATTCAATCCTTTCCAGTTTGGTTCATTTACATTGTTAACTGCAATCTTCATACTTTTTTAATTTTTTAGTGATGTATAAACAGAGCTGATACCTTATTCAGTCTGGTTTACACTTTATTTGATTTATAACTAAGCCCCTTACCCCCTCAAGGGGGAATTTTGGAGCATTTATTCTTTATTAGCACGTAATATTAAATTTTCATTCAAATATAAATTCATTTTCTATAGTTTATTGATAAAGAAATCACTTTTCTAAACTATGCTAATAATTTGCAAATAATGAAATATATAATTTGATTTCTAATTACTTTCAGAAATATTAAGTTGCAAAGATACTATTTTGTCATGTAGCTACCATTGAAACGAGAATGAGAAATCTGAAATTTCACACAAACGTTTGCATTATGTTAGTTTCATGATTGATTTTATTTCAATCTGAAACCTGATTCAATTATTTTGTAACTCTTTCATTTTTACGACGAATAGCAATATCGTAAGCTGTTTCGTACGCATGAATAAAATGCTTCCAAAGTGCTTTTTCAGCAATTTTTGAAGCTTTTTTGCGAATGTTTTTCATTTCATCATCATTCAGAGAAGCTATTTTTTTCATCATTTCGGCCAATTGAACAGCTACTTCATAGCCATTATAATCGGAACGATGAATAACGCCTACCCCTTCGGTGACATCCTGAGGCTCAGAAGAAACCCACTGCCCGAAACCGGACAAACAGGTGGTGATGGTTGGTATTGAAAAGGCAACACTTTCGAGCGGAGTATAACCCCATGGCTCGTAATACGACGGGAAAACCGTCAAGTCCATACCGATAATTAAATCGTAGTATGTTTTATTAAAAATTCCATCCGAACCATTCAGATACGATGGAACAAAAACAACTTTAACATTGTCAGACTCCTGATTACGCAAATGAAACCAATGCAATGTTCTCATTACATTGTCGTTATAATAATCGTTAAGTTCGTGCGTGGTAATTCTGTTGTACGAATTTAGCTTCGAGCCGGGATGTTGCAAGCAATGAAGCAAATCTTCGCGATGCGATTTAATCCAAGCCGGCACCATAATAAACGCCACTACCTGACGGTCTGCATTTAATGAGTCAGCCAAATATTTTAATGATTCGATAAAAATATCAATTCCTTTATTTTTAAACTCATATCGTCCGCCGGTACTTACAAAAAGCGCATTATCGTTTATCTGATAACCCAACAATGTTTCAGCCACTTTTTTCAAAGATTTGCGGGCAGCATTTCGTTTGGTGGTAAATGCTCTGCCTTTGGGCACAAAATCATCTTCGAAACCATTAGGTGTAACTACATGAGGCTTCATATCAAGCAATTGTTCACATTCGTGCGCAGTAATATCGCTTACAGTTGTAAAACAATCCACCGTATGAGCCGAAATTTTTTCGGTTGAATGTTTCGACACCATATTAAGTTCATAAGCCATCTGATCACCGTTATATTCAAAGAGATAATCGTAAAGCGGTTTATGATTGCCGGCAATAGAACGACCTATTGATGTAGCATGTGTAGTAAATAAAGTCGCTACCTGAGGTAAATGTTCTTTGATATAAAATCCACCAAAAGTTGTCATCCACTCATTAAAGTGCGCCACAACATTCAGATTATCGGACAACTGAAGAAATTTATAAAAACTTTCGATAATAATTCCGGTGGCATATCCAAACATGGACGATTCGTCGTAATCGCCATAAGCAGGCATTGAATTCACACCTACCTGTTCCCAAATATTTCCGTAAATTTCATTTTTACGAACCATAAGTGGCATAAAATCAACCAATACTGCAATGGGATTTCCGGGAATAGTCCATCGTCCGATTTTTATATTCAAATGATAATTCTGATAGGTAAAATCCACAATTCCGGGAAAAATTTCATTCGATTCTTCGAAATAGGGACTTGGTTTATCTTTCCAGACATCCGGACCTATAAAAATCAGTTTATCAGGATGTTTTAATTGAAGTGTTGCGGCACGGGTTGATAACACAGTATATATACCACCAACCATATTGCACACTTCCCAGCTTGTTTCAAATATATAATCGGGAGTATATGTTTTTGACATTCATTTCAATTTTAAAGAAAGTGCAAAATTAGTCTTTTTTCCTGATTAATAAGTAAGTAAAAACGTGAGTTTTCAACATTATTAGCGTATTTTACACACTAAGTTTTCAACAAAATTTCTGAATTTCAATAATTTGTAATATTCATTTCAAAAAATTGACATACAAAGTATTATTTTTGTATTGTTTTTGTAATAAATATACATTATCTTTGTTACCAATAAAAAAAAAATTATAAACAAACTAATTTTATTTAGCATGAAGAAAATTACTCTATTATTATCATTTGTAGTTTGTGCATTATTTGCAGGAGCTCAAACACCACTGCTTGTTGAAGATTTTAATTACACCATTGGAAGTGATCTCAAAAGTCAGGGATGGCCAATCCATAGCGGATCTGGTGCGACTAAAGATTCGATTCTTGTAGTTCAAGGTTTAACCTTTGATGGTTATACAGGAAGCAACATTGGTGGTGCTGCTGCTTTAACGGGAGTTTATTGTGATCATAATAAAACATTTACTGCTCAAACCAGTGGTAATGTATATGCATCTTTCTTAATGAAAACTGGAAGTTCAAATAAACAAGGTTATTTCTTTCATTTTGCGTCGACTCCGATTTCTTCAATTTTTCCATCAAGAGTTTGGACTAATTCAACAGGTTCCGGAATTTCTATTGGCGCTTTTTCAAGTGGAACTGAACCATCGAACTATTCTCCAATTACAGCTAACACAACATACTTGGTTGTAATCAAATATGATTTTTCGACTAAAGTATCAAGTCTTTATGTGTTTTCGACAATGCCAACATCAGAACCAACTACAGCTCAGGCTACTTTTACAGAAACTGCAACTATTGCCAACATAGGTGCTGTTTGCTTAAGACAATATACATGGACAGGCTCCACATCTAATCAAAACGTTATTGTTGATGGTATTCGTGTTGCTACTTCATGGTCGGCTTTATTTACAGGCACTGGCTTTAACAATCCAACAGTAAATGCATTAAATACATTTGTATCAGGCAAAAACTTATTTGTAAAAAACATTGCAAATGGTTCAACAGTAGAAATTTTCTCTGCTATCGGAACAAGAGTTCAAACTGCTGTTCTTGAAAACGGTAAAATTGAATTGAATAACTTACAGAAAGGTATGTATGTTGTACGTGTTGGAAAACAAACTCAAAAAATTATGTTGTAACCTAAACAGTTACAATTCACAAAAAAGCCTGACAGATGAATTCTGTCAGGCTTTTTTGTGCTTATTTTGTACCATAAAGTTCAAATTTCTGTTTCAACAATTCCATCATACTATTAAACTCATTATCGTTATAGGCATCGTTGGTTATCCAAATCTTTTTACCCGGATAATAGGTGTAAATGCCCGGAATACGTACAGTTTTCTGCCCTAAAAGTATTTGCAAACTTACCCGCGTCATTCGCGAACGAACATTGATGTCGGTAATTTCACTATACTGCACACGAATAATTTTATGTTTCTTTCCCCTGGAAATCTCAAAAAAAGTATCGTACAATCGGATTTCTTGTATGCCGTTATATATCCAATACATAATATCGGCAAACAAATACAATAAAAACACAAAATAAACTATAAAAAACGGCCCCCAACCTCTTAGAGTGCGAATTTGCATCCAAACATACATAATCACCGAACCAAGCACTGCACCGGTAATATTGACAGCAAGTAGTGAACTCAATTTTCCACTGATTATCAGTTCTGGCTCTTGATTGTAAAAATTTGGTTCTTCCATGTATCCAGCTTATTTATCGGCATCGATCAGGATACTTAAATTATAACTATCCGATTTATACGCTAAAAGCAAAGTTAGTAATTCTTTATTCGGTCTGCTTTTATGTATAAAGCTAACTTTCATATAATCGGAAGAAACATGATAAGCATATTCAGTTCCAAGTGCTAACTGGAGCTTTTGAAACATCTGATCACGTTTATCGCGGGCATTGTCGACAGAAAGGTTAGAGGCAAGTGGAATTACAAAGAAAATGACATTCATACTTCTGTCTTCAATAAAACATCCGGGATAACCACTTACCTGATATTTAGATGCATAATTTGTAAACAAATAAAAGTCGGCCGGAATTTCACTTCCTTTTATAGTTTCGAAAGCCGATTTTGCTTCTGTTAACAGCTTTCTAATTTCAACACTAAACTGACTATTATCCTGCGACTTATCATTATAAAAGTAATCGGTGTAAACCGGTATTAATTCAGAATTAGCTCCCCAACCCGATTTTTCAGCTTCATCGCATTCAAAAACCAAATCGTATGTGCTACCATATTTCAAAATTCTGAAACCAACTTTGTAATATCTCAAACCTTTGTCAGATTTATTTACAAAATCGATAGAAGTGGTATTAAACAAGGTTTCAGTGTAAGTCACAAAACTAACCGTTGGAAAACAAGCTATTACATTCTTTTTCAATTCATCAACTTTAGCCATGGCGGCTTCCTTTGAATTAAAACTACCAAACTCGGCTTTGAATTTGATCGACATTGTCAGATCATCGATATAGGTTTTTGATGCTTCAGAAATTTCAATGGAAGAGTAGAATTTTTTACCATAACTCTGATTAGGAATTTCCGAAAGTTTCAGATCAGAGAATTTCTTCTCAGAGCTTGCCACAACTTTTTCGAATGCAGCACAAAGTGTCAGTTTCTCAGCAGAAACTGGCAAATTAAACACTAACAACCCGATGATTATAAGTTTAAAAGTAGTTTTCATACACTATAATTTTAAGATTAAGAAACAAATATAAACCGAAGCCACTATAAAACTATCGTTCTTTTAGTTAAAATTTACAGGAAAATAATTTTTTTCAAAAAAAACAGTTGAATATTATATTCAAAAAAGGATTGTAGAAATAAATTAGTAACTTTGTATTGCATAAAAAACATCTACATTTAATTAAAATTAATCATGGAACCACAAGAAAATCAGTTAAATATCGAATTATCCGCCGAAATAGCAGAAGGAACGTATTCAAATCTGGCTATCATTTCACACTCCTCATCGGAGTTTGTTGTCGATTTTATTCGCATTATGCCCGGTACTCCGAAAGCCAATGTGAAATCGAGAATCATCCTAACGCCCGAACACGCCAAACGACTGTTGTTTGCATTGCAGGAAAATATTTCGAAATACGAAAATCAGAACGGTAAAATCAAAATTCAGGATAATCCTTTTTTACCACCTGTACCAATGGGTTTTGGAGGTGGCGAAGCATAAATTACAATCAATATCATTAAATAGAATGAAGCGTTTAGTTTTAATTTTTCTTTTTCCCGTTTTATGTTTTTCTGCATTTTCGCAGGTTAAACCAAACGAGAAACTTGTTTTTGCAGCATCGTACGAGATTAGCGGTTTAATGACCAATATTGCTCAGGTAACTTTACAGACTGAAAATGTCAGCACTTCTAAAAACACTTTTCTGCACCTGAGTGCCGAAGCAGCTACTTTTAGCAAATGGGATTCCTATTTTAAAATTCATGATTTTTACGAATCGTATGTACACCCAACAACGCTGAAACCAAGCTTGTACAAACGAAATGTAACAGAAGGTTCGTATACAAAAACCGAGAAATATCTGTACAACTCCAACAGCACCATTAATTCAGTGTCAAAAAGAATGAACAGGCCTGAAAGAAAGTCGACTTTCAAAATTGGTGCATCAACTGTTGATATTGTGGCGCTTTTATACAAAGTAAGATACTACGATTTTAGTAAAGTTCCGACCGGTAAAGCAGTAAGTTTTATTCTTATTTTTGATGAAAAAGAAATTCCGGTGTGGGTAAAAGTACTTGGTAAAGAAATAATTAACAACAAAGTAGCTGGTAAAAAAGAATGTTACAAATTATCGATTGGAGCAAAAACAAACAAACTGAAAGGAACTGATAAGAACCTGATATGGATAACTACTGATGCCAAAAGACTACCACTGATGATTAAATTCAGTATACCTGTAGGTGTGGGTCAGTTAATTCTTTCGGGAGCAAGTGGAATTTAAAAACTTAGGAAAATGCGAAAATTATTCATCATCACAAGTATTATTTTTCTGGTTATTGGCATAGCTTTCACCATATTACCGTTGGGAACTATCGCCTTTCTACCTGTCGGCATAGCAACAATTCTTTCGTTTCTGGCAATTTTAAAATCAGATACAAACAAGACAAAACTTCCGAAATGGATTCTGTTTCTGGCACTTATAAACATTGCAACTATTGCCGGAAAAGAAGTATTTATAAAGGATGAAGTTGTTGTTGATCAGCAATTTATTGAAAAGAAAGAAGAATCGAAAAAAGAGGCAATTCAGGATTTGGAAGGTCTTCAGTAAATATTTTCTTAAAAATTTAGAAAAATAGTCTTTTGGAGATATTCAGGAGACTATTTTTTGTTATACCAAAAATTACACAAATTAAAACAGTATATACCTGTTGGTTTATGTATAAAAATATAATTTTGCAGTATAATTTTCAAATAAAAATTTCGAACCAATTTATGAACACAAAAAAATCAGGTTTTCTAATTTTAATAATGCTTATTGCAATAGGTTCTGTCACTGCAGTGAATCCAAAGAAAAAACAAAAAGTATATCCGGAAATTTCGTTGTCGGCATTTGGATCGAGTGCAAATCATTGGTACGGAATACGTGATAAAAGTAATGTGATTAATTTTTTACCTGAAAAGCCACGCTACAAAGCCAATGAGATAACTAAAATTGCTGATAATATTATTATTTTTCAGCGGGATAATGGCGGTTGGTTAAAGAATTACGATATGCAGGCTATCCTCATGCCAGAGCAGGTCGATACTTTATTAAAAACAAAATCGTCAACTCATACAACTTTTGACAATTCAACCACTTACACCCAGATTGACTATCTGGCAAAAGTATATCGAATAACCAAGATTGCCAAATACAAAAAAGCATGTTTGCGCGGAATTCAGTTTTGTTTGGATGCTCAATATCCAAACGGTGGTTGGCCTCAGTATTATCCCATTGAGCCAAAAGATTATAGCCGAAGAATTACATTTAACGATGGTGCATATCTGGGAGTTTTGCAAATGCTTCAGAAAATTGTAAAAAAAGACAGCGACTATGTTTTTGTAGATAAAAAAATGTATCAAAAAGCACTGAATGCATATAACAAAGGTTTGGATTGTATTTTGAAAACACAAATCGTTGATAACGGGCGCTTAACAGTATGGTGTCAGCAACACGATGAAATAACACTGCAACCTGCATGGGCAAGAGCTTTTGAGCCGCCATCCATTTGCAATGGTGAAAGTGCAGCTATCGTTCAATTTCTGATGAAAATAAACAATCCTGACGAACAGATTATTAAGGCTGTTCAGGGAGCCGTGAAATGGTTCGACGATTCAAAAATTCTGTATACACGTGTTGAAAGCGTGAAATCAACAATAGAAGACACAAAATACCGGACTATCAGCACCGACAATGTTGTAGTAACCGATTCGGCAGCAGCACCTATCTGGACACGTTATTATGAACTTGGAACACACCGTCCGCTTTTCTGCAACCGCGATAGTAAATTTGTCTATTCGCTAGCCGAAGTGAGTCGTGAGAGACGTGTTGGTTATGGTTGGTACACTTATTCACCACAATCGGTATTGAATAAATATCCATCGTGGCAAAAGAAATGGTCGCCAAACGAAAATGTACTTGCTAAATAACAAAAACGAGGCTGTCTCAAAATAAAAAATGAGTCAGCCTCTTTCATGTAAAATAGAAAAAGTTGTTTTTTCAAGATATTTCTATCTGTTCAAATCTCAGGAAGTGATTTTAAGTGTTTTTTTGTTTTTAGAGCAAAAAACGAGGATTTCTCCTGTTATTTAGCCATTTTCACTGCATATTTAGCCAGATTATGCGATATGCAGAGCAAACCAAACTCAATGTCGACCTTTTCCATGCCGCGTAGCAGGAATCTTTTAAAGTTTTTGTTGGCTTTCAGGTTGCCGAAGGTTTGTTCCACATCTGCCGGTCGCTGACTTCGGTGTTTTAAGCCTTGTTCACTGGTGAGTAATCCTCTTGCCCAGTTTTTCAAATCCTTTAGCCTGTGGTTGATTTGAATGATTCTTTCTTCTTTGGCATCATGACACAAACAACGTAATGGACAATCGGTACAACGTTTTGCTTTATACAGCGAAGCGGTTTGAATAAATCCGGTTTTAGTTTTTGTGGTTCGTTCTCCTATCTTTTGCATTTGTTGTCCCATGGGGCAATAGCAGCAATCCTTTTCTTTGTTGTAATAAAAGTTACTGCTTTTGAAAGGGTCATTCTTCCACTTTTTTGTTTGTTCTTTGTGGAAGTAATTGTATTTGATAAATGGGGTAATGTCGTTTTCTTTTGCAAACAGATAGTTTTCTTCACTGCCATATCCGGCATCGGCTATGCTTTCTTTGGGATAATGTCCATGCAATTCTTTGAAAGAATCCATGTGTTCCTGATAGGTAGTGGTGTCTGTGGTGGTTTGGTGGATAGTGTAATTGGTCACAAACCCGTCTTCGGTTGAAATTTGAGTATTAAATGCCGGTTTGAGCTGACCGTTGCCCATGTGGTCTTCTTTCATGCGCATAAAAGTGGCATCCGGGTCGGTCTTACTCATGGAGTTTCTATCGCCCAACTCTTTGTTCTGATCCTCGTATTGCTTTACCTTGTCTGGCCAATTCTTCTTAATGTACTTGATTTTGTTCTTTACTTTGGGATCAATCTCTACATCGCTCAGAGCTTGGTCAATCTTTTCTACCAGGCCTTCAATCTGCTCTGAGGTGATATCCTGATACGTAATGGGAGTTTTATCCAGCAACTCTTCTTTGGTAACTGCCTCGGCATACGCCCAAAGGTCATTGAGTTGTTCGGCCATCTTACCTATGCGGGTTTGAATGGCTTTACCCCACACAAAACTATAACGATTGGCGTTAGCTTCTATCTTGGTGCCATCGGTATAGGCTTTTTCCAAACTTACCATCTTTTGTTCCACCAAAAATTGAACTATCTGTCCAAACACTTCTTTTAATGTTCCTTTGAGCTTGCCACTGCGAAAAGTGTTTATCGTGTTATGGTCGGGGCGTTGCATACCTGCAAGCCACATAAAACGGATGTCATTGGCTGTAAAATCTTCTATCTTACGAGAAGAGTAGGTATTACGCAAATAGGCATAGATGATTATTTTCATCATCATCTTGGGATGGTAGCCCGGACAGCCTACATTTTTATACCTGTTTAGTAGTTTTCGTAAGTCTAAATGCTCTACTGCGGAATCTACTATGCGAACCGGATCATTTTGAGGTATAAAATCATCAAAAGTATAGGGAAATAACTCTTGTTTGTTCTGAATATATTCTTTAAATCGCATATATTTAATTGTATATCAATGATATAAAGATAATCATTTTTATCCAAACAACCAAATTATACGACATAAAAAAGAGGCTGACTCATTTTTTATTTTGAGACAGCCTCGTATTTTTTTCAATTCAGAGCACACTATTTCCTGAAATTCCACTCCTTATCGAGATATTTTGATACAGGTAATACATCCGCATATTCAAAAGGATTAAAAATTTGCATTTTGGTGGAGTATTTAGTTTCGAGTCGTTGATAAAACCTTTCAAGGAAAATTTCCCTGTACATTTCCTTTCCGGTTTCCGATTGAAATTGCAACAGATTCTTAACCTTGCTTCTTACAGACACAGTCCCCTTCTTTTTAATATCTTTATTTTCAACATGTAATGAGTTATGAAGATGCAACAGATTTGCATCCAACAGCAATGTTCCATGATGCAATTCCCTGTTTTTTGTCACTTTCGAAGCAGTTCCACAAATTTTAAAGTCATCGGGCAACCACAAATCTTTGCGCTGTCCTATCCTGACAGGAAAACCAATCTGTGTGAGAACTTCTGCTACCGGCTTTAAAAAATCGTCCGACAAAGCCAATGTATCTTCTTTTCTGTTTGTTATAAAACTGAAATTCAGATTTCCATTATCGTGATATACAGCACCACCTCCGGATATTCTGCGCAGTATTTGTATGTTTTTTTTTATGCAATACTCAACATTTACTTCGTTTTGAACCACCTGATTAAATCCAATAATCACTGATTTATCGTTGATGTACAGCAACATAATATCATCATTGCTCTCACTAAAAAGATATTCTTCTACAGCCAGATTGACAGATGGTTGATTGGATGGTGAAAATATGATTTGCATGACCCCTAACCCCTAAAGGGGGAAATAGATTAGTTTTATATGTCAATATATTTATTTGATAATAGCAAAAATACAAAAAATAAAGGGGAACTATGAAGAAATACTTGCATAATTCCCCTTTAGGGGTTAGGGGTTCTCTTTCTTTGCCCCCTTTAGGAGGTTGAGAGTCTATTTCACATTAAAAGCCACCCTCAACTCATCTATTTCCTTGTCGCCCATAGGTTGAAGCGGTCCGATAGACGAAGCCATTACCAATGAATTTGCCGAAAACTCAGCTACTTCGAGGTAATCGAATGTATTAATCAGTTTATTACCGGTTACTATAACACAGTCATTTTCAACAATTACCACTCGGTTTTTTGCAAACATTTCAGCAATCACTTCCGTATCGTTATACAAACTTTCGAATGGAATTGACGGAACATCCTGCAAGAAAATCCAGCTTTCAGGAATGGTTCGTACATCAAACTTTTGATGACTTACTGCATGAGCCATTAAGTTGGTAGGCTGCGTGGTAATAATAGAATTGATATGCGGATACAGTTGGTAAATACGGTGGTGAAGCGCTACCGAACGACTTGGTTCTTTGCCGGCTTCGGCCATTCCATTTTTCACCTGTACAATATTTTTTGACAAGATATCCCAACGGGCAACGTCACGGGGTGTAATCAAAAAGTCATTATCCCTCCAACGCACCGAAACAGTACCGTAAGTAGAAATCATCAATCCCTGGTCGCAGGCCCGACGGATAATATTCACCATTTCTGTACGTATTTCACGTTCGTCCGAAGGATATTCCACATCCATAAACGGTGTGATATTTTTTGGGAAATGGTTGACATATTTCGAAATTTGCTCATCGGTCAAGGTATTGATTTTACCGATACGACCGGCATTCACAATGGTTCGACAGCAAAATTCTAATGTTTCAAAACGTTGGTAAGCATCCATCATATCAGTTCCGCCAAGTACAACGCCGTGGTTTTCCATAATTACCGCTTTGTACTTTTTATTTTGAAACTCTTTGGCAATTTTCTCACCTAACTCTACGCTACCCGGGCAACCGTAAGGAGCAAAACCAATTTCGCCACAGATTTTACGAGCTTGTGGAACGATACTGGTATCAGGAACAACCCGTGCAATACTAAATGCTACCAATCCGGGTGGGTGAGCGTGAATGATAGCCGTCAATTCAGGACGTGCTTCAAAAATGGCCTTGTGAAATGGAAATTCTGACGATGGTTTGTGTTGTCCAATCACCGTTCCATCCTTTTTTACACACACAATGTCCTTCACCGTCAGCGATCCTTTGTCAACTGCCGAAGGCGTTATCCAAATATCTCCGTTCCCATCTTTAATGGAAATGTTTCCACCTGAAGTAGTAGTCATACCACTCCGATAAATACGTCCGATAATCACATTAATCTGTTCTTTCGGATGCATTAGTTTTACATCAAGTTGTTTCATTTTTTCTTTTTTATAAATTAATCTTCTCCAAAGTTTAAAACTTTGGAAAAGTTGTACCTACATATTCGCCAACAAGAAGGCTTCTGCTTCCACACTCCACAAACCGAGATTTTTATCACACATTTCTGCCAATGTTTTAAATACTTCATTCGTTTCACCTAATTTGGCAAAGTCCGAAATAGGCGTCAATGGCATATCGATATGCGTATAAATAAGTTTCTTTCCGCCCGGAATTTCCGGTAAATGTTTGGTAGCTTCAATAACGGCTCCCAAACCACCAATGTGCGTTACCAATCCGGCAGGGTCAAGACCTTTCGACATCATATCGAGGGCTTCCACCATATCGTCGGTATTTCCGCCGCTGGTTCCTACCAGGTGTGTGTAGGCATAGTGTACGTTGTAGAAATTGAACGAAGCACTGAAGTTCGGATCGCTTGGACCAGCAAAGAAGTTCAAGCAGCCGTCGAATGCCAAAATAGCATCGCCCTGCTCCACAACCGGTTTTACGGGAGCAAATACAAACACATCGTCGTATCCGTATCCGCCGGTAATAGCTTTCAATTCTTCCACCGGATTTTCCATTTTACCTGTATTGATATATTGAAGCTCGATACCGCGCGATTTGGCAAATTCAACAGTATAAATTGTTGCAGCTCGATCGAGGCGAGTTTGATCAACGTCAGTAACTACCAGCAATGATGGTTTACGGTCGTCGCGACGAAGTACGTAGTTGATTGCAGCCAAACCCATTGGACCAACACCGGCCAAAATAGCCATTTTCCCACCTTCCACAATGTCCATTTTGTGAACATAGCTTCCGGGAGTAGTATGATAGTTAGCATGCATAGCACCAATCACGCACGAAAGCGGTTCAGCCAACGAAGCCGGATAGTAACCTTCGCCTTTGTAAGCCAGCAGGCAGTCCTTTTCCATGACTTCGTTCGGGATAATCACATACGTGGCATCGCCACCAATGTGCTGGTAGCTGTAACCCGGTGCACTCAACACGCCCACAGGACCATTTTCGAAATACAACGCCGGTTGGATAGAGAATTTATCGCCAGCGCTGAATTTATCAGCCCATTTTGCACCAATTTGTACCAATTCGCCGGCAAATTCATGTCCGATGATGATTGGATTTTCGGCGATATCGTTTGGAACACGTTTGTGGTCGGTAGCCTGAGTTGCTGCTTTGTACGACGACATACACAGCGAGTCAGAAACTACTTTCGCCAATATTTCATTGTCTTTAATCTGCGGCAATTCAAACTCTTCTAAGCGAAGATCTTTTTTGCCATATAAACGGATTGCTTTTGTTTTCATTTTTCTTTTAGATTTTTAGAATAAAGAACAAAGAGCAAAGACAGTTACTTTCGTCTTTGAAGTTATTTATTCCATTTTGTTTTTGTTTGACGCTTAGAATTAAGACAATGAGAATAGATAGATGATTTCATCTTTGTTCTTTGCTCTTTATTCTAAATGTCTAACTTGTTTTTAAATACAATTATCATTTTTTGAAGTTCAATGATTTCATTCTGAATATCTTCAAAAATCATTGAATCAACGTATTTTAAGTTTAATGCGATTATTAATTCAGTTTCTAATTCGAGCGAAGAACCAATAGATATTTCCAAAAAACGTGCAAAATCTTTATTACTTGTTTTTGCAGAACCTTCAGCAATATTTGTTGGAATAGAAACAGCTGAACGCTGCATTTGAGACACTAAACCAAATCGCTCATGACTCGGAAAAGTATTTGTTAACTGATAAATTCTTGTTACCAAATCTATTGATCTTGTCCAAATCACTAATTTTCTGAAATTATGCATAAGGAAAGTCTTTTGTCTTTATTCTTTACTCTTTGTTCTTTTGTCTAAGAAAGCATTACCTGCCCACCGGTAATTGGCAATGCCTGTCCGGTTTCGCCGCATTGTTCCATCAGGTACAGCGCACCTTTGGTAACGTCCTCGGGCGAGCATCCTTTTTGCAATGGAACTTGTGCTAGATAAAACGCTTTTACATCATCTATAGTTTTAGCGCCGGGTACTTTGCCTGCATTTAAGTACTGAACAAACAAACCATTAACAGGATCGCTCCATAGTGGCCCTTCGTAGAAATTACCCGGACATATAGAGTTCACCTTGATACGGAACGGAGCCAATTCCAATGCAAAAGATTGAGTTAGACCAATGCCACCGAATTTACCACCTGCATAGGCAAAGTTCGCCTTGCTACCACGCAATCCCGATTTGGAATTTACTTGAATAATGTCAGCATAATACTCCGGTGCGTACTTAGTTTGCAATTTCATAACTTTGCTAACCACTTTTGTGCAATAGAAATAAGCGTTATAGTTGATTTTCGTTACGAATTCGAAATCTTCGGGCGTCATATCGTCCAGTCCACCTGCGCGAAGCACACCAGCATTGCTCACAAAACAGTCGATAGCTCCAAAGTTACAAATGGTTTCATGAACCAGGTTTTCGATGCTTGGAATTTCGCTGACGTTGGTTTTTACGAAAATAGCGCGGTTACTTTTTGCCAATCCGTTGAAACGCTCCACCGTAGCACGACCAACCGTTTCGTTCATATCTGCCACCACAATGTTAGCGCCTTGTTGCAACAAACAACGGGCAATTCCTTCACCAAAGCCCTGTGCAGCTCCGGTAACAATAATGGTTTTATTCTCGGCGCGACCGGCTGCTCCACCTGCCGCCACGCTGCGACGGTAGTTTTCCACTTCCCAGTTGTCGATAAAGTCGATTTGCGCTTGCGTCATTGGGTGAGGACCACCAAACGATTCGGAGTAGTATGCAATTTTCATCGCATCTTCGAACACATCCAAAATAATATCGCACTGAGCAGCATTATCACCTACAGCCACCAATCCGATCCCTTTGATCAAAATTACCTTTGGTTGATAACCAAACTTAGCGGTGAAAGCCGGAATTTGTTTTGCAGCCTCAGCCAATACAGCTTCCGGTTCTTCGTCGTTGAGGAAAATATAGTTTGATTTGCAATAGACAATCGCATCCGGAGTAAACGGTTTCGCGATTTTGGCTTGCGCTTCTTCGGTGTCGTAGAAATGTTTTATCAACGCATTTTTGCGTACTTTCAAGGTTTTCAAACCTTCTTTTGAAAGTATCATACGAATGCCAGGAAGGATTTGTTCGGTATAGCTGCAAGTTGCGCGTTCTTCGGTTGGAACAGGAAATTTTACGGCTTTTTCAAGCGTATCCAGCACTTTGGTATAAAGTACTATCACTTCTTCAATGCTGTTGGCAGCCACGAATATTCCGTGGTTTTGCAACCAGATAACAGCAGGTTCGGCACCATCCTCTGCACGGAAAGCTTTGATGGCATCTTCTACTTTTTTGAAGAGCACATAGCCCGGATCGGTATATTCGATGTACAATGCTTTGGCGCCAAAAAGCTTTTGCAAGTCAGTTTGAGCGTTATTCGCGCACATCAAACCATTCACCAATGTTGGATGCATATGTACCACAAAGGCAAAGTCAATCACGTTGTGCATGGACGTTTCTACCGATGGGCGTTTGCCTTTGGTGATGGTAGCATCGGCCAAATCATTTTTCACCTGCTCTTCACGTTCTGCAGCATTAGTGCTGTACACTTTGTCGGACATGAGGTTCAGTTTGGCTCTGTCAAGCACCGCAAAACCCTCTTCGGTAATGGTTGCCAACGACGAACCACTGGCTTTTACCCAGATTTTCTCAGCGTTTTTGTACGATGTATTTCCACCGCCAGCAATTACGAAACGGCTATCACGGCCGTAGAATTGCGATATTGAAATGAGGTCAACCAAACCTGCCCCCCAACCCCCTAAAGGGGGAGTAAGAGAGCGCGAATCGTTATTATCTGTATTATTCATTTGAAATTTGTTTTTAACTGATATTTATGGAATTGAAGACGAACTTGCATAGTTCTCTGTCAGTTGACGGATTAGGGGTTGTTATTCCCCCTTTAGGGGGTTAGGGGGCTGTAATTAATTCGTCTCCCAATTTAATAAACTCAGCACGTTTGCTGCGGTCGGCTTGTCCGTTGCCATCTACATAACCGCGCAAACCTTGTGCAACCAAATGTTGGTGAGCCGCTACCACGCAAACACCTTCGTAGTTGATTTGCATCAAACGGTCGGTAAGTGGCGTACTGTTGCGAGCAAAAAGTTCGATTGGCTCCATGGCAGGCGTATTATGCTCGCTACCGAATGTCACCACAAAGCCCTGGTCGTGCAGATAGCTGGCATATTTCTCCAACAATTCCACGCCATTGCGGGTAGTGATAAACTCTACCGAATGAAAACCGCGCTCGGTCAATTGCTGAGCCACGCGTTCCAAATCACCTTCGAAATCGGTGTAACCACCTTTGGCATCATCGGCCAGGAACGGATAAGTTGGTATGCCACCACCCGCTACGATAATATCGCAAACGGTTTGCATAGGTAAAAATGCCTTTGGATCTTCGGGTACGAAAGCGCCACCACCTGCTTTGAGCAGATTTCCGCGCACTTCATTTTCTACACCAGCAATGTCAGCAACGGCAGATTTCAATTCTTTTCCGGCAAATAGTTTTCCGAAAAGTTCCTGAATCTTCGCTTCATCGTTTCCGAAAGCTTCATATACTTTCAGGCGCAAGGCTTTTGCCAAATGGCGTTCGCGAATTGAACCTTTGGTAAGTTCTGTTTTAATCCATTCAAAATCTAATGCGAAACCGGCATTATTCGCAGCCAGGATTTCATTTACCTTGCTACACATGGCTTCCACCTGAGCATTGGCTTCTGAGCGCACGTCGGCCAATTGCGTTGCAAACGGCTCAGCCAACTGGAAAGGATACGAAAGTCCTTTGCCGCTCAGGTAAGTGCGACCGGGATTTCCTGGATCGTTCACACGTAAACCGGCTTTTTGGTCGGCTTCGTTCAGACTGATAAACTCTATATTGAACAACGGATACAACCCGCGTTCCTTACAACCAACTGCCCAGGCTTCGTAGCCGGCAGTGGTATAAAAATCATTGATACCAACCACTTTTACGCCTTCGGCAACGGCTCTATCGAGCGCTTCAGCAACATCCTTGAATGCACTGAATGAGTAAGGTGTGTGGAGGTGTGCGTTTACTTTTGTGTTTTTCATGACCCCTAATCCCCTAAAGGGGACTTTTTAGTTAGTATGTATTCGTTATTTAAAGTTTTATTTGTCCAATTATTCTTCAGAAAATTTCAGAACCATTTTTCCTCGTCAGTTTGTGCTTCAGAAATTTTCAGAAGCATTTTTCCGCTCGGATTTGTGCTTCGGAAATTTACAGAAGCATTTTTCCGATCAGATTTGTACTTCTGAAATTTACAGAACCATTTTTCTTTGTCAGTTTGCGCTTCAGAAATTTACTTAAGCTTCAAGTTGCATTTTTTAGTTCAAAACCATTCAATTAAGGCACCAAATAACTCCGTGGATCTTCGTGTACTTAGTGCCTTTGTGGTTAATTATATTCAATTGAGGGCGTGACTTGGAGTCACACCCTCAATAAAGATTAGACTCCTAATTTAGAACGACGGATAAACTCAGCATCCGTAAAGTTCTGACCAGGAACATAGCCTGCCAATGGTTGGATGCGTTCGTTAATCATGTCGAGGAACCAGCTTACTTGTGGGAAGAATGAATCTTCCAATTCGAAGGCAGGAGTAATCCAGTTGCGTGAACCAAGCACACAAACCGGAGCGTCCAGGTAGTCGAAACAAAGGGTGCTGATGTTCGTTGCAAAGTCGTTCAGGAACGAACCACGGGCACAAGCATCGCCGGCCACAATGATTTTACCTGTTTTCTTCACCGACTCAACCACTTGCTCGTAGTTGAATGGTACCAACGAGCGTGCGTCGATAACTTCTGCGCTTAAGCCGTATTTTTCTTCCAGTTCTTTAGCAGCAGCCAAAGCAGGATATAATGTGTGACCAACGGTCAGGAATGTAATGTCTTTTCCTTCTTTTTTTACGTCCGGCTCACCAAATGGAATTTCGTAGTAACCTTCAGGAACGCCGCCTTTGTGGAATTGCTCACCAATTTCGTAGATACGTTGGCTTTCGAAGTAAACAACAGGGTCGGTTCCTTGCAAAGCCGAGTTCATTAACCCTTTTGCATCGTAAGGAGTTACCGGGAAACAAACTTTCAAACCGGGGATTTGAGTTACCAACGAAGTCCAGTCCTGCGAGTGTTGTGCACCGTACTTTGAACCTACCGATACACGAAGCGTGATAGGCATTTTCAACACGTTACCGCTCATCGATTGCCATTTAGGCATTTGGTTGAACACCTCATCACCGCAACGACCCAAGAAATCGCAATACATGATTTCAGGAACCACACGGCCACCACACATGGCGTAACCAATAGCAGTACCCACGATAGACGCTTCGGCAATTGGAGAGTTGAACAAACGGTGGTAAGGAAGTGCTTCGGTCATACCGCCATAAACGGCAAATGCACCACCCCAATCGCGGTTTTCTTCACCATAAGCTACCAACGATGCATCTTTGTAGAAACGATCCATCATGGCTTCGAAAATACCGTCGCGCAACTGGTATTGTTTCATTTTGCTGAAAGGTTTACCGTCAGCATCAAAAGCAAAACGCTCTTTGGCAGCAATTTTCTTTACACGTGAGTTTTCAGCCAATGGCATCAAAACGTCAGGCGTAGCAGTCGACATAGAATCAACCGAACCGTTCGAGAACATCATGTCGCCAATGATTTGAGCATTGGTCATACGTGGAGAAACTTCGTCATCGATTGATTTCAGGAACATATCATACACCAATGCTTTTACGTCAGTCCATGTTGCATCCAAATCAGCTTGCGTAGCTTCGCCGGCTTCAATCAATTGTTTACCGAAAGAAGCGATACAATCTTGCGCTTCCCATGCTTCCACTTCTTCTTTGGTACGATACGAAGACGCATCCGAAGGTGAGTGACCGCTATAACGATATGTCAATACGTCCAATAAAACAGGACCTTTTTTCTCTTCCAAAATAACGCGTTTGCGTTTGTACGCGTCGATAACAGCCAACGGATTGTAACCGTCAACACGCTCAGCATGCATTTGTTCAGGGTTTACACCTGCACCAATACGTGCCGCAATATCATAACCCATGGTTTCGCCGGCAGTTTGCCCGCCCATACCATATTGGTTATTCATAATGTTGATGATAACTGGTAATCCACCTTGCATATCGCCTTCCCACAACTGACGGAACTGATCCATAGAAGCGAAAGTAATACCTTCCCACACAGGACCGCAAGCCATAGAAGCATCACCAATGTTGGCAACTACGAGACCTTTTTGACGGTTGATTTTTTTGTACAAAGCAGCACCAACGGCAATATCACCCGAACCACCAACTAAAGCGTTATTAGGATAAACCCCGAATGGCGTAAAGAAAGCGTGCATAGAACCACCCAATCCGCGGTTGAAACCGGTTACACGGGCAAAGATTTCAGCCAATGTTCCATAAACGAGGAAGCGACGAGCCAATTCTTTGGTTGTACCAGTAAAGTCTTTTTTCACAACGTTTAGTACAGCTCCGTCGAAAAACGATTCCATTACGTCGGTCAAATACTTATCGTCACATTTGTGGATAGCCGACATTCCTTTTGCCAGGATTTCGCCGTGTGAACGGTGGCTACCAAAAATATAGTCGTCAACGGTCAATGTCCAGGCCATACCAACAGCTGCCGATTCCTGTCCGATAGACAAGTGAGCAGGGCCAGGGTGATTATACGGAGTTCCGTTGTATTCACCTTTGGTTTTGATCAGGTTGATCATGGTTTCGAACTCACGAATCAACACCATATCGTGATAAATGGCTTTGAACTCTTCGTTGGTAAAATTACCTTTTTCGTCTTTGACGGTTTTTTGATATTGATTTACCGGAATCGGTTGAAATTCTACGAATCCCGGCTTGCGGGCTTCTGCCGGGTCAATAAATTGTACTTTTGGCATTGTATAAAGATTTTATTTGTTTATTAGTTGAAATTGAACCACATTAGACACATAGTTCACATAGTTTTATTTTACTAAGATAAAGACATAGAACACATAGTTTAAAACCTTTCGGTTTTTCCAAGTCTTTTAATCGTTTACCGCTGAGAATGCTAAGAATCGCAAAGTTATTTTGCGAAAATTTGCGTTTGATTTGCGTAATTTGCGTTCTGAAAAATTCCGTTCTTTCTGTGTTTTCCGTGTGCTAGAAAGCAAAAATTGTTTCTTTAAATATTTCGCTAACGGTTGGATGTGGGAATACCACTTCTTCCATTTCCGCCAGTGTCATTTCCTGTTCGATAGCCATGCATGCTCCGTAAATCATTTCGCTGCAAGGATTACCCAGCATGTGAACACCGATTACTTCACCGTGTTTAGCACCTACCAACACTTTGCAAAGTCCTGAGCCACCTTCGTTTTCGGCTACGAAACGTCCGGCATAAGCCATTGGTAACTTGGCTACTTTGTAGTCAATACCTTTTGCTTTGGCCGATTCTTCGGTTTCGCCAACACCGGCAACTTCAGGATTGGTATAAACCACACCCGGAATAGCATCGTAACGCATTTTGTCGGCACGACCGGTGAGGTTATTCACCACCACTTCACCTTCGCGACTGGCTGTGTGAGCCAACAACGAGAATCCGGTTACATCGCCTGCTGCAAAAACGTTAGGCACATTGGTCCGCATTTTCTCGTCCACTTTGATACCGCCTTTGAACAACTCCACATTCAGATTCTCCAATCCGAAACCTTTTGTTACTGCCCGGCGACCAACGCTGACAAGGATTTTTTCGCCTTCGATAGTCTCCGTTTTTCCGTCTTTCTCGAAAATAACTTTGTTGCCATCGATTTTTACCACTTTGGCATTCAGGTTATATTCAATTCCCTTTTTGCTATAAATATCGCGCAACATGGCTGAAATCTCGAAGTCCAAACCACCCAAAATTTCAGGAAGCATTTCCACGATAGTTACTTTGGTACCAAGGCTGTTGTAAAAACTTGCAAACTCCATCCCAATAACGCCACCACCG
Source organism: uncultured Paludibacter sp. (assembly GCA_963663115.2). Lineage (GTDB taxonomy): Bacteria > Bacteroidota > Bacteroidia > Bacteroidales > Paludibacteraceae > Paludibacter. The sequence goes on from CAXXNE010000001.1 coordinate 463,859, forward strand.
ATAACTACCAATGATTTTGGTTGATCTTTCAAATCCAGAATTTCGCGGTTAGTCAGGATAATGTCGCCTGCTTCGGCCAATCCGGGAATAGGTGAAACAAATGCTTCGGAACCGGTACAGATAAGCAGGTTAGCACCTAAGTAGCTTTCGCCACCAGCGGTTACTTCCACGCCTTTCGGGCTACGACCAACAATCGTTGCTTCGCCTTTTACAACCGTTACGTGGTGCATTTTCATTTTTCCTTCAACACCGGCAACGAGCTTGCGAACCACTTTATTTTTGCGGGCAACAATTTTTCCGAAATCAAAACGGATATTGTCACCAAATACGCCATATTTATCACCGTGCAACGCATTTTCGTACGTTTTAGCACTGTAAAGCAATGTTTTGGTAGGAATACAACCTTCGTTGAGACACACACCACCCATGCTTTTTTTCTCGAACAATAAAACTTTCAGTCCTTTATGCCCTGCACGTTCTGCAGCTACATATCCGGCCGGACCACCACCGATAATAATTAAATCAAACATCTTTTTATTTACGATTTAAAGATTTACAATTTACGATTGGATAATTAGAAGGTTCGAATTTAATCAAAAAATATCCAATTCCAATGTTTCAATTTCAATGGCAATTTGTTTCAGGAAGCGTGTTGCTTCGCCGCCATCTAATGAGCGGTGATCGTATGTCAAGCTCAGACCGATATATGGCACGAAACCATAAACGCCATCACCCAAATCTTTCGGACGAGGAACAATGGTGTTCACACCCAAAATAGCCGATTGCGGCAGATTGATTACCGGAGTAAACATTTCCACACCGTAAGCACCAAGGTTTGAAACGGTAAATGTAGCTGCTTCGGCTGCCAGTAATTCAGGAGAAATAGCGCCTTTCTTACAAGCATTGGCCACTTCTTTCAACTGATTTGAAAGGCCAATGATAGATAAATCGTCGGCATTGCGCACAGCAGGAACCATCAAACCACGTTCGGTATCAACAGCCAGTCCGAGGTGAACTTTGTTGAACAAACGCATCGATTCACCCAGGAAGTGAGAGTTTACGTTCGGGAATTTTTTCAATGCTTTTACAACTGCAAAGCATACAAAATCATTTATAGTCAAATTGGCCGACAAAGTTCCGGCTTCAAATGCTTTTTTGGCTTTCTTGCGCAGTTTTTGGATAGTGCGTGCATCGGCTCCCAAGTGGTGAGTAAGTTGCGCTGAGTTTTGCAATGAAGAATGCATTGCTTTTGCAATCAACTTACGCATATTTGAAAGTTTCTTATCTTCATAATCCACACCGTAAACAGTATTTACCGGTGCAATTATATCAGTTGATTTCGCAGTTCCGGCAAGACCTGAACCTGCACCTTGAGGTTGAATACCTTCTTCGGCAACAATTTTCTTAGCCAACGGAGTCAGTTTCGGACGGTTTTCCAATGCAGCTAACACGTCTTTTTCAATTACACGTCCTTTTGGTCCTGAGCCGGCTAATTCGCTTGTATTTAACGCTTCTTGTGCGGCTAAGTTTTTAGCGCGGGGTGAAACGAAGGAAGAGTTTTGAGTTTTGAGTTCGGAGTTTTGAGTTGGTACGGCGACTTCTACTTTAATTGGCTCATTAGCTTTTAACGGTTCTTTGCTTACTGCTTGCTGCTCACTGCTTACTGCTGAGCTTCCACCTTGCAATAATCCGGCATAATCGTCACCGGGTTGACCGATAACCATCATGTCTAATAATACTGCAACTTCGTCGCCTTCATTGTAAAAACTCTCAAGTACCACACCATCAGCAGGCGATTCTTCTTCGAACGAAGCCTTATCGGTTTCGTAAGCGAACAAAACTTCACCTTTTTTTACGGTATCCCCTTTTTTCTTTTTGATTTCGGTGATGATACAACTTTCCACCGATTGCCCTTGTTTGGGCAGAATTACGACTACAGCCATATGTTTTTATACTATTAGATCAGGAAAACATTTGTAAATGCTTTACTGCGTGTGTTATATAATAAGCATTTTAATACGATACAAAAGTATAGCAATTGCTGTTCAAACCGATGTTTTTTTTGATATAAAATCTTTATTTTTTGATTCGTTGAAGTAAAAAATAATATCTTTGCAAAATTATTAATTGGTATACCAAATTTAAATCAATCAAAAAAACATGATTGAAATTTCATAAATTCAATTTATCTTTGCAAAAAATTCCACAATATTTTATTTTTTATCTGATTAAAATAACTCTTTAATTTCATTTTCAGAATGGAAGAAAATTTAGTATCTGCCTTAAATCATAATGATACCGCGTCGGAAAAGCCGACAGATATAGTGATTTCCAAAATTAAGGAATTAATCAATTCCGGGGTTTTAAAACCTGGTGACAAATTACCTGCAGAGCGGAAAATGGCTTCTGACTTTGGTGTAGGTAGAACACAGATTAGAGAAGCTTTACATAAACTGGAATTTTACGGAATTATTAAGACCTTACCACAAAGTGGATCTGTGATCAACGGACTCGACATTACCACACTCGATGGATTGATATCCGATGTACTGAATTTGCAAAATTATGATTTCTTCTCCTTAGTCGAAACACGTATTGTACTAGAAATGAATGCTATACGTTTATGCGCGGAACGCTGTACTCCGAAAGACATTGAAGCTATTGAAAAAGCACATCAAAACTTTATACGGTATTTCGATTCAAACGACAGGGTGAGTCACGACTTTGCTTTCCACCGGGCTATTGCCGAAGGTTGTCACAATCCGGTGTTCAAGGCTATGTTATTAATTATCATACCCGACATTCTGAAAATATATCAAATCGACAGAATATGCGCCCCAAATCCGGCCGTAGTGGAAGAACATACCAATATGTTGCAGGCCATTAAAAACAAAGATGGAGAACTTGCTGCCAAACTAATGGGTGAACATTTGCAGGGCGTTGTTGATTTTGCCAAATCGAAAATCAAGTTATAAGACTTTCAATATGAAATCAAAAAGCAATAAAATTATTTATAGTTCAGACTCTTCGTGGGAAACACTTTCGGATGGCATTAGCAGACAGATTTTAGGTTTCGATGATCAATTAATGATGGTAAAAGTAAAATTTGCAAAAGGAGCCATAGGTTATGAACATCTCCATTTTCATTCACAATGTTCCTATATAGTCAAAGGTTGTTTTGAAGTAACAATAAATGGCGAAAAACAAATACTACGGGCAGGTGATGGATTCTATGCAGAACCTGAAATGGTGCATGGTGTTATCTGTCTTGAAGATGGAGAATTAATTGATGCATTTAGTCCACCAAGGCAGGATTTTTTATAGCAACTAATAAAATTACTACATGATATTTCCCTGTAAATCTACAAATTTACAGGGATTTTCATTTTATATACCATAAGTATGGTATAAAAATATACCCTATCACGGCGATTGTGGAAGTTACTGACAGCCTGTATTTTTGCATCATAAAAATTATAACAAACCCACAAATAATAGAATTATGGCAAAGATTGCAAAAAACCTCACAGAACTTATCGGTAATACGCCCCTGGTTCAACTCTCAAATTATGCTGTAAACAAAAGTTTAGAAGCGAATGTCATTGTAAAACTCGAATCGTTTAATCCGGCTGGTTGCGTAAAGGAACGTATCGCTCTCTCAATGATTGAAGATGCCGAGGCAGCAGGAATTCTAAAACCCGGTGTTGAAATTATCGAACCAACCAGCGGAAATACTGGTATCGGTTTGGCGTTGGTAGCCGCTGTAAAAGGCTATAAACTTACGCTCACCATGCCCGAAACCATGAGTATTGAACGTCGCAATCTACTGAAAGCATTAGGAGCCAATCTGGTACTTACTCCCGGAGCTAACGGAATGAAAGGTGCCATTGCCAAAGCTGTAGAACTAAACGAAGCCAATCCAGCTTCATTTATTCCACAACAATTCGAAAACGCATCGAACCCAAAAGTTCATAATGAAACTACCGGTCCTGAAATATGGAACGACACCGATGGTTTGGTGGATATATTTGTAGCCGGTGTGGGAACAGGCGGAACAATCAGTGGTGTTGGTGCTTATCTGAAATCGAAAAACCCGAACATTAAAATCGTAGCCGTTGAACCGGCTGATTCTCCTGTACTTTCAGGTGGAAATCCAGGCCCACACAAAATTCAGGGTATTGGTGCAGGCTTTATTCCAAAAAACTTCAATCCTGATGTAGTTGACGAAATTATTCCGGTAAGTAACGATAATGCAATTCTCACTTCACGTCAGTTGGCACAAGAAGAGGGCTTATTAGTCGGAATCTCATCGGGTGCTGCTGCTTATGCTGCTACTGTACTGGCACAACGTCCTGAAAACAAAGGCAAAAACATTGTTGCGTTGCTACCTGATACAGGCGAACGTTATTTGTCAACACTTCTTTACGCATTTGAGGAATATCCTCTCTAATTTACTAACCAATTAAATATCAAATTAAAAATATGGCTTCAAAAGATTTAAATTTTAAAGTAAACGGAAAAAATATAGGTTTAACTAAATATCAGGGCTATGCCCGTAATTTCGAATTAATTGTAGACGAACCTGAAATTTTAGGAGGCGAAGATTCAGCTGCAAATCCTGTTGAATATCTTCTTGCCGGTTATGCCGGTTGTCTGAACGTGGTTTTTGGCATTGTAGCAAAAGAATTAAATATCGAAATAAAAAATCTTGAAATAAACATTGATGGTGACATAAATCCTGCAAAGTTTCTCGGTTTTTCAAACGAAGAACGTGCCGGATTTAAATCGCTGAATGTGGAAATTAAATTAAGCACCAATGCTGACAAACAGAGGGAAACGCTTTTAATTGAAACCGTGAAAGGACGTTGTCCTATCAATGACAATCTGTCAAATCCAACACCAATAAATTACAAATACAATTAATCGAATTAAAAGAAAATAATATAATGGCAAACGAACAGAAATTTGAAACCCTGCAAATTCACGCAGGACAGGAAGTGGATAAAACCACCAATTCAAGGGCAGTGCCCATTTATCAGACTTCGTCGTACGTTTTCAACGATGCACAACACGGTGCCGATTTATTCGGCTTACGCAAATTTGGAAATATCTATACCCGTTTGATGAATCCAACTACCGATGTTTTTGAAAAACGTATTGCAGCACTCGAAGGCGGTGTGACGGCATTAGCTACTTCATCCGGCCAGTCGGCTCAGTTTCTGGCTCTGAACAATATACTACAGGCCGGCGACAATTTTGTTTCTTCCTCACATTTGTATGGTGGAACTTATAATCAGTTTAAAGTGCAATTCAAACGCCTTGGTGTGGAAGCTCGCTTTGTGAAGGACGATGAACCTGCTGAATTTGAAGCTTTAATCGACGATAACACCAAAGCGCTTTATCTGGAAACTATCGGAAATCCGGATTTGAACGTTCCTGATTTCGAAGCAATTGCAGCCGTTGCTGATAAACATGGCATTCCCCTGATTGTTGATAATACTTTTGGCGCTGGCGGTGCAATTTTTCAGCCTCTGAAACACGGTGCAAGCATTGTGGTAGAATCGGCGACAAAATGGATTGGCGGTCATGGAACTTCGCTTGGCGGAGTAATTGTGGATAGCGGAAAGTTCAATTGGGGAAATGGTAAATTTCCATCGTTTACCGAACCTTCCGAAGGTTATCATGGATTGGTTTTTTGGGATGTTTTCGGGGCAAATGGTCCGTTTGGCAATATCGCTTTCAACATTCGTGCTCGTGTAGAAGGTCTTCGTGACTGGGGAAATGCTATCAGCCCGTTCAATTCATTCCTGTTAATTCAGGGTTTGGAAACTCTTTCGTTGCGTGTTGAACGTCATGTGGAGAATGCTCAAAAAGTAGCTGAATGGCTCGAAAAACACCCGCAGGTAGAATTTGTAAATTATCCCGGATTGAAAAGCAGCAAATATCACGAAATAGCGAAGAAGTATTTCACCCGTGGTTTTGGTGGCGTGCTTACTTTCAAAGTAAAAGGTGATGCAAAAAATGCTGACACTTTGATTGACAATGTAAAATTAATCAGTCACTTAGCCAATGTTGGCGATGCAAAATCGCTGATTATACATCCGGCAGCTACTACTCACGAACAACTTTCGAAAGAGGATCAGATTAAATCCGGAGTTCTTCCTGGATTAGTTCGAATCTCAGTGGGGATAGAACATATCGACGATATATTAGCTGATCTGGATCAGGCTCTTGCAGCAATAAAATAATCTGAAACAGCAATTAAAACAAAGGGCAACCCGTTAAGAGTTGCCCTTTGCTTTTTATTCTTTTTCCAACTGCAATGTTTTCGTTGGCTGATCACAAACTTCTGTCGGACCGTAATACTGAATAGGACCCGGATAAACATAACTTTGTTTCTCGTCTGCCCAGTCTTCACGGTGAGCAGCAAAGTATTTAAACGGAGCACCATCCAACTGCACAAGCGCTTTCTGAATAACAGGTTTCATTTTTCCATGACGTTTTTCCATGTTCATCATCATGGTAATAGGCACACCACCAGCAATCCATTCAGAGGCTGGAGCTGTCAGGTTACGAACCGACGACATATAACCGGTTTTGCCAGCCGAAATAAGTACCGAAGCAGTATAACCTAATGAATAGGTATAATCAGCATCGAAATTTGAAGGGATGGCACAACGACCTTCGTAACCAAAGAAGTGGTTCAAAGCGGAGAATTTACCTTTGTATTTACCTTCTGCTTTCAATTGAGCCAAACGTTTAGCCACCATTTCAATCAACAGTTTTTCAGTTTCGATCAATGAAACCTGTACGTTTCCATGTGGATCACGGTCGAGCGTTAACTGCTTGGCAATTCCTTTAGGCAGATCACGGTAAACCTGCGAGCTTTCGTGCGACAAAGAACCTTTTACGTACTGACGTTTTTCGTCGTCGGTTTCCAGTGCATTGAAATCGTCGTTATGTGCAAGCAGGTCGTTCAGTTCTGAAATCAATTTTTTCATGGCAGGAATAAACTCAATCAGACCTTCGGGAATAAGAATTGTTCCAAAATTCAAACCATAATTTGCACGGTTTACAATCACTTTCACAATATCTTCAACCACCTGCGATAATGTCAGATTTTTAGCTTCTACTTCTTCCGATACAATACAAATGTTTGGCTGGCTTTGCAAAGCACACTCCAATGTAATATGTGAAGCCGAACGACCCATTAAACGGATAAAGTGCCAGTATTTTTTTGCTGAATTAGCATCACGCTGAATATTTCCAATTAATTCTGAATAAACTTTACATGCTGTATCGAAACCAAATGACGTTTCAATCATTTCGTTTTTCAGGTCGCCATCAATGGTTTTAGGACAACCGATTACCTGAATTCCGGTATTTTTTTGTTTGTAATACTCTGCCAACACACAAGCATTGGTATTTGAATCGTCACCACCAATAACAACCACAGCGTTAATTCCCAATTGTTTACAAATCACTGCTCCTTGTTCGTATTGTTCTTCCTCTTCCAGTTTTGTACGTCCCGAACCAATAATATCGAATCCACCGGTATTGCGGTATTCATTAACAACTTCTTTGGTCAGTTCAATATATTTATGATCGACCAATCCGCTTGGACCACCTAAAAAACCATACAATTTATTGGCAGGATTCAACGCTTTTAAGCCATCGAATATTCCCGAAATTACATTGTGACCACCCGGAGCCTGTCCTCCTGAAAGAATTACACCTACATTAACAACAGGATTTTCAACTTTTTCACCCTTTTCGAATGTAATTAACGGCATTCCATAGGTGTTTGGAAAAAGCATTTTGATATCTTCCTGATCGGCAACCGATTGTGTGGCGGCTCCTTCTTTCAATACTACATTGCCTTTTAATGCGGCGGGCAACTTAGGCTGATAAGATGCGCGGGCAATTTGCAACGGACTTTTTGACATTGGCTTCATGAGTAAATAATTTTTTAAGTTTGTCTTTGCAATTTAATTTCCGGATTAAATTGCTATTTTCAATTATAATAGTTTGATATTCAATCGAATGATTTTCGAATAATTTGTATGCAAAATTAATGAAAAAAATCGATATTACAAGCAGATAACGAATATCACAAATAACAAAAAAGTCAGGCCGGTAAAATTACCGGCCTGACTTATCTTTTTGTTACGAAAGCTTTTCTTTTTCTTCCTGAAGGTTAATTTCAATTCCTTTTTTATCAAAAAACTTGTATTGAAGGAATCCAAGTTTTTGTGATGCTATCACTTTACATCCTCTGCCAAATTTGCTTTTCCATTTCCATTTCGTTGAGAATATACCTTTTGAGATATATGCGTCGACGTAAGGATGAACATGTAAAACAAAATCTTTAATTTTCAATTTTTCAACCAAATATTCAATCTTATTTTCCAACTGATCGGTAAACAGAATGGAAGGAATAATCTTTCCGGTACCAAAACAGGATGGACAAGTTTCTTCAATATCGATATGAATCACCGGACGTACTCTCTGACGTGTCATTTGCATCAATCCAAACTTACTTAAAGGCAGGATATTGTGCTTTGCACGATCTTCGGACATGGCTTCACGCATTCTGTCGAAAAGTTTTTGACGATTTTCGGGTTCGTGCATATCAATAAAGTCCACTACAATAATTCCACCCATATCGCGCAACCTCAGTTGACGGGCAATTTCGTCGGCAGCAGCCAGGTTTACTTCCAGCGCATTGGCTTCCTGTCCGTTTCCGTTTTTCGATCTGTTTCCGCTGTTTACATCAATTACGTGGAGTGCTTCTGTATGTTCAATAATCAGATAAGCGCCACTTTTGAATGAAACTGTTTTTCCGAAAGCCGATTTTATTTGTTTACTGATACCAAAACTATCGTATATAGGAGCTTCTTCTTTGTACAGCTTCACTATATCTTTACGTTCCGGGGCAATCAGTTCAACATAATCGCGAACTTCGGTAAAAACATCCGCATCGTTGATATGAATATGTTTAAAATTGGGGTTGAATAAATCTCTAATTATTCCCACCGTGCGACCTAATTCTTCCAAAATAAGCGTAACTCCATTGGATTGTTGAATCTTGCCGATTGCTTCTTCCCAGCGTTTAACAAGAATCTTCAACTCATTATCGAGTTCTGCTACTTTTTTTTCTTCGGCAACTGTACGTACAATCACTCCAAAACCTTTGGGTTTTATGCTTTGTATCAGTTGTTTCAGACGAAACCGTTCTTCCTCCGTTTTAATTTTCTGCGAAACCGACACTTTATCGGCAAACGGAATAAGAACTAAATACCTACCTGCAATTGAAACTTCGGCTGTCAGACGCGGGCCCTTGGTAGAAATGGGTTCTTTAGCTACCTGAACAAGGATTTCCTGACCTGTTTTTAAAACGTCGTTGATCGAACCGTTTTTTTCAATTTCGGGTTGAGGTTTCACCTTTTGCATGGCAGGCAACTTTTTTCGGTCGCTTTTTACCTGTGTTGCAAAAAGTTGAAGGGTATTGAAATTAGAACCTAAATCAAGATAGTGAAGAAAAGCGTCTTTTTCGTAACCGACATCCACAAAGGCTGCATTCAGACCGGGCATTAATTTTTTCACCCTTCCCAAGTAGATATTTCCCACCGCGAATTGTTCTTCGCGTCCTTCCTGGTTAATTTCTACAAGTCGTTTATCTTCGAGCAGCGCAATAGAAATTTCAGATGGTCGTACATCTACTACTAATTCGCTATTCACTTTTTTATAATTTTGGTTTGTTTTTATATTAAAACAAAAAACAAACTTAAAGCCAAGATATTGCTTATAAGTTTGTTTCTTGGGCTTTATCATCTAAAGACCACTTAGACTATTTCTTTTTGTGTCTATTTTTTCTCAGTCTTTTTTTACGCTTGTGCGTTGACATTTTATGTCTTTTTCTTTTTTTACCGCTTGGCATCTTTATTTTGCTTTATATAATGAAAAAAATTATTTAACAACGCTCACGAAAGTCTTTGCTGGTTTGAAAGAAGGAATATTGTGAGCAGGGATAATAATTGTAGTATTTTTAGAAATGTTACGGGCAGTTTTTTCAGCACGTTCTTTGATAACGAAACTTCCGAATCCTCTTAAATATACGTTTTCATTTTTAGCAAGTGATTCTTTCACTGTTTCCATGAAAGCTTCTACGGTGGCCAATACAGTTGCTTTGTCAATACCTGTATTTTTAGCAATCTCGTTTACGATATCTGCTTTAGTCATTTTGGTAATTTTTAATAAGTTATTAATTAATTATGATTGTATTTTATTTTTTGCAAATGGACTGCAAATATATTGCTTTTATTCTGATTAAAAAACAATTGCGCTGTTTTTTTTTCAAAAACTTTGATTTTAATCATTTTTTAGAATGTGTACCCGAAATTATATTTTCAATTTCATCAATATACATATCCCGTCCTATAATTTTCCCCGATTTATCTATCAATACTGTAGCCGGAATTGCATCAACGGCATAATCATCAGCTCCTTTACAACGCCAGCCTTTTAAATCGGACATTTGAATCCAGTTCATTCCCTTTTCATGGATGGCATTTTGCCACAATTCTTTATTATCGTCGAGCGAAACTCCGACAATTTCTAATTTTTCACCACCGTATTTACTGTAAAGCACTTTAAGTTTGTTCACGGCCTGCATACAGGGACCACACCACGATGCCCAAAAGTCCACCAACACGTAATCATGCTTGCCAACTATTTCCGACAGTTTTACTTCCCTGTTTTGCAAATCGTTCATTACGATATCCGTAAACTGCATACCTTTTGCTGTTTGTTTTTCCTTGTCGATAGCCTCCACGATGCCGGCAATTTTTTCTGTTTGTAAATAATCCTGATTCATAAGGGCAATGATTTCTTCTTTTTGTGGTATAGACATTTGATAACACGAACTGGTAAAAATATAATTTCCAACAATAGTATTGACATGTTTTTTAGCGTAATAGCTATCGATGGCTATTTCGCGTTTGGTAAATTTCTCCAACGAATCATTCATCCTGGTTGTTTCGGCATCAGTTAAACCCGGCTTATTGGTAGCATTATAAAAGGCATCCATTTCGGCGTATAGCATTTTCTTTTCCGACTGATAGGTTTGCAACAACTCATTTTGCGGAGTCCCTGAAAAAGCAATATCGCCTACTGAATCCACAGAAGCTGTTATGTCACCATTTTCGAGAACAAATGGCTGACGGAATTTTTCCCCATCACTGTTTTTATACATCATAAACACCACCCGCGCACTATCCGCTTTGCCCGTAAATTCAAATTTATTCTGAACTACAAGCGTACTATCAATGGTTTTCCATTCGCTATTGATGCGTTCTTTCAGAAATACCATAATGCTATCAGCATTTCCCTGTTTAAACTCACCACTGATTTTATACGATGATTTTTCGCAGGAAAACAACACAAAAATCACAGAAAGCAGCAAAAAACATTTTTTAAATTTAATTGTTCGGTACATATTCAGGTACTTGAATTTTTAAAATTACTTTTGCATGCAAAGATGGCAAAAAATGCCATACAAATTGCATAAATATCAATTTTTTTTCAAAGTCAAAACAAGTTTTTCAGTTTAAACTACATACATGCATAATTTTCAGAACGGAATAATTAACTGGTACAACCGCAACAAGCGGGAACTCCCCTGGCGCGACATCACCGACCCTTATCTTATCTGGATTTCGGAAGTTATTTTGCAACAAACCCGTGTACAACAGGGCATGGAATATTACCTGCGCTTTATTTCCCGATTTCCGAATGTAAAAATGTTGGCTGAAGCATCCGAAGACGAAGTTTTAAAGCTCTGGCAGGGGTTGGGTTATTATTCCAGAGCCCGTAATCTGCATGCGGCTGCAAAAGAGATTCACAATCTGTATAATGATAAATTTCCGACCGATTATGCGTCTGTTTTAACACTCAAAGGCATTGGTGAATATACTGCAGCAGCTATTTGTTCGTTTGCTTACAATCAGAATTATGCCGTAGTTGATGGTAATGTGTACCGGGTTTTGTCGCGTGTTTTCGGAATAAAAACCCCGATAAACTCTTCAGCCGGTATTAAAGAATTCAGAGAGTTAGCGCAACAACTGCTTCCTGAAGGAAATGCGGGCATTTACAATCAGGCTATCATGGAGTTTGGCGCCATGCAATGTACTCCGACAGCACCAGATTGTTCAGCCTGTCCGCTCACAATGCAATGTGTAGGGTTCAAAAATCAGCAGGTGAAAGAATTGCCTGTAAAATTAAAAACCACCAAAATAAAAAACCGATTCTTCAATTATTTGCACATTGTAAATCAGAATTTTACTTATATCAAACAACGCAAAGATAATGACATCTGGAAAAACTTATTTGAATTTCCGCTGATTGAAACCGACGAACTGCTAACGGTAGAAAAATTGTTGGAGAACGAGAATTTCGGAAAATTATTCAGTAAAAATACAGAAATTACAGTACAGGAGAAATACACTGATTTTGTGCACTTATTAAGCCACAGAAGAATTCACGCCCGTTTTTTCTGTATCGAAACAAATGCTGAACTTCAAAATTCGTCTGATATTATACAAATTCCGAAAGGCAAACTGGATGATTATGCCGTTTCGAGATTAACCGACATGTTTCTGGAAAAGCTGAACCCGGATATTATTTAAAATCGACTGAAATCCGAAGATTGAACTGCCTACCTGTGAGGTAATTTGGAACAGCATTCTGATAACCATATATATCTGTTACCCAGTAATATGAATTCACATTTTTGAAGTCGAGTAAATTAAATATCTCGAAATTAATCCAGATATTTTTGACGTTTTTCAGCCAGCCACGTTCCATAAATTTATCATCGCCACTCACCAAAACTCTGGAAGCACCTAAATCCACACGACCATAAGCAGGAGCACGGAAAGCAGAACGATACTGCACGCTTCTCGGAGCTGAAAATGGCAAACCATCTGCCCAAATTGCTTTCAGGTGCACTTTATACTTCGGATTATTGGGGAAATAATCCTGAAACATCATGGAGAACGAATAACGCTGTTCGTTGGGACGGGAAACCCAACCCGGATAAACCGTTTCAGAGGTCAAAATATTTCCGGCATCATCGTAGGTATGAGCCACGTACGAATCGCCAATCACATCTTCTTTCGAATCCATCAATGAGAAATTTATCCACGAATCGGTTCCCGGAACAAGTTCACCGAAAAGCTTAAAATCGAGACCGGCTGTATAAGCTTTGGCATCGTTTTCGCCGGAATATCGAATCCGCACATTATCCACCGAATAACTGATAACGCGGTCGGCAAGTTTCAGATAAGCTTCTGTGGTGAATTTAAACGGTCGTCCCCACGCACGAAAATGATGATCGCCACCCAACACAAACTGCAACGAACGCTGTGCTTTGATATCGGAATTCAGTTTTACAACCACATTTCCAAGCACATCGGTCACTGTATCGCGAATTTCTTTGTAAAACGGCGCCTGATAGTACAAGCCTGTTGCAAAACGGAAACTGTAATCCTTTTCCCAGGTCGGTAACCACGAAAAGGAGACACGCGGACTAACCAGCAACTCGTTATTAAACGACCAGTAATTGGCTCTGAGTCCGCCGGTAGCAGAAAAAACGCCTTTATCGCCTGTCCATCTATAGGTATCCTGAATATAAGCTGTGATGCGTAAAGTTGGTAAATTTACCTGCGATTTCATGTTGTAATACAGATTTACCGACTCGTTGGTGTATGGTAGCGAATATCCGGCAGAGTCTCTCCACTCCCACTCGCTTATCTTATCCACAATTTTCTCGAACTGCAAATTAGCGCCCCATTTCAGCAAATGCTTATCATTTTTATACTCACCACCGTGCGCCAGCGAAGCCACAGTAGCTTTCAGCCTGTTTCGGGCATGCTCCTGATATTTACCAATACCAAGCGTAGCTCCGACTTTATCTTCGGCATTCAAATCGGTTTTTACTTCACTCAGCACATATTCACCCAGAATATCGTAAGTTTCGTTTTCGTTGGTATAAAAAGTGGAAGCTGTGAGGTTTAATTTCAGATTTTGCTGCGGTTGAAAGTTCAGCGTCAAAGCACCGAAGGAAGTGCGGAACAAATCGTTTTCCCAACCTTCGAATGCAATATCCAACACTCTTGGAGTGTTATATGTGCCGTATTTGGTTTCACGATTGATGGGTGTAAACTGATAATTGTTTTGCGAAAAGTTGCCCAAAAACGTCAGTTCCCATTTAGGTGATAACTGATAAGTGAGATAAGTCTGATAATCGATAAAATTGGGGTTGTACTCGGCTTTGGTATCGAGCGTTCCCAACAAATATGCCGATGTTTTGTATCGAACACCATGCATTTGCATAAAATTTTTGCTGCGCGTAGCCACATAAGCCGATGCTCCCAACAGACTTAACGAAGCTGATACTTCGGTACTTTGCGGCTTTTTGTATTCAATATCCAGCACCGACGACATTTTATCGCCGTATTTTGCATCGAAACCTCCGGATGAAAATGACAGTTTACCAACCATATCCGGATTAATAAAACTCAATCCTTCCTGCTGTCCGGCGCGTATCAGTAACGGACGGTAAACCTCAATACCGTTCACATACACAATATTTTCATCGTAGTTACCACCTCGTACATTGTACTGCGAACTCAGCTCGTTGGTTTGATTTACACCGGCAAAAGTTATCAGCAACGATTCTATACCACCATTGGCATTGGGAATAATTTTGTAATTACGAGGATCAATCTGATCGAATGATGTAGTTTGACGGCGTTGTGCAATTACATTGATATCTTTCATTTCGTTGGTCGAAGGGTATAAAACCACCGATATCTGCACAATTTTTTGTTTGGCATTAATCACATGTTTCACTGGATAATAACCCACCATGGAATACACAATGGTAGCTGAATCTTTGATATCAAGTGTCAGTTCGTAATATCCGTTTTGATTGGTAGAAGTACCTATCGGAGAGTTTTCGAAATACACATTCGCCAGTTCAATCCCGCGGTTATTGGCATCAATCACATAGCCATACACCCTTACTTTAGTTTGTGCTGTAAGCAAAACAAAAAAGGAGAGAAATACGATACTTAAAAAGATTTTTAATTTCATTAAAAAATAATCTGTTTTTCAATTCAATACTGAACGAAAAAGAAACGTGTATCCGGCTGTATTATTACTTTTCTGATCAAAAGTTTTCGACATTTTTTACGAAAACTAAAAAAAGAGCAAATTTAAAATTTACTCTTTCAAAGACTGCGGAAAGTCAGGGACTTGTAACTATTAAATACTATATTGAATAACAGTAAGTTATATTCTCAAAATCTTTGGGTACCCGAATTATCACCCTTGAAAAAAGCACTTGTAAAAAAGAGTAGTTTGTCAATTGACAAATTGTATTTACAAAAATACTTAATTCTGGCGACATTACAAAGGAATGAGGACTGTTTTTTAGTGTAGTTCAGGTATATTATTTAGTAAGATAACTAACTATTGATATGCTTTTGCAGTCTGTTATCCTATAATAAAAGGATGTACATGTTCGGCTTTTAGTCCCGTGTATGAGCAGAATTCTTCAATGCTGACAAATTGGTGTTCTTGTTTTTGATAATGTTGCTTTATTTGCGAAAGCAATGTCCTTCCGTAACGTTCACTTTTACCGGTTATTCGTTGTACATCCTTTGGGTATATGCAAATGCGCTTTGCTTCCATTAAATGACCTTTGATAGCGCAAATTTACAATTATTTCTTTGATATAAATGCTGTTTTCGGAAAATATGGCAGGAATAAGCTATTTCGGAATTGCATTTGCTCCATACGGATAATCATGTATATACATTTGTGCCGATAATTTTAAAAATTAAATTTTATGGCACAACAAAAAAGTATTTTAAAACTGAAAGGTACCATTGGTGGCGTGACTTTCTACAAGTCGAAAAATGATGGATACCTTGCCCGGGAAAAGGGTGGAGTTGACGCTGACCGTATTGCAAACGATCCGGGGTTTGCGCGTACCCGTGAAAATGGTGCTGAATTTGCCAACGCGGCAACGGCAGGAAAACTGTTACGTGATTCGGTGCGTGTATTGGGAAAAAGTGCATCGGATGGACGTGTAACAGCTCGTTTGACTCAAATCATGGCACAGATTAAAAACATGGATGAAGCAAACGCCCGTGGTGAACGAAGTGCAGCTGAAGGTATGGCCAAAGCAGAAGCAAAATTGTTATTGAAAGGTTTTAACTTTAACATCAATTCCGTACTTGGAGCCGTTTTGTATAAGCCTCTTGAGGTGAATATGGAAACCGGTGAAATTAAAATCGCAGCATTGTCACCTCAGGATGATATTAGTCTTCCACAGGGTGCAACTCATGTGATTTTTAAAAGTGGATTTGCAGTAATTAACTTTATGACAGGTGAAAGTGCAATTGCAGTTTCAGAACCGGTGCGAATGGCTACCAATGCGGCTGCCCAGGCTTTGTCTGTAAAACCGCTGGATGTTCCCGAACTTGAAGGAACTAAGTTCCTTTTGCTCTCTATTGATTTTGTTCAATCAGTGAACAATGCGGATTATTCTCTGAATAACAACTCGTATAACGTCTTGGCAATTGTTGAGATTGTTTAATCATTTAGAAAGTAATTCATTATGGGAACAGAAAACAATTCGTTGGCTAGCAATCCGAATGAAATGACGATTGTAGAGCGTGTTAAAGCTCCAACTCCAAAGTTTTTCAAAACGTTGCGGACAATCGGTTTGGCATTGGCAGCTGTTAGTGGTGCAATTTTAACGGCACCTGTTGCGGTTCCGGCTGCGCTTGTCACCATTGCCGGCTATGTTGCTCTGGCTGGAGGAGTAATGACCGCAATTAGTCAAACAGCCGTTGATACGAACTCAAAAAAAGGTAAGTAATGAAACTTCCTGAACCAAACCACGACGGGCAGGTATATGCCGGAACATGTGGAGGCATGTTTCTTTCCGTTTTAAGTAATATGTTTATTGAAGATTTAGTAAGAACGGTGATTCTGGCCGTCGTTGGTGCTGTTGTTAGTTTCGGAGTTTCGCTGGTATTGAAAAGATTGATTAAGCGAAAGAAACGCCCCCCAACCTCCGTCAGTTGACGGACAGGCTCTGAAGGGGACAAAAAGAAATTAAAAAAAAAATCTACTGTTTTTTATGGTGTGGTAACCTTATCAGTAGTTAAGCCTCCCGGCGGGGAGGCTTTTTTTATGCACAAATATATTAAAACATCGAAGAAAGTAGAAGACTTTGTTTTTTACTATTGGGGCAAACACGCTACAGGAATGGCGGTACGCCTGAATAACGCACCGATTAGGTTTAATTGCTTACCGGATTTTTTATAAATCTATTATTTTCCCCAAATCAAATGAAAGATGTTCATTGTGAAAAACATATCCTAACTGATTGGTTACACATTTCGTATTTCCAATAATTTTGTCAATATTACGGTGCGAATGACCATAAATCCAGTATTCAATAGGACTGTGTTTTATATATTCTTCCAATTCAACTGTGAAAGCTCCATTTATTTTGCTCCCAGTGAAATCGGGAGATGCTAATTGAAAAGATGGGACATGATGCGTAACCACAACAATATGTTCCGCAGTACTCTTTGCCACATCGTTTTGGATGAAGCTCAAGCATTTGTCGTGCTCCCGATTGAAATTATCCCATGTCAACGGTTCATCATTATATAGAATCCGACGGAAATCACTAACGTAATGTTCGGTTAAGTAAGCATCTTCCAAGAGGATTTTCGCCCATAAGGTTGAAATAATTATATCAACATTTTCTATTCGAACTACAGCATCATAATAGCACTTCACATTATCCCGAATGGAACAAACTAAGCCCTGGGGCATTTTTGCCAAATCGTAATATTTATATAGTTCGTGGTTGCCAACGGCAACAATCACTTGCCGGTAATTGTCCGAAACCCAATCCCAGAAAGGATGTTTGCTGTAATTGTCATCGTTTAAATACCCAATATCACCCGCAAGAATAAGAATATCTCCTACTGGTTTCAGTGGATTCTGTTTCAAATAACGAGTGTTATCCGAAAAC
The DNA here is from genome assembly GCA_963663115.2 of uncultured Paludibacter sp. Classification (GTDB taxonomy): domain Bacteria; phylum Bacteroidota; class Bacteroidia; order Bacteroidales; family Paludibacteraceae; genus Paludibacter. The sequence continues at coordinate 481,983 of CAXXNE010000001.1, forward strand.
TCCAGATGTAAATCGGATGCGTATTGAATTCTCATTTTATTTAATTCCAAATATGTCTTTCATTATTTCAAGAAATCCCCGGATATCATCATTGGTGCGCTGTAAACTATCACTTAATGATTGATTGGGTAATGATTTTACCATCAAATCAATAAAAACACTCAATTCAGCTTTCATTGTATCTGATAATTTAATGGGTGTAAGCGGATCAATCCGCATAGCCAATAGTTTAAAAACGTCATCCCGATGTTTTCTGATATCACTTTTATGAACATTTGGATTTGTTTTCTTTTCTTCTGTCAGATTTAAAAATGCTTTTACTTTTAAACAAAGAAGGGATAATGGATTGGCAATACGAATACCATCTTCAATAACGCTGCTGTCGATGGTGTGATGATAATATTCTTCGTCCAATAGAATTGCAGAAAGACTTGGTGTATCTTCTCCAGTAGGAATTGGAGTTAAATGAAATCCGGTTGGTTCACCTAATATCTCGGGATATCTCGACAATAGCTCTATTTGTATAGGAAATCCTTCTTGGGGGTCAATAAAGCGGAACAATTCGGTTACAGGTTCTTTGTCCCCTCGTTTTCGCTGACGGGAAGTGTATCCACCCAAATCAATAAATTCCCAAAAACGTTTTTCGAATTCGGGTGTCATTTTTTCGATAACCAATATCATGTCGATATCGTCTGTTGCACGAGGACGCATATCAGTATTTTGCAAAGTAACATCACAAGCAGTTCCGCCTATAATAACGTAGTTATCTTCATATCCGGCGAAGTGTTCTTTAAATTTTTCTAATCCCTTTACCATTTCATTTCTTCTATCATTATTTCTAACTCTTTTTCAATCCGGGCATCCGGCTCATCTTTCATTGATAAATACAACGAAAGTTTATCTACCACATTATGATTCAACAAAGGAGGCATAGTGGTTGGATATTTCCAAAGTTCGATTTTAAACGACCCTTCTACCTCATTGAATTGGACTTCGGATGGATTGAAAAGTTTATCCCAGATTGCATTTGTTTCATACTGTTCGGAGTTCAAATGCGAATAATGCGACAAAGCATTTATTCCACTAATACTGAAATTACCTTTCGGTATTGCTTCGCAATAAATAACTTTTTTTACAGGCGACGATAAATAAACCTGCGCTTTTGTCCATAGTTCTCGTTTGTCTTTTTCAAAATGAATATATTTTATCCCTGAGTTATCTTTTATTTCGGTACTACACAATTTACAATCTTCCAGATTTGCAACGGCACGTGCCAAGGCTACATAATTATAGGGCATGATTTGCTCCAAGTCTTTGATTGTATATTCTTCTTTTGTTTTTTCTGACAGCAGATAATATAGAAACACATATTGTGCTACCGGGGTTAATCTTGTCGGATTTTTAACCTTCTTTTTAGCCTGAACATTTACAATCAAAGAAGGTAAGAATGCATATTTATCTGAGATGACAAAATAAACACCCTGGTTTATCAGCCGTTCCCTTTCATAATAGCTTAATGAACCCAATATAACAACTACCGGCATACCCACCAAAGTTTCAACTTGTTTGGTAATTTGCTTGTATTTCAGGGGTGTTAAGGAGTTCTGTTCTTTTTTTGCCTGAATGACACACAAGGTCTGGTTATTGAATTCAATCGTATAAAAGGAAAACCTCAAAAATAGATCAGTATTAATTCCCCGAAGCTTTTCACGTTGTATTGGAATTAAATCTGTCTGAATGCCTAAGATAGAAATTAGATTATTCATAAATAGTTATTATCATATTATTTTGCACCATTATCATAGTGATTGATAATGGTGCAAAAATAGTAATATTAATTGAATTTGCAAATTCACAGTGTAAATACTTTGACTAAGAACAGAAATAACACTTTTGTTTGAATCCCTTTTGGAAACCAGATTCGTTGGTGCTGTTGTTAGTTTCGGAGTTTCGCTGGTGTTGAAAAGATTGATTAAGCGAAAGAAACGACCCCCAAGCTCGTCAGTTGACGGACAAGCTCTGAAGGGGACAAAAAGAAATTAAAAAAGAAATCTACTGTTTTTTATGGTGTGGTAACCTTATCAGTAGTAAAGCCTCCCGGCGGGGAGGCTTTTTTTATGCCTAGACATTACATGTACTTGTAAAACAGCATTCGCTTGGCCTGTAAGATTAAAAGCAGGTTTTGTTTGTTCTGCTTTTCCATGGCCTCCAGACTTTGAAGAGCCGCCACAGCCTTTTCAAACTGAGCCGGATTTTCATCCACTTTATTTAAAGCAGCCGTTAGGCATGATTTTACATCCCGAAGCACTACAAAGGGAATGACTGAACCCCGTAAAAACGGATAAAAGGCATTAGACTGGATATTCCGGATCAAAATGCCCGCCTTCTCCGGATGAAATTGACCACCCTTCTCCGGATGAAAATGACCAGGTCTCTCCGGTTGAAGTTGACCATCTGATTTAGCTATTATTTTCTTGCTCATGGCAATCATTTTGAGTAAGTTGGCCGTCCAAACCAATTTACATCGAGATGCCAAACAATTTAATTCACATGAGCAAAGTAAAAAGTATTATTAAGTTATACACCCAAGGTGTAAGTAAAAGTTCAATCAGTGATCGCCTATCACTGCCCCGCAATAGTGTAAAGAAGTACATTCAGCTGTTCTTAGCATCTAATTTGTCTGTCACCGATATTGAGACTATGAGCGATACCGATTTGGAGCAGATGTTCCTTTCGATGAGCTCTCGGTTTCATTTAGAGAATGATCCTCGTTTTCAAAGTCTGGTATCATTCTTTCCCAAAATGGAGAAAGAACTCAAAAAGAAAGGGGTTACTAAGGAGCAACAATGGCGAGAGTATTTCGAATCAACTTCAGGGGGTTATAGTCGTTCTCAGTTCTGCTATCATTATGCCCAGTGGTACAAGTCTCGTAATCATAAAATGCATATCGAACATAAAGTTGGAGACAAAATGTATGTTGATTATGCCGGAGACAAGCTATCAATTGTAGACCCTGCAACCGGTGAAGTAAGCTCTATCGAGGTCTTTGTTGCCATTTTGGGAGGAAGTCAGTTGACTTATGTTGACGCAAGCTATTCTCAGAAAAAAGAAGATTTTATTACTTCCTGCGAGAATGCATTGCATTATTTTGGCGGCTCTCCAACAGCAATAGTGACAGACAACCTAAAATCTGCCGTGATCAAAAGCAGTCGCTATGAACCTTCATTAAACGATTCCTTCCGTGATTTTGCCAGTCATTATTCCATGACTGTTCTTCCTGCTGCACCCTATAAGCCAACTTATAAAGCGTTGGTAGAGCTATCCGTAAAATATGTATATAGACACTTTTATGGAAAGCTCAGGGAACAAACCCACACGAGCCTTGAAGGATTGAACAGCGCTATTAGCCTACTTTTAGAGGACTACAACAATAAACTCAGAAGCAATCGTCCTTACAGTAGAAGAGCATTGTTTGAGGATATTGAACGTCAGGCTCTTTCTGCACTTCCAACTAAAAAGTATGAGATCAAACGCAAAGCCCAGGTAATGGTAATGAAGAACGGTTACGTCTGTTTATCGGAGGATAAGCATTACTATAGCGTTCCATATCAGTATGTAGGTTCTCGGGTGTCGATTCTTTACAGTGCAAATGAAGTGGAAGTGTTTTTCCGCTATGAACGCATTGCTGTTCATAAACGTAATCGGTATATGTTTCAGTATACCCATCAAGAGGAACATCTGGCTCCAAAGTTCCGTTATCAGAGCGATTGGAACCCACTTAAGTTTATAGAAAAGGCGGAGCAAGTCGGACCATATACCAAAGCGTATATAACCAGCATACTAAACTCAAGACAACACCCGGAACAGGCATATAAATCCTCACAAGGGGTGTTGAGCTTCGCTTCAAAAGCAGGTAATGAAAGATTAGAAAATGCTTGTCAACGAGCCCTTACCTTTGGAGAATTAGGATATAATGCCATTCGTGTTATTTTAGAGCAAGGGAAAGACAGAGATAAGTCTTACCTGGAAGAACAAGATGATATATCCCTTCCTGAACATCCAAATGTCAGAGGAAAAGATTATTACAAATAAACTGCTTGCACTCCAAGAACAATGTAATCAATAAACACAATTTTAAAAAATGCATATGAATGAACAAACGCTTCAAAAAATGAAACAAATGAAACTTCTGGGTATGGCACGAGCTTTTTCTACCAGCCTTGAAACAGGAAGTTTAAACGATTTTACAACAGATGAAATGATCTCACAGCTAACTATCGCTGAATGGGATGACCGTAACAATCGTCGGATTGAACGACAGGTAAAAAATGCACGCTTTAGATACAAAGCGCACATAGAACAGCTACACTTTGATGTGGATAGAAATCTGGACAAAAATCAGCTAATGCGACTTGCTGATTGTAATTTTATCCGTAAACATGAAAATGTTTTGATAACAGGAAGTACCGGAATCGGCAAAAGTTATATCGCTTCGGCAATCGGTAATCAGGCTTGTATGCTTGGATATAAAGTTCTTTATGCAAATACAGCCAAACTGTTTTCACGCCTTAAAATGGCAAAATCCGATGGCTCTTACATCAAAGAAATAAGTAAAATAGAAAAACAAGAATTGCTTATTCTTGATGATTTTGGACTTCAACCCATGGATAACCAGATGAGATCTGTGCTTATGGAGATTATAGAAGACCGGCATGGAAATCGTTCAACAATTATCACATCACAACTTCCTGTTGCTAAATGGTACGATGTAATTGGAGATAGCACATTGGCTGATGCAATACTTGACAGATTGGTTCATGAGTCGCATCGGGTTGAACTCATTGGGGAATCATTGAGGAGGAAACAAAAATTAATTTATTAAATACAAACATTATTAAGAAAAACATATAAATTTGTAACCGCTATTAAGCTTGAAAATACTAGCTCGGGCTCAGTCTTGTGTGGGTGGTCAATTTCATCCGGAGAAGACTGGTCATTTTGACCGGAATATCCAATAGGTCTCCTAAAGTTTGATATTTTTTGAATATCTTGATTGTATTCAAAATAAAAAAAACTCTTAAATCATTGATTTTAAGTGTTTTTGCTGTTTTTTGATAAAGTATTTGCGGAAAGTCAGGGATTCGAACCCTGGGTACCCTTACGAGTACATCGGTTTTCGAGACCGACCCGATCGACCACTCTGGCAACTTTCCGTTTTTAAAAAGTGAAGCAAAAATACAATATTTTATTTATTTCTGCTAATTCTCATGAACGAATGAAGGAATTTACAGAAAAAACAAACTTACCCCCACTATGGTAATCACTGCTCCGATAATTTGTTGTGGCTTGACTTTTTCGCCAAACATCACAGCCGATGGCCAGATAATAAAAATAGGAACCAGAGCCATTAAGGTGGAAGCGATACCTGTTTTGGTATGCTGGATGGCAAATAACGACAACGACACGCCCACAAACGGGCCAAAAAATGCTCCAATGGTCACGGCCTTCATACCACTTTTATTGCGCATTGCTTCGGCTATTTTGCCCCAACGCCTGAAAATGGTAATCATAATGGCAAAACTCGTAAATCCGAAAATAGCTCTGATTTGCGTTGCTGCAACAGCATCGTATTCACCCATCCCTTTTTTGCTCAGAATCAAACCCACTGCCTGACCTAAAGCTCCGCCGAACGCCAACAGAAAACCTTTCAGCGGAATATTCAGTTTCATTTTACGATTGGATATGGCAATGATAATTCCTGCCATACTTATAACGATAGCAACAATATTTCTTCCTGAAAGAATTTCACCCAGAAAAAACCAACCGATAATGGCCGTAAGCATGGGCGCAAAACTCATAATAAGAGCAGCCGTGCGTGAACCGATAATGGAATAGGATTTAAACAACACCATATCGCCAAGATAAAAACCGATGACACCCGACAACCCCAGCCAGAACCACTGATAGGGCGTTGCATCCATCGGCAATAACAATCCACGAGTCAACAAGGTAGTGAGTCCTAGAAATACTATGGCTAAAAATAAGCGGATAATATTAACCGACAACGAACCGATTCTGTTGCCTGCTTTCTCAAAAAACAAAGCACTCATAGTCCAGCAAACCGACACGCCCAATCCGGCTATTTCTCCCAAATGTGAAACCTGCATAAATTTATTTTTCTGCAAAGTTAAAATATGAATTCAGCAAATCGGAATTTTATCAGTAAAATATACAGAAAGTTGGCAGCAACTATAAATGTACACATCTTACTGCAATAAAAAGTAACAAATCAACATCCCGAAACTATGTATTTTATCAATTTGAAATAAAACTTAAAACAGAATTCAGCACCATACAATTTTTGTAATTTTGCAACTCAGATAAAAAACTCATCATATATGCCCAAAGAAGATTACTTACTGAAATACATCGAAAAACTCAGCCGCGTTATTGCAGCTTTGCTTGGACTGAAAGAATCCGGCAAGACCGAAGAAATTATCAGAATAGCCGACGAAACATACACTGAAGCTATCACTGTCAGCATACAGGAAATACTCGAAATGAGCGTTTCAGACTTCGTGGAGCTGATAGAGAAAAACACGCTGAATATCTCGCATCTCGAAAAACTGTGCGAATTATCCATTATTGTGGTGGATACGCTGTACGAAACCGGCAATTACGACGACATGAAAAAGTTAGCCGGAAAAACACTACTTTTGTACCGGAAATTAAGCGAAAAAGACAAAACTTTTTCTTTTGAGCGCGAAACCATCATAACAGATCTGGAAAACATCATCAATTCTTAAAATATTTATGGAAAAACGCACCATTGGCATTAAAGAAAAACTACCGCTTTTAGAGAGTCTTCCACTCAGTTTGCAACACTTAACAGCCATGTTTGGTGCAACTATTCTGGTTCCGATACTTGTAGGTGTCGATCCGGCCATTGCACTGCTAATGAATGGCATAGGTACCATTATTTATACCCTGGTAACCAAAGGCGGAATTCCCGCTTATCTTGGTTCCAGTTTTGCATTTATTGCCCCTATTTTACTCATAGCTACTTCTTACGGTGGTTTTGCTCATGCACAATCGGGTTTTATTTTCTTCGGATTGTTTTTCATTATTATTTCGCTCATAGTATATAAATGGGGCATTAAATGGATTGATGTGGTGATGCCGCCCGCCGTTATGGGTGCAGTGGTTGCCATTATCGGATTGGAACTGGCTCCCGTAGCTGCACAACAAGCCGGACTTGCTCCCTGGCCCACACAAACCGGACAAGTAGTACAACCCTTCATTATGGACACCAATACAGTTATTGTATCGATGTTTACGTTGGTTGTCGGTATTATCGGAACGGTGATGTTCCGCGGATTTTTACAAATTATCCCGATACTTTTTGCCGTAGTTGCCGGATATATTCTGGCATTGGTCATGGGCATGGTTGATACTACTGCCATTGCCAATGCTTCGTGGCTGGCATTGCCGCATTTTCAGGCACCGGTGTACGACCCGAATGCTATTCTGATTATTGCTCCGGCATGTATCGTGGTGTTAGCTGAACATATCAGTCACCTGATAGTGACCGGCAAAATCACCAACGAAGATTTAATGAAAGAACCCGGCCTGCACCGCTCATTACTTGGTGATGGTATCAGTAATCTGATCTCGGGATTTGCCGGTTCACCTCCCAATACCACCTATGGCGAAAATATCGGCGTTATGGCCATTACACGTGTATATTCGGTATGGGTAATCCGTGGCGCAGCCATTCTGGCTATTTTGTTTGCCTTTGTGGGAAAAATTTCTGCAGCCATTTCCACTATTCCGCCGGCAGTTATGGGAGGAATTACCGTGTTACTTTATGGTGTGATTGCCGTTCAGGGTTTCCGTATGTTTGTGGAACAGAAAGTGGATTTCAGCAAAAACCGCAACATGGTACTTGGCGCAGTTACCTTCGTGGTAGGTGTGAGCGGAGCAGCCATCAGCATTGGCAGCGTACAACTGAAAGGAATGGCCTTTGCAGCCATCGTTGGAGTTGTGCTTTCGTTGATTTTCTGGGTTTTCGATAAACTAAAATTAATGAATGACTAACTAACCGAGTTAAAAGTTGAAAGTTAAAAGTTAGCGGTATGCAATAAGCCTGATAACTTTCTAACTTTACAACTTTCTAACTTTACAACTTACTAAAATTAATATGATCAACTACAACAATAAACAACGTCCGGAAAAGGACATGATTTTCGGCATCCGTGCCGTACTCGAAGCTATACAGGCAGGAAAAGAAATCGATAAAATTCTGCTTCGCCGCGATATGACCAGCGAACTGTCGCGCGAATTATTTGCTGCGCTTAGCGGACTGGAAGTGCCGGTACAGAAAGTGCCTATCGAAAAACTGAACCGCATCACCATGAAAAACCATCAGGGTGTTATCGCGTTTATTTCTCCGGTGGCTTACCAACGCATCGAGGATATTATCCCCGCCATTTACGAAGCCGGTCGTTTACCATTTATCGTGGTGCTCGACGGTGTAACCGATGTGCGTAACTTCGGGGCCATTGCCCGTACCTGTGAGTGTGCCGGTGTGGATGCTATCGTGGTACCACTCAGAGGTGGCTCTGCGCTGAATGGCGATGCAGTAAAAACATCGGCCGGGGCATTGATGAAAATTCCTGTTTGCCGCGAAAACAACCTGACTACCGCACTGAAGTTTATCGCTTCGTCGGGCATTAAGGTAATAGCTGCCAGCGAAAAAGCCACGCAGAATTACACCGAAGTAAGCATGACAGAACCGTTGGCCATCGTGATGGGCTCCGAAGACGAAGGCGTATCGCCCGACAATCTCCGCCTGTGCGACCAAATGGTCAGCATTCCCGTGCTTGGCACTATCGACTCGCTGAACGTATCAGTAGCAGCCGGTGTATTGATATACGAAGCCGTCCGCCAACGTGGAGTGATTGATTCGTTGATTGGATAATCCTGTAAGGATTTCCTGTGCATAACCCCCAAATTTATTTGGGGGATGGCGTAGAAAAGATGATTAAACTCCGAAGGAGTTGCCCAACATCGAAATAAACAAAAATACAGGAAAACTCCTCCGGAGTTATGATGGCTATAGTAGCTATTAACCCCCAAATGAATTTGGGGGTTATGCACAGATAACTCCTCCGGAGTTTATATTTTTACTTTTTGAAGTTCATTGAGTTGTGATTATATAAGAATTATTAATTAAATAACAAAAGAACCTTTCAACTTTATAACTTTCAACTTTAAGCACTTTACAAACTAACCCATGACAGTCCTTTACGAAGACAACCATATAATAGCCGTGAACAAAACCTGCTCCGAGATAGTGCAGAGAGATAAAACCGGCGACGAACCGCTTTCGGAGACCATAAAAAAGTACCTGAAAGTGAAATACAACAAGCCGGGTGAGGTTTTTTGCGGTGTGACGCACCGGCTGGACCGCCCTGTAAGCGGTGTGGTGCTGTTTGCACGAACCAGCAAAGCACTGACACGGCTAAACGAAATGTTCAAAAACCAGGAAGTAAAGAAAACCTACTGGGCGATAGTAAAAAATGCTCCCGCACAACCCGAAGGCCGTTTGGAACATTACTTAGTGCGTAACGAAAAGCAAAACAAATCGGTAGCGCACGACAAAATAGTGCCCAATGCCAAAAAAGCTGCGCTCAGCTACAAACTGGTGGCACATTCCGACACCTATTACCTGCTCGAAGTGCATCTCGAAACCGGACGCCACCACCAGATACGATGCCAGTTAGCCAAAATGGGCTGCCCCATTAAAGGCGACCTGAAATACGGCTTTGCGCGCTCCAATCCCAACGGTGGCATTAGCCTCCATGCCCGGCAGGTGGAATTCACCCACCCTGTTTCCAAAGAACAAATAAGCATTACCGCTCCCGTACCCGACGATGATACCTTGTGGAAAGCGATGGAAGCGATGGCGAAATAAACTTAGCAAACATTTACTCATGTATAGAGGGCGTAACAAGCAGTTATGCCCTCTGTTGTTTTAATAATTAACCGCATGACGACCATATAATATAAATTGAAAAGTCAGGGACGTAGTCCTGATATCTTCGTAGCATTTACAACAAAAATAATGTTGGAGGAGCGTAGCTCTGATATCTTCATCCGGATAAAACTGAAAGATATCACCGCTAAAGCGGCTAAATTTATACCATACATTCTTTGCTACTAAGATATCAGGACTACGTCCCTTAAACTCATTTTTCTATAAATAAACCTATAACAATAGGTCATATGCGGATAATCATTTAAAGTTTTCAACAACCGTTAGAACTTTTCTGATTTTTCTTTATGCTTTAATTCTGAAAATTAGTACATTTGGGGCGAAAAAAATTTACAAACAAAAACATATCTTAACTTGCTGCTGAAATTGTCCTAACATTGGGGAGTACTATACATGACAAAAATCATATTTATTATCACAGGTATATTAACCATCTTTTTAAGCGTATTTCTTTCGTACGGAATACTGATTTACACAGGGAAAGAAAGCGATAATTCCGGTTATTGGCATCTTGGTTTTAGTTTTATTGTTTTAGTAATTGGATTGCTGGTATTGCGTAAGGGATTAATCAGAAAAGCATAAACAGTTTGAAAACATAAATCAGGATTCTGCACTTAGCAAAATCCTGATTTATTGTTATAAATATTTTCTAAAAATAATTCGACAATAGAAAATCTGCAATATGTATGTGTTTGATACCATTCACATTATCTTTCCAAAACTCATCCATCGAAACAACATATTTAGGATAATTGTCATTTATTAATTTGAAAGCACCAAACTCTCTTTCAATAGTTTGTAATTCTGTCATTTTATATGTTACCTGTACGTAAATTTTTTCATTTTTACGTTCTGCTATAAAATCAACTTCTTTATCCTCAGTTCTTCCTACATAAACTGTATAGCCTCTGCGTTTTAATTCTAACAATACAATATTTTCTAGCATTCCTGAAATAAATCTATCACGATAACCTAAAACCGAATAAATTAATGAGACATCGCTTACATAATATTTCTCATTGGTTTGTAATACTTCCTTGCCTTTTATGTCATATCGAGGCACTCGCAGAACAATAAATGCTCCTTCGAGTGCATTTAAATAATTATAAATCGTATTTATATCAATTTTACGTTGCTGACTTTTAAAATAATCTGCAATATTTTTAGCCGAAAATCTGTTTCCAACGTTTTCAAATACAAATTTCACCAATCGGTCAAGCAATTCGATATTGCGGATATTAAACCGCTGAATTGTATCTCGTAAAATAACCGAAGAATATATATCATTTACAATTTTATAAATAGTTTCAGCATCATAATCACTAAGATGAATAGCCGGAAAACCACCTGTACGAATATAATTTTCAAACTCACCATATTGATTATGTGTTTTTTCTGAAGTTCTGACTCCCTTAAAAAGCAGATACTCTTTAAAAGATAGTGTACTTATCTGAAATTCAACATATCTACCTGCAATAAAAGTTGCCAACTCCGACGATAACAATTTGGAATTCGAACCAGTGATGTACAAATCCACATTACTATCGGATAACAATGAATTGATTGCCTTTTCCCATTCTGGCACTTCCTGTATCTCATCTAAAAGTATATAATACCGTTCATTATCGGCTATTTTGCTTTTAATTTCGTTGTAAAGTTTCAAATAGCTATCAATTTCTATATGAATCAGACTTTCAAAATTATAATATAATATCCTTCTTTCTTCAACACCTGTTTCTCTCAACAATTCAATCAATTGTTTTAATATTACCGATTTTCCACAGCGGCGAATTCCGGTAAGCACTTTGATAAATGGTTTATCAATAAATGGCTTTATTTGTTGTAAATAATGTTCACGTATTATCATTTCATCAGTTTTTAGACCACAAAAGTAATACATTTATTTATATTTACATGTTTATAACCATATAAATATGCTGTTATCTTATTTTTTACCGGGTTATACCCTTATATATCTTCTTATACGAAGAATAAACACAACTTACAAACCTGACAGGTTTTCTATTTTTCAAATAACCGCAGCAATTATTTTTCTGTGAACTTTGCCTGAGGTTCTTTGCGGAGGCGGGTACAGATATACCCGATAGTAAATGTGGGGATAATATCGATAAACGGAAACAATTCTTCGACAAAACTGACAACAGCTCCCACCTTACCGGTTTTACCACCAAACAGACGATAGAATAAAAATGCAGATATGGGCGCCCAGATCACATCAGTCCACTCACCTACGGCCGGCAACAGATACGAAAGACTTCCCACAGCATCAAAAAGAAGGCAAAGCCAAAGCGACGGTTTTTTAGTCATATTGTATAGCGTTTCTATTAAAAACGAAAAAGCGAAACAAATGTTTCGCTTTTCGGTATCATATTTCGTGGGCAATTAACCCAGGAAGCTTTTAAGAAGTTTACTTTTTGAGTTCGGACGCAATTTCCGAATGGCTTTTTCTTTGATCTGACGTACACGTTCGCGGGTCAGTCCAAATTCGTCACCAATTTCTTCCAGCGTCATTTCAGGTACACCAATACCGAAGAATTTCTTCACGATATCGCGTTCTCTGTCCGAAAGCGTATGAATAAGCACACGTTCAATTTCTTTCGAAAGTGACTCGTTAATCAGTGCTCTGTCGGCGTTTGGAGAATCATCGTTCACCATTACATCCAGCAAGCTATTGTCTTCACCTTCCACAAAAGGAGCATCCACCGAGATATGACGACCGGAAACTTTCATGGTATCGGCAATTTTATCTACCGGTATATCCAGTTGTTCAGCCAGTTCCTCAGGCGACGGACGACGTTCGTTTTCCTGTTCGAATTTGGAGAATGCTTTGTTGATTTTGTTGAGCGAACCTACCTGATTCAGGGGCAAACGCACAATACGCGATTGTTCGGCCAAAGCCTGTAAAATAGACTGACGAATCCACCACACGGCATACGAAATAAATTTAAATCCACGGGTTTCATCAAATTTTTCAGCAGCTTTGATTAATCCCAGATTTCCTTCATTAATCAGATCAGGAAGACTAAGCCCCTGATTTTGATACTGCTTGGCTACCGAAACAACGAAACGAAGATTTGCACGTGTAAGCTTTTCGAGGGCTATACGATCGCCGTTACGAATACGTTGAGCCAACTCAACTTCTTCTTCCACTGTGATAAGATCTTCTCGTCCAATCTCCTGCAAATATTTGTCAAGAGAAGCACTTTCGCGATTCGTAATCGATTTTGTTATTTTTAATTGTCTCATTTCTGTATAGAAAATTAGCGTGCAAAATTAGTCATTTCTTTTCATTCCTCAAAACCAAAATTGGTTAATTCGTTTCAGGAAAGATCTTAGTTTAAAACGTGTAATAATTCACCTTGTTCAGTGCGGTATTCATTTCCACACCTTTCAGGTTGATGGTATATTTTTCGTTAGCCATAACCGACAGCGTTGTCATGACCGTTTTTCCTCCTCTGGCATCTTCGGTGGTCATCTCCAACACAAATCCCGACACCGAGAGTGTATTATGCAAAGCGGCCATTTTAGCAGCTCTGAAAACGCCCACATCGTTCGGTAGCTTTACATCGTCGGTTATCCACACTTCCCCGAAAATCTTTTTATAGGTGTAGGTATATTTTTTACAGGTATATCCTGCTATATTTTTAGTTTCGGTAGTGGCTGTTATTTCAAGCTTTTTCAGATCACTTTCGGCGGGATATTTAAAGCCTCCTGCATTGTAGTAAGGTTTTGTATCCATCACACCTGCACCAAAAATCTGAATAGCCACTTCGTTGGTTTTATCTAAAATGGTTTCCATTCCGCCGTTGCTTTTCTCGGGCAAAACTTTCACAACAAAATCAGCTCCTTTGCTCTGATAATAAGTTTTGTAGTTAACCGTTTTCATCAGCTCGTTGCTTTTGGCGTAAAAGTCAATTTTAAAACTGTTGCACTTATCAAACTGATAACTTTCAGCCCATTTTACTCCGGGAGCCGTAACTTTTGGCAGATTGATATTTATTTGAGCTACTACAAACGAAGTTAATATCAGAAAAAAAGTCAAAGAGATGAATAGTCGTTTCATAATCTTTAATTTTTTAAAAATTGAATTACCATGTTATTTCATTGATATTGAAACGTAATTTTCCTGAAATTGTTTTGAAATGTTCATAACAAATAGTTTTCGTTAAACATATTTATACAACAGGTAAAAAATAAGCCCGGCAACTAACTACCGGGCTTATGCATGGTTTTATAATCACTTCGTTTATTCTGCCAGATTCACCGCATAATAAGCAATTTTTCCGTTTGGATACAAACCGGCTATATTCATCACTTTAAACTGATCGTTGGTATTCATAGCGGCATCGAGTGCCGATTCCAAATCCTCAACGCTTCGGATAGCCTGATTATTGATTTTCACGATGATAAATCCGGGTTTGATACCTGCCTGCTGGAATTTTCCTTTCGAAACAGATTTCACTTCAACACCATAATCGAGTTGAGTCTGCTGCTTAATTTTATCGGAAATTTCTTTAAACTCAGCGCCAAGCATATCGGTTTTCACATCACCCGAAACCACACCGGTATTCCCCTGACGGTTTTTCAGCACGGCTGTCACTGTTACTTCTTTGTTATCGCGCAAAACAGTAATCGAAACCTTATCACCGGGACTGTAACGACCGATTTGTTCCTGAAGCTGAGCAGCCGATTTCACTTTCACATCGTTCACTTTGATAATCACATCTTCTTTTTTGATACCGGCTTTTTCGGCTGCACTATTTTCAACAACTTCTGCCACATATGCTCCTTCCATGGTTTTCAGATTTTTTTCTTTGGCCAGTTTATCGGTAATATCGCCCATGCTTACACCAAGTACTGCTCGCTGTACAATTCCATACTGACGGATATCAGAAACCACTTTTTGCACAATGCTGACAGGTACTGCAAAAGCATAACCTGCATACGAACCTGTCTGAGAAGCAATAGCTGTATTAATACCTACCAATTCTCCTTTTGTATTCACCAAGGCTCCACCACTGTTACCCGGATTTACAGCCGCATCAGTCTGAATAAACGATTCAATTTTCATTTGTGAATTGATGATGTTGATATTACGGGCTTTTGCGCTTACAATACCTGCTGTCACAGTAGATGTCAGATTAAACGGATTTCCAACCGCCAACACCCACTCACCTACTTTCAGCGAATCGGAATTACCAAAAAGAATCACAGGTAAATTTTCAGCTTCAATTTTAATCAGCGCAATATCAGTATTTGGATCGGCTCCAACAAGCTTAGCCTTAAAAGTTCGATTATCGTTCATTGTCACTTCAATTTCTTTCGATTTATCAATCACGTGATTGTTCGTCACGATATATCCATCGGTTGAAATGATAACCCCGGAACCTGAACCTTCCTGCATAGGCATTTCCTGTTGCTGCTGAGGTTGCTGCGGACGACCAAAGAAGTACTCAAAGAACGGATCATTGGGAAAACCAAATTGCTGGGTTTGCACCGGAGTTTTCACTTTTACGTGAACCACAGCATGCACAGAAAGCTCAGCTGCATTGGTAAAATCAACACCAGCCATTGCACCGTTACCACTGTAAGCAGTATATGAAACAGGCGCTCTGTTACCGTTAAATGCAAATTCGCTCCCCTGCCTGTCATACAGATAATTGGTCAATAAACTTGTTGCCACACTCACTGCTGCGACTGCCACGAACAGTCCAAACACCTTAGTTTTTTTCGATACATTCATAATTTTGTTCGTTTAAATAGTTTATGATTTTAAATTTTGTGTATTCTGTTTTTATTACAACGCGAAAATATGCAAAAGTTTTTCCCGCAAATAACTAAAAGAATGATATTTGTCGAAATTTAACAATTAAAAAAATCTGCTTAACGGGCATTAACTGCCAACACATTATGTTTAAAAAAATCTGAAATGAAAAATACAAAAAAGCCATCCGGTTTTGTCAGATGGCTTTACTTATGAACTTTATAAACTTTTTACTTTATAAACTTTCTACTTTAAGAGCTTTACAAACTATTTCTTATATCCGTAAACGGCCAGTTCACCCAGTTCTTCTTCGATGCGAAGCAACTGATTGTATTTAGCCATACGGTCCGAACGGCTCAATGAACCTGTTTTGATCTGTCCTGAATTAGTTGCAACAGCAATATCGGCAATAGTGGCATCTTCAGTTTCGCCCGAGCGGTGCGAAGTAACCGAAGTATAACCGGCACGGTGAGCCATTTCAATGGCATCCAATGTTTCGGTAAGCGAGCCAATCTGGTTTACTTTGATAAGAATAGAGTTGGCGCAACCGAGTTCGATACCTTTTTTCAGATATTCTACATTGGTTACAAACAAGTCATCGCCTACCAACTGGCATTTATCTCCGATTTTTTCAGTCAGCAATTTCCAGCCATTCCAGTCACCTTCACCCATACCGTCTTCAATAGAATCGATAGGATAATTGGCAATCAGTTCAGCCAGATAATCAGCCTGTTCTGCAGAACTGCGTTTTTTACCGTTGGAACCTTCGAATTTGGAATAATCGTACACGCCATCTTTGTAAAACTCTGATGAAGCACAATCAAGACCGATAGTTACATCTTTACCTGGAACATAACCGGCATTTTTAATGGCAGTAAGGATAGATTCCAGCGCTTCTTCAGTTCCGCCGGCCAAATTGGGAGCAAAACCACCTTCATCACCCACAGCAGTACTTAAACCTTTGTCGTGCAACACTTTTTTCAAAGCATGGAATACTTCGGCACCTGTACGCAAGCCTTCTTTAAACGAAGGAGCACCTACCGGACGAATCATAAATTCCTGAAAAGCGATAGGAGCATCGGAGTGTGAACCTCCATTAATAATGTTCATCATCGGAACAGGCAACGTAAAGGCATTTGTTCCACCGATATAACGGTACAACGGAAGATCCAGATAGTTTGCAGCAGCTTTAGCCACAGCCAAAGAAACACCTAAGATAGCGTTTGCACCCAGGTTCGATTTGGTTTTGGTGCCATCAAGGGCAATCATTTTTTTGTCGATCAAACGTTGCTCAAGAGCGCTGATACCGATTAATGCAGGAGCTATTACATTGTTAACATTTGCTACAGCTTTCAAAACACCTTTTCCAAGGTAACGGCTTTTATCACCGTCGCGCAATTCAATGGCCTCATTTTCGCCTGTTGATGCTCCCGATGGAACTGCAGCACGACCAATAACGCCGGATTCTAAAACAACATCCACTTCTACTGTGGGATTTCCACGCGAATCAAGCACCTCGCGTGCAACAATCTTTTCAATTTTCATTTTTCTATTCTTTATTTTACAGTTTAAATTTTGTATTTAGTACAATTTAAACGCTTGCAATTTAAAATTGTTCGTAGTTCTACTTTACCATAATAAAATATGAAACCACAAAAGAACACAAAAGAATCACAAAAGGACAAAAATTCCTTTTGTGATTCTTTTGTGTTCTTTTGTGGTTCAATTCTTATAAATATTTCGTTTATTATTAATTTGGTAAAGTAAAAGTAGCAGAAATGTATAAGGGTCGGAAAAAAATTGTATTTTTACTGTCGTTAAAAATTTATATTATTGGAAATGAAAAAAACAATTATCTCAGTCATTCTTGTTGCTATTTTAAGTTCATGTGCTGAACTTCTGAATATTGCAAATCAGGTAGCGACTTCTACATCGGCTGCCACCCCCATAACCAATGCCGACAATATTGCTGGCCTTAAAAGTTCGCTGGATGTTGGAATTGAAAAATCAGTAAGTTTACTTGGAGTAGAAAATGGATTTTTTAACGATGCAGCATTAAAACTTCTACTACCAAAAGAAGCACAGCCAATTATCGATAATATCAAACTTATTCCCGGCGGTCAGGATTTGGTCGACAAAGCAGTGCTATCTATCAATCGTACTGCCGAAGATGCGGTGAATGAAGCTACTCCTATTTTCAAAAATGCCATTAAGAACATGACCATTTCTGATGCTATGGGCATATTGTTTGGCGCTGAAAATTCTGCTACAGAATACCTGCGTGCCAACACCTACACACAGCTCAAGACAGCTTTTGCACCAAAAGTGAAGGCTTCGTTGGCCAAACCACTTGTCGCCAATGTATCCACAACGCAAACATGGAATAGTTTAAGTTCAGGATATAATTCTGTGGCAAATTCAACCATTGGAAAAATTGCCGGATTGAAATCGGTGAATGTGAATTTGGAAGATTATGTGACCGAGAAAGCGTTGGATGCTTTATTTGTGAAAGTTGCAGCCGAGGAAAAAGCTATTCGCACAAATCCTGCAGCTCGTGTAAACGAAATTCTAAAAAAAGTTTTTGGGCAATTGGATAAGAAATAAAAAAACATACCCGATAAGGTATAAAATCAAAAATTAATTTGACATTATACCCTATCGGATGTAATAATCTCAACAACTATCAGAATTCACTCAAACTCCACCACAGTAATTCCCGAACCGCCAAACTGAATATGTTCATCCCGATAGCGTTTCACTCCGTAAACAGTTCCAAGATACTGACGAATCATTTGCCTCAAAGCTCCCGTTCCGGTTCCGTGTAAAATACGCACCGAAGCCACACCAACCATCACGGCATCGTCTATAAAATACGTCACAGCTTGCAACGCTTCATCGCCACGCATTCCACGCACATCAATTTCGTGCTTAAAGGTCAATTTTCTCTGACGAACTTCGTCGGTGGCGGCTGTTCCAAGCGATTCAAATTTATGCTTTTCTTTTTTGAGTTGATTATTGCTCACCGGTTCAAGTTTCGACAATTTTACTGTCGATTTCAACTGTCCGAATGCCACAACAGCATTTTTATCCTGAATTTCAAGGATAACTCCTGTGGCTGTCTGTCCTTTTAATCGGACATTGCATCCCACCAAAAACCTCTCCCCAGCCCTCTCCAAAGGAGAGGGAGACTGCTGCTCTTCAATATTCTTACGTTTTAATAAAACGCGTTTTCCCTCTCCTTTGGAGAGGGTTAGGGTGAGGTCTTTCTTAAACTCTTCCAGATCCTTCCTTACTTCTTTCGTCTTTTCCTTTTCAGCCTGCGCTTCTTTTATTTGACGAATGGTATTTTCAATCTTTGCATTGGTTTCGCTCAAAAGTTGCTGAGCTTCAAGTTTGGCTTTTTGTGTAATTTCCTTCCGCTGTTTGTTGATAGTCGACATTTCAGCTTCGTACTTTGCCAGCGTCTCCTCCAGTTTTTTTTCTTTCAAACGGATTTCTCGTCGTTTATTTTCCCAGTAACGCTTATCGCGTACAATATCCTGTAAATGTTTATCGTAATCCATTCGGTCCGAACCTACTTTTTCCGCAGCTTCGGCAATCAAATCTTCGGGTAAACCAATTTTCCGGGCAATTTCCACCGCAAACGAACTTCCGGGATTACCAATGCTCAGTTGAAAAAGCGGTTGCAAATGTTGGCGGTCGTATAACATTGCCCCATTTACAATACCTTCGGTAGCATCAGCATATAGTTTCAGATTGGTGTAATGCGTGGTGATAACGCCATAAGCCATGTTTCGATTGAATCTTTCCAATGTGGCTTCAGCAATAGCACCGCCAATCATGGGTTCGGTTCCGGTTCCAAATTCATCAATCAGCAACAAAGTTTTAGTTTGGCTGTTTTTGATAAAAAATTTCATGTTCAACAAATGCGAACTATAGGTAGAAAGATCATTTTCAATGGATTGTTCGTCGCCGATATCGATAAACAATCTTTCAAAAATTCCTGCTCTGCTACTGTCGTGCAGCGGAACAAGCAATCCGCATTGCAGCATATATTGCAACAACACCACCGTTTTCAGACAAACTGATTTTCCACCGGCATTCGGACCGGAAATCAGCAGAATACGCTGCTTTTCATTCAAAACTATATCGAGCGGAACAATTTCTTTTTTCTGTTTTTTCAGCGATAAAAACAAAAGTGGATGTACAGCTTTCGACCATTCCAACTGGCAAACATCGTCCATACGTGGCTTGATAGCATTTATTTCGATGGCAAAAAGTGCTTTGGCACGCAGAAAATCAATCATCCCCAAAAACTGTTGCGATTCAACTATTTCCTCTGTGTACGGACGTACAAAAGTGGTGAATTCCACCAATATTCGTATAATTTCCCTTCGCTCCTCGCCTTCCAGTTCACGGATTCGGTTATTGGCTTCGACCACCTGTTGAGGCTCAATAAAAACTGTTTTTCCTGTGGCAGATTCGTCATGAACAATACCGCTTACTTTACGTTTGAAAGCAGGCGAAACCGGAATTACCAACCGACCATCGCGCATGGTGGGTGCTACATCTTTTTCCACATAACCTTCGGCCTGTGCCTGTCGCAAAATGGCGTTGAGCGTACGTGACACCGAATTTTCAACCTGCTGTAAGTCTTTTCGTATGCGTGCTAGTTCAGGCGAAGCATTGTCTTTTAGCTTGCCGAATTTATTCAGCAAACCGTCAATGCGTTTGATTATCAAAGGAAAAGTTTCAGTTCCGGGCAATAATTCACTCAAATACGGGTATGGTGTTTCATCCTTTTTGGTAAGGAACGAAACCAATTTACGAACAGCTTCCAGCGCACGCCACAGTCCAAAAACCTCCAGCTCGTCCAGAAAAAGACCTTCCACACGCACCCTTGACAATGCCGGACGAATATCAAAGAAATCGCCAATGGGTAAATCATCGCTGTCGGTGGTAAGTACGCGCAGCATTTCGTCGGTCTGGCTCAGATAACGTGTAATTTCGTCGTAGTCCGACGAAAATTGAATAAGATCCACCCGCTCCGCTCCCAATGTGCTGATACATTTGTCTTTCAGCAACTGGCGAATGGTGGTAAAATCTATTTTATGTTCGAAATGTGAAGGATAAAGCATAGACTCCAAAATTAAATATCATTTTCAATCGAGTGACATTTTTAACAAAAACTCTCTAAGATGTAAGTGTTTAATCCCTTGATTATCACTTTCGCGATAAAATTCATCCAAACTCACCACATACTTTGGATAATTGTCCTGAATTGAAAGCAGATTTCCAAATTCACGATTTTTAGTATTTTCATCTGAAAGCAAGTAAGTTGCCTGAATATAAACACGTTTACCTTGCTTTACAGCTACAAAATCAATTTCGAGATTATCTTTTTTTCCAACGAACACATCGTATTGTAACCCTCGTAAATGAAGGTAAACAGCATTTTCTATCAGTTTATGAATATCACGCTGTAGGCTAAAGCCAATCTGACAGTTCCGTAAACCAATATCTTCGAAAAAGTATTTTTCACCAATTTCAAATTTCTTTAATCCATTAACATCAATCCTTCCTATTTTATTTATGATATAGGCATTATTTAACGAGCGCAAATAACTGATAACCTGATTGGTATTCATGTCAGTTCGTTGCGACTTAAGGTACTTGCTAATGTTGTTTGCTGAAAATAAACTACCTACATTATCTGCTGTGTAATGCAGCAATGATTCCAGAAAGTCAACATTTCTAATATTTTCACGCTGAATAACATCCTTCAATAAAATGGTTGAATATACATTACGCAAATACTCAAAAGCATAATCATCAGTTAATGAAAGATTTGACAAATAAGGTAAACCACCATATGTCAGATATTTCATCAAATTTTCGTTACTATCATTCAGATTGTGAAAAACAAGAAACTCGGAATAATTCAAACTTTGAATATGAAACTCTATATATCTTCCGGCTAAATAGGTGGATAATTCTGAAGATAACATTTTGGCATTGCTACCTGTTACAAATATATCACAAGTGTTTTTAGATTGCAAACTTCGCAAGACATGTTCAAAACCAGTAATATCCTGAACTTCATCAATAAACAAATAATTATCAACCTCTGGTTTAAATTTATCTTTTAAATTGTCAAATAAATCAACTTCATTTTTTATTTGACGAAATTCCTCGTATTCCAGATTAATGTATACTAAATTTGCTGTTGGTGTAATGGCTTTGATTTCATTCATTAATTGTAACAAAATAAAGCTCTTACCAACTCTGCGTTGACCTGTAAGCACTTTGATTATACCTTTTCCAATAAAAGGAGTAATTCGGGCAGTATATAGCGGGCGATTAATTAACTTCATTTATTCATTGTATTTAATAAACGGTGCAAATATAATATATTTATTCATCATAATGAACAAATATATATAATAAATGCACTTTATTCATTATAATGAACACGAATTATCCTTCAAAATTGAGAGGCTCTCTCCACTTTCTTTGCTTCCTCCCAAATCTCATTCATTTCCGCCAGCGTCATATTCTTAAGGTCACGACCCTGCGTGATAGTTTTGGATTCCAGGTAATTAAACCGGTTTATAAATTTACGGTTGGTGCGTTCAAGTGCATTTTCGGGATTAATGTCGTACAAACGGGCTGCATTTACCAGACTAAACATCAAATCACCGAATTCATCTTCCATTTTATCTTTGTCCATAGCAGCCACTTCCGCTTTGAACTCATCAATTTCTTCCTGCACTTTTCCCCAAACCTGTTCGCGTTCTTCCCAATCGAAACCCACACTGCGGGCTTTATCCTGTATGCGATGTGCTTTAATCAAGGCCGGAAGTGAAACCGGAACTCCTGAAAGTACTGTCTTGTTGCCACCTTTTTCTTTCAGTTTTAATGACTCCCAGTTTTGCATCACAGTCTCACTATTGTTAGCTTCTACATCAGCAAAAATATGCGGATGACGATATATCAGTTTTTCGCACAAACCTTTACATACATCGTAAATATCAAAATCAAAAGTTTCACTTCCCATTTCGGAATAGAAAACTATGTGCAACAATATATCACCCAGCTCTTTACGGATTTCCTTTTTATCGTCACGTATAATGGCATCAGCCAGTTCGTAGGTTTCTTCAATAGTAAGTGTGCGCAGGCTTTCGAAAGTCTGTTCCTTATCCCAGGGACATTTAGCCCTTAATTCGGTCATAATATCCAGCAGACGTTCAAATTCGCGCAATTTATCTTCGGTTGTATGCATTGTTTAAATTTACAATTTATCCCGATAACTATCGGGGTTACGATTTACAATTTCTTATTTGCAAAGGTAAACATTTTTAAATTCATATTTTAAAAGCTCAACAATTGTTTATTATATTATTGATAATCAATATATAAAAATATATTTTTTCGTTATTAACATTATTTAACACTGCAACTATTGACAAATGAATTGAATTGATATACTTTTGCGGTGTACTATTTCACTAACACACTAAATCAAACAGTATAAACATTGACAAAAATGGTAAACATTCAAAACGTAACATTCAGTTACAGCAAAAGAGCAGAATTGCTTTCCAATCTGAGTCTGCAACTCGAACCCGGAAGAATTCACGGGTTACTTGGAAAGAACGGCGAAGGTAAAAGTACCTTATTGAAACTTATTTCCGGTTTGGTTTTTCCAACATCGGGCACTATCGACACCATGGGATTTGTTCCTGAAAAAAGATTTCCTGAAATGTTACAGGAAATTTATTTCTTACCGGAGGAATTGCCATTGCTAACTTTGAGCATTCAGAATTATGAAAATGTGTATGCGCCATTTTATCCAAAATTCAGCGCTGAGCAGTTCAACAATTATCTGAAAGAATTCGACATTACCGACAAACGTCAGATGCTGAATAAATTATCGCACGGACAAAAGAAAAAGGTTTTTGTGGCTTTTGGTTTGGCAACCAACACAAAATTACTGCTGATGGACGAACCAACAAACGGACTTGATATTCCATCGAAAGGTCAGTTCCGTCGCATGGTGGCTTCGGCTATCGACGACACCCGTTGTTTGCTTATTTCAACACATCAGGTACACGACCTCGACAGCTTGATTGATTCCATTACTATCATGGAAAAACATGAAATTGTGTTTAATCAGACCATCGAAGAAATAACCAAAAAATTATATTTCTGCGTTTCTGACCGTAACGAGAAAGATAATGCAGTTATTTACAGCGAAGAAACTTTGCGTGGCTTATACCAAGTGTGCGAAAACAAAACCGGCGATGACAGCAAACTCGACATTGAATTACTATTCAACGCTGTGCTAAGTAATACGCAACAAATTGTCAAACTTTTTAAATAAACAGAAACATGAACACAACATTTAGTATGAACCGTTTAGGTTTATTAATCTCGAGATATTTTATCGAAAACAAGCAACGTGAATTGGCTTTCTGGGGTATTGCAACCATCGTTTTCATGTTAATGCATCAGGCCGAGTCAGTATCCATGTTTGTTTTTATTGCCGGACTGGTTTTTGCATCCAATAGTTTCAAATCGTTTAATTACACACCAACCGGAATGCATTTTTTACTGATTCCGGCTACACATACTGAAAAGCTGGTTACTGCCATTATTCTTAACACTGTATACTTTTTCGCAGCATTTCTGGTTACGTATACTGTTGGAACATTTATAGGAATCAATCTTGAAAATCTGATTTTCGGACACAATGTACCGGTTACATTTAATTTATTTGAATCGACCAATCAATTTGGACAGGAATCAACAAGTCTGTGGAGTACATTTTATTCATTCGCTATTTTACAAGCTGTATTTACACTCGGATCTGTTTATTTCAAACGCAGTGGAGCATTTAAAACCATATTGTCAATCTTTGTCCTTTCGTTTGGATTAGCATTATTGGAAATGCTTATGCTTAAATTGATGTTTGGTTCGTTTCACTTAAACGGAAATAATGACTTTAATATTAATTTTCCTATAGGACATGAATTATTTCCGGGTATGACAGTACTTGGCGATGTTATAAAATATGCAACTCTTCCATTTCTATGGATTGTAAGTTATTTCCGTTTAACTGAAAAACAAGTTTAATAGTATGGAATTCAGAGAAACGCAAGCCATATACCTGCAAATTGGCGATTATGTATGTGAACAGATTCTGCTCGGAAAGCTGAACGAAGGCGACCGGGTGCTGTCTGTCAGGGAATTGGGAGTAGCACTGCAGGTGAATCCCAATACCGTAATGAGAACCTATGATTTTCTGGAATCGACCGGAATTATCTACAACAAACGTGGAGTAGGTTTTTTTGTATCGGAAGATGCAAAACCGAAAATCAAAAGTTACCGTAAAAAACAATTTCTCGAACAGGAATTGCCCTTAATTTTCAAAAACCTGGAGTTACTCGGAATGGAATTTGACGAAATTGCTGCTCAATACGAAATTTTCAAAAAAGGAAAATAATATGAAAAAGAAGGAACGTATTCTGAAAGCTCTGGCTGTTATAGTCATTGTAGGAATTGGGTACGCAGCTAATTCAGTGAAAAAACATCCGCAATTCTATAGCAATTTATACAGCTATAGCGTAAACAAAACGGAGACTGATACCGCTACAAAAAACCTATATGCCATTCCTTTGAAATTCATTGCAAAAGGCATTCATTATTTGTCAAATTTTTAAAAATCAATAAATTATAAAAGTATGAAAACAAGCAATAAACTCCTGTTGGGAGCCCTTATATTAATCATTGTAGGTATGATAGCTGCGAATATCGTTCTGAAACGCGAAGCCGACAAACTGAAAATTGAACAAAAAGAAATGAAACTTGATACTGATTCAGCAACAACCGATTCTATTTCGGATAATGCAGTAATCAGAATTCATGTGAATTGATAAAATAACTTCTGATAATAATGCAGGGTATCTTTCAAAAAGAAAAGATACCCTGTTTTATATTGAAATCATATTTCGAACTGAGAAATATCAGTACTTTTGCAAAAAAACAAACATCATGAATAAACTTCGCATTCACACATTGATGCACGTTCCGTTTGAAGGCTTGGGCTGTATCGAAAACTGGATTCAGCAGAAAGGTCATATCGTCAACTTCACTAAACTTTATGAAGAAATAATCTATCCAACATCAGAAGAATATGATTGGCTTATCGTTATGGGTGGCCCGATGAGCGTGTACGAAGAAGAAATTTTCCCGTGGTTAACTGAAGAAAAAAAATTTATCCGTAGTGCCATCGATAGTGGCAAAACGGTGATTGGTATTTGTTTGGGTTCTCAATTTATTGCTGATGTACTGGGTGCAAAAGTATATCCGAATAAAACAAAAGAAATTGGCTGGCTCGAAATTTCTAAAACAAGCAGTTATCCCCTGACAAAAAATTTTCCAAATAAAACAACTGTTTTTCAGTGGCATGGAGATACGTTTGATATACCTGTGGATGCTGTTCATTTATTTGAATCGGAAGTTTGCAAAAATCAGGCTTTTATTTACAACAACCGTGTTTTGGCACTTCAATTCCATTACGAAGCTACACCTGAATCAATAAACGAAATGCTGGTACACGGAGCTTCTGAACTTATTCCATCGGACACAGTGCAATCGGCAGACGAAATCAGAAATCAGTTCATACTGACCAAAGAAAACAATCAGCGGATGTATGAAATACTGGACTTGTTGGCTGGAAAATAAGAAATCAGTTTCTACAAAAAACAAACTTTTCCAAAGTTTTAAACTTTGGAAAAGTTTAAAATCAGAAATTTGTAAAATTTCTAATAAGTTTTTTCAGAGCCTTTTTGGGGACTCGAACCCCAGACCTATTCATTACGAATGAATTGCTCTACCAACTGAGCTAAAAAGGCGACAACATTTTTTCGGTTGCAAATATACATTATTTTTCATTTTGCTTATCCGTAAAAACATAAAACCTGTTGAATTTTTTCAAATTCAACAGGTTTTCTCATTCAATAATATGTGGCACAATCTGAAATATTCAATGTTCATACAACACTTCCTTGTCGTGACAAGGCGTATTCTGATTTCTGAAAAGAGTTTCAAGATATGAGTTCATAATGGCTTTGGCTATCAGTCGCATAACATCACCTTTAATTTTCTCAATCTCTTTGGCATCAACACCTTTGTTTTTCAATCGGGAAAGTTTGATGGAACAACGTTTTGCTTCCAACAAGTTCTCCAATTCATAACAAGCAATGTTTCTGCTGTTTAACTGCACAACCCAGTTATCAATATCCGGTTTCAGATCGGCAATAACCTGCTGTGCATCGTCGCGGGTTGCATCGCGGTAAATAACAATGGTCGACTGGCTTAACCGTTTGATTTCGTGTTCCAGTTCGAGGTAGATTTGTTTTAATTCAAGCTTCGACATATCCATAGATTTTAAAAGGTTCAACTTTCATCCCCGGTTTTTCAACTTAAATTCTGATATTAAAACAAACTGAACTACCGTAAAGTTTCAGAAAAAAGTGATTTGATATCAATTATTTTTATGTTTTTCAGCAAGAATTCTGTAATTTTACTTTCGATTATAAGACCAATATGAACGATACCTACAAAACAATAGTTTCTGCATCGGAAGGAATTTATAAAGAAAAAGGCAGTAAATTTCTGGCCTTTGCCATTCCTGTAAATTCGTCGGAAGAAATTAAGGAGATTTTAAAGTATTTCTGTAAAAAATATTTCGATGCGCGGCATATCTGTTATGCTTACATGCTGGGATTCGAGCGGGTTGATTTTCGTGCAAACGACGATGGAGAACCATCCGGCACAGCGGGCAGACCAATTCTCGGACAAATTAATTCGCGTGATTTAACGAATATTCTTGTGGTGGTAGTTCGGTATTTTGGAGGTATTTTGCTTGGCACCGGCGGATTGGTCACTGCCTATAAAGAAGCAGCCGCCGATGCTCTGAATAATGCTGAAATTGTTGAAAAAACTATTGACGAACAAATTACTATACATTTTGATTATATACTACTGAATGATGTTATGCGCATTATCAAAGAAGTGAATCCGCTGGTTTTGCAACAGATTTTCGACAATGAATGTAAAATGATTTTATCCATTCGTAAGCAGGATGCCTCATTATTAAGTTCGAAATTAGAAAAAATAACAGGAGTAAAAATTGAAAACCAATAATATGGATTCGAAAGCAACATACAGTTCTGTGGATGAATACATCAGCGCACAACCCGAAAATATCCGGCCATTGCTGGAACTTATCAGAGCCACCATTAAAGAAGCAGCGCCTGAAGCTAAAGAAGTTATCAGCTACGGGATGCCGGCTTACAAACAACATGGCGTTTTGGTGTATTTTGCAGCCAACAAACAACATGTGGGATTTTATCCAACGGCATCGCCCATTGTGGTTTTTGCCGATAATTTAAGTATGTACAAAACCTCAAAAGGCGCAATTCAGTTTCCTGTAAAGACAGGAATTCCGGTAGAACTTGTAAAAAAGATCGTTGAATTCAGAGTGAATGAAGACGAAATGAAAGCTGCGTTGAAAAAGAAAAAATAATCATTCGAAACAGTTATCAACAATCCGCTTTTTTACTTTATTTTTCAGATGAAAAGTCGTATCTTTGTAACCGGAAAAATGAAATCAGAAAAATTTAAATATTTCTTCGACCATAGCGACTTTCAGCAAAATAGTTGCTTGGACGAATTGCCTCTGAAAATATGTAAACCAATATAAATCTGCGCGGATTTGTGTTGGTTTTTTTTATATCAAAAAATGAAACGCCATGAGTAAAAACAGTTTGGTTTCTATCTCGGATTACAGTAAGGAAGAAATTCTTTCGATTCTTGATTCGGCAGCTGCCTTTGAAGCACATCCCAATCAGAAAACGTTGGATGGCAAAGTGATTGCCACGCTCTTTTTCGAACCTTCCACACGTACCAGGTTAAGTTTCGAAACTGCTGTCATCCGCCTTGGAGGTTCTATCATCGGTTTTTCGGACGCAGCAACCAGCAGTTCCTCAAAAGGAGAAACTCTGAACGATACCATTCACATGGTAAGTTCCTATGCCGATGCCATTGTAATGCGTCATCCACTCGAAGGAGCTGCGCGCTACGCTGCCGAAATTTCACCTGTACCCGTTATCAACGCCGGCGATGGTGCAAACCAACATCCTTCACAAACTTTGCTCGATTTGTATTCGATATTTAAAACTCAGGGAACGCTTGAAAATCTGAATATCTGTTTGGTAGGCGATTTAAAATATGGTCGTACAGTTCATTCACTGATTATGGCTATGTCGCATTTCAATCCGACATTCAAATTTATTGCGCCCGATGAACTAAAAATGCCGGACGAATATAAGGTGTTCTGCAAAAATCATGGAATAAAATACACAGAGTCAGCTGATTTACATGACAATTTCAATGATGCTGATATCTTGTATATGACCCGTGTTCAACGTGAACGATTTCAGGATTTGATGGAATACGAACGCGTAAAAAACGTGTACACGCTTAAAAATGACATGCTGGAGCATTCCAGATCAAATTTAAAGATATTACATCCGCTTCCGCGTGTTACCGAAATAGATCCGGATGTGGATAGTAACGAAAAAGCGTACTATTTTCAGCAAGCACAAAACGGTTTATATGTACGCCAGGCCATTGTGAGCAAGGTGTTGCAACAGCAGTAAGCGGTAAGCGGTAAGCGGTAAGCGGTAAGCATTTAAAATTCGATTTAATTCGCAATAATACGTATTCAATGGAAAAAAAATTAAAAGTTGCAGCACTTAAGGACGGAACGGTGATTGACCATATTCCGGCTGACAAGCTGTTTAAAGTAGTACATATTCTGCATTTGGACACCTGCAAAAATCAGATTACACTGGCAAATAATCTGGAAAGCAAAAAAATCGGACTAAAAGGTTTGGTCAAAATTGCCGACAGAGCTTTGGCCGAAAACGAAACCAACAAACTGGCATTGATTTGTCCGGATGCCAAAATTAATATCATACGCGATTTTGAAGTAGTGGAAAAACGTCCGTTGATTTTACCCGATGAAATTCGTGAAGTGATACAATGTGCAAATCCGGTTTGTATCACCAATCATCAGCCTGTGCAAACGCGTTTTTTTGTTCTAAAAGAAAATGACAAAACAAAACTGAAATGTCGGTATTGCGAGCGCGAAGTAAAAGTAGAAGAAGTAAAAATTAAATAAGGAGCTGTTTTGAATAAAGTTAACTGGAAACCGGGAACCATGATTTATCCGCTACCGGCAGCGTTAATAAGCTGCGGAAGCACTCCGGATGAATACAATATGCTGACATTAAGCTGGATGGGAACTATCTGTTCCAATCCGCCAATGTGTTATATTTCGGTAAGACCTGAACGCCATTCGTACAACATTATAAAAAAGAATATGGAATTTGTCATTAATCTGACAAACGAAGATATGGCTTATGCTACCGATTGGTGCGGTGTAAAAAGCGGGAAAGACTTCAATAAGTTTCAGGAAATGAAACTAACCCCTGTTCGTGGCGAAAAAGTACAGGCTCCGATTATTGCCGAAGCGCCACTTTGTATCGAATGTAAAGTGAAGGAAATTATCCCTTTGGGAAGTCATGATATGTTTATAGCCGATGTAGTGAATGTGCAGGCAGATGCAAAGTATATCGACCCGGAAACGGATACTTTTAAACTAAACGAAGCAAAGCTGATTGCATATTCACACGGACACTATTATAAACTGGGTGAAGAAATAGGAAAATTCGGCTGGACGGTACAGAAAAAGAAAAAATAATCAGGTTAGCATGAAACACGAAATCGATATAAAAAACTGGAAACGCAGGGAACATTTCGAAGTGTTCAATTCGTTCGACGAACCTTTGTTTGGTGTTGTGGTGCGTGTGGAATGCTCTGCAGCCCGCAAAATTGCCAAAGAAAAAGGGTATTCCTTTTCGTTGTACTACCTGTATTTATCGCTCAAAGCAATAAACGAAATTGAAGAATTCCGTTACAGGATAGAGGATGATAAAGTAGTTTGTTACGACAGTGTTGGTGCAGGTGCAACCATCTTCAGGGAAGACGAAACCTATGGTTGCGGATATTTTCCTTATACCGAAAACATCGAAGCGTTTATGCAACAGGCTAAAACAGAAACTGATAGAGTAAAAGCCGAGTTCGGATTAAAATTTCCCGATCCGGGACCCGAAGTAATTCATTATTCAACTGTGCCGTGGGTCGATTTTTATGCGGTCAATCATGCCCGGAAATTTAGTGCTTCGCGCAGTATTCCAAAAATCACTTTCGGGAAACTGACCCGAGATGGTGATAAAATGTGGCTTCCGGTGGATATTCACGCCAACCATGCATTGATGGATGGTTTTCATGTAGGGAAGTTTGTAGAAAGGTTTCAAAAACTTCTGAATCAAGCTT
This sequence comes from uncultured Paludibacter sp., assembly GCA_963663115.2. Taxonomy (GTDB): domain Bacteria; phylum Bacteroidota; class Bacteroidia; order Bacteroidales; family Paludibacteraceae; genus Paludibacter. The sequence continues at coordinate 513,293 of CAXXNE010000001.1, forward strand.
AAAGCAAAAATTAAATTCGTATCATTAGAATAAATTCGTAAAATTAGAAATATAAAATGAAAAGAGACCAGATTATTTTTGACATCATTGCGCGTGAGAAACAGCGTCAGATGAAAGGTATTGAATTGATTGCATCGGAAAACTTTGTGAGCGACCAGGTAATGGAAGCAATGGGTTCGGTGCTGACAAATAAATATGCCGAAGGTTATCCGGGCAAACGCTATTATGGTGGTTGCGAAGTGGTGGATCAGAGCGAACAAATCGCCATCGACCGACTGAAAGAAATTTTCGGAGCCGAATGGGCCAATGTGCAACCTCACTCGGGTGCTCAGGCCAATGCAGCTGTATTTTTGGCTTGTTTGAATCCGGGCGATACTTTCCTTGGTTTGAATCTGGCGCACGGCGGACACCTTTCGCACGGTTCGCTGGTAAATAGTTCGGGTATCCTTTACCGTCCTACCGAATACAATGTAAGTCAGGAAACCGGACGTGTGGATTACGACCAGATGGAAGAAGTGGCTTTGCGCGAAAAACCAAAACTCATTGTAGGTGGAGGTTCGGCTTATTCACGCGAATGGGATTACAAACGTATGCGCGAAATTGCCGATAAAGTAGGCGCGCTGTTGATGATTGATATGGCTCACCCTGCCGGACTGATTGCAGCAGGCTTGCTCGAAAATCCTGTGAAATGGGCACACATTGTCACTTCAACTACCCACAAAACGCTTCGTGGACCTCGTGGTGGTATTATTTTGCTAGGCAAAGACTTTCCTAACCCATGGGGGAAAACCACTCCTAAAGGCGAAGTAAAAATGATGTCGGCATTATTGGATTCGGCCGTATTCCCGGGCATTCAGGGTGGACCGCTGGAACACGTGATTGCTGCTAAAGCTGTGGCTTTCGGCGAATGTTTGGAACCAGAATACAAAGCATATCAGGCACAGGTACAGAAAAATGCTGCTGCTTTGGCAAATGCATTAATCAGCCGTGGATTTACTATCATTTCAGGTGGAACCGACAATCACTCCATGTTGGTGGATCTTCGTTCAAAATTCCCTGAACTGACAGGTAAAGTGGCCGAAAAAGCATTGGTAGAAGCCGATATAACTGTAAATAAAAACATGGTGCCATTCGATAGCCGTTCAGCATTCCAGACTTCGGGTATCCGCCTCGGAACACCTGCTATCACTACCCGTGGAGCAAAAGAAGACCTGATGGAACTGATTGCCGAACTGATCGAAACCGTACTTTCGAATGTTGAAAACGAAGCAGTTATCACTTCAGTTCGCGAACGTGTAAATAAAACAATGGAAAAATACCCATTATTCGCTTATTAATAACCCAAAATCAGCTTTTCCAAAGTTTAAAACTTTGGAAAAGCTAATCTCTAACTGCCAATGATAGAGCAAATCTTTGAACTTTCCGAACATACCGACACCATTGTTTTTTATGGTGTGAATAATTGCAATATGCAATTATTGAAAAACCTGCATCCAAACCTGCGCTTGATGGCACGCGGACATGTTTTGAAAATTTCGGGAAGTGATGAAGATACCGAACGACTTATCAACAACCTCAGAAAATTAGAACGTTACTCGTTGGATAACAATTCTTTATCCGAAGAAAACATTATCGAAATTATAAAAGGCAGCGCACCTGCCGAAATTCGATTCGACAACCTGATTTTACATGGTGTGAATGGAAAATCTATCATGGCGCGAACACCCAATCAGCAAAAGTTAGTCAAAGATTTTGAAACCAACGATTTGCTTTTCGCTATCGGACCAGCCGGATCGGGTAAAACTTACACCGCTATTGCGCTGGCCGTTCGCTCGCTGAAAAACAAAGAAATTAAAAAGATAATCCTCAGTCGTCCGGCTGTGGAAGCAGGCGAAAAACTCGGTTTCCTGCCCGGAGATATGAAGGAAAAGATTGACCCATATCTGCAACCGCTCTACGATGCATTGCAGGATATGATCACACCGCTGAAACTGAAAGAATACATGGAAAACGGCACCATACAGATTGCTCCACTGGCTTTTATGCGTGGACGAACACTCAGCGATGCAGTGGTGATTCTGGACGAAGCTCAAAACACCACTACCTCGCAAATCAAAATGTTCCTGACCCGACTGGGATTAAATGCTAAAATGATCATCACAGGCGACATGACGCAGATTGACCTTCCTTATCAGCAGAAATCCGGTTTAATTGATGCATTAGAAGTTCTGAAAAACGTTAAAGGAATTGCAAAAGTTGAGTTCGATGTAAAAGACATTGTGCGCCACAAACTCGTTCAACGGATTGTGGAGGCGTATGAGAAAAGACCACCCCTAACCCCTAAAGGGGAACAAGAAAAAGAAGAGATTTTGGTATTGAAAAAGTAACATTGAGTACGAATAATAATAAAAAAAATCTCAATATTGGGTACGAAAAATGGAAAATACTTAGTAATATTGGGTCTAAAAAATGTAGATTATCATTTAAATCATTAACCTACAGATGCTTAAAAAATAACAGATAAATGATTAAAATTGGAGATAAAATTTATAAATTCAAGAAAGATGCACTAAATCATTATAAGTGTATCTTAAATTCGTATAAATTTGGTGAATCTCTAAACGAGCAAGATTTCAATGATTTAATGGACTTATTAGATTATGATTGTTTCTTTAATAACGAAAATATCGGTGGCTCTGACAGAGGTATTCATATAAGTGATGTGAAAATTGCCAAAGTTCAATTTGGAGCAAGATGTTTTGAAGTTATATATTCAAATAATACAAGCTTATACGTTTCATATATTTTGATGGTAAGTCAACCACAAGAAAATCCTAATAGTTTGTTTAACATTGCATGTAGAAGTGCTATTCATGATGATTTGAGAGCTGTAAAAAAGAAATTTTTTTATCATAATTCTGTAAATGGTTATGTAAAATGTCAAGAAACGAATGAATTATCAAAATGGGAAGAATTAGCTGTGGATCATCGTCAGCCTAACACATTTTCGGTAATAGTAGATAGATTTAAAGAGCTTAATAATATTGATGTAACAAAAGTTGAATTTGAAATCAACGATGAAAATAAAATGATATTTAAAGACAATGAATTATCATTAAAATTCAGAAACTATCATAAAGAAAAAGCCAATTTGAGAATTGTCAGAAAAGAATGTAATTTAAGTCGAACTGGTTTGGCAAGGATTAAACGAACTAATAATGATTTAACAATAAAATAAATAAAAATAAACTCAACAATATGAACGCACTTACTAACACCGATTTCCATTTCGATGGACAGAAAAATGTGTATCACGGCAAAGTACGTGATGTATATACAGTGAAAAACGATTTACTCGTTATGATTGCCACCGACCGTATATCGGCTTTCGATGTGGTATTGCCAAAAGGTATTCCTTATAAAGGACAAATGCTGAATCAGATTGCAGCCAAATTTCTGGATGCAACTGCCGATATTGTTCCAAACTGGAAACTGGCTACACCCGACCCTATGGTCACCGTAGGTCTTCGTTGCGAAGGTTATCCTGTGGAAATGATTGTTCGCGGTTATCTCTGCGGAAGTGCCTGGAGAGCCTACAAAAGCGGCGTACGCGAAATTTGTGGCGTGAAGATTCCAGACGGAATGCGTGAAAACCAACGTTTTCCGCAACCTATCATCACCCCTACTACCAAAGCGGAATACGGCCTGCACGACGAAGATATTTCACGTGAAGAAATACTGAAACAAGGCCTCGTTTCTACCGACGAATATGCCATGCTGGAAAAGTACACCATGGAATTATTCCTCCGTGGAACAGAGATTGCTGCTAAGCGCGGTTTGATTTTGGTAGATACCAAATATGAATTCGGTCGCCGGGATGGTAAAATTTACCTTATCGACGAGATTCATACACCGGACTCATCACGTTACTTCTATGCCGATAGTTATCAGGAATTGTTCGAGAAAGGAGAAGCTCAGAAACAGCTTTCTAAAGAGTTCGTACGTGAGTGGTTAATGGAGAACGGCTTCCAGGGAAAAGATGGTCAGAAAGTACCTGAAATGACGCCTGAAATTGTAGCCGGTATCAGCGAACGTTACATTGAATTATTTGAAAATATCAGTGGAGAAGCGTTCGACAGAGCCGACGTAAGCAACATTACTTCACGTATCGAAAAAAATGTAGTGGAATATTTGAAAACCGTATAATTATTTACGATTTACAATTTACTGATTTACAATCGAATCTACTTCTTAAATGAAAATTCTAATTAGTAAATGAATAAATAGCAAATTAACTGTTTGGTATTTTCAGAAAAAGACGTATCTTTGCACCGCCTTTGAAGAAAAGACGATCCCTGGAGAGATGGCAGAGTGATCGATTGCAGCGGTCTTGAAAACCGCCGTACTGCAAGGTACCGGGGGTTTGAATCCCTCTCTCTCCGCAAATAGCTAAGACATTTAGCGACAAATAACGGTAAAACCCTACAAATTCAGTGATTTGTAGGGTTTTTTCTTTGTTTTACGTTCCCACAAAAAGGACATAATAACGACAAAAATTGACCTACTTTATTTCCTAATTCATACCCCTTTTCTGTTTTCCCCAAAAGGGGTACGATTTGTCCGAAATAGGCACTTTCCTGTCTGATATTGGCATCCTGCATAACTCTCATAAACAATTTATTAAGTCTAACTTTGTAATTCAATTTGAGATTATGAAAACAACATTCAACGTACTCTTTTTTCTGAAAAGAGACAAACAGAAACAAAATGGAACAGTGCCACTTATGTGTAGAATTACTATTGATGGTATTGAAACACGTTTTACAATGAAAACTGACATTGATCCTGGTCACTGGGACGTAAAATTGGGAAAAATGAGTGGAAGAAGCGCAAAAGCACTTGAAATCAATGCCCTTATTGATAACACGAAATCAGTTTTAAACAGAATCTACCACCAGGAACTGGAAAGAATGCAGTCAGTGACTGCAGAAAAAGTCAAGAATATTTTTCTGGGGATCAATACAAAACAGCATACCTTGCTTGAATTATTCAAGAAACATAATGCTGATGTAAAAAGCCTTATCGGAATAAGTAAATCCAAGGCTACCTATCAAAAATATGAGGTTACATTAAAACACACAACCAGCTTTCTCCGGAAAAGATATAATTTATCCGACATTCATTTTGCAGAAATAAACCACATGTTTATCTCTGATTTTGAAACCTTTCTAATGGTAGATTGTCAATGTCAGTCAAATACAACCGCTAAATTTATGCAATTCTTCAAACGAATTATCCTGATTGCCCGTAATAATGGTTGGATGCTCCATGACCCTTTTGTAAACTATAAGATTAGAATTAATAAAGTTGACCGTGGATACCTGACTAAAGAAGAATTGGAATTAATATTCAAGAAAAAGATCGAGATACCAAGATTGGAACATGTACGTGATATTTTTGTATTTTCCTGCTTCACCGGACTGGCATATATTGACGTGTATAACCTGAAAGAAAGCAATATCCGCACTTCATTTGATGGCAACCTTTGGATTATGACCAAACGCCAGAAAACGGATGTAAACTCAAACATTCCCTTGCTTGAAGTTCCAAAAATGATATTAGAGAAATACAAAGGAAAACTTCCTGAAGGGAAAATCCTGCCAATTTCAAGTAATCAAAAAATGAATGCCTATTTGAAAGAAATCGGCGACTTGTGCGAAATCCAAAAGAATCTTACTTTCCACTTGGCCAGACATACTTTTGCCACTACAATCACACTGTCGCAGGGCGTACCCATTGAGACTGTATCGAAAATGCTGGGACATACGAATATCAAAACTACTCAGATTTATGCCCGGATAACGGATAATAAAATAGGTCATGATATGGGCGTTCTTTCTGGAAAACTAAAGGAAATGGAAAGCTCCTTTCAATTATAAATCAACAATCATTATGGAACTACAACTTATCCAAAACAAAATTTTTGAGGTCAGAGGACTGCGTGTTATGTTGGACTTTGATCTGGCGGAAATGTATGAGGTAAAAACCAAAGTACTGAAACAAGCCGTAAAGCGAAATATCAATCGCTTCCCTCCCGACTTTATGTTTGAACTGACAAAGCAAGAATGGAATGAACTGGTCACAATTTGTGACCAGTTTCCCGAAAGCCTAAAACACAGTTCTGTGAACCCTACAGTATTTACAGAACAAGGAGTAGCCATGCTTTCGAGCGTGCTACGAAGTGAAACAGCTATTGAGGTAAACGTACAAATTATCCGGGCGTTTGTTATTCTGCGCCAATATGCTTTAGGCTATGTGGAACTAAACCAAAAGATAGAAGAGTTTATGGTAGATACCAATATGCAGTTTAATGACATTTATCAGGCATTGACGGAACTGGCAAGCCAAAAGGAATTAGAAAATAAACCGAGGAATCCAATCGGTTACAATCGTAAAGAGTGATAGAGAGAATTTGAGGGGATTTTGAATGAAAGCTGTATTGTTTGCACCAATACGGCTTTTTTCATACACTATGTAGGGCGTTGATAAGGATTTGTCCTACTTCATCCATACATGAGGAACTATCCCGCAATAAACGGGGCAACCTGATCAATTTTTAATCCGGTGTATCGGCAGAATTCATCAACAGTCACGAATTGGTGTTCTTCTTTTTCGTTGCGTTCTTTTATCTTAGCAAGCAACAACCTTCCGTAACGTTCACTCTTTCCGGTGATACGCTGGATATCTTTCGGATAGATACAAATACGTTTCACTTCCATTTCTCTTACTATTTTATGCAAAAGTACAAATTTTATGTATACTCAAATGTGTCAGTATAGGAAAAAACGGAAAGGATTGACAAAGACGGAAGTACCTGTGCTACAAAATGATATTTGTGAATATACTTTTGTCCGTATAATTTTAAAAACATAGTATTATGGCACAACAAAAAAGTATTCTCAAATTGCGGGGAACCATTGGTGGAATTTCATTCTACAAGTCGAAAGACGGTTACCTTGCCCGTGAAAAAGGTGGTGTGGACGCTTCCCGAATCGCTAATGATCCTGGATTTGCCCGTACCCGGGAAAATGGTGCTGAGTTTGGTAATGCAGCTTCAGCAGGAAAGTTATTGCGCGATTCCGTTCGTGTATTAGGCCAAAATGCATCGGATGGACGCGTGACTTCTCGACTGACACAAATCATGGCTCAAATTAAAAACATGGATGAAGCAAATGCCAGAGGTGAACGAAGTGCAGCCGAAGGCATGGCGAAAGCCGAAGCGAAATTATTGTTGAAGGGTTTCAACTTCAACATTAATGCAGTTATTGGAGCTGTTTTGTATAAACCCTATCAGTTGAACGCAGCTACCGGTGAAATAAGTATTGCAGCTCTTGTTCCCCAGAATGACGTTAGTCTCCCACAAGGAGCTACTCATGTTGTATTCCGTAGTGGTTTTGCAAGTATAAACTTTTTGACAGGTGAAAGCGAAATCACGGTTTCAGAACCTGTTCGAATTGCTACCAACGGAGTAGCACAGGCTTTGTCAGTAAAACCTGCTGAAATTCCGGAACTTGAAGGAACAAAGATTTTTTTACTGTCAATTGACTTTGTTCAATCGGTGAACAATGTAGATTATTCATTGAACAACAATGCTTACAACGTGTTGGCGATTGTTGAAGTGATTTAACCCCTAACCCTCCCGACCTCATCCGCCCTTTGGGCACCTTCTCCAATGGTAGAAGGAAAAAGGAAAATTCAGTTTGGGAGGGGCTTCAATTCTTATAGAGGTGGTATTTAAAATGTAAATTTAATTCAACGTTTATGAAAAAAGAAAATGTAAACACAACCAACCCGAATGAAATGACCGTAGTTGAACGGGTTAAAGCTCCAACGCCGAAGTTCTTCAAAACTTTACGTACAATCGGTATCGCATTAGCCGCTGCCGGTGGAGCTCTTTTAGCAGCTCCGATTGCATTACCCGCTGCGGTGATTTCCATTGCCGGTTATATCGTACTGGCAGGCGGTGTAATGACCGCTGTAAGTCAAACAGCCGTTGATACTAATGATTCAACCAAACAAAATGAGACTCCTTGATACAGCCACTAATGGCAATGTGTATGCAGGAACATTCGGGGGAATGGTCCTATCTGTTTTCAGTAATCTGTTTGTACAAGATTTGCTAAAAACTATTATACTTGCTATCGTAGGAACTGTTGTGAGTTTTGTTGTTTCGTTGGTCTTGAAGAATTTTATCCGGCGTAAAAATCGCTAAAACAACTACTTTCGGGTTTATAACCATTTGTAGTAGTGAAGCCTCCCTAACTGGGAGGCTTTTTTTTGTGTGCTGGTGTTATAAGTATTTGTAAAACAACATTCGCTTTGCCTGAGAGATTAAAAGCAGGTTTTGTTTATTTTGCTTTTCCATCGCTTGCAGACTGCGGAGAGCTGCCACGGCTTTTTCAAACTGAGCCGGATTTTTAGCCACTTTTTCCACCCCATCCAAAAGGCATGATTTTATATCCCTAAGAACTATAAACGGAATAACCGAACCCCTCAAAAACGAATAAAAGGCTTTTGACTGCCATAAGCTATACATTAGCCAGTAAATTTGTTCTTTTTCTCCTTCACATTGAAACTGAATAACGAAGCAATTTGGACATGGAACTGCAAGCGGCTTCCCGCTGTTATTTCCTTTGTTTAGGATAAAGAAATGAGGTTTTCTGATTTCTTCTTTCTGATAATAAGACTTCAAAATAAAGGTACACATGAGGATAACGATTAAAGGGTGAATAAATGAGGTAAAATCCCTTCATTTTTTTCTTCGCAAAAAAGCACTAAAGGGAAAAAGAAAATGTAAACACCCTCTTACTGCAATAAAAAGCGGAATGAAATGTAGCGGTGAGGCTGTCAAGGTTTTTTGGTAGAATACTACCCGAAGTGAAACGAGGTGTGGAGATTGTGACAAAAACCCGTAGGGCTTGACCTTTACAGACTTATTTTAGTGCTGTTATCTTTGTGAACATTTTTTTTGTCGGCAATTATTTTCACTCAAAAAGTCCTTGTTTTTTAGGTACTTTTTTTCTGTTAACATTTAGGACAATAAAAACGTCGTATTTGTATAATAAATTCATTTTCTACAATCATTGCATTAAGTTCTTTCGGGGCTTACTCGCCGCAGGAACGAAGGCAACCGCTGGAAATGGGTGGGAAAATGGCATGGGTAGGGACTGAAAGAACGTAATATATGGAGTGAGAGAATGGAGCTACTAATGCCGTGGGGTGCTGAGGTGGATGCTTAAATGCAGGCAGAATGTAGCGTAGGGGTTCGGAGTGAGGAACGAACGTAGTTCCCGGAGCGCAATGTAGCCGGAATGAATGCACCGACCGCAAGCGCATAAAATAATAAACGAATGACTGAAATGACTGCAACTACTAATGGGCGGTGGGGAAAATGAGGAATTGCACGAAGTGCTGAATAACCTTCAAGCTGCTGTAAGGAGCTTGACAACTGTCCCCATATTTTGAAAACCTTTTGTGTTTTTTTATTACTACCCGAAATAAACCTATAATTAAAAAACACAAGTGGTTTTCGGGGCATTGTTCTCGGGTTGGCGAAGCCTGAATAACGCACCTATTAGGTGTAATTACTTTCCGCTCTGCCTTTAGGCGATTAATGGGGCAAACTCGTTGCAGAAACGAAAAACATACCATTGGAAATGCGCGGGAAAAGGGCTTGGGGAATAACCCCTAACCCCTAAAGGGGAATAAGACGACCTATACAAGCAAATAATCGAGAGCCAGTATCCCGAAGCCGTGAGGTGCTGAAGTGTATGATTGGAATGAAGTGCAATGCAGTATCATGGGCTAGCGTGAGGAACGAACGCAGCTCTTGGAACGGAATGGAGCGAAAATGGAAATCATATACTGCAAGCACATGGACAAACAAATAACGACATGTTTTTTATTTTCTGCACAACTGATGGGTGGTGGGGAAATATTGAGGCTTTTCGGGCAGCGTAGCGGGCAAAGCGTTGATCTTGTGCGGCTATTATACATAATTTGGTTATAAGCTTTTTTCAGGGTATTCTCCCCGAAACGTAGTGAAGTACGAAGTATGAAAAAACGCATATAACTACATGTTATGTATCTTAGCTTTGGGTTGTTTTTTTCTGGCGCATTTCAGGCACGGTGGTGGCGGTTGGAGTGCCTGATTTCTTTTTTGCCTGTGTGAGGATTGGCTTATTGATTTTTTTGAGGAACGAGAAAAAGCAATATGCCAAATTGTGCGAGGATTGCAAAAAGTGTGACAGAAAAAAACAACAGCAGGGTTGATTGTGCGGAGGCAGGCAAAAAGACTATGCAAGCCCTGCGCCTCGACAAGCTCAGCGAGCTGGCGAGAAAGGGTGAGGATTTTTACCTGCCGGCGTTTGCCCTGCGGAGCTGCCCGTAATGAACTATCAGGCGAAGCCTGACCGCTTTCAACCCATTTTTATTCCTTTCAGATTTCATTCCTATTCTCAAACAAACAGATATTTACATTTAGATTTCAGAAGCAAATATGAGAGATAAATATCATATAGAACAAAACAAATATGAACATTGCCTTGTAAAAATATAATTATTAAGCGTTTATTGCCTTGTAAAAATTAAAAATAATTCTATTTATTGCCTTGTAAAAACAAAAGAAACAATTATCTTTGTAGCCTAAATATCATTAAATACATTTTAAAATGGCTTATTACAAGCGGGATATAGAAGAAGAATTAATTCGTTGGAAAAATGACAATGAAAGACAACCACTATTGATAAGAGGTGCCAGACAAGTTGGTAAATCATCGGTGGTTCGGAATTTCAGTAGCCAGTTTAAAAGTTATGTAGAAGTAAATTTTGAACAGGATAGCGAAGTGAAAAGCATTTTCGAGGGGAACTTACGCCCCAAAGCTATTTGTGAACAATTATCTATTCTTTACGAAACAGCAATTATACCTGGTGAAACACTTTTGTTTTTCGACGAAATTCAAAGCTGTTTGCCAGCCATTTCTTCCCTGCGTTTTTTTTATGAGCAATATCCCGAATTACATGTAATAGCAGCCGGTTCATTATTGGAATTTGCATTGGCTGAACTGCCATCTTATGGAGTTGGACGTGTAAGTTCGTTGTTTCTTTATCCTTTTTCATTTGGCGAGTTTTTGCGGGCTGCCAATGCCGAACTACTTCGTAAAACCATTGCTGATGCTTCTCCACAAAAACCATTATCTGATGCCATTCATTCAAAAGCATTGGAATTGTATAAACAATTTTTAGTTTTGGGTGGAATGCCTAAAGTTATTTCCAGTTATTTTTCGGGTGGAGACTTATTATCGTGCCAGCGTGTTCTTGACGGTTTGATTTCTGCTTATGAAGATGATTTTGCCAAATATAAAAAGAGGTCTTCACCAACACTTATTCGTATGGTTTTTAGATCAGTAGTAGAACAAAACGGACAGAAATTCGTATTCAATAAAGCTTTGCCGAATGCAAATCATTTACAAGTGAAAGATGCTCTTGAACTTTTGACGATGGCCGGAATGATACTGCCCATAACTCATAGTGCAGCCAATGGAGTTCCATTGGGAGCAGAGATAAATCCCAAAATGCGAAAATTTATCGTTTTTGATTCAGGAATTTTTCAACGAATTTTGGGCTTGAAACTTTCGGAGGTATTGCTTAAAAATGATTTTGAGTCGATAAACAAAGGTGCTCTTGCAGAGTTGAACGTTGGATTAGAACTTATAAAATCTACATCCTGTTATCAACGACAAAATCTATATTATTGGCATCGTGAAGCAAAGAGTAGTAATGCTGAGGTTGACTATTTAATTCAGATAGAAACTCAAATTTTACCAATAGAAGTAAAAGCTGGAACGAAAGGAAGTATGCAAAGTCTTAGAATCTTTATGGATTTAAAAAAATCTGAAAAGGGTATTCGAATATCTCAAGAGAATTTTTCAACTTACCAAAATATTGAGGTTTATCCTCTGTATGCAGTTGCTAATTTACAAAAAGGTCAATAGTTTTTTGACCGAAGTTATTCCAATCTCAACCCAGTCTGAGATATAAGTAATTTATTGCGATATGTACCGATTTTCGGTATATATTGTTAGAAATTCCTCTGATTTTTATTGCATTTATTCAACCCCTATCGGGGTTGGTGTGAGTTGGTGAGCTTCATAACCGATTTTCGGATATTATCGCAGCCAAAATATGAAACAATATGATTAATGGACTCCATTGAAGCAAAAGACATATTGTATTATATCATTAGGACATTGTGGACAATGTTGACTTTAACAGAATTAATTAAACAAAGAATGGTTCTTTTCCATGTACAAAAAAATGTACAAATACACTCAGAATTCTAAGATAATGACAAATTTTGTCGCATATTACGGGGTTTGATACAAATTTTAGTGCATATAGGGGTTTGTGATTTGCGAATTGCGAATCATGAATTATATTAGACTTAATGAATGACAAGTCATTCATTAAACTGTAAAATATAGGATAGTGAATGACATATCATTCACATATTGTGATTGTTCAACCCCGGACGGGGTTGGTGTGAGAGGGTGAGCTTCATCCCCCAGTTGCACTTCGTTTACTGGGGGTTATTCATATTTAGCCACTCCGTGGCAAAGACATATATTGAAAACAGACTTTGCCATAATCAATCACACAAGTTATGCATGAAAAACTAATAAGCGCACAACACGAAAAACTAATAACAACACATAGCAGAATACTATTTTAATCACTGATTACTTGATATTTATATATTTAACGACAATATTTTTCGATCAACTTTCACATCTAATTCAATCACGCAACAATACAAATTGCAAGTTTAGACTAATGCGAATTATCCATGACCAATGACAAAGTAATTAATTTTGCCGGGGTCTTTGAGGATAATGTCTTTTTCGCGCATGAATTTGATATAGCCTTTGGCAGTGCGCTCTTTTACGTCCAGGTATTCTTGCAGCTTATCGGTTAGTTCCTGGTAAGTATAGTAGCGTTTCTGTGCGAAGATTGCCTTGGCGGTGGCGGTAAGTTCGTTTTCTTTGCGTTTTTCTTTTTCTTCCTTGGTTTTCTCGCCTAAATAGATGTGCATTTCTTCTTTCTTATCCCATGCAAATTGAATAAGCGGAACATCCAACGGACTGCCATCACGGACTTTAAGCACTTTTACGACCGAAACTCCGGGTTGGTCGTCTTTTTCAATGGAGAGAATACCGGCTGATTTTCGCTGAAGCTCAGAACCTAAATGTCCGCGGAGCTTTAACCCGTTAGGGATAAAGTGCAACACACAGACAATACAAGTCTGATATATTCCGGCCAACCTGTAAAGTTCGTCCACAATCCGGATACTTTCGGCTTCATCGTTGGCCGAATGGATTAAGTCAGCAATACCATCGATAATTACCAAATGAATACCGCCGAACTCATAAAAGAATTTATCCATACTTTGGATAATTGCTTGAAGTCGTTCCTTTCGGGACATTCCCGTGAGGCAATATGCCCTGAAACTTTGAGGGAAATGTTTCTGCTTTGCCCGTTTGAGACTGTTCATGGTATTTTTATAAAGCTGTAATTCTGATTGTTCGGTATCATAAAGCAGAACGGCTTTACTCTGGCGGTTGGGTTTGATACGTGTTCCCAAGGTGTCGATATCATCATCTTCGGTATTCAATGTTCCCGCAACCAAAGCGCAAATGTAGTTACTTTTACCTGTCCCCTCTCCTCCTGTTATGCAGCATAAATTGCCTTGTGTGCCAAGCGGGACGTTATTGATTGAAATTATCATTTCTGCTGATATGGGTGGTTTGGTGAAATCGATTTCGCATGATTTAAGTACTGCCATGGTTTCGGCATAAATAATGTCTAAAAATTGTATGAACAATTTTTGAAAATCCTCCTTTGTATTCCCGAGTTTGAAATAGTCGGAAATATCTTTTTCATCTTTGCTCCCTTTTAAAGGAAGTACCATTCTTTTTACACCAAGTGAAGATAATAGCTGTTCGTGTTTGGTAGATGCTTCCATACCGGTTTTATCGCAATCGTACAAAATAACAACGTGCTTAAAGCGGTAAGACAATTTCCGAATAATACTCTGAGGAATATTAGAAGTTTCGCTGTTGAAACATATTGCAGAAAAACCTTTAGCGACCAAACTTAGTACGTCTTTTTCTCCTCCTGTGATAAAAAGGATATTCCCTTTAGGTGGCAGCTGCTCCAGTCCGAAACAATATTTGTCTCCCAAATCGCCGGCATACTGAAAGCGAACTGCCGAAAAAGGTTTGTAAAGTTTCAAGTATCGTTTCCCTTGGTATGCAAAGATTGGTTCATTCTCAGAGGGCGTAAGTTTGTAAGGTTTGCCTTCGTTGTTTTCGGAAGCGAATTCTTTAAGCGAGACAACCTGGTATCTTCTCAAGATTTCAAGTGATATTCCGTATTGATGCCAATAAGTCAATTCGAGGTCAGAAAAGGGGTTGACTTTAATGGAAAAGGGTTTGATTGGTTTGGGTTGTTCTTCTTTAGATTCCAAAATTGGGGACATTGTTGACGTTGAGGACTTTGTGGGCATATTTGACAAGGATTTCGGGAACTGGTTGCTTGAAGCATTATCCAGTCCCAGGCATAAATCCTGATTTATTTTTTGGAGGATTTCAATGAAACTGTCTGCTTGACGGCAATCAGTTCCCTGTATTTTTCCGACAAAGTGGAAGCAATCCCCGCTGAAGTTGTCGTTGCCATAGTCTTTCAACTTGTACTGATCATTTGTTCTGTCGAAATATACATTGCACGAAGCTTTTTTGTCTTCGTACAATGGATTGAGAAAATTACGCCCGACACGAAACGGAAACGGCAGATAATGTTTGAAGACATTCAAGCCTTTATCTGTCCGTGCGAGTATTTCTTCTTTGCTCAACATATGTTTTGTGACTTTGAATTAGGTCATCGAGTGCTTCCTGATTGCTTTTTACCAATCGTTCTTTCAACATACGTTTGACCTCGGCAATGGTGTAATAGGTTTTGCCCGAAATGATAGAATAAGAAACAAGTCCCTTAGTGCGAAGGCGTTGAAGTGTACGTTCACTTATTTTCAAGAATGTGCAAACTTCATAACCATCCACCCAAGCTTCTTCTTCGTTGATTTCTTCGGGTTGATAATTGACTACAAATTTGGCAATGGTATTGACCTTTTCCATGAGGTCTTTGAATGCTTTTGATTCGATTGTTATTACTTCCATGAGATTATTCAGATAATATAATTATTCGTATCATGATAACACTTTACATTTTAATTACTACAGTTCAAATACTTATTGTTTTATGTTTTTGGAGAGGAGTTTCTCTATACATTCAAGATCATAATAGTACGTTCCTCCAATTTTGGTGTAAGGCAAAGTTCCATTTGCACGTAATGTTTGCAATGTACCAGGAGACACATTGAGCAGGCCTCTAACTTCAGAGGATTTAAGCCATTTTTTTGCTTTTGTTTCTCCTTTATTTTCAAATAATCGGATAATTTCTTCGAGCAATTCCATCTTGAATTCCCGAAGATCATCGGTAGTTATAATTTGTGCTGGCATGGCAGTTTAATTAATAATTGATAATGAAAAATGACATTATAGACACCTTATAAATGGATTATATTAACCCATCTTGCAGCTTTTCATTATCAAACGGTTAAAGTACGATAAAAAAGCTGGTAAAACGGTTAGCTATTTTGCAATTTAAGCTGCATTTGTTGAGCTTCTGTTTTGTAAGCGTCTGAATTTCAGCTTCGGCTTGTTTTTGAAAGTCATTTGTAGTGCTCAGGGGGGTATTGATAAACAGCCGATTATGTATTTACTTTGCAGGCATGTATTTCAGAATCTCCATGCGCAAAAATCCAGAAACGAAAGAGCTGTCCGGCTATTATCGTTTATTGGAGAGTTACCGTAATCACAACGGTCAGGCATGTCATCGTACGATGTTAAGTGCGGGTTTTTTGGATGAGCTGAATGCCGACCAGTTGAATGCGATTCAAAAGATACTTACAGCCAAAGTGGCTAATCTGGGTAATCCGTTGTTTGAGTTACCATACAGCGATGATTTGGTGGTGCTGGATTATGTGGAACGTTTTTTCAACCGCATGGTGGTAGAGAAGCGTATTGATATACCAAAAGAGGAAGCCACACCGAAAGCCGCCATGCATGGAAAAGATTATCAAAGAATCGACATAAACAGCATTCGCAATAAAGATGTTCGGGAAATCGGGGCAGAATGGCTTTCTTATCAAGCGGTTGGTCAACTGCGCATTGCCTCGTTTTTAGAGCAACAAGGCTGGAATGATTCCGACATCCGATTAGCTCTGACACATATTATAAGCCGGGCGGTGTATCCGGCTTCGGAGCTCAAAACCTCCAGTTGGATAAAAGAGAATTCCGCCGTATGCGAAATCACCGGTTTTGATGTAGAAAAAGTCACGAAAGACCAATTGTACCGGATAAGCACCAAACTCTATAACGAAAAAGAGGCGTTGGAGCAATACTTATCTTTTCGAACAAACGAACTGTTTGATATTGAAGACAGAATCATGCTTTACGACCTGACAAATACTTATTTTGAGGGCAGAAAAACGGGAAGTGCACTCGCCAAGTTTGGCCGAAGTAAAGAAAAACGAAGCGATGCCAAACTGGTGGTATTGGCATTGGTTGTGAATCCTGAAGGGTTTATAAAATACTCAGCCATTCTTCAAGGAAATATGTCCGATCCGGCAACACTGGAATCAATGATTGAAAACCTTCGGGTCAAGACCTCCGGTTCGGCAAAAAAAGCCCTTATTGTGATGGATGCAGGTATTGCCACCGAAGATAACCTGAAAATGGTAAAAGCCAAAGGGTATGATTATTTGTGTGTTACCCGTTCGAGTCTAAAAAATTACAAGGTGGAAGCAGATGCAGCCACCGTTACGGTAACCGACAACAAGAAGCAAAAAATAGAACTTTGCCCCGTAAAGTCAGACAAGAATACGGATTATTACCTCAAAGTGGAAAGCCATACCAAAGAACTCAAGGAACGTTCGATGAACGACCAGTTCAGGCAACGCTTTGAAGACGGTTTACAGACAATAGCCGAGAGTCTGACAAAAAAAGGAGGAGTAAAACAGGCAGATAAAGTCTACGAACGTATTGGTCGGCTCAAAGGGAAATATCCGTCCATACAGCGCTATTTTGATATTGAAGTGGTGGTGGGTCAGCAGCCTGAAAGCAAAAGAAAACAGAAACAAGAAAAGAATGAAACTGAGCAAAAGCAAATAGCAACCGCCATCAATTGGGCAATAAAGAAAGATGTTGACATAAATGCACGCAGTGGCGTTTATTTTCTTCGAACCTCACTGGAAGGGCAATCCCAAGAGATGCTATGGCAGTTTTACAATACAATCCGTGAAATTGAAGCCACGTTTAGAATACTGAAAACCGATCTTGATTTGCGTCCCATCTATCACAAAAAGGATGAAAGTACAATGGCTCATTTGCACTTGGGATTATTAGCTTATTGGGTGGTAAACACCATCAGGCATCAACTCAAAAAAGAGGGCATACACAGTGGATGGAGTGAGATAGTACGAATAATGAATACGCAAAAAGCGGTTACCACATTAGCTCAAAACGATAAAGATGAAGTGATACAAATACGACGTTGCACAGAACCAAATCAAAAGGTACAAAAACTATATGACGCTCTAAAATACAAATATGCACCCTTCGTAAAGAAAAAATCTGTAGTGCTCAAATCTGAATTCCGAGAATAGCAAATCAATGTATAGCAAGAGTTTTATGCTGATTTGCTGCAAAGTGGGTTAAGTCCTATTTTCTGGATTAATATTTGATTAATTAATCGTTGAATGATAAAGCCCGAATAATCCAGCCATAGAGATATTTTTTGTTGAGAGGTCGTTTTTTGATAATAGCCATGAAATAGTTGATTTTGGAGACAGTGAAAACTGCCTGAAAATATCCAAAGTCTATGGAATTTATTTTATTGAGTGTTTGTTCTCCAATTATCCCATCTCTTTTCGTCCCAACAATTGATTGTACCAGACGGACAGAGGTGGCAAGGCCAGAGTTAACTGCAAAGTCAAAAACCGAATCGGCTGAAGTTTGATTCTGAATTTTTTCAGCATTGAGAGGTGTCCAGAAATTATCGAAATAGAACAGCTCAACTAAGCTCTGAAGCTGGGGATTGGTGTCGAGTGAGCGTGGAAAATCAGGTTTGCTTTTGAAGCGGTCAATAAGTGTCCAACCTAACCAAGTACCATGCGAGTTCCGAGCAATACCTTTATAAGTTTCACCACCCAAATCATCGGGATCGTTGGCATAACCGCCTTCGTGAGAAAGCACTTTTATAAGTGCTAAATTGAATTTTGCCATTTTTTAAAATTTTAAAACCAAGAGTAAATACCTTACTCCAATTCTCTCAAGCCTCTATCCGCTTTAGCTTACGCTGACCGTTGGTTCTACAACAGGAGAAAGAAATAGGATAGTGAATTTTTGAGAGGGAGCATAAAGAGAACTCAATGGTTGTGATTAATAATTGGCAAAGTTCGAGGATTCAAACTGAATTTCTTACCAAGGTATTACCAACTTGGTGAAAATTTATTATTGTGGAGTTTTATTAAAAATCACAGCTAAATTATGCTTAAGTCTTGCGTTTGGGGTCGGAAATTTATGAGTTTAAGTGTGAAAAGTATAGAAAATAAAAAAACTACCAAGGTATTATCACCTTGGTAGTTTTTGTCAATAAATTTATTATGGGTTTTATGTCTCAAATTCTTCATCCATACGTTTTTCGAGGCAATCGGCCAAGTACTTCAAGAAGGCTGTACGATCCTTCTTCCTACTTTTAATAGCAATGTATGTGCGATAATAATCGCCTAAATCTACTCCCAATACATTTTGTAATACGTTCATAATTTCTCTTATGTCCGCTTTTCCATCATCTACAACTTTGGCTGCATAAATTCCATAACCCAACTCAATGGCCGCAACTTTAGTTCCTGTCCATTTGTTCTTTTTGATTGGTTGTTTACTCACAGAAAACTCGGATAACCTATCAATTTGTTGTAATTTCTTATTAAGATAAATTCTTAGCATTTCATTAGAAAGTATCTTGGCAACCTTATAATCGTAACAGGTAGAGAAAGCGGTATCATTAATAAATTGAAAGCTCTCAACTCCAAGTCTTATATTAGGTTTTCCTCTACGAAAATAATAATCGTCTAAATGTATTGCATTTGAGCGATAGTATTGATAAAAATCTAAATTTTTATTAAAAAAGAAAGTCAAGCTATTTAATTCATGTTCATAATAGTTCTTTTGAATAAGATTGCTTCCATTGGGTCGTTTTAGTTCAATTGTATATATTTTATTGAAATATAATAGCTTGCTTAAAACCTGAGGTTTCATTTCCTTGAAAAAACAAATTTCTTCCTGCTCATTTTTAAATCCAAATTCTAGCAATTTATTTTTCAATGCATGTATTCGAACTTGAAGGAATTCAACCATATGTAATGCTTCTTCAATGGAAATATCGCAACCTTCAAGATCAATGGAAGAAATCTGCTCTGAAATTTCTTTCATTATTTGAATAAAAGTCTCTTTCAAAATTATAGTCAAGATAGAGTTTTATTATCAGCACATTACATGACGCCTTTTATCTACTCAAACAGTTCGTTTTATTTTGTTGATTTTTCCAGACCAATGCACTTGCACCAACAATAGCAGCATCACCAGAAACAAGTTTAGAAGGCAGAACCTTGATTTTATTTTTATAAACGGTCAACAGGTGGTCTTCCATACTTTCAATTGTAGGTAGCAATAACAAATTTCCAGCTGCCATCGGACCACCAAAAAGGAAAATTGCTTCAGGACTAAAATGATGAACCGTATCTGCTAATGCTTGTCCCAACCATTTACCAGTAGAATAAAAAACTTCCAATGCAATTTTATCACCTTTTAAGGCTCCTTCACAAATATTTTTTGCAGTTAGTTCATTGAATGAATAACCTGCCAACAAACTTTTGGTATCATTATATTGTGCAAGCAACTCAAATGCAGTTCGTTTCATTCCTGTAGCAGAGCAATAAGCTTCGAGATGGCCTCTCACCCCACAGCCACATAAACGTCCATTTGGAATGAGCATGGTATGGCCACATTCACCAGCAAAACCATCTTGCCCGTAAACCAAATTTCCATTGATGACCAGTCCGCTTCCCACGCCCGTACCTAAAGTATACATTGCAAAGTTCTTCATTTCTTTTGCGCCACCATAAATCATTTCACCGACAGCTGCCGCATTAGCATCGTTAGTCAATGTGATACTATTTAGATCCGGAAATCTCTCTTTTAATAAGGAAACAAAAGGTACAATACCTTTAAATGACAGGTTGGGCGCATATTCTATATTACCCGAATAATAGTTAGCATTGGGAGCGCCAACCCCAATTCCCATAATTTCAATATTATCATTCAACTGCTTCAATCTGAGTATTAAATCTCCAATTGTAGAGGTCAAATCATCTATGTATTGATTTATATCTCCATGGGAAGGTGTGGGGATATTATTTCCCAACAAAACATTTCCATCTTCATCTACTACCCCCAAGGCTGTATTAGTACCACCAATATCAATCCCAATTGCAACCTGTTTCATAAATAATCAAAAAATATCTACAGCAGACTGTTTTTCTGCAATCTGCTGTAGATGTCGACTAAAAACAACCAATAACTATTTTACCCTGTATATAATCATGGCATCTATTAATGCCTGATTTATTTCTGTATTCATATTTTCATTTTCTGTTTCCAAATTTATCTCAAACAGGTGTTTGCCTTTCGATAGTTTAATTTGAATACTGTTGGTATAACCCCAATTAGACCATTCGTTAGCTCCCCGTTGAGGAAATACTGTCGTTCCAGCTGTACTGCCATCCACTTTCAAAGACCTAATCGCACATTTATTTTCGGTATTAACCGGGCCGTTACCGTTTGCATATCTAAATTTCAAAGTATATACACCTGATTTGTTTGCACTAAAAGGTAAAGTGATATTTGTATTAACAGAATTGTTTGTTTCAACATACCCCTTTCCCTGATAGTTATTGTATTTGTTATCAGACTGCTGAATATAGTCTTCTAATTCAATAGTCTTTTCATTTCTTTTATCATAAACGATTATAGGTTCGGAAGCAAAAGATGGAACTTTATTTTTATCTATTGCGATAATCTGATATTCTGAATACCCATTATTTGAAACCTTTAATTTTGTTTTTGCAGTTTTCTTCCACAATTTGCCATTTCTTAAGATTGTGTATGAAACCGCATTCTCAATTTGTGACCATGTTAGTGATTTGTTAGAGTAACTTCCTAAAGGAGTTTCTACCGAAGTATAATTGCTTGTCTTGTTTATAGATTCAACATTCAGGTCTTTATTATCCAATACAATTTTCACTGAATGTGTGCCTGATAATAAGTATGAAATTGCTGCGGTTGTCGATTTTTTTCCATCTATCTCAAAATCAATAATTCGGTTACCATAGCCGCTTAGTTCAATATTCAAGATAGAATTACGAACTTTAAAATTGGTGAGTGTTCGAGTTCCTGAAAGCGCTTTTGGTACTAATGGTTGAAATCGTAGACTGTCATCATCAAATTTTACTCCAAAAAGAATTTTATGAACTAAAGCCAGATTACCGGAAAGACTCCACAGCATATTACTGGAGTTGATTTGCGTTCCGGCAAAATCACCTGTTTCCGCTACAAAATTTTCTTTATTTGTGAGAAATAATGCGGCAGGACGATAAATAGCTGCTATACTTTCCAAAACAGATTGTTCGTTACCTGCTTGTGCAGATGCTAATGCCCAATAGGCTTGTACAAACGGCCATACTCCATTATTGTGGTAGGGTGGTATATTCGGGATTTGTGGATAAATACAAGAGATTCCATAATCAGTAACAGGAACACTGGAAACTATTTTTTTGCTTCTTTCAGCGTTGGAAATACCAAATATAACACATAAAGCTTCTCCTAAAGCTTCAGATCGTGACGAGACAGATTTAAAATTTCTTCCATACAGATATTGAGCATAATACCCTTTATCTTCTAACCAAAGGTACTTGTTAATGCCCCCTTTGATGTGCTCAGCAATTTTGGAATGCCTAACAGCTACTTCTTCGTCATTGAGTATCTGAGCCATCTTTGAAAGAATTATATTGGCCTGATAGTGAACAGCATTTGTTCCAAGACATTCAGACTCGTATATGTCTGCAGGTTGCATCCAACGAGGATAAGTTTGTTCGCGCCAATCAAGAAAAGAGGATTCACCTTTTACCAGACCCGTTTCTGTATCGTAAGCATTTACGATATCTGCTTCAATAGATTTTTTGATAATTCCATAGGCCTGTCGCAACCAATCCATGTTTCCGGTTGCTTTGTATAATTCCCATGCAGCTACGGCCCATATCATTCGATCAGTGGATACAGGGTAAGCACCACCTGTCCCGGTGTCCTGAATAATAAGATTATTTTTTACTTTGCGCAACAGACTATATTCTGCAACTTTCGGTTGTAAATATGCCATTGAGAGTATTATACTATAACTTATATCACGTGTCCAAACGCCAGCCCATTCCTTGCCTGTGCGAAAAGTACTGTCGGGTTCAACTGCCTTAATCATTTCTTCAGTGGT
This sequence comes from uncultured Paludibacter sp., assembly GCA_963663115.2. Taxonomy (GTDB): domain Bacteria; phylum Bacteroidota; class Bacteroidia; order Bacteroidales; family Paludibacteraceae; genus Paludibacter. Next base: position 536,069 of record CAXXNE010000001.1, read on the forward strand.
AAGATTATAAATGGCATCAGAAATTGGAAAGTCTGATTTATATTGCGGAAAAGCAGATATATCTTTTGTCAGATTCCAACGATCTTCAGTAGACTTTATGTCCTGTTTTTTATTCATTATCAGGGTTGTTTCATAAATACCATCGCCATCGGGATCATTGAGCTGCAACCCATGTTTGTTATACAGATTGCTAAAATCCCATGATAGTGGAGCAGCATTTCCTGCTATATACACGCCTCTGAAATCAGCTTTTGCTAATTTATCACCGTTATAGAAAGTATAAAATCCTGTTTTCTCGAACGAGTTGAGCATCTTACGCATATCCAGCCGGATGGTCCAAATCGTATTTTCTGGTAGATTTATACCTGCAGGAATTACTTTAGTTTCAGTCAACTGCTCTCCAAACACAACGGTAGTAATGCATTTTCCATTTATTGGATTCAACGTCACATGATGGTCTTTTCCTGAAGGCATTTCATTGTCTCGGGAATTGATACTAAATTTAAATTGTATATTCGGACTGTATTTATCAAATTCCGGACTGCGATAATTAGACATAAGTTCTATCGACGAAACTACTTTTGCAGTAAAAGTATCTTGGACTACCTTGTCCGGAAAAATAGTGAATGCTTTTGATTTGTATATATGATTGTTTTGCGCTAAAGTAAGGTTAAGAGCAAAAATGGATATTACAAAACCTAATTTTATTTTCATGGATTTTTCTGATTTAATTTAAAACTTATTTCTAATTTAACATTTTATATTCAAAGAAGTATTTTTTCAAAACGTGTCTCAACTGAAGATTTCACCTTAACTATTAAGAATTTATCATTTCTGTCATCACATTTAATAATAAATCACGGACAAAGACACTACCTGAAATTCCAAGGTCATTCATAAAATCAATGCTACGAGTTTCAGTGGTTGTTTCCCGATTAAAGAAACCTATAATCCAATCACCATTTGTCATTTGTCCTTTCCACACCTGTCTACGATCATCTGAAGGATTGTTCGTAAGAGGTTTACCAATAAGTCCATTAACATTTTAAGCTAATAGTTTACAAATAAGCATTATTTTTCAATTATGACCTTGAAAGTTTGTGATGTCGTTGCTGTTGTCACTTTTACAAGATATTCACCTTGCTTTATCCGTTCTTTAACACTAATGGTGTTATGCCTATTTTTAAGTGACGATTCAAAAAGCATTACCCCCGTCAAGCTATAAATACCAACCATTGCATTGGAAGTATCATCAATATCAATATTTAATGTCCCTGTTATAGGGTTAGGATAAACTTTGATATTTTGAATGAAGTTGCTTTCTATGCCGGTTTCAGATGATTTGAGAAAAAGAATTCTATTATTTGCGAGATCTATTGTTATATTGTAGTATCCTTCATTAGAACTGTCAATCACCCATTTATTGTCAGAGCCAATCCCAAGATTTTGAATTTCGAAGTTAGGTAATGCCAAATCCTGACCTGTTGTTTTCGGGTGAATCCATGGCCAACCATTGCCCCATGTTTTTGTTGTTCCTATTTTAAATTCGCCAGGACTTAACTTTCCTGCCCAACTGAAATTTGCAGGATTTAATGGGTTGGCATTCATATCAGAAGTGTATCTTAAATCCCAACCGCCAGCTGTAGCACTCCCTGCCAAAAAAAGGTTTGGAAAATAGTCTAACGATTTAATTGATATGGTACGAGCCTCAAGATTTATCGTAATATTATAACTCCCAGCTGTTGATACTTTCCATTTTAAATCCTGAATATCAGATGGGCAACCTGTGAATACTGTATACCCCGTAGATGTAAGTGTCTGATCTTGCGATGTTGCTAACAACCAATCCCCATCGCACCAATCTCCATTTACGGCATGGAACTTAAAATTACCTTCTTTTAATTGCCCCTTATAACTAAATATATTCAAATTAGTTGAATCCTGAATTAATGCAATACCGGACGGAGTCCAATCAGCTGGAGTTGCATCGCCAACAATCGATAAATAATCATATTTTGGAGCTTTTAGTATGGAGTAATTTAATGTTGACTCATTGAAACAAATTATATATTCCCCGTTTTCGGATAATGTAAAATTGATTCCTATAGTGTCGTTTGAGATAATACCAGCAGTCCCCATTGTTCCGGCGGCATTTCCCCATTCCACTCCTGTACGATTTTTCAAAGAAATAAATTTAAATTCGTGCTGTCCTGCTAAAAGATTAACTCTCGTAGATTTCCATTTACCATTCCCCTGATATTGCATAGGCATCGAAGCGGGATTCCATTTATTGAAACTTCCTCCAATAAACATTGATGGAAATAATGAATGATCCACTGTCATTAAATTATCAGGAATATATTTAATGTATTGAGTTGTATTTGACGACCAATCAGAATATACAACATCATTACCGGTTACATAACCAATACGAAACAGTCGAGTTGACTTTCTGCTTCCTTCGATTTTGTTGATTGTTATTTTTAAAGAATCTTCCTTGTATTTCGATGCTGAAAACTGCTGGATATCGTAATCTCCACTTTTGTATCCGTAACCATTTGATGCATCGTCATACATAATACCTGCTGCTGTGCCGTCTGATGCCGGATTAATAAGTAATGTAACTGAATCTGTGTTATAATCCTCTGTGCTTTGTATCAGCGTTCCCATTGGCACAATAGCCCCTTCGCGTAATAAAACGGTAGCTTGATAGCCATCATCGAAATTCTCAAATTTAATTTTATCCCAATCACCTTTCGGGAAGTTTATATTAGATGCCCAACGAGGAACAACTAATAAATCTTTTCCTAACAAGAATATTTGTTCTTCACTTCGTAAAGTAGTATCCTGAAAGTCGGCAAAAAATGCCGGTTGCATAATAGGGGTTCCATCTACTGATGCTTCTCTGAAAAGAGTATATAAATAAGGCAAAAGCAAGTAACGCCGATTAATTGCGGTGCGACTAACAGATTCTATTTTCGTTCCAAATGCCCAAGGCTCCTGATTAACTGTGTTTGAAGAACTATGATTTCGATAAAATGGGAAATAGGCTCCTAACGCCATCCATTTCCCCAATAAATCGGCATTTCCATCTCCATCAAATCCACCAACATCGGGACCACTGAAAGGTTGTCCAGATAAACTAAGGTTCAAGGACATTGGGATAGATAATTTCATGTGTTCTTCGGTCGAACGATTGTCGCCAGTCCAGGTTGCGGCATATCTTTGTCCACCCAGAAAGTTTGAACGCGACAAAATAAACGGACGTTTATCCGGATTCGCAGCCATTATTCCTTCGCGGCTTGATTTTACCATCAACATACCATACACATTGTGGTATCGGCAATGAATATCCTGTGGAAGTCCACTGCCTCCCCTATGAATATTATCTTCAGGCATAGTTCCGTCCGGACCATCGAATACTGACGGCTCGTTCATATCGTTCCAAACTCCATCAACACCCTTATCCATAAAATCTTTATATAATCCTGCCCACCAACTTTGTGTCACCGGATTTGTATAATCAGGGAAAGCACAAGCTCCCGGCCAAACACTGCCATTAAACTCTTTTCCATTTTTATCGATTACCCAATGATTTCCGAATTTTCCATCATCGTAAACAGAATAGCCTGTCTCCTTTTTTACACCGGGATCAATCATATAAACCGATTTGATTTTTTTGCTGTGTAAATAATCGTTCAGACCTTTGGGATCAGGAAATTTTGCAGGATCGAAAGTAAATATCTTATAATTATCCATGTAGTCTATATCCATCCAGATAACATCACAGGGAATTTTCCGGTTACGAAATTCATCCGCAACTTCTTTTACTCTTGAGGCAGGATAATAGGAGAATCTACATTGTTGATATCCCAATGCCCAAAGAGGAGGCAGGTTCATTTTTCCGGTCAGATCCGATAAGGTTTTTATTACCTCCATTGGATTCTCTTTCTCTATGATAATAACCCTAAATCCTGGTCCTTCAGAAGTAATGGTAATCGGATTTGACAGGTCAAAATATTGTTTCCATGAATTATCGGCAATGATACCGAACGAAGACCCATCTTTTCGAACTCCAAGCACCCAGGGGTGTGACTGGTAAAGCCTGGTTCCATTATCTTTGGCCGAATAAGTATAATTATCGGTATTCCATAGAGTAACCTTCGTATTATTCCTTCTCAAAGTACCTGTCACTTCTCCATTACCATATAAGTCGACATGCTCATCGAAAGTTATGGTTACGGCAGATTTTCCGTTGATTTTGGAAAAAACAGGGCGAGTTTTCCAATTGTCTGGCACAAAACCTTGAGGTTGCAGGTTTTTTACTAATGCCAATGAAGGTAATGTACGAACCGAGTCCATATCTGCCGGACAAAAAACGGCAACTCCCTGTTCGGCAAGAAATGAGGATTGGGCTTTTGTTAGAAAAGTAATTAAAAGGAAAGATAATAATATATTTAAAATTTTATTCATTTTGAAAAGTTTAATAATAAGGGGCAAATTTGAGATTTTTAGTAAGTGGCTTTTATGCGAGCCACTTACTAAAAATACAATTATTGTTTAATGAATTTAAACACCTGATTATTGACATTTAAGAGATAAATTCCTTTTCCTAAAGAAAACACATTAATATTTTCTCCTTCAGAGATTCCATCATTAACCATAAGACCTGACAAATTATAGATTTTATAGCTAACTGAATTTAGATTATTCACTTTTAATGTTGAACTTACTATGGTTGATTTTAATGTAATGGATTCGTCGTTAGGGAATCGACTTGTTGTTGTGGTTTGTTTCTGAATGGAAATGGCTAATGTTTGCGTATTGATATCAATATCATAATTTCCTGCCTCGGTGATACTCCATTTTACATCGCCACCAGCTAATAATTGCATTTCCGTATCTGAAACTTTAACGAAAAAATCCTGATCCCATCCAGAATTTCTATTAACAGGTAATTTAAATTCACCAATGCTCATTGCCCCAGAATAACTAAATTCATAAGGATTGGTTGAACTTTTAGTCAATTCTGTTGCATTAGCGATATCCCAACCATTGGGCGTTGCATCTCCTACCATAAATACAGTATTAAAGCTAATTTCTGCTGTTTCTGTCATTGGTACAATTGAAATAGTAAGAGTAGTAGTATCTACAGTAATTGAATAATTTCCAGCAGTTAAAATACTAAATTGGTTATCTGGATCGCTATCAGAAGCACGTTTTACAATGTGAGTGTCATCTGCTTTATTCCATGTTGGTAGCCATGAGTCATCGGTATTTTCCAGCATAAACTTGAAATTACCTGTTTTAAGCCAGGCATTGTAGTAAAATACTGATGGATTGGTCGGGTCCTGAATCATTGGCGACGCATTACCTTTATTCCAACCGTAACGGGTTGCATCACCAATTAAACACAATTTCCGACTTGCAGAAAGTGAAGTTGTCATCACAAGAGTCATTATAATGACTGCCATTTTAAGTAAATTAGTTTTCATAATAATAATTTTTAAAGAGTTAGTAAATAATTTAATTATACATTTTGTAATGGGTTGTTGTTGAAAAATTCAGGTTTATCATAACCATATTCCATTGGACCTTCAGGAGGTGTAGATTCTAAAGCTAATGAAATATCATTGTCTAGCCTCACCAACTCAATTTGAGGTTCTATATATTGTTTTTTATGTTCCATGATATTTAAATTTGAAGTCGGGGTTTCTTTAATTTGTAGTGGGATTGTTAATTATATCACAAATTATTACTTATTTGATAATCACTCTCGTTGAGTAGTTATCTCCAACTTTCACCACAAACATTCCTGTTTGTAATTTACTGTTTACCGTAAAGTAGTTATTCGTAGTAAAGCCACCGATTATTTTTTGACCAACAGCGTTATAAATTGAATACTCAGATTTCTCAGGTGATACAATTGTTATTTGGTTGGCCGAATTAACATACGAATAAATAATAGAATTCAAATTGTTTTCAACTTTGGTTGATATAGCCGGAACTTTAAACAATAGATTAAAGCGATTACTTGATGCAGGTGTCACATCTGCAGTAAATCTATAACTTCCACCTTCATTTAGGAGAGTAGATGTATTTTCCAATTTATCAATTAAAAAGATATTTATGCTTTCACTAAAATTCTTCATTTCATTAACAGTCAGCACATAGGTCTTTTCTTTTCCAGCAACGAACCCTAATGGAATCACGGTGTCGCTTTTCAACTCACTCATTCCGTTTATGACTAATTTTTCATTTTCGACTACGGTATAAATTTCAGGAATATCTTCATTGTTATTAAACATTTTTTGTGAATCGAATGAATCAAAACCTTTAGATGCATTCGTATTGAAATAAACTACAGCCTCATCAGTGTTTGTTCCATTTGACACTTGTAACCGCAACAACTGTTGGTTATCTAATCGAGGTGCTTTAATTGTATTTTCGTTAATGTCTCTGTGTGCACGCATCGTATTTTTAAAAGTCAGATTTGTTGAGACAGTACCGTTATTAACCCTAACCCAGAAAGCCTGCATGGGTGGAATGAATTTAGAGATAGTTGTTGTTGCATTATTTGCGACACTTACATCCCCTGTGCTGTTGTATGTAGAAAAAGTGTATAAATTACCAGTCGTTTTAGTACGGAACCACATGGTTGTGCTTATGTTTGCATTCAATGGATCGGCTGTTACCAGACTCCAGTCGAGATACGATGGATATGGGTTTCCTACCAGATTGAATCCTTCTTTGGTTTGTCCCGCAGTCCGTGTTAATGCAATTGATCGATTACCATTATTTATTATTCCATTGAAATTCAGTGTTATATCATTTCCTCCCGCCGGAGATACGGCAATGTATCCTTTACAGCGTGTTAATGTATCCAGTTCTGTTTTCCAAGGTGCTGAATTTCCATTTGGCTCATCATAACTTACTATGTATGAATTTGTATTTTTATTTAGAGATGTTACTGAAGGAGTCATTACCGGACTGGAGATATACCAATTACGACCAGTTGAAAGATATTGTTGAACATTGGCGGTGGTAATATTTGAAGTTCCGTTATCAATAAATGTTCCTGTACCGGTATTGCCACTTTTTATATTCAATTGCTGGATTGTAGCTATTTTACCAGAGTTGACTGTGAGTTTTGCTCCGGGGAGAATATTTAGTTGATATAAACTTACATTATCGTCAATTATAACTTCTCCACTATTAATGTCAATAACTTCTGAAGTACCAGGCAATGTTCCTGAACTCCAATTAGCCGCATTGCTCCAATTACCAATCCCATTCCATGTGTTTAACTTACGAATATCTATTGATAGTGTATTTGTATTCAACACAATAGAATAGTTACCGGCTTCGGTGATGGTCCACTTTACATCCGGACTATTTTGGAGCACCATTTTTGAGTCTGAAGCCTTCATAAAGAAGTTTTGTGTCCAAGAAGAATTTCGATTCACGGGAAATTTGAATTCTCCTGCATTTAAATGCCCTTTATAACTAAATTCAAATGGATTTCCCGGATTTTTTGTTAGTTCAATAGAATTAATGATCCCCCAATCAATGGAGGTAGCAGTACCAACCATAAACACACTATTAAAATTAATTGGTGTGGTTTCCGTTAATGTTTCAACTTTAATTGTCAATGCTGTTGTATCTATAGTAACTGCATAGTTCCCAGCGGTAGAAATATTAAATAAATTATCTCCTTGTGAACCAGAAGTTCTTTTATACAAATGAGTATCATCAGTTTTATTCCATGTTGGTAGCCATGAATCATCGGTATTTTCAAAAATAAATTTAAAATTACCGGCATTCAAATACCCTTTGTAACAGAAAGCAGAGGATGAATTAATCACATTGGTCAAAGGAGAAGCACTTCCTTTGTCCCAACCATCTGACGAAGTAACGCCAGCCAAAGCATCGCCAATAATACAGATTTTTCGTTCAGCAAATGATTCCGTTATAGAACTATAAGCTATGAAAAAACTGATTAGAATTAGATTTTTGATTTTCGTATTCATAATGTAGAGTTAATTGATTGTGATTGAATATTTAATTCTTGTGTCCGTAATTTTTATCCGGCATTCTTTGTTTGCTTCGTTCCATGTCCAACCAAATGTGTTTTTGATAGAATCAAACTCTTTATTTTTCACGTATCTTATTTTTTTCTGATTCGCCTCAATGATTTTAGGTTTATTGTCAATCCCGTTTAATATCAATACCATATCACGTTTATCTGCTTGTTTAAAACCCTTATCGTTGGCTGTAATCACAATTTTGTATCCGTTTGATATTGTTGTTGTACATTGAAAAAGTGTTCGAGAGAATACGTCTTTTAGGTATCCTAAATCTTCGCCATTATCTTCGTACAAATCAAAACTTGCTGTTTCGCCTATATTATCAGGGAAAATGTGAACATAAAGCGGATATTCTTTTTGTTCATGTATATACTGCATAACAGGCATAAGAGGTATTATAGAGCCTTTTTTTACAAACATTGGAATGATATTCAATGGCGAGTTAAACATAATACTTTGCCCACCTGAGTATTTAGTTTGTTTGTTATTAAAATCAATCCATTCACCTTCGGGCAAATAAACTTTCTTAACTCGCTCCCCCTTTTTTACTACGGGAGCAATTAACAGTTCTTTACCAAACATAAACTGGTTTTCAGTTTGGATTGCTTCTGTATCATTCGGAAATTCCATAAAAAGCCCTCTATTTATTGGTAACCCAGTATCATGAGCCTCCCGTGCATAGCTGTAAATAAAAGGGAACAATTGGTATTTAAGCTCAATTGCTGCTTTGCAGTTAGTTTCGGCAGTTTCGCCAAACTTCCAGGGTTCTACCGCATTGTCACCCTCATGGTGTGCACGGCTCAAAGGATTAAACACTCCAAATTGCATCCAACGTGTATATAACTCCGCCATGGCAGGATAATTGGTTATATCTCCACAGTAACCCGATATGTCCGTAGTCCAGAAAGGAATTCCGCCCAACCCGGCTGAAATACCAATTTGTATCTGATTCGCCAGTTGTCCCCAACCTTCAAGAACGTCATTTCCATTTCCACTATCGCCTGTCCATCCAAATGTGTAGCGTTGTAAACCAGCATAAGCTGCACGGGTCATTTGAAATATGCGCTTATCCGGATTTCGTTTTTCAAATTGTTCTTTCACAACTTTATCCCATGTTAATCCAAATACGTTATGTATTTCATCGTGCATTCCTGCATGATGTTTCATGTTTAATCTGTCAACATCTTCTTCATTACTCCAAGCAGGTTCACCCATATCAGTCCAGAAACCTTTTACTCCATCATCCAATGGTTTTTGTTGGTATTTGCCCCACCAGTTTGCAACTTCAGGATTAGTAAAATCTACCACTCCGCAATTTCCTCCCCAAGGCCAAGGCATATCATATGATTTTCCGCTGCGAACATCCTTTACCAGAAAACCCAGACTGTCCGCTTCCGTCCATTGATTATTATTTGCCTTTGAAATAACAGGATCCTGCGACAAAATCATCTTAAATCCTTTGTCTTTGAGTTTGGATACCATTTCACGAGGATTATGATAATTTCCTTGTCTCCACTCAAAATTTTGCAAATGTTGTGTCCAACCAATATCCTGATAAATCACATCACAAGGAATTTGTCTTTTTCTAAATTCTGAAGCAATTTCAATTGCCTGCTTTTCACTAGTGTAAAGCCCACGGCTTTGCGAAAATCCGAATGCCCAATTTGGAGGCATTATGGGTTTGCCTGTCAGCGTAATATATTGACTTAATATTTCTTTATAATCCTTGCCGAAAATAAAATAATATATAAACTCACCATCAGGAGCTTCAAATGAATAATAATCATCCGACTCTGTTCCAAACTTAAACTCTGTTTTGTAGGTATTATCCAAAAATATTCCGTATTGATAATTACTCAAGAAAAAGGGAATGCTTTTGTATAGTGGATCTTCTGTAGTACTGTAACATGGCTTGTCACTGTTCCACATTTTATACTCACGACCACGACGGTTCAATGACCCTGTTTTTTCTCCCAGACCGAAAAAAAGTTCATCTTTGCGCAATATCTTATATGCTTTTTTTCTCTTTTTGTCGGCATCTGATAGATGCCCGTTATCTTTATAGTCGCTAAAAACCAGTTTTTGCCATTTATCAAATATCTGTAATTGCATCGGATTTTTATTAACCCTAATGCGCAATCTGCTTGTATATAGCTCATAGCAAGCAGATTGATCGCTTACTTCAATTTTAGTACTAATTCCTAGTGAATCATTGATTACAGCAAAGGATGGTTTGTTTTGCTCTAATACACCTTTCGGATCGTACCATACTTTTATTACCGACTCGCTACATATTTTAAGTGATAATTTAGTATTATCAGAACAGTTAAACTGAACTTCATTACCTTTCAAGCTGTATGAAGTACACTCCCCGGCAAATAAAATTGCCGGGAGAAGTACAAATAGAAAGCCCAATATAGATTTATACCTTTTCATTAAGTTATTTCCAACTGTATTTAGTATTCGACAACTATCATATCCCAATATTTCAATGATGGGAGCGTTACCGTCACATTGTTTCCTGTTTGAACAAACTGTAGATTCTGAGCTACTCCGCGATTAACATCGGGTGAGGCAAACCACACTTTAGAAACAGTGCCGGAAACATTTACGCTTACTTCGGGGGCATCTATCAGATTGGGTTCTGCTTGAGTTCCCTTAGGATCACGCCAAACCATTGTATTTGCATCAGTAAAGTTTATCAGGTGGTAAATATCTTTTCCATTTACTTTTTTTCCAATAGTAGCGACCTGCCCTTTAGCTGCCGGCCAACGAGTTGCAACAATATTACTGTTGGTAAAAGCCACCTCTGCTGCCTGAAAATCACCTCCATCCCTAAGCAGATTTTGATAAGCAACCATAAAGTCATAATAGTTTATTAATGCTTTGCCCAAATCTGCTTTTAATTGTAAATTGTTGCTGGGGAAATATTCATTAATGAGGTAATGCTCGCCTAATTCTAAATGTGATCCACCCCACGCAAAAATGGCTGAGTTTGCCAACAAAATTCCAGGTTTGTTTACAAAGCCAACACTACTCACGTTATAGTTCATGTATGCGGCAAGTACTATGTTCTTTTCAGGATTACTTTTTGAAACATTATCGCGCATTAGTGCAATCATATCTCCATAACTCATATCGGGGTTATCACCATCGCGGGCTCCCCAAACTTCCACATAAAGGAAGTCGACAGGTGCATTTGCGATAGCTTCCTGACCATAACCACCAACAGCATTAAACAGCAAGCGTTTATCCGGCTCTGCCGTTTTCATTGCATTAATAAACGAACCGTATCCTTTACTCATATCGATCGATTTTCCATTATAATCGTATCGATCGCCCCGGTAACCCAACTGGTCTATATGGAAGCCATCGAAACCAAGCGCCTGATAAACGTCTTTGTTGCGCGCCACTAAATAGGCTTGCCACTGTTCGTTTGCCGGATCAAGCACCCAAATGTGACTTCGTCCTCCTGAAAGATCATGATAATCTTTCTCTGAATGATTTTGATCTTTATATGCATACCATTCATCGCTTACGCCATCGGATGCTGCATTTTTTGTAGCACCGTAACAGAGATTATAAAACATTGTTTTCATCCCTTTCGCTTTGGCTTCATCAATGTATGATTTTACTGTAGAAAAATAATTTGTACGATAGAAAATATCTTCCCACGAAGTTGACGGATTTTCAACAGAACCCGCAAGTGGGCGTTGATGGTCGTATAACCAATCGTAAAATTGCAATCCGTTAATATGGTATCTGTTTAAAATATCAATATTCCGGCTAATGAATTTGTTATCCATTTTTTCGTAATCTGAAACAAAACCGTATCGCGGAAATTTTGCCCAATCGGAAGAAACATCCACTGCGATATTATTGATTAACTTTTCCACACCATTTTCAATGGTATAAATTTCCACCATATAGCCTCTGTAATCGTCATTGGGAGTTGTCCATGACCATGTCTCAGTTGATAAATCAGTCTCACTTATTACATTACCAAGATATGTGTAGCGAACCTTAGCTCCATCTGGAATACCCTTTGCAATGAATTTGACCGTTTCTCCCGGATTATATAGAGCTTTGTCAGTAGAGATTGTAATGTCAATATATGATTCTCCATAAGAAAGAGGATTATTTGTGGTTTCAAAATAATCGCTGCTACAGCCCGACACAATTAATGTCGTTAAAGCGACAATTAAATATATTGTTTTCTTCATGATTGATGTAATTTTAACGTTTGGTGAATTTTACAGTTTCCTGCAATTGATCTAACTCTATTGTATAGGTACCGGCTTCGGTAATACTCCATTTATTATCGGGGTTTGAGCCCACATTGCTGTACAACATTTGCTCCTCGCTTCCGCTCGGGTTAGCTCCTCCACTGGTTGCAAGGAAAAAAGCTCCATTCCAATCAGTTTTTCTATCACAAGAGAATTTAATTTCTTTAGCGTTTAAGTGACCGGTCCATGTGAATTTATACGAATTTCCACTCACAGCATCCATAGCAGTTGCATTGCCAATATCCCAACCATTAGGTGTTGCATCGCCTACAAGATAAATCATTGAGAATGGGGTAAATGGTACAATATCTACTTTCATGGTACGCAAATTCAGGGTTATTTTGTAAATGCCAGGTGCAAGTTTCCATTTATTATCATTGGTATTCTCACTTTCCGACCACTTCACAACACTTAATCCAGTTCCAGCACCTTGTCCATTTACTGCTGGACGTAAAAATATTGTTGTTGGGTCAAAATTATTGACAGTAGCAATTTTAAATTCATCACTACTGTTTGATGAGTTTAATTCTGCATTATAATGATAGATGTACGGATCTAGCATATCCACTCTCATTTCTTTGAATGTCCAGCCGGAGAACCCTCCAACAAACCATAAATCACCAAATTCAGATGCGTCTAATTCTTCGATACTAATGATTAATGTTATAATATTTACCGTGATTCTATATTGTCCTGATTTGCTAATGTTGAATTTAGTGTCAGGTTGATCGTCAGATTCCCGATAAACAAGTAGATTATCACCATCTCCTTTATTGTATCCTGGAAGAAAGTTTCCAAGTTTCGTAATGAATTTTAGTTCTCCAGCATTTAAACGCCCCTGCCATGTGAATCCACCTGTTGTTCCATTAATAGAATTCATTTTAGTAGCATTATCAGCATTCCAACCATTAGGTGCAGCTCCTCCAATCAAATAGAGATTTTTAGCGATTGGTTTATAGGTCTTAATCTTAACTGCAAAAGATTCGGAAATTTGAGGTTCTGTACCTGCTGCAAGAACGGTAGCTATTACACGCGCTTTCACTGTGATTACAGAATCCGATTTGGCATTTAGAGAATCTAATAAAACTGAATTTAAAGTTTCGTTTGTGTATACTATCGAAGTCGTATTCTTTCCTAATTCATAAGTGATGCCAGATTCGAAATTGCTATCTTCGTTTGTAATTTGGAATTGATAACTTATTGCAGCATTTGTACCATTATTTGTACCTGTTGTCCACTCGAAATTTAAAACACTTGAATTAGGATTAAGTACATCTAAAACCAAATCAGTAGTATTTGCTTTTAGTTTAAGCGCAGTTTCTCCTTTGTTTGTTTCCATTAAATCTTCGTTGCACGAAACAAAAAGTAACGGCAATAAAAAAACTGTGGAGATTAATATTCTATATATAGTTTTCATCTTATCAAATTTATTTTTTGTTTTAACTTCATGATTCTTAATATCCCGGATTTTGTTTCAAATTAGGATTAGTATCAATATCCTTTTGTGGAATTGGAAACAGTAAGTGTTTGCGTACAGCATTTACTTTTCCTATAGAGTGAAAGAAATCCAATGCATATTGTCCGTTATCAATACGAATCATATCGAACCAGCGATGTCCTTCAAACGCAAGTTCTACGCGACGTTCTTTAATGATTCTTTGTCGCATTTGATCTTGTGTAAGGTTTTGTAAGAATGATTTATTTGTTAATCCGGCACGCTTACGCACTAAATAAAGTGGTTCTACGGCATCATTAGTACGTCCAAGTTCGTTCAAAGCTTCAGCTTTCATTAGCAGTACGTCCGCATAGCGAAGTACTACAAAGTTTGCTGCATTGGTGTTGTAGTCAGGCGAAATAGATAGTGGCACAAGAAATTTACGTACATTGTAGCCTGTCATCGACATGGTTGAAAGATATTTTTTTCCTCCAAATGCCGGGCAACCTTCATAAAGAATGGTCTTGTCTTTTCGCAAATCTCCAGTTTCATACTGGTCTACAAACTCTTGCGTTGGTTGATTCCAACCATAACCACCTCCAACAAATTCCTGATTACGTGGCCCCATAAAAGTACTATGCCATGCTGCCTGATTTTCGTCGTCGAAGAAACCGGCTTTTGTCTTACCGTAATACTGAACTTCAAACAATGACTCAGCAGTGTTCTTATTCTTAGCTTCGCCACCAAAACAATCACTATAGTCAGGATTAAGAGTATAACCTAATTTAGTTACTTCGTCACACATTTCAATACATTCTACATATTTGCCAAGCGTGAGATATACTTTTGCCAACATTCCATAGGCTGCTCCTTTTGATGCACGACCTTTATCGATAGTACTGTATTCTTCCCGTGTTGGAAGCAATTTTATGGCTTCTTTCAAATCTGGTATAATCACTTCGTTGTAAATGGTATCTTTTCCTACACGGCGAGGAAATAAGTCATCACCTGCGTTTGCAGGCTTTAAGCTCATAGGCACATCTCCATAGAGCTGAACCAACAAGAAGAAGTAATGTGCACGTAAAAATTTAGCTTCGCCAATACAACGATACTTGATACTTTCGCTAATATCCATTTCAGGGACATTTGCTAAAACAGTATTGCAATAAAGGATTCCCGGATTAGGTCCTCTCCAAAAGTCAATAGTGGCAAAATTATCAGCATCTGCCACAAAGTTTGCTAATTGAACTGTTTCTATGCCATCGCTACCGCCACCGGCACCTACTTGACTATTCCCAGCTATAATGTCCAATGTCCAGATACGCATATTATATAATTTTGGACGTTGTAAAGGCTGGTAAGCAGCATTGGTGAGTGCAATAGCACTTGCTTCATCTTTTATGGTCTCTGCTCCTGGATCTTCATAAGGTGACTTATTTAAGAAGTCATCACATGACACCATTAGAACAGATAAAAATATCGTTGTGATATAAATTAGTTTTTTCATGATTGCGTATTATTTATATTGGTTTAAAATTTTATATCAAGACCAAGGCTGATTGTTCTGGTCATAGGGTAACTACCAGAATCAATACCCGAAACTTCAGGGTCAAAACCGGAATAACGTGTTAACGTAAGTAAGTTTTGTGCAGAAATAAACATACGTGCACCAGACATATAAATTTTGGACAACGATTTTTTAG
Source organism: uncultured Paludibacter sp. (assembly GCA_963663115.2). Taxonomy (GTDB): domain Bacteria; phylum Bacteroidota; class Bacteroidia; order Bacteroidales; family Paludibacteraceae; genus Paludibacter. The sequence goes on from CAXXNE010000001.1 coordinate 551,580, forward strand.
GAAGCGTATATCCTAAAGTGATATTTTTCAAGCGCAAGTATGAACCATCTTCAAGGAATCTGTCAGAAACACGATTATTATTATTCGGATCGGCATACACTGCGCGTGGAATGGAGTTACTGGTGCCTTCGCCAGTCCATCTATCAAGCATTTTTATTGATTGATTAGTTACTGTCGACATGCTTTCAAGTGAAGAACGCGTTCCATTATATATTTCATTTCCAGCTACACCCTGAAAATAAATTTGGAGATCAAAGTTGTGAAAATTGAAACTATTATTCATAGAGAAAATCCAAGAAGGAGTAGGGTTACCCAGGAATGTACGATCATTATCATTTATAACACCATTATTGTCAAGATCTTTGAATCGAATATCTCCTGGAGAAGTTCCTTGTCCTCCTGTTTGAGATGGTTTTTGTACTGCATAAGAATTAACTTCATCCCTATTTTGAAAGATACCGTTGGTTACATAGCCATAATATGCACCAATTGGCTTCCCTACTGTGTGTGTTTGTACTCCAAAATACATTGGAACATCACCATCAAGTTTCAAGACTTTATTTTTGTTATACGAAACATTCGCCTCAGTAATCCACTCAAAATTATTACTCTTTATATTCTTAGATGAGATAGTTAATTCTATTCCTTGATTTTGTACTTTTCCTACATTAATCTGCGGTGTATAGCTGTCAGAATATCCTGTAGTTATGGGTACTGCCATTCCTACTAACATATTGCTCGTGTTTTTCAAATAAGTATCTAAAGTGATACTTAAAGCCTGATCAAAAAAGTGAGTATCAATACCAATATTCCATTGTTTTACGGTTTCCCATTTAATTTCAGGACTTGGCATTACTAAGGGGTAAAGAGTAGCAACTGGTGTGTCATTGAAAACATATTGTGAAGTTTTTAATCTTGTAATGTATGCATATGGATCTAACGGAGACTGATTTCCCGTTTCGCCGTAACCTATGCGTAATTTTCCGTCAGTAAGAATTTTATTTTTAGTATAAAATGATTCTTCTGTAAAACGCCACGCTGCCGAGAATGACGGAAATGTTCCCCAACGATTGTTTGTAGAAATACGAGAAGTACCATCGCGACGCAAAGTTGCTGTCAAAAGATATTTATTGTCGTAATTATAATTTGCACGTCCGAAAAAAGACAGCAATGCCCATTCACTCTGACCACCACCAATGAGCGGATTTAGTAGCCCATTGTTTAGTTGATTGTAATCATCGGATAAAAAATCCTCTTTACTTCCATTTATATATCTAAAAAGATTACTTTGTGCACTCGAACCTATCATTACATTGATATTATGTTTTTCAGCAAAAGTGTCCATATATGTGATTGTATTATCCCATAAATAAGTTATCGATTTATTCCAACTCTCACTTCTGGTTGAAGTTGGAGCAGGTATTGGTTTCCAATCATATTTAGGAGAAAATGAAACTGAACTCCAATCTTTATAATCGACTCCTACCAAAGATTTCAAGAAAACTTTTTTAGAAATGTTGATTTCTCCGAAAATATTTCCCAACAGATTGTATCCCTTAGTTTCAGATTTTTCCACATTGGCGGTTCCTATCGGATTACGCATATCACCGTACCAGATTGCACTATTTCCTGGTCCAGAATAACTTCCATCTTCATTATATATAGGCTGAGTAGGTAGCGATTGCATAGTTCCCAGAATATTATAGGAACCATTGCGTTTTAAATCGTGACTAAGCGTTAGATTGTTTCCGAATTTCAACCAATTACGAACTTTAGCTTCGTTGTTGAATTGAAATGTGTAGCGTTTAAAATCAGTATTAATAACTATACCTTTTTGATCAAATATACCCGCTGACACATAATAATTGTTGTTATCACTTCCACCAGAATAAGATAGCAGGTAATTTTGCATTTTTCCGCTCTGTATAAGAGCATCATACCAATTAGCACCTTCATCCCAGAGTGTAGGGTCAGTGAAGTCAGGTCGTTGAGGTTGTCCTCCGTTTAGCATCATTTCGTTGTGCAACGAAGCGAACTGACTGGCATTAAGCAATTTTGGCGTCCCAATAGCATTGTTTATTGCAGTATTAGCGCTAAATGAAATTACACCTTGTCCAGATTTTCCCTTTTTTGTTGTAATTATAACTACACCATTTGCGCCTCTGGAACCATAAATTGCAGTTGCAGATGCATCTTTTAGAATGTCAATTGTCTCAACATCGTTTTGATTTATTGCATTTAAGTTTAAGTCGGTAGGAACACCGTCGATGACAATTAAAGGCGAACTATCGTTAATTGAGCCGATACCACGGATACGGATGGTACTATTGCTTCCGGGCGAACCTGAATTTGTAATCATCACACCGGCTGCACGCCCTTGCAGTGCTTCAGCAAGATTCGAAACAGGTTTGTCTTTAACCACACTACTCCCTACTGAGACGGTAGAGCCGGTTAAATCTTTTTTTCTTTGAACTCCATAACCGACAACTACAACTTCATCTAATGTTTTTGTGCTTTCAGTGAGTTTAACAGAGAGAGGCTGACCATTAAATTGAATTTCTTTAGTTTCATATCCTAAATATGAAAAAATAAGAATAGTACCTCTATCTAAATTGCCGGATATGGAGAAGGTTCCATTAAAATCTGTAACTGTACCGGTTTTGGTTCCTTTTATAAGGACATTTACTCCAATAAGAGTTTCTCCTTTTAAATCTGTCACAATTCCGGAAATAACATTGGTTGACTTTTGCGAGAAAGCAAAAGATACACTTAAAAACATACATAAAATAAGTATGCCAAAAATTCTTTTTTTGAGTTTTACCATTATTTTAAATTTAAGGTTGAATAATTCATTGTTTTGTCCGAATATCATTTCAAGTGTATGCATCTAAACTTTATACAATATCCACCTTCCGACATTGCAAATATATGTAGATTTAGTTCTGTGTTATTCTGATGGAATGAAATTGTAGTAAAAACGAGAATGTGTGCAATTTAAAATCCATATTATGAGGCATATAAATAAAATAAATCATTAAAAAAAGTAGTGAAATTAGAATAAAAAAAGAGGGTTTAAAAGATTTTGTAATCTCTTAAACCCTCTCATTATTTTCGTAGCAACTTATTTTTCCATGCCAATTTTCATTACATACGATTCAAATTCATCCCGAGGCACAGCAGACTTATTTCTTAATTTTGTACGATAGTTATATATAGTAGATAATGAATATCGTAAAAAGTGTGATATTTTAACGCTATCAGAAATCCCTAATCGTATTAAAGCAAAAATTCTTAATTCTGTATTTAGTAACTCTCCAGATTTAAGCTGTATTTCTTCATTATCCACAATTAATGCACTAAATTCTTCGACAAATGTTGGAAATAATTGAAGAAATGTACTGTCAAAGTTCGTGTAAAACTCTTTCAATTCATCTTCGATAAATTGTTTGGATTTTATCGTTTGAATTAAATCATCAATTTTGCCAGCTGTGGCTGTTTTATTCAGTAAGCGTCGATAATCATCCAGTTTGTCGATGTACGCTGAACACTGATCCATATAACGCCCAATATATTCTTCCTTGATTAGGTTTGCTTCAGAAAGAGTCTCATTACTGTGCTTAAGCAATTTATTTGTTTCCGATAATTCTTTATTCAAATCATTTAGAAGTTTGTTTGCCTGACTAAGATCTTTTCTGGCCACAGAAAGTTTTCGCATCTGACGGTACACAGATAGAACTGCAATTAATAAAAAGACAGACAGCAAGCTAATACTAATTAACGAAATTATTAACTGACGTTGACGGGCTTGAGATTGATGTTGATAGGCTTGATCTATGATCGGTAACATCTGAGATATTTCATAAGTTCTCAAACGAGCATTACAAAACAACGCATCCTCAAGTGATCTTTTAATATATTTATATGCACGATCTATGTCTCCTTCTTTGTATAATAAAAAAGCTAAACTTCTTAAAGAGATATAATCCTTAGTAGCTGATTGAATATCATTAATGGCAGATATTATTAACCATTTCTTTTCATTTTCTCTGTTTTGTTGCTTTTGGTATGTCACCGAAATACAATATGCAATAATTGCTCTTGTATGCTTGTCATTTTTAATGGTAGGATAATAAGTTAATAAAATTTTGATGGCCTCATCCGATTTTTTGTTTGCAATTAATTGATCTGTTTTTACCATTATGTGAGTTTCGGAATTAGGAGGATTAACAACAAGTAAAGAATCCCTAAAATTAGAGACTAACTTATTATACCGCTCTTTTTCTCGAGTAGAGACAGTATAATCTGCCATGAAACCGTAAACAGTTCTATAGACATGAAAATAATAAGCTTTTAAATCAGGATTATCCTGAATATTTATCGTTTCCAGAATATCCATAGATTCTTTGTACATACCGCTAGTTCCCATAATTGAAGCTAAATTTAATTTGGCATCAGTTAAATTCCAACGGTTGTTCATTTTTTCAGCAATTTGCAATTTCTTTTGTGCATAGGTTAATGCTGAGTCTGATTTATAAGATTTGTAGTTATCGTAAAGTTGGCCACAAATTTTATAACGTTGATCATCATTGTTTGTGTATCTTAACAACTCCTTTAGTTTGTTGAGTTGTTCTTCTTTCTGGCTAGAAAAAACTTGGTAGTTATCTACAGAACTATCCAAAACCTTTAGCAAAGAATCAATATCATTATTTGCAAATAGTGACATCGATAATACAAAATATCCAGCAATAAAAAGTAGTTTTTTCATATAATTGCACGTAATTTTCGTACAAAGATATATACTTTTTGGTGTGTTTTGTTACCAATTATTCAAAATTGGGGTTCAATAATTTCGTTGAGTACTAAAATTTGATTGAATTTGTTCGTTTATATTTATTCATATATTTCCAATTAAATTTTAAGATTTTAGAAGCTAAATAATTTTTCATTAATAGAAGTCACAGTATTTGTGTAATTTTAATGCCTAAATATAAAATCATTTAGTGCAGGGTGCAAGCGTTTCTATATAGAAACTTGCACCTTGCACAATATCTAAATATGTAGTAATAAAATACTTGTGTATCTCAAAATAATTGTGTATTTTTGAACCTGAAAGTTAAGCAGACAACCAGAAGTCATTGACCGACAGAAAGTGTTCTTTTTAGTATATTTCCTAATTCGTACCCCATGAGGGTGTATTGATAGGTAATCAACTGAATTTCAATAGAGTAATATGAGAGGTTCATAAACCTCTCTCTCCGCAAAGAACCTGATTTTTATCAGGTTTTTTTGTTTTTATGCCATTCGAATTGCAAAATCATATATATTTGTAGTTCTAAAACTATTGGATGTTTAAATTTACTCAGGATTTGGTAATGTAAATAATCATTGACTCTGTCAACTGATTATACTTTCGTTTTACTCCGGCAATCTACTGCCGGTGTATTTTACATTTATTCAAATCATAATCAATCAATTAAATTTTAAACATCATGAGTAATGAAAACAAATCCATCCACGAATTCGATTTTAATTTAATCTGCGAGTACTTTTCTGGTATCAACCGTCAGGGTCCGGGCAGTTCTGAATCAACATTAAAAGCTTTGAGTTATGTTGAAAAATTGACTGAAAATTCTAAAATTGCTGATATTGGCTGTGGTACAGGTGGCCAGACAATGGTTTTGGCGCTCAACACATCCGGAAAAATAACAGGCATTGATCTTTTTCCCCTGTTCATTAATCTGTTTAACGAAAATGCACGCAAATTTAATGTTCAGGATAGAGTAAACGGGGTGGTTGGTTCTATGGACAATTTAGCTTTCGAAGAGGCGGAATTAGACCTTATTTGGTCAGAGGGGGCCATTTACAACATTGGTTTTGAAAATGGCATCAATTACTGGAAGAAATTTCTGAAAAAAGGCGGTTTTCTTGCTGTTACAGAAGCTTCGTGGTTTACCGATGAACGACCGAAAGAAATTCATGACTTCTGGACTGAAGCATATCCTGAAATTGACACTATTCCGAACAAATCACGTCAGTTAGAACAATCAGGTTATGAACTGATTACTCATTTTCAATTGCCTGAAAATTGTTGGACAGATAATTTCTACACTTTGCAAAAAAATAGGCAGGAAGATTTTCTGAAAAAATACAATGGAAATACAACTGCCGAAGAGTTGATTCGGAATCAAAGTCATGAAGCTCAATTATATCAAAAGTATAAAGAGTTTTATGGATATGCTTTCTACATTGCCAGAAAACTATAACTAACAAAAAGAGTGGATTATTTTTCTATCAAATATAATCCACTCTAAATCAAACAATTAACGTGTAAGGCTAAGGATTATTTCTTTGCAATGCGGAAATTTTGACATCAACTCATCACGGTTTGCTAATTCAAAATCACTAAAATCAAAACCGGGCGAAACAGTACAACCAGCTAAGGCAAAATCCTTTTCCACTCTGGCTGCAAACCAAAAACCGGCAGGAACAACATATTGAGGAACTTCATCATTTTCGATGTCGCTACCTACAAAAATTTCTTTATATTCTCCTTCGGGGCTGATTGTATATAAATGTATGGGATTTCCCGAATAGAAATGCCAGATTTCATCCTGACGAATTCTGTGGAAGGCTGAAAAAGTGTCGTCAGTCAATAAATAATAAATACAAGTTGAATAATTACGAACATTTTGCCCTACCAAACCGTCATAAATAACCTCTGTTTCACTTTCACTTCTGTATGTTTCTTTGTAATAACCACCTTCCGGATGAGGTATTAATCCTAATTTTGAAATTAGTTTTTCCTTTAAACTCATTTTGCTGATATTTGTAAAACGAAGATACAATAAATTTACAGTAAATTTTTCTTCTCAAAAGAATTTCAATACTATCTAAAGCCTTAATTCTTTTCTGACAAACCCACCACACCTTATTCAGTATAAATTCACATATGAGAAACAACCTGCTATAAAACTCTCAACCAATTTTTCTTAAAATATCATAACCCTGCTCCCATTTACCATGACCTGACAGCGTATTAATATGACCAGCATCACCAATATTGATAAACTCACTACCCCAACTTTTAGCATAAAAAAAGGCCTTTTCAATCGAAATCCAGGGATCGGTTGAACTGGCAATCACTGTCGACCGAAACGGGAAATGAATAATATAATCGGTTTCAATAAGATTTCTTTTAATTTTACTGTTCACAAGTTCAGCATCAGGCGGAGCTACAAGTAAAGCCGCCTTTATACGTCGATTGTATTTTTTCACCCATTCTGCTACGGAATGACACCCCAGACTATGTGCGACCAAAATCACATTTTCCGGATCATAATCACGAATTGCCTTATCGATATTCGAAGCCCATTCTGATATATCAGGATTACTCCAGTCATGCTGATGAATTCTACGAAAGTTGGCTCCTTTAGATTCTATCCATGATTGCCAATGATCTGGCTCAGAGCCCTGATAACCCGGTATGATAAAATAGTGCGTCATAATGAATCATTTTTATTCAATACAAAATTCCGCAATTTTCAAGGTATGTGCAATCGCACTTGTATGGTAAAATACATACCGTATTTAGGGTAGACGAATTGAGTGGATGTTTCAGTCAATCAGGCACGGACTAAACTAAAGATGTTTAATGGCTTCTTTAACCGTCATATTTATGTTGATGTTTTTGGCTTTTGCAAGTTGATTACAAACAGAGATAATGCCGTTTTCAAGTGCATCCTGCCCGTTAAAAATTTCGGCGCTCATACAGTCTACTGTACACGCAAGAATTCCGACGTCGCTGAGTGAGTCAAGGCTTTTAATTCCAGCGTCGTTTTTCCCGATTCCGGCATCATTAAAAAATACGGTTTTGAGATGAAGTTTCTGTGCATAATGTCCTGCACTTACACCGCCATGCGAGCCACACACAACAATATCGCCGGCATTGCTTTCATTTAAAAAAGTGATACTATCAGTCACGGTGACACTTACGCCATCAATTTGAATTTGAATTTGCTTATTCAGGTCAACCTTGTTTTTATCATTATAACATTCAACATTCAACTCTTTTTGTAAAAAAGAAGATTGATTGATGTTTTCGTAAATTCTACTAACGGCTTCCTGCACTGAATCGCCGGGTTGTATTCCGAACTTTTCGGCTATGGTATTTGTATGACTGATTATTCCGCTTTCCCAGGTATCGGCAGCAACGCCAATCTCTGCGCTAAAGCAATTAACAGCACAAGCCAAAATACCTTCAGCCGCATAATAAGGCAACCCGCTGATACCTGCCTGATTTTTCCCTATGCCTGCATTGTTCAGGAAAACAGCTTTCACACGGCAGTTTTTTAGCTTTCGGGCAAAAGTACCGTTGTCACCACAATGCGATGCACAAACCAGAATCGGACTTGTATTGTCGGACTGCAAATCACCCAAACTATCCAGCAGGATTATATTATCAGGTAAATTCATTTTTTTGTAATGTAAAAGGATTTAAACACGAAGACACAAAGTCACAAATATTTAATCTATAAATAACAAGATTCTTATTACAATATTTTGTGACTTTGTGACTTCGTGTGACGATTAAAGAGCAAATGTTTGGACAATCGACATCCCCTTTTCGTACGCTTTTATATTTCCTGCAACAAATTTTTCAGGAACGCTTTCTCGTACAATCTGCATCATTTCATCATGTGGATAGCCTCTGAACTCGGCATAGATGGCAAGCATAACGATATTCATCATTTTGCTGATATCAAAATCCGGACTTTTGTTCTCATCAGGATCAATAATAAATGCTTTCTTTCCAGATTGCTTTATCAGCTCTGTTTTAGACTCAGGCATATCTTTTTCCAATCGGGTATTTACGCTCGAAGTGGTCAGTTCAAAAGTGCTTGAGAAAACAACGCCATCATCTTTCAGGCAATGTAAATACCTGAGCGTTTCGGTTTGCTCGAACGACAACAGGTAATCCACATCGCCTGCTTTGATAAAAGGTGACAACACTGGCTTGGTTGAATAGCGGAAATGACTTTCGACACCTCCACCACGTTGTCCTAAACCAATAACGTCCGATATTTTTAACTCGTAACCAAGTTTCATGTAATACTTGCTTAACACATTGCTGAAAAGCAGAATTCCTTGTCCACCCACACCAGCTATAATTAAATTTTTTCCTGTATCCTGCATTTTTATGAATTTATAGCGTCAAACTTACATGCTGTAGAACACAATCCACAGCCCACACAAAGGTCTTCGTTAATAACTATTTCAACGTTTCCATCCTTGCCTTTTTTGCTTTCAATGGCTAAACACCCGATATTGATACACTTGCGACATTGCGTACAAAGTTCCTGATCAATAGAATAAGCATCTCCTTTTGGTAGTTTAAATCTTGTAACACAAGGTTTTTGTACAATAACTACTGAATTTGTATTTGAATTAACTGCATTCAGAATTGCTTTTTCCAGATTCTCAAATTCGTAGGCATCAACAGTTACAATATCTTTTACACCAATAGCTTCGCACACTTTGGCAATTTCTAATTTATTTTCAGGTTTGTAATTAAACCCAAAGTCGCTGGAAGCAATATGTTGACCACCGGTCATCGCCAAACAGCTATTGTCAACAATAATGGTGGTTGACTGGCTGTCGTTGAAAATCAGATTCATCAGTCCGTTGATTCCGGTTGCCCAAAATCCACCATCACCAATCATTGCCACAAAATTTTCTTTGTGATCGGTTGCCACGTTGTAACCATGTGCCAGCGCAATACTCGACCCCATGCATTTTTGCAGCGAATAGGTTTCCATGTGTGGGAAGCAACCAATCAAACCACAGGTTACATCAGCAGCTGCTTCTATTTTATGATTTCGGAGTATTTGTGAAATGAACAGGTGTGAGCAGCCGGCACAACTTACAGGTAACCTGAAAGGAATACCTTCCATAATCGTTCTTTTGGGTGCGTCCGGAACAAGTTTTTCCTCGATAATATCCGGCGTAAAACGTGTCATTTCGGGGAACTTAGGGAATAATGCTTTTCCGATCACCGGAACGCCCAAATCCTTGATATTTTTCTCCATCAGGTCATGACCATCTTCAATCACATAGAGTTGCTCTACATGTGCAGCCAGTTCGCGAATTAGTTTTTCAGGCAGCGGCATAACCATTCCCACTTTCAGAATGGAGGCATCGGGCAACACTTCTTTGGTGTAAAAATAAGGCGTACCGGCTGTAATTACCCCGATTTTTTTTCCGTTTAATTCCAGCTTGTTGATTTCGAAGCTGTTGCAGTCTTCGGCAAGACGTTTCATTTGTGCCGGAAAATCATGAAAACATTTGGTCAGTTTCGGATGTTCAGAGCCCTTGGCATTCATCATCATGGTTGTCATAATAACCTTGCTGAAACTTACCTTATATTTACTTCTGTTTTTTACTTTGTAGGTTATGCTTTCGTCGATAGTAACGCCACTGGTAGTTTTACAAATTACCGAAGTAATTTTTAGTATCACCGGTGTACTGTATTCTTCGCTAATTTCAAAAGCTTTTATCATCAGGTCTTTGGCTTCCTGACTGTCGGCCGGTTCCAATACGGGAATATTGAACATATTCCCGTAATGACGAACATCATTATAATCATCGCCGGCAATACGACCCACATCATCGCCAACTACCAATACCAATCCGCCGTTAATCTGACTGCCGGCAGCGCCACCCAACGCATCGGCAGCCACGTGTAAACCTACCGTTTTCATCACGGCAAAGCTCCTATAACCAGCAAAAGAAGCACCTATGGCTACCTCTAAACCTACTTTTTCATTTGTAGACCATTCGCAGTAGATATCAGGATAACTGTGTTTGGTATAATCCATCACTTCGGTGGAAGGTGTCCCCGGAAATCCCGAAGCAACTTTCACACCAGCTTCAAAAGCACCTCTGGCAACGGCTTCGTTGCCATTCATCATTTTCAGAGTGCTAATCTTATTAATTTTCTCCATGTAAAAAAGACATCTATCTATGATGTATGTTTTATTAGTTTTGTGATAATTCAGCACAAAAATACTGCTTTTTTATAACATTCCAAAATCAAATGGCAATTTAATTAAATAGATTGTTACATTATGGTCACAAAACTACAAGAAAAATCAGAAGTGTGAAAAATCAGATATAATGTATTGCAAATTAACTCAGGCACTCATCTTTCGATATATCGTGAATTTCTCCACTTCCTCATAATGATTTCGTGCGCTTTTATCAATTTTTTGACTCACACGATGCATCATACCTTCCAGATAACAAGGGATATGGTTGAGTAGAGAAATGGTGAAAATAGTTTAAAATTTATGGGGTAATTAGTTTTTCCATTAATTAGTTCAATGGAAATCTGTTTGAGATAGTATGCAAATTACCAAATCAGCGCCGGTAGTGGCAAATTCCATGTATCTTTTGAAGAAGTCGTTTTATGGTTAATAATTTTACTTTGAATTGATCATCCAAACTGAAAATACCTGAATATAATTCCAAAATGAAACGATTAAATTTTCAGGCAAATTTGTTTCCAAAAGAGCCTGTCTATAGCATTTCAACCACACTTCGCGACCATCAGGAGTAATTGTAAAAGGCATATGGCGGTTTATAAGCATGGGGCGTCCACGATGCTGATTAAAGTAATCGGGACCACCGCAAATCTGTATCATAAAATCTGAGGATCGCAATTTTGCTTTTTCGAATTCCTCATCGGTTGGCGGGAAAAGATGACTAATGCTACTTTGTCGCATCAAATCGTAATGCCTGCCTACCATTTTCCGTATTCCATCCTCTCCTAAAACTTTCAGAAATTCCGGAGTTGGTATAGTCACTGGCGGACGGCTACCTAAAGGATAAGTTTCAATATTCAGTTCCATAGTTTATTTTTTTGTATTGAAACCCATTCAGCAATGTTTTTGTTTAGATGTTATAATCAAAAAATACAATTTTCAGCACAAATAAAAAGCCTGATATTTTGAATATCAGGCTTATAAATCAATTGTTTTTGCAATCAATTTTGACTATTTAATTTCACCACTACCAATGCATATTTTTGAATCGGCATCGTAAACAACTCCAAACTGCCCAGGTGCAATTCCCTGTAATTTTGCAGATGAAATAATCTTGTATCCATCAGGCACTTGAATAATCTTGCCTTTTGTAAATTCAGGCGTATGTCTGATTTTAAAAGTAACATCAACTTCATCGCCGGTATTTTCCCATTGATTTTCAGTAATAAAATGAAAATCCTGCATACCAAACTCCCGTCCGTACTGTGCATCGGCATCAAAGCCTTTCGACGCCCAGACTATATTGGCCTCCACATCCTTTTTAATGACATACCATGGACCTCCCGATAAACCCAGACCTTTGCGCTGACCAACGGTATGAAACCAGTATCCCTTGTGTTTTCCAAGAATTTTCCCTGTTTCAAACTCAACAACCGGACCTTCTTTTTCACCTAAATATCTGCGAATAAAGTCGTTGTAATTTACTTTTCCTAAAAAACAGATACCCTGACTGTCAGGTCGTTTTGAACTTGGAAGATTTGCAGCCAACGCAATGTCACGCACTTCATTTTTCATTAAATGCCCAATCGGGAACATCAATTTAGATACCTGAAGTGAATTAATCTGAGCTAAGAAGTCAGTCTGATCTTTTACCGGATCTTTGGCTGTAGATAAATAAGTTTTGCCGTTTATTTCCGTGGTTGTTGCATAATGTCCGGTAGCAGTTTTTTCAAAATACTTTCCCACGCGTTGCTCAAACACGCCAAATTTGATCAGCTTATTGCACATTACATCCGGATTTGGCGTTAAACCCTGTTTAACTTTTTTAATGGTGTAATCAACCACATTATCCCAATAATCCTGGTGTAAATCAACTATTTCGAATTTGCAGCCATATCTGTGAGCAATCAGACTTGCCATTTCAATATCTTCTTCGGATGTACAATGTAGCAATTCATCATCGTCCATACCAATTTTGATATAAAACAAAGTAGGGTTGTACCCGGCTTCTTTCAGCATATGTACAACCACAGAACTATCTACACCTCCCGACAATAAAGACGCTATTTCCATTGAGTTATCAGAGAATTAAATATAATATTCTGCCATATCGATTAATCCTGCACGCATGGCGTATTTTGTTGCTTCATGGATATTGTTGACTTCAATTTTTCGAAATATATTTTTACGGTGAGTCATAACAGTATGTATACTAATATACCTTTGTGAAGCAATTTCTTTGGTTGTTTTACCCGAAGCAATATCTTTCAGAATATCAATTTCGGTTACTGTAAGTACCGGTTTTTTTTGAGTTTCCTTACGCAACGAAACCTGCAACAAACTATTGCTAATGGCATTGCAGATATATCGGTTTCCATTTAAAATTTCCTTCAATCCTATCCTTATTTCATCAACTGATGTTGATTTTGCAAACAGACTTACCGAAAATGTATTTGACACCAACATACGCAAAAACTCATCACTCAAATCGTCACTGCAAATAATCCAATCAATATTCTGAAAAGAATTATGGAGAAGAATCAGTTCATTGACACTACTGAAATCAAACAGAGAATAATCACAAATAACCAGTAATTTTGTTGTCGTCTTTATTAATGGCAACAACTCTGCCTTCGAATGAACTTCATTCAAAACAGGTAAATCCGAGAAATCTTTTAAGATATATCTCCAACCACCACTAGTAAGTTCCTGATTATCTGCAAGAATAACTTGTTTCATTCGGTTATAATTATTGTAAGTCTATTTTGCTGCAAAAATACATTAAAATCTGACATTCTGCAATAAACAGAAAAGGACGACAATGAGTCGCCCTTTTCTGCAATATATTAGTTCTTAATACTCCCACAAATCCAACTCTGTATTCAACAGTTCTGTTTCAATACGTTTTTGTTCCTTCACAATACGCGTAGGATCATTATAATTTTGTAGTAACATACGGTCAAACATATTGCTATCACCAAGCAAATAACTGGAATATAACTTCTGAGCAAAAAATTCATCAAAAGTCATTGCCTGACCATCATTCCCATTTGGTATAACGAATTGTTTGGCTAAATATGGCCTTAATTCGTCATACAAATACCAACATTGAACTGAATTTATGAAGAAATTCCAAACTGACTCGCCTTCTTTATTCAAATCCTTTCTTATCATTTTATCGACGTTATTCTGGTTGTAAATAAAAACAGGCGCGATACCTATAATTTTTGAATACATTCGGGAATAATGTCTGTCAAAAAACACAATTTCCTGCACTACAAACTTCATTTGTTTCTTAGCATAATCTTCCCATTCTGTAGTGTCAATTTCTAAATTGTTTAGAATATAATTTTTCTTAATAAGTTTTCCTTTCATTATAGGTATAACCCCTGTTTTCAGAGTAGTATCCCAAGTACAATTTAAGAAACATTGAGGTAAACTGTCTCTATCAAAAGGCTGATCATAGAGAGGTTGAAAATTAAAATCCATTTTTTTGTACACTGGTACTGGTTTGGAATTATTAACTGTTGCATCCATAATTGTACGAAACAAGCTTTTATACTTTTCGTTTGGAATTATGGGAAAGTACAATTGATTATTTTGTTTTTCACGCAAATCAATAATTTTATATACTACTCTGTACCAAATCACATCATCCCAACGGTGATTTATAACAGCCAAAGTATCAGCCAATGCATCAATCTGAGTCGTATGTAACGCAATATTTCCATTTTTTGCAAAAAAAGGCAACGACTTACTTTGCCCAAAACATATTGATGCAAATAAGATGGAAATTACAATTAATTTAGTCTTCATGAGATAATATTTAAATATATTGAAATACAAAAATTGTATTTCCAGTTTAACTTTGTGTTTATAACTTTACAATCTAATTACTAAAGAACTGATGTTTTGAGGATTACCATCTGGTCCTACAGCAACAACATTACTTATAATAAGAGTTTTACCTCTCGATAACTTCTTCAAAAAGTTTAAATCCAATTTTGTACCACAATTTGCCGGAGCCAACCCATCGACCATCATTGTAAAAGAAGTTACACGGAATTTTGCCTGTATTAAAGCATCTGGTCCATAACTCGCAATGATCGATGCACCTCTCAATTGATCCAATGACATTAAACCTCCCATTGTTTCATTTCCATTTGAATCCTGAATGTAAGTTGTTGGAGGTGGCAATTTCTTAACCCTAAACACTTCACTCCCGACACTCATCATCTTATCACCAATTTTTGCCAAAACATTGATAGTTACATTTCCATCTCGTGTTGCCTTTATAATATATTTTCCTTTACCTTTATTATCAAACGAAGCACCCTCTACTTTAATCTGAACATTTTCTGGTGCTACATTAGGTACTGTAACCGTAAAATTATGATCAATACCTTTATATAACACATTCAAATCCATATTTGATATATTTACCGATGGTTCATTTACTACGTAATCGCTGGTAAATGCAAAAGGTTTCGGAACACCTTCCAAACTAATACTTCCGGAAAATTTATTCGGACCTAATTTTCCACCGGCAATAAATTCATATGTTCCAACACCATTTTTATCAACTTTAATTGACGATCCATTAACACTAATAGTTGGTACCTTTGTTGTATCAATCGCAGCCAAGACTATTTTCGCACTATATTTCTCGCCTTTAAATACAAATTTAGAATTTGGAATAACCATGGCTTCAAATTTGTTTACCCGCTGATCTTTCTCATCGGTTCTCAACTTGAGATATTGCACCATTTCAGCTTCTGACGAACGAATATCACTTTGGTATTTTGTAAGGATTGTTACTACAGCAGCAACAGGCATCATTTCAAAAATAGCATGTTCCCAAGACTTCACCTCTTTTGTTTCCAAACTTTTATAACTATTTGTGGCAAACATGGTTTTATACATTTCCTGTTTTTCCTTGCTATAACGCGATAATCCTATTAGAAAATCAGCATAATCATTTATTTTCTTCTTCAATATTTCTCCATTTCCTTTCAAAATAGCATATTCTCCAGCAGCATCTAAATTATCCCGACCAATAATGATTCTGGAATTTGGATCAGCTTTTTCCTTATCGGCAATCTTAATAATACTACTTTTAAAATCCTCAATATATTTATAAAGTTCGTCAGATTGTTTTTTAACAATTTTAGCTGTATCAAGCCAAACTTTCACTTTCTCATGATTTTGAGTATCCAAGTATTCAAAATCTGAATACAATTTATTGTTACGTATCTGCGATGATTCAATGGTTGTATGCAGGCTGTTATCCACCATGGTAAACCCATTGAGAATTTCGCTGGACACATTTAATGCCAACATGGCTGTCAGCACCAGATACATCATTCCAATCATTCGTTGCCTCGGGGTTTCCGGACAATTTTTTGCTCCACTCATTCTTTCAACAATTTAACTGTTGGGGGGTTACTTAGCTTTTAATTTAATGCGTTTAACATATTACCATAAATCTGGTTCAAATCAGCAATTTGTTTCGCTAATTTTTCGGTTCCCGCTTTATAGTTTTCACTTTCTGTTGCAGCCAGCTGAGCACTGTTTTTCATCTTTTGAACTTCAGCCACTACCTGATTAATTTCAGAACCTACGATTTTCAAATTATCGGTTTGTTTGGTCAGTCCTTCCGACTGTGCCTGAATATTTTTCAGATGAATTTCGTACATCGAGTTGATAGAAGACAAACTCTTATTGATATCATCGATTTTTGATGCATATACCTTTGTGTTCTTTTCCACAGTATCCATATTGGCAGTAATACCCTGATAAGAAGCATTTAATTGTCCTGCAGATGTATTCAAAGCATCCTGACTATCTGTAAATTTGCTTGTTGCAGCCGATGCTGCATCCATGTTCTTCACAAACTCCTTCGTAGAACCTACCACATCGGATAATGAAGCAAACTGATTGGCCGTAGTAGTCAGATTTTTAATGCCTTCGGATAGTTTCTTCATATCGTCATTGCTAACAGGCTGTACAACTTCAATACCGGTTGAACCACCAACAGCAGTACCACCTGCAACTGCACCCATTTGCGGTCTGTGATCATCAAACGGCTTATCAAAAATTCCAATGGCAAAAAGTATAGCTTCAACCGACATACCCGCTCCAAGCATGGCACTACCCCACTCGGTATGTAATATCTTACCCATTGCACCAATAATTACCACTGATGCTCCTATACTATACGCACCACCAACAAATCGTTTTACTTTGGGTGAATTCCACCAAATATCAAAACTATTTTCTTTACTAGACATAAGTTTATATAAGATTAAATTTTTTATTATCTGTTACAATTTTTTTACTCACCATTGTACGACCGAACACAACGGAAGCCAATATACGGACGGCTTTCATATTGATATTCGTATGTTTTCACGCCACATTGCAGGAAGTAGCCCACATCTTTCCACGATCCACCTTTAACCACTTTACGTTTCAGGATATCCGGATCACTGTTTTTCGCATTATACTGAAAACTTGGGTTCATATCAGAAATCAATGTATTCGACGAGTTTACATAAGCCGAAGAAGTCCATTCTGCTACGTTTCCGGCCATATCGAATAAACCAAAATCATTAGGAAGGAAAGAAGCTACACGCATGGTTGTTGCACCGGTATCATCGGTATAACTACCGCGCATAGGTTTGAAGTTAGCCATAAAGCATCCTTTAGCATCGCGCAGATAATTACCGCCCCATGGATATATTGATAATTGACGACCACCTCTTGCAGCATATTCCCATTCAGCTTCTGTAGGCAAGCGATAATCCTGTCCGCTAATTTTATTATGGCTGTTAAATAACTGAGTTCTCCATTGACAAAACGCTTTTGCCTGCTCCCATGTTACACCAACCACAGGATAATTGGAAAATCCCGGATGAGAAAAATACATTTGCATTTTAGGATCGTTAAACGCATACTGAAAATCGCGAAGCCACATGATTGTATCCGGATAAACATTGACAATTTTTGTAGAAATCAGATTTTTGCGGGTTGTAAGTCTGCGGGTTAAAGTTGTATCCCTGATTATTCCGTTATCATCTATCCATGAACTGTCTACACGAACAGTAGCTCCCTTAGGATATGCTCCTGTATTTACATCATACTTATTTTGCGGAAGGGCAGCCTGATCGTAATTAATCCATCTGTATTCATAGGTAAGTTTACCAGGATTAATGCTTCTCTTTGCACTAAGTTCATTCAAATTATCATAATACAATTGATTCAATACATTTTGGATTTCCTGATCTTTTGAATTCCATGGCACATTTATTCTCCAGTTTAATGCTCCGTATTTCTTCATCTCAGGAGTTAATGTAGAATCCTTGAATTTAGGACTTAAATAGCGTAATGCTAAATCATCGTCATCCTGCATAGCTAAAAATCTCCTGGCTATGGAGTCGCGTACCCAATAAACGAATTGTTTATATTCATCATTGGTAATTTCAGTTTCGTCCATCCAAAATGCATCAACAGTAACATTAATCGGTTTGTCGTTTGTATTACCGAAAGCCGACTGATCATTGGTACCCATCATGAATGATCCCCGTTTGATAAAAACCATTCCATAAGGATTGTTCTCGCGGAAACCCTGATTCATAAATGCATTTGACACACCTACCAGTTCGCCTGCTGGCTTGTTACACGCAACAAGAGCGAGAGCAAGCATACTTATTGTAAGATATTTTTTAATCATCATGATGTGATTTTATTTTAAACTTTAATTATTAGCTATTTAATATATTATAAAATTCGAATACTCTTATATTTTGTAGTTGTTTTTTGAGGTACATACTCAAAACTATAAATCATACATATTTCGTGCGACCCCCAACTTACATTCAACAACTGACTTGCAGGTAAATCATACGAATAACCGATGGATAAACCTCCTGTGATATTGATACCGGCAAAAAACACAACGGCATCTTCCCACCGATACGATAAACCACCCCAGTATTTGTTGTCGTACTCCAATTTACCGGTTAAATCCACCTGCATGGTTTTGAAATCGGTTTTAATCAGCGTACTGGGTTTTACAATGTATTTCGTTCCCGGCAAACTGAATTTATATCCGGCAGTTCCAAATAAAGTACTTGCAGGTCGGTATTCGGTCCTGTCACCCCATTCAATTACAGGTTGATTTACATGAGTCATAGAAACTCCGGTATAAAAATCCGGAGTTGAATACCATGCTCCCAAATTCACATCAAAACCATTTCCTACAACGCTGGTAGTTGGAATTTCAGGGTCTGAAGTAAAATCATAATAATCGCCAATCGACACCATATGATTCAACACACTATCACCATTAAAACCTAAACTGACAAATCCCAAATCTGCACCCAGACTAAGTTTACCTTCGCCCAAGGGGATTTTATAAGCATATTTCAAATGTACAGCCTGATTTACAAATTGCCCGGCTTTATCATTCAAAAAACTCAGTCCAAGGCCGTGTAACGATTTATTCATTTTTATCGGGCCTACAATACTGAAATTAGTAGTCTGTCCACCATTTGGCATATTAAGCCATTGGATGCGATGTTGTCCTGTAATATCAATCATTCCGCTTTCGGCTGCCGCTGCAGGATTGAAAGCTGTCGGATTCAGCATATACTGACTGTATTGCGGATCAAATTGTGCAAACGCAGATACAAAAATAAAAAGTGTAAATATAAGTGATAAAACAATTTTTTTCATGCAAAACGATCCAAATACAATTTTTTAAATTCAAATGTTGAGTATCTGTTGTTATTTACAACTGCAAATCTGTCAAAAAATTGTTTTATCTGTACTTTTTAATTATTCAGTAGCAATGCCTCTAATAAAATATTTCGATCCGATCAATACTCTTCTTCGTTAAAAAAGAAGTCCTCTTTACTTGGATAATCGGGCCATATATCTTCAATACATTCATATATTTCTCCCTCATCCTCAATTTCTTGTAAATTTTCAATAACTTCCAAGGGTGCTCCTGAGCGCATGGCGTAATCTATTAATTCATCTTTGGTTGCCGGCCAGGGGGCATCTTCGATTTTTGAAGCTAATTCCAATGTCCAATACATAGTTCAACAATAGTTTTTAGTTATAAATAAGTGTAATCCGCTATTTTAGTGCAAAAATAGAAATTTTTTTCATTAATACTATTTTTTCCATAATATTTCTTTAACATTGCCCCCGATATTTAACTCTCTGGAAAGCACAAAGAAATAATCTGATAAACGATTAACATAGATAATCACCAAATAATCCACAGAATACTGCTCCGAAATTTCAACAATTCTGCGTTCGGCTCTGCGACATACAGTACGACAAACATGGCATACAGATGCTTCGGGAGAACCTCCCGGTAATACAAATGAGCGCAATTCCGGTAAGCATGATTGAATTCTGTCAATTTCCATCTCCATTTCAGAAATTACTTCCGGCAATAGAATAGAATCCCCGCTGTGCGTCGTTTTTTTAGTATCCGTTGCCAGGTACGATCCAATGACAAACAAATTATGCTGAATTTTTTCTAAAAAAGCAGCAGTTTCCTTTTTGAGTGAATGCGACGCCAGTAAACCAATAAACGAATTTAATTCATCAACAGTGCCATACGCTTCAATTCGGGCGTCGTTTTTCGGAACATTCGTTCCTCCAATCAACCTTGTTTGTCCTTTATCTCCATTTTTTGTATATATTTTCATTCGTTTTTTTATTTTTATGCAATTACATTTTAATAACAAAGTCTGTAATGCTGTTTATTCAAATCAGCATTAAAAAACACAATACCCATATCAAAAACATCAATGGTTGTTTTAACCGACGAATGATTCTGAATATATTTCCAACCTGATTCCATATCGTCGGACCAATGAATATCATCCACCACAAAAACAGAAACTGAACTTGCTTTTGTAACACACTGATTAAAGTAACTAATTAATGCAGTGGAAGTATGATTAGCATCGATAAACACAAAATCCAATGTATCTGTACCAGCTAAAAAGCCGGGTAGAATTTTATCTATTTCACCATTCAGCAATGTTATATTATTATATTTCAACTCTTTGAAATTCTTTTCAGCAATTCGGGCAATTTCCGGACATCCTTCGATGGTTGTACACTTACATTTTTCGGAATAAGCTGCCAGATAACAGGTTGTAATACCGAGTGATGTTCCGAGTTCGAGAATTGTTTCAGGCTTCACAAAATTCACCGTTCGATACAATAACCGAGCAGATTTTGCTCTTTTCAGCGATTTTTGGGCAATTTCAGCAATTTTTTTCGGTTTACTTTCTCCTGTTCCAAAATCTTTAACCTCTACACTTTTTGTATCGTTATGCAATTCTTTTCTCAGTTTTTCAATCACCTCAAAAGCATAATATTCGTTTTTTTCGTAAACTACATTTCGCACAAATCTAAAAATAAGTGGTGAATGTATTCCGAATCCATACGAATGTCGTGCCGTAAGTACATGTTTCAGATATTTAAAAACTATTTTTATCAATTCTGTCGGTAATTTTTAAAATATCCACTTTAAATAATTGCAATATTCTGTTCCTCGCACAATTTCAAAGCCATTTCCCGAAGTTTAAACTTCTGAATTTTACCACTTCCGGTCAACGGGTATTCATTCACGAAAAAGATATACCGTGGTATTTTGTATCGGGCTATTTTATCCCGACAGAATTCACGGACTTCTTCAGCATCAATCACAGCACCTTCGTGCGGTATGATAAATACGCCCACATCTTCGCCATATTTTGGTGAAGTAACAGCCACTACCTGTGCATCCTTCACTCCCGGCATGTGATATAAAAACTCCTCAATTTCACGTGGAGAAATATTTTCTCCACCACGTATAATCATATCCTT
Organism: uncultured Paludibacter sp.; assembly: GCA_963663115.2. GTDB lineage: Bacteria > Bacteroidota > Bacteroidia > Bacteroidales > Paludibacteraceae > Paludibacter. The sequence continues at coordinate 573,515 of CAXXNE010000001.1, forward strand.
GATACGTCCGGTAATACGATAATTTCCATCAGGATCTTTTACACCCAAATCACCGGAATGCAGGTATCCGTTTTTATCGATAACAGCATCGGTTGCATCCTGATTTTTGTAATAACCTTTCATCACATTATAGCCCCGACAACACATTTCCCCCTGAACTCCATCAGGACAAATTTCACCTGTAACCGGATCGATAACCGCCACTTCGGTGAATTCATAATCACTCCCTACCGTGGTACAACGCGTCTCAAAACTATCTTCTATCCTTGTTTGAGTCATGCCCGGCGATGTTTCAGTAAGTCCGTACACGCTGGTAATGGTCATAAACATTTTTTCGTTTACCTGTCGCATCAGTTCAACGGGACAAAGGGCTCCGGCCATAATTCCTGTTCGCAACGACGACATGTCGAACAAAGAGAACATAGGGTGATTCAGCTCTGCTATAAACATGGTTGGAACACCATAAACAGCAGTACAACGCTCTTTGTGAATGGATGCCAGCGTAATAAGCGGATCGAAACGTTCCACCATCACCATAGCACTACCATGTGTCAGACAATTCATAACTGCCAGTACCACACCGAAACAGTGAAACAAAGGAACACACACACAAAGTTTATCATCAGATGTAAATTTCATATGTTCACCTGTAAGATAACCATTGTTAGCAATATTGTGGTGCGACAACATAACTCCTTTCGGAAATCCGGTTGTGCCTGAAGTATATTGCATATTCACCACATCGTGACAATTCACCGTGGCCGAAATTTCTCTCAATTGAGCATCATCAGTCATATTTCCCAACAGCAAAACTTCCGATGAATTGTACATTCCGCGGAATTTTTCCTGACCGATATAAATCACATTTTTCAGCAAAGGAAATCTTTCAGAATGCAGATTTCCACGTTCTGAAGTTTTTAGTTCAGGCAATATATTGTTGATTATCTGAATATAATCGTTTCCGGGAATTCCATCAGTCATACACAAGGTATGCATATCAGAATTTTCGATAACAAAAGCCAGTTCATGCGCTTTGTAGTTTGTGTTTACTGTTATGGCTACAGCACCAATTTTCGCACAGGCAAAAAGATAAGTAAGCCAGTCAGGCACATTTTGAGCCCATATTCCTACATGTGTACCATTGGTGACACCAAGTTCGATTAACCCTTTGGCCATCAAATCGACTCTGTGATTGAAAGCACTCCAGGTAAAATGCAGATTGCGGTCGGAATACACGACGCAGTCTTTTTCCGGTGTTTTATCTGCCCAGTATTCGAGCCATTGTCCAAGTGTTCTGTCGTATAATTGCATAGTCTCTAAACTTATTTCAATAAGGAGTATATACAACAGCCAGAATTTTGGCCGGTTGGTTGTCGGCAGCACTCACCAAATGTTTCACAATTGAATCGTAGAAAATACTGTCACCTTCGCTGAGAATATGAGTTTCGTTGCCGTATATAACTTGAATATTTCCCTGCAAAACATATAAAAATTCCTCACCTTCGTGCGACGACAAAATTGGTTCGTTCACCGGCGATGGTTTAATATCAATAATAAACGGTTCAATATGTCGTCCGGCTTTGGATGCAGCCAGTGAATAAAAATCGAGGTGAGAATTCGAAGTTGACAACTGACTTGAGAAAGTTGCCGCTTCGTCTACTGTAGCTTTTTTATGAATGACAGGTCCGTAAAACTCAGCATCGTCCATAAAAGTTCCCAGCCGCACACCGAGCGCTCTGGCTATTTTAATAACGGGCGACAATGATGGAATTTTATCTGAATTCAGGATAATATCGAGCTGTTCAGCTGTTAATCCCGATCGTTCGGCAATTTCCTGAAGTGATATTTTTTTTGTTTCACTCAGTGCTTTGATTTTTTCTCCTACTAAATTTGTTGACATCGGCTTACAAATTCAAAATTTGTTTATATATCTTTTTATCTTTAAGTATTTCTAAAGCCTGTTTAAGTTCTTTGTCTGTTCTGAATGTGTATTCAATTTCACCCTTTTGAAAATAATAACGGCGAATCAGTTCCAGACTCAGCAGTTCACTCACATCTTCTTTACACAATTCCAGATTACGGTCAACATCGGGAGCAAGTTTTGTTTTTAATGCATCAAATTCAGCTTTTGCTTCCTTATCGAGTCCTTCATATCCGGCCACCTCAAGCAAATCGTCAAAATATTTCTGAGTTTGCGAATTGTATTTGAAATTTTTCTTTTTCAGAAATTCCCTGAAATCAGCATAATCGACATCTGACAGTTGAAATTCAGCAGGTTTAGCAATGGAAGAATGCTGTGAGCAAAACTGATTGGCATATTCAAAATAAAGATTCTGAGCAAAAATATAATAGGCAATATTCAGTTTACGTTCGTCGGTAATCACTTTATCAGGCAAAATTCCACCGCCATCGCGCACTTTACGGCCGTTTAGGGTTTTGAATTCCGAAGTCAGACTATCGGGCACATGTCCCACGCTTCCATCCTCGTTCCGGTGGCTGTAATCAATAGCCTGCACACAACGGCCACTTGGAATATAATATTTGGCTGTAGTTACTTTCAGATGACCGCCATACCCAACCGGGCGTATATTTTGTACCAATCCTTTTCCGAAAGTACGTTCACCAACAATCACAGCACGATCCAAATCCTGTAATGCTCCTGCCAGAATTTCTGATGCAGAAGCTGTGCCACTATTTACCAGCACCACCACATTGAGTTGACCAAACACAGGTTCGTAAGTAGTTTTGTATGATCGACTATCCTCTTCCTTCTTCCCTTTGGTTTTTACAATTTCAGTACCTTTTGGAACAAAAAAACCGGCAATTTTAACTGCTTCGTCAATCAATCCGCCACCATTGTTGCGCAGGTCGATAACCAGTGATTCAATTTTATTATTTTTCACCAATTCATTTACTGCCGATTTGAATTCGGTAGCTGTACGGTCGGTAAATTCACCAATGAGCACATAACCGGTTTTGTCATCTATAGCAGCCGAATAATGTATGGGGTTGATTTGTATTTTCTCCCGGAGAAACACTTTTTCCACCGGTTTGTTTTCGCCGATACGTTTCAGTTTGAGTTTGATTTGTGTATTGGGAGTACCTTTAAGCCGCGCACTGACTGCACTTACATCCATTTTAGTAACATCCACTCCATCCACCGACAGAATTAAATCACCGGCTCGCACATCATTACGCTGTGCCGGCATTCCTTCGTAAGGTTCCGACACGCAAACACCTTCGGGAGTTTTCACAATTAACGCACCGATACCACCATATTCGCCGGTTGTCATAAAAGTCAGATCATCGGTTTCTTCTTCGGGCATGTACACCGTGTACGGATCGAGTTTATCCAGCATTTGATCGATAGCTGTTTTGACAATTTTATCGTAATTGAGCGTATCAACATAGTTTAAATCCAGTTCGCGAAGCACAGCATTGAAAACTGCAATATTTTTACTGATACGAAAAGTGCGGTTATTGGGGATATTGTTTCCTGCGGCGAATGTAATGTTCGCAACAAAAAGCAGTAAATACAGAAAAACTGTTTTTTTCATTTTAATTCATCTTAGAAGAAAAGAAAGCGACTGATTTTCATTTCTGTTATCAGCAGTATCGGATCATATCTTAATTCTACAAAAATACAAAAAAATGTTTTCAGGATTCAGGTGTGTATCACAAAAAACCTAAAAAGTCAGTCTGATGGCATAAATCAGATAATTTTTACACAATTGATACCTTTTAAGACTAGAAAAGACAACCCCTTAGTTATTGAAAAGTGAGAAAATCCGTCAAATTCACATTCAGCGAAGGTTTAATAATATCAGCCTCCGTAAGTTTTTCAGCCGGAAAACTGGTAGTCACAGCCACACAACGAGCACCGGCTGCTTTGGCTGCCTTAACGCCACTAACCGCATCTTCCACCACCAAACAATTTTCGGGCAACTCTCCCACCCGCTGTGCGGCCAGCAAATAAATATCAGGAAATGGCTTTTTACGTTCCACATCTTCGCCACTGACAATGACATCGAATGTTTCTGCCGATAAGCCAATTTCCCGTAGATTAATATCAATTTTCACACGGTCGGCACTGCTGGCTACAGCCATTTTAAGCTGATTTGCTCTGCATTGGGCTATGAAAGTTTCAACACCGGGTAAAGCTTTCAGCTTTCCTTTCGTGATTTGCTCATAAATCTGATACGTCCGTGCTTTATCGCGCTCAATTTCCACTTCAAAACCATTAGTACGACCAATTCCAGCGATATAACTGTTTTCGCCGGTACCAACAAAAGGCAATGCATCTTCGGGTTTAACCTGTACGCCATGTTCAGCAAACATCAACCGTGCTGCTTCAAAAATATATTCTTCGGAATCAACCAGTACTCCGTCCATATCGAACAGAACAGCTTTGATTTTCATTTGCATTATTTTTTGTTTGCTTTTTTCAATACATTAAAACTCAACCTTATTCACATAAAACACTTTTCTTCGGCTTTTATCTTCAAGATTTTTCAGTGATTGTGTACCATAAATCAGAAAATAATTATCGTACCAATACTCAGCGCCTGAAGTGGTATAGATAGTTTTTTCGTTATCGTTTCCTGTGTTGATAAAATCCAGATCGGTTTCTTTTTCAACAGTTCCGTCGAAACCAATAATTTTCGAACCAATAATACTGCCTGATGCATATACCAAAACGATATGATTATCTGTTTTTTCTGAAATCCTGACAAACTTTTTGGGATAATAAGGTCGCTCTACCGGATTCATATCGAACGACTGATCCCACAAAAAATTACCATCCGCAGAAAATCCCGCTACAAACGCATTGGTATATTGATATCCATCGAAAACTGTATAAGAATGTACCTGAGTCATGGCCATACCATTTACAAATGAGGTAGTTGTATAAGTATTAGTATGATAGGTTGGGTGATAAACTTCACCAATCAGTAAATAACCATCCGGTGTAAGCACAACATCATGGGTAATGATTAAAAACTTTTTACTATATTCCTTCCCCATTTTCTTATAGATGTTTTTCACTGTGCCTGTAATTTTCTGATTCAGCTTCGAAGTGTTTGCCAGAAAATTTTTCATATCCAGAAAATTAATGTAATGAATGTAACTCAAAGAATCGTTTACAGCTTTAGCAAAAAACATCCCTTCCGAAACCTGAGTGTACGATCGCGAATAGGTACCGGTATAAACCATTTCGTTATCAGAAACGCGGCAACCTGACACAGAAGAAATAACTCTGTCGCCGGTACCAGTAAGCTGAACATGTTTGCACAGTTCACAATTACCGTTCACACTCATCTGACTGAGTTCACAAATTCCCTTTTTAATGTACTTATTCAGAAAAACAAGTAATTCGCCCGATACGGGTGAAAACTGATAATTCACAATACTGGTTTTCTTTCCCTCAGCTTTTTCAATATATTCGCTGATAAGTGTTTGTCCGGTCTGCATATCGAGTTGAATGATACAGGTCTTTTTCTTTTGACTGGCCTGAAACCAGGCTTTGGAATTCACAATTTTCATATCCTGTAAAATCACCGATTTTGGAAATTTACCTTTCACCGAATCGGTTTTTAAATCCTCAATACGTATACTGTAAAGCACATATTCGCCATTTTTATCAACAAACAATTTGTAAATCATCGTATCGTCGTTGTAAACCATCGACGTTTTACGACTTACAGGCACATATACAGAAACTGTTTTTACAGCAGTCAGAGTTTTATCGTACAAATCGTAACGAATTTCTTTTCCTCTGGTAGTTGCTTTTTCCGCTTCAGCCTGAATGACAAAAAAACCGGTCTGTGATTTAAAGATTGTTTCGTTGGCGTATCCGTTTTTCAGTTGAATTTCGATGCGGTATTCAGGTCGCACCTGTGCAACAATTGCCATTCCTGCTAGTAAAAAAATTATTCCAATAGCTAAAATTCTGTTTTGTCTCATTCTTCAAAGTATTTCAATTATAGATGCAAAAACCTTCTTCTTGTTTTCAATAATCATCAAAATTTTTCATAAAACGAAAATTCATTGTAAAATGCATTCGTACAGGCTTTCCGTTTGAATATGCCGGATTCCAATCGGGCATTTCTCTGAAAATATCAATCAGTTGTTTCTCAAAATCAGGCAACTGACTGTTTATAACATTAATATCTTCCAATCCACCCTGTTCATTTACAACAAATCCAACTTGAACTCTGCGAAGTTTGTCGTACCTATCAGTCACATGTTTCTCATCCAATTTCCGCATAATAAACTTATAATAAGCAACTATACCACCTTTAAACGATGGCTCTGACAGGTATGCACATTTCTCTATATGCTTTCCTTCAGCGTCGTAAATTTCACCCTGCTTCCACACGCCATTTTCCCAAAGTTCAAACCTTGCAAGTGAACCATCACTGTTATACAATTTATATTCACCATCAAGCTGGTCATTTTTATACGTACACTCTATCATGCGTTGGCCATTGTCGTACCATTCCAGATAATCGCCTGTTTGTTGTGTGATAATAATTTCCGGTTTCCTGTAAATATTTAGCAAAAAAGTATCGCAAACCACAGCCTTTAGCATAGGCTGCTGATTCGACAAATAAAATATCTTTCTGATATATGTATCGGGATTGAAGGGCGTTTTAAAGCCATAAGCTATGGCTTCTTTTCGAATACATGGTCTGATAAAACCACCATACCTGTTATAAAACACAGTATCTTTGGGAGTAACTACAGTTTTTTTCGCGTATAAGGAAAGAGCTGTAGCAGCCAACAAAACAATAATCAATAATCTCAGTCTCATGGTGAAATAGTTTCTGCATGACAAAGCTACAAAAACCCTTTTGAAAATCCTACGAAATTGTTAAAAAACAGAAAAAAAATAAAGTTAGTGTTTAAACAATGCAACAAATTACAGTTTTACATTGGGAGGTAAAAACGCAGTGATGTCTTTTCCAAAACTTATCAACTCACGGGCAACTGTAGAGGAAATGTGCGAATAATCCGATTCGGTAAACAGGATAACAGTTTCAATGCCCGACAAAATTCGGTTAGTATCGGCAATGGTGCGTTCATATTCAAAATCGCCCACCGATCGGAGGCCGCGAAGAATGAAACCGGCTTCAACCGATTTTGCAAAATCGATGGTCAGGCTGTTGTACGATTTTACTTTTACACGGCTTTCACCGGCAAAAGCCTGCTGAATTATATCGATACGTTTTTCAACCGAAAATTCCGTTTTTTTCGAATGATTGACTCCTACTCCGATAATAATCTCGTCGAACATAGCCAGTGCACGTTTCACAATGCTGTAATGACCTATGGTAAAAGGATCGAAGGATCCCGGAAAAATGGCACGTTTCATAAGCGTCGTAATTTTCAGCCTTAATTTGGTCTGATATTTGAAATGCAAAGATAAAACAATTTCCTTTTGATGAACATCTCATCTGTATGGAAGGGATTTTACTGAATAAAAGCGGCTTTTTACCGTTTATTTGCAAACAACCGATGGAATTCTACAAATTGAGCAGTATATTTGTTGCATCATTGAAACAGATATTCAGCTTTTGCGACAAAAATAAAACATTTATTAACTTTTTTGAATTTGATTTGTTTTACTTAAAAAACACCATTTATGAAGAGACTAATTTTTGCAGCAGTACTTCTGCTGAGTTTTACAATGGCTAACGCACAGTTTAATTTCGGACTGAAAGCGGGTTATAACTCCTCACTTTCGTTCAGCAATATTGGCAATGTAGCTGATGGAACTTATAATTTCGATGATGTAAAAGCTGAAATGTGGAATAGTTTCCATGCCGGTCTTTTTACCCGAATTTATTTCAACAAACTCTATGTGGAACCCGAATTGCTCTACTCGGTTCAAAAAACTGATTATCAGATTACTATTCAGGACGCAGCGCTCGGACAGATTGATGTACAGAAATTTGTCAATATCAGCACTGTAGATGTGCCTTTATTAGTAGGCTATCAACTTCTGGATTTAAAAATTGCCAATCTTCGGGCATTTGCCGGACCAAAACTGCGCTTTAATGCCGGTTCTTCTTTGGATTTTCAGAATGTAACCGGAGGAAATTTTGATTTATCAAATCTGCAACGTGATATTAAAGATGCTGCCCTTGGTTTTGAAATTGGAGCAGGTATCGATGTGCTAATGTTTGCTCTTGATGCACGCTACAACCTAATTGGTAACATGTACGAAACTAATATCAATCAGATTTCACTCGAAAATCTGCCATCAAGCACTTTTGTGGTTTCACTCGCCTGGAAAATTTTCTAATTCTGAAAACAACTAATAATGAAGCCTGTATCTGCATAAACGGATACAGGCTTTTTTTTCGTTATCCAATTCTAATTGAAAACGCTGACAGGTTTATATTCGTTAATTTTAAACAGGCAAGATGTCGATTTACCCAATAATAGACTAGATGCCCGTTCACCTAATTTTTTGTATCTTTGCAGTCCGAATAAAAAAAGCAGAAAAATGAATTTAGAATTGACTATCCAAAACGCAGTTATTGATGCAGTAAAAGCTCTTTATCAAACAGATGTAACAGCCGAACAGGTACAAATACAGAAAACAAAAAAGGAATTTGAAGGTGATGTAACCGTTGTAATTTTCCCTTTTGTAAAAATGGCCCGCAAAAGTCCCGAAGCTACCGGACAGGAAATTGGCGAATACATTCAGGGTCGTCAATCGGAAATTTCTGCTTTTAATGTTATCAAAGGCTTTCTGAATCTTTCGATCAACACATCGTTCTGGATTGACATGCTAAACGAAATTGCTCTGCAGCCAACTTTTGGAAATGCAGGCGTTTCGGAAAACTCACCAATGATGATGATTGAATATTCATCACCAAACACCAACAAACCATTACATTTAGGTCATATCCGCAATAATCTTTTGGGATTCAGCATTTCTGAAATTCAAAAAGCCAACGGTTGGAAAGTAGTAAAAACCAACATTGTAAACGACCGCGGCATTCATATTTGTAAATCGATGCTTGCCTGGAAATTATTTGGAAACGGTGAAACTCCGGCCAGCTCAGGTTTGAAAGGTGACCATTTGGTGGGAAAATATTATGTGGTGTTTGATAAAGCTTACAAAGCAGAAATCAAACAACTGATGGAACAAGGCATGACCGAAGAAGAAGCCAAAAAGAACGCTCCGCTGATACTCGAAGCTCAAAAAATGCTTTTGGCGTGGGAACAAAACGATGCGGAAGTGCGCCACCTTTGGGAAACCATGAATGGCTGGGTGTACGAAGGTTTCGATGCTACATACAAACAATTGGGTGTTGATTTCGATAAAATTTATTACGAATCCGAAACGTATCTGGAAGGAAAATCGGAAGTGGAACGCGGCGAAAAATCGGGCGCTTTCTACCGCAGAGATGACAATTCGGTATGGGCTGATTTAACCGGCGATGGATTGGATGAAAAACTGTTGCTGCGCGCCGATGGTACTTCGGTGTATATGACGCAGGATATCGGTACAGCCAAACTTCGTTATAACGATTTCCCCATCAATAAAATGGTATATGTAGTTGGCAATGAACAAAATTATCATTTTCAGGTTTTATCCATATTGCTCGACAAACTTGGTTTTGAGTGGGGAAAAAGCCTTGTACATTTCTCGTACGGAATGGTGGAACTGCCCGAAGGAAAAATGAAAAGTCGTGAAGGTACGGTAGTGGATGCCGACGATTTGATGGAAGAAATGATACAAACAGCCCGCGAAACATCTGAAGAACTTGGAAAACTCGACGGTTGCACCGAAGAAGAAAAAGCAGGCATCGCCCGTATGGTTGGTTTGGGTGCGTTAAAATACTTTATTCTGAAAGTTGATCCGAAGAAAAACATGACCTTTAATCCAAAGGAATCCATTGATTTTAACGGAAATACAGGGCCATTTATTCAATATACGCATGCCCGTATCAAATCAGTATTGCGTAAAGCTGCCGAACAGGGCATTAACTTTGGTACGAAAATTGAAAATCAACTTGCTATATCGGAAAAAGAAAGTTATCTGATACAACTTATTGCTCAATTTCCGGCTGTGGTAAAACAAGCAGGTGAAGAATTCAGCCCGGCACTTATTGCCAATTACGAATTTGAACTGGTAAAAGAGTTTAATCAGTTCTACCACGATTTTTCGATCATGCGCGAAGAAAACGAAGCATTGAAAAAATTCAGGCTTCAACTTTCTGCAAGCGTGGCTCAGGTAGTAAAAACAGGCATGGGATTACTTGGAATTGAGGTGCCGGAGAGAATGTAAGTTAATTATTTCATTCGCGAGTTGGAACTCGCAATGCCCATTAAAACATAAAAATCTATGAACAGAATCAATATTGTTATCGTTGCCGTTATGGCTGTAATGTCATATTCCTGCTCATCAGGATATACTGCTTACAAAAAAGGGGATTATTACAAAGCTTCGATGGAGGCCATCGAAAAACTGAGAACATCGCCAAACAGCGACAAAGCTCAATGGGTTTTAATAAAATCGTACCCAACTGCTGTTAAAAGTGCTTTGCGCGATATTGACAGAGCTGTGGCCTCTAACACCGATAATAATTACGACGAAGTGGTAGTTTTATATACTCGCATCAACGATATGGCAGCGGCCATTTACAATTGCCCCAAAGCACTTTCTATTTTACCACAACCGGTGGAATTCCCCGCTGAACTGACTGATGCAAAAAACAAAGCAGCAGAACAGGCCTACAACATGGGATTAAAAGCACTGAATGCAGGTTCGATAGAACAGGCTCGCTTGTCGCTGAACTTTCTGAACAAGGCCAATAATTACGTGTACGGTTACAAAGATGTTTTTAATCTGATAGAAGAAGCAAGATACAAAGCTACTTTACGTGTGGTATTTGAAAAACCTTATACCAATCGCCGCTACCAGCTTTCGGCCGATTTTTTCAGTAATAATTTGCTGGGCGAAATATCTGATTTTACTGCCAACCGTTTTATTCGTTTTTATAAAAATGCCGATACACAGCAAATGGTTAATTTTTATCCGCATCAATATCTGGTGCTGAATTTTGAAGATTTCAGCATTGGCAATATCCGCGAAACAGCCAATACAAGCGAATTTAAACGTGACAGTATCATTACCGGCACACGCATGAACAATGGAGTGAAGGAGAATATTTACCAAACGGTAAAAGCAAAATACACCACCTATCGCCGCGAAATAAAATCTGGAGGAATTCTGAGTGTCAGGATTATCGACGCCAATACTAATGCCATTTTGCAACAGCGAAATTTCTCGGGTGAATATGTGTGGTACACCACCTGGGCGTCGTACAACGGCGACGAAAGAGCGCTAACCAACGAACAAATAAACGCATGTAAACATGGTCCTGCCATGCAACCCGCCGACCAGGATTTGTTTATTGAATTCACAAAACCTATTTACAGTCAGGCTATCAGTTATTTGAAATCGGTATACCGGTAGGAAAAGAGTTCTGAGTTTTGAGTTCTGAGTTCTGAGTTTTGAGTCACACCTGTTCGGAATTCAATGTTTATCATAATTTTGATATTGCATACAGTCCTGTCATGACCTGACAGGATTTTTTATTTAATGAATTGAATCAGGAATTGGCAAATCCGGTGTAACCCGAATATAAAACAAAACATAAATCAGAATCCACAGAGGGTTCAATTTATAAATATTTGATATTGAACCCCATTCGGGGTTCTGATTATCTTACACCTGTACCATGGGTTGCACCCATGGTTAATCAAATTGAATCCTTACAGGATTCTAACATCAACTTATAATTGATTATATGCAGTTTGCTTATCCCGAACTCACGTTAAATTAAATACAAAAAGAACTTCAGTAAGTAATTCAGGTCATTTATTGATATGGTTCTATTTGTATTGTTTTCAATTTCAAGAGACAAGCGACTTCACAGTCGTTTGTCTCCCACTATCTATCATCATCAGATGCTTTAAAACAAATCGTTATATATCTACTTAGCACAAAAAAAGACCGGCATTTTTTTGCCGGTCTTTTCTATCTGTTATCAGCAAGGCTGATTATTTCACTACCTTGAAGTAAGCATCATTGTTGTTGTTTGTCATTTTTACAACATACACACCTGAATTAAGCTTAGAACTAAGCTCTACGCGGTTTGTACCTGACACTGCATTTATGCTCTGAGTAGATAGAAGTGCTCCCTGCATATTGTAAACAAAGAATGTAGTGTTACCTCCGTTGGTCATAACAAAGTCTGCTATCAGTTTACCATTGCTTACATATATTTTACTGTTATTGGCATTCACTCCGGGAATAGCATTTGCCGGCTTTTCGTATAATTCCCAATTGTCAATAAAAGCAAGTGTCCCAGATAATAAGTAATTATTTATAAATATACCTTGTGTAGCTCCTAGGCTCTCACCAGTCATAAATTCGAATACTACATCCTGCCAAACTCCATTAGTTTCAATACTATCTGTAAGATCAGATGTTGCTAAAATATCATATCCCCATATACCTATTTGGAAGGTTTTATAGTTTTTTACTTTCACTTTTGAAATATACTGAGTATTTGGCTTTAGTAATCCTGTTAATTCAAAGTTAAGTGAACCACCACCTTTAATCATAGCTGAATGGCTACCGCAAAATACCGAGTCTTTCATTCCTGCAATATCAATGGACGATTTTGAACCCCAACCGGACAGATTAGTAAGTGAATTAATAGCAGGATTAGTAATAATATTCAATCGATCAGTATATAGCGGAGTAAAACAACCGGAGCTACCATTGGCTGTAGATTTCACTTTGATAGTATCTTTCAAACCGGTACTTGCCACAATGATATTTCCATCAACAGGTGTAACACCATCCCAGCTGATTGCAACTACTTCGTTTTTAGAAGAAACAGGCAAAATGCTCGGAGTTACTGTAACACCGGCAGGTGCGGTAATTTCAATTTCGTTGGTAAGATTTGTGCCAGTCACTGTAAATGCACTGGCCGTATATTCCGGTTCAAACGCTTCTGAAGTAATTGAAGTTGTCAACAATGGATCCTGCATAACATACAATTCGAAATTATCGATATAGGCAGCAGTAGCTGTACATCCACCACAGTTATTTACATACATATTGGCACCAATAGTTGCACCTGTTGTGAAAATAAATTCACATGCTTTCCATTCACCATTTGTATCGAATTTGAATTCCTGATTAGGACCGGCATCCACACCCACCTGGAATGTACCACCAATGGTTTTCATCATGATTCGTCCTCTGTAGGTAGTATTTGGCAGTAAAATTTTAGCAGCACCATCCAAAATATCCAGAGAACCAGAGCATGTACCTGTTCCGTTACCAATTTTAATGCTTGTTGCGCCACAATATACGTTTTCAGGTTGTGTAAAGATATTTACCACCTCTTTAGCTCCCCAACCCTGGAAATTAGTCAGTTTTGCGCATCCAGGATCAAGAATCAGATTTCCATCAGGATAAAGTTGTTTGTAACATTGTGAATCATCAGCTGATTTTACATAAATAGTGTCTTTAATAGAGCCACTGGCTAATATAATCATTCCATCAACAACACCTCCCATATAAGCTGCCGTAACAGGGAAATTATTGGCATTGGCAGGTATCGAAGTTATTGGATTACCCGAAGTATTTACCAACGAAATACCAGCAGGAGCAGTCAAAGTAATTGGTGCGCTCAGATTTAAGCCGGTTACATTAAATGTTTCGGCATAATTTGAAGCATCAAATGCAAGTTTAGAGGCTGTAGCTGTAATAACCGCATCCTTTTCAGCGCCTTTCTGAAACAAATAAAGAATTTCGTCGGCAGATAATGCTTTGTTATACAAACTGTGTTTGTTTACATAACCTTTCCAGGTTGCATCACCGGTATAACCACCTTTTGCCAGATAAGCAAACTGAGTTCCCAGTGCTGATATTGCATTGGTACCTGTATAGTCTACTGTGCCTATGCTAACGCCATCGATATAAAAAGTCATGGTAGTAGCTGTAAGGGTTACAACCATCTGGTGAGTTCCACCATCATCGAGGTAGTTTTTACCATCTGCACCTACACCACGGGTAATACCGGTTTCAGCGTCCCATGGCGCAGAAGTGTTACCACATGAAATAGCAGCACGAACACGGTTACAACTTGTGGGACTGATAAAAACATAATCAGTTCCATAATTTCCGGTAGTGTTACCAAAATACGAAAGAATTGTACATACTGTTGTGTTTGTACCGGAAGAAGTAAACCATGTTTCAATAGTTACTGCGGGATAAGTATTGATAGCAATATCAGCTGCAGGCAGATCAAGATAACCTCCTGATAGCGTATTTAATGCTTTATTTGAACATGTTGCTGCTCCCATCAACGTTCCATTAGCAGTACCAACCACATCCTTGGCTGTTCCATCGTCAAATGTCCACTGGTGAGTAAGATTTGTTGTACCAGGATCGGTTTGTGCAAAAGATTTTACACTTATACCTGCTAAAAATAGCAGACATAATACTAAGTAAGATTTCTTCATAAAATAAATAATTTTTAAGGGTGAATACTTTTAAAATTACACACAAACATAAAATGTTTTAGCATGCAATAATGTTCAGTTTTATCTTTGGACAAAGATAATTTTAAATGTACATCGTACACTAATTTTTAGCCCCAAATAAAGTGGACAATATTTTACAAAAGGTGGACAAAAACCGGATTAAAAAATTTTGTAATTACAAAAAATAACCCGGCATTTTTATGCCGGGTTAAAAACAACTGAAAAAGTCTATTTTATCACTTTACTGTACATTGATTGTTGACCACATTCAATTTTAACAACATATATCCCCGGAGGATATCTGAAATCAGTATTTATTGTATTAATTCCACCATTTCCGGTAAATTCTGCTATTTTCAGCAAACTACCTGTAGCTGTGTAAACCCATACTTTGATAATTTCTGATTGTTGTAAATTCAGTTTCAGCAGCAAGTGATCATTACTCAGGAACACTTTGTTGCCGGCTGTCACTGGGATTAACGCAGCCGGGGCAACTTCATACAATTCCCAGTTATCAATAAATCCACGTTTTCCGGTAAGATTGTAATTATTGAAAAACACGCCATAGCTTGTGCTTAAAGTAGATGTTGTAAATTCCAAAGTTAACGGCATCCATTCTCCATTGGTTTCGATAACCGAAGTTACATCGGCAGTACTCAAATTGTCAACACCAAAGGCTCCCAACTGAAATGTTCCGCCAAATGTGCGAACCATCGCTCGTGAAATATAGGACGTATTCGGTTTAAGAATGCCTACCACCGGTAAATCAATGGATCCACTCGAAATAATTAAACCTGAATGACTGCCACAATATACTGAATCAGGACTTTCAATCACTGATATTATTTTTTTTGTTCCCCAACCTCCGAAATTACTTATATCGTTCAGGTACGGATCTTTCACCAGATTTACCGCATTTTGTTTCAGTATATTGAAGCAGGTTGCATTCGAAGTCAGTATTGATTTCACAGGAATCAGAACTGTTTTATCGCCACTTTTGAGTTCAATATTGGCATCAACCGCCGTTGTACCGTCCCAACTTATCTGAATTGTATCTGCTGAGGTATTGGCAGTAATGGTTTGTTTGTTGGCCGTGACACCCGAAGGCAACACCATCTGAATATCGGCTGATAGGTTCGATGAACCTAAAAGGAATTTCGACACTTTATATTCCGGATCGAAAACAACAGAACTAACCGAAGCATTGATAACAGGATCTGGCGCTACATACATTTCCCAATTATCGATATACGCAGTCATTCCTGTACACTGCCAGTTATTGAAGAAAATACCCTGCGTGGCATTCATTGTAGCGCCGGTTGTAAAGGAGAAGTCCATTTCCTGCCACTCAGCGTTGGTCGAAATTATTTTATTCAAATCGGCACCACCGGCAATATATCCGTAAACGCCCATTTGGAAAGTTCCATCCATGGTTTTCACCCTTGCTTTGGCTCTGTAAGTGGTATTTGGCTGTATCTTTCCGGTCAGGTCAATACTTAACGAACCGCTGTTCACAGCTATTCCGCTACCAACCTTAATTGATGATGCTCCACAATATACTTCAGACGGTGCATTAATAATATTACATACAGCCCGCGAACCCCAACCTTCGAAATAAGACATATCATTACAACCGGGATCTTTAAAAAAGTTCTCACTGGGGTCGTTTAAAGGTTGAAAACAGGCAGCATCGTCGGTCGTTTTAACCGGAATTTTCACAACAGTTGCACCGCTTGTAAGCAACAAATCGCCATTTACCTGCGTGGTCCCATCCCATGCAACTACCAAAGGCTCACTTACAGCGTTTGTCGGCAGGGATGTAACTTTATTTCCGGCAGTATTCAGAAGCATAACTCCTACAGGAGCAGTCAGGCTAATGGGCGAAAGCAGGTTGGAGCCTGTTACATTAAATATAGATGCGGGATAGTTTTTATCCAGAGCAATCTCAGTATTCGTTGTGCTAATGACCGACAAATCTTCTGCTCCGTGCTGATACAGGTACAATACTTCGTCAGTAGACAAAGCTTTATTGTACACACTAAATTTATGAAAAGCTCCAACCCAGTTTGGATCGCCGGTCCATCCACCACGACCCAGATAAGCCAGCGAAGTACTCATATTTGCGAGCGTATTTCCCGCTGTGAGCGCATCCTCCGATATTTTCACACCATCGATATACAGTGTAATACTTGTGGAAGTAACGGTATATATAAAATGATGCAATACGCCATCGTCGTATTCTGTGCCGGTGCAACCATCCCAATACGACGAAGTACCGAGTGAAGCCATACTGACATTATCGTAACGGGCTATCGAAAGAAAAGTGTAATTGGATCCACCGCCATTCACGGTTTCGCCAAAGTACGACAGCATGGACCAACCACCGTTTTTCCCGGCAGCAGAAGTACACCATATCTCCACCGACAACTCCGGATAAGTATTCAGAGCCATTTGCGAAGCCGGAAATTCCATGTAGCCATTGGTTGAGACAAATGCATTGTTTATCAAACTGCCTGTTCCCACAACTGCACCGGTTAGCCCTGCCACATTATCAACAGCCGAACCATTGTCAAAAGTCCACTGATGTTTGAGATTGGCTTTACCCGGATCGGTTTGCGCCTGAACAGAGAATAAGTTTATGAGAATAAAAGCACAAAAAAAGAGTAACTGATTTCGTTTCATACATGTATGATTTTAAAGGTTATTTCATTGGAAACAAAATTAATGTAAGTAAACTTTCTATTGATATTTTACTCCCGCTTTTTAGAGGATATAGTTTTATTTGAAGTGGACAGTTGATTATTTTTCTGAAAATGTTTAATATTCATTCAATTTGATTTATACTGCATAGAATAAATATGAAATCTGTGTATATTTGTAGACAAGTGATAAACTTATATTTAATACTTCAATCTGATGAAAAAAATAAAGGCCATCTTCATATTTCTATCGCTCATAAGCATGCAGTTGCAGGCTTTCGATGTTCAGTATAAATTTGAAAAATTCCAGCTCAACGACAAACTACCTTCCAATTCCGTGATACGTACCTTCAACGATTCGGAAGGTTACATGTGGTTTGGAACGCGCGACGGACTTTGTCGCTTCGATGGGTACGACATCAAGGTTTTCCGGTCGAGTGCGCTCACGCCGGGCATTCTGAACAACAACGAAATACAGTGTATTGCCGAGGATAAGAAAAAACGCATCTGGATTGGCACGTTCGAAGGGATTAATATTATCGATAAAAGAAACTTCCGGATTACCATATTCGAAAATGAATTTGTCAAAAAAGACCGTATCAATGCCATTATTTCAGACCATAACGGCGATATTTGGATAGGTACTTCCAGCAACGGATTGATAAAAGTAAATGTGGAAACCGACGAAACTGAACGCATTTCGTCCGACAACAATTCACGCATTATTCTGCGTAACAACAATATTGTCTGTCTTTACGAAGATCATCAGAACCGGCTTTGGTTTACTTCGTGGAAGGACGGTATGGGTTTTATAGATAAAGACAGAACAAAAGTGACCTACGGCCCACAGATAGGCTCCACCAACAATCCTTTCAGACTTTATCAGGAAAAAAACGGCGATTTCTGGATTTGTACATGGGGCGATGGTATTTACAAAATGAATGTGACCGACAACTCCAACATCAACGTTTATCCATTGCAATTAGCCGGAAATCACACTTCTCCCATCGATAAAATTGTATACAGCATTACGCAGGACGACCGCCTGGGATTAATCTGGATTGTAACTTACAGCGGTGTCAATATCCTGCAAAAAAATGCCAACGGTGACTATAACATCCTCGACAACAATCTGTTTTTTGCTTACGACGACTCCAAACTTTTTCATGAAATAATGAAAGACCGCAGGGGAAACTTATGGCTTGGCTCTATTGGCGAAGGTTCGTTTAAACTGGATTTCAATAAAATTCCTATTCGCAATTATCCGCTTACCGAAGTAAAAAGCATGATAAATGCTCAATCGTATGTAACCAAGTTGTGCCAAACCAACAAAGGAAATATGCTGCTGGTGATTAATCGTATCGGTATTTTCGATTTTAATCCGGCTACCGGAAAAGTTTTCAGACCCGACAATGCCGACCTGCGTGGTCTGAACAGCATTACAGCTATTCTGAATCTGCACAATTCCGATTATCTGTGGATAACCAACGAAGGTGAAAATAAAATTCATATTTTCAAACAGGGAAACAACGGACAGTTGCAAAAACAATCGGAAATCGACCTGAGTCAGATAAACCAATCGGCAGAAAATTCAATTTCCACCTTATTTCAGGATAATGCAGGAGCTATTTGGATAGGTTCGAATGTAGGTTTATACCAACGAACCACAGCAGGCAAACTGAAAGAAATATCGTCGAAAGTACGCTTGGTTAACTCCATTAACGAAGATAAACAGAAAAACATATGGATTGGAACCGAAAAAGATGGCCTTTATGTTTTTACACCATCAGACAACAACAACCCCACCGACTACAAAACAGAAAAAAAAATACTGAAAATTGGTAATTTTGAAAGTGTCAATATTCAGACAGTATGCTGTACAAAAAACGGGAATGTATATGTTGGCACTAAGGAAGGATGTATTTATCAGATAAAAAACAAGACAGCCGAACCAACTGACCTCAGCGGTGCTTACGGGATTACCGACGAAAGCATTATGGATATTACGGAGGATGCTTCCGGGTCATTGTGGATTACCACTTCGAAAAAAATTATCCGCTACAATCCTCAAACTCATGCGGCCATTTATTATTCCAATGCCGACGGTATTCAGGTTAGCTCGTTTTACAAAGGAGCCAGCGTTATCACCAAAAACGGTCAGATATTCGTGGGTGGAAACAAAGGTATTTGCGCCATCAACATAGCCAATCAGAAACTTACCACCGTTCCCAGTGTGAAACATGTGGTAATTACCGACTTACTTATCGAAAATAAATCCATCTTTATTGATGAACTATTCGAAAATTACGATGCGAAAAACAACCGTCTTTCGGTAAGTTACTCCGACAATAATATCGGCATCGAATTTTCGGCACTGGATTATACTGCCACCAGCAAAATTCAGTACGCCTACAAACTATCGGGCATAAACAACGACTGGAACTACGTAGGCAACGACAAACGTTTTGTGAATTATGCCAACCTGCCGGCGGGCACTTACACTTTTATGGTAAAAGCCAGCGACGAAAACGGGCTGTGGAGCGACGACATCACATCCGTGGAAGTGGTTATTCATCCGCCTTTCTATCGGTCGTGGTGGGCTTATTTGCTGTATTTGGCATTGCTGGGGCTTATTTCTTTTATCTCTGTCAGAATCATTATCAACCGTATACGTCTGCGAAACGAACTGAAAATCTCGGTGATCGAAAAAGAAAAATCCGAAGAACTGGCGCAGGTAAAACTCCGCTATTTCACCAATATTTCGCACGAGTTGCTCACTCCACTCACCATTATTATGTTACAAATTGAAAATCTGCAACAGAAATTCGGCAGCGATACCGGTCCGTTCGAAATTATGAAAGACAACGTTATCCGCCTGAAACGACTCATCAAGCAGATTCTTGTTTTCCGCAAAACCGAAAGCGGCAATATGAAACTCAGTATTATCAAAGGCGATATTGTGTCGTTTGTCAAGAATATTTGTCAGTCTAATTTCAAACCGCTGGTCAAAGAAAAACTCATTGATTTTACAGTAGATATTGAATACGATCATTATCTGGCATATTTCGACCCAGACAAACTGGATAAAATCATCTACAATCTACTGTCGAATGCCTTCAAATACACACCACAAAACGGCTCTATAGCTGTAAAAATGAGTTTTATTCCGCGCAACGACATCACCATAATGCGTCTGTCGGTAGCGGATAACGGTAGCGGAATAGCCGAAGAAGATCAGCCGCACGTGTTCAAACGCTTCTACATAAGCAGCACATCCGACCAGAGTCAGAGCCACGGTATCGGGCTGGCACTCACCAACGATCTGCTAAATCTGCACAAAGGCAACATTCAGGTAAAAAGTCAGTTGGGCGAAGGCGCGGTATTTACCTTCGAAATTCCGGTATCCGAAAATGCTTATACCGAAGAGGAAATGTCGGAAGATTTGCAACCCGATTTGCACGACTCCATACTATCGGAGAGCAGCTACAACGGCGTTGTTCGCACCGAAAACGAAACAGAGCCCGGCAAACTGGCCATTCTGGTGGTGGAAGACAACCGCGAACTGAACAAACTCATTGTAGATCATTTTGCCGACAAATACACCGTTTACAGTGCCGAAAACGGCATTGAAGCACTCAGCATTGTCCGCGAAAAAGAAGTAGATCTGGTGATAAGCGATGTAATGATGCCCGAAATGGATGGACTCACCTTCTGCAAAATTCTGAAAAACGACCTCAACACCAGCCATATCAATGTGCTGATGCTGACAGCCAAAAATTCCACCGAAGACCGTATCGATTGTTACAACGCCGGCGCTGATGCCTATATTTCGAAACCTTTCGAACTGGCGGTATTGTATGCCCGCGTGAAAAACCTCATTACGCGCCGCAAACAAAAGGTGGAAAACTTCCAGCACAATCACGAAATAAATATCACGTCGATGGAATACAGTTCCATTGATGAGATTTTCCTGAAACAGGCCGTGAAAAAAGTGGAAGAAAAATTAGCCGACGACACCTTCGATTTCGATCAGTTTGCACTGGACATGGCCACATCCAAATCAACCCTGCACCGCAAACTGAAAACGCTCACTGGACTGTCGCCTGGTGAGTTCATCCGCAATATCCGTCTGAAACATTCGGTGCAGATGCTTACCAACAATATGGGCAACATTTCCGAGATTGCATTTGCCGTCGGTTTCAACGACCCGAAATACTTCAGCCGGTGCTTTAAAATAGAATTCGGCATGACTCCCAAAGAATACCAGGAATCGAAAAAGAAACAATAACCCCAAAAAAAATGCGAAGCCAGTAATTACCGGTTTCGCATTTATAATTTCGGGTGCTGCGACTTTTGGGTGCAGCGGGTTCCAACTCGCTGATTCTTCTTTCGGGTGCAGTGAGTTCCGACTCGCTTATTCTTCTTTCGGGTGCAGCGAGTTCCGACTCGCTGATTAATATAATACAATAGAACGCGGATATAGCGGATTAGGCGGATAACCGCTGATTTAATACATTCTTTTTTGCAGATGTAATTCGGATTATTTCAACTTCGTTGAAAGCGGATTTGAACAATATATTCTACAATTTTTGTTTCCCGACGGGCGATTTGATGCATATATTCATCAACATTGTGCCCGCAATAGGTGAATTGAAGCACGAATTCGTCAATATTGTGCTCATAATTGGTGATTTGAAGCAGAAATTCATCGATATTGTGCTCGCCATCGGTGATTTGAAGCACAAATTCATCGATATTGTGCTCGCCATCGGTGATTTGAAGCATATATTCATCAATATAGCTTCCATGACGGTGTTTTGAACGCTGTGTAAATTATTTAGTGTTCAAGAAAGGTCAGGTTGATACTTCTATATTTAACTTATAGCTACCAATCCCGAAAATTCGTATATTTGAGGCGGAAAAAGCAAAACGACAATTATTTTCTCCCAATCAAAACAAATTAGTACTAATGACTAAAGCTAAAATATCTATACGTTTTTTCGACGACCGTGAAGTGCGTGCTCTTTGGGACGAAGAGAATGCTAAATGGTGGTTCTCTGTTTTAGATATTGTGGCTGTGCTTACCAACCAGAATGATTATGCTAAAACTCGTAATTATTGGAAATATCTCAAAGCTAAGCTAAAGAAAGAAAATAGTCAAGTGGTTAGTGCCACTACCCAGTTAAAATTTCTTGCACCTGACGGAAAATTGCGCTTAGCCGACATGTTGGATTATGAAGGAATTATTGCACTGGGTAAAGAATTTCCCGGGAAAAAAGCCAACCGGTTTATCGAATGGTTTACATACAGCGATGAAAGTATCGATGGAAAAAGTAAAACGAAAGCGTACGCTTTATTCGAAAGTTCGTTAATTAATAGCCTTGAAGTTGGAACTGCTAAAGGTCTGCAACAAATTCATGCTTATTTGTTTGGCGGACTGTATGATTTCGCAGGACAAATAAGACAGAAAAACATCTCAAAAGGCGGTTTTCAATTTGCTGTATCACGGTTTTTAGGCGAAACTTTGAGGCAAATAGAAGAAATGCCTGAAACTACATTGGAAGAAATCGTCGATAAATACGTTGAAATGAACATTGCCCACCCATTTATGGAAGGAAACGGCAGAAGCACCCGAATATGGTTGGATTTAATGTTGAAAAAACGTCTGAACAAATGTGTTGACTGGAGTAAAATCGGGAAAAAAGTCTATATGAACGCCATGATACAAAGTCCGTTAAACAGTAGTGTTTTAAAGAAAGTTTTAGAAAATAGTTTGACTGACAAAATCGATGACCGCGAAATGTTTATGAAAGGAATTGATTACTCGTATTATTACGAAGAAAATGACTGAGTAAAATTATCACGAAACGTCTGCCCGACACATTGATTCTCTGCAACCGAAAAGTCGGAACACAAAAAAGCGAAACCCTGAAGTTTCGCTTTCTTTTTGTTTATATCAATTTAAATCTCACCCGCCAGCGTCCGTTTTCGTAATCGTGGCTGATAATTTCGAAGGTTCCGAGTTCAGAAGTATTATCCACATGCTGCCCTATACAGGCACAGGCATCATAATCGCCCACCCGAATCACGCGTAGCGTTTCCGATGCATCATCGGGCAGTTTGGATAAGTCGGCAATTTTGGCAGCCTCTTCCCTGCTCATCAACTCTTCGTACACCGGCAAATGCTGACGAATAACTTCGTTTACTTTTCGGGTAATCTCAGTCAACTGTTCTTCGGTAGGAGCCTGAGGCAGCAAATAGTCGCATTTGCTCTTTTTACGCTCTATATGCGCATTCACCGACCGTCCGCAACCAAACATCCGAACCATGGTCTGATTCAGAATATGTTCGCAGGTATGCATTGGCTCGTTATAGAGCTTTTTGGCTTCGTTTAATATTGGTTGTTCCATTGTTTTATTAGTAGTAAGCGGTAAGCAGATTAAATCATCTCATTTCTTCTCCACCTTTGCACGCATCGAATCCCAAATCAGGTAACCGATAACAGCACCATACATAACCAAACCGAGCCATTGTGCTCCATTGCTTTCCATCCATGTTTCGTTCTGGAATTGTATTCCGCCAAAACGTAGACCTGCACTTACAACACCCATCAAAGCCCCACCGGCAATAAATCCGGAAGCCAGTAATGTTCCTTTTTCGTGACGTGCTGTATTCAGCGCTTTATCTTTGGAGCGTGTAGAAACATACCAGCTGATTAATCCGCCAACCAGCAACGGCGCATTCAGTTCCATTGGAATAAACATACCCAGCGCAAAAGCCAGCGCAGGAACTTTGAAGAAGGTAAGAACAATGGAAATAATAGCTCCGATAGCATACAAATACCAGGGCGCACCTGCTCCCGACATCAACGGTTCAATCACTGCTGCCATGGCATTGGCCTGTGGGGCTACAAGAGCATTGTCGCCGGTAAAGCCATAGGTTTTATTCAAAATAATAATAACTCCACCTACTGTGGCTGCCGAAACCAAAGTTCCGAGGAATTTCCAACCCTGCTGTTTGGCCGGCGTTGTGCCAATCCAGTAACCAATTTTCAGGTCGGTAATAAATCCACCGGCCATCGAAAGTGCAGTACAAACCACTCCGCCAATAACCAAAGCTGCTACCATTCCGGCTGTACCTTTCAGTCCGACAGCTACCATCACCACCGAAGCCAGAATGAGTGTCATCAGCGTCATACCCGAAACAGGATTCGTACCCACAATAGCAATAGCATTGGCTGCTACGGTGGTAAACAGAAATGCGATAACAGCCACCACTATAATACCCACCACGGCGTGCAACAAATTATGCACAACACCAAAATAGAAAAATATAAATGTCAACACCAAAGCAGCAAGAATACCGTAAGTAATAATTTTCATCGGAAGATCGCGTTGCGTGCGTTTTACCTGCAAATCCTCAGCGCCAGTTTTTCCTTTCAATTCTTTGGCTGCCAGTCCCACTGCACTTTTCACAATGCCCCACGAGCGGATAATACCGATAATACCGGCCATAGCAATACCACCAATACCGATATGACGGGCAAATAATTTGAATATGTTTTCGGGTGACATCGAGGCAATATCGCCTGTAAATGTAGGATTGATAACCTGCAATAACTGCGCATCAAGCATAGGTAATAAAGGTACGATGACAAACCAAACCAATGCCGATCCGGCACAAATGATGGCAGCATATTTTAATCCGATAATGTAACCCAAACCAAGAACGGCTGCACCTACATTATTTTTAAATACAAATTTGAATTTATCGGCCAGCGTTTCGCCAAAAGGCAGAATACGTGTACTCACCGTTTCAGCCCAACCACCAAAAGTAGCGATGATAAAATCGTAAGCTCCACCAATGATACCTGCCAGAATTAGCGGTTTTGCCTGATCACCACCTTTCTCGCCCGACACCAACACCTGCGTAGTAGCAGTAGCTTCCGGGAAAGGATATTTACCGTGCATATCGGATACAAAATACTTGCGAAAAGGAATCATAAACAGAATTCCAAGTATACCGCCCAGCAGCGAGCTCAGAAATACCTGAAAGAAACTTACCGTAATATCAGGATATTTAGCCTGCAAAATGTATAAAGCCGGAAGCGTAAAAATAGCACCTGCCACAATCACACCCGAACTTGCTCCAATCGACTGAATAATCACATTTTCACCCAAAGCACCTTTGCGTTTCGACGCACTGGACAATCCAACGGCAATGATGGCAATAGGAATGGCGGCTTCAAACACCTGTCCGATTTTTAATCCGAGGTAAGCAGCCGCTGCAGAAAACAACACAGCCATAAACAAACCCCAGCTCACCGAGCGAAAATTTACTTCAGGGACAATTTTATCGGGCGATAAAAGCGGTTTATATTCCTCACCTTCAGCCAACTCCCGCGATGCATTTTCGGGTAATCCCGTAATTTTTTCTTCTTCCATTTTTAATATCAAGTTATTTGCCCTTTGGGCGTTATTTACTTTTTGTTATTTGCCTTTCAGACGTTATTTATTTCGTGTTATTTATTCCCTTTGGTCATGACCGTTGGTTGCCCTGCGGGCGTTATTTGTTGTTACGGCGAAGCCTAATAACAGCGCAGTGAAATAACGGCGCAGCCTAATAACAGGCGTAGCTTAATATCGACGCAGCCTAATATCAGCGGAGCTATTTATTCCTGATACATTATGGTTGCCGACGAAGCAGCCACGGCAAAACTTCCACCGGAAACATTCATTATTCCTTTGGGATCGATTTTACCATCGTGGCACACCACAGTCCATGTTCCATCAGGCACATTTACACTGGCAGTATGGCGGTTGCCGTTGAAAACCACCAGAATTTCCTTCCACATTTCACCGTTCACATGATTTTTTAGCACATAGGCAATCAGATTTGGCGTATTGGGTTTCAGAAATTCCAGATTGCTCTGAATAAAATCGTATGTAGGAATACGGAAAGCCGGATGTGCTTTACGCAGGGCAATAAGTCCTTTGTAATATTCATACACATCGTTGTAAGTATTTTTATTATCCCAATCAATCTGATTAATGGAATCGGGCGACTGATAGGTATTGTGAACACCTTTTTTATTCCGATACAGTTCTTCGCCGGCATACATAAACGGAACACCCTGCGAAGTAAATACAATGGTTTGCGCCAGTTTATTAAAACGGATCAATTCATCATCAGTCGTTCCCGAAGGTTTCGATTCACGCAGTTTATCCACCAGGCACATATCGTCGTGACACGATACATAATTAATGGTTTGCGATGGCTGAGTCACATATGGTTCTTTGGAATATATAAGTTTTGTATAGTCGATAGAATCGAACTGAACACCGCCCACAATACCGAATTTCACACTTTCTTCCAAACTATCAGTGCCGGAAACAAATCCCGGAATTTCGCTGTGCATCCAACTGCCTTTAAGTGCGTCACGAATATCATCGCTGAAAACAGCAATACGATCCAGTTGTTTGGCGTTTTTCTTCAACGCACGTTTTTCTTCAGCCAAAGGCGATGGGCTGGCAGTCCATCCTTCGCCGTACATAAAGATTGTGGGATCAATTTTATCGAGCGCAGCACGAATTTCGTTCATGGTTTCAATATCGTGAATGCCCATCAAATCGAAACGGAAACCATCCACATGATATTCGGTAGCCCAGTAAACCACAGATTCTACCATAAATTTTCGCATCATACCACGCTCCGAAGCAGTTTCGTTACTGCAACCCGATGCGTTGGAGAATGTGCTGTCGACATTGTGACGGTAAAAATAACCTGGTGCTAACAAATCCAAATGCGATTTCGGACCGATAAAGGTATGATTATACACCACATCCATAATCACGCGGATTCCGGATTTATGCAGCGATTGTACCATCTGTTTAAACTCACGGATACGGCAAACAGGATCGGCAGGATTGGTGGAATAACTTCCTTCGGGTACATTGAAGTTCAGCGGATCGTAACCCCAGTTGTATTTTTTATCCTGCGGACGACTTTCGTCGATAGAAGCAAAATCGAACGATGGCAACAAATGTACATGCGTTACACCCAGTTCTTTTAAATGATCGATACCGGTAGCCTGTCCGGTACTATTTTTAGTGCCGTGTTCGGTAAAAGCCAGAAATTTCCCTTTATTTTTCATACCAGAATTTGGTGAAATGGAAAAATCGCGCACATGCACTTCGTAAATCATGATATCGGTGTAGTTTTTCAGCACGGGACGCTCATCCATTTCCCAGCCTTCAGGATTGGTTTCCGACATATCAATAATGGCAGCACGCTTTCCGTTTAATCCAACAGCTTTTACCCATATCCCCGGCGTTTCGTCGAGCCAACTTTCACCAATACGAATTTGAAAAGTATAAAATTTGCCTTTCAGGTCTTCATTAATTTCCTTTTTCCATGTACCTTCCGAAGAACGACTCATTTCTACCGTTTTATACGCTCCGCCTTCGTAGCCATTATCGTATAAAAGGATTCTGACTTCGTCGGCTGTAGGAGCCCAGACTCTGAAAGATGAACTTTGGGGTGTATAAACCAGCTCAAGGTCATCGCCTTCATACACAGGATATTCGTCGTATGAGTTGTAATGTGTTTTTGTATTACAAGAACTCAACAATCCCAAGCTTAATGCCATAATAAAAAGGTGTTTTTTCATGATATAACTTTTACAAATGTGATTGTGAAATTTAATTGGCTTTTTTATCTCAAAAAAAAGCATTTACCGGTTGATATTAGTTAACTTTTATTCCGTTGCGGATAAGTAAGGCATCAATGGTTGGTTCCTGACCTCTGAAACGTTTGTACAAAGTCATTGGATGTTCTGTACCTCCTTTTTGCAGAATATTTTTGAGGAACGAATCAGCCGTTTTTTTATCAAATATTCCGTTTTTCTCAAATACGGAAAACGCATCAGCATCCAAAACCTCAGCCCATTTATAACTGTAATATCCGGCAGCATAACCACCTGAGAAAATATGATTAAATGTAGGACTCATAGCAGTTTCGTTCAGTACCGGTAAAATTTGAGTTGACGCCATAGCTGCTTTTTCAAATTTCAGCACATCGCCTGTAAATGGTGTTTCAATACTGTGCCACGCCATATCCGAATAGCCAAAACTCAACTGACGTAAACATCCATTGGCTATATTAAAGTTTTCGGCATCTTTAATTTTCTGAACCAACTCAGCAGGAATTTTCTTTCCGGTACGATAATGAACAGCAAAATCGTCGAGGAATTCACTTTTCGAAGCCCAGTTTTCCATAATTTGCGAAGGTAATTCCACAAAATCTCGGTACACATTAGTTCCCGAAAGCGATTCATACGTACATTGTGTCAGCATTCCATGAAGTGAATGTCCGAATTCATGCAGGAAGGTACGTACTTCATCGTAAGTCAGCAATGCCGGTTTGGTCTGTGTAGGACGTGTAAAATTCATCACAATGGTGATATGCGGACGGCTGTCGGTTTTTCCATCCATCCATTGCGCTTTAAAATCGTTCATCCAGGCTCCGGCACGTTTTCCATCGCGCGGATGAAAATCGGTATACAGTACAGCAAGAAATTTACCTTTTGCGTCAATCACATCGTAGGCTTCCACTTCAGGATTGTACACTGGAATTTCCACATTTTTCACAAAACGCAGTCCGTAAAGCTTTGTTGCAAGGCCAAATACACCCTTCTTTACATTTTCAAGTTCGAAATAGGGTTTCAGCATTTCATCGTTCAAATCAAATTTCTCTGCTTTCAGTTTTTCGGAATAATACGACCAGTCCCACGATTGTAGTTTGAAATAAGCACCATTTTTATTGGCATAAGCCTGTACTTCAGCAAATTCCTTTTCAGCCTGAGGACGGTAAGCTTTCAGCAACTTATTCATTAAGTCGTATACATTATCCTTTTTCTCAGCCATACGACGCACCAACACATAATCGGCATAGGATTTATATCCCAGTAGATTGGCAATTTTCAGGCGGGTGTTCACAATTTTGCGGATAATATCCTGATTGTCGTATTCACCTCCCAGGATATTGCGGGTAGCGTAAGCCATATACAGCTCACGACGCAAATCGCGGTTATCGGCATATTTCATTACCGGAACGTATGTAGTCGCTTTTAAATCGAGCTGCCAGCCTTCATTTCCGCCTTTTTTGGCATTCATAGCCAACATATCGAGCACATCGGCAGGTAAACCGGCAAGAATATTCTTATCCTTAATCAGTAAATTCCACTTGTTGGTTTCTTTCAGCACATTCTGCCCAAATTGCAGATTCAGCAAATTCAGTTCCTTCGATAATTCGCGGTATTGTTTTTTATCCGTTTCAGACAGGTTTGCACCGTTTTCAACAAAATTATCGTAGGTTTTTTGTAACAACATGCTTTGTTCCGGATTCAACAATAAGCGATCTTTTGCATCGTACACTTTTTTCACCCGTTGAAAGAGTTTATCGTTCAGCGTAATAGCATTGGCATGTTCGGTGAGAAGCGGCGAAATTTCCTGAGCGATATTCTGAAGTTCGTCATTAGTTTCGGCGCTCATCATATTAAAAAACGGCGAGCTAACTCTGTTCAGCAACGAACCGGATTTTTCGAGAGCCACTATGGTGTTTTCGAAAGTAGGTGCGCTTGTATTATTCACAATCAGGTCTATTTCAGCATTATGTTGCTTCATAGCCTCCTGAAATGCAGGTAGATAATGTTCATTTTTCAGCAAATGAAACGGAATTGTTTCATGCGGTGTTTTGTAGGTTTCAAGTAGCGGGTTTCCGGCAAACATCATATTTGCAGCAGTCAATGCAGTCATAATAAGTATTTTAGTTTTCATATTTACAATTTGCTTAATTTGCAGGTATAAATTTGTTCGTTTGTATTAATTTTTAACATGTAAAGTCCTTTGGGCATATCCGAAATATCAACCACACCAGTCATTTCAGTCAGTTGCTTTTCTCTGATAATTTTCCCACTCATATCCAGCACTACCCAGCCTGTGGCACTGCACATATTGGCATCAAAATAGAAAATTCCGTTCGATGGATTTGGATATACTTTCAGAGTTTTCGATGCTGTATTTTGCGTAATATCATTGTAATCAGAATACTGAACAGTTATTTGTTTAGCCTTTTGAAGTACAAGTTCGTTGTTTATTTCCAGCGGAATGTAAGACGTAACAAGTTCACCGGT
This sequence comes from uncultured Paludibacter sp., assembly GCA_963663115.2. Taxonomy (GTDB): domain Bacteria; phylum Bacteroidota; class Bacteroidia; order Bacteroidales; family Paludibacteraceae; genus Paludibacter. The sequence goes on from CAXXNE010000001.1 coordinate 603,992, forward strand.
ATTACCTCCCCAAAATCCGTAAACCGACGAAATATCAATTTTCTTTTCTGTTTCGTTTGGCACATAATTCACACTTACGGTATTCCTCCATTGATGATATTTGGGAATAAACAATTTTCTGCATTTCAATTTTCCGTTTGAGTCATACTGAAACTCCAGTTTATTTTGCTTTTCCCAAAATTCCGTTCTCCACAAATAATTTACTTCCGTTTCCTGCTTGTTTTCAGCATTATAGGTAAATATTTGCATCTGATTATTTTCCCAACCAATTTCCGGCAACCAAAGTTTCATTCTTTGCGAGCTTATCAGGTTGGTTCCTTTTTTGTAATACCAGCTGGTTAGTTTCTCATTTTCGAACACTCCGTTGACATCCTTTTCAGTAAGCATTTCCGACATAAGACTCTTAGCATTATAGGTATATGAATTTTTGTACCTCAAGGTTGAAACGCCATTGTTGTAATAATTCACTTCAGAGCTTATCAAAACGCTGTTACGTGTGATATTTTTCTTCACGGAGATCAATTGCCAACCCGAAGGTGTATTTGTAAACTCACTGAAAATAAAAGTAGAATCATTTTGACTGAAAACGCTTGATTTATGTATCTGGTTAAGATTTGCTCCATCAACTACTGATTGAATTTCAGTCCGATTGTTTGCTGTATAATCAGAATAATCGTATCGATAAGTCGTTTTCCAGTTACTATCCACCCAATTTTTCAACAATCTGGTTACAAGTACATTATCCGAATAAATAAATTCAGACTGCTGCAAATTTTCCCATTGCAAACCAGGTGTTTGAAAACTCACGGTTTCCAGCACTTTATTGTGCTGATTGTCATATATATATTGATGACGGTAAGTAGTATCGTTATTGTAAATTTTTAATTCCGTAACCAGCTGTTCATTATCAGCTGCTGATATATAATTAGTTATAAATATTGCCTGAATTAAAAAACAAATACCTGCAAAAATGCTTCTCATTAAAAACGTTTTATTTCCTGAAACTGAATAAAATTTTTCAAAAATACACATAATTATTCAATACACAAACACACAAAATGGCTTGAAATATAAATATATGCTAAAAACTGAAGATAGGATTCCGTTTTGTGCAGTTGGAATTTTCGATTAATTTTGAACTTCGAAACAAAAACAACTGTTATTCGGAAAACAATTATTCCAACACAAAGGGTTACAATGAAAAAAACGCTTATCATCCTGTATATTTGCTGTATAATTCCGTTACTATCGGCTCAGAACAAGCCAATAGTATGGAGCGACGGCAAATTAAGCTGGAATGATTTTACCGAAAGCACCACATCAAATCAGGCAGGTACTTTCAGGTATTTTCTGGAATATAAAACGCAAAAAGACCTCTTTAACGATACCATAGTCAATCATTTTGTGGCAAATTGTCGGTTCGACAAAGAAAATTCCACCGTCCATCCCGACTATAAAACCGATCAGCTGCTACGCTATAACCAGATTATTTTCGACCTGACAGAAATCTACCGCCGCGATTTGCAGCACAAACTCGATATTTTGACGCTTCCGGGTGAATCGGAAGAAATTTTTAAAACCTGTACCAAAGCGTTAAACAATGAAATTAAGCGGTTTAAGGAAGACTCACAAGATGGAGCAAATCTGAACAAAATAGTTCTTTGGGAGCAGATTTGCCAAAACCGACTCGAAAGACATCCGATAGAGCATTTGCCTGCATTTAGTGTCAGCAGGTTTGGATACGGATTAAATGCCGGTATCGGTACAAGTATATTAACAGGCTCACTATCAAACTTTTTTACGCCATCGTTTAATATGGCTTATGGGTTTGAGCTCTCATGGGATAATTCTTCTGTTTTTCTGAGTGCAACCCTTGGAGGCAACCGACAATACGCTTCATATCACCGCGACACAAGAGTGTGGCCGGCAAATGGAGATGTTTCATATGCTATCGGCGATTTAGCGTATGGATACACTGTTTTCGAAAAAGGAAAATGGAAAATGACCCCCATGGCTGGATTGTGCATCTCGGAAATGAGTTTCGAAAATCAATTCCTGCGGTTGTCAGATATTAATTTTTTGGTGGGATTAAACACCGAATACGTTATTGCAAAAAGAATTCAACTTATTCCAAGCATCATTAGCGAAGCCCGCGAATACAGTCAGACTGCCATCCGTACGCGACTTTATCTGACCAATGCCAATTTTTATCCCGACTTGAAAGGAATAAGCGTCAATTTATCGGTTGGACTAACACTTAACGGACATTTTCTGGAAGTATTTAACTGAAATTAAAGGGTGCTTCTAAAAAACCTAAAATCAAGGCTTGCGACTAAGGCGAAAGCGGAGTTTACTGACGTAAATGAGCATTTTGCCGAAGGAGCGTAACGCAGAGTTTAGGTTTTTTAGAAGTATCCTGAAATTAATCACACAGAGCATACAAATCGCCACGCGGATTTACCAGCAACAACGGCACTGAAGATTTGCGAACAAGGTGATATTCCTTTGGGCCGAAAATAATATCATCAAGACCATAATCGCGCGAGGCAGAAACGATGATTATTCCGGCATTTTCTCCCGGAGCACGTTCTACCGCTTCTTTTTCGACAGCGAAACTGTCTTTTTTAGCTTTTTCTACAACAACCTGAAAGTCGAATTTATCAAAAAGTTCTTTCATGCGCTGCACATTGGTAGCAGCTTTTGAGCCGTAATCGTTGGCCTGCAACACATGTATTTCTGACTGACAAAACCTGCCAAAAGCAGATGCAAACTGCGCTTTTTCCAATTCTTCTTCCAGAAAATTAACCGGCACAAACACTTTCGACATTTGCAACGGCCGAAAATCATCTTTAAAAAACACATACGGTATTCTCAGTTCACGACAGTCATTCAGCATTTTACGAATAGTTTTGCCGTTGTTACCCGTAAGCTGAATAAACAGAAATGAAATATCGTTTTTCTCACAAATTTCAGAAAGATTTTCTGATGAAGGTTCTATAATCTGTGCTGATTCGGATAAAATATCTGGAAGAATTTCCTGTGAACCGGCATGATAAACTGCAAAACTTTTCTCCAATTGCACGGCAAGTTGCGAAGCACTTTTAATAAGTGTTTCTGCAGTGGAAATATTATGGATATAAGCGAGAATCATATGTTGAGTTTGAAAGTTATAAAGTTGAAAGTTATAAAGTTAAAATCAGAACCGTATAAACTTTAAACTGACTTTAATGAAGTAAAAAGCATGAAACATTTGGAACTTAAAACGTTTGAAACTATTCGCGACCTTGAAGTCGCGAGACCCAAATGCTAAACGTGGCAATTATTCCTGATAATACACCCGTTTTACCCGGCGCGAAATGCTTGTCAAAATTTCGTATGGAATGGTTTTCAGCCAACCGGCCACTTCGGAAACTGTTAGATTTTCGCCGAAAACTTCCACTTCGTCACCTTCTTCAGCCTGAATGCCGGTTAAATCCACAGCTATTAAATCCATGGAAACATTGCCAATTACTTTAGCGCGTTTACCGTTAATGAGCACCTCACCTACTCCATTGCTGAGTTTTCGGTCGAATCCGTCGGCATATCCAATAGGCAAAATGCCAATTCGTTTTTCGATATTCACTTTCCCGTTTCGGCTATAACCCACTGTTTCGCCTGATTTCACAATTTTCGTTTGTAAAATAATGGTTTTTAGCGCACAAACCTGACGAAGTTGCACATCGGGCAAACAGCTGATGCCATAATGACCAATACCCAACCGGATCATATCAAACTGAAACTCAGGAAAGCGTTCTGTTCCGGCCGAATTCAGCAAATGTCGCATGATATGGTGCGGAAATGCTGCCGAAAGTTTATCGGCACAAGCTGTAAATGCAGCAGCCTGCTGACGTGTAAATGCATCGAAACGGGGTTCGTCGGCACCTGCCAAATGCGAAAAGACCGACCGGACTTTGATCTGTTGCTGTCCGCTTAGCTTTTTAATCAGTTCATTCATATCGTCGAACTCAAAACCAAGTCGGTGCATACCACTATCTATTTTAATATGAACCGGATAATCGGTTAAACCGAGTTTTGCTGCAGCCGAAATAAAACTTTCGAGCAAACGGAAACTGTAAATTTCGGGTTCCAGATTGTTGTCGAAAATCACGTCGAAACTTCCCTTTTCGGGATTCATAACCACTACCGGAATACGAATACCTTCACGTCGAAGTTCTGCTCCTTCATCAGCCACGGCCACAGCCAAATAATCGCAACGATTGTGCTGCAATGTGCGGGCCACTTCCACCGAGCCACTTCCATAAGCATACGCTTTAACCATGCACATGATTTTGGTTTCGGGTTTGATTTTCGAACGGAAATAATTCAGATTATCCACCAGCGCATTCAGATTAACTTCCAGCGTGGTTTCGTGCGCAATAAGTTCGAGTCTGGCCGAAATATTTTCGAATTGAAATTTGCGCGATCCTTTGAGCAGCACAACTTCATCCTGAAAATCGTGCATCCATCCGGATTTCAGAAAACTATCGGTATCTTCGAAAAATGCAACAGGAATGGCAGAAAACAAATGGCTGAAGCGTGATATTTCAGAACCAATTCCAATCAGCCGCTGCACTTCCTTGCTGATAACCAAATCGGCAACCGTTTTGTACAATACTTCGGGCGATTGTCCGCTTTGCAAAATATCAGATAAAACCAATGTGCTTTTCAGATTTTTCACGGCCGATTGCCGGCGCAAAAAATCGAGTGCAATCGACAAAGAATTCAAATCGGAGTTATAACTATCGTTGATGATTAAACAGTTACGAATACCATCTTTTACTTCGAGTCGCATGGCAACCGGTTCGAGCAATTGTATGCGTTCAGCAATCTGAGCAGGTTGATAATCCAACACCAACATACAAGCCACGCAATGAATGGCATTTTCCACCGAAGCATCGTCGATAAACGGAACAACAACCTGAAAATGTTTGCCACTCATATTCAGCGTAATTTCAGTGGTGCCATTCAGTTTTTTAATTTCAGAAATCTGAAGACTGTTATCAGCCGAAAAACCCCACGAAAATAGTTTCCCACTGAAATTGGACTGCGCAACGGCGATATTTACTAATTTGCTATCAGCATTGTAAATCAGCATTTCAGCATGCGAAAATAGTTTCAGTTTTTCTTCACATTTCTGTTTCAGACTATGAAAATTCTCCTGATGCGCATCACCCAGATTGGTAAAAATTCCTATCGTAGGGCAAATAATCCGTTCCAGTTTTTGCATTTCACCGGGCATGGAAATTCCGGCTTCGAAAATGCCAAGTTCTGCCTGTTCATTTAATCCCCAAACCGATAACGGAACGCCAATCTGAGAATTATAACTGCGTGGCGAACGCACAATATGCTTATCGGCATGCATAAGTTGGTTCAACCATTCTTTCACTATGGTTTTTCCATTGCTGCCTGTAATGCCTATGACAGGTATTTTAAACTCCGAACGATGAACAAAAGCCAGTTTCTGAAGCGCTTCAAGCGTATCGTTCACTTTGAGGAAAACTGCGTCGGTGAGCACTGAAAACTCAGGAAGCATCTCGCTAACTACAAAATACCGCAGATTTTGACGGTATAATTCCGCCACATACTGATGTCCATCGTTCCGGCTGGTTCGCAATGCAAAAAACAAACTTTCGACCGGAAACGACAAAGTGCGGCTATCGGTGAGTAACCATTTTATTTCCACATCCGGAAAATCACCGGCAATGTTGAGCGCAGATGCTATGCTATTTAGTTTCATGTTTCAAGAGTTTCAAAAGTTTCATGTTTCAAAAGTTTCAAGTGATTCAAAGGTTTCAGGATTCACTTCTTTACTCAGAACTCCTGACTCAAAACTAATTTCCTATTTTCTTATTTTCTTAATCATCACAACATCAATACTTCATTCTCACCACATATCCATCGGTGGTTGAGAAAACACATTCGTTTTTACGAAGCGCCACAATGGTATTGACAATGGAATTTCCAAATTTATACTGCCATTTCAGTTTTCCTGTTTTGGCATCCATAGCCGTGATTAATCCGTTTTTCGAACCAAAAAGCAACGTTCCTTTATTTTCGGTCAACATACACGAATTAATATCGTAACCAAATGCTGCACTTGTTTTCCAGATAACCTTTTCCACTGAAGAAGTTGCATCCATGGCCACCACACTGTCGTTCATACAACGGGCAAACACTGTTTTTTTATCTTCTGAAATCCCGATAGATTCCCGAACTTCGTGTTTATTTGTACGCCAGATAACTGTTCCGGTTTCCACATCCAGCGCCGTAAAATACCGGTCGGGAGCTACTACAAAAACTTTATTGCCGGAAACCACCGGACAAACAGCTGCCGGTGAATAATGAATACCCGGATTTCCGCTATTCCATTTCCACACAAGTTCGCCGGTTTTACAATTCAGTGCATATAAATTGGTGTCCCAAGCTCCAAAAATCACTTTTCCGTTGGCAATGACAGGTTTCGACTCCACATATCCCTTTAATTGACTAAAATTCCACAATTGCTTTCCGGTTTTCAAATCAATGGCACGAAAACAACCATCGCTTCCACCGATGTAGACAGTATCATTATTAATCGCCGGACATCCCAAAACAGCTTTTGGAGTATTATACAACCATTGTTCATTGCCAAAAACAATATCATAACAATAAATACAACCATTTGTCGATCCAAAAACTAATTTTCGTTTACTGATAACGGGTGAAGATATAATGCGGGAGTTAGTATCTATTTTTCTGTAAAATTTTCCGGTTGCCAAATCCAGGGAAATAAAACTTCCCCGATCATCTCCAAAATAAAGTTTATTTTTTGCCACAACCGGCGTTGTATAAACCGATGAACCGGCATTGTACACCCACTTGATTTTGATATTTTTATACTTGTTGTTTATATCCTCCGAAGGAAGTAAAGACTTATCAGGAGCGTCGTATTTTTTTACATCCAAAGGTAATTTCAACCAACTTCTGAGTTCTTCGCCCGGTTTTGCTTCGGATACTTCAAGTTCAGTATTCACTTTATAAATCGAATATCCGCCAGTGGGTTTGCCCGCGCTCAATGTAGAACGGTTCACAATTCCGGGAATACCATCGTAACTGAGCAACGCATTCCGGTGATAATGTCCGTTCAGAACAGCCTGTACATTGTAATTTCGCAACATATCGGTCATTAAAAACCAGTTATCCACATCGCTGTTTTGGAGCGGATAATGCGTAACAGCAATCACGGGCATTTCGGGAGGTAGTTTTTTCAATTGTTCGTCAATCCATTTTACATCGTAGGGCGAAATGTGTCCGTCGCCCATTTTAATGACCGGTCCTGTATTAAAACCAACGAAACAAATGCCATGTGATTCGAAGCAGAAACGTTCGTACCCAAACACCTTCACAAAATCGGTAGCACCGGATTCACTCCATTTGGTATCGTGATTTCCTGAAACAATATAAAAGGGTTTACGAAGTTTCTGAAGAATTTCTTTTGCTCTCTGAAGTGAAGGTAAATCGCCCGACTCGGTAATATCGCCACCAACCAGCACAAAAGAAAGTGTGGTATCTTTATTGACATCGGCCACAATGTTTTCCAAATCGATGGCCGGCTGATTATTTATCAGTTGTATGTGTAAATCGGTAAGAAAAGCGAAACTGAATTTTTCGGCTGCCTGTAATTGCAGTAGAAGCAGTGCAAAAAAAATAAGTAGAAAAGGCTTTTTCATATAGTAAAAACCATTGTTGAATATTAAAAGAACAGAGGAATTCAAAAATCAATGCAAAGATACAATTTTAAGTTTTCCATAAGCCAATTTTAATGGTCAAAATTGATTTTAATGCGCTATGAAGTTATTCTCCTCATTCGTGAACTGAAATTTCTACTTATTTGAGTTTATATTTACCCTCAGTAAACAGTATTTGGATTAATTTTGAAGCATTGTTAATCAATGACTAAAATATATTTTATGAGAAAACTTCTACCTGTATTCATTTTTCTTTCTGTTGTGGCATTTTCCGGATTTGCAGCTATAAACCCGGTTTCTGGAGTAAAATACTACATCCTGCAAACAAACACTTTATCAGGAAAAGTCATCAGTGTTTCTGCGTTCGATGAGGTAATTGTGGAAGATGCCAACAAATCGGAAAAACAACAATTCGAATTTATTCCCGTAGCCGGAAAAACCAATGTATATTATTTGAAAAGATCGGATGGATTTTATCTGATTAACAGCATAGATATTTCATCGCTTACAGAATACAGCACCGACAGTACCGGTATCAATTGCCAGTGGACACTGGAAGGCACCGATTTGAATTCAGTCAGATTCAAATCATACAAAGGCACTTACCTTGGCAGCACAGCCATTACTTCGGGTTCATTATTATTTGCTGATAAAACTTCGACTGATGGAAATGCAGTTTTTAAACTTTGTGCGGCAACTTCCATGACTTCGAATAATATGTTGGATTACGGGTTCGAAAATGCTGTGATTGAAGGCACACCACTGGGAAAATGGATCAACAACAACAGTAAAACGCTCGGAAACGATAACGCCACAACACAGAACTACCGCTCCCGTATTGTCAACAACGGATACCAGTCTGTTGGGAATAATGCATTTATACTGCGTTTCTACGGCGACGAAAACTCTTACACAAAAATCAGTCATCAGCTGACCGGACTCACCAAAGGAGCTACTTATCAGTTCACGTACAAATACAAACAGAGCAATGTCATCACTGCGGATGCTACTGTCAGTTCGTATATAAGTTCCACAGCAAATGCTGAAAGCACTTCTGCTATCGGTTCGGTTTTCACTTCAACACCGCCAGCAACCACAGCAGCCACGCAAGCAGCTCAGAACGGCACACTAACTTTTCTGGCTCCGGCTTCTGAATGTTATGTGGTTTTTGCCAAAAACCCATCATCGACAAGTAATTTCCTGCAATATATCGACGAAATGGTGCTGACGAAAACCGCTGATGCAACTAAACAGATTTACAGCACGACAACTTCGGTCAGTTTAAACGGAACCACACGACTGGCAACAATGAATATCACCGGCGTTTTACTCACCGACAGTATACGAATTTCAGCTCCCGATGGAATTGTAGTTACACCAGCTGTACTTGGTCCGAACGTGAGTAATCAGACCATAGAAATTGAGTTTCGCGGATTTGCAGCGGTAAACAGCAATATCGTTTTAACCAGTGGTGACATTACCAAAAACATTCCGGTTACAGTAACTTACAGCACTTCGTTTGTACAACCGGCGAGTGGCGAAAAATATTATATGCAACAGCGCACCGGCGGTAAAGTCATTGGTAAACTGACTTCGGGAATCAATGCAGGATTACGTTATGCCGAAAAAGACGATGCGACTCAGATTTTCGAATTCGTCAAAGTGGAAAACAAAACCAATGTATATAATATTGTGAATAACGAAAACAAGTACCTTACAGCCAATCAAAGTCTTTTGGAATATAAAACCACACCCACAGCACTTTCCGAATGGGTTTTACAAGGTAGTTCCGATACGCTCGTTTACATTACTCAGGCTTCCAATTCTGCAAAAGTTATCGGTTCCGATTCAATTATCAACAACAAAACACTTTATGGTGACAGGTTAAGTTCCGCTGCCAATAGTGCATTTGCGTTGCATAAACTATCAGTTTTGAACACGGGTTATATGTTTGATCCGAATTTTGAGAACTGCCCCATCGATGGTGGTCCGTTAGGAACATGGATTCCCGCCAATGATCCGATTCAACTTGGTTTGTACGGATATTCACGTGTACAGGGCGGTAACGGCTGGGCTGCAAATGGTAAAAAATGTATGTATCTGCGCTTTTTAGGAGAAGCAACTTCGTACAATTCTATCAGTACAAAACTGTTTTCATTGGTCAAAGGGGCAACATATCAGGTTGATTTACAATACAAGGTGCAAAGCACCAGTGCAACAGCTTTAGTCAATATTTACGCCGCTGCCACTGCCAATGGAAGCACCAGTGTTGCCATTGGAGGTTTGTATACCACCACTCTGGCTGCAACAACAAATACCGCAACACAACCTGCACAAAATGCATCGATTACTTTTGTAGCACCTGCAAACAGTGTGTATCTTGTTTTCACAAAAAACACCACTGCCACCAATTTCAACTTCTTTATTGATAATATTATAATTACCGAAACCAAACCATCAGCCATCGATAATGTAGGAAATAAAACAAAACTGACAGCCTGGTTTAACGATGATAAACTCTGTATTGGCACAGAGTTAGCTCAGGCAGGTGAAACTAAATTTTCGATATTGGATATTAGCGGAAAATGTTTGTATACGGAAACAATCGTTTTTGATCAGACCAAAGTGAATAAAACTTTTGATGTACAACTCCCGGCAGGCGTTTACATTTTACAAATGCAACAGGGAACATCCATTGTAACTTCTAAAATCATAAAGTAATTCCATCAAATGAAAAAATATATAGTTTCTATTCTCTGTATTTCTGCAATTCTGATCAACCTGTCAGCTCAGGAAAGAACAGTCCTTAACATTACCGGTTCAAACTCCAACACGGCTTCGTTGATCGACAAAGAAGTAATTATTGGCGTGAAGTGCGATTTTCATATCACAGCATCGTTTACGCCACTTACCAATTCCATTATCCGTTTAAACAATGAAAATGCCTATGTTTTTTTCGATAATATTCGCCCGCAAGCCGTGATTGACTCTGTTTTGAGCAATTTTTATATCGATGGCATTCTGGCGGTGAATAACGAAAACATCCGCGTTGCCATTTATCGTCATGGAACGGTGGTAATGCCACACAGAATAAATTTTGAACCTTTGCAGGTTTTCAGCGGACAAAATTTTACCGGAAAAACTGCTGGTTACAAAATTCATACGTACAACAATGCGCTCGACAGCATGGACAACCGCATTCGCTCTTTTAAACTCAAACGAGGTTATATGGCAACTTTGGCTAATAATACCGATGGAAGTGGCTACAGCCGGGTTTTCATTGCCAACGAAAGCGATCTAGAAGTTTCCACACTTTCATCGTATCTCGATCAGACAATTTCTTTTATCCGCGTTTTCCGTTGGGAATGGGTATCGAAGAAAGGCTGGTGTCAAACCGGCTCTATGTCGGCAGGCGATGGATATACCAACACCAACCGCATAAACGGCACATGGCTGTACAGCTGGAGCGCCGATGGAAGTTCCAAAGCCAATATTGAATATGTTCCTGAAAAATGGCAACCTTACTGGCCTGCGTGGGATCAGATTAACGGAAAAACAAATATTTCTCATGTAATGTCGTTCAACGAACCCGATCACACCGAACAATCCAATGTTTCGGTAGCTTCGGCAGTAGCCAGCTGGCCGGAATTTATGAAATCAGGATTGCGCATCGGCAGTCCGGCCTGTACCGATTTTTCCGCATGGCTCTATCCGTTTATGGACAGTATCAAAGCACATAATTACCGTTGCGATTACGTGGTAATTCATGCGTATTGGGGCGGTTATTCCGCTTCGCAATGGTACAGCGCTCTGAAAGCCATACACGACAAAACCGGTCGTCCGCTCTGGATTAAAGAATGGAATAACGGTGCTACCTGGACGACAGAAACATGGCCCGATGATTACGGAACAGCGCTTACAAAACAATACAACGAACTGAAAGCCATCCTGAATGTGATGGATACTGCACATTTCGTGGAAAGATATTCCATTTATAACTGGGTAGGCTACAAACGAATGCTGATTACCGACGATGGTTGGATGACTCCTGCCGGTGAATTGTATCGCGACAACAAGCCTCCATTTGCTTACAACAAAGTAAATGAGGTAATTCCCGGATATAAATTTACAAGCAAAACTACGTCGACCATGACACTCAGTACCAGCGCCGATAATGCAAAAATTCATCTTGCGTGGACCAACAGCGATCAGGAATTTGCACATACCGTCATTGTGGATCGGAAAACTGAAGCCGGAACTTATGCTCCTGTTTACACCACCAATCTGGTACAAACCTCGTCGTTCGATGATGTTCCTGATTATGAAAATCCGGGAATATCAACCTATCGCGTTCGTATTTTACTGAACAATGGTAATGTTGTTATTTCCAACGAACAATCGTTTAATATTACCCCCGGCGGCGATATTCAGTACGGAAATTTACCTTGCAGCAATACAGAATGGAATACAGTGGCATTTAAAAACAGCTACACAACCATTCCGGCAGTATTTCTGGGCGCGCCAACCAACAACAACACTTCGGTTTTACTCAGTAGCAAAGTGAAAATTGCCGGTAGCAGAATTATGAATTTTCAGTTGGCTCCCTGGACTTACCAAAATGTAAGCGCACTTGCAAGTTCCGAAAATGTACCATATTTCATCATTAAACCAGGCACCTATAATTTTGGCGGACTGAAGGCTTTTGTGGCAAAAACTTCGGTTACTTCGTCATGGAAAACAGTTACATTCCCATCGGCTTTCGATACAATTCCGGTGGTGCTGGTTTCCACCACTACAAGCAACAACGCTATCCCTGTTACGGTAAGAGTGCGAAATGTAACCAAGACCGGTTTTGATGTGAAGCTTCAGAAAGAAACGAAGAATTCACAGTCATTATCTGCCGAAATTTTTTCTTATATGGCTGTTCAACAGGGAACCGGCTACGTAAACGGCAATAAAATTGTGGCCGGTCGTACAGCTGAAAACGCAGTAGGAAATTCGCTCACACAATACGCCAGAGTAACTTTTGGCGAAACCATACCGCATCCGGTATTTCTGGCACAACTGCAAACATGCAACGACGATACTGTGACTGCCACCTTGCGTTGCCGGTCGGTAATCACTACCGAAGCCCGCGTTTTCAAACAACGCGAAGTTTCCACAGGAAGTACAACTTCGGCATACGAAACGGCAGGATATATCTTTATCAATCCGGATGTAATTAATGCAGTTTCTGATATTGAAGAACCTCAGTTCAGTATTTATCCTAATCCGGCAAGAAATAAGATATTTCTGAAAGGATTTCCTGCAACTGAGAAATCAGTTAGCATTTACAATATTGATGGCATATTGGTTAAGCGGGCTGCCGTAAAAAACTTCATCATCGATATTTCAAATCTCGCTGCCGGAAGTTATATTCTGAAAACAGACAATGATATGTCGGCACAATTTTTAAAATATTAAACATCATTCATACTGAGTTTTCCAAATAAATTTTATGAATTATTTTTAGAACTTTTCCAAAGTTTCTTTAACTTTGGAAAAGTTTTATACTTAAAAAAGTATCCCCATGAATATCCGAAAAATATCATTCATTCTCCTCTTAGCAGGAATTAGCATCTCTGTTTTCTCACAGCAGCCCAATGAAAAAATTGAGACCGGTAAATTTGAACCCACATGGACATCGCTTCAGCAGTATAAAATTCCTGATTGGTTCCGTAATGCCAAATTCGGTATTTGGGCACATTGGGGACCACAATGTCAACCTGAAGAAGGCGACTGGTATGCACGGTTTATGTATGCCGAAGGTTCGCGCGAATACAAAGCGCATATTGCCAAATACGGTCATCCTTCCGAATTCGGATTTAAAGATGTCTGTAATGCATGGAAAGCGGAGAACTGGAATCCCGACGAATTGGTTAAACTTTATAAAAAGGCCGGAGCGCGATATTTCTTTGCCATGGCCAATCATCACGATAATTTTGACAATTACGACAGCAAATATCAGCCATGGAATTCGGTGAATATAGGTCCGAAAAAAGACATTATCGGTGGTTGGGCAAATGCTGCCCGTAAATATGGGTTGTACTTTGGTGTTAGTAATCACGCTGCACATGCCTGGCTGTTTTACGAAACATCGCAACGCGCCGATAAAACGGGACCAAAAGCCGGTGTACCTTACGATGGAAATCTGACCAAAGCCGATGGCGCAGGAAAATGGTGGGAAGGTTACGATCCGCAGGATTTATATGCGCAGCAACATACACTTAGTTCCGGTTCAGAAAATACAGGTTCAATTCACAGTCAGTGGAACTGGGAAAATGGCGCAACACCACCCACCGAAGCGTATTGTAACCGTTTTCAGGACAGAACCATCGATTTAATCAACAAGTACCATCCTGATTTAATCTATTTTGATGACACAGCACTGCCTCTGTGGCCGGTGAGTAATGCAGGATTGAATATTGCAGCTCATTTTTACAATCACAACGAAAAAACAAAGAAAAACGATGGCGTTATTTTCGGTAAAATCCTGACTCCCGATCAGAAAAAAGCCATAGTTTGGGATGTGGAAAAAGGCTCGCCTGATAAAATTCAGGAAATTCCGTGGCAATCGTGCACCTGCATTGGTGAGTGGCATTACCGCCGCTCGGTGTATGAGCAAAATCGCTACAAAACAGCCGATCGCGTTATCCGTTTGCTGGTAGATATTGTAAGTAAAAACGGAAATATGTTGCTGAACGTGCCTGTGCGTGGCGATGGTACCATCGATGAAAAAGAGCGTGCTGTGGTAGAACAAATCGGCGAATGGATGGCTATCAACAGCAAAGCTATTTATGATACCCGTCCGTGGAAGCAATTTGGCGAAGGTCCGACTGCTGAAAATGCCAACCCTATCAATGCGCAGGGATTCAACGAAGGAAAAATGAATTTCACCGCCGATGATATTCGCTTTACAGCCGGTAAAAATTCAGTTTTTGCTTTCGTTATGAACAAACCTGCGGGAAATTCTGTAAAAATTAAAGCATTAGGAAGCAGCAACGAAACTAAAAAAATAAAATCGGTGGAATTGTTGGGTTATGGAAAAGTGAAATTCAGCCGTTCGGCAGAAGCACTGACAGTAGAATTACCTGCTCTGAATAAAAAAACAGATTATGTGCTTGCATTCAACATTAAAATGTAATCTAAAGCTATGTTAGTTATAAATTGCCGGCTGCTTTAGCTGCCGGAAAATGTAAGAAATGTCTTCGGCTTCAGCCAAAAAACTATAATGTGTTTGGCTAAAGCCCTTTAAATGGATAATTATTATATCGTCCAGCTGAAGCTGGAGGCAATTTAATGAATACGCCATATATTTAACATAACACTAATTCCAAAAATTCAGTACCTTTGTGAATTCAAATTTTAAATTCACAAAATGACTGTCGACGAGTTACAATCGAACAAAGATTACACGCTTCTAGCCTCCATAGAACATTCGGAAATGAAAAGTTTCATTTTCCCCGAAATTGAAAAACGGCCATTCTGGGCTGGTATTGCTAATATGTACCAGATTGGTGGCTTGTTCGCTTTTATGCTCGGACTTTTCAAAGCATTCATGCCTCTTTTTTTAGCTAAAAGCGGTCACAATCTGTGGTGGGTTGGTGGCGGAATTCTTTTTTCGTTCAGCATTTTAATTGTGCTGCACGAATTAATTCATGCTGCTGCATATAAAATCGTAGGTGCCGGAAATCTGTCGTTTGGAGTGATGCTGAAAAAATTTATGTTCTACGTACAATCTGATAAACATGTGACGAATTATCGACAATTTCAGTTCGTAGCACTTGCACCAACAGTATTCGTAGCGGTTTTAAGTATTGCAGGCATGCTCGTTTATTACAATCAGCCACCGTTTTACTTTTTTGTAACGGTATTCGGACTTCACAGCATATTCTGTGGTGGCGATTTCGGATTATTGTGTTTTTTTGCCAACCGGAAAGATACGGATATTGTGACTTATGATGACAAGAAATCGGGTAAAAGTTATTTTTATGGTAAGACAAAGAGTCAGCAGTAATTTATTCATCTGAACTCAGAAAACCATTGAAACTATTGTAACTTTTGAAACTTGAAACAAAAAACAATTAATATTAGATGATACTTTTCGACCAGGTAATTTTTGGACCGATAAAAAGCAGACGCTTAGGCTTATCGCTGGGCGTAAATCTTTTACCCATCGATGCAAAAATATGTTCTTTCAATTGCATTTATTGCGAATGTGGCTTCAACACCACCATCAAAGAATTTCCTTTTCCCACACGCCAACAGGTTTACAAAATTCTGAAAACCAAGTTGCAACAAATGGTGGCTTCCAACGAAATTCCGGATGTGATTACCTTTGCCGGAAATGGTGAACCCACGCTGCATCCTGAATTCGACAAAATTATTGACGACACCATGGCTTTGCGAAATGAATTTTGCCCGTCGTCCAAAGTAAGTGTGCTGTCCAATTCCACCCGCATACATAAACCGCGTGTTTTTGCGGCACTCAATAAAGTGGACAATAATATCCTGAAATTCGATTCAGCTATCGAATCCACCATGCAATTGCTGGATCAACCTGTGGGGAAAACCATTCATGTTGATTGGCTGATAGATCAATTGAAGAAATTCAACGGAAAACTAATTATCCAAACCATGTTCCTGCGCGGAACTGTGAACGGAAAAACGATTGACAACACCACTAAAACAGAAGTTGAGGCATGGATGGGAGCCATTCGTCAAATCCGTCCACAGCAGGTAATGATGTACTCGCTGGATCGTGAAGCGCCTTTGAGTACATTATCGAAAGTATCTGTCGACGATATGGAGAAAATTGCAGCCCTGCTCCGTGCAGAAGGTTTTCAGGTTTCAGTGGCTGGTAGTTCGGCAGAATGAAAGCACTCATTTGTCCGCTCAACTGGGGTTTGGGGCATGCCACCCGCTGTGTGCCGCTTATCCGACAATACATGGCCGAGGGCTACAATGTGACAATTGCAGCCGATGGTTATCCGCTGGAATTTTTAAAACAGCAGTTTCCTGAGCTTTCATTTTTAGAACTTCCCTCCTATTCCATTCGGTACTCATCCGGAAAATCTCAGGTTTTTGCTATGTTGTGCAGCATTCCGTCCATACTCAAAGGAATTATCAGCGAACACCTGTGGTTGAAAAAAAAACTAACGGAAACCGGTTTTGAATTGGTTATTTCCGACAACCGGTTTGGTTTGTGGAATAAAAAAACACATTCCGTTTATATGACTCACCAGTTAATGATTAAAATGCCCCGCGCATTAAAATTTCTGGAACCTGTGGTGTGGCTTATTCATCGCTGCTTTATAGCGCAGTTCAACGAATGTCTGATTCCGGATACCGAAGAAAAAGAGCAGCTTTCGGGCGATTTATCGCACAAATACCCATTACCCAGCAATGCAAAGTTTATCGGTATTTTATCCCGTTTTACGGGCGTAAAACCCGATATGGAAACAAAAAGATTCACCACCGTTGCCATCGTATCGGGACCGGAACCACAAAGAACTCTTTTTAAAAACATGCTGGTGGAAAAATACAAAAACATACCCACCGAAACCCTGCTGATATGCGGAGAACCATCCGAAGAATACACATCAGAAAAAACAGGATTTATAACACAGGAAAATCATTTGCCCGACTCCGTTTTTGCCGGACATCTTATCAGGGCTGAAAAAATTGTCTGCCGTTCCGGCTATTCCACCATCATGGACTTAAAAACGCTAAACTGTCTGCACAAAGCCGAATTTCATCCCACTCCCGGGCAAACAGAACAGGAATATTTGGCAAAAATTCATGGCTACGGAATAGAATAATATGACTCAGACACATATTAATATGGCTGCGAGACACTCCAGAGTGTGTCTGAGTCACTCTTGAGGGTAAGTATACAAAAAAACCGGCTATCAGCATCCTGACAACCGGTTTTATATCTTTCTGAAGTATTGAAAAAACTATTTCTTGAGCAATGTTTTGTTTATCACTCCTTCGTTGGTCAATATTTTCACCACATAACTTCCGCTTTTGAGTGTGCTCAGGTCCAGATTGCGGATATTTCCTTCGTAACTGCTAACCAATGCACCTGTCAGATGATAAATATCAATTTTCTCCACCTGCAAATCAGTAGTAAGCGATAAGTTATTGACCACCGGATTTGGATATAGTTTCAACGAAGAAACGGCTGCATTTTCTACTCCGGTAGATGCATAAACTACCTTCATGTAAAATAAGTAGTTAGTTCCGCTTTTGGTAATTGTGTGCGATCCGGCTGCAAGTGAAACAGTAACAATACCTGAAACCGGTGTTTTAGAAACGCCATCAACGAATACAGCTCCTGTGTACGAACTTCCGAAAACCAACGTTAATGTGCCGGCATTGGTTGTTGTAAATGCTATATTGGTACTCGATTCCATTTTCAAACATTGAGTCAATGTAAGTCCGTCGTAAGTTGCGCTTCCGTAACCTGTGGATAAATTACCGGTAATGGTAAAGAACGTGCTAACTTTTCCGGAAGCAGTAAAGTCATGTATCATTGAAGTGCCTGTTCCTCCACCACCGTTGGTACTTACTGTAATTGTACCCGAAAGAGTAGTAGCAGTACCTGTTACGCCACTGGTAGTGATAGAATATGTCACATTTGCCGTAGGCGTTCCGGTAATGGTAATTGTTTTTGTTGCTGCATCTTTTACAAAACTAAGTCCTGAAGCAGGGATTCCGGTTACTGCTGCGTCAGTTGCATCGCCACCCCAGGTAAAAACGATAGCGCCAATAGCAGTTCCACTGGCTACAGTTTGATCTTTGTTATTCGAAGTTGCTGTAAGCGTTTGACTTCCGGTGTTTGTCGTATTTTCTCCCTGTACAGCCACCAAAGTAGTAGTGTAATTAGTCAGAGCAGTTTTTAACCCGGCAATAACTGCATACGAAGCATCATCCACCAAATTATTGAAAACCCATTTCAAATCACCGCCTTCCACACGTCCGGCATAAGTCATTAATTTGGTTTTAGCAACTTCAGGAGCATCGGGAACCATAGTTTTTACATACAATGCAGCATCGGTATCAAAATTATTGTAATTGTTGGCACCTTGTTTCGATTTAATGGCAGTACTGATAACTTCATTTCTGGTAGCAGCTTCGACAGCATCAAATTCTATCGGATAGCTTGTTGCATTGTAAGCTACATAGCGCGTCTGACCACTCATTACATTGTTGTACGATTTAATCGTTCCACCGTCTTCACTGGAAAATGTACCACCGTCGCCATAAAAAATATCGGTTCCTTGCATGGAAGTAAGCATAGGGTATTTACAATTGCGGAAGAAATTATTTTCAGCAAAAATGGAAGAACCCATAGTCGAACCAATACCGTATTTAGCATTTCCATCGTAATAATTATTGTAAACGTGAGCCGAATAATACCGAACACGTGGATGACGTGAATCGGAATGGTCGAACCAGTTGTGGTGATAAGTAATGTACAATCCTGTGGTTGTTCCTTCGCTCAAACCCAACAAACTGGCTTTTCCGTTATCCCAAAAGTGATTATACGAAAAAGTAATATAGGTTGAATTTTTGTTATCCAGCGCGCCATCACCTTTAATCTGGTCGGCATCACTTCCGGCATCGCCGTAAAACATATCGCAGTTGTGTAACCACACGTGGTCGTTATCCTGTTGCAAACCAAAATCATCACCGGCAGTACTGTTGCAATTCATCGAAGCCAAATTGCGAACTTCAATATTCGATGCTGTTTTCAGACGAACACCCCAACCGTTACAAACCGCATCGTTTCCAACACCTTCGAAAGTCAGATAACTTGCTGCATTGTTCGCATTTTCAATCACTATATCTTCGCCTTCCATCACTGTCATATCGGTAATATTACCAATCAAACGAATGATAAACGGACGTGTATCTTTTCCTTTTTTAATAGCATACAGGATATTCTGCAATCCAACACACGGATTGGCACTGGCACCTGTAATAGTTGCAGAGATAGTGTTTTTGGTATTTTCGGTGATATACAAAATCACTGCACCATCTTTCGGTGTGCCATCGGCTTTATATCCACCGGGAACACGTCCGCCCTCAAAAGCAAATCCTGTTCTATCCTGAGCCAACACTGTAATAGTGCCTGAAGTTGTTGCTGTTCCTTCCACACCCGAAATAACCGGAGCTACTTTTACAGTATAGGATCCTGCTGCAAGACCTAATATATCAGCACGAAAATACGTACCGTAACTGCGAATAAGTTGTGTGTCGATTTTTTTGTCCGTTGCACCGCCTCCGGTATAATATACATTGTAACTTGCTGCGCCACTAACAGGTTGCCATTTTACAAAGGCCGACTCAAGCCAACCTGTCGATTCGGTAATTGTTACGGTTTGTGCCCATGTCTGGATGGTAGCCAATACAACAAAAGCAAAAAATAATAATCTTTTTTTCATTTTTATTAGTGATAAATTAGAGTTGTTTCGCGTTAACTTGTTTTTATTTTGAACAATACAAAATTACTGCAAGATTATCATTTCATGGTGTATATTTTGTTTTTAATTGTGTAACAATTGGCGGGTAATTTTATTTAACGCAGACTGTAATTGGTTGATTTTCTTGTTGTAGGTAAGAAAATAAGAAATTAAGAAAATGAGTAATTAAGAAAATAAGAAATGCTGCCATCTGTAGAGACGTGGCATGCCGCATCTCTACAAAGCGTGCCGAAACCTGTACCAAAGGTCATAAACCGTAGGGTGAAAACCTTTGAAACCTGAAACTTTTGAAACCTTTGAAACTCTTGAAACTCTTAAAACTCATGGAACTTCTAATAAAAAAGAGCGAATCACTACTTCAGTGAATCGCTCTTCGCTCGTGTGTGTTTTTTGTTTGTGTATTATGCTAATTTAGCCAATGCTTCTTTAATCCAGCCAAATGCTTTTACTAAGTTTTCATCAGAAGTGGCATACGACATGCGGATACAATCGGGAGCACCAAAAGCACCTCCACCTACGCAGGCCACGTGACCTTCTTCCAATAAATATAACGCTAAGTCGCCTGAGTTTTCAATTTTTTTACCGTTGAAAGATTTTCCGTAGAACGAACTGCAATCCGGGAAAATATAGAATGCTCCCTGCGGATCGTTTGTTTTTAATCCCGGAATCTGGCGAGCCAAATCAACTACTAATTTTTTTCGACGTTCAAATGCTACACGCATTGTTTCAACACAGGTTTGATCGCCGGTATATGCTGCCTCCGCTGCTTTTTGAGTTACCGAACATGGCCCTGAGGTGTACTGACCCTGCAAAGTATTACAAGCAGATGCAATCCATTTCGGCGCTGCAATCCAACCCAAACGCCAACCTGTCATGGCATAACCTTTCGATACACCGTTCACAATTACCACGCGTTCGCGAACGTTTTCGAACTGAGCAATACTTTCGTGACTGCCACCGTAGTTGATATGTTCGTAAATTTCGTCGGAAATGATAATGATATTCGGATATTTAGCCAACACATCAGCCAGTCCTTTTAATTCGTCTTTGCTGTAAACGCTTCCTGTCGGATTTGATGGAGAGCAAAGAATCAATGCTTTTGTTTTTGGTGTGATAGCTGCTTCGAGTTGTGCTGGAGTTATTTTAAAATCCTGTTCGATACCGGCATAAACAGATACCGATGTACCGTCGGCCAAAGTTACCATTTCAGGATAACTTACCCAGTATGGTGCAGGAATAATTACTTCGTCGCCTTTGCTGATAATAGCCAAAATCACATTACAAACTGATTGTTTTGCACCGTTTGAACATACAATCTGTTCGGGTTTATATTCTAAACCGTTTTCTGATTTCAGTTTGGCAACAATAGCATTACGCAATGCAGGATAACCCGGCACCGGTGAGTAAAACGAAAAATTGTTATCCACAGCCTGTTTGGCAGCTTCTTTTATGTGGTCGGGGGTATGAAAATCGGGTTCACCCACACTAAGGTTGATCACATCAATTCCCTGAGCTTTCAACTCATTGCTTTTTTGAGACATGGCAAGCGTTTCGGAAGGCGATAAAGCTGCCAGACGGTCTGATACTGGAAACATAATTTGCTGTGTTATTTTGAGTTTGTTATTATTTTCGACTGCAAAAGTAATGAAAATTTGAATACAAACTAAAGAAATAAAGTAAATCTTTCTTAATTTATTAAGAAACACTTAATTTTTACCGGAAACACCATTTTTGAAATTCAATAATTCCAGTTATTAGCAGCGCTATTGCCAAACATATCTAAATAGGTAGTCTGAACATCTTGAATATTTGTGAGCTTTATTGGAACGGGAAGTTCTATAGTGTTGAAATCATAACTTTTACTAAGCGAGGTGAGAATGTCGCGACGTACAATTTCCACTAATCTAGCTTCACCCATAACAGGGTCATTACTGCTACCCCAACTATCGTAAACATCCATTTCTTTGGCATATTGTTTAACTCCAAAAAGTAAACTGATACTGCTCGACATTACTTTTTTGGGATTCACTTTCCGACCATCTTTCATACAGTAATCAATGCTTACCGAGGTGACAAAGCCGTTTTTATCTGTATTCAGCGTTGGCACAGCATAAATCCAGAAATCTTTCATGTTCAGATTAAAATAATAATCGAACGAAAAATTCTGATTATCGATATGGAAAGTGTATCTGCCGTTTTCGAAATATTTATTGTTTTCCTGACGTACAAAAGTGATTCCAAAGCTTTCTTTGTCTTTTTCATCATCGGGGAAATTTTGCTGCGCATAGGTGTTGACAATATCTGAATAAGGATTTGCTTCAGGGCCGGTTAGCGAGGCATGATTACTAATTCCCACAATTTGTTCCGAAAACCAGTCTACATAACCTTCAATGAGCAAACTGTTGCAACCCGGAACATTGTATTCCTGCGTAATTTGCGCTTCTTTTGTTCCTTTTACACCAAATTTTCCGGCATCGAAACCTCTGTTGGTAGATAAGAAGATGGTTATGTTTTTATACAAATCGGGTACGCCATCATTGTCCATATCGATATTTTTGGCCATCGATTCATAGAATTTACCGATTTCCTTCATGAAATCGAGTTCGGCATCGTTGAGTAAAATCGTTTTTCCAATGGGATCATTTGCCGGAAAAACTCGATTATTTTCGAGTGTAAGCGTGGAAAAGTCGATAACCGACACATCCTCGTCCAATCCTTTCAGAGGAAGGAAGTTTAATCCACCTGTATACAAATTTCCGATAAATTTATTGTCGGCAGTCAGAAAAGTTACTACCGTAGAATTGCCGATAGGTACTTTTCCGGTAAAAGAACCATCGTCATCAATATTGACAAGAACATATTGGTTTCCATAAAAAACCATGACCTTTTTGGCATCAGCCAACGTGTACACAGCGCTGTCGGAACCAACTTTGTTCATTCCTTTGGCATTTTTCGATGTTGAAATTTTACCTTTCAATATCACCTTTTCTTTAAACATAAAATCGATGTCGTTAATCAACGATTGACAACTGCTGAATGCAACGATGGCTAACAGTGCGAAAATGATTTTTTTCATGATAATAAATGATATAAAGTAAAAGAAATGAGTAAATCAAGTTACATAAATAGCAAATATCCTTATTTCAACGATTTTATAAACTGTTGAAGTTCCTTTTTTCTTTCCACACTTAATTCACTTGATTTTATGTCGGATATGGCTCCATCGAGCCCGTAGAGCAAACAAATGCATGCTCCCTGATCCAACGTACGAAGTCGGATAAATGCATTTTCAACTCCGGCAGCTTTCAATTCCTCTACGTTGTTGATACCAACAAGTTTTAGTTTTGTGGCTGTATCTTTTCCAATATTGACCTGTTTGATTAATTCTGTAGCCATGTAAGTAAACAATCTGTTGTCATGTTAGTAAACAAAAAAACGTATTGAATTAATTATTTGATAGAATAAGTCTTAAAGTCCCCTGGAGGGGGATTTAGGGGGCTTCTATTCTCAATCATTTCCTTACCGCTTTTATAACCCAACTCGTAAATTTCGCGGGCTTTATCAATATCAAAAGTATCGTAATTCCCCATGTCAATCGGTTCAATGAGTAAATCACACATTTCCTTGTCGGCAATAATATTGGCTTTGAACATAAAATGATAGGTGCGCGATGCCACATTCATCAGCGAAAGTTTATATTCGTCGGCTACGAGCGGACTGGCATTAATACCAATAACTGTTTCACAATCTTCGCGAATGGTGGATACAGGGAAATTTTTCAGCACACCACCGTCGACATAATGTACGCCGTTTATCTTTTTCGGAATAAACAACACAGGAACGCTGCACGAAGCCACAATGGAATCAATCAGATTCCCTTTGTCGAACACAACGCTTTCTCCTTTATCCAGATTTGTGGCAACTATACGGAGCGGAATTCGCAGTTCTTCGAAAGTTTTGGCACGTAAAGTCTTGAACATAAAATCCTCAAAAGCATCAATGCGAAAAATGCCACCATCAGGAATTCGGAGTTTGGTCATTTTCCGAAAACTGATATCTTCGAAAAGCGCTGCAATCTGATCGGGAGTATATCCATCGGCATACAAAGCTCCAACAATAGCTCCGGCACTCACACCCGAAATAATATCCGGGAAAATCTTTTTTTCTTCGAGAGCTTTTAAAACTCCGGCATGACACAGTCCTTTAATGCCGCCTCCACTAAGCGCAAAACCTGTTTTGTATGGTTTTATATTTTTATCCATAAGGTATGAAGAAGAATTTTACAAGACAAAAAAACTATTTCAATTTAATTTATTGTGAAAGAATATTTAATGAGGGGCTTCCGCCCCAAACCCCGACTTACTTTTTGTCTTAACACAAAAAGTAAGCAAAAAAGTCAAGACTTCGCCCACTTCACTCGAAAAACTTACGCTCGGTAGGCTCAAATCGTCCAAACTCATTCCGACGAAATACGTCGGAACTCAAACAAGGACGATTTTTAACCGCCTACCTCACTTGTTTTTCGGCTCACCGGACGAGGTCAGTCCGTATCTGATCAGTAGTTGAAATATCAAACCTTTCATTTTCTTTATATTACATGTCCAACAGTTTTTCTGTTATGAACATAGAAGAAAGATATATATTGAAAAATATGTCAATAATTGCTTTTTACCTATTAAAGAAAAATTTATACAGAATACTTGGAGAATTTAGCCATAACACGCTCATAATACGTTTTTGATACGGGAATATCGGGTGTGTTAAGTGCATCGAGTTCGAGAAAAATTCCTTCTTTGGTTTTACGGAGTACCTTCACTTTGTCTAAATTGACAAGATATGAACGGTGACAGCGTACCAATGGCGTTTTCTTGGTCAGATTTTCGTCCATCCATTTCAGCGAATTACGCAACAGAAATTGCGAAAGTTTTGATTTGTTGAGATAATGAATGGTGCAGTAATTATCGGCAGAATCTACATACAGCAGATTTTCGAGCATAATGGATATTTTCAACTCGCCTTTTTCGTCGGGAAATGGAATAAGCGGTTTGGCTTTAATCGTTTCAGTTGCAGTAATTCCCTGACTGCTTAATTTCTCCAGTTGCAGGTTTTTATCGCGCCACGAAAAATACAACCAAAGTGCAGAGTAAGGTAGAAGTAGTACCCAGGCAGTGTTTTTGGCCGATTGAATAAATACATCCATAATTTCGCGTTCGGCGCCAACACGCGGAAAGAACTTGGCAAAAATGGTGTAAAACAGCGACATAGCCAGTACTTCGGCTACAACGTACATGGCAAATTGCCAAATTTGTAATTCGTGTTTACGGGTGTACTGATACATAATAAGCCGGCTTACTACCACCACCAGCATTCCGGTAAGTATAATCAGACTCGAGAAAAAGAAATATTTGAATTCGGAAATGTTCGGATACCAACCCCGGGAGTTAAAAGGCTGGAAAATATTGATAAACAACAAAGCAAAAGTAGCAGTAAGCAATACCAGTCGAATGATATTGCCTTTTTCATACATATATGCCGGTATTTTATTATTCATCGTTATTGATTTTCAATTACATGTGAATTTGGAAAACATGCATGCAAATGTAGATTTTAATCCTGAAATCAACAAATACTTTACACCTCACTTTGATTTTTTTACCACACTATTCGCACTTTTATCCCACTAAGTCGATTTATTTCCCTTTAACTACTTGTTTTTCCCACTTTTAACCCTTAAAGGTAAGTTGAGTAATTACTTTGCATAAAAATTATGAACTGACATATGAATTATACTCATCGACATGCAGAATTAGTATCGGTTTTTACACCCGATAAAGATATTTGTTTACCTGATTCGAAAGTTAGAATAAAATACTTTTCTTTTGAAAGTCAGATGCCAAAAACGGGCTCGTTTATAAAAACCGATAGTCTGATTTCCGAAAATAGTCAATTCACTTATCCGGTGTTTTTTCCATCAAAGGATACCACGTTTAAAAATGCCATTTTATTGTTGCACGGACTGAACGAGCGTTTCTGGAATAAATATCTGACATGGGCTGAATTTTTATGTTATTCAACCGGAAAACCTGTTATTCTATTTCCCATTGCCTTTCATATGAACCGTTCGCCATTGGCATGGACAAATCCGCGGGTACTTAAACCATTGCTCGATTTGCGTAAGATACAAACAGGAAACGATCGGTCGTTGAGTTTTGCTAACATTGCTTTTAGTCAGCGGATTACCGAAAATCCTTTCCGTTTTTATAATTCCGGTCGGCAAAGTCTGAATGATATTTCCAATCTTTTACTTCAAATTAAAAACGGACAACATGCATGTTTTGCTGAAAATACTGGAATTGACGTTTTTGCTTATTCTATTGGAGCATTTTTGTCGCAAATTGCATTTATGGGCGATACAAAAGGTTTATTTACCGATTCCAGATTGTTTATGTTCTGTGGTGGCTCAGTGTTTAGCGCCATGTTTGGCGAGTCGCGGAGCATTATGGATCGTACGGCATTCGAAAAACTCTATCAGTTTTATCAAAATGATTTTTCGGGAGCAAGCGAACAATCCGAAATGCAGGATGCCGCATTAGAATCATTTCTGACAATGATTGCTCCCGACAGAAATCCGGAAAAAAGACAAACCTTTTTCAGTAAAATGGGCGACAGACTGAAAGGTATTTCGCTGTTTCAGGATAAAGTTATTCCGTATTCGGGAGTTATTCAGGCGCTGGGACAGGAATGTGCTGCGAGCCATATCAGTTTGCTCGATTTTCCGTATCGCTACGAACATGAACAACCGTTTCCTGTTTCGGAAACCCATAAACCGGAATTAATTAACCGTTCGTTTCTTCAGGTTTTTAATACGGCAGCGGGATTTTTGGCATAAAAAGATGTAAGATTTATTTGATAAAAATATTCGTGCTATCCGGTCTGGGATTCATTTTTATAAATTGCATATAATAAATTTCATTATCGTATGTTTTTGTTATACCGGTATGGCTATGATATGTTTTAAAATGTTGGAATGTAGTATCATTTAGAATTAAATTATAAAAAGTCATATAACCTTCACCGAACTCATCCCATATTTTAGATGTAATAGTATCACCCGACACTTTATATATTCTCCAACAATCTTCTCTCGTCGCAATATATTTAGTTTGAATAAAATCATTTAAATTCTTTATACCTTTATCATCCAGAAATGATAGAACTACGCCATTTCGGTAATAAAAAATATAGGTACCATATGATAAACCCGGATAATCATTGTAATAACACCCATCAAACCTAAGTCTATCACCAGTATATTCAGTTCTTTCCAAAGATAATTGTTTCCATGGCTCTAAATCTTCACACGCCAAAAATACCATTGTTATCAGGCTAAAAAATAAAATTGTTTTGGTTTTCATAACAGATAGTTTTAAGTTCTTACAGATATTCTTATATAAAGTATAAATCTTTGTATGCAGATAGGAGTTAATTTGTTACAAAGTTTCTTTTGTAATAATTACCTGCAAATATAACGTTAATTTTAATTATGCAAGTGAAGAATGCTTGTTTTTTTAGTTCTTACTTACATGTTTTACAGCTAATTCTATAGGAATTGAAAAATAGATCGATTTTAACACCAGAGGTGTTGGCTGTGCATAACCCCCGGATTTATCCGGGGGAAATTAAATCAGATGTACGGCAAAACTCTGTAAGAGTTTCCCATATTTAGTATTTTACATTGGGCAACCTCTACGAGGTTATTTCTTTATTTCACTTCATCCCCCGGATGAATCCGGGGGTTATGCACAGAAAACTCTTACAGAGTATGAAGCAAAAGGAAGAAATCATTTTTACTGATAAACGATGAATCCAACCTGCATTCCCATTTAACATTTTCAGCACTTTTTGTATTTTAATTCCAAACATTTAGTATATTTGTCAGTCTAACAAATATACTTTTCTCTAATGGATATTTTCCTGATAATTTTAGCTGCTATTTTTCTTTTGGTAGGATTTCTGGGTTCGGTTTTGCCTGTATTGCCCGGAATTCCACTCAGTTATCTGGGCATAGTTTTACTTCATCTTACCGAGAAGTATAGTTTCTCACCCCGATTTATGATTGTTTGGGCTATCGTTGTAATTGTTGTTCAGTCGCTCGATAGCTTATTGCCAATTATCACTACCAAAAAGTTTGGTGGAACTAAAAAAGGAGTTTGGGGAAGTACACTTGGTTTGCTTGTAGGCATGTTTTTCGGCCCTATTGGCATAATTGCCGGGCCATTTGTAGGTGCATTTATAGGAGAAATGATGGCGGGCAAACAAAAGCACGAAGCTTTGAAAGCCGCTTTTGGCTCATTTATAGGTTTGATGATTGGCACGTTGGGGAAACTGATAGTAGCAGGCATGCTTATTTATTATTTTGTGGTGACTATTGTTTAAACCAAATAATAACTAAATTAAATTTATGTTATGGTTTTGTTGTTCATCGTATAAATACAGAAAATCAATTGTATTTATTACACCGGAGGTGTTGTCTGTGCATAACCCCCGGATTTATCCGGGGGCTTGGAAATAAAACTATATAAAAACCTCGTAGAGGTTGCCCTGAACAAAAATATAAAAAATAGAATGAACAGCTATCGTCAATCACTATTTCACATAGTTTTTTGTACTTACAAAAGGAAAAATACACTTCCAGTGATTCATCATGAAGAATTGTATAAATACTTTTGGGGAATTATTAAAAAGCGAAAAAGTGTTTTGTATAGAATTAATGGAACAGAAAACCACATACATATATTTTGTGATATTCATTCTACTATAACTTTAGCTGATTTTGTAAAAGAAATTAAAACTGCAACAAATACATGGATGTCAGCAAATGGCAATTTTCCGAAATTTGAGTCGTGGGCTGAAGGTTATTGTGGTTTATCATATAGTAATAAAGACAAAGAGATGATTGTAAATTATATTAAAAACCAAAAAGAACATCATCGGGTTACAAGTTTTGAAGATGAGTTACGTGCTTTGCTCTTGGAACATGGAATTAAGTTTGATGAAAAGTATCTTTTTGATGATTAGTATTAAACTGAGTGACAAAGGGAAACTCCTCCAGAGTTTTTGCAGTGTGTCTGTTAACATCCCCCGGATAAATCCGGGGGTTATGCACAGAAAACTCTTCCAGAGTTTAAATAAGTATTTAACAAAATGATATTTGAAAAAAAATTGTCGATTAAACAATTTTCATCTTAAACATTATTGATATTCAAATTAAAACCAAATTTTTATTTATATATAATTCAGATTCGATTATGAGAAAATTAAAGATTTTATTTGTCATTTTACTGGTCATTAGTTGTACGTATGATGCACAGGCCGGTTGGTTTAAAAAGAAGAAAAAAGCACCTGTAAAAACAGAAGTTGCTGCACCCAAAAAAGAACCTGAAGTGAAAGGGCCAAAGCCATTCAGTCAGGTAATTACCAAAGGTGCCAGGTCGGTGAAAGGTTTTATTGTAGTGCATAAGGTGGATAACAAGTACTTTTTCGAAATTCCGGATTCGGTGCTGGGACGCGATTTGCTGATTGTAAACCGCATTTCCAAATCGGCAGCCGGCAGTCGTAAAGGTTTTCTGGGTTATGCCGGCGACGAAGTGAACGAAGATATGATACGTTTTGAACTCGGGCCTAACGACAAGGTTTTTCTGAAAACCATTTCGTATTCCGAGCGATCGTCTGACACGTTGGGAATGTATCGGAACGTGTTGAACTCGAATATTCAACCCATTATGATGGCTTTTGAAATAAAGGCTTTCAAAAAAGATTCAATTCTGAAAACCAAATCACCTGTTATTGATGTCACCGACTTTGTCAACAGCGATAATATCGTTCTTAATTTTGATGATGGCATTAAAAAAAGTCTGGGCATTGCTAACTTTTTCCCCGACCGAAGTTACATCGACACTATTCGTACGTTTCCCACCAATCTGGAAATCAGAACGGTAAAAACCTACGCACAGAAACCAATAAATCCAACCGACAATGTAGGTTATCCTTATACATTTGAGTTGAACAGTTCCATGGTTTTGTTGCCGAAAGAACCAATGAAACCCCGCTATTTTGATCCCCGCGTGGCGTATTTTGCTACCGGATATGTCGATTTCGATAAAAATCCGCAGGGTGTGGAGCGTATTTCGATGATTACACGCTGGCGACTGGAACCGAAAGATGAAGATTTGGAGAAATACAAACGTGGAGAACTGGTAGAACCTAAAAAGCCAATTGTATTTTATATCGACCCAACAACACCAAAAAAATGGATTCCTTATCTGATTCAGGGCGTGAACGACTGGCAGTCAGCTTTCGAAAAAGCCGGTTTTAAAAATGCTATTTATGCATTGGAAGCACCAAACGATTCATCGTGGAGTATAGACGATGCCCGTCACTCAGCCATTGTGTATAAACCTTCGAATATCCCCAACGCGAGCGGACCTCATGTACACGACCCGCGCAGTGGTGAAATTATCGAAACACATGTCAACTGGTATCACAGCGTAATGGAATTGCTGCACAACTGGTATTTTATTCAAACAGCAACTGTTGACCCGCGTGCCAAAGAAATTACATACGATGATGAATTAATGGGACAACTGATACGTTTTGTTTCGTCGCACGAAGTGGGTCACACACTCGGACTGCGTCACAACTTTGGATCATCGAATACCGTTCCAGTTGAAAAGTTGAGAGACAAAGCATGGGTGGAAGCCAACGGTCACACACCTTCCATTATGGATTATGCCCGCTTTAATTATGTGGCTCAACCCGAAGATAACATCACTGAAAAAGGTCTTTTCCCACGTATTGGCATTTACGACGATTGGTCGATTGAATGGGGTTATCGGTTGTATCCGCAGTTTGAAACAGCGCAGGATGAAGTTCCGTTCCTGAATAAACTGGTAATGGATAAACTGGCTTCGGACAAACGATTTACTTTTGGTACTGAAACGGACGGAAACGATCCGCGCAATCAGAGTGAAGATTTGGGTGATAATGCTATGCTGGCAAGTAAATATGGTATTAAAAATCTGCAACGCATAGTTCCCAATTTGCTGAGCTGGACCAAAGAAGCTGACAAAGACTATACTCAGGCAGCCAAAATGTACTACGAAGTGGTAAATCAGTACACACGTTATATGGGTCATGTAACCAAGAATATTGCCGGAATTTACACCACGCCCAAAAAAGTGGAACAAGCCGGAAATGTAGTGGAGTTTGTACCTGCTAAAACACAGAAAGAAGCACTGGCCTTTCTGAATGAACAACTATTCACTACTCCAACCTGGCTGATAAACAAAGAACTGATGCTGAAAGCTCAGGTAAGTCCTGTGGATCAGATTGGTGCAGTACAGCGATATATTATCAATCGCTTGTTGAGCAAATATACCTTCGACAAGATGATTCAGGACGAAACGCAGAACGGCGCAAACGCATTTACAGTGATGCAGATGCTGGATATACTGAAATCGAAAATCTGGGGAGCATTGCCAACCGATGTTTATCAGCGTAATCTGCAGAAATTCTATGTTGACGCGCTGATAGTGGTTGTACAGGGAAATGTTACACCGGGAACGATAAAGCCATCGTCGGATGCCGCCGGCATTGCCCGTTTGCATTTATTGCAACTAAAACAGACAATTTCTGGTAATATGGCTTCTGCTACAGGATTAACGAAAGCGCACTTCATCGATTTGAATGCGCAGATTGATAATGCGTTGGATGTGAAGAAATAAGAAAAAAGGAAAATAAAGGAGCAGATCGCAAACTTATAACTTTCCCAAAGTTCAAAACTTTGGGAAAGTTTATTTTTTTAAAGAAGAAAATTGCTGATAAGTTCTTCCAAAGAACTAAGTTTCTGTTCTCCGCTTTTCATGTTTTTCAGCATTACTTTTCCTTCGTTCATTTCTGTTTCACCTACAATGGCCACAAATGGAATACGTTTGTTATCGGCATAACTCATTTGTTTTTTCATTTTAGCAGGTTCAGGGTAAATCTCGGCATTGATACCTTTACTACGAAGTGATTGCAGCCACGGCAGACAATACATCAACTCTTTTTCGCCGAAACTTACAAACAGAATTTGTGTTTGCTCGGTAGAAGTTTCCGGATATAAATTCAAGGTATTCAGCACGTCATAAATGCGGTCGGCTCCAAATGAGATGCCAACACCTGAAACTCCTTCCATGCCGAAAACGCCCGTCAGGTTATCATAGCGACCGCCGCCGGTAATACTTCCCATTTCCACATCCAGGGCTTTTACTTCGAAAATGGCTCCGGTGTAGTAATTCAATCCGCGTGCTAACGTCAGGTCAAGATCAATCTTTGTTTCCACTTTCATGGCTTCGCACAATCCGAAAATAGTTTCGAGTTCTGAAACTCCTTTGAGTCCAACTTCCGAAGAAGCGAGAACTGTTTTAAGTTGAGTAAGTTTTTCGGAATTACTTCCGCTGAGTTTCAGAATCGGTTGCAGTTTGTCGATAGCATCCTGCGAAATTCCTTTCGAAGCAATTTCTTCGTTCACCTTTTCCAAACCAATTTTATCCATTTTATCAATGGCCACCGTAATATCAGTAATCTTTTCTGCTTCGCCTATGATTTCGGCAATGCCCGAAAGAATTTTACGGTTGTTGATTTTAATCACTACATTGATATTCAGTCGACGATATACTTCGTCCACAATCTGAATCAATTCCAGTTCGTTCAACAGGGAATCGCTTCCCACCACATCCACATCACACTGGTAAAACTCACGGTAACGACCGCGTTGTGGACGATCAGCCCGCCATACGGGTTGTATCTGATAGCGTTTAAACGGAAAAGAAATTTTATCGCGGTTTTGCACGACAAAACGTGCAAAAGGTACAGTCAGGTCGTAACGAAGACCTTTTTCCGAAATCTTGTTGGTAAGTTTTACACTGTTTCTACCCAGTAATTCATCGTCGCTCAAACCATTCGTAAAATCGCCTGAGTTCAATATTTTGAAAAGAAGTTTATCGCCTTCTTCACCATATTTCCCCATCAGTGTCGACAAGTTTTCCATGGCGGGTGTTTCAATTTGCTGAAACCCGTACAGACGAAAAACATCTTTAATAGTGTTGAAAATATAGTTGCGGTTCGCCATTTCTTGCGGCGTAAAATCGCGTGTTCCTTTCGGAATGGAAGGTTTTTGTGACATAGAACCGTATGTGATAATCTATTTAATGTAAAAAACTGTATCTATAAAATATAAAAGTCCATTGTTTGTCAGAACATTCTCATCATGTAAATCTTCTAAAATTATGTCCATTTCCGGATTGTAATAATCATTATTCCGAATCAATTGAAATCCGTTTGATTCCATGAAAATCCGAACATGATTAAGGTCTGTTTTGTCGTTGGCTTTAATGTATTGCTGTTGAACTACTGCATATAAATCGGAGTTGTTTTCGTAAAATCCTATGAGGTTATAAGCAGTATCAGGAAAAAAGTAATTGTTTAATAGCAGATTAATGAAGTAGTCTTCCCATGATAAATAATATATTGCATCGTTTAATTTATAGACTGAGTTACCATCTTTTAAATAAACTTTTTGTTCAGCACCTTCTGAAACATAGTTATTTAAATCAATATCTGTTATCCAAAATTCAAATTTAGTTATGAATTTCCTTAATTCCTTTGTTTCTTCTTGCTTATAACGCTTATCTGTTTTAACCAAAGTGCCTGTTGTCTCGCTTGTTCTAAGGAAACTAATGGCTGTTTGGATATTTGTTCCAAACTTAATTTGGCTCTTTCCTGAAATGATACGTTGTATTTCATCATTCATTTAATTAAATATAAAAATCTGGATTTGAAAAATTCAGAACAAAGTTACAAAATAAAATGAAATTACGGATTTTTTTTAACCTATTGAAATTTTGATAGAATTTCTTTCAAAATCATCTCTGTCGCTCCTGTATTTTCCCGCACATATTCACCGGCTTTTTTGCCTGCATCTGAATTTCTGAAAAGTTCTTCCAGTTGAGCTTCCAGAATTTCGTATGAGCTGATGGAAAATCCACCGCCTATCGAAATCAGGTTTCTTGCTTCGCGAAATTTTTTATAATTCGGACCGAAAACCACAGGTACATTCCACACAGCTGCTTCCAGCGTATTGTGAATACCTACTCCAAAACCACCACCAATGTAGGCAATATCAGCATACTGATAAATAGACGATAACAACCCGATGGTATCAACCACCAGACAATTGGTTGTGGTCAAATTTTCGATAGTAGCTTCGGTATACCGCACAAAGTTTCCATCAAGTAATTTTGAAATTCCCATCATATGTGCCGCATGAATTTCGTGAGGAACCAGGATCATTTTTACTTCCGGATGAAGTTTCAGGTAACGAACCAGTAATTCTTCATCTTTGGGCCAACTGCTTCCGGCAACGATGACTTTCTCTGCTCCTTTTGTAAATGCTTCCACCA
This sequence comes from uncultured Paludibacter sp., assembly GCA_963663115.2. Classification (GTDB taxonomy): domain Bacteria; phylum Bacteroidota; class Bacteroidia; order Bacteroidales; family Paludibacteraceae; genus Paludibacter. Next base: position 638,789 of record CAXXNE010000001.1, read on the forward strand.
AAGGAATTGTTTTCGCCTGAGCAGCCAAATCTGCAACCCGATCGAAACGGGTGTCACCGGCAATGCTCACATTATCAAGCCCAAACGTCTCCAGCAATTTCAGCGAACCGGCATCCTGCACAAAAATATGACTGAAAGCTTTCAGCAAATTTCTATACCAACCGCCATACCATTGAAAAAAAATCTGATCGGGACGGAAAATAGCTGATATACTGTAAACGGGAATTTGTTTCAATTTTAGTTGTTGAATGTAATTTGGCCAGAACTCGTATTTGATAAAAATTGCTTTGCTGATATTTACTGAATTCAGAAACCTGCGAACATTGGTAGCAGTATCTAAAGGTAAATAACAAATCACATCGGCACCGGTATAGTTTTTTCTGATTTCATAGCCGGAAGGAGAAAAAAATGTGAGCAAAATATTTGTTTCAGGATGGTTTTGCTTCAATTTTTCCATCACCGGGCGTCCCTGTTCAAATTCACCCAACGAGGCCGCATGAAACCAAACATAAGTTTTACCGAGATCCACTTTTTCGTTCAACACAGAAAAAGCCTCAGCCTGTCCTTTTCTGAGTTTTCGTGCCTTTTCATTGAAAAATGAAGCAATGAAAATACCAAACTTATATATGAAAATGAGAGTATTGTACATTCTTAATTCCCCTTTAGGGGTTGGGGGTATAAAAAAAGGCATTTCAAAATAGCTTTGAAACGCCTTTTTAATGTTTTGAAAGCCAGAATTACTTTCTGATTCCGAGTTCTTTAATAATTGCACGGTAACGCATAATGTCTTTTGCTTTCAGATAATCCAACAAACGACGACGTTTACCTACCAACATTACAAGAGCACGTTCTGTACTATAATCTTTTTTGTTTGACTTAAGATGTTGAGTCAAATGGTTGATACGGAACGAAAACAATGCAATCTGGGCTTCAGATGAGCCGGTATCAGTGTTAGACTTGCCGTATTTACCAAAGATTTCTTGCTTTTTTTCAGCTGTTAAATACATGATAATTAGTTATAAATAAAAGTTTTAAAATACAAACTTAGCCTTGTACGCATCACAAAACTACCCGTTTGATTTTGCGGTGCAAAGATAAGATGTTTTTTTTAATAATCATAACTTTATATTCTCTTATTTTTCAGTTATTTGAAAAAACATACAGACTATTTGGGTTGTTTTTAATCCAACAACACAAATTCAGAAGTTAAAAATGCATCTCCATGCAACTTTTTAAAGACAAAAATCATCCTTTTTTTTGTATTTCGATTAAATTTGCATTGATTAATTTATAAATGTTTTAGGTATGAAAAAAATATTTCTAGTATTCCTTCTTGTTCCTTTCTTTTTCTCTTGTAACGATGAAGATGAAAATGAAGATTATGAACATTATGTTGATATTGCTACGGTAGAGAATCCATCGCAGGTAACCGATTTTATTTTCACGCTCGACGACAGTACGCGCTTGAAGGCTGTGAACTCATTAATACCGTATTACAGACCCAAAAATGGTCAGCGTATTATTGTGGATTACTCGCTGTATTACACCAATCGCGATACCACTGCTTACGATTATCTGGCCAGAATTAACGATGTATACGAAATTCTAACGAAAGGTATTTTTCAGATTACTCCGGAAACTGAAGACAGTATCGGTAATGATTATATTCATATCGACCGTATGTGGATAGGCAGTCATTATTTGAATATTGAATTTGTTTATCCGGCTAATGACAAAGTACATTTTATAAATTTGGTTTCTGACACCTCAAAAACGTATACTGATGGTAAAATCCACTTGGAATTCCGCCACAACGCCAATAGTGATTATCCCAACTTCAATCGGTGGGGAATTGTTTCGTTCGACATTAAATCGCTTGAAAACAATAACGCAGGAGATACGCTCAAGTTGGTTATTCACAGCAGAGAGTACAACAACACAACCATGAAGGAATATCCTATAAATTACATTTATGGAAGCCAACCTACAGATATCAAACCAAACAGAGAAATTATGAAGCATAATTTTAAGCTTAACAGGTAGTTCTTTCAGCAAGCATTATAGCAAATCCGGTGGAGTTTTCTTCACCGGATTTTTTATGTTGTTTTTTTATTGCGATTCATTATCTTTGTATTTTTCAAAATAAAAACTATTTTCAAAATGAAAAATCTTCAACCTGCCATTCTCTGGAATTACTTTCACGAAATAACTCAGATTCCACGCCCTTCGAAAAAAGAAGATAAAATGATTGCTTACCTGAAAGCATTCAGCGAAAACCAACAACTCGATTATAAAATTGATACCGCCGGCAATGTGCTGATCTGTAAATCGGCCACACCCGGTTTCGAAAATGCCAAAAGAGTGGTTTTGCAGGCTCATATGGATATGGTGTGCGAAAAAAACAGCGATGTGAATTTCGATTTCGAAACACAGCCCATCAAATCTTATATCGATGGTGATTTTGTGAAAGCGCACGGTACAACTTTGGGAGGCGACAATGGCATTGGCATGGCAATGATGCTGGCAGTTTTAAGTGCTGATAATTTGCAACATCCGGCTTTGGAATGTCTTTTTACGGTTGATGAAGAGACTGGCTTGACCGGTGCTTTTGCACTGGACAATAAGTTGTTGCATGGAGAAGTTTTAATCAATCTGGATTCGGAAGATGATGGCGTTATTTTTATCGGATGCGCCGGAGGTATTGATACTACCGCCACTCTGTCGTACACCGAAGAAGCATCTCCCGAAGGATATTTTGCGTTCACAGTATCTGTAAGTGGTCTAAAAGGTGGACATTCCGGCGACGACATTCACCGTGGACTTGGAAATGCCAATAAAATACTGAATCGATATTTATGGAATCTCAACAAAAAAACGGACTTGCGACTGCATTCTTTTAATGGTGGAAACCTGCGAAATGCCATTGCACGCGAAGCAACAGCTACGGTTTCTGTTCCGTGGAGCGAAAAGGAAAATGTGCGGGTGGAACTGAATCATTATATTGCTGATATTGAGAAAGAATACGGCGATGTAGAACCTTTGCTGAAAATTACGCTTGAATCGGAAAAATTACCCGGAAAAGTGACAGATAAAATATCTTCCGACAAACTATTGAATGCCCTGTACGCATGTCCGCATGGCGTAAAAGCCATGAGCAAGGATATGCCGAGATTGGTGGAAACTTCCACTAATCTTGCATCGGTAAAAATGAAACCCGATAACAACATACTGATTACCACAAGTCAACGCAGTTCTGTTGAAACATCGAAACACGATATTGCGCATCAGGTAGAATCAGTCTTTCTGTTGGCTGGCGTCGAAGTTACACATGGCGATGGTTATCCGGGTTGGAAACCAAATATCAAATCGGATATTCTGAAAAAAGCCGAGGAAAGTTTTACCCGTTTATTCAATGAAAAAGCACAGGTAAGAGCCATACATGCAGGGTTGGAATGCGGTCTATTCCTCGAAAAATATCCGCATTTGGATATGATTTCCATCGGACCGCAAATGTACGGAGTTCATTCGCCGGACGAAAGATTAAGCATAAGCTCTACACAAAAATGCTGGAAATGGCTGATTGATATACTGAAAAACTGCGATTAGAAAAGTAAAATATTATACGATTCATGAAAGCGATGGAACAATGCTCCATCGCTTTCTTTGTTTTTATAAATCCTACAAAAATGTAGATTCTCGAATTTTAACCTACAAAAAAGGATGTTTTTGCTATCTAATCAACCTTGTAAAATACATTATTTTATTGTATATCAAAGTAATACATCACTGGTACGTTATTTGGTTTTGAGAATAACGGTTTTATGAAATGCGCATACATATAAATCAGAAAATAATAAATGGAAATGAAACATCATTCAGCATTTTATCTGGATGGAAATTTACTGATTTACCGCGAAGGTGAAGTTTTTTTAGGAGCTGTTCAGATTTATGATACTCCCTGAAAACAGGACATAAAGTTAAGATATAATTATATTATCTTTAAACAAAAATTTTATGTCAACAACAAGAAGAAAATTCAGTAAAGAATTCAAAGCGAAAGTAGTTTTAGAGTCATTAAAAGAGCGTGAAACCATTGAAAGTTTAGCCAAGAAATATGAGTTACAGCCGACTCAAATTTCTTTGTGGAAAGCTCAGGCATTAAAGAATTTTGGTAATTTGTTTATAGTTGACAATGCCAAGGAGCAAGAAAAAGGAGTAGAGACTCAGATTTTGTATGCTCAAATAGGTCAATTGAAAGTAGAGAATGACTTTCTAAAAAAAAAGTTACAGTAAGAAGTCCTGAGGAACGAAAATGCATGATTGATTCAAATCATCCTGTTTTAAGTATATCAACTCAATGTGATTTACTTGGCGTGAACAGAAGCCGTTATTATTATGTGCCAGTTGGAGAATCACAAGAGAATTTATCTATTATGCGCCAATTGGATGAACAATACTTTCTAACACCTTTTTATGGAGCTTTGCGACTGACGTCCGTGCTGATAGTGTTGGGCTATAAGGTTAACATAAAACGAGTTCGCCGTCTTATGAAGCTTGTTGATTGGAAAACTATCTATCGTGAACCACGTACGACCGTAAGCCAGAAAACGCATTATAAATATCCCTATCTTCTAAGAAATATGGATATTGTAAGATGTAACCAGGTTTGGGCAATGGACATTACGTACATTCCTATGAAAAAGGGGTTTATGTATCTGGCAGCCATAATTGATTTACATAGCAGATATGTAGTTCATTGGTCATTATCCAACTGCATGAGTGCTGAATGGTGTACTGAGACATTAAAAACTGCGATAGAAAAGCATGGAGTTCCTGAAATATTCAATACAGATCAGGGAAGTCAATTTACAAGTGATGTTTTTATTAATGAGTTGAAAAACAATAAAATAAAAATATCAATGGATGGAAAAGGCAGAGCACTTGATAATATTTACGTTGAGCGTTTATGGCGTAGTGTAAAATATGAAAATGTGTATTTGAATGTATATGAAAATGGATTAACTTTGTGGAAAGGGTTGAATGATTATTTTCAGTTTTACAACGATGAAAGATTGCATCAATCATTAGGTTATAAAACCCCAAAACAGAAATATCAATCGGCGGCCTAAAACGAGAATAACTTTTTTATGGCTTTTGTGGCCAAAAAGTTATTGCCCGTTTTGTCCGAACTAATTTGCAGCAACTAAAAATATCTTAACATGCTGCTGAAAGTGTCCTAGAATTGGGGAGTACTATACTTCAAGTGTCATTTTCAATCTGCTCTCACTTTCTTTGAGGGCAGTTTCCATTTGCTTGCTTTCCGTGATATTCTCAACACTCAAAAGCATGTATTGCACGCCACTCAATTCGATTAGTTTAGCTCGCTGCCTAACCGTTACTATGAAACCATTCTGGCGTATGTATTCTTTTTCGTAAGGCCCATAACTCCCAATGATCTGTAAATCATCAAGATGCATTTTTTCCTCCTGATTGTATTTTTCAGGAGTAATTTCCCAGTAAGTAAGTTTCAATGTTTCCTCGACAGTTCTGCCAATAATAGTTGCAAAAGCCTGATTTACATCAACAAATTTCCCCTCCATCGATGCAAGTGCCATACCTACAGTAGCTTGCGTAAACAACACTCTGTTGTATGCTTCTTTTTCCGACAAGGATTGCTCGGTTTTCTTTCTCACAGATTGCTCAGCCAAAAGCTTCTCAGCTAATATCTTGCTTTTTTTGGTTTTAATCAGAGGAAGCAGAAGTAAAATAAAAATGCATATCGAAGTTGAAATGCCGATTAGAAAATAAGAGTAACTGTTCTCAGTTCTATATAACTTACTGTCGATAATATAATTCAATTCCCATATCCGTCCCGCTATATTCAGAATTCTTTTCTGAACAATAGCATTTTTGCGAACCTTCCCGGCATTATTAAACAATTCATCTTTATTTTTATCACTTATATCATAAATAATTAACTGTATACCTGAGTTAGAGCTTTGTTGCAAAGCATTGTAAATTAGTTGATTTACATTAAATACGGTAGAAATAAGACCACTTATATTTTCGATAGAGTTTTTACCAGCCAAAGCATGCCTACGCTCAACGACAGGAATTATAACCAAAAAACCATATCCCATAGAATCCTGAACAAGTTTAATTCTTGATGTTATTGCCATTTTCTGAGTCTGAATGGCAATATCAATAGCCTGTTTCCGAATGTCGTTCGAATAAATATCGTAGCCTAAAGCATTGACATTGCCACTAAGAGGTTCGATATATTTGACAGCAAAATAATAAGACCTTTGATTGGCTACAGTTAAACCTTTATTGCTGCTTGTTTCTGTTATTTTAAAATCAGGTATCAGATTTTCTTTGCCGACTTCAGTCTCAAACCGACTTCGGTCGATGTTTTTAATTTTTGGAACCCACGAAATGGCTTTGATACTACGGTTTTCCATGTAAAGCGGAGCAGTATAGTTTTGAAACTCCTTACGGCTTATTGCAGCATTTTTTTGAAAGAAATAGGCAAGAATTTCTACAGAGGAGAAGCCGGATGTTATCTCCCGATGGATGATTTCAGTTTCATTATTGATAAACTGATTCATTTGTGCTGATTGCAATTCGAATCTCACTTTATTCCTTGTCAGCTGCACAGCAATTGAAATTACTAAAGATATTGTCAGAAATGCAAATGCAATAAATAGCCTGCGATTCTTTTTCATGTATCAAATCATTGTTTAATGCACCATAAGGCCTAAAAATCAACAATTAAAACAACAACAATAATAATGTATATTTTTGAAATATCAATGCAAAAATTAAAAATAATTCATCCGGTAAAAAGTAAGAAGTTCATAACATTTTCTGGAATGCTTTCATATACATTCGTATTGTTGAATATATCGGGCAACAAGTGCCCGGGAAGTCGTTTATGCTCCACTTTCTTTCCTCGCTAATATTCAGCAAAACCCATTATTATTTATGACAGATTACTTAAGATATACAAATTCAGGCAATATTATTCCTTACAAAAAACAATCTATGGGGTCTATGATAAGGTGTTGAGTATATAAAACTACTTATCTACCAACATTTACCGAGCGAAAATTCTGATTATCTGCAAAATAATTTGTTATTTTGCACTCCCAAATAATGCAAAATATTTTTCCGTGTAAATGAAAAAAACAAACAAACGAAAAATAATCAACGATCCTGTTTTCGGATTTATTGATATTCCGAATGATTTTATTTACGATATTATTCAGCATCCCTATTTTCAAAGGCTTCACAGAATCAAACAGTTAGGGCTTTCGTCTTATGTTTATCCGGGAGCGCAGCACACCCGCATGCAACATTCTTTGGGTGCAATGCATCTGATGGGCGAAGCTGTTGCGCAAATTCGTAAACAAGGACATGAAATTACTCAGGTGGAAGCTGAGTCTGTTCGGGCTTGTATACTTTTGCATGATATTGGTCATGGACCGTTCTCACATGCCCTGGAGCATAGTTTGGTCAGTGAAGTGCATCACGAGGAAATTTCGCTGATATTGATGCAAAAAATCAACGAAGAACTGGAAGGAAAACTTGATATGGCGATAGAAATTTTTACCGACAGGTATCCGAAACGATTTCTTCATCAGTTGGTTTCCGGTCAGTTGGATATGGACAGACTTGATTATCTGAGCCGCGACAGTTTTTTCTCCGGCGTGAGTGAAGGAATTATTGGTGCAGCGCGTATCATTAAAATGTTAAATATACATAACGATCAATTGGTGGTGGAGGCCAAAGGGATTTATTCTATCGAGAAATTTCTGGTTGCCCGTCGTCTTATGTACTGGCAGGTTTATCTGCATAAAACATCGGTAGCTGCCGAAAAAATGCTTATGAATATTCTGAAACGAGCCAAGGAACTTGCTATGCAAGGAGTTGAACTTTTTGCATCGCCGGCTTTGCATTATTTTTTGTATAACGAAGTGAATAAATCAAACTTCAGAAACAACGACACGGCGCTGGAAAACTTCACTTTATTGGACGATTCAGATCTGATTTGCGCCATAAAAGTTTGGTCAACACATTCGGATGTGGTTTTATCAACCTTATGCAAATCGTTTACCAACAGGCGTTTGTTTAAAGTTGAAATTTTAGCGGAAAAACTAAACGATCAAAAGCAATTGGAAATGCTCGCACAATACAAATCGTTTTTTAACGTTTCTGATAACGATGCCCGCTATTTTATGGGCGATGAAGTGGTCACAACCGACACGTATAGTCCGGAAGATGACAACATCAATATTTTGTTCAGAGATGGCACGATGAAAGATATAGCCGAAGCCTCTGATATGTTGAATATAAGCGTGTTGACAAAAAAAGTTGAAAAGCATTTCTTTTGTTATTTTAAGCTGGATGAAGTTGATTTTTTTAGTAAGAATAACTGATCGGATGCAAGACTTATAATTTATCCTTGTAAGAAACACCGTGTTTGATAAGAAAACGTCAAGGTCAAGGCGCACGAAACAGCGAAAACACGGAGTTTACTTGGGTAAATGAGTAGTTTTTGCTGTGAGTGCAACGCAGAGATGGGCGTTTTCTTGCAAACATTAATTTATAATACTTCAAAATAACATTATAAAAAGTGTAATCACCTCAAAAACGGTTTACATATAAAATAATATGATTATCCGCAAAGCGACCTGTTATAAATTCTGGATTTGAAGTCAGTATTGTATTTTGCAGCGGCAAACACCAATCTATCGAACATCTTTTCCCCGAAATATCTTCGGTTGAATTTAAAACAGTACTCATTGAGATAATACTGTAAATACTCTTTTTTAAGCTGGTGGTGCATATCTAATAGTAAGCGTTTTACATTTGCAATACTGATATGAACCCATGGAAGAATCTTTTGAAGGTCTTCAGGTTTAATAACCTGTGCCTTGTGAGACTCTACAGCTTGGTTTAACTTATAAAATGTCTTTGAGTCATCGGTAGTTAACTCTGCCGTTGAATCAATTTGTTCTTTGACAATTTCTACGGCAGTATCTGCTTTCAAATCAGGCACAACCTGCATTTTAATGTGGTTTATCTTTTTAGGCTTTTTGCCCGGTCTTGGATTTTCAACCACAATGCTTTCTGTCATTACAAGTACTTTTGACTTGTTCTGACTGCCTGCGCCTCGTTTTAGTTCTTCATTCTTGCAGTCATCGCTTATCAAAGTAGTAATGAATGCATTGTCAAGTTCTATTTGACCTGAAAGTTGATATTCGTTATCGCGTTTGCCCATTATGTCGCCCAATTTCTTGTGCATTTCCCAAATGGGTTGATAGCGTTTATGTCCGAGCTGCCGTTGCAGTTCTGAAGCCGAGAATGACTTTTTTGTACTGGTCAAAAGGTGCATTGCAACATACCAGTATCGAAACGGCAGTTTAGTACATTCTAATACTGTACCAGTACGTATTGATTGGCGATAATGACAATGTTTGCATTCGTAACGCAACTTGCCATTAAGCCATATATGTTCTTTGCTGCCACATTTAGGGCATACAACACCGATTTGGTCACGTTGCGCTTTAAAATGAGCAATACAAGACTCTTCATCGGGGAAGTTTTGGGTGAAATTCAAGAGATTCATGACACTTATTGTCGGGGTTAAACATACCGTAAATGTAATGAAAATCAGTGATATATTTAAATATTTCAATCGCTTTTTTATTATAATTTCAACCGTAATTTCAGCCTATTCTTTCATAGGTCGCTTTGCGGATAATCATTTAAAATAATAATTCGTACTTTTGCACTCAAATTTAGAAAAATGGAATTTTCGGCTCTACAAATTGCTGGTTTTATTAAAGGAACAATCGACGGCGACCCAAATGTGTTGGTGAGCAGTTTTTCAAAAATTGAAGAAGGGAAACCCGGAACGCTGAGTTTTTTATCGAACCCGAAATACAATCAGTATATTTATGAAACTGAAGCAAGTATTGTACTTGTAAACAATAGTTTCGAAGCCGAAAAACCAATTAGAGCCACCCTGATACGTGTTGAAAATGCGTATGAATCACTTGCTTTACTTCTCACTCTGGTAGAACAAAGCAAACCTAAAAAAACAGGAATTTCTACGCAGGCTTATATTTCCGACACAGCACAGATTGGCGAAAATGCCTATATAGAACCCTTTGTACATATTTCCGATGGCGTTGTAATTGGAAACAATGCGCACATCTACTCCAATACACATGTAGGCGAGAATGTGAAAATTGGGAATAATGTTGTTTTATATTCAGGCGTTCATATATATCAGGATTGCGTGCTTGGAAATGATTGCAAATTGCATTCGGGCGTGGTGATTGGCTCCGATGGTTTTGGTTTTGCAAAATCGGAGGATGGAATATATAACAAGATTCCGCAAACAGGCAATGTAGTTTTGGAAGATGATGTGGAAATTGGCGCTAATACAGTGGTTGACAGAGCAACGCTTGGAAGCACCATTATCAGAAAAGGAGTTAAACTTGATAATTTGATTCAAATAGCACATAACGTAGAAATTGGCGAACATACGGTTATTGCGTCACAAACCGGCATTTCGGGCTCTACAAAACTGGGAAAAAATTGCATTATTGGCGGTCAGGTAGGATTTGCCGGTCATATAACTATAGCCGACGGCACCATGTTTGGAGCACAGGCCGGACAGGCAAATTCGATAGAGAAACCAAATCAAATGTTTATGGGTTCGCCTGCATTTCCGCTGAGAGATTTCCAGCGATCAAGTATTGCATTCAAATCCTTACCCGATTTGCAGAAAAAAGTATTCGAATTGCAAAGAAGAATTCAGGAATTAGAAAACAAATAAAGGGGACTTCTAAAAAAAATCAGATTACAAATATATCGGCTAAATCATACACTCAGTTTATTGAATTTCAGTGTATAACTTAACTCACGATGGCAAAACAACAAACAATAAAAACGTCTTTCTCTTTGGAAGGCAAAGGATTACACACAGGACTTTCCATTCAGATTCAATTTCATCCGGCAGCCGATAATCACGGCATTAAAATCAAACGAATTGATTTGCCCGATCAACCGGAAGTGGATGCACTTGCCGAAAATGTAACCCACACAGTAAGAGGAACAGTTTTACAGAAAGGTGATGTACAAATAAGCACCGTTGAACATGCGTTGGCTACTTTGTACGCTTTTGGCATCGACAACTGTCTGATTGAAGTAAATGCACCCGAGTTCCCGATTTTAGATGGCAGCGCCCGTTTTTACGTAGAAAAAGTGGAACAGGCAGGCGTGGTTGAACAGCAGGAAGAGAAGGATTACTTTATAGTTCGAAAAAAAATAGAATACACCATACCTGAAACCGGCTCTAAAATCACCATTTTACCAGACGATGTTTTCAGTGTGGATGTGCACATTGGTTTCAAATCGCAATTACTTGGAAACCAATTCGCAACGCTCAATAATTTGAACGATTTTGCCAAAGAAATTTCGTCAGCCCGCACCTTTGTTTTTGTCCGCGAAATTGAACCTTTGTTGCAAATGAATTTGATAAAAGGTGGCGATTTAAAAAATGCCGTGGTTATTTACGACGAAATTATTTCGCAGGAAAACATGGATGCACTTTCCGAAAAACTCGGTCAGGAGCATATCGATGCAAAAACACCGGGTTACATTACCGGCGCTTTGACTTCCGAAAACGAGCCTGCCCGTCATAAATTACTGGATGTGATTGGCGATTTATCGCTTATCGGCAAACCCATTATCGGAAAAGTGATAGCCACCTATCCCGGACATAAAATCAATACCGATGTAGCAAAAATCATCCGCAAGGAGATAAAAAAACAGGATGTTCAGGCTCCTGTTTACGACGATTCTGTAGCTCCGGTACTCGATGTAAATGCAGTTAAAAAGCTTCTGCCCCACCGCTGGCCGTTTTTAATGGTCGACAAAGTGATTGACATTCGCGAAAAAGTGATTGTGGGTGTAAAAAATGTCACAGCCAACGAAACTTTTTTCATGGGTCACTTTCCTGAAGAACCGGTAATGCCGGGCGTGCTGATAGTGGAAGCTATGGCGCAAACAGGTGGACTTTTGGTACTGAATGGTTTGGAAGATCCTGAAAGATATTCCACTTATTTTCTGAAAATAGACAATGTAAAGTTCCGCAATAAAGTTGTGCCGGGCGACACACTGATTTTCAGACTTGAAATGCCCGAACCTATCCGTCGTGGTTGTGCTGTAATGAAAGGCTTGGCGTTTGTAGGCGGAAAAGTTGTAGCCGAAGCCGAATTTATGGCTCAAATAGTAAAAAATAAATAATTAGTTTAATATAATTTCATGATACAACCGTTAGCTTACATACATCCGGATGCAAAAATAGCTCCCACCGTAGTTATTGAACCATTTGTGACCATCGATAAAAATGTTGAAATAGGGGAAGGTACCTGGATTGGTCCCAATGTAACCATTATGGAAGGCGCCCGCATAGGTAAAAACTGTAAAATTTTTCCGGGCTCTGTTATCAGCGCTATTCCTCAGGATTTAAAATTTCAGGGAGAAGAAACCCTGGCCATCATTGGCGACAATACTACGCTGCGCGAATATGTGACTATCAACCGCGGCACGGCGGCTAAAGGTAAAACCGTTGTGGGTAACAATTGTCTACTGATGGCTTACTGCCATGTGGCCCACGATTGCAAATTGGGAAATCACATTATCATGTCCAATGCCACCAATCTGGCAGGCGAAGTGGAAATTGATGATTTTGCCATTTTGAGTGGTGGAATCCTGGTGCATCAGTTTACACGTATCGGTTCACATGTAATGATCCAGGGTGGATCGAAAGTAGTAAAAGATGTACCGCCGTTTATTACTGCCGGTCGCGATCCGCTTTCGTATGCCGGAGTTAATTCTATCGGACTTCGTCGCCGGGGTTATACCAACGAACAAATACGCGATATACAGGATGTGTACCGTTATTTATATCAAAGCGGATTGAATACTTCGCATGCCATTGAGCGTATTCAGGCAGAATTACCTGCTTCCAAAGAACGTGATGAAATTATTTTATTTGTCAAAAATTCGCCAAGAGGTATTATTAAAGGGTATTTTGAATAAGAACAATTCATGAATTGGATTGGGCTTTAGCCCATGCATTCAAAGATAAGTATACCCAATGGGCTTTAGCCCAAATATCTGAACACATTTGCCTAAAGCCAATAATTGGAATGAATTTTTTGTTATCCTCCGGCTAAAGCTGGAGGCAATTCAAAAACCGGAGAAAATTCATCAAAATTAATAAAATAACATAAAACAACATGAACGGGCCAAAAACCCGTTCATGTTGTTTATATAAAATGCAATTTTGTTAAAATATTTGCATGAATATGTCATTTTTTATTGAAGTTATGCGCAGAAATGTATAACTTTGACATCGAAACAAAGAATTTAGAACACATAAAGAATTTATGGAAATTAAAAACGAAGAAGCACCAAAGAAAAACCTCAATTTTATTGAGTCGATGGTGGAACAGGATTTGAAGGAAGGTAAAAACGGAGGTCGTATACAAACCCGTTTTCCACCCGAGCCCAATGGTTACCTGCATATTGGTCATGCTAAAGCAATTTGTCTCGACTTCGGTATTGCCCGTAATTATGGTGGCATTTGCAACCTTCGCTTCGACGACACAAATCCGGTGAAAGAAGATGTAGAGTATGTCGATTCCATTCAGGAGGACATTCAGTGGCTTGGTTATCAATGGGCCAACATTTATTATGCTTCCGATTATTTCCAGCAATTGTGGGATTTAGCCATCAAACTTATTAAAGATGGCAAAGCTTATATCGATGAACAATCGGCCGAAACCATTGCCAAACAAAAAGGCTCGCCAACAGTTCCGGGTATCGAAAGTCCGTACCGCAACCGCCCCGTAGAAGAAAGTCTCGCACTTTTCCAAAAAATGAATACCGGTGAAGTAGCCGAAGGCGCTATGATTCTCCGCGCAAAAATTGATATGGCTTCGCCCAACATGCATTTCCGTGACCCGATTATGTACCGCGTTATCAATTCGCATCCGCATCACCGTACCGGCTGGACGTGGAAAGCATACCCGATGTACGACTATGCACACGGACAATCAGATTATTTTGAAGGTGTAACACACTCGCTTTGTACACTGGAGTTTGAAGTGCATCGCCCGTTGTACGACTGGTTTATCGATCAGTTTAAAGATTCTGATTATCGTCCGCGTCAGACAGAATTCAACCGTCTGAACCTGACTTATACCGTAATGAGCAAACGAAAAATGCTTCAGCTGGTACAGGAAAATTTGGTAAGTGGCTGGGACGACCCGCGCATGCCAACTATCTGTGGACTTCGTCGCCGAGGTTATTCGCCCGAAGCCATTCATAATTTTATCGATAAAATTGGCTATACCAAATTTGAAGCCCAAAACGATATAGGATTGTTGGAGCATGCCGTACGCGAAAGTCTGAATAAGACGGCAACGCGCGTAAATGCGGTACTGAATCCGGTGAAACTGATAGTCACAAATTATCCCGAAGGTAAAACCGAGATGATGGAAACCGGAAATAATCCGGAAGACGAATCGGCAGGAACACGCCTTATTCCTTTCTCACGCGAATTGTATATGGAACGTGAAGATTTTATGGAAGAAGCGCCTAAAAAATTCTTCCGCATGACACCCGGACAGGAAGTACGACTGAAAAGCGCCTATATTGTAAAATGTACAGGTTGCAAAAAAGATGCCGACGGCAACATAGTAGAAATTTACTGCGAATACGACGAGCAAACCAAAAGCGGAATGCCCGAAGCCAGCCGCAAGGTAAAAGGAACATTGCATTGGGTATCGGCAGCGCAGGCTTTGAAAGCCGAAGTGCGTTTGTACGACCGTCTGTTCAGTGTTGAAAATCCATCGGCCGACGAGCGTGATTTCCGCGATTTACTCAATCCCGATTCGCTCAAAGTGCTGACGGAATGCTATGTAGAACCGTCGCTTGCTAATGCCAAAGCTTTGGATCATTTCCAGTTCCAACGTATCGGCTACTTCAATGTGGATCCGGATTCGCAACCCGAAAAACTAATTTTCAACCGCACAGTATCGCTCAAAGACAGTTGGGCAAAAGAACAAAACAAATAAACAAATGAAAACGTCGGAATTAATTCTGACGTTTTCTTTTATTTACTTACTTTATTTATCTTATCGGTTCATCATACTGGGTTTGCCTTCGAGTTGAGCTGCTGCATCCACACTGAAAGCGCCGTCGGTTACAATTTCTTCACCTTCGTCCAATCCGGAAAGTACAACGTAGCTATTGCCAAGCATTGGACCGGTTTCTATTTCGCGCATTCTGAAATTCAGTTCGTCGCTGTCGGGCTGTTTTACATACACCACCGACCGTTTGCCTGTCCACAAAACGGCTGAGCGTGGAATCACCAGTTTATCTTTGTATGCATTCAGATTTGCTTTGACTATGCCCGTAACAAACATATCCGGTTTTAGTCTGCCACTGCTGTTATCCATTTCCACGCGAACTTTGGCCACGCGGTTAGTCGGATCAATCACCGGATCGATAAAACGAATGACAGACTGAAAGTTTTTACCGGGAATTGCCTGAACGCTGAAGTTCACTGAATTTCCTGTATTCAGAAATGGCAAATCACTTTCGTAAGCATCAAATAGCACCCAAACCTGCGAAAGGTTGGCAATATCGTACAAACTTGCTCCCTGCGACACATAATCGCCCACGTTGACTTTTTTCGTGATAACAACGCCCGAAGTATTGGCATACACTTCAAAATTTGTTTTTACACGTCCGGAATTTTCTATCTGCGCAATTTGTTTGTCAGTCAGCATCCATTGTCGGAGTTTTTCTTTTGCAGCTTCGTAAATAGCCGGTTGCGATAGTTTATCCTTCGCTGCTTCGAGCAATTCCTGTTGCGCCGTGATGAGTTCAGGCGAATAAATGACTGCCAGCAATTGTCCTTTTGTCACCGTTTCACCCGTGAAGCCAACATTCAGCTTCTCGATACGCCCAGCGATATGTGCCACCTGATTTTGCAGCAACCGTTCGTCGGCCTGTACTTTTCCGTACAACCGCACTTCTTTTGTTGGTTGACTGTGCGTTACCTCCGTTGTAGCTACATTGGCCAACGCTGCTGCATCGGCAGTAAAATGAACTGCAACTGAATCGTTTTGACCTGCACCACTTTGAACCAGAGGTATTAAATCCATAGCACAAAGAGGACATTTCCCCGGCTTATCCATTTTTATTTCAGGATGCATGGAGCAGGTCCATATTTGTTTTTCTGCTTCAACTTCCGAATGATCGTGCTCTTCCTTTGATGCTTTTGGCGAATGAAAAAACACCCAGCCAAGGAATAATCCTCCCAAAATCAGCATTCCGGAACGAATATATTTGTTTGAAAAAATTTTGTTCATAATGTGTATGTTGTTTGAACGCAAATTACGCAAATTTAAAACGTCTTTTAATTGTGAATTATCAATTGTCAATTATCAATTTCTTTATTATCGCTTTTGCTTTATTGAAATCAACCAAAGCTTCCACCTGTTTCAGTTCAATATCGAGCAATTGCTGTTGCACCTGAAGAATATCGGTTAATCCTGTAGTCGAAGCTGCAAATGATTTCAGCAAAATATCAAACGACTTTTGCATAAGTTCACGCTGTTGCCGATAGAGTTTTATTCTTCGTTGTGCATCAAAATATTGCTGCAAGCCTTCCAGATAGGCTACTTTCAGCGCATTGGCTGTTGCCTGATAATTGTTTTCGGAAGCATTTTTCAGATACGTTGATTCGGATTGCATTGCCTTGTACTTTTTACGATAAATGGGCAAACTAATGCTTACCATGGGCATAATCATATCGTCGCCATTCATGGGCGATGTTGACATCACGCTTTTACTGATGACCGAATAGTTCACTCCGACACCAACCATGGGCAATCCCATTTTTTGCTGCATTTTTTTGCGTGCATCGATGGATAATTGGTCGTATTTAAGCATGGTAAGCATGGGATTATGTACAAACATGGAGTCTGTCACCGTTAAGTAAACCATATCCAATGGCTCAACAGACAAAGAATCGGTATCGGCCACAGACAATTGCCAACTACAGTTCAACAAACTATTGAAGCGGGATTGAACCACTTGTTCTTCATTTTTCAGAAAAAGAATGGAATTCTCCAGTTCCTGAATCTGACTTTGTATACGATATATTTCAACCAAAGTGGATGAACCTGAACTCATCGCAGGACTTGATCCGGTTGAATTTCCGTTTGATTTGGAGATCGTCCTCACTCCTGAGTTGGTTGAATTGCCACCCATGGCATTCATTCCACTTGAACTTGAAGTTAAACCAGGCGCTCCGTTTTCGGACATTTGACCTGTGACCGCTCCACCTGATTTTCCGGTAGAACCGGTTTTCAGTTTGGCTATCGAAATTCGTTCCATGGATTGAAGCAAAGCCAGATTATTTTCGGAAATGCTGATATTCTGTCTTACTTTATACAAATCGAACCAATTGGTTTGCACATCCAAATACACCTGCAATTTTGCATCAACAAAAGCTTCGTATTTTGCTTTTGCCATCAGACTCATTTCGTCTTTGGCGTTCTTTATCACACCAAACCACGGAAACATTTGCATCAGTTTAATATCGGCAATCTGATTTCCGGCCATCAATTCCATAGGCGTGAGAAAAAATCCCATTTCCAACTGCGGATCGGGTAACGAACTCACCTGAGGCACTTTCTGAAGCGCAGCCTGATATTCGTTGTATCGTTGCATTACTGTGGGGTTGTTCTTTTCGGCTATCGTCAGATAATAATTCAGCGAATCCTGCGAAAAACCTTTTAAGCTGCATACGAATAAGCCAATCACTATAATTATTTTTTTCATTTTTTATTTTTCTAATCATTTAATCCTAAAATTGAAATAAAGATTGGATATATGCCACGAAGTGGCTAAATGTGAATAACCGTGGGTGAAACCCACGGATAGGCAAACCCTATAAAACCAACCCTGAAAGGGTTGAACAACATTATTTTGTGATATTCAGCCCCTTCAGGGCTGGTTTTATCTATTGTTTTTTCCACGGGTTTTACCCGTGGTTATGCACATTAAAGCCTTTCAGGCTTTTTCACTGCATTCTCTCTCCACATTGCCTGAAAAAGCGGAACTACAAAAATGGTCATCACCTGAATTATCATTCCACCAAAAGTTGGAATGGACATAGGAACCATTATATCTGCCCCTTTTCCCGTGGAAGTAAGTACCGGCAATAAAGCGATAACCGCCACAGCAGTTGTCATCATGGCCGGACGAACACGTTTTAAACCTGCAGCAACCACTGCTTCGCGCACATCATGTACCGTTGAAGGTTTTCTGTCTTCAAAAACCTGATGAATATACGTTCCCATAATAACGCCATCGTTGGTGGCAATACCAAAGAGCGCAATAAATCCGACCCAAACAGCCACACTTAAATTAATGGGATGCATCTGAAACAGGTCGCGCATATTCATTCCGGCCATCGAAAAGTTTAAAAACCAATCCTGACCATAAAGCCACAGCATAATAAATCCACCTGCAAAGGCCACAAATACGCCCGAAAAATGAATAAACGAAGCTGTAATGGTTTTGAACTGGAAATAAAGCAACAACAAAATCAGCATTAAACTGATGGGAATAACAATGGAAAGCCGTTTGGTAGCACGTATTTCGTTTTCGTAATTTCCGGCAAATTTATAGGTTACACCCTGTGGCACTTGCAATTGTCCGGCATCAATTTTATGTTGCAAAAGGTCGGAAGCTTCGTTTACCACATCCACTTCGGCTTTTCCTTCCACTTTATCGAAAATGACATAACCCACCAGAAACGAATTTTCGCTTCGAATCATTTGTGCTCCGCGCGTATAATCCACATCCGCAATCTCGCCCAACGGAATCTGACTTCCATTCGAAGCCGGAATCAAAATGCGTTTGATATCTTCGGGATTATCGCGCAATTCACGGGCATAGCGTACCCGCATGGGGAATCGTTCGCGCCCTTCCACCGAAGTGCTCAGCGACATACCACCCATTGCTACCTGCAAGATTTCCTGTACATCACTGACGGTCATGCCGTAACGTGCCATATTTTCGCGGTTCAGTTTTATTTCCAGATAAGGTGCGCCCACCGTACGGTCGTAAAACACCGAACTTGCATTCACCGAAGGCACTTCTTTGAGCGCTTTTTCGAATAGCCGACCGGCTTTCTCTATTGATTCCAAATCTGGCCCGTACACTTTCAGCCCCATGGGAGCACGCATTCCAGTGGAAAGCATCACCAATCGGGTTTCGATGGGTTGTAATTTGGGCGCCGACGTTAATCCGGGAATGTTGGTCACTTTCACAATTTCGTTCCATATATCGTTGGGCTTTTTTATCTCTGGTCGCCACTGACGGAAATATTCACCATTTTTATCCGCGATCAAACTATCTTTCGGAATCATCCGGAATGCATCGTTTTCGGGTTGATAAATTGAGCCATTTTTCAGCAGATAAGCGCCATCGCTGTTCGTTTTGAAACGCATGCGGTGTCCGTTTTCGTCGAGCATATATTCCGAACGGTAATTGATGGTGTTTTCGAACATCTGTACCGGCGCAGGATCTAAGGATGAATTCACGCGCCCCCATTTGCCCACAGCTACTTCCACTTCGGGTATGGCAGCCAATCGTTTATCAAGTGTTTCTATATAATTCAAATTCTTTTCGATGCTCGAATGAGGCATACTGGTTGGCATCAGCAGAAATGAGCCTTCGTTTAATGTGGGCATAAACTCTTTGCCTGTTCCAGGAAAAACTTTTGCAGGGGCATTCCAGCCAATTTTCCCAAAACCTTTAGCCACAAAACCAAAAGTTTTATCGAATCCCTGCCAAACCAACACGCCAAACAACAAGGTAAAAGCAGGCAACATCAGAAATTTCCATTTGTTCTGCAATGCCCAGCGCAAAATCGGTTCGTAGAAATGAACCATGCTCATCAGCGCTGCCAAAATTACTGTCACAATGCCGGTTACAAACAAGAAATTAATCAATGTACCATTGTGCGCACCCAGTGGAAGCCATTCCACCGACAAATAATACAGCGCCACCAATATGGTAATGCCGATGTTGATATAATTCGGGAATTCTTTCCTTTTTTCCGACCATTTGTGTTCCAATAAATTATTTACCCCGACAGCTACCAGCGCCAATGCCGGAAATACCTGCCAAATGGCCACAATACAAACACCTGCGAGGATTAAACCTCCGTTCAATATTCGTCTTATTTTCTTTGTATTTATCCTGATATCGAAAAGAATATGCACCAATGTTGGCAAGACCACAATGCCCAGCACAAAAGCAGAAATAAGCGCAAAAGTTTTGGTGAAAGCCAGCGGATGAAACATTTTTCCTTCGGCTGCTTCCATGGCAAATACCGGCAGAAAACTCACAATGGTTGTGGCGATGGAAGTAACCACGGCTGCACGCACTTCGGTGGTGGCCTCGTAAATCACTTTCATAAGTGCTTTGCCACGTATTCCTTTGTTTTCGGGCATTTCCAAATGTCGCAGAATGTTCTCCACATCCACAATACCGATATCAACCATTACACCAATAGCAATGGCGATACCTGACAAAGCCACAATATTGGCATCAATACTAAAAAAGCGCATCAACACAAAGGTCATTAATACGCCCAACGGCAATAATCCGGCAACAATCAGCGAGGATCTCAAATTTAAAACCAGCACAATGATAACCAGAATACTGATAATAATTTCATGCGTCAATGCGGATTCCAATGTGCCGATTGTTTCTTTAATCAGTCCTGCGCGGTCGTAAAAAGGCACGATGGTAACTTTCGAAACCGAACCATCGGGTAGTGTTTTCTGTGGCAATCCGGCTTCAATTTCGCTGATTTTGGCTTTTACATTGCCAATCACTTCCATCGGATTTGAACCATAACGCGCTACCACTACCGCCCCAACCGCTTCACTTCCTGCTTTGTCTAATCCACCTCGCCGCGTAGCCGGACCAAAGGACGTATGAGCCACATCTTTTATGCGTACCGGAACATTATTCCGCACAGTTATCACCGAATTATCCAAATCGTCCAGATTTTTCACGTAGCCCAAACCTCTGATAATGTATTCCACATTGTTCAGTTCAATGGTTTCGGCGCCAATATCCAGATTGCTTTTCTTCACGGCATTCATCACATCCATGACCGAAATACCAAAAGCTTTGAGCGCTTCCGGTTGTACATCCACCTGATATTCTTTGATAAATCCACCTACCGAAGCTACTTCCGAAACACCTTCGGCAGCCGACAGACTGTATTTCACATAAAAATCCTGTATGGTACGCAATTCCTGCGGATTCCAACCGCCGTTGGGTTTGCCGGTTTTCGGGTCGCGGCCTTCGAGCGTGTACCAGAAAATCTGTCCCAACGCCGTTGCATCAGACCCAAGCGTAGGTTGAACTCCATCGGGCAATGTGCCTGGAGGTAGCGAATTGAGTTTTTCCAGTATGCGCGACCGACTCCAGTAAAATTCCACATGATCTTTAAAAATAATGTAGATAAACGACATGCCGAACATGGAAGTACTACGAATGGTCTTCACACCCGGAACTCCCAGTAAAGCCGATGTAAGCGGGTAACTAATCTGATCCTGAATGTCTTTTGGCGAGCGCCCCATCCACTCTGTAGCCACAATTTGCTGATTTTCGCCAATATCGGGTATCGCATCCACCGGAACCGGATCGCGCGGAATAAACCCCGTTTTCCAGTTAAAAGGTGCAAAAGAAATACCCAACACCAACACCGTTATCAGAAAAATAAAAGTGATAAGCCGGTGGTACAGAAAATAATGTACTAATTTATTGAACATAGTTTGAAAATTTGAAGTTGAGAAAAATGATTTGAAAATTTGAAAATTAAGGATGCCAAAAACTCAAACAAGAATTTGTTTCCTTATTTTCAAATTTTCAAACCGGCAAATTTTCAAATAAATTACCTGTATTTGCAGCAACCCGGAAGTGAGTTATAGACTGCGGTCGTAGCTTTGAATTTCGGAGTATCGTGTCCTACGGCAGCAATTTTTCGTTGCACATCATCGCTTTTTACTTTCGTTGGGTCGTAAACCAAAGTCAATACTTTTGTTTTCTGATTCCATTCGGCGGTGATAACACCGGGAATTTTAGCCGCTTTTTCGATGCGGGTTTTACACATTGAGCAATTTCCTGAAACTTTAATGGTTTCAGTTTTATTTCCGGCAAAAGCAACCGTAGAGATAGTAAGTGCCATGATGGCTATGAAGAATTTTAATGTTTTCATTTTGATATATGTTTGTTGGCCTCTAAATCCCCTAAAGGTGACTTAAAAACAGCATTTTGAAATATTTAAATTGAATAATTGAAACGACAGATTACTTTATTGATACTGAAATCAATAAAGAGACTACGTCTTAAACTCCCCTTTAGGGGATTTAGGTGTATTATTTAAATACGGAATACACAAATGTCAGGAAGACTGACAGCACTGGCAATATAGTTGCCGGGGGGCTGGACATTTGTGTTTAAGGCAGAATTCGTATAGATGGATGGAATTCCAACTATTTTTGGTACACCAAACACCTGCAGAATGTGATATACAGGTTTGTTTATTTCTAAAGTTGATGCGCTGTAGTTGTTGTCAACCACCAAAAACGACATTTCATTTTGGCAGCAACCTTCATTATTAAAACCATTTGCCGGAGCCGATTCTTCTTCACCACACATGCCACAGGTGGCATTTTCGTGCGTAAACGAAAGCTTCACCTGCGAAATTTCTCCACCACACAAGTGTGTTGCTATGCTTAAATGCATTCCCGACACGAGAATGATGGCAGCAAATACTATGGAGAAGAGTTTTTTCATTTTGATGATAAAACGTATGAAGTACGAAAATGTTTCAGACACTTAAGTATACAAGTGCAATGCAAATGTATAAACGATTGACGGAATATTTCTTTTGATTCAATGAATTTAACTTTTTTGACAAATATTTAAAGACTGATTTTTTCACAAAAAAGCAACAAACTCCTGTATTTCCTTTCAATTGAACATCAGTTATGGCTTTCAGACGCATTGTAGCATAATATATGACATTGAGTTTTTTATTGTAATATATATTGCTATAATTTTATAAATAATTGGAAAACAATTATGTAATAATTGCTATAATGAGTTTTTTTCAAAGATAATATTTTATATTTGCATCAGGATTTACGAATTTTCAGGATAATATTAAAGACTCCAAATCACAGGTCATGAAAAACAAAAACTTGTATGATGCCACCATACTTATAGTAGACGACAACGAAGCAAATATTGAAGTAATAAAAGGAATGCTCGAATTGGCTGGCTACAAAAATTTAATATCGACTTCCGATTCGCGAAAAGTGCTGGAATTAATCAAAAACACAAAACCTGATTTACTTTTACTGGATTTAATGATGCCTTATTTATCAGGGTTTGATATCATGGATTTACTCCGTGCCGAAGAAAAAATTCTGGCAAATGATTATAAATATATGCCAATATTAGTAATCACTGCAGAGGAAAATCAGGAAACAAAATTAAAAGCATTAACCGCTGGAGCAAAAGATTACATAACCAAACCCTTTGATATTATTGAAGTTAAGCTAAGAATTCGCAACTTATTAGAAACACAGTATCTGTTTCAGCTCCTAAAAGAAAAAAATCAAACGCTTGAAGAAAAAATTATTAATTTTCTGAAGTTAAACAACGATTGGTACAGGTAGAAACTTTAATAAAAGGGCTATCTCATCTCTACAAAACTATAAAGATCATCTCAATTTTATTGATATATCCTCTAAAGAACTTCATTATTTTTTCTTCTTATCAGTTTTGGTATACAAAAAGCGTTTTATTTTTTGTGAAGCTGTTTTTTCAAACGGTTCATCAATAATATCAACACGCTTAATTTGGGATGCACGGTTCAGTTTACTGTTCAATTCTTTGGTGAAAGTAGCTTTCCACTCTGCATACTTGTCTTTACCTTCTTCAATAACATGTTTCAGATGTTCGTAGTTTTTTTCTATCGATTCAATATCCAGTAAAACCTTAGCCACCAAAAAACCATCTTCTTCAATAACCAACGATTCTGTAATTATCTGATTATTATTTATAACTGACTCAATATCTTCAGGATAAATATTTTCACCGCTCGCTCCCACAATGGTATTTTTCATTCTACCTTTGATAAATAGTCGTTTTCTGGAATCAAATACGCCTAAGTCGCCGGTTTTAAACCATCCATCTTCAGTAAGCACTTCGGCTGTAACTTCGGGATTTTTATAATAACCCTTCATCACGTTTGGTCCTTTTGCCCAAATTTCGCCTACCCCATTTTTGTTTGGTTCATTAATTTTGAGCGTTACTCCCTCAAGCGCATAACCGGTAGATTGAAGTTTAGTTTGATGTGGTGCAGCACCTGCAAGTAATGGAGCCGATTCAGTCAGTCCGTAGCCAATGGCATAAGGAAAACGGGCTTCTTTTAGGAATCGCTCAACACGGGCGTCTATCTTAGCTCCGCCAATTCCAAAAAATTTAAGTCGTCCCCCAAAGGTTTTTATCAATTTCTTTCCGGCTATGTAATGAATAATTATCCTGAACAAGGGCGTTTTGTAGATTAAACGCGAAAACTGATTTTTAGAAAATTTATTCTGAACCTGATTTTTATATATTTTCTCCATGATAAGCGGTACCGATAACATCATGGTTGGACGAACTTTGGCCAGTGCTGGTAGGAGCGTTGCTGCCGTCGGTGCTTTATCGAGATAATAAATACATGCACCGTACATCACCTGATAAAGCATTCCAATGGAGTTTTCGTAAGTGTGCGACAGCGGCAAAAACGACAAAACAACTTCGTTATGTGTAATCGGGAAAACCGAATATGATTGCATAGCCACAAAGGTGATATTGGCATGTGTAAGCATTACTCCTTTTGAACGACCTGTAGTTCCGGAAGTATAGATAATAGCAGCAATATCGTTATCTTTTACACGAATGGAAGGAATCTTTTCGTCGACAGGTTTCTGTGTCGCCGATACAATCGAAAAATTATCGGTTGTAATGGTAACTACCAAATCGTCAAAAGTTTTACCGGCAACTTTGGAGTACAGCTTTTCACTGACAAACAAAGCTTTAGCTCCTGAATGCAATAACACATTTTCAATTTCCAACGCAGTAAAATCGGGCAAAACCGGCACCACCACCAAACCTTTCGACACAATGGCAAAATAAGCCACCACCCAGTTTGGCATGTTCTGACTGAACAAAGCTACTTTATCGCCCGGCTGTAATCCGTACGAAAAAAGTTGTTCAGAAACTTTTTGAATCTGATTTCCAAGTTCCTGATACGTAATTGGTTGTGAATCTACAAAAGCCAGCGATGGATAAGGGGCAAAATTTTTGACTGCATTTTCAATAATGAATTGAAGAGTCATTGGAGCAGGTACTATTTTATGCTGCATGTATTTGATTTTTTCGTGTGTCCGTTATAAATAACGAACAAATATACATAATTATTCCGAATATCTGCACATAAACATTATTAATGTGCATAAATAAACCATACATAATCAGTATTCTGAAAATTGAAGATACTTATTCTATTTATACAAAATAAAAATGCAAGGACGTTTATTCAAATCGGGACGGTTCTTCTTCCACTGAGTTACTGAAAGGGTTTTGATAAACTCTGTTTCGAGCGTTATATCGGCTGCAATACAGAGTTTTGTGTTCGGCTGACAGCTGTTCAGAATTTCTTCCAGCATTTTCATATTCCGGTATGGAGTTTCGATAAACAGTTGTGACTGATTTTCAGCATAAACCCGATTTTCAAGTTTTTTGAGCGCTTTAGCTCTGTCGGTGGAATTTACAGGCAAATATCCGTTAAACGCAAAACTTTGGCCATTAAAACCTGACGCCATTAAGGCAAGTAAAATTGACGACGGCCCAACCAACGGCACCACCTGATAAGACTTTTGCTGAGCAATAGCAACAACATCAGCGCCAGGATCGGCAATGGCGGGACAACCGGCTTCTGAGATTACACCCATATCGAACCCTTTGTCCATCGGCACCAGAAAACTGCTGATATCGGCCGGAGATGTATGCTGATTAAGCACAAAAAAAGTGAGTGAATCAATATCGATGGCTGGATTTGATTTTTTGAGGAAACGACGGGCTGTGCGCACATCTTCCACAATAAAAAATTTCAAAGCAGTTAGAATTTCTGTGTTGTAGGCAGGTAAAATTCTATCGAATGCAGTGTCGCCTAACGATGTCGGTATCAGAAACAATATTTTCATAATCAGTAACTTATGCTGTAAATTAATTCAAACCTGTTTTCAACTCTTCAAGTACTTCACAAAGAATTTCCCACTCGTACATGCGCTGTTCGAGTTCGCGTTGCTTTTTCTGATAGAGCAAAATAAATTCCGGATCAGATGCTTTTTCAGGGTTTTCAAGTTGCACATTCATATCAGCCAGTTCCGATTCATATGCCGAAACCTGTTTCTCCACATCTTCCACATCTTTTTCTGCTTTACGAATTTTCCGGTTCAATTCTTTGCGGGCTTCATACGAAAGTTTATTTTCCGAAATTTCTTTTTCAACTATGGTTTGATTTGCTTTCAGCGTAACATTGGCCTCCAGTTCACGCAGATTTTCCATATTTTTGTACTGCAGAAAATCATAGATTCCACCCAAATGTTCTCGTATTTTCTTATTCCCGAATTCATATACTTTTGTCACCAAACCATCTAAAAATTCACGGTCGTGCGACACCACAATAGCTGTTCCGTTGAAAGATTTTATGGCTTCTTTCAGAATATCTTTCGATCTCATATCCAAATGGTTCGTTGGCTCATCCAGTATCAGTAAATTCACCGGCTCAAGCAATAACCGAATCATGGCTAAACGACTGCGTTCACCTCCCGACAATACCTTTACCTTTTTATCCGAAGCTTCGCCGCCAAACATAAAAGCGCCCAAAATATCGCGAATTTTGGTACGGATGTCACCAACCGCAACAAAATCAATCGTTTCAAAAACAGTTCGTTCGTCATCGAGCAAAGCTGCCTGATTCTGGGCAAAATATCCAATCTTTACTCCATGACCAATTTTGAGTTTGCCTGAAAATTCAATTTCATTCATGATACATTTCACCAGCGTGGATTTACCTTCTCCGTTTTTACCCACAAAGGCAACTTTTTCGCCACGATTGATAATCAAACCCACTTGTTCGAGCACAACATGCTGTCCGTAAATTTTGGTCAGATTTTCAACTTCCACCGGAATAATTCCCGAATGTGGTGCTGGCGGAAATTTCAGACTAAGTCTGCTGTTATCTTCCAAATCTACTTCCAAACGTTCCAGTTTATCCAACTGTTTGATGCGCGACTGCACTTGTACCGATTTAGTAGCTTTGTATCTGAATCGTTCTATGAATTCTTCGGTATCCTGAATCATTTTTTGCTGATTCTCGTACGCACGCACTTGTTGCTCGTGTCGCTCTTTGCGCAACTGAACATATTTGGAGTAATTTACACTGTAATCATAGATTTTTCCCAACGATATCTCAATGGTGCGGTTGGTTACCGCATCTATAAAAGCCCTATCGTGCGACACGAGCAAAACAGCACTGCCACAGCTGATTAAAAAATTCTCAAGCCACTGAATGGACTCGATATCCAAATGGTTGGTAGGTTCATCGAGCAACAGCACATCCGGTCGTTGAAGCAGTATTTTAGCCAGTTCGATACGCATGCGCCATCCTCCGCTAAATTCCGAACATGGACGTGCAAAATCAGAACGTACAAATCCGAGACCAGTGAGTGTTTTTTCAATTTCGGCCTGCATATTTCCACTACCTACAATTTGCAAATGCTCGTTCAGGTGAGTCAACTGGTCGATTAAACGATGATAATCAGCGCTATCATAATCAGTCCGAACAGCCAGAGCATCAGAAATCTCAAGAATTTCAGATTGGATGGCAGTAATGTGTTCAAAGGCTTTTGCTGCCTCTTCAGCTACGGTTGTATCGTTGCTGTGAATCATGTGCTGAGGTAGATATCCAATAGTCAGGTCCTTGGGAATAGTAACTCTGCCTTTTGTTGGAAGTTGCTTTCCTGCAAAAATACGAAGAAGCGTAGTCTTACCAGCTCCGTTTTTCCCAACAAGAGCTATTCTGTCGCGCGGATTCACCAGAAAGCTGATTTCATCGAAAAGCGGACTTCCACCAAACTCTACCGTAAGTTGCTCAACTGAAATCATTTAAATAATTTTTATGAAGGAAATAATCAATTGCTATTTTGGCTTCCTTTGCCGATGGTTTTATAATCGACAATACGCCACAAAATATAAGTAAGAACAGAGGCAAGTGAAAAAGCGATAAAAACCAAAAATGTAATATCCCAGTTTCTACCAATAATTCCGAGTAAAGCAAAGACAACAGATATACCTAACAGTATAAAAGTAACCTGCTTGTGTTTAAGTCCGGTTTTAAGCATTAAATGGTGAATATGATTCTTATCAGGATGAAATGGTGATACTCCTTTCTTCATTCGGGTGAGCATAACTCTTAGTGTGTCGAAAAGCGGTACTGAAAGTATACAAATAGCTACAGCCGGAGCTGATTGTATATGCCACATTTCGGGCAAGCGGTGATATGCATTCATTTCGCAAAATTCAAAAACATAAAGTGCTATCATATATCCGAGAAGCAATGACCCGGAATCGCCCATAAAAATCTTACTTTTTTTGCCAAAAACATTGTATAAAAAGAAAACTGCCAATGAACCAACCATAGCATACCCCGAAACAGCCAGGTTCATATAACCCGTCTGACTAAAATATACTGCAAAAAATGAAGAATAAATGATACCCAAACCGGAAGCCAAACCATCAATTCCGTCAATCAGGTTTAAAGCATTTATGATGACTACAAATACAAAAAAGGATAAAGCATAACTTGAAATTGCCGACAAATGATAAATGCCCATAAAACCATGAAGGTTTGTCAACCGAATATCAGAAAGAACAATCAGAAAAAAAGCAGCCACAAGTTCTCCAAGCAACTTCCATGAAGCTTTTATATCGATTAAATCATCGACAAAACCAATAATCAGGATGATAAAAACTCCGATGATTATAAACTGTAACTGAGCGAAAATTCCGAACGAAAAGAAAAACACAGTAATCAGGAAGGAAATAAAAATATTAACCCCACCAATATTGGGTATAGCACCTTCGTGAGAGGTACGTTTATTTGGTTTCACTACAAAATTTCTTTTTCGGGCAATATCCAGAACCAATGGCATAAAACCAAGTCCAATCAAAAAAGAAACCAATATTGTTAAATAGGGAAATTGTTCGATATATGATAAAATAACTTTCATATCAGGAATTATACATCAAGGCGTTCGTACTGTGAGTTTTTGCTGATAAATTCAGGCACAATTTTTTTCATTTGAGTCACTGTCAGAAAATTTTTACATAACGACCCGTATTGAATCAGTTCGTCAATCTGCTCAGAAACAACACGGTAATCATATTCCTGAACTTTAGCAATCATTATTTTCGGATTGTGCGTTTTTGTAGTAATTTCCTTATTATTCAAAAGCTCTTCATAAAGTTTTTCACCCGGACGCAAACCGGTATATTCAATTTTAATATCAACTTCGGGCACAAAACCGGCTAATCTTATCATTTTACGAGCCAGATTCACTATCTTCACAGGACTTCCCATATCAAAAATGAAAATTTCGCCACCTTCTCCGGTGACTCCAGCCTCCAAAACAAGTGTACATGCTTCGGGAATAGTCATAAAATACCGGATAATCTCAGGATGCGTAACCGTAACCGGTCCTCCTTTTTCTATCTGACTTTTAAACAATGGTATCACTGAGCCATTAGAACCCAGCACATTACCAAATCTGGTTGTGATAAACTTGGTGAAACCGCCCTCCTTTTCCAACTTTCGGTGCAACGATTGCACGTAAATTTCTGCAATGCGTTTTGATGCGCCCATCACATTGGTTGGATTTACAGCTTTATCGGTCGAAACCATAACAAACCGACTTACATGATATTTCACAGCCAAATCGGCCAGAATTTTTGTTCCCTGTACATTCACCAGAATACTTTCTACCGGATTATCCTCCATCAAAGGCACATGCTTGTAGGCAGCTGCATGAAAAATATAATCGGGACGATACATGTCCATCATATATTCCATGCGGTTTTTATTTCTCACATCTCCCAGAAAAATACTGATATTCTGATCCGGAAATTTCGCTTCTATTTCCAGCTTCAGATTATGCATAGGTGATTCTGCCTGATCAACTAAAACCACAAGGTTGGGTTGATAGGAAATCACCTGCTGAACAATCTCCGAACCAATAGAACCGGCTGCTCCGGTAATTAGTATAACTTTATTTTTAAGTTCACTTGCAATTTTCTCGGTAGATATATGAATTTTAGGACGTTCTAACAAATCTTCAATTTGTACAGATTTGATTTGCTTTATTGTAGGCATATCATTTTTCCAGATACTCATGGGAGGAGATGTCAGAACTGAAATATTATTGTTCAGAAATATATCCAAATCTTTATCCGGATTAATCTGTTTCATCTTGATGGGTGATACAATTACAGCTTTTGCTTTCTTCAGAACAACTTTCTTGATTGTTTTTTCATCGAGATGATACACCTTTACACCCATAATAATTCTTTCGCTGGCAGCTTTATCATCATCTATAAATCCTACAAGTTTGTATTTTTTATCGTCCTGAGCAGATCGTAACATTTTTGCAATACCAACTGCGGCCGATTTGGTACCATATATCATTACAGGAGTAATTTGTCCTGAATTTAAGGTAAAAAAATCATAAAGAGTTTTAGTTCCCAAACGAAGTAAAAACAACAATACAAAAGCAATTACTGCATAAAAAAGTAAACCAATGTTATAAAACAAGTAAACCTGCTGAGTTTGATATACAACAAAATTCAGCAACAAAACCACCAAAACATTTGAAACAACAGCCAGTAATAATTTTGCGGCGTCAACATATCCGGAATAACGTAATACACCTGAATATGTGTGAAAAGTCCAGAAAAAAACCATCTGAATTGCCAGAATAAAACCCGTTCTTTCATAGACATCCCATATTCTGACGTCAGGAACTATAGAAATAAACCGACTTGATAAAAACGAAGAAATTAAGTATGCAACAATACAAATAACAATATCAACAAAAAGCACAAACCAACGTGGTAAATACTTCAGAGATATGATATGAGAAAACATATCTGTATTTTTCAGGAATGAAAACTTATCTTTCATGAATATTATTTACAATTATTAACCGCAATTCAGCTATAATTCAGGGTTGCAAAGATACGCTTTAAATGTCAAATAAAAGAAAATATAGTTTACAAAATTCACTCTCAATCTCTACAGTAAATTTATCAAACTGAAATACTGACACTTACATAAATGCAAACAAAAATTAACCCCTACTGTAAAGATTTTTTGAAAATATATTCCATATCTTTGCAAAAAAATTAAAAGCATGTCGGTACACAGTAATGACTCCAGAAGGGTAACTACACACAGGTTACTCGAAATGAAACAAAGAGGTGAAAAAATAAGCATGTTAACTGCTTACGACTTCACGATGGGAACAATAGTTGACAAAGCAGGTATTGATATTATCCTTGTAGGTGATTCGGCATCGAATGTAATGTGTGGAAATCTGACAACTTTACCCATAACCCTTGACCAGATGATTTTCTTCGCAAAATCGGTGGTTCGTGGTGTTAACAGAGCATTGGTAGTGGTTGATATGCCATTCGGAACCTACCAGGGTAACTCCAAAGAAGCCATCGCCTCTGCCATCAGAATAATGAAAGAAACGCATGGTGACTGCTTAAAACTGGAAGGTGGTGAGGAAATTCTTGAATCTGTAAAACGTATTCTTAGTGCCGGAATTCCTGTGATGGGTCATTTGGGATTAATGCCGCAATCAATAAACAAATATGGCTCGTACACTGTAAGAGCTAAGGAAGAAGCCGAAGCTGAAAAACTGATTCACGATGCTCATGTACTGGAAGAAGCCGGTTGTTTTGCATTAGTACTTGAAAAAATTCCGGCAAAACTTGCAGCTCGTGTAGCAAAAGAACTGACTATCCCGGTTATTGGTATCGGAGCAGGAAATGGCGTCGACGGACAGGTTTTGGTTCTTCACGATATGCTTGGACTAACACAGGATTTTTCACCACGTTTCCTTCGCCGCTATGCCAACCTGCAGGGAATTATGAACGATGCCATCAAACATTATGTCGACGATGTGAAATCGGGCGATTTTCCAAATGATAATGAGCAGTATTAACGTGGTAATTTTATAACGTAGTAATGTGATAACACCGAAAAAGCGCAGTCAGAACAATCTCACTGCGCTTTTTCGTTTATATTATCTGAATCTAATTTCAATGGGTCGTTATAAAATTATATAATGTATTCATAGACAATTACATATAGTGCAAATAAATCATTTCTAAAATATCTATATTTACAAAATTAAACGCAAAGACGCAAAATCAATAATTTCAATAATATGCTAATAATAAAAATAATACCACAAAGAACGCAAAGAAGAAAACTTAAAAGTTTTCTTTGTGGCTTAGTGACTTTGTGTCTTTGCGTTCAAAATGTATTTTTTTATAACGAACCATTGTAATTTACTTTTTTAATTAAATCCATACCGGTTTCCAATGCTTTTTCGTTCATCGGAATTAAATGATGATGACGCGATGGCAAAGATTTTTTTAATCCTTTCAGCACATTCTCTATTTTTACTATGGGTCTGATTTTCAGTAATCCCCCCAGAATAATCATATTAATTACCTTGACCGCATCATTGGCGTAAGCATATTCTGTAGCATCAATCCGGTAAATATTGATATCGGTTCTTGTAGGAAATTTATGAAAACCATTTCCATCGAAAATTAATGTTCCTCCGGGTTTAACCGACTGTTCAAATTTTTCGAGCGATGGTTGATTTAGCACAATCGCAGTATCGTAATGGTTTAATACCGGTGAGCTAATGCGTTCATCGCTCAGTATGACGGTAACATTGGCAGTTCCTCCACGCTGTTCCGGTCCGTACGATGGCATCCAACTCACTTCCTGACCTTGCATCAATCCCGAATAAGCCAGAATTTTTCCCATAGAAAGTACACCCTGACCACCAAAACCGGCTATAATTATTTCTTCTGTCATTTCTTCTTTGAATTTTAAATTAAAAAAACTTCCCCATGTAATAATTTCCCTTTTAGGGGATTAAGGGGTTTTATTCATTCTTCAAATCGCCCATCGGATAACTCGGGAACATATTGTCCACCATCCAATCGTTGGATTGTGCCGGAGTAAGTTTCCAACCTGAACTACAGGTTGAAACCACTTCTACAACCGAAGTTCCTTTATTCAACATCGAATTTTCAAACGCTTTTTGAATAGCTTTTTTGGTTTTACGAACGGCAGCCACTGTATGTACAGCCTGACGGGTTACATAACAAGTTCCATCCAATTGAGCCAAAAGTTTCGACATATCGAGCGGAAAACCTGACATAGGAATATCGCGTCCCTGAGGCGAAGTGGTTGATTTCATTCCTTTCAATGTGGTTGGCGCCATTTGCCCACCTGTCATTCCGTAAATACCATTGTTCACGTAAATAATGGCAATATTTTCACCACGATTACATGCATGAATAGTTTCGGCAGTTCCAATAGCTGCAAGGTCGCCATCACCCTGATATGTAAACACATATCTATCAGGCAAAAGACGTTTTACAGCTGTAGCCAATGCCGGAGCACGACCATGAGCTGCTTGCTGCCAGTCGATATCGAGATATTTATAGGCAAACACAGCACATCCTACCGGTGCAATACCAATAGTTTTGTCCTGAATATCCATTTCTTCGATAATTTCAGCAATAATTTTATGTATCACACCATGACTACACCCGGGGCAATAATGCATCGGCGTATCGTTCATCACCTTGGTTTTTTCATAAACCAGATTGGCGGGATTAATTATATCTTGTATATTCATTTTTATTCGATTCTTAAATTTCAAATTTTGTTTTTAAAGCCTCTAAAACTTCAGCCGGTGACGGAACAATTCCTCCCATACGTCCATAATATTCCACTTTTACTTTTCCACAGGTCGACAGACGTACATCTTCTACCATCTGACCGGCATTCATTTCTACCGTCAGAATTCCTTTTGTACGTCCCGAAAGTTCTTTAATCTCATTTTTCGGGAAAGGATACAAAGTTATCGGGCGCAACAAACCAACTTTTAAACCTTCGGCACGAGCCAATTCCATGGTTTTTTGCGAAACACGCGCCATAGTTCCAAACGCCACGATAACGTAATCGGCATCGTCGCACATAATTTGTTCACATCGTACCTCAGTTTCTTCAATAGCTCTGTAACGACCCTGCAAACGCAAATTGATGCGTTCCATTTCCTCTGAATGAAGTTCCAGCGAGTTAATGATATTCGGCGCTCTGTCTTTTGTTTTTCCAAGCGTTGCCCACGGGCATTCTTCTTTAATTTCTTCTTCTGTTCTACGAGGCTTAAATGGAGGCAAAACCACTTTTTCCATCATCTGACCAATAATGCCATCGGCAAGAACCATGACCGGAGTGCGGTATTTGAATGCCAAATCGAACGCCAAAACTGTATGATCGGCCATTTCCTGAACCGAAGCAGGAGCTAATGTCGGCATTTTATAATCGCCGTGTCCACCACCTTTTACAGCCTGAAAATAATCGGATTGACTTGGCTGAATAGTACCTAAACCCGGTCCACCGCGCATTACATTAAATATTACACCCGGTAATTCGGCACCGGCCATATACGAAATTCCTTCCTGCATCAAACTTACGCCCGGACTTGAAGATGTTGTTAAGGCGCGTTTACCACAACCGGCTGCACCATACACCATATTAATAGATGCTACTTCACTTTCGGCCTGTAAAACTACCATACCGGTGGTTTCCCATGGACGAAGGTCCATCAATGTTTCCAGAATTTCCGATTGCGGAGTTATCGGATAACCAAAATATCCATCGCAACCGCAACGAATGGCTGCATGCGCAACGGCTTCGTTTCCTTTCAGCAGGGTTACTTCTTCTTTATGTTGACTCATTTTTTTCTTTTTTCTGATGATTTAATTTTCTTTTTTCTGATAACAGTTTTCTAATTCACTTATTCTTACAAATAAATTATTCTGCTTTCACTTTGTAAACGGTAATACATGCATCCGGACAAACATATGCACACGCCGAGCAACCCACACAATCTTCGGGTTCTGCCATGTGCGAAAAATTATATCCTTTTGAATTTGCTTCTTTCGATAGCGCTAATACCGACGAAGGGCACGCTACTACACACAAATCACAACCTTTGCACCGTTCTACGTTTACTACTATTGCACCTTTAAATCTTGCCATATTAATATTATTATTTCTTTTTGTTTGAAAAAATCCAACTTACAAAATCCGGTTCAGCAAATGCATTTGTCCAACTGTTATGCCCCACACCGGGATATTCTGTATATAAAACATGTTTCGATCCCAACAAAATTAATTCTTTATAAGCATTGCGCGAATGTTCGGGTGAAACCAGATTATCTGCAGCCCCGTGAAAAATTCGTACAGGCATATTTTTTATCTTCTTCAGTCGGTCGATGCTGACTCCTCCACAAATTGGAACTGCAGCTGCAAACATTCGTGGATACCGGCAAATCAAATCATAGGTTCCCATGGCTCCCATCGAAAGTCCGAGTACATACATGCGTTTGCTATCAATTTTTTCAGTTTTTTTCAACTCGCTTATCAAACGAATTACTAATTGCATTGGTTCAGTGGGTGGCGTGTTATTAACATAACTAAAACCGTTTTCACGGGCTTTGATTGGCGCCCAATATTCATTTGCAGGGCATTGTGGAAACACTACGATAGCAGGAAAATCGGCTCTGTTTGCAGAATCGGCAAACAATGCTGAACCGTGAACTAATTGTGCGGCATTGTCATTTCCCCGTTCACCGGAGCCATGAAGAAAGATGACCAAAGGATAATTCCGCGATTTATCATAATTATCGGGAAATAAAATCCGGTATGGTAATGTATCGTTTTTGTACGTAAATTGCTTTTTTTGAAAAAGACTACTCTGACCGTAAACGGCGTTTATCAGTAACAGAAAGGCAAATAAAAAAATATTTCTCATTATTATTTCGTATTAAATCAGGTTACAACTCTACAATCATCATTTTCCCCGATTTATTCAGTACAAAGAAAATTGCAAATTGCACAATACCCAACAAATTGGGAAAATTTTATCTATTTTGGGACAGAATTGATTTATTTGGGATAAATTTCTTTTTGATTTTTACCCTCAATTAAGCCTCTGTGTGATTTTATGTATATTTATTCTTTTTACACTCACAAAAATAATCAATTTTATTCATGAGTAAAAAGAAGTTCCCAAAAAAATCATTTAAAATTGACATCAATTTTTCGTTGTTTACATTCATCAAAAAAAATGAGTTTTTCTATATCATTTCAGCTAATTTTCTATGCCGTAACTTTCAAACAAATACTATTGTACTGACAATACTTACAGGGTGTATCACCATTTGTTTGCTTAAACGGAACATTTTGATCAAAAATCTCGCTTAACCTATCGGTAAGCCTGTCAGCAAATTCATTTTCAAACTCATGAAAGCTATCAATTTCGATATCGGTTTTATCTGCTTTTAAATGGAAAGTAGTATCGAACCCCGGTTTAAAAATGTCGCGCAAATAAAAAACTCCCGGCAACAAGGACTTTCCTTCAGCCTTCTCTTTGTACATAAGCGCATACAAAAACGTCTGCATCACAAATTTAGGACGCTTCTTAGCCGCAGGATCGAACACATCGTCCCAGTTTCTGAATTGCAAATCGCCTTTTCCGGTTTTGTAATCTAAAATTCGCAACACTCCATCTTTTTCATCAATCCGGTCGATAAAACCTTTGATATTCACGTTTCCCTCAGAAATGGGAAAACTTATATGACAACGCTCTTCCGAAGCTGTATATCTGAACGGAGCATATTGTGCATCCACGTGCAAAACCTGAACTACGTATTTCAAAAGCACTTTGGCAATAAGCAAATTATTTCCTTCGAGTTCCACCTTTTCTCCTTTTCGTTTGAAATAATTATCAGAAAAAGCACGATTTATATAATTTGAAATAGCAAATTTATCGGCTGCAATTATTTTAAGTTCTTCTGCATGAACAACTTTACCCACATACGGTCGGTAAATATTTTGCATCGTGGCATGAAACAATGTTCCGAACATGCTGTCTTCAATCATTTCGGTCACTTCATCGGGCTCGCCGGTTTTTTCCACTTCTGTTAAGTAAAAACGCAGCGGACAATCCAGATAGGTATTGATAGAACTTGCCGAAAGTGCCCGCGCATCATCACCTTCGGAAAGATAAAGTTGCAGTTTTTGCATTATTCCGGGCGTTTTCTGCACTTCAATAAGGTTTTTATTGTTCGGAGCAATATCGTAATCTACATTTACCTGCGGAATTTCGAGTCCGTAATGGTATTTCAACTGCTGAAAATACCTGCTCACTTCACCTGTCTGAATGCCTTCAGTACGCGAATCGTAAATAAAAAACACCTTTTTAGCCCGGCTGATAATCCGATAAAAGTTGTACGACAAAATGGCATCCTGATGTTCGTAAGTTGGCAAACCGAATGCACGACGCAAATTATACGGAATAAAACTGTTAGACGGATTCTTTGAAGGAAAAATCCCCTCGTTGAACGATGTGATAATCAGATTTTCGAAATCAATTCCACGGGTTTCTAAACCCCCCATAACCTGTAACCCGTTTAGTGGCTCTCCGATAAACGGAATAGTTATCCCGGCCGTAAGTTGTTTCACCAGCCGAACCAGCGTTTCAAAACTTATGTCAATTCTTTCGGGCTGATCAGCAAAAATACCAGCCATACGGTTTATAGCAGAATAATACGCATAAATAATATCGGAAGTAAGTCTGTTGTCTGAATTTTCACCATCGTGATTGTGTATAAATGTCTGAAGCGATTTCAAAATAGCCAGTAAATATCCGGGCAATTCCGACGGTTGCTGACATGGCGCGAACAATAAATTGAACAATGCATTGCAACGTAGTTCAGCACCAT
The DNA here is from genome assembly GCA_963663115.2 of uncultured Paludibacter sp. Taxonomy (GTDB): domain Bacteria; phylum Bacteroidota; class Bacteroidia; order Bacteroidales; family Paludibacteraceae; genus Paludibacter. The sequence continues at coordinate 677,201 of CAXXNE010000001.1, forward strand.
CGATATAGATTTTATTATTGCGGATAATATCCTGCGAAATTCGCTGTACATCGGCGGCAAACCAACCCGAAATATACTGGTGATGAAGTAGCGATAATATATTCTGATAATAGAAGCGCGAGCCTCCCTGGAAATCGCGTTTACGGCGCTGTAATTCGAACAAATGCTCCATAAAACCAGCCACAGGTGTTACCTGAAGCGGATAACCCATAGTTACATTTATTTTTTCAATTTGCTGAGGAATAGCATGCAACAACGGCATAAGCAAACCTTCGTCAGGTAAAACCACTGCCGTTTTGGTCCAGCTTTCATCAGCAGTTCCCGTAGCATAAAGCTTATCGAGAATTTCAAAAACTCTGCGGGTCTGCCCAACAGTGGAAGGAACAGCGGTAAGCGTTATTTCTTTTTGAACGAACGGAATATATTCCTGCGGAACATTCAACTTCGAGGGAAAAACATGAATATTTTCGGCATAAAACAACGATGCCGGATTTTCAGCTTCCCGCAATTCGGGTGATTCATAATCCCAGTAAAAATCAGCCATATCACGTTTTTGCAATTGCAGCATCAATTCCTTTTCGCAGGGATTCAGGGCATTGAAACCTACAAAAACAAACTGTTTTCCCTCCCACTCTTCGGGATCTTCACGTCGAACAAGTCGGTCGGTTACTTCACGACAAATCAACCCATCGGTAGCCAGACCTTCGGCAATTAGTTCAGCATGAAACTGCTCATACACAGGATACAGAATCTTCCAGGTAGCCATAAAGTTTTCCTGAGTCTTACCTTCGGGAACGGGTACAAAATTGCTCCAGAAACTGCGTATGGCTTCAATCTGATTTTCGCTGAAAACATTAAACAGCCGGTCGAGTTCGCGCAATTCGGTAATATTGGTAAAAAGCTGACGGGCATCCACCCGATATTTATCCACTTCATCAAAGTCGGACAACAACATCTCGCCCCAGAAAACAAAGGTGTCGAAAGTTTCATCGGTTTTTCCCTGCTGCAGAAAAATACGATATAATCTGAAAAGATTGCTCAATCTGTCGGCTGTTTGCAAGTGGGAAACCGACGTAAAACATTCGTTAATAGTGAGTATTTCAGGCGAAAATAGTGGTTTGTCAGTTAATACCGACAAATACCGCTGAAAAAACAAGCCTGCTCTCCTGTTTGGGAAAACAAAACTGAAGCTGCGGATGCCATCGCCATATTCGTTCAGAAAAGTTTGTGCTACACGATAAAGAAATGGATGCATTTATATGAAATTAATATCTGATTAACCATTGTAAAAAACTTTCGACCAATTATTTATTCATTCAAATTAAAAGGAATTACGATTGACAGTTTTGAATTCCTGAGTTAAATTAAAACCTAATGTCAATGTATATTGCGAATCAATTATTTCACCATCAATTGAGCAGGGTGTCCAATTTGGCATTAGAGATATTATTCTTAAAGATTCATTTTCCAGTTCAATTCCGGGCGATTTCAGAACAACAATATCACAAATTTCACCGTTTTTCTTTACTGTAAACTGCACTTTTACTTTTCCCTGTAAACCTTTTTCCTGAGCTTCAACAGGATATTTCATGTGTTTACTGATAAATCTGCTCAACTCTGAATCACCTCCGGGAAATTGAGGTCTGATGTCATATTTAAAATATTCTATTTTTTTTCCAATCGAATCAAAGCAAGTTCCCTCAACCACTTTTCCTTCATCATAAATATCTATACGCTTTTTTACACCATTTGGCCAATATGTACTAAACTCACCATAATATTTATTATCCAGATAACTTGCCTGCGTTTTTAATTTTCCATTTTCATGCCATTCTCTGTAAATACCACAAAAAACATTTTTATGTTTTGTTGGATTATTAGGTAAAGTTTCTCTGCATAAAAACTGTTCTGAATACATTGCACCACTTTTATAATAAATCCGGATTATTTGACCTCCGACTTCATTTGGATTTTTTGAAATTACTCTGTATTTTGCAAAATCAACAGTTGTATTTTTTATCACATCCCCAAACTTGTTCAGATAAACAGTATCAGGATCAATCCCGGCAATAAATTGCTGATTTTCTGAATTTTCTGTCTGAGAAAACACATATATTTGCATCAATAGAAATAAAAAGGAAAATATTTTCTTCATTTATGCATGTATTAAATTACTGTACAAATATAGTTAATTTTATCATTCATTTATTCAGCACGCTTTTCCGTCTGCCATACAACAAATAAAAAATCAACCCTATCAGCATCCAACCGAAGAAAACCATCCAGCTTTTCACCGGAATTTCAATCATGAGATAAAGACAGCATAAAACTCCAAGGATAGGAATCAGCGAAAAGTTTTTCAGGAAGGAAAACAGAGCCACAAGCACTGCTATAACCGAAAACAAAAGAAAAAGTACTTCTTCCAGATTTCCGGTTCCTATAGTAGAGATTCCTATACTGAGTCTTTCACGAAAAACGAACAGAAACAAAGCGACCAAAGCTGGTATTATCCATTTTCCGTTGATATAAGGCAACTGAAATCCGGATTCCTTTGGTAACCGGGGCAACAACAACACACCTCCACATACCAGCACAAAAGCGAAAAGAGTTCCGATACTCGTCAAGTCGGTCATTAGCAAATCGTCCATAAACAACGATGGTATGCCAACCAGCAATCCGGTAATAATGGTGGCAAATGCCGGAACACGACTTTTACGGTTGATTTTCCCAAATCGTTTGGGTAATAATCCGTCGCGACTCATGCTCATCCATATACGGGGTTGGCCAATCTGAAAAACCAACAAAACACTTGTGGAAGCAACAACAGCTGTTACCGAAATAAAAAAACCAATTTTGGTCATATTGATGGAATCGAAAACGAAAGCCAGCGGATCGGTTACGCCTTTGAACGAAGTATAACTCACCAAACCTGTAATTACCAGCGTGGTAATCACATAAATAACCGTGCAAATAATCAGTGAATAAATCATGCCACGGGGTAAATCGCGCTTTGGGTTAGCGCATTCCTCGGCAGTAGTAGAAATGGCATCGAAACCAATATAAGCAAAGAAAACCGACGATACGCCACGAAGTACTCCGGTCATTCCGTTAGGCAGAAATGGCGACCAATTGCTCATTTTATCTTCAGTAAAAATAACCCACAGACCTACAACAGCTATAAATGCCAGTACCAGCAATTTCAGAATTACCATAAAGTTGGCACTTTTTTTACTTTCGCTGATACCGATATACGCCAGAAATGTAACAAAAGCCACAATCAGAAATGCAGGCAAATTTAGTACAACGTGTAAACCACCAATAGCAGGAGCATTTGTATAAACCAGTCCGCTCACATCTTTTCCCTGTAACAATGCTTCATCGTATGCCTCTTTGGCTGTTTGATAGCCAATAGTTAGCCATTCGGGCAAATTAATATGAACTGCCTGAAGCAAATTATTGCAGTAAGCACTCCAACTGATAGCCACCACAATGTTTCCGATGGAATATTCCAGAATCAAAGCCCAACCGATAATCCATGCCACTAACTCACCAAAAGTCACATACGAATATGTATACGCACTACCTGCCACAGGCACACGACTGGCAAATTCAGCATAACACAAGGCAGTAAAACCACAGGTAATAGCGGTTATTACAAACAAAAAGATAACGCCAGGACCACCATTGTAGGCAGCTGTTCCAATAGTAGAGAAAATACCAGCACCGATAACTGCTGCCACGCCCATAAAAGTGAGGTCGCGAACGCGAAGCACTTTATTCATTCCAACATGCTCGCTGTCATGTTCCGGCTGAAGGCTGTGAATATCTTTTTTACGAAAAAGTATCTTCATTTATCTCTGTTGTCCGTTGTCTGTCGTCTTAAATCTCACTCAATTCCAACCAACGCATTGTTTTCTCATCAATCAAATCGTTCAGCACTCCATGGCGTTGTGAAGCTTTTATTATTTCGTCGGAAGTCATATTTCCTGAAGCCAGTTGACTTTCTATGTCGGCTTTTTCCTGTTCAAGTTGAGGAATTTCAACATCCAATAACTCCAGTTCTTTTTGTTCTTTGAAACTTAATTTTCGTTTATCAGTTTTCTGTTTTTTGTTTTCAGCCGTCTGTTGTCCGTTATCTTTGTTCTTTAATCTTTGTTCTTTACTCTTTTCTTCTTTTTCCTGCTCTTCCATCAATTCATTCCACTCACGATAATCGGTATAGTTGCCCGGAAAATCTTTCAGTTCGGCATTTCCTTTAAAAACCATGAGGTGATCCACCACTTTATCCATAAAATAGCGGTCGTGGCTGACAACAATCACACAACCTTTAAACGACTGCAGATAATCTTCCAGGATATTCAAAGTGACAATATCGAGGTCGTTGGTAGGTTCGTCGAGCACCAAAAAATTGGGATTGCGCATCAACACCGTACAAAGATGCAAGCGACGTTTTTCTCCACCACTCAACTTGTACACGTAATTGTATTGCGTTTCGGGTGCAAAAAGGAAATGCTGCAAAAATTGCGAAGCCGACATTTTCTTTCCATTGCCAAGATTCACTTCTTCGGCTATATCGCGCACCACATCAATCACTTTCATTTGCTCGTCGAATGCCAGTCCATCCTGACTGTAATAACCGAATACAACCGTTTCACCAATATCAAACGAGCCTCCGTCGGGTTTTACTTCGCCCAGCAGCATTTTCAGAAAAGTGGATTTGCCGGTTCCGTTTTTACCTACTATGCCCATTTTTTCGTAACGGGCAAAGTTGTAGTAGAAATTATTGAGTATTTTCAGGTCGCCATAAGCTTTTGATACATATTTAGCTTCAAATATTTTAGAACCAAGGTAGCTGGCTTTTACATCGAGTTGTACTTTGTCGTTATTGCGGCGTTGTTTGGCGCGTTCTTCAATTTCGTAAAAACTTTCCTGACGCGATTTGGCTTTATGGGCTCGCGCTTGCGGTTGACGGCGCATCCATTCAAGTTCCTTTTTGTATAAGTTAACGGTTCGTTCGCTTTCGGCATTCCAGTTTTCGATTCGTTCCTGCCGTTTTTCCAGATAATATGAATAGTTTCCGTTGTATTGAAACAACCCTTGATGATCAATTTCCATGATATTGGTACACACACGGTCGAGAAAATAACGGTCGTGCGTTACCATAAGCAATGCCATGTTGGAACTTTTCAGAAAATCCTCGAGCCATTCCACCATTTCAAGGTCGAGGTGGTTGGTTGGCTCATCCAGAATCAGCAAATCAGGTTCAGAAATCAACACATTGGCCAGCGCCACACGTTTCAATTGTCCACCCGAAAGCTCTCCGATTAACTGCTCAAAATTGAAAATTTTCAGTTTCCCCAGAATTTGTTTGATACGGGTTTCGTAATCCCATGCTTTATGCATATCCATCTGAATTAGGATATTATCCAAGCCTTCGTGATTTTCGCTTGCCATGCAATGTTCGTAGGCTGCAATAGTTCGCACAGCCTCGTTATCGGAACGTAGACAGGCATCAATTACCGATAAGTTTTTGGGGAAATCAGGATTCTGATCCAGATAACCAACACGTAAATCCCGTTTAAACGAGATAGTTCCGCCCTGATAATCTTCGTTGCCGGCAATAATATTCAGCAAAGTGGTTTTTCCTGTTCCGTTTTTGGCAATCAATGCCACGCGTTGATTATCGGATATTCCGAAAGATATGTTTTCGAAAAGTAAATTATCGCCAAAGGATTTTGTAAGGTTTTCTATCTGAAGGTAACTTACCATGGAATGTTTTTAAAAATATGAAAATGTTGAAAATCGTTTTTTATCAGACCACAAAGATACGGTTTTAACCCGACTTAAAAGAAAAACGTTTACTTCCGATTTTCAGAAAGTAAACGTTTTTCACTGTATTTTTTTTAATTGTTCGATTAGCATCCGCAACCGCAACCACCTTTTTCGTGGTCGTGACCTTCGGTATCGCAGCTACCATCACCACAACCGCCGTCGCCACAACCGCAACCACCACCGCAGCCACCGCCACCCATGAGTGCAGCCAGTTCTTTTTCTGAAGCTTCACGTACTTCAAGTACTTTACCTTTGAAATGCAGATTTTCACCTGCCAATGGATGATTCAGGTCAACTTTAACATGTGTGTCGGTAACCGATACCACCTGAGCATTGATTCTGTGACCTTCGTTGTCCATCAAAGGAACAACATTGCCCTCAAAAACAACTTCAGTATCCAGTTTTCCATCTATTTCGAAAATTGCACGATCAAGATCAATCACATTTTCGTCTTCGTAAGGACCGTAAGCATCTTCATTGTTTATCGTAAAGTCAAAAGTTTCACCTACTGACAATCCAAAGATATTTTCTTCAAATTTAGGCAACATCATTCCCACACCATAGATAAAGCTCAATGGTTGTTCAGGAGTTGCTTTTTCCATAAGTTCAAGTTCACCTTCATTTTCTCCATCGACAAATAACTCATACTCTGCCGAAACGGATTTGTTTGCTGTAATTTTCATTTTCTGTTTGTTTTGTTATATTTGATTTTTTGTAATTATTTCTTTTATGAAAATATAAAATGCTTTCAGGTCTGATTTGTTCAGATTTTTAATGTTAATTATTTCAATACCAATTGATAGTATTACGTCCGTACTCGCTTTGTTTATCATATTTCAGATCGGCAAGCATACTGGAATTTACACCCAAATGGAAACTGTACGATTTATACGCTCCGAAAGGCACAATATTAGCCGACATGCTCCAGCAGTGCAAACTCCTATTCACGCTCATGCTCAAATAGGTAAATTTCATGGTATTGATATCAAATGTCGGATTGAAATTAATTCTCCAGTTATTGGTAAGCGATATATTTCCACTCATACTCAAACTGTGTCTGAAATCCATATCGTACTCCATTTTGGTTTTGTTGAAGGTGGTATTTCCGTACGAAACTGTATAACTGAGACTTACACTCCACGGTAATGAAACTTTAGCATAGCCATCCTCCGATACTTCGGTTTTATCTTTTCCATCACCGGGTTTTCCTACGCCGGTTTCACCCAAATCAACTCCGGGTTCAACTCCGTCGGCTGTTGGTTCTGTTCCGGGTTCAGACTTTTCGCCGGTTTTTTTGGATTTATCCTCTTTTTTTCCAAAAAGTTTTGTAAAAGTTTCGTTGTTAATGGTGTAGCTATACGAAGTACTTGTTCCCTGAAATCTTGGAAACATGCCGTTTTCCCATCGCAATTTATTCATTCTCACCGGATTTCCACTACTATTCAAACCATACATATATGGATCAAACGAAGCGCTTAGATTTAGTGAGTAACTTTTTGTCAACCGTAAACGAAGACTTGTTGAGAAATTTGACCAGTTCATGGAGTCAACCGCCAGATTATAATTACCACTTACTGAAAAGTTATCAATCAAGCTAATTTTTTTAAACGGATTGATACCGGTTGTATCCTTATCGTTCCGCACTTTCATCTCCACATTGTTTTGCAGCGAGAAATTGATACTACCCGATTTGGTACTGGTTGCCGAACCCGGCGAACCATAACGCGAGCCTTCAAAATGCGAATATCTGACTTGAGTATCAGTATACACATTGGGATCGGTGGTACTGCGGACACTTTTTACATACGAATCCCAATAACCATAACTTTTATCTCCAAAATCGGGTGTATACCCAAAACCAATGCTCGGAGTGATTACGTGGCGGATTCTGTCAATTTTATCGCCAAAAATGGAACGGATGGGAATATAAAAACCATACAGTTTAGTGGAGGCTGATATACCCATATTATAATCCCAAACTCTGTAAAACCCCGAAGTTGTATCTGTCACCACTTTCTGAGCATCTTTATCCCAGCTTCTGTCTATCGATTTAAAATACCAGCGTTCGGTATAATTGAAACTCGGAGAGATGTTTATGTATTTAAACAGATTGAAAGTTGCACTTACCGGAATGCTGTGTCTGATACCGTTTTTCCAGTCGCGCGCAAGTGAGGAATATAATACCTGACTTTCCTTAAAATTATACAACTGATTCGACATGGTTCCGTTGTATTGCATCGAAATTTTTTCGTACCAGCGTTCGCTGCCCACAGCCACTTTTCTTTTAAACGGATAAAACCGACTGTAATTTACCGATATATCAGGCAAAGTAATAGACATGGTGGAGTCTTTTGTTTGCTGACTCACCATGACACTACCCGTAATAGAAAGTGAAGGTATATTTGGGAAACGTTTCGTGAAGTTCACACTCGAACTTTTGGTATTTTCCGAGTTTAGCTCCGGACGGTAATATGCATTGATATTACTCCGGTTATATCCGCTGGTCGAAAAATTCACACTCGACGAGAAAGTAAAATTTGGGTTAGCTTTCGGATCCTGTGTATGCGACCATTGGATGTTAAAGTTCTTAGCCACCGAATAATCATCGCCAATACCTTTTTCTCCTGTCACATCTTCACGATAACTCATGTTCAGATTTCCTCTGAACTTATATTTTTTTACATATGAAGTGGCAGCACTCATCGACCAGGTTCCCTTGGTGTAAATATCGCCTTTCAGTTCCAGATCCATGTAATCATTGATAGCAAAATACCAGCCCACACCGGTCAAACCAAAGCCACGCGTCAACTCGTTGGTATAGCTTGGCATAATAAAACCCGAAGAGTATTTCTGTGTAAACGGAAAAAAACCAAAAGGCAAAGCCACCGGCAAAGGAACATCAGCAATCACTAAATGCGCAGGGCCGGTTACAATATATTCGCCCGGCTTCACTTTACCGCGCGACAAACTGAGATAAAAATCCGGATGTTCGTGATTATCGCAGGTAGTATATTTTCCGCCGGCAATACAAAGTGATTCGTCTTCAGTTCGCTTTGTTTTATCGCTGATAATATAACCTTCACCTTCCTGCGTAACTGCCTGTCTGATAAAACCTTTTTTGGTTTTCAGATTATAAGCAAGCTCTTTCGATTCGTACGATTTTTCGCCTTCTTTAAAAACAGGATTACCAACTTTCAGCCCCGTACTATCGGCCACACCGCTGGCATAAATCAAACTGCTATCCAGTTTTACCCGCACATAATCGGCAGTCAGTTCTATGGTTTTATATTTTATTTCGGTCTGACCATGCAGAAATCCCGTTCCGTTGCCATAAAAAACAATGGAATCGTTAGCTTTATAACTAACTTCGGAATCTATTTGGTTTGATTTTTGCTTTTTTGGGGTTTTTAAATTGATGGAGTCCGTTACATTGTTCCTGATGGTATCAGTTTTCAGGACGGCAGTTTTAACCGAATCGGTTCGTACAGGAGACTGTCCGCGAACAACTGTAGCTGCTACTAAACTGAAAAGTAAAGCCAGAAGAAAATATTTTTTTCTGATATTTAGTTGTTTACAGACAAACATTCGGTTGTAAATTCAATTTTTATTTAAGATGCAAATTTAATCAAAAATAAAGAGCTTCTTTTCACTATAACTTTTTTTTATGTTTAATTTGAAATATTACACTTATAAGACGTAGGAAACTTACAAGAATACAGCCCTTTAATACAGAGGAATACAAACAACAAATTCATTGTATTCATAATTAAAAAAATAAAAAATAATCTTATGAAACAGGATAAAAGATTACTTTTGCAAATGATTCTGAAAATCAGTTCAGCTTTACAGAAAATTATGTTGCCAACAAAAACAAGTGTAACGGCTTTTTACCGTTTATTTATTTTTCTGACCATATTCTTTTGCTCTACCATTGCTTTAGCCCAAACTGGTAAATTTACTGTTGTCATCGATGCCGGACATGGTGGACATGACCCGGGAGCCATCGGCTCTATGAGCCGCGAAAAGGACATTAATCTGGCTATTGCACTTAAAACCGGCGAAATAATTCAAAAAAACTTTCCTGATGTCAAAGTGGTTTACACCCGTAAAACCGATGTTTTTCTTCCTTTGCAGGAACGTGCCGACATCGTAAATGCCAACAATGCCAATCTCTTCCTCTGCATACATACCAACTCTGCCGAAAGTTCTTCGGCGTATGGTGCTGAAACTTTCACGCTCGGGCTCGCCAAATCCAAATCGAATCTGGATGTGGCCATGCGCGAAAATTCTGTAATTCTCCTCGAAAAAGATTACAAAGCAAAATACAAAGGCTTCGATCCAAACTCGGTAGATTCATACATCATGTTCGAGTTTATGCAGGATAAATACATCGATAAAAGTATTGAGCTGGCTCAGAATGTTCAGAAACAATTTGTCAATTATGGTAAACGCTCCGACCGGGGAGTGCGTCAGGCCGGATTCTGGGTTTTACACCGGTCGGCATGTCCGAGTGTGTTGATAGAAGTCGGTTTTATTTCCAATCCTGCCGAAGAACGTTTTTTGGCAAGCGATAATGGTCGTGAAATTATGTCCACATCCATCTACAATGCTTTTGTGAAGTTTAAAAAGGAATACGATAAAAAATCGGGTAAATTTACCGGCGACGAGAATTACGAAGAAGTCACCAGCCCCATCGTAACAGAAGAATCGAATAACACAACGACAAATGCGCCTGTAACAAACAATACAATTACAAATTCTCCTGTTACAAATAACACGGTGATAAAATCAACTCCCGATAAAATTGTACCGGAAACTACAGTCATAGCCAACGCATTTACAAAAAAAGAACCTGTAAATACCGAAAAAAACCTGGTAAAACCCAACAAAACGGACGTACCGGTGTTCAAAGTACAGATTCTGGCCAGCGATACCAAATTAAAAACAACGGCATCGCAGTTTAAGGGCGTGAAAAACATCGATTTTTTTGTTGAAAACAAGATGTACAAATACACGATTGGCGCCGAAACCGATTACGATAAAATTCTGAAAATAAGAAAAGAGCTGCTAAATAAGTTTCCTGAAGCATTTATAATTGCCTTTGTAAACAACAAAAAAATGACAGCCAAAGAAGCATTAAAACTAATTAAGAAATAGAATATAAATAAACAATAAATGAAGAAGAATTTTTTTACACGTGAAGTAAAAGTGGGAATCATGGCTATTGTAGCCATATTTATTTTGTACTTCGGACTTAATTTTTTGAAAGGAATAGATATTTTTTCGCCCATCAATTACTACTATGCCACTTATGATAATGTAGGAGGATTAGTTCCATCATCGCCGGTTTATGTAAAAGGCTACAAAGTTGGGCAAGTTGAAGAAGTAATGTACGATTTCAGCATTCAGGAATCATTTGTGGTAAAAATATCGGTAAGCAAAGATATAAAACTCCCAAAAGGATCCAAAATTGAATTGTACGACGATGGACTTATGGGCGGTAAAGCTATCCAGATTGTATTTGAGCCACTGAAAGGCGATTATGCTGCATATGCTTCGGGCGATACCATTGAATCGCAGATTGGCGGTGGACTCATGGCGCAACTGTCGGGTGAATTAATGCCGAAAATTGAAAGCATTTCCACACAGGCCGATTCATTGTTACGTTCTGTTCGGGTATTAATCGAGAGTAAGGAAATTAAAAACAGCCTTTCCTCAATCGAAAAAACCACCACAGATTTAGCAATAACATCAGCTCAACTGAAGAAAATCATGAACAAAGATGTGCCTAATGTTTTAAGCGATGTGAATGCAGTAACCGGAGATTTGAAGAAAGTAAGCGGAAACCTGAGCAAAATTGACTTTGCTGCCACATTTGCAAGCATCGATTACACCATCAAAAATCTGAATCTGATGACCGACAAAATTAATTCAGGCGAAGGTTCTATCGGACTGCTGCTAAACAATAAAGATCTGTATGTCAACCTGTCGAATACTGCCGCCAGTGCCGATCAGTTGATTATCGACCTGAAAAACAACCCGAAACGCTACGTGCATTTTTCTCTTTTCGGATCGAAAACAAAATAAGAGTTATTTAGACTTGTTCTAAATAATCAAAAGGGCTAAAAAAATATTTTTCTGATAATTTAATCAGCCGAAACTCTTGTTAACAAATAGTTTCGGCTGATTTTATCAAATGATGGTTGAATTTGCTTACATTTTGTTAACCTCTTTACTATCAATACAGTTAGCAAACAAAACAAAGATAAATTACTGTAAATCTAACACTTAATATATCTTGCTGAAAACTAAGAATATATCCGTTGTTAATAACTCATGTTTTTTTTATGATTTTTTTATCTCAAAAATGTTTATGATTTTTGTAAACCTGAAAGTAGCCCCCAAAAGGTAGATAATTTCAGCACCATATATTGCGATAATAGTAACATTAGTATTAACCCAAGAATCACAGATCCTTTTTTGTATAGTAATAAAAAAAATGAATAGACCGGAACAATTGTGGAACAGCTGCCTCAGTATCATTAGGGATAATATCAGTGAGGCATCGTATAATACTTGGTTTGCACCTATTGTCGCTCTCAGATATGAAGGAAATGTATTTGTATTGCAGGTTCCGAGCCAGTTTTTTGTAGAGTATATCGAAGAAAAATACATCGATTTACTTCGAATGACATTATATCGCGTAGTGGGAAATGGTACACGCCTCGAATATCGCGTATTGATTGACAAATCGAGCGGTAAAGGAACTCAGATTCCGAGTGTGAGCGAACAACCAAGACCAAAAGCCGCTACAACCGGAAATGGTTATATCAGCCCTTATCATAAAGTTCAGCTTCCTGAAATTGACCCTCAGCTGAATCCGTCATACAACTTCAACAGCTTAATTGAAGGCAACAGCAATAAACTTGCCCGCACAGCCGGAATAAGTATCGCAAACGAGCCGGGAAAGACCATTTTTAACCCATTGTTTGTATACGGACAATCGGGCGTTGGTAAAACGCACCTCGGAAATGCCATTGGCGTAATGACAAAACAACTGCACCCCGAAAAAAGAGTGCTGTATGTTTCAGCCAATACATTTCAGATTCAGTACACCGATGCAGTACGCAGCAATACAGTGAACGATTTTCTGAATTTTTATCAGACTATTGATGTGCTGATTATTGACGACATTCAGGAATTTGCCGGTAAAACAGGAACTCAAAATACCTTTTTCCATATTTTCAATCATTTGCACCAAAGTGGAAAACAGTTGATTCTGACTTCCGACCGCTCGCCGGTAGTTTTAGCAGGCCTGGAACAACGACTATTGACGCGCTTCAAATGGGGACTTTCAGCTGAAATTGAAAAACCTGATTTCGAATTGCGTAAATCAATTCTTCAGAATAAAATTTACCGTGATGGATTGGAAATTCCGGAAGAAGTGGTGGATTTCATTGCCGAAAATGTGACTGACAATGTTCGTGATTTGGAAGGAACACTAGTATCGTTGCTTGCACACTCTACGCTGGCCAACATTGCAATAGATTTAACATTAGCTGAAAAGGTGGTAAGCAGAATTGTTTCGGTAACGCCAAAAATCAATACCGTTGAAAAAATCCGTGATTTGGTTTGCGAACATTTTTCACTGTCGGTTGATGCTATTCTGACCAAAAGCCGGAAACGCGAAGTGGTTCAGGCTCGTCAGATTGCCATGTACCTATCGAAACAGCTGACCAAAAACTCACTGACTTCTATTGGCTTTACCATTGGTCAGCGTGACCATGCTACTGTTTTACATGCCTGCAAAATTGTAACCGACCTGATGGATATTGATAAAAATTTCCGGTCGAGTGTGAGAGAAATTGAAGCAAAACTGAAACGCTGATTATTCATTAGCAATTAAAAAATACAACTCAAAATGGCTGTCGTTAACAAACCGACAGCCATTTTTTTTTTACAAAAAAGAGGTAGAAAGGAAAAATAATATTATTTTTACACTCGAAATTAAAAGACAAAAAAACATGATTTATAAGTTTACCATCCTATCCGATGAGGTAGATAATTTTGTTCGCGTGCTTGAGGCAGATTCGGAAGCTACGTTTCTGGATTTACACAACGCCATACTTGACTCCGTTAAGTACGAAAAGAACCAAATGACAACTTTCTACATTTGTAATGATGAGTGGGAAAAGGGTCAGGAAGTAACATTGGTGGAAATGGACTCAGGTTCGGAGTATGATAATATGGTGATGGAAGATACCAAGCTGGAAGAACTTCTGTCGGACGAGAAACAAAAACTGCTGTATGTATTCGACTTGATTTCCGACCGTGCATTCTTCATTGAGCTGAGCGAGATTATCCCCAGAAAATACCTTGATAAACCGGTAGTGGTTTCGGTAAAAGGAAATGCTCCACAACAAATACTTGCCGACGAAGCAGTTACCGTTGCTCCAAAAATAAATCTCGACGACAACTTCTACGGTGATGAGGATTTTGAACTCGATGAATTAGATGAAGAAGGATTTGGCGATATGAATTTTGACGACAGCAGTTTATTTACAGAAGATCCGAAATTCTAAAATACAATTTCAACAAATAACACAAGTAAAAAACAGAAAATAAGCGTTTTATTTTCTGTTTTTTGTTTACAAAATTTAGTGGTGGGAAAAAAGGGAAATTTGGTGGTACTGCTCGGGCCAACTGGCGTTGGCAAAACAGAAATAAGTCTGAAACTGGCAGAGATGCTGGCTTGCCCCATCATATCATCAGACTCCCGTCAGTTTTACCGCGAACTTCAAATTGGCACTGCAGCACCAACACCGGAGCAGTTAGAGCGTGTGAAACATTATTTTATCGGTTCCCATTCCATATTCGACTTCTACAATGCAGGTCAGTACGAACTGGACGCTCTGGATTTGATGTCTGAACTATTTAAAACGCACGACAATCTCTTACTTGTAGGTGGTTCCATGATGTATATTGATGCCATTTGCAATGGCATTGACGATATCCCGACTGTAGACGACAAAACACGTGAATACTGGAAAAAAGTGTATGCCGAGCGCGGACTTGAATTTTTGCAGAATGAATTGAAACGCTTAGATCCGATACATTATGATGAAGTAGATTTGCAAAACTACAAGCGGGTAATGCATGCACTGGAAATATGCAGCATCACCGGACATCCATTTTCGGACATCAGAACCGGCAAAAAGAAAGAAAGACCTTTCAACATTATCAAAATAGGACTGAACCGACCACGCGAAGAATTGTATGAACGCATTAACCGCCGCGTTGATGAAATGATGCAGGAAGGATTGCTCGAAGAAGCTCGGAAATTTTACGAATACCGGCATATGAACACCATGAATACTGTTGGCTACAAAGAACTGTACGAATATATGTCAGGAAACTGGACGCTTGAATTTGCGGTAAATATGATTAAGCAGGATTCACGCCGCTATGCAAAAAAACAGTTAAGTTGGTTTAATCGCGATAAAGATATCAACTGGTTTCATCCGAACGACGAAAAAGCGATTTTAGATTTTGTAAAAGACGTCGGACAGCAGACGACGGACAACGGTTAATTTAGAAAATTAGAAATTAGAAATTAGAAATTAGAAATTAGAAATTAGAAAACCAGGAAGTTAGACATCAAAAATTTTTACAAATACGCCGGTTTACCCAATTTTTCATTTTCTTATATTATTATTTTCTCAATTCCAGAGCAATAAACTTCTGAAGCAAAACAAATACCTCAAAAAGAATGAACATCTTCAAAAATATTTCTCTAAAACATTATCATACATTTGGTATCGATGTAAAAGCATCGATTCTTGCTGAATACAGCACTACCGAAGAGTTGATGGAAGTTTTGAATTCTGAAGATTACAAATCAAACAAAAGTTTACATATCGGCAGCGGAAGCAATTTACTGTTTACTGAAGATTACGACGGTATGATTCTTCATTCGAAGATTCAGTATATCCAAACTATCAGCGAAAACAACGAGTATATCCTACTGGAAGTCGGTAGCGGTGTTGTGTGGGACGACTTTGTGGCATATTGTGTGGAGAATAATTACTATGGTGCTGAAAACCTTTCGCTCATACCGGGTGAAGTGGGTGCTTCTGTGGTGCAGAATATTGGTGCCTACGGTACGGAAGTGAAGGATTTAATTCTGGAAGTGAAGGCTATTGACATTGCAACCGGTAAAAGTTGTATGTTTTCGAACGAAGATTGCTGTTATGGTTACCGGGATAGTATTTTCAAAAAATCGCTCAAAGGGAAATACATTGTAACATCAGTGGTATTCAGATTATCCCGAATTCCGGTATTTCATCTGGGATATCAGCATTTAGAAGATGAGGTTAAAAAAAGAGGCGATATCAATCTCAGGAATATCAGAGAAACAATTATTGAAGTTCGAAACAGCAAACTCCCCGACCCTGCAGTAAAAGGCAATGCCGGCAGCTTTTTTATGAATCCTGTTGTTCCGAAAGCACTTTTTCAATCGTTACAGGCTAAATATCCTGAAATGCCGCATTATTATATCTCGGAAAACGAAGAAAAGATTCCGGCTGGCTGGCTAATTGAAAAATGCGGTTGGAAAGGAAAATCAGTAGGTGAAGCTGCTGTACACGACAAACAAGCGCTCGTACTGGTTAATAACGGGAATGCTAAAGGAAATGACATTGTTCATCTGGCAACTGAAATTCAAAAAAGTGTTTACGATACTTTTTCCATCCGTTTACAACCCGAAGTAATTTATATTCCATCCGGAAAATAACTATTCAGCTGCTGCAACAGCTCATCGACGGTATGAAGTTCGGCATCAGAAATTCTCCAGCCGCTTTCAGTAATTTGGATTAATACCGGCGCATCCATCACCACTTCGTAACCGGCACGGGCAAGTGCTCTGAATGTCCAGTACATACGGGTTTTGTCGCCGGTTACATTTACCTGACGGGTCATTGGGTAATTCATGGAGAAATTCCCATTTGCTTCGTTAAAAAAATAAGCTTTGCTTTCGAAAGTACGGTTAAAACTGCCATTCAACACCAGATCCTCGGGCACACCACACTGAACTTCATCTTTATCCATCAACCAGATTTTATCGGCAGCCTGAAGTGCCAAATCCAGTTCGTGTGTCGACAGTAGAATAGCTTTATCGGTTTTATGAGCTAAACGGTGAAGCAGCAGCATAATTTCAACACGGTTTGGCAGATCGAGGTGCGCAGTAGGTTCGTCGAGCAAAATAATGGGCGTATCCTGCGCAAGTGCTTTGGCTATCATAGCACGCTGTTTTTCTCCATCCGACAATTCAGAAACAAGCGTGTGCATTTTATGATATAGATGTACCATTTGTATAGCTTCGCGAATGCAAATATCATCATCAGAATTTTTAGTTCCCCACCAATTGCTGTAAGGGTGACGTCCGTAAGCCACAATATCGTAAACTGTTGTATTTTCGATCTCAATTTTATCGGTCAGCACCAGCGAAATCATCAATGCCTTTTTATTCAGCGATAGTTTATCAATGTTCTGATGATCGATGCTTATAGAGCCTGAAAGTGGTTTTTGCAATCCGGATAAAGTACGCAACAAAGTAGATTTTCCCGTACCATTGGGACCAATGAGACACACCAGTTCACCCGCTTTCAGTTGCAGATTCAACTCCCTCTGCACAATGGTTAATTGCTTTTTGCGGGAATAACCTATGGAAAGATGTTGGGTTTTAAGTATGGGCATACGTTATTTTATTTTTTATAACTCCTATTTCCTCTTTAAAATTATCCAGACAATTATCGGTGCACCAAACAGCGAACTGATGGTATTTATAGGCAAAGTATAAGCAGGAATCTGCGAAATAATATCGCAAACCAACAATAACGAAGCGCCGCACAGCAATGTAGCCGGCATAAGAATCCGATGTACCGATGTACGGAATAATCCGCGGGCAATATGCGGAATGGCAACTCCAACGAAAGCTATCGGTCCGGTAAAAGCGGTTATTCCACCTGCCAGTAATCCGGTGGCTACCACAATAAAAAAGCGCGTTCTGATAATGGAAATTCCCAGACCACGCGCATAGTTTTCGCCTAAAAGCAGTCCATCCAACTTTTTTTGCAACATAAAAGCCATGCCCAGCCCAACTATGGAAACCGGCAGCAGCACCTGCATATACGTCCATGTAACAGCGCTCAGACTACCAAATGTCCACATCACAAAAAGTTTGATAGCGTCGGGATTACTGAAATTCTGCAACACACTGACAATAGCTCCGGCGATAGTTCCGAACATAATACCCACAATAAGCAGCGAAACAGCATTCCGGATATGAAACGACACACCAACCACCAGTAAAAGAATTAAAGCAGCACCTGTTACCGCAGCAATAATCATTGCCCAACCGCTGCTGACCAAAGCAACCGGCAACACCGCCGAAGCCATAGTAATCAGTGCAACGCCAAGACTTGCGCCGGAACTGACTCCCAAAATATACGGATCGGCCAACGGATTGCGGAAAAGTGTTTGCATCAATAATCCTGCAACCGACAAAGATGCTCCTGCCAACAAAGCAGTGATAGCTTTCGGCAACCGGAAATTGAGTAAAATTTCGTTATAAACTGACCCTGTTTGGTCGCCAAGGAATGTGGAGAATACTTCGTTTAATGGTATGCGAATACTTCCCCACACCAAATCGGCCACAAATAGCAGAATAGTGAGAATAATAAGACTAAAAAATAATATGGTATTTCGGGATTTCAATTTAATCAACACAAAGACACGATGACACAAATTTTATTAAAGGAAAATTTATGCTCAAAGGTACAAAAATAAACTAAAAAATAACCCGTATTGGATATTAGAAAATGCTGATTCTTAATCACAGGGGCTTCCGCCCCAAACCCCGACTTACTTTTTGTCTTAACACAAAAAGTAAGCAAAAAAGTCAAGACTGCGCCCGCTTCACACGAAAAACTTGCGCTCAGTTGGCTGAAACCGTCCAACTCACTCCTTCGTCGCTCAAACAGGACAGTTTCTTACGCCAACTTCACTTGTTTTTCGGCTCACCGGACGAGGTCACTCGTTAGCAAACTGCAACTAAATAATTGAGATTAGATATTCTGTGATTTTTAAATACAAATGCTCAAAAGCTGAAATTATTTCAGCTTTTCGGAATATACGGTTTCATAGCCGGGCAATAATTCAGGATGAAGGATGGAAATGACATCCGACAAAAGCAAATCGGGACGGGCAACGGCGCTTTCCCAGAAATCGTTGGCCGTGGAAGGCAGTAACCGTTTATTAAAATTATACACCTGTCCTGTTTTTACGGGGTGAAACAACGCATGTTTGCTGTCGGCTTTGATTAATTCGGCAACCGATTTAAAATTGCAGTTAAGCCATATATCCGTTTCAGCAAAGTTTTTGAGCACAGTTTCCACATTGAGCGGAATACTTCCGGCTGTGGTATCGTTGTTATAAAAATAATCGGCTCCGGCATCGGCAAACAATTTTCCCATAAAATTTCGTCCCGAAGGCATATACCAGGTACCACGGAAATTGGAACCTGCCATGATGCGTGGTTTATGTTTTACAAGGGCAGCCTTAGCTTTGATTTCGTTATAGCGGGTGTCAATCTGCTGAAAAATACTGTCGGCTACAGTTTCCTTATCGTAAAAGGCAGCCACAAATTTTATCCACTCGGCACGTGCCAGCAGCGACGTTTCCATCCATTCGTTATTGAAAAGTACCGGAATTCCGGCCTGCGACACACGCTGTGCGTATGGATCGTTTTGGTTGTAACCGCTCATCATCACGGCTTCGGGGTTGAGTTGCAGGGTTTTTTCCACATTGATATTAAAAGCATCGCCCAGACTGATAATTTTCCCCTCTCCTATCCGTTTTTGAATTTCAGCATTGTAAATAATATCCGGCGAACAGACAGCATTCACCGTTTGCAGTTCGTTTAATAATCTCAGAAACTCGAAATGCGTTACCGAAGTGGCAGCCAATGATTGAAGCGGAATCAGTATTTTAGTGCCGTTTTCGGGCGTTTTGGTGTTTTTATCTTTGACCAGAAAATAGCGCGCATACACCGAACCTTTTTCCCACGGACTGTACACAATTACTTCCTTATAGTGGTTGAAATAACGCACAGCAAAACCTTCGGCATAACTTAACTTCACAGAATCAACAGCTTTTCCCGTTTCGGAAGATGTTTTTTTAGGTGAGCAGGAAAAGAAAACTGAAATAATTGAGATAATTAGAAGAGTATTTTTCATTGGCTAAAAATTATTCACCTGCCCCCTAACCCCCTAAAGGGGGAATAAGACCGGTTTATTCATCATTTGTAATTTTGATTATGTTAGATTTCATAACTTCATATTACAAAGATACAAAGTATAAACCGGATTTCGAAAAAAACTACTCACGTAAAAACACATTCGTCTTGTTGAAGATATCAGGGGACAAGCGACTTCCCGGTCGCTTGATAAAAAAAAACTTTTCCAAAGTTCAGAACTTTGGAAAAGTTGCAAGAAGTTGATAATTAAATTATAAATCCCCTTAATGTCCTCCCGAAACAATTTTCTTTTCGCCGGTGGATTCCGGTTCTTTGACAAACAGCCAGAAAATAACCGAAGTGGTAATAAACAATCCGCAGAAAATATACAGCAACTGATGATTTCCGGTAGATTTAATCACATTAGCCACACCATTGCTCATCATTTGCGGAAGTACCACTGCCAGATTGAACACACCCATATACAAACCCATTTTAGCA
The DNA here is from genome assembly GCA_963663115.2 of uncultured Paludibacter sp. Taxonomy (GTDB): domain Bacteria; phylum Bacteroidota; class Bacteroidia; order Bacteroidales; family Paludibacteraceae; genus Paludibacter. Next base: position 697,827 of record CAXXNE010000001.1, read on the forward strand.
GCATTTACCCGTTCGCTCATAATTGCAAATACAATGGAAATAACAGCCGACCAGCCAATTCCTACCAGAAACATTCCAACATAAAAATCGATTTCCACTTGACTGAAAAATGCAATGTAGAAATAGCCGATAGCCGAAAAAGCCAATGCCGAAATATAGGTACGGACTCTGCCGATACGTTTGGCAATGCTTTGCAAAATTAAGGGGAAAACAGCGCCCACAAAATTCAGGATAAAGAATCCGAGCGACACCATATTACCCACCGTAGCGCCCGAATCCTGTGTTATACCGGTAAGTCGTTCGGCAAACCAGTTGGCTTTAACGCCAGTAAGCCCGATATTGGGAAGAATCTGATTTTCGATAAAGAAGCCCGAAAGTATAAACATGCTCTGAAAAGCCACCCAGGTAAAGGAGTGAGCCAGCATGATTTTCTGAAATTCGTTCTGATTCGATTTTTCCCGGAATCCTTTCAGAATAATATAAATGCCAATCAGCACCGAATAAACCAGTGACGCAATCAGCACCGGATTGTGCCAGGCTGCCAGCGCATCGGTAAAGAAATGATAAAACAAACTGAACAGTCCGAATACCAGAAAGCCGTAAAGCGGGAAAATTTCTTTCACAATCTGTCCTACGCCAAATTTCTCCTGCGTTTCAGTGGTCTGTTGTCCGTCGTCTTTTTTCTCCTCAATAAATAAAACCGGAAACACTGCCAGCAGAAAAACAATCACTGCAGCTATATAGAGCAGCATTTCGTTACCAAACACCATCGACAGAAAATACGCCAGCACGCCAAAAAATCCCGACATAATCTGCATCCACACATAACCGGACGTACGCACTTTTCCTTCGGGCGTTAAATCGGCAATAATGGAACGGGCAGGATTAAAGGTAACGTTGATGGATAAATCGAGAAAAAGCGCAATAACGGATGCGATAATGATAATATCGGCAATGCCGGTGATATGCGAAATGCCTTTGATATGCGGCAAAGCCAGAAAAGCAATGGTACTCACCATACCGCCAATCATAATAAACGGACGGCGACGCCCACCCATAAACCACACATTATCGCTGATAAGCCCCACAATTACCTGACCGAAAATCCCTGCAATAGGTCCTGCCAGCCACACAAAAGCCACATCGTGTATATCCAGTCCGTATTTATTCGACAATATCCAGCTTAGCGCTGCAATCTGTGTAGAAAGTGCAAAACCCACCGCTGTGGCAGGCAGTCCGAGCAATGCCAGAAACGGATTGCTGAGTTTTTTTTGAATGTTTAGCATATTTTTTTAAGATATTAGAATCAAGAACAAAGAACCAAGAATCAAGAACTGATTAACAGATTAACCAACTAACCAATCAACTTTATAACTTTTTACTTTATAACTTTCAACTCAGTCACAAACCGACTACAATGTTATTGAATATTTTTGAGAAAATCGGAAATGTAAAAAAGGGATGTAAAAAATCGTGGTGCAAACGTTTGCTGATAATATGCCAAATTTCGGATATTAACTCCTGTCAGGGTTTTCAACCCCTGACAGAGTTAAACAAGCAACTGCAACCTCTATTAACCCTGTCAGCAGTCTGCAAGACTCTGACAGAGGTTGGGAACTTCGTCAGAAACTTACCAATTTTACTTCAGCGTCTTATTTATCTCACCGATATATTTCAACAATTCGTCGCGGCCGGTTCGTTTTTCGGACGAGGTGATAAAAATAGGTGGAAGTTCTTCCCACGATTCCTGTAGTGCAGCACGGTATTTCTGCACATTTTCTTTGGCTTTCTGGTTCGACAGTTTGTCCTGTTTGGTGAAAATAATGGAAAAAGGAATACCATTTTCTCCCAACCATTCCATAAATTCCATATCGATTTTTTGTGGGTCGTGACGCATATCGAGCAATACAAACAAGCATGTTAGCTGTTCACGGTACAGAATATAACTTTCGATAATTTCTTTCAGTTTATCACGCGTACCTTTTCCGGCTGTGGCATAACCATAACCCGGCAAATCCACCAAATGCCAGTTGTTGTTAATCAGAAAATGATTTATCAGGAGCGTTTTTCCCGGTTTCGACGAAGTCATAGCCAATCCATTCCGGTTGGTGAGCATATTGATTAACGATGATTTTCCTACGTTAGACCGCCCTATAAAAGCATATTCCGGCAACCGACTATCCGGACATTTCTGTACATCCGTGTTACTGATAACAAATTCTGCTGATTTTATTTCCATTTTCTTTTTACTTCGTGTTATGATTTTATGATATGACTTCGTGATATTTGCCTTCGGCGATATGACTTCGTGTTATTACTCCCTTCGGTCGTGATATTATTACATGATATGACTTCGTGTTATTATTCCATGATATGACTTCGTGTTATTATTCTTTTCAGGCGAAGCCTAATATCAACGAAGTTAATTTCAGGCGTAACCTAATATCAGCGTAGCTACTATCTGCGCAGCCTGAACGCCCACATCCCTGCAAAGGTAAATAATCCGTTGATGATAAGCAATTCGTAACCAAATTTAAATCCGAACAGATATTCTGTCAGGCTGTTGAGTGCGAAACACAACAAAGGTGAAGCTACTGCTACATACGGTATAAATTTATCCTGTACCTGTTTCTTTGTAAATAATCCAAAGGCAAACATACCCAATAACGGACCGTAAGTGTACGACACAATGGTATAAACGGCATCGATAATACTTTTATCGTTCAGAGCTTTAAACACCAGCATAATCACCACAAAAAGCACCGACATACCCATATGCGTCAGTTTGCGTTTGCGTTCGGCAATTTTGGGTTCATCTTTTTTTACATTCAGAATATCCACCGAAAATGACGTGGTTAGCGACGCCAATGCCGAATCGGAACTGGCAAAAGTGGCAGCAATGATGCCTATCACAAAAAGAAATGTCACCGTATCGCCCAAATACTGCGTGGCAAAAACAGGTAAAATATCGTCGGTATTTGTCGGTAATTGAATATTATTCTGTGCAGCCAGCATCAACATCATAGCACCCAGCGATAGAAAAACCAAATTCAGGGGAACAAATGAAATGCCGTACCAGTACATATTTTTCTTGGCATCGCGCAAATTACGACAAGTGAGGTTCTTCTGCATCATATCCTGATCGAGTCCTGTCATGGCAATGGCAATAAAAATCCCGCTGATAAACTGTTTGAAGAAATTCTGTTTCGATTGCCAGTCGTCGAACACGAAAATTCGTGAATGTTCGAACTGAAAGATATTTGTCAGCAGATTACCGGAATCAAAATGCAGATTACCGGCAACTTTCACCAACATCAAAACCAAAGCTGCTACCAGACATATTGTTTGCAGGGTATCAGTCCACACAATAGTTTTAATTCCGCTTCGGTGTGTGTACAACCATATCAGAAAAACAGCCACCAGCGCTGTAATCACGTAGGGAATATGCCATTGATCGAAAATAAGATGTTGCAGAATTAAAGTGACCAGATACAAGCGTATTCCGGAACCAATGGTGCGCGATAAAAGGAAAAAAGATGCACCTGTTTTGTAGGTAAATTTACCGAATCTGTCTTCGAGATAGGTATAGATGGAGGTCAGATTCATGCGGTAATACAGCGGCAACAGCACATTGGCGATAATGAGATAACCCACAAAAAAGCCGAAAACGGTCTGCATATAGGTGAAATCTATTTTCCCCACCATGCCCGGAACCGACACAAAACTAACGCCCGAGATGGATGAACCCACCATTCCAATAGCCACTACCCACCATGGAGTTTTTTTATTTGCCAGAAAAAACGCATCGTTATCTGTACTTTTCCGTCCGGTAACGTACGAAATAAGTAGTAGCAACGAAAAATAAACGACTATGATCAGAAGAATAGAAATACCGGACATACAGTTTGATTATATCTACAAAAATACAAAAAATGTAGCGAAGAACCGACATTATTTTCAGGAAGAGACAATTCCGGCTTTCTTCCAACTTAAAATATGCTCTACTTTGAATTTGTATATCCTTAAAATTAATAAGGGCAAAGATATTTTTCTGTAATTTTACTACTAAGGGATCCCTGAAAAATAAGGTTTTAATACAATTAAATATTCCCTTATTTGTTACAGCAACCTTAGTAGCATTTCAAATTAAGAGAAATTGCCCTTATTCACATTTTCATACTTTATATTGTCACATAAAACTCCTTTCAAGATTTTCATACATATAATTTTATTGAATCATCCATCATGTCAAGCGAAAAGAGACAAATCCGGGATTTTTTCCTATTTTTGCAACAGATATTTATCCGTCAATGAGCCAACAACAATTTTCATCCGCATTGCTCGAAAATGCCGTGCATGAGTTTTCGAAATTACCGGGTATCGGGCGTAAAACAGCGCTCCGGTTGGTTCTGCATTTACTGAAACAACCCGAAAACGAAGTGGACATTTTCGGAAATTCGCTAATCCGGTTGCGGAAGGAAATTATCTACTGCAAGGTATGCCATAATATTTCCGATACGGAAGTGTGCCAGATATGCGCTAATCCGGGTCGTGAAACGGAAACTGTATGTGTGGTCGAAAACATTAAGGATGTGATGTCGATAGAAAACACACAGCAATACAAAGGACTATACCATGTGTTGGGTGGCATTATTTCGCCTATGGATGGCATTGGCCCTGCCGATTTGGAGATTGAAAGTCTGGTAAACCGTGTGAAAACCGAAAATATCAAAGAAGTGATTCTTGCATTGAGTACCACTATGGAAGGCGATACCACCAACTTTTTTATTTTCAGAAAATTGGCGCCTCAAAATATAAAAATTACAACTATTGCCCGCGGAATAGCCATTGGCGATGAACTGGAATATGCCGATGAAATAACATTGGGACGCTCCATTTTACACCGGGTAGAATTTTCAAATTCGTTTAAATAAGGCAAAAATCTAAAACTCATCACAAACTTTATAACTTTATGAACTATATAACTTTATGAACTTTGAAACTTTATAAACTTTACGAACTAAAACAAAACAATGATGCAAAAAATTTTAAAAACATTACAATTTATCTATTATGCAGTATATTTGGCGGCTATTTTGTCTGCCGTTTTAGGATATTATGTCCTTTACAATGGCTTTCAGATAGATGCTAAAAGTCAGGCTGGCATCACCGTTTCATCCGTTCTGATATTGTTTATTATCGGGTCGATACCTGCGGCATTGGCACTTTTTCACCGTTACACCAAGGAATTACGCACCGAACCCGATATGAATATCAAACTGGAAAAATACAAAAAAGCATCCATTATCCGACTCTTGGTAATTGGCTTAGGTTTGGTGGCCGGAGTGTTATTTTTCTACGTTTTGCACTCGCAATCCATGCTGTTTTGCGCGGGAATAGCAGCTATCGGACTCGTTTTTTGTAAACCTGCCGAAGTAAAAATCATTACTGATTTAGAAATTGAAGAAACAGAAGAATAAATTATGATGACAATTGCTGTAGATTTCGATGGAACAATAGTGACTCACGAATATCCAAAAATAGGCAGGGAAATTCCTTTTGCCATCGACACGCTGAAGAAACTGCAGGACGATTTGGAATGCCGGCTGATTCTGTGGACTGTGCGCGAAGGAAAAGAACTGGAAGAAGCTGTTGAATTTTGTCGCGCCAAAGGTCTTGAATTTTACGCCGTTAACTCCAATTACCCCGAAGTGGTGGAAAATGACAATCAGCCACGCAAACTCATGGCCGATTTATTTATTGACGATAGGAATTTAGGTGGATTACCCGATTGGGGAGTTATTTACCAAATGATTGAGGCAGACAAAGCCTTCGAACCCATTCCGCACCCATCCTACGACGATTATCAGCAGCCACAAAAAAAAGGATTTTTAAAAAACATATTCGGATAGGCAATGCAACTCGAAAACGAGAAAATAAGGCTGCGAGCAGTAGAACCGGGAGATTTGGAATTGCTGTATGTTTGGGAAAATAATCCCCTGCTTTGGCACGTTGGAAATACACGTCAACCCTATTCACGTTTTGCACTGAAGCAATATATTCAGCAAGCCGACCAAACCATTTACGAATCGCATCAATTGAGGTTGATGATTGAAGATATGACATCAGGCGATATTGTTGGCACAGTAGATTTATACGATTTCGACATTCACCACAGCCGTATAGCTTTAGGTTTATTTGTCGACCCGGCATATCAGGGAAAAGGTTACGCCACAGAAGCATTGCATTTGACTGAAAACTACGTGTTCTCTTTTCTGAAAACAGGTCAGTTGTACTGCCATATTTCAGAAAAAAATACAGCCAGCCGAACCATGTTCGAGAAAGAAGGTTATGAGCAAAACGGTGTGCTGAAAAACTGGATAAGAACTTCAGAAGGTTTCGAAAATATCATTGTTTTTCAGCGATTTGGATAGCATGACAGAAATAATTTCTGTCATCCCTGAAACATCACATCTATTTACTTTATGTAGTTTTCGATTGTTCTAACAGAGCGGGTATATACTCTCAATTTTTTCAATTTTCGGGAATAAAAACCTCCAGCAAAGTTACTTCACCTTCGGGATATAATTCCAATTCATCGATAATTGCAGGCAGTAAAACAGTTTCACCTTTCGACACATTGGTTTTGGTATCGTTGTACCCAATAACGAAACTACCTTCCAAACACATATAAACCACAAACGAATCAGTCTGCGCATAACTCCGTGCCAGTGCAGCATCGAACTGCAAAACATTGGTGGTAAAATAATCGCACTGTACCAGCGGAACAATTTCGTTCATTACAGGCTGATATTGCACTTTGGGCTCTCTGGCAGCTGTAAAATCCATTACATCCAGCGCTTCGCCTGTATGCAAATCGCGCTCTAAACCATTTTCATCTTTGCGTTTGTAATCGTAAATCCGATAAGTAATATCGCTGCTTTGCTGAATTTCGGCCACTACAATACCTTTGCCAATGGCGTGTACCAATCCAGCAGGAATAAACAACACATCGCCTTTGCTCACCGGAACTTTCTGTAACAGATTTTCAACCTCACCGGCATCAAGCGCATCCAGGTATTCGTCGCGTTCACAATCTTTGGTAAAACCAATAATCAGTTCAGCACCCGGCTCAGCATCGAGCACATACCACATTTCTGTTTTTCCGTATGAATTATGTCTGTCATATGCAATTTCATCATCGGGATGAACCTGAATGGACAAATTTTGATTGGCATCAATCAGTTTAAACAACAGGGGAAACTGAAGTCCGTACATATCCACCACTTTATCGCCAACCAATTCGCCCATGTAGATTTCGAGCAGTTCGCTCAGGTTATTTCCCTGAAGAAAACCGTTGCTAACAACAGACTCTTCATTTTCTACCCCGGAAAGTTCCCAACTCTCGCCAAGTTTATCACTATCAGTTGGCTTACCGAAAAGTTCATTTAGTTTTGTTCCACCCCAAATTTTATCTTTCAGAATGGGTTCGAATTTTAATGGATAAAGTTGATTCATAATTGAAAATGGATAATTGATAATTTGCACCGATAGTTATCGGCAGGAATATAGAATACGAATTTGAGAATGAGAATACTTAAAAACACTTTTAAACAAAATGAACAATCAACAAGACAAAATTCGCTTATTAATTGTTCATTTCATTTTTTCAAAAAAAGAAAATATTATTGTTCAGCTTTCGCCATTTTAGATAATTTCAGTTCCCAAGCCCAGGCGCTCCGCAATGTTTCCTCTACGGTTTCGGAGGCTTTCCAGCCAAGTTCATTGTTGGCAAACGACGGATCTGCCCAAACTTTCTCAATATCACCCTCACGACGACCTACTATGCGATATGGAACAGGAACGCCTGTCACTTTTTCGAATGTATTGATAATTTCGAGTACCGACAATCCACGGCCGGTTCCCAGATTAAAGGTTTCCACCGTCGATTTTCCGGAGCCTTCCAAAAGTCTGCGTACCGAAATAACATGGGCTTTTGCCAGATCCACTACATTGATATAGTCACGAATACAGGAACCATCAGGCGTATTATAATCGTTACCAAACACCTGCAACTGTTTGCGTAATCCAATAGCGGTTTGAGTAACAAATGGCAGCAAATTATTGGGTACTCCATTCGGAAGTTCACCTATTTCAGCCGTTGGATGAGCACCAATCGGATTAAAATATCGTAAAATAATGCTGCGGTAGTTTGGATTGGCATGTATGGTATCGCGTATAATATCTTCGCCAATTTGTTTGGTATTTCCGTAAGGCGAAAGCGCCGGTTTTATAGGAGCATTTTCGGTGACCGGTAAAATATCCGGCTGACCGTATACAGTACAGGATGAAGAGAATACAATGCTTGCAATTTTATGAATCGGCATTAACTGCAATAAATTGATAAGCGAAACCAAGTTATTACGATAATACAAAAGAGGTTTCTCCACTGACTCACCAACTGCCTTCGAAGCCGCAAAATGTATGATAGCATCGATATTCTGATGTTTTTCAAACATACGATCGAGACTCACATAATCAACACAATCAATATTCTCGAATGCAGGACGAATGCCGGTAATTTTTTCAATACCGTTCAAAACATCGATATTGGAGTTTGACAAATTATCCAAAACTACTACCTCAAATCCCTCATTAATAAGTTCAACAACTGTATGTGAACCTATATATCCGGTACCGCCGGTAACTAAAACTTTAGCCATATTATCTGATATCAGAATGTTTTTTAAAATAATTTTTTTGGATAAACACCTTTTCTAATCAGTTCATTGATTTTCAGAACTACCTGCGGACGATCTTCGGCATAAGTAACTCCAAACCATTTCGAAGGTGTATCAAGCACTTTACAGGTTGCTTTTCCGCTTACAATCAGATTATTTACTGCCAGAGGAATGTAAAATTCCGATTTCAGTTGTTGACCGTTGGTTGCCAGAAAGTCTTTGAAATACTCCACAGAATAATCAAAATAATCAGGAGTAAATCCCCACATATTCATCGAAACCGGTGTATTTGGTTGCAATGCAACTTCTTCACCTTTTTCATCGAGAAATATAATAGTTCCGCCTTTTTCTTCAATATGTGTACGTTCCACTACGTTCATAAGCAAATCGTTTTCATCCACCACACATACTCCACGGCTTACCGATCCGCTTTCTGACAAAGTATTGCCCACACGATAACCAATCATGCAGTACTCGTTCTTTTTGCCTTCAACATTACGTAAGAATTCGGCCAGAATAGCAAAAGATTCCTGACCGTAAAAGTCATCAGCATTGATAACAGCAAATGGTTCATTGATAACTTCGCTTCCCATCATCACTGCATGATTTGTTCCCCATGGTTTTTCACGTTCGGGATTGTATGTGCAGCCTTCCGGCACTTTTTTAACATCCTGAAATACAACGTCAACGTCGATCAGATTCTTAAATTTATTGACAACAACATTTCTGAAATCAGTTTCAAAACTTTCGCGGATAACAAAAACTATTTTTCCAAATCCGGCTTTAATCGCGTCGTAGATGGAATAATCCATGATGGTTTCTCCGTTAGGTCCAAGCCCATCCAATTGTTTCAGACCACCATAACGACTGCCCATTCCGGCTGCCAATACAAATAATGTAGGTTTCATGTAAAAAAATTTTATGTTTCAGAGTGCAAAAATACAGAAATCTTTTCAAAATTCATGAACCTTTGACTACCTGAAGTCACATCTTTTCAACATATTTGAATTTATTTTCATCTTCGTAAATTTTTCGAATTGTTGATAACTCCTGCTGTGTTACCTTGTATATCTGTGTCGAAAGCCGTATTTTTGTTTTGAAATCAATTAAAATTATGAGTTTGAAAAATTCCTATCAGTTTAAAATTGCTCTTTATGCATCTGTTTTGTTACTTATTGTTTTGGCTATCTACGGATTAAGTAGTGGAGTAAAATACTACAAAGCCAAACAACTTGAAAAATCGTATATCCCCGAAAATTATTCCGGTTGCGACCACGTAAAATATGCCAATGCACCTATCGAACCCAAAGATATACTCAAAGACCCCAATGTGGAACAGTTGGTACATGCACAGAAAAACGGATTAAAAAGCCCGTTTATAACCAATCAGGAGTTTGATTCGCTGATTGGTGGACTGGTAAAAAACTTCACTTTGGTGGAAATGAAGGATTGCAGACTATATCATTTGAAATCGCTCAAATTTTCGCATCCGTACCTTATTCCTGAAGCTGTTTGTATGGTAGATGAAATTGCAATACGTTTTCAGCAAAAACTGAAAGAGAAAAAACTCGGTAATTACTGCTTTTTTCTGACATCGCTGCTTCGCACCGAAGAAACTCAGGAAAAACTCAGCAGTAGAAACGGAAATGCCATCGACAGTACGGCTCATTACTATGGAACTACTGTGGATATATCGTACAAACATTTTTACAACCTTGACAATGACAGTGTAGAGCCAAGCTGGGAAGTAATTCAGGAATTGACTAAAACACTCCTCGAAATGCGTAAAGAGTGCAAGCTGATGGCTGTGAGAGAGCGTAAACAATCCTGTTTTCATATTACAGTAGTAGTTTGCAAACCCGCAGAACAGCGTACCGCAACCGCTTTCCGGCTCGATCCGGCTATTAAACCAAAGTCGTTAACATTAAATTAATAAATGATTATCCGCAAAGCGACCTGTTATAAATTCTGGATTTGAAGTCTGTATTGTATTTTGCAGCGGCAAATACCAATCTATCGAACAACTTTTCCCCGAAATATCTTCGGTTGAATTTAAAACAATACTCATTGAGATAATACTGTAAATACTCTTTTTTAAGCTGGTGGTGCATATCCAATAGTAATCGTTTTACGTTTGCAATACTGATATGAACCCATGGAAGAATCTTTTGAAGGTCTTCAGGTTTAATAACCTGTGCCTTGTGAGACTCTACAGCTTGGTTTAACTTATAAAATGTCTTTGAATCATCGGTAGTTAACTCTGCCGTTGAATCAATTTGTTCTTTGACAATTTCTACGGCAGTATCTGCTTTCAAATCAGGCACAACCTGCATTTTAATGTGGTTTATCTTTTTAGGCTTTTTGCCCGGCCTTGGATTTTCAACCACAATGCTTTCTGTCATTACAAGTACTTTTGACTTATTCTGACTGCCTGCGCCTCGTTTTAGTTCTTCATTCTTGCAGTCATCGCTTATCAAAGTAGTAATGAATGCATTGTCAAGTTCTATTTGACCTGAAAGTTGATATTCGTTATCGCGTTTGCCCATTATGTCGCCCAATTTCTTGTGCATTTCCCAAATGGGTTGATAGCGTTTATGTCCGAGCTGCCGTTGCAGTTCTGAAGCCGAGAATGACTTTTTTGTACTGGTCAGAAGGTGCATTGCAACATACCAGTATCGAAACGGCAGTTTAGTGCATTCTAATACTGTACCAGTACGTATTGATTGGCGATAATGACAATGTTTGCATTCGTAACGCATCTTACCATTAAGCCAGATATGTTCTTTGCTGCCACATTTTGGACATACAACACCGATTTGGTCACGTTGCGCTTTAAAATGAGCAATACAAGACTCTTCATCGGGGAAGTTTTGGATAAAATTCAAGAGATTCATAACACTTATTGTCGGGGTTAAACATACCGTAAATGTAATGAAAATCAGTGATATATCCAAATATTTCAATCGCTTTTTTATTATAAATTCAACCGTATTTCAGCCTATTCTTTCATAGGTCGCTTTGCGGATAATCATTAATTAATATCTAATTAATTATTGATTTTCAGAACAATAAACAAACTACATATTTTTTATCACTAATTTTAATAATTGAATAACACTCAAAATTGAATCGATTTCATATCTTTGAACTCGTTTATTTATAATTTAATGCAATAGTAAAGTGAAAAAAATCAGAGATATTTTCTTTTCGATGACCGGCAGTGTGGTACTGTTGGTCATTTTTGCTTTTTCGATAGGTTATGCCACCTTTATCGAAAATAATTCAGGAACACCTCATGCCAGAGAAGTGGTTTATAACGCTATATGGTTCGAAGTCTTGCTCGTTTTACTCGTTGTTAATCTGACAGGAAGTATATTCAGACACAAACTAATTAACCGTCGGAAATGGACAGTTTTAATGTTTCATTTGGCGTTTATTTGCATATTAATTGGTTCTGCTGTAACGCGTTACTTTGGTTACGAAGGAATTATGCATATCCGCGAAGGCGAAACATCCGATTATATTTCGGTGGATAAAACAGCTGTTCGAATTGTAGCCGAATACGATGGTAAAAAGATGGAAGATAACACCGAAGTAAATTTTGCTGCCGGCAATTCCAATGTTTTTTCGAAGGATATGGAAGTCGGAGGCAAAAAAATTCATATCGAAAATCAGCTTTTTGTGCCCGACGCCATTGAAACACTCGAAGAAAGCGAAAATGGCGAACCTGCTGCAGGCATTTTTCTGATGAGTGGCGCCGAAGAAAGTTCCGATTTTACATTGTACGGAGATGAAAAAGTGGAAGCCGGCGGTGTAACTTTCGGATTTGCAAAAGAGGGAGATTCAAGCGATATCAGTTTTTCCGTCAAAGACAATCAGTTATATCTGCAATCGAAAAATGAGTTTACCAAAACCGGCACACTCGAATCGGGTATGATTGACCGGGAAAATCAAGTAAAAATTCCAGCCAACACACCTTGTGCAGGAGAAGAAAACACCGTTTACCGTTGCGGAAAAGCAGTATTTATGATTCGTGGATTCTACCCAAAAGCGACGAAAATGCTTACTCCTGCTCAAAAATTAAGTTCCGAAATGGCAAGCGCAGGAACAGATGCTATTATGCTGAACATCAGCGATGGAAAAGCCACCCGACAAATCAATGTTTTCAGCAATGGCGAAAACTTACCCATGCCCGTTGAAACCAGTATTGATGGCGTTAAAGTGAGTGTCTCTTATGGAAAAATGATGCAGGAATTGCCTTTCAGCATTACTTTGCGCGACTTTCAACTGGAACGCTATCCGGGTTCTATGAGTCCATCGTCGTATGCCAGCGAAATAACAGTAACCGACACCGAACGAAAAAGTGTGTTGCCCTACAAAATTTACATGAACAATATATTAAATTATGGTGGTTTCAGGTTCTTTCAATCGTCGTACGACGATGACGAGATGGGAACAGTTTTGTCGGTAAACCACGATTATTGGGGGACGTTCATCACTTACTTCGGTTATTTCTTTATGTTTTTGGGTATGATACTCACATTATTTAATAAAAACAGCCGCTTCAGAACACTTCTGCGACTCCAGAAACAAATTCAGGAGAGACGTAAAGGTGTGGCTACGCTGATAATTGCATTGCTTGTTTCGTTTTCAGGATTTGCGTACGCGCAAAACAATGCCGGTCAGCATATCGAAAAACTGAACAAATTACTGGTTCAGGATAAAGCTCAGGGACGTGTGGAGCCTTTTGGTTCGTTTGCAGCCGATGTGCTTCGGAAAATATCGAAACACAATACTTTCAAAGGAAAAGATGCCGCACAGGTTTTGATGGAAATGTCGGCGCAACCTTCGGTTTGGAAAAATGAGTTAATGATTAAAGTGGCGCACGAAGAACTTGCAAAAGAACTGAATGCCGTGAACGGTTACGTGTCGTACAACCTTGTTTTCGACGCTGAAGGAAACTATAAGCTGGCAGAGCAAATTGACAAAGCCTATCGCAAAGAAGAATCGGCACGAAATAAATACGACAAAGAAGTGATTAATGTGGACGAACGTGTAAACATTTGTACACAGATTTATATGCACGAGTTTTTTGCATTCTTCCCCGATATGACGAATGAAAATGCTGCATGGAGTACAAATTCGGGAGGAAAAACAACGGCAGAAACTACAGGTTCAGGTGTTTGTCCATATCATGGCACAACTGAAGGAATGAAAGCCATGCCGGAAATGGATTTATCGGGTATGGGAGAAACAGCAGAAACTCAAATGCCTCCGGCAACTGTTGATGGTGTATGTACACGCAACGATGTTAAAGCTTGTCCGGCAGTGAGTGGAAGTGAAAATATATTTGAAAATTACCTGACAGCATACAGTAAAGCACTTGGTAACCATGATTGGAACAAAGCGAATGACGCTTTGGAATCGATAAAACAATTTCAGCTAAAATTCGGAGGAAACAACCTGCCCTCTGAAAACCGAATTCAATCTGAACTTTTGTACAATAGACTGAATGTGTTTATCAATCTGATGATTGCTTATGCGATTATTGGTATTCTGGTATTGCTCATTCATTTTCTGAATATTTTCAAACCACATAAAACGTACGAAAAGCTGCTCGATTGGTCGAAATATCCGCTGGCGCTACTTTTTATCCTGTATACATTGGGGCTGGCTTTCCGTTGGTACGTTTCGGGTCACGCACCGTGGAGCAACGGTTACGAAAGTATGATTTTCGTTGGCTGGGGAGCTACACTGTCGGGCTTTGTGTTTTCAAAAAAATCATCCTTTGCCTTTGCAGTTACTGCATTGCTGGCAGCCATAGCACTTTCAGTGGCAGCTATGAGTTGGATGAATCCCGAAATAACAAACCTTGTTCCTGTGCTGAAATCCTATTGGCTGATTGTTCATGTGGCTGTTATCACATCGAGTTATGGTTTTCTGGCTATGGCAGCATTGTTGGGATGCATGAATTTGCTCTTTATCACTTTCAGGAATCAAAACAATAAATTGCGATTGAACGATATCATTCAGGAAATAAGTTATATTATCGAACTCTCAATTATCGTCGGGCTGTTTATGCTGACCATCGGAACATTTTTGGGTGGTATCTGGGCCAACGAATCGTGGGGAAGATATTGGGGATGGGATGCGAAAGAAACCTGGGCATTAGTCAGTGTACTGGTTTATGCCGTTATTGCTCATTTGCGTATGATTCCGAAATTGAACAATTCTTTTGTGCTTTCTACCGCAGCATTGGTAGGCTTTAGCAGTGTTATCATGACTTTTGTGGGCGTAAACTATTATTTATCAGGCATGCATTCGTACGGACAGGGAAATCCTCCTCCTGTACCAGCATGGATCTATGTTTTTGTGTTGGTTATTGGAGTGGTAATATATGGTGCATACAATAAATTCCGCAAGGAAAAATAGCATGTAACACTGCATAAAAATCAGAAGCTGAAATAATATGTAATTTGTTTCGTTTCTAAATTAAACAATTTACAATTCAGTTTTAATTTCAATTCAACCAGAAGTATTAACTTTGAAAAAAAAAATCAACTCTAAAATGAAAGGATACCTGCATAAAATATCCATAGGCATTTATATATTGATTGTATTTAGTGCTCTGGGGTTTCTTGGATACTATGGAAGTTCCTATTACAAACTTCCTTTAGACGAACAACCTTTTCATCCGCAATACGAATTACTAAAGCCAAGTGGTCTTATCGGACATGGTTTAGGAATTACCGGCTCAATACTCATTGTGAGTGGAATATTGATGTACATGCTCCGTAAACGAATGAAATCGCTTTCGCACATCGGTACACTCAAATACTGGCTTGAGTTTCACATTTTCCTTTGCACTTTAGGAACCGTTTTTGTGCTTTTTCATACCACTTTTAAATTTGGAGGTATTATTTCCATCGGATTCTGGAGTTTGGCTATTGTTTGGGTCAGTGGAGTCATCGGACGTTATATTTATGTTCAGATACCACGTTCCATCGAAGGCCGAGAAATGACAATGAACGAAATATCGGAACTAAGAGAAAAATTCACCAACGAACTTACTGAAAAATACGGAATTAATTTATCAGAAATCAGTAATACTAAATTTTCGCAAATCAGACTAAAGCTGGCAGCCAATCATATTTCTCCGAAAGAGCACCAGCACATACGGTTCATTCTCCGAAAACAACGAATTCTTAACCGTCGGATTAAACGATTGGAGAAAATGCAACAGCTTTTTCATTACTGGCATATTGCTCATGTGCCGTTTGCTATAATAATGATTCTGATTCTCATAATTCATATTGCAGTAGTTTGGTTTTTGGGTTATAAATGGATATTCTAATTTTATGGAAATACTTCTAGAGGTACTTATATACGGTTTTGTTGTGCTATTGATGATTCTGATATTGTTTTTCTATATCAGGTACAAAAAACGTGAAAACAAAACTGTAAAAGCAAAAATTACACAGGCCCGTGAAGATGGTTTGTACGAACCTGTTTCATTATATCCTGTAGTTGATCCTAACCGATGTATACAGAGTGGAGCATGTATAAAAGCATGTCCCGAACATGATATACTTGGAATTCGAAACGGAAAAGCAACCATTATCAACGCTTCGCAATGTATCGGTCATGGTGCATGTTTCAGAGCTTGCCCCATGGAGGCAATTTCGCTGTGGATAGGTACCGAAAAGCGAGGTGTTGACTTACCACATGTCAGTCCAGCATTCGAAACAAATGTACCGGGCATTTTTATTGCCGGCGAATTAGGTGGTATGGGTCTTATCCGAAATGCTGTGACTCAGGGACGTGAAGCTATGGAGAATATTGTAAAATCCATGCAAAAGAATCACACAGCCGAATACGATGTGATAGTAGTTGGTGCTGGTCCGGCAGGAATTTCAGCAACTCTTGGTGCTAAAAAAGCAGGTTTAAAAGTACTTACGCTTGAGCAAGATTCTTTAGGAGGTACTGTTTATACATATCCACGATCGAAAGTAGTAATGACTCATCCAATGGATTTGCCATTGTATGGAAAAGTAAAGTTGAGTGAAACCTCAAAAGATGAATTGCTAGGACTTTGGATGAAAGTACTTTCGAAACACGACATTTCAATCCGTGAAAAATCGAAAGTGGAATCCATACAGAAAAATGGTGATATATTCGAGGTTCAGTTACTTACTGGTGAAACTTTTACAAGTCATTCGGTACTTTTAGCTCTTGGCCGAAGGGGAACACCACGTAAACTTAATGTTCCGGGCGAAATGAGTCAAAAAGTAGCTTACAGGCTTTTGGATGCGGAGATGATTGAAAATAAACGAATTTTGATTGTTGGTGGTGGTGACTCGGCAGTAGAAGCTGCATTATTGCTAACAAATAAAAACAAAGTAACTATTTCGTACAGAAGCGATAAATTCAGCAGATTGAAACCACGAAATGCAGAATTGATTCAAAATGCAGTTACAGCAGGTATGCTGGAGGTATTATTCAACACTCAGGTTACATCCATCGAAAACGATATAGTTCAGTTGACTTCTTCCCTATCGGATGAAAATATAAAAATCGATAACGATATGGTTTATATCTTTGCCGGTGGTGAATTGCCAACCCAGTTTCTTAAAAAAATTGGTATTGATGTTAAAACCAAACATGGTGAAATTGTACTTAAACATGGCTCCTAAAAAAACGATGAAAGCTGAAAAGCGTTGAAAGAAAACCCTAAAACACCAAATAATAAGCCCTGATGAATGATTTTCACCAGGGCTTATAAATTTCATCTAAAAAAAGTTCAACCATGTATCATTTTCGATGCTACACCTTTCTCCATAAAGAGTTCGGTAACGGTAATTCCACCAAAGTGCAACACAATAAATGCCATTGCATAATAATGTGATTGATAATGAATAATCTGTGAAGTCCATCGCCAGCTTGTAGGTCCCCAAATCATCAAAGCTCCTGTCACTGTAGTGATACCAACCAAAACATAAAACAGAATATAAATGCTACCCTGAAATCTTTTTTTCAATGTATTTTTTTTATCAAACGGACTTGGAAATTGCATTTTGTAAATAGAGAGATGTATAAGTCTTAAAATATAAAGACCAACTAAAACATATCCTGCATAATAATGCCAATCCCACATGGGTTGAGCAATACGTTTTGCAATAATTGTTGCATCTCCATAAGACACCTGACTGCCAAGTAAACTAAGATTATCCTGAATAATTCTAGCAAGATGATCATTTCCAAACCAGGTTATATGGAGCAATGCTGTTCCTAACAAAACAAGAATACATAATGCAATACTCCAATGTAATAATCGATGCAAAACATCATAGGTTTTTGAATCAGTTTTTTCCATTTATTCGAATTATTAAATTTATTAGATTTTCGATGGTGATATTCTATTTATGACATGCGATACAATCAATTCTTTCGAATTTATATTTTACAAATGTTCCTCTGTTGTCGGTAGTTTCTGTATGACATTTAACACAAAGCACCTTTTTGTGAGCTCCTTCCAGCTTGAAACGAGATGTGTTATGGTCAAACTTACTTTTTGTCCAGCTATCAAAACCATGACATTTCAGACATGTTGTTTTTCCATTTTCGGCAAATTGACCAAAATGCTTATCGGTATGACATTGTGAACATTCCTGTGTGAGACTTTCAAATTTCTGAATACGAACTCCGGCAATATTTTTCTTGTAATGACATTCACCACAGGAGTTTTTTGTATGTGCGCCTTCCAGTTTAAAACCGGTTTTATCATGGTCGAATTTTTCCACTTTCCAGCTTTTAACTGTATGACAGATTGTACAATCTTCGTTTGGCATAAATTTGTCATCCATAAAGCCTTTATGCTCATTTTTGTGACAATCCACACATTTCGACCCCATGTTCTTGAACGACCATACTTTATTGTCCTTTTTATGACAAGCCGTACAATTGGTTGCCATATGAGCCCCTTCAAGTTTAAATTTAGTTTTATTGTGTTTAGCAATAGTAAATGTACTTGGAGTAAAACCATCATTTGTGTGGCATATATTGCAATCCGGAGTTGAAACACCTTTTTTAACAAAATCCCCTTTATGATAATCGGTATGACAATCGGAACATTTATCGTGTTTAATAGGATCCGTCATATGTTCCGTTTTATGGCATGATTTACATGCCACGGCATTGTGTTTACCTATCAGTGGAAAGTTAGTTTTATCGTGATTGAATGTACTTACTTTTTTAATGATGTGGAACGATTCTTCAGTATGACATTTTTGACAATCATTTCCGAATTTTGATTCATGAACGTCTTTATGACAAGGAGTACAGGATTTGAACTGTAAATTCTTAAAGTTCTGTACAGGTTTTCCGTTTGCTATTTCAGTTTTATGACAAGTAATACATTTAACTGCACTATGCTTTCCTTTGAGAGGAAATTTCGTTTTGTTATGATCAAATCCTACAACTTTTGGATTTTTAAAAGTTTCGAAGCTATGACATTCAGAACATTTAGAGGATAGTTTTCCCTGATGATAATCGCTGTGGCAATTCAGGCAATTGGAACTTAAACCTCTGTAAGTGAAGTTTCTCTTTTTAAGATCCGGATCAGCTATAAATTTGGCATTATGACAGGCATTACAATCTTTTTTAGCATGAACTCCTTTCAATTCAAAACCCATTTTGCTGTGATCGAAAGTTTTTTTATTGATTTTGGCAATCTGAAATTCTTTTCCTTTGTGTTCGATATGGCAAGTAATACATTCTTTTGTACCTACTTCGGCAGTACCGTGAAAACCTTTCTTTGTATCAATGCTCGTTTTAATCTCTTTATGACAATCAAGGCATTTCTGGCTGGAAACTTTACTTCCGGGGGTATGACATTTTGTGCAATTGCTGGTACCTTCAAGATTAGCATGACCTTTGCTTAATTCTCCGGGGGAAAACTGCGCAAAACCATTTATTATCAAAAAATTAGATAATATAATTGTCAATATAAAACTTTTAATTTTCATAAAATATTTTGTATATCTAATTGAATAGCTAAACAAATTAATAATTTCTTTTCAATGATATTCGAGAATTGCATGCTAAACAAATATGTTAAATAAAATTGCTTTCATTTTCATATAGAGTTTTCAAAGATAAATAAAATATATGATTAACAACAAAAACAACTATACCTAAATACGGAGAAATGATTATGATATTTTTTAATACTGACTTTAAGTATCTTATATATTTTACTTATTATCAGCACTTTTATCACATTAATTCTATTTCAGGCATATATGAATTCTTTCATCATTTTCCAGCAATGAGGCTTGCCAATTTAAAAATTTCATTATTGGAATTATTGTAATACTTACATGTCCTAATTCACATATAATCTTCAATATCTGCTTATTAACTACTACACTTTAGTAAATAATGCCAATCAGGAGTTGATTTATTTTTCAACTTACTCATTAGCTGTTGTTTATAACTGTCAATCCCGAATGGGATTTAATTTTCATAGAGCCTGTCTCATAAGCTAATTTTTAAGATAACCTACTCACAATTAGTAAGAAAAATTTTCGAACGCAAAGACACAAAGTCGCAACGACACGAAGAACATTCTTTTGCGGCTTTGTGCCGTAGCGACTTAGCGTTCAAAAAATGAATTATTTAATTCAATACTTTCAATTTATAACTTTATGAAATTTTAAAGGAACTTTTAAGACAACCTCATTAAGATGTGAATAAGTCATCTACCTGTAAGGCAGTATTTTAAAAGTACTGCCTCACAGGCAGCGTAGAGACTCTATTTCTTTTCCACAGGTCGTTGACCTGCGGTTATGAAAATTCAGCCTTTTAGGCTGCAATAATATATTTCTACTCCTGATTCGCATAAATAATAAAACTTATTCAAATTGTCACCGGCTTGTTTTTTTATTGAAAGCATAGCACTTATGAAATTTAAAAGATAAATTTTATTACTTTTGCTCAACTTTATTGATTTTGTGCAAACTTAGTCCAGAAAATATCATTTTTAACAAATTAATTGCATTACTTTTGCGCAGGTTTATAATTTTTTACTGGTAAATATTTTTAACAAAAATAATTCAACTAAAAATTTAAGCAGTATTTAGTAATCTGATTTGCAACTATTTCATATGCTAATTGTCACAAATAAATGAAAAATCAACTTTCAAAGATATTTATCATTTTTTTATTTGCTGCTGCTTTAATTAGTTGCGATGACGACAGCATCTTCGATTCGAAAGTAAGCACCTCAAACGGAATTACCACTGTTAGCGGCATACGCCCTGGCGGTCTTGAAAGAGCTTTTTTGGTTGGAATAAGCACCGTAAAACATTTGGTTATCAACGACACTATCGACAGTCGCGATTTTCAAACCATGCGCGATGAAATGCCGAATCTCGAAATTCTGGACTTAAGTCATGCTACCATAGCAGCTTACAATGGTTATGAAGGAACTAATGGAATTTCATCGTATTATTACAAAGCCAACGAGATTCCTGAATATGCCTTTTATAGCATTGATGTACCAAAAGGAAAAACAAATCTTAAAACAGTTATTTTACCTGAAAATATAACATCCATTCGTGATTATGCTTTTACAAAATGTGGACTTACAGGCACACTTGTAATTCCTGCATCGGTAAAAGATACAATTGGCCGCTCAGCATTTGCTTATTGCGAAAATCTTTTGGAATTAACTTTAGCCCCAACTAAGTTTATAGGTGTTTCAGCATTTCAGGGTTGTAAAAACATTACCGGGACACTGGCATTTCCCGACTCAACACTGACCATCAAATCATGGGCATTTGCTAATTGTACAAATATAACTAACATTACCATTCCTGAAACTCTCAACGAAATTGAAAATTCAGCATTTAATGGTTGTAGTGGTTTATTTACGGTTAGTCCGGCTAACATGACTTTTTCGGCATTGGATGGAGTACTTTACAGCGTTGATGGCGCTACACTTTTTCAGTTCCCGACAAGTAAAACAGGTATTTTTGAAGTTCCGGGTACTGTAACTTCTATTGGACCATTTGCATTTGCCAATTGTACGGCAATTTCATCAGTTATATTTCCATCAACACTTCAGGTGATAGAAGACAATGCATTTTACGGATGTACTGCGCTTTCAGGTAACTTTACGGTTTCTTCGGCAATGTGGTACATTGGTTTAAATGTATTTGAAGGATGCGATAACTTACAAGGTTTTAATATTCCTGCGGAAAATACAGCCTTTACATTTATAAACGGTGTACTTACAGACGCATCGCAATTTACTATAAAAAAATGTATTGCATCAAAAGCAGGCAGTTACATTATCGGATCCGATATTATGTTTATCGACAATTCTGCATTTAGCGATTGCAGGTATATTACTTCGGTTACAATTCCCGAAAATGTATTAGCCATTGGTAAAAGAGCATTTTTTAATTGTACGGGCTTAAAGGATGTTTATGTAAAAAGCACAACGCCTATTGATATTACCGAATCGTTATCAGCATTCGAACTGGTAAATAAAGATAATTGCACTTTACATATACCAGTCGGAACCAAATCGGCTTATTTGAGTGCTGTGGGTTGGAGTGAATTTGGAAACATTGTTGAAAATTAGGAAAACAGGAAAGTATAATATAAAATGCGTAATATCACATTTATCATATTTCTGAGTTTATTCATTGGTTTTGCCAGTGCAAAATCGCCACACGGAGAAAAATTCAATCTCGACTGTGCGATTTGTCATAATACCGACGACTGGAAAATCATTAAAAAAGATGGTTTCAATCACAATAAAACCAAATTTCCGCTTCGTGGGCAACACAGCAGTGTTGATTGCAAAAAATGTCATACTGATTTAGATTTTTCCAAAGCAAAAACCGATTGTAATGCTTGTCATACCGACGTACATCAGGCAACAACCGGACCTGATTGTGCACGTTGTCATACCACCAATTCATGGATTGTAACAAAAGTGAAAACAATGCATCAGGAAGCAGGATTCCCATTACGTGGATTACATCAAACTGCCGACTGTTACCGTTGTCATACTTCTGCATCTTCACTGCGGTTCGATAATATCCGGACAGATTGCTATGCCTGTCATAAAAAAGAATATCAATCTACTGCTGGTAAACCATACGATCACCAGGCGTTGGGATTTGATACCGATTGTGCAAGATGCCATAATATGACCGGCTTAAACTGGACAACCATAGGTAAAGGCTTCGATCACAGTTATTTTCCGTTAACAGGCGGACATAACAAAGAATGTAACGAATGTCATACTGATGGAGATTATAGAGTTCGTCTAAAATCTGAATGTACATCGTGTCACGGAGGAAAAAGATCAATTGCTGCAGCTAATATACCGGCTCATAACGGAGTTTTCGCAAAATATAGTTGCAATGAATGTCATACAACTCAGACATGGAATACCGTTAAGTTTAAACAACACGATAGTTTCTGGGGTATTTACTCAGGTAATCATAGAGGTGCATGGACAAAATGTACCGATTGCCATATGAATGATGCCGGCTGGGATTCGAAAAACACCTGTAAACGTTGCCACAACGATAAGCATTTTTAAAGTTGAATATATTCATGAAAAAATTCATTTACATATTTATTGTTTTGATGGCATCGCTGAATCTGAATGCTCAAAACGCTGAAACCGAAAAACAGGGAATTGTCTCTTTTATCAGTTCAGAAAATGTGTATGTGAAATTTGCAAGTACCGTTGGAATTCATACGGGCGACACATTATTCTATAAAATCAATAATAAGTATCAACCCGGGCTTGTCATAACTGAATTATCGTCCATATCATGTGTAGGTAAACTTATAGGAGCAATTAAACCAACACTTTCAACCACACTTTTTGCAATTTTGAAACCTGATTTTCCGTTGGAAGTTGCCATCGAAAAAACAAACGAATCGGTTTCGGTAAATGATGAAGTAATTCAGGGAATTAAAAAAAATGAAAAAAACACCGATATTTCAGGTCGATTCTCGGTTTCGTCATATATCAATACTGCCTCTAATCCATTAGTTTTAACAACGCCTAATTTCCGACTGAAATACAATTTGGCTTTCAATGCAGACAGCATTGCTGGTTCGGGCTTTTCATTCGAAAATTATATGTCGTACACACATACCTTATTTAATCCGAACGAAGATTATAAAGATCTAAGAATTTACAATCTTGCGTTGAAATACGATTTTAAAAACAAAGCAAGTTTAATATTCGGACGTAAAATTAATGCAAACACAGCCAATATTGGTGCTGTTGATGGTTTTCAGTTCGAAAAGAAATTGAAAAATTTTACCGTTGGCGCATTGATTGGCACACGACCAAACGACACAACGTATTCTCTCGACACCAAACTTTTTCAGTACGGAGCTTTTGTAAGCCATAATTATCAAAAAGATTTACGTACCATGCAAACATCGTTGGCATTTTTCAATCAAACAAATCAGTTGGTTACCGACAGAAGATACCTGTATTTACAACATGCAAATAGTTTGATTAAAAATGTAGACTTTTTCGGCTCTGCTGAATTAGATTTGTATGCCGTAGAAAACAATATACCTATCAATGATTTTGATTTAACAAGCATATACGTATCGCTTACATATCGCCCTGTAAAAGAATTGTCGCTATCTGCTTCGTTCGATGCTCGACGAAACGTGTACTATTACGAAACTTACAAAAACCGCATCGACAGTTTATTGGAAAAAGAAATGCGTCAGGGGTTACGTTTCAGATTTAATTATCATCCATTTAAATATTTCAGCTGGGGTGGAACTGCAGGTTACCGTGTACAAACACCTACATCGCACGAATCGATGAATGCCATGAGTTACCTCACCTATTCCAGTTTACCATGGATAGATGCTTCACTTACTGTTTCGGCAACAGCGTTAAGTACATCGATTTATTCAGGATTTATTTATGGAGCTAATATGAGCAAAGATTTTCTTGATGGTAAATTAGCACTTGATGTGGAATACCGTAAAGCACAAATTTTTGCGCAGGATATTGCAGAAATCGGTGTAATGTGGCGAATTACAAACGATATAATATTATCAACTGATTTCGAAGCTACCTTTGAGGAAAACAATACAACCGGCAGAATATTTTTCAATATTTCGAAAAGGTTTTAAAATGAATTGAACAATTTCAAAAACTCATATGTTTAAAAAAAATTATAGTTAATAGTCCTACTCATATCATAGTATTAATAACATATTTAAAAATTCATCATTTATGAAAAAGGTTTTTATTTTCGCTTTGCTTCTATCAGTATTTTCAATTGTTTCAGCTCAGGAATCAGCTCCCGAAGCCAACACCGATGGAACTTTAACCGTATCTGCAACTGTTGCTTATACAAGTGCTTATTTTTATGCCGTTTGGATTAAAAATCCAGATGGTTCTTTTCTACGTACTTTAACCATGTATGGCAATGACACACAATATTATTCAGATTTGGTAAATTGGACTGCAAACACTGCAAAAAACAAAGTAAATGCTACAACTGGTGCTACAAAGACGGCCGCAGGCACAATTACTTCTACTTGGAATGCAAAAAATCAGGCAAATAGTACAATTGTTGCTGATGGAACTTATTCAGTATGTATAGAAATGACATCAAAAGCTTATGGTACAGCCAGTAAATACACAACTTCCACCTTTACCAAAGGAACTGCTGCACAAACTGTAACAGGTACAGCCGTTACACCGATTTCAAATATTTCTATTAAATGGGCACCTAATAATACTGCTGTTGATGTAGTAAAAGCCAATCAATACAGTGTATGTCCAAATCCAACCCGTTCTACTGTATTTATTTCAGGTTTCGATATTAAAGAAATTGAAATATTGACACTTAGTGGTAAATTTATATTTAGCACAAGCAATCAACGCATGGATTTAAGTGCATTGCCAAAAGGCGTTTACCTGGCTAAACTAACTACTGATGCAGGTGTGTTTTTCAAAAAAATAGAAAAGATATAACACATACATTTTCAGCCAATAATAAAAAATCTGATGTTTTTAGTTGATAAAAACATCAGATTTTTTTTATGGCATGGTAATGACACAAAGATTTTTTAGTATTTTTGTTGACCAAATTAAAAAAACAATGACTTCGTAGCTCAGTTGGTAGAGCAACAGACTCTTAATCTGTGGGTCGTGGGTTCGACCCCCACCGGGGTTACAAAAGCAATAACAAACAGGTTATTGCTTTTATTTTTATACAATAATCAACAAAATAACTACTGATTGAAATTAAATACATTAAATAAATTTCAGTTTAATATAAATTGTATTTTTTACAAATTACCGCATCTTCTCAGGAATGTTTTAAACGATATAATATTAATTTTGTGTGCTCATTCAGAAAAAACGAACTAAACTTCTGAAATAATTGTTTTTTAGATACTGAATATCAAAAATATACGAACAATGAAATTCACCAAAATGCACGGAACCGGAAACGATTATATTTACGTGAACGGGTTTATCGAATCAATAGAAAATCCTGCGGAATTTGCCATTAAATACAGCGACCGCCACAAAGGTATCGGGTCTGATGGATTGGTAATGATTATGCCTTCCGACACCTGCGATTTCCGCATGCGCATGTTCAATGCCGATGGCTCAGAATCGGAAATGTGCGGAAATGCTTCGCGCTGTATCGGAAAATATGTGTACGACAAAGGTTTGACAACCAAAACTTCGGTTACACTGGAAACATTAGCAGGCGTAAAAGTACTGGAACTCGTTATTGATGATAATAATAAGGTAAAAACTGTTACCGTGGATATGGGAGAACCTATTTTGGACGGAAAAACAATTCCAACCGTTTTTGATGAAGAAAAAATTATTGACAAAAAAGTTTCGTTCAATAACGGTCTAGAATATAATATTACAGCTGTTTCGATGGGAAATCCGCATGCTGTAATTTATCAAAACGACATTGCCGGTCTGAATTTGCCCATAATAGGTCCGGTTATCGAAAATGCTCCTGTTTTTCCACGCCGCACAAATACCGAATTTATAGAGGTAGTTTCTGATAATTATATCAAAATGCGCGTTTGGGAACGTGGTTCGGGCGAAACATTGGCTTGTGGTACAGGTGCATGTGCGGCAGTGGTTGCAGGTGTTCTGAATGGCAAAAACAACAGAAAAACGACTGTAGAATTGCTTGGTGGAGAACTAACTATCGAATGGAGAGAAGCTGACAATCACGTTTACCTGACCGGTGGTGCAACCACAGTTTTCGAAGGAGAAATTTAAAAAATCAGTAGGTAGCAAATAGTCTGTAGTTAATAGTATTGATACAGATTTTGAAAACAAACTACCGACTTAAAACTATAAACTATCAAACTAAATTATGGCACTTATTAATGAGAATTTCATAAAAATTCCGGCAACTTATCTTTTTTCTGAAATAGCAAAACGAGTAACGCAACACAAGGAAGCACATCCCGAAGCGAATATTATCCGCATGGGAATTGGTGACGTAAGTTTGCCTTTACCTGATGCATCGGTCGACGCAATGATTGCAGCAGCCGAAGAACAACGTCATGCTGCGACTTTCCGTGGTTACGGACCTGAACAGGGTTACGCTTTTCTGCGCGATGCCATCGTAGCCAACGATTATGCAGCAAATGGTCTGGATATTGCCGCTGATGAAATTTTTGTGAGTGACGGCGCAAAAAGTGATACCGGAAACATCGGCGACATTTTCGATGTAAACAATAAAGTAGCCATCACCGACCCGAGCTATCCGGTGTATGTAGATACCAACGCTATGTCCGGTCGTGCTGGCGAACCCAACGAACGCAACGAATGGAGCAATCTGGTTTATCTCCCTTGTACTGCTGAAAATAATTTTGTTCCACAACTTCCAACCGAAAAAGTAGATATCGTTTATCTTTGCTATCCGAACAATCCTACAGGAACCACGCTGACAAAAGATCAGCTGGCAGTTTGGGTAAAATATGCCAAAGAAAACAAAGCCATCATCCTTTTCGACGCAGCTTACGAAGCATTTATCACCGAAGAAAATGTACCACACAGCATTTACGAAATTGAAGGAGCGAAAGAAGTGGCCATCGAATTCCATAGTTTCTCTAAAACTGCAGGATTTACCGGAACACGTTGCGGTTACACCGTAGTGCCTAAAGCATTGGTTGGTTATACCGAAAATGGCGAAGCTGTTATGCTGAATAAACTCTGGAATCGTCGCCACAGCACCAAATTTAACGGTACCTCATACGTTGTTCAGCGTGCTGCTGAAGCTACATATTCCGTTGAAGGCAAAAAACAAGTGAAAGCGCTGATAGAATTTTATACAGAAAATGCCCGCATTATCCGCGAAGGACTGACCAAAGCCGGTTATACCATATACGGAGGTAAAAATGCTCCTTATGTATGGGCAAAAGCACCCGAAGGCATGGGAAGCTGGGATTATTTCGATTATCTGCTGAAAGAAAAAAACATTGTAACAACTCCGGGAGCCGGTTTTGGTGCCAGCGGTGAAGGATTTGTCCGTTTCTCAGCTTTTGGTAGTCGCGAAGCTACTATAGAAGCCATGAAACGATTGGAAAAATAAACACATAACATTTTCTAAAAAAAATCAGAATTTGAAATTTCAAATTCTGATTTTTTTATTTTTCGTTTTGCAACTCATACCTTCTCTTCCGATACTCAGCAATAGGTTTGTCTCCAACAATCAATCGTTCATCCATTTTATATTCAGCTTTCATGGGGAGTTGCGTTTCCACCACCCGTTTATCCTGACGAAGTATCACGATATTGGATAATTTCATCAGATAATTCACCAAAGGTGTAAGCACAGGAACTTTTAAAAACTTCTGATAATTACGCAAATAAATCAGTGTATTCTCATCATCAACCGGCACAAAGGCAGCAAAAACCCTGAACTTATCCGAAATGTAATTTTGCCAGATATTGGGAAATTGGAACTGCAAATGAAAAAGTTGCTTATAATCCGGAATTTCTTCTGACTTCAATGGTTTAGTTACTCCATCGTCCACAACATTATTCACATAAAAAGTCATTAAATCGCCCTCCCACTCTACCACAGGTCCATGAACAAGCGTTTTGTTTCCACCACCAATCGTGGTTTTATGTACAAAGGGCAAATGAACCACATCCAGTTGATTTTCTATACAACGTGAATAGTGCATTTTCCAGTGGTCGATAAAAGTAGCGTACGACATATCTGCCAACTCCGAAAAAAATTGAGGCTTATCGGTTATTTTAGCCTTATCACCATACCAAATCCAGATAAATCCGTGGTTTTCGTACACCGGGAATGCATGAACATGTTGTGATTCAGGTATTTTTGAGTTTTTGCCATTTGCCGGTATCAACCGTACTTTTCCATCACCATCAAACAGAAAACCATGAAACGGGCATTCAACCATATCATTCACAATTTTACCGCACGAAAGTGAAGCACCGCGATGACAACAGCGGTCGGAAATACAATTTACTTTCCCTGACTTATCACGCCACAAAGTCATTGTTTCGTTAAGACGTTTTACTTTCACCGGTTTACTTTTCCCAACTTCCCGTGAATCGAGAATTACATACCATTGATTTCGTATCATTGCTCTTGTTTATATTTCAGAAATTAAGAAATTAGAAAATAAGAAATTGATTTTCAGCTAAAAAAACAAATCATTATTCACTATAGCTATCAGGATAAATTACCAACTCACTTATAATCAGCCATCAAAATCGTTTGAATTTTTGATTTTTCATCAACATTAATTTTCAACATACAATCCTGTATCCTTTTCCGGAACTTCCAACAGGTCATCTGATTTAATCCAAGTTGATCCGAATAATTGTACGACGAAAACTCATTCCCAACCACGCAAACATTATAAGCTATATAAAATGCCTTGTTGATAGGAAACTTAATGTTATGAAAAATGGTATTGGCTGTTGCAGATTCTTCCTTTTTACAACGCGTACAACGACGTGAAGATGGCGTTTTACCTTCACAAAAATTGGTATGACCGCAATTCCGACAGGTAAAACCGTCTTTCCATTTTACATCAGCAATAAACTTTAAAACTTTTTCGCTGTCAGCAAAAAGTTCCTGCGCATATTCCGGCGATATTTCTTCTTTAAACAACATGATTATCAAACATTTTAGTCATTTTGATTCACGAATGAACGCGACAAAGATATAAATATTTTTAGTGATAACAAAATAATTTATTAGTGATACTATAATAATTTAAAATATTGTTTTATCTTTGTGCCGAAATTACAATACAACAAAAATAATATGATTGAATTACTTAAAAAAATATTCGGTATAAAACCACAAGTAAGTCTGGCCGATTTAGTAAAAGAAGGTGCCATTATTCTGGATGTTCGCACCAAAGGCGAATTCGAAAGCGGCCATATCAGAGGTGCGGTGAATATTCCTCTCGACAAACTGCATGCAAACATGAACAAACTGAAAGGCAAAAACAAAGCCATCATAACCTGTTGTGCATCAGGATCGCGCAGCGCTACTGCCAAAGGTGTATTGACCAACAACGGTTTTACCAATGTACATAACGGCGGAAGCTGGTACAAACTCCGCAGTAAAATAAACGTATATTAAAATGATAACTGAAGCAATAAACGAACGTTACACCAGTCTGAGTGAAACAAGTTGTTGTTTGTCGTGCGGTGGTGCAATAAACCACGCCAAACCACAAGCCGGTGAAATTTGTGTGGATTTGGGTAGCGGACGCGGAAACGATGTCATTAGACTGGCCGAAGAAGTTGGCGAAACAGGGTATGTGTATGGGATTGACATTTCGGAAGGAATGATTGCCAAAGCCAAAGCAAACCTTGCAAAATTCGATGTACAAAATGCTGAAATTTTGCAGGCCGAACTGGAAAAACTACCTTTGGAAACAAATTCGGTGAATTTAGTAATTTCCAACTGTACCATCAATCATGCTTCTGACAAACAAGCAGTTTGGAACGAAGTTTATCGGATATTAAAATCAGGTGGACGGTTTGTAGTGAGCGATATTTACGCCACTTCGCCTATTGCCGATGAATACCGTAATGACCCAATTGCCGTTGCTGAATGCTGGGCAGGAGCAGTTACGCGTGCTGAATATCTGACAATGCTTGAAGAAACCGGTTTCAGCAATATTCGAATTTTTGAAGAATCTGAGCCTTATGCCAAAGGTCAGGCCGAAGTAGCAAGTTGGACAATTGGAGGAAGAAAATAAGAAAAATAAGAAATTAGGAAATTAAGAAAAACTGCTTCCAAACCATCTGAAAGTGATTTAACAATTCCTCTCAGGTTTTAGGAGCAGTATTAATTCACAACTAAAATAAGTTTTTATGAAAAGTGTAGTGAAAAAAACCTGCTGCTCAGGCAGCAACAACGAATCAAAAGTTGCACAATGTTGCGCTAAAAATTCGATTATCGTAGCCGGTTGTCACGACTAACTACGGGCTTAACTTTTCCAAAGTTTGAAACTTTGGAAAAGTTATTTCTTTTTTTAATAATAAACACCAGAAAATGGCTTTATCTCAGCACAATATTATCACAAAAATTGCTGATTCAGAGGATTTTTTTATTGTAAATCCACTGCATAAATCGGCTGATATCATTTCGGCAAATGAACTGAAAATGTTGAAAAATAAACTCGATCCGAAAGGAGAGTTTGTTCAACGGGGATATCTTACTGACGAAACCAAAGAAAAACGGGCATTTAAACTCGCTTATCTTGATTTTACCGAAAAACGTGAGGACGATGAAACGCAATTGTTTTTTGTGCCTAACTATTCCTGCAATTTTGCCTGCTCGTATTGTTATCAGGAAGGTTACAATCCTGTTCAGAAAGCAGTTAACAACGATGTGATTGATGCATTTTTCAGCTATATAAAAACTGAATTTGCCGGTCGGAGAAAATATATCACTGTATTTGGTGGTGAGCCGCTTTTACCGGGTGAACATCAACGGGAAATGCTCGCTCATTTTATTCAGAAAGCGAATGAAGCACAACTTGATTTAGCATTTGTTACAAATGGTTACACTTTAGCCAATTATGTAGATTTACTAAAAACAGCCAGCATTCGCGAAATTCAGGTAACACTGGATGGAACTCAGGAGATACATGATGGGCGACGCTACCTGAAAGGAAAACAACCCACTTTCGAAAAAATTGTGGAAGGAATCGATGCTTGTCTGGCTGCCGGTTTAAACATTAACCTTCGTATGGTAATCGACAAAGAAAATATCGAGAATCTGGCCGGTTTATCACGCTTTGCCATCGAAAAAGGCTGGACAAAATCGCCACTATTCAAAACGCAGATTGGCCGCAACTACGAATTGCACTTTTGCAACAGTACGCCCGAAAAACTATTCGATCGCGCAACGCTATATCAGCATTTATACGAATTGCTGAAAATTCACCCATACATAGCTGAGTTTTACAAACCTGCATTTTCCATCGCCAAATACATTGCTGAAAACGAATCACTTCCAACACCATTGTTCGATTCATGTCCGGCCTGTAAAACCGAGTGGGCATTCGACTTTACCGGAACAATTTATTCGTGTACCGCGACTGTTGGAAATAAAGGCGATGAATTAGGCACTTTTTATCCCGAAGTAACGAAAAACGAAACAGCCATCGAAAGCTGGCAAAACCGCGATATTACCACGATAGAAAAGTGTAAAAGTTGTGAAGTGGCATTGGCCTGCGGAGGTGGTTGCGCTTCGGTTGCGAAAAACAAATTCGGACATCCAAACAATCCGGATTGCAGACCAGTAAAGGAATTATTGAGTTTGGGGGCAGGGTATTACCTCACCTCAGCCCTCTAAACCTCTCCCCAACCCTCTCCGGAGGAGAGGGAGACAGCATTTGAATAGATTTCTATTTATTTGGAAGATTTCATTTCCAGACATATGAATAAAAGAACATATTTAGGTAAAATATAAATTACAATAAACTTAAAATTACCCGCAACTCCCTCTCCTTCGGAGAGGGCTGGGGAGAGGTCTTATGAAAGAAATTAATGCAGCTGATTTTCAGCAGGAAGTACTTGATGGCGGTAAAGTAGTGGTTGATTTTTATTCAACTGAATGTCCGCCGTGCGAAGCGTTAGCACCAAAATTTGACGCAATGGCTGAATTGTATGGCGAAAAAATCAAATTTGTCAAAATTTTTCGTCAGGGAAACCGTGAGTTGGCTAACTCACTCGGAGTGAGCTCCTCACCTACTCTGTTGTTTTTCGATAACGGAAAACAAATTCTGGACTCTATCAGCGGTGGCATAAAAAAGTCGGAAATTGTAGAGCGATTGGATAAAATGCTAACATCCGATGAAGTTGCAGCTGTAAAAGCCAATCAGAAAAAAACAGTTTCGGAATACGATGTGGCTATTTTGGGTGGTGGCCCTGCGGGTCTAACAGCAGGAATTTATCTGGGACAAGCAAAAATCAAAACTATTTTAATTGACCCGGCACTTCCCGGCGGTTACATGGGAATTACGCATCAGGTATCCAACTATCCGGGATTTGAGCAACCACAACCCGGATTCATGCTGGCGCACTACATGAGCGAACAAGCAAAACATACGGGCATCGATTTCAAAGTGGCTGTGGATATCACTTCGGTGGATTTGGTGAAAAAAGAAATAGTGATTGATGGATTTGAAACCATCAAAGCGAAAAAAATAATTATTGCTACCGGAACTACTCCCAATACCATGAATGCTCCGGGCGAGAAAGAATTCAAAGGAAAAGGAATTTCGTATTGTGCCACCTGCGATGCTAAATACTTTGTAGATAAAGAAGTTACCGTAATTGGTGGAGGAAATTCAGCTGTTGAAGAAGCTTTATTTATCACTAAATTTGCCAGCAAAGTAACCATGATTCATCAGTTTGATAAGTTGACTGCTAACCAGACTGCAGTAGAAGAATTGCAGAAAAATGAAAAAATTTCGGTCATGTACGAGCACGAACCACGAAAATTTGAGAAACGCGATGGCAAAATGATTACTTTTATTGAAAATCTGAAAACCAAAGAAACAAAAGAACTGGAAGCTGATGGTGTTTTTGTTTTTATCGGATTTAAATCGAATGTTTCCATTTTGGGCGATACTTTACCTGAATTGGACAATTGGGGATATATCAAAACCAACGAAGACCGTCAGACAAGTTTACCGGATATATATGCAGCCGGTGATATTATCAGCAAAAAATACCGACAGATAACCACAGCTGTGGCTGATGGTACAATAGCGGCAATGACTATTTCGAAAGAATTATAATAACTCACCCTAACCCTCTCCTTGAGGAGAGGGAAAGAGCGTAAGTCAATATTTTCTCATATATTAAAAACGAAATGGAAAATCAGAAAAAATTATATTCCGATTCTGACATAAAAGTGATGCGTGCAGCTGAAGATTCATTGCTTATGGGTCAGAATCGGGTGGAAGAACTGAAACTCTTTGCCGAAAAGACCGGAGTGAAACGAATTGGTGTTGCACATTGCGTGGGTATGACGAAAGAAGTTCAGAAATTGCGCGAAAAACTGGAAGATAAATTTGAAGTATTCACAGTAGATTGCAAATATGCAAAAATCAAAGGTGCGGACATGCTCGATGATGAAACGGTAAAAGGCACATCCTGCAATCCGGTTGGGCAGGCTGATTTCCTGGCTCAAAACAACACCGAATTAAACATTTCATTCGGACTTTGCGTTGGTCACGACATCTTGTTTAATATGAAATCCAATGTTCCAACAACCACTCTGGTTGTGAAGGACAGAGAACATAAACACAATCCCATTCAGGAATTTCAAAAGTAGTTTTCCTCTATAAATGGATTGACAACCCTGCCGGTAATTTCAATGAAATTGCCGGTTTTTTTATTTAACGAACAAATAGTTGTAAATAAGCATTATATAATTGTATAGAGAAAAATAATAGTGATATTATAATAATTTATTAGTGATACTATTGTAATTTAAAAATACTTGTATTACCTTTGTGCCGTCAATTAAAAAACCGAAAAAAATAAAATAAAATCATATGGAAAAAATTGTTATTGTAGGTGGTGTGGCAGCAGGTGCAACCGCCGCAGCCAAAGTAAGAAGAATTTCGCCGGATGCGCAGATTACCATGCTCGAAGCCGGCCCGGATATTTCGTTTGCCAACTGTGGATTACCTTACTATATTGGTGGCGATATTAAAAGTCGCTCTAAGCTGATTCTGCAAAGTCCCGAAAGTTTCAAGGAACAATACAATGTGGATGTACATGTTCACACCCTTGTAAGCGCCATCGACAAATACAATCATGTAATAAAAACGCTCGACACCCGAAGTGGCGAACAAAAATCTTTTGAATACACAAAACTCATACTGGCACAGGGCGGCCGTCCAATTAAGCCCACGTTGCCGGGAGCAGATGCAAGTCATGTTTTTACGCTTTGGACACTGGAAGATATGGATAAAATTGCTTCTTTCATCGATGAGAAAAAACCAAAAACCGCAGTCGTTGTAGGTGGTGGCTTTATCGGACTCGAAATGGTGGAAGCACTCGTTAAACGTGGATTGAAAGTAAATGTAGTGGAAATGATGCCACACGTAATGGCTGTAATGGAAGCCGAAACAGCCGGTTTTATCGAAACAGAAATGTTATCATACGGCGTTGGTATTCATACAGGTGCTGGCGTGACTGAAATTGGAACCCGAAGCGTAAAATTAGATAACGGCAAAACATTGGATGCCGATATGGTTTTACTTTCGATTGGTGTTCGTCCAACTCTTCAATTGGCTAAAGAAACCGGACTTGAAATGGGTGAAGCCGGAGGTTTGTTGGTAAATGAATACATGCAAACTTCGGATGCTGATATTTTTGGCGCCGGCGACATGGTTGAAATTGAACATCGTGTAAATGGCAAAAAAGTGCGTATTCCATTAGCAGGTCCGGCCAACCGTCAGGGACGAATTGCTGCCGAAAATGCACTGGGAGGAAAACATAGCTACAAAGGTTCTATCGGGACATCGATAGTTCGTGTGTTTGAAGCCGTAGCTGGAACAACCGGATTGTCGCTGAAACAAGCCCGCACTTTGGGTATTGAAGCAGAAGCTGTGGTTATTCACAAAGAACATCACACATCGTATTATCCCGGAGCAGAGCAGGTTACAGTTATGCTGGTATTTGACAAAAAAACCGGAGTGATACTCGGTGGACAAACAGCCGGTTACGAAGGTGCAGACAGAAGATTGGATGTGATTGCCACGGCAGCTGCAAACAAACTTACTGTAAGCGATCTGGCTGATGTGGATTTTGCTTACTCACCACCACTCGGAACTGCCAACGATGCCATTAATATGGCTGCATACACAGCCGAAAATAAAATATCAGGCTTTAGTCAGTCGGTTACAGTTTCGGATTTGGATGCTTTTGTAGAAGGCAAAAATCCGATATTTATTGATGTTCGTGATATTTTTGCCTACGAAAAAACGCACATCATGGGCGCTATGCATATTCCATTGGAACTTTTGTCGGATAAACTAAGTTCTATTCCTGCAAATCGTCCGGTAATTGTGTATGACGAAACAGGTAAAAAAGGTCATCAGGCATTGCGGACACTAATTGGTGCCGGATTTACAGATGTGACCAATATTTCCGGCGGACATGCTTCGCTACAACGTCAGGCAAGAGCCGTTGGCTTCAAAAATCTGACAATTGAATTGTTGGAAATTCAAAAGAAAGAAATTGGGAATTCAGAAAATGAGAAATCAGAAAATGAGAAATTAAGTGAAGAAAAAGAAACTGTAAAAGAAGATTTTTCATCACAAATCATAGTGGATGTTCGTACACCGCAGGAATTCCGTGCGGGCGCTGTACCAAATGCAGTCAATATTCCGCTGGATGAACTCATGCAACGCTACGAAGAGCTTGGAAATAATGCAGACCGTGATATAACGGTGTATTGTGCTTCGGGTGGACGTTCGGCTTATGCACAACGTATGCTGATGCAGATTGGTTATTCGAACGTGAAAAACGGAGGCGGATTATCTTCGATGATGGCGCAGGTGCGCTCTGCTGCACAACCAAAACAGGAAACCAAGCAGGTTTCGAACGAACCACTGATTGTGGATGTAAGAACTCGTGGTGAATTTATGGGCGGAGCATATCCGGGTGCAGTCAATATAGAACTTGATCAACTGGCATCGCATGTGAATGAACTTGGCGATAAATCAAGAGACATTACCGTTTATTGCGCTTCGGGAGCACGTTCAGCATATGCACAACGCATGTTACAGCAAATGGGCTTTAGCAACGTGAAAAATGGTGGTGGATTAATGCAAATGATGATGCGGAGATAATGTGGAAATATAACAATGTGGAAATGTGATAATATAAACATAACATCAGTCCAATTAACTGATTAACTTTATGAACTTTATACATTATAAACTTTTCGAACTAAAAATATTATGCAAACATTTTTAATTGTACTGGGAATCATATTAGCATTTATACTGATACTCAACATTTTTGCACGAACAAAAATGAAAAGTATGCCCAAAGTAGCTGACAATGAAAAAATTCTCACACTAACCGACAATAATTTTAATCAGCTAACGAAAGGCAAACTTGTATTGGTTGATTTTTGGGCAGAATGGTGTGCTCCCTGCCGAATGATGGCTCCGATATTGAATGATGTAGCCAACGAACTTCCTGAAGGCAGTTATGTAGGTAAAGTAGACATTGAACAATATCAATCTATGGCACAGCGTTTTAACGTACGCAATATCCCTACACTGATTTTATTCAGAGACGGAAAAGAAATAAACCGGTTTGTAGGAATAAAAACAAAAGATTTCTTATTAAAACAAATGAAATAATAAACACAATCACAATATTTATGGCAACAACTCATTTAACAAAAGCTGATTTTCTGGCAAAAGTAGCCAACTACGAAACAAATCCAACAGAATGGAAATATCTTGGCGACAAGCCCTGTATCATTGATTTTTACGCAAACTGGTGTGCACCCTGTAAAATGGTTGCTCCGATTCTGGAGGAATTATCGGAAGAATACAAAGATCAAATCTACATTTACAAAGTGAATACTGAAGAGCAGGAAGAACTTGCAGCCGCATTTGGTATCCGCAGCATTCCGAGCATTCTTTTTTGTCCGAAGGACGCTGCACCTCAAATGGCTCAGGGCGCTTTACCAAAAGCTACATTCAAGCAGGCAATTGCTGAAGTACTTCTTGGAAACGCACAATAAGGAGCATAGAGGATTCTATTTTGAAAAAGAAAACTTATTTTACCCGTCAATTTAAATATTAGCGGGTAAATTTTTACATATAAATTTGAAAAATAAGCGAAACTTATGAATCATTCAATAGGAAATTTTTATCAGTATTCCGAAACATTAGCTGCCGGAGCACAGCCTTCAGCAGACCAAATGCAACAATTAAAAACCGATGGTTATCAGGTTGTTGTAAACATCTCGCCTGTCAGCGCAAAAAATGCATTACATGAAGAAGCCGGAATTGTTGAAAAACTTGGGTTGGATTATATACACTTTCCGGTGGATTGTTCCAATCTCCGACCGATACATTATCAAACCTTCGAAGGAATAATGAATGGCGTTACCGGCAAAAAGGTTTTTGTACATTGTGGCGGAAATATCAAATCGTCGAACCTGATTCACATGTACCATGTACTCAGTGTGGGGCACAACGAAAAAGAATCGGTGCAGACATTATACAAAATTCAACAACCCGAACAGAAATGGTTCGACTATTTCAAATCGATGGGTATGAAAGGAGAAAAATAAATAAAGGCTGATATTAATTCACATTATATCAGCCGGTTATTATTTAAAACACAGGTAGTCCTATGGATATTTTGAGTTTTTGCAGATTGAGTTTGTAATCAATTTTCGATTTAAAAACCTGCAATCTGCTTTCGGCGAGTGACGTATAACTGTCCAGCAAATCGAGATTGGTGATACTGCCAGCCTGATAGCTCACTTCTGCCAACTCATAAGCCTGTTCGGCCTGTTGAAGTTGCAATTCAGTCTGGTTCACTTTTTTCAGCGCAGCATCCACATTCACTTTATTTTCAATCACTTCAGTAGTAATATTCCGTTTTGTCAACTCAGTATCCTGCTGATTATTTTCCAGTTCCTTACCGATTTGAATTTTAGCAAACTTCGAACGGTTTGCATCAAATACAGGAACTTTCAAACCGACACCCACAGCATAATTAAGTTTACCTACATCCTGTAAATACTCATTCAGGTAACCGTTTTTAAATCCACCCGAGGCAAAAAAACTGAACGATGGATTATTCTGAACCTTCACAACCTCCAGTTTTGATTTGGTGATTTCTTCCTTTTGCATAGCTATTTGCATTTCTGGTCGGTGCATAAACGCCAAATCGAGTAATGAATCGGTCGAAGGAACGATTTCGGGTTCGAGCATAACTTTTTTCAACACAAATATATTATTCACGGGTTTTCCCAACAAAGAATTTAACTGCACAGTTTGTATTTGAAGAGCCGATTTTAAATCAGTAATCTGACTTTCGACAGATGAAATACGAACTTTGGTAGTAACAATATCAAACCGTGTTGCCGACCCTGTATCGGCCTTTTTCTGAACAAAACTCAGATGGTCATTCAGGTTTTTCAACTGACTGTTTTTTATCCTGATAGCTTCTTCAAGAAAACTAATGCTATAATAACAGGCTGTAACTGAAAACGATAATCTTTGCTTTATCTGATCGCCTGTAAGTGCTACCAACTCCTTATTTTTCTGATCCAGTTCCAGATTTTTTGCCGTTCGTCCAAAATCATAAATATTTTCATTTATCGAAAGCGTGGCATTGTACACATTTTCCGGAAAAAGCGAGAATGTGCGACTTGTACCATTTATAGGCATTGTAATGGAAGTGGTGGGACCAACTCTTGAATAAGATGTATTAAAGTTCACATCCGGCAGATATGATGTTTTTGTTAACCCGATTTTTGCATCCATAGCCAACAAATCGATACCGGCCTTTTTTAATGCAGGATAATTTTGAATCATTTCTTCAATGGCGCCTTCGAGCGATAAAGAATCAGCGGAATTGGCCTGACCAAATACCAATGTTACGGGCATAAAAAAAAGGATAGTTATATAATTTCTGAATTTCATTGTTATAAATTATTTATTTTGAATGAACTGATGATTTCTGTAATTGTTTTTTCTTGCTATGCATTAAAAATATAGGAATTATCCCGATAGCTGTCAATGCTGCCGCCACCATAAAATCGTCGTTAACGCCGGCAATAAATGCCTGCAAATTAACATGCGACATAATAACACTCTGGCTTTGCTTTATGGCTACAGGCAATGAACTTCCGGCATTGTGCTGAATATACGTAGCAATATTTTGCGTAGTATTCTGAAAAATCTGAGATCCGGACTGAACAGCTCCTCCAAAAATCTGCGCATGAAAATTAACTCTTGAAGTAAGCAGAGTAGATAAAACTGCGACACCAAGACTTCCGCCAATTTGCCGGACTGTATTGGTAATTCCCGATGCCTGTGCCATTTTTTCGCGTGGCAAAGTAGATAACGACAATGAACTCAGTGGTGTAAAAATCATTCCCATACCTAATCCGCGCAAATAAAGCGACGTCATCACAAAAGATCTTTCAGTCATAAACGACATATCGGAATTCAGATAGAAACTGAAAACCAATAATCCGATACCGGTAAAAAGCGGAATTTTTGCATTCACTTTATCAGAAAAGATTCCGGCTATTGGTGAAATCAATCCCTGAATTATCCCAACCGGCAAAAACACAGCTCCCGATTGTAATGCAGTGTATCCCATGGAATTTTGCAGATACAGTGGCAACAAAAACGTACTGCCGAACATACCCATACCAAAAACTATCATGATAATATTGGCCAGTCCAAAATTATGATCTTTGAGCAAGCGCAAATCGAGTAATGGATTTGGCGTGGTTAATTCGTGCGTAACAAACACTACAAATGCTACGGCCGAAATAGCAAAACACACCAGAATATAAGGTGCTGACCATCCTGCAGAGTTGGTGGCTGCATTACCTTCGGACAATGCAAACAACAATACCGGCAAAAATGTAATAACCGATATAAAACCGATATAATCGAATTTCCGTGCATTGGGATGAATAAATTCACGCTGAATAACAATAGTAAGTACCAGAGCCACAACACCTACCGGCACATTAACATTGAAAATAAGCTGCCAGTTGAAATTATCGACCAGATAACCACCAATGAGCGGTCCGAATGACACCGATGCAGCCGCTGCAATCGACCAGAAACCAAGTGCAATTCCCCTTTGATGCGGAGGAAATTCACGCGTGATAATAGCCATACCCAAAGGCTGAACCATTCCGGCACCAAAACCCTGAATAATTCGGGAAACAATCAGTGAAGTTTCATCGTTGGACAACCCGCAAAGCAGCGATCCGAAAGTAAAAAGAAACAATCCCCAGAAATAAACTTTTTTATACCCAAATTTATCGGCAAGCCAACCCGAAGTGGGAAGCATGGCCGCCATGGCAAGCATATAGGCGGTTACTACCCACTGTATGGTGGATAATCCTACACCAAACGACGACATAATCTTGGGAAGGCTGACATTGACGATTGTTCCATCGAGCACCGCCATAAAGGTCCCAAGCATAACATTACCCAGCACAAACCACTTGTAGGCTTTATGCTTCGGATGAAATGCTGAATCACGGTTACGGAGTTTCCGGCGGATTTTATGTGAACCTGAAATTTTTCTCATTTGATAATTTTTACAACAGCCGACATGCCAGTCATCAACCTGTAATCTGAAATATTTTTACCTTCTTCAGTACCATCAATAGAGATTTTCACAGGAACACGTTGAGTAACTTTGGTAAAATTGCCCGATGCATTACTTGCCGGAATTAATGAAAACTGTGAAGCTGTGGTAGAACCAATCAGGAATATTTTTCCGGTAAATGTAACACCCGGATATGTGTCGAGCGTAAATTTTGCAGCCTGCCCAATTTTTAGTTTTTCCATTTTAGTTTCTTCCAGATAAATCATAATCCAGAATTTCGCATTGTTGTTCACTGTAAAAACCGACTGTCCGGGATTGGCAATATCGCCCGGAAGTAACCAGCGTTTGGCAATAACACCGGAAGCCGGAGCATAAAGTCGTGTATTCCTGAGTTGTGTGTTTACCACTTCCAACTGTGCATCAGAAGTATTTACAGCAGTTTCGGCACTTTTAATCTGAGTTTTCGACAGCGTTAACTGTGTTTTTGCAGCTTCGTACTGAGCCTGAGCTGTTTCGTATGCTTTTTTGGCATGATCAAACTGTTCTTTGGTGGTAACACCGCCGTTGAACTGAGTTTTTGCTCTGTCAAAATCCTCTTTTGTGCGTTCTACATTAATTTTCAGCACGTCGGCATTTTTCACATCAAAATCATATTTTGCTTCGGCCTGTAATTTACCTGTTTCAGTTTGCATTTTAGCGGCTTTCAACTGTTGCTTTTGCGCCAGTAAATCTGTACTGTCCAGTTCTGCGAGCAACTGTCCCTGTTGTACAGAATCACCTTCTTCAGCATATAATTTACTGATACGACCCATAATTTTGGGACTTACAGTAACCACATCCGACGTGACATAAGCATCATCGGTTTTAATATATCTGCTGTAATCTATATACCAATATGTTCCACCAACCAGCACAATAGCCACTACAAGTATCAGTGGGATATATACTTTTAAATTTCTTTTTTTCTCTGTCATATTCTTATTTCTTTAATATTTAATTTATTTTTATTTATTGCAACTCATGGAGTTGTCGGTCATTATTTCAGTAAGCAGCGTTCTGACTTTCAGTGTTGAATCCAGCAACTCCATCATTTTTTCATCCGAAAGTTTGGAGATATTCTGACGCATCTCCTGACTGATTTCTTTTTTTATTTGATGAAAATCAGAAATTCCCTTATCGGTTAGTTTTATATTTATAATTCTGCGGTCTTTCGGATCGAACACCCTTTCCACCATATCTTCGGTAATTAATTTATCAATCTGGGCAGTGACATGAGGTTTGGGCATGGATAATTTACAGCCTATTTCCG
Organism: uncultured Paludibacter sp.; assembly: GCA_963663115.2. Classification (GTDB taxonomy): domain Bacteria; phylum Bacteroidota; class Bacteroidia; order Bacteroidales; family Paludibacteraceae; genus Paludibacter. The sequence continues at coordinate 740,800 of CAXXNE010000001.1, forward strand.
ACATGGAAAGCATTTCCGTTTTGCTGAGAATTCCGAGAATATACAATGATCCCGGATTCAGGTTGGTTTTACTACGGATAGATTTGTTCAGATTCTTGCTCAGCAAAGGATGTATACTGATCAGATTTTCGATAATTTTATCGATGGTTGCAGACTGAAGCGTGTTCATTATAGTTACATTTTAAAATGGTTACAAAATTATAACTATTAACCGAATGAACTATTCCAAATTATAAGTATTTTTGAATATTTAATACTGCTTATCCCTTTCGGTCAAGTAAAATTTTGTAACTTTGCATCATGAATACAAACGAACATTACCCAAAGGATTTTCAAGAGTTCCTAATGCAATTTAAGAACGAAGAAGACTGTTGGAAATACATTTTTGAGATGAGGTGGCCGAATGGTTATGTTTGTCCTAAATGCAATGGCAATAATAAGTACTGGTTGACTGGACATAAGCTAATTCATTGTGCTGGTTGTGGTTATCAAGCTTCTGTTACAGGAGGAACTATTTTTCATGGAACAAGAAAACCATTATTACTTTGGTTTCATATTATGTGGTGGGTTGTGGCACAGAAGACAGGTGCAAGTGCCAATAACCTAATGGATTTTATGGGTTTTGGTTCATACGAAACTGCTTGGTCATGGTTACAGAAACTCAGAAGAGCCATGGTTCGTCCAGAAAGAGATAAACTTTCAGGAGAAATTGAAGTTGATGAAACATATATTGGCGGAGTAGAAATTGGCAAAGGAAAACAAGGTAGAGGAGCTGAAACCAAAACATTGGTCGTAGTTGCCACTGAATGTATAGGAAAACAAATTGGTCGGGTTAGGTTTGAAATAATTCCGGAAGCCTCGTCTGAGTACTTAATGCAATTCATTGAAAATAATGTAGATACAGGAAGTAATATAATAACTGATGGCTGGAGAGGATATAGTCCTTTGACAAATAATACAAATTACAAACACGAAATAAAGGTTATTTCTGGAAGCGGAAGTGAAGCTCACGAACTATTACCGCATGTACATTTGGTTGATTCGTTAGTTAAACGTTGGATAAACGGAACACATCAAGGGAATATTTCACCAAAGTACTTGTCGTATTACTTAGATGAATTTGCTTTCAGATTCAATCGAAAGCTATCAACATATAGAGGGAAGTTGTTTTATAGACTTATGCAACAGGCTGTTGACACCTCTCCAAAACCTTTTAAAGAACTAATAAAAGAAGCTTGACCGAAAGGGATAAGCAGTTATTTAATAATTCTGGCAATGAATATAAGAATTCTTCTGAATAAACATCATAAAAAAAGCAGCCTTACTACAAGGCTGCTCATTGAAACAAAAATTGCTTTTTACATTAATTTGAAATTCACCGGTAAGACAAACTTTACACGTACTGCTTTTCCATTTTGCTTGCCCGGCTTCCATTTAGGCATGCTTTGAATAACTCTGATAGCTTCTTTATCCAAACTTGGGTGAATAGGACTCATAACACGTACATCCACAATAGAACCATCTCTGTTTACCACAAACTCGCAGGTAACTCTACCCTGAGCTCCTTCATCAATAGCATCCTGTGGATAACGCACATTTTTGGAGAGATACTCAAACACATTTCCAATAAACTCAGGCATATGTTCCGGAATCATAATTATTTCATTTCCGGGATCTTCTATTGGATCGCCGGTTGAAACAGTTGCATCAGGGATTTTGACCGTACCACCGGTTTCTTCTGTACCCAATTCGGGTTCAACAGTTACAGTTTCATCATTAACCACATTGATAATATCGGTAATTCTTGGAGGAGGAGGTGGTGGTGGAGTAGTTTGTGGTTCGACAGTATTCGGCAGGATAATATCTTCATCATCTACCGCATTTGCTGAAAATATATTATCGTACACAACAACATTGGCTTTCGACCATTCGAGGGTAATAAATACCAATGACAATGCAAAAACAAATCCGATTAAAACATACAGGCTTTTCTTGTTTTCGAGATTAGCCCCGGGTGATTTCTTGGCAACCATGGTTTTGAATATTTAGAAGGTTATTAATAAGAATTCAATTTGTTTTTATATTAATAACGAATCGGGAACGGATATTATTATATAATTTCCGATAATATTTAAAATGATTAAACGTACAAATTACACTTTTTCAACCAATTACAGTATTTTATGTCGCACAATTGCGAACAGATAGTATGTTTTTCAGATGAAACATATTTATAGCAAAAACTCCCAATCAAATAAAAAACAATCAAACATTTGATATAGTGATATTTAATTGTTATAAAATATAAAAACCACACATTTTAAAGCGCTAAAAATTAGTCATTTTATACTACAAAAGTTGTCATTTATTCCACAACAAATAATATCAGATGAAATACATTTGTTGTGAGTTAAATCACGAATCAACTAATCACAAAAAAAATAAATATCTCAAATGAAAAAGTTCACATTTCTCTCTCTTCTATTATTGTTGTTGACTTTTCAACTTCAGGCAAGAACTATTTATGTATCCACAACCGGAAACGACTCCAACGATGGATCTGAAGCCACCCCTTTATTAAATATTCAAACAGCTGTAAATGCTGCACAACCCGGTGATATGATTTACCTGCGCGGAGGCACCTACATGCTGACAAAACGCGTAAAAATTGAAAAAGCCGGAACTGCTGACAAACGGATTAGCATGTGGGCGTATCCTGGTGAGCGTGTTATTTTAGATGGAACTAACATAACTGCAACTACAGTGAATGAATTTAAACAGGCTCGCTGTGTATATGTAAACCATTTTGGTGATTACTGGCATTTCAAAAATCTGGAATTTACAAACGCCAAGGACAACGGTATGAAACTGGAAGGTAGTTATTGTATTGTGGAAAACTGTAAGTTTTACAACAATAACGATACCGGCTTACAATTAGGAATGTACAAGGATTTCTCGATTGAAGAAACACAGTCGTTCCCCATTACAGGCGAACCTCAGTTCAACCCGGGTTATAGCTATTGCAAATACAATGTAATTATCAATTGCGATTCGTGGTACAACTACGACAAAGTATCGTTCAGCGGATCGGACGACGGAGGCGATGCCGACGGATTTGCCTGCAAACTTTTCCCCGGACCCGGAACTGAATTTCACGGCTGTCGCGCCTGGAATAACTCCGACGATAACTGGGATTTATACATGGTTTATCATCCGGTTACCATAGACAATTGCTGGAGCTGGAATGCCGGTAAACGTTTGGATGGATCAACTCCCGGAAACGGAAACGGTTTTAAACTTGGTGGTGGTGGAACTTCCGGCGGTGCTGCATTTGCACAATCGGTTGGAGCGCATGTGGTACGCAATTGTGTGGCATTCGACTGTTATGCAAAAGGTTTTGACCAAAACAATGCTTACGAGGGCATGTATCTTTTCAACAACGTAGCCTGGGGCAATGCTTATAATTACAGATTTCCAACCGTATTAATGTATGGTACAATGTATATTCGTAATTGTATCGGATTTAAAGCAACTACATTGAATCACGAATTTTTATCGGCCGACAAAGAAGGCGCGCAGGTACCTAATACTACTTTTAACAGCTGGACAACTTTTGATGGTTGCGATCCGTACAAAGATGGCAACAAAGTAAACGGGGTTGCTGTAAAAGCACAGGATTACACGTCACAATTTAAAAGTCTATCTTCCGATTTATTCTTAGCTACCCGTCAGGCCGATGGAAGTTTACCCGATAATGATTTTGCCAAACTTATCAGCGGAAGCAAATTTATCAATGCCGGTGAAAATATTGAAAACTTCAGCCCCGCAGCTCATAGCCCGGGTGGATTGACTTTAGCTCCTGTTTCCATTCTTTATAACGATGGAAAAGCTGATATGGGCGCTTATGAAACAGGTTTGGCTACCACTTCAACATTATCGCTAACTTCCGGAAAAGCCGATCAGTTTGTATTTTCAGGAACTGCTATTCAGGCAACAACTTATAAATGGGGTGGTGCAGCAACCGATGTAACAGTCAGCAATTTGCCGGCAGGTCTGGAAGCTGTAAAAGATGCAACTGCAAAAACCATTACTATTTCCGGAATTCCTACTGCAGCAGGAACATATTCTATCGTTAATGTAGGAGGAACAAACACTATCACACTCACCGGAACTATCAATATTTCAACTGTGGCAGCCGCAACTCTTGTTTTAACCGAAGGAAAAGCAGCGCAAGAAGTTTTCTTTGGCAATGCCATGGTGAACAATGTATTTACCTGGGGCGGTGGAGCAACTGATGTAACTTACACTACATTACCTGCCGGAATTACTGCCGTGAAAGATGCTACCGCTAAAACACTAACTATTTCAGGAATTCCTACCGAAGATGGTTCGTATCAGGTAAGTTCTGTAGGTGGAATGGATGGTTCAACTGTATCGTTCAACTGTAACATTACCCGCGTATTGCCAACCAAAATTCTAACAGGCGACTGGTATCATATCCAGGATGCATGGGAAGCAATTCCTGCCGATTTACAGGGTGTTATTTCGCTAACCAACGGAACAGATGCTGCTTATCCGGTAGTTTGGAATCCAACTTATGTTGAATCAGCAGGTTTACCAGCAGGTTGTACCATTGGAGCTATTAATATTGAACGTGGCGGAAGTGTAACCTGGACTTTACCAAGTCTGGTGGAATTAAAATCAAACATTCACTTTACAGGGTCAAGAACTTTGAAAATCGAATGGACCATTGCCGGTGTTACCAAAACTTGGAGTTCAGCTTCGTTAGCCAAACAAACTATGGCCAACTGGGATATGATGCTTGCAGCCGGAATTGAACCAACAAAAAAACCAATCGTTGTAAAATTCACCAATACAGCCACTTCGGGAGGAATTCGCATGTACGATTTCTTTGTGAAAAAATATGATGTACCGGCAGCTATTGAAACAGTTAATGCTCCAAAAGTGACATTCCCAATGTATCAAACCGAAACAGCTCTGATTGTAAACGGCGATATTTCAAAACTGAATGTATATTCACTTGCCGGAACTTTGGTGGCACAATCTACCATGTCGCAAATAGTAGAAACCAATCGCCTGCAAAGCGGTGTTTATATGGTAACTATCGAAGACAAACAAGGCAATAAAGCCACACAAAAGTTTATCAGAAAATAAAAAAAAATCAGACCTGACAGGTTTTCGTAACCTGTCAGGTCTATCAAAAGAAACATAGAATAATATGAAAAAAATTACACTATTAATTGTCGGCATTTTCTTTCTGATTTTTGCTACTAATGCAGAAACCACGATCAAAGAAACCTTCGAAACAGGATTGCCAACTTCGGCACCATCTTCCGAAACTTCTGCCACATTATCAACCGGAACGTGGAAACTCAACGGAGCCTTCGGCAAATCGGATAATGGCAGTAATCGTCTGGCTATGAACACCAATGGTTATGCAATAACGCCTGCTATCAACAAACCAACTTCGCTATCGTTTGTACATCGCGCCAGTGGAAGTGGTAAAGTTATCACTGTTTATAAATCGATAGACAACGGCGGTAACTGGACAAGTATTGGTAGCGCAACAGTAAGTTCCTCTACACCTTACGCACAAGCAAATATGTCTATTGGCGAAGCTGGAACAAAAAACGTTTTACTGAAATTTGTGTGTGGATCAGCTACAATTTATATCGACGATGTAAATATTGTTTGTTCCAATATGGGCGATGAACCCACCACTCAAGCATCGTTAACCGCAACGGAAGTTACCGGAAACTCCATGAAAATAAATTTCACAAAAGGAAATGGAGAAGGTCGGTTATTGGTTTATTCCAAAGGCAGCGCAGTTACATGGACTCCCGTTGATGCAACTCCATATCTTAATTTACCAAAATCGTTAGATACCAATGTTGTGGGCGTTTCTTCCGGAAATGTAGATAATGTTACAGTTACAGGACTTGAAGCCGGTGAAACCTATCATTTTGCAGTATTTGAATATACCGGAGCAAACGATGCCATCAATTATCTGACGTCAACCATTGGACGACTGGAACAAAAAACAGCAGAAGTTTCGAGCATTACGGTTAATCCTTCAACCATCAACTTTGGCGCTGTAAAAACAGGCACTTTCAGCAAACGTAGTTTCACTGTTTCGGCCAAGTATCTGAACACTGCCACCGGCAACATTACTATCAGCGGAAATGGTGACTTTTTAGTTTCCACTTCGTCAGCCGATGGTTATGCCACTTCGGTAAGTTTACCTTTTACAGCCAACACACTGGCTGCAAGCACCGTGTATGTTCAGTTTTCACCAACAGCATTACAAACATATAGCCTTACAGCCAATATTACCGGTGGTGGCGCAAGTTCAAACATTCAGTTATTGGGAACAGGCTCCAATACCGATGCAAAAACATATTACCTTGCTCCTACCGGAAACGATAACGGCGAAGGAACGTTTGATTCACCCTGGTTTAACCTGCAAAAAGCGGTTGACATGGCTGTGGCTGGCGACACCATTATTCTTCGCGGCGGAACATATTACCCAACCATGATGAAGGATGGCACAAAAACTACGGTGCGTATCACTACTTCGGGAACTGCTGCCAAACGCATTACCATTAAAAATTATCCGGATGAAGCTCCGATTCTAAACTTCAAAGATCAACCTATTAAACTAGGTATTCGTGGAATTTTACTGACCGGTAGTTACTGGCATATCAAGGGAATACACATTACCCGTGCCGGCGACAATGCCATAAAACTTGAAGGTAATTACAATAAAATTGAACGCTGTACTTTCAGTTACAACGACGACACCGGTATACAATTAGGATTTGGTCACGTTTTCTCCGACACTTGGCCGGGAATATCGTCAAACGATGGAAGTTATTGTGCATACAACGACATTATCGACTGCGACTCATACCTGAACTGCGATGCCGATAATTACGGTAGTGATGCCGATGGTTTTGCCTGTAAAATGCACAACGGTAAAGGAAACCGGTTTATTCGTTGCCGCTCATGGGATAATGGCGATGATGGATGGGATTTATTCGAAACAGATTATCCTGTTTATATTATCGAATGTTGGGCATGGGGTTCAGGTCGGGCCGAAAACTTCACATGGGTTCAGGCTTCCGGGTCATTTCAGGGCAACGGAAACGGTATCAAACTTGGTGGTAACGGTACTGGTGGTTCTTCAAAAGGAAAACATGAAGTATGGAATTCGGTAGCATTCAACTGTAATAAAACCGGTTCTGTAAAAGGATTCGATCAAAACAGTCATGGCGATGGTGAGAAACTAGTTAACTGTCTGGCATTTGGTTGTGGTTACGATTTTATGTTCGAAACGGCAGGTGCAGGTCTGGAGTTTTACAACAATGTTTGCTTCGGAAGTATTGAAATTGCCACAGGAAACACCAACAGCAATAATGCTATGTTGTCGACTTCCGACAAAGCATGGACTAATGTGATTCGTGGATTTGGAGCATCAGATTATGTAAGTTTGAGCGAAGACGATGCCAAAGCACCCCGCGGTGCAGATGGTAGTATGCCAACAAGATTTGCACGATTAAAATCCGGTAGCGTTTTGGTTGACAAAGGTTCGTGGCAAAATATTCCTTATACCAGCGAATATCCCTGGTTAAAACAGGCGGTTTATGGCAATGCCCGCGATTTGGGTCCTTATGAATTACAGGAAGGTCAGATAAATACCGGTTTTCAGGTGATAATGAATCTGAATGCAAAACTCAATGTATCGGTACTTCCAAATCCTTGTAAAAATGAAGCTGTTATTAAATTCAGTTCCGATTTTACCGACAATGCCAGTTTAAAATTGTTGAATCTGAACGGTCAGGAAATTGAAGTAATTTACAATAAAACGGCTGATGCAGGTGTGGAATATTTCGTTCCATTCTCAGTAAATACATTGAACAATGGCATCTACCTTTGCCAGTTAACCATTGGAAATCAAACCAAAACAACAAAACTTGTTGTTGCAAAATAAATTTCTTTTTTAGCTTTTTCAAAGTTTTAAAACTTTGGAAAAGCTAATTTTATAAAATAGCTGCATATGAAAAAATCACTACTCATTCTATCCTTATTTTCGATAGTTTTTCAAATTTATTCCCGTCAGTTGTGGTTATCGCCAACAGGGAGCGACTCAAATAATGGACTTTCGTTACAAACAGCCTGGTTATCGCCCAATACAGCCTTTACAAAACTGGTTGCAGGCGACACACTATGGGTAAAAGGCGGAACCTATCCGGTTTCGGCAACGGTAAAAGCATCCAATCCTGCCACAAAAACTTCGCAGGTAAAAGTTTTGGCCGTACGTGGTGAAAAACCTGTTTTCGATTGTTCAGCCATGCGTCATTACGGAAGCGAAAGTTCTACTTATCGAGGCATGGATTTACGTCAGGCTTACTGGCACGTGCGCGGAATTAAAATTTACAAAGCCGGTTACAACGGAATTATTATTGCCGGTGAAAATATTACTGTGGAAGGAATGACCATTGAAGAATGCGGTCATGATGGAATTTCATTAGCTGCAGGCGCTGTAAACGCTTATATTCTGAATTGCGATTCGTACCGGAATGCCGATACTTCTGCAGGTGGTGAAAACGGAGATGGTTTTGCAGCTAAAGAAGGTACTGGTACAGTTTTTCGTGGTTGTCGCGCATGGGAAAATGCCGACGATGGCTGGGATGTGTATGGCGGAAATCAACCCATTCTGGTGGATAGTTGTTGGAGTTGGGGAAATGGTGTGAACTACTGGCCCAACTACATTCCAAGCTATCAGGGCGATGGTAACGGATTCAAACTTGGTGGCGGTGGTGGAGTTGACGGAAACGCGCCCAATGTTGTTTTGCATAGTTTTGCTTTCAATAATATTGGTAAAGGATTCGATCAGAATCACAATTCATGGGGTGTAACCTGCATCAATTGTACGGGTTACAACAACAATGGCATGGGAAACTTTGCCTTTCAGGAAGTTCCTTCTATGGGAAAACACGTAATGATCAACAATCTTTCATTTGCCGGAACAGGACAAAATATCGCTGCCGGAAGCACTGAAACTACCAACAGCTGGAATCTGGGATTAACGTTTACGAACGATATGTTCGAAAGTATGAATCTTACCGATGCATATCTCGATAGAGACGATGATTACAGACTGACAAATACAGCATTTAATGCACTTTTCAAATTAAAATCAACAAATCCGGCTATCGACAAAGGAACTGTACAAACTTATATCCGTCTGAAACCCTACTACGCTATTCCTTATTCCGGTGCAAAACCCGATTTAGGCGCAAAAGAACTTGAAACAGGTGCATGGACTTTTCCCACACCCGACGAAACACAACCTGTTGACACGACAAATACAGGTGGAAACACAGGCAATCGTCCCACAGGAACAAAACAAACCATTGTAAATGTTGCTGGTCAGTTTACGGTAGCAACAGGTGCAAAATCGACCGTTTGGGGACCATTCTGTCTTGCTTCGGCTGAAAGTGCTGTTTTCGATTTTCAGGCTGTAGGTTCGTCGAGTGGTGCAGCCATTATCGAATTCTCAAAAGATAACATAACATGGGAACAGGTTGGTGCACAAGCCAAAAACGGAAGCACGAGTTGGGTAACAGGAAAACTGATTGATTTGAGTGCTGACACCGCTCCGTGGGGACCAACTATTTACATTCGTTTCAACAATAATAGTACGAAAGATGTAAATATCAAAAATCTGATCATCACCGGAACAATTTACACCCTGAGTGGAGTTTCCGACATTGAGAATGATTCTCCTGTATTGTATGTAAAATATTTCAACATCAATGGACAGGAAGTAACCGAAAAGACTGAAGGAATTTTGATTCAGAAATCGGTTCTCGAAAACGGCAAAGTTAACTTTCAGAAAATCTGCAGAAGAAATTTTTAATTCTTTTTGAAAATGAAACTTCACACTTTTTTTATCGCCTTATTTCTATTTGTTATAAAAATTAATGCTACCAACTATTATGTATCGCCAACAGGTAACGATACTAATACAGGTACACTGGCTTCTCCGAAATTCAACATTTCGGCATTGGTTGGCAATGTAAATCCGGGTGATACCATTTTCGTATTGCCGGGCACTTACAATTATAACAGCATTACACGCTTAACCCGCTCGGGAACTGCCGACAAACGAATCTGTATTTTTGGTACAGGTTACACCACTTCAGCCGAACGTCCGGTGCTTAATTATGCGCTTCAGGGTGCCGGCGATGCCAACCGGGCGTTTTATCTGGAAGCAGAAGCCAATTACTGGCACATAAAAGGCATAAAAATACAGGAAGCAGGCGATAACGGAATAAAAATTGAAAGCAATTGGAATATTATTGAATTTTGCGATTTCGATGCCTGTTACGACAGCGGAATTCAGATTGGATTAGCAAAAGATTCCGGCACAAACGATGGCAGTTGCGCCTACAATTACATTCTCAACTGCGATTCGTACAACAATTGTGACTCCCATAAAAGTGGTGGAAATGCCGACGGGTTTGCCTGCAAACTTTTTTGCGGACCGGGGAATATTTTCGAAGGTTGCCGTGCATGGAATAATTCCGACGATGGCTGGGACTTCTATTCCAACACCTTTGGCGTACTTCTACTCAATTGCTGGACTTGGCACAATGGCGATGCAACAACACTACGACTGAATAAATCGGGGAATGGAAACGGTTTTAAAATGGGAGGAAACAGCACTTACTCACGCGGAACAAACATTGCGGTGGGTTGCATTGCTTTCGATTTGCATTATGTGAGTGGTGCCGGTAAATGTTTTGATCAGAACGACAATCAAGATCCGCAAGTCATGCTAAATTGCACAACTTTCGATAATATCAAAGGATTTTCTATGGCAAGCGGCAGCACCGGCCATATCATTAAAAACTGTATTGCCTTTAAATCCACCGATAAAATGATTAGCGATCAAAGCCAGAATATCACACAAAATAACAGCTGGCAGTTTGGCTCTACAACCAGCGACAAACAAAATGGCGGCATTGGCAGTTATGCCGATTTTGTGGCTGACATGAGCAATAATGCCACGGCCAATCAACTTGCTTCCGTTGCACGCAATGCAGATGGAACAATACCCGACAATGGATTTTGCAGGCTTCTCCCCTCTTCCGATTGTATCGACAAAGGTCAGGTGGTGAATTATTCTTTTAGAGACAATTCCTTTCCGGTTGCGTACAATGGCTTAGCACCCGATTTGGGAGCTTTCGAATACAAAGCACCCACAGGATTTCACCATCCCGAAACAAATTATTCAAAACTGAAAATTTCAGGTAATTCTGATTTATCAACCATATCATTTCATCTGGAAAAAAGTTGTCGTGTAAATCTGAAAATCATGGATATTTCGGGAAAAACTGTATTGAATTGCATTGAAAATCAACTATTACCCGAAGGGAATAATTTTCATGTGGCTTATTTAGGAAATTTACCACTGGGAAATTATTTAGTGAAATTAGATATTGAAAACTACTCACAAACTATCAAATTTATCCGATAAATCATACATCTTTCGATCATAATATAAAATCACCAATGAAAACCAAACTCATTTCTCTCATTATTAGCATATTCTTAAGTTTATCTGTTTTTGCAGATGTGGTTGTTCAGGCTGAAAGCGGAACATTTGCTGGCAAAACCGACACGCAACATGCCGGATATACCGGAAGCAGTTTTGTGGATTTAACCAATGCCGTTGGCAGCACTCTTTTGCTGGAATTTACGTTAGCCGAAGAAATGCCATCAGCCACTGTACTGGTTCGTTGGGCAAATGGTAAAACCGACGACCGTTCCATGAGTTTCACTGTAAATGGCGTTCTTCAGATTGCCAATCAGGCTTTTGGGTCGTCGGGAGCATTTACCACCTGGGTGGAAACCGCTGTTACACTGAATCTTCGCAAAGGCACTAATCAGATTTTAATGACCTCACTCACTGCCAATGGCGCTCCAAATCTGGATAAAATAACCATTGTGGGTGCAACAGAAGGGATAAAGGAATATGCATTGACGGTCAATATTCAGGGAAAAGGAACTGTAATTAAAACTCCGGATGCTCCATTTTACACACAGGGAACGACTGTTCAGTTACAGGCTGTTCCCGATGCAGTAACTCAGGCCAGTTTCGTAGGCTGGTCGGGTGCTATTACATCAACTGATTTACAAACATCCATCGTCATTGATAATGCAAAAACAGTGACAGCAACGTTCAAATCGGCTATTCATTCTGTTTATTATTGTGCTCCGGCAGAAAAAGGCGGCAACGACACCAACCCCGGAACAAAGGATGCACCGTTTTTTAATCTGTCGAAAGCCGTAAGTTCCATGTTACCGGGCGACACAGTGTATATGCGTGGTGGTACTTACCGGTATAAAGCCACCATTTTCCTGACCGGCATCGGGAATGAATACGGCAAATACTGCGTTTTCAATTATCCGGGCGAAAAACCTGTGTTGAATTTCTACGATATTTTTTCCTCTTATACAACTGTTGATGCTACTGCTCGTGGCGAAGCTCGTGGATTTAAAATTACCGGAGATTATTATTATCTGAAAGGATTGGAAATAAACAATGCACCGGACAACGGTATCAAAATCGAAGGCAGTCATAATACCTGCGAACAATTGGTTTTACATCATAACGGAGATTCCGGAATTCAGATTGGGTTGGCTAAAGAAGCAGCTGATGCAGCCGATAAAGTTTGCTTCAACCTGATTAAAAACTGCGATTCACATCATAATCTTGACTGGGGAACCGGTTACGAAAACGCGGATGGTTTTGCCTGCAAACTGTCTCCCGGAGCAAACAACCGCTACGTGGGCTGTCGTGCATGGGCAAATGCCGACGATGGATGGGATTTTTACATGACTCATTACACCATTTATGTGGATTCATGCTGGGCTGCCAGCAATGGTGATCCTGCGCTGGCTTCAGCCACCGACACTGACTGGGAATACGGTCAGAAAAACGTTTTCCCAACTACGTGGAACGGCGATGGAAACGGTTTTAAACTTGGAGGTGACGATTGGGCAGCCAAACATCAGGTTAGAAACTGTATTTCTTTCGATGGATATTCAACCGGCGCATGCTACAGCGAAAATAACAATGCCGACAGTCTGTTTATTTTCAATTGTGTAGGTTGGCAGGGTTTGAAAAATTTCCGTGTGCGCGCCTATCCGAGCGATTTGCGCAACAACATAAGCTTTGATGCCAAAGTGGGTGGCGAAGGTCAAATGTACGACTTGGCAGTTGGTACAACCGAAATGAACAACAGCTGGAATCCTATTAACGGAACTGCCTTAGTCCCATATAAGACTTCGACAGGTGCTATGTTCGATCAAAAAAGTATTTACAATGAGTTTATCAGCACCTCAAAAGAAGATTTTCTGGCTCCTCGTGAAGCAGATGGCAGTCTTCCAAAAAACGGTTTCGGACGATTAAAACCAAATTCATTTTTTGTAGACAAAGGCACAAACGTAGTACGTGGCATGAATGCTTCAACGCTCAAAAGTACGGATATTCAGTTAACCGGATTTTCGGGCATTTCTACTGATTTGGGTGCATTTGAATATGTGCCAACTACCGGTTTACCAACTATTCAATCTGTGAATAAATGCATTTCGGCATACCCAAATCCGTTTACTGTCACAACAACGATTGATGTGGTAGCAGCACAATCCGGCAACGGGGAACTTATACTCACTGATCTTGCTGGACGCATTATTTTTACTGAAAACATTTCAGGTTTAATGAAAGGTGAAAAGAGAACACTGAAAATTCATCAAAACATTTCGGAAGGTGTCTATTTGCTCAGTTTTGAAAATGGAACAACACGTAACACACTGAAAATTATAAAATTATAAAACAACACAGAATTGAGCTGAGCGTTGAGTATGACAATGAACAAAATAAAATGTTTGCCCACATACACCACTGGTTTTTTGGTTATGAGTATGGAACTTGAACAAAAATCGATGGTGAAAATTGATCTTTACAATATTACCGGTCAGTTCATTACCACACTTGAATCGCAAATGTATCCGGCCGGAAAAAACAATGTGCTGGCAGATATAAGTCAGTATCCGGCCGGTTTATATCATATTAAATTCGTTTCAGGCACAGAAACTGTAAGTTGCAAAATTTCAAAACATTAATCACATGAACAAGCTGATTTCGATCATTTTTCTTTCTATATTCCTAATTGCCTCAAATTTAAAGGCTGCCAATGAAATTATCGTGGCAAAAGATGGTTCCGGAAATTTCACCACCATTCAGGAAGCTGTCAACTCCATTCCCACTACCAATACCGAATGGAAAACCATTGTTGTAAAAAACGGAATTTACGATGAACATGTGATGATAAAATCGAGCTACATAGCTTTGATAGGTGAATCGCGTGGCGGTACACGTATAGAGCACAATCTTCCACGTGCCGTTTGGTATGCTGCAAATGGCGTAAATACCGGAACTGGCGTAGTAAATATTGCTGGAAACTTACACGATATTGTGATTGCAAACATGTATATCCGAAACACATATGAAGGTTCGGAAGATTATACCGAAGTTATCAGAACAGAAACCGGATCTACACGACTTTGGTTTATCAATATAGACGTGCTTTGTTTATGGAAAGATACTTTTGCTCCCTGGGGAAAAGCCGGTGGAATGTATTATGTTTCCGATTGTGCTTTTCGAGGAAGCATAGACGCATTTTGCCCTCGTGGATATTGCTATGCCATCAACAACAGTTACACTGAAACACGTTACAGTTCTCCTATGTGGCACGAAGGTGTTACCGGAGAAAATCAGAAATTAGTTGTGCAGGGAGGTTCTTTTCATGCCGAAGCAAGCAAATATATCAAATTGCAAAATAGTCAGAATTACGCTAAATTCTATTATCTCGATGTGCAGTTATCGGATAGTATTTCTGAACTTGGCGTTAGTGCTACCACAAATTTTTATGGCGTAACTGGCTTAACCGGACTCACATGGTTTGCCAATACGCTTTCGCTGACCGACCGAAAACTGATAGATGCAGTCTGGACTTTCGACGGAAAATGGAATCCTGAAAACGCTATGCCTTCTGTCCTACCCTTTGCTGCATTACCGCAACCATACAACGGTCGATATTCGGTTGCCACAGGAGCAATTACGCTGAAATGGACATCAGCCCGAAATATGGTTTCGCAAAAAGTGTTTTTCGGTAAAACTAATACGCCTGAATTAGTTGGCGAAACAACCGTTAATTCGTATGAAATTCCAAATCTGGAAACCAACACAACCTATTACTGGAAAGTAATTACTGTAACATCGGATGGTGAAACAACATTCGGCACATGGCGATTTACCACTTCGGATAATATCAGTCCGGTGCAACAAGCCACATTAACGCTCACCGGAAATAATAAGCAGACGATAAATCTTGGTGATAACATCACTGAAATTCAGTATAAACTCGCCGGAGCTACACAGTGTTCAGTTTCAGGATTACCTTCGGGAGTTGTATCGTTGCTTAGTTCTGATATACTGACTATCTCGGGCAAACCAACTGTTGCAGGCACTTTTACGTATGCCGTTACAACCACCGACGCAGTTCAGAATGCTACAACCACCGGATATTTTATTGTAAAAGACCCGAACGATACCACTTCCACACAACCCGGCGATACAACCACTACCGATTATACTTCTACCCGACTGAAACAATACATTACTCTTCTGAATTGCAAATCTATAACTCAGGAACCGGCTTGGATAACCAAAAGCGGAAGTGTATCGTGGATATCCGGCACAGGCTATAAATGGGGTAGCACATCGGCTGTACTTACGCTAAAAGTGAATGGTTGCACTTCACTCGCTTGTACTTTTACAAATTCAGGCACAACCCGTCCGATAATTATTTCAGATGGTGGTGGAAGTAACGATAAAACCGCCTATCCAACAGCTGCAAATTCGGAAACTTTAGTTACATTTACACCCAAATCGACAGGAGATGACGATATTACCATCAAAACATCCGGTTCAAGTGGACTGACAATTACAAAAATGGTTTTCTCGGGAATTTACAGCGATTTAGTTTTTCTATCATCTGAAAACAATTTAAAAATTGAAATTTCTAATGGAAATCTAAGTTGTTCGCAAGCAGTTGATATTTACAGCATTTCAGGAATTCTGATAGCAAAAAACAAAACAACCTTTACGTTAGAAAAGGGTATTTTCCTTTTAAAATGCAATTCTAACTTTCACAAAATATTGATTCGATAAAATCTGATAGTATGGCAAAACAAATGAATCGCAGAAGTTTTCTGACAACATCGGCAGTTGCTACAGCCGGAGCGTTATTAAGTAGCTTACCAGGAATGGCAAACGCCGAAAAGAAATCGAAAACAAAAACTACAACACCATCAAGAACCCGTGTTGCAATTGTAGGTACAGGCTCCAGAGGTACAGGCATGTGGGGGAAAAAAGTTATCGATGGTTATAGCGATATGGTTGAATACGTTGGGCTGTGCGACAAAAATCCGGGACGGGTGGAAGCGGCCAAACTTCATATGGGTGCAAGTTGTAAAACCTACACCGATTTTGACCTGATGATGACCGAAACAAAACCGGATATTCTGATAGTTACAACCGTAGATGCCACGCATAACGAATTTATTATCAAAGGAATGAATTACGGTTGTAAAATTCTGACAGAAAAACCAATGACAACTGACGAGTTTAAGTGTCAGTCCATTTTGGATGCACAGAAAAAATCCGGCAAAGAAGTTATTGTTACATTCAACTACCGTTATTCACCTCATCGGGCAAAAATATGGGAACTGATAAATTCAGGTGAAATTGGCGAAGTGACTTCTGTGGATTTTCACTGGTATCTGGATACAAGTCATGGAGCCGATTATTTCCGTCGGTGGCATCGTCGTCGTGAAAACAGCGGTTCACTTTGGGTGCATAAAGCATCGCATCATTTCGATTTGCTGGGTTGGTGGCTCAATTCGGAACCCGAAGAAGTTTTTGCCTACGGAAAACTCGATTTTTATGGTAAAAACGGCAAACAACGTGGTACAAATTGCCGAAGTTGCAGTCATAAAGATAGTTGCAGTTTCTATTGGGATGTAAATAAAAATGAGTATTACAAAAAACTGTATACCGATAACGAACAGCACGATGGTTATTTGCGCGACGGATGTGTTTTCAAGGAAGATGTTGATATTTTTGATAAAATGGGAGCTTCCATTCGTTATGCCAATGGAGTTCAGGTTTCGTACTCGTGTGTAACATATGCTCCTTACGAAGGTTATCGCATAGCATTTAATGGCACTAAAGGCAAAATTGATGCCTGGATTCAGGAAAGTAACCCAACTTTCGATGGTGGATATGATGAAATAATGCTCACCCGAAATTTTGGTGAACGAAAATATTTCCGCATTCCTCAATCGGAAGGTCATGGTGGTGGTGATAAACTTATGCACGATAAAATATGGCGGAATGTGAAGGAAGATCCGTTTAAACAATCGGCCAATATACGCGACGGTGCATTTGCCATTCTTACCGGAGTAGCAGCACGCAACAGTTGTGATTCAGGCAAACCGGTAAAAATTGCAAGTCTGACTGATTTAGTTCCGCAAGCTGTAAAACCATAATTTCTCATTTTCATATTTTCTCAAAACAAAAAAATGATTCAAAACAAAAAAATCCTATTGCTCTTTTTATTGCTGACATCACTGAATTCTAATGCTGCCACTTTTCAGCCGGACACCTTATATTCCCGTTGGATTATTAATTCCCGAATGGGTGATTTCAGAGATCAGGCAACAACAGTAAAGTTTAAAACAGCAACCACAACACGTACTGCAGGTTGGGGTTATGTTACCGGATTGGTGGCAAAATCCATCCTGAAAGCGTACGAACAATACAAAAACGAATCGTGGAGTCAGTATTATTTCACAGGTATTCAGGACTTTGCCGACAATACAACCATGATTCTCGGAACAAGCAATATTGATGACTTAAATGCAGGAAAAATATACTTTGAGTTATACCGGGGAGCAGTTGAGAAAGGACAAACTGCTAAAGCAACAACTTATAAAGCCAATGCAACTACCTGCCGAAACACATTAAAAGACTCACAATACCGTATTGCGTCTCCCCTACCCGGCGCAGGAGGATTTTGGCATAAAAGTCAGTACACCAACCAAATGTGGCTGGATGGACTTTACATGGGAGCAGCGCTGTATGCCGAATGGCAGGGAAATTTCGGTGCAGAACTTGGTGCTGCCGATAATACAGCCTCGTGGAACGATATTGCTTTGCAATTCGACACCATTTTCAAATACACCTGGGACGCGCAAAAGAAGCTGAATTATCATGCATGGTCGGCCGAGCCGTCGAATGCAGCTTCGTCTTATTGGGCAAATCAGACAACAGGTCGTT
This sequence comes from uncultured Paludibacter sp., assembly GCA_963663115.2. Classification (GTDB taxonomy): domain Bacteria; phylum Bacteroidota; class Bacteroidia; order Bacteroidales; family Paludibacteraceae; genus Paludibacter. The sequence continues at coordinate 759,296 of CAXXNE010000001.1, forward strand.
CGCAGGAATTTTGGGGACGTGGTATGGGTTGGTTTTTTGCAGCATTGGTGGATGTATTGGAATATATGCCGGCCAATCATCCTGCACGTGCGAGACTTGTTAGTTATACAAATCAGGTTGCCGATGGATTAAAAGCCCGTCAGGATGCCACTACAGGTTGCTGGCATCAGTTACTGCAATACAACAACACAAAAAAAGGCACTAACTGCGCTTTGTATAATTATTTGGAATCTTCAGCATCAAGTATGTTTACTTATTCGTACCTGAAAGGCATTCGGCTTGGAATTCTCGAAAGAACTACGTACCAAACTATGGCAGAAAGAGCGTATAGAGGATTGGTTGAAACCTTTGTTGTTCAGGAAACAAATGGCAACATTAAACTCATTCAGAGTTGCCAATCGGCTGGTTTAAGCAGTACCCGGAAAGGAGATGCCGATTATTATATCTGTGGCAGCGATGTAGTTATCAATAATAACAGTGAAGGAAAAGTACTCGGCCCGTTTATTATGGCAAGCCTTGAGTACGAACGACTCCAAAAACTGAAAACCGGAACAACAGCCAATCAGACAAAAAAATGTTGTCTGATAAAAAAAAAAGAAAATAAGCTAAGTTTTATTTCCGAAAATTCCGATTTACGCAGCATATACATTTATAGTCCCGAAGGTTGTCTGCTAAACAGCTGGAAAGGCAATAATTTACAGGAAGTTGACATGGTGATGTCAACTTCTTTTCATGGTATCTGTTTGATAAAAATTAACGAACAGACACTAAAGTATATGATAAATTGAAAAATCTTTGGTTTTGGCAATTTTTCTCCTTCTTACGTCAGTTTTTACACAGTTGTAGAATAAGTATAATCTATTTTTGTTGTTGTAATGTTTATAGAAAACATAATTATCAACCATTAAAATTTAATACGTTATGAGAAAAATTTTTACAAAACTATTCGCTATCAGTTCAATTACATTACTATTTACAAGTAGTGTATTTGCGACAGATGTGATATGGCCATTCACAGGATCAACACTTGCACCTTCGACGACAACAGGAACTGGCTTTACAGCCGCAACTGCAACATTAAGTTCAGCTTCTGGTTTTATTGCTGTAAAAGATTATACTACAGGCAAAGATGCTGCCGGCTCAGCTCAGGTTGCAAGAATTTCCGGAACTGGAACCTCAGCAACGGCTATGGTAACAAGTTTTAACACAGCATCAGATTATATACAATTTACTTTAACCGCTACAGCCGGTTATAATCTTGATGTTAGTAAAATTGCTTTTAATTTGGGATATATAAGTTCTACTGTTTATGCTGCAATGTCCTATTCATTAAATGGTTTTTCAACAAAAAGTGATCTTGTTGCTACAGGAAGTAAACTAACTCTAATAAACAATGCAAACTCTCCTTATCTAACAAACTATCAATACACAAGTACAAATTTTAGTGGTAGTACAAATATTACTGTTCCTGCCGGTAGTACACTATCAATTAGATTGTATTTTTATTGTACATCTTCTTCAACAGGAAAATATATAGTTGTTAATAACACGACCATCACTTTTACTTCAATTTTACTTTCAACAGATCCTACAATTTCAAAATCATCTGGAACAACTCCTGCTTCTGTAATGGAATCATACCCATTAAGTCCAGTAGTATATTCATATGTAAATGTTGCCGATGATGCAAATGTACTATCTGGTTGGTATACTGACAAATCTTGCACTACAACTGCAACTGCTCCTTCAGGTGTCTCTTTAGATAAAAACACAACAGCTAAAACAATTACATTAAGTGGCACTCCTGTTTTAACTTCTGCAGGAAAATACTTTTATAAATTAACAGCAAATGAAACTAATGGTAATTCAATAATTGATAGCGTTATAATTTCTCCTTACGTCACTCCTACACCTATAGTAACTCCACCAAGTGTAGCAAATACTCAGTATGTAAGAGCTGGTGAAACTGTAGCTTCAAGTATCTTTACACTATCGAATTGCACTAATGCAAATGTAACAGGTTTGCCAAATGGCTTAACAGCAAACTTCGTTGCAGGTTCAAATAACACCGGAACATTAACTGTTTCTGGTACAGTCAACTCTTCTGAAATCCCCGGTGATTTCGTTTACACAATTACACCAACTCCAATGAGTGGATATACAGGTAGTGAAGTTACATTTAAAGATACAATCGGAGTAAGAAATTCAGATGCAGCAAGAGTTTTATACATTGCATTAAGTACATTAACACCAAGTCAGGATTTACTATTATCTCAATTTCAAACTAAATTAAATTATCATGTAACAAAGCGTGCTCCTATTAACAATCCAGTTCCATCAAATTATAATAACTATGATTTAATTGTACTTCATGAAACACTTGCTGGAGGAGACGCAACAACTGCTACAAACGAATTAAGCGCAATAAAATCTGTTGACAAGCCAATATTAAATACAAAATCATTCTTTTACACGTATTTAACCACAGCTTCGAATAGGTGGGGTTGGGGAACACCAAATAGTGTTGGTAGCCCTAAAGGTATTAAAGTAATTCAACCAAGCCACCCAATTTTCAATAATATAACATTTACTGATAGTTTATACATTTATAATACCGCAACAGCAAAAAACATTCAATCTACAACAGCTGAAAGAATTGGAGGATATAATTTGGCTGTAGCAGCGTCGAATGCCTCAGGTGTTGCGATTCACGAATTACCCGGCTCTATACGATTAGGCTCAGGCTACACATCGAAGTATCTTATGATTAGTTTATTAACAGGAAAGTACAATGATTTAACTGAAAATGCATTAAAATTATTAGACAATGCTGCTCAATATCTGTTAACTGGCACACAATTCGTTGCACCAAGCTTACAAATTAACTCATTTACAGCAGTTGATATTGCCGGTACAATTGACAATACAGTTGGAGCATCTACTATTGATGTCAGGGTTCCTATCGGAACTGATAGAACTGCAATTATTCCGGTTATTACTTTAGCAGGGGTTGGTACAACTGTAACTCCTTCGGGAGCTCAGAATTTCACTGCTGGATCAATTAATTATACAGTTACCGATGGTATAAACACCAAAGTTTATGCTGTATCAGTTTTGGAACAAGGAACTGGTCTTCAAAACACTCTCACTGGTATCACCTTCGATGGTCAAACCATTCAAAACAACAATCATCAAATGATTACAGTTTTCGATGCTACCGGTCGTTTGGTTATTACTTCGGATAAAGATGTAACTATGAATGGTTATGCAAAAGGTATTTACATGATACGTGGCGAAAAAGGACAATTAAAAATAGCTTATACTAAATAGTTTTCATAATAGTTTGAATTATAAAGTTTGTATATCCGGGAGCGTGGCGTCGTGATGACACCACGCTCTTAATTTTCAGAGGCATTACATGCAATAATATAATACCCACTTACAATTTGCCATCTCTATATAGCAATTATCAAAAAAATGCAATTAAATGGTCGTGTATTTTTGTTAATCGTACAGAATTTTGTACTTTTGTGCCGAATTTTAGAAACAACTCAATTTTAAATAATAAATAAAAATGATTAAAGTAGGTATCAATGGTTTTGGCCGTATCGGACGCTTGGTTTTCCGTGCAGCTCAGGAAAGAAACGATGTTCAAATCGTTGCAGTAAATGACCCATTTTTGGATCTTGACTATTTGGTTTACATGTTACAGTACGATACTGTACATGGTCAATTCAAAGGAACTGCTGAAAACAAAGGCGGTAAATTGTTCGTTAACGGTAAAGAAGTTGCTTTCTTCGCTGAAAAAGATCCAGCTAACATTGGTTGGGGTGCTTCATGCGCCGACTATGTTGTTGAATCAACCGGTGTTTTCACTACTATCGATAAATGTAAAGCTCACCTTGCAGGTGGTGCAAAAAAAGTAGTTATCTCTGCTCCTTCTAACGATGCTCCTATGTTTGTTTGTGGTGTGAACCTGAACGAATACAAAGCTGACATGGATATCGTATCTAACGCTTCTTGTACTACAAACTGTTTAGCTCCTATGGCTAAAGTTTTGAACGATAACTTCGGTATTGTTGAAGGTTTGATGACAACTGTACACGCTGCTACTAATACTCAAAAAACTGTTGACGCTCCATCTGCAAAAGATTGGCGTGGTGGTCGTTCAATTTTAGGAAACATTATTCCTTCATCTACAGGTGCTGCTAAAGCAGTAGGTAAAGTTATTCCTTCGTTGAATGGCAAATTAACAGGTATGGCTTTCCGCGTACCAACAGCTGACGTATCTGTAGTTGACTTAACTGTACGTTTGGAAAAATCTGCTTCGTACGACGAAATCAAAGCTGCTATGAAATTAGCTTCTGAAACTACCATGAAAGGCGTTCTTGGATATACTGAAGATTCAGTTGTTTCTTCTGACTTTATCCACGAATCACGCACTTCAGTATTCGATGCTGGTGCAGGTATCGCTTTGAACGGTAACTTCGTAAAAGTAGTTAGCTGGTACGACAATGAGTGGGGGTATTCAAACAAAGTGTTGGATTTGATCGCACACATGGAAACTGTAAAATAATTATACGTATTCCGATATTTTTAAACAGCTGTAATGCATGCATTACAGCTGTTTTTTTATGACTACTCAGCCCCCTAAATCCCCCTCCAAGGGACTCTGGGAGTGCTAATTTGAATCATTGTGCTTTAAACAATGGGTCGTTATAAGATTATATAATGTATTCATAGACAATTATATATAGTGTAAATAAATCTTTTCTAAAATATCTATATTTACAAAATTAAACGCAAAGACGCAAAATTAATAATTTCAATAATATGTTAATAATAAAAATAATACCACAAAGAAGGCAAAGAGGAAAACTTAAAAGTTTTCTTTGTGGCTTAGTGACTTTGTGTCTTTGCGTTCAAAATGTATTTTTTCATAACGAACCATTGTTAAAATCATATTTATTATTGACAAAGCAAGCACAAAACTTAAAAACACGCTCCACACTCCCCCTTCAGGCAGGGCTGTTAAGTTCTTCATTATTTGCCTCCACATTTATGTGGAGGTGTACAAAGAAAATTAGGAGGAGAGCGGCTTTAGCCAAATAACTATTGAACTAAAGCCCTTTCTTTCCCTCAAATTTCATTCTTACCCATAAATTGGGAGGCAATTCAGCAGGGCTATCCACGAGAACTTACCAGCCCCGCCACTATAGGGGGTTGGGGGGCATGTATGCTTATTTCTTCTGATAAACACGTACGTAATCTACTTCGAATAACGCAGGAAATTGTGTATAAACCGGATTTCCACCATTTTGACCGCCAATGGCCAGATTTAGTAAAATATAATGGGGTTGTTGAAATGGTTGTGAACCGTCGGGATTTACGGTTGTGGTTAAATCCGTTTCATTAAGCAATTCATTATCAAGGTACAGACGGATATATTTCTCATCCCAATCCATTCGCCATACATGAAAACGGCTTACCCATTCAGGATCACTTTCAATAAAATGTTTCAACGGAATTTTTTCGCTATCCCATTTGGCATTGTAACGTTTTGTTGTTCCGGATGCAACATTAGCCAGAATATGATGAACTCCGTCAATAGGGTATGATTCCATCATATCTATCTCACCATTTGATGGCCATTCACCATCTCGTCCTAATGTCCAGATAGCCGGCCAAAGTCCCATGGCTGTATCTATGCGGGCAGAAATTTCAAATCTTCCGTACTGAAACTCCTTTTTTCCACTGGTATTTATGCTGGCCGATGTAAAATTGGCAAACTCACGGTTTCTTTTCCAACTGTTGGCATTTGGCTCATAATTCGGGTTTTTCACTTTTTCTTTACGACCTTCAATAATCAGGTATCCTCCTTCACAAAACGCATTATCTTCGGCATACCATTGAAATTCCTGATTACGTACAAATCCATGTTCAAAATTCCAACAAGCAGTATCAGGTCTTCCGATATAATTAAATTCTTCTGACCAAACTAATTTCCAGTTGTCTTTAGCATCAACATGAATGATTGAAGCAACAAAAAAAAGCGATAACAAAAATTTAAAAGTTCGCATGGGTTATTGTATTTGTATGAGATGCAAAAATACATTTTTTTTGGAAACTATTGGAATAATTTTCTCTGACTCACCCTTACAGCACGTTAATTCATCATATTTACCTTCACCGGCATTCCTGTACGTAGCGACTCATCCATTGCCTGTAGAACAGCTACCGTACCAATACCTTCTGCAATATCAGGATAAGCGGTTTTTCCGGAATCAAGACAATTGGCAAAATATTCCAGGTAATTCTGATATTCACCGGCATGATGCGATTTTCCTTCGAAACGGAAATAATGCTTTAATTTGTGATCGAAAGTCAGAAGTTTTTCTTCACCCGCCCGGTTTGTAATGGCATACCGCAAATCCATATAATCACCCTGACTGCAACCCTCTGTACCACGCAGGATACAACTCATCTCGCTATCGCGAACGGTTGGCTGAACCGGACAGGAATAAACTCCGCTTACACGCGCAATACGACCATCAGCAGCTTTCAGAATAAAATGCATCGTATCAGGATTTTTCAATCCTCCGGCTTTTCCATTTGGACTCAACATACCGTAACCCATTACCTCCACAATATCAGGCAAATACCAGCGAATCAAATCCACAGGATGGCTCATACCCCCATACAACCATTTAAATGACTCTTCGAGCGACCAGCCTTTTCCTAAAAACCACCGGTGATCGGCATGATAATAAGCTTCTACAGTTACTAATTCGCCAATTTCACCGGCTTCATAATCGGCACGCTGGTGTTTCATAGGTTCGAAAAACCGACTGCTTTGTCCAACAAACACTTTTTTACCGGTTGACTTACATAATTCTATCAGTTCGTTAGCTTTCGACAAATCGTCGATCAAAGGTTTTGTACAAACAACATGTTTGCCGGCACGCAAAGCCATTGCTATATGTTCGGCATGTAAATGATCGGGCGTATAAATACCAATTACATCAATTTCTGGATCGTTGAGTAAATCCTGATAATTGGTTGTATAGTGGTGAAAATCGAATTCCTTTGCCCGTTTTTGGCAAAGTTCTTCGTTTCTGTCGCAAATTTTGTGTAGTGTCCATTTCGGGCTTTGCAGCGCAGCCGACATGGTACTGCGACCTTCACCTAATCCTAAAATTCCTAATTTATACATGCTTCAACTATTGAATAATTATCTGAAATGAACGCATTCAACAGAAGAATTGTTCGACCGGAATTTCAGAAGATAAGTGCCAGTGAAGAAACTAAAGTTCCAACGAAAATAAACAACTTGTAGGTTTTTTCAGGAATTAATTTCACCAGTTTAATTCCAAGAAAAGCTCCCAGAGTAATAAAAGGCAGCATTTTCAGATTGAAAAGTAACGATTCGGCTGTAATATTATGCCAACCCCATATTTGCAATGGCATTTTAAACAAATTTACAACAAAGAAAAACCATGCGGCAGTACCGATAAATTCATTTTTTGGAAGATTTTTCAGCAGTAGATAAACACTCATGACAGGACCGGCAGTATTTCCAATCATAGTAGAAAATCCTCCTGCCACTCCAAAAGGTGCTGCCATCCAGCGATGCAATGGTTTTTGCTTGTTTTTTTGTTTTCTGTATTCACTCCATAGCATAATCATCAGACTGAATATAAGCAGAATACCTATTAAATGTTTGAATTGCTCAGCTGAGATTGACTTTCCGGTAATCAAACCGGCCAAAATTCCAACGATAGCCCATGGCATCAATTTGAGCAAAATGCGAAAATTTGCATTCCTGTGATAATAAACTACACCAAACACATCGGCCATAACGAGCATGGGTAATACCAGTCCGGATGAAGGCATTCCACCAAAAGCCATCGCCATTAACGGCACCACAAGTGTACCCAAACCATTAATACCGGTTTTGGCCATGCCTATCATCGTAGCACAAAGTATGGAAACAAGCCAAATGGCAGTTGTAAATTCGGGCATCTTCTATTTATTGGTAAAAAATCAGTTTATTTTGCTCTGTTCAGCTATAGTTTTATCCGGTAACTCAGTTGTACAGGTATTTGAAGATAATTGGAAACTGCACTGTAATTGCTATAGGCAGGACAATCAGTAAACCTGAGTCCGGTAGATAAAACAAATGACGACTGATTTTTCAGCGTATAAGCCAGACCTGCGGTACAACTCAATCCCCAAACATACAAAACAGAAGGCTTAAACAAGACCACTCCCTGTTGAGTTACGAGCGCTGCCTGCCACGACCACTGTCCTGCAATTTGGCGGGAATACTGTAATCCAAGACTCGAAACCATATCCGTACCCCAGGACATCAATCCCGCTTCAGCACCTGCCGTCCATGACAAACGACTTTTGATGGGATGAATATACGCTATGGCGAAGGAATTGTCTTCATGTCCGGTACGAAAATTTCCGCCCTCCAGTATGGTATTGAAATTAGCAATGGACAGGGATATTTCCTGAGATTTTACAGGAGATAAAGAAACAGCGCTGAAAATCAGCAGAGATACAAAAAAAGCATGTTTCATGTATGAAAATTTGTTTTTAAGTTGTCACATGGAACTCGTCCCGCCTTTTACGGGACTCGTTTCATAATTTTGAAATAAAATGGCTGATAACTTCGTTGAGTTGCAGTTGTTGTTCAGAGCGTGAAATTGTTGCAACAGAATCATTTGCCTGTATGCCATAACTTCCAAACTGAGCATGATTTCCTCCCTGTATTTCGTAATAATGTGTTTTTCCTTGCAATGGTAAACTCAGGTCGTTTTCGGAACTCATCACGTAAGCAGCAGGTAAATCAGCTTTGTGATTTTCAATATCGGCAGGCGTGGAAAGTCCATCATTGGAAGCATGTACGCTCAATACCGCACCACTCCAGTCTGCCAAAACATTGGATGCCGGATAAGATGCCAGTAAAATAAGAGATTGAAACTTGTCGGGATGCTTGGCTATCAATTCCGCTCCCATTGTTCCACCCAGGGAGTGTCCGGTAACATACCAATGTTCAACCTGAGGGTACAAATCCAAAATCTTATCACCTTTCTGAATATCTAGTACAGCCAGATTTGCAGGCATTTTAACAGTTACAACCATTAATCCGGAAACGGAAGTCACCAGTTTGTCCTGCCAGGGCAAATATGCATGTGGATCGACAAAGCCACCGGGATAATAAATAATGATAGATGAAACCGTTCCCGAAACAGGAGAAATACTTATATAATCAGCTGTTTCTGAATATAGATTCTGAAGATTCATTTGAGTCAAATTATCTTCGGGCAATGATGAACAGGAAATCGTAAAAATGACGAGTAAATACGCAAAAATTCTTTTCATGATCAATCGAAAAATTTAGATAATTAGAAATGAATAGAAAACACAATTATCAAATGAACAGTATTAACTGCCAAAAGTTTATTTTTATCACAGAAGTATTTCAAAAGCACAAAAAAAGCGACCCGAAACAGTCGCTTTACTGAGTTTTGAAAAAAATATTTATTCTTCTATGATTTCAACTTTTTCCATCACATCACCCTGACGAATGGCGTCAATCACTTCCAAACCTTCCACCACACGACCAAAGCATGTATGATTACGATCCAAATGGGATGTATTACGACGGCTATGGCAAATGAAGAATTGCGAGCCACCGGTATTCCGTCCGGCATGTGCCATCGAAAGCACTCCACGATCGTGATATTGGTTGTCGCCATCCAACTCACAGTTAATTTTGTAACCAGGTCCGCCTGCACCGTTTCCTATCGGGCAACCACCCTGAATAACAAAATCAGGAATTACACGGTGAAAAGTTAAACCATTGTAGAATCCTTTTTCGGCCAGATCGCAGAAATTTTTAACTGTATTGGGAGCATCTTTCTCGTAGAATTCTATTTTCATTGCTCCTTTTGCTGTGGTAATAATAGCTTTTTTCATTTTTGTGCTTTTTAATTATGGTGCAAAGGTACGGATTTTTTTCATGAACAACAATGAATCTGCGCCAACTGAATGCCAGTGAAATATTTGGATAAGCTGTAAAACTCAAAAACAACTTCAACTAAATATGAATTGGAAAAAAGGATAAAAAATGGTACATTTGCATACCCAAAACAAAAAATATGCTTGGAACATTCGTAAATACAGGAGCTGTCATAGTGGGCGGAATCATTGGTCTGATGCTGAAAAAATCGATGCCTCAGCGAATTACGACCATCTATTTTCAGGCCGTAGGGTTATTTACGCTGGCCATTGGAATTACCATGGTGGTCAATATGAAAGAAATACTGATTGTAGTTGGCAGCATGGTAATTGGTGGCGTTTTGGGCGAATGGATGAATCTGGAAGCCGGCGCTGATAAGCTGGGAAACTTTCTGAAAAACAGATTCCGGATTGGTAGCGACAAATTCACCGAAGGACTGGTAACAGCCTTTCTGCTTTTTTGTGTAGGCGCCATGACCATTACCGGCACCATCGACGAAGGCGTAAGAGGTTCGCATGAATTGTTATTTACCAAAAGCCTCATGGATTTTTTTTCAGCAATGCTATTGGCATCAGCTTTTGGTATTGGTGTTGTGGTTTCTTCAGTTCCACTGCTGATATTTCAGGGAACCATCACGCTTTTAGCCATGTGGGCATCATCGTTTTTCTCTGAAAGTATTATCAACGGCTTAACAAGTGTTGGCGGAATACTGTTAATCGGACTTGGAATCAACATACTGGAAATTAAGAAACTAAGAATAATGAATATGCTACCGGCATTGGTGGTGGTAGTTCTGTTGCTTTGGTTATTTAAATAGTTTCGGGTATTGCAAGTTCCGACTAGCAAATTCAGTTTCAGATGTTTAAGATGTTTAAGGTTAAAATAGTAAACAAATAAATTATAAATAAAAAAATTATGCATACCTGGTTTGAGTGTAAAATTAAGTACGAAAAAACTGCTGAAGAAGGCAAAATTGTAAAAGTAAATGAAGGTTATTTGGTAGATGCTCTGACATTTACCGAAGCTGAAGAACGTATTATTGAGGAGATGAAACCTTTTATCAGCGGTGAATTTCAAGTGGCCAATATCAAACGTACCCGCATCAACGAAATGTTTTTCAACGAAACCGGAGATAAATGGTACCGCAGTAAAGTGAATTTCATTACATTGGACGAAGAAAAAGGTATTGAAAAACGTACCGGCGTAACCATGATGGTGCAAGCTTCGGATATGAAAGGTGCTCTCGAAGGAATTATTGAAGGCATGAAAGGCACTATGGCCGATTATGAAATAGCCACTCTTGCCGAAACCCTGATCATGGACGTATTCAAATACGGAAAAGAAGAATAATAGCAGCTCCCTAAATCCCCCTCTGGGGGACTTTTAGAGCGCACCCATTAAATTTCTCTAATTCTATCATTCCTTTTAGAAATGTCAATAGCAGATAATCTTAAAATAATCCGTAAGCAAATTCCTGACAATGTTCAATTGGTTTGTGTTTCTAAATTCAATCCCGATGAGGCGATAATGGATGCCTATTGCGCGGGAGAGCGGATTTTTGGTGAAAGCAAAGTACAGGAGATGTGCGGAAAGTACGAACGCCTGTCAAAAGACATTCAATGGCATTTTATCGGGCATTTGCAAACCAATAAAATAAAATATATTGTTCCCTTCGTTGAGCTGATTCACGGTGTGGATTCGTTCCGGCTGTTACAGGAAATTGATAGACAAGCTGCAAAAATTGGGCGAACAGTGAATTGTTTATTGCAAATTCATATTGCCACTGAAGAAACTAAATTCGGATTTTCAGAACAGGAATTGCCGGAAATGCTGAATGACCCCGAATTTGTCAAACTGAAAAACATCTGCATTTGTGGCGTAATGGGAATGGCCACTTTTACGGAGAACACTGAAAAAGTCAGAAATGAATTCAAACAATTAAAATCAATCTTCAACAATCTGAAAAAAGATTTTTTTGCTGATAGCAATGCATTCAAAGAAATATCGATGGGCATGTCCGACGATTTTCCAATCGCTATTGAACAAGGAAGCACGATGGTGCGTATCGGCAGTTCAATTTTCGGCAAAAGAATGTATTTGTAGTTACGGCTTCAAGCCCGCAAAATATCGTTTCAGAAGTTTCAAAGGTTTCAGGGTTTCAAAAGTTGAACTTATTTTCTTAATTTCTTATTTTCTTATTTTCTTAATTTCTACTCTCCCAACCACATGTCAGAAACCAACACATACGACCTGCTGACCATTACCGGACCAACTGCTTCCGGTAAAACTACGCTGGCTGTTGCTGTAGCCGAAGCGCTGAACGGAGAAATTATCAGCGCCGATTCCCGTCAGGTTTATCGCGCTATGGATATTGGCACCGGTAAGGATTTGGGCGAATATCATTTTCGGGGAAAAGAAATTCCGTATCATTTAATAGACATTTGCGATGCCGGCGACAAATACAACGTTTACGAATATCAGCACGATTTTCATAGGGTGTATACTGATATTAAAACCAGAGAAAAACTTCCGATTCTTTGTGGTGGAACCGGCATGTACATCGAGGCAGTTCTGAAAGGATTCAGATTATTAAGTGTTCCTGAAAACATACAATTACGTAATCGCCTCGCCGGCAAATCTATTTCGGAATTAAAAATTATTCTTGAACAACTTCAGCCTCTGCACAATACCACTGATCTGGATTCTGCGAAAAGAGCCATACGGGCAATTGAAATTGCTGAATATACCATGCAAAACTCCGCAGCTGCAAATGAATTTCCACCGTTGAAAAGTCTGACTTTTGTGGTTGATTCGGATCGTGACTTGCGTCGAACAAAAATTACCGAACGACTGAAAGCCCGATTGGAAGAGGGAATGATTGAAGAGATGAAAAATTTACTCGGTACCGGAATCAGTGCCGATGATTTAATTTACTACGGGCTTGAGTATAAATTTGTGACTCTTTACCTTACCGGAAGGTTAACCTACAATGAAATGTTCACCCAACTCGAAATTGCCATTCACCAGTTTGCCAAACGACAAATGACGTGGTTCAGAGGTATGGAACGTCGGGGATTTACACTGAACTGGCTCGATGCTCATCTATCTATCGAAGAAAAGGTAAATATTATCCTCTCAAAATTGCAACGCTGATATTATTTTAAAGCCGGCAGCACGTGTTCGGAAACATCAACTTTTGCCATTTTAATATTTTCGTGCGTAGCCCAGATAACCAACGGATTGTATTTCAATACAAAACTTTCGATAGTTGCTATGGTTTTTTCTTTTAAAACCTGATCGAGACCGTTCAGTGGTTCATCAAGAAGTAAAATATCAACAGGCACTAACAATGCTCTGGCCAGTCCCACTCTTTGCTGTTGCCCGCCACTCAATTCAGAAGGCAACTTTTTCAGTAAATCTTCAATTTCCAATTGCTGAACTAATTCATCGAAATTACTCTTTGTTTCGGCTGTCCATTCGGAACGCTGCTTTAGCGCATACAGGATATTTTGCTCCACATTCATCCAAGGAACAAGCCGCACATCCTGAAACGAATATGATGTACGATGTATGCGCTCAAATTGAATTTTCCCTTTGTCAGATTGCACTATTCCGGCTATCAGACCAAGCAAGGTGGTTTTTCCACTTCCGGAAGGCGATTTCAAACAATGTATCACATCCGAACGGAATATGGAATCGGGAAATACAATTTTCAGATTCTCGTATTTCTTTTCTACCGACAGTAGCTGACACATTTTTGTTATATCTCTATGTTTTCTTTGTATGACCGAATGCAAAACATAACTCTTTTTTTTCGATTGCCATGTAGCAACTCTGCTTACGAGCCATTCAAAAAGGGAGCTCAACAAAATAGCTGCAACTGTCCAGGCAATTAATTCAGAAACATTGATGTAAGCCTGCGCCTGTTTCATTCCCGAACCAATACCATGCAAAGGTTGCGAAAGCGCTTCACCAATAATAATAGCTCTCCAACCGAACCCAAAAGCCGCACTGACACCTGAAAAAATTTGTTTTTTGGCAGAAGGAAGATAAATACTTTTCCAAACAGCAAGGGCTGGTTTTCCGAAAACCATTGACATGTCAACCAGTTTTTTATCAGTATTTTCAAACCCACCGAGCACATGTTGGTACAATATAGGAAACATGGTAAAAAATGCAATAAACACCGGAAGCAACCCCGATGAGAACCACAAAAGAGCGATAAGAACCAGCGAAATCACGGGTATTGTACGCGAAACAACAATAACCGGATGCAGAAATGATTTAAAAAAAGAAGAATAAACCGACAGGACGGCTAAAACTATGGCCGAAGTGAATGCAATGGCAAAACCGGACAATCCCCTGAGTATGGTGTGAAAAACTGCAACATAAAATTCTGGTCGTGAAAAAAGCAACCCAATCTGAACAAACAGATTCTTTACATTCGGGAAAATAGTCGGATAGTTGATCCACCATGCAAGCAACTCCCATAAAAAAAGGAGAAAAACTACTGAAAGTATGTAAGGCAAATATTTTTTCAGCATTTTGTCTTTTTAAAAATCTTTGCAATAAAAGAAATCTTTTTCAGGCAACTTTCCACCAATGCTTTCGGGATTGAACTCATAAAAGATATTCAGATACCTGTTAACTTCCTGTTCAATGGCAAAAGCAGACACATACCGGATATTCGACAAAGATATGGCGCTCGCTGCTGCCACAGTATCTTTAAAAAAGCCATATTTTACCAGCAAACCGGCAGCATTTGCAGGTTCATCAGTTAAGTAATTACAACTTTGAATATACATATCATTCATATCATCAACAAGTTGCGCATCGTTCTGCGTCAAACTTTTTCGAACAAGAAAAGCTGTTTGAGCAAAAATATCTTTGTCGGAATTTCCTAAAAACTCTTCACAATTCAGTTTTGAAACAATATGAATATCAGGATTTTTCCGGATAAGTACACTCACAAGAGGTTCGGAAACAACAGCAGTATGGATAATATTTTGTTGCAGGGCTGCTGCCAAATCAGAGTTGGTGGTATATGTGTAATCCAATTGAATGCTTTTCAGGTGCTTCAGTTCAATTTCGCGCTGTAGTAAAATATCAACTGTTGCCCCCTGACCAAAAATACTAATCTTTTTGCCGGCCAAATCATCGATTGTTTTAATTTTATTATCTGAACTTACTATATACAGACTTCCCCATACCGGACAAGCCATCATTTGGTACTTCACGCCTTTGTTGTATAAATTAGCGGCCATGATAGTCGGGAGCACGGCAAAATCGAGTTTATTTTGCATCATCATAGCTTGTATCTGCTGAGGCTCATCCTTGATAATCAGATTTATTTTTTTACCATCGACTATTGGATTTTCATCCATAATTTTAATAAAGCTCATGGCCGATGGTCCGTTGAGAACACCAATATCGATGGTATTTTCGTTGGTTTTGCTACATGAACTCTGCAACAGCAGTATACTCAAAAGAATAATTGAATAGAAATATCTCATAAAATCACTTTTTTCTTTTTAACG
Organism: uncultured Paludibacter sp.; assembly: GCA_963663115.2. Lineage (GTDB taxonomy): Bacteria > Bacteroidota > Bacteroidia > Bacteroidales > Paludibacteraceae > Paludibacter. Next base: position 774,863 of record CAXXNE010000001.1, read on the forward strand.
TAATCACACTAATTTCAGGACGAGTGCCAATCATCATCGGGATGCCGATAAATCCCAATCCCCGGTTTACATACAAATAATTATTCTCCACCTGATACAATCCCGACCAATATTTAAAAACCAGTGAAGCAGGCGAATATAATTTCCCGAAAAGGGTAAAACCCAATTGTGCTGCATGTGTATGTCCTGATAAAGTTAATGCAATATCTTCTTTTCCTGCCACCTGCATGTCCCATTGCGTAGGATCGTGCGACAGAAGAATTTTTGTTACTCCACGTTCTGTACCCGCCACAGCCTTAGGTAAATCACCATATTGAGCACGTTTTGCTTTGCCCCAGTTTTCAATACCAAGCAAATACACGCTGTCGTTACCGTTGTGCAAAACCGTATTCTCATTTAAAAGCAACTGAAAACCCATATCACGGATATTATTTCGAATTTCTTTCCTGTTTTCAGCCCGTTTTTTCGCGTCACGCCATTCGGTATAATCGCCATAATCGTGGTTACCCAATATGGCATACTTTCCGCTTTTTGATTTTAATTGCTGAAAAACGGGAGTCCAGCCGTCAGCTTCCTGAGCAAAATTATTCACCATATCGCCGGTAAAAACTATGATATCGGCATGTTGCTGATTCACCATATCTACAACCGGATAAAATCGCTTGTATTTATTATTCCAGCTACCCAAATGAATATCTGATAACTGAACAATCCTATAACCATCGAAAGCAGGCGGTAAATTTTCAATTTCCACAGTGGTATGTGTCACTTCGAACTGACGCGGAGTAACGTAAGCACCGAAAATCATCACTATAATCAGAACAACCGAAAGTGTAATGCGGATAATATCGAAATACGGGCTTTTCCGTTTATATATTTTCTGATAAAGCAGATGCAAATAGTAAAAAATGATGTGTATCAGTTTTGGAATATAAATCAGCAAAAACAAATACACAAACCACATGATGACCACCACTACCCTATAGTTGTGCATGTGAGGCATGATATATTTCATGTAAATAAACAAACCTGCGAAAAATACAGCCGGTACCAGATGCAAAATCAGGTAAATAGGCTTCGCATTTTTATTCTTCAGATGCCTGTAAAAAAATATGTCGGGGATAGCAATGAGTATAATCAGTATAATCATTACAAAAAAATACATTCTCATAGCATTTAACTTATAATTGTAAGCACAAAGTTAGTTTTTTTGTGCAATTTCTCACTTTTCAATGATTTTAGTTGAAGAATATTTTATATATTTGTACCCGTAAAAGTAGTAAGTGTTTCACCCTTTAATCGAAAATGTCACAAATCCTGTTTTTTGTTATCATTTTTATACTCTTCGCCGATTTTGGGTTGGAGCGCACACTTACCTACCTCAATATCAAACATTCCAAAAACAAACTTCCTGACATACTTTCCGATATTTACGATGCAGAAAAATACGAACGTCAGCAAGACTATTTCCGCACTAATGCGCGCTTCGGGATGTTTAGTTCTTCGTTTAGCTTTCTTATCACTTTAGGCATGTACGCAACCGGCGGATTTGGCTGGTTAAGCGCAGCTTTAGGCAATTATATTTCGTCGCCCGAGTTGCTTTCGCTGGCATTTTTCGGTGTCATTTTTCTTGCTAACGATTTGCTAACCACGCCATTTTCGTGGTACGATACTTTTGTTATCGAAGAACGTTTTGGATTCAACAAAGTTACACCAAAAGTTTTTATTCTGGATAAACTTAAAGGATATTTATTGACAATAATTATCGGTGGTGGACTTTTGTATGCCATTATTTCCATTTATAATTTCACCAACGAATATTTCTGGATTCTCGCATGGTCGGTTGTAACAGTTTTCAGCCTGTTTATGAGCATGTTTTATTCCGAACTTATTGTTCCGCTTTTCAACAAACAAACTCCGCTGGCCGAAGGTGAACTGCGTGATAAAATTCAGACATTTGCTTCGAAAGCCGGTTTTAAACTGAAAAATGTATATGTGATTGATGGTTCGAAGCGCTCAACCAAAGCCAATGCTTATTTCACAGGTTTCGGACCGAAAAAGCGCATTGTACTTTACGATACATTGATGGACAAACTCACACCTGACGAAATTGTGGCTGTTTTGGCGCACGAAATTGGTCATAACAAGCACAAACACACACTGAAAAATATGTTGGTTTCAATGCCAACAACATTGTTGCTGTTTTATCTGCTCGGTGTATTTCTGGGCAGCGATGCTTTGTCAGAGGCTTTGGGAGGAACATCAGCTCAATTTCATTTGAATGTGTTGGCTTTTGGCATTTTATATTCGCCCATTTCGCTTATACTGGATTTGGGAACAAATGTACTTTCGCGTAAATATGAATATCAGGCGGATGCATACACAACAAAAAATGGTTTGGGAAGTGAACTGATATCGGGACTTAAAAAACTTTCGTCGACATCATTGAGCAATCTGATGCCACATCCGGTATATGTGTTTTTTCATTACTCACATCCGACATTATATCAGAGGATAACGAATATTGTTCGTGAGAAATAGTAAATAGTAAATCAATAAATATGCTATTAGGAATCATGGGTGCAATGCCCGAAGAAATGAATAAGATAATATCGGCTATCAGCAATAAAGAAATTATTGAACGTGGCAGTCGGTTGTATTATAAGGGTGAACTTCACGGTCAGGAAGTGGTTGCCGTTTTTTCCCGTTGGGGAAAAGTTGCAGCTGCAACAACTGCCACCAACCTGATTTTAGAATTTAAAGTCGACAGAATAGTATTTACCGGAGTTGCCGGAGCCATTTCGCCCGATTTGAATGTGGGTGACATTGTGATCGCAGAGCGTCTGTTTCAGCACGATATGGATGCACGTCCGCTAATGCGCCGCTTCGAAATTCCGCTGACAGGCAAAACTTCGTTCGAAATTCCGGAACAGACAGTTGAAACCATGACAGAGGCTGTGCATAACTTTCTGAAAGGCGATAAAGAATTCCGGAAAATTCTGGCAGAGCAAAATATTGTATATCCTAAATTACTGAAAGGCGATATTGCCAGTGGCGATTTATTTATTTCGAGCACCGAAATGAAAAATGCCCTGTTACGTAATTTACCTTCGGTGGTTTGTGCCGAAATGGAAGGAGCAGCCGTTGCTCAGGTTTGTGCGGATTATGACATTCCGTTGGCAGTAGTAAGGGTTATTTCAGATTCGGCTGATGAGGAAGCTCATATCTCAGCCATTGGTTTTGTCAACCAACATGCAGGCGATTATTCATTGTCCATTCTCAAAGAATATATCAGACTAATTCATTAAAATTTAAGATGAAATCAAATTAATCAATTATAAATAAATCAATTAATCATTTTTAAATTTATGTTAAACATTTTTTATTTAGTTCCAATTGCGTCACTTATCGCATTGGGCTTCGCATTTTACTTCTTCAAGCAAATGATGAAGGAAAGTGAAGGAACAGATACGATGAAGAAAATTGCTCTTCACGTTCGTAAAGGTGCAATGGCCTACCTCAAACAACAGTACAAAGTAGTAACAATTGTATTTGTTGTACTAGCAATCATCTTTGCCGTTATGGCATATTTCAATTTGCAAAACAACTGGGTGCCTTTTGCATTCCTAACCGGTGGTTTCTTCTCTGGTCTTGCAGGTTTTTTTGGTATGAAAACAGCAACATACGCTTCGGCGCGTACTGCTTTTGCTGCACAGGATTCATTAAACAAAGGTCTTAAAGTTGCATTCCGCTCAGGAGCAGTTATGGGACTTACCGTTGTTGGTTTGGCATTACTCGATATTTCAGCATGGTATTTCATTCTGAATTATTTTGTTGATGGTACAGATCACAACAAACTGATTTACATTACTACAACTATGCTTACATTTGGTATGGGTGCTTCAACTCAGGCACTTTTTGCACGTGTGGGTGGTGGTATTTACACCAAAGCTGCCGATGTTGGAGCTGACTTGGTTGGTAAAGTAGAAGCGGGAATTCCGGAAGATGATCCCCGTAACCCTGCAACTATTGCCGATAATGTTGGTGATAACGTTGGTGACGTAGCAGGTATGGGAGCTGACCTTTACGAATCGTATGCCGGTTCAATTTTGGCAACCGCAGCATTAGGAGCTTCTGCCTTCTTGGCCAACGAAGCTATGCAGTTAAAAGCAGTTTTTGCTCCTATGATTATTGCTTCAGTAGGTGTTGTACTTTCAATTATTGGTATTTTCATGGTTAAAACCAAAGAAGGCGCTAAAATGAAAGACTTACTTGGTTCTTTAGGATTAGGTGTAAACGTAAGTTCTGCATTAATTGCAATTTCCACATTTGGTATCCTTTGGGCATTAGGCATCGAAAACTGGCTTGGAATTTCATTCTCAGTTATTGTTGGTTTGATTGCCGGTATTATTATTGGTCAAGCTACTGAATATTACACTTCACAAAGTTATCGTCCCACACAAAAAGTTGCCGAGAGTTCACAAACAGGTCCTGCAACGGTTATTATATCAGGACTTGGATTGGGTATGATTTCCTCTGCTATTCCGGTAATAACAATCTCAATAGCCATTATTCTTGCATTTATGTCTTCTCAGTTCGATCTTACAACCATGACATACACATCTAACCTTAGCTTAGGTTTGTATGGTATTGGTATTGCAGCTGTTGGAATGCTATCTACTTTAGGTATTACATTGGCAACCGATGCTTATGGACCAATTGCTGATAATGCAGGTGGAAATGCAGAAATGAGCGGTTTGCCCAAAGAAGTTCGTAAACGTACCGATGCTTTGGATGCACTTGGAAATACTACTGCTGCCACAGGTAAAGGTTTTGCCATTGGTTCAGCTGCGCTTACAGCATTAGCGCTTTTAGCATCGTATATCGAAGAAATTAAAATTGCTCTGGAACGTATTGCACATTCTTCAGCCGATGGTCTGGCTAAAGCAGGTTCGCAACTGCTTTCAGTAGAGCAAATTAAAATGTCGTCGTTCGAAGACTTTATGACTTATTACAATGTTACTTTAATGAATCCGATTGTACTTGTAGGTATCTTTATTGGCGCCATGATGGCATTTGTATTCTGCGGATTAACAATGAATGCTGTTGGACGTGCTGCTCAAAGCATGGTTGAAGAAGTTCGTCGCCAGTTCCGCGAAATCATTGGTATTATGGAAGGAAAAGCAGAGCCTGATTATGCACGCTGCGTAGCAATTTCAACCAAAGGGGCACAACGCGAGATGCTATTCCCTTCTATTTTAGCTATATTAGTTCCGGTGGTCGTTGGGGTTATTTTAGGTGTTGGTGGAGTTTTAGGCTTACTCATTGGTGGTTTAAGTACCGGTTTTGTTTTAGCTGTTTTTATGGCAAATGCAGGTGGAGCCTGGGATAATGCAAAGAAATATGTTGAAGAAGGCAACTTGGGCGGTAAAGGTTCTGAAAACCACAAAGCTACTGTAGTAGGTGACACTGTTGGCGATCCATTTAAAGACACTTCTGGTCCGTCATTAAATATTCTTATTAAACTGATGAGTATGGTTTCTATTGTAATGGCTGGTTTAACCGTATCATTAAGTATATTCTAATTCAGTTATCAATCTAATACTGAAGAGGCTGTCTCAAAATAAAAAATGAGTCAGCCTCTTTTTTATGTCGTATAATTTGGTTGTTTGGATAAAAATGATTATCTTTATATCATTGATATACAATTAAATATATGCGATTTAAAGAATATATTCAGAACAAACAAGAGTTATTTCCCTATACTTTTGATGATTTTATACCTCAAAATGATCCAGTTCGCATAGTAGATTCCGCAGTAGAGCATTTAGACTTACGAAAACTACTAAACAGGTATAAAAATGTAGGCTGTCCGGGCTACCATCCCAAGATGATGATGAAAATAATCATCTATGCCTATTTGCGTAATACCTACTCTTCTCGTAAGATAGAAGATTTTACAGCCAATGACATCCGTTTTATGTGGCTTGCAGGTATGCAACGCCCCGACCATAACACGATAAACACTTTTCGCAGTGGCAAGCTCAAAGGAACATTAAAAGAAGTGTTTGGACAGATAGTTCAATTTTTGGTGGAACAAAAGATGGTAAGTTTGGAAAAAGCCTATACCGATGGCACCAAGATAGAAGCTAACGCCAATCGTTATAGTTTTGTGTGGGGTAAAGCCATTCAAACCCGCATAGGTAAGATGGCCGAACAACTCAATGACCTTTGGGCGTATGCCGAGGCAGTTACCAAAGAAGAGTTGCTGGATAAAACTCCCATTACGTATCAGGATATCACCTCAGAGCAGATTGAAGGCCTGGTAGAAAAGATTGACCAAGCTCTGAGCGATGTAGAGATTGATCCCAAAGTAAAGAACAAAATCAAGTACATTAAGAAGAATTGGCCAGACAAGGTAAAGCAATACGAGGATCAGAACAAAGAGTTGGGCGATAGAAACTCCATGAGTAAGACCGACCCGGATGCCACTTTTATGCGCATGAAAGAAGACCACATGGGCAACGGTCAGCTCAAACCGGCATTTAATACTCAAATTTCAACCGAAGACGGGTTTGTGACCAATTACACTATCCACCAAACCACCACAGACACCACTACCTATCAGGAACACATGGATTCTTTCAAAGAATTGCATGGACATTATCCCAAAGAAAGCATAGCCGATGCCGGATATGGCAGTGAAGAAAACTATCTGTTTGCAAAAGAAAACGACATTACCCCATTTATCAAATACAATTACTTCCACAAAGAACAAACAAAAAAGTGGAAGAATGACCCTTTCAAAAGCAGTAACTTTTATTACAACAAAGAAAAGGATTGCTGCTATTGCCCCATGGGACAACAAATGCAAAAGATAGGAGAACGAACCACAAAAACTAAAACCGGATTTATTCAAACCGCTTCGCTGTATAAAGCAAAACGTTGTACCGATTGTCCATTACGTTGTTTGTGTCATGATGCCAAAGAAGAAAGAATCATTCAAATCAACCACAGGCTAAAGGATTTGAAAAACTGGGCAAGAGGATTACTCACCAGTGAACAAGGCTTAAAACACCGAAGTCAGCGACCGGCAGATGTGGAACAAACCTTCGGCAACCTGAAAGCCAACAAAAACTTTAAAAGATTCCTGCTACGCGGCATGGAAAAGGTCGACATTGAGTTTGGTTTGCTCTGCATATCGCATAATCTGGCTAAATATGCAGTGAAAATGGCTAAATAACAGGAGAAATCCTCGTTTTTTGCTCTAAAAACAAAAAAACACTTAAAATCACTTCCTGAGATTTGAACAGATAGAAATATCTTGAAAAAACAACTTTTTCTATTTTACATGAAAGAGGCTGACTCATTTTTTATTTTGAGACAGCCTCTTCGTATTTTTTCAAACTTTCATGGGAACCTCAGTAAGCAGAAATCTACTCTTCTCAACTGCTTTGAGGACAATTTCCTTTTGATCAGAAAAATCGTAAAAACCTGCTCCATCACCGGCATTTAAAATACTTTCATCGATACTGATGCACCCTTCAATCAAGTAAATATAAATACCATTTCTATCGGGCTGATGAATGGTATAGGACAGTTGTTCCTTTTCGCTCAACAATGCTTGATATAACCACACATCCTGAAATATCCAAAGTGTTTCGTCATGCAAATCAGGAGTAATTAGTGGGATTAGTTCATTATCAGTCAGGTTAAACTTATGCGTATCAACTCTGACATTAACTCCCTGAATTTTGGGCACATACCACAATTGCAAATATCGGGCAGTTCGGTTCTTATTTTTGTTTTGCAAATTGTGAAACATCCCCTTTCCGGCACTTATTACCTGAACTTCGCCCGGCACCAGTGTTGACTCCTCATTGTTATTATCCTTATGATCCAGTTCTCCATCGAGCGGAATGGTTACAATTTCCATATTGCTGTGCGGATGACTTCCAAATCCCCGACCGGGTGCCAGCATATCATCGTTTATTACCCGTAAAGCACCAAAATGCAAACAATCTGGGTGATAGTAATCGCCAAAACTAAATGTATGACGACTGTGCAACCATCCCTGATTGGTTGTTCCGCGCAATTCTGCTCTGTGAATAATTTTTGTCGACATGTTTTGTGTTTGTAATTATAACAATTTTGAGTAAATTTGGTTGTATACATAGCAGGCTTCTTTTAAAAACAGCATTTATCGAAAATGGTTTAAAAAAGTATTGATATATTTGTAAAAACAAAAACACAGCATTATGATGAATGACAGAACACCCTATCTGGAAAAGTTAATGGATTTGTACAAAAACCGAAAACATCCGCTCGATTACAAATCGCGTTATCAGTTAGTTGTTATGGTTATTCTTTCGGCGCAGGATTCCGACAAGCATATCAACGAACTTGCACCGGTAATTTTCGATGCGTACCCATCAATGAATACACTGTCACAGGCAACCACCGAAGATTTGCATCAACTTATCAGTTCTGTACGTAATTTTGGCAACAAAGCTTCGTGGCTATCAAAACTGGCTCAGTTGATTGACGACGATGATAAAATACCAACTACCATGTCCGAGTTGACAAAACTTCCGGGCATTGGACGGAAATCGGCCAATGTAATTATCCGCGAATCCGGTGGAGTTGCCGAAGGAATTATTGTCGATTTACATGTGGTGAGAGTTGCACCACGCATTGGCATTGCTACCGGCTCGCAACCTGAGAAAATTGAGAAACAATTGATGGCCATTGTACCGAAAGAAAAATGGGGAGATATTGGCATGGCGTTGTCTTTTTTGGGTCGTGAAACATGCCGGCCGTCAAATCCAAAATGTGATAAATGTGTGGTAAGCGCTGTCTGCAACTACCACAATGGCGTTTCTGAATCAGCAGAAAATCCCAAACTTTTCTAATCTATAAAGTTGTAAATATGTCGAAACCTCAAAGCACCAAAGAAAAATCAGTACAAATTAATTTGTATTCGCAGTATTATGGCTCCGTAGCCGAAATCGGAGGCGGACAGGAAACCGCCCGACACTTGTTTCAGGCCGGTGGTGCATCCAATACCATTGCCAAATCCATTTCGGCATACGATAAATCGTTCAGCGACCATTTTTACAACGACGGTACGCCCGCTCGCTATGTGGCCGAAGATCGGTTGCGCAAAATGGTTGATTACGAATACAATGAACTGATCAAAATTCTTGACCAAAGAAATTCCAAAAAGTTTTTTGCCTTTGCCAATACCGTGGAAACGCTCAACTTTGCCAAAACCAACCAGGGAAATGGCTGGTTGGGCATTGCGGTGGAAGGAACCGATCGCTATCAGCCTAATAAGTTTTTTATTCATGTAAAACTACACGAAAACGACACTTCACTCCAACAATATACGCTCGGAGCTTTGGGCATCAACCTTATTTATGGCGGTTTATTTAGTTGGGAAGATCCGCGAAAAATACTAACATCGCTGCTCGACAATTTGGACACCGAACGCGTGAAAGTGGATTATGTGTATGTGGAAGGTCCCGATTTGGGTTGGTGCGACAACCGTTTGCTAAATCTGATGCTGGTGCGCAACAACATGACTCCTGCCATCATGTTCGACCAAAATGGCCATGTACAACAACCCGGCGACATGCTTTACAAAAAAAATGTGTTGTTGATGCGTGGCTATTTCCGGCCTATCAACAATCTGGCTCTCGACTTTTTTGAGGACAGCCTGAATATCTTTAAAGCTGACGAAGATTATAAACCCGACAATACCATCTCGTTTTGCGAAATATCATTAAAATACCTGATGCAGGATGAGCAACTGGACGAAAAAGATTTTCTTCACCGCGTTGATGTATTGAATCTGGCCGGTCAGAATGTGATGGTTTCCAATTTCTACCGTTATTTCAGGTTGGTGGATTATTTCTCGCAATTTAAAATGATCAAACTGCGTATTGTATTGGGTTTACCTACGTTCGATAAAATTTTTCACAGTTCACAATACACCGACCTGCGTGGAGGTTTGCTCGAAGCTATGGGAACACTTTTTCAGGAAAATGTAAAGTTCTACCTCTATCCGTATACCGATTTGAATACCGGAGAAGTGATTTATCCCGAAGAAAACCATTTCGACGATGAATATAAACCGCTTTGGCAATACCTGATAAAAACCAGAAAAATTATTATTCTGAAAGGTGTTCCTGCCAGTCATCTGAAAATTACGGCAGCATATATCTCCGAATTAATCGAAAACGCCAACGAAGCTCTAAAAGAATATGTGCCGGAAAAGGTGGCTGATTATATCAGACAAAATAAACTTTTCGGATACGGGTTGAAACGAAAATAAATCAGAAAGTATACCGCAACTGATAATTAAGCACATAAGTGCGTAAGTTCAGCACTTCAGCCCTGAAATGATCGTCCATTTGACGAATCAATGTCAGATAGGAGCTCCACTCCGATTGTTTTTTCAGGATAATGGGAAATATCTGATCGATGTGAGTCGTTGTTTTCGATTCGGGAATCCATACATCGCCGGAGTAAAAACCTCCTGATTTTGTTTCGTAGTCGATATTCAGAAACTCCATCATCAGTTTTTTATCTTTTACGGTGATAAGGTATGAAAAAGTGTATTTTGAATTGGCCGACAGGTCGAAACTCTGAGTGCATATAATCTTACCATCAGCCTGATTGCTATACAAATAAGCCGGAATCAGACCATAGGTAAGCGACAAATACTCCAATGCTCTACTATACAATTGATTTTTATCCATCAATGTAAAATCCTCCACAAACACATACTCAACTTTTCCTTCCTGATTAAAAGGCAGTTCGGGATACCCGTTTATGGTCTTCAACGCCTGATTCCACTTTGCACCTGCTTTAGAGTAATCATCGAGATACATTTTGTTTGCCACAAAATAATCGTGTAGAGCTTTCTTTTCAATAGAATCGTTTTGAGCAAATACACCCAGCGTAACGGGCAACAGAAGCAGGAACAAAAATCGTTTCATACTATGGAGAATTGAATGTTGAAAGATAAAAATTAACTGATGTGGATGGTCACAAAAACCGCACCTTAATTTACCGCAAGTATAGTCTTTTCAAAACAGCGGCTGTTTTCAATACCTGCATATTGTCCGTAATTGGGAATGGAACAATACCCGTTTTTTTCGTACAACCGGATAGCATCGGGTTGCCGAACGCCGGTTTCGAGCACACAACGTTTGTAACCCAACTCAACAGCAAGTTTTTCAAGTTCGTTTAAAACCGAAGAAGCAACACCTTTCCCCCTTAATTCAGGCAAAGTGAACATTCGTTTTACTTCCACTGTCATAGTATCAAAAGGTTTAATCGCTCCACAAGCTATCGGAACATTATTCCAGTAAGCTACCACCACATTCTTCAATTTATCAATCTTATTGTATTGCGCATAAAAAGCATGTTCCTCGCCATCGATAACAGCAAGTTCTGCATCGAGTTTTCTGACCAGAGAAACAAAATCCGCATTCGCTGAGTTGGCGCGTTTGAAAGTAAGCATATAATAATAATTCAGGAGATGAACTTCCTGGTTGTTTTAATTTAATTTACCTTGTAAAATACTGCATAAAAGAGTTGAATATCTTACTCGTTAATTTTCACCACGCGGGTTCCTGAATAATCATCGTGCCATCCATAACCTTTGGAAGAAAAAAAAGACAATGGTTCAAAAGGAATAAAACGACATAATGAACGAATAAAGAAAGTTTTTAGCTTTGGTAAACTCCCATCTACATTCACTACCTTGGTTTTCGTTAGAAACTTACCCACCGAACGGCCTTTAGTGAGATATTCCATAAAAGTATAAAATATGGTAGCCAGCATAAATGATAAAACATACGATAACGGACTTTTATCAATAACCGATGCCGTTTCATCGAAATTAACATCTAAAATCATGAAAATCAATCCTAATAGAAATGACAAAACGATAATAAACACATAAAACGATATCAGATCAACAATGTGATTAAAAAATCTGCGCCAATTTCCGGCGTTTACATTATAGTTGACTCTCTCAAATTCTTCGAACACACTTTCCTGTTCAGTCAGGGGTTTTGTTTCATTCTCATTCATAGACTCTGTTTTTATTAGATAAGTAAGTGCGCGAAATTAGTTTATATTAAAACTGTCTTTTTCTTAACTGCCCCCAACCCCCTGTTTATCCCGATTACTATCGGGAGGGGCTGTCGAAGTTCGGAAGTTGTAGATATAATCAACATTGCAGTCGGCAAAAAGTCCCCTTCAGGGGATTTAGAGGCAGACTAAGATAGTATAAACTAAATATGAACACTTACTTAAATAAAAGATTAGCAATAGCAGTCAAACTTGCAATTTTTCACAAATATAATTATTTCCGTTTATATGTTAACAGCAAGCACTGAAAATTTAAAATACACCCTTCTATTATTTATCTCAACCATACCTAAACCAGATAGAATGAATACCGGTAGATAATATTAAAAAAAACTATCTTTGCAAAAATGAAACTAAAATGGAAACCAACCCCACCCATTACGGATTATCTCCAAAAGTTCAACTAAAAGAACTCGGCAACAACAGAATAGCTATCTGTAAAGTAATCAAAAGCCGTATTATCCGTAAAGATGCCGAAAAGATGGTGGCAATGGCTAATCAAATCCGAAGCATATCGCCCGAACTGGAAATCACGCTCATTTGCACACGGAATATTTGCTCAAAATCGATAGCTTTGCTTAACAGCAACAATATACACACCGAGTATATAGATGAATAATGTTTACACCTGCTATCAGACATGAAGATTAACTCACCTAAGTCACCTTAACAGGTACCTGTTAATGCGTTAAACAGGTATGTATTAGTTGAGCAAACAGGTACCTGGTAAGATAAGTATTAAACGTTATTCAGTCGACAGAAGATGAGAATATGTCAACACACATGGTTGAGCTAAGAGTGTTGTATTGCCTGTGTATTGTGTGCAAACTTTTAACTGATAACTTCCCGGTAGTAAGTCAGGTACAAAAAAGCGAATTGTTGTTTGACTGTTTTGATAGAACAACGCATCTGAAAGCCTTATTTCGCTACTATCTTCAGTATTTACCAGATAAAGACCCACATCGGGATGAGTTCCTGCAATTTTAATTTTATTTCCCCTGACAACCAATAACCGGTTCGGGAGTAGTTTTTCCGGAGATTGTCCGGTTTGTGCATCAGTAACCGATTCAATACAACGCGTTGCTGTTTTTACATGCAAAATTTCCCCTTTCAGCATTGCAGCTCTCCGACGCATCAAACTTCCGGCACTGAAAGCAATTTCTATTCTGTGCTTTTCGTCATCATATTTATCTCCCTTCGAATCAAAAGAACCTTTGATACAGGCTTGTGCATTAAAATATCCGGTATTTATTTTATGTCCGTCCTCTATCAAATCGGCCATTCCACTCAGAAAAAGCTTTACGTGATATTCCAGTTCGTCCACATTAGCAACTGTTCCGGATTTATTGCAAACCTGTTCGCATATCTCACGAATATCTAATGCAGCGTTCTTTGTTGTACGTGCCAAATAGCGACTTTTAGCGTTCTTCATTGGATTAGGATAAAGAATGGCTTTGATAGTGCGGTTAAATACTGACATAATTTTATCGATTTAGTAATTCCTCTGTTTTTTCTACCGCATATTTTACATACTTTGTACAACGTGTACGAAACATATCTTCTTTAGCAATAGCAGCAGCGCCCTCTTCGGAATCCATGCGGTTATTATCCAGCAAATGCAGACAAACGATACTTCCGAATTCTTCTTCAAAGTATTTAATAAATTCCTGAGCTACAGCAAAAGCGCGTTTTTTGTCCTCGTCCGTTCCGTTTTCGCCCTTGCCGTATTTCAAACCAAGTGCCAGCAAGGCACCCGTAACAGCTCCGCAGGTTTCCTGACGACGGGCAATACCAGCCCCCAACGGCCCAGCCAATCGTAAACCGAGATCTTTACTAATACCGAAATCAGGCGCAAAAACACTAAATACCGACTGCGAACAGTTGTAACTGTTGGCAAAAGTGGCGAGAGCAAGGGTGGGTTTGGAGGACATAAAGCTGTAGGGTTAATAGTTGAAATTTTAATCTAAAAGCATTGATTTATTCATTTCAATTTCATGACAGAACAAATATATTAAATACTGTTGAGTTATTCATATTACTCAGTAAGTTTTTTCAATGCAGACATGACAACTTGGCAAACAAAGAAATATGACACACTACAAAATGTCCATTTTTGGAATTAGATCAATATGTATTTTGAGTTTTAAATTAAATTTATGCAGTATAAATGCTTTTATTAAATATAAAACTGTTTTATGGTACAATAATTGTCACTTCCCAACCTCGTATATAAAAAGGTCAGAAAGGAAACCTGCAATTCCTTAAATTTAAATTTATAAAGCCTATGGCAAATCTCGACTCTTTATTTAAACAGTTCGACAACGAATTAAATGTTACTCCAACTAAAAAAGAGGCTGTCTCAAAATAAAAAATGAGTCAGCCTCTTTCATGTAAAATAGAAAAAGTTGTTTTTTCAAGATATTTCTATCTGTTCAAATCTCAGGAAGTGATTTTAAGTGTTTTTTTGTTTTTAGAGCAAAAAACGAGGATTTCTCCTGTTATTTAGCCATTTTCACTGCATATTTAGCCAGATTATGCGATATGCAGAGCAAACCAAACTCAATGTCGACCTTTTCCATGCCGCGTAGCAGGAATCTTTTAAAGTTTTTGTTGGCTTTCAGGTTGCCGAAGGTTTGTTCCACATCTGCCGGTCGCTGACTTCGGTGTTTTAAGCCTTGTTCACTGGTGAGTAATCCTCTTGCCCAGTTTTTCAAATCCTTTAGCCTGTGGTTGATTTGAATGATTCTTTCTTCTTTGGCATCATGACACAAACAACGTAATGGACAATCGGTACAACGTTTTGCTTTATACAGCGAAGCGGTTTGAATAAATCCGGTTTTAGTTTTTGTGGTTCGTTCTCCTATCTTTTGCATTTGTTGTCCCATGGGGCAATAGCAGCAATCCTTTTCTTTGTTGTAATAAAAGTTACTGCTTTTGAAAGGGTCATTCTTCCACTTTTTTGTTTGTTCTTTGTGGAAGTAATTGTATTTGATAAATGGGGTAATGTCGTTTTCTTTTGCAAACAGATAGTTTTCTTCACTGCCATATCCGGCATCGGCTATGCTTTCTTTGGGATAATGTCCATGCAATTCTTTGAAAGAATCCATGTGTTCCTGATAGGTAGTGGTGTCTGTGGTGGTTTGGTGGATAGTGTAATTGGTCACAAACCCGTCTTCGGTTGAAATTTGAGTATTAAATGCCGGTTTGAGCTGACCGTTGCCCATGTGGTCTTCTTTCATGCGCATAAAAGTGGCATCCGGGTCGGTCTTACTCATGGAGTTTCTATCGCCCAACTCTTTGTTCTGATCCTCGTATTGCTTTACCTTGTCTGGCCAATTCTTCTTAATGTACTTGATTTTGTTCTTTACTTTGGGATCAATCTCTACATCGCTCAGAGCTTGGTCAATCTTTTCTACCAGGCCTTCAATCTGCTCTGAGGTGATATCCTGATACGTAATGGGAGTTTTATCCAGCAACTCTTCTTTGGTAACTGCCTCGGCATACGCCCAAAGGTCATTGAGTTGTTCGGCCATCTTACCTATGCGGGTTTGAATGGCTTTACCCCACACAAAACTATAACGATTGGCGTTAGCTTCTATCTTGGTGCCATCGGTATAGGCTTTTTCCAAACTTACCATCTTTTGTTCCACCAAAAATTGAACTATCTGTCCAAACACTTCTTTTAATGTTCCTTTGAGCTTGCCACTGCGAAAAGTGTTTATCGTGTTATGGTCGGGGCGTTGCATACCTGCAAGCCACATAAAACGGATGTCATTGGCTGTAAAATCTTCTATCTTACGAGAAGAGTAGGTATTACGCAAATAGGCATAGATGATTATTTTCATCATCATCTTGGGATGGTAGCCCGGACAGCCTACATTTTTATACCTGTTTAGTAGTTTTCGTAAGTCTAAATGCTCTACTGCGGAATCTACTATGCGAACCGGATCATTTTGAGGTATAAAATCATCAAAAGTATAGGGAAATAACTCTTGTTTGTTCTGAATATATTCTTTAAATCGCATATATTTAATTGTATATCAATGATATAAAGATAATCATTTTTATCCAAACAACCAAATTATACGACATAAAAAAGAGGCTGACTCATTTTTTATTTTGAGACAGCCTCATCTCAGAACAAAAATTAGGGATTATTTTACGAAAAATCATCCCGAATACAAACCTACGTTTTTCATTCAAGGTTCGTACAAGTTAAAAACACTTATCAGAACCAAAGATGATACATGTGATTTGGATGATGGCGTGTATTTTAAGGAAAATCCAGACAATGTGACAGGCACCACTTTACAATCTTGGGTAAAAGATGCAGTCAATGGAACTACTGATGCAACACCAGAACATAAAAAGAAATGTATCAGAGTTGATTACAAAGCAGGATATAATATTGATTTACCAGTTTTTGTTTTCAACAGTGAAGTTGACGAGCACCCAAGTCTTGCTGTAAAGAATGCAGGTTTTCAGTTGGATGATCCTAAAGAATTCGTAACTGAATTCAAACGAGTAAAATCAGATCAAATGGTACGTATGGTAAAATATTTAAAATCATGGTGCGATTACAAGCGGCAGGACATGCCAAGCGGATTAGCTATGACGGTATTAACCATGAAATATTTTCAATCAAATTCAAGAGATGATGTTGCTTTGAAGTTTCTATTGGTTGAGATAGAAAACGGCTTAAAGAAGAAGTTTAGTTGCAATGTTCCAACGACTCCCAAAGACGATTTATTTTCAAACTATCCCTCTACAAAAGAAACTAACTTTATGGATAACCTATCAAAGTTTATTGAAGATGCAAAAAAAGCGATAGATGAGAAAAACGAATTAAGGGCAAGTAAGCTTTGGCAAAAACATCTGGGCGACAGATTTCCTGATGGCAAAGATGAAGATGAAGAAACTACCAATTCTTCTAATTTGAAATCAACAATTGGAACTTCAAGGCCATATTATTCTTAACATGAACAAATTGTTTGAAAACGAACTTCAAAATGCAATAAAAAAATATCCCGACTTGATCGTGAGAAAAAACTCAGATGGGTCGGGGTATTTAAAAGGCATTTTGAATATACCCGATGACATAGGTAAGATTGCTGATTCGTTCTCAATCGAAATTCATTCAACAGCAAAATTTCCTTACAGGTATCCAAAGGTTTATGAGGTTGGCGGTGATATTCCTATGGAAGCAGATTGGCATAAATACAATGACAACTCTTGTTGCTTAACAGTAGAACAAGAAGAACTAATTGACTGTCATTATGGGATCACTCTTATCTACTTTATAGAAAGGGTCGTTATTCCTTATTTTGCAAACCAAATTTACAGGAAAACAACTGGTCATTATTTAAATGAATATCCACATGGGATTGATGGGGTGAGGTTGTTTTATTCGAATTTATTTGAAAGTGATGATAAAAATCTATGGAAAACATGTGTTATAAATTGCTTTACTAAAGGAAAAATTGAAAGGAATCATAAATGTTACTGTGGGAGTGGAAGAAAATTCAAAACTTGCCACTTGCCAGTAGAAGACAAGTTACAAATATTAGGCAAAGAAAAAGTTATAAATGATTTAAAAGTAATATTACTATGAAAAGAAAAATTTTTATCGGTTCATCTACCGAAGGATATGCAATAGCGGAACAAATAAGAGATGAAATAAACACCGAGTTAGGAGATTGGATTGAATGCGAGACATGGAAAGAAGGTAAAGTTTTTTCTAACAATAAAAGTACATTAGAGTGTCTTGTTAAGGCCTCTCGAAAGTATGATTATGGGATAATGGTGGCTTCAAACGATGACATAAGCTTGAAGCGCCTAAAAATGTTTAGAAACATGAGAGATAATGTATTATTTGAAATGGGACTGTTTTTGGGGAGTTTGGGGTTACAAAGAGCGTTTTTAATAACACATGACAAAATAAGTCTGCCTTCAGATTATAACGGAGTTACTATTGTTAAATATAGCACAAAAAACCTACAAAATAAAATTAGGGAAATAATGTCTGAAATTAAGAAAACAGAAAATAGTTATAATTTAAAGCCACTTCCATCTGCTGCATTGGCTTTTGGGTATTTCGAGAACTTTATCCTTAAGTTTGCCAAGAAGCATTATGGAGGAGAGGCTAAGTTCAAGTTAAATATTGTAATACCACAAAATATCACTGATATTGATGCTCAAATAGCGAAATATAAACATGAAAATCCATGTTGTCAAACAACTGGCGACCGACCATTAGCCTTTAAGTACGATGGCTATGAATCCTACTATTGGGATATTCCAACGACTTTGCAAACTATTAATAATTTAATTGATTATTTCATCCCAGCAGTAGAATTCGGAATTAGCATCGAGAAAGAGGAGTGGATTCAACATGAATTGCGAAACTTTAAAGGGACATTAGATGCCCTTATAAAGAAGCAGAGTGTTTATGAAAATAATTTCGAAGTTATTTATGTGTAATTTTATTCTTTAAAATAGCTTTTATTGCTCAAAAAATGAGAATAAAATAAACATTGTTTGAGTTTTTATTGTTATTTTTGCGAACTAAAAAGGTCAGACAATCATGATACAGGAATTAAAAATAACTAACTTCCTATCTTTCAAAGAGGAAGTTACTTTCAGTTTTGAAGCAACCAAAGACACCACATTTGAAGATTATCATGTAGTGGAAGTTGCACCCGGGGTTAGACTTTTGCGATTTGCCATGGTTTATGGAGCTAATGCATCGGGGAAATCAAATCTTTTGAATGCGATTGAGTTCCTTCAAGATTTTTGGTTTCGTTCAACAAAAAATATATCCGAAAAAACTGCTACAATCCCATTTAAATTAGATTTCAACAACTTCAATCTACCATCAATCTTCTCTTTAAGATTCTATGTTGGCAATACCAAATATTGGTATCAATTAGAACTTAATAATGATAAAGTTTTATCTGAAAAATTGTATTATTATAAGAGTGTACAACCGACCGTTTTATTTGAAAGAAAACTTAAAAATGACATCTCTGTAGTTGAATTTAATAATCAGGCAATAAAAGTAAGTTCGATTGCAAAAGAAGAGCTAAATATTAAATGTTTGCCTAATATGTCATTTTTTGCTGCAAGGAATCAGGTGAACATATCTCTTCCGATAATAGATGAAGCTTCGGAATGGATGAAAAAAAGCATTATGCAAACTATTGATCCTAAAACAGTATTGTTTAATTATGCTCAAAGAAAGCTTCAAGAAAATGATAATCTTAAAACTTACCTTTTGGAATTTATAAAGGAAGCTGATTTTAATATCACTGATATAAAAACAAAAATTGAGACAAAAGATATACCTTCTGATGTATTAGAACTTGTCTTAAAATCCGAAGATATTTCAGAAGATGAAAAAGAAAGAATTAAAAATGAGAAAAACTTCTCAAACATAACGAGTGATTTTGAACATACAGTCAAAAACAGTAGAGGTGTAGAGATATACACACTGTCTGATAATTTGGAATCCGAAGGAACTCGTAGAACAACAGGTATCCAAACCGCGATTTATACAGCTTTAGAAAGGAGTGCACTTTTGTCAATTGATGAAATAGAATCATCTTTGCATCCATCATTGATTCTGTATATCCTAAAAAAATTTCTAGAACAAAAAGGTAATCGAGCACAGTTACTAATCACCACACATTATGATCCGCTGCTAAATGAAGTTGATGAGTTGTTCAGAAAGGACTCTGTTTGGTTTACCGAAAAAAATCAGGCGGGTGCTACAGAACTCTATTCTTTAGTCGAGTTTAGTGGATTAAACCGTATTGCTTCTCTCCAGAAAGCATACAGGCAGGGTCGTTTTGGTGCTATTCCGAAAATCAATATGTAAATTTATGGGAAGGCCAGTATCCAATCGCAAACAAAAAGCTCCTTCGATAACATTGATTGGCGAAGGTATTACCGAGCAATATTATTTTAAGCATATACGCAATATCTACGGGTATAAGTATACATTAAAACCTTATTATTTTGGCACCACTTCACTTAAAGATATGGATCGGAAAATATCAGAAGTAATTGATGGGGGAGGTTTTGCTATATGCGTTTTTGATACAGATGTTTCCGAGCGGGTTGAGGCTGAGAAGAAAAAACTTACTGCCTTATTCAAAAAATACAACAAAAAAACAAATGTGATATTTTGCGATAGCTTACCTGCTATTGAATACTGGTTTTTATTGCATTATCAAAATACAAACAAACACTTTAACAACTCAAATGCTGTATGTAAAGAATTAAATTCTTTTCTTTCTAGTTATGATAAATCAATAGGATATCTAGAAAAAGAGAAGTGGGTCTCAGATTTATGTTCTGAAAATCAATTAGAAAGAGCCCTTGAAAGAGCCCGTTCGTTTGGGCAAGAAGGTGCATCGTATACCAATATCTTCAAAGCTTTTGATAAATTCAGAGAATAGGTTTTGAATCAGTCTGTTGAATACAAAAAAAAGGAATATAACTTAATGTCATATTCCTTTTTTTTTATTTACTCGTTACGAGTATTCTTATACACCAACCTCTCCCCATCGTAATCCACCTTAATGGCCTCGTTATTTCGTACAGTTCCTGCAATAAGCTGTTTGCTCAGGTCGTTGAGCATGTATTTCTGAATAGCACGTTTTACGGGTCGTGCACCGAATTGCGGGTCGAAGCCTTCGTCGGCAATAAAGTGAATAGCAGCTTCGGTCAGGTTCAACTCAATGCCGTTTTCTTTCAGTGTTTTCTGTATCAGCGATATTTGCAAGCGTACAATCTGTTCAATCTGCGATTCGTTCAGCGGTGCAAACATAATCAGTTCGTCGATACGGTTCAGAAACTCCGGACGAATGGTTTGTTTCAGCAATTCGAACACCTGATTTTTGGTCTGCTCTATCACTTCATCATGATTTCCTGCATTCATACGTTCAAAATTCTCGCGTATCAGTCCTGAACCGAGATTCGAAGTCATAATGATAATCGTGTTTTTGAAGTTCACCACACGTCCTTTGTTATCAGTCAAACGGCCATCGTCGAGCACCTGAAGCAACACATTGAACACATCCGGATGTGCTTTTTCAATTTCGTCGAAGAGCACCACCGAATAGGGTTTGCGGCGAATGGCTTCAGTGAGCTGACCACCTTCGTCGTAACCCACATAACCCGGAGGCGAACCTATGAGTCGCGTTACCGAGAATTTCTCCTGATATTCGCTCATATCTATACGCGTCATCATGTTTTCGTCGTCGAACAGGTATTCGGCCAGCGCTTTGGCTAACTCTGTTTTACCCACACCGGTAGTACCAAGAAAAATAAACGAACCAATCGGTCGCTTGGGATCCTGCAAGCCTGCACGACTACGACGCACGGCATCAGCCACTGCCTGAAGGGCTTCTTCCTGCCCTACTACACGTTTGTGCAATTCATCTTCGAGTTGCAGGAGTTTTTCCTTTTCGCTTTGCAGCATTTTGTTTACCGGAATGCCTGTCCAGCGACTTACCACATCGGCAATATCCTCGCTGTCCACTTCTTCCTTAATCATAGCATGACTGCCCTGCATGGTAGCCAGTTCCGATTGAAATTCAGCTATCTTTGCTTCGAGTGCTTTCACTTTTCCATAGCGAATTTCGGCCACGCGACCGTAATCACCCTCACGCTCGGCTTTGTCGGCCTGATACTTCAGGTCTTCAATTTCAATTTTAGCCTGCTGTATTTTGTCAATCAATGCTTTTTCGCTGCTCCATTTGGCACGAAGCACTTTGCCTTCTTCTTTCAGGTTGGCAATTTCAGCATTCAGCTGTTCCAGTTTCTTTTGGTCATTTTCGCGTTTAATAGCTTCGCGCTCAATTTCCAATTGTTTGATGTTTCGTTCAATCACATCTAATTCTTCGGGAACTGAATCCACTTCCAGACGCAGTTTGGCAGCCGCTTCATCCATTAAGTCAATGGCTTTATCGGGCAAAAACCTATCGGTAATATATCGGCTCGACAGTTCCACAGCAGCAATAATTGCATCGTCCTTGATACGCACTTTGTGGTGATTTTCGTAGCGTTCCTTCAACCCACGCAGAATAGAAATGGTACTGGCCGTATCCGGTTCATTTACTAACACAATTTGGAAACGACGTTCGAGTGCTTTATCCTTCTCGAAATATTTTTGATATTCGTCCAATGTTGTTGCGCCAATGGAGCGTAATTCTCCACGTGCCAAAGCCGGTTTCAGTATATTGGCAGCATCCATCGCTCCTTCGCCTTTTCCGGCACCAACGAGCGTATGAATTTCGTCGATAAACAGAATGATCTCGCCTTCAGCTTTAATCACTTCGTTGACAACCGATTTCAGACGTTCTTCAAATTCGCCTTTGTATTTCGCTCCGGCAATCAGAGCGCCCATATCGAGCGAGAAAATTTGTTTCGATTTCAGGTTTTCCGGCACATCACCCCGCACAATCCGATGCGCCAACCCTTCGGCAATAGCTGTTTTACCTGTTCCCGGCTCGCCAATCAGAATCGGGTTATTTTTGGTACGGCGACTCAGAATTTGCAAGACACGACGGATTTCCTCGTCGCGACCAATCACAGGATCGAGTTTCCCGGAGCGGGCACGTTCGTTCAGATTGATAGCGTATTTATTCAGCGAATTGTAGGTATCTTCGGCCGAGGCTGAGTCAACTTTTGCACCTTTCCGAAGCTCGTTAATGGCTTCCTGCAGGGCTTTTTCGTTGATTCCGGCATCGTGCAACACTTTGGTGAACTGATTTTTTTCGGCCACCAGCGCCAGCAATATGTATTCGAGCGATACAAACTGATCGCCTGCTTTCGCCGATTTGTCGATAGCTTTTTGCAATACATTATTCGTTTCGCGACTCAGATAAGGTTCTCCACCAGTTACTTTCGGGAAGGCGCTTACCATTGAATCGACTACAGAATTTAAAACGGGCATATTTACACCCAGTTTACCAAACAGAAATTGCACCACATCTTCGCCGGCAAGCAAAATTCCTTTGAACAAATGCGGAGTTTCCACCACCTGTTGTCCGTTGCTTTGTACCAGTTCCACTGCTTTTTGTACAGCTTCCTGCGATTTAATTGTAAAATTGTTGAAGTTCATTGTTTTTCTCCTTTCATTAAGTTCAATGGGTCGTTATAAAATTATATAATGTATTCATAAACAATTATATATAGTGCAAATAAATCTTTTCTAAAATACCTATATTTACAAAATTAAACGCAAAGACGCAAAATTAGTAATTTCAATAATATACTAATAATCAAAATAATACCACAAAGAACGCAAAGAAGAAAACTTAAAAGTTTTCTTTGTGGCTTAGTGACTTTGTGTCTTTGCGTTCAAAATGTATTTTTTTATAACGAACCATTGTAAGTTCATAGTTGATTATCAATTGGCAAAACTCCGACCAATTCAGACTAACTGCAATTTTGTCAGGGTTATAATTATAAAATACTGTATTTTAAGACAATAAGTCATTATACATTTCTATTTACAGCGCCATTAGAGACAATAAGTCATGAATTAAAATTTATCAAAGCGATATGCCTAAAAAAATAATGAATAGAAATACAAATTTATTAAAGAAATTTTTCTTTAAATAATCCTGAAAATATGCGAAAATCTATTTAAAATATCGTATCTTTGAAGTGATAAAACACTTCATTTTATCACTTTTTAGCTTTCGGGAGATAAATAATCTTATAATCTGATAGTTATGGACACGAAAATCACTACCGTTTCCGAAACTGTTCTCGATAGAATTACTGAGAAATACAAAGACAAACCCGGTATGCTCCTGAGCAGTCTGGAGGAAATTCAGGAAGCTCATCCTTACAAATACCTGCCGGGTGAAACTCTTACTGCGGTTTCGGACAAGTTAAACATTCCTTACACTCAGGTGTACAGTGTAGCCACTTTTTATTCGTTTTTCAATCTTAAACCTCAGGGACGGCACACCATTGTTGTTTGCAGGGGCACAGCCTGCCACACCAAAGGTTCTAAAGCACTTCTGAACGAAGTGGGGCAAATTCTGGGCTTTCGGTATAACGACGAAGAAGCGGATGGAGCATTCACTACGCCAGACAATGAATATACGATCCGCACAGTAGCTTGTTTTGGTCAGTGTGCTCAATCGCCGGTCATAGCGGTTGACGATACCATTTACAGCAATGTTGACTCACAGAAAATGATAAAGATTCTCAGCAACATTCACAAAAAACAGGCAAAACCTGCCAAATAATATTTTCTTCTAAAGTGCATTTTCAGTAGTCATTATATAAGTTAGAATATTTGTTATTAAAATATAGTTAAACGCAAAGGGCGCAAAGATAAATATACAAATTTAAGTTTCATCAAATATCAGCAAAGGACGCAAAGACAAAAACTTAAAAGTTTTTCTTAGCGGCTTTGCAACTTAGCTACTTTGCGTTCAAAATAAATTATTCTATCAAAAAGCATAACTTATATAAACTCTAGTATTCATCTTAAATTTGAATGTTATGTTACCGCACGAAATAATACAACTATTTTTAGCCAATCAGTACCGTATTCAGCCGTCCGAACCTATGATTCTTGTAGGAATGGGAACCTGTGGAATTGGAAACGGAGCAGATAAGATTTTCCATACTTTACACGCCAAAATTACAAATGAGAAATGGTCTATTCGTCTGAAACAGGTTGGTTGCTTTGGATTTTGCGCCGAAGAACCGCTGATAACAGTTTATCAGCCCGGGAAACCATTGCTGATATACAGCAAAACCGACGAAAAAGATGCTGTAAAAATTGCAGAAGGATTGTTATCCGGAAAAATCTACAATAAAAAAATCCTTTGCCGGATAGATAAATGGGACTTTATCACATCAGAATACGATTTCGGTAAAGGTTTTGAAAACATAGCACTTTGGAACGAAATACCGTTTTTCAAAGGTCAGCATAAAATAGTTTTGCGAAATGCCGGGATGATCGACCCGGAATCCATCGACGATTATATTGCTGTGGGTGGTTATCAGGCATTGGCTAAAGTGCTGACAGTTGAATCGACCGATGAAGTCATCAAAGAAGTACTGAATGCCCGCATGCGCGGACGTGGTGGTGCAGGTTTTCCAACCGGACTCAAATGGCAGATGATGCAAAAACGCATTTCAGATAAAAAATACATTATCTGCAATGCCGATGAAGGCGACCCGGGAGCTTACATGAACCGCAACGAAATTGAAAGTGATCCGCATTCGCTTATCGAAGGCATGATTATCGGGGCTTTTGCCATGGGATCTGATGAGGGAATTGCTTATGTCAGAGCTGAATACCCCTTGGCTGTTAAACGATTAAAAGTTGCCATCGAACAAGCCACAGAACTCGGGCTGCTGGGAAATAATATTCTGGAAAGCGGATTTAATTTCCATCTCGAAATTGTGGAAGGTGCGGGAGCGTTTGTTTGTGGTGAAGAAACTGCACTGATTGCTTCCATCGAAGGAAAAGCCGGTCGTCCTACTCCCCGACCACCTTATCCGGCCGACAAAGGACTATACGGTAAACCAACCAACATAAACAATGTAGAAACCTGGTGCAATATTCCAGCAATTATTTCAAAAGGAGCTGATTGGTTCAGAGAAACCGGCACCGAAAAAAGTCCGGGTACTAAAGTGTTCTCACTGGTGGGCAAAGTAAAAAACACCGGATTGGTGGAATTGCCACTCGGTTCAACATTAGAGCAATTTGTGTTTGGTATTGGCGAAGGAACAGAAACCCATAAACGGGTGAAAGCTGTACAAACCGGCGGTCCATCGGGAGGTTGTATTCCACTTGAACATTTCAACACTCCTGTCGATTACGAATCACTGGCTTCGCTCGGCGCCATTATGGGTTCGGGTGGAATGGTAGTGATGGATCAGGATAATTGTATGGTGGATGTTGCACGTTATTTTCTGGAATTCAATGCAGCAGAATCGTGCGGTAAATGTACTCCTTGTCGCGAAGGATTATCACAGGCTCTGGCTATCCTTACCCGTATTTCGAAAGGAAAAGGCACTAACGAGGATTTAATAATGCTGGAAAAACTCAGTCAAACCATCAAAGACACAGCTATTTGTGGCTTGGGTCAGACTGCTCCCAATCCAATTCTCACTACATTGAGATATTTCAGACACGAATACGAAGAACATATTACCGAAAAACGTTGTCATGCAGGCGTTTGCGATACTTTGTTTATGGCTTTGTGCGAAAACAGTTGTCCGATGCACATGAATATTCCCGGATATATTGAGTTAATAAAAGAAGACCGCATTGAAGAAGCATTTGAGTTGACTTTGCGCGACAATCCCCTTCCGGGTACTATAGGAAGGATCTGCCATTTCCATTGTCAGATGCGTTGCCGACGGGAAATGCTTGACACTCCGGTTTCTCAGGGCGAAATTCACCGTTATCTGGCCGACACCATGTATCAGCTGGGTAAAGAAAATGATATTTATAACCGACTGACAAAGGAAAAACTTCCGGCCACTTCAAAAAAGATAGCCATTGTGGGCGCCGGACCTGCAGGTTTGACTGCCGCTTATTATCTGGTTCGATTGGGACATGCCGTCACTATATATGATGCATTACCCGAAGCAGGAGGTGTAGTCAGGTTTGGAATTCCACAATACCGTTTGCCAAAATCAGTACTCCAAAAAGAAGTCGCTTTCATAAAGAAACTGGGCGTTAAATTTGTGTTCAATGTAAAATTAGGCAAAGATATTCAGTTAGATACACTTCGCAATGAAAATGATGCTGTCTATCTGGCCATCGGAGCATGGAAAGATATCGATTTGAAAATTCCCGGTGAACTGGCTCAGGGTGTTTTTGCAGGAACTGAAATACTGAAGGAAATTGCTTTGGGTAAAAAGCCAAAAACCGGAAACAAAGTTGCTGTTATTGGCGCAGGTAATGTGGCTATCGATGCTGCCCGTAGTTTATGGCGCTTAGGCAAAGAAGTTACCGTGGTTTACCGGCGCGAAAAATGTGATATGCCGGCCAACATGACAGAAATTTCGGAATCGGAAGCTGAAAAAATTCAATTCAGATTTATGTCAGCACCTGTGGAAATTCTTACAAGCAAACAAAATAAAGTTTGTGGTTTGAAAACCGAAATTATGACCTGTGGCGGAATTGATGCATCTGGTCGAAGAAAACCGGTACCAACCGGAAGCTTTGAAACAATTGATTGCGACTCTGTGATATTGGCTATTGGCGAAAAAGTTGATTCGTCGGATTTGCAGAAACTGAAATTTGACACCACGCAGGATGGACGAATCATTATTAATCCGTATTCGTACGAAACAAATATCAAAGGAATTTTTGCAGGAGGTGACGCTGTGAGTGGTCCTTCTACGGCAGCCGAAGCAATGGGTATGGCCAAATTTGCTGCCGAACAGATCGATGAGCATTTAATGCATGAAAAACGATTCCATTTATTATTCAGGGAATTCGAATATAAGAATCATGTACCAATGCACCCAAAATCAAGTCCGAAAAACATGTCGTACAAACTGGCTGTTGACGAAAGAAGAGGAAACTTTCAGGAAGTTGACCGGGGATTAACTGGTGAACAAGCCCGAAACGAAGTAAACAGATGTTTGAGATGCGATGTAAGGTGCTGAAGCCCTTCAAATCGCCCTTTAGGGGACTTTAAAAAGTATCTTTATATAATTTCATAAAAGTATATATTATGAAAATCACAATAAACAATCAACCGTTTGAAGTTAAAGATGGTAGCACTATTTTAGAAGCCTGCGAACATGCCGGAATTAAAATTCCAACTTTGTGTTACCTGAAAGATGTTTCAGCCAATGCATCCTGTGGGGTTTGTGTGGTGGATGTAAAAGGAGCAAAATCTCTTTTACGCTCCTGCATTACCAAAGTAGCGGAAGGAATGGAGATTACTACCAATAATCAGCGGGTAATGCATGCCCGTAAAATGAATGTTGAACTCATATTGGCCAATCATCCGGATGATTGCCTTATATGCGACCGTAATACCAATTGTGAATTGCAAAATCTGAGTTACGTATTCGGGGTGAATGGTAAACGTTTTGTCAGAACACGTAAAGAATACCTGAAAAAAGATGAGTCATCGCTTTCGCTGGTTCGTGATCCGGAAAAATGTATCCTCTGTGGTCGTTGTGTGGCAGTTTGCAGCGAAATGCAAACCGTAAAAGCCATCGATTTTTCGGGACGAGGATTAAAAACCAAAATTTCCACATATCTGGATCAGGGAATGGGTGTGGTAGCCTGTACCAATTGCGGTCAGTGCGCGCTGGTGTGTCCAACAGGTGCCATCGTTGAGAAAAGTTCAGTTTCTGAAGTTCGGGAAGCGCTTCATCATCCTGATAAAATAGTGTTGGTACAAACAGCGCCTGCCATTCGTGTAGGCATCGGCGAAGCCATGGGAATGCCTTATGGAAGTCTGGTTACCGGAAAAATGGTTGCGGGATTGCGCAAACTGGGATTCGACAGAGTATTTGACACCAATTTTACTGCCGACCTCACCATTATTGAAGAAGGAAACGAATTGCTGAAAAGAATTTCCTGTGGAGGAGTTTTACCAATGATAACTTCCTGTTCACCCGGTTGGATTAAATTTATTGAGCATTTTTATCCCGAACAGCTCGGTCACTTATCCACCTGTAAATCGCCACAACAAATGTTTGGTGCAATAGCGAAAACTTATTACGCAAAAAAAACAGGCATCGATCCCCGCAATATTTATGTCGTGTCGGTTATGCCCTGCACAGCTAAAAAATACGAAGCAAAACGCCCCGAAATGAATGGAGCTTTTAACTATTGGAAAGATACATTGAATTTAAATGAGAATGAACAATTTTATGATGTAGATGCAGTTTTAACTACACGCGAACTTGCCCGAATGCTGAAAGAAAATGGCATTGATTTTACACATTTAGCAGAAGAAAATTTTGACAATCCTTTGGGTGAATCCAGTGGTGCCGCAGTGATTTTCGGAGCAACCGGTGGTGTGATGGAAGCTGCGCTGCGAACTGCATTCGAAGTGTATACCGGGCAGGCTTTACTGTCGTTGGACTTTGTTCAGGTACGTGGCATGAACGGCATAAAGGAGGCAGAAATTGACCTGAATGACACAAAAATAAAAGTAGCTGTTGCTCATACACTTAAAAATGCGAGGATACTTCTTAATCAAATAAATGAAGGTAGTTCGCAATATACATTTATTGAGATCATGACATGTCCCGGAGGTTGTTTGGGGGGAGGTGGACAACCAATTCCAACCAACTCATTTATACGTCAGAAAAGAGCTGAATCCATCTACTTTGAAGATGCAGGTAAGAAGATTAGAAAGTCACACGAGAACCCTGAAATTACAAAATTGTATAGCGAGTTTCTACACGAACCACTAGGACATCTTTCGCACGAATTGCTACATACAATCTATACGAAAAGAGCAAAATAAGATCCCCTGGAATTACTATTTTCAAATAAGACCCATCATTTATCTTAATGGGTCTTATTTGTATTTTATTAAAAACATTAACTGTTTCACACAAGATAAGCCAAATATAACAAATTTATTTATATCTTTGTATTTACCAAATATTTAACAATGCATAAACTTCTGAATTTATATCTGTTACTATTCGTAACCTGCTCTTCTGTTTACTCAGATGAATCTCTCAAATCTTTATACAAAGCTACTTTTCAATCGGTAAAATTAAAAGATACAACTAAAATTATAGAGTCATATAAATACTTAGGCGATTATCTGAGTGAGACCGGCGATTTTGAAAAAAGCGAAATTTACCTTAACAAAGGACTTCAATATGCGCAGAAAAAACAAAACTTGTACGAAGTTGGTATTTTCTACAATTTACTGGCTTCGAATGCGAGTTATGCCGGCAACAGACCTTTCGCGCTAAGTTACTACCATAAAGCATTAAAAGCATTTGCTGATATTAATAACGCCGATAAGGTGGCTATGGTTATGATGAACATGGGCTCTGAATATGAGTATGCTGGTGATTTACCAAAAGCAATTGCCTATATCATTAAAGCCATTAAGAACAAGGAAGCTTCAGGAATACAAAAGAATCTGGATTATTATTATCAGAACCTTGGTCAGCTTTTTAAAGAGACGAATACTAAAAAATGGGAATACTATGTACGTAAAGCCTACGAGATTTCTAAAACACTTCCAGATTCGAGAATTCAAACAAAAGTGGCTATTTTTAACGACTTAGGAGGTATAGCCAAATTAAATGGCAAGAACAACGAAGCATTTGCGTGGTACGATTCCATGTTGATAGTAAGTAAGAAAAATGAATACCTGAATGGAATGGGAACGGCTTACTCGAACCGGAGTTTACTGTATATGGATCAGAATGAGTATCAAAAAGCATATAATGACATATTGGATGCTTTGAAAATTTCGGAACAAACCGGAAGAAATTACTCAAAGATTTTAGATAATATACATGCAGCTAATATACTGATTAAAATGAATCAACCCACTGAAGCCAAAAAACACGCTTTGGTGGCACTTCAACTGGCCGAAAGTCTGAAATATTACCCAGAAGAAGAAGCTTCTGCACATTTGGCGCTCGCTAATATCGGAGAAAAAACCAAAAACTGGAAACTGGCGTACGAAAATTACAATGCATACAAAACAGGCATCGATTCCATCAGAAACACTGAAGTTCAAAAAAATCTTCACGATCTGGAGACAAAATATCAGACAGCAGAAAAAGAAAACAGAATTTCACAGTTAAACAACGAAAATAAAATTAAAAGCATCCGTCTTCAACAATCAAAAATACTATTTTATGCCTTGATTATAAGCATTTTATTTATTTCAACTTTAATATTATTTTTATATATCAGAAAACGTTTGGCGATACAGAAACATCAAATTGAATTAAAGCAACGACTTCTCAGATCGCAAATGAATCCTCATTTTATTTTCAACACGCTCAATGCCATCAATCAGTATATTCAAAAAAATCAGGGAAATATTGCCTCCGACTATCTTGCCAAATATTCGAGATTAATGCGCCAGATTCTCGAAAACTCTGCTGTGGAATTTATTCCGTTGGAATCGGAAATTGAATTTTTGCACAATTACATAACTATGCAACAACTCCGATTCGACAACAAATTTGAGTACATCATTCATATCGACAGCAAAATAGACATTAGTAATTTAGATATTCCGCCTATGATTGCTCAGCCATTTATCGAAAATGCTATTGAGCATGGCCTAAGGAATGTAGCAGAAGGTGCAAAATTAGAAATTGCTCTCAATATGATAAACGCTGAATTAATACTTACCGTGATAGACAATGGCACGGGATATAAAAAGGAAAATGAAACCAAAGATAAACACCGGTCATTTGCTTTAGAGATAACCCGTGAAAGGCTTAAAATACATGGAGGAAAGCCCGAAAGTATTCATATTGAGAGCCCTGTATCTAAAACCGGCAAAGGAACCAAAATAACCGTTATTGTACCATATAAAATGTAAAAACAATGAAAATTCTGATTGTTGACGACGAAAAAGCAGCCAGGGAAAATGCAAAACAGTTACTCGCAGAATTTTTTCCCGGAATGATGATTTGCGCCGAGGCTGAAAATATTGAGTCGGCGCATCAAGCTATTTTATTGCATCAACCCGACGTTATTCTGCTCGATGTAGACCTACCCGATGGAAATGCATTTGACCTGTTGAAAAAGTTTACAGCCATACATTTCAACATTATTTTTATCACTGCACACGAAAAATATGCTTTGAGAGCTATCAAATTCAGCGCTTTGGATTTTCTACTTAAACCTTATACGACAAGTGAATTTATCGATGCCATTCAGAAAGCTCAGATAAAACTTAAAGAATCGGAAATAAATGTGCGTTTCAGCACGCTAATGCAGAATTTTCAGTTTCAAAACCAATCTGCAAAAATTGTTTTACGCACTTCCGATTCTATTCATGTAGTTCAAACGGACGAAATTATCCGGCTTCAAGCCGATGGAGCATATACAACTTTCTATATCTCGAACCGCAAACCGATAGTTGTTTCTAAAAATTTAAAGGAATACGACGGATTACTTGAAAACAACGGATTTATCCGCACTCACCAGTCGCATTTGGTAAACAGTAAATTTATTGCCTGCTATATTAAAGCCGATGGTGGTTCGCTAAGATTAACCGATGCATCGCAGGTACCAGTGGCCACCCGGTTTAAAGAAAAAGTGCTTTCCGATATTTCGCGGATATAAAATAAAACAATTCAAATATAAATCAATAATCATCGATTATATAAGTAAGGCTGTTCGGGAATCCGGACAGCCTATTTTTGTATGGTCAGATTGAATGATTACTATACGCCAAATAAAAATATGAATCAGGTAACCGAAAACAAGAACAAAACTCTAATAACCAGCGAATTTATAGTAAAAGATATAAATGAAGTGGTTTTAATTGAGGTAAATAGTAAAAAAGCTGTTTTTTTGGGCAAAAACAATATTCAATTAATGCAGGACGATGATTTTAATCCTGAGTTGTATTCACAATTCAACTTTATCAGAATCAATGATTTCACTTACATAAATCCGGTTCACATCACTTCAGTAAATACAAAATATAAAATTCTACAGCTAAACTCAGATCTAACCGTTCCATACGAAACTAAAACCGAATTATTACTTCTGAACTACCTGAGAAACATCTCTCTATCAGATATTAATTGTTAAACTAAAAATTTTACCTTCTGACATATTAGTACTTGCTATTAAATGCTGCAAAATGGAACAAATTAAATAACTAATAATAAAAAATTATCAAAAATGAAAAGGACTTTACTTATTCTGCAATTATTATTGATATTGCATTTTTCGAATGCGACACAAAAAGTGGTAAATTGTGAAACAGCAGGTCAGCTTAACACGTATTTTACTCTTCTTACAAACGTAGAGCGATATGATATTACAAAGTTGACTGTAACCGGCAAAATCAACGCCGAGGATATTAGGTTCATAAATGTAAGTTTATCTGCCGACACACTTATACTTACAAATGCTGATATTGAGGCATATACAGGAGCTCCATTGTTTCAATCCGAGATGCCGGTTTCATATCCTGAAAACGAATTTCCAGCATACGGATTTAAAGACAATCCAAATTTAGTAATGATTCTTCTGCCTAACAGTATTGTTTCAATTGGTGAAAGAGCGTTCGAAGGCTCTGCTTTAAAGAATTTATTCACAATACCATATAAAGTAGTTACAATTAAAAAAAATGCATTTTCGGGTTGTTCTGATGTTACAAACTTTTCATTTCCTAATTCGTTAAAAACAATTGAATCAGGTGCATTTAGTGGTTGTACAAAAGCTGGAACTTTTGTTTTCCCTGACAACTTAGAATCTATTGGTTCGTATGCTTTTTATGGTTGCGAAGCTTTACATACTTTTAATTTTCCAGTCAATTTAAAAACCGTGGGTGATTATGCCTTTAGTAATTGTTCGGCTTATACCGCAGCGTTGAATTTACATGATAATATCCACTATGGTGAAGGAGTCTTTAGTGGATGTAGGGGTCTTACTTCTGTCACTCTTAATGCACCCATGGATACTATTCCCGGTAGCTTTTTTTCGGGCTGTACAAATCTTACCAATGTTGTATTGCCTTCATCTATAAAAGTAATTTCTAATTTGGTTTTTGAGAATTGCAATTCTTTAAGTAATATTGACTTAGCTGGTATTAATAGCATAGGTGATTTTGCTTTTTCGGGTTGTTCTGGCTTGACCAGCGTTAATCTCTCAAATTCACTAACCAATATGGGTACTAATGCTTTTCAAGGAGCCGGATTACTAAGCATAGAATTACCCACATCACTTAGCGGAATACCAGCCAGTGCTTTCGATGTATGTTCTGAATTAAAATCGGTTTATTTGCCTGATAATATTGAAAGTATTTCAGCTAATGCTTTCAGAAACTGTATCAAGTTGGAAACAATATTTTCAAAAAGAATAGTTCCTCCAGTTGCTCATGCTACAAGTTTTTCCAATGTAAATAAAAATACCTGTATGGTTTATGTACCTCAAGATGCTATTTACGATTACGAAACAGCTATGGTTTGGCGCGATTTCTATAAAATTTATAAGGATGATGTTTTGGATAATACTGCTCCTGAATTACTGTTTTCATATCCAGCTAATGGGCAGCAGGATGTGTCAGTAACACCAGGACTCCAATTTAAGTTTGACGAAAAAGTTGCATTAAAATCAACTTTTGAAATTACAGTTGAAGGCGGAAGTCAGACATTTACATACAATAAGAACAATATTGTACTCACTGAAAGTAAGGTGATTTATATCGAATCGGCTAAGTTGAAATATAATACGGATTATACCCTGACTATTAAAGATGGCTCAATAAGAGATTTAGCGGGAAATGACTATCCTGCCCAAACCATTGTTTTTAAAACACTAGAAGGAAATACTAAGAAAACTATTGCTCTGGATTTTAATAGACACAAACTGCAATATAATGATGCATCTCATCCGGTCGATTCTATGTATTTGTGGAATAATTATGAATCGTTGGGCTATAAATTTGTGGGTGATTGTAATTCCGGTGGCAATAAATCTTACGATTTGAGAGGTCGTTTTCAATATACCGAAAGAAATTATCCAATCTTCATCGAGTCAGTTTATAATATTTGTACTTATACCGATCCGGGGTTTTATACCCGAAGTCACGTTGTTGGTTCAGATACCTCGCTGGTTTTAG
The DNA here is from genome assembly GCA_963663115.2 of uncultured Paludibacter sp. Lineage (GTDB taxonomy): Bacteria > Bacteroidota > Bacteroidia > Bacteroidales > Paludibacteraceae > Paludibacter. The sequence continues at coordinate 809,842 of CAXXNE010000001.1, forward strand.
CCAACGAAGGCTCTTACAATCTTACAGCTCAAAACGCTAAAGTAAAGATTGATATGACAAAAATGTCTGCTTTAACTCCAATAACTGATGTTTATGTAAAAATTAGGTTGAATATGAAAAGCAGTGAAATAACTGAAAAACCTTTAGTGGTTTCAGTTTACTCCGCTGGTATTGAAAAACAAAAGCTAAATATGTTTAATAGTACATATCATAAAAATGGAGTTGATTATCCTGAATTTGCATTTATTCATTTGGCTTTGAACGATGTAGGTAAGATTGATTCACTTGTTATCTTAAAAAACGATGTAGTATTTGCTGAAATTCAACAAGTAAAATTTGATTATTTATTAGATAAACAATTGCCTTCATTAACTTCATCATATCCGTCAAATGGCGCACTTGGCGTGTCGCAAACTCCGGGAATAACATTAAAATTTAGCGAAAATGTAAGATTGAAACAGGATGGAAATTTATTTGTAAAAATTATTGAACAAGGTAAAACAAATGCCACTTTTGCTTATAGTTATTTGGAAAGAGTTAATACAGATAGCACTACCGTTTGCTTCGAATCTAAAATGGAAACTTATTTTGATAGTAATCCAGACACACTAAAAACCAATACACAATATAAATTAATTATTCCGGCAGGAATGATAATAGACAACAGTGGTAATGCATTTAATGTAAGTGATTATGAAATTACTTTCACAACGGGTTCAAAAAACATATTTCATACACTGTTTTATCCGGCTGGTGATTTAAAATATTTGGGTGGAAAATTCTTAGGAGGCACTACCGGGGAGGCTTGTGGGGCAACAGCCAATCGGTATCATTTGCAAACATCATTTTTTAAACGTGAATTTATGGAAAACGACATCAAGATTAATCTCTACTCAAAATCCACTGTTTGCTATTATGATTTTATTAAAACAATACCTGAATACAAAGGTTCTAAGTATTTTCTGGAGTTTAATGAACGTTTTGAGAATGGAGTTTATATGGATGCTGATGAAAAAGCAACTTTTGAATTAGCAAAATTTAAAGACAGCAATAATCCGGTTACTGATTTAATTATAAAAATTAAACATAATGGTAATGGATTAAATTTGACTTCATATAGTAATGGCAGTATTAATAATTCAATATATTTAAAAAGCACAAGTCACGATGGACTAGATTATAGATATATACATTTACCTGTTATAAATAATGTTCAAATCGACTCGTTAGTAGTTTCAGGAATAGGTGTCTCAGTTTATGGTTTGTTTATTCAACACAAACAAACTGAAAAGCCTGTGGTGAATTTGGGTTCGAACAGAGATTTTTGCCAGAATGACGTTGTAGTGCTTGACGCAGGATTTAATCCCCAATCTACCTATTTGTGGAATAATGGTTCAAAAACACAAACTATTGAAGTGAAAAATTCCGGAACATATTCTGTGGCTGTAACAAATAGGATTGGAACTACAAATGCTCAGGTAACTTTAACTGCAAAAACAAAACCAACTGCAATTTACAATAAACAAACAATTGTAAAGTGTGCCGGAGAGAATGTAACACTTACTGCCAACGACAATGCCAGCTTCACATACCAATGGAGTGCAAGCTATAGCCCACTTTTCCATAGTAACGAAAGGTCTTTGCAAGTGGTAGTTCCGGGTATGTATTCAGTGAAGATAAGTAATGGTGGTTGCGATATAATTGACACCGTATATGTTGAAGATCGCCAGGGAGCGCGTGTTGCATTTATGAATCAATCATGCTGCTTTGGTTATAGCGATTTAAGAGGCGAATTGTATGTGAAAAATCAGCAAGGTAGTATCTTTCTTTTCAAAGTAGCTGAAGCTCCTGGTGGAGGTTCAACATTCGATTCTATCCCTGCCGGTAATTACATATATAAATCACACGTTAATCAGCTTACCATGCTCAATGACAATAATCCATGGGTTGATACATATCACAACGGCAAAACGAATTGGACTAAAGTAATTCCATTTAAGTTAAACTGTACTACCGACACAACAATCGCTTTTGAAATGTCAAAAATGTTTCTTGATTTTGATTTTAATGGAACTGGTCTAATAAGTGGTACAATACAAGTGGTTAACGGACAGTCAAATGCACCACGAAATAAGATAAAAGCTCAGTTGAATGATGCTTGTGAAACAAAGGTTATGCTTTATGATGGTAATGGCAATTTAATTGCAAGCACTTGCCCTGATGGCAATGGAAATTACAGCTTTACAAACTTGCCTGTTGGAGATTATACTGTTGGTATTGAACGCACCGGATTTGAAGTAGAAAGTGTATTTACAACTACTGTAGAGGAAGGTGAATCAGTGATAAATGCAAACTTTACAGTAAATGAGAACACCCAGATTGTAGAACAAGGATTAAGTACAGGTAATAAAAGCATAAATGCGTCTACTTTTAGTTTCGAAGTTTATCCAAATCCTATGAAAGAAAATGCAGTAATGAGTATTGAACTTCCATCCGATTCGGAAACTTTAATTACGATGGTGGATATAACAGGTAAAATTGTATTTACACAAATTTCGCAACTTTACAAAGGAAAAAATACGATAGCATTCAATGCTAAGAATTTAAAAGGATTGTACCTAATTAAAATTTCTGCGGCAGATGGCATGTCAACTAAACGACTTTTAGTGGAATAACCCTGAGAATTAGTTATTTGTTTGCAAAAAGGCCGGAGCTTCTAAAGTTCCGGCCTTCATTTATATTAATCTCGTCGACTATTTTACAATTCCAGCAAAACCCATAAATGCCATTGCTAACAAACCGGCTGTGAGCAACGAAATAGGTGTACCATCCATTCCTTTTGGTAATTTAGTCATGCTGAGTTGTTCCCGGATACCTGCAAAAAGAACCAATGCCAATCCAAAGCCCATGGCTGTAGAAATAGCAAAAACCACACTTTCGAGCATATTCATATCTTTCTGAATCACCATAATGGCAACACCAAGAATAGTACAATTCGTTGTAATGAGTGGCAAAAACACTCCAAGTGCCTGATAAAGTGCAGGTGACACTTTTTTCAGTATAATTTCGACCAACTGAACCAAAGCGGCAATAATCAGAATAAAAGTTATAGTCTGCAGAAAACCAACATGAAACGGTTCTAGAACAAATTTCTGAATAATGTACGTAAAAATGGTGGCAATGGTCATTACAAATGCTACAGCGCCACTCATACCGAGTGCAGTATCTATTTTTTTTGAAACTCCCAGAAATGGACAAATACCCAAAAACTGTGATAATACAATATTGTTTACAAAAACTGCGCTTATAAAAATCAGTATGTATGTCATGATAATTTACAATTTTAGAAGTTGATTAATAATTGTTGAATTATACTTATGCTTTTTTCAATTTATTCATTACAGCAATAAGATAACCAAGGGCTATAAACGCTCCCGGAGCAAGTACAAAAACCAACATGCCATATTTATCGGGATAAAGTTCAAAACCAAACACCTTTCCGGTACCAAGAATTTCGCGTACAGTACCTAACATAGTCAATGCCATCGAAAAACCGAGTCCCATTCCAAGTCCATCAAGTCCGGATTTGAATACATTATTCTTTGCTGCAAAAGCTTCAGCACGACCAAGCACAATACAGTTAACTACAATAAGCGGAATAAAAATCCCTAAACTTTCGTACAAAGCCGGCAAGTATGCCTGCATACTCATTTCCACCACACTCACAAATGTGGCAATAACCACCACATAAGCAGGAATTCTGACTTTATCCGGAATAATATTTTTAAGAAGTGAAATTACCACATTTGAACCGAAAAGAACAAAAGTGGTGGCCAATCCCATACTTAATCCATTCAATGCCGACGAGGTAGTAGCCAGCGTGGGGCACATACCCAAAATCAGCACAAACGTAGGATTCTCTTTCATGAATCCATTCAGAAATACACTCAAATTTGAATTTTTGCTCATTATATTTCTCTCCTTTTTTATTTTGTATCAGCAGAAGCTGTAGCTTCTGAATTCATTGTAAATGCATGATAAGCATTGCGTATTGCAAATAGAAATGCTCTGGAACTAATGGTCGAAGCAGTTATTGCATCAACATCTCCACCATCCTTGCTCACTGTCAGATTAGTTGTTGCGGGATTCTTTCCACAAATGTTTTGATTTCCTTTGTCTGTTTTAAACCACTCAACCATTTTAGTTCCTAATCCCGGAGTTTCTTTTTGTTCCAGAACCGAATAATTTACAATAGTTCCGGCAGCATCAAAACCAACCATAATCAGAATTTTACCTGCAAAACCATTATTGGAAGATGATTCAACGGCAGCACCAATAAATACATTATTTTTATCGTAAGCTTTATAAACCACTAAATTTTCAGTCCCGTCTTTCATCGTATCCGGCTCTGCTAAATGATCGAAAGTTTTGGGCAACACCTCTTTAATAGCATTTTGCTGCTTTGCCAACTTCGATTTCGCAATAGGATCTTTAGTGAAAGTGTAAACTGATGACAAGGTAACCGCTGCAAATAAAGATATTGCTGCAAGTACCAAAACCATATTTTTAAAACTTGATTCTAACTGTGCCATTATGTTTTATATTTATCGTATATTCTTTTGTTTCATGTCCCTGGTTTCGTGTTTCGTGTTTCGATATTGAGAAATTAAGTAATTGGTTGAAGAGTAGCAGATAGTTAATTTTCTCATTTTCTTACTTTCTTACTTTCTTACTTTCACATTTTTTCATTAACACATCAACATCATTTTACCTTTTCGCCAAACCTACGTGGTTTAATATAGGTGTTAATCAATGGAGTGAAGCCATTCATTATAAGTATAGCAAACGAAACACCCTCCGGATAAGCTCCAAAAGTACGGATAAGTACAGTTATAATTCCGATTCCAACACCATACACCAACATTCCACGGGGATTCATAGGCGAGGTCACATAATCAGTAGCCATAAACACCGCACCGAGCATTAAACCTCCTGTGAACAAATGCACTATAGGTGAAGCATACAATTCAGGATTTGCCAAATGCAATACACCCGCAAACACGAAAACAGTGAGTAAAATACTTACTGGAATGTGCCAGCTAATCACTTTTTTCACCAAAAGATAGACTAATCCAATCAGTATAGCGATAACAGAAATTTCGCCTAGCGAACCTCCCATATTACCAATAAACATATTCATCATCGAAGGTAATTCACCTGCATGACTTTTCAATACGGCTAATGGAGTTGCAGCAGTTTCAGCATCCAGATAGGTTGTTGCAAATGCTACCGGTTTTGGCCAGGTAGTCATTTCCACAGGAAAAGATATTAACATAAAAACACGACCAACCAAAGCCGGATTAAACGGATTATTTCCTAAACCACCAAAACTCATTTTTGCAACACCTATGGCAAATAATGACCCGGCAACAATCATCCAGACAGGAATATTGGATGGCAGATTTAAAGCTAAAAGCAATCCCGTAAGCGCAGCAGAACCATCTAAAACGGTTTTTTCTCCTTTCAGAATGTATTTTTGAATCAAAAATTCGAACAATACACATGAAACTACCGCTGTAAGAGTTACAATGAACGCTCCGAGTCCGAAAAAATACAACCCTACCAACAAAGCAGGGACTAACGCTACAATAACGGCAGTCATATTTTTCGAAACCGAATCACCTCCGTGTATATGTGGCGCTGGTGATATAATTAGTTTTTCCATATAATTTCGTTTACATCTGCTGATAATCAACAGAATGAATGACAATATTTTGTTGAATTTATTTCTTTTTGTGTTATTTCCTGTTGCGCATAATAGCTCCAACAGTTGTTTTTCCGAATCGGATATAATCTAGTAACGGTCGGTTCGATGGACAGGTATAACTGCAACTTCCACACTCTATACAATCCATGGTGCGGTTTGCTTCCATCTCCGGCCACATATTGCGTTCACTTTGGTTCATAAGCAGAAATGGCTCAAGACCCATAGGGCAAACTGTCACACATTTTGTACAGCGTATACAATTTTTTATGGGTTTACGAATCGATTCTTCTTCTTTAATAAATACCACTCCCGAACTTCCCTTGGCCATTGGCACATTCAGGTTCATCAACGAACGTCCCATCATGGGTCCTCCACCAACAATTTTACCAGTACCGTCTGGCACTCCACCTGCCTGATCAACGATATGTGACATATAAACTCCTAATCGAACTAAATAATTTGATGGATTGGGCGCATCTTTTCCGGTTACAGTCAATACCCGTTCAAACATAGGTTTGTTTTTCTGAACAGCTTCATAAACAGCATAAGTTGTTCCCACGTTTTGAACCACCGCTCCCACTTCAATCGGAATTTTACCACTTGGCACCTGACGTCGGATAACAGCATCAATTAATTGTTTCTCGCCACCCTGTGGATACATCACTTTGAGTGCCTGAATTTCAATTCCTTTGTAATTTTTGGCAAGTTTACTCAAATGCTCAATAGCATCTTTTTTGTTATTTTCAATTCCAATTACAGCACGGTTTACTTCCAGAGCTTTCATCAGAATAGTGGTTCCAACTAAAATTTCTTCTCCTTTTTCCAACATCAACTGATGGTCGCAAGTAAGATACGATTCACACTCCACTGCATTGATAATTAATATTTCAGCCTTTTTGCCCGGAGGAGGCGATAGTTTTACGTGTGCCGGAAAAGTAGCTCCACCAAGTCCAACAATACCGGCTTCCTGAATTTTGCTGATAATTTCTTGCTTGGTCAGCGTACATTCACGTTTTAGTTCAGCACTTCGATCGATGGTTTCAAGCCATTCATCACCTTCCACATCAATAAAAACCGCTGGTCTTTTGTAGCCCGACGCATCCAATTGAACATCAATTTTATTTACTTTGCCCGAAACGGAGGAGTGAACATTGGCCGAAATAAAACCATTGGCTTTTCCAATCAACTGACCTACTTTCACAGTATCGCCCTTTTTCACCACAGCTTCACTGGGAGTTCCGATGTAATGCGCCAATGGTATAACTACCTGTTTGGGAAGTTCGGCAATTTGAATAGACTTGCCTGCTGATAATTTGTTTTCTTTCGGGTGGATTCCACCTATTCTGAAAGTTTTCATATATTAAATCCTGCTCTTTTAAAGAGAATTAAATGGGTGTTACTAAATATTGGGCTGATTAAACTGTTACCGGTTCATTTTTAGGAGCAACAGGCTCTTCGGTTTTGGGCTTACGTGGTGGAAAATTCAGTTCAACAATGGCATTGGTTGGACAAACTTCTACACATTTGCGACACAATTTACATTTATCATCATGAATAAATGCCAGATTGTTCGATATCGTAATTGCTTCGTGAGGACAAACCTTTTCGCATTTTGAACATGCGATACAACTTACATCACACGATTTTTTGGCAATGTGACCCTTATCTTCATTCCGGCAACTCACATAAATTCTTCTCGATTTAGGACCTTTTTTCCTCAATTCAATCAACAACTTCGGACAAGCTTTTACACAGGCTCCACACGAAGTACATTTATCTTCATCTACCTCAGGCAATTTTGTTACAGGATTCACATGAATAGCATCAAACTCGCACGACACTTCGCAGTCGCCCAAGCCTAAACAACCAAACGAGCAACCTGTTTCGCCACTATACAAATTGTGAGCAATGAAACAATGTTTAACACCATCGTACTCGTTCATGCGCGGACGATGATCGCAGGTACCACCACAGCGAACCACAGCTACCGTTGGAGCACTTTCTACAACAGTTTTACCAAGTATTCCTGCCACTTTTTGCATGGTTTCGTTCCCTCCAACCGGACAAAGCAAACCATCCAGATTTTCAGCACTTACACAGGCATTGGCAAAACCACGGCAACCGGGAAATCCACAACCTCCGCAGTTGGCTGCCGGAAGTGCTGCTTCTACCTCATCGATACGCGGATCTTCATACACATGAAATTTTTTGGCTACAAAAAACAGAATAATGGCTGAAACAGCACCCACTACTCCCAAAGTAATTAACGAAATAAGAATCAAATTCATTTTTCTGAAAATTATAATATGTCTGTCTGAAAAAAATCAGATTGCTTAAGCCACAATCTTTGATATTTCAAACTGAAATTTGTTTTTTAGTTTTTTATTGAATAATGATAGTACTATATAATATGGTATCAGCACTGCGAGTGAAATAGTTCCCGAAATAGCCTCATTATCGGTAAATTGTCTCAGAATAAATAAACAGGTAAGAATAAGCAGAAAAGGAATAACAAAAGCCAGCAAAACAGCCAAAAAGCCCATCGAAGTTTTTCCAGACAACATAACTTTTTCTCCTACAGAATATTGTATTCCGTTATTGGTTACTTCAATTATCTTTTCGTCCATATCCGAAGCCGAACAGGCACCCTTTGCATGACAATCGCTACAAGCAGATTGTTGAATAATAGAAACCTCTATCGTTTTGTCAGTTATGCTGGTGACAATTCCGGTATGTTCAATTTTTTGGCTCATTTTGTAATGTGGACATTGCAATTTGAGCACAAATGTACATATAAATTAGGATAGCATCAAAATGATGAATGTATAAAAATTGACATAATATGGGGTCTGATTTTATATCTTATTGAATGATAGTTGTATAAACATAAAAAAAAATTGCATTTTTTAGATTTTTTTGCACACTACCGGTCTTTTTGAGCAAAAAAAAAAGAATTAAATTCCGGAGAATTTAATTCTTTTGCGATTTTGAAAAACAATCCGAAAACCTATGATACGAAATGATATAAGAATACAATATTAGTTTCGAGAGCAGGTTTTTTCGCATCTTTAATTTCGAGCACTACGTGAATTTCAGCCTTGGTGGTTCCACGCAAATTAATAAGCGACACTAAATCAGCTTTTACACGAACTTCGCTATTCACTGTTACAGCCTGCATAAAACGCAATTTTTCTATACCGTAATTAACAGTCAGTTTCGAGTTATTCACTTCAACTACCTGTTCCCAAAGGTAAGGCAGCAAAGAAAGTGTAAGATAACCGTGTGCAATAGTGGATTTAAACGGACTTTCAACTTTTGCGCGTTCATCATCTACATGTATCCATTGATAATCGAGTGTGGCATCAGCAAAAAGATTTATCTGATCCTGGGTAATTTTAATATATTCGGAATATCCCAGCTCTTTCCCAATATATTGTTCAAAATCCTGAAAACTGTTGATAATAAGTTTGCTCATGATAATTTAAGTATAAGTTCTTTACAAGTGTTATTGCACATTCTGTCTATTTTTGTGCAAATATAAAATAATTTGTAAAACCTTCAAAATCCGGAAACCGTCGTCATGCAGTCATTATCGAACCAAACAAAACATATAAAACTATTATTCAGAACATTAACAAGGTATGATTAAAAAAAAAGAAAAAGGTTCAAATTATTCATTTGAACCTTTTTTACAATTTTAATCTGGTTGATACCCAAAATTTCGAAGTTTCAGATCTTTATTTCGCCAGTCCTTTTCCACTTTCACATACAATTCCAAAAATACTTTCTTTTCGAAAAAAGTTTCGAGATCTTTTCGGGCTTCGGTACCTACTTTTTTGAGCGATTTTCCTCCGTGTCCAATAATAATTCCTTTCTGCGAATCGCGCTCCGCATAAATCACGGCGTTAATTCTGATAATCTTGTCTTCTTCTAAAAACTGCTCCACCTCCACTTCCACCGAATATGGAATTTCTTTATCGTAATTCAGCAGTATTTTTTCGCGGATAATTTCATTCACAAAGAACCGGGCAGGTTTATCTGTCAACTGGTCTTTATCAAAAAATGGAGGCGATTCGGGAAGTAAATCCTTGATTCGTTTAAATAGCACATCAATATTAAATTTCTCCAAAGCAGAAATCGGAAAAATTTCAGCACGAGGAATCAGCGTTTTCCACTTTTCCACCAACACTATCAGTTTTTCCTCATCTATCAAATCAATTTTATTTAAAATCAACAACAGTGGTGCAGGATTCAAATTTACTTGTTCAATAAAATCGGCATTCTTATCGGAAGAATCAAATACATCGGTTACATATAATAATACATCAGCATCGGTCAATGCCGAGCGTGAAAAATTCAACATCGATTCCTGAAGACGATAATTTGGTTTCAGTACTCCTGGGGTATCAGAATATACTATTTGAAAATCTTCACCGTTAACAATACCGAGTATTCTGTGACGGGTAGTTTGCGCTTTGGAGGTAATAATGGAAATTTTTTCACCCACCAATGCGTTCATTAGTGTAGATTTTCCCACATTTGGATTGCCTACAATATTTACGAAACCTGATTTATGTGTCATCTGTGTTCTATTTGTTTTAAAATCATCGCAAAGATACAACAAATCATTCACATAGAATAAACATGCATTTTCAATTCTTTTTTCGTATTTTTGACAATCAATTAAACTATTTCAGGAACCGTCATTATTGGGTTATATGTTCAACTTCAACAAATTATACGACCTCTCCCGTCATTTTAAACTAATATTTATTGTTGTAGGGATAGCCATTATTTTATTATCAACATTGTTTACCAACAGGTTAGCCGGAAAACTGGCACTGGAAGAACAAAAGAAAATAGAAATATGGGCCGAAGCAACGCGTCAACTCGTACTTCCCGATGGCACGGCGAATATTGAATTTACATTGAGTATTATCGAAGATAACAATACGATTCCGGTAATTATTGTTGACGAAAACGATAATATGCTGCAATCGCGAAATTTCAAAGAGCCTAAAAAAAATATCGATGAGTTTTACAAGAAAGAAATTCAACGATTAAAAAAATCGCACGAACCTATCGTCATAAAGATTAACGACAACACTTCACAATATATCTATTATGATGATTCCTTACTTCTGAAGCAACTTTATTATTTTCCGTATATTCAGTTTGGTGTTATTGTTATATTTCTTTTAATTGCTTTTTTTGCATTCTCCAGCACAAAAAAAGCAGAACAAAACCGCGTTTGGGTAGGACTTTCGAAGGAAACAGCACATCAACTGGGTACTCCTATCTCGTCATTACTTGCGTGGGTCGATATTCTAAAAAACCGTCACGAAGAAGACAAGCTCATTGGCGAAATGGCTAAAGATGTAAACAGACTACGGATTATCGCCGAAAGATTCTCAAAAATTGGTTCTGTACCCGATTTGCAGGTAGTTAGTTTAAATGACACTCTGACAAATGCTGTACAATATATTATCAACAGAACTTCCCAGAAAGTAATTATTGAAACTCATTTTGATGATGAAAATCCGTTATTCACAAAACTCAACATACCTCTTTTCGAATGGGTTATCGAGAATCTGTGTAAAAACGCTATCGATGCCATGGATGGTGTAGGCAGAATTGACATTTTCGTCAAACAAAAAGAAAAAGAATTGTTTATCGATGTAAAAGATACCGGCAAGGGTATTGAACGCGGAAAATTCAAAACCGTTTTCTCACCCGGATTCACCACCAAGAAAAGAGGCTGGGGACTTGGACTTTCACTGGCCAAAAGAATAATCGAAGAATATCACGGTGGAAAAATTTTCGTAAAGCAATCAGAAATTAATCAGGGAACTACTTTTCGTATTATTTTAAAAGCATAAACACGAATCCAAAGAGACTTTACAAGCTCATTTTAAATACTTTAAATATATAGTTTTGGTTTTTTACAAAATAAAAACATAAAGTATTTTGTATTAGAAGCTTTTTTTGTACTTTTGCAGGGTTTTTATAGTCAGAAAAAATGTCGAAATTTGAACAATATAATATCGTATTAAAAGATTTAAAATCAGACACAACCAAAGTTGAGTTTGATCTTGATGACGTATATTTTAAGAAAATTGACAGCCCGGAAGTACAAAAAGGTAATGTAGTAGCAGTAGTTACTATTCAGAAAAAAGTAACATCTTTTGAGTTGCAATTTCAGTTAAATGGCACTGTTCTGATACCTTGCGACCGTTGTTTAGACAATATGGAGCAACCTATACAATATAAAGATAAACTTCAGGTGAAATTTGGAAGCAGATTTGCCGAAGAAAATGAAATTGTCATTGTGCCGGAATCAGAAGGCTCCATCAACATTGCCTGGTTTTTATATGAATTTATTGTTTTGAACATACCAATAAAACATGTACATGCAGCGGGCGAATGTAACAAAACAATGGTTACAAAACTGAAAAGACATATCACCCGTCAAAAAGGAGATGACGACGAGGATGACAGCGCTGATTTTGAAGAAGATGATGATTTTTCAGTTGATGACAATCAGGTAGACCCACGTTGGGAAGGATTACAAAATATAATAGATAATAATTAACAAATAAATAAAAAAACAAAATGGCACATCCTAAGAGAAAAACCTCTAAACAGAGAACAGCTAAAAGAAGAACTCACTATAAAGCTGAAGCGCCAACACTTGCAATTTGTTCAAACTGCGGTGCTGCACACATCTACCACACTGTATGTGGTGAATGTGGATACTACAGAGGCAAATTAGCTATCGAAAAATTAGCAACAGTATAATTTTACGGTGCTATTAACCTTTTTATAAAAAATCCAGAGCCCTGAGTCATGACTTTAGGGCTTCAATTTTATGTACTAATTCATTATTTTATGTCTGAAATTCACGCAGTTATAACAGGTGTAGGTGGTTATGTACCAGAGTACAGACTTACAAATCAAGAACTTAGCGCCATGATGGATACAAGCGACGAGTGGATAACCACACGAGTGGGTATCAAAGAGCGCCGAATTCTGAAAGAACCTAACACCGGAACTTCGTATATGGCCGCAATGGCCGCTGAGGATTTATTTGCCAAAACAGGTACAAAACCTGAGGAAATTGACCTCATTATTGTAGGTACAACCACACCCGATTATATTTTTCCTTCGTGTGCTGCAATGACTGCAGAACGTCTTGGAATTAAAAATGCACTTGCATTCGATTTGCAAGCAGCATGCTCCGGATTTATAGTTGCATTGTCGAATGCTGCAAGTTTCGTTGAGTCTGGTAAATACAAAAAAGTGCTTGTCTTTGGAGCAGACAAAATGTCATCCATTACAAATTATAACGACCGTACCACAGCTCCTTTATTCGGAGATGGCGCAGGTGTTGTTTTAGTTGAGCCATCAACTGAAAATTTTGGCGTAATGGATTCCATGATTTTCACCGATGGTGCCGGAGGTCCACACCTGATGCTCAAAGCCGGTGGCTCTGCCAATCCTGCTTCGCACGAAACTATCGATCGTTCAGAACATGGTGTTTATCAGGAAGGTCAGTATGTTTTCAAACATGCAGTAACCAATATGGCTGGAGTTTCCGGCGATATTATGGATAAAAATAATCTGAGATCCGAAGATATTGCATGGCTTATACCTCATCAAGCAAATTTACGAATTATCGATGCCGTTGTAAACAGAACTGGTGTAGATACAAGCAAAGTCGTTATCAACATTGAACGTTACGGAAACACTTCTGCGGCAACAATTCCAATTTGTATCTGGGAAATGGAAAAGAAATTCAAAAAAGGTGACAATATCATTCTTACAGCTTTTGGAGCAGGCTTTACCTGGGGAGCTGTTTGGTTGAAATGGGCTTATTGAGAATCTTCGAAACGCAGAGAACAAAACAGAGATTGAAAATTATTTCAATCTCTGTTTTGTTTATCCTGCCCAACCTTCTCTGTCTAAATTCCGATAATTGATTGCTTCCGCAATGTGATGCGATTGAATATTCTCAGCATCTTCCAAATCGGCTATAGTACGGGCTACTTTAATAATTCGGTCATACGCGCGTGCTGAAAGATTTAACCGTTGCATAGCGTTTTTCAACAGTTCAGAACTATCTTTATCAATCTGAGCAAAAGTTCTCATTTGTTTAGAACTCATTTGTGCATTGCAGTACACCCCATCAATATCTTTAAATCTCAATTCCTGAATCTGACGGGCCTTGATAACTCTATCTCTGACTTGTTCGCTATTTTCGGATTCTCTCATTTCCGATAGTTTCTCAAATGGCACAGGCACAATTTCGATATGAATATCAATTCTATCTAAAAGCGGACCTGAAATACGACTCAGATACTTCTGAACAACACCCGGAGCACAAACACAATCTCTGTCGGGATGATTGTAATAGCCACACGGACAAGGATTCATAGATGCAACCAGCATAAAACTCGCCGGATATTCTATAGCAAATTTCGCTCTGGAAATGCAGATTTTTCTGTCTTCGAGAGGTTGACGCATCACTTCAAGCACTGTCCTTTTAAACTCCGGCAGCTCATCCAAAAAAAGAACACCATTGTGGGCCAATGAGATTTCTCCCGGCTGTGGAAATGTCCCTCCACCGACGAGTGCAACATCTGAGATCGTATGGTGAGGACTGCGAAACGGTCGCTGTGAAATAAGTGAAGTATTGCTATCAATATTTCCGGCAACAGAATGAATTTTGGTTGTTTCAAGCGCTTCATGTAAGGTAAGAGGTGGCAAAATAGATGGAATTCTCTTAGCCAGCATCGATTTTCCGGCTCCGGGAGGTCCAACCATAATAATGTTATGACCACCGGCAGCTGCAACTTCCAAAGCACGCTTCACATTCTCCTGTCCTTTTACATCAGAAAAGTTTATATCCAAATGATTTAAATTGGTAAAAAATTCTTCACGGGTGTTTACAATAGTTGGTTCAAGTTCTCGCGAACCATTAAAAAATTCGTATACTTCCCTGATATTTTCCACACCATATACATCCAGATTATTTACCACAGCAGCCTCACGAGCATTTTGCTTGGGAAGAATAAATCCTTTAAAACCTTCTTCGCGTGCTTTAATCGCAATAGGCAATACACCTTTAATGGGTTGTAAACCACCATCGAGCGACAATTCACCCATAATAACGTATTTATCAAGTTCATCAGTTTGAATTTGTCCTGAAGCAGCAAGAATCCCCATAGCCAAACACAAATCGTAGGCAGAACCTTCTTTACGAATATCGGCAGGAGCCATATTGATAACAATCTGCATTTTTGGCATTTTCATGCCATTGAAATTCAAAGCAGAATTAATTCGCTCATGACTTTCTTTAACAGCATTATCCGGAAGTCCGACATGCAAAAAACGCACACCCTGACTCACATTCACTTCCACCGTTACAACAGTGGCATTAATACCCTGAACCGCAGCACCAAAAGATTTTACAAGCATAGTTTTAAGTTTGAAGCAATATTATTTCTTAAAAAGCAATTTATCAACTGAAGCAACAAGTGTAAGCGCCTGCTCATGATACATTGTACCTTCGCAAAAGTGCAACCTGTATTCAAATTTCCCCTGAACATACTGATTATTCAAAAAACGGATATAAAGTTTATTCTCTAAATATGAGTTTGATTGCAACAACGGATTCGACCAGTATAACTGACTTCCGTACTTTTCATACAATTCCAACTTATTTCTGCCTGCAAAATATTTGGAGTCAATCCCAAAAAAATTGCTTTCCAGATTCAGATGTGCAACAAATCCCAGAGGTACGAATGAACCATTAGCCACATCACGCTCTCTTTCAAAACCTGAGAAAAGACCGGCAGAAAGCAGCAATTTGTTTTTTCCGATGAATTTATCAGTTGAATATCCGGCATTAAAAATAGCCTGTGCATTGTCGCACAAATGCTGATCGGGCAGCGAAGGTCGAGTTTTGGCAAAATGGAAAAGATAAGACTGAAAATCAACAAAGAAATTATTCAGAAAATCAGCCCTACCAGATGCTCCTATGAAGAAAGTTTCTCTCTGCGTTGTACTCTGACTCCCCGTCCAGTCTAACCAAATATTTATAAATTTTTTCTGATTGCCAATATTCCAAAAAATCCCCTGCAAATTCGGACGGAAATAATTGATTGAATCACGAAACATAAAATCGTTATAATTAGAAATACTCGACGAGCGCGGGAAAGAACCTATCAGCAATTTTTGATTATCTGTTTTCAACTGATAATAAGCTACCGGTATAAAACTCTGAATGGTTTTGTTCGAACCCGACAGCATCAGCACATCCACTCCGGCAACTATCGATTGTGTGGTATTCAGTTGCATATCCAACGATGGAATAACATGCATACCCGACATGGTTTGAGGTAAAGCATATGACAATCCGGCAAATTCAATATTATCGAAGAAATAGTTGTAATCAACTTTCCATTCGGTATTTTGCGAAAAAAGATGAAGAACAATTATCTGATAAACAAAAAATAAAACGACACTCCTTTTAAACATGCATATTAAGATTTAACATTTGAATTACAAAAATACATTTTTAATTTTCATTACCAACACCTAAACAAAAATTTGAAGACAAAATTCACTAAAACAAAAAACCGCAACACTATAAGTGCTACGGTTTTAATATATGAAAAGTCAATTTTATTTTTCTGACAAGTAGCTTGCAATACCTTCTTGTGTTGCTTTCAGAGCTTTATCTCCCTTTTTCCAGTTTGCAGGACAAACGTCACCATATTCTTCGGTAAACTGAAGAGCATCAATCAAACGAAGTACTTCATCTACATTGCGTCCCAAAGGAAGATCGTTTACCAACTGATGACGAACAACACCCGATTTATCGATTAAGAAAAGACCGCGATAGGCTTTTGGCTCACCTACGAAAGTAATATCACCTTCTTCGGTATACTCGTCAGAACCAATCAATACATCGTAATTTTTTGAAATCTGAAGACTCTGGTCAACAACCAACGGATAAGTAACACCTTTGATGCCACCTTCGTTTTGAGGAGTTTGAAGCCATTTCCAGTGTGAAAATTCGGAGTCGGTTGATGCGCCGATTACCACAGTGTTACGAGCGGCAAATTCAGCAGCTTTTTCTTCGAAAGCAATTAATTCTGTTGGGCAAACAAAGGTAAAATCTGCGGGATAGAAAAAGAACACTACATATTTTTCACCAACATACTGTTCCAATGAAAAATTTTCTACAATTTCACCACCGTTTACTACGGCTTTGGCATTGAATGCCGGAGCTTTTTTTCCTACTAATACTGACATGATTTATAAGTTTTATATGATTAAATAATTTTTATTTCAAATTTTATATGACAAAAGTATTCAATATAAATTTATAATCATAACAAAATACCATAGAATTAGTTTATCTGTTCATAGCATTTCTCTATTAACATTTAAATCCAGTCTTATATCTTATATATCAACACTGTAGCATAAGCAGCTATTCCTTCTTTTCGACCTACAAAACCCATTTTTTCCGACGTTGTAGCTTTGATTGAAATATCATCAGCATCGATATTCATAACGCTAGCCAAACATGCCTGCATCGAAGGAATATGTGGATTTAATTTAGGTTCTTCAGCACAAATAGTACAATCAGCATTTCCGAATTCGTATCCTTTCTCCCGCAATAAATCTATCGTTTTTGCTAATAAAATTTTACTATCGATATTTTTATAGGTTTGAGAATTATCCGGAAAATGAAAACCAATGTCACGAAGAGCAGCTGCTCCCAGAATAGCATCGCAAAGTGCGTGAATGAGAACATCTGCATCTGAATGACCGAGCAATCCTTTTTGGTAATCAATTTTTATTCCTCCGAGCCAGAGTTCTCTGTTTTCGGCAAAAATATGTACGTCGTATCCGAAACCTACTTTTATTTTATTCATTCCATGTAGAGATTAAGAAATTATGTAAATAAGAAATCAGTAAGAAAAAATAACGGTTGCAAATTCATATTGAATTGCAACCGTAAAATTATAATAAAAGTTGAAGACAACTATTATTTCACTAAGTTTTTCAGACCGAACATATCAAATGACAATGAGAAACGAAGTGTTTGATCGAGTGGATTCGATTGAGAAGTTGAAATCACATAAGCGGCGTCAAGTTGGAAAACATTCAGTTTAAAACCCGCACCGGCAGTAAAGTACTTACGGTTACCTTTGTACTGACTTTCGTTATAATATCCACCACGTACAAAAAACTGGTTATTGTAAGCGTATTCAGCACCTAACGACCACATTATTTCTCTCATTTCTTCACTAAATCCACCGGGTGCATCGTTGAATGAGCGGAAAATGCCCGTGAGCGACGACATGGTATTAAAATCAGAAGTTCCATCGGGCGTTGGCACCAACAATTTGTTTACATCAGCATTGATTGATATTTTCTGATAATCATCAATTGGATAATTAAATGAAGTACCCAAGCGAAGATTAGTAGGAATGAAATTACTTGTTTCGAACTCGTCGTACGATATTTTCGAGCCTATGTTTGAAATATTCATACCAAACGACAAATTACCTTTACCTGTTGGAAATTCCATAGGTTGTTTGTAATAAGCAGATACGTCGGCAGCTACAGCCAAACCGGGATACATATCGCTACCACCACCGAAGTTAATGCCGTTATTCAAATCGGAATAAATCAGGCGCAATGCCACCGATCCGGAAAGTTTTTCAGATAATAATAAAGAATAGGCACCATCTAAAGTAAACTCGTTTGGATGTGCATCAGTAACGTGAATACCAAGTTCGTTCATCAATTGTATATCTCCTAAAGAAAAATAACGTAAAGAAGCACTCACGGCCTGATTTTCGTTAAATTTCCAATAACCTGCAAGATATGCTAAATCGATATCAGTCACTAACTGACGTAACCACGGAGTATACGATAATGAAAATCCAACCTCGCTATCCATAAAAACGTATTTTGATGGATTCCAGTATTGTGAATTGACATCTGCATCGGTGGCAGCACCAATATCACCCATACCACCTCCACGCGCATCGGGAGCGATAGATAAAGATGGAACTGCTGTGATAATCGGGTTATTTTCCTGTGCTTTAACAGCAAAAGACAGACTTAATACAAGAGAAAATGCTAAAAAAATTCTTTTCATCAGTTTATTATTTGAAATACAAAAATACACAAATTTGATGTTTAAACGATTTATTAAACGTAATTTATAAAATTTATTGTTCTATTACCATCATTTTATTCATTTTGGAATACACCTGTTCTTGATCGGTACTTATCGTCACTTTGTAAAGATAAATTCCGGATTTGGCTGGTTTGCCATCGAGTGTGGATAAGTCCCACACAATGTTATCAGCATTTGATTGCTGGAAATACCATATTTTACGTCCTGAAAGATCAAAAATCTCAATCGTGGTTTTCAACACAGTCTCAGGCCTGTCGTAATTTACAACAATACGGGTATTGTTCCGAACCGGATTCGGATAGTTTGAAATACCAAAGATAACCGGAGCCATACCTTTAACCACCTCAAATTCAGTAGTTGTGGTTGTAGAATTATTCAACAAATCCCAAACTCTGAACGACAAGGTATGTTTGCCACTTTCCATTGCCGGTAAGCGATATTTGATTGAACCGGCAGTATAACTATTCGAAACTGCATCGAAATAATCGTTTACAATATACGATTGACCAGGATCATTGTCGACTGTAAGCAATAAATCGTGTCCAATTCCACTTCCAACCCGGTTAATGCCATTTTCATCCGAGACATAAGCCATAAACAATGGCGTCTCGTTTACTTTGTCGCCAGAAACGAAATTTGAATTATTGAGATATATTTTTACTTCAGGGCCATTTGTTTCGTATTGAACATTAGAGTTTGTACCTCCAACAATAAAATTTTCGAATGAACCCTGCGCTTCATCGTAATTATTTGATTTATCGTAAGCATAATAATTAATACGACCACCTCCATAATTGTATTTTATGTCTTTTGGCAACATAAATGTAAAAGTGAACTCACCATTTACAACATCTGCCTTACCTGAGAACAGCACATTCGGCCGATCGGTATAAGTCAATGTACCATCGCCATGATTATTCAACGTAGTGATGCGTTGCGCTTTATCATACACCATCACATTTAATTCGCCGTTAAAACCTGACACCAGATTATCTGATTCGTCAGAAATAAATCCTTTAACTGTTACCTCTGATAATGCTCTGAGTGTATCTGTACCAAAGTCTGAATTCCCGTTTATCTGACTGGTTTTAACCTTGTATTTTGTTGGATAATTGAGTTTTACTGCCGGGTCGCCCATGTAAACATATGACAATTTGTTTATTTCGGTACCAACATTATTTTTAGCCATAGAAATGACATCGCCAATACGATAATGTTCACCATTTTTCTTTTTAAACAAATTGTCACATATCTGTTTATTTAAAGTCATGTTCTGAGATGCATACACCGGACGTGCTGCTGAAATTATTCCAATACCACCACCAACAGGATTAAGTAACACCTGTTCTCCACCGGACACTGTTTGTAGATCAAACTGTAAAAAGTCGCAGGTTGCTCCTATCCACAGAGGTAAAGCTGTGTTTGACATATTTTTCACATCACCGGCAGTTAATATTAATTCATTAGTCCATCCAGTAGAGCCGGCGTGTCCGGTATAGTCTAGTAAAAATAATCCTGAATGCAACAAGTTATGAAACTGAGTACGAGCAACCGGATATGTTTCACCACTGGCTGAAATTTCCTGGTTGTAAGAATCCAGATAAATTTTATTCACCTGATAGTCTTTAAAAGTGCGACCTACATTTGAGGCTATGCTATCAGACTGTTTCATATGAAGAGCTGCATCGCCATCATCGGCAAGAAAGCACAACTGATTTTTCCAAATACCTTTCTTCTGGTTTTTAATATACAATATTGTTTTATCCACCACATCAGTAGCCTGATCAGCTGTAGCAACAGGAATTCGTCCTACTCCAATATCCATCAGGTTAGAAGGGATTTGAGATCCTTCGTTGTCATCCAAAAACGCAAAATAGTCATCGGTTACGTACGAAGATGTTTCAACCAGCGAATTATCAGCCTGATATGTCATAATCAGGTTATCTCCTGAGTCAGGCAACAATTTACGATTATCAAAAGTACCACGTCCCATCAAAAGCAAATATTTTGGCATATCCGTAGTATTGTTTTGCTCCAGAGCTCTGTCGTATAACATTTTCATTATCCAACGATAGGCTGTGGCATCGGGCGCACCCGAAGAGAACTCGTTATAAACCTGATCGGTTGTAACTACCGCAACTGTCAGAAAATCGAGCTCACGATGAGCTTGAGCCAGTTTTTCAGCTTGCTTTAAAAAGTTGGGATGCGTTATAATCACCATATCGACCAATGGTAAGCCGTGTAAATTCTGATTATCGACAGTTCCAACCACTTCAGGTTTTCCAAAAGCTGAAGCAACTGTAGGGTCGATGGCAAGAAAATACTTCAATTCTATATTCGGCGCAAAGAAAGTAAGTTTACCACTTTCAGTCGTAGTAGTATAACGGGCAATATTTTGTTGATCGGTTATATCCCAAACCTGAACATTATCGTTACCGTTACTTATTTTATACTGACTGTAACTTCCTGTTTCCACATAATCAGGATTTTGAAACTGCATTGCAGAACCTGACATTGTGAGATGACGGCGGGCATTCAACTCGATATAATTCAACATTCCCATTGACGAAGAAGTTGCTTTGGTATAAGTCAGATTGAGTACAACTGACTCGCCGACAGGTGTATAACTAAAAACTCCATTGGCACTTTTAGCTTTTTCGTAATAATCGCCATCATTTCGTTTGGCAACTGAGAGATTTTTCGCCTGGCTACCGTTTAAAGCAAGCGTAAATATTGATGGTGAAGAAGAAGCTGCAGCAACATCCAGTCTTGTTTTTAACGAAGTTGTTGTAGTTACAATATTAGGAAATGAAAAAGTAAAGTTCTTGGTTGTAGTTTCGTTATAGGTTTCGCCATAAAATTCCTTACCTGAATTGGCTAAACTTTGCAATTCCTTTTCATACACCTGATAATCTACAAAATCCTCAACAGGAAACACAGTAGCATCTTCAGGAGGTGTAACAGAAGTAGCCTGAATACGCTTTCCTTCTCCATTACCCGAACTTACAAAATAATATCCATAGCTTGAATAATGGTTTACAACGTGCGTATACATTGCCTTGCTTCTATCATAGATCCATTTATTTATACCCTGAGCATAAAATAAAATATAATCGCCGGAATTAAATACACCATCCGAACCTTTATTCATATAAATTGCCAGTTCAGGCAAATCATCCTTTTTAGGATTTGAAAAACTCTGATCAAGTACTCCACCACCATAACCATAAATGCGGACATTGGCGGGATTAATACCCATTGAATTAATATCTTCGTAAGTCAACTTATAAATACCCGAATTTACTACCCGGATTTTCGTGAACTTTCCTTCAGCTAAAACCGATTTTTCGGCATATGAATGAATTGTTGCGGCTGGTGCTTTTTTGCTTTTCTGCTGACTGTTTACAGCAAGTGTAAACGACTGAAGTTTGAGCGCTTTTCCATCTTTAACCACAAACGGGAAAACTTTAATATCTAAAACACGGCTACCTTTCACCGACAGCAAATCAGTTGTAACAGTAGGTTCAGCACCTAATTGCATAAAATCTGTTACCAACAGAAGCTCTGATTCAGGTACAGGAGCGTAAACCGGATCTTCCACTACTACCTGATAACTTTTATCATTTTCAGCGGGCAAACGCTTATTAAAATAGGGTATATATGTTTCATCCGGATATGTTGCATCTTCGAAACACAACACATTACGAACAGAATTACCTGCACGCCAGTTTTGAATGCCCTGCCATTTTATTGAATACCGGGTAATTTCCGATTGTGACAGAACGACAAAAATGGAAATGGATAAAAGAAGGGTTGTAAAAACTATTTTTTTCATTTTAAAATACGCTTGAAAAGTTCAAAATACAAACTAATAAACGAAGTTCATTGTTATTTATTGCTTTTCAGTTTCAACGACTTATTTGATATTAAAATCAAACATTTTGTTATCAGAGATATAGCCTTCAAGTCTGTCTCCGACAGCCACTTTACCTACGCCAACAGGCGTTCCGGTAAAAAGAATATCACCGATTTTCAGAGTAAAAAAACGACTGACGTAAGCAATAAGTTCATCAATCGGAAAAATCATATCGGCAGAATGTCCGTTTTGCACAGTTTTTCCGTTTAAATCAAGCCTGAATTTAATGTCCTGAACATTTCCAAGTTGTTCCACTGGGAGAAAATCCCCAATCACAGCTGAATTATCGAATGCTTTACACACTTCCCAGGGTTTGCCTTCTGCTTTCAGTCTCCGCTGAATATCGCGGGCGGTGAAATCCACTCCAAGACCAATCTCAGAATAATACCTGTGTGCAAATTTTGGAGCAATATTTTTGCCAAGTCGGTTTATTTTCACAATCAACTCGGTTTCGTAATGCAATTCGTCAGTAAAATCGGGAATATAAAAAGGTTTGTTGTTTTTTAGAAGAGCAGTGTCCGGTTTCATAAAAACAACCGGCTCAGTAGGATTTTTCGAATTAAGTTCTTTATTGTGTTCTACGTAATTTTGTCCAATTGCAAGTATCTTCATTCTGTATTATTATTTCAAATTATTCTTTTTCTGACAATCCTCACATTCTTTTATTGCATTCAATCTGTTAAACATCACAGCTAAATGAGCATAAATCGACGTATTTTGAACTATCACATTTTCCGGAACGCGAATGCGGTAGGGTGTAAAATTCCAAATTGCCTGAATACCACCTGCGATCATAATTTCGGAAACTGCCTGAGCTTTATCAACCGGGACTGTCAGAATTCCGATATTTACGCCGGTTTGTTTCTGAAGTTCTTCAAATTTATCGATATGATGAATAGGCACGCGATTGATGCTGGTGCCTGACAATTCATATCGTACATCGAACCCTGCCACAATCTCTAACCCAAACTGTGCCAATCCGTTATCGTGCATCAATGCTCCACCCAAACTACCCACACCAAACAAATATGCATTGTGTGAATTGGTAAAGCCCAAAAACTCTTCCAAAATATCAACCAGTTCTTTTACATCGTAGCCTACACGGGTTTTTCCCGAAATTTGTACATACGACAAATCTTTAGCTACCATCGAAGCATCGACAGCAATATTTTTCGCAATTTGAGTTGACGACAAAAAGGATTCACCTTCTTTTAAAACCAACTGAGCATAAGCCAAATACCAGGGTAAACGGCGTAATGTTGGTTCAGGAACCTTAAAAAATTGTTTGGGCTCTAAATTAGGCATCTTTCATGTGTTTTTATAGATTTGACTTGCAAAAATAATCATTTTTTTCATATAGCATTCTTCTGCTTTTATTAAAATACCACTTATCTGAATTTTATTGATATTCAAAAGGTTTTTCAGATAAAATGATTAATTTTGCATCACTTTTTCAGAAAAATATTTTCTAAAATAAACAATTGATTATTAATTAGTATCGAAATAAAATGGAGTATAATTTCAGAGAAATTGAACAGAAGTGGCAGAAGGTTTGGAAAGAAAACAATATTTACAAAACAGAAATTCAGGCAAATAAACCCAAATATTATGTACTCGACATGTTTCCTTATCCATCAGGAGCTGGTTTGCATGTGGGACATCCGCTGGGTTATATTGCTTCTGACATTTTTAGCCGCTACAAACGTCTGAAAGGATATAATGTACTTCATCCAATGGGCTACGATGCCTATGGTTTACCTGCCGAACAATACGCCATACAAACCGGTCAGCATCCGGCAGTTACTACTAAAAACAATATCGCTCGTTACCGTGAACAGTTGGATAAAATTGGCTTTTGCTACGATTGGGACAGAGAAATAAGAACCTGTGAACCTGATTATTATCACTGGACACAATGGGCTTTCATTCAGATGTTCAACCATTATTTCAATACAAAATTACAAAAAGCACAACCAATCAGCTCATTAGTTCAGGCTTTTGAAACTAACGGTACAAGCGGTATTTATGCAAGTTGCACTGAAGAACTGAGTTTCACTGCTGAAGATTGGACATCAAAAACGGAAAAAGAACAACAGGAAATCCTGTTGAATTACCGGATTGCCTATTTGGCCGATTTAAAAGTTAACTGGTGTCCGGCACTCGGCACAGTACTAGCAAACGATGAAGTGAGCGAAGGACTCTCAGTTCGCGGTGGTCATCCTGTAGAACAAAGAGTTATGCGCCAATGGAGTTTGCGCGTTTCGGCTTATGCACAACGATTACTCGATGGTTTGGATAAGATTGACTGGACAGAATCGCTCAAAGAAACTCAGAAAAACTGGATTGGCCGCAGCGAAGGTGCAGAAATGAAATTCAAACTGAAAGATCAGGATGTTGAATTCGAGATTTTCACTACCCGCGCAGACACTATTTACGGTGTAACTTTTATGGTTTTAGCGCCTGAAAGTGAATTGGTGAAAGTTTGTACGACAAATGCTCAGGCATCCGAAGTAGAAGCATATCTCACAACTACAAAAAAACGTACTGAACGTGAACGTATTGCCGACCGACGTGTGACCGGAGTTTTCTCCGGCTCATATGCCATCAATCCGGTGAGCGGAACTGAAATTCCGGTTTATATTTCGGATTATGTACTGGCTGGTTACGGAACAGGAGCTATCATGGCTGTTCCGGCGCATGATAGTCGCGACTATGGATTTGCTAAACATTTCAACTTACCCATTATTCCCTTGATTGAAGGTTGTGATGTGAGTGAAGAAAGTTTGGATGCCAAAGAAGGAATTATGATGAATTCCGGTTTCCTGAATGGATTAACCGTAAAAGAAGCGATAGCAGCTGCTAAAAAATATATTTCGGAACAAGGAATAGGACGTGTTAAAGTAAATTTCCGGCTGCGCGATGCCATTTTCAGCCGCCAGCGTTACTGGGGCGAGCCGTTTCCGGTGTATTACAAAGATGGCATGCCTTATATGCTCGACGAAAGTAAGTTGCCACTGGAATTACCTGAAATTGACAAATTTTTGCCAACCGAAAAAGGAGAACCACCACTCGGACGCGCCAAAGGCTGGGAAATAGACGGTTATCCTTTGGAATTAAACACCATGCCGGGTTTTGCCGGTTCTTCTGCGTATTATTTGCGCTACATGGATCCTAAAAACGATAAAGCTTTAGTAAGTCCGGAAGCTAATCAGTACTGGCGAAATGTGGATTTATATATCGGCGGAACCGAACATGCCACCGGTCACCTGATTTACAGCCGTTTCTGGAACAAATTTCTTTTCGATTTGGGTATTGTGTGCGAAGAAGAACCGTTCAAGAAACTGATTAACCAGGGAATGATTCAGGGACGAAGCAACTTTGTGTATCGCATAAAAGATACCAATACATTTGTTTCGCTGAACCTGAAAGATCAATACGAAACTACACAGATACATTGTGATGTTAATATTGTTTCGAACGACATTTTGGATATTGAGAAATTTAAAAACTGGCTTCCTGATTATAAAAATGCTGAATTTATACTGGAAGATGGCAAATACATTTGTGGTTGGGCCGTAGAAAAAATGTCGAAATCGATGTACAATGTGGTTAATCCGGATGATATTGTAGAAAAATACGGAGCCGACACATTGCGTTTGTACGAAATGTTCCTCGGTCCGCTGGAACAATCCAAACCATGGGATACCAACGGAATTGATGGAGTTCATCGCTTCCTGAAACGCCTGTGGAGTCTGTTCTACAAAGAAGGTCAATTGCTTGTAAACAATGATGCTCCCAGTGCCGAAGAACATAAAATACTGCATAAAACCATCAAAAAAATCACTTTTGATATTGAAAATTTCTCGTACAACACTTCGGTATCGGCATTTATGATTTGTGTGAATGAACTATTTACGCTCAAATGCAACAAAAAAGAAATATTGGAGCCGCTTGTTATTTTGCTAGCGCCATTTGCACCACACGTTGCTGAGGAGTTGTATCACATTCTTGGAAACGAAGGTACCGTTTGCGATGCAGAATTTCCTGTTTGTAACGAAGCTTACCTGGTTGAAAACTCGGTAAAATATCCGATTTCCTTCAATGGTAAAGTTAGGTTTATACTGGAATTACCGGCAGATATGAGCAAGGAAGATGTAGAAAAAACAGCTTTGAACGATGAACAAACCCAAAAACATTTGGAAGGAAAAACTCCTAAAAAAATCATCGTGGTTCCCGGAAAAATTGTGAATATTGTATTGTAGGAATTCTCCTTTGCCCGATATGCGGGAATAAGAAAAATTTCTTTATTTTCTGACAAAAAAGGACAGACTTATGAAACTAAAACCGGATTTCAGTCCCCGACAGGGAGAAGAGAATGACTTTGCTTCAGAAGTCAGTAGTAGCGTAAAACGACTCACAAAACGCACCTGGAACGATATCAGGGAATATGTACTAATTGCTTTCGGATTATTACTCTATGCTGCAGCCTGGAAGGGATTCTTATTGCCTCATTTAATTGTAGGTGGTGGAGTTACCGGTATAGGAGCATTGATTTATTATGCTACAGGATTACCAATTTCGGTGAGTTATTTTACTATCAACGGAGTTCTTTTGCTTATTTCAATTCGTACAGTTGGATTAAAGTTCAGCCTTCGAACAATTTATGGAGTAGCATTAATGACCCTGTTTTTTTCCATTATGCCGCAAGCCATACCAGGCACCTTTGTAGGAGAAGATGATAACTTTATGGCTTGTATTATTGGAGGACTAATGTCGGGAGCTGGCATAGGAATCGTATTTTTATCAAACGGAAGTTCGGGCGGTACAGACATCATTGCCAAAGTAGTAAACAAATACCGCAACATTACTCTGGGACGAATATTATTGTACTGCGATGTACTGATAATTTCATCGTCCTATTTTCTGGAAATTGGTAGTTTGGAACGCATTGTTTATGGTTTAACACAACTTACTGTATCCACCATTGCTGTGGATATGGTTATAAATGGTGTACGACAATCGGTACAATTCTTTATTTTTTCCAGAAACTACGAAGAAATTGCCACCAGAATAAATCAGGAAGTAAACCGGGGAGTCACCATACTCGATGGAACAGGTTGGTACTCCAAAGAACCTGTCAAAGTGATTACTGTTATTGCCCGTAAAAACGAATCCATAAAAATTTTTCGAATAGTAAAAGAAGAAGATCCGAATGCATTTATTTCACAATCGTCGGCTATTGGTGTGTACGGACAGGGATTTGACGTCATAAAAGGGAAATAAGGTAGAGTTAGTCTATGAGAAATGGAATTATTTTATTCATTTGTTTACTATTTTCATTTTGCATTCCTGAAAATACTTCTGCTGAAAAGGCAAAAGTAAAATGGACAAACAGTGTAACAGGCAGCAGCAATGAGAATGTGGGAAGAGTATGTGCCGACAAAGAAGGTAGTATTCTGATAACCGGCTCCACCACCAGTTATGAATTAAAATTAGGTTCAAAAACACTTATTAGCGATTATTACTTCAGTTTTTATCTTGCCAAATACAATACCTCCGGCACATTATTATGGGCAAATAACAGTGGCGCAAATTCTCAATCGGGAGCAATAGGATTAGCTGTAGACACTACAGGCAATTCATTTATTAGTGGATCTTTCAAATCATCCGAATTGAAAATTGGCACATACACATTAACTAATAGCATGGGTGGCACTTACGGAAAAATGTATGTTGCCAAATACAGTCCAACAGGACAAGTACTTTGGGCAAAAACACCTACGAATACTGACCTGAGTAGTGGCATGTATGGACTTGCCACCGACAAATCAGGCAATTTATTTACAACAGGACATTTTCAGGACAATTCTTTCACTTATGGCAACGTAACTGTCACAAACAATGCAGCTCCAAATCAGGATATTTTTTTAGTGAAATTCGACCCAACTGGCAAAGCACTCTGGGGGAAAAATATTGGAGGAAGCAATCACGATGTAGGTAAAGCGCTGACAGTTGACAATAGCGGCAATGTGATTGTAGCCGGCACTTTTAAGAGTCCATCATTTCCGTTGGGTGGAAAAACAATAACTAACGCAGGTGCCGGTGAAACTGATATATTAATTTCCAAATTCGATACAAATGGCAGTTTTTTATGGTCGAAAAATTTTGGAGGAACCGCAGAAGATAATGTAAACTCAGTTTGTACTGACAGCAACGGAAATATATATTTTTGCGGATATACCAAAAATACTTCTTTAAAATTTGACAGTTTTACATTACCAAAAAATTATTTAGCAGGCTCACAATGTTTTTTGGTAAAATTATCCGCAAACGGGAATGTTCTATGGGTTCGTACTGTTGACTTAATAAACAACAATGTCAATGCAACAGATAGTTACAATGAGGTTTTCAACAGTGTAATGTGCGATGTAGATGGCAATGTAGTTGCTGCAGGAAGTACAGCTAATTCTATTATTTCATTTAACAAAATAACTCTGAACAATATCTCAACTTACGGAACTGATGCAATTATTATTAAGTTCAGTCCAAATGGAGATGCAATATGGGGTAGAAACTTTGGAAACAATGGAGATGACACCGGACAGGGATGCGCTGTAGATGTTAATAACAACTATTACTTATCCGGTCAATATAAATCTGCAAAAGTAAATTTCGATTCAACCAGCGTTACAAACACCTACGCATCGCAGGGAACTACCGACGTTTTTCTATCAAAACTGATTGTTATTCCGGACACCATAAAAATTTTTTACTGCACTAGCAATAACAGCGTAAAATTATCTGCACCAAACAATTACATTAAATACGAATGGTACAACGAAAGTAATTTGTTATTGGGAAATGATAGCACTTTAACAATAAACAATCCAACATTGGGAAGCAGGTATTTCTGTAAAATAACCGTTACAGCCGACAATACAGTTACGTTAGTTGCCGAAATAAAAAACTACAAGTTAGATGCTGATTTTAATTTTAGCATTTCCAATTGTTTACTCAATAAAGTGACTTTTACAAATAAGTCAATATCAGATATTCTGCCATTAAGCTACAAATGGGATTTTTCCGATGGCAGCATATCGAACGAGGCAAATCCCGAACATACTTTTGCTCACCCGGGAAAATATAAAGTAACTCTTTCCGTTTCAAATATATTGTCGTTGTGTCCGGATACAATATCGAAAGTGATAAGCGTATATTCACCAATGAAAGTATCAATAACTGGCGATAGTTTATGCTGTGCAGGCTATACCACTACGCTAAAAGCAACAGGAGCAGAAAGTTACTTGTGGAGCGATGGTAATCAAACTGATTCTATTGTGGTTAACGAAAATTCAGGTAAAATATGGGTGATGGGTATTTATGGGAACGGTGCATGTACAAGTGAAAAAGTTTACAAAACAATCACAAAAGGAAATCCGGTTATTAGTATTTCAGGCTACAAAACCTATTGTCCCGGAAAATCAACAACAATCAAATGCATTGGAGCAAAACATTTCAAGTGGAGCGCTGGTGAATTGAAAGACTCTATTGTTATTTCCTCACCCGGTGGTAATTATTGGGTTGTAGGCTTATCTGCTGGTGGTTGTATATCCGACACATTGTTTTTTAGTGTTTCTGAAGATCCCGACTGGGATTTTTACACAGCTGGTAAAAAAGAATTTTGCAAAAACGACAGCACTTCAATTTATGCCATTGGTGGCAATACCTACGAATGGAATAATGGCAGTAAAAACGATCATATGATTATTAAACAAGCCGGAAATTACACTGTTAAAGCACTAAACATTAGAGGCTGTGAAAAATCATTAAGTTTCACTGTAAACGAAAATGATTTACCACAATGTATGTTTGAAACTTCAACTACCGAATTAAATAACAAACAAAGCATACTAAATTGTAAAATTGTACCGGAGGAAAACACAGAATATGAATGGAATTTCGGTGATGGTTCTACTGCAACAGGCGCATCTGTTTCACACTCATACCATATCGATAATACAGTAAATGAGTACATTGTAAGTCTGAAGGCAAAAAACATGAAAGGATGTACCAACTCAACTTCTTTGAGTATTGATGTTGTACCGTACATACCCAATGTTTTCACACCAAACAATGATGGTAAAAATGATTTATTTCTCCCAAATCTTGAAATACTGATTATCGACAGGATGGGAATTGAGATTTATAGTGGTAAAGATGGCTGGAATGGCAAATATAATGGATTTCCTGTTCCGTCGGATACATATTTTTATTATCTTCGCTACCTTGATAAAAAGGAGCAGATTCGAACAAAAAAAGGGTATGTTACATTGTTGAGATAAGTTTAATGAGAAAAAGCACTGCATTTACAATATTTCTTGCCTTTTTAACCATAAAAATATTTGCTCAGGCTGATATTAGTATGGCAACTCACTGGTACAACAGAGCAAATTACAATCCGGCTTCCATTTCCCGGATCAACTACATGTATTTATTCACCAATGTGCGTCAACAATGGGTAAACGTTACCGGAGCGCCTCAGGTTATGAATATACAGGCTTCAACTTATAACGAAAATATGAAATCCGCATTTGGAATTTCGCTTGTAAGTGATCAGATTGGGATTTCGCAGGCAATAAATCCAATGCTAAGTTATGCCTATCGGATCGACGAAGGAAATATGGCTGTTTCATTTGGAATTTCGGCGGGAATATTCAGCAGAACATACAATGGTTCTTTATTCGATCCTCTTGAAGATGATCCTGCACTAAGCTTTGAGATAAATGAACTTATTAAACCCGATGCTAATATAGGTTTTGAATTACAAACGCAACACTTTATTGGTGGAGCATCTTCCACCCATATTTTGTCGATAAACAATGCTGATTCTTCCTACCTGAACTCCAACCACCGATATGCCTATCTGATTTACAAAAATACAGACGGAGAATTATTTAACTGGTATGCGGGTATGCAGTTTGTGAACCGCAGCAATTTAAGTGTTATGGAATTCAATGGTTCTGTGCGTTTTAAACATCCAAGTGGGTTGAATAATGGTGCTAAAGAACTTTTTGATGTAGGTTTTACCTATCGCACTTCCAGGCAAATTACACTCTTATTAGGCTGGAATATAGCCGAAAATTTCAGAATAGGCTATGCATACGATCAAAGTCTGGTTACCGGATTTAATCAAAACGGAAGTCATGAAATAATGCTTGAGTATCGTATCCCTCTAAAATCAGCTACCTGTATACCTTGTATAAATGATAATTCGTGGTACAGATAATTCTACAAAACCGTAAGCATAATGAGCGATAATATAAAACAAAAAATGATTGGCACACTGGCATGGACTACCATCGACCGGTTTGGTCAGCAGGCTATACAGTTTGTTATCGGCATTATTCTGGCCAGATTATTATCACCAGCTGAATACACATTAATTGCATTAGTCATGATATTTGTATCATTATCAAATACACTCGTAGATGGTGGATTTGGTTTGGCATTAGTCAGAAAGCAGGATGCAAACGAGACAGATTTCAATACCGTTTTTTATTTTAATATCTTTGTTTCGGTTTTATTATATTTAGTACTTTATTTCTCGGCACCATTCATTGCCGATTTTTATAACCAACCTAAATTGGTGGAAGTAGGCAGGGTTGTATTTATTGCGATATTAATTAACTCAATATATCTGATTCCTAATATAAAACTGGTTCGAAAGTTAGATTTTAAAAGCAATACAATCGTCAATATTAGTTCAGTAATATTAAGTGGAATTACAGGTATATACATTGCCCTAAAAGGAATGGGCGTTTGGGCTTTGGTTGCCCAACAAGTGAGTTTTCAGTTATCTCGTGCTATTATTATATCTTATATTGTACGTTGGAAACCTCAATTAAAGTTCTCAATTTCTGTCCTTAAAAACTTCTTTAGTTATGGAGTTAATCTCCTTGGCACAACCATCCTGAATAATATTTTTAGTTATCTGTATGTTCTGGTTTTAGGAAAGTTCTTTGCTAAACAGGAAGTTGGTTTGTACTATCAGGCAAACAAACTGAACGACACAACAAATTATAGTTTTCAGGTAATTTTAAGCAGCACTTATAATGTTTTTGTGAAAATTCAGGATGATACTGAACGGTTTTTACGTGTATACAGGGAACTGATGAGAAGAACATCTGTCATTGTTTTCCCATTACTCATGATGCTTATAGCCATAGCCGACCCAATGATAAATGTTTTGTTATCAGCAAAATGGGCTGCATCTATTCCCTATTTTCAGTTACTGTGTTTAGCATCTTTGTTCAATCCAATATATTCGCTTATAATTAGTGCATTAAACGCAAGAGGCAAATCTAAAAATACGTTTACCATAGAGATTATCAAAAAAATTTTCATTGTAATTTCTATTTTCATCTGCTTAAAATTTGGCATTATAGCTTTATTAATAGGATTTTGCGTGTCGAACTGGCTCGCTACGCTAATATCAGTATTTGCTTTCAAAAAGGAAATTAATCATTACTGGCTAAATCAGTTGAAGGATATTCTTCCATCATTGCTCATTGGTATAGTGATAGCAGGATTAACAACACTTCTTTCATATTTTATTCAAAACTTATTTCTACTTTTGTCTCTCCAATTGTTGATAAGCATAGCTGTTTATATTTTAATGGTAAAATTAATTTTACCGGATGTATACAACAACGCATTTAACTTTGTAAAACAGCAAGTTATCAATCGTATTTAAAAATAACGGGAAACTTTTATGACTCATATCTTAGACGGTTTAAACATTCAGATTTACACACGCTCCTGCAACGATCAATTATTTCGGTTATCTGGTAAAACTATTGACTTACCCTACCCCAAAAAGAAATTAAAATTCACAACTGGTGGTGGTTATTTTTATGAAATAATGAAGTCGGACGCTGATATTGTTATAAATATCGATGAAGATGCATTTATTGTTGACAACGAAGAATTGCTGAATTTCTTAATTTATTTTGTGGAAAACAACTATGTAAATTGTGGAATGCCTGATGGCGGCGTGGTTCCGGTACGGGGGCATAATCCATTGGTTATTAATCCATTTTTCAATATCATGGATTTGAGAGTTTTACGCAAAGAATTTAGTTTGAGTACAATGCAGAAATACGGGAAATTTGATCCTTCAATGATTGATATGACAAACCACAGCCTTATGAGGTCAAACTACATTTACGACATGTATGAGCCATATTATCCTTTCTTTTTATGGATAAAAAAGAACTATAAAACACTGGATATGGATGCTACCACATTACCCGATGGTTTTACCACTGCATTATTCAATCACAACAATAAACCATTTTTGTACCATACATGGTGGTCAAGAAGTTATGGCATTGACCCGTATCACACCGACCGGATTAACAAGGTCATTAAAGAATGTGGTGTTGAAGCACCTCTATACAAAAAAGACAAATGGGAAACGTTCGAAAATAAAGTTTTATTCCGTTGGTTAGTCCGCTGGTGGAAAGTGCTTCATTTTCTGAAATTACGCAAATACGTATAAATCAGAATACACTTTTGAGAAGTATATAAGAAATTTGTAATATGTTTTTGAATAATAATCCAAACTGCCGGTTACGAATAAGTGATTTAATCAAAAAAACAAACAGGTTTCTTGCCTGATGGTTTAGAACTCTTGTACTTTGTTTGTCTGCAAAAACAGATCTCAGTTTCAGCAATTCATTAGCAACAGTAAACCGATATCCGATATTTAAGGGTGTTACCTTCGAAGTCATTGTGGAATTTTCTCTAACTCTCCGGTGAAAAAATGTTCTGGGAACAAAACTAACCTGTTTGGCTGAAAGATACATTTTGGCAGCGTACAAAACATCCTCATACAAAACTCCGGGATGAAATGATAGTTTGTTTTGTAATAAAAAATCCTTCCGAATAAAACAAAGGCAAACACTACAGGAATAACTTTTCTCATCAATCAACACATTGATGATTGATTTTCCGGAATACACATCCTGTTTAAAAAGTCTGGTGCGTTGATAACTTGCATTAAATCCGGCCTTTACTCCAACTTCGGAAAAGGACAGTCCATCAAAAACAATAAAATCATATTCGTTTCCCTGCATCTTATTATAACAAAGCTCCAAACAATCAGCTTCAATAATATCATCGCTATCAAAAAAATAAATAAATTCGCCTTTTGCCGCTTCCAAGCCGGTATTTCTACAAATTGAAACACCTACATTTTTTTCGTACGAAATAACTTTTAGGCGTTTATTAGTCTCTGCCAGCTCATTCAGTATATGAAGAGAATGATCTACTGAACCATCATTCACAGCAATTATCTCAATATCAGTTAATGACTGACATAAAACCGAACCAATTGCTTCTTTTAAATAAGGAGCTGTATTGTAAACCGGAATTATTACACTTACTTTTACATTCTCCATACATCAATTTTTAATCAATAAAAAGAAAACACGTTTTGTGAGAGCAAAACGGTTAAACAAAGTTTTATTCGATTGTAAATCAGACAGCACTTCCTGCATCAACTTATTTTCACGAACCAAATAAATGAACCCTTTCAAGCCGGACATTCCTTTAAATTTCAATTCATTACGAAATGACGAATATAATCTTTTTAAAACACAAACAGCAAATTCATTTCTGTATTTTTCGCGAATTTGATTGTCGTTTAAGAAGCGCAAAATCTCCTCCAGAAACGGCAAAATACGGGCAATACTACGGTAACTGTAATTCTCATAATTATTTACCGATGTATTTACATGATGGTAATAGGTTGCGGGCAGGTAATAAACCTTACGGGCAAAATGATATACTTTTATGCTAAAAAATACATCTTCCATTGTAAGAGTCCGATTATCCGGAAAGAAAATACTATTCTCCAAAATAAACGACCGACGGTAAATTTGATTCCAAATTACATTCATATTGTTGAACGATTCGGCATTGCGAATAGAATAATCAGCACTTATCAGCGCTAAAAAAGCTCTTCGCTGAAATTCAGCAGCATCATATCCTTGTGGAAAAGCAAAAAAAGATGTGGAAACCGGAGTGTCGTCATAAAAGTTACTGATAACCACATCCGCTTTTTCGGATAAAGCTTTCTCGTAAAGTTTTTCAAACATTTCGGGCTCACAATAATCATCATGATCGGTAAATCCTATAAATTCACCTGTTGCAGTTTTAATTCCTTCGTTTCGGGACAGACCTGTGTGCAGGTTTTCAGAATTATATATTAATTTAATCCGTTTATCTCTGGCAGCATATTCTTCAGCAACTTTATCACTTCCATCAGTAGGTTTATCCAAAACCAGTAAAATTTCGATTTCCTTTAGAGTTTGCCCTATCAATGAATCCAAACAAATACACAAATATTTACCGGCATTATGAACCGGAACTATGATGCTGACTTTGACAACAGTAGAATTTATATGTAAATCACTCTGAGTCATTTTTTAATTTTTGCTATTCATTAATCTGAAAACCTGTCTGATACGTATATTCTTCTTAAAAATATAGTACAGATAATAATACATTCCAAACTTATGTAGTATTATCTTTCCCTTATCTTTTGCCAGTTGTTTATCTCCGGTATTACTTAAACCACCCAACTCAAAATATGAAACTATTAAATCCATATATCGAAAATTTATCCTATCAGCAATGAGCGTTAAATTGTAATAATAATCTGCGAATATTTTATAGGTAAGATTGTAATTGTATTGCTTATAAACTGATATTGGATAAAATATTGATTGATGACAAATATTTTTAAAACATAACCTGTGCTTACCAAACACTCCTCCAAAGAAATTCTCCTTTCCGGTATCCGGATTTTTCTGGATGACATTTCCATAAAAAACACATTTATTATCAACCAATTGCTTAACTACTGTTTCGATAGTTTGAGATGAATAAAATGTATCACCGGAATTCATAAATATCAAAAAATCGCCTGTAGCAACTTTCAATGCTTTATTCATCGCATCATACAACCCATTATCCTTCTCTACTATGAGTTTTGATAATCTATCTTCATAATTATGAAGGATTTCTGTAGTTCCATCTGTACTCAGTCCATCCAATATAATATACTCAATATCAGCATAAGATTGCGACAAAACAGATTCTACTGTTTTATGGATATTTTCACAAGCATTACGAACAACAGTCACTACTGAAATTTTCATGTAAGGTTATTTTTTGGTTAATACAAATATCCCACAACCAAATTTACATCCAAAACTACTGTTTTTATCGTTATCAGATATTTTTACCAGATCAATTTCCTGAAAGAATTCATTATTGTCATTCACATAGGAGAAACTGTTTAAATGAAAATTCTGACTTACCATTTCATATAAATAGTTGAATGAAAAAACCCGGTGTGCATGAAATTCAATACGTTGAACACCCATTGGAACAGAAAAATAGAGTGTACCACCAGGCTTCAATAACTGAGTTATATTCTTAAAACCATCCAGATAGCCATCATATGAAATTGGATCGCCGTATCTGCCTAAACCAAAATGTTCCAGGGCATGTAAACACGAAACAGAATCAGTGCATGCAATTTTACTTTCATCCAGATTCATTAAATCAGCCTGAGTAAATTTAATATTTGGCACTTCAATTTCCAGTGGCCTTATATCAAATACTTCAATTTCGCGAAAAGTAGCAACATGAGCCACAAAACCATCCACACGACTTCCAACATCAATGTGCCTGACAGGCTTATTTTTAAAAATCTGTTGCGCCACAAAAATATCCTGAAAAAAATAATGAAGCATTAATCGCCCAGCATTATCTTTTTTATCTTCGTAGCACGGATATAAACCAGAAACAGGGAATTGTACTTTTGAGTTTTTGGCTTGTTCCTCCAGCTTCTTTAAATCAGACTTAAGATCTGAATAATATTTTGTTGAAAAAGTTCCTGTTAAGATGCGAACACCAAAACGCAAATAAGCATATTTATTCAGGGCTGTTTTCGCATCCTGCAAAAAAGTTTTTACTGACATATTATTCTAATCTAACAAGTTAATTATTTCTTTCACTGCCATTGCTGCCGCAGTTCCATTTCCATATAAATTTACATGAAAATCAGTTTCTTTTTGCGATAACACATTGTATGCTTGTAACAATTCATTACTATCAGTACCTACCAGCATATTAAATCCATTATCCACCAGCTCTGTCCATTCAGTTTCCTCACGTAGTGTGATGCAATGTTTTTGCGCAAAAAAAGCTTCTTTTTGCAATCCGCCACTATCTGTCACCACCATATCACAATGTTTTAACAACATAATCATATCGAAATAACCCACAGGATCGACAGTCATAAATTCAGGCAATAAATAATTATGAGCCAAAATATTGCGTGTACGAGGATGTATTGGCATTACAACCGGAACTATTTTGTTTAGCTCATTGAGCCCTTTTACAATTTCTTTCAGATTTTCCAGATTATCTGTATTACTCTGACGATGAATTGTTGCCAGAACAAAGCGTTTCTTTTCAATTTTACGCAGAATATCTGAATTTAATTGAGCTTTCGATGCGTAATACATAAAAGCATCCTGCATTACATCGCCATTTTTAATAATTCTTGCTGAAGATAAATGCATTCCCTCATCGTGCAGGTTTTTTACTGCTGTATCGGTAGGGCAAAGTAACAGGTTTGATATTCTATCCGTCAAAATTCTGTTTATTTCCTCCGGCATTGCCATATTAAACGATCGCAAACCAGCCTCGACATGAATGAGCGGGATATGAAGTTTTGCAGCAGCTAAAGCACCTGCTAACGTAGAATTTGTGTCACCATAAACTACAACACCATCGGGCAATCGTCCCGAAAGCAGGATATTTTCAATATCTTCAAGCATTCGACCAGTCATAACTCCATGTGTAAGTCCATGAATATTCAGTTCGAAAGCCGGTTTGGGTATTTCAAGTTCCTGAAAAAAAACATCCGACATATTGGAGTCGAAATGCTGTCCGGTATGTATTATTGCCTCCATTACTCCATGTAGCTTAAACTGGCGGCTTAAAGTAGCAGCTTTTATAAACTGTGGACGGGCACCTACAATGGTAACTATTCGTTTCATGTTTGAAGCTAATTAAAATTCCGAAATGATGGATACTATTCTTTCGGCAGTTTTACCATCCCAGTATTTAGGAGTATGTCCTTTTTTCCCTTCACCTTTCAGAATCAGATGTACTTCATCCAAAATCTGACCAATCTTTATCAACTTATTACTTCCCTCCCACACTGTTACCGGACGTTCGGTATTTGGTCTCACTGTGAGGCATGGGATATTCATGTACGTTGTTTCTTCCTGTATTCCTCCCGAATCAGTTAAAGCAAACTGCGAATTACTAACCAATTTAATAAAGTCGAGATAACCAAGTGGTTCAATCAGATACAGATTTTTAAACGATTTCAGTTTATCCAACAATCCGAATTGTTCAAGATTTCGCAGAGTTCTCGGGTGAATGGGAAACACAAGAGGAGTTTTTACAGATATTTCCGACCATATTTCTGCTAATTTCTCCAAATTTTCCTTATCATCCACATTTGATGGCCGATGAAAAGTCATCACTGCATATCCGTTCTTACTAAGTTCTGAAATATTTACAGGTTCTCCGGTAGTTAATAATTTGGGACTCATCTGCATTTCCTCTGTTTTTTTCAGGTTTGAAATCAGTGTGTCAATCATTAAGTTACCAACCATAAAAATCTTTTCCTTTGCAATGCCCTCGCGCAACAGATTTTCGTCGGCATCGGCACTGGTTGTAAAAAAATAGTCACTAATAGCATCGGTAACAAGCCGGTTTATTTCTTCGGGCATAGAGCGGTCGTTACTGCGTAAACCCGCCTCATAATGAATAGTTTTGATATTGAGTTTTGCTGCCACCAACGTACAGGCTGCTGTGCTGTTAACATCGCCAACCACCAATACATAATCGGGTTGTTCATCCAAACAAACCTTTTCAAATCCTATCATAATGCGGGCTGTTTGTTCTGCATGCGAAGCTGAGCCAACCTCAAGATTGATATCCGGTGCAGGTATGTTCAGTTCTTCAAAAAAACGTCCTGACATTTGTGTATCGTAATGCTGACCTGTATGCACCAAAACAGGCTTCAAAACTTTATTATTCTTCAACACATGCATTATTGGTGCTATCTTCATAAAGTTGGGACGAGCGCCAACCACTAAAATAATCTTTTTCATGATTTTACTTATTTTACTATTTCATCAAGTAATCCGGCCATAACAGCACATTGATTTTTACGGGAAAATTGCTGATAATTTTGAGATTCAGAATTTAGTTTCCCTGATTTATATTTTTCAAATAACTGATTCACAACATTTTTCGTTCCTCCCAAATCGTCAAATCCTGCAATAAAACCTGCTTTGGTTTCATCAAGCAATGTAGCTACATCGCTCTTATCAGGTCCAATAACCAGTATTGGCCTTTCTGAAGCCATATACTCATAAAATTTACCCGTAAGAATACCATTTGCATTTGGTGTATTATTCACCAACAACAACAATACGGTTGAAGTTTGCTGAAAAGCTATGGCATCTGCATGTGGCATATAACCAATTCTATCAATATATTTGGTCAAACCCAATTCATCAAGACTTTGCAACACAATAGGTTCAACATTGCCAACAAATCTGATTTTCAGAGTGGCTGCCAGTTCTGTATTTTCGTTAACCATTTCAGATAAAGCTAACCACAATGTTTTGGGATTACGCGCCGCATTCAAACTACCAATATGAACCAATGAAAAATCAGGATCAACAGCTTTATCTGTTTTTACTATATCTTCATCATCATATCCGTTATGCACAAGATCCACCTGTCTACCTGCAAGTTCCGATAACTCCCTGCACCAGGTTGGCGATACACTGACCACTTTTTGTGCATTTTTCAACACGCTTTTTTCAGCTCTGTGATGAATTTTATCTGCAATATATGTCAGACTCAACTCTTTATAAAAATCGATATTCGTCCATGGGTCACGAAAATCGGCCAACCAGGGGATATTTGTTTTTTTATGCAGTTTTCTGCCAATAATATGCATAGAATGCGGAGGTCCAGTTGTTACAATAGCATCAACAGGATTTTTTTTCAAATACTCCTGAAGTAGTTTCACCGAAGGCTGAATCCAAAAGCATTTTGGATCGGGTATTAATAAATTTCCTCTAATGGCGAGTGCCAGCTTATGGATTTTGCCCTGCTTCTTATTTCCTTCAGCAAAAGACACATTTACTTTCTGTCCTTTTTTCCCAATCAGGAACTTATATATTTCATATGGTTCCCAAATATGGCTTTTTATAACTTTCAGAGTAGGCGAGATGTCTTTCTGCAAACTATTGTCCTCTATGGCAAAATCAGGATTTTCAGGCGTATAAATTACAGGTTCCCAACCAAATTGTGGCAAATATTTAGCAAATTTCAACCAGCGCTGAACTCCTGCTCCACCGGATGGAGGCCAATAATATGTAATAATCAGCACTTTCTTCATTTCTCTGTGGCGCTTATCAGATAATAACCCGCAGTTGTATAAAAATTACGGATAATGGGTATATTCATCCAGAAAGGCAGAGCCCGTGGTTTTAATCCGAATTTTATTTCATAATTCGGGTTCACAAGATAGAGTCGTTTCAGGCGGATTTTATAATTGTTTTTGAAACAAAGACGTTCAAAACGATCAAGACTTATCCCGGTTTGTTTAATTTCGAGCAGCGACATGATTTTACCATCGCTTTCTTTACCCGATTTCAAAACAGCTTTGTACATAAACCGCGGCAATAAATGATAATAGGGTAATTTCGACAAAAGTGAATTTTCGCATATCTGCTGGTGGCCGCCAAATGGATTTTGCCAGGGTGGAAATGCAAAAAAAGCGACTCCTCCCGGTGCCATAAGCGTTTTCATCAGACATAAAAACTTATCCTGATCGTGAATATGTTCAATCACATCACGCAGAATAATCAAATCGAATTTCGCTTCAAATTCCTTGATTTCGTAAATATCCTCGCTTATCAGTGTAATGTTTTGATTAAAAGGATGATTAGCATAATAGGTTTTCCCTTTTTCAATTTTTGGTGTACTAAAATCAACGCCCGTACATATACAGCCCAAATCCAGAAACGGCTTCAGGTTTCCGGCCTCACCACAACCAATTTCGAGCACCTGCAATCCCTCCATGATGGGAAATACGCTTCCAATAAACGGAAGAACATGTTTCTGCGTACTTACAATCTGTTCATTCAGATATTGTAACGGGTCCTGATGTCGTTTTTGCATCGTTTCTTTTTTTTCGAAAAAACAGAAAATGAGAAATTAAGAAAATTGAAATTTGGTTATTACTAACTTTTGGAACATAAAACCTTTGAAACTCCCTACCCCAGAACTTCTATTGCTTTTATCAACCGTTTGATGGTTTCATCCTTACCTATAATGGCAATAATATCGAACATGTGAGGTCCTTTTGGTTCGCCTACCACCGACAAACGGAACGCATTCATAATGCCTCCCATATTGTATTCTTTGGCTGAAATCCATTCCTTCACTACTTCTTCTGTCTTTTCAGCTGTAAAATCGACAACTCCTTCCAACAATGAAATTAACTCTTCCATTTGTGCCGGAGTTTCTGCCTTCCAACGTTTCTGAACTGTTTTTTCGTCGTACGAATCAGGTGCAACAAAGAAAAATGAGGATTGACTCCAAAGTTCGTTGACAAAATTACTACGTTCGCGGACAAGTGAAACTATATGTTGAACTTTCTCTGAATCTTCCACAATATCTTTCTCAATCAGTATGCGTTGATACTGATCTGCAATTTCTTCCAACGATTTGTTTTGCAGATATTTATGATTAAACCACTTACCTTTTTCATAATCGAACTTGGCACCGCTCTTACTTACTCGGTCGAGCGAGAACAAATCTACCAATTCCTGCATCGAGAAAATTTCCTGTTCAGTACCGGAATTCCATCCCAACAACGAAAGGAAATTCACTACGGCTTCAGGAAAATATCCGGCTTCGCGGTAACCTGATGAAGTTTCGCCAGTTTTTGGATCTTTCCAGTTGAGTGGAAATACCGGAAAGCCAAGTCGGTCGCCATCGCGTTTGCTGAGTTTTCCATTGCCATCGGGTTTGAGTAGCAACGGTAAATGTGCAAACTGCGGCATCACATCCGTCCATCCCAAATAACGGTACAACAACACATGCAATGGTGCCGACGGCAACCATTCTTCACCACGAATAACATGCGAAATCTCCATCAAATAGTCGTCAACCACATTAGCCATATGGTAAGTAGGAAGTTGATCAGACGACTTATAAAGCACTTTATCATCAATCACAGAAGAGTTAATAACTACTTCTCCACGAATCAAATCCTGCACTTTCACTTCCTCATTTGGTTCAATTTTGATACGAACCACATATTGTTCGCCATTGGCAATGCGTGAAATCACTTCTTCGGCCGGCAATGTGAGCGAATTTGTCATTTCACCACGCGTTTTAGCATCATACTGAAAATTAGCAATTTCCGCACGTTTAGCATCCAATTGTTCCGGTGTATCGAAAGCAATGTAAGCCAGACCGGCTTCCAACAATTTATCCACATATTTTCGGTAAATGGCTTTGCGTTCGCTCTGGCGATATGGCGCATGATTACCTGCGGTGGTTGCTCCTACTCCTTCGTCGATGGTAATTCCCAACCAATTCAGTGCTTCTACGATATATTCTTCAGCTCCGGGCACAAAACGCGCCGAATCGGTATCTTCGATACGGAGCAACATATCGCCTCCGTGTTTTTTGGCAAAAAGATAATTGTAAAGGGCAGTACGCACGCCACCAATATGTAAAGGACCTGTTGGGCTGGGTGCAAAACGCACTCTGACTCTTCTGTTCATATTTGTATATAAAATTTTAAACCTGTATTAAGGCACGCAAATTTACGGAAAAAACAGCAAATAGTCAATAAGTGCAAAATGTTTTAGATGGTGAGGAGGTAAAAGTAAATAAATTAAGGGGCTATTGTTCTATAATTCAAAATTCGTTTGGTTTTTACAGATACAGTTCCATTCTATAAAATCGGTATAAAGATACTCAAGAATGAAAACGTAATTTTTCAATTTTTCGTTTACAAATAAGGGAATAAGGGTAGTGACAACGAAACATTTAGCTACTAAGGGCTACTAAGGGAACTAATGAAAATAAGGGTTTTATTTTTGTACGTTTTTATATCCAGTATTCATTTTCAAAATATTTGATATTATGTTTTGACTCTTACAATTTATCCCTGCCATTATTTTTCATAAGCTCCCTTAGTAGCAAAATATATCCAAAAAATGTTTTCCCTTATTTCCCTTATTTTGTGGATATTGTTTGTTGAAAAAATCCAAGGAAC
Source organism: uncultured Paludibacter sp. (assembly GCA_963663115.2). GTDB lineage: Bacteria > Bacteroidota > Bacteroidia > Bacteroidales > Paludibacteraceae > Paludibacter. Next base: position 854,219 of record CAXXNE010000001.1, read on the forward strand.
TTATTATGTAAAATCATTATTGGAATGAAATAATTCTGCATATTTCCCATTCAGTTGTAATAATTCTTCATGACTACCTGATTCCACAACCTGACCATTTTCAAACAGATAAATAATATCAGCCCATTGTACCGTTGATAAACGATGGCTTACAATAACAGCAGTTTTATTGCGGGAGAGTTCTTTGAGGCATTGAATAATTTGCTTTTCCGAATGAATATCAAGTGCACTGGAAGGTTCGTCCAGCAATAACAATGGAGCATCCCGGTAAAAAGCACGGGCAATAGCCAGTTTCTGCCATTGTCCGATACTCAACTCCTCACCTCCTGAAAACAGATTTCCAAGTAAAGTTTCGTATCCGTTGGGAAGATGCTCAAGCACTTCGTCGATACCGGCTAATTTTGCTGCTACTTTTACTTTTTCCGCATTTGGTTTTTCCGATGAACGACCCAGTGCAATATTTTGCTCCGCACTTACATTATACAATGCAAAATCCTGAAAAACAGCGCTGATATTTTCACGGATTTGTTCACCACCAATAGTTTCTAAAGCTATTCCATCGAAAAGAATTTGTCCGATTTGAGGTTGATAAAATCCGCATAGCAATTTAATAAGCGTGGATTTACCAGAACCATTCGGACCAACCAATGCCACTGTTTTTCCTACCGGAATGGAGAGATTAACATCTTGTAATGCAAGACGTTTACTGGTATCATAACTAAAATTCAGATGTTCAATCCTTATTTCATTTCTTAATTGAAATTCTGCATTAGTATCCTTTTTAACCGAAACCTGAGGTGAAAGTTGTAAAAAATCCGTAAAATCATTCAGATAGGTATTATCCTCTATAAGTTGCGTAAACGATCTAAATAACTCATTCAAAACAGAATATCCGCGTTGAAATGCGAAGAAAAACAACACCACTGTACCAATGGTTATCAGCCCGTTCACTTTCAGCATTGCTACTGATGCCAAAGCACCAAATATAAGCAGTACCGCAAAAATCTGAGCCAAAACCAATCCGGCAAACTCTGCTCTTCGGATGGACAATTTTTCATGAAACAGTTTATTTTGCAAAGCATTGAATTTCAACAAAAAATAAGCTGAAAAACCAAATAGTTTTTGCTCCTTGGCAAAAGGGAAACCTGTGAGTACTCTGTTGTGGTAATACATTTCGCGTTCAGTAGCACTTTGCTCCGTTTTCATTCGATAATATTTCCGAGAAAACCGAATCCTTACCAGCAAATCGGGTACAATAGCCAACAAGAGCATGAACACCAGATACCATTTAATAGAAACAAAAATACCCGTCAGAAAAACAGCCGCTGCAACCGATTTAATCCCGGAAAGTAAACCGTTTATAATTTTCAACGGACGAAACGATGCTTCCTGTACAGCACGGTGAATTTTATTCTGTTGTTCCGGATTTTCATAATACGACAGATCAAGAGATGCGTGTTTTTGATGTAACAAGCTGTAAATATGAGCAGTTACGGATTGTGAAAGTTTTTCGAAACTCAACGACCGTAATTCGTTCAGCACACCACTACTCAAAAAAACGAGAGCTGTAGTAATCAGCAAAATATAAAATTGCATTAAATCCGATGTTGCAGAAAGTTGATTCTGCGTCAGAAAATCGGTGAGATATTTAATGCATACAATCAGTGCGAAAGGCAGAATTCCCTGAATGACGGATATGATTGCATTGAAATAAAACTGTTTAGCTGAATCATTTAATATCAATGAAATATTTCTTCTGACTGAACGAAAACTACTTATTAAACTGGCTTGTCTGTTTTTCAATCTGATAAAGAAATTATAAAAAGGAATTAATACATTCGATAATTTAAGTGCCAACAACTTTCTAATAAACATACTACCACTATCTAATGAAATAATACGCTGATTTCTTTTAATTGCAACTAATTGACCTATAATTTTATCTCTGGTAAATGGTTTGTCACGATGATAATTTTTATCTCCTTTTGCAGTAAAAAGTTTCTCACCATTTACAAACTCAATTTTCACCAATCTATGCGTAACAATTAAATCCTGAAGCCGAAACACAACAATATCACCAATTTTCAAATCATTGGGTGAACATTTTCGCCGAATACCTTCATCTCCATTTATGATGGTCGGAAACATACTGTTTCCCTGCATTTTGAAGCTTATTAATTGACTGTCGGAAAATGTTTCGGTATGAGTTTTTGTATCCTTCATTTTGCTTCATTTTCGAGTACAAAATCCACCACATTTCTATCGGGCACAAATCCCAATTCGTACACATCCACACAGGAACACATCCCACTTATAAAAGCCAGATTATCTGCGATAAATGTCTTATCAAAATTATTCTGAATACAAAAAGCCAACACTTTGGAAACTGCCAGCGCTCCACTAAGTTTTTTCATCCGATTTTCCCGCGAATGACTTATCAGGTTAATACTCCACAATTTTGTTTTCTTCGGTATATCAGCATAATACATAGGCGTGTTATACACGAAGTAATCATCGTATTCTTTTCTGATAATAAGGCGATCATCATTAATTAGCTGATATCCTTCCTGCGCCCAAATACCCGAAATGGTGCTTTTGCCAGTACCGGAAAAACCGGTAAAAACCCGCCCCTTTTGTCCATTGGAAACACAGGATGCATGAATCATCACCGCATCAGTATTTACGGTGAGATAATGCATAATGATTGGTCCCATAGGATAGCGAAGCGGATTCAGCGCTCCGGTAATTGATGGTTGCGAATATACAGTCCAACGCTTAAAATCTTCGGAAAGAAATGCTATCTGTTGTATTTCTGCTCTGTTTTGCTGACTATAAATCAGAAATCCGAGTTGATTTCCGGTTCTGTAAATGGAGTAAAAAGTCTGTGCTTCATTTTCGGCAACAAATACCGGTTTCATGGCAGCAAAAGGATTCATGGGTAAACCTGCCACACATTCAATACGCACATCAACCGGAGATTCGTCGGATAAAAAAGGCTCATAACCAACTTCCAACTCCATTTCGTTTTCCGAACAAAGTTCCAGCCCAAATCCTGCAATATTTATTTTTATCGTATTCAATGAATTAAACCAGTGTTGATTTGAGTTTATTCAGAAATATCTCAATGTCATGCTGCGCAGTTTCGCGGTCAATTTCAAATTCACCGGTCATTGCATCAACTAAATTATCCAAAGAATTTTCGGCAGAAATATTTTCCCAGATGAATTTACCCGTTTCATTCAGCGTGAAAAGAGCATTCATTTGGGCCACATTACCCGCAAGAGGAACAATAATTAATTCATTACCAACCTGACGGGCCACATAACGGTTTTTAAGTTCGGAAAAATATTGTAATTCTGACATGGACATTTTTTAATTGAAACAAACACAAAGATAAAAAATTATTTGGAATGTTTGATTTTGGGTCTCGCGACTTCCAAGTCGCGTTTGCTTAATAATGTTCGCGAGTCGGAACTCGCGAGACCCATACAAAGTTCCCCAAAACAACAAAGTCCCTGATTTCTCAGAGACTTTGAAGGTTTATGTTGACAGACATCGTTTATGCCAGTGTATTGTATGGATTAGTATTGAAACTATCAGGCATTTGATTTTGAGTTTCACCCGGAGCATCTGTTGGTGGAGTTGAGTCTAATGTCAGCGAAATTTCATTATCGAGTTTAATTATATCAACTGCAGGTATGGTGTATACCTTTTTATTCGAATCTCTATTGGTAATATTCATATTATTCTTGTTTTTCAGTTGATTAAAATTATTTGATCACGACTTTGTTTGTTGTTTGCTTTCCGTCAATATCCATTTTCACAAAATAAACACCCGATTCCAAATCTTTGTTCAATGTAAATACACTGTTCGCGGTTTGATCTTCCACTATTTTTTGACCTACAGCATTATAAACCATCAACGAATAAGGTTTATTCACACCTGATCCAATATTAATAGTGATATGTTTATTATTATCAGCAAAAATAGCTATTTTATTGTTATCAGCCAAATTACATCCGGTAACAGCACCTGTCGATTTAAAAATCACACTCAATCGGGTGGTATTATCGGTGGCATCCGACGTAAAACTATAATCAGTTCCTGCTGTAAGTTCTGTTTCAGGATTCAACAGATTCTGATTGTCTTTGATATACACTTTGACATTGGAATCGAAACCCGAAAACTCTGTAGCTTTAACAACAAATGTTTGTGCATTTTCCTGTGTACGGAATCCCAGCGGAATTTCAGTATCTAACGGAATTGATTGCATGCCGTTGATAACAAGTTCTTCTGTGCCGACAATTGTATAAATTTCCGGCACAATATCCAAAGCATTCGAAAACTTTGGAGAATCATATATATCGTAAGAATCTAATGCATTTTCATTTGAATACAAAACTGTTTCATCTCTGTTTGTACCATTAGTAACTTCAAGTCGTAAAATCTTGTTTAATGCTGATATTTTAGACGGAGCTCTGAATTTATTATTTGAATCATCCTGATGTCCTTTGTTTGCATTCAGTAAGTTAACAGATGCAGATGTTTTTCCACTTGCTACTCTCAACCAAAAGGCTTGCATTGGTGGAATAAATTTTGATACTTTTAAACCACTCAAACCGGTACTGATGGCACTTGGGATATTGTAAGTATCAAAAATATAAGAACCATTATTACTCCGAATCCAATAAGTTTGTAAAATATCATTATTCGACTGCAAATTATCTATATTGATAAATGCTGGATAAGGATTTCCCACCAAATTAAATCCTTCTTTAGTTTTACCCGTTGTACGTGTAAGATTTATAGACTTATCTCCGTTATTCAACGCTGTACCTGTGAACTCTAAAGTAGTTGCTTCGGTTGGTTGAGCTATATATCCCTTTCCAACAGTTAACACTGTAGATGCAGCATATGCTTTCCAATAATCTGTTTCACCATCCACAACCCTGGATGCATTATCACCCGATTCCTCATAACCAAAATACGTCTTTCCTGTTGGAACTGCTGCTCCAACTACAGGTGATGAAATATACCAGTTACGTGCAGAAGAAAGATATTGTTGAACTTTAAAAGTTCCTGAAATATCAGATGTACCCGGAGTGAGAATAGTTGCTGTACCTGTTGCATCAGATTTTAGCGTTAGTGTACCATTGTTGGTTAATTCAGTTCCAATGGTAAGTTGTTTGGCTGCTGATAGTTCCAATGTTGCACCAGAAGAAATTATTAAATTACCCGTTGCTGTTCTATTTTCATTAACTCTTACTTTACCGGATGCGATTGTAATATTTTAAGGTATTACAGTTGTTGACCATGTTTTATCTCCTGTATTCACATCATATGTTGCTGGTTCTCCTTGATTAAACTTCAATACTGCTCCAGTTCCATAAAAACCTGTAGGTGGATTTGTTGAAATGAAACCACCTGCTCCAATTTCAAGAGTACCAGTTAAAGATGAATTTTCTCCAAACGAAGCACCTACATTTGAACTTCCTCCGGTTTTATTTATCGTAATATTTTGAAAACCAATAGTTCCTGAAATTGCATGTATAGCATCACCTGAGCTCGGTGCACCTGTAAAAACAACAGTACTTCCACCTGTGCCATTACCCCATGTTCCGCTATTTGTCAATGTTGTAGATGAGCCAGATGTTGATTTTGCTATAGTAAGTATGCGTGGAGTAGCGTCACTGGCAGTAAAAGTTTTCCCTGAGTTTATTGTCAATGAACCAATTGTTGCATTTTGATTTAAAGTGATATTATTAGCAATTATATAATTGGCAGTTGTAGAAGCTGGTACACTTCCATCACACCATGTAGACCCACTATTCCAATCACCGTCCGCTTCAGTTGTTGGATTTACAATAAATGAGTAATTATTAGATGAATTGTTCAACCACAAATTATACCCCCAATCATCATAGCCATGAAAATAACATAAGCAGTTAGATGATGAATTTATCTTTTGAGTTAATGACCAAACACTATTTTCTGAATTATTCCCAAAATAACTCATTTGATATACTGTCCAAGTCGAACCTCCATTCGTTGACACTCCTACTTCACAATGTAAACCTAAATAATCTTGATTTTGCCAAACAGTAAATGTTACATTTTGAGATGTTGAACTTTGTGTATAAGATTGACTACCCATCCAAGAAGGAGTTGCGAAAACTCCAAATGAAATAACTAAAAATAACAGTAAAAGAGTATTTTTCTTCATATCGATTTAAATTTTGAGAGTTAATAATATAGCCACACAAATATATGCATATTTTAACTAAATTATACCTCATCTGAGGTAAAAACATCAAACTTTGTTGTAAACGTTTGCAACAACTTACTCAGCACGTTACTGAACAATAATTTTCGACACTGAATTTCTGCCGTTTTCGGTAATTTTGATCAGATACACTCCTTTTGCGGGTAATTTCTGACGGATAACAGCAGTACCGGATGGGTGAATCGATTGAAGTAAAGTTCCCGAAACAGTAAAAATCTCCACTTGTGTATCTGCACTTTGTGCATTGGCCTGACTTATAACAATTTCCCGATTTGCCGATACTGATACAATTACTTTACTTTCAGCAGGCAAATTGGTATCAGTGACAGTTTGCGGCGCTTTAAATATCAGACCAAAACGCTTTTGAGCTGCAACAGGTAACGAACTGAAACTGTATGTTTGAGTTGAAGTGAGATGTACCGTTTTATTGGCTGAATAATCCAGTAAATACATTTCTTCCTGCGCATCAAATCCTTTCCACTCCGACAAAGACAAGGTAAAATCGCCTGCTTCTCCTGTACTGAAATACACCGGCACTTCACCCGATAAATCAGCAAGGCCCATACCGTTAATCACCAGATTTTGATTATTTTGCTGGGTTGATATTTCGGGTATGGCATTGTTACCGTTCGACATTTTTACCGCATCGTAACTATCAGGATTTTCTGCATTGGTTGGGAGATACAAAATAGCTTCGTCCGAGCTCACACCATTCGAAACTGACAAACGAATGGTTTTACTATCGTCGATAGCTTTCACTTTCAGACGGTTTGTTCCGGTTTCATGCTCCCGCATATCGTTGGTAAACTGCACACTTCCTGTCGCTTTTCCGGCACTGACGCGTACCCACACGCCCTGCATTGGAGGAATCATATTGGTCACCGTTCCTCGCTGATTATTATTGGTTCCCACACCGTTGTAGGTATCATACACATAAAAACCGGCATTGTTTTTTGTACGATACCAGATAGTAGATTCCACATTGGTTTTTACCGCCTTCGACCAATCGAGATACGAAGGATACGGATTCCCAATCAGATTAAAACCTTCCTTCTGTTTGCCGGCAGTGCGGGTAAGGTTAAAGGTTTTTGAACCATTATTCAGAGTCGTTCCGGTAAATTCAACATATTGCATACCGTTGGTTGGCTGCACAATAATTCCTTCGCCGGGTTGTAAAACTGTTCCAGCCGGTATTGTTTGCCAATATGCACTGGCCGGCGACACGTAACCTGTGTTATTTCCCGGTTCCAGATAGCGATAAATAGTATATCCGACCGGTGCCTGAGCATCGATCAACGGCGAAGACAGGTACCAGTTACGTTCCGAACCAAGGTATTGACGTACAACATAATTGCCCGTTCCGGCAATGTCAGCAGGAGCCAGCAATGTGGCAGTACCGTTTTGGTCGGACAAAAGTTGAATAGTTCCATTCACTGCCAGAGCCTTTTCCACTGTTACTTTTTTACCGGCATCAATTTTGAGCACAGCGCCGTTTTCAATCTGAAGCCGATTAAAATTATGGTCAGCATCCATTTCGATAACATGACCGTTTTTCAGCACAATAAGGCTATCGCTTGCAGTGGGTGCAGCCGCTGCATTGTTCCACGAATTTCCCTTATTAGCTGAATATTGCCAGTTAGATACATCACTCCACAAGCCACTGCCTTTTGTTTGAAAAACTTTTTCGGGAAGACCTGTGGTATTTGCAGGAACAGATATAACAATTCCGGCAGGAACATCTGAACTCTTATTCTGATCAAAAGTATCGGAAACCGTTACACTTCCTGTACCGGCAACAGTAAAACCCACTTCCGGCTGCTTCAGATTTGGAATACTGATAGCTGAATTCGATGTCAGTGTTTGTGATGTTCCTGTCAACTCCACCCAACCATCGCCCGAACAATTAAATGGTTCAAGTCCGTTTTTGTCGACAGTAATATTACCGCCAATCGACACAGTTCCCGAACTGTAATCCACACGGGCATTGTAACCATTGGGAGTATTTACAAAGTTTCCATCAATAGTCAACTGATGACTTCCCACATTGATATAACTATGATTTACCAGAGATACATTTCCATACACTTTGAAATCGTTATTCAACACCAATCCACCCAGATAATCGCCTGTCGTCAGATTATTACAAGCCAATCCTGCTTCGTTAACCGTCACAGGTGCTGAATTACACAATACCACATTGTCGTAGGCTTTCGGATAGGTTCCGTTATTGACTGAATTCCAGCAGCCTTCCGTACCCCAGGTCGATGGTGAAGTCCAGTTTCCTCCGGGTTGCTGCGAATAATAGGTTCGGGGAATATTATGAAATGTTGCCTGCGAAGTATAAGTTGTACCGTTACTGTTTGTTGCAAATGCTTTCACATAATAGGTGGTTGCTGAAGCTATACCTGTTGCATTTAATGTAAAAGAACCGGCAGAAAACGAACCTGTCTCCGACACTTTGATTCCCGCTCCATCAGCAAACCCATTGGTATTGCTGTAATAAAATCCGCGTTCGGTAATGGTTTCGGCACATCCGGCCACAGTAATTGTTGCAGTAAAAGTAGCTGACGAACTTGTTACATTACTAATAGCCAATGAGCCAACTGATGGCACAACCGATGTAGATCCACTACCCGAAGTCGCCACATTAACAGCGCTTGCTCCGCCTCCGCCCACAACGATATTTCCGTTGTACGAACCTGAGGCTACCGGCGAAAACTTCACATAAATGGTTTTGATCAACGAATCGCCGGGTTGAGGAATCGACAGCGACGAACTGTAAGCGCCGTTTATATCCGTAGAAAAACTATAACCTGCCAATGCACTTACTGTTATATTGGAAGTATTGAGCACTGCCCCTGTAATGGTAAAAGAATTGGGTGAAGACGTGGAACCTGTACAAATTGAGCCAAATGCACTGAGTGGAGAAACAGTCAACACCGGACTACAGGGCGTACGGTGAAGTTTTGTAGCCGATGCAGCATCGATGCCCGCTGGAATTGACGATTGAAAACAGTTATAATCGTAATTCGATGTAACAGTAAGAATGGATGAATCATAAAATTTAGTCATACTGAATGAACTTGATCCAACTCGTAAATTCTTGATTGATTTGGCTATTTTAAACCCTGGTGAGATAGTTCCAATTCCTCCGTTTATCTGCAAAAAACCATTATCCTGAGTGATTGTAGCTGCATTGGCTTCATCCGAAGTCCACGCTCCGGTAACGATTAGATTAAAATCACCCATAGCAATTAAACTTGCTGAACTTGAATTATCAAAATACAAATTGGCACAAGTAGCATCTCCGGTGAGTGTAATAGTGGCAGTGTTACCATTATTTTTCAAATGTACATTATCTCCTGTTTGCGGATAAGTCCCGACATTAACTGTTGGATTCCAGCTTGTGTTATCAGTTGTCCATGTAGAAGCCTGATTCCAGTTCCCCGATTGACGTTGATAATAATCGGTGGCAGAAACACCTGTCACTGTAAAAAACAAAAACATGACTATCGAAAGTAACGATAAAAACGAATTTCTGAACATCGCGTGTTTAAATTAAAATATAACTTGCAACATTACAGCAAATTCCGGAAAAGACTAACCCGAAAAAGTGCACTCAGGACAGGAATAAATACATAATATGCATTTAAGAAGCAATAGAGTTTCAGAATAAAACCTCTGAAAACGATACTCACAGTCCGCAAAATGTCGAAAGAATATAACTTGTAGTAATAACTGCTACAAAATTACTACAAATTTGTCACATTTACGAATAAATGTTTAAACTAAAATGGGGTTATTTTGATAAATTAACAGGGTTATAATGATAACGTTACCTGTAAAACGACAGTAACGCTCAATAGCTATCCGGTCAGGCATCGGATAAAGTATCCTGACCGCTTTGTAATCTGACGCAGTTACAACATCAGGCGAGGGCATCGATTGTATCTATCCGATACGATCAGGTGTGTGGATACGAGAAGCGTCCGACCGATAACCGGTCTGACGCGTTGACATACTGTGTCAGACCGCACATCGGCACCCTTCTGACGCGTTGGCACCTTTCATTGTGTCAGACCGCACATCGGTCAGACACAGCAACCACACAGCAACCAAACAAAATTCCCGATACAGCTTTTTACACCGCATCGGGACTTATTTTCTTATTTTCTCAATTTCTTGTTTTCTTATTTTCTTAATTTCTTAATTTCTTAACCAAAGGTTACGCCCATCCATTTCTGTACGGATCGTCTTTGATTAAACCGGGCACATACACTCCACCTCCTTCACCCGGCGCAGTATCGGGCGGAGTAGATTCCAATGCCAGCGAAATTTCGTTATCCAGATCAATTTGCACAATTTCGGGAGCCTTATATTCGGCCTTATTGCTTGATGTTGTATTCATATGTATTCTTTATTTTCTTAACCCCTGTCAGGGTAACCGCTATCGGGTTTTTTCTCATCCCTGTCAGGGGTTGTAAACCCTGACAGAGGATATGATTTGATATTACATTTTTTAAAACTATTTACTCAGAACTCAAAACTCAGAACTATTCCACAACCACTTTTCTGTTTACACCATTTACTGTCACCATATAAACACCCGGAGTAAATGTGTGTTTCAGTTCAGTTTTGTCGGAAAGCAGGTTTTGAGTAAACAGTTTCTGACCTACGGCATTGTACACCGACACTACTGCGGTCGAATTGCTTTCCACCACAATATGTTTATTGGCATTGCAGTAAACCAGCAGGTTTTTATCGTTGGCAGAAGGATTTTGAACATCCGTAACAGTACCTGCCGATTTGAAAATCACACTGAAACGGCTGCTGGTGGAAGCAATAGGTGAACTAAAGCTGTACGTTCCGCCGTCGGTTAAGTCGTATTCCAACGAACCATCTTTCAGCACCACACGTACATCCGAAGGCAGATGGCTGATCTCGGTAGCCGCCAGGCTGAATGTATTCGATTCTCCGGTAACAAATCCGAGAGGCAATTCGGTATTCAGCGGCAACGAATTCATACCATTGATCACCAATTGCTCTGTGCCGGCGAGGGTGTAGATTTCGGGAACGGAAGCATCATTACTCATCAATTTTTGCGAATCAAAAGCATCGAAATTATCCGAGGCATTATCGTTAAAATACAATACAGTTTCATCCGTATGTACATTATTTGAAACCTGAAGTCTGATAATTTTATTAGGTGATGTTTTAGGAGCCTTTATTGTATTACCTGCACCATCCTGATGAGCTCTGGCATTTCTTGTAAAACCTAATGTTCCAGATGCAGCACCTTCAACACGCACCCAAAATGCCTGCATAGGTGGAATTAGATTGGTAACTCCTGCAGGTGAACCAACTCCCGTATCTCCATAGCCAGCCGACGTTCCGTTATATGTATAAAAACGATAAGCAGATGCTTCTTTTGTTCTGTACCACATTGTTCCCATTAAGTTGGTTTTGCTAAGTGAGTTCCAGTTTAAATATGATGGATACGGATTGCCTACCAGGTTAAATCCTTCTTTGGTTTTACCAGTTGTTCTGTACAAAGTAAGAGTAGGTTCATTTGTATTGATGGCTCCCGAAAAAATTACACTACCACTCACACTTGGCTGAACAATATAACCTTTGCCAACAGTCATTTCAGTGCCTGCACTCAATGGATTCCACGCTGGAGTTGACTCTACATATTCGTAACCACTGTAAGGCAATGTTCCTCTACTTATTGGCGATGATATATACCAGTTACGTCCTGTTGTCAGATATTGTTGAATATTTGCAGAACCTGAGCCGCTAATTGTGGACGGAGGAATAATTGCAGCTGTTGAAGTTAATCCTGACGACAATAGATTTAAAGTTCCATTATTGGTTAACGAAGTATTTACTGTAAGTTGTTTGCCAGCATTGATATTTAAAATTGAACTATTATTGATGGAAAGATTTGACAAAGTCAAATTAACATCCAAATTAACACCTGCACTATTACTAATTTCAAGACTATTTGCAGTATTAATTGTATTCAAAGCTTGAGCACTACTACCATTGAATATATAATTAGCTGCCGCGTTAAATGTTTTTGTTCCGCTAATGGTAATTGATCCAGAAAGACCTAATGCATTAGCTGTTTTTAAAGTAGCTCCACTAGCCAAAGTAAATGCACTCGTACCTGATAGTACATATGTACCAAAATCAATTGTCCCATTTATAGTTATAGGCCCAGTATTGATAGTTTTATTTGAACTAAGTGTTGCTACTGATCCAGAATTGATTGTCAATCCACCACCAGAAAGCAAAGTTAATGTCCCACCTCCAATTTCTGCAGATGAACCACTAATAATGAATTGGTAAGCAGTAGTTTGAGTCACTGTACCACTACCTCTTATTCCATTTCTAAATGTTTTAGTGCTATTACCCCCAAAAGTAACACTTCCATTAACCTCTAATACTCCATTAACAATACCTGAAGTTCCACCACCAACGGTTCCACCAATAGTATTTGAAATTCTCAAAATAGGAATTGTAGAAGCATCTGCATTTGGAAAATAGGTTACACCTGTAAATGAAAATGCATTTACACTATTCCATTCTAAAGTTGAAGCATTTTTATATACATAATTTGAGTTCTGGAGATTCTGAATTATTGAACCTGCAGTAACTAAAATCACACCTCCTGTTTCGTTAGAAATAGTTGGAGAACCACTCCCAAATGCAGCATAAGAACTACTGGTACTGTACTTTAATATTCCTCCATTTTGAATTACAATATCATCGCCTGAACCATCATTAACTGTCAAATTTGTATTACCTTCAAGAATACCTCCCGAAGATATCATTAATTGGTCAACTGTTACAGCGGCTGCCACTGACACAGTATGTCCATTTAATATCGTTATTGTACTGGAAGAAGAAGTCGGAGTTGCTGTTGCTGATATCCAGTCAATGTTATTATATGAACTTTCCCATGTCCCTACATCACTCCAGTTTCCGGTAGCTTTTGTTCTAAAATAATCAGAAACTGCAGTTGCTCTTGTCACAGTCAATGTTTGATTTACTGATGTAGCTGCATTGTAATTCCCATTACCAGTTTGTGTTGCAGTTATGGTTGTTATGCCAGGGCCTACAATAGTAACTGTTGTACCTGAGATAGTTGCAACACTTTCATCTGAACTTGTAAAAGAAACTGTTAAGCCCGAAGACGCACTTACGCCTGATAATGAATAAGTATTAGTTGCGGTAGTTTTATTATCTGTTTCAGCTAAGCCACTAATGGTTTGATCTGCTATATTAATATCTGCAGTTAATGTTGGTTGTGTTACAGTGTAATTAGCTCCATCTGTACCTGTAGCTGTTATATTTGAAGTTACACTTAAATTTGTACCAGCATTTGATTGTGCAAATGTACCCGCATTGTGAGTTAGAGTTACAGCATCGCTTAATAAAATACCAACAAAAGAACCACCAGTTGTTGTCGCAGTATTCGTTCCATCATAAGTTTTACTTGTTGCACTTGCTCCTGAAACAGTTAATGTGGCAGCTGTTATATTTGCTGTTAAACCTGTAGGTTGTGTAACAGTATAATTTGTTGTAGGTGCTGTAAAGCCTGTTACAGTTATTGCTTTTGAGTTTGCTTTAGTTTTGGTTGCATAAGTAGCCGAAGGAGTTCCAGTTACGGTGAATGTTTCACCATTTTGCAGACCCACATAGGCTGGAGTGCCAGTAAATGAAGCTGTTAAAGTAGCGTCGTAAACTTTGTTTGTTCCTGTCAAACCAGTAATGGTCAACGAAGCTGTGGTAATATTTCCTGTTAAAGTTGGTTGCGTTAAATTGTAGTTTCCATTATCAGCACCAGTTAAGTTGTAGTTAGTGGTAACACTAATTCCATTCGCCACATTTACGCTATTAAAAGTATTACTTCCTGCAACCAATGTTGTAACATCAGGGCTAATAACACCTGTCAAAGTTGCACCGGTAATTGTAGCAACATTTGTACCTGTATAACTTTTACTTGTAACACTTGCTCCTGTTACAGTTAACTCTTTAGGAGTTATGGTTGCAGCAGCAGGGGTTTGAATAGTCAATGTGTAATTACCCGCAGCCGTACCAGTCAAACTTAATCCTGTAAAAGTAACCGTCGCAGCAGTAGCTACATCTTTGCTATTGTAAGTTCCAACAACTGTTCCTGTTATACTTACGTCATCTCCCGTATAAGGTTTGCCGTCGCTGCTTGTTCCTGTTCCAAATGTTTCAGAAGATTGAAGTGTTTTAGAATCTGTTACAACAGCAGTTGTTAACCTATCATATACTTTACTTGCAGGTACTGAAAGTCCGCTCATGGTTAATGCTTTGGCAGTAACTGTATTTCCACTGGCAGCAGTTGTGATATTTACAACTGAAGCTCCTGTTGATGTAAGTACAATATTATTACTGTTGTATGAACCTGATACTAAAGCATTGGCAGTTAAACGAACATATATATTTCCACTTGCACTACCACCTGAATTTGTCAATGTTGCTGTAGATCCAAAAGTTGTATTATCACTTGAAACTTCAAATCCGGTTGGAGCCGTTGCAGTAATGTCGTCTGACAGACCAGAACCCGAAACAGTAAAACTTTGAGCCGACGAAGGTGTACCATAAATTGTAGTAAATGCAGTAGCAGTGGCAGCACCTGTAATAGTTGCCGAAGTAATATCGGCAGTCAAACCAGTTGGTTGAGTAAGAGAGTAATTACCAGCAGCAGAACCACTTAATGTATAACCACTTACTGTAACGGGCAATCCAATCCCTACTGTTGATTGAGAAAACTCTGCTGTAGGTGTTCCACTTATCGATACATTACTTGCATCCGCTAAAACTACACCTACCAATGAAGGTGTTCCGCTTAAAATTGCTGTAGTATTACCATCAACATTTTTATTATTAGCTGTTAATCCTGAAATAGTGAGATTTTTTGGAGTAATGGTAACAGAAGATGGAGATTGTACTGTTAAACTATAATTACCAGCTTGTGCACCTGTCAAACTTAATCCACTATATGTTACTGTTGAGGCTGTAGCTACATCTTTCGAATTGTAAGTTCCTACTGCTGTTCCTGTAATACTCACAACATCGCCGGTATAAGGTTTGCCATCGCCTGTATTTCCTGCACCAACCGCTTCGGCAGATTGAAGTGCTTTACTATCTGTTACCACAGCTGTTGTTCCTCCATCGTATGTTTTACTTGCCGGAACAGAAAGACCACTCATTGTTAATGCTTTAGCAGTAATGGTAGCCGATGCAGCACTTTGAGTAGTTAAAGTATAATTAGCCGCTTGTGCACCCGTCAGGCTTAAACCACTAAATGTTACGCTAGTAGCTGATGCAACATTCTTATTGTTATAAGTACCAACCGCAGTTCCTGTAATGCTAACATCATCACCTGTAAACGGTTTACCATCGCTGGTTGTTCCAGTGCCAATAGTTTCGGTTGATTGCAATGTTTTAGCATCAGTTACTACTGCCGAAGTACTTCCATCGTAAACTTTACTTGCTGGCACTGACAGACCAGACATGGTTAAAGCTTTTGGAGAAACAGTACTTGAAATTGTGGCAACATTTACTGTAGTTGCACCTGTACTTGTCAACTGAACATTACCACTGTAATTTCCTGCTGTAGTTGTTGCTGCAAGTCGAACATATATTGTTTTACTAGCAACTGAACCACCTGATTGTGTTAGTGTTTGACTGGTGGCATATCCGCTTGCACCACCACTAGTTTGAGAAATTTCATAACCGGAAGGAGCTGAAATTGCAATATCAGCAGTTAAATTAGAACCTGAAACTGTAAAGGTTGTAGGAGAAGTTGATGCAGTTCCATAAGTTGTTCCCACTGCGGAAAGAGTACCTGAAGTGAAAATAGTAGGGCTAGTGGACTGAGCAGATAAAGATGTCCAAGCACTTGCTGAAGTTGCACCACATGCAATTCTTATACCATCAAAATAGCCTGTAGGATTATTTGAAGCAGTTCTATTATGCCAGTGAAAATTTCCAATATTTCCACTGTTAAATCCTGGATCAGCTGTACTTATATCATTACATTCAGAATTTGTTGTTATTGGCTCAACTGACAAACTTGGGTTTATCCATAAATATGTCAAATCATTATTACTCCCAGATACTCCTGAGAATCTCATTACAATAAGATAGGTTGTATTTAAACTTAAAACGGTTGTTCCAAAGTTAGCTGAAGCTACATTCTGAGCCTTACTTATTCCAAGTTTATAACCTGCTCCACTAGTTTTTGCAAATAATCTTGGTGCATATACTGAATTTGTACCTGGGTCTCCTAACGAAATAAAATAATCTCCAGTTGTTGTTGTTGTTGCTATTCTCAGCAGAAAAGAAACATAAAAAGTATTACCTATAGCAGTAGTTGAAGTGAAACTTTTATACACTCTACTTGCAGTATTTGTACTTGTTGGCATTACAATATATTCTCCATCACCACCATTATATCCGGCATAAGTCAATGGTGTAGTATTTGATACAGTGGCATCAGGACCAGATCCACCTTTTGTCCAACTTCCCTGACCTGCTAAATTTGTAGATGTTGTATAACCTGTAAAATCTTCTGTTAATAATAGCTGCCCCCATCCCTCACTCACACTCATCACCACAAACAGCAGTAAAAGACCAATAAATTTCACAGAAAAGCGGTTTCGGAGCGAAACCCGTGCGGAAGAAGAAGTAAAATTTTCCATATACTAATGCATTAATAATTTATAACCCGGAGTTTAAAAAAGACCAACAAAGCCCGCTGAAGAGTGGGCTTTGTGATTTTTAGTATTTTTTTATGTGTCGGTTACAAAAATATAAAATTGTTTTCAATTTCTTAGCATATTTATGCAGTTTTTTAGTGTAATGTTTACATTTATTTTAAAATCGGGCTTAGATGCTTTCTGGCATTAAAATTTTGTTACGTTTTTCTTCTTTCGGGTGTTTTGGGTTTTGGGGTTTTATGTTTTGGGTCTCGCGACTTCCAAGTCGCGATTACAAACCATACAAACCACAAACAAACAATAAACACGATGTTTTTCGGGTGATTCGACTTCCAAGTCGAATTATAATCTTTAATCAGCGAGTCGGAACTCGCTGCACCCGAAATAAATATTCGCGAGTCGGAACTCGCGAGACCCGGAATAACAACCAAACCCGCTGCACCCGAAAAACAATTAAACCTATATTCGGGTCTCGCGACTTCCAAGTCGCGATTACAAACCATGCAAACCATAAACAAACATTAAACGCGATGTTTTCGGGTGATTCGACTTCCAAGTCGAATTACAACCTCTAATCAGCGAGTCAGAACTCGCTGCACCCGAAATAAATATTCGCGAGTCGGAACTCGCGAGACCCGGAATAACAACCAAACCAGCTGCACCCAAAAAACAATTAAACCTATATTCGGGTCTCGCGACTTCCAAGTCGCGATTACAAACCATGCAAACCACAAACATTATAAATGCAGATAAAAACCAAAACTAATATTTTAATATTCGCGAGTCGGAACTCGCGAGACCCGGAATAACAACAAAACCCGCTGAACCCAAAAAAACAATTAAACCTATATTCGGGTCTCGCGACTTCCAAGTCGCAATTACAAACCATATAAACCACAAACATTATAAATGCAGATAAAAACCAAAACTAATATTTTAATATTCGCGAGTCGGAACTCGCGAGACCCGGAATAACAACCAAACCAGCTGCACCCAAAAAACAATTAAATCTATATTCGGGTCTCGCGACTTCCAAGTCGCGATTACAAACCTGCAAACCACAAATATTATAAATGCAGCAAAAAACCAAACTAATAATTTAAATATTCGCGAGTCGGAACTCGCGAGACCCAAAAGCAAGACCAAAAGCGAGACCCAAAACCACACAATTAATATTACATAAAACAATTTATAAACTCCTCATTCACCCATGTGCCTTTCCACTCCCACCAGTTTTCCACATAACCTGCTTCCACAGGATTATAAATGGTGTATTTAACGGCATTATACAAATGTCGGTCGTCGCGGATAGTGGTATCCCAGCTTTCTTTTTGCCAAATGGCACCTTTACTATTTTCGGCCTCGTTCAGTTTATTGGCTGAAAAACGTTTGACAGATTGCAGAATATCCTGCAAGTAAACCGGTTGGTTATTCTCATCTTTTTCAAATAACCGGAACACCCAATGCACATGGTTTTTCATCACACAAATGGCATAGTTTTCTAACCTTTTTCCATGCCAGAATTGCAAAGCAGATAAAATAACATCAGTTAATGGAGGCTTGGAAAGATCCATTGGAAATTTGGTTTGGACATGAAGTAAATCGTCGAAAGCTTTTAGATATTTCTTTCGTAACAAACTGTATTCAGCTATCAATGCCGAAATAACAATCTCATTTTTTGATGTATTCTTTATAAGCCTGGCTAATTTCTCCAAACGGATAGCATAATCAGCTAATGCTTTTGCCGGAACAGCATCCTTTAAAGTCCACGAAATAAAATATGCTTGTCCCGGCTGCTGAAAATGCGGATATGCATGTCGGTATGATTCTTTCTTTTCCATTTGTATCAGATAAAAGTACGAAGTAAAAATAATGATAATATTTGAATAATAACATTTTCGGGTTTTTTGGGTCTCGCGACTTCCAAGTCGCGATTACAAACCTTACAAACCACAAACATTATAAATGCAGTTAAAACCCAAACTAATAATTTAAATATTCGCGAGTCGGAACTCGCGAGACCCAAAAACCGAAACCGTAAAAAGTACACAATTACCATGCGATTTTAAAATTTAGCTTTAAAATTGCATGGTAAACAAACAAAAAACCAACATTGACATTCTGTCGCTAAGCGAATTACCCGACAAAACAAAAGAAAACCTTTAAAACATTTCAGCAACTTTCTAAAACAAAAAAAACAGATTCGGAACGAGATGGTTTTTGGGTCTCGCGACTTCCAAGTCGCGATTACAAACCTTACAAACCACAAACATTATAAATGCAGCTAAAACCCAAACTAATAATTTAAATATTCGCGAGTCGGAAGTCGCGAGACCCAAAATATCAACCAAACTCACTGCACCCGAAAAACAATTAAACCTATATTCGGGTCTCGCGACTTCCAAGTCGCGATTACAAACCATATAAACCACAAACATTATAAATGCAGATAAAAACCAAAACTTATATTTAAAATATTCGCGAGTCGGAACTCGCGAGACCCGGAATAACAAGCAAACCTGCTGCACCCAAACACAAAAAAACCTTCCGGATTAACTCCGAAAGGTTTATATTTTGCACTCCTTTTTCTCCATCTCCCGAAGGAGAGGGTCGGGGTGAGGTGTTATTCTACATTCAATGTTACACGTTTAAAAGCAACGCAGGTAACATGTTTTTTTGCAAGCAGTTCTTTAACTGTAATTTTTCCTGCTTCTTCACCGCCTCCTTCGTATTTTTGTTCCAAAAGAGTATATTCTTTGAAGAATTTTGCCATACGTCCGGCAGCAATACTGTTTACTCTCTGTTCAGGTAGACTCGCTGATTTTTCTGCGGTAACCGTTGCTTTAATTTCGCGGGCTTTTGCTGCATCTTCTGCTGTAATCCAGCCTTTTGCCATATTTGATTCAATATGGTCTTCGCTATCAACGTGAGCAGGATTAATTCCCGCTTTCTTTATTGCCACTTCAACTTCTTTTGCAACAAGTTCCATTTTGGTTTTTTCGATAGCCACAGCCAGCTCGTTATCTTTTATCTTTTGATCTACAGCTGCTTCATCAATAGCTACCGGCGACATTGCCGCAATGTGCATTGCTACGCCCCGAAGGGTTTCGTATTCAGCATCTTTTTCAGCAAAAGCAACTAAACTAACCAATTTGTTTCCCGGGTGAATATAAGCTGCTGCCGAACCACCCTCAACACATTCGTAGTAGTCGAGTTCCATTTTTTCACCGGTAACACCCGAACGATCGGTTACCAGCTCAGCAATAGTGCGACCATCAATGACCAAAGACTTAACTTCGTCGAGCGATTTTGCTTTAGCAGCCATAGCTGTATCAAGTATTGATTTTGTCAGCGCTACGAAATCAGCGTTTTTAGCTACGAAGTCGGTTTCACATTTTAATGCAATAAGAGCTGCAAAACCTTCAACAGCTGCGCCTAACACACAACCTTCAGAAGCTTCACGGTCGCTGCGTTTTGCAGCTACAGCCTGACCTTTTTTACGAATAATTTCAATTGCTTTTTCGAAATCGTTTTCTGCTTCAGTCAAAGCATTTTTGCAATCCATCATACCGGCGCCGGTCATGGTACGCAATTTCGAAATATCTGCCATTGTTACTGCCATAATAATAAGTTTTAAACCCAGCCCCCTAAATCCCCCTCCAGGGGACTTTTTGGAGCATTTTCAAGGGCAATTTGTTATTTTTGATATATAAATTAATTCAAGTAAAAATGAGTTACAAGCATTATATTAACCCGCAACTCATTTTTGTATCTAAAATAATAATTGTCAATTATCAATTGTCAACTATCAATTTGATTTACTCTTCTTCTTTGATGAATTTTTTAACCACGTTTGCATTCAACGCTTCTTCGTCTTCTTTTTGAGTACGTGGGCGTTTTGAAATACGTGATTTCTTTTCTTTTGGTGCAGCAGGAGCTTCAGTTGCTTCAGTATCTACTTTTTCAACTTTGCGTTCTTCCAAACCTTCGATCATTGCTTCGCACATAGCTGCAAGAATTACGTCAACCGATTTAGTCGCGTCATCGTTAGCAGGAATTACGAAATCAATTCCGTTAGGATTAGAGTTGGTGTCTACAATACCAAAAACAGGAATTCCCAAACGTTGAGCTTCTTTTACAGCAATGTGTTCTTTCATCACATCCACTACAAACAATGCAGAAGGCAGACGGGTAAGATCGGCAATAGAACCCAAGTTTTTTTCCAGTTTTTCACGTTGACGTGCAATCTGCAGTTTTTCGCGTTTTGAGATGTTATCAAAAGTACCATCAGTCGCCATCTTGTCGATAGTGGTCATTTTTTTAACGGCTTTACGGATAGTAGGGAAGTTGGTTAACATACCACCAGCCCAACGCTCAGTAATATAGGGCATTTGTACCGATTGAGCTCTTTCGGCTACAACGTCTTTAGCTTGTTTTTTGGTTGCTACAAAAAGCACTTTACGACCTGATTTAGCGATACTTTTCAACGCAGCAGCAGCTTCGTCTACTTTTACCACTGTTTTATGCAAATCGATAATGTGGATGTCGTTACGCTCCATAAAGATATAAGGAGCCATAGCAGGATTCCATTTGCGTTTCAGGTGACCAAAGTGGCAACCGGCTTCTAATAATTGTTCAAAATTTGTTCTTGACATTTTTTGTTTTTTAAAATTTTTGTTTACTTTCTTCTTTTTGTCGAAATCAATTCGCGGGTAGCCATCCAGTGTCTATGAGTCCCGTGAATTTAGATACTAAACAATTTTCAGTGAGCAGTAAACAGCAAGCAGTGAGCGAAATCGATAACTGATGACTGATAACTGACAACTGATAACTGGCATTAACGTTTCGAGAACTGGAATCTCTTACGAGCTTTCGGACGTCCCGGTTTTTTACGTTCCACTTCGCGTGGGTCACGTGTCATGAAACCTTCCGATTTCAAAGCTGGTTTGTCTTCAGGATTGATTTTCACCAATGCACGGGCAATAGCCAGACGCAATGCTTCTGATTGTCCTTTAAATCCACCGCCATCAATGTTTACTTTGATATCGTATTTTTCTACCACACCTAATTTATTCAATGGTTGTTTTACAACGTATTGCAATAGTGGTGATGGAAAATATACATCAATATCACGTTTATTGATAGTGATTTTACCGCTTCCTTCGCTTACGAAAACACGAGCAACTGCTGCTTTTCTTCTTCCTAAGGCATTTATAACTTCCATATTGATTATTTAAGTGTGTTTAAATCGAGTTGTTTTGGTTGTTGAGCCTGCATGTTGTGTTCAGCACCGCCGAAAACATACAAATTTCCAAGGAGTTGAGCTCCAAGTTTATTTTTTGGCAACATACCTTTTACTACTTTTTTAATCAGTTTTTCAGGGTCTTTTGCCATCAGTTTAGCAGGAGTAATTTCGCGTTGTCCACCTGGATAACCTGTATGGCTCAGATAAACTCTGTCGGTCCATTTCGACCCGGTTAACTGTACTTTTTCAGCATTGATAATAATCACATTATCTCCGCAATCTACGTGAGGAGTGAAACTTGGTTTGTACTTACCGCGCAAAAGTTTGGCAACTTTTGAGCCCATACGTCCCAATACCAAATCGGTAGCATCCACTACTACCCATTCTTTCTGCACGGTTGCTTTGTTGGCAGAAATGGTTTTATAACTTAACGTATCCACTTTATAAAAATGTTTTTTTAATTATTAATCGTCGTTTCCACAGGCCACTGTCGCTGCATTTGAATGAGGCTAATCGGCACAAATACAGTATGTTTACTCCTGTAAATCTGAACTTTTACACTGGGATAATAAACGGACTGCAAAGATACTTCTTTTGTTTGGATTACCAAATAGTTACGATAAAAATATTTTCTATTTTCGCAGAGACGGGACATGCCGCGTCTCAAAAAATTAACAGGTGAAATCAAAAACGTGACAAATAGCATCTCATTTTTAAAAAAATATAAAATCAGAGGATGTCTCATAAGAGTTTTTTGAACGCAAATTTTCACAAATTTCGTCTCATAGTGTCTCTAAAAATACTTGAAATGTAATCAATTATAAATTATGTACATTTGCGTTTATTTGCGTAATTTGCGTTCTACTTACTTATTAGACAGCATCTACAATCAAAACATCAGAATATTTGAATATATTGAATACATAAATCAATTTTATTCATTTTATTTTTAATTTTATTCAACAAACTATTGACTTTTGCAAATTCATGTTGTATATTTGCACAAAAAAAACAATTATCAATTAAAGTTTATGCTTCCAACTTATTGTCCCAGTTGCAAAACGCAACTAAAAGTAAAATGTCTGAAGTGCGAAAACTGTCAGACTGAAGTGACCGGTTCGTACGATTTACCAGTTTTAGCGCTGCTGAACGACACCGAACAGCAATTTATTCTCCGCTTTGTGATCAACAGCGGAAGTCTCAAAGAAATGGCTTCGGAACTGAAACTCAGTTACCCTACAGTTAGAAACATGTTAAACGATATTATCGAAAAAATTAAAAGTCATGAACAAAAATAATATTTGGCAATTGCTCATAAATCCGTTTACTCGCATTGCCGGTTGGCAGGCATTGTTTGCAGGTATAATTTTCATCGCAATTACCGCTTTTATCAGCACATACTCAGGAGCTTATTTCGATGGCGTTATTGACTTTCATTACGGAAAAGACATTACATTTCTCACATCTATCTTTATTCTCAAAATCGATATCCTATCAATAACTTTTTGTATGTGGATAGCCGGTTTGCTTATTTCCAAAAAATTCAGAATAATAGATATACTGGGAACGATGGCTCTGGCAAAAGCTCCTATGATAATTTTGGCTATCGCAGCATATTTTGCCACAGCTCCAGAATTAAACAAAATACTTCAAAATCCTCAGACACTATTGAGTGATGCTGGTTTTGTGACGCTAATTATACTCACTATTCCAGTAACAATTTGGTCAGTAACGCTTATGTATCAGGGATTCAAAATATCCATCGGTGCTAAAGGCTCAAAACTAACCATTGCATTTATTGTATCACTATTTATTGCCGAAGTTATTTCGAAAGTTTTAATACATTATCTGACATGAAGCAATCATTAATTATCGTGGCTCATCCGCACATAAACGAATCGGTTACCACACAAACCATCGCTCAATTTCTGCAATCAACATCAGAAGCAGAAAACGGTATTATCAGCGTCAGAACCATATCTGAGCTTTACACTGATGGAAAAATTGATGTAGCAGAAGAACAAAAAGCGCTACTGGAAGCCGACAACGTGGTTTTACTGTTTCCATTTTACTGGTATAACGTTCCGGCCATACTGAAACTATGGATGGACGAAGTGCTGGAATATGGATTTGCTTACGGAAAAACCGGCGATAAACTGAAAGGAAAAAATCTGCTGTTATCGCTAAGCACCGGAGGACATGAAGAAGCCTATCAGCCCAGCGGACGAAACAACAACTACATTGCGGATTATTTGCTTCCAATGAAACAAACGGCATTTTTAACCGGCATGAACTATTTGGAACCAGTGGTTAGTTATGGCATGGTTAATATTAAAGGTATCGATATCGACAAAGCGCCGGTGATAGAGAAAGCCAAAGCACACGCGCTGAAACTTTACGAAATTTTGCAGACACTGTAATATTTTCATCGTTTTATCAACTAATTAATGGTTCGTTATAAAAATTTCATTTTCGACGCCAAGTCGCCAAGTCGCTAAGCCACAAAGAAAACTTTTAAGTTTTCTTCTTTGCGTTCTTTGCTGTATATTCTGATTATTAGAATATTATTAGAATTACTAACTTAGCGTCTTTGCGTTTAATCTTGTAAATAAAAACATACAGAAATATTGCATTCTTAATATAAATTATTAGTTATGTGCATATTATATATTTTCATAACAAGCTATTGAACTAATATAAACAGAAGAAAAAGCTGTACTACAGAAAAATATTTCATTATAAAAACTCATAAAATCATTTCAGGAAAATGAAAAAACTAATTTCAATTGTTATTTGCATCCTTGCAATTACAGGCATTCAGGCACAGGACATTACAGGCTCATGGGAAGGCAAACTAAAACTCAACGGCATCAGTTTGCGCATCGTATTTAATGTATCGAAAACCGATAAAGGTTATTCAGCCACCATGGACAGCCCCGATCAGGGAGCCAGGGGAATTCCAATGAATTCAGCTGCTTTTGAAAACAATCAGCTCATCATTGAATATTCAGCTGCGAAAATTAAATATACAGCCACGCCGGTTTCCGCCGATTCCATTTCAGGTACTTTTGTTCAATTCGGGCAATCGTACCCGCTGGGTATGAAGCTGGCAAAAACTGCTGTCGCCCCTCCGACTAAACACCCACAGGAGCCTATCGCACCATTTCCTTACACATCAGAAAATGTAAAATTTCAGAATCTGAAAGACAGTCTGACGCTGGCTGGCACACTGACTTTTCCTTCCAATGGTAAAAACTTTCCAGCGGTAATTCTGATTTCAGGCAGCGGACCTCAAAATCGCGACGAGGAATTAATGGGTCACAAACCATTTCTCGTAATTGCCGATTATCTGACCCGTCAAGGTTTTGCCGTTTTGCGCTACGATGACCGCGGGACGGCCGGATCGACAGGCAATTTCAATACAGCCACTACCTTCGATTTAGCAAACGATGCCGAAGCAGCTATCTCCTACCTGAAAACCCGCAAAGAAATCAATGCAAAAAAGATTGGATTGATGGGTCACAGCGAAGGCGGATTAATAGCTCCGATAATTGCAGCACGTAACACCGATGCGGCGTTTATCGTTATGCTGGCCGGCCCCGGATTGAGCGGTGGCGATATTTTGCTTTTGCAACAGGAACTGATAGGCAGAACAAATGGCATGAGTGAAAAGGACATCACCACAACCCGTGAAATCAACACAGAAATTCATAAAATAATTTGCAACAACCCGAACAACGATACAGTAAAAGCAAAGGTTCTCAATTATCTGAATTCTGTGCCTGAAAAATATGCAGACGTGAAAAAACCGGAAGGAATGACAACCCAACAGCTAATCCAATTACAAACAAGTCAACTTTGCACTCCATGGATGCTTGAATTCATTCGCTACAACCCTGCACCAACACTCGAAAAAGTAACATGTCCGGTTTTGGCTATCATCGGATCGAAAGATTTACAGGTACCATCCAAAGAAAATATTGCTGCTTTGACCAACGCATTTAATAAAGGCAACAATAAAAAAGCAGTTGTAAAAGAACTCGACGGTTTAAATCATTTGTTCCAAACCTGCACCACAGGAGCTCCGAGCGAGTATTCTACCATCGAAGAAACTTTTTCGCCGATGGCGTTGAAAACCATTTCGGACTGGTTGAAGAAACAATAATTTAACTTTTCCGAAGTTTTAGAACTTTGGAAAAGTTAATAACAGCCTCTCCAAAGAAACAAAAAACTTTCGTTACTTTTGTCGACAATTCAAATCCGACATCATGCAGGAAGTTTTTCCATACGAGCTACTTCATAATAATCAACTTCAAAACGAATTCAACCGGTTATACACATCGGGGAATTCGTTTTTGTTTATTATTGATTTTAAAGCTAATAGCGGATATATTATTCCTGAAAACAAATTAAATCCCGATTATATTCTGTTCGATTTTTCAGATAAAGTACCCAATAAAGAAATTCCTGCAAAAAAACTGATTTGGGAAGCTTGCCCGGTGTCTGAACATATTTTTGCTGAAAAATTTAATTATGTGCAACAACAGATTCATTTGGGAAATTCATTCCTTACCAATCTGACACAACCTACACAGGTGAACACAAACTACTCATTGTTTGATATTTACAAAAGCAGCAAGGCCAAATACAAACTATGGTTAAAAGACCAATTTACAGTACTTTCGCCTGAAATTTTCGTACGGATAGAAAATGGTTATATTTCTTCGTTTCCCATGAAAGGGACTATCGATGCCCGAATTCCGAATGCTGAAAATCTGATTTTGAACAATGCAAAAGAACAGGCCGAACATGCCACCATTGTGGATTTAATCCGTAACGATTTGAGTATCATTGCCGATAAGGTGGAAGTAAAACGTTACCGATATATTGACAAACTGAAAACCAACAAAGGAGAATTGCTACAGGTGAGTTCCGAGATAAGCGGAAAACTGAAACCCGAATTTTCCGAAAATCCTGCTAAAGCTTTTTTCTCCCTATTGCCCGCCGGTTCAGTTACAGGAGCACCAAAACCCAAAACACTCGAAATTATTGAGAAAGCAGAAGGGTATGAGCGCGGATTTTATACAGGCGTATGCGGTTGGTTCGATGGTAAAAATCTGAATTCGGCGGTTATGATACGCTTTATTGAACAACAGGGCGACCAACTTGTTTTTAAAAGTGGTGGTGGCATCACGTCAAAAAGTGAAATGCTATCGGAATACAACGAATTAATCCAAAAAGTTTATGTCCCGCTT
This sequence comes from uncultured Paludibacter sp., assembly GCA_963663115.2. Classification (GTDB taxonomy): domain Bacteria; phylum Bacteroidota; class Bacteroidia; order Bacteroidales; family Paludibacteraceae; genus Paludibacter. The sequence goes on from CAXXNE010000001.1 coordinate 881,763, forward strand.
CTTTGAATCCATAAAAATTACTGATGGTCAGCTTTTTCGCATAGGGAATCACCAAAAAAGAGTCAACCGAACTTTCATTATACATTTTCCTGAGCTAAAACCGTTCAGCGTTGCAGAAGTGCTGAAAAATTCAGAACTTCCATCAGAAGGCACGTTCAAAATCCGGATATCGTACGATGAAAATGAAACTACTACCGAAATCCAGCCCTACACGGCCAGAAAAATCAGCACCCTGAAATTAGTCGACATAAATTCTTTGCCTTCGTTTTTTAAATCGGAGATGCGGGATGTCATACATGAAGCTGTAACCCGGAAAGAGGATTGCGATGATATTATCATGGTAAACAATGGATTACTGACCGACACGTCGTATGCCAATATTGCACTTTTTGATGGCAAGGGATGGTGTACGCCCGGAAAACCATTCCTGTACGGCTCACATCGCGATTTTTTACTCGACAACGGCGAAATTACTGAAAAAGATATTCCCGCTAATGAAATTTTCAACTATCAGAAAATCAGAATTTTTAACGGGATGGTGGAATTCGGTGAAATTGAACTCGAAATAAATCATCAAACTGTAAAATAGATATTTAACTACAAATTACTGCAATCTAAATTGCCTAATCAATTGAATTACTTTCTGCTTATAAATTGCCTTTAGCTGGAGGACAACAATATCTAATTTGATTTATTGGCTTTAGCCAAAATTTTCATACTATATTTGGTTAAAGCCAATTTGGTTTATTCATCTTTGAATGAATGGGCTAAAGCCCAATCCAATTCATAGTCGACAATTGACAAATAAAAAAAACTTTATAAAATGTCTGAAAGAAAAGTAATCCTATACATCGCCATGAGTATCGACGGTTACATTGCCGGAAAAGACGACAATCTGGACTTTCTCAGTATGGTAGAGCTGGAGGGTGAAGATTATGGATATTCCGGCTTTATAAATACTGTTGATACGGTTATTATGGGCCGTAGAACCTACGACAAGGTTTTATCCTTTGGTATTGAATTTCCACATGCCGGCAAAGAGTGTTACATCCTCACCCGAACAAAAAAACCATCAGAAGGAAACAAACATTTTTACAACAAAAACATCGCAGAATTAATCCATTCATTAAAAAGCAAAACCGGCAAAAATATTTTCTGCGATGGCGGTGCTGAAACTGTACATCTGCTTTTGCAAAAGAAACTTATCGACGAAATTATTATTTCGGTTATTCCTGTTTTTTTGGGCGATGGCATCAGACTTTTCAATGGCGAAGAACCTGAACAAAAACTAAAACTTATTTCTTGCAAATCATTCGAAAAAGGATTGGTGCAATTATATTATCAAATTGTACATTAGATGAACTCTTGTATTCCCCAATTTCAAATTTTCTAATTTCCAATTTCTCAATTACTATTTTTCACATCACAACATTGAATAATCCCCACATTATTCTTACATTTGTCATCCCAAAAATATTTTAAAAAATGCAACCTTTAGCCGAACGACTTCGCCCGCAAACGCTTGATGATTACATCGGACAGAAACATCTGGTCGGTGAAAAAGCCATTTTGCGTCAGATGATTGAATCGGGGCGGATTGCATCTTTTATTCTCTGGGGACCTCCGGGTGTGGGAAAAACCACGCTTGCCAAAATCATTGCCAACAAACTCGACCGACCGTTTTACACGCTGAGTGCCGTAACTTCGGGAGTTAAAGATGTGCGTGAAGTCATTGAAAAAGCCAAACAAAACCGTTTTTTCTCACAAGGTGGAAATCCGATTCTGTTTATCGACGAAATTCACCGTTTCAGTAAATCGCAGCAGGATTCGCTACTCGGTGCTGTGGAAAACGGCACTGTAACGCTGATTGGCGCAACTACCGAAAATCCATCGTTCGAAGTAATCACTCCGCTCCTCTCCCGCTGTCAGGTGTACGTTTTGAAATCGTTGCAGGACGAAGATTTGCTCGAACTTGCCAATAAAGCCATAAAATCTGACCCGGAATTTAAAAGTCGCAAAATAATTTTTGACGAAACGGATGCTTTACTCCGATTTTCAGGAGGCGATGCCCGTAAATTACTGAATATTCTGGAGCTTGTGGTTGCAGCAGAGCCTGAAGGCGAAGTGCATTTTACCAACGAAATTGTAACCGAACGTTTGCAGCAAAACCCGATGGCCTACGACAAGGACGGCGAACTGCATTACGATATTATTTCAGCATTTATCAAATCCATTCGTGGTAGCGATCCTGATGCTGCTATTTATTGGTTAGCGCGAATGATTGCCGGCGGTGAAGATCCGAAATTTATCGCGCGCCGGTTGGTTATTTCTGCTGCTGAGGATATCGGACTGGCTAATCCGAATGCATTACTGATAGCCAACACCAGTTTCGATGCGTTGCATAAAATCGGTTGGCCCGAAGGTCGGATTATTCTGGCAGAAGCTACCGTATATCTGGCCTCGTCACCTAAAAGTAATTCTGCGTATCTGGCTATCGACGAAGCATTGGCTTTGGTGGAAAAAACCGGGAATCTTCCTGTCCCACTACATTTGCGCAACTCACCAACCAAGTTGATGAAGGATTTGAATTACGGCAAAAACTATAAATACTCACACGATTTCCCGAATCATTTTATAGAACAACAATTCCTGCCTGACGAATTAAAAAACACTTCCATTTGGCACGTACAGGACAATGCCGCTGAAAAAAAGTTGGGCGAATGGTTGCATTTTTTGTGGAAAAACCGGTTTTAATTTCTTAAACGGGTCTCGCGACTTCCAAGTCGCGATTTACATTTCTAATACGCGAGTCGGAATTAACTCCCTTTGGTCTTCCGATAGCTATCGGAACGTTGGTTCGCAAGTCCCAAATAACTACTACCCATCAATACACCCAATTTCTTCGCTCGGCTTTGCCGCTTGGCTCGCCAAAAATTTCTTATTTTCTTATTTTTCATAATTTCTAATTAATTTCCAATCAACCAATTCACTTTTTTACGCCAAAACACGGAATATCAAAAAAAAGTAGTAATTTTGTAGCCGAAATAAATGTGGAGAGATTTGGACTGCTTGCAACCACAGAAAAAAATGCTAAATTGCAACTGATTTTCTGCGCCTTACAAAGTCCTTCCAATAACTTTTTTCATTTATTTACAACGAGTTTTAAAACATTATTATCAACAATACTGTTTCTGTTTGCAGTTTCTAACTGTAAATAGTAAATAGTAAAATAGTACATCAAAATGGGATATTTATTTTCATCAGAATCGGTTTCGGAAGGACATCCCGATAAAGTAGCCGATCAAATTTCAGATGCTATTCTGGATAATTTTTTAGCGCAGGATAAAACTTCAAAAGTAGCTTGCGAAACATTGGTAACTACCGGTCAGGTTGTGTTGGCCGGCGAAGTAAAATCGTCAGCCTATGTAAATGTGCAGGAAGTAGCCCGCAAGGTTATCAACCGAATTGGTTATACCAAAAGCGAATATAAATTTGATGGCGACTCTTGCGGAATTTTCTCTGCATTGCACGAGCAATCGAGCGACATCAATCAAGGTGTAGAACGTGCCAATCCAATGGATCAGGGTGCCGGTGACCAGGGAATGATGTTTGGTTACGCTTCCAAAGAAACTAAAAACCTAATGCCAATGGCGCTTGACTTGTCGCATGCATTGGTCGAAGAACTGGCAGCTATACGTCGCGAAGGAAAAGACATGACGTATCTGCGTCCCGATTCAAAATCGCAGGTTACCATCGAATACGATGATAACAATCAGCCGGTAAAAGTTCACACTATCGTAGTTTCTACTCAACACGACGATTTTTCAAAACCATCTGCAACTAAAACGCAGGAACAAGCCGACGAAGAAATGTTGTCAGCTATCCGCGAAGACGTAAAAAACATTCTGATTCCACGCGTAAAAGCGCTCGACGTTCAGTTTGCGCAACTCATTAAAGATGATTATGTTTTGCACGTAAATCCAACAGGAAAATTTGTGATTGGTGGTCCTCACGGCGATACCGGTTTAACAGGTCGTAAAATTATTGTAGACACTTACGGTGGCAAAGGCGCACACGGTGGTGGAGCTTTCTCAGGTAAAGATCCTTCCAAAGTAGACCGTTCGGCAGCTTATGCAGCACGTCATATTGCTAAAAACATTGTAGCAGCAGGTTTGGCCAACGAAGTTTTGGTACAGGTGGCTTACGCCATTGGTGTAGCAAAACCGATGAATCTTTATATCAACACGTACGGAACAGCTCAGGTAAGTTTGAACGATGGCGAAATTGCAACTAAAATTGAAAAACTGTTCGATATGCGTCCGAAAGCCATTGAAGAACGTTTGAAACTCCGCAATCCGATTTATGAGGAAACTGCATCGTATGGGCATGTGGGACGTACTCCGGTAACAGTTACCAAATCGTTTAAGGATGGCAACGGAAATGAGATTAACTGCGAAGTGGAACTTTTCACCTGGGAAAAAACCGATATGGTGGATGCTATTAAAGCTGAATTCGGAATTTAATTTCGACACAAATACAGAAATAAGGTTATACAGAATATGTGTAACCTTATTTTTTTGCAAATCAAAACTTCATATATATCAGCCGTTTACAAATACATTCAATAATATATTTCTGAAAAATATTCTGTTGACATAAAACATTTCAAACGGAACTATTATCTTTATAAATTATTCCGGCATTTAAAGTAACTTTGCAGCAAAATTCCGTAAATATATGTTGAAAAAAATCATATCGTCATTCTCCAATCTTTGGAAATATATTGTTGATCATCTACCTGTGTGGTGGGAGTTTATCAAACTTTGGTGGAGTAAATTCATTACATGGCGTAAAGCCAGAATGGTTCGTTTTCGCGGATTACCCTGGTATCGAAAACTGGGCAATATCGCATTTACTTCCATTTGGATGTTTATGTTGTTTTTATTTCTGGTCGATATAAATTTCTTATGGCTTTTCGGTAAATCACCAAGTTTGTACAGTGTAGGTCATCCCGATCAAAACTTGGCTTCTGAAATTATCAGCGCCGATAACAAAGTAATAGGTAAATATTTTACTGAAAACCGTATGCCGGTGGAATACAAAGACATTTCGCCCATCATCATCAAAACACTCGTAGCCACTGAAGATGAACGTTTTTACGAACATTTCGGTATCGATTTTCAGGGATTGATGGCAGCCATGAAAGATATGGCCAAAGGCGATGCGCGTGGTGCCAGCACCATTACACAACAATTGGTAAAAAACATGTACAAAACACGTAATCAGTACTCTACAGGACTTTTCGGCTACGTTCCAGTGGTTAAGTTGGTGATTATGAAAATGAAAGAATGGATTACGGCAGTAAAGATCGAAATCTTTTACTCCAAAGAAGAAATTCTGACCATGTATTTCAACACGGTGGACTTCGGAAGCAATTCGTTCGGACTAAAAACCGCAGCTAAAACGTACTTCAAAACCACGCCCGATAAACTGAATTACGAACAATCGGCCACACTGGTTGGTTTGTTAAAAGCAACCACCTCATACAACCCAAAAGTGAACCCGAAACGTTCCAAAGAACGTCGGAATGTGGTATTACAAAATCTGGTGACACACAAAATCATTACACAACAAATGTGCGATTCGCTGAAACAGATTCCTATACAGTTGAATTACAATGTGGAACAAACCTACGATGGCAAAGCCCTGCATTTCCGTGCTTATTTAGCCAAATACTTGGAAGACTGGGAAAAAGAATCGGGTTACGACATCAATGCCGATGGTTTAAAAATATATGTAACCATCGATTCGCGCCTGCAACAATATGCCGAAGAAGCTGTTGAGAAGCAAATGCGCATTGTGCAGACACGTTTTTTCAGTCACTGGAGCGGACAAAATCCGTGGCGCGATGAAAATCAAAACGAAATTGTAAATTTTGTGGAAGATATTGCAAAGAAAACCAAAGCATATGCTATTCTGAAAACACGTTTCGATGGAAATAAAGATTCAATTGATAAATATTTGAATCTGCCTCACCGCACCAAAGTTTTCGATTACAAAGTAAAAGGCTTCGAAAAAGACACCACATTCAGCGTGATGGATTCCATTCGGTATATGAATAAATTTATGCATTGCAGTTTTGTGGCTATGGAACCAAACACCGGTTGTGTAAAAGCCTGGGTGGGCGATATCAACTTCAAATTCTGGCAATACGACAAAGTAGCGCAATCGAAACGTCAGCCGGGATCAACCTTCAAACTTTTCGATTATACAGCTGCGTTCGAACATGGCAAAGGACCGTGCGACAAAGCCACCGACAGATATGTGAAATGGGATTACACCGAAAACGGTCAGCCAAAATCATGGATTCCGCGCAATGCCAACGGCAATTATCTGGGATATACCATGACACTGAAACATGCATTTGCACGTTCTATCAATACTGTTGCCGTACAAATTTCGCAGGAAGTTGGAATACCTGAAATTATCAAATATGCACATTTACTTGGTATAAAAACGGCATTGGATGACAAACCTTCCACTTGTTTAGGCTCGTCGGATGTTTCGTTGCTGGAGCTTGTCAATTCATACGCAACCGTTATCAACGAAGGAATGTATCACGATCCGATTCTGGTTACACGCATTGAAGATAAAACCGGAAAAGTGGTATATCAGGCGCCAACCGAACAAAAAAGAGTTATTCCGTACGAAACAGCATTCCTGATGACCGAAATGTTGAAAGGTGGTATGACAGAAACCGGAGGAACTTCGCAAGCACTCTGGGGCTGGAATTTATTCAACTACAACACCGATTTTGGCGGAAAAACAGGAACATCGTCGAACCATTCGGATGCGTGGTTTGTTGGAGTTACCAAAAATCTGATTGGCGGTTCGTGGGTTGGTGGAGATCACCGAAGCGTGCATTTCCGTACCGGCGAACTCGGACAGGGAAGCAGAACTGCCCTACCGGTATTTGGGTATTTTATGGAAAAAGTGCTGAAGGACGAAAACTTTAGCCGGTACCGAGGTAAGTTCCCGAACAAACCCAAAGAACCGTTGACAAAAAGTTACACCTGCTACACGTACGTACCGCGTGATACCACAGCCAACGATTCGATAAATCCGGAAGATATTATCGATGCCATTCCGCTGGAAGAATCGACCGATGTACCGGCTGAGGTAGCTACACCGGCGGAAGAACAACAATAAACAAAATTTAAACACCCGAGGTAAAATCTTATCCGGGTGTTTTTTTAGAAGAAAGGACTACAAATTGCATTAGAAAGTTCCATATAAAATATATTGTAATTACCAAATAATCAATAGGGTAATAAGGGATATTTTACTTAAAAATATTCGTCTACTAAGGGGTTCAATAGAAAAATAAGGGTTCAATTAATACTATGTTTTGCAATTAAAATATTCTCTGCAATTCTTTCCTTTCTGACGAGAATGATTTTGATGTAATATTTATTTAAAACCCTTAGTAGTCATTGAAACAAACAATATCAGTCCCTTATTTTTTAATATTAAGGGTTTTTATATCGAACTCAAGTAAATTTAATTTTGAAAAATCAACTTTCTTTAAAAACCGTAGTAAAAGTAGTTTGGATTTAAAATATGCTTAAAGAACATCGCTGGTTTCATTACATATTGCTTTTGTTCGGAGTGCTGTGCATTTCGTGGTCGGCTATATTGGTAAAAATGGCCGATATCAGCGGTTTTGGTTCCGGATTCTACCGTTTACTTTTCGGTACTATTGGCATTATTCCCGTTTGGTTGTATTTCCGCAAATCCATAACCGATTTGAAAGGCGTGAAAATAGCCATTATCTGTGGAGTTCTTTTTGCCTGCGACATTGCGCTCTGGAATACTTCTATTATGCTTTCGAAAGCTTCCATTTCTACTCTTTTGGCCAATCTGGCACCTGTTTGGGTAGGTTTGGGCGCCTTACTTTTTATGCACGAAAAGCCGGGCAAAATTTTCTGGATTGGAACTGTTATTTCCATTTTTGGTGTTGCTGTCATCATTGGCATTAGTCAGGTACTAGAAGCACAGCTGAACTTTGGCAATTTCTTGTCCATCGTTGCCAGTATATTTTACGGAGCTTATTTGCTTACGGTACGCAAAGGTCGTGTCACCCTCGACACATTTTCCTTTACAGCCATATCTATGATAACAAGTACGGTAGTTTTGTTTCTCATCTGTCTTTTTACCAACACACGACTTTGGGGTTTCAGTACACAAACATGGCTCTCGCTAGGCGCTCTCGGACTTGTACCGCAATTAGCAGGCTGGTTAGCCATTAACCAGGCGCTTGGACATATTAAACCTACCATTGCTTCCGTAAGTTTATTAAGTCAAAGTGTTTTTACCGCCTTGTTTTCCATTCCATTATTGGGCGAAGTACTTACCATACAGGAAATTGGTGGCGCAGTGATTGTGTTGGTGGGAATTTATTTGGTGAACAAGAAATAAATTGACCCTATCCACCTAAAGGAGAGTACTTGAGCATTCATTGATGTTGATTCACAATAATATGTTTTTTTAAACTCTCACCAAAAATATGTTTTATAACATGCAAAAAAAAAATTAACAATCTATTGCTTAGTTAATTTTTTATACTTATTTTTGCATTAACATTATCAACCATTTTCGGGACTATAAATTTTTTGAAGCTGTAACAACTATGTTTACACTATTTTACGCACATCTCTTCACTGCAAAATGCACTACCAATATAGGTGGTAATGAAGGCAGTAGAAGGGATTTTTTGTTTTCAGGAAGTTTATACAGAATGACATGATATAAAACTGAGCATGAAAAAAGCGGAGCCGGAATCCTGTTTGTTAGCGCACACATATTCCGACTTCCGCCGCTCTACCTAATCAATTAGAAAAGGAGGTAACAAAAGTAATTATTTTTAAATAGTCTACCAACATATTAAGCGATAGTTTAACAGGGTTGGCATATCCGTAAAGCATTTTTAAGCATTACGGTTGTGTAAAAAAAAAGAGCGGCTACCGAAAAGCTCCATACGAGTAGGAAATTTTTTAAAATAATTACAATGAAAAAATTTAATATCAAATTTATTAGCATACTCCTTTTATCCGTTTTTCTGTATTCTTGTGAAACAGACGAAGTACAATCAACAGCAAGTTCAACAAGCACCAAACAGGACATCCTAACATTTAAAACCGTTGATGAGTTTAACGAAACTTTAGCCAAAGTGAATGCAATGACTAAAACAGAACGTAAGGCTTGGGAGAATGAAAGAGGATTTAAATCGTTTGGGACAATTTGCGAAGAATTTTATAATTCAATTAACTTCGATGATTTTTCAACTATTGCCCAAATTAAGGAATTAGACCCTCAAAACCTCTATTTAAATATACTGCTTATCCCTTTCGGTCAAGTAAAATTTTGTAACTTTGCATCATGAATACAAACGAACATTACCCAAATGATTTTCAAGAGTTCCTAATGCAATTTAAGAACGAAGAAGACTGTTGGAAATACATTTTTGAGATGAGGTGGCCGAATGGTTATGTTTGTCCTAAATGCAATGGCAATAATAAGTACTGGTTGACTGGACATAAGCTAATTCATTGTGCTGGTTGTGGTTATCAAGCTTCTGTTACAGGAGGAACTATTTTTCATGGAACAAGAAAACCATTATTACTTTGGTTTCATATTATGTGGTGGGTTGTGGCACAGAAGACAGGTGCAAGTGCCAATAACCTAATGGATTTTATGGGTTTTGGTTCATACGAAACTGCTTGGTCATGGTTACAGAAACTCAGAAGAGCCATGGTTCGTCCAGAAAGAGATAAACTTTCAGGAGAAATTGAAGTTGATGAAACATATATTGGCGGAGTAGAAATTGGCAAAGGAAAACAAGGTAGAGGAGCTGAAACCAAAACGTTGGTCGTAGTTGCCACTGAATGTATAGGAAAACAAATTGGTCGGGTTAGGTTTGAAATAATTCCGGAAGCCTCGTCTGAGTACTTAATGCAATTCATTGAAAATAATGTAGATACAGGAAGTAATATAATAACTGATGGCTGGAGAGGATATAGTCCTTTGACAAATAATACAAATTACAAACACGAAATAAAGGTTATTTCTGGAAGCGGAAGTGAAGCTCACGAACTATTACCGCATGTACATTTGGTTGATTCGTTAGTTAAACGTTGGATAAACGGAACACATCAAGGGAATATTTCACCAAAGTACTTGTCGTATTACTTAGATGAATTTGCTTTCAGATTCAATCGAAAGCTATCAACATATAGAGGGAAGTTGTTTTATAGACTTATGCAACAGGCTGTTGACACCTCTCCAAAACCTTTTAAAGAACTAATAAAAGAAGCTTGACCGAAAGGGATAAGCAGTTTAAATATATATTTAGAAAATGGACGTTACAACGTGGAATGGAACGGAATGCATATTGATGAACGATATATTATGAATAAAGATAAAATGTTTATTGTTGAAAACAAAGCATATAAAATTGTTGGATCCGAAATCATTTCTACAGAACTTTTAAATATTGACATATTAAAAAAGACTAACTATTTAACTGATAACAATAATTTAAAAAGAATCAAAAGAACAAATAATGCACTTAGAAAAGTAATAAATATTGAAGAAAACACTTTTACTGTTAAAAATGCTTATTACAAAACAAAACTGTATATCCAAACCGAAAATTTCTGGAATTCATTTCCAACAAGAACAGAAAGAGAAACAGAATTTACAGTAACTAATTATAAAAATGGATTATTTGGATATTATGTCTACACATTGCCAACAACATATGAGATTTATCTTGAAAGTCATGATGTTGATACAGATATATATTATATTTTAGCAGAGAGCATCACAAATCATGACATAAAAGATTACAATAGATCAGAGAAAATTCTTATTACCAATGGTTGGACAAATACATATTACCCTTATTTTTCAACAAAATACGGCACTGTAATTACACAAGCAGGAGAAATAACATTTTAATTTACAATAATACTGTTTAAATCATTAAACAGTATTATTTTTTTATATTCTTAAAATTAAGTATTTGATAAAAATAATATTATATATGAAATTCAATTTTTTAAATAACCAATTTATCGTTCAATTTTTTTCAATAATTTGTTTTTTACTTATTACAGTTTCATGCTTGGCACAAACAAATTCATTTATCAACAATATCAGCATTAAGCCTGGGTTCAGTATCGTAAACAAAAAAAACGATGGATATTATACCGATAAAAGTATTCTGTTTGATGTATCAATTTCGTACAAATTAAACAGGTATATTAATGCTGGTATTTATATTGGCAAAGCTACGCTTATGCATCAAATTAATTTGCCTTATAACCCAACTACCGGCTATTATGAGTGGTACTCTATAGATAGTACATCTTCCATTATATCAAACGGACCGGGTGGTTATACAAGTTCCAGTGCAGTTTTTTACGGAATTAAAAGTGAAATTCATTTATTGCCACTTTTCTTCAAAAAAGAGTTGAAATTCGATGTATATTTAACACCACAATTTGGCTGTGTAAATGAAAAATATGAAGTACTCAGAGATTATCAGGAACATATTTGGTCACCGATTTTCTGGGAATATGGAATAGGTATGGGAATAGGTTATCGGTTTACCGAGAAGCTTGGGGTTTTCATGGAATATAGTATTGGTAAATATTATAACACCAATAAAAACCGCTTCACTTCCGGCATATCAATTTCATTATAAACTGAATAACATCATAAAATATTAATTCTGAACCATACTTTTTAGGTATTATGAGAATAAAAAAAGAAATAACATTAATCTTTCTAATGCTTTTTGTAATTACGGCTCTAGGACAAAAATTCAATTTGAGTCTTAATTATTCTCAAATCAACGATGCACATATTTGGAAATTCTTAAACACATCCGGAGGGTTAGAATCGTTTCAGGAAAACAAAATTAAACCTGAATTTTCTATGAGTTTAAGCTATCCATTTATTAAAAATCTTGATGCAGGAATTTATTTGGGCTATTCTGGTTTGTCCGGCTCTGTGGACAATGAAGGTGTAACTGTAGGTGCAATTAATTCATATACCAATGCAACAGGTTTGTTGTATGGCTTGAATGCCCATTATCAGTTACTTCCGCTAATTACAAATAAGCCATTGAGATTAAATGTATTTGCTACAACGCAATGTGGAGTGATTGATAAACGCTACAGATTCAACTACAAAAATTATATTGAATATACATTTGAAACCGGCGCAGGTTTAGGGTTGGCTTATAATTTTACCAGAAATTTCGGCATATATGGCGAAGCCATGTTTGGTAGTTTTTATTACAGCAATTTTAATTGGAAAGCCGGATTGACATTCAAACTCTAGTTTTAATTGTTAAAATCACACAAAATTACCTTTTAACACTTTAATCTTTTCACAAGCAGGGAAAATAATTGTTAATTTCGTTCGTTATTTGAAAACAAGCTACCTATTAAGAGATTATGAAACGATTACATTACATCCTATTTGTATTATACATTTTAGCTTTTGCGACAACATCGAAAGCTCAGATTAATCCTAAAACCAACAAACTTTCGTTGAAAATAGGAATCGGCGTCAATCAGTCTGTAGAACCCTCATATTTCCCGTATATAGAAAACTTAGGTTTAAATAAATTCAAACCAAACTATTCATTGGAACTAAATTATAATGCATTTAAAAATTTCGATGCTGGACTTTATACCGGATACTCACAACTCTATTATCCATTTAGAAATTCAGGGATGCTTTCCTATGGATTTGAGAAAACCAATGCTATTTTTTATGGTATTAACGCTACTTATCACATTTTACCACTGCTAATGGAAGACACCAAATCAAGGTTTGATGTGTATGCTACTCTGCATATTGGAATGGTTTCACAATGGTGGAAAACATACGAGCCGGGAAGCATGACTGCAATTACAAACAACAAATACGAACTTGAATATGGTGCTGGCTTGGGTGTAGCCTACAGTTTCACACCAAAACTTGCTATATTTGGCGAATACAATATCGGAAATTATGTAAATAGCGACATCACTCGTTTTAAAGTTGGATTAAGAGTAAAACTTTAAAAATGTAGAACAACAAGCTACCTATTAAGAGATTATGAAACGATTACTGCTTATTTCTGTGTTTTTTGTTAGTACCTTCTGTGTTTCAGCACAGAATGATTCTACATCGCTTTTCAAAAATAAATTATCCATCAACCTGAGTTATTCATCTGTAAAGTCGAATACCATTCAGATACCATTCAGCAACACAAACAACTATGGGCAGCCCATGTATTTCACCACGGGTGGGCAACAAAATCCGCAATATAATATCGAGTTAGGTTATGATATTACGAAGCATATGACCATTTCAGGATATTTTGCCGGTGCCGCAGTAGGATTCAATAAACTTACTGATATAGACTCGTTAAATACCTCTTTTGATGTTTCTGTTGAAGGCAGACGTACTTACTCTTATGGGTTAAATCTTAAATATCATTTACTGCCACTTCTTTTAAAACGCGACAATTTGAGATTAGATATTTATGCCACAGGTAGATTGGGCGTTATAACATGTTATGAGTACCAACTAATTGATGATAATTGGCAAAAAGTATGGTTAAATCCTGAATTGGAGTACGGCATTGGTGTAGGTTCCGCATATTATTTTTCCAAGCATTGGGGGATTTTTGGCGAATATTATTTGGGAAATTTTTATAACAATAGTTTAACTCGCTGGAAAGCAGGGATTACTTTAAAATTTTAATTCTACAAACCGTAAATATGAGCAAACATTTCATGAAAAAATTATTATTATTATTTATTTACATCTTCATTGCAAACGGTCTTTCCGCTCAGAATGATTCTATTTCGCTTTTCAACAACAAGTTATCCATCAATATCGGTTTATCTAATGTACAATCTAATCGTATTGAATTACCTCCGGTTATTTTCAATGGGCATACATACGAAAGAGCCATCGGCGGACAACAAAATCCTCAGTTCAATTTTGAAATAGGGTACGATCTGTCAAAATCACTCACATTATCAGGATATTTTGCCTACTCCAATGTCAGAGTCAACACGCTTAATAGTGTAGACTCAATGGGATATTCCTATACTAGCGGTGGCATGCCAACATTTTCGTATGGATTAAACATGAAGTATCATTTGTTGCCGCTTTTTTTGAAACCCGACAATTTGAGATTGGACGTATATGCAATTGGCAGATTCGGTGTTTTAACAATGTATGAATATCAACAAATTGATGATAACTGGCAAAAAGTATGGTTACAACCAGATTATGAATATGGCATTGGTTTAGGTGCTACCTATTACTTCAAAAAGCGCTGGGGAATATTCGGAGAGTGTTTTGTCGGTGATTTTTTCAACGATAGCTTTACCCGGTTTAAAGTCGGATTAATCTTTAAATTTTAAATAACTAGTGATGAAAAAAACAATTCAATTGTTTTGTATTTTGACAATAATATTTTTCTCTTCCTGCCACGCTTTGGTTGAAGATGAATTCCCCAATTTTAGTTCACAGCCCGTTCTGAACGGTTTATTGGAAGCCGACAGCACTTTTCGGGTTCAGGTTAGCATCTCAGCAAATCTGAGTGATTCTTCTCCAAAATACGTCGACAATGCGCGGGTGATTATCGAAAGTATCCAAAACGCGCCTGATACCTTAAGCTATTCTGAAAAAGGCTGGTATGTTAGTCCATGTAAAGTATTAACCGGCGAAACTTACACCTGCAAAGTAAGCATTCCGGGTTATAACCTAATGACTGCCCACACCACTGTACCTGTGCCAACAGATTTCGACTCGATAGTTTTTACCGATGTGGCAAGCCGTGGCGAAGAAGGTGAAAAAATATCGGCTATAGAATTCCGGATACAAAACAATCCTGCGGAAAAACAATTCTGGGAAGTGCAACTGATTACTTCAGGCTGGAGAGAAATGTACGATTTTGATTTACACGATTATGTAACTGTTTTTAAAACGGAAGAAAAATACATTTACATGCTTGCCGGGCGGGATTCGGTATTATTAAACGAACCCAACCCGCTCACCGTATTTTCGAACAAAAAAATAAACAACAACAGTTATACCGCTAAATTTTATCTCAACGAAAGATACAACAACTTCTCCCGCGACGAGACTCCTTACATTCAACTTAAAACCGTGGATGCATCGTATTACAACTATATAAAACAATATTATTTGTATGAAATGGCCGGTGGTGTAGATATTGGCAAAGGTTCACAAAAATATCCTTTGTATTCAAACGTGACTAACGGGCAAGGAGTTTTTATGGGAATTTCGGTTACACGTAAAAGAGTGATTTTACCTGAAGAAGAATAGAACCATCAGGGTCTTCCTTTCGGATGACGATGTTGATGAAAGCAGGCTAAGATGCGAACAATAAATAATGACTCATCCACTACATAATAAAGTGAATATGGAAAACCTTTCAGAGGAATGGTGCGGATATTTTTATAACAGATACTAAAAAAAGGATGATGTTGGATAATGGAATAAACACGGTTGATTTCGCTAATAAATTGCGACGGAACAATTTTGCTAAACTGAGCATAATAGTCAATTGCATCTTCCATTTCGTGCAATGCACGGGGTGAAACAACTATTTTATATACCATATTTATTTTTCAATTGTTCGATGGTTTCATCAGCACTCAGATAGGTAGCTGTATCTTCATTCAACCTCGCATCTAAGATATTTTTCTGATCATCGGTTAAATACAAAGCTGCTGAGTCATTAACAATAATGGTTATAGGACCCGACTTGTAAATATCTCTTATCTTTTCAAGAATATCAACAGGTATATCCTGCGCAGATTCAAATGTAAAAGTAGTTTGCATACACAATAAAATAAAATTGTCTTTACGACAAAAATAATGGATTTAATTGATAAAAATCAACATTGAATGAAAATAAAATTCATCCTGTTTCTTTTCTTTGGGTTTAGTTATTTGTCAACAATTACTGCCGCGCAACTTTCAGGTTTTGTGCGCGATGCACAGTCGGGTGAAGCGCTGATTGGCGCCAATATTTTTGACAATTCGAACAATACCGGTTGTACAACAGACACACGCGGCTATTTCAGTATGAAAATAAATTCGTACTGTAGTTTAACCATCACTTATATCGGTTACAAAGCTCAAAATCTTTCATTGAAATTAACCCGCGACAGCCTGCTGATTATCAAACTAGAAACCAATAATCAACTGAATGAGGTAACAGTTTCAGCCACCCGTGAGCAAAATTTTGATATTACACGTATTTCTGCCAAAGATTTGGCAAGAATTCCCACTATCGGAGGCAAACCCGATGTCATCAAAGCGTTGCAATTGCTTCCGGGCGTACAAACCACTTCGGAAGGAATGAGTTTAATGATGGTACGTGGCGGCGAACCCGGTCAAAATCAGTATTTGTTAGACAATGTTCCGTTGATGTATGTCAACCATTTTGGCGGATTGATGTCGGTTTTCAATCCCGACATGATCAACTCCGTGGATTTTTACAAAGGCAACTTTCCTGCCCGACAGGGTGGAAAACTATCGTCGATTGTGGATATTACACAGCGCGAAGGCGACATCTCCAAACATCAGGGTTCGTTTAGTCTGGGTGTGACAGATGCTTCATTTACCTTTGAAGGACCACTGGCTAAAAACATGAGTTATATAGTTACAGCCCGCAAAACTCTGTTTGATGCTTTATTATTGGGTGCAAGTATAATTTCAGATGCAAATTACAATATTGTAGCTTATGGATTTCACGATATCAATGCAAAAATCAGCTGGAAGCCAACCGACAAAGACAACCTGAGTATGAATCTGTATCAGGGCGACGATTATTTGAATTTTTGGACCAAACCCTGGAAAATGAAGAATGATGAAAGCAGCCACATTTACAGCCAATGGGGAAACTGGTTAGCGTCGGGGCGTTGGAACAGAGTTATCAATTCAAAATTGTACACTGAAAATATTGTGTCATTCAGTCGTTACCGCAACAAATCCGGTCAGCAATTCGGTTTTAAGGAAAACGACGTAGCAAAAGAAATTGAGTGGGTCAATATGGCATCGGTCAACGACATATCGTTACGCTCGGCATGGAAATATGCTTTTCTGAAAAACTGGAACATTGAATTTGGCGGACAAAGCAGCTATCTGTTATACGAACCTAACTACAATTATCTGTCTACATCCACTACGCCGGCTATAGGCGACAAGTACAATGCATTTGAATCGGCTTTGTATATCGATAACAAAATCACACTTTTACGCGGTTTGCAACTGCAACCATCGTTCAGGCTCACTCATTTTTATAATAATGGCGTGAATTTTATCGAACCTGAACCCCGCATCAATCTTTCGTATTCGTGGAATAAAAATCAAAGTTTCAATCTGAATTACATGCGTGTGAGTCAGAGTTCGCATTTGATTTTTGCACAAACCGAACTTTTAAAACGTGAAGTCTGGTTACCGGCAACATCGCTCCTGCCTCCGGAAATCTCCAATCAGTATTCTATGTCGTGGAACGGGAGTTTTGCGCAGGGAAAATTTTCGGCAGAAGCCAACCTGTATTACAAAGAGCTGTCGAATCTTGTTACATTGAAAGAAGGATACGAAAATATGACAGGCATTACCGGACTTGAAAATAAAATTGAAACCAACGGTACGGGAACAGCTTATGGTGCCGAATTTATGCTGAGAAAAAACACCGGAAAATGGACTGGTTCACTTTCGTATGGTTGGTCGTATGCCGACAGGCATTTTGCCAATATCAATCATGGCAACACATACGAATTCGACTACAACCGTCCGCACAGCATTGCGTTAAATGTAAACCGCGATTTAAAAAACAACTGGGATATGAGCCTGGTTTGGTTATTTCAGAGTGGAATACCCTATACACCGGCTTTAGGTAAATTTTACTATCTGAATACCGAGACCAACGAAACATCGCTTAAGATAATTTACGGTACAAAGAACTCTGAACGTATGGTTCCGTATCATCGGCTCGATATTGGTTTTAATCACTCCATTACCACCAAACGTGGCAACAAAGCTGTTTGGACTTATTCCATTTACAATGTGTACAACAATATCAATCCGTTTGATTATTATTACGATAACGACAACGACACTGAAAACTCATTGTACAGCAATAAACCATTGAAATTATACAAAATGGGCTTATTTACTTTCATCCCCAGCATTTCGTACAAAGTATATTTCGACTACAGCAAACGCCTTGTGGCGAAAGAGAAAAAAGAAAAGAAAAAGCACAACTGGTTGTATTTTGAGGATTAAGAAAAATCAAAAACATAAACTGCTTATCCCTTTCGGTCAAGCTTCTTTTATTAGTTCTTTAAAAGGTTTTGGAGAGGTGTCAACAGCCTGTTGCATAAGTCTATAAAACAACTTCCCTCTATATGTTGATAGCTTTCGATTGAATCTGAAAGCAAATTCATCTAAGTAATACGACAAGTACTTTGGTGAAATATTCCCTTGATGTGTTCCGTTTATCCAACGTTTAACTAACGAATCAACCAAATGTACATGCGGTAATAGTTCGTGAGCTTCACTTCCGCTTCCAGAAATAACCTTTATTTCGTGTTTGTAATTTGTATTATTTGTCAAAGGACTATATCCTCTCCAGCCATCAGTTATTATATTACTTCCTGTATCTACATTATTTTCAATGAATTGCATTAAGTACTCAGACGAGGCTTCCGGAATTATTTCAAACCTAACCCGACCAATTTGTTTTCCTATACATTCAGTGGCAACTACGACCAATGTTTTGGTTTCAGCTCCTCTACCTTGTTTTCCTTTGCCAATTTCTACTCCGCCAATATATGTTTCATCAACTTCAATTTCTCCTGAAAGTTTATCTCTTTCTGGACGAACCATGGCTCTTCTGAGTTTCTGTAACCATGACCAAGCAGTTTCGTATGAACCAAAACCCATAAAATCCATTAGGTTATTGGCACTTGCACCTGTCTTCTGTGCCACAACCCACCACATAATATGAAACCAAAGTAATAATGGTTTTCTTGTTCCATGAAAAATAGTTCCTCCTGTAACAGAAGCTTGATAACCACAACCAGCACAATGAATTAGCTTATGTCCAGTCAACCAGTACTTATTATTGCCATTGCATTTAGGACAAACATAACCATTCGGCCACCTCATCTCAAAAATGTATTTCCAACAGTCTTCTTCGTTCTTAAATTGCATTAGGAACTCTTGAAAATCATTTGGGTAATGTTCGTTTGTATTCATGATGCAAAGTTACAAAATTTTACTTGACCGAAAGGGATAAGCAGTAAACATAATTATAAAACATGAAAAAACTACTAACACTCACATTCCTATCAATTTGCATTTTCAGTTTAAATGCGCAGGACAAAATTACCCTAAAAAACGGCACTGAATTAGATGTTTTTATTATCGAAAAAACGGATAAAGAGATAAAATACAGAGTTGCAGACCTGGAAACCACAACTTTTACGACCAAACTAAGCAACTTACAAAAAATTGAGTATCAAAACGGTGATATTGATTATTTAAGTTCAAAGAATCCACGTTGTCTGCATCCTTTTGGTTTAAGCGGAGGAATAAGTCTTGTCATGACAGAAGAAGATGGTGGCGGAATGTTTACAGCTAATATGGATTACTTTTTTACACCTAATTTGAGTGCCGAGATAAATTTAGGAAAAGGTGAATATGATTTTGTTGATTTTTATTATTCTGTTGGTAGCAAATACTGGTTTGCCGATAAGTATAGCAGAAGTGGATTTTCTCCTTTTACAGGTTTATTAGTTGGAGGTCAGTATGGGGTTAACTTTTGGGAAATCCCTTTAGGTGTCAGCTATATTACCAAATTCGGACTACAAACTTCTTTACATTTTTCATATATGCATTACATCACCTCTTCGGTTTATAATGATATAAGCAGATTGAATGGTGAAGTCAGGATTGGCTGGAGATTCTAAAAGATTTCAAACTTATCCGCATCTTTCCATACCGGAAATTTCTTTCGATAGGAATAAAGTCCTTCGGTGTTTAGCTCAAAGGATTTTGTACATGTTTCATTTTCGACAAAAGTAATGAGTTCATTGGCTTTATAGTCGAGCAAAATAGAATGTCCGTTATACTCAATGCCGTTGGCGTCTTTTCCTGTAATGTTTAGTCCACATACAAACGCCTGATTTTCGATGGCACGTGCACGGAGCAAAATATCCCAGTCGGTAATGCGGCGTGCGGGAAAATTAGCAACATAAATCAATAAATCGTACTTATTTTCCACATTGCGCGCCCAAACAGGGAAACGCACATCGTAACAAACCAACAATCGGATATTCAAACCACAGTAGTTTACCAAAAGTGATTTATTTCCTGAAGAGAAAAATTTATCCTCACCACCCATCGAAAACAAATGGCGTTTATCGGCAAATTCCGTTCTTCCATCAGGAAAAACAAAAAATAAACGATTGAAAAACTTACCTTTTTCGGTAGCAATAAAACTTCCACAAATAGCCAACTGAAATCGTATAGCACAATTTTGCACTGTTTGCATGGTTTTTCCATCCGATGTTTCAGCCAACTCAGGGCGATCGGTGCAAAAACCGGTGCTGAACATTTCGGGCAATACCACCAAATCGGTTGTACCCTGCAATGCAGCTATACGTTCCTCAGCCAACAGCAAATTTGCTTGCTTATCGGCCCAGATAATTGGATATTGAAGGATTGAAATATGCATATTCATCTCACCCCGACCCTCTCCATAGGAGAGGGAGTAAGGGTATAATTAAATCGTTAAATAATTAAATATCTTATTATTAACTCAAATATATTTTGAGGAAAATCAATAAATATTGCTATTTCCCTCTCTTTTGGAGAGGGTTAGGGAGAGGTTCTGAATTTCTCCGGAAATCTTGGTGTTACATATTTAAAAAATGCCTGGATTTTTATCAAATCTTCCTCTTCATTACCTGTAGGGTAAAAAGTTTCGGTAATGCCTACTTCCTTCTTTTTATAATCCAGATAAGCAAGCTGAATAGGCACACCGGCTCCTTGCGCAATATGATAAAAACCCATTTTCCATTTATCTACCAAACTGCGGGTTCCTTCGGGAGTAATAGCCAAATGAAAAGTATCACGGCTATTAAATAGATCAACCATTTGTTGCGTAACAGAATTCTTTTTAGAGCGATCAATAGGCACACCACCCATGGCTTTAAAAAGCAGATTCATTGGAAAGAAAAACCATGATTTTTTCATCAAAAACGATGCATCTCTGTTCAATGCCCAATATCCAAATTTGCCCACCAG
The DNA here is from genome assembly GCA_963663115.2 of uncultured Paludibacter sp. Taxonomy (GTDB): domain Bacteria; phylum Bacteroidota; class Bacteroidia; order Bacteroidales; family Paludibacteraceae; genus Paludibacter. The sequence goes on from CAXXNE010000001.1 coordinate 903,186, forward strand.
AAAATCCCAGTTACTGGTATGCGGAGCTACACAAATCACACTTTTCTTCGGTTCATCAACAGTTACAATAGCTTTCCAGCCTGCCAGTTTTAAAATTAACCTGCTAAATTTCTGCATTTTATAGTTTTTAGTTTATATTGCAATGCAAATATAATGCTTTTTAGTCGTTTATGGGTTGTTGATAACTATTTTGAAAAGATATGAACCTATTTATTAACTTTGTAGTTTAAACCACATAAGTTCACAAAAGGAACACAAAAGTTTTGCAATAAGTTTTATGTGTTTGATTTGTAATTCTTAAACTGGATTATTATTTTCTGGTTGATCAAATTTCTTATTAGAAAACATGAAATTTCTTGACGAATTAAACGAAAGTCAGCGCAAAGCGGTTGAATTTACCGACGGAGCTTCATTGGTGATTGCCGGCGCCGGATCGGGAAAAACGCGTGTACTGACCTACAAAATAGCTTATCTGTTGAAAATGGGATTAGCACCGTCTTCCATTCTGGCGCTTACTTTCACCAACAAGGCAGCCCGCGAAATGAAAACGCGCATAGCCACCATGGTAGGCGAACGCACAGCGCGTTATCTTTGGATGGGAACTTTTCACTCCATTTTTTCGCGTATTTTGCGCAACGAAGCCGACAAAATTGGTTATACAAAAAACTTCACCATTTACGATTCATCAGACTCTAACAGTTTGATAAAAAGCATTGTAAAAGAGCTGAAACTGGACGAAAAGCAATACAAACACGGTATGGTTCATAGTCGGATTTCGTATGCCAAAAACAATCTGATTACTCCCGAAGCCTACCGTGGAAATTCTGATTTGATAAAAGCCGATACGCAGTCACGGTTACATATGCTGGCCGATATTTATCAGATATATTGCAACCGCTGTAAACAGGCTGATGCCATGGATTTCGACGATTTATTGCTGCAAACCAATGTACTTTTCAGGAATCATCCGGATATTCTGCAAAAATACCGCGATGCTTTCAGTTATATTCTGGTGGACGAATATCAGGACACCAATTTTGCGCAATATCTGATTGTAAAGAAATTAGCCGAACAACACGAACGTATTTGTGTGGTGGGCGACGATGCTCAAAGTATTTATTCGTTCCGTGGCGCTAATATCGACAATATTCTACAGTTTAAAAATTCGTACAAAAGTGCACAGATTTTTAAACTCGAACAGAATTACCGTTCCACTCAAACCATTGTAAATGCAGCTAATAGCCTGATTGACAAAAACTCGCAACAAATACGCAAAACAGTTTATTCGGAAAATGAAACCGGAAAACCCATCAAAATTCTGAATGTTTTTACCGATCTGGAAGAAGGTGCAGTGGTTGCCCGCAACATTTCAGATTTGCGCTATAAGGATAGATATGCATTTCAGCAAATAGCCATACTTTACCGCACCAACTCCCAGTCGCGCGTACTGGAAGAGGCCATGCGCAAAGAAGGTATTCCTTACAGGATTTACGGTGGATTGTCGTTTTATCAGCGCAAAGAAATTAAAGATGTGATTGCCTATTGCCGCCTGATTTGTAACTCAAACGACGAAGAGGCGCTGAAACGTATTATCAACTATCCGGCACGCGGTATTGGTGACACCACTGTCAATAAAATTCTGGAGTGCGCTCAGCTTCATGCTGTAAGTGCATGGGAAATTCTGAGCGATATGCTCCGCTATAATCTCCCTGTAAATGCCGGCGCAGCCACTAAACTGGCTCATTTCCGCGATATGATCAATATATTTGCTGAACAGGTTTCTGTACAAAATGCATACGATTTGGTTAACAGTATTGTGAAAGTTACCGGCGTTATCAGCGATACGTACACCGATAAATCGCCTGAAGCGATGAGTCGTCAGGAAAACATACAGGAATTGCTCAAGGCCATTCATGAGTTTTGTGAAAACAAACAAAATGCAAACGAACCGGCAACATTACCCGATTTTCTGTCGGAAGTTTCGCTCCTAACCGACCAGGATACCGACAAAGATGCTGAAACCGATAAAATTACCATGATGACAGTTCATGCTGCCAAGGGTCTGGAGTTCAAAGCTGTGTTTATTGTTGGGATGGAAGAAGAACTTTTTCCGTCGGCGTACACCACGGCCAGCGAACGTGAACTGGAAGAGGAACGACGCCTGTTTTATGTAGCCATTACCCGCGCCGAAGAATTGTGTTTTATCAGTTATGCCAAATCGCGTTTCCGTAATGGCAAAACAAACTTTTCGAATCCCAGCCGGTTTATCAAAGATATCGACCCGCAATACCTTGATTTGCCGGAAGAAAAGGTCTTCGAACCCAAACAAACCCGCTTCGGTAACTGGGACGATGATCTGGACTTTGAACGAAACAGATTCAGTCGTAGTTCAACACTTGCAAAACCTGTTTTTCAGGAAAGGATTGAACCGCAACCGGCAAAAAAACTACTAAAAATCAGCGGGAACGACAGTGGAAAAGTGGTAGTATCGAACGGAAGCATTCCCACAGGAGTATTTGTAAAGCACGCTGTGTTTGGCATAGGCAAAGTATTGGAAACAAGCATTGTAAATGGCAACGAAAAGGCTGATATAGATTTCGGAGAGAAAGGAGTAAAATCATTGTTACTTAAATTTGCGAAGCTGGAAATACTGAAATAGATTATTTTATATAATACAAATCACACAAATTTATATTTTTATATTTCATATCATATATATTGTTGTATATTTGCAAAAATATAACTTATACAATAAATGGAATACATTGAAAGAGAATATTACACAAATAGAATAAAACCTTATATTAATAAGCAAATTATTAAGGTGTTTATCGGTCAACGTCGTGTAGGAAAAAGCAATATATTACTTCAAACAATAGATTATATCAAAAGAGAAAATGAAAATTCGAATATAATCTATATAAATAAAGAACTCTATGAATTTTCTTCAATTAAAACCAGCTCCGACCTATACAGTGTGGTAAAGGAAAGCATCATTACAGGAAAAGACAATTTTTTATTCATAGATGAAGTTCAGGATATTAATGAATTCGAAATAGCAGTAAGAAGTTTGTTTGCAGAAAACTGTTGTGATATTTATTTAACAAGCAGTAACGCTTTAATTTTATCGGGCGAATTAGCAACTTACCTTTCAGGAAGATATATTCGAATAAACATTCACAGCTTAAGTTATCAGGAATTTCTGACATTTCATGTTCTTCAGGATACGGAAGATTCATTGCTAAATTATTTGAAATTTGGAGGGATGCCATATCTCAAAAATATAGGATTAAAAGACAATTTACCATTTGAATATTTGAAGAACGTATACTCTACTATTCTTTTAAAAGATGTTATTTCAAGAGCCGGAATAAGAAATGTACAGTTTCTTGAGAATCTTGTAGAGTACTTAGCTGATAACTGTGGAAGTACATTTTCGGCAAATAATATTAGTAAATATCTAAAATCTCAACATATTAATCTGAATTTACAGCAAATAATAAGTTATTTAAAGTCACTTACTAATGCTTTCTTGATTTACAGGGTTTCACGCACAGAAGTTAATGGTTTAAAGATTTTTGAGATTGGAGAGAAGTATTATTTTGAAGATACAGGGTTAAGAAATGTGATTCATGGTTACAACCAGAAAACAGATTTAGGTAAACTAATGGAGAATGCTGTATATATACATCTGATTCGAAATGACTACAATGTATATGTTGGGAAACTAGGATCAAATGAAATAGATTTTGTTGCTGAGAGAAATGGGCTGAAAGTATATTTTCAGGTTTGCTTACAAATTTCAAATAAAGAAACATTTCAACGTGAATTTGGGAATTTACAGAAGATTACCGATAATTATCCAAAATATGTAATTACTTTTAACGACCCATTGATTGGTGAAAATTATAATGGCATCAAACAAATAAATTTAAAAGAATTTTTATCAACAAATAAATTTTGATTTAAAATAATCTTTATCTTTGTAAGTTGTCACAATAAAAATTCAATAATCAAAATCAAAAAAATAACAATATAAAAACAAACAAAACTATGGCAGAAAAAGCAGAAGGCGCAAATAAACCTTCGTTAGAAAAGCTGAAAGCATTGCAACTTGCAATGGACAAAATAGAAAAAGATCACGGTAAAGGTACCATTATGAAAATGGGCGACAACAAAATTGAAGATATTGCTGTCATTTCTACCGGATCGATTGGATTAAATGTAGCGCTGGGCGTAGGTGGTTATCCACGTGGTCGCGTAATTGAAATTTACGGTCCGGAATCGTCGGGTAAAACCACTTTAGCCATCCATGCCATTGCCGAAGCACAAAAAGCAGGCGGAATTGCAGCTATTATCGATGCTGAACATGCTTTCGACCGTTTTTACGCCGAAAAACTGGGTGTAAACACCGACGAACTTCTGATTTCGCAACCCGATAATGGTGAGCAGGCTTTGGAAATTGCCGATCAGCTGATTCGTTCGTCAGCAGTGGATATTGTGGTCATTGACTCCGTAGCCGCTCTGACTCCAAAAGCCGAACTCGAAGGCGATATGGGAGATTCTAAAATGGGACTTCAGGCTCGTTTAATGTCGCAGGCATTACGTAAACTCACTGCCAATATCAACAAAACCAACACAACCTGTATTTTCATCAACCAGTTACGCGAAAAAATTGGTGTCATGTTCGGTAATCCTGAAACTACCACGGGTGGTAATGCGCTGAAGTTCTACGCGTCAGTACGTTTAGATATCCGCCGTATCGGCCAGTTAAAAGATGGTGAAGATGCTGTAGGAAATCAGACCCGTGTGAAAGTGGTCAAAAACAAAGTTGCACCTCCTTTCCGTAAAGCTGAATTCGACATTATGTACGGCGAAGGTATTTCTAAAACCGGCGAAATCCTTGATTTGGGCGTAGAATACGGAATTATCAAAAAAAGTGGCTCTTGGTTTAGTTATGGTGACACCAAACTGGCTCAGGGACGCGATGCTTCAAAACAAGTGATTAAAGACAATCCTGAACTGGCTGCAGAACTGGAAGGCAAAATTGTGGAAGCTATTAAGAACAAATAATTGTTCTATAAATATAAACGAAACAGAGGCTGACAAATTCAAATTTGCCAGCCTCTGTTTTTTTTTCGGGTTTAAAGTATTTTAAATTCCTGCTATTGATTTAATATCAGCAATTATCATATTTGCCATTTTATCAGCTTCTAGCATTGTGCCTGATTCAGAATAAATACGAATGATAGGCTCGGTATTTGATTTGCGCAAATGCACCCAACCATTTTCAAAGTCGATTTTTACTCCATCAATATCATTTACTTCGAATGAAGCATATTTTTCTTTCACTGCTTTCAAAACTGCATCAACATCAATAGAAGGCGTTAATTCGATTTTATTTTTCGAAATAAAATACTCGGGATATGTTTTCCGGAGTTCCGAAACTTTTTGCTTGCGTTTTGCCAGAAGCGTCAAAAACAATGCAATTCCCACCAACGCATCACGTCCGTAATGACTTGCAGGATAAATCACTCCGCCATTTCCTTCGCCACCTATCACAGCATTGGTGGCTTTCATTTTGGCCACCACATTTACTTCGCCTACCGCAGCAGCATTGTATTCACAACCATATTTGCGTGTCACATCGCGCAATGCACGGGTTGAACTCAGATTCGAAACAGTATTCCCGGGAGTATTTTGCAATACATAATCAGCAACAGCCACCAGTGTATATTCTTCTCCAAACATAGCACCATCTTCGCAAATTATTGCCAAACGATCTACATCCGGATCTACAACAAATCCCACATCGGCTTTTCCTGATTTCATCAACGAAGAAATTCCTGTCAGATGCTCAGGAAGTGGTTCCGGATTGTGCGGAAACTGCCCGTTTGGTTCGCAATACAGTTTTTCAATGGAAGCTACACCAAGTGCTTCGAGCAACTGTGGCAACACTACTCCTCCAACTGAATTTACCGCATCAATAGCAACACGGAAACCCGCTGCTTTAATGGCTTTTACATCCACAAGGTCGAGTGCCAACACACTTTCGATATGCTTCGTATCATAATCGTTATTTACAGTAAGTTTACCAACCTCATCCACCTGAGCAAACACAAAACTTTCTTCCTCAGCAATTTTCAGCACCTGCTCACCTTCGGCAGCATTTAGAAATTCTCCCTTTTCGTTCAGCAATTTGAGTGCATTCCATTGTTTGGGATTATGACTTGCAGTAAGAATAATTCCACCGGCAGCCTGTTCCATTGTTACAGCAAGTTCGGTGGTTGGCGTAGAGGCTAACCCGATATTAACCACATCGAAACCCATACCAAGCAAAGTTCCCACAACCAGTTGATTGACCATTTCGCCGGAAATACGTGCGTCACGACCAACTACAATCTTTTTGGAAGTTGAATTACCTGTATTTTTGATAATTGTAGCATAAGCTGCCGTAAAACGAGCAATATCGATGGGATTTAAGCCATCACCCACTTTGCCACCTATCGTTCCGCGGATTCCGGAAATAGATTTAATTAGTGTCATAGATTTTTTGATTTTATTCAACAAAAAAATTAAGTGATAAGTTTATCGCCTATCACTTAATATATTATTTATCAGTCTTTTTGAAATTTTATTTTCAGGTCGAAACCTAACGGAACCACATCATTGGCATAGGACGAAAAATTAAGTTTCGATGGAACTATTAATTTAGCTTCTGAATCCATGTATTTCATATAACCTACTGCTTCGTGCCAGGCTGCACAAACCTGTGAGGTATTGAGGTAAGTGAACGTTGTCGGATATGGATAATCGATGGTATTCCAGTTCGAAGTACTGTCTGGAGTCGTGTCAAGTGTATACTGAATATAGCGGGCAATGATAAAATCGCCTGATGAAATTTTTCCGGCTGTCGAATCTCCCAATGCAGTTATTCTGATATACATACCAGTAGAACTTTTATAATACACATTATCAGGCCATGGATACACTGTAGGCATGGCTGTTACTACTTCGATATTATTTCTTGAAATATAATCAGCAATAAGCTCTTTTTCAGCTTTTAATTGTTCTGCATAAGTCACTTGGGTGTCGTTGCACGAACTTACGATAATAGAAAATAAAAGTAAACCCAGTAAAATTTTTACGTTGAATTTCATGTGTAAATAATTGTTTTTTATAGGTCACATAGAACTCGCACACAATCATTCCCTTGAATATCAAAGTATATTTGTCGTGCTCGTTTCATTCGGAAATATATTTAAAAAAGTCAGTTTTTAATGATTTGAAACAATTGCAAAGATGCGATATTAATACGAAAAGAAAAAGTTAATTTTCTCAAATACCATTCACTCTCAATTAAATATACAAAATTTTAATTATTTGACTTCAACAGAGACTCTCAACGATGTGTAGGGCTTTATTTTATCACCCCGACCATTCATACCGTAAGCCAGATACCACGGGAAAATAAATTCAGCCATCTCTCCTTCCCTCATTTGCAGCAGGGCATCATCCAAACCACTGAAAATCTCCATTTTCCCTATCGTTATCCTCTGCGAAATTTCATCAATATATTGTCCATTCAGATGCATAATTTTGATATTCACAGTGCAAACATCTTTCATTACAAATTCCCTTCGATTGGAGGTTTGGATAATTTTCATCCAAAATCCCTGCTCCTGTTTTGTAAAGCCCTGACAGGAATCGGCAACAAACCGGCTTATCAGACTGTCTTCCTGATGAGCGATTTTTTTATTCATTTCCATCAGAACAGCTGTTGTACTGTCGGTATTGCGCATCTTGTTTGCAGGCAATTGCGACACAGGCTTATTACAGGCATCAAACAGGCTTACGGTAATTACACCAATCAGCAAAAGCCTGATGAAAAGATTGTTGCGGACTAACATTTTACCGAATCAGCGAATGTTGGCAATGCTGATAATATCGGAGAAAACACCGGCAGCCGTAACACTTGCGCCGGCTCCATACCCTTTAATCATCATCGGGAATTCGTTGTAACGTTCTGTGGTAATCAGAATAATATTATTGCTTCCCTGTAAATCGTAAAATGGATGCAGGCTTCCCACTTCTTCGAGGCCGACGCTGCATTTACCCATTTCCATGGTGGCTACAAATCGCCAGCGTTTACCTTCTTCCACCAGTTTAATGCGTTTGGCTTCAAATTCAGCATCCAGTTCCGGAATAGTTTTCCAGAATTCGTCCAACGAACCGGCAAAGTATTTTTCAGGAATAAACAGATTTTTCACCACATCTTCCTGCTCTGTTTTATATCCGGCTTCGCGTGCCAAAATCACGAGTTTCCGCACCACATCTTTTCCACTTAAGTCGATACGTGGATCGGGTTCGGCAAATCCGGCTTCTTTCGCCATCAAAATAGCTTTGCTTAGCGGAATTTCACTGCTGATGGTATTGAAAATAAAATTCAGCGTTCCCGAAAGTACCGCCTGCATTTTTTGTATATGGTCACCGCTGTTAATCAGGCTGTTCATGGTGTTGATAATCGGTAATCCGGCTCCTACATTGGTTTCGAAAAGGAATTTCACACCCCGACGACGCGATGTATCTTTCAGTTTCAGATATTTATCGTACGACGACGAAGCAGCTATTTTATTGGCAGTTACCACCGAAACGTTATTTTCGAGCAAGGATTGATAAAGCCCTGCAATTTCGTTATTGGCAGTACAATCCACAAACACCGAGTTGAAAATATTCATATGAATCACTTCGTTGCAAATCTGGTGCGATGTAGCATCGTGTCCGTTGGCAAAAAGTTCTTCTCTGAAATTGTCAAGTTGAATTCCTTCGCGTTTAAACAGCATTTTCTTACTCGATGCAATACCAACCACATTCAGTTTCAGTCCGTTTTGAACCATCAGTTTGGGTTGTTGCTTTTTAATCTGTTCCAGCAAATTGCTGCCAACAGTTCCAACGCCCACCACAAACACATTCAGCACCTGATATTCCGACAGAAAGAATGAATCGTGTATAACGTTCAGCGCCTTACGCAACGATTTTCGGTCAGTTACAAACGAAATATTGGTTTCGGAAGCTCCCTGCGCACAGGCCACCACATTGATACCGTTTTTTCCCAGAGTTCCGAAAAGTTTCCCGGCAATACCCGGCGTACGTTTCATATTATCGCCAACAATAGCCACCGTAGCCAAATCGTCCTCGGAGAAGATATTATCAATTTCACCCTGCGCAATTTCCGCAGCAAATTCCTCGCGTAAAACTTTAACCGCCAACTCGCTATCGGCATTTTTCACACCAATAGAAGTAGTGTTTTCCGACGACGCCTGCGACACAAGGAAAACAGAAATACCATTTTTGGCCAAAATGCGGAAAATACGGTAATTTACACCAATAACGCCTACCATACCGAGTCCCTGAATGGTAATCAGCGAAGTATCGTTGATAGACGAAATACCTTTGATGGCTTTGGCAGGCTCATCCCTTTTTTCCTGCGATATATAAGTACCCGGAGCTTCGGGATTGAAGGTATTTTTTATAACTACCGGGATATTTTTGTGAAAAACCGGGAAAATAGTAGGCGGATAAATCACTTTCGCCCCAAAATTACAAAGCTCCATCGCTTCGCTGAAACTCAGTTTTTCAATCACATAGGTATTGCTGATAATGCGTGGATCGGCAGTCATAAATCCATCCACATCGGTCCATATTTCCAGCAATCGGGCATTCAGTGCAGCAGCCAGAATTGCTGCCGTATAATCAGAGCCACCTCTGCCTAAGTTAGTTACAAAGCTTGTATTACTATCAGTGGAGATAAAACCACCGCAAACACTTACCTCGGGTAGTTTTTTAAAAGTATCTACTATGAGTTGATTTGTTTTTTTGAAATCAACAATATGTTTATCGAACTGATTTTCGGTTTTGATAAACGATTTGGCATCGAAATGAGTTGCTCCGCTTATTGCATTAGCCACAATGATGGACGAAATACTTTCGCCGTAACTAACGATGGTATCTATTATTTTGGCAGAAGTATCGCGGATGAGATATATGCCGCGAAGTATATTGGCTAAGTCGTTAAATTGCGCTTTTACGAGTTCAGAAACCTGCTGAATTTTATTTTCGACCACCACAGCTTCAATCATTTCGATGTGGCGCGTGAGCATTGAACGGTATTCTTCCAGATAAGATTCATCACCGGCAGAAGCCTGATTGGACACTTTATAGAGTTGATCCGTAATGCCCGAGAGGGCAGAAACAACCACAATAACCGGCTCCTTTTCAGCCTCAACAATCTTCTTCACACTTAAAATACCATTGACAGAACCTACGGATGTTCCGCCGAATTTCAATACTTTCATCCTTGTATGCTATTAATAATTTTCAGACTGCAATATTAGCTATTTTTCGCCAATAAATCAGCGTATAAAGGCATTTTTGCGGAAATGAGTTGGAACTTTCGGAAAAATACTGTACTTTTGCACCGCATTTTTAAGATGCGGATTGGTCTGGTAGCTCAGCTGGATAGAGCAACAGCCTTCTAAGCTGTGGGTCTCGGGTTCGAATCCCGACCGGATCACAAAAACGGTAAAAATTCATATGGAATTTCTACCGTTTTTTTTCAACACCTACTTCCTAACCAGTTTTCTATTGATTATGAAAATCACACTAATCCACCGCTATAAAAGTTTATAAATCAGTATTTGTTTTATCTTTGCAGCGTTTTTCACTCTGACTAACAGTTGAAATGAAATGAATTATAACCATAATGCAATAATATCTGATACCTTTTTTTCTTTTATGAATCAAGTTCACAAGCGCTTTTTCGTGTCTGCCATTTTTCTTTTGGCCATCGTATTGGTATTCTCAAAACCTTTATTTACCAAATCGAAATACCTTATAGCCACCTACAGCGACAATGCAACCGGAACTGTAAGTCCGGGAAACAGCACTTATCAATTGGTGTACAATGCAGATAGAGATGAAGTGACCGCTCTTGAAACTGATTACTGGATGATTAAATATGTAAATGGAAATTTATATAGTTTTCAGAATGCATCAACCGGCAAATACATTCAATACAATTCCACCGCAGCCGATCGTTCTGCTTTGCAATTGGTTGACGCCATTCAGTCGGATAATTCTACTTATTTCACGCTGGAACTTAAACAAAATAACGGTTTAAATTATTACGTTGTCAGATCTGCGTCCACTACAACTAAAATCTGGAACAGAAGAACCACTGCCGCTTCAGGGTTATTTCCCGTTGGTGTTTATGCCGGCACAGGCTCCAATAACGAGCAATTTATTTTTTACGACTCATCCGGCAATTCTGTTATTGACGATGGTCTTGCAGCTATTTCTCTGCCGGTTGCCAATCGTACACTGGGTGTTTTTGCTAATTATCTTTCCGGGTTTACTTTCGATGGACAAACTCCGGTGGCTGACACTTCTAAAAAAGAATTTTATCTGACAGTTCCTGAAGAAAACATAAATTCAACACTATCGAAAGTTATTGCGTTTGTTGCTAAAAACACATCTTACACACTTTATGTAAACAATAAAGCTGTTACTTCAAATTCAATCGTCAATTTCGGAACTGTAAATTCAGCAACCAAAATTTCGTTAGAAATTAAAAACGGCTCAACAAGTTTAGCCACTGCAAGTTTGTATTTCACCTGCCTGCCAATAGTTCAACTATATACCGATGCCACCGTAGGAAGTGTTTACAGTTTGGGCAGAATAGTTGTAACTGAACCTCAGAAAGCGGACTCAGCCGAGGTTTTACTAACCAAAATCAAAACCCGTGGAGGAATTTCAACGGGATATGCCAAAAAATCTCTGGCGTTGAATTTGCGTGATTCATCGGGTGTAAATTCCGACGACAGATCATTCTTTTCGCTCCGGAATGACAATAACTGGATACTCGATGCCATGTATATTGACCCGGCGCGTATGCGAAACCGTGTAAACACTGATATGTGGAACAATTTCGCTACTAAACCTTATTGGATAATCAGTGAACCCAACATGAGAAACGGCACGCGTGGTCATTTTGTCGAAGTGTTTCAGAACGATGCATATCTGGGTTTATACTGCATGACTGAACGAATGGACAGGAAACAACTCAACCTGAAAAAACTGAAAGTTGTAACAGATTCAGTAACAAAAATCACTACTTACACCCAACGAGGTACTACCATTAAAGGAGTTGCCTGGAGCAATGCGGTATTAATGGGTTATCCATATGGTGGCTCAAGCGTATATTCAGCTTTTAGCAACACCAATTTGAACTGGAGTCAGTATGAATGTAAGTATCCGGAATATGACGAAGGAGAACCTATAAAATGGGATAATCTGTATGCTACCTTACAAATACCAAACTCTTATTACACAACCGATGTAAACTTTACTCAAAAGGTTGCTGACAACTTCGATTTACCGGTTTATCTTGATTATTATCTGTTTATTGAATTGTTATTAGCGACTGATAACCACGGGAAAAACACCTTCACGTCAATTTACGACCAAACCATATCGAACAAAATAAGTATAACTCCCTGGGATTTGGATGGTACTATGGGCATTCGTTGGGATGGTTCAAAGAATTTAACAACCCCCAATCAGGATCTGGATAACTTTTTGATAACCAATGAACATGGACAGGTGAATTTATACCTCAGATTAAAAAGTCTGGATGTGAATAACTGGCGAACAGTACAACTGAAAAACAGGTATAAAGAATTAAGAGGAGGAGCTTTCAATAAAGACAGTATAATGTCCCGATTTTCACATTATGCTGATGTATTTGCAAAAAGTGGTGCAGATACCCGTGAAATTGCAAAATGGAGCAGTTACGGGCTTGTCACTAATATCAGTTCGGAAATGACGTATATCAGCAATTGGTTGACTCAAAGGTTGAATTACCTCGACAATCAATATCTTGGCGCACCATATACTCATTTAAACAACATGAATGCCAACATTCTATGTGGTCCAAACCCTGTAACAAACTGGTTAATGATTTCAGGATTGAACGGAGAAGAAACAATCAGCATTTATTCTATTCAGGGGAACTTGATACAAAAATCAATATCAGAAGGTCAAACCTTGAATATTGATATGAGAAATTATCAACCGGGAATTTATATTGTGAAAATTGGAGATTACACAGCTAAGATTGTAAAAAATTAGTGTTATGTTAGCAATGAATTGCCGGCTGCGTTAGCTGCCGGATATATTTGACAAAGTGTTTAGGCTTTAGCCAAATATCTATAATAATTTGGCTAAAGCCATTTTTATACCTCAATTTCATCCACCCCATAAATGGGGCGGCAATTGAAAAGTTGCGTCAAAACAGCCTTAACATAACACAAGGATATCTGAAAACTCAATTTTTGAACGCAAATAAAATAAATCAACGCAAATTTCATGAATTTAATTATGTGTTCGTCTATACTTTTTACTAAAAGAACTCCCTTCATCGAAAACAATGAAGGGAGTCTGTGTTTTTAAAAATCAGGTTATATCGAATAAAAAACTATACTGCTTATCCCTTTCGGTCAAGCTTCTTTTATTAGTTCTTTAAAAGGTTTTGGAGAGGTGTCAACAGCCTGTTGCATAAGTCTATAAAACAACTTCCCTCTATATGTTGATAGCTTTCGATTGAATCTGAAAGCAAATTCATCTAAGTAATACGACAAGTACTTTGGTGAAATATTCCCTTGATGTGTTCCGTTTATCCAACGTTTAACTAACGAATCAACCAAATGTACATGCGGTAATAGTTCGTGAGCTTCACTTCCGCTTCCAGAAATAACCTTTATTTCGTGTTTGTAATTTGTATTATTTGTCAAAGGACTATATCCTCTCCAGCCATCAGTTATTATATTACTTCCTGTATCTACATTATTTTCAATGAATTGCATTAAGTACTCAGACGAGGCTTCCGGAATTATTTCAAACCTAACCCGACCAATTTGTTTTCCTATACATTCAGTGGCAACTACGACCAACGTTTTGGTTTCAGCTCCTCTACCTTGTTTTCCTTTGCCAATTTCTACTCCGCCAATATATGTTTCATCAACTTCAATTTCTCCTGAAAGTTTATCTCTTTCTGGACGAACCATGGCTCTTCTGAGTTTCTGTAACCATGACCAAGCAGTTTCGTATGAACCAAAACCCATAAAATCCATTAGGTTATTGGCACTTGCACCTGTCTTCTGTGCCACAACCCACCACATAATATGAAACCAAAGTAATAATGGTTTTCTTGTTCCATGAAAAATAGTTCCTCCTGTAACAGAAGCTTGATAACCACAACCAGCACAATGAATTAGCTTATGTCCAGTCAACCAGTACTTATTATTGCCATTGCATTTAGGACAAACATAACCATTCGGCCACCTCATCTCAAAAATGTATTTCCAACAGTCTTCTTCGTTCTTAAATTGCATTAGGAACTCTTGAAAATCATTTGGGTAATGTTCGTTTGTATTCATGATGCAAAGTTACAAAATTTTACTTGACCGAAAGGGATAAGCAGTAAAACTATTTTTCCATCTGATTCACCGCTTCCACCAGCCGTACAAATTCATGCCGGTAACCATGCTCATCGGTTCCAAAACCATTTTTGGCGAATTCAATCACTTTGTCGTAAGTGGCAGTTCCTTTAAAATCGGATTCGTGCAATAATTGGCCAAACATGGATACAGCCATCACAAAATTGAAATCAGCAGAGGGTGTTTTTGTGATGGACGAAGCCAGCACCGGCACTTCGAGTTTAACACTATTGTCGGCATCAGGTTTTTTGTAGCGCAATTTTACAGTCAGCATTTCGCCGGTAAAGTCCGATTTATTGAGTGTTGGTTCATAATTTTTCGTTTTCTGATATTTTAGTTTATCCACACCGCCAAAGGTATTTTCAACACCAACAGGAATTATTTCGTAAAGCGCTGTTACTGTATGTCCCGAGCCAAGTTCACCGGCATCTTTGGTGTCGTCGTTGAAATCTTCCTTGTTTAGCAGCCGGCTTTCGTAACCAATCAGGCGATATGCATTCACATAAGCCGGATTAAATTCAATCTGCAATTTCACATCTTTGGCCACAGTAAACATAGTTCCGCCAAATTCGTTGACAAGCATTTTGTTAGCTTCCTGAATATTATCGATATAAGCATGATTTCCATTCCCTTTTTGTGCCAGAGTTTGGAGTTTATCATCTTTGTAATTTCCCATTCCATAACCCAGAACAGTGAGATAAACACCCGATTTACGTTTCGATTCAATCAGATTTTCCAATTCGTCGTTACTGCTGACACCCACATTAAAATCGCCATCGGTACAAAGCACAATACGGTTATTACCATCTTTTACAAAATTCTTTTCGGCTATTTTATACGCCAATTGAATGCCTTCGCCACCTGCTGTTGAGCCACCTGCACTTAGATTTTCGATAGCTTCCAATATTTTTTGCTTATCCGATCCTGAGGTCGATGGTAAAACCACACCGGCTGCACCTGCATACACTACAATGGAGACTCTGTCTTTGTCTCTCAAATTATTTACGAGTAATTTCATGGATGCTTTTACTAAATCGAGTCTGTTTGCACCCTGCATGGAACCGGAAACATCCAACAAAAACACAAAGTTGGAAGTGGGCAGATTTTCGGAAGCAATTTCTTTGGCTTTGATACCAATACGAACCAGTTTGTGTTTTGCATTCCACGGACACTCAGTAGCTTCAGTGGTAATACTTACCGGATGTTCGTTGGTTGGTTGGGCATAATTATAGCTGAAATAATTGATCATTTCTTCAATGCGTACTGCATCCTTTTCGGGTTTCTGTCCCAAATTGATCATTCTCCGGATAGTACCGTACGATGCCGCATCTACATCGAGCGAAAATGTGGAAAGTGGTTCTTCCACAGCTGCCATAAAGCGGTTTTCTTTGAATTTCCCGTATGCTTCATCGTTAAGGTCATTATAACTTGTTTGAACCTGATAAACAGGTGGACAAGCCGGCATATAAGTCCTTTTCGAATATACACTTCTGTTTCCTGTTGACATTCCTGCTGCATAGCCGGTCACTACAACATCACTCACAGATACGCATTCTTCAAGTGTCTGTACTAACGGATTTAATTTTACATTTATGACAGCTGATGTAGCTTTTACAGTTTTACTTTCGTAACCCACATAACTAAACACAAGTGATTTTCCTTTTTCTGCCGAAATTTTATACATACCATTTTTATCGGTTACAGTTCCGTTCTGAGTCCCTTTAACCAATACATTTGCTCCAATAATAGGAGAATTTGTTTCGTCGGTCACTTTACCACTTACATTGATAACTTCGGCTTGTGCCGATAAACTTAATACCATTGCCAGACAAATAGTCAGCAGATTTCTGATTGCATTCATGTCGTTTTTATTTTTGAGGTTTTAAAATTTTCGTTGCCTTTTACCTGTTAGATTCAATAATTCGTCAAATTCCATAAAACAAACTGAAAAATTTTTCTATTTTTGTGAAAGTATTTTTCATAAAATTATAACTCATTGAAAAACAGCCGTAAAATATCTGAACTTAACAACGAAGAATTGTTTCAATTTTTCATGGAAAGTGGCGAGATGGCATATTTTGGCGAGTTATATAAGCGGTATATTCCTAAAACCTACGGACTTTGTCTGAAATATCTGGAAGATGTGGAAGCTGCCCGCGATGCGGTAATGGAGATTTATCAGTTGGTTTCAGAAAAAGCAAGAAACTATGAGATTGACAATTTCAACTCGTGGTTGTATAGTGTGGCTAAAAATTATTGTCTACAAGTCATCCGGAAAGAAAAACGGACAATAATGGTTAAAATTGACGATGCTTTTGTGGAAAATCAGGATTTTTTTACTCAAACAGATAAACCACAAAGCACCGAAGAACTGGCTGCGCTGGAATACTGTATGAAAACATTATCAGAGGAACAACAAAAAAGTGTAAAACTGTTTTATTTCGAAGATAAATCCTATGCCGATATTGTTGAACTTACAGGATATGCACTGACAAAAGTGAAAAGCTATATTCAAAACGGAAAAAGGAATCTGAAAAGCTGTATCTTACGGGTTTTGGATGCGTGATATTTTTGAAGCTAATGTTAGAAATTAGGAAAATAGGAAATTAAGAAAATAGAAATACCTACAATGACTGAAATAAAACGCTCTTTCCCTCTCCTCAGGAAAGGGTTAGGGAGAGGTCATTAGGGGTGAATTAATTTATGACACTAAAAGATTACATACAAAGCAAACGGCATGGCAAAGAAGCGAACCAACTGGAACGCGAAGCCATGAACGACCCGTTTTTGCAGGACGCTATCGAAGGATTCGACAGCGTTCAGGGTAATCATTTGGATATTATTGAGCAACTTGAACGCAGAGTTGAACGTAAATCAGACAGAAAAACACTATTTATTCGATATTCTGTTTTAAGCATCGCAGCTACAGTGGCATTAATTCTGGGTATCAGTTTATTGTTCCGTCAGCAGGAAGCAATAACTCCTGTTGCAGATGTCATAACTGTTGGAGCTGATTCTGATAGTATAAAAACCAGAACTTCTATTCCGGCCATTGCTTCTAACGAAACAAAACTAAAAAAATCAGAAGAAAAATCAATAAAAGGCAACGACAAACAAGTTTATTCTATTAATAATGAAGTGGATGAGGAAATGTCTGTAGAAATGAATGATGCAGATGGATCTACTGTTGTGGTGGAAGAATTGGATGAAATGGTGATTTCAGCACCTGTAAAATCTGCAGAAATAAATTCAGCGGGTTCAGCATCAGTTATAATTGATAACAAACCGACCATTGCGGGTACAGCCGTGACAACTATTCAGGGAAAACCAAATGTGATTCACGGAAAAGTTTTAGACGAAACGGGTCAACCTTTGATAGGTGCTAATGTGCATTTGAAGGATAATAAATACATAGGCACAGTTACCGATATGGATGGCAATTTCTATTTGAAAACTCCAACTGAGAAAGTTGGAAGTCTGGAAGTAGGTTATATTGGTTATCAGAGCAAAACAATTCCTGTAATAAGCGATTCAGCCATTGTTCAACTCGAACCTAGTAGTTTGGCATTGAATGAAGTAGTAACCACAGGATATGCAAAACGGAGTTTATTACAACCAAAAGCCAATACAGCTATCAATAACGAACTTTCAGGAAAAGTTGCAGGTATAAGCACAGAATCAACGTACAAAAAACCTGTTTTCGGGGTTACTGAGTTCAGAAAATACGTAAAAAGTCAGTTAAGTGACTCACTTTGTAACAATGCCCACTACAAACTGACAGCTACTTTCAATATTGACAATACCGGTAAACCAACAGGCACGAAAATTGTTTATTCAAACTGCCGGTCGCTCGAAACTGAATTTATCCGACTGACCAATGAGAGTCCACAATGGACAAATATCAACAAAAAGGTAAAGGTAACGATAAAGAAATAAACCTCCGAGCCACTTTTTTGCGTATCTTTGTAAAAATTACAAACTTATTATGCACAGCGAAATACAACTTATATTAACTCCGGAACAAGCTGAAAAACAGGAATTACTGCTCGTTCAGGTCGCCGAAAAACTAAAAATAAATCCCCAAACAATAACACGTCTCCGCACCTTACGCAAATCGATTGATGCCCGGTCGTTTCAACCAAAAATAAATATTACTGTAGAAGTTTACTGGAACGAAAAAGCGCCGGAAAATACCGATTCGGATATTCATTACAGTGATGTTTCCGATGCAAAAGCTGTTTTGGTGATTGGCGCAGGTCCTGCCGGGCTGTTTGCCGCATTGAAACTGATAGAAAATGGCTTACGTCCCATTGTACTGGAACGTGGAAAGAAGGCCGACAAACGCAAATCGGACATTGCACAACTCAACCGCAACAAGGGTATTAATCCCGAATCAAACTTCTGTTTTGGCGAAGGTGGAGCCGGCACGTTTTCGGATGGAAAACTCTACACAAGATCGAAGAAAAAAGGAAATGCACAACGTATTTACGAAATTTTTCATTACCACGGCGCTGCCGAAGAGATTCTTTATGAATCGCATCCGCATATCGGTTCCGACAAATTGCCTGATGTAGTCGAAAATATGAGCAAAACCATTACCAAATGTGGTGGTGAAATTCATTTTGAAAAGAAACTAACAGAAATTATCATCGAAAACAATGCCGTGAAAGGTTGCAAAACCGAAGATGGCAGCGAATTTAAGGCTGATGCACTGATACTTGCTACCGGTCATTCGGCACACGATATTTACGAAATGCTCGACAAGCAGGGCGTTGCCCTTGAACTGAAAGGATTTGCCATGGGCGTACGTGTGGAGCATCCACAAACGCTGATCGACAGTATTCAGTACCACTGTGCCGATCGTGGTGAATATCTTCCGGCTGCCAGTTACAATCTGGTGGAACAAGTTCAGGACAGAGGCGTGTATTCGTTTTGCATGTGTCCCGGCGGACGCATTGTGCCCGCAGGTACAGGTAAAGAAGAAATTGTGGTGAACGGCATGTCGGCTTCCAAACGAAATTCGCCATTTGCCAATTCTGGCATCGTGGTGGAAATTCAACCATCCGATATTCCTGAAGAATTTAATAAATACGGAAATCTGGCGGGATTACGTTTTCAGCAATATGTGGAGAATCTGGCCTATCTGAACAATGGCGGTCAGGGACAAACAGCTCCGGCACAACGATTGGTCGATTTTGTAAAAGGAAAAGTATCGGCCGATTTACCTGAATGTTCGTATATGCCGGGATTGATTTCGTCGCCCATGCATTTTTGGCTGCCTCAGTTTATTTCGGAACGTTTGCGCGAAGGTTTCAAAAAGTTCGATCGTAAAATGAAAGGCTATCTGACCAACGATGCCGTTGTTGTTGGTGTGGAATCACGTTCTTCGTCGGCTGTTCGAATTCCACGCGATAATGAAACCGGGCAGCATCCTGATATCAAAGGTTTATTTCCCGCAGGCGAAGGCTCCGGCTATTCCGGCGGAATCACTTCATCGGCTATCGATGGCGAAAATGCAGCTCTGGCGGTGGCAAACTGGATAACGAAATAACCGCGTAGGTATTTCGGGGCTCACGACTTCCAAGTCGCGAATTATTTCAAAATTCTCATTCGTTTCAATAGTTTAAAAGTTACAGTGGTTTCAAAAGTCTTTGTTCTTTATTCTTTGCTCTAAAATCTAAATAAAAAAAATGTACAATAAAAAATCGGGTAAACCTGCTCCTGCACCAAACGACACACGTTTAAAAGTTAATGAACCGGCTGAATTAATGACTTTTCTGCTGGCAAAAATGGGTGGAATGAGTCGTAGTTCGGTAAAATCGCTCCTGTCGCATCGGCAGGTTTCCATCAACAATAAAATTACCACGCAATTTAATGCGCCACTAAAACCAAACGATGTGATTACTGTGCTGGGGACAAAAGGGAATTTTGAACTTTCGCATCCGAAGTTAAGCATCATTTACGAAGATAACAGCATTATTGTGGTGGATAAAAAGGAAGGTTTGCTCACAGTAAGTACCGGAAAAACAGACGAAACCACCGCATTTTCAATCCTGAAAACACATGTAAAAAAGTCTTCGCCTCAAAACCGCATTTATGTGGTTCACCGTATCGACCGCGAAACTTCGGGCGTTATTATGTTTGCCAAAAGCAAGGAAATTCAACTGGCATTGCAGGAAAATTGGCATCGGATTGTTACGCGTCGTGTATATGTGGCGTTAGTGGAAGGCGCTGTGGAAAAGCCCAAAGACACCATTGTCACCTGGCTAACCGAAAACGAGAAATCGCTGAAAATACATTCGAGTAATTTCGATAACGGCGGACAACAGGCCATCACGCATTACAAAAGAATAAAATCGAACGAAAATTACAGCTTACTGGAACTCGAACTCGAAACCGGCAGAAAAAATCAAATTCGCGTACATTTGCAGGGAATTGGTCATCCCATTGTGGGTGATAAAAAATATGGTTCGGCAGTGAATCCGGTTGGAAGAATGGCTTTACACGCCCGTACATTGGAATTTATACATCCTGACACCGAAAAGAAAGTATGTTTCGAAACACCTGTACCACGTAAATTTCTGAATATTTTTCATTAATTAATCTCTTATGAAGTTAACCACAACCATCCGCTTTTTGATTATCGCTTTGCTGGTAAGTCTGGCGAGTGGTTGGTTGTGTACTTATTTTTATCAGTCAACATCGCCGGGTACGTTCGAAATTCATCAGTTTCAGAAAAAACTCAACGAAAAAGAAAAAACAGCCGTAAGTGAACTTCAAAAATTAAGGACTGAATTTAACCCGGAGTCACCTGATTCAACACTGTTCGACAACAACAGCAAAGGAATTGCCTATTATATTTACAATCAACACGGTCTGATTTTTTGGACAGACAATCATCTTGACATTTCATCACTTTGCATAGACTCCGGCGTAAAATCATCGTTTGTGGAGTTGACAAATGCCTCCTGTGTATATAAATCGGTTGTTAAAGACTCATTGGTTTATGTCGCGCTTATCACGGTAAAAAATTATTATCCGATGGAAAACGAATTGCTTTCCGGAGGATTTGAATCATCGTTTCGACTGCCCAAAGAGTTTGGCATCAAGGTGCAACCTGAAGTTTCAGAAAACCGCATTACCGACATCGGTAACAACTATCTTTTCTCGGTGACTCAATCAGAAAATCCTGTTCACAACAATACGTGGGCATATGCCGGTATTATTTCGTTTTGTGGGGCTTTTCTTTTCTTTTTTCTGATATACGCCAATGCGTACAGATTTTTTAAACGTAAATTTACCATTAGTAAGTTCCTGATTGTTTTTTCGGCAGCCTTTGTTGTTACAGGAATCAGTCTGTATTTTAACATTCCTGATTTATTGTACTGGAGCGGCTTTTTCTCTCCTTTCGATTATGCTTCCAATACATTTTTGGCATCCATTATTCACCTTACCATAGTTACAGCCCTTTTATTTACTTCGGTTTATCTGTTGTTTTTCAGAGTGTCGGTAAATTCAAAAAAAACCGGCCGGAGTCAGTGGATCTTATCAGTGCTTTTCCCTGTTTTTTTCATGTTGGTGTATTATATGCTTTCGGGACTGATTTTTCACTCAAGTTTCCGGCTGGATATACTTCATTTCGAAGACTTTACTACCACCAAAGTCTGGATACATTTTCTGGTACTGCTGTGGGGCGCATCGCTTGTATTACTTTTTTACAAAGCACGAAACAAGCAAAACTTTAAAAACTATTTGCTCAAAGATATCGTTGGTTTTGTAGTCATTTTGTTGCCAGCCTACTTTGTTTTCGAAAACGGATTTAAGTATTTCGTCATTTCGTATGCACTGCTGCTGGTCTCATTTTATGTGCCTTTACTTTTCAAAAAGCAGGGCAATATTTACTATCTGATGCTTTGGTGGATATTTATTTATGTAAACCTGTTTGTATGGAATACACTTGTGCTGGGTTATCAGAAAAAAACAGAAAAATATCAGGCTATATGTCGCAATATTTTTGTAAACGGAAGTTCGGGCAACGATGGTATGGCTGATATTCTGCTCGAAGACCTGAACGACCAGATTGTGCGCGATACCTCCATTAGTCGAATGGCAGCGTATCCCGATTCTGTATTTCAGGCAAATACATATATCAATCAAACGTATTTACGAGGTTTCTGGAATAAATATGATATGCGCCTGAATGTGGTAAAAAACAGCTCTGATCAGTACGAGGCATATCAGAATTATATTTTCACGGTTGGAACTCGATTGAAAAACACGAATTTTTACAGTGTTCCGGCGTCGTTCAACGATATGTCGTATTTGGGAATTTTTCCGGTGAGAAATACTGATTCGCTTTACTTTTTTATGGAGTTTTTTCCGCGTAAAAATTTCTTGAGTTATAGCTTTCCTAACCTGTTTGTAGCACCTGTGCCCGACATTCAGACTCAACTCGAAATTTCCACAGCGAAATATGATAAAGGGCAGTTGTTATTTTCGTCGGGTCCAATCGAGTTTCCCGAAAACATTACATGGATTGAAAAACGCAAAGATGAGTTCTATCGACAGAAAATAAATCACCGACCTTATTTTATCTATCATCCAACCAAAGATGTATACATAGTTCTGGCAGAGCAGGATCCTGTTCGACTGGCTGCAGCTATGCTTTATCGGTTCTACACCATGATTATTTTCTTTTTTGTATGCATGTTTTTTACGTGGATGCATCAATTGTCGCGCCGACACTGGAAAATACGGATCGGACTAACAGCAAAATTTCAGTATTCATTCATTCTTTTGCTGATAGTTAGTTTTGTAGGAATTTTTTATGTTTCGGTCAATTTTATTCGTCAGAAATATCAGGACGAACAAGCTCTGCATATCGAAACAAAAAAGAAATATATCCAGAAAGAACTGCAAAACATGTATTACTGGAGTCAGAATTTGTCGGCGGTAAACCAGCAAACGCTGAATTTTGATTTGCAGGAATTGTCATACAAATACCAAACCGACATTCATGTGTATGACAATAATGGTGTGCTTATAGGCAGTTCGCAACCGCTTATTTTCAGTAAAAATCTGATTAGTCGCCTTATTTCGCCTCGTCCGTTTTTCTCGCAAAATGCCAATATGATGAACAATGAAAATATTGGCAAACTCAATTATCTGGTAGGTTACACCGATTTTTACAATGGTGATTATCTGCAAATTGGTTATATTGCCGTACCGCAATACTTCAGTCAGGCCGAAATACGCAAAGAGATAGAGGGCTTTTTGTCAGCCATTATTCATATATATTTATTTATTATTATTCTGGTGGTTCTGTTGAGTTTGTTTATTGGTAAACAACTTTCGGCACCACTCAATATGCTGCAACAAAAACTCCAGCAAATGCGTTTCGGGCAACGTAACGAGAAGATTGATTACACACTGAACGACGAAATTGGTCAACTTGTGAAACAGTACAACAAAACCCTCGACGAACTGGAACGGAGCGCGCACATGCTGGCGCAATCGGAACGTGAATCGGCATGGAAAACCATGGCCCGACAGATTGCGCATGAAATAAACAACCCGCTAACACCCATGAAACTCACCATTCAGCAGCTGCAACGCACTTACAGCATGCAGGATGAACGTTTCGACGACTATTTCCGCAAATCCACCAAAACACTTATCGAGCAAATCGATAATTTGTCGCGGATTGCAGCCACTTTCTCCAACTTTGCCCGTATGCCCGAAGCCAATTTTGTACATATGGATGTGGCTGAACGTCTGCATTCGGTGGTTCAGCTGTTTGTAAACAACCACGAGAACCTTAAAATCAGTTATCATGGTTCGGAAAACGGCATTTTTGTTTTTGCCGATCCGGAACAACTCACTCAGGTGTTTAATAATCTGCTGAAAAATGCCATCCAATCCATTCCGTCGGACAAAGATGGAATTGTCAGCGTTTCCATTGCCATTGAGGCAGAGGATGTGATCGTTGAATTTACCGATAACGGAACAGGAATTCCCGAGGAGATTGCCGAAAAACTGTTTACGCCCAACTTCACCACCAAAAGCACCGGTATGGGACTCGGACTTACCATTTCGAAAAACATTGTGGAAATTTCAGGAGGAAAGATAAGTTTCCGAACTCATACCAACGAAGGAACAACGTTTTCAGTTGTTTTGCCGATAGAAAAATAAGGGTGAACGGGCATTGGGTAAACGGGCATCCTGCTCGTATAAAAGACGAACAGGCAGGATGCCTGTTTACCCGAAAAGCAGGTTAGATGCATGTTAAACTGAAAATCGACTAAAAAACTGATTCATAACTATACTAAACTCAAAATAATGTAATTTTATGGGTTAACAGGCATCCTGCCTGTTAAAAAAAATCGGACAAACCAAATAATTATAGATGTCCTATGGAAAAGAAAGAATATTATCGCCGTGAATTACCACATTTTCAACAGCCCGGTCAATCATATTTTGTAACATGGAATTTAAAAGATGCTGTACCGGCAAAAGCTCTGGTAAATTATAAACTTCAAATAGTTCAACTAAGACAAGATCTGGAAATGGCTCAATTTCGTGAAGCAGATAAAGAAACAATAGCTGAAATCAATAAAAAGATTTACCTAACAAGGAAAAAATATATGGGCGCTTTTGATGATTTACTTGATGTTCAGAAGAAACCGAAAATTAATCTTTCAAAGCCTGAAATAACATCTATAATAGCAGATGCGCTTCATTTTTGGGAAAAGAACAGAATAGACAATCATGCTTTTTGCATTATGCCCAACCATGTTCATTGGGTTTTGCATGTGTACGAAAAAAGCATTGATAATAAACCCGTATATTTGCAGGATATTCTCCATTCAGTAAAAAGTTTTACAGCACTGAAAATTAATGAAATTGAAAATCTTAAAGGTGCATTTTGGCAGGACGAAAGTTTTGACACAACAATTCGTGATCAACAGCATTTGTTTCGTGCAATAGACTATACTATCATGAATCCCGTGAAAGCGAAATTAGTTGATAACTGGTTGAACTGGAAAGGCACGTGGTGCGAGTTTTAGCGGATAAACGGGCATCCTGCCCGTTTAAAAGACAAACAGGCAGGATGCCTGTTTACCCAACACGAGCTATTGCCGTTTAACCGAAAATATTATTTAACTTTGCCCTAAACATTCTCATTCAAATATCAGAAAGAAAATGACTAAGAAACAAAAAGAAAATTCAGAAACTAAATTAGGTACTTTAAATTTAATTGTAATTGTTTTATCTTTTTATGTTCTGATTGCGCTAATTATTGACACCTTCTTTAAAATTCCCGACGAAACATCTAAACTTCTAAATTACATTGATATAGTTATTTGTATTTTCTTTTTCATCGAATTTTTAATAAGATTCATTCAATCTCCTAACAAATTAAAATTCATGCGTTGGGGTTGGATTGATTTAATTTCAAGCATTCCAATGATTGGTTTTCTCAGAGCCGGACGTATTTTTCGTTTGATAAGATTACTTCGTATAATCAGAGCATTCAGGTCAACTAAAATGTTTGTTGAACATATTTTTAAAAATAAAACTGAGGGAACCCTCACATCAGTGCTAGTTATTGCAATTCTATTAGTAATTTTTTCTTCTATAGCTATTTTACAAGTAGAAACTGATCCAAATAGTAATATTAAAACTGCCGAAGATGCTATTTGGTGGGCTTATGTCACAATTACAACGGTAGGTTATGGAGATAAATTTCCTGTAACTACCGAAGGAAGAATTATAGCAGCTTTTCTTATGACAGCAGGTGTAGGAATGTTTGGAACATTTACAGCGTATATTGCATCGTTATTTGTTTCGGATAAAAAGTGAATGTGGGTGAGTAGTCTGAATGCCTGTTTACCCGAAAATACTGTCTAAGTTTGTATCAAATATCTTCAATATGCAATTATCCTATTCACGTCAGTTATTTCTGATCGGAATTGTTCTGTTTTTATTCAGTTGCAGTCCTACCCGGCAGCTGGAGAAAAAAGAGCGCATCGAAGTGTATGGAGTTTTGGGATTGGAGTACGACAAGAAAGATAATTTTACGCTCTACAAAGAAGCAGCTTCCTGGATGGGCGTTCCGCATGTGGATGGTGGAATGTCGCGCGAAGGCGTTGATTGTTCGTCGCTGGTGCAGCAAATTTACCTGAAGGTGTACGACATTAAAATTGAGCGAAATTCGGAAAATATTCTTCAGGTAAACTGCAAAAGAATCAGCAAAAATAATTTACGCGAAGGCGATTTGGTATTTTTCAAAACCACCAATAAAAATCAGGCTAAAGTAAATCATGTGGGCATTTACCTGAAAGAACATAAATTCGTACACGCATCCTCATCGCGTGGTGTTATGGTAAGCAATCTCGACGACGATTACTGGGTGAAAGCCTGGGTGTGTGGAGGAAGAGTGAGATAAAAAGAATTAAAACCTGATATTCAAACTTTTCCAAAGTTTTGAACTTTGGAAAGTTATATTGAATAGAGAAACTAAAACGGGCAAGATGCTTGCTTACCCTTTCTTTAACCGCATCATTTCGGGATTTTCTACAATATATTTGGTAGCTGCCCTGTAACCATACAGATAAATATCGTTGTAGGCATCAAAACTAAACTCATGATGCTTTTCGATGGCTCGAGGTTCAATCAAAAAACGACATAAATCCCTGCCTTCGCGCGAGTTTTGATGCTGCATGGCACGTACCGAACTTGCCAAAGTATCAATAGTTTTGTTCAAATGTAGTGGCGGAATATGTGGTATAACATCCACACCGATAATCGTCTGACAATTGTCTTCAATTCCCTGGGCCGGCATATTGTTCAGCAATCCACCATCCACATAATAACTATCGTTGTGTTTGATAGCTTCAAAAATTCCCGGAATACTGGCCGAAGCTGCCAACCATTTATCCAATTCATCACCTGTATTTACAATTTCCCATTCAGCACGGTTGAGATTCACAACGCATAAATTCAACTTTCTTTTCAGTTGCTCAAAACTGTTGTGCGGTATCAGTTCTTTTACCAATTGCCGTAGCAAATGATGATCGGACAATCCCGACTTTAAAAAAGTGGGATGAAAAGTCATCAGTTTGGTGATTTTGTACAGTTTGTCGTCCTTTATCAGTTGCAGCATTTCGGCAGGCGAATAACCTGCAGCATAAAAAGTACCTACAATGGCACCCATACTCGAACCCACAATGTGTTGTGGATAAATTTCATGATCTTCGAGCGCCTGTAAAACACCAATGTGAGCAAAGCCCAATGCGCCACCTCCGCTCAAACAAATACCAAGTCCTTCCGTTCTGGGTGAAGTGAAAAATAAATCTTTAATGAGTTTCATAACATGAGCATATTATAAGGTTGAGTAGAAATATTGTTAGTGTGTTTCAAGAGTTTCAAAGTTCTTTATTCTTGGTTCTATGTTCTTTATTCTGCATTCTATTTGTTAACGGATTGAAAAGTTTTAGCTTCGACTGTTCGAAAAAAATAAAAACTTGTATTTTTGTAAAGAAATGATTCTTTCAAATCATTTCTTGCTGTAAAATTAATAAAAGTTCTATATATGAAACGTTTAATTCCGTTCTTTGTTTTTCTTCTGACAGTAAATTTTTTGTATGCCGATTTACTTTACGATATTACCGATGGAAAATTTCGTCCGAAGCGGTTCGATCCGCCAACATCCATGATAGATGGTGAAAACTACACGCTATCCGTTCACGATAGAGCTGTGGTAAAATACAATTACAAAACGGGTGCAACCGTTGATACGCTTTTCAGCACTGCACAGATCAAAAATTGTCCGATTAAAACATTTGCCGGTTACGAGCTGTGTCCGAATGAAACAAAAATGCTGCTGTACACCAATGTAAAATACCGCTACCGTCGTACTTTTACCGCCGATTATTATGTTTACGACATTAAGCGCAAAACACTGGAACCGCTTTCGGATGGTGGAGCGCAGGAAGTTCCGCTATTTTCGCCCGACAGTCGTTACATTGCCTTTGCACGCGCCAATAATCTGTATATGAAAAAGCTGGATTATAACACCGAAATTGCCATTACCAAAGATGGTGAAGCCGGAAAAATTATCAACGGAACACCTGATTGGGTGTACGAAGAAGAATTTGAAGCCACCCGCCATTTTTGCTGGAGTCCCGACAGTAAATTACTGGCTTATATCAAGTTTAATGAGACTGACATTCCTGAATTCTCGTTTCAGATGTATAAAAATCAGTCCGATCCTGACGAAATTGAACTTTACCCGGGTTTTTTGAAATTCAAATATCCAAAAGCCGGTCAGAATAACTCAAAAGTAAGCGTATGTGTGTACGATGATTTCAACAAAACTACCCGTTTTGTGAAACTTCCCGAAACTGACAAAGATTTTTACGTGCCTCGTATCCGCTGGACCAATGCACAGGATCAACTGGCGGTATTCAAACTGAACAGAAATCAGAACGTACTGGATATGTTTTTGGCAAATCCCGGTTCAGGAGTTGCTAAATTGATTTTACGTCAGGAAGATAAGTATTATGTGAATTATGAATATATCGACAATATTCAGTTTACTTCCGATAACCAGTTTTTCTTCGGAACCAGCGAACAGGACGGTTACAACCATATCTACCAGTACCGCATCAACGGAACGGTTGTAAAACAAATGACCAAAGGAAACTGGGATGTGACAGAGTTTTATGGTTACGACGAAGTTAAAAAAATGCTCTATTATCAATCAGCAGAATCTTCTCCCATGAAGCGCGATATTTACTCTGTAGATACCAAAGGAAAAAAAGTACGTTTATCGGATGGAAAAGGAACGCACAATGCCTATTTCAATGCTTCGCTGACACTATATGCTGACATTTCATCTAATATCGAAAATCCGAATAATATATCACTTTACAATACTTCAGGTAAATTAGTCAGAGCTCTGGACAACAACGACCGACTAAAAAAAGAATTTGAAGCCTTGCAATTACCAAAGAAAGAGTTCTTCAGTTTCACTACTGGCGAAAATATAAAACTCAATGGTTGGATGGTAAAACCTGCAAATTTCGATCCTAACAAAAAATATCCGGTTCTGCAGGTGCAATACAGCGGACCAAACTCTCAGGAAGTGCTGGACAAATGGAGCATTGGTTGGGAGTATTATCTGGCATCGAACGGTTATGCCGTAGTTTGCGTCGACGGACGCGGAACTGGAGCCCGTGGTGCCGAGTTCCGCAAATGCACTTACATGCAAATGGGAATTTTGGAAGCCAAAGATCAGGTGGAAACTGCGAAATATCTTGGTAGCTTATCGTACATCGATAAAGACCGTATTGGCATTTGGGGATGGAGTTATGGCGGATCTATGACACTGTGGTCGATGAGCAATGGTGAAAAAATTTTTAAAGCAGGAATTGCTGTTGCACCTGTTACCGACTGGCGCTTGTACAACACAGCTTACACCGAACGTTTCATGCGTCGTCCACAGGAAAATTTCGACGGATACGATAAAACTTCAGCTATCGGCATGGCAAAAAATCTGAATGGCAAACTGTTGATTATTCACGGTTCAGCCGACGATAATGTACACATGCAAAACACCATGTTGTATATCGACAAACTGATTGAAGCCGACAAGCAGTTCGAAATGCAGATTTATCCTGATAAAAATCACAGCATACTAGGCAAGCAGACCAGAAGGCATCTGTACACACGTATGTCGGAATTTTTATTCAAAAATTTGTAAGCATATAAGAGTTATTAACATCAAAATCATTACTGAAAGAGCAAAACATGTTGTAAAACATTATTTGCTCTTTTCTTTTATCATTTTCGAGTACCGAAAATAATTAACTTTGTGCTGCTTTTATCGTGATATTATTCAAACTATATAACTAACTAATAATTAAATTTCATATGAGTACTGAAAACAAAAATTATGCATTGCCAATTGCAATGATGTTTGCATTGTTTTTTATGATTGCGTTCGTGACCGGATTACCAAGTCCAATGGGTGTAATTATGGCAAAACAGTTTAATGCAACTAACTTTCAATCACAATTAGGATTCCTGGGTAACTTTATGGCTTATGCTTTTATGGGTATTCCAGCAGGTATAATGTTGAAAAAATGGGGTTACAAGGTAACAGCATTAGCTGCAATCGCTGTTGGATTTATTGGTGTAGGAGTTCAGTTTTTTTCTGGTCAGGTAGGTAGTTTCTCTGTTTATCTTACCGGAACATTTATTTCTGGTTTCTCCATGTGTATGTTGAATACTGTAGTAAATCCGATGCTTAACACCTTAGGTGGCGGTGGAAACTCAGGAAATAAACTTTTGCAGTTTGGCGGTTCAATCAACTCTATCGGAGCAACAATAACTCCAATGTTAGTTGGTTATCTTATGGGTGCTGAAGCCGGTCGTACTATTGAAAAAGCGAACCCCGCCCTATTCCTTGCCATGGGAATTTTTGCTTTGGCATTTGTTGTATTATCCTTCGTTAAAATTCCGGAACCACATAAAGAAACAGCTGCTGAACGTAATGTAAAACATGCTCACAGTCCGCTTTCTTTCCGTCACTTCATTTTTGGTGCCATTGCAATTTTCATCTACGTAGGTATCGAAATTGGTATTCCAAGTACAGCTAACCTATTTATGACAGCACAACCTACTTCTTCAAATCCGGGTTTGGGTCTTGATGCAACAATTGCCGGAAGTATCGTGGGTATTTACTGGTTATTAATGCTGGTTGGCCGCTTGATTGGAGGTTTAATAGGATCGAAAGTTTCAAGTAAAACCATGTTAACCACAGTTTCAACTGCGGGTTTAATTTTTATCGCTTTAGCTATTTTTGTTCCAACAACAGCAACTATTAATATCCCTGTATTGGATGTGGCAGTTCCTTTAAGCGTTTTATTCTTTGTACTTTGTGGATTATGCACATCCATTATGTGGGGCGGTGTATTCAATCTGGCTGTTGAAGGTTTAGGAAAATATACAGCTGCCGGTTCAGGTATTTTTATGGTGATGGTTATGGGTGGTGGTATCGTTCCACTTCTTCAGGGCTTTGTTTCTGATAACTTCGGCTACATCAACAGTTATTGGGTAATGTTTGCCTGTCTAGCTTACATGTTGTGGTACGCGCTTATCGGTTGCAAAAACGTAAACAAAGATATTCCGGTAGAATAATTACAAACTTATATTATCGTGTTTCAGTTTTCAATTTGATTGATTGAATACTGAAACACGAATTATTTACTCTAATCACGTAATTCAAAAAAAAATGGAAAAACCGTATGTAATTGGAATGGACATGGGTGGTACCAACACTGTATTTGGTGTGGTGGATGCCCGTGGAAATGTAATATCGAAAAGTGCGATTAAAACAGGAACTCACGCCGATGTAAACCTGTACATTCAGGATTTATACGACGAATTAATCAAACTGATTGATACTGCCGGTGGTGTAGAAAAATTCAAGGGAATTGGCGTTGGAGCACCCAACGGAAACTATTATACCGGAAATATTGAATTTGCGCCCAATTTGCCATGGAAAGGTGTTATTCCTTTCGCCAAATTAATGAGCGAAAAATTCGGTATTCCTGCGGCTCTTACCAACGATGCAAATGCTGCTGCTATTGGTGAAATGACTTACGGTGCTGCCCGTGGCATGAAAAATTTCATCATGATTACGTTGGGGACAGGTGTTGGTAGCGGTATTGTAATCGATGGAAAATTAGTGTACGGACACGATGGATTTGCCGGAGAACTTGGACATGTGACTGTAGAACGCGAGAATGGTCGTCTTTGCGGATGCGGAAAACATGGTTGCCTCGAAACTTATGCATCAGCCACCGGCGTTGCTCGTTCAGCCCGCGAAATTCTTGGTTCAACAACCAAAGACAGTCTGTTACGCAACATTCCTGTTGACAGTATTACGTCCAAAGATGTATTCGATGCAGCCATTCAGGGCGACGAAGTAGCTTTGGATATTTTCAAATATACCGGAAACATACTTGGACGTACCTTTGCCGACTTTATCGCTTTCAGCGCACCCGAAGCCATTGTGCTTTTCGGTGGATTAACCAAAGCTGGCGATTTAATTCTGAATCCGGTGGTACAAGCCATGGAAGAAAATGTACTTCCAATCTGGAAAGGAAAAGTGAAAGTATTATTCTCTGAACTGAAAGAAGCCGATGCTGCTGTTCTTGGTGCAAGTGCTCTTGCCTGGGAATTGTAAAAAACTGAATTATATGTCAAACGAAGGCTGTCGGGTATGAACTGACAGCCTTTCGTTTTGTTATTCGTATTTTCCCGTTTTATCTTCGATACTCACATCGGTGAGCGATGATTGTATTTTCACATAGGTCATCAGACTTTCCGCTCCGGCAGCGTAGCAGGCTTCCTGAGCTTGCTTAACTATTTTCATAATTTCGTCGTAAGAACCTTCCATTACGGTTTCAAAAGGAGTTACGCGGTATTTAATACCCGATGCCGCAATAACTTCAATGGCTTTATCCACCAAATTGTACGGATGAATAGTTTTTGACGATGGCAGAATTTGTAATGCAATATTAACTGTGTTATCCATAATTTTCGTGTATAAAAAAACCCGAAATTTCTTTCGGGTTTTTTGTAAGTTTCTGATATTGATTATTCAGCAGCAGCTTCTTCGGCAACCGGAGCAGCTTCAGCTACCACTTCGGCAGCAGCTTCTACTTCAGCAGCAATAGCGTCAGCTTTTTTCTTTGCAATTTCAGCAGCTTTTGCTTTATTAGCTTCTACTTCGGCAGTTAAACGAGCTTTGGCAGCAGCTTGTTTTTCAGCAGCTAATTGTTGTTTTGTTTTGCTCACATTGGCTTCTTTCGAAGATTTCCATGCTTCAAAACGTTTTTCGGCTTCAGCTACATCAAAAGCACCTTTTTTAACACCTTCGAGTAAGTGTTTTTTCATCAAAACACCTTCGTCTGAAAGAATATTACGGGTAGTGTCAGTAGGCTGAGCACCTGTTTGAACCCAATACAAAGCACGTTCGAATTTTAAATCGATAGTAGCAGGATTGGTGTTTGGGTTGTACGAACCGATTCGTTCGATAAATTTACCATCACGTGGCGCGCGACTGTCGGCAATAACGATATGATAATAAGCATATCCTTTACGACCATGACGTTGCAATCTGATTTTAGTTGGCATTTTTTTGTTTTTTAATTGATTATACCTAATGCTTTTTCTCGAAAAGCGGCTGCAAAGATAAGTATTTTTTCAGAATAAATCACTAACTATCAAATAAATTATCTGATAAAAACCAATTTATTTTCTGTGGACATTTGCGGACTATACCAGTAACCATCCTCGGAAAATCCCTTGAGCTGTTCTTCGTCTTCTATACGGTTACGGAGTACATAACCAGCCATTAAACCACGGGCCTTTTTGGTATATATTACAGCCTGACTAAATTTATCTTCTTTATACTGATAAAATTCCACATCGATAATCCTGACTTTCTTCTTTTTCAAATCGAGCGTTTTAAAATATTCCGACGAAGCAAGATTTAAAATCAGTCCGGGTTGTCCCGAGTTTTTCAGCGTATTCAGCACCGATTTTGTTACTTTTTCTTTCCAGTATGCATAAAGATCTTTTCCTGCAGGATTTTCGAGCAAAGAACTCACTTCGAGGCGATAAGGTTGAATCAAATCCATCGGACGCAAAACTCCGTATAACCCTGACAATATTCTCAAATGCTGCTGAGCATATTCCAAATCATCCTGCTTCATCGTACCGGCATTCAGTCCGCGAAAAACCTCTCCATCGAAAACCAACACTGCCTGTTTTGAATTTTCAGGAGTGAAAGGCGTATGCCAGTTGAGGTAACGATCGAGATTGAGTTGTGTTAGCTGCGAATTTATTTCGAGAAGTTTTGATAATTCTGCCGGTGAGAGTTTCCGCATTAGCTTCACCAACCGACCGGCTTCTTTCATAAATTCCGGTTCAGAATAAAAACTTCCGAATGGAAATTTTTCGAAATTCTGAATTTTGGCAGGTGATAATAATATGAGCATATAATATGAATGAAAGAATGGAAACATATCAATTGTCAATTAATGACTCTTAATTCAATGTCGTTAACTTAAGCCTGAAGGGCTTAAATTTGATTTGCCACAGGTAAAACCTGTGGTTTAAAATGAATGTAAATTAAAAAACCCTGAAGGGGTTTAATTACATATAGCATTGCTATTCAACCCTTTCAGGGTTGTGCTCGCATTTATTTCTGTCCATGGGTTAATACCCATGGTTATTCATATTTAAGCCTTTCAGGCTTATTATTTACATCTTTCTTAACTTAACAACTTCTGACTCTAAATTGCACACTATCAATTGTACATTAAAGTAGTGCCTGCTGAAAATCCGCCAGCAAATCCGCCAAATTTTCCAGCCCAACAGAAATACGGACAGTTTTATCAGAAACATTCATTGCCTCACGCTGAGCAGCAGAAAAATTGCCGTAAATAGTACTTGCCGGATGAATTGCCAGCGTTTTATTGTCGAACAGGTTAGTTGCCCGTTTTACGAGTTTCAATTTATTCAGAAAAGAAAAAGCAGCTTCCCGCGAAACCAGATTTAACGTAAACATGGCACCGGGAAAATCACCAAACTGGCGGCAACTCAGTGCATAAAACTCATTGGTTTTCAGACCTGTATAATTGACTGATTCAACACCATCGAGTTTTTCCACTTCTGAAGCGAGTTCCATACAGTTGTGCGAAGATTTTTCGAACCGAATCGACAACGTTTCGAGTCCTAAAGTTTGCATATATGCCACTTGCGGAGTCATGTAAGCTCCCATATTGCGGTGAATTTCCTTGCGGAGCTTGGCTGTAAAGGCTCCGTTACCTAAATCCTTTGCCATTACTTCCAGTTTTTCTGATTTCGACCAATCAAAAGTTCCATAATCCACAATCAAGCCACCAAGACTTGTGGCTCCTCCGGAAATGTATTTTGTACTCGAAACCAATTCTATGTCAATCCCAAAATCCCGGGCTATAAAAACGCCAAACGGAACAATCGTTGTATCGGCAACCAAAGGAATATGTTTTGCCTTGCAAATGGCAGAGACAGCTTTTAAGTCGGCAACTTCCATTTGCGGATTGGTAATAATTTCCAGAAATACCGCACAGGTTTTGGCATCAGTTTTCGATTCAACTTCTTTCAAATCAGTCAAATCACAAAAACGTGTCTCAACTCCAAACGCAGCCAGCGTGGAAGCAAAAAACGAATAGGTATTTCCGAACAAATGGCGCGAAGTAACGATATTATCACCTGTTTTAGCCAGCGTGATAATGGCATTGGTGATAGCTGCCATTCCCGAATTCAATGCAGTAGCACTAAAAGCTCCGGTAATAGATTTCACCCTGTCTTCGAAATACTGCACTGTAGGATTTGTAATTCGCGAATAGGTATGATTAGCAGCACGACCCGTAAAAGCCAACTCCATTTGCTCCGCTGAATCAAATTCAAACGCAGCTGAATTATACACCGGCATGCTCAACGCATTGTAAGCATCGGGTTTGGCATAGGATGTATGCAGAATTTTTGTATCGAAATTTTTATCAGACATATCGAAATGATTAGCGGTAAGCAGTAAACTGCAAGCAGTAAGCAAAATACTACTTAATTTTTACTGTTTTTAAAATTATTTTTTGTGGTAGTAAATACTTTCAACAATTCATCAATTTCTGATTTAAGTTCTACTATCTGATTGGGATATAGCAATTCAGCTTCTTCTATTAACTCCAGCCAAAACTGAGACTCGTCAGCTTCTTCAACTACAATACATAGCTTCGAAAACTTTTCCTGCTCCGACCTTCCTCTTGAAAATGCTCTAAAATTGGCAGCAACAGATGTACCGGAACGCAATAACTGCTTACCAATTATTTTTAGTTCGTCACCTTGTTTACAGTATTTTGCATAAAAACGAATGACAGAAACTGCAAACTTTTTAGTTCGCATGCGGTATTTCTCATTAAAATCAGAATAATTTGCCATAACATTTAATTTTGGGGATGATATTTACTACCGCTAACTGCTTACCGCTTGCTGCTTACTGCTCTCTTACCTCAACTTCGCCCCAAGTTTACCTTCAAAATTTCCGAGCAATTTCTTCATTATGGCATCAATCTGATTATCAGTCAGCGTCTTTGTTTCATCCTGAAGAATAAAACTTACTGCGTACGATTTTT
The DNA here is from genome assembly GCA_963663115.2 of uncultured Paludibacter sp. Taxonomy (GTDB): domain Bacteria; phylum Bacteroidota; class Bacteroidia; order Bacteroidales; family Paludibacteraceae; genus Paludibacter. The sequence goes on from CAXXNE010000001.1 coordinate 939,994, forward strand.
TACCTGCTTCCAGATTTTTTCCTTCGTACACATCGAATAAATTAACGCTCTTCAGAAGTTTTCGTTCTGTATCAAAGGCAATTTTTTCTATTTCGGCAAAAGTAACAGATTTATCCAGCAGCAACGCCAAATCGCGTTTTACTTCCGGGTATTTCGAAATTTCGCTGTACTGAACTTTATGTTTACTTATTTCGGTCATTAACGCTTTCCAGTTCAGGTCAGCAAAATACACTTCCTGATCAATATCCATTTTCTTTGCAATTTTTGGATGTACGATGCCCAACACCGCCAGTTTACTTCCTCTCGGGCTGTAAATGGTTAAAGCTTCGCTCAACAAGTCATCTGCATATTCACCAATCACCAGTTTTCGCAAATTAATTCCCAAGCGACGGAAAATATTTTCGATATAAGCTTTCAGTTCATAAATGCTCGATTTCTGATCGGCTACCGCCCAAGAAGAAGCATGTTTATTTCCGGTAAGCCACATTCCCAAATGAAAATCTTCGGAATATGCCGCCAGCGTTTCGCCTTCTTTCTTATTTTCAGCATTATAATAATAGCAATTTCCGAATTCGTAAAACTTCAAATCTGCATTTTTACGATTCACATTGCGGTTGATATTTTCCAAACCACCAAAAAGCAAGGTCTGACGCATCACATTCAAATCGGAACTCAACGCATTGATAATCTTTACACTGTTTGCAGCCTGATAAGATGTCAGATCCGAGTAATAACCACCTTTGGTTAATGAATTATTCAGAATTTCATTGAAACCCTGAGCTGTTAGTTGTTCTGCAATCAGATTTTGGAGTTTATGGCTATCTGGTTTTGAACTGTAACTGAGTGTCGACATCAGTTTTTCGCCAATTTCCACATTGTTATAGCCATAAATACGAAGAATATCTTCAATTACATCCACATCGCGCTGCACATCGACACGATAAGCCGGCACATGCAGCAGATAACCTACATCAGTGCGCTCCACAATTTTCATTTCGAGCGCATTCAAAATTGTTTCAATATTTTCGCGACCAATTTCTTTTCCTATCAGCGTATTTATTTTTTGTACAGTCACCTGCACTTCGAACGGTTTTACTTCCTGCGGATAAACATCTACAATTTCGCTCGAAATAGTTCCGCCGGCCACTTCCTGAATCAATAACGCACAACGTTTCAGTACATAAATGGTATTTGTCGGATCGCAACCACGTTCGAAACGGAACGAAGCATCGGTATTCAAACCATGACGACGGGCAGTTTTCCTGATTGAAACCGGGTGAAAATAAGCGCTTTCCAGGAAAACGTTTTTCGTAGTTTCGGTTACACCCGATGTTAATCCACCAAATACGCCACCAATACACATGGGTTTATGGCTATCGCAAATCATCAAATCGGCAGCACTGAGTTTACGTTCAGTTCCATCGAGTGTAACGAACGGTGTACCTTCGGGCATACATTTCACTTTTACTTCCTTACCTGCAATATGATCGGCATCGAAGGCATGTAGCGGCTGTCCGAGTTCATGCAACACATAATTGGTTACATCCACAATATTATTTATAGGACGTAGCCCGATAATCAGCAAAGCATTTTTCAACCATTCCGGCGATTCTTTCACTTCTACGCCCGAAATAGTAACAGCCGAATATCGCGGACAAGCTTCCTGATTTTCAACACTTACCGGAATGGTGAGTTGGGTATTTTGAACAGCAAAAGCTTCCACAGATGGTTTGGTGAGCTTTACTGCTGGATTTTTCAATGCATAAAAGGCAGCCAAATCGCGCGCAACACCGTAATGCGAAGCTGCATCCACACGGTTAGGAGTAATATCAACTTCCAGCAGATAATCGCTTTTTATGCCGTAATAATCTTTGGCCAAAGTACCAACTTCAGCCTGCGCAGGCAACACAATAATTCCATCGTGACTTATTCCAATACCAATTTCATCTTCGGCACAAATCATTCCCATCGATTCAACTCCACGAATTTTGGAACGTTTAATGGTAAAACTTTCGTCGCCCGAATACAGTTTTGTTCCAACTATAGCCACCACTACTTTCTGTCCGGCAGCCACATTGGGCGCACCACAAACAATTTGCAGAGGCTCTTCTCCGCCCACATTCACTGTGGTAACATGCAAATGGTCGGAGTTTTCATGGTTGGCACAAGTAAGCACCTCACCAATAACCAAACCTTCGAGTCCACCTTTTACGGTTTGCACCTCCTCTACTCCACCCACTTCAAGGCCAATAGAAGTTAACGCTTTTGATAACTCATCGGGAGTTACCTCAATATTAATGTATTGTTTCAGCCAGTTATACGAAATATTCATAAAATTTTTCCTGTTTTTTTGAAGCCACAAAGATAGCTATTTTTATTGTTTTAAACTTTTGAAGTTCAACAAAATTCATTTCAGATTGATGCATTTCTATGATTTCCAAACTGAAATATGCAGAATTTAACAATAAATATGCACATTTTATTTTGATTTGTGTAAGGATTTACTATTTTTGTAATGCTTTAAATCAACCAACGTAAAAAAAACACAATATGATTCAGGAGAATTTTATTCGATTATTTGAAGATGGATTCCGTAAAAACTGGGATTTACCTGCATACAGCAATTATGGCGAAGATGTTACTCTTACTTATGCCAACGTTTCGAAACGTATTGCACGACTGCATTTACTTTTTGAACAATGTCAGCTGAAAACGAACGACAAAGTTGCTTTAATTGGACGAAACAATGCCAATTGGGCTGTAACATATCTGTCAGTAGTTACTTATGGAGCAATTGTAGTTCCAATTCTTCAGGATTTCAATCCGAATGATGTACATCATATAACGAATCATTCCGAATCAAAACTACTGTTCACAGGCGATAATATTTGGGAAAATCTGGAAGAAGAAAAATTATCAACGGTAAAAGCCGTTTTCTCTCTTACCGATTTTAATTGCATCACGCTGCTCAATCAAGATGAAGAAGCAGGCGACATGCTTGACAAAGGACAATTGAAACACGATGTGATTAACACATTATTCCGTAGTAAATTTCCACACGGTTACCACAAAGACCATGTACGCTATATTGACAAACCAAATACAGAATTAGTTTCGATTAATTATACGTCGGGCACCACCGGTTTTAGTAAAGGAGTTATGACCAGTGGAAATGCGCTGGCCGGAAATATCACATTCGGATTGCGCACCGGAATTGTAGCACCGGGTTATAAAATTATCTCATTTTTACCTCTGGCTCACTCGTACGGCTGTGCATTTGAATTTCTCACCTCTACCATTGCCGGTTGCCACATTCATTTTATCGGCAAAATTCCATCACCTAAAATACTGCTTACAGCTTTTGCCGAAATTAAACCGAATGTAGTATTTCTGGTTCCGCTCATAGTGGAAAAAATCTACAAAAAGCAGATTCAACCATTATTGGCAAAAAAAACTATGCGCTGGGTACTCAGCATACCATTGCTCGATCAACCTATTCTGGCTCAAATTAGAAAAAAATTGATGGATGCCTTTGGTGGCGAGTTTTCGCAAATAGTTATTGGTGGCGCACCTCTGAATGCCGAAGTAGAAGAATTCTTCACAAAAATCAAGTTTCCTTTTACAATAGGTTATGGCATGACTGAATGTGCACCACTTATCAGTTTCTCAAATGCGAAAGATTTTATTCCAAAATCGGCAGGAAAAGTGCTCGACACCATGGAAATTAAACTTATTGACCAGGACAAACAAACCGGAGTAGGTGAAATTTGTGTTAAAGGCGAGAACCGGATGGACGGTTACTTCAAAAATCCCGAAGCAACAGCTGCAATGATTGATAGCGAAGGTTGGCTGCATACCGGCGATTTGGGAAGCATTGATGCTGAAGGAAATGTATTTATTCGCGGACGGAACAAAACTATGATTCTGGGAGCCAGCGGACAAAATATTTTTCCCGAAGAAATTGAAGCAAGACTCAACAACCTGCCATACGTAATGGAAAGTTTGGTTATTGAAAGCAACGGACGTCTGATAGCCCTGGTTTGCCCCGATTACGATGTACTTGATTCGGAGAAAATTGAGCAGAATAAACTCGTTGAGTTAATGGAAGAAAACCGCAAAACCCTGAATTCGATGGTAGCTGCTTACGAAACCATTTCGAAAATTCAGTTATATCCGAATGAATTTGAAAAAACACCTAAGAAAAGCATCAAAAGATACCTGTACGCAGTAAACAAATTAGAGCAAAACATTACTGATATTGAGTAACTTATAATCAAAAAGAAGTTTTCTGAAAAAAAATAAAAAAATAATTGACAAATAATAATTGTAGTAATAATATTTGATGTAATTTTGCACCGATTTTGAATTACAAAACAAATAAGTTAAATTTTTAAAGGTTTAAAAAAATGAAAAAAGTATTTTTATTTTTTGCTGTAGCAATGGTTTTTGCTGCTTGTGCTCCTAAAGCAACTGAAGAAGCTACTACTAACGAAGATTCAGTTGTTGTAGAAGTAGTTGACACAACTGCTGTTGATACTGCTGCTGTTGACACAACTGTTGCTCAGTAATTAAGACTTTACACAATTAAAGAAACTTATCGGACTAAATATTTGGTCCGATATTTTTTTGCTCCACTCATGATTTCCTGTCAAAACCGGTCTAAATCAATGATTTTTCAGGGTAAAACAAGAAAAAATGAGGTCAAAGCAAAAAAAAATTAAAAAAAAGTGATAAAGTTTAATCCTATATTCAAAAAATGTAGTAATTTTGCGTCGATTTTGAATTGCAAATAAACATGTTTAATTTTTTAAAAGAAAAAACAAATGAAAAAAGTATTTTTATTTTTTGCCGTAGCTATGGTATTTGCTGCTTGCGCACCAAAAGCAACTGAAGAAGCTACAACTGCAACTGATTCTATCGCTGTAGATACAACTGTTGTTGACACTGCTGCTGTTGACACTGCTGCTGCTGATACTGCTGTTGCTCAGTAATCAAGCTACTGCAAATTAATTTGCATTAAAGTCCGTTAATTATTTTAACGGACTTTTTACATTTTAAAGTGCTATAATCAGTCTGATTTTTAGTAACTTTGTAAGCCACAAAAACAACAATTAATCATGTTAAGAATAGCTGTCCAGGCCAAAGGTCGTTTATACGAAGAAACGATGCTTTTGCTCACAGAGTCCGGTATCAAACTCGAATCAGGCAAACGTCTGCTTTTGCTACCAGCACGTAATTTCCCCATCGAAGTATTATTTCTTCGCGACGACGATATTCCACAAACCGTAGCCGACGGTGTAGCCGACATAGGAATTGTAGGCGAAAACGAATACGCTGAAAAAAAGAAAAATGCGACTATCATCAAACGTCTTGGGTTTAGCAAATGCCGTTTATCACTGGCCATACCTAAAGAAGTAGATTACCAGGACATATCCTGGTTCAACGGAAAAGTGATTGCCACCTCATATCCTGAGATTTTAAAAGACTTTCTGGCAGAGAAAAACGTTGTTTCTGATATACATGTTATAACCGGCTCTGTAGAAGTTGCCCCCGGAATAGGACTGGCTGACGCCATTTTCGACATAGTAAGTTCTGGAAGTACTTTGGTGACTAATCATCTGAAGGAAGTGGAAGTGCTTATGAAATCGGAAGCATTGTTGATTGGTCATCCGAATCTATCGGCTGAAAAGCAGGAAATTCTAAACGAACTTCTGTTCCGAATTGAATCAGTACAGATTGCTGAAGATAAAAAATACGTTTTAATGAACGTCCCAACCGAAAATATCGATAAAATTATCGAAGTTTTGCCGGGTATTAAAAGTCCAACTATAATGCCACTGGCAAAAGAAGGTTGGAACTCGCTTCACGCAGTTATTGACGAAAAGAGATTTTGGGATATCATTGGCAAACTGAAAGCTCTCGGAGCAGAAGGAATCCTGGTTATTCCTATCGAGAAAATGATTCTTTAAAAAATCAGGCTCGCTGGATGTAAGCATCATTCGAAACATGAAAAAACACTTTTCACTCTGTCTGGATCAGGGCAATTCTGCCACCAAAGCAGGTATATTCGATAACAATGAATGTATTGAAGTACTTGCATTTGAAAACACTGACGAGATGAGCCTGAAAAATATTTTTTCTACATACAGGATAAAAAACGGTATTATTTCAAGTGTTGTTCAGCAAAACGACGATGTTTTGGCTATTGTTCAGAATAATATTGAAAACCTGATAGAACTGACTGATAAAACACCCGTACCGGTAAAAAATTTATATAAAACTCCTGAAACGCTGGGAAAAGACAGGCTTGCTGCCGTAGTTGGAGCTCAATACAAGAAACCAAACAGCGACATTCTGGTGATTGATGCCGGTACTGCCATTACTTACGACTTTATTGATGCGCAGGGTAATTATTTTGGAGGAAATATAGCACCGGGCATTGACATGCGACTGAAAGCTTTGCATCATTTCACAGGAAAACTACCATTGGTTGAAGCAAAGAAAACGGATCAGTTTTTGGGTACTGACACCAATTCAGCCATACTTTCGGGAGTAATGTATGGTGTTGAATTTGAAATAAATGGTTATATCAAAGCTTTAAAAATTAAATATCCTGAACTTTTAACTTTTTTAACAGGAGGTAGCACTTTTTACTTTGAGGAAAAATTAAAAAGTGCCATCTTTGCAGAAAGAAATTTAGTATTAACTGGTCTGAACCGAATACTTTTACACAATGTTTAAAAATAAAATTTACTTGCTCTTGTTTTTGGGTCTTCTGATCTCACAGTATTCATTCAGTCAGAATAATACAAATTCACCCTATACCCGTTTCGGATATGGTGAATTGAACGACAATAATACAGGAGAACAAAGAGCTATGGGCGGGCTTGGAATTGCATTGCGTTCGAATTCAAGCATCAATGTAGTCAATCCTGCTTCGTACAGTTCGGTTGATTCTCTTTCTTTTATGTTCGATATAGCGTTATCGGCATTAGGCTCAAGATTTTCTGATCCTTCAGGAAATAAATATTCCATGAATTCGAATATTGAATATATCACCATGCAATTCCCATTATCGAAACGTATGGGTTTTAGTGCAGGCTTACAACCTTATTCGTTCAGCGGATATAATTTTTACACTACAGGGATTTTAAGTACTGATATTTATCCTGACACTGTTTCATACAACGAATTGTATTTTGGTTCGGGAGCTATTAGTCAGGTGTATGCCGGCTTATCGTACAAATTTTTCAATCATTTATCGGTTGGTGTAAACAGCTATTATATGTTTGGTAAAACTGCCAATATCAAGGACCTGAGCTTCAGCAATACAACCAATTTTCACGAAACAGTGCAAACAAAGTCGATGGAAATCAGCAATTTCAGATTCAGATATGGAGTGCAACTTTTCAATACGTTCAATAAAGTTCATACGGTAACTTTGGGTGGTATTTACGAACCAAAAGCAAAAATGAACGGTAACTTTTCGGAAGTTACCAGTGGCGTGCTGACAGAATACACACCGGACTCAACTTTCAACAATAGTTTTGAAACACCTGAAATTTTTGGTATAGGTCTGAACTATTCGTTTAAAAACAGTATTACGATTGGTGTGGATTACAGCCTGCAAAAATGGGCTGATGCTCAGTATTTCGGTAAAACCGACAGTCTGAACAATCGTTCTAAAATATCAATCGGAGGAGAATATATTCCAAATCCAAAAGGACGTAAATATAGTGACAGAATACATTATAGAGCCGGATTTAACCTGTCCGACCCATATTATAAAACGGGTGCTGTAACACCGGCGAAAAATTTTGGTATAAGTTTTGGTATAGGGTTACCATTGAAGAATTCGAACTCGCTGGTAAATGCAACTGTTGAATATGGAAAAGTTGGATCGAGCAGTATGTTACGCGAAGATTATATGCGGTTTACTTTAAACGTACCTTTTATAGAAACGTGGTTTTTCAAGCGCAAATTATAATATAAAACAAATAATTGAATAGAATATGAAAACGAGAAATTTAGCAATTCTGCTTTTAAGTTTGGTATTATTTACCAACTGTTTTGCTCAAAAAGGAAAAAAAGGAAAGGTTGATAATGTGCCGACAGAAGTTGTAACACCTCCAACCGTTCCAACAGTACCCGAAGTTCCGGTTACTACAGAAGAATGCCTTGTGAACATCAGTTTATTTACCGAGTCGGCAAAAAACAAACAATATGCTGACGCGTTAGCACCATGGAATGCTGCTTACACACAATGTCCGGGAGCTAACAAAGTAATTTACAGCCGTGGCCGCGAAATTATACAATGGGAATTATCGCAAGCTAAAGACGATGCAACTTACAAAAAAACATTTGACAAGTTAATGGGCATGTACGATAGTCGTATCAAATACTTTGGTAGCGACGAAAAATATCCTACAGCCTGGATTTTGGGCATGAAAGGTTTGGACTACATCAACTTTGTAAAAAATGATGATTTGAAAAAACCGGGTTATACTTACCTTGAGCAATCCATCGATGGCATGAAAGAAAATTCAGAAGTTGAGGTTTTACGTTTGTTTGTGATAACTTCGGCCAATATTTACAAGACAGAACCTGCTCACGGCGAAAAATTTATTGCCGACTATTTGAAAGCCGGTGGTTATCTCGAAGCTATTGCAAAAGATACATTGAATAAAAGCTCACAAAAAGCAGGTGATGTAAAACAAGGTTTGGATGTGGTATTTGTACAGAGTGGTGTAGCTGATGTGGCAACGCTTGATAAAATTTACAAAGACAAAGTAAACGAAAATCTGACTAACGCAGAATTTTTGACCAATGTATGTTCGTTCTACAAAAAACTTCGCTTCACCGATTCTGAAGTATTCTTTAAAGCAGCTGTAGCTCTACATAAAATTCAACCTTCTGCTGAATCTGCAAATGGATGTGCTGAGATGTCGATTAAGAAAAATGATTATCCAACAGCCATTAAATTTTACGAAGAAGCTACCAAACTTTCGACTGACAACATCGAAAAATCTGAATATCAATATAAAATTGCTCAGTTGTACGCTAACCTCGACAACAACTCAAGATCGAGAGAAGCTGCACGTAATGCAATTTCGCTGAATCCTTCCAGCGGTAAACCCTATATTCTGATAGGAAAACTGTATGCCGGTTCAAACATCTACGACGATCCTGTATTAAGAAAAACAGTTTACTGGGTTGCAGTTGATAAATTTCAGAGAGCAAAACAAGTAGATCCATCATGCGCAGCAGAAGCTAACGATTTGATTCGCAGATACAGCCCACACTTCCCAACCAAAGAAGATATGTTCTTTAAAACCGAAATTAAAGCAGGATCAACATTTTATGTTGGTGGTTGGATTGGCGAAAGCACAACCTGTAGAGAGTAATTTCGATATTTTCAATCAACAAATACATTTGTTTTGATCTTAATTCAAAAATCAGGAAAAAGCATAGCAATCATTTTTTCAATGATTGTTATGCTTTTTTATTTTGCCGGCTGCAACAGCGAAAACAAAGAAATAACCGGCGCGGTAAAAGACCGCTCACATGCGCCCAAATTACACGCTCAGGACATAACAACGGTTATTTCGGATTCCGGAATTACCAGATTTCGTATATCAGCACCTCAATGGGATGTGTACGATCAGGCAAATCCACCATACTGGGAATTTCCTATGGGCATTCATTTCGAAAAATTTGATGAGAATCTAAAAATAGATGCCAACATACATTGCAAATACGCCAAATATCTGGAAAACGAAGAACTCTGGGAATTAAAAGGACATGTGAGAGCTACCAATATCCGCGGTGAACTATTCGAAACAGAACAATTGTTCTGGAACCAGCGAACCGAACGGATTTATACCGACAGCGTAGTTAAAATAACGCGTGAGAAATATATTTTCAACACGTTGGGATTCGAATCGAACCAGACCATGACGCAATATACCTTTAAAAACACCACAGGTATCATTGCTGCAAAAGAAGAATAAAATTTCACAACTAAATCTGACAGAATAAAATTCTGCCATCCCTAATACCTCATTTAGGAAGTGCTCTGAGCTTTATCAGTTTGATGTTCGGGATAACAGAAATTCTTTCTGTTTATAGTGCAAAGAAAAATCGTTACCACGATATTAACTTTCAACATCCTTTCGGAGAGAGGAGAATACCGCATAAAAAAAACCTCTTACGAGGTTCTTTTTATATAGTATTTCTGCATTAAATTATCAGCATAGCATCACCATACACACCAAAGCGGTATCCTTCTTTCATAGCTACTTCATAGGCATTCATTACCTGATCGTAATCGCCAAAAGCGGCTGTAAGCATCAGCAAAGTAGAATATGGTAAATGGAAATTAGTAATCAGAGAATTAGCTACGGTAAAATCATATGGCGGGAAAATAAATTTATTGGTCCAGCCGTCGTAAGGTTTAATTTTACCTTCGGTACCAACCACTGTTTCCAGGGCACGCATAACAGTAACACCTACAGCGCAGATATTTTTGTTTTCATCTCGGGCTTTGTTTACTTTTTCAGCTGTAGCCGTTGTAATGTTCATTTGCTCCGAATCCATTTTATGTTTTGTCAGGTCTTCCACATCAATTTCTCTGAAATTACCCAAGCTCATGTGCGAAGTAACGAAAGCACTTTCGATGCCTTTAATTTCCATACGCTTCAGCAACTCGCGACTAAAATGTGCACCTGCAGCAGGAGCTGAAACAGCGCCTTCGTGTTTTGCGAATATTGTTTGGAAACGGTCAGCATCTTCAGGCTCAACAGCTCGGGTTATATTACGTGGAAGCGGAGTTTCACCAAGATTAAACAAGCTTTTCTTAAACTCGTCGTGCGTTCCATCGAACAGGAAGCGCAAAGTACGTCCGCGTGATGTGGTATTATCAATTACCTCGGCAACCACAGAATCATCGTCGCCAAAATACAATTTATTACCAATACGAATTTTACGGGCAGGTTCAACCAATACATCCCACAAGCGCATATCGTGGTTTAATTCGCGGAGCAAAAACACTTCAATTTGTGCACCGGTTTTCTCTTTGTTACCATACAAACGGGCAGGAAAAACCTTGGTATCGTTAAAGATGAACAAATCATGTTCGTCAAAATAATTCAACACATCCTTAAAAATACGATGTTCAATCTCGCCGGTTTTTTTATTCAAAACCATTAAACGGGATTCATCGCGATGTTTTGTCGGGTATTGAGCAATCAGTTCATCCGGCAATTTAAATTTAAACTTCGATAGTTTCATGTTTTAATCAATTTTTAAAAGCAGTGAATTTATGATCAAACAAAGTTCAGAGTTATTCTGATTTTTTTGCTTTTTCTTTTAAAATTTACTGCTTTATTATATTCAAATCTGAGTTTTATACCTATTTACAAATCCTTTAAAAAACAATATATAAGCAACTTACACACTTTCTGTACTTGCAGCTTCGTTTAACAATTCCTTTTCAAGATGATCGACAAGTTCATCCACTTGCCAGCAATTTTCAATACGAATATCGCCTATACGCGTCCGTTGCAAAGCAGTTAAATGTGCACCACTGTTCAGCGCTAAACCAATATCCCGAGCCAAAGCTCTGATGTACGTTCCTTTGCTGCAGACCACCCTGATTTTTAATACAGGCAGCGAAAAATCCAATACTTCAATTTCATCAATCACCAGCAACTTGGCTTTCAGCTCTACTTCCTGACCTTCGCGGGCATAATCGTAAGCCCGTTTTCCATCCACTTTTACAGCAGAATAAACAGGTGGAACCTGCCAAATTTCGCCAAGAAAAGCAGGAATCACCTGATCGATAAGTTCTCTGGTTATGTGTTCTGTAGGATAAACCGCATCCACAGGTTTTTCCTGATCAAAACACGGAGTGGTAGCTCCAAGTTGCAAAGTGGCAATATATTCTTTGGTCTGATACTGAAAATCCTCAATTAACTTCGTCGACTTTCCGGTACAAATAATCATTACACCGATTGCCAACGGATCAAGAGTTCCGGCATGACCAACTTTCAGTTTTTTAATTTTCAGCGTTTTCTGCATCTTCCACCGCAACTTGTTAACCAGGTTAAACGATGTCCAATGCAATGGTTTATCCACAAAAAAAACTTCCCCTCCTACTACATCCATTTTACTCAAAATCAAATGACCGCCAGATCAACATTCATTGCCAACAATACTAACAAAACCACTCCTACCACTATACGATAATAGCCAAAGGCTTTAAAACCATATTTTGTGAGATAACCTATGAAAAATTTGATAGCCAGCATGGCTACAACAAAACCAACAAAATTGCCCAAAAGTAAAGTTGACAGATTATCTGTCAGTAATTTTACTCCCTGAGGTTCGCTAACAAGTTGTAGCAGTTTATATCCCGAAGCTGCTGCCATTGTAGGCACAGCCAGAAAAAACGAAAATTCTGCTGCATTCTTGCGCGACAATTTGGTTGACATCCCTCCAACTATAGTAGCCATCGACCGTGAAACACCAGGAATCATGGCTATACATTGGAAAAATCCTATTTTGAGTGCACGTTTCCATGTCATGTCCTGATTCTCGTCGGTTTTCTCAAACCATTTGTCGACAAATAACATAAAAACACCACCTAATACCAGCATTAATGCCACCACAAAGACACTTTCGAGCATACTGTCGATGTAATCGCTGGCAAGAAAGCCAATGATGGCTGCCGGAATAAAAGCGATAAATAATTTCCAATAGAATTCAAAACTCTGAAAAAAACGCTTCCAGTAGAGAACAATAACCGACAGAATAGCCCCAAACTGTATATTGACAGTAAATGCTTTTACAAAATCGGAACTTTCAACAGCAAGCAGTTTTTGTGCAATAATCATATGTCCGGTGGATGAAACCGGCAAGAATTCCGTTAAACCTTCAACAATGGCAATGATAATTGTTTGAAAAACTGTCATTTCACTTTGGGTTTATAAAGAATAGCAAAAATCATAAATACAAAACCCAAAAATGAAACAATCGGCCCTACTGTTATTCTTCGCTGACTGAAAATATCTGGATTAAACTCAACGGTGGTTGTAGATCCTGTCATCAATGCAAAACCTGTAACAATAACCAGAAAAGAAACCGCAATTAAAACGAGATTTTTTTTATCCAAACCGAATTTTTTATCATTTTCCATATAAATATTTTATTAATAGATAATTATCAAACTAAATATAAATCGTTAGTACTTATTTTCAGGTATTTACCTACCGACATATACGAAGATGCTGCCGTGAGCAGAATGCCGGAAACAAACACTATGAAGACAACATAAAACACCGACATGGGTTGCAGCAACATTCCGGTAAGTCCAAATTCGTACTGAATATACAACACCAACAGACCGAGCATAACGACCGACAAGAAAGCTGCAATACAACCGTTGATGATTCCACTTCGTACATAAGGTTTACGAATAAACCATGATGTAGCTCCCACTAATTTCATGGTATTGATTAAAAACCGGTTGGAATAAACCGACAATTTAATTGTGTTGTTTATCAGCGTCATCGACACAAAAAGCAAAACAATTGCAAGTCCGAGCAGAACCATACTGATTTTTTTTACATTTTCGTTGACCAAACTTACCATATCTTTCTGGTAAGCCACTTTATCAATATAATCAAAAGTTGCCAGCTTCGATTCTATCATTTTAACACTGTCGGTATTAGCGTATTCAGCCTTCAGATTTACTTCGAACGAAGCCTGAAGGGGATTATATCCCAGAAATTTCTCCGGATTTTCGCCCAGAGACTGAATATGATCCTTCAAAGCATCTTCCTTAGAAATATAGCTTACCGATTTAGTGTAAGGCGACGTTTTCAGAAATGTTTCAATTCTTTTTTCGTATTGTGTATTGACACCATCCTCCAGAATCACCGAAAGAGTGATGTTCTCCTTCACATAGACTGCTGCATCGTGTGCCAGAAACAACAACATACTAACCAGTCCAACCAGAAAAAGCACCAAAGCCATGCTAATAGTAGAAGTGATATGTATATTTCTAAAACCTTTTTTTTGTTTTTTACTCATCGTTTTTCAGAGTTTGTAAATGTAAAATTTTTTATTGAAAGTGTATTCAGTCATTAAATTGTTTTGGTTGATTTTTTCCAGTACCAAAAGCCAAACACCAAAATACTCAGCAATAACACAATGGACGAAATCAACGCCAACATATTTCCGTATTTGTACGAATCGGGTTCGAATTTAAACTCAATTTTATATTGACCGGCTTCCAGCGGCATGGCTCGCAACAAATAATTTGCTCTGATATAAGGCACTATCTTACCATTTATATAGGCATTCCAACCTTTGTCGTAGTAAATTTCGGAGAAAACAGCCATTTGATTGGTTTTAGAGCTAAACTCATACACCAAATCATTGGGCTTATAACTTACAAGCGCAATTTTTGCAGTGGTATCATTAGCATACTGCAAAGTAAGATTATTACTAAATTCCTTATCAACCACCAATTGGTTTTTCGTATTAATTTCACCAACAAGCTTCATTTCTTCATCCGCATTTTTAGCCACCAAAACCTGCTGAACAAACCACGAATTTCCGTTTGCATACGGATTAATAATAGGCTGAGCATCTTTTTTGTAAATTATATATTTCATATTCAGCATATTCAATACGCCTACTGAATCCAAAGCCGGGGCTAAATCATCAAAGGTTTTGGCACGTCCGAATCTCTCGAACAGATACTGAATCTCCGGATCAATTTGCATATTTATTAACTCCTGATAACGACGAAGTTTGGCTGCATGATAACCACCGATATTTTTATGAAAATAGGATGGAGTAGCATCATTGAAAATATCATAGTTTCCGGCAAAAGTATTAGAAGCATCCAGCACTCTGTACTGACTTTTATCCTGTAAAATAAAATTATCGGCAGGAGTCGGTTCAATCAGATTATCCAAACGACGTTTACGGGCAAAATTATCATCGTTCAGATAACGACGATCCACCGGAACCAAATCAGCAAGGAATAAAATACCAACAAAACTTATGGCAACATAGGTTTTCAGTTTATTGGTTGTATAAAGTAAAATAACTCCTGCACTCAACAAAATAAAAATCAACGAACGCCATGCATCCGAACTTAACATATCTGCTCTGTCCTGCGGTAGAGTTTCGAGGAAGAAGGCATTGCTTCCCTGAAAATATTTAGCATCCACTGGTGAAACAAAATCACCGGCTATGGAAGGAATCAGTGCAAAAATCAAAGCTATACCGCCCGTGATAGCTGCACTGATATAAATGGGTTTAATAAGCGATTTTTTATCGCGCGCAGGATTGAAAACTTCTTTCAGCGCCAGAATTGCAATA
This sequence comes from uncultured Paludibacter sp., assembly GCA_963663115.2. Lineage (GTDB taxonomy): Bacteria > Bacteroidota > Bacteroidia > Bacteroidales > Paludibacteraceae > Paludibacter. The sequence continues at coordinate 955,387 of CAXXNE010000001.1, forward strand.
AGAGTGATACTGAAACCTGTAGCCACCAGTGTCATCGAAACCGTACGGAATTTATTGTACATGGGTACATAATCGATAAAGATATTGGTAAGCCACATAAAATTCTTACCCCACGACAACATCATGGTGAGTACGATGACTGGAACCAGCCACCACAGGATTCTACGTTCAACCAGGAAGAAACCCAACACAAAAAGGAAAATAACAATCGCTCCCAGATAAACCGGCCCCGAAGTTCCGGGTTGTGTACCCCAGTAGAGCGGTAATTGCATATCTTTCAGAGTGCTTTCAACATCCGGAACACCCAAATCTTTTAATTTCTTTCCGGTATGACTATCGGCGCTCAAAGTTCCGGCACTTGCACCTCCTTTGAAATTCGGAATCAGTAAAGTCATCGTTTCATCTACGCCATAACTCCACTGGGTAATATAATCGGCATTCAGTCCTTGTTGCGCATTTTGTTTATCCACAGTTAACCCATTGGATTTACCACGCATGGTGTATTGTGCATACTCATAGGTTGTAAGCAGCGAAGTTAAATTCATGCCAATGGCAATAACAGCCGCAGCCAGCACTAAACCCGACGATTTGAGGAAAGATGGCAATTGTTTTTCTTTCAGACTATAAATAAATTCTACAACTCCGAAAAACAACAAAATAATAAGGGTATAATATAAAATCTGAACGTGATTAGCTCTGATAGCCAGACTTAAAAACAAAGCCGTGAGTATACTTCCTGCAATTTTATTTCGCCGGAAAGCCATAAAAACAGAGCCAATCAACGGAGCCATATAGGCAATAGTTATGGCTTTCGAATTGTGACCTGCAACAATGATGATAAAATTATACGAAGCAAATGAAAAAGCAATGGCTCCGGCAATAGCCAGCCACGGATTTACCCTAAAGGCAAGAAGAAGAATATAAAACCCTATCAAATAAAGCATTAAAAAATAAACAGTATTCGGATATATATGAATTACATCTTCCACATATTTGATAAAATTATTGGGCTGACTCATCGAAATCTGATAGGTAGGCATACCACCAAACATGGAATTCGTCCACAGAGTATTTTCGTCGTGCGAATTATTAAAATCGATCGTCTCCTTGGCCATGCACATCCAGCTCTGAGTATCATGTCCCAGAAGTTGTTTTCCTTCAAGAACCGGGCGGAAATAAATAAACGAAATGATTGTAAACAACAGAACAGCAACAATATGCGGAAGAGATTTGGCAAGAATTTTTTTATTCATACTTTTATGTTTATTCGCAGTTTTTTATTCCGAAAACAGCCTGATTTCCGCTGTTTTTGATTATCCTCAGATAAAATCCGCACATTCATCTATTCCGACAGAAACAAAAAGTACAGATTTTGGAAAAATCATACAAAAGTACATCATTTTTTTGCGTTTGATACCCCCATAGCGGTTAAAAATTGAAAAATAATTCGATAAAAATGAATGATTTTGACAGTATAAGACTCCGAAAAGTTTTTTTTATACTTTTGTGAAAAATATTTTAACAGCATGAACACAACCGTCGACAGAATGACATCGTTTATTGTAATGGATATACTCGAAAGAGCTCAGCAACTACAATCCGAAGGTGCAGACATTATACATCTTGAAGTCGGAGAACCTGATTTTGAAACCCCAAAATGCATAAGCGATGCTATTGTCGAAGCTCAGAATGCAGGAGAAACACATTACACACATTCGCTTGGCCGACCGGAACTCAGGAAAGCCATTGCAGAACTTTACAAAAAAGAATACGGAGTAACCATTCATCACGAAAGAATTATTATCACTTCAGGTTCGTCACCGGCTATACTCATGGTTCTTATGCTGCTTTGCAATGCCGGCGATGAAGTATTAATGACAAATCCGGGCTATCCGTGTTATAAAAATTTTGCTCTTGCCTGCCATGCCGAGCCGGTTTTTGTCAATTTACAACCTGAAAACCAATTCAATTATGACTTTGACGAAATAACATCCAAAATCACCGAAAAAACCAAAGCTTTGTTTATCAATTCACCAATGAATCCGACCGGTGGTTTGATCGACGAAAAAACATTCATAAAACTGGCAGAATTACCTGTTCCGGTGATTTCGGATGAAATATATCACGGATTAGTTTACGGTGAAAAAGCTCACTCCATACTGGAATATACCGACAATGCATTCGTGATTAACGGATTTTCGAAAAGGTTTGCCATGACCGGGCTTAGACTCGGCTATATTATAACTCCCGAAAAACACATCAGAGCTTTGCAAATTTTACAGCAAAATCTGTTTATCTGCGCTCCAAGCACTGCACAGGCAGGAGGTATTACAGCAATTCATTCTGCCGGAAACGATATTGAAATTATGCGAAACACTTACAACGAGCGTAGAATATATATGCTGCAACGACTGCAAAACATGGGTTTTATCGTACATACAGAACCCAAAGGAGCATTTTATATTTATTGCGATGCCCGGAAATTTACTTCGGATTCATTGAATTTTGCTTTGGAAGTACTCGAAAAAACGCATGTAGGTATCACTCCCGGAATAGATTTTGGCACAAACGGAGAAGGCTTCATTCGACTTTCGTACGCCAATTCTATCGAAAATATTAAAACCGGAATGGATCGGCTTGAAAAGTATCTGAAAGAGAATTTCAGTCAATAATCAGATTTTATGATACTTATACTGAAATAAAATTCAATAATTTTTACCACGGAACGCTGTCAATCAAAATAAATGTATTATATTTGCGCGCTCAAAATGAATGAAAAAGTTTTTATTCACAATTTAATTAAAGGAGGAAACAAGCAATAGCTAAGCAATTAACAATCAGGCCTCAACGGGGTAGAGAAAAAGAACAACCCAACAGAATAAACGAAAAAATAAAGGGGCTTAAAGAAGTACGTTTGGTTGGTGACAACGTTGAACAAGGCATTTATGCGTACGAAGAGGCGATAAAAATCGCCGATCAACTTGAATTAGATTTGGTAGAAATATCGCCAAATGCAGTTCCGCCGGTATGCCGTATAACTGATTATCAGAAATTCTTGTACCAACAAAAAAAGCGTGAAAAAGAGCAGAAAGCGAAAAGTGCAAAAGTTGTACTGAAGGAAATCCGATTCGGACCGCAAACCGACGACCACGATTACAACTTCAAGCTAAAACATGCACAGGAATTTCTGAAAGAAGGCTGCAAAGTAAAAGCATACGTATTCTTTAAAGGACGCTCCATTTTATTCAAAGAACAGGGAGAAGTGCTATTGGCACGTTTTGCTCAGGATCTGGAAGAATTTGCAAAAGTTGACCAGTTACCTGTACTTGAAGGTAAACGCATGATTATCATGTTTTCACCTAAAAAAACAACCAAAGCATAAAACAAACAAAGGAATTATTCAATTTAAAAATAACAAAAATGCCAAAAATGAAAACTAACTCCGGTGCCAAAAAAAGGTTCACCCTTACCGGAACAGGAAAGATCAAAAGAAAACATGCGTTTAAAAGACACATTTTGACAAAAAAGACTACGAAACAAAAACGTAATCTTACTCATGACACTATCTTGTCAGCTACTGACGAGAAAAACGTTAAACACATGCTTTGCATGAGATAATTTGTCGAAAAAAACATCATTTAAAAACATTTTCTTAGTAAAAAAACAGAGTGCTTTAGCCTCAAGTTCGTTGGTGAAACAACGACGCTAACATTCACAAATCATTTTTAATTATGCCAAGATCAGTCAATCACGTTGCTTCACGCAACAGAAGAAAAAGAATTCTTAGCCTCACCAGAGGTTATTTCGGAGGCCGTCGTAATGTATGGACGGTAGCCAAAAACACATGGGAAAAAGGTTTGCAATATGCTTACCGCGACCGCAAAAACAACAAACGTAACTTCCGTGCATTGTGGATTCAGCGTATCAACGCAGCTGCCCGTCTGGAAGGTATGTCGTATTCAAAATTAATGGGTGCTTTGCACAAATCAGGTATCGAAATGAACCGCAAAGTATTGGCCGATTTAGCCATGAACCACCCGGAAGCTTTCAAAGCTATTGTTGCTAAAGCTAAAAACGCTTAATCAACCAACAAACATAGAAAAACCGCGAAGTAAAATTTTACTTCGCGGTTTTTTTTGTTTGACAGACTGGATACCGATAGCTATCGGTAGTCATCCCAATCAGAACGTTCCATAGAAGCTGAACATCGTTACAATGCAGAAAATTATTGTTACCACTATCAGGGGCGACGGGTTTTCAACCTGTCGAATGCAAAAAGCAACTTGCAGGTCACTCAGTAATTTGTAAATCGTCCTTCACCAATTTTTGTATTCGCTTCCATCCTGCCCGCCACAGCCAAATGATAAAAACTATGAAAGCAATAAATATGGTCAACACCAGCATAGGGTTTTGGGAAACATATCCGGAGTAAAACAGCAGATAGTCAAAAATGCCGTGTAAAATTACCGGAACAAGAAATGCAAGGAATAATTGCCTGGTTCGCTGACTTCCGCTATGAAAACGAGCCAAAGCAATATGATAACCCATAAAAACGCCGAAAAAACCATGACCCGGCACCGACAATACCGCTCTAATAACTGCTACGCCCAATCCGCCTTCAACAACGTACATGATATTTTCGACCATAGCAAAACCCAGCGACACAAAAACCGCATATACAATACCATCGTAATGCTGGTCGAAATCCTTACTTTTCCAAACAAGCCATAACAAAACAGCCAGTTTTGCTGTTTCCTCGGGGATGGCTGCCTGCATAAACGCAGTGAAGAATGCCTTTGCTTCGGGCGTTACAAAATATCCTGAAAGCATGGAAACCGGAGCGCTGATTAGCAGCGAAAGAATGATGGAAAACATTCCGCCAACGAAACATTTCAGCAATATTTTCACCGGCTCTTTCATCGAATCTTTCTTATAAACAAAGAAAAGATAGAACAAAACGGGCAGTACAGCAGCAGCAACAAGTCCCCACATAAGCAATGCGTTTATTGATGTTCAGGTCGTAACAAATCGTTTACCGTTTTTACCGGATTGAAAGTTTCGATAGGCACTTCCACAAAAATCGTATTCCAGTCGCTCATGGCACCATTCCAAAGTCCGGGAAGCTCCAGCGCTTTCAGTTCTTTTCCGTTTTTTGATTTCGACGAGATGAAACCCGAATTCTGATCTACGTATTTTGTCAGGTCGAACTTAGCCCCTTTGTAATCCTTCACTGCACACACCAAATCCACCGGATTGAAGTGTGTAGAAAGCATCATTTTTTCTTTTTCAACAGGATCTGCCACATTAATCTGTGAACTTTCGAGAATCTGCAACGACACAGTTCCGTCAGGATTCACCGTAAGGAATGGCCCGCCACCAGGCTCACCGGTGTTTTTTACCATCCCGCACACTCTGAGCGGACGGTTTAGTTTTTCGTAAAGATAGGTTCTGAGTTCATCTTGAGTAAGCAGACTTTTCTCCAGACGGAAAATACATAATTCATTCTCAATAAAATCCGAAACTTCGTTGAGTAATTTCATACTCACATCCGGCTTTTCAAGTTCATTCAGATAATTGAAACATTTTGACTGAATATGAACCAGCAATCCGGCAATTATTTTTTTATAGTTTACCGTAATTGTTTTAAAATTATCAGGAACAACATTGTCGATGTTTTTGATAAAAATGACATCGGCACTTAAATCATTCAGGTTTTCGATAAGCGCACCATGACCTCCGGGACGGAAAACCAGCTCACCATTGTCGCGAAATGGTTCGTTATTGGCATCAGCAGCAATGGTATCGGTCGAAGACTTTTGCTCCGAAAAAGTTACTGTAAATTTCACATCAAATTCAGCTTCGAAGCTTTTCATGGATTCAGCCAAATGATTTTCGAACAGTTGACGATGCTCGGCTGAAACGGTAAAATGAATATGTGTATCGCCTGATTTGCCAGTGGCATAAAGCGCACCTTCCACCAAATGCTCTTGCATTGGAGTGCGTTTAACGTCGTCGTAATTGTGGAAAAGTAATAACCCTTTCGGTAAATTTCCATAATTCAATCCTTTAGGAAGAAGCAGATTTGCTACTATTTCCTTATATTGCTTATTATCTGTAAGCTGTTTTATAGATTTACCTTCGTTACCAATGCATTTTTCATTCAACTTATTGTAAAAAGCAAACTTTTCGATGCCATCGAAAAATTTAATTTCAGCAGATTTTTGAGGTTCGTTATTCTCCCCATCCAGAAACTCAAACAAATCTTTAAACATACGACTTGCAGCACCAGAAGCCGGAACAAATTTCAACACTGAAACGTTAGACAGTAAATAGTTTTTCCATGATTCCAGATAAAATACAGCCGTTTTTTCGTCGGGAATTATTGTAATTCCATGACCGGGTTCGGCAGCACTTTCAATTTTCAACCAGGGAAAACCACTTTTGAAGTTTTCGAGCTGATTCATTACTTTTGCGGGCGTAATACCTTTTCTGTTTAGTATTATTTCATCTATTTGCTTTAACATAAGACTTTAGTGGTTTTAAATTGAAACTTTTAAATCGGACTTATGCAAAGGTAAACAATTTATTTTCAAATTAAAACATAACATACGACAAATAAGATGTCAAAATATTGGAATTAAATCTGAATCAGGTGTAATCAAATTACCCACAAATAACTGTCAGAAAATACACATTTGATAATTCTTGTAAACGTATTTTTGTAAAGCAAAAAAAAGCACAAATTCTAACAATCTTTATGTTCAACTAAATTCTAATCATTTTAAAATGAATGAACAAAATCGAAAGAGTATTTTTCTGAAAAAGATACTCATTACACTAACGCTTATCCTGGCTACAACATCTGTCATTCAGGCACAGATGAAAACTGTAAGCGGTGTTATAAAAGACGCTTCGGGCGAAACTATTATTGCCGCATCGGTTATGGTTAAAGGGACCAACATTGGCACAGTAACCAATATGGATGGCGAATTTACACTTCAGGTTCCGGCCAATGCTAAAACACTTGTTGTCTCCTACGTGGGAATGAAAACCATTGAGGTTCCGGTATCGACCAACAAGATGAAAATCACTCTGGAAGACGACACCAAAGTACTGGACGACGTTGTAGTGATTGGGTACGGCACACAGAAAAAGCGCGACCTGACAGGTTCTGTTGCTTCGGTGAGCGACAAAGTACTGAAAGATATTCCAGTGGCAAACGTAGCAGAAGCGCTAACCGGAAAACTTACCGGAGTTCAGGTAACCACTTCGGAAGGATCGCCGGATGCTGAAATTAAAATTCGCGTGCGTGGTGGTGGATCAATTACGCAGAGTAACTCTCCACTCTATATTGTGGATGGGTTTGCCCGTGAAAGCATCAAAGACATAGCTCCTTCCGAAATTCAATCGATTGACGTTTTAAAAGACGCTTCCTCCACAGCTATCTACGGTTCGCGTGGTGCTAATGGTGTTATTATCATAACCACAAAAAATGCCGACAAAGGCAAACTTCAGATTTCGTACAGTGGTTATGCCGGGTTTAAGACTATTTCGAAAATGCTGGACGTACTTTCACCCTATCAGTTTGCACAAAAACAATACGAAAGAGCGGTTTGGGGAGATAAGGTGGACACAGATTATGAAACGTACTTCGGAAGTTTTGGTGATATAAATTTATATAACTACGTAAACGGAACAAACTGGCAGAAAGAAACGTTTGGACGGACGGGATTTACGCAAAACCACACAGTATCACTTGCCGGTGGCTCTGACAAACTGCAATTTAATGCCAATTACAACCGGGTGGACGATAAAGCTATTATGCTTATGTCGTCGTACAAACGCGACAATATCAGTTTAAAACTGAATTACAAGCCTCTGAAATGGCTGAAAGCTGATGTTTCAGGCCGTATGGCTTTCACTACCATTTATGGAGCAGGAGCCAACGATGTTACCGGCAGTGAAAAATCCACATCAGATTCTCGTGTAAAAAATGCCGTAATTTTCACACCTATTGCACTAAAAAATCTGGTATCGCAGGATGACGATATCGAAGCTTCGGCAAGTTTATATTCGCCTATTCAGGCAACTGCCGACAACGACCGTTACCAAAACAACCTTGATGCCAATATCAACGGAGGTTTTACTATTAATATTAATAAAAACCTGTCGTTCAGAAGTACCATTGGCTGGACATCATCCAACAAAGATGACCAACGGTTTTACGGACTAACATCCTATTACGTACGCGAAGGTGGAGCTTTGAAAAGAAGTAATGGAGAAACACCTCCGATTTACGAATCGGCTCCGGCAGTTTTGCTAACAAATTCTGACATTCTTACTTTCCAAAACACCAATGTTTTGAACTACAAGAAAAATAACATTTTCAAAGGTCATAATTTATCGGCTGTTTTAGGTCAGGAAACATATAACCGATCGAACAAAACAGCGACTACTTATGTGGAAGCCTTACCTCTCAATTACGATTCAAAAACATCTTGGGCAAATTTGGGAGATGGTACCGACCGTTACGGAACAGTTCTATTTTATGATATGGACGACCGGATGATTTCATTTTTCGGACGTGTGAATTACGATATGTACGACAAATACATGATTGCACTAACTATGCGTGCCGATGGATCGAGTAAATTTTCGGGAGTAAATCAGTGGGGATATTTCCCATCAGTCTCTGCAGGTTGGCGTATCAGTGATGAAAAATTCATGAAATTTTCTACTTCATGGTTATCGAACCTGAAATTGCGTGGCAGTTATGGTGAATCGGGAAATAACAGAATTGACAACAGCGCTTTTATGCGTACATATAAACTAAGTAACTCAAATTATGTCCCTACTTCTATCCCTTCAGCAATATATACTCCGGGTGATATTCTGGCAAATGCCAACCTGAAATGGGAGACAACCATAACCCGTGGTATTGGACTTGATTACGGTTTCTTCAAAGATCGTATAAACGGGTCGGTGGATGTATATTCGAACAGAACTGAGGATGTCCTTATTAAAATGCCTATTAGTGGTGTTGGGTATACATATCAGTGGCAAAATGCAGCAACAACCGCCAATAAGGGTATTGAGTTTTCAACCAATATTGCTTTGGTACAAACAAAAAAATTGAATATTAATTTCTCGTTCAATATTAGTGCAAACCAAAACTCCGTATTGAGTTTGGGAAATCTGACGTCATATTCATTTAACGAAGGCTGGACCAGTATGACCGAAGGATCGAACAGTTTCCGAGTAAGTCCCGGAAATCCAATTGGTTTAATTTATGGATATGTAAACGAAGGATATTATGCTGCCGATGAATTTATGTGGAGCGGAGGAAAATGGGCAGTAAACGAAGCAAAATACCCAAACAAACAAATGTCGGAAGATGGTAATAAAGTGTTATATTATTACGATAATAACGGTGTTAAATTTGTGGACAATAGTTCTATTGCCGGCTTAAGCTGGGGTCCGGGTGCTATGCGACTGAAAGATGTAAACAACGATGGTATTATTTCTGATTTGGATAGAGAAAAAATTGGCGATACCAACCCAAAACATTTCGGTTCATTTGCTTTTTCTGGGGATTATGCAGGTTTCGATGCATCCATCAATTTCAACTGGGTATACGGCAATCAAATTTACAATGCCAACAAAATAGAAATGACATCGCTGTATTACAAACACCGTAACATGCTGGATATTGGCGAGACATCGTACACTCAAATTGATTGGGTTACAGGAAACAGAATAACTGACACCAATGCACTTACTACCCTGAACGCAAGTGCAACCATGTGGGCAGCTCCAACCGGACGTTATGCAGTAACCTCATGGGCTATGGAAGATGGTTCGTTCCTTCGTTTAAATAATGTTACATTGGGTTACACTGTTCCTGCAAAAATCACTAAAAGATTTCATGTTCAGAAACTTCGCGTTTACGGTTCGGCATACAATGTAGCGCTTTGGACCAAATACAGTGGTTACGATCCCGAGGTGGATTCACGTCGCGCAACTCCGGCAACTCCGGGCGTTGATTATTCAGCATATCCGAAAAGCCGTTCGTATAACTTAGGCGTAAACTTAACCTTTTAATTTTTAAAACAATGAAGAAAAATATTTTTCACATAAAATCAATTTTAGCAGCAGTCGTATTGACAATGACTTTCTCTTCGTGTGAAGACCTGCTCAATGTTCCAAGTAACTCTTTATTAAGCGATGACGTGGTTTTTGCACAACCTGATTCTGCTGCAAAAGCTATAGGAGCCATTTATGATATTATTGGACAAAACAATTCCTACCGTAACCGTCTATGGTTACAGATGGGATTCAATACCGATATTGAGTATAAAATCGGAACTGATATGAATAAATCTGATAATTTATTTCCACTCTATAATGCAAATGCTGCTATTGGTGATGGTTACAACAACTCGGATGCAGCAAACCCGTGGAGTAGAATCTATCAGGGAATTGAACGTGCCAATTTGGCTATTTCAGGTATCAGACAATACGGAAATCCTCAAGCCGGTAACGACATGGGACATTTATTAGGAGAAGCACTGACCATGCGTGCATTTTTCTATTACGATTTGATTAAATGGTGGGGCGATGTACCGGCACGTTTCGAGCCGGTAAGTGAAGCTACTATTTACACGCCCAAATCGGACAGAGATCTCATTTACAATCAGATTATTGCTGACTTACAGGAAGCAACAGGATTGCTGTACGAACCAAATACTTCGTACACAATGACAACAAAACGCATTAGCAAAGATGCTGCTCGTGGATTACTTGCCCGTGTATGTTTATCGGCTGCAGGTTATTCAATGCGTCCGGTTGGAACTAACGATGCTGAAATAAAAATTACAGTTTCGGATGCAAGACGAACAGAACTTTATACCATTGCACGAAATACTTGCCGGGATATTATAACTGATGGAAACTATTCGTTAGCCACTTCGTTCAAACAGATATTCTACGATCAGTGTCAGGATGTGGAAACTCACGGACGTGAAACTATCTGGCAACTACCTTATTCGTATGGTATCAGAGGTCAGTTATTACGATATTTCGCACTTCCACGCAAAGCTGAATTTGATGCTTTACCAAAGAAAAACAATACCATTGACATCGGTGGATTTTTCAAAATTATGCCTACTTTATTCTACGATTACAATCCGATGGATAAACGCAGAGACATCACTATGGTTCCTTACAAAGTAGAGAAAAACACAACTCTCAATGTCATGGAACAATCTTTATCATCGGGTGTGACAGGTTTCAATATTGGAAAATGGCGGGCTGAATGGTTGAAAATGACTATTACCGGAAATGATGACGGCGTTTCACCTATTGTTTTACGTTATGCAGATGTACTGTTAATGTTTGCCGAAGCAGATCTGTACCTTGGTGGTAACGAAGGAGCAGAATACTTCAATCAGGTTCGTCGCCGTGCCTTTGAACAGCCAATCAATACTGCATCGGTTTACGATTTACCGTTAACACTCGATAATATCAAAAAAGAACGTGCATTTGAATTTGCCGGCGAAAACATACGCAAATATGACCTGATCCGCTGGGGCGAACTGAAATCGTCTATCGACAACGCAAATACCAAACTGAAAAATCTGCGCGACATAGCAGGTGAATACGCCGATGTACCACAAGTTCTGTACACGCGTTATAACGTTGACAACACGATTACAGCCGGCGAACGGGTGCTCGAAATTTACGGATTACAACGTGGCGAAACAGATGATAAAACTGTAACTGACCCTACCGGTGGTTGGGTTAAGAAAACATGGGTACAGGGCGTATCATCAACAACAGGAGTTTCTGTATTGAATGATATTATTGATAAACTTTATATCAACAATCCAGACAAGAAACAATTGATACCAATTATGAATCAGATAATTCTGACAAGCAATGGTGTACTCACAAACGATTATGGTTATTAATTTCCGGAATAAGAAAAAATATCAATATGAAAATAAATATTAAAAATAAATTAACCGGACTCATTATTGGAATTGCCCTTTTGACCGGTTTTACTGGCTGTAAAGAAGATGTTGATCTGCAACTTCCTTATTTATTTCGCCCTGTAAATTTCAATGTGGAATTACTAAAAACAGAGGCCACTTTTTCGTGGGCTGTGGTAGACAGTGCAGTGTCATACACCTTACAGGTAAGCACCGACAGTGCCGAATTTAGTAATTTATTGCTTGACACAACCGTTACAAATAATTCTTTTGTGAAAGAATTTGCCGGCGAAACGCAGTTCTACGCACGTATCAGAGCAAATGCAAGCACTGAAACTAAAAATTCAAAATTTAATGTTATTGCTTTCGAAACACCAAAAGAGAATATTCTTTTGCCTGATAAAATACTGCTAAATGCACAAAAAACAGTACAGGTTTCGTGGGAACCGGGAAAAAATGTTACTCATCTTGAGCTGGAAACCAGTGGCAATCCAATTGAAAGTTTTACTATTACTGCCGATGAAGCAATAGCAGGAACAAAAACTTGCCTCGTTGCCAATAACAACGCCAGTTATAATATCAGAATCTATAACGGAAGTATTTTACGTGGCTCATCAAAAATAACTGTAGAAGGCGATGTATTCTTAACCACTGGTGGTAGTTTAAAAAACGCCATTGAAACAGCCACAGGTTCAAAATTCGTTATAATACTACAAGCTGGCGATTATGCTGTAAGTTCTGCTAATATTTGTCCGGCAGGAACATCACTCATCATTAAAGGAGCTGATAAAACCAATCATGCAAAAGTGAGTGTGCAAGCAAACTCAGTTGTATTATCACTGCCAACGACAGCTGACTCTATCATTATGAGCAACATAGATTTTACAGCTACAACAGCGGGAAACACTGCTTATTTCATCAATCAGTCAGTGGCTGCCAATGTAGGCAAGCTAAAATTTGATGGCTGCAAAATAACCGGATTTGGCAATAACATTCTCCGTTTTCAGGCAGCAGGCGACAAACGAATTTCTAATTTTATTGTGAATAACACTATCGTTTCAAACTGTGGTAATGGAGCAGCAGCAATGCCAAGTAATGGAACCTATGCATTTGTCAATTCCAATATTGATAATGGTTTTATCACTAACATTCAGATAACAAATTCAACATTCAATGGTGTTTCACATAGTTTATTGAATGTATCCGGAACTTCCGGTTCTACAACAACCAATATTGTTAGTAGTATTAGCATTGTAAACTCAACCTTTTATAATATTGTAGGTGGTTCAACATCGACACGCTACCTGATTGATGGTGGTGCTTCAACAAACAACGCAACTATCGATATTACTTTAAAAAATCTGATATTTGCAAAAACTATGGCAACGAATATACCGGGTGGAATCAGAAAAGCTGCAGGTATTTTAGATGTTCAAAATGTATATACCACATCGGATTGGAACACAACAGTAATCATTCCCGGTGCGTTATCATATTCAGGTTCTTCAACCGACTTATGGGTTGATCCGGCCAATGGTGATTTCAAATTAAAAGCCACCACATTCCCTGGCAAAGGAGTAGCAGGTGACCTCAGATGGTATTAATATGAGTCAATAATTAAATTTAGAAGGAAGATTTAGCTGTTTATCAGCTAAATCTTCTTTTTTAATCAGCTACTAATAACATTGAGATTATATTACCATTCAAAATTATAAATTATCATTAGATATCTCTTAGTCAGAAATTACACAAATAATGTCATTTATTACACAAGCGAGGATTCTATTTGCCTTACTTTTGAAATAAAATTATTCAACCAAATTATTCATTTAAATTATTAAAATCATGAAAAAAAATTACACAAAATTGTTTTCAATTCTTTGTCTGGGATTAATTAGTGTTTCATCTTATGCTCAGGGAACATGGCAGGCTATTACACCAGATCCATCACCAGGTGCAACAATAGCAGTTGGTACTGAATTGGGTTTTGGAATCACAGGTCTAACTGTTATGAATACTGCTCCAGAGGGGGTAACTCAAAAATCAGATGCAGGTGCACCGGCTGATGGTATATTTACACCAACAGGTATACTTCAGGCAAATACAACTAATGCTTCTTATTATGCATTTAAACCTGCGTCATCCGGCGTATTAAAAGTTGCATGTAAAATTGGTAATAATAAACCAATGTTTATTTACGAACTAGCTGAAACTGATTTAGCAACCGCTGCAACCTCAGGAAATGTAATAGCTTCTGGATATGGAACAGCAGTTACAGCAACTTTATCTGATGGATCTGCTTTCACCGAAGGTATTACATTTACAGCAGTTTCACCAGCTACAAATACTTACACAACTTTTACTTTCAATGTTACAGGTGGCAAAGTTTACGCTATTGGCTGCACAGGTTCGAAATTAATGTTACGTGGCGTTGATTATACTATTGTTAATGGTACTCCAAATGTACTTGCAGATAAAGGAATTTCCTTTGATGGTAAAACAGTGATAAACAGTATGAATAAAAATATTGAAATTTATAATGTTCTTGGTAAACTTATTGGTAAATCATCAGCCAACTTCAGTATGTCAGAGCTTCCTAAAGGAATATATATTGTTCGTGCCGAAGGAATTAATGGCGCATATAAATTCACGAAATAATTCAGATATTATTTATTCAGATTATAAAATGCGGATTCAGAATTGAATCCGCATTTTTTGCAAAACCCTTAAATTCTGTGTTATCATGAAGAAAATTTCATTTATTATTGCCTCTCTTGCCATTTCTGTAGTAAGTTTTACTCAGAGTGCTTGGGATTTTTCAGCACTTTATCCACTTACATCCGGAAATGTAGCTCAGGCTGCTCAAGGTGTAAAAGATAATTTGGGATTCTTTGTTAATCCATTTTCAGCAACGCCGAACACTGCATTTACCATCGACTTCAGCTCTAAAAAATTTGCGGCAAGCAGCAATTTTTCCGGAGGTGCTTTAACTTCAAGATTAAAGCTAGGCGGTAAAGGTTCCGACAGCACTTCGATTAATTGCTTTCTTCCAACAACTAATTTTTTGTATTTCAATGTGAAAGGTCCTTGTGAAATTACAGTTTTTTGCAGAGCATCCACTTCAAATGCCATAGATGGAAGAAGTTTGTATATAACTGATGGCACAAAACTACTGGGATCATATACACCTCCTGTAACATCTTCGGATGAACCAACGTTGGTTAAAGCATCGTACACCGGCAACGGTGGCGTTATTTACATTTACGGATATAAAAATGCTTTCAATATTTATAGAATTGAAGTATCAGCAAATATGGGCGAAACAAAATTAATTCCGGCGACAAAATAGATTTTAAAAACAGCAATAAACAAACAGCGGATATTTCTTTCGAAATATCCGCTGTTTGTTTATATATAAAATTGAAATTTTATTTTTCGTTGTAACTCTGATCGTGAACGCCAGCTACAGCGCGCCCTGAAGGATCGACCATTTTCTTGAATGCTTCATCCCACTCCAAAGCAATTGGCGTGCTACAAGCCACCGAAGGCACTGAAGGCACACAGCGTGCTGCCTGATTGGATGGAAAATGTTTTTCGAAAATACTGCGATAGTAATATTCTTCCTTCGACATTGGAGGATTTACAGGGAAACGTTCGTTTACATGCTCCATTTGTTGATCACTCACCTGCGAAGAAGTGAGTTCGCGCAATGTATCTATCCAGTTATAACCAACTCCATCTGAGAATTGCTCTTTCTGACGCCATGCAACACTTTCAGGAAGAATGTTTTCGAAGGCTTTACGCAATATCCATTTTTCCATTTTACCGTTTCCGCACATTTTGTCTTTTGGATTCAGACGCATAGCCACATCCATAAATTCCTTGTCGAGAAATGGCACACGACCTTCAACACCCCATGCTGCTAACGATTTATTGGCACGAAGACAGTCGTATTGATGTAATTTACTTAATTTGCGTACAGTTTCCTTATGGAATTCTTCGGCACTTGGCGCTTTGTGGAAATATAAATAACCACCGAAAATTTCGTCGGCACCTTCGCCCGATAATACCATCTTCACCCCCATCGATTTAATGAAACGTGAAAGCAAATACATAGGCGTACTGGCCCGGATAGTTGTTACATCATATGTTTCGATATGATAAATCACATCACGTACAGCATCCAAACCTTCCTGAATAGTAAAGTTTATCTCGTGATGAATAGTTCCAATATGATCAGCTACTTTACGGGCTGCAATTAAATCGGGGGAACCAACAAGACCTACTGCAAACGAGTGTAATTGTGGCCACCATGCTTCTTCAGTATTACCTGATTCAATACGCTTTGCAGCAAATTTTTTAGCAACCGCCGAAATAATGGAAGAATCCAAACCTCCTGAAAGTAAAACGCCGTAAGGTACATCGGCCATCAACTGACGTTCCACCGCATCTTCGAGTGCCTGACGCAAATCGTCGATGCTGGTTGAATTGTCTTTAACAGCATCAAATTCCATCCAGTCGCGTTCGTACCATTTGGTTGGCTTTTTATCAGGACTGTAATAATACTGACCGGGCAAAAATTCTTCGATAATAGTACACTGACCTTCGAGCGCTTTCAGTTCCGAGGCCACGTAATAGGTTCCGGCATCGTCCCAGCCCTGATACAAAGGTATAATTCCGATATGATCACGACCAATCAGGAAAACATCTTTTTCAATATCGTACAAAGCAAAAGCGAAAATACCATTCAGATCTTCCAAAAAATCAGTACCTTTTTCGCGATATAATGCAAGAATTACTTCGCAATCCGATTTTGTCAGAAATTCATATTTTCCTTCAAATTGTTTGCGAATTTCCTGATGATTATAAATTTCACCATTAACAGCCAATACCAGTTTTCCATCTTTGCTGTACAGCGGTTGTTTTCCTGATTCCGGGTCAACAATCGAAAGCCTTTCGTGAGCCATGATTGATTTATTGTTCGAATAAATACCCGACCAGTCTGGTCCGCGATGACGGATTTTTCTTGACATTTTCAGGATTTGCGGACGAAGTTCGTCGGTTTCCTGTTTTATATTAAATGCACATACTATTCCACACATAGAAATATTGAGTTTGAAATTTCAAAAGTTTTGTCATGTTTGAAAGATTAAAAGTAATGAATAAAATTCATTTCAATCTATTCACACACTAAACTTTTCAAACATTTAACGATTTATGAATATCTTCAGCAGCTTTACGACCCAAAGCAATAGCACGAACCACAAGACTTGCTCCGATAGCGGCATCACCGGTTGCAAAAACTTTATTTACAGAACATTTACCACTCACATCCACTTTTACGTTTCCGCGGGGATCTAATTCAACGCCAAGTTCAGTTAACAAACCTTCGTGTACAGGATGCACAAATCCGAGTGCTAAAAACACCAAATCAGCTTTGATGATTTCGGTTTTTCCAGTAGCTTTCATGTTCCACTTTCCGGTTTCGTCTTTCGTCCATTCCACTTCTTCAACAAGCACTTCGTTCAATTGCCCTTTTTCACCTTTGAATTCCAGTGTATTCAGACTCCATTTACGTTCACAACCTTCCTGATGCGAACTGGAAGTACGAAGCACATTGGGCCAGTAAGGCCAGGGTGTTTCCGGATTTTTTCCAACAGGAGGCTGTGGTAAAATTTCAATCTGAGTAACTTTTACAGCTCCCTGACGGATAGAAGTTCCCACACAGTCAGAACCTGTATCACCACCACCAATAACAAGCACATGTTTGTCTTTTGCATTGATGATTGATTTTTCTGCAACTTCTTCGTTCATAATCAGCTGATTTTGCTGACTCAGAAATTCCATGGCATAATGAATTCCTTTAAGATCACGTCCTTTGGGCGTAATATTACGGGGTTGTCCTGCACCAATGGCAATACATACAGCATCGAAAGATTTCATTATTTCTTTTCCTGAAATATCTTTACCCACTTCGCAATTTGGTTTGAAGGTAATTCCCTCTTCTTTCAGTTGTTCTAAACGGCGGTCGATGATATTTTTATTGAGTTTGAAATTCGGAATACCATAACGCAACAATCCACCAAGTGAATTATCTTTTTCAAAAATAGTTACATTATGCCCTTTGCGGTTCAATTGTTGTGCCGCTGCTAAACCTGCAGGACCCGATCCGATAACAGCCACACTTTTACCTGTGCGGGTTTTAGGCGGACGTGGTTTAATCATTCCTTCGGTAAAAGCAACTTCAGTCACAGCTGCTTCGTTTTCACGAATAGTTACAGGAGCTTCGTGCAATGCCAACACACACGATTTTTCGCATGGCGCCGGACAAATACGGCCTGTAAAATCAGGAAAGTTATTTGTTTCGTGTAACACTTCCACACCTTCTTTCCATTTTCCTTTGTAAATCAGATCCTGCCATTCAGGCATTTTATTGCCCAGAGGACAAGCCCAGTGACAAAACGGAATGCCACAGTCCATACAACGTGAAGCCTGAAGTTTACGGTCTTCACGATTCAGCGTCTGTTCCACCTCCCCGAAATCGTATATACGCTCGTTTACAGGGCGGTATCCCGCATCCTTGCGGGGTATATTCATAAATGCTTTAGGATTTCCCATATATTTTGATTCCCGCTATACTCAGAAGAGATTTTTACGGGTTGCTTTTAATTATTCGTTCTTTAGTTTATTGTTTCTCGTTTCGTGTTCTGTGTTTCGCAATTAATTAACGCGAAACACAAAACCCGAAATGTAAAATTGAATTAGTAATCGCGTTCAACCTGAGCAATTTTCTTGTTGATAGCTTCCATTTTTTCTTCCTGAAGAACTTTTTTGTATTCTATCGGAACGATTTTCTTGAATTTATCAACATAGTAACTCCAGTTGTCGAGAATTTGTTTTGCACGTTTACTATTCGTGTACTTGTAATGATTGGCAATCAATCCCTGAACTTCTTTGCTATCCATACTATCTTCGATAAGCGTAAGTTCAATCATTTCCATATTACAATAAAAATCGAAATCGCCATCTTCATCGAGTACATAGGCTACACCACCACTCATACCGGCTGCAAAGTTACGACCTGTTTTTCCAAGAACAATAGTACGACCGCCGGTCATATATTCACAACAGTGGTCTCCAGCCCCTTCAACAACAGCAATTGCACCTGAGTTACGAACGCAGAAACGCTCTCCAACTACTCCATTGATATACACTTCACCCGAAGTTGCACCATACAAAATAGTATTTCCTGCAATAATGTTTTCTTCCGGTTTGAAAGTGCTTTGAGCCGGAGCTTTCACCACAATTTTACCTCCGGAAAGACCTTTACCAACATAATCGTTGGCTTCGCCGTTCAGTTCAAAATACACTCCTTTGCTAAGGAATGCTCCAAAACTTTGTCCGGCAGAACCTTCAAAATAAGCTTTAATGGTATCGGCAGGTAATCCTGTCTGTCCGTAACGTTTGGCAATTTCTCCTGAGAGCATAGCTCCAACAGTACGATCGGTATTTTTGATTTTCGATTTTATCTCTACCGGCATACAAAGATCCAATGCAGGAAGAGATTTTTTAATCAATTCGCGGTCCAGAACATTTTCAATTTTGTGTTCCTGACCTTTTATATTGCGTAAAGCCGCATCGGTAACTGTCGACGGCACAAACATGATTTTCGACAAATCAACTTTTTTGATTTTTGAAGGTCCTGTTGCAATTTCTTTGCGAACAAGTAAATCGGCACGACCGATAATTTCGCTCAGACTGCGGAAGCCCATTTCAGCCAAATGTTCACGAACATCCTGCGCCACCATTTTGAAGAAATTCACCAAGTATTCGTGTTTCCCTGTAAAATGCTTACGAAGTTGCTCATCCTGAGTTGCCACACCCACAGGGCAGGTATTCAGGTGACATTTACGCATCATCACACAGCCGAGAATCAAGAGCGCACTAGTGGCAAAACCATACTCTTCGGCACCCATAAGTGAGGTAAGAATAATATCGCGACCTGTTTTTAACTGACCGTCGGCCTGTAAACGAACCTGTCCACGAAGATTATTCAACACAAGTGTTTGTTGTGTTTCAGCCAATCCGATTTCCAATGGTAATCCGGCATGTTTGATAGAACTTGAAGGACTTGCTCCTGTTCCACCTTCGGCACCGCTAATCAGAATTAAATCTGCTTTCGCTTTTGCAACACCCGCTGCAATAGTACCAACTCCTGTTTCAGCCACAAGTTTTACGCTGATAGCAGCAGAAGGATTGATATTTTTTAAATCATAAATCAGCTGAGCAAGATCTTCGATGGAATAAATATCGTGGTGCGGTGGAGGTGAAATAAGCGAAATTCCCGGAATAGAGTGACGGGTTTTTGCAATAATTTTATCCACTTTATGACCGGGAAGCTGTCCACCTTCACCCGGTTTTGCTCCCTGAGCTATCTTAATCTGAATTTCGTCGGCATTAACCAGGTATTCGGCAGTTACACCAAAGCGTCCTGAAGCAACCTGTTTAATAGCGCTTCGTGTGCTGAGTCCATCTTCACGTTTCTTGTAACGTTCGGGATCTTCACCACCTTCACCGGTATTTGAACGACCGCCAAGAATATTCATGGCAATGGCCATAGCCTCGTGCGCTTCACGACTGATAGAACCATACGACATGGCACCTGTCACAAAACGTTTGGTTATACTTTCAATTGACTCAACCTCGTCGATACTAATCGGATTTCTCTTATAATCCATCAAATCGCGAATGAATATCGGATTTGCTTTGGCATCAACAGCCTGTGCATATTCTTTATATTTCTGATAATCATTGGTTTTTGAAGCAATCTGCAAACGCGCAATTGTTTCAGGATTCCACGCATGTTCTTCACCTTCACGACGATAAGCGTAATGACCCAGATTTTTCAACTGATTTATATCCGAACCTTCTGCTGGGAAAAATGCTTCCTGATGAGGTTTGATAACTTCGGCTGCAATATCTTCCAAATCAATACCTTCGATAGCAGAAGATATTCCCTTGAAATATTTATCCAACAATTTGGACGAAATACCCAATGCTTCGAAAATGTGAGCACCGCGATAACTACGCAGCGTAGAATTACCCATTTTCGAAAGAACTTTCAGCAACCCTTTATTTACAGCTTTGATATAGTGCTTTTTAGCAGTTTCCATATCCATGCTGATTTCGCCCGATTTAATTTTATCGTTGATAATGGCAAAAACCATGTATGGATTTACAGCATTAGCACCAAATCCAAACAATAAGGCAAAATGCATTACTTCACGAGGTTCTGCCGATTCAACAACTATATCAATCTGCATACGTTTACGTTTCTGCACCAAATAAAGGTGAACTGCAGAAACTGCCAACAACGATGGAATTGGTGCATGAGTTGCATCCACACCACGGTCGCTTAATACAATATAATTTTTACCATCGTCCACTGCTTTTTCTACCGACAGGCAAAGTTCCTGAATGGCTTTTTCAAGACCGGCAGTTCCTTTTTTAGGATCGAATAGCATTGGTAACGAAATAGTGTAGAATCCTTTGTAATTCAAATTCATCAAAATGTCGAATTGCGAATTGGTAAGAACCGGACTTTTCAGTTTTACCATTTTACAAATATCCGGAGCTGCTTCCAGCAAGTTCTGATGTACAGAACCTATATAACCTGTAAGCGACATAACCAATTCCTCACGAATCGGATCGATAGGCGGATTGGTTACCTGCGCAAACTGCTGACGGAAATAGTTGAACAACCGTTGTTTTTTATCAGAAAAAACTGCCAGCGACATATCATTTCCCATCGACGATGTTGGTTCATAGCCATCATTCGCCATTGGGAGAATTAATCTTTCGATATCTTCTTTTGAGTAGCCATAAGCCTGAAGCAAAGTCTGATAATTGTTCAGCTCGTTTTTCACTGAACGACCTGAAGAAATTGTATCAATATTCACACAGCTTTTATCCAACCATTCACGATACGGAAATGCTTTCGCCAACCCTTCTTTCAATTCGTTATCGTAGAAAATCTGACCAAGTTCAGTGTCAACCATCAGCATTTTACCCGGCTTCAGACGACCTTTGGCTTTTACATTAGCCGGATCAATTTCCACTGCACCGGTTTCGGAAGCAATAATCATCACATCGTCGTGGGTAACTGTGTAACGAGCCGGACGTAATCCATTACGGTCGAGCATACCGCCAGCATAACGACCATCGCTAAACAACAGACATGCAGGGCCATCCCATGGTTCCATAAATGTACTGTGATATTCGTAAAAAGCGCGAAGATTGGAAGATATCGGATTTTTCTGATTCCAACTTTCCGGTACCAGCATAGCCATAGCATGTGGCAGGCTCTTTCCTGACATTACCAAAAACTCCAGCGCATTATCCAGCGAAGCACTATCGCTCATACCCGGCTGACAAATAGGATAAAGTTCGTTCAGATTACCTAACTGATCTGATTTCAACACACTTTCACGGCTCTCCATCCACTGACGGTTACCACGTATGGTATTAATTTCGCCATTGTGTCCAAGCATACGGAAAGGCTGAGCCAAATCCCATGTTGGGAAAGTGTTGGTACTAAAGCGCGAGTGAACCAATGCAATGGCACTGGTAAAGTTTTTATCCGATAAATCAGGAAAATATTCACGTACCTGAAGAGACGTGAGCATTCCTTTGTATATCATCTGTTTGGTGGAAAGACTTACAATATAAAAACTGCGGTCTTTGGATAAATCAGATTTTGCAATGGCTTTTTCAATTTTTTTACGCAGAACATAAAGTTTCAATTCAAGTTCCTGCTGAGAGCAATTGCCCGTAACAAAAATCTGTTTGATATCAGGTTCGCTTGATGATGAAATTTGCCCGAGTACATTACTGTTTACCGGAACATCGCGGGTAGCAAGCAATTTCAAACCTTCTTTTTCTGTATATTCTTTGATTACATTCAGGCAGAGAGTTGCCTTTTTTGTATCTTTCGGGAGGAAAACAAGACCGGTTCCGTATTTGCCTTTGGCAGGAACAGGAATTCCTTGTAGTAAAATAAACTCGTGTGGTATTTGAACCATGATACCGGCTCCATCACCGGTTTTGTTATCAGCACTTTCAGCTCCGCGGTGAACCATGTTCTCCAGCACTTCGAGGCCATCGGAAACAATACCGTGGGTTTTTTCTCCACTGATATTGATAATCAGACCTACACCGCAAGCATCGTGCTCATTTTGAAAAGAGTACAGCGACCGCTGCTCATATTCGTCCATCATTAAAGTGTTTGAACTCATAAATTTTCTTTAATTTTTGATTTGGTTTCTCTTCGAAACTACTTCAACTGTATGTGTTTGTGTTTTATTGTTTTTTGTGAAAAATAGTGGGAGTCAGTGTGGCTCCCACTATTTTTATTTTAATAGAGAATTTTATGTCGCTATCGTGTATTAGCGAATAAACAGCAATTCTCTGTATTTTGGCAATGTCCACATTTCGTCGTCAACAATTAACTCTAATTTGTCAACATTGTAACGAATAATATCGAAATAAGGAACTACCTTGTCATGATAAGCCACTGCTTTTTCGTATTCGTGCTCCAATTTATTTACCTGACGACGGGTATCAACCATATCATCAACCGCATTTTTAATTGTAGCAATACGTTCGCCAATCTCAGTAATCAACTGACTGTTCAGTTTGCTTAAGCTTTCAGCTTTATCAGCAGGGAACGAAGCTTTGATTTTGAACACGTTATCAAGCAATAAGCTTTGGTAACGGGTACAAACCGGAATGATGTGGTTCAATGTCAAATCACCCAAAACACGTGCTTCAATCTGAATCCATTTTACATAAGTTTCCCATTTTACTTCGTTACGGGCGTGTAATTCTTTTTCAGAAAGTACATTCAACGACTCGAACAATTTAACTGAACTTTCGGAAGTGTAAGCTTTGATAATTTCAGGAACACTTGTTTCGCAATCCAAACCGCGTTTTGCAGCTTCCACTTTCCAAGCATCGCTGTAACCATTACCATCGAAACGGATCGCTTTAGAAGCTTTGATATACGATTTGATAACTTCGAAAATCGCTTTTTCTTTGGTTGCACCGGCAGCCATTTTAGCATCCACTTCAGCTTTGAACTCAAATAATTGAGCAGCAACTGCTGTATTTAAAGTAGCCATTGCCGAAGAACAGTTAGCAGAAGAACCTACTGCACGGAACTCAAAACGGTTACCTGTAAATGCAAATGGAGAAGTACGGTTACGGTCAGTATTGTCAAGGAATACCTCAGGGATATGAGGAATATTCATGTTCAGTTTCTTTTTGTCGTCGATAATAATTGCCTCATCGCTTGAGCTGTTTTCAATTTTATCGAGTACCGCTGTCAACTGTGAACCAAGGAACGCCGATACAATTGCAGGAGGCGCTTCGTTAGCTCCCAAACGGTGTGCGTTCTGAGCTGTCATAATCGACGCTTTCAACAAAGCATTGTGTTTGTGTACAGCCATCAAAGTAGTAGTGATGAATGTAATAAACTGCAGGTTTTCTTCTGCTGTTTTTCCGGGGGCATAAAGCACTACACCGGTATCGGTACCAAGCGACCAGTTATTGTGTTTACCTGAACCGTTTACACCTGCGAACGGTTTTTCGTGCAACAATACACGGAAACCATGACGACGGGCAACACGTTTCATAATAGACATCATCAATAAGTTTTGGTCAACAGCTAAGTTACACTCACCATAAATCGGAGCCAACTCAAACTGATTTGGAGCTACCTCATTGTGACGGGTTTTAGCAGGAATACCATATTTATAGGCTTCGAATTCAATATCTTTCATGTAAGCAGCCACACGGGTAGGAACAGCACCAAAATAATGGTCTTCCAACTGTTGGTTTTTAGCCGATTCGTGGCCAAGCAAGGTACGACCTGTCAACATTAAATCCGGACGTGTAGCGTACAAACCTTCGTCAACTAAGAAATACTCCTGTTCCCAACCTAAATAGGCGCTTACCTTTTTTACATTCGGGTCGAACAACTGACAAACAGCCGTTGCAGCTTTGTCAACCGCAGCTAACGCTTTTTTAAGCGGTGCTTTCAAGTCGAGCGATTCGCCGGTATACGAGAAGAAAATTGTTGGAATAACCAATGTATCGTCAACTACAAAAGCAGGAGAAGCAGGATCCCATGCAGTATAACCACGCGCTTCGAATGTGCTGCGGATACCACCATTCGGGAATGAAGAAGCATCAGGCTCTTGTTGCGCCAAAAGTTTACCGGAAAAATCTTCGATAATAGCTTCGCCAGGTCCACCTACGTAGTCGATAAACGAATCGTGTTTTTCGGCTGTACCATCAGTCAAAGGTTGAAACCAGTGCGTGTAATGTGTAGCTCCTAATTCAGTTGCCCAGTTTTTCATTCCCGAAGCAACCTGATTTGCAAGTGCAATATCTAAAGTAGCACCGTGTTGAGTAACGCTTTTTAATGCTTTAAGCGTGTCTTTTGATAAATACTTCGACATGGCTACACTGTTAAAAACATACTTTCCGTAATAATCGGAAGTGTACTTCTCAGGTACCGAAACGCACAAAGCTTTTTTCTTGAAAGCTTCTTCTACCGCTTTAAATCTTAACGTTGACATAATTGTTTGAATTTAATTACTTATTATTTATTATTTTTTCTTTTTATACCTAATTGCTTACTATGTGTAGTAAATTCTTTGCAAAATTAATTAAAATGTAAGTTACTACCAATCAATACGAGCGTAATTATAGTTAATTTCACACGTAATTTCATTTTGAAAATAAATATGCATTTTTAGTTTAAATTCAATATAAATACCTACATATTTATTACATATTATCAATTTTGTTACGGACAGACTATTTCATCGCGAAGTAGTCTGCCCTAAACAATAAAACTAAAAAACACACGATCGGTTTCCAGCAAGTTCAACTCCCATTTTATTAGTGTTGAAAAATTAGTACTGTAGACCGGTGATATTTTATTTAATCTTCGCCACAAAGATAATCATATATATTATATAAATCAAATTATTTTAATCTTTTTGCTATATATTTATGTATTTAACTATCTAAATGCACGTTTTTGTCAATTTAAAATAGAAAATAGACAATAAATATCTCATAATTCCTAATCAATCAATAAATAAAAAGAATTTGAATTCTGTTCAGGCATACTAAAATTTCAATCTGCTTTCATTACTTTTGCATACTTGTATTTTTTCAAGCTAAACACTAAATATGCACAAAAAATCACAGCCCGGCTTGGGTAAACTATATTTCAAAGACACTTCGTTTGTAAATTTAATGAAACATCGGATTTACAATGTATTATTGTATGCAAGTAAGTACGATGTTTTTGTACTCGAAGAAGACGGACGCATCGATGAACAATTATTTAACGAGTATACAGCTTTGAACTTACGCTTTCCACCCAGGTTTACACTTGTATCGTCGGAAGAGGAAGCAAACAATCTATTGAAGGAACGTTCTTTCGAGTTAATAATCTCAATGCCGAGCGGCGACAGCATTAATCCTTTTAACTGGGCAAAAGGTATCAAAAACAAATTACCACATGTTCCAATTGTGGTGCTTACCCCCTTTTCACGCTCTGTATCAGAGCGTATCGCTAACGAAGATTTATCAGCAATTGATTACGTTTTCAGTTGGCTGGGTAATTCCGATTTATTGTTAGCCATAATTAAGCTCGTGGAAGACAGCATGAACGTAAAAGAAGATGTGGAATCGGTTGGTGTTCAAACCATCCTTTTTGTAGAAGACTCTATTCATTTTTACTCATCGATTTTACCGCATTTATACAAATATATATTCAGGCAGTCGCAATCGTTTATGACAGAAGCACTCAATGAACACGAACAAATGTTACGTATGCGTGGCCGTCCTAAAATCTTATTAGCGCGCAATTACGAAGAAGCTATTGATTTATACAAAAACTACAAAGACAATATACTGGGTGTAATTACAGATGTATCCTATTTTCAGAATGGTGAAAAAAACAAATTAGCAGGCATTAACTTATGCAAGCAAATTAGGAAAACCGATCGAAAAATTCCTTTAATCATCCAATCCACCGATGCGGAAAATGAACCGTTGGCTAACGAAGTCGGAGCTTCATTTTTACGTAAAACATCGAGAACTTTTTTACTGGAGCTACGCGAAATAATCACCAACAACTTTGGTTTTGGAGATTTCATTCTAACAAATCCCGTAACTGGAACTGTAGAGGCAAGCATTTCCAATCTCAAAGATTTACAAAACTCCATTCTCCAATTGAGCGACGAAACACTTTATTACAATGTGTCGCGCAATAATATCTCGCGCTGGCTTTATTCGCGCGCCATGTTTCCGCTAGCCGAATTTGTCAAAAAAACCAATCCTTCGAAAAACGACCCCGAAGAACTCCTGAAATTGCGACAAGCTATTTACGATGCAATTTTGCATTATCGAAAATTAAAAAACCGTGGCGTTGTAGCCGTTTTCAGGCGCGAACGATTTGACCAGTTTTCGAATTTTGCACGTATCGGCTATGGCTCGCTGGGCGGGAAAGGACGCGGATTGGCATTTATCGATGCCATGATAAAACGAAACGAACAGTTTGAAAATTTCGAAAACACGACCATCACCATTCCAAAAACAGTAGTGATTTGCACCGATGTTTTTTCGGAATTTATGGAGTCGAACAAACTGTACAGCATTGCCCTGTCGGACATTGATGATGAGGAAATTTTAAAACATTTCTTAAAAGCGCGGCTCCCAAAACATCTGATAGCCGACTTGTATGCATTTTTAGGAGCTATTAGTTCACCATTAGCCATTCGCTCGTCAAGCTTGCTCGAAGATTCGCACTATCAACCATTTGCCGGAATTTACTCTACCTATATGGTACCTTACAATGCCGAAAGTAAAACTCAACTGCTCGAAATGGTTACAGAAGCCGTAAAAGCGGTATATGCATCGGTATATTACCGCGATAGCAAAGCATATATGACGGCTACCAAAAATGTAATTGATGAGGAAAAAATGGCCGTTGTATTGCAGGAAATATGTGGAAATAAATACGAAAACAGATTTTATCCCTCGTTTTCGGGGGTTGCACGCTCGCTTAATTACTACCCCATAGGCGCCGAAAAGCCCGAAGATGGCATTGCAAACATAGCTATGGGTCTGGGCAAATACATTGTTGACGGTGGAACAACCCTGCGATTTTCACCTGCGTATCCACACAATGTTTTGCAAACCAGCACGCTCGATTTTGCCCTCCGCGAAACGCAAACTTTTTTCAACGCACTTGATTTGAGCAACATGCAATTTGTTCCGCAAGTAGACGATGGATTTAATCTGGCTAAAATCAGCGTACGCGATGCAGAGCAAGATGGCACCCTGAAATTTATTGCATCGACATTCAACATGGAAGATCAAACCATTTACGATGGCATTTATCCGGGTGGAAGAAAAATCATTACGTTTGCCAACATTTTGGAACATGATGTTTTTCCTTTAGCCAATATTTTATCGGAGGTATTGTCGGTTTCACAACTCGAAATGAGTCGCCCTGTTGAAATAGAATTTGCTGTAAATTTGGATTATAGCTCCGAAAAGCAACATCAGTTTTATTTATTGCAAATCAGACCAATAATCGACAACAAAGAATTTATAAACGAAGATATTGGTACTATCCCTACCGAAGATGCTATTATAACAAGTACCAGCACATTGGGACATGGCATTACAAACGATATATACGATATAGTGTATGTAAATCCCGAAATGTTTAGCGCGTCGAATAACCGACTGATTATGTACGACATAGAAAAAATAAACAAAATACTTTGCAGCGAAAACAGAAACTATATACTTGTAGGCCCCGGCCGTTGGGGCTCAAGCGACGAATGGTTGGGTATTCCGGTAAAATGGCCACAAATTAGCAATGCCCGCCTGATAGTGGAAACGAGTTTCTCGAACTACCGGATTGACCCGAGTCAGGGAACACATTTTTTTCAGAATCTGACATCGTTCGGTGTTTCCTATTTTACAATAAATCCGCATATAAACGATGGCAGTTTCGATGATGGTTTTTTAAAAGAACAACCTGCTGCTTTCGAGACAAAATATGTTCGTCATGTTCGTTTTGAAAATCCGATGGTTATAAAAATCGATGGACGAAAAAATGTAGGAG
The DNA here is from genome assembly GCA_963663115.2 of uncultured Paludibacter sp. Taxonomy (GTDB): domain Bacteria; phylum Bacteroidota; class Bacteroidia; order Bacteroidales; family Paludibacteraceae; genus Paludibacter. The sequence goes on from CAXXNE010000001.1 coordinate 984,595, forward strand.
TCGTACTAAAACCATGATTTACGTATATTTATACAATAAAATCATATTATTTGTCTTATTGACAGTTGACACACAGAAACAAATTGCTTTCATTTCGTAACAAATAAAATCAATTTACTTAATTACATTCATTTTTACTTTGCTAAAAGTTACAATAAATTCAATTTATGAATATTCATTTTTATACACAAACGTATCAAAATGATAATTATTCGCCATTTTGTATTTACAAAATTCAAATATCAATCATTCGCATTAAAATATCATTATGACACAATAAAAACATATTTTTACTTCATTTTAATATATTATTTATTAATTTTATTTGTATAATTACAATTTAAGTATTATTTTGTAACTTTGAGCCCGATTTAAAACAATAAAATTAAAAAGCATATTATTATGAAAGTTGAACAAGTTCTCGACAATTTAAAGAGAAGATTTCCGAATGAGCCAGAGTATCATCAGGCTGTTGAAGAGGTATTGCATTCTATCGAAGACGAATACAATGCACACCCCGAGTTTGAAAAACAAAATTTGATTGAGCGTCTTTGTATTCCTGAACGTATTTTCTCATTCCGCATTACCTGGGTCGACGATAAAGGTAACGTTCAAACCAACATGGCCTACCGCATTCAGCACAACAACGCAATCGGGCCCTACAAAGGCGGTATGCGCTTCCACGCTTCGGTTTGTCCTTCCATTCTCAAATTCCTCGCATTCGAACAAACATTCAAAAATGCACTCACAACCCTCCCAATGGGTGGTGCTAAAGGCGGTTCGGATTTTAATCCAAAAGGCAAATCAAATGCGGAGGTAATGCGTTTTTGTCAGGCATTTATGCTAGAATTGTGGCGCCACATTGGCCCTGATACCGATGTACCTGCAGGCGATATTGGCGTAGGTGGTCGCGAAGTAGCCTACATGTATGGTATGTACAAAAAACTGGCTCGCGAGAACACAGGAACCTTCACAGGTAAAGGCCTCGAATTTGGAGGTTCACTTATTCGTCCCGAAGCTACCGGCTACGGAAATATATACTTCCTGATGAATATGCTTAAACGCAAAGGAATTACCGACTTAAAAGGTCAGGTTGTTTCTATTTCGGGTTCGGGAAATGTAGCAACCTACACAGCCGAAAAAGTATTGGAACTGGGTGGTAAAGTAATTACTCTTTCGGATAGTAACGGTTATATTTACGACGAAAACGGCATAGACAGCGAAAAGTTAGCTTATATTTTTGAACTTAAAAATGTATATCGCGGACGTATCAAAGAATATGCAGATAAATACAATTGCAAATATGTAGAAGGTGGACGTCCATGGGCAGAGAAATGTACCATCGCATTGCCATCGGCTACACAAAACGAGTTGAACGGCGACGATGCGGCAACACTTGTAGCAAACGGCTGTATCGCTGTATCGGAAGGAGCAAACATGCCCTCAACACCCGAAGCAGTTGAAGTTTTCCTGAAAAACAAAATTCTTTACGGCCCTGGTAAAGCTGCCAATGCAGGTGGTGTATCGGTTTCCGGACTCGAAATGACTCAGAACTCTATGCGTTTAAACTGGTCGAAAGAAGAAGTGGATCAAAAACTGAAAGGCATTATGGCAAGTATTCACGAGTCGTGTGTAAAATACGGAACTGAAGCCGATGGATTTGTAAACTACGTAAAAGGTGCCAATGTGGCGGGTTTCATGAAAGTAGCAAAAGCCATGATGGCGCAGGGCGTACTCTAAAATAGTTGATTGATACTAAACAGGCTGTCCGTAAAAATCGGACAGCCTGTTTTGCGTTTTATTGAGAAACAGAGATTAATCAAAATTGGTATATGCCGTTTCGCCGTGATGCGTCTCGTCCAGACCAACAGCTTCGTGTTTGTCATCTGCTCTCACACCAACAAGTTTATCGGCCAGTTTGAACATGTAACTAGCAAATAAAAAGCCACCAATTTTTCGCAATTAATAATCACCAGTTTAAAAAGAGATTAGATTGCTATTCCATTGCAGAGCGTTGCTTTATCACGGAGCTTTAGCGAAGTGATAAAGCAACGCTCTGCAAACTATTTTTCATTCAGGAGTAAATATATTCTTACGATTCTCCATCCGATAGCTTTGTCCATCGAGCTTTATGACTTCACACCGATATAGTATTCTGTCTAACAATGCCGTTGCAAGCACTTCATCGTCCATTGATTCAGCCCATTGTTTGGGTGATTTATTGGTGGTGATTATCAGTGAACACTGTTCGTGCAAATGATTGATTAGATTAAATAAAGCTACTGCTTCGTTCTTTTTGATTGGAAAAAGCATAATGTCATCAATGGCTATTAAATGTGCTTTCAGATAACGGTTGTATGCAGAAAGAGCTGTGGCTGTAATTTCCTTCATCCTGAGCATGCTTATCAGATCTTCCATGGTGGTAAAATAAGCCTTATATCCTTTGGCAACAGCGTCATTTACTAATCCGGCAGCAATAAATGACTTCCCTGTTCCACTTGGCCCCATAAGTACCAGGTTATACACTTGTTCAACCCACAGCATTTGACGAAGTTCCTTCATTTGTTTTTCAGATATGCTGGAAGATACTTTGTAATCGTAGTTTGCCAAATCATAGTGACGGGGCAGGTTTGCCATTTTCATGCGACGTTCAAGGTCTGTGCGTTTACGCTGTTGAACCTCACGCTCCAATAAATTGTGTGTATAATCCAGGTAGTTTGGTTTGTCTATCTGAGCTGCATGTATAATGGCTTCAGCCTGATTACGTATCATCGATAGTCTCAGGTAATCGGCATTCTGTTTAATTTGTTTTATCTGGTCAATCATTGCATTATGGTTTGATAGGTGTTTATTTTGCTGGTTTGAGGCTCATAGCCGGTTTGGTCGGATAATGAGTTTTTTATTTCTATATGGGGCATTACACTGGCAGTGATAGCCTGACTTTCCTTTTGGTAGTGAAGAGCTGTTTGTATCAGTGTATTTGCATTAAACATGGAACTTTCGATACAGAAGTGGACTGCCTTTTCAAGAAACAAAGGTTCTATACCCACGGACTTGGTTTTTAATAGTTGCAGGTTATCCCGCAGATAACGTTGTTTCTGGGCGGTCAACTGTTCAATAAACAATGCATAAGAGGGTATATTACACCAAAGCTCAGTCACTTCTGTTTTTAAAACTTCCAGACTTTGGCTTTTATCCCGACGGTGATCCGTATTGCGGATAGTGCAACCGCGCTCGTTACATACTTTGTGCATTGTCAAAAGGGTTTTATCGCTTGCATAAAGAAAAACGGTTTCATTTTCAACCTTCAACAGAACTGTTGTGTCTGATCCCTTATAGGTATTTAAGGGTAAGGTATAGAAATTGCTTTTATAGCTTATTGTATTGTCTTTGCGTACCTTATAAGGTAACAAGCTGTCAACAACCTTTATCTGTTTATAATATGGGTGCAGGTAATCTCGTTCAATAATCCATTCATTGTGCGGTATCTTCTGTATTCCTGCATGTACTTTGCCGTTTCCTGTGCGAGTGAGCCAATCAAGAACTGATTCATTGAGTGACTTTGCATTGGTATAAGTACGACCTCTAAGAAAGTTCTTCTTTACATATCCTACTACATTTTCTACTTTTCCTTTACTTTCAGGGTCTGCTTTACGACAGAAAACAGGTGTAAAAGTCATCTGCGAACTGTAAAGTTGAAACTCCCGGGTTAATATCAAATCTCCAAGATTCTCATCAACCATTAAAACCCTGTCCTGGTCATAAACTATCTTATCAGGCTGACCTTCAAAATACTCAAATGCCTGGTTGTGCGCTTCAATGGTTGTTTGGCTTGTAAAGGGCTTATCCTGAAAACTTACAAACTTCTGACGGGAACGGCTCAATATCATGACGAAAAAATAAACTTTACGCCTGCCGCCATCTTTACATGGCATATGAAAACTGCCAAAATCTGCCTGAGCTTGATCGCCATAAGCCGTTTCGGGTAATTTCTCGTATTGACGAAATGATTTAGAGCGTGTTTTAGGTATGTCAAACTCCTTACGTATCTGCTCCACAAAATTATAGACTGTCTTGCTGTGAACACACGGCAAATCCGGATAATGTTCTTTCAACCAATCTTCTACCTGAGAGGCCGACAAATAGGGATGACTTTCCAAGGTTGTTTTTACAAAATGCCGATACTCCTTCAACTTGTGAGGACGATGTTGTGCAACCGAAATCCAGTCTAAAAACCTTTGCTCATCCATAAATAAATACTTGCGAACTGTTGAACGGTCTATCCCCAATTCAACTGAAATCTGACTCTTATTGAGTCCTTTTGAATGTAATTCATTAACTTTGTACCACATAAATGCCTTTTTTAGGGTTTGTGTCGGAGTCTTCATTATTTTGTGTGTTGGTTTACACAAATATGAAGACTCTTTTTTATTACTTTACATTTTGTGGTGATTTCTATTTGCGAAAATATGAGGAAACAAAATTACTAATTACAGAACAACAAAAACGTACCAAAAGCCGAAAACAGAATCACCACACCGGCTGCAATTACCTGAATTTTGAGCTGTTCAAAATTTCCGTAAATTGCTCCGCTGTACTGACCTTGAATAAGTGGTGACGCAAAAACTCCGGTAAGTATAACACCCAAAACTCCACCTATCCCATGTACCCCGAATGCATCGAGCGAATCATCGTAACCCAATCTGGGTTTCATATAAGCTACCATTATAAAACATACGACCGATGCCGTCAGGCCAATAAAGATAGCACTCTGAACTGTTACAAATCCTGCTGCCCCGGTAATTGTAGCCAGGCCCGCGATGGCTCCGGTACATATACCCACAACTGTTGGTCGGCGATCCAGTTTCCATTCTAACACCGCCCAGGTTAATGCTGCTACTGCAGCTGAAATATGAGTAACAAGCAGCGCATTTCCGGCTAAACCATCGGCCGCCAAACCGCTACCTCCATTAAAACCAAACCAACCCACCCAAAGCATTCCGGTTCCAATGGCCACCTGCGGAATATTATGAGGAGGCAGCGCATGTCCCTTATAATCACGACGTTTACCCAACATCAATGCAGTCACAATAGCTGCAACACCTGCACTAATGTGAACAACAATACCTCCGGCAAAATCAAGTGCTCCCATAGCGTACAACCACCCGTCGGCCGACCACACCCAATGCGCAATAGGGTTATATATAAATACAGCCCAAAGAATTGAAAATAGCAAAAATCCCTTAAAATTAATACGTTCGGCAAAAGCGCCAATTATCAAAGCTGGTGTAATGACCGCAAACATACCCTGAAATAAAATAAAAACAACATGCGGTATAGTTCCTGATTTTGTACCATCAGCCAATGTATTGAAGTGCGAAATGAAATATGGGCTCGCCTCATGAATGGATATATTGTTTAAAAAAGCCCAGTCGAAACCACCTATATAAGGCCTGAGCCAACTGATTGGGTTTGAGCCGAATGAATTGCTGTAGCCAATAATTACCCATTCTACGCTAATAACAGCCACCAGTATAAAAATTTGCATAAACACGCTGAGCACATTTTTGCGACGAACCAAACCACCATAAAACAGCGCAAGCCCCGGAATAGACATAAAGAGCACCAATGCGGTTGAAACTATAATCCAGGCGGTATCACCTGAATCAAAAGAAGCTGCAGGAAGATTGCTGCTCTGCGCAACAACAGAAGAGCCGCACAGCGCAAGCGCTGCAAGCATTAAAAATTTTAATTTCATGTAAATCGTGTGTTTTAATAAGATGCAAGAACAAGGAGCAAAGAACAAAGACTTTAAGAAATAAGAGAATAAATCTATAACTTTACAAACCTTATAACTTTATGAACCTATTGAGCTATTCATTATTATAAAGTGCTCCCGGGCCGGATTCTCCGTTACGAATACGATATGTTTCTTCGATATCGTAAACAAAAATTTTACCATCGCCTTGTTCGCCTGTCCATGCCGATTTAAGTATGGAATTTACGGTTTTTTCGACATTTACATCACGTACTACAATTGAGATCATTCGACGTTGAATATAACCCGACCTGAATACCTGTCCGCGTACTACCTGTTCTTCTGTTGATTTGCCAAGCCCTGTAATATCCCAATACGAAAACCAATCAATACCAGCATCATACAATGCCTCTTTCACATCCTCAAATCTTGATTTGCGGATGATTGCTTCAATTTTTTTCATTTAATAGTGTATTTGTGTGTTTTATTGTCATTAAGAAAGACCATAAAAGAATTATTATGTCATTATTTCAACAATAACATACTTTTTCTTTCACAATGTCATTTTTAGTTTTCGGCTGCAAAAGTATACCAAAAATTTATATTACACAACAAATAGACATTAACAAATGATTTTTATAAGATTTTTGTCAGATAAATATCCGTTTTATCTATCAATTACAAACAGACCAGCCACGCTTGACTGATCTGTTTATAATGAAATTTATTATTTTAATCGAAATTAGTATAAGCTGTCTCACCATGTTGCGACTCATCCAAACCAATAGATTCTTCTGTGGCATTTACACGTACACCAACAAGCAAGTCAGTTATTTTAAACAATATAAATGTTCCTACTCCGGAGAACAATATAGTAGCTCCTACTGCTATCGCTTGAGTTCCAAGCTGAGCCATATTTCCGTAAGCTGCTCCACTGTAAGCCGACTGAATAGCCGGAGTTGCAAGAACACCTGTTAAGATTGCCCCAATAATACCACCAATACCGTGAACTCCAAAAGCATCCAATGAATCATCGTAACCAAGTTTCGATTTTACAAAAGCCACCATGACGAAACATACTAACGCTACAACCAAACCAATCAGCATCGCACCACCAACTCCAACAAAACCTGCAGCAGGCGTAATAGCAACCAATCCGGCAACAGCACCTGTACTAATACCAACTACCGTCGGACGTTTGTCAATAATCCATTCCAAAGCAGCCCAAACCAAAGCAGCAGCAGCTGTAGCAATATGTGTTACCATAAAAGCATTTGCAGCTAAACCATCAGCAGCTAATCCACTACCGGCATTAAATCCAAACCAGCCCACCCAAAGCATGGCAGCACCCATAACTACATAAGTAATATTGTGAGGAGGTAAAGCATGGTTTTTATAATCGCGACGTTTACCCAACATCAATGCTGTAACCAAAGCTGCAATACCTGCATTGATGTGTACAACTGTACCACCTGCAAAATCAAGAGCACCTAATTTAAACAACCAACCGTCGCCCGACCAAACCCAGTGAGCTACAGGATTGTAAATAAACACTGCCCAAAGAACAGAGAACAATAAGAAACCTTTGAATTTAATACGTTCTGCAAAAGCTCCGATAATAAGCGCTGGTGTAATTACAGCAAACATACACTGAAACATAACAAACACAAGGTGAGGAATCGTCCCTATTGTTCCACCATCGGCTGTAGCCTGTGAGTGAGAAATAAAATACGGACTCAAATCACTAACACCTATACCGTTCAGAAACGCCCAATCGAATCCGCCAAAATATGGTTTTAACCACTCAATTGAGCTTGAACCAAAAGCATTGCTATAACCGAAGGCCACCCATTCCAGGCTAATAACTGCTACTAAAACAAATACCTGCATAAATACGCTTAGCACATTTTTACGACGTACAAGACCTCCGTAAAACAACGACAATCCGGGAATTGACATAAATAAAACCAAAGCGGTTGCTACAATCATCCAGGCTGTATCACCGGCATCCACAGTTGGAGTAACAGGAGCGGCAGTTTGAGCTGACAAAGTGCTGCTGACACTTAATGCAAGAGCACCAAGAAGTAATATATATTTTTTCATCTTTTTATATGCGTTTTTATTATTATTTACTTTTTTCATTTCAGATTAAACCTCTTTGTTATAAAGTGCCTCAGGACCTGATTCACCATTACGGATACGATATGTTTCGGTAATATCATACACAAAGATTTTTCCATCACCCGGTTCACCTGTTTTTGCTGAACTCAAAATAGCTTTCACTGTCTTTTCAAGATTTATATCTCTCACTACAATTGAAATCATTCGGCGTTGAATGTATCCCGATTTAAAAACCTGACCACGAACAACCTGATCTTCCGTTGATTTTCCCAATCCGGTGATATCCCAGTACGAGAACCAATCAATTTCTGCATCGTAAAGCGCTTGCTTTACATCTTCGAATTTAGACTTGCGGATAACCGCTTCAATTTTTTTCATATCGTTCTTTTTTAATTTATCTCAGCAACAATTGCTATTTCAAACAATTGTTGCCGGGAATGATTAGTATTATTTTATTGTTTCGATGATTTATAATGTAACTCCAAGAACCAAAAATGCATCTTTTGCCGTTGGGTTCACTCCTACTACACTGTATACAGGCAAACTGAATTTATCAGTAATCTCTATTGATTTGCTGAGCTTCAAACCGATATTGGTAATTCCAAATCCGCTTGTTCCATAATTCAGACTTTCGCCAGCTGAACCTCCTAGAAACACTTTTGCATTATCGGAAATTGGATAAGCCAATTCAAAATAGGTTGAATAAGCCTGTGTTCCATCAGTCTTTTTATCGGCACCATAAAACATGGTGTTCAACGAAACGCTCAATGGAAATGCCTCAACACCTGCATAATTTACAGATCCTTCAAAAACATGATCGGTTCCGGCACCATAAGCGAAATAACTCTGAGAAAAATTCCAGTTATAATCTGTAAGAGTAACTGAGAATAAACTTGAAATGGCATAGGTTGCATAAACATCCACCTCTTTTACTGTTCCAAGAATACCATACGAGCCCCATGCACCAATAGTAAGTCCACCTGTGGTAAAAGTAAGCGATGGCTGAATATTCGGAGTTCCTTTAGTATTGGTCAAATCCTGCTCAACACCACGCCATACATAATTACTTACAATGTCGGTTCCTACCGAAAACTGTGCATTTACACTTGATAAAGAAAATAACATCACTACCGCTACTGCTAAAAGTTTTACTGTTTTCATACGCTTCAAATTTTTAAAATTGTTTTTAATGTTCTATTATAAATTTAATTGTTTCAATTATCTTTTTGATAGCTATATTTTTATTTTGCTATCTTTTTGTTTGTTTTACTTTGCAAAGATATACATATTGATACTTTAAAAAATAAAAATAGTGCATTTGTATAGTAAATAATTTATTGAAATATAAATATGAAAGCATATTTACTATTTAAGTATCATTTTAAAAGTATTTAGTTGTATTATGTGTCATTTTGTAAATACATAGAAACAATAACACAGACAAATGATTTTCATATTTCTGCTCAAAAGCGAAAATTCAATTAAAAGACAAGTAAAAAATGATGATTTTGGCTATCAAAAAGAGAGCAAAGGAGAGTTTTTGTGTTTTACGACATAAAAGGAAAAGCAGAAAATAGATTTTCAGGTCTATTTTCTGCTTTAAAATATGGAATTTTAGATATTCTAATTTAGTCTATTTCCATTTGAAGGTTTTTCCGCAATTTTTCTACTACTGGATTTATTTCAACAAATTGCTTGTATTTCTCCTCGGGCGTGAGCGTTCTTTGAAACTCCGATTCCTCTGTTATTTTAATATGAAATTTAATTTTTCTGTTCTTTAATACAGTATACAGATGCTGAAGTATCGCAGGTATGATTTTTTTCATTTCACTTTCCTGCATCACGTTGCTCACTTCTATTTCATACAAATAATCACCGGTTTTAACAGGCAAATAATTTTGCATAAAACTCACTACACGCACCTGATCGGGGATTGTTACCGTAAAATTTTTCCAGGCTACTGCAAAAGCCTCATCAGTAAAATTTTCGTCAACATAATAATCAGTTGCGTGAGTAGCTTCAGAAACTACCGATACTTCACTCTGAACCTTGGGTTTATTAATGGAAATTGACACGGGGCGCTGCATAGCAGGCATTGAAACTTCAGTCCTAACCGGCTTTTTGATTTCCAGCGCTACCGAAGCTTCTGATTCATCTGCTTTGGCAGCTACTGATACCGGCTTCACCGGCTCTGCAACTACCTGAGATGCCAAAACCTTCAGTAAGGGCGGCTTTTCATCATCAACTATAGTTTTTTTTTTATCCGAGAGTTGACACAATCGAATTAAGGTAAGCTCTACAAGCAATCGTTTATTCTTACTTAAACGATATTCTAAATCACATTGATTGGAAATTTTGAGGGCATTAAAAATAAACTCAGGCGTACATTGCTTTGCATGTTGCTGATAACGCTGACCAATATCAGCACCTACCTCAAGCAATTCAAGAGTTTCAGAATCACTGCTCACAAGTATATCGCGCAAATGACTACTTAAACCCGTAATAAAATGATGCGCATCAAATCCTTTATTGATAATTTCATTAAAAATCATGAGCGACTGCGACACATTTCCGTTCAGAAAGCAATCAGTTAATCTGAAATAATACTCATAATCAAGCACATTCAGATTATCAATTACACCCTGATACGTAATATTATTTCCACAGAAACTTACAAGCTGATCAAAAATAGACAGAGCATCGCGCATACCACCGTCGCTTTTCTGCGCAATAACATTAAGCCCATTGATATCCACAGTCACATTCTCGCTGGAAGCCACATACTGCAAATGCTTGACAGTATCGGCAACGGTTATCCTGTTAAAATCGTAAATCTGACAACGCGAAAGAATGGTTGGAATAATTTTATGCTTTTCGGTGGTAGCCAAAATAAACACAGCATGCGCCGGGGGTTCTTCAAGCGTTTTCAGAAATGCATTAAATGCTCCCTGCGACAACATATGAACCTCATCGACAATATAAACACTGTATTTTCCAATCTGAGGCGGAATACGAACCTGATCGATCAACGAACGGATATCATCCACCCCATTATTCGAAGCAGCATCAAGTTCATGAATATTATACGATCGCTGCTCATTAAACGATTTACAGGATTCACATTCATTGCAGGCTTCAAAATCGGGTGTTAGATTCCCGCAATTTATAGTTTTAGCAAAAATGCGCGCACAAGTAGTTTTACCCACTCCACGCGGACCGCAAAACAAATAAGCATGCGCCAAATGGTTGCTTTTTATCGCATTTTTAAGAGTTGTAGTCAGAGCATACTGTCCCACAACTGATTTAAAGGTGGCCGGACGATATTTTCGTGCTGAAACTATAAAGTTTTCCATGAATTTTTGATCAATAACATTTTCATGCAAAGATAATCATATTCCGCAATTTACAATGATAAAAAATCTAAACTTCACAAGTAAAGGAACAGCATAGAATTATCATCATATCGCTGACATAAAGCGAATTAAAACAAGAATAGAAATATCATTTCAAATAAAATACAAAACAAATAATCTCAAAAAAATTTCTTACCTTTGCAACCAACATACAGAAAATAATCAAGCAATTTTATTTCGCAAATGTCAGTAGCTAAAAACTTATGGGATTTTATCAGACGATTTATTCTGAATAAATACGTCGTAGTGTTATTGGGTTTTGGCGTTTACGTTACTTTTTTCGATGTTCACAATCTACTTATGCGCTGGGAAACGGGCAGAAAAATTAACGAACTTCAGAAAGAATACGATTATTATAAAAACGAGATAAAAGAGAATAAAGAAAAAATGAACCTCATACAGAACGACGATGCATATCTGGAAAAGATTGCACGTGAAAAATACCACATGAAAAGTAAGGATGAGGAAGTTTTTATCATTGAAGAATAATGAAAGAAAAAACGCAAACCAACTTACTCATTTTAAGCGGATTTATTGCCCTTACCGGTGCAATAGCCCAAATTTTTGACATTAAAATTGCTCCATACATTTTTTCAACCGGAGCTGCCGGACTGATTATACTTAGTTTTCTGGCAATGCAGGGAGCAAAAAACAGCGATTCCAGAATTCAACGATTGTACCGTTCGGGATTTTTCTCAAGTCTGTTGCTTGCTTTGGCCGCATATTTAATGTTCACCGCATCCGGATTATGGGTGTTGGCCGTATTAATTTATGCGTTAAGTGCATTGTATATGACTTTCAGAATTTAATTCACCTTCATAACTACAAACAAAAAGAGAAGATTTTTGATAAAATCTTCTCTTTTTGTTTTATAATGATAGCTATTTATTTTCTGGCAGCGTAACGCTCATTGAGCAATTTGGTAATTTCTTCAGTAATATCATATCCATCAACAGCAAATAAAATATTGTCGCTGGCTGTATTGCTGAAAATGATTTCGTATTTACCATCGGCATTGTACTCTTTCAGGAAGTTATTAATGGTATCGCGCAACTGTTCGCTCATTTTCTGTTGCACCTGAAGCAGTTGTTGACTCAATTTTCCATCTAATTCCTGCAAATCCTGCTGTTTTTTCAGCAGTCTTGATTGTTCCTGTTCTGCTCTTTCACGACTCAGGAAAGCATTGTTTTCGAGTTTACGTTGAAATTCACTCATTTCGGTTTGCAACTGACGTGCTCTGGTATTTACATTCAATCTGGAGTCCTCCTGCTTACGTATCAGATTTTCGTTTGCTTCTTTGGCAAACTGATAGTTTGACAACAGAGAATCAACATTGATAAAAGCAACGGGTAGTTTTTTATCGCATATTGTATCGTTGTTTGTCATTACCACTTTTCCCTTGTGGGTTTTTGTTTGTCCGCCAAAAACTTTAACAAACAATACAATAACAGCAATCAATAAAATAGCATTTAAAATGAGTGATACGTTTTTCATACGCTTTGTTCTGAAATTTTTTAATTAATATCGTCGATTTTCAAATTATTGAAAGTAAATTTTGCTTTCTTTTGCGCATCTCTGTCCTGCGAAGTTGCACAAGATACTCCTTTGCTTTTCAAATGTTCATTTCCTCCGATGTGGATATTCGGAAACTGACCATTTTTTGTAAAGAAAATTCTGTAACCAAGAATCAGTACTCCTACCAACAGAAGTAAAAAAGATACAATAAAAAGTTTGAGCATAATTATTCATTAATAAGGGTACAAAGATAATTTTTTTGAGAAAGTTTATTCCAACATGTTATCAAATTTTAGGAAATTGAATGTTTTGTTGCTTTTTTTAACGAATGATTCGGCCATAAAAAATCCGGACAAATCAAATTTCCGGATTTTTTATATTAAATCGCTATTATTGAATCATTTATAACAGCTACAATCAATGCAAATCATTTCTCTTTAGCAGAATCTGTTCTTTTTTTACTCTTCTTTATTTGTTCCTGTAATTGAGCTATTTCCTTTTCCTGACTATTAATGGTCTTCAGCAGCTCGCTCAACTCCTCGTTATCAATTGTTGTCGGATACTGCGCCTCTACTCTTTCAAGAAAATCGGCCAACACATTCATATAATTCATAAAAGCCTCATAAGCTGATTCATAATTTGAATTATAAGCATCTTTATGACTCATATATCTGAAATGATCGATGCTTTGCAACAATAGCCAGTCACGCTGCAATGGTTTATCAGAGCACAAATGAACCCGTTCGGCAACGGCGTAAAGTTTGCTCAGCGCTTCGTTTTGCAGATCGTTTCCATTCCAGGCACTCAAATCTTTTTCATGACCTACCCAGCTAATCGGATAAGGAACAGAAAGCGCTCCTGAAGATTCAATTAGTTTGGCACATTCCGATGGCAGCACAAAATTCATATGTTGCTCCATGGTATAATAAGGCAACGCTTTGAAAAAGTCAAAAAAACCTGAATTTACATTATTCAAAACGCCAAAAGCTTCATACCCCAGCCCGATATTGACAACAGACTCATCCTGAGGCAACGAAGCTAACCAACCAGCAAATTTTTCAGCTGTCATTGGTTGCTCTGACCAGCTATGATTTGAAAACCTAAAAGCCAGATCATCGCTGAATTTTTGATTACGAACAAGCAATTTTAGTTTGGAAACATAAGAATGCTGATACAGAAAATTTGGACTTTTCCAACCCAACACATGTTTGGATTCATCCATCAGCATCGTTTTATAGCCCATTTTTGCAACCATCTCACCTATTTCATCAGAATATATCAATTCGGTATTTGCAATAGCTGTTGGTTTTTTTCCGAATAGTTCCTCTAACTTATGTTCATGCTTTTTCACCTGCCTTTCAAACTCTTCAGCATTATAAACTGAAGCTATAGAATGCGCATATGGTTCTGCAAGAAACTCCACACTGCCGGTTTTAGCCAGTTCTTTGAAGCTGTCGATAACTTCCGGTGCAAATTGCTCTAATTGATCAATGGCAATACCAGAAATCGAGAATGCACATTTAAACTTACCATTCGAACTACGAATCATATCGGCAATGGTGCGGTTTGCATCTAAATACGACATTTCAACATTCCTTCTCAGGCGTTCTTCCGTCTGAAAATCGTCGTAATAATAATGATCCTGACCAATTTCAAAAAAGCGGTATTTTTTTAACCGGTATGGATTATGTATCTGAAAATTAAAACAAATGTTACGCATATTTTTGTTCTTTAAATTTTTAATCTTTGGTTATTTTACATGACACTTTCATAAATCTTTCGAACCTTCATTCCTGCATCATACCATTTAATATTGTTCACTTCTTCGCGACCAAGTTCACGCAGGCTGGTATACATGGCCGGATTTTTCACAATACAGTAAATGGCGTCAGCCATGGCGTCAATATCCCAATAATCGGTTTTAATGGCGTGCGTCAGAATTTCGGCACAACCAGATTGTTTGGAAATAATGGAAGGCGTGCCAACCTGCATAGCTTCGAGAGGTGAAATTCCGAAAGGTTCTGAAACTGATGGCATAATGTACACATCACTTTCGGCAAGCATTTCGTGCACCTGACGACCTTTGAGAAAACCCGTGAAATGAAATTTATCGGCAATACCTCGTTTGGCTGCCAAATCTATCATGGCATTCATCATATCGCCGCTACCGGCCATTACAAAGCGAACTCCCTTTGTTTTCTGGAGAACCAGATGTGCGGCCTCAACAAAATATTCCGGTCCTTTTTGCATGGTAATTCGTCCAAGAAAAGTAACCACTTTATCTTTCCGTGGCGTTTTTATGAACGAGTCTGCATCGGGTAATGGCTCAACAGCATTGTGTACGGTGGTAACTTTGTGTGGATCCTGATGATATTTTTCAATAACAATATTTCGGGTAAGATCACTTACAGTCATTATATGATCGGCCATATCCATACCACGTTTTTCAATACCATAAACCGTAGGATTCACTTGTCCGCGACTACGGTCGAAATCAGTTGCATGAACATGTATCACCAATGGCTTACCGCTAATCTGTTTAGCAAAAACTCCTGCGGGATAAGTCAACCAGTCGTGCGAGTGAATAATATCAAAATCCATTTGATGTGCCAACACACTGGCCACTGCTTCATAATTTCCAATTTCTTCTATTAAATTATCGGGATAACGTCCGGAAAAGTCGATACAACCCAGATCGTTGGTATAAATACGCTTAAAATCGTACCTGATACCATTACGCAACCAAAAATACTCATCGGGATGCATAATATGTCCGATTCTGTGATTGACATGATTCCAGTCATTCTCTTTCCACACGACAGGCACATTACAAGCGCCAACAATTTTCAGAAAACTCTGATCTTCATCGCCATGCGGTTTTGGTATTACAAAAGTTATTTGCATATCAGGTTGAAGTGACATGCCTTTTGTTAATCCGTAACTTGCCGTTCCCAGTCCTCCAAGAATATGAGGAGGAAATTCCCATCCAAACATCAATGCTTTCATTCCTGTTCTTTTTCGTAATTTTTCATCAATTCCAACACTCTCAAAACCTCGGCTACACTCATAGCAAACGACATACCGCCATGACCTTTAAACGGCGGATTTCCATCGAACAATTCAGGAATTGTGCCTACACAGAGCTCTGTCAATTCAGATTCGAGTCCCAACAACATACGTTCAATAAATGATTTTCCGCTTTTTTTATACACTTTCATGTATGACATGGCAAATGCCCCAAAAGTACACGGCCACACAGGACCATTATGGTAATTTCTGTTTCGTTCACGCATTCCTCCTACATAATTGGGTCTATAAGAGCCACTTTTAGGACTTAATGTTCGCAAACCTTTAGGTGTTAGCAGTTCGCGCGTAGTTATATCGAGCACTGATTTTTGTTGCACTTTATCGAGCGGAGAATATAGCAGAGCTACCGCCAGAAGCATATTTGGTCTTACTTCCTGATCTTTATAATTTCCATCCACATAATCGTAAAGATAAGTCCCGTTCCAAAACATATTGACAAATGCCTCACGGGTTATTTCGGCCTGATAATCGAGCAAATCAGCAGCTCTTTCCTTGCCACTTTCTCTTAACAGAGACGCTGTAAATTTCAATGCGTTATACCAAAGTGAATTTATTTCTACCACATAACCGGTACGAGGCGTAATAGGCTTACCATCCTCTACGGCATTCATCCAGGTAGCTGGCTTTTCAGTTCCGTTTACAAACAAAAGCCCGTTGGTATGTACAAACAAATTCGGATGATTTTGTTTGCGTATAAAATTGACAATATTGGTGCAAATATCTTCAAATCTATCTGTTGCTTCTTTCAAACTCGTTTTTAATGCGTATTGCTGAATAGTCCAAATGAACCACAACAACACATCGGGGTCATCAATCGACTGCATTTTTACACCTTCCGTTGACCCTTGCATAAAACTTTTTAACTCGGCAATGGCTGTTTTGATAATATCGTCGAAATAATCCATACGGTCGATAGTGAGCGTACAGCCGGGAAGCGCCACAAACTGATCGCGGGCACGGGTTCCAAACCACGGATATCCAGCCAGAAGATATGTTTTATCGCCTTCACGTTTATAAAATTGTTGAGCTGAATTTTTCAGCGTACTAAACATATCGCTTCGAACAATTCTGCGTTTCAATTCTTCATCCCACAGTTCTCCAAGTTTACGTGGAGAAGTTGGTGATATACCTGCTGAAAAAATAATGGATTCGCCTTTTTTTATGGGTAATTCAAAATATCCGGGAATCAACAGGTCTTCGCGATAATCATAACCTCTTTCCTGCTCCTTGTAGTATTCAATATTTTTATACCAGTCTGGATGATGAACATAAACAGGTTTTTTGGAAAACTGCATATGCAGACATGGATACTTTTCGTATAGACACATATGAATCCCATTTGTATCTTCTTCGTATGATGTATTGGCCAAATTATTTTCATAAGTTAGCTCATTCACACTCCTGAATGCCAGATAGGGTTTAAACCGCAGTAATGTTGGCGAATGAGCTTCGAGCAGTGTGTATTTAAAAAGCACCCTCGGTTCAAACGAAACTAACAATCTCTCTTTCGACAAAATGACACCACCAACTCTGTAAATAGTGCGCGAAATGACATTACAATCGAACTGACGAATATACTTATGACCATTGGGACTGAAATTATTTCCTTCATATTTATGAATACCCAAATTAAATTCAGCACCATGCTGTATTACTGTTTCGTCGAGCGATGAAAGCAGCACATGATTTGAATCATCTATCTGAGGTAGCGGGACAACCAGTTGCCCGTGATATTTTCTGGTATTACAATCAATCAGAGTTGTGCTGTTATAAGCTCCTGCTCTGTTGGTTCTGATCATTTCTTTCGAAAGTGATTTGTCCAGATTGATTAAAAGAGTTTTATTAAAATTAAGGTAGCTCATTATATTCGAAAAAATTAATTTATAAATAACTTAGAGTATCAATGATTCATGATTTTAACGGAAAGAACTTTTTAAAAATCTTAATCGTTCGCAATTTATTTATTTTTTTTCAATTTACAGCATGATTTTTTATGTTTTTAAACAAAAAAAATGTCATCTCAAAACCATCCGGAAATACAAAAAGCATTTAAGAAATCCCAAACTGAATATTTATGAAGAAATAAAATCAAACAACAGTTATAACAGATAAATATGCAAATATTATTCTTTTTGACCAATCGGAATAATTTTATTTACAAAAATTCGTTTCATCTTAGATTATATTTAATTTTGCAGAAAATTAAAGCAATGTCAAAGCAACTCAGAAGAGCGTTGTTAATACCGGTAACAATGTCCGTCCTCATATTTTCCGCATTTATCCTTGAAAGAGGAATGGAATGGGACTTTCACAAGGCAGGAATCTACCCGCATCATCCCGAAAGTCTGGGAGGAATTATCGGAATTTTATTTGTGCACTCGGATTGGTCGCATTTATTTAACAATCTTTTTTCATTCGCACTTCTGAGCGTTTGCCTTTTTTACTTTTATCACGATATTGCCCTGAAAATTTTCGGGTTATCTATTTTGTTAAGCGGATCGATGTTATGGATGATCGGACGTGAAACATGGCATATCGGCGCGAGTGGATTGATATATGCTATTGCATCATTTTTGTTTGTAAGCGGATTAATTCGCAAACATGTTCCTTTGATAGCCATCTCGCTTGTAGTTACATTTATTTACGGGAGTATGGTATGGCATCTGTTTCCATGGCAGGTAAACGACCCCGTTTCGTGGGAAGGTCACTTATCAGGCGGAATTACAGGTTTGGTACTTTCAATCATATATCGTAAATTTGGGCCACAAAAGCCGGAATTGGAAGATGACACTGAAGATAGCGATATCGACTATATGAATACTGAAAATCAGGAATCCGAATCGAATAATAACAACGAATAAAAAATATAACTCTTTAATAATATGGAAGATAACAACTCAAAAGAAATTAATTTACTACAATTATTAGCTTTAATATTTAATTGGCTGAAAAAAGCCACGCTTTCAGTTTTACGCTTTTTCGGTAGTTTACTGAAAATATCGTACCGTCACAAATGGATTTTTGTTTCGTTTGCTGTAGTAGCTATTGCAGCAGCATTTTATCTGACCCGACCTGCTGCCAGAGTATACAAAGCAGAAGGAACCGCCATGTTATATGCCTGCGAATCAAGACTGGTAAAAGAATGTGCCAGCCAACTCGAAAATCTTTCGGAAGGTAACAAAGTACTTTCATATTCAAAAACGTTGAACCTTCCTGATTCTGTTTCAAAAAATATTGTACAAATACGTGCCTTATATGTTATCGATAACAACAAAGATAGTATTCCGGATTATGTAGATTACAAAAACAACCACTCGCTCACAGACACCTTAAATGTAAGAATGCCTGACAGAGTGTATATTCAACTCAAAACAAAAAATATAAAGCAGGTGAAACAGGTTGAAACAGCTATTTTGAACTATTTAAACTCCAATGAAATACTGAAAGGTCAGTATGAGGCATTAAAAGAGCAATTGCAAAACCAGATAAAATTATCTGAAAAAGAAGCCAAGCGTATCGATAGTTTGGCCAATGTTGCTTATTTTAAAAATCCAACTGAACAAATTCAATTTGAGAACAACCGACTAATGGTTGGAGAACAACGAAAACAATTGTTTTACGAAGATATATATCAATTAAACAATATGAAAACAGGTGCTGAGTTTGCGTTAGCCAGATACAAGAATCCGGTTCAAATACCATCGGGAATGACAATAACACTTCAACCGATCAACTCTTTACCAAAATATCTTGTTTATTCGGTTTTAATTTCACTGGTATTGTCATTATTACTGGCTGTATTGATTGAAAATTTCAAGAAAATTTCAGATTATCTGAAAAACTAAAAAATAAGTTTAGACCTACAAAAAAGTGCTGCTTTCCGATATGAAAGCAGCACTTTTTTATATTAAAACCAAATACTTATTAAACCACTTTCTTCATGGCTGTCATAGCTGCACGAAGTTGCGCTCCAACCACTTCGATTGAATGACTTCGAAGTTCGGCATTGATTTTTACCAGTTCGAAATTATCCACATGCCCATCTTTACCTTCGTTGAAGTTTTTACCAATCACATTGGTTTCAACTTTGGTCATGAAGTCTGCCAAAAGAGGTTTACATGCATGATCAAATAAATAGCAACCATATTCAGCAGTGTCAGAAATTACGCGGTTCATTTCGAACAGTTTTTTGCGTGCAATAGTGTTTGCAATCAACGGAGTTTCGTGAAGTGACTCATAATAAGCCGATTCCGGTTTAATACCTGCACTTACCATTGTTTCGTAAGCCAGTTCAACACCCGATTTTACAAAAGCAACCATCAATGTGGCATTATCGAAATACTCCTGTTCGCTGATTTCAACATCACCGGCAGGTGTTTTCTCGAATGCTGTTTCACCTGTTGCAGCACGCCATCCCAATAAGTTTTTATCCCCGGCAGCCCAATCTTCCATCATAATGCGTGAAAATTCACCTGATAAAATATCGTCCATGTGCTTGATAAACAGCGGACGCATAATTTCTTTCAATTCGTCAGCAATTTTGTAAGCTTCTACTTTGGCAGGATTCGACAAACGATCCATCATGTGCGTAATACCACCAATTTTCAAGGCTTCGGTAATTACTTCCCAGCCATATTGTACTAATTTTGAAGCATATCCTGCATCAATTCCTTTTTCAACCATTTTGTTGAACGAAAGAATAGAACCTGTTTGCAACAAACCACAAAGAATAGTCTGTTCGCCCATTAAATCCGATTTAACTTCAGCTACAAAGGATGAAAGCAATACTCCTGCTTTATGCCCACCTGTTCCAACGCAATATGCTTTGGCAATTTCAAGTCCGTCGCCGTTTGGGTCATTATCGCGGTGAACTGCAATAAGAGTAGGAACGCCAAAACCACGCAGGTATTCGGCACGAACTTCTGAAGCAGGCGATTTTGGCGCAATCATCACCACTGTAATATCTTTACGAATCTGCATGCCTTCTTCCACGATATTGAAACCGTGTGAATAAGAAAGACAAGCACCTTGTTTCATCAATGGAACAACGTTATTTACAACGCCGGTGTGTTGTTTATCGGGAGCAAGATTCGAAACCAAATCGGCAGTAGGAATAAGTTCTTCGAAAGTTCCTACTACGAAACCATTTTCGGTAGCTTTTTTCCACGATTCACGTTTTTGCTCAATAGCTTCCTTACGCAATGCATAAGCTACATTTAAACCGCTGTCGCGCATGTTTTGTCCCTGAGCAAGACCTTGTGCACCACAACCAATGATGACAATTTTTTTGCCGATTAATTTTTTTACTCCATCAGCGAATTCGCTACTTTCCATAAAATCACATTTTCCCAACTCCTGCACTTTCAGACGATGAGGAAGTGAACTGAAATAATTTGCCATTTTTATTATTTAATTTATAGTTGTTTTTGTTGAATACTGAGTTTTAAAATTATCAACTCATTACAATTCTTGCCTTACAGGCTGTCGTCCCGTTTTTACGGATTTCGAACCTGTAATCAGCGTTTTCCAATTCACAGGCAAAGATACTAACTTCTTCTGCGTAAAGTATTTCGTTTATAAAATTTATTTCGAATCTACTAACCTTTTTATTTTTATACACTTCAATATCAATGCAATTGCTTACCCATTCCACATAACGCATGCTGCTTGTATGTCCGTTAATATCAATATGACTGTATTTTACCTTAAAAACATCGACAGGCTCTCTATCGAGGGTATTTAGTTTCACAGGTTTCTCCATATCTACTTTTTCGCCGGTAGCATATTGATGAATTCCGTTGAGCAACATTAAATCCTGTGCACGACGAATATTGATATCAATCATAGCCCAATTGGAAACAGCCTGACCAATAATTTCATTTTTATCATTCAAAATTCTGAAATTACGGGTAGTACTTGCCCGACCAACTTCTTCCACCCAGGTTTCTACCTGAACAGTTTCATACTGATCGGGGTAGCTTTTCATTTCAAGTGCCAGACGCAACAACACCCACGAACAGTCTTTTTTATTCAAATCGCGAATTCCAAAGCCATGTTCATCAGCATTTACACCAGCTGTTGTCAGCAAAATATTGGTCAGAGCTGCCAGTGTTACGTGATACTGAAAATCCACATCCTGCGGCTGAATCTGAAAAGAATAGCATTTATTCATACTTTATTTATTGCTCAAACTTTTTCAGGGTTTCGAGCATATCACTTAAACGTTCCACTTTCGATTTTGTAATAGCCACACGACCTGAACGAATAAATTGAAGAACACCAACTGTTTGTTTCAATTC
This sequence comes from uncultured Paludibacter sp., assembly GCA_963663115.2. Taxonomy (GTDB): domain Bacteria; phylum Bacteroidota; class Bacteroidia; order Bacteroidales; family Paludibacteraceae; genus Paludibacter. Next base: position 1,006,788 of record CAXXNE010000001.1, read on the forward strand.
TTCAAACATTTGTTGCGTTTCGGCATAATGACCGGCCTTTTGCAACACCACAAAATCGCTGTTCATTTCCAGAATACGAATATGATATTTACGGACAAGTTCTTCAATAGAACCCTGTTGAAGCAATTTTTCGGTAGCCACTTTGTAAAGCGCAATTTCGGTGTGCACCAAATCATCATCGGTATTATAATAGGCTTTCAGAATATCGATACGTTTATCAATTTGTTTCACCACTTTTTCCACCACATCCTGAGTTGTAAGAACAGTAATGGTGAATTTATGAATACCTTTGATGGCTGATGGTGAAACTGAAAGTGTTTCAATATTGAGGGCTCTACGGGTAAATATAATAGTTATCTGCCCCAACAAACCAACAGTATTTTCCGAGAAAACGGTAATTGTATATAATGTTTTTTCCATAACTTATTCTCCTAATAATATGTTTGTTACACTTCCTCCGGCAGGAATCATTGGGTAAACCATTCCTTTCATTTCCACATTCACTACCAATAAATACGGCTCATCATCTTTGAGCATATCGGCAATGGCTACATCCAGATTTTCGCGTTCCGAAACCTCAGTTCCGGCAATACCGTAAGCTTTAGCAATAGCCACGAAATCGGGATTTTTCATTTTGGTAAACGAATAACGTTCGTCGAAGAACATTTCCTGCCACTGACGTACCATGCCAAGGAAATGATTGTTCAGTATCACCATTTTAACTCCAATATTCTCCTGCAGAATAGTTCCCAGTTCCTGAATAGTCATCTGAAAGCCACCATCGCCACTATACATTACCACGGTGCGTTCAGGAGCTCCCATTTTAGCACCAATCGCTGCCGGAAGTCCGAATCCCATGGTTCCGAGTCCACCAGAAGTCACCAAACTACGTGTCTGCGAGTAGTTTGAATATCTTGCTGCCATCATTTGATTCTGACCTACATCCGTTACAACAACAGCTTTGTTATTGGTAGCTTCAGATATTTTGTGAATAACTTCACCCATCGTAAGTTCGCCCGATTCAGGATGAACCTCACGTTTGATGACTTTTTCAAATTCCTGATCATCATATACCTGAAATGATTCAATCCATTCTGAATGATTCATTTTACGGATTTTTTCCGTAAGTGCAGGAATCGTATCTTTTGCTGAGCCTAAAACCGGAGCATCTACTTTTACGTTTTTGTTAAGTTCGGCGGCATCAATATCTAAATGAACAATTTTTGCTTGTTTGGCGTACGAATTTAAATCGCCTGTTACACGGTCGTCGAACCGCATACCGATGGCAATCAGCACATCGCATTCGTTGGTTTTCATATTGGGCGATACATTTCCGTGCATACCCAGAAAGCCTTTGTTCAAACGAAAATCGGTTGACATAGCCGAAGCGCCCAACAAAGTCCAGGCAGCCGGAATATCTCCTTTTTCAAGAAATTCTTTCAGTTCTGCTTCGGCATTTGCCAAAACAACGCCCTGACCAACCAATACATAAGGTTTTTTGGCGTTATTGATAATTTCGGCAGCTGTTTCAATTTGTTCAGAATTCACTTCAGGAACCGGAATATAACTGCGGATATAAGTGCAGGGTTTATATTCGAATTCAAATTCCTGAAATTGCGCGTTTTTGGCAATATCCAATACTACCGGACCGGGACGACCGCTACGTGCAATGTAAAATGCACGGGCAACGGCCCACGGAATATCTTCGGCATTCCGAATCTGGTATGCCCATTTGGTAATAGGTTGCGAAATACCAACCACATCGATTTCCTGAAAGGCATCCGTTCCCAATAATGCCGCACCAACTTGTCCGGTAATAACTACCAGTGGCGTACTATCGAGCATGGCATCGGCAATACCTGTCACTGCATTGGTGGCAGCAGGTCCTGAAGTTACCAAACAAACACCCACTTTGCCCGAAACGCGGGCATAGCCCTGTGCGGCGTGAGTTGCACCCTGCTCATGGCGGGTGAGAATATGATTTACTTTATCATCGTAATCGTAAAGTGCATCGAAAGTGGGCATTATGGCACCACCCGGATATCCGAAGATGGTATCAACACCTTCGTGAATCATCGATTCTATTAATGCTTTTGCTCCTGTTATTTTCATATATTTCCAGACAACAGACGGCAGTCGACAGACAACAGTCTATTTTGTATTAAATTGTAAATAGTAAATAATAAAATGGTAAATAGTTTTAATCAATCATTCTTACAGCCCCTTTGTCGGCAGAACTTACCATCGACGCATAAGCTCTGAGAGCTTTGCTGACGACTCGGTTTCTGTCTTTCGGCTTAAAAGCATCTTTGCCTCTTGCCAGTTCTGCTTCACGACGGGAATTCAATTCTTCGTCGCTCAGTTTTACGTTGATAGAACGATTTGGTATATCAATTTCAATAATATCTCCATTCTGAATCAGACCGATATTTCCACCTGAAGCTGCTTCCGGCGAAATATGTCCGATAGACAAACCGGATGTTCCACCCGAAAAACGTCCATCAGTAATCAACGCACACTCTTTTCCAAGGTGACGCGATTTGATGTACGACGTTGGATAAAGCATTTCCTGCATGCCAGGTCCGCCTTTTGGCCCTTCGTGCGTGATAACCACCACATCACCCGAAACAACGCTTCCGTTCAGAATTCCGGTACAAGCCGAATCCTGCGAAGTAAATACTTTGGCAGGTCCGCTGAACTTCCAGATACTTTCGTCGACACCGGCGGTTTTTATAACACATCCATCCTGCGCAATGTTTCCCTTCAGAATTCCTAAACCACCATCTTTTGTATAGGCGTGTTCCATATTGCGAATGCAACCATTTGTTCGATTGGCATCAAGTTCTTTGTATTGAACAGTTTGCGAGCCCATTACCAAATTGAATTTGCGACCGGGAGCGCTTTTATAAATTGCTTCAATTTCGGAAGAAAGATTGGAATTTGTAATATCGTATTTAGCAAGTGCTTCTCCAAGTTTAAGTCCATCAACGCGATAAACATCCGGATGAAGCAAACCACCTTTGTTTAATTCTGCCAAAATCCCCAGAATTCCACCGGCACGATTTACATCTTCGATATGATATTTTGGTGAGTTTGGTGCCACTTTACACAAACAAGGCGTTTTTCGCGAAAGTTGATCCATATCGTCCATGGTAAGTTCAACACCGGCTTCGTGAGCAATAGCCAGAATATGAAGAACGGTATTGGTAGAACCACCCATAGCAATATCCAGTGTCATGGCATTGAGAAATGACTCACGGGTTGCAATGGAACGCGGTAGAACTGAATCGTCGCCATTAAAATAATATTTATATGAATTTTCAACAACAAGTTTGGCTGCATCCATAAACAATTGCATACGATTGGCGTGAGTGGCAACAATAGTTCCGTTTCCGGGAAGTGCAAGCCCGATAGCCTCGTTCAGGCAGTTCATAGAGTTGGCGGTAAACATGCCCGAACAAGATCCACAGGTTGGACAAGCTGCATTTTCTACTTTCTGAACATGTTCGTCCGAGATATTATCGTCGGCAGCCTGAACCATGGCATCTACCAAATCCAAATGTTGACCATCCAGTTCGCCGGCTTCCATAGGTCCACCCGAAACAAAAACGGCAGGAATATTCAATCGCATGGCAGCCATAAGCATACCCGGAGTTATTTTATCGCAATTGCTGATGCAAACCATGGCATCGGCTTTGTGCGCATTTACCATGTATTCCACGCTGTCGGCAATCAGATCACGCGAAGGAAGCGAATACAACATGCCGTCGTGTCCCATGGCGATGCCATCGTCAATAGCAATGGTATTAAATTCGGCAGCAAAGCAACCGAGTTTTTCAATTTCAGCTTTTACTTTTTGTCCTATTTCGTGTAAATGTACATGACCCGGCACAAACTGTGTAAATGAATTTACAATAGCAATGAGCGGTTTGCCCATTTGTTCGTTGGTCATTCCGTTGGCTTTCCACAGCGCGCGCGCTCCGGCCATACGGCGGCCACCTGTACTCGATTTGCTTCTTAGTTCCATTTTTTTAGTTTTATGTTAATTGGTTCATCTGATTATTTGTTCAAGAAAAAATCAACAAATTAACCAGTTAACCATTCAACGAATTAACCAATTAGTAATATATAAATAAAAAAACCTTTCTCCGTTATGGTGAGAAAGGCTTTTATGCTTTTATAATACATACAGTTTATACAACGAACCTCCTCACCTTTGATTTTCGACCAAAAGAAGCACGACGTTCACGAGAATAGTATAAACACTTTGAGTTATCATTTTTGTATCATTATTTCGTGTGCAAAGATAGTTCAATTTTTTATTCCAACAAATAGTTTGGAATATTTTATTCAATTTTCAATACAAATTGAAAGTGTTTTGATTGAATTATATTTGAAATAACAGTTATTTTATCATTTTGTTTTATTCATCAACGACAGAATACAAAAAAACAAACGATTACTATAAACTAAAATGCACCAAAAAAAGTTATTTAAGGCAGATGAATCTGTCGATTATCAAAAGCACTTAAAATAATAACTGTTGAACTGATAAAACACATCGAATTTTTAATTATTTTTGCACGCAATTTTCACCTCATAATGACTAAAAAATCATACAAATACCTATATAATATTGATTCTCCTGTCGATTTAAAGGCTGTACCTAAAAACGAGTTACAGGCCGTATGCAATGAACTCAGAGAATTTATCATCGATGAAGTATCGAAAAACCCCGGACATTTAGGCTCAAGTCTTGGTGTGGTTGAACTCACTGTGGCCCTTCATTACGTATTTAACACACCCTACGATCGCATAGTGTGGGATGTGGGACATCAGGCTTATGGTCACAAAATTCTGACCGGTCGCCGCGACCAATTTCATACCAATCGCCAATTTAAAGGCATCAGCGGATTTCCAAAACCATCAGAAAGTGAATATGATGCTTTTGGCGTAGGACATTCATCTACCTCAATTTCGGCCGCTCTTGGAATGGCTGTTGCTTCGTTAATGAAAAATGAAGAAAATCGTCAGGTGGTAGCGGTCATCGGTGATGGCGCTATGACAGGTGGACTGGCTTTTGAAGGGCTGAACAATACGTCGATGGATAAAAACAATCTGTTGATTATTCTGAACGACAACCAGATGGCCATCGACCCTATTCACGGGGGCTTTACACAATACCTGATTGATATAACCACTTCACAAACCTACAACCGGTTGCGTTTCAGAACGTATAACTTTCTAAAAAAACTCGGATTAATCAGCGATAAAGGCAAAAACCGTATTATAAGTTTCAACAACACGGTAAAAGCAGCGCTAACAAAGCAACACAATATATTCGAAGGATTGAATATCCGCTATTTCGGACCTATCGACGGGCATGATATAGATGGTATGATTAAAATCCTGAATGATATCAAGGATTTTAAAGGACCAAAAGTACTTCACTGTATAACAAAAAAAGGAAAAGGCTATGAGCCCGCTGAAAAATCGATGACAGAGTGGCATGCGCCCGGTAAATTCTGTGTGGAAACCGGCGAAAGAAATATTGTTACTCCGACCGAACCAACTCCTCCACTTTTTCAGGATGTATTTGGCGAGACTCTGCTTGAATTAGCTAAAAAGGATGAACGAATTGTGGCCATCACACCGGCTATGCCTTCGGGTTGCTCCATGATAGTGATGCAAAAAGAATTACCCAAGCGTGTTTTTGACGTGGGAATTGCAGAAGCACACGCAGTGACTTTTTCGGCAGGACTGGCCAAAGACGGTATGATTCCGTTCTGTAATATTTACTCATCGTTTATGCAGCGTGCTTACGACAATGTGATTCACGATGTAGCACTGCAGAAACTTCCGGTTATTTTTTGTTTGGACAGAGCCGGAATTGTGGGCTCTGATGGAGCCACGCATCACGGAGTTTTCGATTTGGCTTATATGCGCTGCATTCCGAATCTGACCATAGCGGCACCAAGAAACGAAATTGAATTGCGCAACCTGATGTTTACTGCATTAAATCACCGCGAAGGACCATTTGTTATCCGTTATCCGAGAGGCAAAGGTTACAACGTTGATTGGTGCAAGCCTATGGAGAATATTACATTGGGAAAAGGCGAACGTCTCAAAGATGGCAACGATATAGCGATTCTCACTATCGGAGCAACAGCACACAACGCATCAGCAGCCATCCGGAAAATTGAAAGTGAAACCGATATTTCGATAGCACATTACGACATTCGCTATCTGAAACCCATTGATGAAGATTTGCTGCATGAGGTTGGCAAAAAATTCAAAAAAATTATCACTATTGAAGATGGCGTAATTCAGGGTGGATTTGGGAGCGCTGTACTGGAATTTATGGCGGATAATGGCTATCAGGTTCAAACAAAACGATTGGGAATTTCCGATTCCTTTGTGGAACACGGAACGCCCGAAGAACTTTACCAAATGCTTGGATTGGATGCCAATGGAATTGCAACATCCATTCTTGCATTCTCAGGCAAATAGCATTGCAATCGTATTGAAAATTTTCGTTAACATTATATTCTGTTACAAATAAAAATCGCAATAAATAAAAGGTATTTAAAAAATTAATGGTATTACCACATGAAAATTATTATTGCCGGTGCCGGTGAAGTTGGCACACACTTAGCCAAATTGCTGGCTCGCGAAAATTTCGATATTCTTTTGCTGGAAGAAGATGCTGATAAGATCCAAAATCTGGAAGCGAATTACGACCTGATAACTCATGTAGGTTCGCCAACATCCATCACCGACCTGAAAGAAACAGGCATTCATAAAGCTGATTTATTTATTGCTGTAACGCCATTGGAAAGTGTAAATATGACTGCTTGTATGCTTGCTGCTAATCTGGGAGCGAAACGCACACTGGCGCGCATCAACAATTACGAATATCTTCAACCTGAGAATAGGGAATTTTTCAACAAACTGGGGGTTCACAACCTTATTTACCCCGAAGTATTGGCTGCACGGGAAATCACAGAAGGCCTGAAAACAAGCTGGCTACGTCAAAACACCAGTTTTTGCAACGATGCGTTGATATTGCTGGGAATCAAAGTAAGAGCCAATGCCATTATTGTAAACCAAAAATTCAGTACAGGATTTTTCGATCATGAAAAATACCGTATTGTAGCCATAAAACGCGCTAACAAAACAATTATCCCCGTAGGTTCCGACATGGTGCTGGCAAACGACATTGTGTATTTTATCACCACAAAAAAACATCTGGAATTTGTGCGCGAACATGCTGGCAAAGAAGATTTTCCGATAAAAAACATCATGATGATGGGTGGCAGTCGCATTGCACAAAAAACAATTAAATCGCTTCCATCCTATTTCAATGTAAAAGTACTGGAACGAGACAGAGACAGAAGTTACTCCCTTGCCGAAAAACTGGGCAACACCATGATTATCAACTGCGATGGACGAAACATAGAATTATTGAAAGAAGAAGGCATTCAGGAAATGGATGCTTTTGTGGCAGTCACATCCAATTCAGAGGCCAATATTCTTGCATGTTTGGCTGCGAAACGCCTTGGTGTACGCAAAACTGTAGCCGAAGTGGAAAACATCGACTACATCATGTTGGCTGAAAGTATGGATATCGGCACGGTAATTAACAAAAAAATGCTGGCTGCTGCTTATATTTATCAACTTACGCTCGATGCTGATGTACTGAATGTTCGCACACTTACTGCTGCCGATGCGGAAGTAGTTGAATTTGTGGCTAAAACCGGTTCCAAAATCACCCGTTCCAAAATCAGGGATCTTCGCCTACCCGACCAGGTGAATATAGGAGGTTATGTACGTAATGGTGAAGGTTTTATTGTTAACGGGAATACTGTAATACAACCTAACGACCACGTCATAGTTTTCTGTGTATCTTCAGCCATTCGTAAAATAGAAAACTTTTTCAATTAAAATAAAAGCCACCGGATGAACAGAGATTTTAACTGGAAGCTTATCAGTAAATTATTGGGTATTTTGCTGATTACAGAAAGTTTATTCTTTCTTATTTGCATTGTCGTTGATCTTATATACGGTGAGAACATCTGGATATACTTTTTAGAAGCGGCTCTATTGGCGTCGACCTTGGGAGTCACCGGATTACTGTTTGGACGAAATGCAAATTCGTTTATCGGAAAACGCGAAGGTTCGTTTATAGTTACATCGACATGGCTTTTGTTCTCTTTTTTTGGCATGCTACCTTATATATTCAGCGGAGCAATTCCCCGTCTGGAAGATGCCTTTTTCGAAACCATGTCAGGCTTTACTACCACAGGAGCATCCATCCTGAACAATATTGAATCGCAACCACATGCAATTTTATTTTGGCGAAGCACCACTCACTGGATTGGCGGTCTCGGGATTATTGGTATATCCATGGCACTATTGCCGGTCTTTGGATTTTCGGGCTTTCAGGTATTTTCGGCTGAAGCAACCGGCCCAACCAAAGACAAAATACATCCAAAAATTAGCGAAACAGCCAAGCGACTTTTGCTTATCTATATTGTATTAACATTATCGGAAACAATACTACTAAAAATTGCCGGAATGACCTGGTTCGATGCCATTTGTCATTCGTTTGGCACTATAGCTACCGGCGGTTTCTCCACCAAACAGGCAAGTATCGGGTATTACAATTCGCCATTAATCGAATATATCATAATATTTTTCATGATATTTTCCGGAGTAAATTTCAGTTTATATTACTTCTTCTTTAAATGGAAATTCGATAAAGTACTCAAAAACGAAGAATTACGAACATATCTGGCAGTTATTACCGTATTTACAATCATCATTGCTCTGACCAATTTCGATTTTTCGTCAGCATCGTTTGTATCTTTCGAAAAAATGATCCGCGACAGTCTGTTTATTGTCAGCTCCACCATTTCCACCACCGGATTTGTAACGGTAAATTATGGCATTTGGCCTACCTACACGTGGATTATGGTACTAATATTAATGCTCATTGGCTCTTCGGCAGGGTCTACAGCAGGGGGAATGAAAGTAATCCGTGTACTACTCACCACAAAATACAGCTATTACGAATTAAAACGTATGATTCACCCGAATGCAATTTTTCCCGTGCGTTACAATCAGCATATACTTCAGGAAAATGTGATTGCCCGTATTCTTTCATTCGTGGTATTGTACTTTTTGCTGATAATTTTCGGGTCGCTCGCACTGAGTTTTACCGGCATGGGCTTTCTCGAATCGCTTTCGGGTCAGATAACCTGCCTGAGTAATGTAGGTCCCGGACTTGGTGGTATTGGCCCTGTTTTCTCTTTTTCTGAAACACCTGTCATTGCAAAGTGGATATTATCATTCAGTATGATGGTAGGTCGATTGGAGCTATTTACCGTATTGGTGATATTAACACCTGTTTTTTGGAAAAAATAATCAGTAATTTGTTGTACTTTTGCGCCTCTTCCCAAAACAATGATAACTTATTTATCAACAAAGTGTAATCAGGAAGAAAAAAAACGCCTTAACTCGGGTTGCGTAGCATTATCTGATTTTTACATCACAACCTACTTTCATTTGGAGTAATTAGAATTTTTAATTTCAAATTTATGAACAAGGAGTTTAATTTACGTTTGGTGCTCAGAGTTATGGGAAGTCTGGCGCTTGTTGAAAGTGCAGTACTGCTGGCAGTATGTCTCATTCCTCTTATTTACGGCGAACGGGACGCCAAATACTTTCTTCTTTCGTCCGGTATCAGCCTGGCGTTTGCATGTTTAGCATTGTTCATCGGCAGAAACCCATCGCCTAACATTGGGAAACGTGAAGGATCGGTCATAGTAACTTTCACCTGGATCATTTTCACCATCATCGGATTGTTACCTTTTTGGTTAAGTGGGAGTATCCCTTCATTCACCGACGCTTTTTTCGAAACCATTTCGGGTTTTACCACCACCGGAGCATCCATTCTGAATAATATTGAAGAACTTTCGCACGGCATGTTGTTTTGGCGAAGTATGACGCACTGGATGGGAGGCTTAGGTATCATCGTTATTTCGTTGGCTATTCTTCCCATGTTTGGCACCAGTGGCACACAGCTTTTTGCCGCCGAAACTACCGGTCCTACCAAAGATAAAATACATCCTAAAATAAACGAAACTGCCAAACGGCTTTTTCTGATTTACATCATTCTCACTGCAGTCGAAACCATTTTACTCTGGATTGGCGGAATGAGCTTGTTCGATGCCGTAAATCATTCGTTTGCCACCATTGCCACCGGAGGATTTTCCACCAAACAGGCCAGTGTGGGATATTGGGACTCAGCTTATATTCAGTATGTAATTTCCATATTCATGATTCTTTCCGGAATCAATTTCAGTTTGTATTATTTCGGTTTCAAAAATAAATTTCAGAAAATAAAAGAAAACGAAGAATTGCGCTACTACCTGATAGTCCTGTTTTTCTTTATTACCGTGGTCGCATTAACGCTGATCGACTTCAGTAAACCATTCAGCTTTCCCATCATTGAAAAAGCATGGCGCGACTCCATGTTTACCGTTTCGTCGCTTATGACAACCACCGGATTTTGCACAGCCGACTATATGTACTGGCAACCTGTGACATGGGTTATTCTGCTGATAGTGATGCTTACAGGAGCTTCTGCCGGCTCTACCAGTGGCGGTATAAAAATGATACGCGTTGTAATTTCAGCCAAAACATGTTATTACGAATTCAAACGACTGATACATCCCAATGCCGTTATTCCTGTTCGCTACAACGGTCATTTGGTGCGTGAAGATATTCTGACCCGCGTATTGGCATTTACATTGCTTTATTTGGTAACAACCGGATTCGGCATTATGGTTCTGGCTGCTTCGGGCATGGGATTTCTGGAATCTGTCGGCGGCATGATAACCTGTCTGGGCGGTGTGGGTCCGGGATTAGGTCTGGTAGGTCCTGCCGGCAATTTCCACGACATACCCGAATTCAGCAAATGGTTTTTATCGCTGATGATGCTGGCAGGTCGTTTAGAACTTTACACGGTATTTCTACTGTTCACACCGGCATTCTGGAAAAGATAGTTTCAAATTATTTTTCCGGTATTCTGCATTAATTCAACTTCGGATTAGCTCCCCGAAAAGCAAATCTGAACAATGCAAGCACCGGGAAAATTTCCAGTCGGCCAACCCACATCTGAAAAATGTAAATCGTTTCCACTATCGGATTCATTCCCGGCTCGGTAATGCCTACCGAAAGCCCTGCCGTGGATTGTGTCGCAGTGGATTCGAACAGCGCATCGAAAAATGTATAGTTTTCAGGAATAAAAAATGTGCTTGCAAATGTGCTTAACAACAATATTAGAAAAAACAAAATGGTAAAAATTGACGCAGCTGCAAGTTCAGAGTTTATCTCGTCGGGCAACATGGTTCGTCCATCAAACTTCATGGTGCGCACCGCATTGGGCGAGAAGAACGAACGTTTTATTTGCCAGCGGATTCCTTTTTGAATAAACACAGCTCTGTAAATTTTAATTCCGCCAACAGTGCCTCCCCAGGCGCCACCAATAAACATAGCTCCGAAAATAATAAACAAAAACGAACGGTCGTCCCACACATGAATATTGGATGTTTGCCAGCCTGTAGTTGAAATAGCACTGATATACTGAAATATTCCTTCGCGAAAAGGCTGAGGCACGGCATGTGAATACATCAAAAGCAATGAGAGGATGATACTACCAAACAAAAAACACCAGAGCAGCGAACGTGTTTGTACATCACGCCAGATTTCACTGATTTGTCCCTTGTAGAAAATCCGAAAATAAAACGGCAAAGAAAACGATCCGAAAATCATGGGCAACAACAGCAGATAATCCATTGCTTCGGAATGATAACCGGCAATGCTATCGTCTAACGTACTAAAACCGCCCGACGACAAACCGGCCATGGCATGATTAAATGCATCGAAAATATTATCAGCCAACGGATAATCAGGCAGAATAATCCACGTTCCGACAATCAGATACACCACCGTAATTCCGGTAATAATAGCATACGATTTCCATATATCACGGGCAGTATCCATTACTTTGGTACGCAGATTTATTCCGGTCGATTCCGAACGGTAAAGCAGTTTTAAACTACGTCCCGACCCATGTTTTATCATAGCCAGCGCCATAACGATAAAACCTGCACCTCCTATCCACTGAGCAAATGAACGATAAAACAGCACCGTTTTGCCAACCGATGGTTCGTGAACTGCCATGGTGAGCCCGGTAGTAGTATAAGCGCTCATACTCTCGAAAAGGCAATGCAACGGATTTCGGAAATACAACAAGCTGGAAGAATAATCGAAACCGGCAGGGATAAACGATTGCATAACCTCAGAAGGAGTAATATACGAAATAATAAAAAACGGCAGCCCGCCCATAGCCGTCATAGCAAGCCAACCCAAAGCTGCAATAATATAACCATGCATATACTGAGGTTCGATGGCCTTGCGAAATATAAAATAAATGCCTTTTCCAAAAGCAAATGATATAACTGCAGCCAAAATAAAACCAACAACCGAATACCACTCGCCGTAAACAACACCAATCAGGGCAGGAATTATCAGAATAAAACCAAGCAGTGAAATCAGACTCCCGATTTCCTTAAAAACTATTTGAAATGATTTGTTTTTCATACCTTTACCTTAATGACAAAATGAAGTTGAATCGCAATTTTCTCCGCATTCTAATACCTGCACAAAGGTACAGGTGATTATATCAAGATTTTATAAAGAAAAAAACGGGCAGTATAAAGATTTTATATGGAATTATCTGATCCACCAGATAAAATACTTAGATTATAATCAGTAATACAAAACCACCCATTTTGCCTTAAAACAATAATTATTCAATATTTTCAATAATTATTTATTGTTTATCGATATATTTATATATCTTTGCCAAAAAATAAACAGATATGGAAATAAAAATTACAACCAAACAAATCCTGAATGTACTTCACATTTTTTCGTGGATTATTTTTATAGGTCTCTGCATAAAAGCAGGTGGAATATTGGCCAATGCAATCTATGCAATGGTTTTCAGTCCGGTATTTGTCAACAATTTCTGGGACGGATTAAATTTGTCGGACTTATATCATTTCGACAAAGGATATTTTCTTTCCCTAACAACACAAATGAGTATAGTTGCAGTGCTGCAAGTCATTCTGTTTTATCTGATCGTAAAAATTCTGTACGACAAAAAGCTGGACATGACACAGCCCTTTAATACTACGATAAAAAAACTTATTTCAAACATATCTTATCTGTCGTTAGGTATTGGTGTATTTTCGTATTGGGGAGCTAAAAACACAAAATGGCTGGTGGAAAAAGGCGTAACCATGCCCGACATTCAGAGTTTAGGGCTGGGTGGAGCCGATGTATGGATATTTATGGGCATCATCATGTTAGTGATAGCACAGATATTCAAACGGGGAATGGAAATTCAGGCAGAAAACGACCTAACAATTTAAGATATGGCAATAATAGTAAACTTAGACGTTATGATGGCAAAGCGGAAAATGTCGTTGAACGAATTGTCGGACAAAGTAGGCTTAACGCTTTCCAATTTATCGATTCTGAAAACCGGAAAAGCAAAAGCAATCCGATTCTCCACATTGGATGCCATTTGTAAAACACTGAATTGTCAGCCTTCTGATATTTTGGAATATATACCGGATTAAGGATTCTTTTTAAATAAAAAAAATTGCAATACACTAATGAAAACAACCGATACAGCCTTTAATGTAATTAAAAAACACCATCATGTTCTTATAGGTTTTTTGGTACTTTCAGGAAATGTTTACTGGCTAATACAAACTGCAACTTTATTTTATTCATACAATTACCCAAGAGTTCTGTATTATTTTATGTTTCCAACATGGGTTCTTATCGAAGAAACAATTATTGCTCTGTCAGGCATTGTTATCGGGCTCAGGATATTGCAAAAAAGAATTCCGGCATTTCGTTGGTTACTTATCGACATTGTGCTGATAGCACTTGCAATCTGCATCTCCATTATGGCTGTTAGCTGATTCTGAAAACAATGCATTCCGCTTTTCTGTTATAGTCAGAAAAAATTCATGACAGATAAACTCACCACCTGCCTGTGGTTCGACAGCGAAGCAGAAGAGGCAGCATTATTCTACACATCCGTTTTTAAAAATTCACGCATCGGCAGAGCTGCCCGTTTTGGTAAAGAAGGCTTTGAGCATCACGGCAAACCCGAAGGCAGCGTTATGACCATCGAATTTGAGATCAACGGTCAGCCATTTCTGGCGCTGAACGGCGGATCTGTATTCAAATTTACGGAAGCCGTATCGCTTATGGTGCATTGCCATACGCAGGAAGAAATTGATTACTATTGGAATGCTCTGAGCGAAGGTGGCGACCCGGCAGCACAACAATGCGGTTGGCTGAAAGATAAATATGGATTGTCGTGGCAGGTTGTGCCGGTTCAGTTAAGCGAATTAATGACTCATCCCGATAAAGCCGGCGCTCAACGTGCAGCACAGGCCATGTTCAGTATGAAAAAGTTCGATATAGGAGCACTGCAAAAAGCTTTCGAAGGAAAATAAAAAGAGGTTGTACTATAAGAGTTTTTCGAACGCAAATTACGCAAATTTCCACAAATTTCATTTACACGTATTCCTACAAGTAATATAGATTATACAAGTTAGAATTTTATTAAATATTAATTTGTTAAACGCAAAGAACGCTAAGTTGCTAAGCCGCAAAGAAAAACTGTTAAGTTTTTCACTTTGCGTACTTTGCGGATATTTGATGATACTATACTTGGTATATTTAAACTTTGCGTACTTTGCGTTTATCTGTTTTTTTTGCGTTCTACTTACTTATAAGACAGCGCCTTTTCTGTTATTTTTTATTCTTGTTCCGGTGAAATTTTCCTTTTCCTGAACTGAATTTTTTGTGACCAAACCTGTGCAAAGCCGGATTGTACTCTGGTGCCTGACCCAATTCTTCGGGTACCGGAATTTTGTAAATATCCTTTTCCAGAAAATCTTCAATCTGCTTAAACCGGTGCTGATCTTCTTCCGACACGAAAGTGATGGACATTCCTTCGGCTTTGGCACGCGCCGTACGACCGATACGGTGCACATAATCCTCGGCATCGTGCGGTACATCGTAGTTTATCACCAGCGAAATATCGTCAATATCGATACCGCGAGAAACAATATCGGTAGCCACAAGAATGTTCACGCGGCTGTTTTTAAATTCGTGCATTATATGGTCGCGCTGACTCTGATCCAAATCGGAGTGCATCTCTCCTACCGACAATCCCATCGAACGGAAAGTTTTGGTAATTTCCTTCACTTTCAGTTTCGAACCGGAGAAAATCAACACTTTATTTGGTTCCTGCGACGAAAACAACTGACGAACTATACCCGGTTTTTGTGCTTCGTGGCAAATATAAGCTGTCTGCATAATGGTTTCGGGTGGACGCGAAACAGCAATTTTCACCTCGGCAGGATTGTTCAGAATGGTTTTGGCAAGCAGTCGTATTTTGGGCGGCATAGTAGCCGAAAACATAATCGTCTGACGGTCTTTAGGCAGGCGGTTGACCACTTGCATAATATCGTCGAAAAATCCCATGTCGAGCATGCGGTCGGCTTCGTCCAGAATAAAATATTTCACCTGCGAAAAATCAATATCGTGAAGGTTGATATGCGACAGCAAACGTCCGGGCGTGGCAATCACCACATCGGCACCATTTTGTAAGCCACGTCGTTGAACATCCCACGCGTTGGAATCATTTCCACCGTACACCGCCACCGACGAAAAAGAGGTGAAATACGAGAATCCTTCCATTTGCTGGTCGATTTGCTGCGCCAGTTCGCGCGTTGGTGCCATGATAATGGCATTTACTTTATCGGCAGCATGCGGTTCCGATTGCAAATTGTGTAATAACGGAAGAATAAAAGCAGCAGTTTTACCTGTTCCGGTTTGTGCACAGGCTATTACGTCGCGTTTGGCTAAAATTACAGGAATCGTCTGTTCCTGAACGGGAGTGGCTTCGGTAAAGTTCATGGCATCGAGGCCCTGTTGTACTTCATCGCAAAGCGGTAGTTCGTTGAAAGTCATTAGAGAAATTTTTGATTGCAAAGATACGGTTTATTTAGCATTAAATCGACGAAACAGGTTTGTCTTTTGTATTAATAATAATTTCGCTCCTACGGAGCTCTGAACAAACAACCACTTATATTCTACCATAATATCGCTCCTACGGAGCTTTTAATTATTTACAATTATAGCCAGCAGTTTCATCTGAGTTATATTATAGCTTAAAGTCGTTTACTGCAGAAAACAATCAGCTCCGTAGGAGCGATATTATGGTAGAAAATCATTAGCAAATAAAGATCATCAGCTCCGTAGGAGCTACATTATATTTTATTCTGGAAACTTCTTTATAAATTATAATCAAATTGAAAATATGGCAGATGATTATACAAACAAAAAACGCAGCAAATCTTATTAAAAGATGTACTGCGTTTTGGCGGAAGCTACGAGATTCGAACTCGTGGTACGGTTGCCCGTACGTCAGTTTAGCAAACTGGTGGTTTCAGCCACTCACCCAAACTTCCAAAACTTCGCTTTTGAGGGTGCAAATATAAGAATGAAATTTGAATTTACAAAACTCAAATCAGATTTATTCTGAATTATTATCAGCCTGAGAGCTGTTTATGGTTGAATATCTGAAATTTAAAATTCCTATTACATGCAAAATTAAACCGCAGGTTGTCAAATTTGAAAAAAGTCGAAACATTTGAGTAATTTTGCAGCCATAAAATCTTTTATCAATAAACTTTATTTCTGTTATTTATGACATCAACTCAGGAAAATAAACCAAAAAAAACAACGCGTTTTATTCTTTACGCTGCCTTGGCAGCACTTTTAGTTTTTGTTTATCTGATATTTATGCTGTTTGCACCCAACTTTTCAGCAAAGTCGGATGAAAAAGCTTTTCTGAAAATCCCCGACAACAGTACTTTTGAACAGGTAACCGATTCGTTGCAAAAAAATGCGGACGTTTTCAGCCTGATGACTTTTAAACAAGTGGCTGCTATACTGAAATATACCGACCGCATTCGTCCCGGACGGTACGAAATTAAACCCGGCATGAATAACTTTACGCTGGTACGCAAACTCCGTAATGGCAGTCAGACACCTGTAAAACTTACGTTCAATAATATCCGCACCAAAGCTCAACTGGCCAAACGACTTTCGGTGCAGGTAATGGCAGATTCTGCCAGCATTATCGGCTTACTGAACGACACCGCTTTTCTGAAAGCCTATAATCTGACTCCGCAAACTTCGGTAGCCGCTTTTATTCCTGATACCTACGAAGTATACTGGGATTTGGATGCCAGCGAATTGTTTGAACGCATGATGAAAGAATACAATAAATTCTGGACAGAAGAACGCAAAACCAAAGCAGCTCAAATTCCGCTTACACCGGTAGAAGTTGCCACACTGGCATCCATTGTGGAAGAAGAAACCAACAGCAAAGCCGAACGTCCCAAAGTGGCCGGATTGTACATCAATCGTTTGAAGAAAGACATTCCTTTACAGGCCGACCCGACACTGAAATTTGCCGTGGGTGATTTCAGCATTAAACGTCTAAAAATGGAACATATTCTGTTTATTTCGCCTTACAACACCTACCGGAATCATGGTTTGCCTCCCGGCCCTATCCGTGTAACCACAAAAAATGCTATGGACGCCGTTCTCGATTACGAACACCACGATTATATTTTTATGTGCGCCAAGGAAACATTTAATGGAGAACATAATTTCGCAGTTTCGTATGCCGAGCATCAGAAAAATGCTGACAGATACCAAAAAGCACTGGACAAAAGAAATATACATTAAAACAAAAAAACCGGAAAGATTTTCTTTCCGGTTTTTTTGTGGGTATTTTAATGAAATTTTATTTTGTAATTCGTTCAAGCCACTTCAACATAAACAACATGGTTGCCATTGAAATAAGACAAGCTACCACAAATACCGACCAGGTCATCCAGATAGGAATACGTTCGTAAAGAATGGCTCCGATAAACAACAACTGATTACCAATGGCTGTAGCTCCCAGCCAACCGCCCTGCATAACTCCCTGATATTGCGGAGGCGCAACTTTAGAAACAAATGAGATACCAAGTGGAGATATAAACAATTCAGCTACTGTTAAAACTATGTATGTACCGAATAGCAGAAACGGCGTTACACGTTGTGCATCGAGCAATGGAGTTCCGCCTTTTTCAGGATTAATATCGCTATACAACGGCACATTCATCACATACGAACCAACAGCCATCACCACAAATCCCATAGCTGCTATAAACATTCCGATTGCTATTTTCTTTGGCGTGGAAGGTTCTTTGCCACGACTGCGCAGAAAACCGAAAATTCCCATGATAACCGGCGTCAGTAATACCACAAATAAAGGATTTACCGACTGGAAAATTTCAGCTCCTTTAATTTCGGTAATACCCAAATCAACATGAATCTGACTTAAATCTGTATAATCTTTGGCAAATTTTGTAAGCGTCAAACCATTCTGGTGGAACGAGAACCAAAAGAAAATGACAACACCGAAAACTGCAAAAAGAGCATACATGCGCTGACGAATTTCACGTACATCCATGGTTATTTCAGCTGAACCTGAAGCTGCCGCACCTGCTTTTTTATCGATTCCCGGAAATTTATTTTTATTAACCAGATAAATTGCCAGTGAAATAAGCATGGCAAAAATAGCCACACCAAATGCCCACTGAAATCCTGCATTAAACACATTCAGATATTCCCTGGCAAAAACAGTCAGGTCAGTTGCTCCGGCAAAATCCTGAAATTGTTTCATTGCTTCAGGCTGCAGAGTGCCATCCAGATAACCATGACAAAGTGCCGGCATACTTGCATTGTACTCAAAACCATGACGAACCACCCACCAGTTACGAACTCCAACAGCAATTATGGGTGCAAAAACTGCACCTATATTGATAAACATATAAAACAACGAAAATCCTGAGTCGCGCATTTTCCCGTATTCCGGATTGTCGTACATTTTACCAACCAGTGCCTGCAGGTTACCTTTAAAAAGTCCGTTACCAAAAGCAATCGTAAACAATCCCACACAGGTAAGAATCAGGTACAAGGTTTTATCGGGCACTGGTGTTGGCGTTGGCACTGCAAGAATCAGATATCCTGTTGCCATAATAATAAGCCCAATCAGAATTGTTCCTTTATAATTCCTGGTTTTATCGGCAATTATACCACCTACAAAAGCAAGAATGTAAATTGAAAAATAAAAAATGGAGTAAATTAATCCCGATTCTTTACCCGCCAAACCAAATTTAGCTTCGAGAAAAAGAACCAGAATAGCCATCATGGTGTAAAAACCAAAACGCTCGCCCATATTTGCCAGAGCGGCTGCCAATAATCCTTTTGGATGCTTTTTAAACATAATTTTCAACGAATTTTTATTATTAATAGAAGTGTTATTTCAAAAAAACAAAGTTCATTTCAGAATATCTAAAACGAACTTATGCAAATATACGAATTTTGATGGAAAATTCAATTTTTATGCAATGAGAAAATTCCGGGTCTCGCGAGTTCCGACTCGCGAAGCAAATTAGAAATACGCGAGTCGGAACTCGCGAGACCCATATCACCACATCGTCAAATCTTCAAACAAATCTGCGAGTCGGAACTCGCAGCACCCGAAAATTACCACGTATTCAAATCTTCAATCCCAACGGTAACCGGAACAAATCTTCAAACTCTCAAATTTTCAAATCATTCCTCCGGTTTCAGTATCACCCCAAGATTTTTGCGTCCATCAACTTTGACCAGAACAGGTTTTTCGAAACGAATATGCCTGATATGTTTTGATTCAAAATCAGCCGTTTTACTATCCAGAAAGTCCACCTGATAAGTACCGTCGTTGATATAAGGATTGATAGTAAAATATGAAGCGCCCATCGATGTCAGGTTCTGAAAAAAGTGAGTTCCCTGACTTGGATCAACACGATAATTCGACAATCCCGATTCTACAATCACTCTGGCGTTGCTAATTTGCGACCATTTTACAGGAATACCCAACCACGGATCATTGGAGCCCCATCGTCCCGGGCCTACCAAAATATAAAACCGGTTCTCTTTCACCATTTCACGGTTCAGTTTGTCAATCTCTTCGGCTATTTTGAGGTTGTTTGCTGCATTGAATGCTTCGGGGCGAACATAAATAATATCAGCAATATCGTTTGTTATACCATGTCCGAGCGCACTTTTGCTGAAAATAATGGTATTTTCCACATCAATTTCCCCGATATTCTCCTGAATTATTTCTTTGGTGTCCACAATGGGACGAATCTGAAGCAAATAAAAAACATGTTGTTTCTTTTTGCTGTAATCCAGATTCACAGCAAATTCAATTTCCACGGGTCGACCCATTTCTTCTTGAGCCGTTTTCAGCACTTCTTTCATGATATCGGCCAGCGGAAAAACATTATGTTTCAGGATATTGGCAAAAGTAATAATCTTCCGTCCATCGGAAACGCCATCGTGAATAGTTTCGTTTTGCGGATCGTAAGTGGAAGCAATATATTTCAGCGTTCCGTCGGCCAAAGCATCAGTTACAGGCAATCGGAGCAGATTAAAACCATCGTCGGTTTGCGGCACAAAGCAATTCCGGCATAAATCCAACGCATTGAAGTAAGTCTGTGTTTCTTTCAGCGCCAGTTCTATGGTACTGGTTTGCAATACATTTTCAGGGTAATAAGGCGAAAACCGCAACGACACGCCACCGTCCATCACATGCTTTCCAAGTCCCAACGCCACATTCACAATGCCTTCTTCGGGTCGCTCCGCTCCTATCGGGTAATAATTGAGCGACCGTGCCACACCCGAGAATGATGGATAATACCGGTTTCCGTACGCATTACCGCAAATTTCCTGCAACACCACAGCCATTTTTTCTTCGTCAATCACGTTTTTGGTAGCCGTCATGTAGGCTTTGCTGTCGCGATAAAATACCGAAGCATACACAGCTTTGATGGCTTCGGTCACCATGACCAGCATTTGTGTGCGACTTTCGGCATTTAACGGAACCATGTAAGTGGAGTAAATTCCGGCAAAAGGCTGATAATGTGAATCTTCTAGCATACTGGAGGAGCGAACCGCCACCGGCGATTTTACCGCTGCCAGAAAAGTCATTAAATCAGCAATTAAATGCTGTGGCAAGCGCGCTTTGAGGAAATGTTGCAAAATTTCATCGTCTGCCATATCCGATAATGCCACCGGATACAAATGATTCATCTCCATAAACTCACTGAAATTGTCGGTACAAAGTATAACTGTACGGGGAATGGTTATCTGCGTATTTTCAAAAGTTTCAAATTGTTCGTTCCGTTTTATCATGGCATCCATAAACGCCAGTCCACGCCCTTTTCCGCCCATGGAACCTTCGCCAATTCGGGCAAAATTGGAATACTGATCAAATCTGTCGCGCTGAAAAACCGCTACCACGCCTTTGTTCTTTATTTTGCGGTAATGAACAATGGCATCGAAAATAATCTGTCGTACTTTCTGCATGTAGTTTTCCTGCGTTTCGTCTACATTGATATGCTTCAGGAACTCAGCCAGCGGAAACATGGCTCTTGAATACAACCAGCGCGAAATATTGTTTTGCGAAACATGGAACAACAGAGATTCATCACTGATTTTAAAAATAGAATCCTGTAATCCTTTCAGATTTTGGACTCGTATTTCTTCTTCGCCGGTAAGTGGATGTTTGAAAACCAAATCGCCAAAACCAAAGGTATTTGTAATCAGTTCACGAAGTCTGAAATTAAATATATCAGAAAATTTATTGGCAAAAGCCGCATTATATTCTTCAGCAAGAGGTTTATTCACATCGTCAGTCGATTCTACAATCAGCGGAATATGTTTATCGTGTTTCCGAATTTCCCTGCACAGGTTAATACCGGCTTGCTTGTTTTTTCGTCCATTTTGAGCGTAACTAACATCGGTAATCACTCCCAGCATATTTTGCTTGTATTTTTCGTAAATACCAATGGCTTCCTCGTAGTTACGTGCCAGCAGAATTTTAGGACGACCGCGCATACGCAACATTTGTTCGTGTTCGTTGAGCGCTTCGGTCATAAACGAGCGCGATTGCTTAAACACATATTTGTACAATTGTGGAACTATGGAGGAATAAAACCGGATAGAATCTTCCACAAACAAAATTACCTGCACTCCTACCGACTCCACATCCTCTTCCACATTCATCCTATCCTCTATCAACTTAATGATAGCCAGCAAAATATCAGTATTCCCCAGCCAGCTGAAAACATAATCCACAGCACTCAAATCCTCGTTGGAAATACGTTGCGAAACTGATTTAGAGAAAGGTGTAAGAACAACAATAGGAATCTCGGGAAACCTTGTCTTTACATCTTTAGCCCACTCAAAAGGATTAATACTGTCGCCACTTGGCATGGAAATAATCAGTTCAAACTGACGGTCGGCCAGCAGGGCATTGGCCTCAGCCTCATTCGAAACCAATGTAAAACGAGGCGGATAACGGAGATTTAGCGAAGTGTATTCATTAAAAATCTGTTCGTCAATTCGCCCATCTTCTTCCAGCATAAACGCGTCGTACTTACTGGCATAGAGCAACACATTGTATATGCGGTGCTTCATTAAATTGGCAAAACTGGTATCCTTGAAATATAACTTTTTGATGTTTGGTGAATTCATACTGATATTCTTGTAATAAAGTTATCCGTCGCAATAATCTTATGCTTCTATAAAATTTGAGAATGAAGTCGTCTTGACTTTTTTTAATGTCGTTCCTACGGAGCTTTCGTTTTATTTAATTAATATTTCTGAGGTTGTCTTAAAAGTCCCTTTACAATTTCATAAAGTTATAAATTGAAAGTATTGTATTTAATAATTCATTTTTTGAACGCTAAGGCGCTACGACACAAAGCCGCAAAAGTATGTTCTTCGTGTCGTTGCGACGTTGTGTCTTTGCGTTCGAAAATTTTTCTTACAAATTGTAAAGTAGGTTGTCTTAAAAATTAGCTTACAAGACAGGCTCATAAGTAATAAGTCAGACGAACTCAGTAAAAAAAATCGGGGGACAAGCTACTTCCCAGTCACTTGTCTCTGGTTAAACACATAACAATATCCTCTATTGACTTGCAATTACAATGTAAATATATTTCATATTGATGAGAAATCATTGAAAAATGAATTTTTTTTCAAAATTTGATGAAAAATCTTTTTCCAACACAAATAAATTTCGTAAAATTGCACCCGAAATCATAATGTAAGCACAATAGCGATTCAACTACATGTTTTAACAATTTGATATTTACATTTTGCTATTTTTATTTGTATTTATTTGTCATTCTGTCAATATTTAGATACAAAACATCAGTAAACATTGTCATTTTGCTAACATTATAATAGTAGATCTTTAAAGTTTACCCAAAAAAAATCACAACGATTATGAATATCGAAAAACTAATGCAATCGCTCGAAGCAAAACACCCGGGTGAAAAAGAATATTTGCAGGCAGTAAAAGAAGTGCTCGAAACCATCGAAGAAGTTTACAACGATCATCCCGAATTTGAAAAAGCTAAAATTGCGGAACGGCTCGTAGAACCCGACCGGATTTTTACTTTCAAAATCCCATGGGTGGACGATCGCGGTGATGTGCAACTGAATTTAGGTTATCGTATTCAGTTTAACAACG
This sequence comes from uncultured Paludibacter sp., assembly GCA_963663115.2. GTDB lineage: Bacteria > Bacteroidota > Bacteroidia > Bacteroidales > Paludibacteraceae > Paludibacter. Next base: position 1,030,600 of record CAXXNE010000001.1, read on the forward strand.
CCATAGGCCCATACAAAGGCGGTTTACGTTTTCACCCGTCGGTAAATCTTTCTATTCTGAAATTTTTGGGATTTGAGCAAATATTTAAAAATGCACTGACCACCCTGCCTATGGGCGGTGGAAAAGGTGGCTCCGATTTCAATCCGAAAGGAAAATCGGATGCTGAAGTGATGCGTTTCTGTCAGGCATTTATGCTTGAATTGTGGCGTCACATTGGTCCCGACACTGATGTTCCTGCTGGTGATATTGGCGTTGGTGGACGTGAAGTGGGTTATATGTACGGCATGTACCGCAAACTTGCACGCGAAAATACCGGTGTTCTGACCGGAAAAAATCTGGAATTTGGCGGTTCGCTTATTCGTCCCGAAGCAACAGGTTTTGGCGGATTGTATTTTGTAAAACAAATGCTCGAAACTGCCGGTGACAATATTCAAGGAAAAACAGTTTCTATTTCAGGATTTGGAAATGTGGCGTGGGGAGCAGCGCTTAAAGCTACCGAACTGGGTGCCAAAGTGGTGACCATCTCAGGTCCAGACGGATACATTTACGACGAAGCCGGAATTTCGGGTGAAAAAATTGACTATATGCTCGACTTACGTGCCACCTGCAACGATGTGGTAGAACCTTATGCACAGAAATTCGGAGCTGTATTTGTTGCCGACCGTCGTCCATGGGAAGTAAAAGTTGACATAGCACTACCTTGCGCCACTCAGAATGAATTGAATGCAGAAGATGCTCAGCTTTTAATCAAAAACGGCGTGATGTGTGTTGGCGAGATTTCAAATATGGGTTGTACTCCGGAAGCCATTGAGTTGTTTATCAAACACAAAATTATGTACGGTCCGGGAAAAGCGGTAAATGCCGGTGGTGTGGCTACTTCAGGACTCGAAATGACTCAAAATGCCATGCATATTTCTTGGGCAGCTACCGAAGTTGATGCGCGCTTACAACAAATTATGAGCGATATTCATTCGCAATGCGTCAAATATGGTCGCGAGGCCGATGGTTATATCAATTACATGAAAGGCGCTAACGTGGCCGGATTTCTGAAAGTGGCCAAAGCAATGCTGGCACAGGGAATAGTTTAGATAATTATAGAGAAAATAGAAATTGGGAAATTAAGAAATTAAGTTAACTCAAAAAAAGAGAAAATTCATTTTACGAAAGAATTTTTCTCTTTTTTTTGAATTATATTTGTATTCAAAATAGCAATTGTTCGTTATAAAAAATACATTTTGAACGCAAAGACACAAAGTCGCTAAGTCACAAAGAAAACTTTTAAGTTTTCTTCTTTGCGTTCTTTGTGGTATTGTTTTAATTATTAGCATATTATTAAAATCATTAACTTTGTGCCTTTGCGTTTAATTTTGTAAATATAAATATTTCAGAAATGATTCATTTGTGCTATAAATTATTGTTTATAAATATATTATGCAATTTTATAACGATCCATTGAAATAGATGAAGCATATTCAATTAATTAGTATTTATTTCTTTGACTAAATTTTCTTATTTGCCCCCAACCCCTGTTTATCCCGATTACTATCGGGAGGGGCTGTCGAAGTTCGTAAATTGTAGATATAATCAACAATTATAGTCGGCAAAGATCCCCTTCAGGGGATTAGGGGCAGAATATAAACACATCATCACATCACAAATATGAAAGTTTATAAATTCGGAGGAGCTTCAGTACGCTCGGCAGAAGGTATACGCAACATTGCACACATAGTAGCTAAAGTGAATGAGCCACTGTTTATCGTGGTTTCGGCTATGGGAAAAACCACCAACGCTATGGAAGTGGTGCTGGAAAATTTCATGAAAGCCGACCGTCAGAGTTCGCTGGTAAAATTAGCTGAAGTGGAAGATTATCATTTTCAGATAATTTCAGAATTATTCAGTGTGCAAAAAACCGGTTTGAATGCAGTAACTCCAATGTTTGATGAATTAAAAGAACTCATACGGGATGGAATTGGCGATGATTATGATCGCTGGTACGATCGGTTGGTTTCCTACGGCGAAGTGATTTCCACCAGAATTGTTTCTGCTTACCTGCAAGAGAAAAGACTCGATAATATTTGGCTGGATATGCGCGGTTTATTAGTGACCGACAGCAATTTCCGGGAAGCTAATGTGCGCATGGAAGATTCGCAGCGGAAAATCAGTGCTGCTGCTGATTTCAGCAAAAGCAATATTTATATCGGTCAGGGATTTATCGGTGCCAATCTGAAAGGAGACCCAACCACACTCGGTCGCGAAGGTTCGGACTATACGGCTGCCGTGGTGGGCAATTTACTGAATGCCGACAGTGTGACGATATGGAAAGATGTGCCGGGGATTCTGAATGCCGATCCGCGCATTTTTGAAAATACGGTTCATATTCCCGAACTTACGTATTACGATGCTGTGGAGCTGGCTTACAGTGGTGCGCAAATTATTCACCCGAAAACCATCAAACCACTCGAAAACAAGAATATTCCTTTGTATGTGCGTCCATTTGGCAGTCCCGACGAAGCCGGATCGGTCATCAAGAGTGAAACATCGCAGCAAATTACAGTTCCCGTGCTGATTTTACGTAAAAACCAGGTACTTATCACCATTCGTCCGCGCGATTTTTCGTTTGTGCTGGAAGAAAGTCTGTCCAAAGCTTTTAATATTATGACCAAACACCGGCTGAAAATATCGATGATTCAGAGTTCGGCAGTCAGCATTTCGGTGTGTGTGGATAACTCAAGATACCTACTGGGAGCGCTGGATGAGCTTGGTAACGAATTTAAAGTGTCGTACAACGAACAACTGGAACTGCTCACTATCCGCGGCAACAATCCCGATATTGAAAAGCAAACCACAGCGGGACGCGAAATACTGTTGCAACAGAAAACCCGCAGAATCGGGCGATTCCTAATGAAAATGGAGGAGTAAAAGTGAATCTGATATGGTTTGATTTACTCATTAACCACTGACAGGGTCTTCAACCGCTGTCAGGGTTCGATAATACTGAGGCACTTTGTTAACTTTTAATTCTTTTGTGTTCCTTTGTGGTTCAATTCATCTAGTTTTAAATTTTTGATATTAATTTGGTAAAGTAAAAACAACCGCATAACAAAAATGAGATACTACATTTTCGTTTTGTTCCTCTTATTAATATCTTGTGATAAACAAAATGTTGATAGTGATTTTGAAAAAGATTTCAATAAGGCTATAAAGACTGTTAATGATTTCGACGAATATAGGGGAGAAATAAATGATAGTATTCTTGCAGAAATTTATTTCTCTTTTGAGTATTTAAATCAATTAACCGGAATTAAAGAGAAACTGCTTATCCCTTTCGGTCAAGTAAAATTTTGTAACTTTGCATCATGAATACAAACGAACATTACCCAAATGATTTTCAAGAGTTCCTAATGCAATTTAAGAACGAAGAAGACTGTTGGAAATACATTTTTGAGATGAGGTGGCCGAATGGTTATGTTTGTCCTAAATGCAATGGCAATAATAAGTACTGGTTGACTGGACATAAGCTAATTCATTGTGCTGGTTGTGGTTATCAAGCTTCTGTTACAGGAGGAACTATTTTTCATGGAACAAGAAAACCATTATTACTTTGGTTTCATATTATGTGGTGGGTTGTGGCACAGAAGACAGGTGCAAGTGCCAATAACCTAATGGATTTTATGGGTTTTGGTTCATACGAAACTGCTTGGTCATGGTTACAGAAACTCAGAAGAGCCATGGTTCGTCCAGAAAGAGATAAACTTTCAGGAGAAATTGAAGTTGATGAAACATATATTGGCGGAGTAGAAATTGGCAAAGGAAAACAAGGTAGAGGAGCTGAAACCAAAACGTTGGTCGTAGTTGCCACTGAATGTATAGGAAAACAAATTGGTCGGGTTAGGTTTGAAATAATTCCGGAAGCCTCGTCTGAGTACTTAATGCAATTCATTGAAAATAATGTAGATACAGGAAGTAATATAATAACTGATGGCTGGAGAGGATATAGTCCTTTGACAAATAATACAAATTACAAACACGAAATAAAGGTTATTTCTGGAAGCGGAAGTGAAGCTCACGAACTATTACCGCATGTACATTTGGTTGATTCGTTAGTTAAACGTTGGATAAACGGAACACATCAAGGGAATATTTCACCAAAGTACTTGTCGTATTACTTAGATGAATTTGCTTTCAGATTCAATCGAAAGCTATCAACATATAGAGGGAAGTTGTTTTATAGACTTATGCAACAGGCTGTTGACACCTCTCCAAAACCTTTTAAAGAACTAATAAAAGAAGCTTGACCGAAAGGGATAAGCAGTAAAGAGAATATCACTTATTTTGAACATGTACCTTTTTATCGAGACAAACATCTTTGTAAAAAAGATATAAAAAAGTGGATGACTTGGTATAAGAAAAACAAATACAATATTTCAAAAGAACATTCAGACAGTATTAAAAAGGTTGTCTCCAATACTCATATTTGGTGGTGAGTAAAATTTATAACAACTTCTTTTTCTGAACATCAAATTCTTCGGCAGTAATTACTCCATCGTCCATTAGCTTTTTCAGTTTGATTATTTCGTCGGCCACACTGGCTACCTGAGGCACTGAGGTGACTTTGGGCATTAATTCATCATTCAGAATATTCTTTTTCTGTTCGTGTACAATGCGGTTGTAACTTGTATCGGTAATTGTTTTCTGTGCTTTGTTCGACAGTTTATCGAAAAACTTATAAATTCCGAATAACAACAAATCCCATAAAAACATAGCTCCCCAACTTACAAAATTTCCTTGATGAAAATAATAATACGTAGCCCAGACTCCCAGAATAAGTGCAATTAACGACGACCATTTAAGCACATTAAACTGGTTATACAAGGTAAGTGAAATATCCTGTTTATCGGTTTTAAATACCCGATACATGACTATGCTAAAAATTACCAGTGCAATGGCAATAAATACCCAAATAAGTATCTGACCGGCAGTACTTCCGTAACCACCGTCTTTTCCAACCGTAAGAAACGAAAAGAAAAAGAAATAAATAAGCACATAAAACGAAGTAATAACTGTACTTGCAAGTATCAAGGGCATTTTTGCCACCAGATTTTTAAATTCCCTTTTCTTTTCTTCTTTGGTTTTGTCCTTATCCATGCCTGCCACCAAAAACGTTAAACCCCAAAAAACAGCGGTAAGCAGCAATAAACCCAGAAAAATATACAGATACTTTTTATCGTCCATATTGAACACAAAAAGTAACAGCGAAAGAGCAAAAAGGTAAGAGGAAAAACTGGATACCAACACCGACAAGATTAACAACATCCGTTTTCCAACAGTTCTATAATCTATGGACTTCTTCATATATTCTTTTCTATTTCAATTGGTTTTACGTTAATGCAAAAAGCAAATGTAATGCTTACAACAGAAAAATCAAAATATCTGTACAAAAAAGACTTTAACATAGACTAAGGTAGAAAACCGTACTTTTCAAAACTCAACAATCAGTATTAAAAATTTCACATCTTCTGATATAAACATATTTACAAACTAAGTTTAGAACTGTGACTGGAAAAAGCGAGAAAACACAAACAAAAATCATACAGATTTTTAAAGAAAATAAAGTTTCCAAAATCCTTAAAAGAACGCAAAAACGCCTTTATCTTCAGATTCGACACAAAAAAAAGAGTATATTTGCATCTGTTTTTACAAAAAGTTCGTTCCAACAGATTTATACTAAAACAATTATGAATATATTTCAGGACACCGGCAAGTACGTTTTATTGATGAAACGTGTACTTGTTTTTCCCGACCGCTGGCGTATGTTTTTCCGTCAGTTTCCCAAAGAACTCGAAAAATTAGGTTTACAGTCGCTGCCTATTGTTATTATTATTTCGGTGTTTATTGGTGCTATTATGACCATTCAAACCAAGCTGAACACCGAAAATCCGCTTTTACCAACCTACAGTACAGGACTTGTAACCCGCGATACACTGTTGCTTGAATTTTCATCCACTATTCTGTGTTTGATTTTGGCAGGTAAAATCGGTTCGAATATTGCCTCCGAAATTGGCACCATGCGTATTACCGAGCAAATTGATGCACTCGAAATTATGGGTGTGAACTCTGCCAATTACCTTATTCTGCCTAAAATTGTGGCATTTGTGGTGATGATGCCTTTTTTGGTGATTTTCAGTATGGCAGTAGGTTTATTTGGAGGCTATTGTGTGGGACTTTTTACTGATATAATTACCACAGCCGATTATCTGCTGGGGATTCAATATGCCTTCATTCCGTATTATGTATTTTATTCGCTGGTAAAATCGCTGGTGTTTGCCTTTCTTATTTCGTCGGTGGCTGCGTATTACGGCTATTATGCTTATGGTGGAGCACTCGATGTGGGTAAAGCAAGTACCAATGCGGTAGTAAACGGAAGTATTCTGATTCTTTTTTTCAATCTGCTGATTACCAATTTAATGCTGAACTAAAATAAAGCGGTAAGCAGCAAGCTGTAAGCAGGAATCATAAAGCGAAAAAGCACCAATGAACTTTATAAACTTTATGAACTGATTAACTTTATAAACTTTATGAACTGATTAACTTTATAAACTTTATGAACTGATTAACTTTATAAACTAAAAAATGATTGAAGTAAAAAATATAGATAAATCGTTCGACGGAAACCGCGTACTGAAAAATGTATCAGCGGTATTTGAAGCCGGAAAAACGAATATGATTATTGGTCAGAGCGGTTCGGGTAAAACCGTTTTGATGAAAAGCATTATCGGACTGCATCGCATTGACCAGGGTCGGATTGAATACGACGGTCGTAACCTGCCGGATATGCGTATGAGCGAAATCCGTATTTTGCGTCGTGAAGTAGGAATGCTGTTTCAGGGCTCCGCACTTTTCGATTCGCTGTCCGTACTCGAAAACGTGATGTATCCGCTCGAAATGTTTTCGCCTACAACGAAAGAAGAAATGACAGAGCGCGCCCGTTTTTGTCTGCAACACGTGAATCTGGAGGAAAAAGCTTTTAAACTGGCTCCATCCGAAATCAGTGGCGGAATGCAAAAACGTGTGGCTATTGCCCGCGCTATTGCATTGCAACCCAAATACCTGTTTTGCGACGAGCCAAACTCCGGCCTCGACCCGAAAACGTCGCTCATCATCGACCGCCTAATTCACGACATCACAGTGGAATTTAATATTACCACCATCATCAACTCGCACGATATGAACTCGGTAATGGAAATTGGTGAAAATATTATTTTTATCAACAAAGGTGAAAAAGCCTGGCAGGGAACCAAAGACGATATTTTCCATGTCGACAACGAAGATCTGAACGATTTTGTATTTGCATCGGAACTTTACAAAAAAGTAAAGAAAGCCAATGTATAAATTTTAAACTTAATGCTTCATAAGTTGTTTCAAGGTAAATTTTAATTGCTTTGTGTCTTTGTGACTTCGTGTTTAAATTTTAAGTTTTGAATTTATGAAAATCATATCATACAACGTAAATGGCATTCGTGCCGCACTTACCAAAGATTTTACCGGCTGGCTGAAAGCTGAAAACCCCGATGTACTCTGCCTGCAGGAAACCAAAGCACAACCCGACCAGATTGACACCATGATTTTTGCTGAAATGGGTTACACTTCGTACCTCCATTCGGCCGAAAAGAAAGGTTATAGTGGCGTGGCCATTCTCACCAAATTAACGCCCGACAACGTGGTGATTGGTATGAATAATCCTACTTTCGATGCAGAAGGTCGAGTTATCAGAGCTGATTTTGGCGATGTATCGGTCATCAGCGTATATATTCCATCCGGTTCATCGGGCGATGAGCGTCAGGCTTTTAAAATGCAGTTTTTGGAAGCTTTTCTGCCATTTATTGAGGAAGTTCGCAAAACCCGACCAAATTTGGTAGTATGTGGCGATTACAATATATGTCACAAACCTATCGATATCAATCATCCCGAACGACAAAACGGTGTTTCAGGCTTTTTGCCCGAAGAACGTGAATGGCTCGACAGATATGAAGCCTCAGGAATGATAGATTCGTTCCGCATTTTCGACACGAGTGCAGAAAAATACAGTTGGTGGAGTTACCGTGGAGGAGCACGCTTCCGTAATGCCGGTTGGCGCATCGATTATCACTGGGTGAGCGAGCCTCTGAAGGAAAAACTAAGTTCTGCAGCAATTTTGGACGATGCAGTTCATTCCGATCATTGTCCGGTGGTGGTGGAACTGAAATAAAACGACACAACTTTCCGATATTTCGGTACTTTACATCTAAATATGTACTTTATCTTTTAAAAAACAATAAATCTTCAGCACATTCATTTACAAGCCGTAAAATGTTTTTAATTTTGTTCGTCGAAAAAAAATTAACAAATAAATAATGAAACTGAGTCCTGCTAAAATCATTCTGTTTACTTTATCGCTTTTGCTGTTTACATCGTGCGACTGGCTCGATACTACTACCGATGTATCTTCAAATCCAAGTTTTTACTCTCTTAAATTTGCAGCAAACGATACCATCCCCGGACTCAACAAAGCTGTTTTCACTTTGGAATGGGACGAAACTTTGCAGGATTCTATCATTGTCAATTTAGACTCTCTGCCTTACAAAACAGATGTCACCCATGTGATTGCAACTTTTGCATTTTATAGTTCATTTACAGCTGAATTACATATAAAAGATACGCTAGGTATTAAAACCGACACCATCGATTTCAAAACGCTTACAGACACTCTTGATTTTACCCGCGTATTGCGAATTAAGAATACTGCTTCGGATGAAGTAACGTCGAGACAATACCCCATCAAGGTGAATATTCACACTGTAAATCCCGATAAATATATCTGGAATAAAATCTACAGTGAGATCTATACTCATTCCGGAAGTGCTCAAAAAGCCATTTATTTCAACGATTCTATATTTCTATTCGTAAATAGTGGCATCAATAATTATTTGTATGTGTCGTCGGTAGGAACACAATGGACGCAAAAAGCTGTCACCGGACTGCCTATGCAAACTTTGGTGAGAAATATGTATCAGTTTAATGGCAAACTTTACCTGATGCACGACGAAAATGCTATTTATTCATCGTCGAATGGTTATACGTGGACAAAAGCCGATTACAGCACTGAGAATTACAAATTCATTAATTTCCTTTTTGATTTGAAAGGCAAAGCATGGGCAGTTACACAATCGAAAGCTGACAACACCTATCATTTTGCACATTCAGTCAACGGAAGTACCTGGATTATTGCAGGTGAAATTCCTGAAAATTTCCCGATAGGTGATTTTGCAGCACTCAGTTTCTTTTCACGCACAAATAAGCCAAAAGCCATCGTGGCTGGTGGTTTCAATACATCTGGTAAACTTTTGAAAAACGTATGGAGCACCGAAGATGGCATGTATTGGGTGGACTTCAGCACTGAAAACACTACTTTTGGCTCGCTTGCCGGTGCAACCATGATCAGTTATGCCGACGAATTACTACTCTTTGGAGGAATGGATGATGAAGGCAATGTAGCAGAGAGTCCAGTGATGCATTCCATCGACGAAGGTTACAGCTGGAGCGTACCTGACAGTGCCGATAATTACATTCAGGAACTGGTAGAAACTCCAAATGGCAACAAAACTGACACTTCATATGTGGACTATCAGCCCCGCAGTTATCAGTCGGTTTTATATATTGTAAAAAAATCGCCATCACAACTTTACAGTCAGCATTTTATCTATCTGATTGGTGGAAAAAACCGCACAACTGTCTTCAAAGATGTGTGGACAGGAAAATTAAACAAACTAAGTTTTCTGCGTGAAGATTAATTTCGCCTTATTTGCATCATGTATAAACTAAAACAACAAACCAAACAACTTTCGCTCCGTTTTCGCCGGTGGAGCAGAGCCCGTTATGCTATTTTTGTCAGTTTATCGCAAAATGTAACTATCGGTGTACTTTCTGTGTCAGTGTCCGAAAAATCGACTCAGAAAACCTCTTCGCACAAACTGCTTTTGCTGAATAACAGCACAAATAACAACAACGAAAATACCAATTCGGAGGTGGAGGCTGTTGAGTTTAATCTTCAGAACGAATCTCTAATTATCAGCATTGCAAATTCTTGCGACAAAGCCGCTGCGGCCGGTCGTCAACTTATATCATCATTTCACAAACCAAACGGTTGGAGCAGAGTTATTCTGTTTCAACCGTTTTTATTTTAAATTCATTTTTATGAGAAAACTTTTCACTCTTGTTTTCAGTATTTTATTTACCGGATTTTCAGTGATTTATGCACAGGCAAAAACCGATACACTAACAGCTATTGAGCTTAATTCCATTCAGGTGGTGAGCGCAAAACCGGTGCAACTTTATTCCAGAAGCAAATCTTATGTCATCGAAAAAACAGAAATACAGAAACTTCCAGTGCAGAATGTAGATGAATTACTCGAATCTGTATCGGGTTTTGATATTCGCAACCGAAGCGTGGGTGGCACACAGGCCGATATCAGTATCCGCGGAGGTTCATTCGATCAGGTACTTGTGCTACTCAACGGTGTCAACATTACCGATCCACAGACAGGACATTACAACATGGATATTCCGGTGGAGTTATCCGATATTCAGAAAATAGAAATGCTGCATGGTTCGGCGGCCAGAGTATATGGCCCGAATGCTTTCAGTGGAGTTATCAATATTATCACCAACAATCAGCATCAAAAACTAAATGCTGAAATATCTACAGGAAGCTTTGGAACAGCCACACAAAATCTGGGAATAGGCTTTGGTGGAGAAAAACTTCACTCCTACGCTTCTGTTTCGCACAAAAGCAGTAATGGATACCGTCCGAATACGGATTATGATATTCTCAACGCATTTAGTCAGACACGATGGAACTCCGATAAAGCCGGAAATTTCGATGTACAACTGGCATATCAGCAAAAAAACTATGGCGCAAACAGTTTTTATTCTTTTTCGTATCCGAATCAGTTCGACCATACACAAACGTTTTTCGGAGCTTTGAACTGGAATTATTCCTATAAAAAACTGACGCTGAATGCACAAACCTACACCCGCTTTCATTACGACCGTTTTGAGCTTTTTCGCGATTCTATAAGCGTAAAGCCGTCGTGGTATACATCGCACAATTATCATTTAACCAATGTTTCAGGAGTAAAAGCAACGGCATTTTTGTATCATCCGATAGTGAATACAACGTTTGGTGTCGACATCCGAAACGAACATATTTACAGCAATGCACTTGGAAAGTTGATAATCAAACCGGTGGAAAACATATTTGACAACACACATAATTTTACGAAGGAAAGTAATCGGTTGTTAAGTACTGCATTTCTCGATTTATCAAAGAAAACCGGAAGTTTTGATTATTCGTTAGGCGCATCGACAACCTACAACGCTCATTACGGCTTGTTGTGGGCCGGAGGTTTTGAGCTGAATTATCAGGCAGGTAAAACCACCCGAATTTTTATTTCAGGTAATTCTGCCACTCGACTTCCCACTTTTACCGACTTATTTATCCAGAATTCAATACAGAAAGCAGACACCAACCTGCTTCCCGAAAGCGCTAAAACTATCGAAACAGGTTTCAGATTTGCTCATGGCAGACTAAAAGTAAACGGAAGCGTATTTTACCGCATGGGCAAAAACAATATCGACTGGGTAAAACTACCCGGCGCCTCCAAATGGGAAAGTAAAAATCTGGCCGACATCAACACATTGGGTGTCGACCTTTCAGCTTTTTATGTTTTCGACGGAAAGATTATTAAAAGTGCAGGTCTGAGCTATTCTTATCTGCATTTAGATAAAGAAGCTGTAACTTTTGACTCGAAATATGCTTTAGATTATCTGCGCCACAAAGCTGTTTTCAGTTTGAATCATGCTATTTGTCACCAACTCAGTGCCGACTGGCAAATATCATACAACGACAGAGCCGGCAATTATACCTATTTCGGCACCGGACAATTGATGAATTATCAGCCTTACTTTATGGGCAATATTAAAGTTGTTTGGAGTATGAAAAACATTCAGTTGTATGGTACAGTCAATAATATTTTCGATGTACAATATGCAGATTATGGCGGAATGGAGCAACCGGGAATCAACTTCCTGACAGGAATAAAAATCGCACTGTAAAGCCACAAATTGCATTAAATAAAGCCCGAAAACATCTTCGGGCTTTATTCATCCTCCTTTTTGACTATAAATTCCGACTATACTCCTCACTTAAACTATCTGCAAGCTGATATTTTGATTAACTTTGACCGTTTTTTTATTGGGTTAACTTTACATCAAAATACCACAAATCACAGGCATGAAACGCATCCTTTTCATAGTAATATTTTTCATCCCTATCTTTCTGAATGCCCAGAAAATAAACGAATTAATGACCAACAATGTGTCGGCCACTTTAGACGATGATTACAATTACAGCATGTGGGTGGAAATTTACAACAATACTGCTTCTGCCATCAATCAATCAGCTTATTATTTCACCGATAATTTAAAAATTCCTCAGAAATGGACTCCTGTTTCAAAAACAATTGCTTCGGGAGGATTTGGTATTTTGTATTTCGAGCGGGAAGAACGCACCGGTCATGCCAGCTTCAAACTCGACCCCGACGGAGGTAAATTATATCTGGTAAATTCAGCATTGCAGGCTATTGACAGTGTTCGTTATCCGGCACAGTACCGCAATATTTCGTATGGGAGAAAAACCGACGGAGCCAACGAATGGGTATTTTTTGAACAATTTAGCAAAGGTTTGTCCAACAACGGCAAAGCATGGTCGTTCACGCGTTGTGGAAAACCGGCATTTACAGTGCAGGGCGGCTTTTTCCCATCATCCACCAATACCAAATTTGTAACTCCTGCTGCAGGCGACACCATCTATTACACTACCAACGGTTCTGAACCCTCCAAAACCAATGGCATCCGTTACACTCCCGGATATTCTGTTTCGCTCACATCAACCACCACAGTGCGGGCACGTTGCGTGGGCGCCGGAAAACTGTCGGGCGACATTGCCACTTCCACATTTTTTATTGGCGAACGGGACTTTAATTTGCCGGTGGTTTCTATTGTCACTACACAGGCTAATTTGACCGACAACACCATTGGCATGTATTGCGATGGCACCAACGGCATTACCGGAAACGGACAAACATCACCACGCAATTACAATCAGGATTGGGACAGACCCGTAAATTTCGAATTGTTCGACACAACCGGCGTAGCACGGCTGAATCAGGAAGTGGACATTAAAATTGTGGGAGCCTGGACAAGAGCTAATGCACAAAAATCGCTGGCCATAATGCCCCGAAAAAAACACGGTGACAGCGAATTGCGTTACGATGTTTTTCATGCCACCAAACCCAATCACAAATACAAGGATATACAGATTCGTAATTCCGGAAACGACTTTTCATATTCCATGATGCGCGACGGTTTTATGCAATCGGTGGTTATGAAACGTTTCGATCTGGATTATTTGGCCTACGAACCGGCAGTGTGTTTTATGAACGGCGTATATTATGGCATTCAGAACCTGCGTGAACGTACCAGCGAGGATTTTATGTTCAGCAACTATGGTTACAACGACGATGAAGTGACTATTATTGAAGCTACCAATCAGGGTATCGATACCAAAAACGACATTGCCACCGATGCCGGCTATGCTGAATTTACATCGTTTCTGAAAAATAATGACATTACAACACCGTCAGTGTACGATCAGGTAAACAAACTAATGGACATCGATGAATTTATCAATTACCAGATATCCGAAACCTTCTTTGGTAATTACGACTGGCCGTACAACAACGTAAAATTATGGAAACTGAATACAGAAAACCGTTGGCGCTGGATTCTTTTTGATACCGATTTCGGATTCGGGCTGTATAACACAACTTTGTATAATTTCAACACACTAACCTTCGCTCTGGGCGAAAACCAGGAAAATATCATCGGAGGATATTCCGTTCAACCGGAATGGTCGACTATTGTTTTAAGCAGATTAGTTCAAAACCAGACTTTTCTGAATAAGTTTATCGACCGCTACGCCATTCATCTTTCGTCCACTTTTACTACAACCCGCATGAATGCCATTATGGATAGCGTGGCGAAAAAAATCACGAACGAAATTGTGTATCACAAAGCCAAATTCGGTTCAAGCAGAACCTTTGCCAACGACCTGACCGTTATGAAAAACTTTTCAGCTTATCGGGCAGATAAAATGCTTGGCTTTATCAGTGCACGGTTTCTGAACTCAGCAGCCATTCAAACCGTACAAATCAGTTCGAATCTCCCTAATGCTTCGTACACGCTGAATGGCGAACAAATTATCGACCCGTCCATCAGTTTAAAATATTTCAGCAACAGAAGCATGACCCTGAAAGCAAATAATGTTCCGGCTTACAAATTCAAACAATGGGAAATATCGGGAGGGACAGTATCAAATACACTGATCCCCATGGGTAGCAGCTGGTTATACTCCGATGGAAGCACGATACCGACCACCAATTGGTACAGCAAAACCTACAATGATGCTTCGTGGAAAACCGGAAATGCTCAGTTAGGTTACGGTGGTAAAGGCGAAGTTACCACCATTGGTTATGGCGGAAATGCTAACAGCAAATACACGACAGCCTATTTCAGAAAAACTTTCAGTATTACAAATCTAACTGCAAAATCCAACTTTGTACTCACAGCTTTTGTCGACGATGGAGCTGTGATTTATATCAACGGAACAGAACTCAGCAGAGCCAATATGCCCACCGGAACAATTGATTTTTCAACATTTGCCACCACGTACTCCTCCAACGGCACAACATACACTTTCAGCGTTCCGGCAAGTATGCTGACAGAAGGTAATAATGTGATAGCCGTAGAAGTACATCAAAATGCAGCAAACAGTTCCGATTTGGTTTTTAATCTGAGTTTAACCTGCGATGCCGCGAGCACACAAATAATTACAACTCCCGAATACAGTACAACGCTAACCACCGGATTCTCTATCAAAGCTATTTACGAACAGTATGTCTTTGAAGATCCTGACAAAAATATCGATGTCAAAATAAATGAACTCGTAGCCAGCAACAATATTATTCAGGATGAATTTGGCGAAACTGACGATTTTATCGAAATCTACAACAACGGCGACAAAGAAGTGAATGTGGCCGGTTGGTATATGTCGGATATTGCCGGTACGCCCGATATTTTCCGGATTTCCACTGCCGACTCATCGAAAACAGTCATACCTGCAAAAGGAAGAATTACTTTCTGGGCCGACAATCAACCCGAACAGGGAGCGTTACATTTGGGTGTCAAGTTCAGCAAGGAAGGCGAAAAAATATACCTGTCGAAAGCCAATTACCTCGGCACAATCGTACTGGTCGACTCGGTAACATTCCCTTATCTGGAACAGAACATGAGTTTCTCACGTGTGCCCGATGGAAGTAGCAATCTGGTGGTTCAGGCACCTACATTTAACTGGACAAATGGCGATGTAAGCGGTTTCGAACGGCAGGAAGCAGCCATCAGAGTTTTCCCGACACTCGTAACCGAATACTTCAGGGTAACCAATGCCAGCGGTCAGAGTGTGAAAATATACGATATGACTGGCAGGTTGAAATTGTCGGAAGAATGTACAACGGACAATCTGACAATTCAAACAGCCAACTTCACCGCCGGAATGTACTTTGTAACAATAGGCGACCAGAAATTCAAATTTATAAAACGCTGATAGTGCCATATAAAACAACAAATCCGGATATTGATTTTTTACTCAATATCCGGATTTTGTTTGTAATTAAAATTTTAAATCACTTCTTATTACTATCCACAATCACCGCACAGGCAGCATCACCGGTAATATTCAATACTGTACGTAACATATCAAAAACACGGTCGAGGGCATACAAAAGCGGCAATCCTTCCACCGGAATTCCGGCAGATACAAGTACAGCAACTACCAGCAATGTTGGTCCCGGAACTCCTGCCTGTCCCACCGAACCCAGCGTAGCAGTAATAGCAATGGCCAGATATTGAGGTAAAAACAACGGAATACCATATAACTGAGCAAAAAACAGCGTAACCAACGTATAATAAATGGCGTTTCCGGTCATGTTAATGGTTGCACCAAGCGGCACAACAAACGAAGCCGTTTCCTTACTCACACCCAATTCTTCTTCGCAGGTTTCGAGGGTGACAGGCAATGTGGCCATCGACGAAGCAGTGGAAAAAGCTACCAGTTGCGGACGTAACATAGCTTTAAAAAATACCGACAATTTCTGCTTTGAAAAAAACTTCAGGGTTAGCGGGTAAAATATCAACAACACGAAACCGGCACAGAGTAAATTCACCCAAAACAGATTTCCTACTTTCAGTAAAAGTCCAAAGCCAAAGGTTCCTGTAGCATCGGCCATTAACCCAAACACACCCAGCGGTGCAATGTACATAACTTTTCCGATACACCAGATAAGCGCTTCGAGCAGCGAATTAAAGGCATTTATCAGCGGTTGACGTGTTTTTTCCTTCAGGCTGCTAATGCCAAAACCCAGAAAAAGTCCGAAGAAAATAAGTTGAAGCACATTGCCTTCGGTCATCGCCTGAATGGGATTTGCCGGAATCATGCCCAATATCAAATCCCAAAATCCCATCGACTCATTGGTTGGTTTATATTCCTGATCGGGCAAAAATGAACGGATAGTAGCTACATCGATTCCACTGCCCGGTTTAAAAATCTCACCACCAGCAATGGCAATTCCCACTGCCAGAAAAGTGGTGATAAAAATATACAGCAAAGTGGTAAGCCCTATTCTGCCCGCCGATTTTGTTGCACCCAGCGAAGCAGCACCTGACACGATGGAAACAAAAACCAACGGCACCACCAACATTTTTATCAGTTGGATAAATAACGTTCCGAGCGGTGCAAGCATTTTTGCATCGTTGCCCATAAGTTTACCTACAACCACGCCAAGTACCATAGCCGCAATAATCAAAAAACTCAGATCAGTGATAATTTTTTTAAAGGATTTTTTCTGTTTCATTTTTTATATTTCCAGTGAGTTGGTTATTGAGAATTAAGTAATTGAGAAAATAAGAAATTATGAATTCAGCAACTTGGTAGTTTCTTTTCGGTAATCGGGCGAAACCAGTAAGAAGTACGCTCCTACCGCAACACAAACTAGCATAATGACCCCAAAAACAGCATAACTGTTTTGATTTGTATATTTCGTTGTAAGCGAAAACAGCACAGCACCCAAAAGTATCAGTACAAAAGTAATGATATTCAGGTAAGCAAACACATCACCGGCTTTGCGTCCCAAATCGGTTTGCTGAATAACCGACAGATTCGGAATCTGAAACAACCCACCCGAAAATGTGGTAACAAACACTGCCACAATATACAAATACCAGTTTAAATGTACAAAAGCAAGCAAAGCCAGCATTAAGGTCATACCCAACAAGCCGGGAATAATCAAACCTTTTTTCACCTGTTTACCCGAAATAACACCCGCCACATAAGTTCCGGCAGCAATCCCCAGCGCAGCACAACCCATAATCAGACCGGTTTGCGTATTTGATGCATGATAAACACGAGCCGAATGAATAATCAGATTCATTTGCACCATACTACCAATAAGCCAAAATGAAGCTGCGCCCAATACCGAACTGTTGACAAAGCGGGATTGCCGGGCAAAACGGAAAGTTGCCACCACAAACCGGAAAGGATCAGTCTTCAGATCATCGGTAAGTTCAACCGGCTGTTCAGCGACTCTGATTTTTTTCGTAACAAAATAACCCAGAACAGCCACCAGCATCAAAATAGATGAAAAGAGTTGATCGGAATAAGTATCAGAAATAACCGAAGCAACAATAGTACCTGTCAGAATACCCAGAAATGCCATCATTTCGAAACCACCACTTCCGTACGACACTCCTTCTTTACCACCAATATCGCGGATAAGTCCGTATTTCGACGGCGAATACATACTACTGAGAATACCCATAATCAATACCGACAAAATGGCGATATAAATCCACTGAAAATAAAAAGCAATAGCAGCCAGAATAAGTACCGGAATTTCGAACAACTTGAAAATCACAAAAACTTTTTTCTTTTTATGAATGGCAGCCAGTCGTCCGCCATAAGGTGAGAAAATCAGGTACGGAAGAACCAGACAGGACGATACAATGGAAATAAGTTGCGACTCGTTGAGCCAACCGGGCAACTGCCAGCCCAAAGCAACAAATATAATACTGTTTTTCAGAAAATTATCATTAAAAACACCCAGATAATTACTTAAAAACAAATGTGTCCATTTCCGGAATTGCGCCATATATTATTTGATTAAACGAGCTATTTTCACACAAAAGTAATTTTTTTCGACCACTGACCAAACATTTATGCCTAAATGTTAAACCTTCTACCTCATACGTTTGTTAATTACAATAAAGGTCATTAAAGAGCTTTCTTAAATCAGTTTTCTAAATTGCAAAATTTTTATGTTAAATACTCTAAACAGAAGCATTAACATTTAATTTTTTTATTGTATATTTGTGGTGTCATGAAGCGAAGTACTATTATAATTCTCATCATATCGATGATCATTACCTTTGTAGGATTGATATTCCTGCAGGCGAGATATGTAAGAATCAATGCGGAGATGATTGAAAACCAGTTTAATGAAAGTGTTCAGCGGAGCCTTTTTCAGACAGTTATACTGGTAGAAGAAAATGAAGCGCTGCAATATCTGGAACAAACACTGGAAGGTGTGGATTACAAAGGCAACAGAAACAAACTGGTGTCGTTCAGCGATGGAAGCAAACTGCAGGGCATCGACAGCGTGCGTCAGAAACTAAAACTCACGGCCGATCATCTGAATACGCCTCAATTAAAGTTATCCACCGGTCATGGCAAAGCCACTATCGAGGAAACATCGAGGTATCTTCAGGAAAAATTCCGACAGAATTTCTCACGATCGAAAACCATACTTGATCAGGCGGTTTTCCGCTGGCTGAAAGAAACCGACAACAAGGAAATCAGCGAACGTGTAAATTTTGAGGAACTCGACGGCATACTGGAACGCATGCTGGCCAACAACGGAGTGGATTTACCGTTTTATTATGCCATTACCGACAAACAGGGCAAAATAATTTACAAATGTAACAAAGATCTGGGTGAACATTCGCAGATAAAAAACAAAAACATTTACTCGCAAAGGCTCTTCCCCTCGGAAGACACCAAAAGAGAAGTTTTTTTGCAGGTAACGTTTCCGACCAAGCAGGACTACATTCTGAACTCGATGAATCTGCTTCTGCCGTCCATTTCGTTAATTGTAGTGATACTAATTATATTTATTGTGGCTATTATTATCATATTCAGACAAAAACAACTGAACAATATGAAAAACGATTTTGTTAATAATATGACACATGAGTTAAAAACTCCGATATCCACCATATCGCTTGCTTCGCAAATGCTGGGCGATTCGGGCGTAGGAAAAACACCGGAAACATTAAAACACATATCCAATGTAATCAGAGATGAAACAAAACGATTGAGTTTTATGGTGGAGAAGGTACTACAGATGGCTATTTTCGAAAAAGATAAATCCATTCTGAAAGTAAAAGAAGTAAAAATAAACTCGCTGATAAAAGATATTGTACAAAATTTCTCGCTGAAAGTAAGCAGCAAAGGCGGTAAAATCATTTCGAAACTGGAAGCTCACAGCGATGTGGCACTCATTGATGAAGTACATTTTACCAATGTTATTTTTAATTTAATGGATAATGCTTTGAAATATACAGATAAAGCATTACTTTTAACGATTGAAACGCACAACGAGAAAGATAATTTGATTATCAGCATCGAAGATAACGGCATAGGAATACACAAGGAAGACCAGAAACGGATATTTGAGAAATTCTACCGGGTGCACACAGGTAATCTGCACAATGTAAAAGGATTCGGACTGGGACTGGCTTATGTAAAGAAAATTGTAACAGAACATCGCGGAACCATTAAAGTAGACAGCGAACTAAATATAGGAACTAAATTTACGATCACAATACCAACACTAAAAAATTACGAATTATGACAGACGAAAAAGTAAAAATTCTGTTGTGCGAAGATGACGAAAATCTTGGCATGTTATTAAGAGAATATCTGCAGACCAAAGGTTACAATGCAGATTTGCAACCTGATGGCGAAGCCGGTTACAAAGCTTTCAGCCGTAACAAATACGATCTTTGCGTCCTCGACGTAATGATGCCTAAAAAAGACGGTTTCGCACTGGCAGCCGACATTCGTTCTACAAACTCTGAAGTACCTATTATTTTCCTCACCGCAAAATCGATGAAAGAAGATATTCTTCAGGGCTTCAAACTGGGTGCCGACGATTATTTGTCGAAACCATTCAGCATGGAAGAATTGCTTTACCGTATCGAATCCATTCTGCGTCGTGTACGTGGTAAAAAAGCCAAAGAAGTAGTAGCTTACAACATTGGTGCTTTCACTTTCGATGCGCAGAAACAAATGCTTACCTTCGAAGGCGAGTCGAAAAAACTGACTACCAAAGAATCGGAACTGCTCAATCTGTTGGCAGCTAACGCCAACAACATTCTGGAACGTAATTTCGCACTTAAAACCATTTGGGTTGACGACAATTACTTCAATGCCCGTAGTATGGACGTTTATATCACCAAACTCCGCAAATTACTAAAAGATGATCCTAATGTAGCTATCATCAACATTCACGGTAAAGGTTATAAACTTATCACCCCACAGGTAAAAGAAGATTAATTTTTGCAACATACTTACCATTGAAAGCCATCGGATAAATGCCGGTGGCTTTTTTTGTTGATACACTTTCGTTTGCATATAAAAACACACAGGAACGCAGATGAATTACTGATTTTTTCACTTCGTAAATGACGGATAAAACTCTACAAAATAATTACAACTTATTTTATATTTCCTTTAAGAAAATATAATTTTCCCCTTCCCTCTACGTTTAACAATAAAAAGTGGTTTGTTAGATTTTTATTAGAAACGTGTTAGATATAATCCTATTAAAATACACTAATTTTGTAGCACAGTTTTAAAAAAAGTGGTTTCAACTCATATTGTTAAACCAATAATGACATAAATATTACCCACTCGATGCTGTTCGATGGCACATTGGTAGCAAAAAATGTATAATAATAAATTTAACTTTAGACTATAATCAGATTTCAATATACAAATCACTAACAGCAAAATTCTTATGAAAGCAAAAAGCATTTTATCTATTGTTTCTGTTTCAATTTTCTTTTTATCCTCATGCGATATTCCTGTGGAAAAAACCGTTGAAACGCTAAAAAAAGAAGTGTTTTCGGGCTATGTGCAGAAGGGGCCGTTTGTCAATGGGTCGTCAGTACTTATTTCGGAGTTGGATACAAACCTGAATCAAACAGGGCGTATATATTCCACAACTATTGCTGACAATGCCGGCAGTTTCGAACAAAAAAATTTGGAATTAATCTCCAACTATGTACAATTGAAAGCCGATGGCTATTATTTTAATGAGGTTAGTGGCGAATCTTCTTCGGGGCAACTCACATTGTATGCCCTGACTGATATTTCGCAGGTAAATTCGGCCAATGTAAACATCTTAACCCATTTGGAAAAAAGCAGAGTGGAATATCTGGTGCAACAAGAAAAACTATCGTTTGAGGCAGCAAAAAAGCAAGCTCAAACAGAAGTACTGAATATTTTCAATTTAACCTTAGCTGCCGATTCTACTTCCGAAAGTTTAAATTTAAGTACTGTGGGCGATAACAATGCCATTCTTCTTGCAGTTTCGTGCATCTTACAGGGTTTTTCGACTACTGCAGAAATGTCGGAATTGATGGGCAATATAATTACTGATATTAGAACAGATGGAACACTCAATAATTCAACTCTTTGTTCAACACTTATCGACAATGCCCGTTTGATAAATCCACCTGCTATTCGTCAGCATTTAGAAAACAAGTATGCAGAACTAGGGTTGACAAATGTAACTGTTCCTGATTTTGAAAAACAGATACAAAAATTCCTCACAACATCCACCTACACACCCGTAAAATACATCACTTATCCTGTTTCGGGCGATAATGGATTGAACCTTTTAAATGACACTGTTAAGAATATCCCTAAAAATCAATACAGTATCAAGTATTCCATGAAAGCTGATTTACCAAAAGGGACCAACCTTAGAATTGTAATTAAGGGAGAAAAAGTGTGGTCGGTTAGCGATAACTATTCTACCTTAACTGTAAACTGGAATGTCAGTCCATACAATAGTACTACAAAAAGTCAAGAATTTGTGGTAAAAGAAAGTAATGCAAACAATGATATATACTTTAGTTTTTATACCGCAAGCATCTACGCCAATATAACTATCGAATTTTATGAAAACAATGCAGTAGTGCCTACCAAAGTAAAAAATCTGGAAGTGGGTAGTCTGCCACAATTTACCTACCCGGTAACCGGAGATAATGGTTCAAATCTATTAAATAGTAATCTCACTAAAACGATATCAAATCTATCGGTTTCGATGAGAGCAGAAGTAGCATCAGGAAACACATTAAAGGTAATTATCAACGGAGGAGGCACATGGCAAGTAAACGGCACTGTTACTAACTGGACTGTGGAAAGTTTCAATTTAGCTAAGCAATGGCAGGTTTTTACCGTAACCGAAGCAGGAAAAGCAAGCGATTTGCCAATTATATTCACATCACCCGGAACATATAAAATTGATTATTACGAAAACACAAACAATTCGATACCTACATTTTCCAAACAAATAACAATTATATAGCAGAAAAACGGACATACTCACTTCCTCGCGAATTTCGTTTGGAAGTGAGTATGCTATCGAACAAAAAAATTATGAAAAATCAATCAAGAACACTCATTTTACTTTTTATTGCCATACTAACATATTCGTGCAGCACCATTAATTGTGTCGGGTTTTCTGAAAGACTTGTAGGATGGATTCCTTACTCTACGATAGAGAAAACAGAATTTGTTTCGGGTAATGATACATTGACATTCCATATTCTGACTTTCGAAAAAACTGAAGAAAAATCATATTCTTCATTTTGCGATTGTTTATGTAGCAATCCTATAGCACAATTTGTTACCGATTCAGCCAAAAATGGTTGTTCGATAAAAGGATTTATTGATGAAGAAAAAGGTTTAATTACCTATAGTTTTACGCAGAATAATAAAACCGATTCATTTAATTATGATCTGACTGCAACAAATACAAACAAAACAAATATCAGAATAGGCGACTATATTTTACCTGTTGTAGAAATATCGAATACCAAAACAAATTTCATCAAAAAAATATTTTTGCACAACGGCAGAGGGGTTGTTTGTTTTATTGACAACTCAGATAGAGCGTATACCTTGATTTTTTGAGGTGAAACGAATAGCAGACTAAACATTATTCCATACATAAGTTTATTCTTTGAGAGTAAGTCATAAAATTATAGAGGGACCAATAAAATAGTTAGTATTTTTCATTATACGCCATCGGACACATATCCGGTGGCTTTTTTGTGTGTATCGGGAATTTGCGGTTAAAATTGTATATTTGCTGCTGAAATTCACCCACTGTGTTATCCATGAGACTCTATCTCACTTCTATTGTTGTAGTTTTGCTGAGTATGCTTCTTTTCTCGTGCCAAAATACCACGCAGGAGCTTATTCGGGCGGAGGCGCTTATTGAGTCGAATCCCGATTCGGCATTGACGCTTATCGACAGGCTGCTGGCATCCAAAACCATACGCTCCGATAAAGATTTTGCCCTGTCCGACCTGCTGAAAGTGCAGATTTACACCAAAAAAGGCGCTCAGCTTCAACCCGACTCCGTGCTGAACTTTGCCATAAACTATTACAGCAAGCACTCCGATGGCAACCGGTTGGCATCGTGCTATTTCTACAAAGGCCGCCTGTATAAAAAGCAGCTCGATTTTGAAAAAGCCATGGAAAACTACCTGAAAGCGGAAGAAACATTGACAAACAAGACCGATGCGGCTCTTTTGGGTAGATTAAATATGGATGTAGGCGAGATATTGTATTATCAAAATGAATATAAACCCGCCCGCGGAAAATTTATTACAGCTGATAGTCTTTTTCTACTGGCGAATATGCAACCACAATCCTTTAGTTGCAAAATGAATTATGGCAGAACCTACAAGGATGAAAAAAAATATAATACTGCCATACAATATTACTTATCGGTTGTACATCTGGCAAAAGACTCGTTACAGGCAGGAGCTCTTTTACAGGAAATTGCGCTGAATTTCAGCAAGTGGAATAAACCTGATTCGGCATTGCTGTATTACCGCAAAGTGCTGAAATATCCCAATTATGAGAACAATCTCTCTATCCGTTATTATCAGCTGGCCGATTTATTTTCCGAGCTTCATCAAACCGACTCAGCCCTGCAATATGCTTTCCGGTCGTTCCATTATCAGCCGGATATCCGCACAAAGCGCGAGTGCTACAGGGTTATTGTGAACAGCAAGGCCGAAAAAAACGACTTAAAGGCCGTGGCAAAATACATGAGTCTGTATCAGGACTGCACTGATTCTATCCGCAAAATAGATGCACAGACCAAAGGGAGTTATATCGAAACCATGCACAATACCAAACGCGAAGCTACCAGCACAAGATACAAACTGCTATACGCACTTATTTTTCTATTTGTTGTTATTGTGGGTAGTATTGCTGCGTATTTTTTAAAACACCAACGGCATCAGACAGAAAGAAAACAGGCTGTACAACAACAGCAACAACAAAAAACTGATTTACGATTCGAAGTGGTAACACGTACCCGCGAAGCACTGCAACAAAGTCTGGCAGCCAAAAGGGCCGAAATGGCAGCCAACACCAAACAATATGTACCCGAAGAACGCTGCAAAATGATATTCCGCCTGTACGGCGAACTGATACATTTCAACGACAAACATTTCTTCAGGCACGAAATGGATGCCATAATGAACCATTTATACTCCAAATTAGCCGAACGCTACCCTATGCTGAACGAAAAAGAAATTCAGTGGGCCTGCCTGTTTATGATGAAAATACCCGTGGAAGACATACTCTATCTGCTCGACTCCAATGCCGAAGCCCTGAAAAAACTCAAACAACGTTTTGCCAAAAAAGTAGGAGTACAATACACATCAAATATCGAGGCATTTTTAAACAGCATACTGGCCGAATAATATGAAAGTATAGCAACTCCCGCTAAATCTCGGTATTACTTTCCGCCACTTACCATACACCCGCATCGAGAAAAGAGGAACCGTATTTACACCGTTCCTCTTTTTTAGTTTCTGCAAATCCGGTCAATAGCATCACCCGTTTTTACGGCATTTTGCAGCATTTTCCCACTGCCGGTTTTGCCTTGTCCCCCAAATATTTCATTTTCACTATTTAAAACACTGATAATCAGTAATCTATTTTCGGCGCTTGTCCCCCATTTTCTCACCCCGAAATAGAGACGCATCACCAATTAACTTCTACTTTAGCAAAACGATCGATCGAAATTTTTAATAAATAAATTTTTAACACCGAAAATGCCTGCGCTAAGTTTTTAGCTCCGGGCAATGGTTCATGAACGTTGAACGGGTTAAAAAATTAGCGTACCGCATGAGTAAGACAATTTATTCAGGTATGAAAATTTCGAAATCATTTTTTTTGAAATGCTTTTTAATTCTAAGTTTTATTGTAAGTAATGCAGGGCTGTTTGCCTCGGAAGTAATTATTCGTAAAGACGACCCTAAAGATCCTATTCCTCCACAACCTAATCGGGTGGAAACTGAAATCCCGGTTACAGGCTATGAAGATGGCGTCGATTTGTTTATTTATTTCGAATATCCTGTTGGAAATGCCACCATTACCATCGAAGATGAGAATCAACAAGTTGTTTATCAGTGTGTAGTTGATACTTATACCTCCGATACGGCAATTATTCCGATAGAATATTGGGATGCAGGTTTTTACACCGTACATATCAGCTACGGTACAACAAACCTGAATGGTGAATTTAGTGTTGAGTAAACAATTTTAAAAGAAACCTGACTTTATCCTGCAGATACAATAACCGGTATCTGCAGGATTTTAAAAGAATAACGTATCATAGGTATTTTTAGATTTACAGGAAAAGACTTTAAATACAAGAATACTAATAAACAGAAAACAGAACATTTCTACAGGATAAATAGTAATTGCAAATAAACTCTGAATAAAATACATTTCTTCAGAAAACAGGCATCAGAAAATTGAAGTGTATAAAAAAATTCATTCAACTGTAAAAATTATTTACTTAGCAATTTATGAACAAGATATTGGATATATCAGGTTTCTAACACAGGCAATATACCGAAAATCGCTCCAATCAGGTTTCTGACATTCATAATTCTTGAATAAATATGCCTGTCAGGTTTTTGAGGCTGTTAGTATACAAATAAAAATTTCTGTCAGGTTTCTGACACTAATAATATACGAATAAATATGTCTGTCAGATTTCTGACGTTCATAATATAAAAATAAATGAGACCAACAGATATCTGACAATACCCTTACAATAGGAATTGCAATATTAAAAATTCTGATAACATTTAATAATAAGGCACTTAGCAACACATATATTAAAGAACCATATAAACAGATGTTACTACTCAGCCCCCCAACCCCCTGAAGGGGGAGTGTGGAGCGTATTTTGAATGTTTTGTGCTATCATGAATCAAAAATAATATAATTTATAAGCACAATAATTGTAGATAGCACTCTCAGAAGTCCCCTGGAGGGGGATTTAGGGGGCTGAGTAGTTACAAACAGATACATACTAATCAAAACAAAGACGAATTAATAATACTATCGGATTTTATTCATTTACAAACATTTTAATACCAGTTTTATGATCTCTATTTTAAATTTCGCGCTGTTCCCAAGTAAGGAACTTTTTACTTTTGGTAAAAACACAGTTACACTGGTAGAAGCTAAAAAAAGCAGTATCCCGGCGTTACAACCATTTCTCACGAATGTAAAAACACGTTTATCGACTTTTCAGAGCGCGCTCGAACGTGAATCGAAAAACCCGCTTATTCAATTGCAATCGGAAAAAGACAAGATCCGTATTGATGCTTTTATGGCGTTTCGAAACCTGACAGAATCGGGGGCAACACGCAGGAAAGAAGGCGTAGCTGCAGCTTCTACCGAAATTATTGCTATTATTCGGAAGCACAGTTGGTCCATTCAACTGCTGGGACAAAAAACACGGACAGCAGCCATAAACAATATCGTTTCCGAGATTAAAACAAAACACGCTGCCCAACTGGCACTCACAGGCGGAACCGAACTACTCGACGAACTGGAACAAGCTCAACTCGACTACGAAACAACAGCTAAACAAGTGGTTGAAACAGCATCAGGAAATTCTGAACCTACGGTAAGCGAATCGCGCCCCGAACTGGTTCAGGCATTAAAATCGCTGTTCCAGATTATCAGCCTGCAGGAAATTTCAGCTCCTTCGGCCGACGTAACAGCATTGATTGCTGCACTCAACGAACATATCACCGCTTCGCTTGCTACAGTAAAAGCTTCCGGCACCCGTGCCGAAAATGCCAAAAAGAAAGCCGGCGAAGCCCCGACACAGTAAAATAAAAATGCTCTCCCCGCTTGCTGTAAAAAATGGTGGGGAGAGATAAATACAAATAAAAAAGTTGTCTAAAAAAAACAATTTGAAATTAATTAATTTACAAATCAGAATACTTTAGATATCAACATTGTAATTTAAGTATTTATAAATTTAAAAGTCATGAAAACACTAAAAACTATTTGTACAATTGTATTATCATTTGCTCTTTTAACTGTAAATGCACAATTAAAAGTTTCCGCAACTGGAAACGTAGGAATTCAATTAGGAACCAATACTCCTTTATCACCCTTATCTGTTGGTTCAACAGGTAATAGTAATACAAAATTTTCCGTACAGGGTAATACTTTTGGAATAAGCACATACAGAACCGGAACTCCCGGATATAGTTGGACTTATGCCTTGGTTGCATCTTCGGATGTACATAGCAATTCGGCTGTCGGTATCTTGGCAAATACTTGTTCTTCAACCCCTACAGGTTCCGGTCGGGCATGGGGTGTATGGGGAATGGCCGGGAATTCCTCTTCAGGGTATAATTATGGAGTATGGGGCTTACATTATGGTGAATGTGATGGAGCGGGTATTGTTGGGACGGTTAACAATAACAGGGATGTATGCGTTCCAGGTATTTATGCAGGATATTTTGACGGCGATGTGGAATCAACCGGAGTTATGTATGCTCAGGATTTTATTATATCATCAGATAAACGATTAAAAAAGAATATTGCATCCTTTAAAAACAATAAGAAATCGCTTGACAATGTGCTATTGTTAAACCCGGTTGAATATAACCTTGAACAGCAATACATGGTGCTAAAAGGCGACACTGCAAAAAAAGCAAAGCCTTTATATGATGAAAATTCCCAGTCGTTTAAGAAAAAACATTTTGGGTTAATTGCGCAAGAATTACAAGAAATTTATCCTGAGCTTGTGTTTGAAAAACAGAATGGCATGCTTGCAGTCGATTACGTTGGTTTAATACCTGTTTTAATACAATCTATTCAGGAATTACAAGCGCAGGTAAATACCCTATCAACAGGTTCTGAAAAACAGAATGCGCCTCAGAGCATAAAAAGAAACACTTCAGATATTTCTCTTGAGGAAGTTTATCCCGCAACTCTCTATCAAAACAACCCTAACCCGTTTAACCAATCCACTACAATAGATTTTTCTATTCCTTCGGCTATTTCCACAGCTTCTATATATGTTTATGACATGAAAGGCACCCAACTAAAAAGTTACACTATTGCCGAAAGAGGGAAAGGAAATTTAGTAATAAAAGGTTCGGAATTTCGTGCAGGGATGTATCTTTACGCTCTAATTACAGATGATAATGTAATTGACACCAAGCGAATGATACTAACCAAATAAATTCCAACAGCAATGAAAACAAGAATTTTTATCACAGCATTATTAATGCTAATAACTTACAGTTGCACAGATTGGTGCAGACTTACCAGCGATGATAAAGATTGGGTTTTAGATGAATACAAGTCGTTAAACTATCTGGAAAATGACACTAAAACCATAAAAGTAAAGATTGACACTCAGTTTGGTGCCAATTTTAACAATGAACATTTTTTTTATCCTAAAGGTAAGGAATGGGGAAAATCAACTTTTTATATACGGGATAGTTTATATTGGATTCTTATTAATAGTTCTGCGTGCCAAAATAAAGGAGGGATTTTAGTATTTACTAACACTAAATTTAATCATTATGATCATCCTGTAGCAGTATTTTCTTACTATAAAGACTCCGTAACAAATAATACATCTTCTATTCTGGGCAAAGAATACAAAAACTGCTTTGTATATCAGGATAGCACCTATATTAAAAATCTGACTTTCGTAAAAAATTACGGAATAGTAAAAATAGAGTTTCGCGACGGATATAAACTTGAATTAATACCATAAAGCAATGAAAACAAAAATTTTTATCACAGCATTATTAATGCTAATAACTTATGGATGCACAGATTTGTGCAGGCTTACACGCGACGATAAAGACTGGCTTTTAGAAGAATACAAGTCTTTAAACTATATGGAAAATGATACTAAAACCATAAAGGTGAAGATTGACACTCATTTTGATGCCAGTTATGACAGTAAAGGATGGTTTAGTCCCAGTGAAGGATGGGAATGGGGAAAATCAACTTTTTATATACGGGATAGTTTGTATTGGATATTTATTAATAGTACAGCGTGCGAAAATAGTGGAGTTGTTTCTGTATATACTAGGAAGAGTCTAAATTATTCATTAGAGCACGTTAGAGGATTTCTTTATTATAAAGACTCCATAACAAACAACACGGTAAATATTCTGGGCAAAGAATACAAAAACTGTTTTGTATATCGGGATAGCACCTATATTAAAAATCTGACTTTCGTTAAAAATTACGGAATAGTAAAAATAGAGTTTCGCGACGGATATAAACTTGAATTAATACCTTAAAGCAATGAAAACAAAAATTTTTATCACAGCATTATTAATGCTAATAACTTATGGATGCACAGATATGTGCAGGCTTACACGCGACGATAAAGATTGGCTTTTAGAAGAATACAAATCTTTAAACTACCTGGAAAATGAAACAAAAACCATAAAGGTAAAGATTAACACTCATTTTGATGCTTGGTATGACAATGAAAATTATCTTACTCCCAAAGGATATGAATGGGGAGAATCAACTTTTTATATACGGGATAGTTTGTATTGGATTTCTATTAATAGTGCTGCATGCGACCACAACGGAGGTATCTACATATTTAAAAAGTACCATTCAAATTATGTTAAAGCATTCCTTTTCGACAAAGACTCCCTAACAAATAATACGGTAACCATATTGGATAAAGAATACAAAAACTGCTTTGTATTTAGGGATAGCACGTATATAAAAAATCTGACTTTCGTCAAAAACTACGGAATAGTAAAAATAGAGTTTCGCGACGGATATAAACTTGAATTAATACCTTAAAGCAATGAAAACAGTTTGTGTTTTTCATATTACGCCATCGGACACATATCCGGTGGCTTTTTTTAATCCGTAGCACCTCTTAAATTATTTCAAATTAAAACAAAACCACCTCCGATTATTTTATTTTTAAAATAAAAGCCTTATTTTTGTACTGATTTTAAACAGTTTTATCTTTTTCACTGATTCAATGAAAACCAAACTCCCCTGCGACTGCAAAAACAAGGAAGAAATACGCACTCAAATCGACATGATTGATAAAGAAATCATCAAACTATTTGCCACCCGCGCCGAATATGTGGAGGAAATAGTGAAATACAAAAACGATGAGGAAAGTGTGATTGCTCAGGAGCGCAAAGACGAAGTGATACGCCTCAGAGGCGAATGGGCCAATGAAAAAGGGTTGAATAAAACCACTTTCGAACAGATATACCGGTTATTGGTGGACAATAATATACACCGCGAACTGGAAATCTTACATAGCAGAAATAAATAGAATCAATTCAGCATATTCTCATTAATATTGCAAAGTGATTTTCACAGATGAATAATATCTTAAAAAACTCTTTGAAAATAATGCAATGAAGTTGAAAATTGCTCAACAATTCCCCCTTGAGGGGGTTAGGGGGCTGACTTAAATATAAACAAACATTAAATAGCCCGTGGGCAACTATCTTTACAACATGTACAAACAGGAAATTAAAGTAATGGACTGCACCGTTCGCGACGGTGGGTTAATGAACAAATGGCAATTCAGCGACGACTTTGTTCGTGGCGTTTACAATGCCTGCGTAGAAGCCGGTATCGATTATATGGAAATTGGCTACCTCAGCAGCGAAAAAGCGTTTGACCGCAAAGTATACGGACCGTGGAAATTCTGTCATCAGAAAGACCTCGAACGCATTGTAGGTAAAAACGAAACCAGTCTGAAACTGTCGGCTATGGCCGATATTGGTCGTATCGACCTCGATGATATACCTATGGCTTCGGACAGTTTGCTCGATATGATTCGTGTGGCTTGTTATGTGCATCAGGTAGACAAAGCTGTGGCACTGGCACATCATTGTATGGACAAAGGTTACGAAGTATGTATCAACCTGATGGCTGTTTCAACCGTTAATGAACATGAACTGGACGAGGCACTGAAAGACATTGCAGCTTCGCGCGTAAAAGTATTTTATGCGGTGGATAGTTTCGGAAGCATGTATGTGGAATCTATTCAGCATTTGGTACGCAAATATACCGCCGCTCTTCCGGGAAAAGAAATTGGGATTCATGCACACAACAATATGCAAATGGCCATGAGTAATACTTACACCGCCATTATGGAAGGTTGTACCATGCTCGATGCTACACTTTTGGGACTTGGTCGTGGCGCAGGAAATTGCCCCATCGAAATTCTGATTGCTTTCCTGAAAAATCCGAAATACCGCTTATTGCCATTGCTTCAGGCCATTCAGGATCATGTTCATCCGCTTCAAAAAGACATCGATTGGGGTTATCATATTCCTTACCTGATTTCGGGAGCACTGAATGCCCACCCGCGAAAAAGTCTGGAATGGATGGAATCCGACCGCAAAAACGACTTTGTGACATTTATGAAAGAAATGCACGACAATGAAATCCTGGAATAAGTAAGCATGGCATAGTCGTGTTACAGAATTTACAATACCTCACTCGGTAAAGTCCCTCTCCTCGGGAGAGGGATTTAGGGAGAGGTCGAAATTCACACCGAGGGTATCCACTTAAAAAACTGGATACCCTTTGTTTTTTGAATGAAAAAATAATTTTATTTTTTTGTGCATATTCAATGATTAAGTCTTAATTTTGGAAACTGAAATTATATGTAAAAGAATGACACATGAAACGTCCATGTTAAGTTCCATCTGACCAATAAAAAAATAAATACAAACAGATGAATAAAGAGACAGAAAAACCCGACAATTATTTAGAAAATCATTATATACACCGCAGCAACTGGCTTCGGGCAGCAGTTTTGGGTGCAAACGATGGTATATTATCCACATCGAGCCTTGCCATAGGCATTGCAGCTGCAAGTGCCACCCGCGAACCAATTGTATTGGCTGCAATTGCCGGATTGGTTGCCGGTGCTTTATCGATGGCAGCCGGCGAATATGTATCGGTAAGTTCACAAACTGATGTAGAAAAAGCTGACATCGAACGCGAAAAAAAGGAACTTGAAGATATGCCCGAAATAGAAATGAGGAGATTAGCGCATATTTACGAAGAAAGAGGGCTGAAAAAAGAAACCGCTTTAT
The DNA here is from genome assembly GCA_963663115.2 of uncultured Paludibacter sp. Classification (GTDB taxonomy): domain Bacteria; phylum Bacteroidota; class Bacteroidia; order Bacteroidales; family Paludibacteraceae; genus Paludibacter. The sequence continues at coordinate 1,063,567 of CAXXNE010000001.1, forward strand.
TGGTTGCCAAAGAACTCACCGAACACGATGCATTAGGAGCACACATGCGCGACGAATTGGGGCTAAACGAAATAAGTCAGGCTAAACCAACACAAGCCGCACTGGCTTCGGGCGCAGCATTTACTGCCGGTGGTTTACTTCCGCTGATAGTAACACTTTTTCTTCCATTAAACAATCTGGAGTATTATCTGTATGGTTTTGCTATTATTTTTCTGATAATTTTAGGTGCAATGGCAGCTAGAACCGGTGGTTCAAGCATTGGAAAAGCCGTTATCCGGATTACTTTCTGGGGGACACTGGCTATGGGCTTGTCTGCACTTGTAGGAAATTTATTTAATGTGAATGTTTAACAGGAATAACCGACTGACATAGTCATTCATTAAATTTTTCGTTTCGTTAAACAAAATCATGCTGTTTTGAGTTTTATCATATTCGTTTAGTCTGTAGTATTGAACTATCGCAAAACCAACTATCGAAACATGTTTAAACTTTTCCGAAACATAGATAAAAAAAACTATAAACCCATTTTTGGTGGGTTGGATATTTTTAAATACATAGGTCCCGGCTTGCTGGTAACTGTGGGTTTTATCGACCCCGGAAACTGGGCTTCGAATCTGGCCGCCGGTGCCGATTATGGCTATACTTTGCTTTGGATGGTTACTTTATCCACCATCATGCTCATTATTTTGCAACATAATGTGGCGCATTTGGGTATTGCTACAGGCTTATGCCTTTCGGAAGCTTCCGCCATCTATTTGAAACCACGCTATTCGCGATTTTTACTGACATCTGCCATGCTGGCGTCCATTTCCACTTCGCTGGCCGAAATTCTGGGGGGCGCTATAGCTCTGCAAATGCTGTTTCAAATTCCTGTTAAAATTGGCGCTACACTGGTAACCGTATTTGTTTTTATCATGCTATTTACCAATTCCTACAAGCTGATTGAGAAATGGATTATCGCTTTTGTATCGGTTATCGGCTTATCATTTTTGTATGAACTTACTTTGGCTGACATCGACTGGAACGCTGCTGCTTACAGCTGGGTTACGCCCTCTTTTCCCGAAGGTTCCATGCTAATTATTATGAGCGTGCTTGGTGCGGTGGTTATGCCGCATAATTTATTTTTGCATTCGGAAGTTATTCAAAGCCGGCAATGGAATTTGCAGGAAGAAAAAGTGATAAAAAAACAGCTCCGCTACGAGTTTCTCGATACCATTTTTTCCATGATTATTGGTTGGGCCATTAACAGCGCCATGATTTTGCTGGCGGCTGCCACTTTTTTCAAGTCGCAAACTCCCGTTACTGAGCTTCAGCAGGCAAATCATTTACTTGCACCGTTATTGGGTAAAAATGCTGCAATTGTATTTGCAGTAGCCTTGTTGTTTTCAGGTTTGGCATCTACCACCACATCGGGCATGGCAGCCGGAAGTATTTTTGCCGGCATGTACAAAGAACCGTACGACATCAAAGACAATCACTCACGTTTGGGAGTGGCAATTTCGCTACTTATCGCACTTTTTATCATTTTCATTATCACCAATCCGTTTCAGGGGCTGATTATTTCACAAATGATATTAAGTATTCAGCTACCGTTCACTATTTTTCTGCAGGTTTATCTCACATCGTCGGAAAAAGTAATGGGTAAATACAAAAACACGGCGTACACCAAATGGTTGCTAATTTCACTCGGAGTTATTGTAGCTGCATTGAATATTGCATTGTTTGTGAGTTTGTTATAAATACAATTTCTTAACAAATCTGAACTTCAGCATCTAACTGCAAACAACACTATAAATATTGATTGCAATTGATAATTTAACAAAAAACAATCGTCATAAATTTATTTATACTCTGGAATAAACTACTTTTGAAGTCGATTTCACAACACTTCCAACGCTACACATACAAATGATTCAACATTAAAATGTAGCATATGAATAACAAAATTTTACTCCCAATTATTGCATTAGTTTGCAGTATTTCTGCTGTTTTTGCACAGCAAAGCAAAATCAACTGGCAGCCAACTTTACTCGAAATGGATGGAAATCCGAACGATTGGACAACCAACCTGCGTTTTTTTGACTCAGAATCCAACATTAAATTTGAGCTCCGCAATGATGCCGAAAATTTGTATTTTGTTTTAAAAACCGACGACAAATCGCTGGAGCAACAAATTCAACAAGCCGGATTAAAACTGAAACTGACCATCAAATCGAGTCCAAAAACCACCGCCACATTTCAGCTAAAAGCAAAAAAAGGAATACAGGGAATGCCGTTTCCTTCAATGCAGGGCGGTTTTCCCAATCAGCCGGGACAGATGCCACCTTTTCCCGGAGGCAATCCACCGCAGGCAGGCAATACTGAACTTATGCTGAAAGATTTTCCGTTGCGCACCGAACCGATAATTATCGATACCGCAATAACAAAAGGCTTCCTGTTTTCACCCGCAATTGTCACCTCAAAAGATTCACTCCACAATACTATTCGATTTGCAAAAAGCACCAGAAACATGGTAGAATCAGCGTTTGAAATTGCCATCCCGTTACGGGAATTATTTGGAAATTCATTTCGTATAGATTCCGTTTGCAAAATTCCATTGCTGTTGCAGGTAAATATCGGCACAGTATCACAAAGTTCATCAACAAATCAACCACGCCGCCCCGAAGGCGGACAACCCGGTGGCCCCGGAGGAATGGGTAATCCCGGTATGGGTGGCGGTCCCGGTGGAGAAATGGGCGAGCGCCCGCCAATGCCCGAAGGAATGACCGGTAAAATGGCTACCATGACTAAAAAAAGTTTTAAACTGGAGTTTTTGCTATCAGCAGAGCAATAAATTCTGAAGCATAAAAATGGATTTAATCACAAGCGTGTTTTAAATCCATTTTTAATATTTTATTAACTCCTTAATCTCAATTTTAAGCAACTAAAAATAGCTGTTTTCTCATTTTTTTCATGTATATTTGTATGTTTTTTTAGACAAATATTTTCATTCGGCATTAAATGCTGTTTGTCTGAAATACAAAATTCTTAATATACTGAATTAAATAACATTACAATAGAAAATGAGCGAAGAAGAAGAAAAAGTAAGAGATCTTGCCAACATTGCCAGTGCCGATTATGGTGCAAGTAGTATTCAGGTTCTTGAAGGATTAGAAGCTGTACGTAAACGCCCCGCTATGTATATTGGCGATATTGGCGTAAAAGGTTTACATCATCTGGTTTACGAAGTAGTAGACAACTCTATCGACGAAGCGCTTGCAGGACATTGCGACACAATTATCGTTACAATAAACGAAGATAATTCCATTACTGTTATTGACAACGGTCGTGGAATTCCTGTCGACATGCACGAAAAAGAAGGTAAATCAGCCCTCGAAGTTGTAATGACAGTTTTGCATGCCGGTGGTAAATTCGATAAAGATAGTTATAAAGTTTCCGGTGGTTTGCATGGTGTGGGTGTATCTTGTGTAAATGCATTATCAACACTACTTCATGTTGAGGTTTCGCGTAACGGCAAGCTGTATATGCAGGAATATGAATGTGGCGTTCCAAAATTTCCTGTAAAAGAAATTGGCACATCAACTTCTAATGGGACTTCAATAACATTTTTACCCGATAGCAGCATTTTCATTGAATCGGTTTACAAATATGATATTTTGGCCAGTCGTTTACGTGAATTAGCGTATTTGAATGCTGGTATCACCCTGACTCTGATTGACAAACGTAACTTAACCGATGAAGGAGAATTCAAATCGGAAGTATTTCATTCGGAAGAAGGTTTGAAAGAATTTGTTGAATACATTGATGAGGCACGCGAAAAACTTATTGACAGTGTAATTCACATTTCGACAGAGAAAAACGGTACTCCTGTGGAAATTGCCATGACCTACAATACTTCTTACAACGAAAACGTTCACTCTTACGTAAACAATATCAACACTATAGAAGGTGGAACTCATCTTGCCGGTTTCCGTCGTGGTTTGACGCGTACGTTGAAAAAATACGCCGAAGACAGCAAAATGCTCGAAAAACTGAAAATTGAGATTAGTGGCGATGACTTCCGCGAAGGATTGACAGCCGTTATTTCGATAAAAGTACAGGAACCTCAATTTGAAGGCCAAACAAAAACCAAACTAGGGAATAACGAAGTAATGGGTTCGGTGGATATGGCTGTAGGTGAAGCTCTGGGAAATTATCTGGAAGAAAATCCGAAAGCTGCACGAATCATTGTTGAAAAAGTAATTTTAGCTGCCACTGCACGTCATGCTGCCCGCAAAGCGCGCGAAATGGTACAACGCAAATCACCTCTATCGGGCGGTGGATTACCCGGTAAACTTGCCGACTGCGCCGATAAAGATCCTGAAAAATGCGAATTATTCCTTGTCGAAGGGGACTCGGCAGGTGGAACAGCCAAACAAGGACGTAGTCGTCAGTTTCAGGCAATTCTGCCATTGCGTGGTAAAATCCTGAATGTGGAAAAAGCCATGCAGCACAAGGTTCTGGAAAGTGAAGAAATCCGCAATATCTATACAGCACTTGGGGTTACCATTGGTACTGAAGAAGATAGCAAAGCACTAAATATTGCAAAACTACGTTATCATAAAATCATTATCATGACCGATGCCGATGTGGACGGAAGTCACATTGCCACATTGATTATGACATTCTTCTTCCGCCATATGAAAGAACTGATTGAGCAGGGCTATTTGTACATTGCTACCCCTCCACTCTATCTTTGCAAAAAAGGAAAGACAGAAGAATACTGCTGGAATGACCTGCAACGTCAGCAATTTATCGAAAAATACGGTGGAGGAAACGAAGGTGCAATTCACACGCAGCGCTACAAAGGTTTGGGAGAGATGAACGAAATTCAGTTATGGGACACCACCATGAATCCTGAAAACCGCACATTACGCCAGGTGACTATCGAAAACGCAGCTACTGCCGACCACGTTTTCTCTATGTTGATGGGCGATGATGTAGCTCCACGCCGTCAGTTTATCGAAGAAAATGCGACCTACGCTAAAATTGATGCGTAAAATCAATAAACGTTCAGTTATAAATGGCAAAATAAGAAACTGAGAAATTAAGAAAATAAGAAATTAAGTAGAAATACAGTTATAATGTTAAGAAACTAATTTTCTAATTTCTTATTTTCTTAATTTCTAAACACAATACAAATGAACATAGCCGTATATTGCTCATCCAGTAATCACATTAGCGATGATTATTTGCAGGAAGCCCGTAAACTTGGAAGTTGGTTGGCTGCGAATGGTCACACGCTGGTTTTTGGAGGTGCTACCGGTGGTTCAATGTCGGCAGTATCAGAAGGTGCAGCAAGCGTTGGCGGACAGATTACCGGCGTAATTCCGGTAGCTGTTATGAATATGAACCGACAAAGTCCGCTCTGCACTACCATGATAGAAGTTAAAACCATGAGCGAGCGCAAAGATAAAATGCGGGAATTGTCCGATATTTTTGTAGCTTTGCCCGGAAGTTTTGGCACGCTGGACGAACTTTTTGATGTTCTGGCTTCAGGCATTGTTGGCGAACACAAAAGACCGGTAATTATTGTGAATCAGAATGGAATATACGATGACCTGCTGAAATTAACAGACAGACTAAAGTCGGAAAAATTTATTCCGGCTGAAATATTCCAACCGCATATTACCGGCAATGTAAATGAATGTATTCAATTGATAGAAAGTTTTAAGGCAAAAACGCAGAACTTTAAATAATACTACTGCTTATGAACCTGTTTTGGAAGAAATTCACAGGAAAATTAATTCCTACTGCTAAATTCGAAGCTTTGGAGGCCGAATTGAAATCGTCGCTGATTCGTTACAACGAAGTAGCGAAGTCGCTTGAATTGGAAGAATACAACAAACTCTTCCATGAAGTAAAATCTGCGGCTTTTATCGAAAACAAAAAAGTACTCCAGAACAGAAAGTACAAAGATACCGAGGAGTATCGCGACACCCGCAAGTTTCATAAGCTGGAAAATTCTGCCGGAATAAAGCTGTACTTTCAGGTTTTGAAATCGAAAGAACTGGAAGCTTACCGGGCTTTTGAAGCAACACCCGAATTTGAAGATCTGGGCGACAAAAAGAAGGTAAAAGCATCGGAAAAACTTCAGGAGCTGAAGAAATTTGAACGTTCAAAAGCCTTTAAAAACTATACCCGTTTTCACGATTCATACATTATTAAAGAATACGAGCAACTTAAATCGCTGATAAATTCAGCAGATTTTCAGAAGAAAAATGAGTTCTGGGCAAATGCTCACCGCTGGCACACCACTCCGGAATATGCCAAAGAACAACGATTTTACGAACTGGCAAAAAATCCGGATATTGTATTCTTCATCAATGAAAAACCTGAAAGATTCGAATCCATCAAGCATCGCAAAGAAATTTTTACAGAGGATTTCAATTGGAATGTCATAGATAAATCGCGTTGGAATATCGGTTTTTATTACAAAAACAAAAAAATGATTGCGAATCATTCTTTTGCCAACGAAAAACAAGCCAATAATTCAGGAAAAAACATCTCTGTAGAAAACGGAATACTACGCATCTCCACCAAACACGAAAAAACTACCGCCAAAGCATGGCATCCGGTGAAAGGCTTCGTCGAACAGGAATTTCAGTACACTTCTGATGTAATAAACAGCGCCGACGAGTTTAGGGTAAAACATGGCACTATCAGTGCAAAACTTCGTTGTGCAGGTAGTATTAATCATGCTTTTTGGTTGGGTTCCGATGGTAAACTACCACATATCAATATCTTCCATTTCGATGGAAAAAAGATAAAGATTGGAAATGCCGGAAAAGAAGTAATGGACGGTGTGGAAATCAAAGGGCTCAATCCTTCACAGTTTCATGTCTTTTCACTTCAGTGGACTCCAAAGGAACTGATCTGGAAAATAAACAATCTGGAAATTTACCGCACAGCAAGCAATATTCCGAAAGAAGAAATGTTTATGGTACTCAATTCTTTCATACCTTCAAAAAAACATGGTTCTTCCGGATATTTCGAAGTTGACTGGATAAAAATTTACGACAAATAAATTCACCGAATAAGGACAAGCAAAAACTTGTCCTTATTAGTTTTTAACACCTATGAACTCTACCCGGATAATTAAAATTGGTCAAAATATTGAAATTGGCGGAAACAATCGGTTTGCACTTATTGCCGGTCCTTGCGCTATAGAATCGGAAGAAATGACCATGATGGTAGCCCGTGAACTGAAACAAATTTGCGGGGAACTACAAATTTCACTCATCTTCAAATCGTCGTTCGACAAGGCTAATCGCACCTCGGTTAAAGCGCCACGTGGCGTGGGTATGGAAAAAGGTTTAAGAATTTTGCAACGGGTAAAAACAGAATTACAGCTGCCAATAATTACCGATGTACACGAAAGCTGGCAATGTGCTCCTGTAGCCAAAGTGGCTGATATGTTGCAGATTCCTGCATTTCTATCGCGCCAAACAGATTTACTGGTAGCAGCCGCAAAAACAGGTAAACCGGTGAATGTCAAAAAAGGTCAGTTTATGGCACCGTGGGATATGAAAAATGTGATCGACAAATTTGTGGATTCAGGCAATGAAAACATAGTACTGTGCGAACGTGGCTCAAGTTTTGGCTATAACAATTTGGTAGTCGATATGACCGGACTCGTAGAAATGCGCAGTTACGGACAACCTATTATTTTCGATGCCACACATTCGGTTCAGAAACCCGGCGGACAAGGCACATCCACCGGCGGAAACCGCGAAATGGTTCCTTACCTTATACGGGCAGCTCTGGCAGTAGGAGTAGATGGTATTTTTGCTGAAGTTCACCCCGATCCGGAACATGCTTTCAGTGATGGACCCAACCAGATTCACTTATCCAATATCCGCAAAATTCTAGAAGAAGCTATTGCTATTGACGATTTGATAAAAGGAAATAACAGGAAGATTGAGAGACAAGGTGACGAAGATACGAAAATAAAAAGTGCCTCAAAACTCAAAACTCAAAACTCAGAACTCAAAATAAAAGTCTTCCTCACCGATGTGGATGGCGTGCTTACCGACGCCGGTATGTATTATTCCGAACAAGGTGATGAACTTAAAAAATTCAACACCCACGACGGTATGGGACTTCAACTGATTCGCGAAAAAGGTATTAAAACCGGAATTATAACGTCAGAAAACACGCAAATGGTAGAGCGACGGGCTAAAAAGCTGAAACTCGACTATCTATATCAGGGGAAGCGTGAAGGAGGAAAACTTGCTTCGGTTCTGGAAATTTGCGAAAAAGAAGGAATTTCGTTGAAAGAAGTGGCCTACATTGGCGACGATGTTAACTGCTTTGAACTGCTTTCGAACGTTGGACTTGCTGCGTGTCCGGCAAATGCCATCGATGCCGTAAAAAACATTCCGGGGATTATCCGAATGAACAAAAAAGGTGGTGAAGGTTGTGTGCGTGAATTTATTGAACTGATATTAAACAGAATAAGCTAATGGATTTCGTTCAACGTACAAAAGAAATATTTAGCCAGGAAATTACGGAGTTGCAAAAACTCTCGGACAAATTTGGCCAGGAAATCCAACAAGCCGTAGAGACAATTTTTGCCTGTCAGGGGAAAATTGTGATTCTGGGTATAGGAAAAACAGGCATTATCGGGCATAAAATTGCATCTACACTGGCATCTACAGGCACTCCCGCAATTTTCATAAACGCAGCCGAAGCAATGCATGGCGATTTAGGCATGATAAGTCGCGATGACATTGCCCTGCTTATTTCTAACAGCGGAAGTTCTGCTGAAATACTGAATCTTCTTCTGCCTTTAAAAAAACTGGGTAGCAGAATGATAGCGATGACAGGAAACATGAATTCGCCATTGGCTAAAGAATCTGAATTAGTGCTGAACACCGGCATTGAAAAAGAAGCCTGTCCGCTGGGACTTGCACCAACAACTTCGGCAACCGCTACTTTGATGCTAGGCGATGCACTGGCCATTTGTCTGATGGAAAAGCGCAACTTCAAAGCTGAAAACTATGCTTTATATCACCCGGGAGGCGCTTTGGGAAGGCAGTTACTTTGTCGCGTAAAAGATGAAATGACTACAGACATCCCCAAAGTATCTGAATCCACTGTTTTCAAAGATGTGATTTACGAAGTCAGCAACAAGCGATTGGGCATGACACTGGTGTACAACAATTCCGATGTTGCAACCGGAATTATCACCGATGGAGATATTCGTCGTGCTATACAAAAATACAATGACATTAAAAACCTGAAAGCCAGCGATTTTATGAGCATGGGTTTTAAAAGTATCGACAAAGATGATTTATTAAGCGAAGCGCTGGAGAAAATGGATGAAAACAACATTACCACACTGGCTGTAAAAAGTGGCGACGATGTAGTGGGTATTCTTTCGATCCATCACATTATCGATTTCAGAACGTCTACAAACAAATAAGTCACTGACTAGTTGAAATTCAAAAAAATATATATCGAAATTACAAATAGCTGCAACTTTGGTTGTAGCTATTGCTTTAAAACCACCCGACCGGCGAAGTTTATGTCGGTAGAAGATTTTCAAACTGTTATCACAAAAATACGACCCTTCACCAATTATGTTTATTTGCATGTTTTGGGCGAACCATTGCTGCACCCGAAATTCGGGGAAATTCTGAACGTTGCTGCGCAAGCAGGAATATTTGTGAACATCACCACCAATGGCTCACTTATCAGCAAAAAAAAAGAAATATTATTGCAATATCCGGTTCGTCAGTTAAATATCTCACTTCATGATGCTGAAGAAAATATTCAGTCAGATAAACAGGAAGCATTTATTCAGGAAATGCTTGATTTTGCGGTTTTAGCTGCGGGAAACACCTATATCAACCTCCGGTTGTGGAACGAAGGTTCGGCTACCAGCAAAAAATTCAACGAATTGTGTCTGCACAAAATATGCGAATACTTTCAGATTCAGCCCGAAAAACTTGAGCTAAACGGTAAAGATACCGGAGTAAAACTTGCAGACCATATCTTTTTTCAACCCGCGCCGCGCTTCGAGTGGCCGGATGGTGAAAATACGCTGCAAACAGATAACAAAACCTGCTACGCACTGCGCGACCATATAGCTATTCTTGCCGAAGGAACCATTATTCCCTGCTGTCTGGACGCAGATGCTCAGATAAATCTTGGAAATATTTTTATTGATGACTTACAGGAAGTAATAAATTCCGAAAGGGCTTTACGAATGAAAAACGGATTTGCACAGGGAAAAATCACCGAGAAACTTTGCGAAAGCTGTGGATTTATCATCAACTGATTTTTTTTTCATTCCATCTGTTAAATAAGGTCTGATTTTTGTACATTTACAAATCGAATCCTTTAAAGTTTACCTTATGAAAAAACACATCATCCCCGCATTAATTCTGATCATATTCGTTTTTGTATCCATCAAAGCAGAAACAGTCAGAAGTTTAAAAGAATACAAGCTTGAAAAAATAAGTTTACGTACCGATACTGTTTTGAAAATTCAGGACGCGAAGTTTGATATAGGACTTGTAACGTTTACCGAAGACAAACATATTTTCAAAACTTCCGGATTTTTAAAAGGAAAGTTGCGCTGGAAAAACTTTGTAGTGAAGGCTGAAGGTGCAACATTTTACAATGGCAAACTTACAGTAACCCGTACAGAAGCTGAAAATTATTCGCCCATAATTCCGTTATCATTCTATTCGGTTTACGAACCTGACAAGGTTTACTACGACACCATAAAACTCAATTATCTTACTAACATTCAACTTTTTGCCACCAATTACTTTCCCAAAATTCCAGGAGCAACAGTTAAGTTGGGTATGAATATTACCTATGACAACGGAGATTCAAAAACCTTCAGAAATCTGAACTGGATGGACCATTTCTCCGACGATTACGAAGTTCTGGTACGCTCCGGAAATTACCACAAAGACGAATTTTCCTTTTTCAGCAATGTCATCGACATAAGCGATCATACCTGTGGAATTATGGTTGAATCGCGTATCAACCCAACTATTTTCGGTGTGCTGGAATACAAACTTGATTACAAAAGCGATTTCAAACTAAATGCAAATGGCTCATGGGGTTTTAGCGGCAGTTCAGGCTTCAGTGGATTTACGGGCGGTACCGGCGAGCCCGGCAGACCCGGTGAATATGGAAAACCCGGCTACAATGGCGACGACGGGCATGATCTGGATGTTTTTATCGATGCTTATTACGATTCCATCCTCAATCAAACCCTACTAAAAGCATACATTGGCGATTTAAACACCAATAAAGCCAAATGGTATCTGATTAACCCTGATGGTGGAAGTTTGTATATATCGGCACAGGGTGGCGATGGTGGTAAAGGTGGTGACGGAGGAAACGGTGGTGCTGGAGGTACCGGAAAAAATGGAGATTTCTACACCGAAATAATCAAAGAAACTGTAGTTACCAGAGATACGGCCGGCAAAGAAATAAGAACTGAAGTTGAAAGAAGTTATACGCGCCAGCATCCCGGCTCCGATGGCGGTTGTGGTGGTGACGGTGGCTGGGGCGGTCCCGGGGGTGGCGGAGGAAATGGCGGGTATGTGATTGTCAACTATACTCCGGCAGCTAAACCATACCTGTCGCTTATCAAAGTAAATGTAAGCGGTGGTTCGAGAGGTGCTGGCGGTGAAGGTGGTAGAGGTGGCGATGGAGGAAATGGTGGTTCCGGAAATCCATCAGGAAGAAAAGGCCGAATTGGAGGATACGGTACTAACGGGCCTTATGGTTATGAAGGGAATTCCGGAAACCTTGAATACAAAGAAGTGACTGCCATTCCGTGGTAAAAATCCCGCAAAAACAATCAGAGCAATACAGAAGATTTATATCCATGTACTGCTCTTTTTTATTGACAGAAAGGTAAAAAACAAATTTTTGTCAGAACGTTAAATTTCTAAATTGTCAATAACTTCCGACATTTTCCTTTCCTTCCGCTTTAAAATATTCTTATCTTTAGCCTCCCGAATTTCATTTTCGGAAAACAGTTTAACTTTCAAAATATCAAAATATTACTCATGAGTTCATTTGTTCATTTACACGTTCACTCCTATTATTCCATCCTGGATGGTATGTCATCCATTTCCGGCCTTGTTGATAAGGCTTCGAAAAGCGGAATGAATGCCATTGCGCTGACTGACCATGGAAATATGTTTGGAGTAAAAGAGTTTTTTAATTATACTAAAAAGAAAAACGGCAAAGTAAGAGACCAAATAAAAAGTCTGGAAACTGAACTTAAAAATGAGCAACTGAACGATGAACAAAGAACCGAGTTGCAGAATCAGCTCGAAAAAGCTAAAAAACAAATTTTCAAACCCATTTTAGGTTGCGAAGCATACGTTGCCCGTCGGAGCAGAACATCAAAAAATATTCAGGAAGACCGCAGCGGATATCATTTAGTTTTGTTGGCTAAAAACAAAACCGGCTACCGAAATCTATGTAAACTTGTTTCGTTGGGTTGGATGGATGGCTTTTATTACCGGCCGCGCATCGACCACGAAATTCTGGAGAAATACAGCGAAGGACTGATTGCTTCTTCAGCCTGTCTGGGCGGTGAAATTCACAAAAAAGTAGAAAGCGGAAATCTGGAAGAAGCCGAAAAATCGGTTATGTGGTATAAAAAAGTTTTTGGCGACGATTTTTACATCGAGTTACAACGCCATAAAACCGACAAACCGAACGCCGATTACGAATGTTTTGAAAAACAACAACGGCAAAACCTTGAACTCATAAAATTAGCAAAAAAAACAAACACCAAACTACTGGCAACCAACGATGTACACTTCGTAGAAGAAGAACACGGCGAAGCGCACGAACGTTTGATTTGTTTAAGTACCGGAAAAGATCTCGACGACCCGACGCGCATGCGCTACACCAAGCAGGAATGGTTGAAAACCCCGGAACAAATGCTTCAGATTTTTGCCGATATACCTGAAGCACTCGAAAACTCGGTAGAAATTGCCGAAAAAGTGGAGCATTACGACATAGATTCAGGGCCAATGATGCCGGTATTCCCAATTCCGGAAGATTTTGCTACCGAAGACGCATATAGAAATAAATATACCGAAGAACAGCTTCAGGAAGAATTTGGCGAGCGGTACAAAATGCTGGGCGGCTACGACAAGGTGGTTCGCGTGAAGTTGGAAGCCGATTACCTAACAAAACTCACCATGGAAGGCGCTACACAACGGTATGGCGAGAATATCGACAGCGAAACACTGGAAAGAATTGACTTCGAATTAAAAACAATGAAGGAAATGGGTTTTCCCGGTTACTTCCTCATTGTGCAGGATTTCATTAGTGCTGCCCGAAAAATGGGCGTATCAGTTGGACCGGGACGCGGTTCTGCTGCCGGCTCAGTAGTGGCTTATTGCCTGCGGATTACTGACATCGACCCGCTAAAATATGACCTGCTGTTTGAGCGTTTCCTGAATCCCGACCGTATTTCCATGCCCGATATCGATATCGACTTCGACGACGACGGTCGCGGGCAAGTGTTACGCTGGGTAACTGATAAATATGGCAAAGAGCGTGTAGCTCATATCATTACATATGGAACTATGGCCACCAAATCGTCCATCAAAGACGTTGCCCGTGTTCAGCGGTTACCTTTATCTGAAGCCGACCGTTTAACAAAACTGATTCCGGATAAATTTCCTGAAGATTCAGCCACCGGAAAAGCGCCAAAGGTCAATATAGCTAACTGTCTGAAATATGTTCCCGAATTACAACAGGCACGAAATTCATCGGATCAGAACCTGTCAAACACCCTTCGGTATGCCGAAATGCTCGAAGGAACAGTTCGTCAAACCGGCGTTCATGCCTGTGGGGTTATTATTGGAGCCGATAATTTAACCAATTTGGTTCCTCTAAGTACTGCTGTTGACAAAGAAACAAGCGAAGAAATGCTTGTCACTCAGTACGAAGGTTCGGTTATTGAAGAAATCGGATTGATAAAGATGGACTTTCTGGGCCTGAAAACCCTGTCCATTATCAAAGAAGCATTATCAAATATTAAAAAATCGAAAGGAATTGACCTCGACATCGATGCCATACCAATTGACGATACAAAAACATACGAACTTTTCAGTAAAGGTCTCACTGTTGGAACATTCCAGTTTGAGTCGGCGGGAATGCAAAAGCACTTACAGGCGTTACAGCCAACACAATTTGAAGATTTGATTGCTATGAATGCATTGTACCGCCCGGGTCCAATGCAATATATTCCGCAATTTGTCAACCGAAAACACGGTCGCGAAACCATTGAATATCCATTTCCTATAATGGAAAAACGTTTGAAAGATACTTACGGAATTACGGTGTATCAGGAACAGGTCATGCTTTTGAGTCGCGATTTGGCAGGCTTTACACGTGGCCAGTCCGACGAATTACGAAAGGCGATGGGTAAAAAGCTCATCGACAAAATGGAAGCTCTCCGTGTTAAATTTATGGAAGGTTGCCAGAAAAACGGCTTCGGTCCGAAAGAAAAACTGGAACAGATATGGTCGGATTGGGCAGAATTTGCAAAATATGCCTTCAACAAATCGCACGCTACCTGTTACTCGTGGATAGCTTATCAAACAGCCTATCTCAAAGCGCATTATCCTGCAGAGTTTATGGCTGCCAACTTAACGCGCAACAAAGATGATATAACGGAAGTTGGCAAGTTCATGGACGAGTGTAAAACTCTTGGCATGAGCGTCATGGGTCCTGATGTAAACGAAAGCGACCTGACATTTACAGTGAACAAAGATGGCAATATTCGTTTCGGACTTGGCGGCGTAAAAGGTGTGGGCGAAGGCGCTGTTATAGCCATTGTGGACGAACGAAACAGAAATGGAAAATTCAAAAGCGTTATAGATTTTATAGAACGTGTGAACCTGACAGCCTGCAACAAAAAAACGATTGAAAGTTTGGCACTTTGTGGTGCTTTCGATAGTTTTTCTGACATTAAACGCGAACAGTTTTTTGTAGAAAACAGCAAGGGAGAACTCGTTATGGAATCCATCATCCGTTATGGAAATAAGTTTCAGAACGATATGGCTATGTCAAAAAACTCACTTTTTGGTGATGCCGATGATGCCGTGGAAATTACAAAACCGGAAGTTCCATATGCTCCGGAATGGTCGCCACTGGAAAAACTGAACAAAGAGCGTGATTTAATAGGCATGTACCTTTCGGCACATCCATTGGACGAATTTGAGTTCGAAATAAATCACATTTGCACAGCCACAACTGTTGACCTCAAAGATCTTGCTGCTTTACAGGGCAAGGTACTTCGCATTGGTGGTATGGTCACAAATTTCCGCCATGGAACTTCCAAAGCAGGAAATCCGTTTGGGATTTTAACACTCGAAGACTATGCAGGTGCATTCGAATTTCCACTTTTTGGCAAAAATTATATTGAATTCGGCAAATATATGATCAAAGATTTGTATTTACTGATTACTGCGGTGGTACAGGAAAGAGGTGCCGATTATAAATTCAAAAAACCGAGCGTAGACGACGGTATGCCGAAAGAACTGGAACTGAAGATTCAGAAAATTGATGTATTCAACGATGTAAAGGATAAACTGGTTGAAACGCTGACCCTGTCCATTCCAATACAACAAATAGATGAGTCGCTGGCCGATGAACTGACTGATATGGTGTTAAAAAACAAAGGAAATGTGAATCTGTATATCAATCTGATTGATGAATCATCACCCAATAAAATTAAATTATTTTCACGACAGAACCGTTTGTCGATCACAAATGATATTTACAAACGACTTAAGAAAGCTAAAAGCAACGGCATACTCGATTACAAAGTAAATTAATCAACTATATATCATTCACTTAAAACTGATAGTAATTTTCGATAATGAATTCACAAAACCTATCAAACATTTCTGATATACGGGTGTTTATTCATGTGTATCCTGAAGAGTAATTGAAAAATGATATTTTTTTTTGAAGACATATAATAAGGTACAATAAAAATATCTTTGTAAATTTGCAAATCAAAACCTGCAAAAAATTACATACTGAAAAATTAAAACGAACAAAAATAAAACATTTAGAATTATGGCATTAGAATTTACTGATGAAAACATCAAAGAAGTAATTAGTAGCGGTAAACCCGTAGTAGTGGATTTTTGGGCAGAGTGGTGCGGACCATGTCGCATGGTTGGACCCATTGTTGAAGAACTTTCAAAAGAATACGAAGGACGCGTTGCCATTGGGAAACTCGATGTTGACTCACATGTTGACACTCCAAACGAATATGGCATCCGTAACATTCCTACCATTCTGTTTTTCAAAGATGGTCAGGTGGTTGACAAACAAATAGGTGCAACTCAAAAATCGGTTATTGCAGCCAAAATCGAGGCTTTATTATAATTTCAGATAAAAATCTTTGGCTAAAGCTGTAAATTCCGGCGAGTATTCATGCCGGTTTTCGGTTTCAATCTGAATTTGAGATATTTCGCATAAGCGATTATCGTATCCAAACTCCAATAATATCCTTTTAGGCTCTGCATTGGGTTTTGGAACAATAAAAACCTTTTTCAGACACCGGATATCCGTCGACAATGAAAACCGGATTAGACTTTCAGCTTCATTTACGGGGAGAATCAAACAGATTCTTCCTGTTTTTTTTAGGAGTTGCAGAGATTTTTCCAACAAAATTTCGTGAGTCAAATCGGTCACATGTCTGGCTGAAAGCCTTTCAACATCAGAATTTTTGAGCGAATTTACAAAAAAAGGCGGATTGGAAACTATCAAATCAAATTTCTCATCAGAATAATCAGAAAAATCCTGCAACGACACATTGAGTACTTTTACTCTATCTTTCCACGGCGACAACCCCACATTCTCTTCAGCTTGTAAAACGGCATTGGGTTCAATATCGATAGCAGTAATACCGGCATTGCTCCGCTGAGCCATCATTAACGCAATTAAACCACTTCCGGAACCAACATCCAATATCGATTTCGCGGATGTAACATCAGCCCATGCACCCAACAACACACCATCGATTCCCACTTTCATGGCGCAACGATGATGATAAACGGTGAATTGCTTGAAGCGGAAATACGGATTCGACATTACTTACCTGCGGTTAGTTCCCGACGACGAAGACGAGGAATTGGTGTTTGGACGCGTCGGCACAACTGGTGTTGTTCCCTGATTACTGTTATTGTAATTTCGGGTTGGCGAATTGTTGGCAGGCGGCGTAGCTCTGTAAGTACCTGAATTATTCGACGGTGGAGTTGCCCTGTATGTTCCCGGATTTGCAGGTGGCGGAACCGACCGTTGCGTATTGTTTGTTGACGGATTTGAATTACCGTTACCGGATGCAGTTGTCGGACGTTGATAATTTTGATAAATCGGATTATTTTGCGTCGGACGATAGCCGGAACGATATTCGTTGCCTCCAATAGGCAAATTATTTTGTTGATTAACAGGTTGCCTTGTACGATAATTAGTTACCGGTGGCCGAAAAGATGAACCGGTGGCCGGTACTACTCCACCCGAACCGGTTTGAGAATTACTTTGCTCGTAACGTTTGTTCTGCAAACGGGCAAATTGTTCATCAGTCAAAACTTTTCTAAACTCCGCTTCTTTATTTTTAGACCGTTCTACGGCTTCGGTTCTCGAATTGGAAATCTGGCGTTCACGGGCATATTTCAGATTTATCTCGTACACTTTTTTCACCTGCTCCGTTGTCAACTGAAGTTCCTGTTGCATACGTTCGGTCTGACTTGAAGCTTCTTCTTCGGGCGTTCGTTCGGGCGTACTGATAACCTCCTGAGCAACAAGTTGCCAGCTCAGAAAAATTACGAATACAGGAATAATTAACTTTAGAAGATTCATTTTGCTATAAATAAGACACTTATATAAAGCAATGATTGTGCCAGAGAAGGTTAAAAATCAGACATTAACACAATTACACATCCATTAAATGGTAACTCGCAGAGTCTTCATCCTTTGAACCTTATTTTCCAAAACTTCTCAGTTTTATAGTTGTCAAAACTTTTTTTGTGTGTAACGAAAAATCACTATTCATTATCCAGCCGTAATAACCAATATCGTTTTTCAATACATCGGTCACTTTTTGACCTTTGTATTTTCCGAAGTTGATTATTTCTTCGCCCTTATCATTGTAAATCATGCGTCCGGCAAAATCCACATTATTATTTTGTGTGGTAAATTTTGCCAGAAATTCTACATCGTTTTTCAACTCCGGATACCTGTCGAGCTGCGCCTGAAGCACTTCATAAGTAGCCAAAGTATCGGCTTCGGCACCATGAGCTCCCACCAAATCTTTATCGCAATAAAATTTATATGCTGCTCCTAAAGTACGGGCTTCCATTTTATGAAAAACAACCTGTACATCCACAAATTTCCGTTTCATGAGATCGATATCCACCTCTGCACGCAAAAGTTCTTCTGCCAGCAATGGAATATCAAAACGGTTTGAGTTATATCCTGCTAAATCGCAACCTTCAATATCGCGGGCAATCTCTTTGGCTACCGATTTAAATGTCGGACAATCGGCCACATCAGAATCGGTAATTCCGTGAATATCAGAAGCGCCTTTCGGGATGGGCATTTCAGGATTTACACGAATTGTTTTAGTTTCTTCCCGTCCGTTTGGCGACACTTTATGATACGAAATTTCAACAATACGGTCGGTTACTATATTGGTTCCGGTAGTCTCAAGGTCGAAAAATACCAACGGATTTTTTAATTGCAGCTTCATTTTTTTCTCACTTTTTATAAAGACAAAAAGAACAAAGACTTTGAAAATCTTTGCTCTTTTATCTTTCTGTTTATTCTTTAATCTTTTCTTTTTTAATCATTCAGCAACATAGGCATCAACAGCATCAATATATCTTCATTTTCTTCGTTCTGGAACGGAAGAATTAAACCTGCTCTCGATGGATCGCTCAATTCAACAATAATTTCCGAAGATCCGATATTCGAAAGAATTTCAATCAAAAATGCTGATTTAAAACCGATTTTAATCGGATCGCCTTCGAACGAACAGTTGATCGTTTCTTCTGCAGAAATAGAGAAATCAATATCCTGTGCCGAGATATTTACAAGATTTCCATTAAAATCAAGTTTAATCAGATTGCTGGCCTGGTTGGAGAACACAGATACGCGCTTTAATGCATTCAGCAACAGCACTCTATCCACAATAATTTTATACAGATTTGTTTTCGGAATAACGCCGTTGTAATTAGGAAAACGCCCTTCTACCTGACGACAAATCATGGTGTAATTCGACAACTTAAAATAGGCATTTTTAGCATCGAACTTCACTTCCACTTCACCACTTTCCTTCGGAAGAATATTTTTAAGCATCGTAGCTGGTTTTTTGGGAAGAATAAAACTTGCTTTTTCCTCTTCTTCGCCAATTGTAAGCTGCGTATGATTAGTTTTGTATCTCACCAGTTTGTGCGCATCGGTAGCCACAAGTGTAATTCCTTCTTTGGTTATATCAAAGTATACACCGTTCATTACCGGGCGTAATTCATCGTCAGCAGTACAAAACAGGGTTTTAGAAATACCTGCAGAAAGCTGCGAAACAGGCATAATCAACAATTTGGCGTCATCCTGCAATTGTGGCAAACGTGGATATTCATCACCGTTTTGTCCGATAAAATTGTACGAACCATTCGCTGAAGTAATCACCATAGCCAAATTGGTATCGTTGATACTGAAAGTTAATGGCTGATCGGCAAATTCACGCAACGTATCCAATAACAGTCGCGAAGCAACAGCCACTTTTCCTTTACCTTCGGCACTTTCCACTTCCATTGAGGTTATAAGCGTGGTTTCAATATCCGAAGCGGTCATTGTCAACACATTGCCTTCCAAGTTAAAAAGGAAATTATCCAATATTGGCAGTGAATTTTTACTGTTGATAACACGGCTGATAGCCTGTAAATGACTCAATAGTACTGTACTTGAAACGATGAACTTCATATATAGATCGATTAGTTTTTATTTGAATTTTATTTAAAGAACAAATGTAATGATTTTTTTATTTATTTCGATTAAACGGCCATGTTTTTTAGCTTACTGAATATCAAAAAATCAATAAAATCTGCAACGAATCAGTAAAAAAACATTGCCAGAAACTTCTTTTCTCAACAAAGCAAGATATATCCACCTGAAATACTGAAACATACACAACTTTAACTTTATTTATCATTTTATATGTTGAAACATATATTGTTGTGACATATCTTTGCATCACAATAATTCTATTATTAACTCAGTCCGCGAACAACGGACTATAAAATTTTAAGAAAATGGAAAAACCTGAAATTGCACAAAAAGGTCCATATGTTATGGACATGGAGGCTGGTACATATTATTTCTGCGCATGTGGCAAAAGCAAAAATCAACCATTTTGCGATGGTTCGCACAAAGGAAGTGCGTTTGTACCTAAAAAAGTAGAAATTGCCGAAGCTAAAAAAGTAGCCTGGTGTGGTTGTAAACAAAGCAAAAACGGTGCTTTCTGCGATGGCACTCACCGATCACTTTAATCAATTAGCAATCAGAGAAAAAAAATGAATGCATCAAAAGTAAAAAATATCTCGGCATGGGTCATTGCAGGCTTATTAACAGCCTTGTATCTGTTTAGCGCAAGTGGAAAATTAATGTCGCCCGAACAAATGGAGCAAATGAAACTCGGCGATTGGAGAATAATTATTGCCATTGGCGAAATTGTGTCGGCTCTGTTGTTTTTAATCCCGAAAACATCCAAATTCGGAATACTTTTACTCAGTTCGTACATGGGTGGAGCCATTATCCTTCATATGACTGGCGGAACAAGCATTGTGATGCCAAGTGTTGTACTTATTCTGGTTTGGGTGGTAGCATTTTTGCGCTATCCTGAATTTTTCAAACTTAAATAATAATGACGCTCGAAGAAGAAATTAAAGGCAGATTCCGAAACGAATTTCATAAAGGAATGATTAATCTGAATTACACAACCCGCAAACTGGGTTATGAATTTACGCAGGCCTTAAAAAAACATGACATTTCGGAACAGCAATACAATGTGCTTCGGATTTTGCGCGGATTCAGAGCAGAAGCTCCGCTTAGCATCGGATTTATTAAAGAACGAATGCTCGATAAAGATTCGGATGTTAGCCGTATTGTGGATAGATTATACGCAAACAATATGGTGACACGATGCGAAAATTCTACCGATCGTCGTCAAAAAGCCGTTGAGATAACCGAAAAAGGACTTGAACTCCTGACCAATATGCTGGAATGCGAAAAGCAGGTTGACAAGCTTTTAGGAAATTTGACCGAAGACGAAGTAAAACAACTAAATTTTCTTCTTGACAAAATACGGGGATAAACTTTTTACCCGGTTTTAATACAGGCAGATATTCATCAGCGAATGAATATTTGCTTTTTTTGTTTAAAAAATTTGTAGTCACAAAAATTGTTTGTAATTTTGCGAACAACAAACAATAAAACAATTAAATCATGGATCGCCCAAACAATTACATAAAAAATATTGATAATGAGACTATTGCCCGTTTCGCCAAGGCCATGGGGCATCCAACAAGAATTGAAATACTACGCTTTCTTGCTTCGCTTGACAGTTGCTATTTTGGTGACATTCACAATGAATTGCCAATTGCAAAAGCCACCGTATCGCAACATCTGAAAGAATTAAAGGATGCGGGTTTGATACAGGGAGAAATTGAAACGCCCAAAGTAAAATACTGTATCCATCGTGCAAACTGGGAAAAGGCACAATCTTACTTCGAATATTTTTTTAGTTTACAAAACGACAAAATATCTTGCTGCAAATAATTAATCATATAAATATCAAATAATTATGAACATTCAGGTGTTGGGTACAGGGTGTCCCAAATGTAAAACCCTCGAAAAAGTAACCCGTGAAGTTGTAGCAGAATCGGGTATCGATGCCAATATAACTAAAGTGGAAGACATTGTAGAAATTATGAAATTCAATGTAATGACCACGCCCGCTCTGGTAGTAGATGGCAAAATTGTAGTAAAAGGTCGTGTACCTTCAAACAGTGAATTAAAAGAAATTCTAACCAATAAAGTATTCAGAATATGAAAAAAATCTTATTAGTATCAGTACTTATACTCACTGTAGTAGCTCTTTTTACTGTAAATGCAGTTAACGCTTCGAAAAGCAAAGCACCGGCAAGCGTTAATGCAGCTAAAGTTGAGGTGTATTATTTTCATTATACCCGTCGTTGTGTAACTTGTCAGGCTGTTGAGACAGAATCTCAAAAAGCCATTGCGGCTCTTTATCCGACTCAATATAAATCGGGTAAAATCACTTTCAAATCAGTTAATTTAGACGAAAGCGACAGTAAAGCATTGGCTGAAAAATGCAAAGCCGAAGGACAAGCACTTTTAGTAATTAGCAAAGGAAAACGCATTGACCTTACCGATTCCGGATTTATGTATGCAAGAAGTAATCCTGATAAACTTAAACAGGAATTAAAAGCCATAATTGACCCATTAATTAAATAATTAGTGTATGGAGTTTCTGCAAAGCATATTAGATAACTCGCAATACGCATTTTTAACAGCCATTTTGCTTGGACTGATGACTGCTATCAGTCCTTGCCCTTTGGCTACAAACATTTCGGCTATTGGGTTTATTAGTCGTGACATCGAAAATCGCCGTCGGGTTTTTATCAATGGATTGGTCTACACTCTTGGTCGGGCAATTAGTTACACCGGATTGGCACTCATTATTTTCTTTGGTGCAAGCAAAATGCATATTTCAATGTTTTTTCAGGGTTGGGGTGAAAAACTGTTAGGTCCGGTACTCATTCTGATTGGGTTGTTTATGCTCGATGTGATTAAAATAAACTTTCCCGGATTTTCGGGTTTAACCAACAAAATTGGTGAGAAAAGCAAAGGAAGTTATTGGGGCACATTGTTATTGGGAATGGTTTTCGCTCTGGCATTTTGTCCGTATAGTGGTGTATTGTATTTCGTGATGCTTATTCCAATGACAGTAGCCAGTGCAAGTGGGTTATACCTTCCTGTTTTATTTGCCATTGCCACAGGTTTACCTGTTATTCTTTTTGCATGGCTGTTGGCTTATGCAGTAGGTAATGTCGGTAAATTATACAATCAAATCAAAACCTTTGAACTGTGGTTCAGGCGTGTTGTTTCCGTAATCTTTATCATTGTAGGTATTTATTATACAGCAATTTTCTTCATGTAATTATCTTATTTCCAAATTAAATTCTTATGGACGAAATTATTTGCTATTGCAAACAGGTAACTAAAAGCGAAATTGAAAAAACAATTTCTGACGGCGCAAAAACGCTCAAAGATATTCAGGAAATCACCGGAGCTTGCACCGGAAATCAATGTAAAGAACTCAACCCTTCTGGTGTGTGCTGTTCTTCAAATATAAATTCAATGTTACCAACACCAAAATTCAAAATGGCTTCCACCTGTGGTTGCGGCCATTGCTAAACACTATATATTTTTTATTCAAATTGTTCGTTAAATTACGAACTATCATTCAAAATTAAAAATTTAGAGTTATGAATATTCAAATTTTCAAATCGCGAAATTTTCAAATTGCATTAATATTAATCCCTCTCTGGTATGTGATTTATGTCAATCTTCAACCGGTTACCGACTGGCTTATTGATACTGTATTTGGTCTGACAAAAGGCTCTCACCTTACTGAAGCATTGCGGTTTTTTATTTTCGAGTTTCCAAAAGTATTGATGCTGTTAGTCCTGATTATTTTCTTTGTGGGTATTCTACGCAGCTACTTTACTGCCGAACGCACCCGAAAAGCACTGGAAGGTAAATCAACATTCATGGGTAATATCATGGCTTCGTTATTAGGAATTGTAACCCCATTTTGTTCATGTTCCGCCATTCCTCTTTTTCTTGGATTTGTGGAATCTGGTGTTCCACTGGGTGTTACCTTTTCATTCCTGATTGCAGCACCAATGATTAATGAAGTAGCTGTGATACTCCTGTATGGCATGTTTGGGTGGAAAGTGGCAGCCATATACATTGGCACAGGTTTAACCATTGCTATTGTAGCCGGTTGGATTATTGGCAAACTGAAACTTGAACATTGGGTTGAAGAATGGGTCTATGCCACCAAATTGGGGGAAGGTGAGGGAGAAGAAGGAAAAATTACTTTTTCGCAACGAATTAAAATGGGCTACGATGCTGTAAATGAGATTGTCGGTAAAGTTTGGTTGTATGTGGCAATAGGTATTTTGGTGGGCGCTGGAGCACACGGTTATGTACCTGCTGAATTTATGGCTTCTTTAATGGGTAAAGATGTTTGGTATGCAGTTCCGCTATCTGTGCTGATTGGTATTCCATTGTATTCTAATGCAGCCGGCATTGTGCCCATTGTATCAGTATTGATAGAAAAAGGCGCAGCTTTGGGGACTTCATTGTCGTTTATGATGTCTGTCATTGCACTTTCATTACCCGAAATGATTATTCTCCGCAAAGTATTAAAATTGCCATTAATACTTACATTTATTGCCATTGTTGGTGGTGGTATTATGATAGTTGGCTTTTTATTTAACTATATATTTTAAAAAAATGAAGATTCAGAAAAAACATGAAATGAAACTAACCTTAATCATTATGGTTTTGGTCATGACCTTTGTAGTAACATTCGTAAGCGTGTCGGTCAATTTTGGCTATCAAACCGGGTTTATCACAAAATGGGTACAATCATGGGGGGTGGCATTTATTGTAGCACTTCCGGTGGTAATGGTTATTATGCCTCTTATCAAAAAAATAATTGCTAAATACATTATCGACTAATTTCAGCAAACATGGAAGCAAAAGAAAAAACTGCTTGTCTTTGTGGCACAAGCGATTATAATGTTGTTAGCTGCTCTGGCGCTTCAGATCTAGGACAATTATCGGATGTAATTGCTCGTAAACTGCGCGATAATAAAGTGAGAAAAATGAATTGTCTGACTATGATAGCTATTGACGATCAGCCATTGATTAATGCTTTTAAAGAAGCGAATGTGCTGGCAATTGATGGATGTCCAAAAGATTGCGCTAAAAAGATTCTAAAAAAAGCAGGAATAGAAAACTTCAATCATATACGTTTAACGGATTTAGGTTACATAAAAGGACAAACACCGGTAACAGAATCCGTAATAAATGAAGTGTATGCTAAAGCTGAAATTATCTATTAAGGCTAAACAAACGCTATCAATAATTTTTCTGATTTTATCGGTAGCGTTCGTTGTATTCTTGTTTGCTTTTAAAAATAAGCTAACAGAATATACGTCCCGCTTAATTAAGGCGCAATCAACTATCAACGGTAGAAGCAGACTATCTTATGAGGTCGATTCTGCATACAATTATCGTCAAAACAATCTTGACTATAAAATTACTCTCCTTGAATTCGGCTCTACCGGTTGCTCTGCTTGCAAGCGAATGGAAGTTGTGATGCGTGAAATTGAAAGCTCATATTCCGGCAGAGTAAAAGTAATATTCCTGAATGTTACACTTCCGGAGAATCAGGAATTAATGAAATTTTTTGGCATTGCGACCATACCCACACAAGTATTACTAAACGAAGAGGGTAAAGAATTTTTCCGCCACTCGGGATTCTATTCCACTACGGATTTATCGGAAATTCTTCAGAAAAAAATCAAGTATTAAATAATTATCGGATGATTGTTTTAGGAAAATGTAACAAAAATGTAATACTAAAAATTTTTATAACACAAAAATATGTCGTAAGTTTGCGACATAAAACATTAGAACAATGAGAAAACCGGAAGTATTTGATAATGAACTACAAGACTTGGCTGCATTTGCAAGAGTAATTTCGCACCCGGCACGCTTAGCCATTTTAAAGTATCTGGCCGAAACAAAAACTTGTATTTCGGGCGACATTTCAGACCAGTTGCCACTGAGTCGTACCACTGTTTCACAACATTTAAAAGAATTACGTGATATGGGTTTAATACATGGCGAAATTGATGGTTTGAAAATCAATTATTGCTTGTGTGGTTCAACAATAAATGAACATTTAGAAAAATTTGAGAACTTCTTCAATGAAATAAAATCTATAGAAATAAGTTGCTCTGACGCTATTTGTAACTAATTTATCCAAAGTTCTAAAAATTGGAAAAGTTATATAATAATTAAATTCAAAAGAAAATGAAAGTATTAATTCTTTGTACAGGAAACTCATGCCGCAGCCAAATGGCACACGGTTTTTTACAATCGTTTGATAGCCGCATCACCGTTTGCTCGGCCGGAACGCAAGCTTCGGGTAAACTAAATCAAAAAGCTGTTGCCGCTATGGAAGATGCCGGAATTGACATAAGTCATCATACTTCCGATTCAGTTGACAAATACCTGAAAGATGAGTGGGATTATGTTATTACCGTTTGTGGCGGTGCAAACGAAGAATGTCCTGCCTTTTTCGGAAAAGTAAAACACCGCTTACACATGGGTTACGACGATCCCAGTCATACAGTTGGTACTGATGAATTTATCCGAAGTGAGTTTATCCGTGTACGCGACGAAATTAAAGAAGGTTTCTACAAATTTTATATCGAACAAATCAAACCGCAGTTATGATTTACTACATTGTTAAAATATTACTGTCGTCGGTAGTGTTGGTGGCAATTTCTGAAATTTCGAAACGAAGTACCACCATGGGTAGCATTCTGGCTTCTGTGCCACTGGTTTCACTCCTTGCTTTTGTATGGATGTATATCGACACAAAAGACACTGCCAAAATTGCAGAATTATCTCAAGGAATTTTTTGGTTAGTTATTCCATCGCTGATTTTCTTTATTCTTTTTCCGGTTTTGCTGAAAAAGAATGTGGATTTCTGGTTGTCGATGGGCATTTCGCTCACAATTATGGTGATTGGATATTTCATCATGTTGTTTGTTTTGAAAAAATTTGGTGTAAATATTTAATTTTAAAAGGTATGAATGCAAAAGATTTAAAATTTGTAGTGCAGGAAAAATATGGCGAAATAGCCAAACAATCGAAGATTCAAAACGAATCTTCATGCTGCGGAGCAACAAGCTGTTGTTCAACGATTGACTATGCAGTTTTTGCCGAAAGCTACGAAAAAGAAAAAGGATATAATCCCGATGCTGATTTAGGCTTAGGTTGCGGAGTTCCAACACAATTTGCAAATATAAAAGAGGGTGATTCCGTTCTAGATTTAGGAAGTGGGGCCGGAAACGATTGCTTTGTAGCCCGCGCCATTGTAGGCGAAACAGGAAAAGTCACCGGTATCGATTTCACGGATGCCATGCTCGAAAAAGCACGAGTCAACAATGCTAAACTCGGTTTCAGCAATGTGGAATTCGTGAAAGGTGATATTGAACAAATGCCTTTACCTGACAACACCTTTGATGTCATTTTCTCCAACTGTGTATTGAATCTGGTTCCGGACAAAAACAAAGCATTTGCCGAAATGTACAGGGTATTAAAACCCGGTGGCCATTTCTGTGTATCAGATGTGGTGATTAAAGGCGAATTGCCAGAGAAACTTCAGAAAGATGCTGAAATGTATGCGGGTTGTGTTTCCGGAGCAATTGACATAAACGAATATACAGGTATCATCGAAAAAACGGGTTTTGCCGACATTACCATTCACAAACAAAAAGACATTCAGATACCCGAAGATATTTTGCTGAATTATATGATCGAAGAAGAACTGGCTTTGTTCAGGAATGGTGAAACAGGAATTTACAGCATCACTGTATCAGGTGTAAAGAAAACAAAGCTGGAAGAATATGCTGATCTGGCTAAAAAGAGTCTGGTGAATGTTCAATACTCCTGCGGAGGAACTTCTAACAGCATTTATGAACCGACTGATATTCCAATTGTAGACGAAACAAAAATTACTGAACAATGAAAACAAAACTCAAATTTCTTGATAGATATCTCACTTTGTGGATATTTCTTGCAATGGCAATTGGTGTATTTTCAGGTTGGTTGTTTCCGCAAATAGCAGATTTCTGGAATAGCATGTCGGTTGGTACAACAAACATCCCGATTGCCATCGGATTAATTGTTATGATGTATCCGCCATTGGCAAAAGTGAAGTATGAAGAATTAGGCGAAGTATTTCGAAACACCAAAATTCTTAGCCTGTCACTGGTACAGAACTGGATTATCGGACCGGTATTGATGTTTGCACTTGCGATTCTTTTATTCAAATTTTTTCCGGGCGAAAACAATGCAAATCTGCCTTATGTGTATGGAATAATTATGATTGGATTGGCTCGCTGTATTGCCATGGTGATTGTTTGGAACGATTTAGCCAAAGGAGACACACAATACGCAGCCGGATTGGTAGCATTCAACAGTGTATTTCAGGTATTGTTCTTTTCGGTGTATGCATGGTTTTTCATTGCTATTGCCCCGGGGTGGTTTGGCATTCCAACCAGCGATGCAGTATCAAAAATCACCATTGGGCAAATTGCTGAAAGTGTGTTTATTTACCTGGGCATTCCATTTATAGCAGGTTTCCTGACACGTTTTATCCTTATCCGGATGAAAAGCAAGACATGGTATCATACCAAATTTATCCCTAAAATCAGTCCTTTGACACTTATTGCTTTATTGTTTACCATAGTTGTAATGTTTTCGCTCAAAGGAGAATATATCGTAAAAATACCTTATGATGTTTTGCTGATTGCCATTCCATTGCTGATTTACTTTATCATCATGTTTGTAAGCTCTTTCTGGATGAGCAAAAAAACCGGAGCCAACTACGAACAATCTACCACACTTTCGTTCACAGCAGCCAGCAACAATTTTGAACTTGCCATTGCAGTGGCTATTGCGGTGTTCGGCATTAATTCAGGCGAAGCCTTTGCAGCCGTTATCGGCCCGTTGGTGGAAGTGCCGGTTATGATTGCATTGGTAAATCTGGCTTTTATCTTTAAAAAGAAGTGGTTTTAATATGCATATATTTATTTAAAAATAAAGCGCAAAACATGATTTTTCAATTCATTTTTTGCGCTTTATAAAATCCCAAGGTATTCTTATCAGTAAACTACAACTTAATAATCTTTAAATACTGCGATTGTTTTACTGTATCAATTTTCACAAAATACACACCTTTGGTTAATACTGAAATATCGATAGTACTCACTAACGACGTAGTTGAATACACCATTTTACCGGTGATCGAATACAACTCTATCGACTTAACATCTTGGTTTAAATTGCCTATATTCAAAATATTTTGTACCGGATTTGGCCATATAGTGATTTTGTCTGAAAAATAATAGTCTTCACTCCCTGAATATAACGAGGACTTAAAATACATATTATCAAGTATCAATGTAGAGCCGACAAAACCTAATGCCCTATTTTCCCACAACGACGAAATTGCCTGAATAATAACATGATCGGGCGCAACTCCCATTTCGAAAGGCATTTCTTTGTATTGGTAATTAACCGATGCATTCAAATTAGTATTTATTCCTCCACACGATGTTCCGTTCTTTTTAAAATCGAGATACACTTGTGCCACATCGCTACCTACAGGCGTATATTTGTACCAAAACGCCAACGTATCCTTCAGTAAAGTATAAGGATTTCCACCTTGCACACATCCACAAATATCGTCCCAATAACCCGAAGTTAAATAACCTGGTCGAGCAACAGGCTGATTGTTTTCCTGATATGAATAAGTGGTTAATTTCACAGCGTATTGCCCGGTTTTAAAATCTGAACTTCTATCAATTCCTGATGATTTTTCTTGTAAATTCCAGTCATTAAGTTCGGGCGGAAATTGAATTTGATCCCACACTTCATAATCGCCATTAAACTGTGGTGGTTGAGCAGCAATTCCTTTAAGCGAAATACTGTCGACGATTAGAGTGCTTCCTGCAACACCATTTTGATTTTTATAATAATCGCTCGAAGCTAAAGCGAAAATAAGCGAATCGGGGTCTTGAGTCAAAGCAGGTAAAAAAGGAAAATCGAACGGGGTAAAATCATTTTTAATACCACCGAGTTTATACTGATATGTTCCAATGGTGGTTCCGCTTTTTCGAAACATAACGATCATAATAGCTGAATCGGATGTGGCAAGATTGTACTTGTAATAACCTCTAATACCTGTAGGTCTGCCGGTATACGCCATTCCATTAGTCCAAAGACTCATATTACCATTTTTTGAGTCCGTATTAACCATAAAAGCCAGGTTATTGGTAAGGGTTGTTAGTTCCAGGGCATATTGACCGTGAAATGCCGGTGTTACTTTTTTCACATTGGAGGGATTGCCTTGTTTGTAGCAATTCTGATTCGATGTAAAGGGATAATACATCGGATTTTCGATGGAGTTTGTGGTCCATAGTTCAAAATCAGGATTGGGGATCGCATTCTGACTTTGAATCTCTATAGCTGCAATAGCTATACACAGGAAAAGTAGTTCTTTTTTCATTGTGGTGTACTTTAAAGATAGTTAATAACATAAACACAAAAAAGCATAATTACCTGAATCAATGACATATGACAACAATAAATACAGTAATTTCAAAGGCAGCCAACCTTAATTTTATGGCAAATGATTTGTTTTAAAATGACTAGCGAACATAACTTCCGTAAAGATATACAATTTTTGTTATAATTATTAAATAAAACAATGAAATATCTTGTTGTATGCGGCAATATGTAAAATTTCATTAAACAGCAACTATACATTTGTAAGTAACAGCAAATAAATAACGATATATTTCTAAAGCATCCGATGATGATAAATAGAGAGGGACAACAATACAAATAAATATGAAAACATATCATTCAATATTATTTACTACTTAACTTTAGAAGTATGTAATCAACTATACTTATTCAGGATAACTTAATTAGTAGAATTATTGTCATCAAAAAACTTTTTCTATCTTTGACTGAAAATCAGACAACATGGAAATACTCAATAATTTACCCAAAGAACTTATCAATTTTGTATTGGTGGTTATTTTTTCGCTTCTGATAGGTTTGGAGCAACGCCGGTTGCATATCGGACTCGAATCCGACATACTTTTTGGCACCGACCGTACCATCACACTTATTGGCATCCTTGGCTTTATTCTTTACTCCATTATGCCTCAGAGCATGATGCTGTTTATTGGCGGCGGAGTGATTGTTGCTGCGTTGCTGGGCGTGTATTACTACAACAAAATTAAAATCAACAACAAATGGGGTTTTACCTCCATTGTTATTGCCCTGATAACTTATTGCCTCACTCCCTTAGTTGCTTCTCAACCGCTGTGGATGGTGTTGCTTATTGTGGTTACCATACTTATCGTGGTGGAACTGAAGGAAGATTTGATGCGCTTTTCGCAGAAATTCGACCGGAACGAATTCAGTTTTCTGGCTAAATTCATCATTATTGCCGGAATAGTTTTGCCACTTCTGCCCCACACGCCCATTTCATCATTTATCAATATTTCGCCTTACCAAATCTGGATTTCGATAGTGGCTGTGAGTGGCATTTCCTATCTGAGTTATCTGCTCCGCAAATTTGTTTTTCCGGATTCCGGCATTTTGCTTTCGGCAGTGCTTGGCGGATTGTACAGCAGCACTGCTACCACCTTGATTCTTGCGCGAAAAAGTAAAGAAGAAAACAATCCGGTTCACATTGCTGCCGGCATTTTGGGTGCAACGGGCATGATGTATATCCGGTTACTTATGCTGGCTTTTATTTTCAATCCGGAAGTTGGTATCGGCCTTCTGCCCTATTTCATTGTTCTTATCCTCATAAACATTGGATATGTGGGTTATTTGTTGTTTATTAATCGGAAAAAAAAAGAAACTCAATCGCAAATAACCGACAGTAAAAATCCTTTGGAATTTAAAACTGCATTGGTTTTCGGACTTCTGTTTGCTGTATTTTCGATTGTTACAGGCTTTGTTATCAATAATTACGGAAATATGGGAGTAAATATTCTGTCGTTTATCGTAGGTGTTACCGATATCGATCCGTATATTCTGAGTCTGTTTCAGGACAGCAGCAATCACATCGACATTGCATCTATTGTAAATGCCACAGTTATAGCCACTGCCAGCAATAACCTGATAAAAATGATTTATGCCATTATTCTGGGTGACCGACAAATACGCAAACCGGTTATTATCGGATTTTCGGCATTTGTAGCTGTCAGTTTTCTACTGCTGTTAATTTTCTGAAAACTCATTAAAAGACCAAACCATAGTTATTCCGGTTTTGTTGTATCGCCATGAAAAAACAAAACCATCTGTCGAAAGCCAGCAGTCCGTATCTGCAACAACATGCATCCAATCCCGTTGACTGGTACGAATGGGGCACTGAAGCATTGCAACTGGCAAAATCCGAAAACAAACCACTGATCATCAGCATAGGATATGCCGCATGTCATTGGTGTCATGTGATGGCACATGAATCGTTCGAAAATGATGAAGTGGCTGATTTTATGAACAAAAATTTTGTTTGTATAAAAGTCGATCGCGAAGAGCGACCCGACATTGATCAAATTTACATGGATGCGGCGCACATCATTACCGGACGTGGTGGCTGGCCGCTGAATGCGATTGCTTTACCCGATGGTCGGCCATTTTACGCTGCCACTTATTTTCCACCACACCAGTGGATCGATGTACTGCAACAATTGCGGCAGGTTTTCGACACGGATTTTCCCCGGGTTCTCAGGGCTGCTGAATCCATAACGAACGGAATTTCAACAAATAGTTTCTCCTCCGTGGGCATTCAGAGAGATTTTACGTCAGAAGATTATCAGTTATCGTACGAAAACCATATCCGGAAAATAGATTTCGTCAGGGGTGGCTACAACAAGGCACCCAAATTTATGATGCCTGTGGGACTTGATTTTTTGCTGCAACACCATTATTTCACCAAAGATAAAAAAGCGCTCGAAGCTGTCACAGTTTCACTCGATGCCATGGCGCGTGGCGGACTAAACGATCAGATTGGTGGTGGTTTTGCGCGTTATTC
Source organism: uncultured Paludibacter sp. (assembly GCA_963663115.2). Lineage (GTDB taxonomy): Bacteria > Bacteroidota > Bacteroidia > Bacteroidales > Paludibacteraceae > Paludibacter. The sequence continues at coordinate 1,096,640 of CAXXNE010000001.1, forward strand.
CACGGATGAACGCTGGCTGATCCCTCATTTCGAGAAAATGCTGTACGATAATGCTCAGTTAATTAGTTTATATTCCAAAGCATATCAGGTTACCGGAAATGTATTTTACCGCGAAACGGCAGAAAAAACCATTCGTTTCTGCGAAAGAGAACTGAATGATAAAAGTGGCGGTTTTTACTCTTCGCTCGATGCTGACAGTGAACACGAAGAAGGTAAATTCTATGTGTTTACGAAAAAAGAAATGCTGGATGCTTTGGACGAAGATATCAGTCCGCTTATCCTGAAGTTTTATGAAATTACCGATGCCGGAAACTGGGAAAACGGCAAAAACATCCTGCATTTCACACAGGACAAAGCCGCTTTTGCTGCTGCAAACGGACTGACTGTCGGAACTTTCGAAACAGTGTTACAAAAAGCGAATCAGCAGCTTTTCGATGCCCGATTGAAACGCGTGCGACCCACCACCGACGATAAAATTTTGTGTGCCTGGAATGCTTTGCTGATAAGTGCTTATGTGCAAACCTACAAAGCCACTTATAAAGCTGATTATCTGGCCGGAGCGTTAAAAATCACTGCTTTTATTGAACAGCATCTTCTGAAACCTGACGGGAATTTACATCGGATTTATAAAGACGGGAAAACCTCGGTGGATGCGTTTCTGGATGATTATGCTCTGTTGATACAGGCGTACACCGACCTGTATGAAGTTACTTTCCACCATCAGCATTTACAACAGGCATTAAAACTGACAGACTATGTATTACTGCATTTTATGAGCGAGGGTGGCGACCCGTTTTACTACACTTCCGATACAGCCGAAGGGCTGATTGCCCGAAAATCAGAAACGTCAGACAATGTTATTCCTGCGTCAAATTCAGTCATGGCACATGTTTTACTTAAATTAGGTCGGTTCACCGGAAATGAAAACTTTATCGCACAGGCGAAACTAATGTTACAAAAAGTGCTGAACGAAACCATAGAACATGGATCATATTACGCCAACTGGGCAGGTCTGCTGGGATTGTTTGTACACCCGCAAAAGGAAGTTGTGGTGACCGGCGATAATGCTACGGAAACGGCTCTGAAAATTCAGTTGCATTATTTACCTGACTGTATCTTTGCAGGTGGGAATAACACAACACTTCCGCTTCTGGAAAACCGGATTGCACACGGAAAAACACTGGTATATGTTTGTAAAAATCAGAGTTGTGAGTTGCCGGTTGAAAATACCGAAGAAGCTTTAAAACTTATCAGAAGTAATTCCGCTGATTAAAAGTATTTCATTCGAATGGTCACATTTTTTACGTCATTTTTTTCCAGATAAAAAGCAAAATCAGAAAACGAAGGTTTGTGAATGCCACGATGGTAATAATCTGAAAAACCGAAACCTTCGCGGGGAATACAAAGCAGATTGTATTGCATTTTACCATCGAAATTGGCATCGTCGAGCACCGATACACCAAACCTGCCCAAATGAAAAGGAATTTCTACCAGTAGCTCATGAAGTTTCACTCGGCTTTTATCAATTTTTAGTTCGTAGCAGGTTTTCTCGGCTTTAAATCCCTCATCCGAATCGAAAAAAGCAATGCACAGTTGTCCTTTCTGCTCCGAAATATTGGTGATTTTCAGCTGTAATGTCTGACAACGGAGCAGATATGTGCAACCATTGAAAAATAGGATAAAAGCTAACAGGATAGTTCTCATAATTTATAAGCCGGCATGCCCGGTGATTTAAAGAAATGTCTGATTTGTCCTGCATTTTTGGTCACGTACGCTTTGTAAGGTTCCGATTGCAGCAACAGATACCATTTCACAAACGGTCTGAAAACGACAGCCAGTATTTTCAGCATTGGCGACACTGTTTTTGCGGTACGCCGGAAATACGTTTCAATATCATCGTGCCGAAAAAGCAGCATGTCTTCCAGCAAATTTCCATCGGCCATCATACCGCAATGAAAGTTTCTTTCGGCAAAAGCATGCGCCGGAAAATTAAGTTTACCCAACCCGAAAATATGAAACGAGCGTTGCAGAAAATCGCGGTACGATAGGCAGCAGTTTTCGCCACCACCCAAATTAAAAATGCGGCTTTTCAGTTGATCCCTGGCAAAAACCGCCTTAACAAAGGCAGCTGCCGTATCTTCCGGCGTACAAATTTCGAGCATAGTATCCAGCGGCATATGAAACATCAGCTTCGAGATTTTGTGATTTTTCATGATGGCTGCCAACCGGAAAACCGACCAATCGAGCGAACTGCTTTGCACAATTTTTTCGGCATCCATCTTGGTTTGTCCGTACACATCGCCGTCGCTGATGTGCAACCGGTCGGTAGCACGGATAAAAGGTGTTTCCACCCTATCGCCATACACCGACACCGACGAACTGTAGAGAAAAAATGCATCGGGCGAAGTGGTTTGAATATGCTCAACCAGGTTTTTCGTCCCCGACACATTCACTTTTCGGGTAAGTTCAGGGAACTGATCGGCCAAAGGCGGTATGATGGCAGCCAAATGAATCACCACATCAAAACCCGTCGGAAGCAGTTTCACCTCTTCTTCGTTGGAGATATCGCCATATATCACCCGAATGCGCTCTCCATACTTTTCAAATAACTTCTGAGACCGGGCATTGGCAATATCAAAAACGGTCAGTTGTATATTTGGCTGCCCCGCCAGTTGCTGCAACACTTCCTGACCAACCGTACCGGATGCTCCCGTTAATAAAATGCGACGTATTGTTTCCATATCCTGCTGAATTGAGAGTGCAAGTATAGCAAACAAAACAACCAAAAAAGTCCTGATTTTAAAATCGGGACAACAACTTGTGGTGCAGTTTTAAAAGATTATCTGCAAAGCGAACTAATAAAAAAAAATGGAACGCGGATTAGGCGGATTAAGCTGATTTTCACGGTAAAGATGACAGATTTATCCCGAAAATATCGGGACTGATTTTGACTTCACAAGTGAAGTCAGCAGATGACTAAATCACTAATCTTCCATCCGTTATTTACGCAGTAAATAATATCAGAATAAAATCCGTTTTTGTATCAGGTTGGGAATCAGTGCAGATCAGCTTAATCCGTCTAATCCGCGTTCCAATTATAAACACCAAAGAGATTATTCTCTATCTGGTGGTTTTGCGGATAATCTTATTGTTTTTAGAGGATGAACTACGATTTTAATGAATCGCGAAAAGCGACCGGCGTCTGGCCTGTCAATGATTTAAAAACAGTGTAAAAAGCCGATTTGCTGGCAAAGCCACATTCGTAACCAATGGCTTCGATGGAGAAACGGTTCTTTGGGTTCGACAGCATTTTTTTGACAGCTTCCACCCGGTAACTATTCACAAACCGGAAGAAATTCTGTCCTATTTCGGTGTTCAGTACTTCGGTAAGTTGATATTTGGGTATTTTTAGTGCAGCAGAAAGCATGTCCATATTCAAATCGGGATTCAGGTAAGCCACCTCCTTTTCGATATAGTTTTTAATTTTCTGATGTATCAGCTGCTTTGTTTCCGCGTTTAACGAAGAATTTTTATACGGTAAAAGATCGGCCGGTTTCTGAAGCATTTTTTGCGGCAACTCACTTTGGTATAAACCATAAAAACTCAGCACATACACCAAAAACAACAACATGGAATAATTGTAAAAATGCGGACTCTGCGGATAACGGTGCGCCAGATACGCTGTAACGCCCAATATCACGGCAACAATGCAATAAACCACATAAAACACCGACACCGACAACACCCAACCTAGGTTTGCATTTTTATCGATGGTGGAATGCTCATTCCGCAAATGCATACGATGCCGATGCACATACACAATGCTCAGCGGATTGTACACCAGCCACGACACCAGATTGGCAACCGCAAAAAGCACCCTGAAAGTTAAATGATGATTCGGTTCGAAAAAACCATCCAGACTGAATGGCTCCTGAATAATGTAGGCCAGAGTTTCGAAAACCACAAATGGCAACAGGTGCAGAAGCTGAATCCACTTCAACCGGAAGCCCGACAGAGTAAGTGATTGCACATACAGAAACAAGGCAGGATTAAACAACAAAAACGAACTGGATAACAGGGGCTGCTGAAAAATAATGTTATCGAGCGCACAGGTAAGAAACTCGATAGCCAGCAAACAAAGCCATGCCGATAAAATTCTATCCGACACAGAACTCTTTCGCTTGGCCAACAACAGTATAGCCGCAAAAAGACTCTGACAAAATCCTATCCATACCAACGTACTCACAAGGCTGAATTTTTAGTTTTGGAAAGTACAAATATAGGAAACTTTTCAGCGTTTTATTCTTCGATGATTATGGTAAGGAATTCTTTTTAGAATCCAATAGTAGCATAGCGGAAAGCAATTATTCGCAAACTTATGATCGATGGTTCCTTATAAAACAGAAGGGTGGGATTACAAAACCCTCCCGACAATTAGAAACTTTGTTCATTTCCGAAAGGTCAGAAAAGTATTGCGGATGTTTCTAATAGGTTAGCGACAGAAATAATTTCTGTCGTCCCTCACAGCAGGTTGGTAAAGCGCTGAGCACTTTCGGAGTGAGGTGTTAGGGATGACAGAATTTTATTCTGTCGAATTTTTGTGCAATTGTAGCTAACGGGAGACAATACAGAGAGTGGAATTACAAAACCCTCCAGACAGTTAGTAACTTTGTTCATTTCCGAAAGGTCAGAAAAGTATTGCGGATGTTTCTAATAGGTTAGCGACAGAAAGATTTTCTGTCGTCCCTCACAGCAAGTTGGTAAAGCGCTGAGCACTTTCGAAGTGAGGTGTTAGGGATGACAGAATTTTATTCTGTCGATTTTTTGTGCAATTGTAGCTAACGGGAGACAATACAAAGGGTGGGATTACAAAACCCTCCCGACAGTTAGAAACTTTGTTCATATCCGAAAGATCAGAAAAGTATTGCGGATGTTTCTAATAGGTTAGCGACAGAAAGAATTTCTGTCGTCACTGACAGCAGGTTGGTAAAGCGCTGAGCACTTTCGGAGTGAGGTGTTAGGGATGACAGAATTTTATTCTGTCGAATTTTTGTGCAATTGTAGCTATCGGGAGATAATACAATGGGTGGGATTACAAAACCCTCCCGACAGTTAGAAACTTTGTTCATATCCGAAAGATCAGAAAAGTATTGCGGATGTTTCTAATAGGTTAGCGACAGAAAGATTTTCTGTCGTCCCTTACAGCAGGTTGGTAAAGCGCTGAGCACTTTCGGAGTGAGGTGTTAGGGATGACAGAATTTTATTCTGTCGAATTTTTGTGCAATTGTAGCTATCGGGAGATAATACAGAGAGTGGAATTAGAAATTATTCCCTTTGGTCTTCCGATAGCTATCGGAACGTTGGTTCCCACTCAACAGTTCGACAATTTGCTCGTTTAAGTTCGGCGCAAATTGTAAATTTTTATAATGTAAAGAAGTATTTATGCAGGAATAAAAAACTGAAAACAGGGATAATAATCTTTGTACTATTTCCCGCCCGTCTGATTCAGCGCGTTATTTTTGGGTTCTTTACTGTTGGTATCGGCTGGCGGAGTGGTGACAGGCCGTTTGCGTTCGGTTTTGGGGAAAACGAGGAATAAATCTTTTACGGTCCGCGGGCGTTGTTCTTCGAGCCAGAAGAAGTTTTTCAGATAGAGTTCGTTGTCGGTGGCTTTGTCGAGCGGGAACATAGTGCCACTGGAAGCGCTGGTAAGCACCACACGGTCCACTTTTTTGTTTTTCAGATACATGGACACAAAACTGCTCTGCGTTTTATTCAGCCCTATCAGTGTGGAATCGGCATCGTCCTGCGGGTAAAAAACCGTTTCTGCATTGCCGTTGATATCCACCTTGCGCAGCTGACCACTATCGATATACGCTATCATTTCCTTGCCCGATAGTTGATTGAAATATACCGAATCGTTGTGCTGCACGGTAATGGCTTCGTTGGTGATTTTTACACGGTTCACCTTTTTGTTTTTGGTGAAAATCTGCATGGTTTCGCCCGACAACTGGTTATTGTCCGACCACAACACCGGTTCATAATGCAAACTAATCACCGAATCGCGTCCGGCATAGTACATCGAGTCGCACAAGCCCTGCACATCGTTGCGGAAAAAGCGAACATTGTGATACGCTTTCACATCGTCGTAAATGGAGTCGCGCATTTTAAACAGCGTGTCGGCATGCACATTCATCGTATCCACACTCGACCAATCCACCATCAACGCTGAGTCGGTGGCCAATCCGTATTTGGTATTATCGTTGTAAAAAATATAATCGCCGTACAGCGTGGATTTATTCACCGTATCGTTCAGAATCACATTGGTAAAAGCTTCGCCGTAATTGCTTTTCTTATCGTAGAAAACGGTATCGCCTACCATGGTTTTTCCATCTTTATGTTTCACTGTGGAGCGGTTAAACATCATGGAACGTTCCGTGTCGGTATTGTACCAGCCCCGAGAGGTATTAATCTCGGTTTCTTCGTTGTACAAAATACGGGTAGGACAAATGATATTGGCCACCTTAGTGCGGGTGTTGTACAGCAGCGAATCGGTGTTCATGGTAAAATTTTTATTCAGCAGCAACACCTGATTGCGAAAAAGCACGTCGTTGGTGGCTGTGGAATATTGCCCCCAAATGGATGTGAGCGTATTTTCAGTGTCCAAAATTTTACCGCCCGTATAGTACCAGGCCAGATTCCGGTTCCTGTCGAAGTTCAGACTGTCCGTGGTAAGTGTGGTTTTGCGGTTAATCATTTTCACGTTCTGACGCAAACGCGCAAGTTTGGTATTGCCATCGTAGAACAGAAAATCACCAAACACGAAAAGCGTGTCGGCCTGCACAATTTTCACATGACCGAATGCATCCAGCGAGTTGGCTTTTTCGTAAAAATAAGCGCTGTCGCAAAACATGGTGGCATTATCGTGCCGGAAACGTACATTACCCCTCAGCACCTGTACATCGGGGTTTATCATTTGGTCGAACGACAGCGATTCGGAGTTTTCCAGATATACAAGCGTTACATTGCGGTTAGCCAGCGGATTGACAATAGGCGCCAGCGATTTTGGCGTTCCGAGAGGTTTGGGCTTACGCTCAGCACGGTTTACAGCAGTTCCTTTTTGCTTTTTAGGCGTTGGGGACTGGCTTTCGAGCACTTCCTTGCGCAACTGTCCTGGACGGATTTGCGCATCAGTGAAACCAAAAAACAAACCAAGCACACCAATAAGTATGATGTGCTTCAGTTGTAAAACCGGGAAAAATACGGCTTTTTTATCTTTGTTTATTTTCTCAAATACCATGTTTCAGCTACTGCTTTGCCCTGTTGTATATTTACTTTTTCAACCAGCCCGGGTACTGAAAACTACAATTTTGCCATGCCGGATCGATGCTGATATAAGTTTCTTTCTGCTTTTTGGCAATCCATTCGGTGATAAATTCCGCTTTCTTCTGCGACTCGTACATAGCGCGCAAAATCTGGAAATCGTCGGTCAGATTGGCTTTGTGATTCGGAGTTTTCGATTTCACTTTTACAATGGCCACCACTTCTTTGTTAGTAGCAGGATTGATCATGGTGAATGGTTTCGAAATTTCACCTACATTCATGTTGTAAACCACGCGTCCAATTTCCTGGGGTAAATCCTGATATTCGAATTTGGAAGTACCGGTTTTATCGTTCAGCATTAAACCGGCATTCATCACCGAGTTTTTATCCTGCGAGAAATATACCACAGCTTGTTCGAAAGTCATTTTACCATTCCGGATAAGATCGGAAATAGAGTCAAGTCGTAGCACTCCGTTGTTTTTATCGGTTAACGAAATACGCGGTTTGAGCAGAATGTGACGGCAGTTGATGCGGTCGCCCTTCTTTTCAATCAGCTGAATGATATGATAACCGAATTCGGTTTGCACAATGCGCGATACTTTTTTAGGATCGGAAAGATTGAACGCCACGTTGGCAAATTCAGGCACCAACTGTCCGCGACCCATAAAACCAAGTTCACCACCACGTTTGGCACTTTCGGTATCTTCGGAATACAGACGGGCTAACATCGAAAAGTCGGTACTTCCGCTGTTGATACGTTCGGTAAAACCACGCAGGCGTTCCTTGATACGGGCAATTTCGTCGGCAGGTACGGGAGGTTCAAAACTGATAATCTGCAATTCCACCTGAGCCGGCATCACCGGAATACTATCCTGATTTATCTGATTGAAATACCGGCGTACATCCGCAGGTGTTGATTTGATATTTTCGACCAGTTTTTCCTGCATTTGCTGAATCAGCGATTGCTCGCGATACATCACAATCAGGCTTTCGCGGTATTCCGACAGCGATTTACCAACAGCTGCTTCCAGATTTTCTTTAGAACCTGTCTGTGCCAGCGCATTACTTATCTGACGTTCCACCTGATTAATCACACCCGATTCGTTCACCACAACACTATCCAGTTCGGCCTGATGCAGAAACAACTTATTAATAGCAATTTGTTCCGGAATCACACAATTCGGATCTCCCTCAATTGTTTGCCCCTGATATTGCATATAAGCTTTTTGCTCTTCCACTTCGGAACGCAGAATGGCTTCATCGCCAATAATCCAAATCACTTCGTCGATGATATTGGTTTGAGTTTGTGCCTGTGCCGGAGCAATGCTTTTCAGGAGTATAAGAATAAGGGGAAGAATAAACTTTCTCATGTTGAATGTCGTTTTTATCTGAATAAATTTTATCGTTAATTAAAATAAGTAATGGTTCCGTTTTTTACCGCATCGTCGTAAATTTCATCTTCAAAATTCGAAATAAAATCAGTCTTCAGCTTATTAAGAATGATATTTGAAATTTTGGGCTTTGCCATTTCGAACGGCTCCACCTGACCGGCTGTTTTGTATGAATTAATCTTCAGGAAATAATGGCGGGTACTATCGCTCAGTTCCACAAACCGCCGTGATGATAAAAATGAATTGACATCTTCCACCTGCAGAGGCACTTTTTTGAGTACATCGCTCAGCGGAATCCATTTATCGCCAAAATAATCGTAACTGATAGCGTTCTGAATGCTGTATTTATCCAGATTTCCAAGGGCATCGTCGCTCCCAGATTGCACCCAACTGCGTGCATTGGCAAGTTTAGGAGCATTGGCAGGCACTATCAGCAAAAGACCTTTGATAATGGCATTTTTCAGCACCAACTGGTCGCTGTACTGATCGTAAAAGGCTTTCAACTCTTCCCCGGTTGGTTCTTTCGGCAACCGTTGTTCAAGCATTTTCTGTTGATACTGATGAATGGTCAGCGATTTTTTGTAATCTTCAAGCAATGCATCAATCTCTGCTTTGTTGGTAATATTTCTTTTGGCGTTTTCGTACATCAGCACATCAGTCACCCATTTACGAATAAAATCCTGAGCTATGTCTGCACTGTCTTTGACATTTACGTTAGGTGGTATAATTTCCTGCACCTGGTCGGCATACAAAAATTTGCCTTCCACTTCGAGTAGTGGCATACGACTTTGTTCGGCGGCTTTCTTACCACAGGACAAAGTAATAAACATCACGAAGATAATGACAGAAAATTTACTCATTTGCATACTGAAAACAAAGATAATATTGGTTTTATTATTTCACCGCTAAATTACAAATAATAAATCAGAATAAAGGTTTTTTAAAGAAGCGTTTAGCTGATTTTTCGCAGCATTTCGGGCAAATTTCTCTTTCGCAAAAAAAAGAGCCATTAAACAATGGCTCTTTTATATCAATTAAAATACGATTTATCAGTTACTCTTTATGGTTTTGAGTATATTCTGATCTATTTCAACCGCATATTTCTTGCGAAGACTTGCTATCCATTCCTTTTCCAGATATTCCTGATAATCGGCTGTCACCAATCCGCGAACATCAAGATAAGACTCAGGAATTGTTTTCAGATTTTTACCTACTACAAACACGTAAGGATATTCTGCTGAAGGTACATATTCTGCTTTCTTCACTTTAAAACCAAACTTATCCACTGCTTTGTTATCGCCGAGAACATACAGACCCTTTTCAATTTTCACATACTGAATACTGTCGTTCAAACGGGTACGCAGATATTTGTCAATAGAGTCAGAAGGCAATTTCTTCACTAGTTTCATGGCATCTTTGTAGGTAGTTTTGTCTTTGCATGAAATGATACGACCTTTGTAATGCGGTTTTTCCCAGGTATAATCAGCTTTGTGTGTATTGAAATACTCTTCCAAACCTTTGGTGTCTTTCGACGCTTTTTCCCAAACTTCGTTATTGCTCACTTCGAACAGCAAAATACCATCGTGATACTCCTGCATCAAGAAACGGAAATCATCGTATTTATTCTCCAGCTGACTGTCTTCGTAAGCCAGAATTTCCTTTTCGATAAGTTCGTTCAGTTTTTCGTTGATAATAGCTGTGGCAACTGTTTTATCGGTAGCAGGGTTCTTTTTAATATAATTTACCAAATCAGCCTGTGAAAACACTTTTCCGGCAAAACTGAATAAATCTTTGTTCAGATTAGCAATCTGCATTTGATATACAGAGTCTGTCAGGTTTGTTTTTGCACCAAGCAGTGTAGCAAATTCATTTACATTTTTCTGCACTGTCTGAAGTTTATAATCAGCTTTCAGTTTGGCTACAAAAGCTTTCTGTCCCTGATTGGCTCTTTCATCGCGTTTTACTTTACGTTCTATATCCGATTTCAACGATTCGTACGAGGCAATACCACGTTTATCGAGCAATTTGATAATATGCCATCCATAAGCCGACTGAATGGGCGCACAAACATCGCCTATATTAGCTAGTTTAAATGCAGCTTCTTCAAATTCCGGCACCATGCGTCCGGATCCAAACCAGGGCAATTCACCGTTACGAGTAGCAGAACCACGGTCCTCCGACAAGTCATTGGCTAATTTACCAAAGTCATCACCGGCTAAAACACGCTGATAGATAGAATCGATTTTGGCTTTGGCTTCTGCATTTTTAGCATCTTCGCCCTGCGCCGTAAAGCGCATAATATGAGCAACCAGCACTTCACCCAACGAAGCACGACGATCGTGAACTTTTATCACATGATATCCGAAAGCAGTACGAACAGGTTTCGAAACAGTACCTTTCGGGGTATTGTAAGCCATCGTTTCGAAAGGATAAACGGTACGGAAAGCTGAAATCCAGCCAATATGTCCGCTATTTTCCTGAGCCGACTCATCTTCCGATAAATCTTTAGCCACTTTTGCAAAATCTTCTTTTTCGAGTCTTTTCAGAATCGTTTTCATTTTATTCCAGGCAGCCAGCGTATCGGCAGGCGAAGCATTAGGTGCTACACGTACCAAAATATGACTTACATCCACATCTTCCTTCATTCTGTTGTAAGCTTCCTGCATTACCTGCTCATCAACAGTAGCATCGGTCAGATAAGGTTTTGTCAGCTGCGAACGATAACCGGACAATTCATTTATAAAAGATTTGGTGGTATCCATACCCTGCGATTTGGCTTCTTCCACCTTTAGTTTGAAATTCACAAACAAATCAACATATTCATCCAAAGTTTTCTTATCCAGCGAATTGTTAGAATTGTTTTTGTTGTAAATGTATTCAAACTCCGATTTTAAAACGGGTTTACCATTTATCTTCATCAAAATCGGGTCGGCCGATTGGGCAAACATGCAACCCGAAGCAACAAGTAATACGAACAAAATAAAACGTGATTTCATAAAAATTTTTTGTTTGTTTTTTTAAACTGAAATTTACACAAGCATTATTAACGGTCAAAAATACAATTATGTTATGTAACGGGATTATTTTTTAAAGTTTTTTTTCATTCTCCGCGGCTGTAATTTGGCGCCTCACTTGTTATTGCCACGTCGTGAGGATGACTTTCGGCTACACCGGCATTGGTAATCCGGGTAAATTTAGCCTGATGCAAATCGATAATTGTTTTAGCTCCGCAATAACCCATTCCGGCACGCAAACCGCCAATCATCTGATAAACAACCTCAAAAAGCGAACCTTTAAACGGAACACGTGCTGCAATACCTTCAGGTACCAGTTTTTTAATATCGGCTTCCACATCCTGGAAATAGCGATCCTTAGAACCTTTTTCCATAGCTTCGAGCGAACCCATTCCACGATACGATTTAAATTTACGTCCGTTAAAAATAATGGTTTCACCCGGCGACTCTTCCACTCCTGCAAAAAGCGATCCGGCCATTATGGTATATGCACCAGCGGCCAAAGCTTTCACTATATCGCCTGAATAACGAATACCGCCATCGGCAATTACCGGTACGCCGGTATCTTTCAACGCTTTCGACACTTCGTAAATAGCCGATAACTGTGGAACACCCACACCGGCAATTACACGGGTTGTACAAATAGAACCCGGACCAATTCCAACTTTCACTCCATCGGCACCAGCTTCAACAAGTGCTAATGCAGCTTCGCCTGTGGCTATATTTCCAACAATAATATCGATATTGGGATAGCGCTTTTTAGCTTCACGCAGTGTATCAATAACACCTTTCGAATGTCCGTGCGCTGTATCAATAACGATAGCATCGACTCCGGCATCAACCAACGCATCAATTCTTTCGAAAACATCGGCAGTTACACCCACACCGGCAGCAACTCTTAACCGTCCACGTTCATCTTTCGAAGCCATGGGTTTATCTTTTGCTTTGGTAATATCTTTGTAAGTGAGCAAGCCAACCAGTTTATTGTCTTTATCTACTACGGGAAGTTTCTCTATTTTATGTTGCTGAAGTATATCGGCTGCAGCTTCCAAATCGGTAGTTCGGGTGGTGGTTACCAGATTTTCCTTGGTCATTACATCATCAATACGGGTATTCATATTGCGCTGAAAACGTAAATCCCGGTTTGTTACAATACCCACCAAGATACCATTATCATCTACCACAGGAATTCCACCAATTTTATATTCGGCCATTAACGCCAAAGCATCAGATACCGTTGCACCTTTTTTAATTGTAACAGGATTCGAAATCATTCCATTTTCGGCACGTTTTACAGCATTTACCTGTTTGGCCTGTTCGGCAATCGACATGTTTTTGTGAATAACGCCAATTCCACCTTCACGGGCAATAGCCATAGCCATTTTTGCTTCGGTAACAGTGTCCATAGCAGCCGAAACTACCGGAATTTTCAGTTCAATACGACGGGAAAAACGTGTTGATAAATCAACATTACGGGGCAAAACATCAGAATAAGCGGGAATCAGTAGTACATCGTCAAATGTAAGACCTTCAATTTGTACTCTTTCAGCAATAAATGACATACTATATTTTTTTAAATAATTAGTTTTCAGCCTCGAAGACTAAAGATAGTTTTGAAAATTATTGCGTGCAAATGTACACAAATAAAGTCAAAAAGGAAATAGTAAGTTATCTTTTTTTATCTCCGAAATCAACTTTATGCATTTTTATAGTTATTGTTTAAAATCAATTGTATATTTTTGTAACAGTAAAGATATGAACTCTTCGTTTTAACAATATCTTTTAAATAAAAATGACTGAGAACAAGGAGCCTAAAAAACGTATCAGGCGAACGAAGATTGCGATAGACAGAGATGTTTTAAACGCAGTTAATTCACTTATAGAAGAAGTTGGATTTGCAAATGTCAATCTAACCTCCATAGCCCAAAGAGCAAAAATAGAATCCACTGTTTTTTACAGACGATACAACAGCCTGGAAGATTTGTTTGACAGATATACGGAGAAATACGACTTTTGGTTCAGCAATATAGCCGAAAATATCCCTTTGGATCAATCTGATGAAGATATTTTTAAAACTCTTTTAAGCAATCTGATAACAGCATTATACAAAAGCAAAGGTATGCAGCAGTTGCTTATTTGGGAACTTTCGGATGACAATAAAACAACAAGAAAAACCGCCCGTCTCAGGGAAATGATTAACGAGCCTCTGATACAAATGCTTGAAACCCGGTTTGGCAACTCCGGAATTAACATCAATGCAATCTCTGCAATAGTTATTTCGGGAATATATTATCTCATACTACATCGAAAAAGATCAAACTTCTGCAGAGTAGACTTTGCTACTAAAGAAGGGAAAAAACAATTAGACACTGCCGTAAATCAACTAATAAGCATTTTATATCAGGTGGCAAGAAGTCAACAGGAGAAAATTGATATTGCCAACAAACTAAGAGCTGAAGGTGTTAGTGAAGAAATCATCCGAAAATGCATTAATTAATATAAAAAACAAAACATTTTAAGCGTTGAATTTATAATAAAAAATAAATTCAACGCTTTTTGCATCATGTTATATACAAACAGAATTGTATATACAAAATAAATATCTATATTTGCAACGTATTTATTAAAACAACATTTTATATCAAACAAATCGTTTATAAACCAATATAAATCTGATTATTTGAAACATACAATATTTAAAACACAACTATTATACTACAGTGCAAAGTTATATATTAAGAATAGAGCTTCCGAAATGGCAATAGTAAATGCTTTATTTATATTCTCATAAACAACCTTAGCTAACTAAAACTGAAAGAGGCATCTAATAATGTTTCAAAAAAAAGAAATTAATCAATTTGTATTTTTTAGATCTTGGTTAATTGTGTATTGTGATAATTTTTACCTAAGCTCAACCGGCAGTCAAATCTGATTGCCGGTTTTTTTTCATTTTCTGTCTTCATTCTCTCTTATTCTCGTTTCTCTACAATCCATTTGCAATAACTTCACTTGAAAGTTCAAACAAAGTTAAAACATATGGCGCACAAAAAAAGTCCTTACTACATTACTGTAATAAGGACTTTTAAAAAACGGCGGCTATCTACTCTCCCACTTTTACGCAGTACCATCGACGTGATTGGGCTTAACTTCTCTGTTCGGAATGGGAAGAGGTGGAACCCCAATGCTATAACCACCTTAATTTCAATTGATAATTGATAATTAATAATTGATAATTAATTCATTCGTCTTAATTATCCATTGTCAATTGTCAACTATTCATTGTATAGGTTTTGACATTGAAAAGAAAGAAAAATCAGTTGGTAAATCTTTGAGCAATGTTTGTTCTCCTGTCTTTCTCCTCCCTTTGGGGGAGGTTGGGAGGGGTCAAAAAAGCTATCGGGCAATTAGTATTACTCGGCTCTACATTTCTGTTGTACACCTGTAACCTATCAACGTAGTAGTCTTCTACGACCCTCAATGGAAATCTAATCTTGAAGATGGCTTCGTGCTTAGATGCTTTCAGCACTTATCCTAACCGAACGTGGCTACTCGGCAATGCTCCTGGCGGAACAACCGATCGACCAGAGGTTCGTCCAACACGGTCCTCTCGTACTAGTGTCAGACCTTCGCAAATTTCCTGCGCCCACAACAGATAGGGACCGAACTGTCTCACGACGTTCTGAACCCAGCTCGCGTGCCACTTTAATGGGCGAACAGCCCAACCCTTGGGACCTTCTCCAGCCCCAGGATGTGACGAGCCGACATCGAGGTGCCAAACCATTCCGTCGATATGAGCTCTTGGGAATGATCAGCCTGTTATCCCCGGAGTACCTTTTATCCTTTGAGCGATGGCCCTTCCATACGGAACCACCGGATCACTATGCCCTAGTTTCCTACCTGATCGACTTGTCGGTCTCTCAGTCAAGCGCGCTTATACCATTATACTCTACGCATGGTTACCAATCATGCTGAGCGCACCTTTGGAAGCCTCCGTTACTCTTTTGGAGGCGACCACCCCAGTCAAACTACCCACCATACAGTGTCCTCCCTTGAAGGGAGTTAGAATCCAAATAATCAAAGGGCCGTATTTCAAGGGTGACTCCACAAATACTAGCGTACCTGCTTCATTGTCTCCGGCCTATCCTACACATTAATTACCCAAATTCAATGTAAAGTTGCAGTAAAGGTTCACGGGGTCTTTCCGTCCCGTTGCGGGTAATCGGCATCTTCACCGATACTACAATTTCACCGAGCTCACAGCTGAGACAGTGCCCAGATCGTTACACCATTCGTGCAGGTCGGAACTTACCCGACAAGGAATTTCGCTACCTTAGGACCGTTATAGTTACGGCCGCCGTTTACTGGGGCTTCAATTCAAGGCTTCGCTTGCGCTAACATCTCCTCTTAACCTTCCAGCACCGGGCAGGTGTCAGGCCTTATACTTCATCTTTCGATTTTGCAAAGCCCTATGTTTTTGTTAAACAGTCGCCTGGGCCATTTCTCTGCGGCCTCTCCATCAACTGGAGGAGGCGTCATTTTTCCCGAAGTTACATGACTATTTTGCCTAGTTCCTTAGCTGTGAATCACTCGAGCGCCTTAGTATGTTCTACTTGACCACGTGTGTCCGTTTGTGGTACGGGTACTATATAAATTAACGTTTAGCGGATTTTCTTGGCAGTCTGTTTACATCCATATCCGATTGTACAAGTACGCTCGGTACTATCAGGTTCGACTCAAATCGCGGATTTGCCTACGACTCTCAATATCTACACCCTTTAACCGCCTATTCCGTCAGGCGGCAGGACTTTCACTTCTGCGTCCCCACTTCACTCTATATAGTAGTACTGGAATATTAACCAGTTCTTCCATCGGCTTCGCCTGTCGGCTATACCTTAGGCCCCGACTAACCCTGATCCGATTAGCGTTGATCAGGAATCCTTAGTCTTCCGGCGGGGAGGTTTCTCGCCTCCCTTATCGTTACTTATACCTACATTTGCTTTTCCATCCGCTCCAGAGTAAGTTGTCCTTACGCCTTCGACGCTGAAATGGAATGCTCCCCTACCACTCAATTAATTGAGTCCATAGCTTCGGTAATATGCTTATGCCCGATTATTATCCACGCCAAACCGCTCGACTAGTGAGCTGTTACGCACTCTTTAAATGAATGGCTGCTTCCAAGCCAACATCCTAGCTGTCGCTGCAGTTCGACTTCGTTAATTCAACTTAGCATATATTTGGGGACCTTAGCTGATGGTCTGGATTCTTCTCCTCTCGGACATGGACCTTAGCACCCATGCCCTCACTGCTACAAAACATTTACATGCATTCGGAGTTTATCAGGACTTGATAGGCGGTGAAGCCCTCGCATCCAATCAGTCGCTCTACCTCATGTAAACTATTGTAACGCTGCACCTAAATGCATTTCGGGGAGTACGAGCTATCTCCAAGTTTGATTAGCCTTTCACCCCTACCCACAAGTCATCCGAAAACTTTTCAACGTTTACCGGTTCGGTCCTCCATTTAGTGTTACCTAAACTTCAACCTGCTCATGGGTAGATCACTTGGTTTCGCGTCTACTCCCACTGACTAAATCGCCCTGTTAAGACTCGCTTTCGCTTCGGCTGCGTAACTTAATTACTTAACCTTGCCAGTGAGAGTAACTCGTAGGTTCATTATGCAAAAGGCACGCTGTCACACCACGTAGGTGCTCCAACCGCTTGTAAGCGAACGGGTTCAGGGTCTATTTCACTCCTTTATTCAAGGTTCTTTTCACCTTTCCCTCACGGTACTGGTTCACTATCGGTCTCTGGGGAGTATTTAGCCTTACCGGATGGTCCCGGCAAATTCACACAGGATTTCTCGTGTCCCGCGCTACTCAGGATACTGCTATCAAACTAAAACTTTACCTGTACGGGACTTTCACCCTCTACGGTCCAAATTTCCATTACGGTTCCAATTCGGTTTTAATCTAAATATCGCAGTCCTACAACCCCAGCTATGCATTACTACATAACTGGTTTGGGCTTCTCCGCGTTCGCTCGCCACTACTTGCGGAATCACTTTTGTTTTCTTCTCCTAAGGGTACTTAGATGTTTCAGTTCCCCTCGTTTGCCTCCTTCATTCAAAGGATAATGCAGCTTCACTGCATTGAGTTGCCTCATTCGGAAATTTTCGGATCAAAGGTTATTTGCACCTTCCCGAAACTTATCGCAGCTTATCACGTCCTTCATCGCCTCCCAGAGCCTAGGCATCCACCGTTCGCTCTTATTTGCTTTTTCTATTTCTTTGTATGTCTCGTAAATTAATACGTTAATACAGTTTTTGCTCGTATCTCTTGTTTTTCCTAACAATGTTGCCATTGTCGTTTTCCACAAAAAATATCTTTTTTCAATATCTTTTCTTTAATTGTCAATTGTCAATTATGCATTATCAATTGTCAATTATTAATCAAATATCGCTTTACTACTTTTTTTCTCTTTCTTTCAATATGTCAAAGATCGTTATTCAATGGATAATTGACAATGTATAATTGACAATTGTTTTATCTCACGATAATCCATTTAATGTGTAGATTTATAATGTTTCACCATTACTAAACCGGTATGTATTGCTACTTTTCGTTATAAAAACAACTCTCTTGTTGTCTTTATTAGTGATTTTTGAATCAAATCTCTTTGTTTTGTATTCTCCTATCTTCATTATCAACTGACCACTGTCAATTATCAATTTCTTAGTGGAGAATAAGGGGCTCGAACCCTTGACCCCCTGCGTGCAAGGCAGGTGCTCTAAGCCAACTGAGCTAATCCCCCGGTTTTCTTTAATTGATAATTGATAATGAATAATTGATAGTTTTAAATCCTGCTTTACGGCTTTGCTTAATTATCAATTGTCAATTATTAATTGTCAATTGTTTTTGTAGTCCCAGGCAGAGTTGAACTGCCGACCTCTACTCCCGATAGCTATCGGGACAGTGTAGCGCTCTAACACTTTTCCTGTTTATACAGTTTTTTTAGTAGTCCCAGGCAGAGTTGAACTGCCGACCTCTACATTATCAGTGTAGCGCTCTAACCAACTGAGCTATAGGACTGGCTTTCTTGTCTTGCCTCTTTTTTATAGGCTCTACTTTTTATATTTAATAAACAACGAATGTAGCTAAGAAAGTTTTCACTTCCTCTTTCCCTTTTCAGAGATCCTTATACCACTTTTCTACTTAGTCTGATAACATCGCTCCAGAAAGGAGGTGTTCCAGCCGCACCTTCCGGTACGGCTACCTTGTTACGACTTAGCCCCAGTTACTAGTTTTACCCTAGGACGCTCCTTGCGGTTACGTACTTCAGGTCCCCCCAGCTTCCATGGCTTGACGGGCGGTGTGTACAAGGCCCGGGAACGTATTCACCGCGCCATGGCTGATGCGCGATTACTAGCGAATCCAGCTTCACGGAGTCGAGTTGCAGACTCCGATCCGAACTGAGAGAGGCTTTATGAGATTAGCATCCTATCACTAGGTAGCGACCCTCTGTACCCCCCATTGTAACACGTGTGTCGCCCCGGACGTAAGGGCCGTGCTGATTTGACGTCATCCCCACCTTCCTCACACCTTACGGTGGCAGTCTCATTAGAGTCCTCAGCATGACCTGTTAGTAACTAATGATAAGGGTTGCGCTCGTTATGGCACTTAAGCCGACACCTCACGGCACGAGCTGACGACAACCATGCAGCACCTACACAGACGCCATTGCTGGAAGACAAGTTTCCCTGTCGGTCGTCTGCATTTCAAGCCCGGGTAAGGTTCCTCGCGTATCATCGAATTAAACCACATGTTCCTCCGCTTGTGCGGGCCCCCGTCAATTCCTTTGAGTTTCATTCTTGCGAACGTACTCCCCAGGTGGAATACTTAACGCTTTCGCTTTGCCACATACAGTATATCGCATACAGCTAGTATTCATCGTTTACTGCGTGGACTACCAGGGTATCTAATCCTGTTTGATCCCCACGCTTTCGTGCCTCAGCGTCAGTTGTATCCCAGTAAGCTGCCTTCGCAATTGGTGTTCTGTGTTATATCTAAGCATTTCACCGCTACACAACACATTCCGCCTACCTCATTTACACTCAAGACCCTCAGTTTCAATGGCAATTTTACGGTTGAGCCGCAAACTTTCACCACTGACTTAAGGGTCCGCCTACGCACCCTTTAAACCCAATAAATCCGGATAACGCTTGGATCCTCCGTATTACCGCGGCTGCTGGCACGGAGTTAGCCGATCCTTATTCGTAAAGTACATACAATAAGTTACACGTAACTCTTTTTATTCCCTTACAAAAGAAGTTTACAATCCATAGAACCTTCTTCCTTCACGCGACTTGGCTGGTTCAGGCTCTCGCCCATTGACCAATATTCCTCACTGCTGCCTCCCGTAGGAGTCTGGTCCGTGTCTCAGTACCAGTGTGGGGGACCTTCCTCTCAGAACCCCTAATGATCGTTGCCTTGGTGAGCCGTTACCTCACCAACTAGCTAATCATACGCATGCCCATCTGTAAGCAATTAATCTTTAACTTCTAAACCATGCAGTTCAAAAGTATTATGCGGTATTAGTCCGAATTTCTCCGGGTTATTCCCCGCTTACAGGTAGGTTGCATACGTGTTACTCACCCGTGCGCCGGTCGCCACCATAGTATTGCTACCATTGTGCTGCCCCTCGACTTGCATGTGTTAGGCCTGTCGCTAGCGTTCATCCTGAGCCAGGATCAAACTCTTCGTTGTATCTTTTTTTTTGCTCGGATGCTATCTTTCCTTTATTTGTTGTAGAAAATTGACGTGGTATAAAAAATTGATATGCATTCATACATATCTAAGAAATGTTCCCTTTCTTATACTACATTCTTGTTGTTCATTTGTTCTCAAAGAGCGTCGCTCGAATTTTACTTCAACAGTAAGTTGTTTCGAGACTATTTGTATTCAATTTTTGTTTCACCAGAAACTGAGGTTTTGATTTCAGTTTTTTACAGCACTCTGTATTTCCTGAAAGCGGGTGCAAAAGTAGGGACTTTTTTAATACCAACCAAATGTTTTCAAGTATTTTTTATGCTAAAAAACATATTTTTTCGCAAATATCTTATTTTATGACACTTACAAAACACATTTTTTTTGCGTTTTTCAGCTATTTATTTTGCAGACGACAAAAAACAAGGTTGTTTGTATTGAAATAGTTACAAATTGAAAGTTATTGTCAGGGCATTGTAAAGGCAATATCAATACAAAAAAAGCAAAAATACAGCATTTTTTTGTTTATCACATTATAATTTTCTGACAAAAAAAAGAACCAAATCGAAATAATCAATTCAGTTCTTTTCGTAAGCGATTGCAACAATTTAGTTGATCAATATTTTTGTAGCATTGAAATACACTAAATGATTAGTAGGTTTGAGTATATAAATTCCTTTTTGGATATTCTGAACGGTAAAAGTATTTTCAGCATTGCTATTATTAAATTGCGTTACAACCCTACCTAACATATCTGTCATAGTAATATTACCGCTATAATTACTAATATGGATAGCCGATTGCGATTTAATAAAAACTGCATCCAGATTCTCTGAAAATATCACAGGCTCCAAATCTGTTGACAACCCAAATTCGAAAGCACCCAAATCGGGAGCTGATCCATAAAAAGAATAACCAAGATTAAGACCTTTATCGATCATGGTACTTGTGGGTTTTAAATGTAGAAAAGTAACTTCAGGAAGTGCACCGCCTGCCTGACGAGGATTAAGCATAACAGAATAATCAGTACTCAGAAAATCGGCCGAAGTACAAGTAAAACCTGTGTTCCATGAATTATTCGACTGCGTGACAGATTTGCACGCAAACTTATTAGAGCTTTTCGTAGCAAGGGTGGCGCAATTTTTAATTACCAGAGTTCCGTATGTGCTGTTTGAAAATCCGTAATCAGGGTTATTCAAATTGCCGGTACAATTATATACGTTCATAACTCCGGCATTATTATTCTGATCGAAACCTTTCACTGTATTTAAAACTGAAATACAATCGTGTAATGTGCCGTTATGTGCAGTATAATTTCCACCAAGTTTGAAACCATTACCGTTTCCGTAGTTTTTAACCACATAATTTGTACTGGCAAAGTTCACAAACCAACTTGCACTATCGGTTTTAAAACGGATATGACTTTTCATATCGTAACTGGCCGGTCCGTTAGCATAACACCAGCAACTATCATACGTAGTATTTCCAATTTTCTCGTAATGATCCCAGCCATCATCGGCATTACGCCAAGAACGACATCCTTTGTAATGATTTGTCCCCGTATTGGTATATTGTTTATCAGCAAATCCATCAGCGTTACCTCCAAAATTGGGAGCACTAAGTCCTCCTGTTTCATAATCGAAGTTTTCATATGAATCGCAATTTTTGATAATATTATCGCTGCCGGTTTTCATTTGCAAACCCGAATCGCAGTTCCAACGAAACACACAAAACTCAATATAATTATAACTTCCGGTGACATAAAGCCCGTTATCACCTGCACCCTGAACGGTTATTCCCTTAAAATGAACATAGTTTGATGTTATACTCACACCGGCTGTACCATATGCTTCGGATCTAAAATCGAGAACAGGCACTTCTGATGCATAATTGACAATGTGCAAATATTTGGCAGCAGTTCCTGCTTTTGAAATAGTTTGCTTTCCAGTAAAACTGTACATGCCTCCACGAAGTATAATTGAATCGCCTCCTGTAAGCGTTTTACCTATAGCTGTAGCAAAACTCATGGGACTTGCGAAAGTTCCGGTTCCGGTTCCGGTAGGTGAAACATAATAGGTTACCGCAAATATCTTTACAAAAGACATGAAAATCAAGCAACTAACAATCAACGATTTTTGAAAATTCCGAGACATATATATACTAATTTATACTGGATGAATGAATGGTACAAAATTAACCCCGATCATCCATATAAATGTGGTCAAATTGACTGATAAAGTGTAGAAATTGTTACTCCAGAATTAACTCAAGACTCAATAAAACGAATAATATTAATCATCTTGCATCAACTTACATATTAAAAAGCCCCGAAAAATCTTAAACGATTATCGGGGCTTTGTTGTCTCATAAGGGTGTGAAATTGATTTTTAATTTTATATAATTTATTTGATTTACAAACAGTTAAATATTTTATTGTTTTAATTATTGCTCTAAAACATTGATTTTTTGGAGCAAGTTTGGAGCAAATTCTTTTAGATTGATTTAATTATTAAACCCGGACGTCTGTTTTGTTAAGAGTTTTTCATATCTAATTCTAACACCAAGTGACATTATCTAAAGATTTGCTCAATAATCCTAAAGAATGCCAGATCTGCTCTAAACTGTGAGTAGCTTTAGAATATCTCTCTTACTTTAGCTCATATATTTTAAAGTTTTTATGGCAAGTATCAGAGCATATATCCGCACACAGAATAAGAATAAACAAACAGCTAAAGTTAGGTTTCTTTTGATTGACAAAAAAGTAAACCTGAGCTATGTAAGCGATTTAGTAGTTAATCCTCTTTATTGGGATAATGCAAAACAAAGTTATAATCATTCAAAGCAAGTCGCCCCTACCCTGCTAAATGAAACTGACTCACAGATTCAGAAAATAAAATATTTAATCTTTTCTATTTACAATTCTGAAATGCTTTCTGGAAACCTAACTTCAAATAGGTTAAGTGAATTACTCAATCAGGAGCTTTACTCTGAAATCAAGAAAACTGAAAATAAGGAGGTAAGTCATGGTAGAGAAATGAATGCGGAAGTAATACAATCAAAAAATGAAATATCTCTACTCGATGCTGTGGATTTCACCATCGCACACAACGACATTTCCTACAAAAGAAAACAAACCTATCATGTTGTCAGGTATTCTATTGAGAAATTTATCTATTTCAAAAGATTGAAGAACAAGAATTTTACTCTTACCCTCGAAAATATAAATATTGATATGCTTTGGGAGTTAGAAAAGTTCTTCACCAAAGAATCTGATTTATTAGCACTGAATCCAAAAATCAAAACTATTTTTCCAAAATATGACAAACCTTCTGTCAGAGCAAAGAATACTGTAATTGGATTTATGCGAATACTCCGTGCGGTATTTAATTTCTGTATCAAACATGAAATGACGCAGAATTACCCATTCAAAAAATTCAAAATGAAAGAACAGGTGTATGGAACTCCGTTTTATCCTACACGTGAAGAACTCAAAATACTATATGAATTTCATTTTGAAAATAAAACTTTTTGTGAGCAAAGGGATATTTTCATTTTTCAATGTCAGATAGGTATGCGAATCAATGACTTTTACCAACTGTCCCGTTCAAATATAAATAATGGGATATTGGAATACATACCTTCCAAAACCAAACGATTCCGGGTAAAAACTATTACTATACCTCTCAATCAGGTTGCTATAGAGATACTTGAAAAATATACTGCAAATAACAAAATACTACCTTTTATCAGTGAACAGAAATACAATGAATATCTCAAAAAAATCTTCTCTATTGCAGGATTGACAAGACCGGTTACTTTCTTAGACCCGGTTACAACTGAAGAAGTGGTAAAACCATTGAATGAAATTATTCATAGTCATGCAGCAAGAAAGTTCTTTTGTGCTGCACTCTTTGAACAAGTCAAAGACCAAAGTATTGTTGCTGAACTCTCAGGTCATTCTCCAACTTCTGTGGTTTTTGGACGATACCGAAATATATCAACTGAACTGAAAAAATCGCTTACAGATAATATTTTCTGAAAATTATTCAACTTTTTTCTTCTATGAGGATACAATAGAATTAGAATCAATGATTCTCAAAAAACAATTCTACAATGAATGATTTCTATTAAACCTTATATCCGTCATGAAACTATTAAACTCAAAAAACAGGTTAATGTAAGATTCCGTATCTATGATAAAGGGTTGAATGTGTTTTACACCTCTGATATTAAAATTCATCCTTCCTTGTGGAACTTTGATTTACAATTATATGGATTGACTAACCACTATATTGATCCACAATACAAAATCGTCAATGAAAGAATAAACCTTATTCGTATTGCTATTTCAGATATATGTAAGAAGTACGACAGAACCATACTAACTTCTGAATTTTTGACTGAAGAAATGAATAAAGAACTGAATCGAATAGACACAGAAGACGATTTATTGAATAAACCCTTTGGGGATTGTTTTCTGGATTATGTATTGAATCATAAAATGGATGAAAAAAGAAGAAGGTATTTCAAGGTTGTTTTGAAATCCTTTATTGCATTTGAACGTTATTTGATTCTATCGGATAAAAGGGTCAAATCAATTACGTACAATACAATCAATCACAAGTTATTGAATCAGTTTGCTGATTTCATTATTAATGAAAAGCAACTTGCAGAGAGGTTTCCGGAAATACACAAAGGTGAAAAACACAAAATTGGAGTTCGTAGTTCTGAAACAAGCGAAAACTATCTGCGTTACCTGCGTTGTGTGATTAACAAAGTGCGTGAAGAAGCTGGTACTGACTTTTATCCTATGAATAATTTCATGATTAAAACACCGAAGGTAAACAAACCGGTTGCACTCACAACTGCTGAAATTAAACAACTGTACGATTTTAAGACTGAAGATATAACATTGAAATTGATACGGGATAATTTTCTGTTACAACTTTGTACTGTTGCAAGGGTAGCTGACTTTTATAAAATGTCGTACAACAGTATATTATATGATAAGAAGGAAGGAATGAACTACACATGTTTTACCCCACAGAAAACTGCAGATTCATCGGGTAAGCAGGTTGAAGTTCCTTTCAATAATCTTGCTCGTGAACTGATTTTAAAATATAAAAATAGTACTGATTTGCTGATTCCACATTATTCAGAACAATATTATAACCGTATGTTGAAAGTCCTTTTTGAAGCTGCTGGATTAGATAGGATAATTGTTCAATACGACAAAGCAACAAAAGCTGATATTCAGAAACCACTTTATTCTCTTGCAACAAGTCACACTGCACGGAAAACTGCAATTTCAAGACTATACAATGCCGGGTGTCCTTTGGATATGATTAATGATATTTGTGGTCATGTTGGTGATGACATCAAGTCCCGTTATGCTGAATTTGATTTGTCTGCAAAACTTGAATACATGAATCAAATCTGTCCGTGGTATATCGTTGAGCAACCACTTATCGACGTGAAAAATAATGCTATTATAGAAAATAAGGAAATTGAGAATAAGAAGTTTATTCCATTTGTTGCAAACAGAATGGTTATTTAAAAACTCCGGTCTTATAATTATAAAAAACTCACAAGAATATTATTTAATCTCGTTCTGGTGAGTTTTTATCTAATCAACGGACGTTTCCCTCAGTTTAGACGGAATTGTCTCTTAAAAAGAGATTGAAAGCATAACCATTCATATTATATAATTTCTAATAATTAATTACACATAATTTTCTCAAAGTCTCATTTGGTTTTAATGTTTGAGACAAAAGCTGCCAGAATTTGGCAATGCGTTCTTTGATAGATGATAAATATCGATTGTGAGTAATTGACTTTCGCATATACCACCAAACACGTTCAACCGGATTTAAGTCGGGAGAATATGCGGGCAGATATCGTATTTCCAATTTGGGATTAGCTTCCAGAAAGCCTTTAAGATTTTTTGCGTGATGAAACCTAACGTTATCTACATACATAATTATCTTTCGTTTGTCCTTATATTGGTTTATGACTTTTTTCAAATGCTTTTTGAAAGTCTTGTAATTTCCCATTTGTTCAAAGTTTACAATCAGCTGCCCCGTTATTGGATTAACGCTTCCAATACCTGTTACGCGCTCCTTCTTAACTTGTTTGCAATCAACTTTTGGCTGTTGACCTTTTGGAGACCAGGTGGCAGAAAGTGTAGCTGTATTGCTTAAACTAAATTCGTCTTGAAAGAGAATGACCATCGAAGAGTCCTTTTCGCATTCCACTAAAGTTTTTTTATATCAGCTTTGACGATTTCTCTTTTAATTGGATCTTGCTCAGGATATTTTCCTTTGCTGCGCTGATAACTAAGACCTAAAGAGTGCATAAGATTGTACACATTAGCTTGCTTATAAGTTATCTGAAACATCTTTTCTATAAAGTCTCTTACAACAGGACCAGACCAAGAGCCTGTATTGTAACCGAAAATTTCGGGGCTTTTTAAAAGTGATTCCCGCAATTCGATAAGTTGTTCTGAGGTAAGATTAGTTGGACGTCCACTTCGTGGCTTATTCATTAATCCTTCGATCCCTTTTTGGTCAAAACGGTCTGCCCAATTGCAAATCTGCTTAAAACTTGTATTGTACAAATCTTCAAGTTCTCTGCTGGATCTGCCTTTAGATAATTGGTAAACGGCATAAAGCCTGATACCCAGCTTGTATTTATCATCATTGTCAATCAACGCCTTGATTTGTTCTGTTGTGTAATTTTTTAATGTTTTTACTTTTCGTCCCATAATATGTTTTTTTAAAATTATGGGACAAAGATAATAAATTATTTGTGTAATTAATTAATGTAATCTATATAAATAAACCACTATGATAAACGAGAATAGATTATCCTTCATGGAACAGGTACGTACAATTGCATATTATATAGTAAGTACAAATAACTGCAGCACGTTTAAAATTCAGAGGAAATTTGGTTACCACTTCAATACCTGTAGTGAAGTAATTTATATACTCGAAAGATTGGGAATTATATCAGACTTTGATACTATTAAATGTGAACGAAAAATCCTTGTTGGGAGTATTGAGGAATTGGAGGAAAAATTGGAATATTATTTTTGAATCAATATGAGAGCATTCTTACAAGTTAAACAGACTCGTCAAGTTATGACTCCGAAGAATTTAACCCACTTTGCAGCAAATCAGCATAAAACTCTTGCTATACATTGGTTTGCTATTCTCGGAATTCAGATTTGAGCACTACAGATTTTTTCTTTACGAAGGGTGCATATTTGTATTTTAGAGCGTCATATAGTTTTTGTACCTTTTGATTTGGTTCTGTGCAACGTCGTATTTGTATCACTTCATCTTTATCGTTTTGAGCTAATGTGGTAACCGCTTTTTGCGTATTCATTATTCGTACTATCTCACTCCATCCACTGTGTATGCCCTCTTTTTTGAGTTGATGCCTGATGGTGTTTACCACCCAATAAGCTAATAATCCCAAGTGCAAATGAGCCATTGTACTTTCATCCTTTTTGTGATAGATGGGACGCAAATCAAGATCGGTTTTCAGTATTCTAAACGTGGCTTCAATTTCACGGATTGTATTGTAAAACTGCCATAGCATCTCTTGGGATTGCCCTTCCAGTGAGGTTCGAAGAAAATATATGCCACTGCGTGCATTTATGTCAACATCTTTCTTTATTGCCCAATTGATGGCGGTTGCTATTTGCTTTTGCTCAGTTTCATTCTTTTCTTGTTTCTGTTTTCTTTTGCTTTCAGGCTGCTGACCCACCACCACTTCAATATCAAAATAGCGCTGTATGGACGGATATTTCCCTTTGAGCCGACCAATACGTTCGTAGACTTTATCTGCCTGTTTTACTCCTCCTTTTTTTGTCAGACTCTCGGCTATTGTCTGTAAACCGTCTTCAAAGCGTTGCCTGAACTGGTCGTTCATCGAACGTTCCTTGAGTTCTTTGGTATGGCTTTCCACTTTGAGGTAATAATCCGTATTCTTGTCTGACTTTACGGGGCAAAGTTCTATTTTTTGCTTCTTGTTGTCGGTTACCGTAACGGTGGCTGCATCTGCTTCCACCTTGTAATTTTTTAGACTCGAACGGGTAACACACAAATAATCATACCCTTTGGCTTTTACCATTTTCAGGTTATCTTCGGTGGCAATACCTGCATCCATCACAATAAGGGCTTTTTTTGCCGAACCGGAGGTCTTGACCCGAAGGTTTTCAATCATTGATTCCAGTGTTGCCGGATCGGACATATTTCCTTGAAGAATGGCTGAGTATTTTATAAACCCTTCAGGATTCACAACCAATGCCAATACCACCAGTTTGGCATCGCTTCGTTTTTCTTTACTTCGGCCAAACTTGGCGAGTGCACTTCCCGTTTTTCTGCCCTCAAAATAAGTATTTGTCAGGTCGTAAAGCATGATTCTGTCTTCAATATCAAACAGTTCGTTTGTTCGAAAAGATAAGTATTGCTCCAACGCCTCTTTTTCGTTATAGAGTTTGGTGCTTATCCGGTACAATTGGTCTTTCGTGACTTTTTCTACATCAAAACCGGTGATTTCGCATACGGCGGAATTCTCTTTTATCCAACTGGAGGTTTTGAGCTCCGAAGCCGGATACACCGCCCGGCTTATAATATGTGTCAGAGCTAATCGGATGTCGGAATCATTCCAGCCTTGTTGCTCTAAAAACGAGGCAATACGCAGTTGACCAACCGCTTGATAAGAAAGCCATTCTGCCCCGATTTCCCGAACATCTTTATTGCGAATGCTGTTTATGTCGATTCTTTGATAATCTTTTCCATGTCTGGCGGCTTTCGGTGTGGCTTCGTCTTTGGGTATATCAATACGTTTCTCCACTACCATGCGGTTGAAAAAACGTTCCACATAATCCAGCACCACCAAATCATCGCTGTATGGTAACTCAAACAACGGATTACCCAGATTAGCCACTTTGGCTGTAAGTATCTTTTGAATCGCATTCAACTGGTCGGCATTCAGCTCATCCAAAAAACCCGCACTTAACATCGTACGATGACATGCCTGACCGTTGTGATTACGGTAACTCTCCAATAAACGATAATAGCCGGACAGCTCTTTCGTTTCTGGATTTTTGCGCATGGAGATTCTGAAATACATGCCTGCAAAGTAAATACATAATCGGCTGTTTATCAATACCCCCCTGAGCACTACAAATGACTTTCAAAAACAAGCCGAAGCTGAAATTCAGACGCTTACAAAACAGAAGCTCAACAAATGCAGCTTAAATTGCAAAATAGCTAACCGTTCTACCAGCTTTTTTATCGTACTTTAACCGTTTGATAATGAAAAGCTGCAAGATGGGTTAATACAAACTTCGGGGTACTTGGTGGTGTGTCAGAAAACTTGTTCGTTTAGTTTATTGCAAAATAGATTACTCATTGATGAGAAGACAACGAATAAAATACTGTCCATATTAGAAGGATTAGGGATAATCAGTTTTGATGGTTCTCAATATATTGTAGGAGTGAAAAATATTGAAGAATTAGAAAAAGTTTTGGATATTTTATTTGAGAATCATCGGAGAAAATTTCATGATAAATAATAATTGGATATGATTTATCATTTGGGTATTTTATATGAGGTAGGTAAAACTCACCAGAACAATATTTAATCTCATTCTGGTAAGTTTATTATATTCCGATGGATATTTTACTCATTTCACTTTAAAAGGATTTAAATGTTGGTTATTTCAATATGGATTATTTCATCTGATTATATTTATTAAAATCAATTTGGAAGTGCGAAGGAAATAATATTATGAAAAAGATTCTGACATATTTTATGATTTCGTTGAAGAATAATGTTGAATCAAAAATTGATTGGGATTTATTGAATGGTAAGGATATTTGTTGGTTTAGAGAGAAATTGGTGTGTGTAAATTAAACTACTAAGACATAAGCAGTTTCCAATATTTAATGATATGTTCCCACCACAGTAAAACACATAGAAATAATGAAAAAAAAACTTAGTTCACATAGTAAAAGTATCTGCCGATACTTTTGTGTAGTCTGAAATTATCCCGATATTCGGGATAATGCTATGTGTTCTTGGTCTTATTTATTCTATTCAAAACTACTGTGGTCTATGTGGTGAAAAACATATCAATAATAATTACCATTTATTTACCTGTTGTGTGCCAACTAAAAATAGCGTTAATAATTATCGCGTGGAATAAAAATACTCTCTTCAGTAAAAAATAATCAGCGAGTAATGATGTAAATAGTTCGAATGCACAAGTCAGAGAATACCCCTCGTTCCTTCAGTTATTTAAATGTATATTTATTCATATAAGATTGTACAACTATCAACAGGGGCTTATTTATCATGTTTCAATTGAATCATTTAAGGATGTAACAACAGACATATATCTGTTGAAAAAAAAAAGAAGGAATGATTGACTTTTTAGATTATCAACCATTCCTTCGGACTCTAAGAAAACTGAAAGTATAGTGAACGTGAACTTTTTTAATTTATTTGAATAAATTCCACAGTCGATTTGACTTTTTCTCAAAACATTATTAATTGTCTCATTTAGACAACTCATAATCAGCCAAACTCACATTTAGTTTGACAAATAAAAGAATCTAAAATATGAACTATATAAACTTTTCTTTATTTCGAAATCACATTTATATCCACACTGCTCTTTACTTCTGCTGTTGAAGCTGCTGCATGAATGATAAATTTACCTGTTTCAACTGTCCATGCTTGTATTCTATCATCATAGAATGCGAGATCACTTACCTTTATTTCAAAATTTACAACCTGGCTTTCTCCGGCTTTAAGAAACACCTTTTTAAAAGCCTTCAATTCTTTAACCGGCCTTAAAACACTGGCATATGGTTGAGATATGTAAACCTGAACGACCTCGGCACCATCAGCTTTGCCTGAGTTTTTCAAGCATAGCGAAATTTTAATCGGTTCATTTGTATAGTACGTATTCTTTTCTGCCGTTATATTGCCATATTCAAACTTAGTATAGGAAAGTCCGAAACCAAATGGAAACAATGGAGTAATTTTTTTTGTATCGAACCAGCGATATCCAACGAGGATATCTTCCTTGTAATTCTCATTAATACTGTCGCCAGGATATGATAGTTTACCATATGAATATGCGGCATTATCCTCAATTCTCTTTGGATACGAGAAAGGCAATTTCCCTGATGGATTTACCTTCCCTGAAACAATATCTGCCAAAGCATTACCTGCTTCAGATCCTAAATACCAACTTTGAATAATTGCAGGAACTTCTTTTATCCAAGGCATCGGAACCGCATTTCCGCTAACTAAAATAACTGCGGTTTTCTTATTTACCTTAGACAATGCTGAAATTAATTTATCCTGGTTATATGGCAAATTAAATGACAAACGGTCATTCCCCTCACAATCCTGAAAGTTATTCTTATTCAACCCCCCGATAAACAATACTAAATCTGCATCTTTCGCGATTGTAATTGCAGTTGTAAACAATGAATCATTAGTATTATTAGAATCTTTCGATTCACTTTCCGAATCATACCCTTTTGAATATATAATATTCTCTTTACCATATTTTAGTTTAAGTCCTTCTAATATAGAAACTTCGTATTTAACTTTCAAAGAAGATGAGCCTCCACCAAAAGTGCCGCTTCGGGTAGCATTATCACCAATAACTGCAATTCTTTTGTATTTACCTACAGGCACAGGAAAAAATTGATTGTTATTTTTCAACAATACGATACCTTCTTGAGCAATTTTACGAGCAACTTCCGAGTGTTCTGGACTCACAAACTTACCATAAGGCCTATTTTTGTTCATCGTAGTTCGAAAAATCATGCGCAGAATCCGACGAACTTTATCATTAAGAATATCCTCTTTATACTTTCCTGATTTTATACCGTTTAGAAACGGATCTGCCATATAATAAGAAGAATACGGAGATTTACTATTAGTTGTCAAGCCGTTCGTCCATGTTCCCATTTCTATTTCAAGCCCATTATTCACAGCTTGATCAGTATTGTGAACCCCGCCCCAATCACTTATGACAACACCATCAAACTTCCAGTCTTTTTTCAAAATTCCATTCAAAAGAAAATCATTATGACAACAATGCTGACCTCTTAATTGATTATAAGCGCCCATAATTGACCATGTCTTTCCCTCCTCAACTGCTGCTTTGAAGGCAGGTAGATAAATTTCGTGCAAAGCTCTATCACTTAAGACTACATTGATATGCCCTCTCCAAACTTCCTGATTATTAACGGCAAAATGTTTTACACATGCCGCTACTCCATTCTGCTGTACTCCTTGAATATATGGAACAGCCAAACGAGCTGCCAAATATGGATCCTCTCCCATGTATTCGAAATTACGTCCATTCAATGGTGTACGATAAATATTAACTCCTGGACCTAGGAGGACAGTTTTATTTCTGTACCGTGCTTCTTCTCCGATCGACTTTCCATACAATAAAGCTAATTCAGGATTAAAAGTCGATGCCAAACAAAGCAATGCAGGGAAAGCAGTACAAGAGTCATTTGTCCATCCTGCACCTTCCCATTTATCCCAGAAAACTTCTTCCCTAACTCCATGTGGACCATCAGTGCACCAAACATCAGGAATACCTAAACGAGGAACACCCAAAGAACTAAACTTTGACTGCGCATGACACATTGCAACTTTTTCTTCCACGGTCATTTGATTTAAAGCACTTTCCACCCTAGCCTCAACAGACTGGCTATCATCCAGATATACATCACCTTGTTCCTGAGCATTAACACCCAAACAAAATACAGATAGGATATAAAAAAATAAAATTAAATGTTTCTTCATTATCTAATTACCATTCATTAAAATAAACATATACTAAATACAAAAGAACTAAACTAATTAAACACGTTGCAATTTTAGAATTAAACAAACATATTTGATAATTTAGCAATCGTAAACCAATATTACATTCCTGATTATTATAACATTACCACTTCTACCTTGTAAGTTTCACCTACAGGCATCAATGGAATAGTATTTCCTTCAATGGTCTTTCCATCAACAGTTAGTGAAGCAACGCCTTTCATCGATCCGTTTGGATTTTTGACCTCAATCCGGTAAGTCGCTCCACGGAATTTACGGGTTACTGCAAAGCCTTTCCATTCGGGTGCAATACAAGGTTCTATTCTCAAGCCATTGTAAGTGGGTTGAATTCCCAAAATGTATTGTGTAATGGCGTAATAGTTCCAGGCTGCCGTTCCGGTTAACCAGGAGTTCTTCGCTTCACCCGGCTTGAAAGCATCTTTCCCGGCAATCATTTGGGCATATACGTAAGGTTCTACCTTGTGCAAATCGCTGATTTCTTCGGTGTATGAAGGACAGATTTTGCGGAAATATTCCCACGCTCTGTCGCCACGTCCCTGAACGGTTTCGCCAATCATAATCCATGGATTGTTGTGGCAGAAAATACCTGCATTTTCTTTGTATCCGGGAGGATAGCTGGAAATTTCACCGTATTCGATATAGTACTTTGTGAACGGTGGATTGTTGAGCACAATACCGTGTTCACAGTCCAGACGTTCTTTTACCGAATCAAGTGCTTTGGCCACCATGCCTTCTTCCAAACCGATACCGGCCATAGTACACCAACCATTCGATTCGATAAAGATCTTCGATTCTTCGTTGTCTTTCGAACCTATTTTGTTTCCAAAATATTCGTATGCACGCAAGAACCAGTCGCCATCCCAACCATTCAACTTAATGGCTGCCACCATGGCATCGATATGTTGCTGAGCGCGGGCTGCTTCTTCGGTTTTTCCAATTACTTTACATAATTCCACATAATCGCGACCATACACCACAAACAGTCCTGCAATCATCAAACTTTGTGCTTGCGATCCTTCCGATTTGTTTTCGGTAGTCTGGAAGCTTTCGTTCGGATCGTTGGAGAAACAGTTCAGGTTCAAACAATCGTTCCAGTCGGCACGACCGCTCAATGGTAAACCGTGAGGTCCGAGGTTATTCACCACGTGATCAAACGAAACAGTAAGGTGATGGAAAAGTGATACTTCCGAACCTATCTCATTATCAAACGGAACAGGTTCATCCAAAATGGTGAAATCGCCCGATTCTTTGATATAAGCTGTTGTTCCCAGAATCAACCACATTGGATCGTCATTGAAACCTTGTCCGATTTCGTTATTTCCTTTTTTGGTCAATGGTTGATATTGGTGATAGCAACCGCCGTCGGGGAATTGCGTGGAAGCAATGTCGATAATACGTTCGCGGGCACGTTCCGGAATCTGGTGCACAAAGCCCACGAGATCCTGATTGGAATCACGGAATCCCATTCCACGTCCGATGCCGCTTTCGAAAAACGAAGCCGAACGTGAAAAACAGAAGGTAATCATACATTGGTATTGATTCCAAATGTTCACCATACGATCCAGCTTTTCTTCGCCGGTTTTGATGGTGAATACATTCAATAAATTATCCCAATAAGCGTTCAGTTCTGCAAGAGCAGCATCCACTTTGGCAGCCGTATCGAAACGGGCAATGGTGGCTTTAGCTTTGGTTTTATTGATAATGTTTTTGCTTTCCCATTTCTCTTCAGGAGCATTTTCTACGTAACCCAACACATACACCAACTCTTTCGATTCTCCGGGTTGCAATACCACTTCTACATAGTGCGAAGCGATAGGCGACCAACCGTGTGCTTCGGAGTTGCGTGGCGCCCCTTCGAGTACAGTTTGCGGTTCGTCAAAACCATTGTACAAGCCAAAGAATGTCTCACGATCTGTATCAAAGCCCTGCATAGGTTCATTTACCGAGTAGTATGCAAAATGATCGCGACGTTCTTTGTATTCTGTTTTGTGATAAATAACCGAATCTTCTATTTCCACTTCGCCCGTAGAGAAATTGCGTTGGAAGTTCTCCATATCGGTGGCTGCATTCCACAAGCACCATTCCACGAAAGAGAAAATCTTCAGCGTTTTTACTTCGTTCGTGGTATTGCGCAAAGTCAGTTTTTGTACTTCGGCCCATGTTTTCAATGGCACAAAATACAAAACCTCCGCCTCTACCCCATTTTTCACCCCTTTGATGGTGGTGTAATTCATCCCGTGACGACACTCGTAGCTATCCAGTTCTGTTTTGCAGGGTTTCCAGCCCGGACTCCACACCGTTTCTCCATCGTTGATGTAGAAGTACTTTCCGCCACTATCCATTGGTACATTGTTGTAACGATAGCGGGTAATACGGCGGAATTTGGCATCTTTGTAAAAAGAATATCCACCACCTGTATTGGAAACTAAACTGAAAAAATCCTCATTCCCAAGGTAATTAATCCAGGGCCATGGTGTGCGAGGATTTGTAATGACGTATTCGCGCCGGCTATCATCGAAATGTCCGTATTTCATAAAGATTGATTTGTAATTTATTGTATATATTTTTATATTTCTTTGGCTAATTCCGATTTTCTTCTTTCACTTAGCTCATATGTAATTTCATCCATTTTCCTTTGATCCAATGGATATAGTGTCATCACCAGTGCGGCAACTAGAGCAACAATTGTCGGTATCCAACTCATGAGCATTACAATGCCCGGGACCGCCCCTTGAATGGAAAGTGTATCTTGCCCATTGTAACTGAATGCTGCCAAAACGAATCCAATAATTGCACCGGCTATACCTCCACCAAACTTCGTCGCAAAAGAACCTGCTGAGTAAATCAGTCCTGTAGCTCTTCGTCCGTTTTTGAATTCGGAATAATCAGCTGCATCTCCAAGCATAGCAAAGAAAAGTGTAGGAAATATTGCTGCCGCAAATTCAGAAATTATTCCAATAGCAAATATACTCTTAATATCATTGGTGCTACAAAAAACAATCAATGCATTAACAATACCAGAGAAGATCAGGGCATAGATAAACAGGTTTCGCTTACCAATTCGTTTTCCCAACGGAGCTGTTATCATAGCACCAGCAATGGAAGCCAGCATTAATCCAATCATAAACGTTGCTGCCATTAGCTGATTATGCAGATAATGGGAAAAATAGATGACCACAATTCCCTGTTTAATTGAATTATATACGTTGAACAGCAATCCAATGAGAAGAAGAATAACCCAGGGTTTATTTTTCACAAGATCCTTAAGATCCTTAGACAAATTGCTTTTTTGTTCTTTGGGTGGTTGTACGCGTTCCTTTGTTGTAGTGAAAGTTATCATCAAAAATATTGCCAAAAAAACAGCTAGAATATAAATAGAATTGCTGTAGCCTCTTTTTTGATCAATGATAGTTATATCTTTAACTTCTAAATTAGCCTCTCCGCTAACAATAAAAGTATAATCCTTTTTTGCTTCCATAGAAAAACTTTTCCCATTAGTAGGAACGTTAAGACTATCGTCCACTGCGGTATGAGCCCATATAAACATGGCTATACCATCTTTCGTTTTGATATTTACATTCCTGACATCACGGTTAGTCGATACAGTTACTTCGTATCTTTTTGTATCAATCTTTTCTACAGTAATAGTCGGGTTTATGTTACCAAAGTGTGCAACCAGAAACAACAAAGCCCCCTGCACCACCATACCACCGGCGAAAGCACCAACCATCCGGTATGATCCAAGACTTGTACGTTCTTTATCAGAGGGGGTCATTACCGCCATTAATGCACCATAAGGAATATTATTGGCGGTATAGATAAGGAAAAACAACAAATAAGAAACATAAGCGTAAATAATTTTCCCTGTCGGGTCTAAATTTGGAGTGGTAAACAGCAAGGACAATGTTATTCCTAATGGTATGGCTGTCCACAATATCCATGGACGAAATTTTCCATATCTTGAATTCGTTCGGTCACAGAGAACACCCATGATTATGTCAATAATTCCATCACTGAATCTAGCAATTAACATCAACAATCCAACTGCCGCGGGGTTGATACCAAAAACGTCAGTATAAAAAACAAATAAAAATGTGGCCACGCCACGCCATGCGATATTAGCGGCGCCATCACCAAGTGCATACCCTATTTTCTCGGATACTTTAAGTTTCGAGCCAGTTATATTCATATTGCTAAGTGATTATGAGTTTTAAAGTCACAATTAGTATTATAAAAAAAGAGAACAATGACAGTAAAGTTTTTCATGTCATTGTTCTCTCTTCTTTAGACTGAATCTATTTTTTAAAGAATTGTTTTGTCAATACTCCATTTTCATTTTTCACCTGAATGAAATATAAACCCGCTTTCAAATTATCAATATTAATTTGTTGATTTACAGAATTAATATTTTGAACAAGAATAGTTTCTCCCAACAAGTTTACAATTGAAACTGATTTGTAAGTTGAATTAGGCAAACTCAAGTTAATGTAACTACTTGCAGGATTAGGATATATTTTAAGAGCACATTCATTAACAACAGTTACATCCGTTGTAGTTAACACCTCTACATTACAGTTTATTGCTATTTTATTATTGACAGCTCCATTATCGGCAACTTCAATTTTAATTGAAGCAAAACCTGATTTTTCATTTACAACTGTATAATACAATTTCGCAGTATTTTCAGGTGAATTATAATCTACATGAACATTACTAATAATTGCACCTCCGGTCAAAACCGTTGGGGTAATAGTTATTGTTTGATTACCCTCGCCACCATCTGTGATTCCAGTTAACAGAACAACATGTTCGGCGCTATTCTTATTTACTTTTTGATTTCCTAATGGATTAATTGTTGGAGCTGCATTAGGCAATGGCGATACAAAAGTGGTAATACTTTGAGCCGGTAACAGATATGCAACGTCTTTTTGCGCCCCGTTTGCAGTTTTCTTGAAGTTTTGCAAATAGTAAGTTTGATAAGTATCAAAACTTGTAGGTAGATTCTCTCCTGTCAATTTAATGCTAACCGGCACCGTATTTTTATTAATAACTACGGTTGCAAAATTATTATTATACTTACTTGTATTCACAAAAGATGTTACCAACAGATTAGCATCACTTGTAGTTGTAGAAACACGGACTGAGCCAGGCTTTGCAAATTTTGCAAATTGAGATTCTGCATAAGCCAGTTGGTTGCTCTTTCCCTGAATAATAAAATGTCCAGTATAAGCCCATTGGGTCCATAAACTTACATTTCCACAACTTATAGCAGTACTCATAGCCCCTACATTAGTCATGATATTTGCCCAAGTTGATGATGCTGATTCAGTTTCGGTCATCCACAATTCATTCGGATGTGGCTCCAATTGGGCTTTATTAAAAATGGAAGCCCATTCCGAACAATTTGCTGTGTAATTAGTAATTCCATCTCCTGTATACCCATGAACAGCCTGAACGTCGGTATATTTCCATGCTTCAGGATCGTTCTGAACAGCTGTAAGATAATCATTCCAAGGGTATAAAGGAATAGATAAAACCTGTTCTGCCATATAAAGTTTACATTTGATGCCTTCTTGTTCAAAACGCTTTCCTACAATATTTATCATTTTAACAAACAAGGCTGGGCTCAGAATCGCAGAACCATAAGGTTCACAGAATGCTGGTTCATTTTGCAGACCGACCCCCAAAAGATCTACTCCAGCTCTTTCTTTAAACGTTTTAACTAAAGCAACAATATTTTCTGCATATTCCTGATACATTGCAGTATCAACTTTATTCGTTGTATTCTCCCACGATACTGCACTTGCCATAAAAAAGTCTTCTGAAGCATTAACTTTCATCCAAGCAGGCATACTCCATATTGTTAATATAAAATGTTCAATACCTTTCTCCTTAAGATTCCTTACAAAATCCCAATCAAATGCATTGTAATTTAATGCACTCCGATCTAAGACGTAAGGATCATTATTGTCATTAATAGGTTCCAATTGATTACCAATAACACCAAGTCTGGCAACAGAAGCTCCTAAGTCATCAACATAATTAGTCAGATAAGATTTAACACCTTCATTAACAAAAGTACCAATTCCACGCATAGTTTGATACTTAGTATTTAAATCGACTGTTACTGTTGACGTTACTGTTGGATTGGCAGCCTGGACATTAACAATAAATGTTTTAACAATATTTGCTGATCCTGTTGCTGATGTTGTTACAGTAATGGTTGAAGTACCTGGTGTCCCGGTAAGAGTATAGCTAAGCGTTGCCTTTCCATTTACTACTGCAGAAATTGTTGGGTTAGCAACTACACCAGGGGTGTTACTAACTGCTGAAACCATAGCAGTTCCTTTATTACCATCAGTGATATTCGTCAAATCAAACGATCCAGTTGTTGTGCTGGAGTAAGTAGTTAAATCCGCGATATCATCAAGGGTGCAGGTTTTAGGATGCGCGAAAGTTCCATCTGCATTATCCCCTATTCGAATATCTTTAAGCCACACATTTCCAGCCCAATTTGTAAATGGCCAACTAAAAACAGGATGATAATTAAATAACAATGAATCAATTTTATCTGCACTAATTGGTGCTGATTTCGAATTAATCATTTTGCCATAAAAATCAAAAGAAACTTTAGTCCATGTATTTGCCGGGATAGATTTCACATCTGCCGAGACCATATTGTTTCTCTCATATTTATAATCCCAGAAATATAAAGTAAATTTAATATCCTGATCAGATTTAACCCACATTGTAATATATGGATTTTGTGTCAAATCAAGTTTTTGCTTATTAAAACCATACCACAGCCCATTCCAAGTGCTTTTTGCTTTACAATTGATATTAAGGACATCATCAGTCCCATCTTTTACATAAGAAATAGTTTGTGCAGTAGATTCTAGTTCTACATGCCAAAGTTTATTTGAACGGTCATTTACGTAATCTGTAAGAGGAATGGTATAACCGGTTAAAGGCGGAGCTTGTACATCAATTGTGAAGGTATGTACAATAGAACCATTACCATTATTATCTGCAGCACCACCATTATCGGCTAACGTTACTGTAATAGTTACAGTTCCAATTTTACCAACCTGTGGAGTAAATTTTAAAGTTCCAGTACTACCCAAAACATATTGAACAGTTGGTATAGGAACTATTGTTTCATCTGAACTCGTTACTTGGAATGTCAGATTCTGTGCACTCCCATCTCCATCTGAAATTCCTGAAAGCGCAATTGTTTGTTCACCGGCGTTGTTATACACCATTATCGGATCAATTACATTTAAAGTTGGGTCAGCATTCCATTTATCAAATGATGTTACAGTAAAAGACTTTACGGTAGAATTATTGGTAGTTTGTCCATCATTCAACGTCAAACTAGCAGTGGCAGTACCTGCCGCAGATGGAGTGAATTGCAATTGTGCAGTTGGCGAATCCTGAGTATATAGAACATCATATTTTGCCCCAACAACAGCAGAGTTAGTCGAGCTGAGCATGAAACTGAGATTTTGTTTTGCAGAAGCATCTCCATCAGAGATATCAGATATTAAAATATTTTGTAATTCACCTACTTTACATTTGTAGTTTGCTGGAGTAGTAAAAGTTGGAGCTGCATTTCCAGCTAGATTTAATCTGAACGAGTATGAATTTGAGTTCCACCCTGTAATTCCGGTACTTTGAAGCGTTAACGTTTCAGTACCAATTGCATCTGTAGCATCAAATGAAATTACCATTGTTCCATCTGATGAAATAGAACTATAGGTAATATTGTTTATCAAACTCGGAGTTCTAGCAAATGCTATATTTTGTACATTTTGTAATCCTTGAAGATAAATCATATTTTTCTTTGAGCCATGAAACAAGCTCAGATTAGATACTGCTGAAAAATTAGATATCTTTTGAGCATCTGTACCCACCTTAAAATCTTCAAATTGCAAGTTGCCTTTATAATTCAATGCCATACCATTTACACCAATATACATTTTGGTAATCTTTGTAAGGTCAATTCCTGTAACAGCGGAAAAATCCCAACAGATATTAATCAAACTATCTGATCGAGAAATTCTTCTTGAAATATTTTTATTCACATTCGCTGCATCAACTATGTATACATCGATAGTGATATCTTGCTCTGACTTGACTTTAATATTTACAAATGGGTTTGAAGTAATATCTATCGTAGTGGGAAGGTTTATGCCAAAAGTAGCCCAACCTTGATATTTATTTACTCCAATTTTCAACAGACCACCAGACTGGTTCAACGTGTATTGAGAACCTCCCGCCCACCAGTTTGATGAAACTGTTCCGGAATTAAAATTATCCGTAAACCCAGTTTGGGCATTAGTTGTGAAAAACGTTATCAGAAAAACTGACAATAAAAGAAAAGTCTTTTTTAACATGTAATTAATCCTCCTAGTATTTAATGGTTAATAGAACAAACAATTTGACCTTAGCTGAAGCTTATTGTTAAGCTTGAAAAAATTAAAAGATATGGGGACATTGAGAAATTGCTGCTACAAAAGGGTTCAAAAAAACCAGATTTTCAGTAGCACTTTGATCTTTCGTAGAAAATAAATTCCAGAACAATTGCCCTTTATCCTTATTTCATACTGCATTAAAAGAACTAATGTTGACAACAATCTCACACCAAACTCATATCAATTCGAAACTGAGTGCCATTTTCATCATGAATAGATAATCAGTTTTGAACCAAATGAATTTATGTAATATCATTCATTTTAAAACAATATTTAATGTCGTAAAAATAAGATATTCAAATCCTTAATAGCCATACTATTTTATCCAATTATGATACTTTCCCGACAAATTGTATCAATTGCATTTAGTAGATACAATTCAATAAAATGCACGCATTTTAAGTTGCAGAACCAGTATTATTATTAATAGTATCGATACTTATATGAACTATTTCTTCCCGTAGCTTATTCCAATCCAATCGTCAGTACGGAAAGGGGAAGCCGGTAAACCTGCTCCATTATATAAATTACAAACCGGATTGGCTGCCCATGCATAACGGACTGCTATCGGATTTGAAACTTCATCAGAATAGACAAGTACATCGTTCCCTACTATTCTGGCTTCTGCCCAATGAAACTGGTGATCAAGACCAGCAATAGCAAAACCTTTCAAGCTA
This sequence comes from uncultured Paludibacter sp., assembly GCA_963663115.2. Taxonomy (GTDB): domain Bacteria; phylum Bacteroidota; class Bacteroidia; order Bacteroidales; family Paludibacteraceae; genus Paludibacter. The sequence continues at coordinate 1,139,180 of CAXXNE010000001.1, forward strand.
TCACCCTTTAGCGTTTTAAGACCTCCGTAAGTAGAATTGAATTTAATAAAGATTGAATCGCCTTTTATCAGATACGAATTATATACTGGACCAGAATATGGTATATTCTCGCCATAAGTATTATTTCGGGCAATTAATGACAGTCTGCGACCTACTTCTGGTTTATTCTTCGGATGTATATCTGCCGCTTCACCTAAATCAATTGCAACTGCCATTCCTGTATTCTCCAGATTTAATGTTTTTGATTGAGCTTCGCGTAATTCAGCCCATAGTGCTTCCTCTGGTTGAGATGTCACTGCAGTATAATTTGCTAATTGAACAAAATAGAATGGGAAATTTGAATTCCATTTTTTTCGCCAGTCTTTAATCATCAAAGGAAACAATTCTCTGTATTGATAGGCTTTATCGGCATTGCTTTCGCCCTGATACCAAATAACACCTTTAATGGCAAATGGTACCAAAGGATTAATCATTGCATTATAAAGTACGTTTACACGATTCGGATTGTCCCATTTTTGGGGAGCTTTGGCTACTTCGTTTATATTAAATCCAATTTTACACTGCCAATTACCAACCAATGATATATTTTTATCACGCGTCAGACTTAGCTCAAGTTTTGCTGGATCTCCATAAATTCCACCGCCACCTCCATTATCAAGGACACGAACAACGATAACAGCCTTACCTTTCTTTACCAGCTTAGCAGGAATGGAATAAGTTCTATAGATATTCCAGCCAGAAGTACGTCCTACTTCAACACCATTAAAATAGGTAATATCATTATCGTCAATAAGATCTAAATTGAGTTTTAAGTCCTGATTTTGCCAGTCAGCCGGAATGTCTATCGTTTTACGCATCCAAACCATTCCATCAAAACCTTCCAACCCTTGTTTTTCCCAATAATCAGGGACTTGTATTGATTTCCAGTCTGATTGGACTATATCTATTCCGTACCAAGGCAACTTTGCGTTGGCCAATCCTTTATCTACATTATCTACCTGAGCCATCCATGCAGCATACTCCTGATTGTATTTTTTCTGAATATCAGTCCATTCTGTAGCTATTTTTTCCATATCCTGAACTTTCGTTGTAAAATCTGGCATTGTTTTCAATGATTCAGCACTTGTCCAAGCTTCAGCTATTGTTCCACCCCATGATGTATTAATAAGTCCAATAGGAATATCTTTATTTACGAATAAATTTTTTCCAAAAAAATATGACACAGCCGAAAAGTCACCCACGGTTTCAGGAGAACAAACCACCCAGCCTCCATCTTTCACATCAATTTCTGTGAGCGGTTTTGCACTCAAATTTTTATTTGCTTTCAGAAAGCGGATGTTTGGGAAATTTGCCTCATCAATTTCCTTCTTATAATTCAGAACCTTACCCCAACCATCTACCGGCATTTCCATATTTGATTGTCCTGAACAAAGCCAAACCTCACCAATTAATACATTCTTTAGAATTAATTTTGTTCCATCATTAATCTCTATAGAATAGGGTCCCCCGTAAACAGGCGTCGTTAGAGTAGTCTTCCATTTTCCAGTTACATCAGGAACAACATTATAAACTTTCTTATCCCATGAAGTTTTAATTACAACTTTCTTTTTTGAAGATTCACCCCAAATTGGCACATTCGATTGCTGCTGAAGAACCATATTGTCACTAAAAACTGCAGGTAACTTGACCGTTGCGTTTACATTGCCAGAAAGTAAAAGATTCAATACAACAACTAACAAATACAAAAATCGTTTCATGATAAATAATTATTAAATATTCTGTGTTCGAGACATTACTAAACCAGTGGCTCTAAAGCACACTTAAATGCCATTTTAGGATTATTTGACCTCAAAATTTTGCTAAACCTTTTCCCAATCTATTTATGCACCCATAAAGCATAAAAGCATAGTTAAAACAATTAGTTATATCAACAATTGCACTACAACTGCCATTACAGCCAAACAGCTGTAAAACACACAATTAAACGCCTTAACTTTCCTTAAAAAAACTACAAGATTAAAATTTAAACTATAATTTTGTATTCAGACTTACCAGTAAAAAGGGGTACAAAAAAAGACATGATTTACTCATGCAAATATATGTTTGTGAAAGTTTAAAAAAACATATTATTACAACAAAGGCTGATACTTTTTCGACATTATTCAAAAAGCTTCACTTTTCAACCAAGCTAATTCCTAGTAAAACTAAAAGTACTCTGTAGCAAATTATTCATATCTTTTAAGGATAACAAATATTGCGCTGCTGGTAATAATGAAACATTGAGCCCTTTATCATTCTCAACAATATTTTTCATCACTACACGACCTGCTAAATTATATATTGTATATTCATATTGCCTTCCATGTTTTAATCCATTTATATTCAGAATGTTTTTGACTGGACAAGGATAAATCTTGTAGCCTGACAAATCGGAATTTCTTTTAGTCTCAGTTGTGAGCTTATTGATTTTCAAAGTATTTGTACTTTGTGCAAGATTCACATATGGGTCAGATCCAATTATTGAGAGTCCATCAAGCGGTGCATAAATCTCCAAACTCGACTTTAGCATATCTCCATTATTCAATGCTGCTATTTCATTAGGATTTAATCCAGAACGATAGAAAAACAAATCCCTATATTTAATAGAATTAGGAGAATTCTCATCGTTCAGATAAAAAACCTTTGCTTCGAGTTTTTCATTTATTCTACCAGCCTCCTCATTATCAACATACAAAATTGTCTCTCCCCGTGCATAGAAATGTGTCAACGTAATTTTATGCCACATATAGTCATTCATAATACGCCCAACAATTCCAGTTCCTGTCGGGGAATGGTAACAAATAGCTCCAGATGAATTAATGCTGATTGTTCCGGATGAAGTACCTTGTGTAAATGATGCAATGGTACCAACGTCTCCTGTTTTAACATCAAACGAGAGTGTGAATGGATGAATTATATTATCCGGTGTAAATTCAATTTGATTTGAATTAATCGACTTTTCTGATGTGATGTATGTTCCGCTGACTTTGTATGGAACTGGTTTTCCTGCACTAAGCGCATCAAATAAAGAAGGAACCATAGCATAGGTAAATTCGATATGACCTGCATTATTCGGATGTAAAGCATCATTCATATAACCTATAGCCCAATGGCCTGAGCCATCATCAATTGCTCCCAATAAATTTACGGTTGGAACATCCCATTTCTGCATTAGCAAATTCATTTGTTTTATATAGGCATAATCAACAGCATTATAATCTGCACGAGCATAGCAATTCATTACTACCGGAATCATTCCTTTTGCTCTGGCTTTGTCTATAAGCAATAACATATTACTTTTATATTGCTCGAAGGTGGTTTGTCCACCAGCCGCGATACCCTCATTCCCTAGTGACAAACCATAAATAACATATTTGCTAAATTGCGGAATCAAATCTGATTCCCAACGATTTAGCAAACTCACAGTAGTACTTCCACCTATAGAGATATTCGAAACTGTCCAATTAGATCCTGTTCCGGAAGTATTTCGTTGTGCTAACAACTTACCATATAAATAAGCATACCCCTGGCTTGAAGTAGCGGCTGAACCAGATGCAACAGAGGATCCCATGACCGTTATCTTTAATTTATCTAATTTCGAATCATCTATTGTACTTACTATTTGAGTGCTTCCATTCACCACTGAATTTAACTGTTTTGTTGTAGCCGTCACTTTTACTGTTCCTATTGAATTTAGAACAAGAAGACCTGAAGAATTTATAGTTGCAATCTTAGGATTATCAACGCTCCAAAAAACGTCCTTAAAAGTTGCATTGGCGGGTAAAACTCCTGCTGTCATTTGATAAATGCTACCTCCATTCACAAGAGATCCTGACACACTTATTTCTGACACATCAATAATTGAAACATCCACTTTTTTAGTACCACTGACCGTAGAATTCGGCTGTTTTGTTTTTGCAATTACAGTAACTGATCCATTTTGTTTTGCGGTAAGTAAGCCATTATCGTCAATAGTAGCAATTTTAGGATTGTCGACACTCCAAAAAACATTTTTAAATGCTGAATTTACCGGTATTACATTTGCTACCATTTGATAAGTATTTCCTCCGTTAGAAGTACTACCTGTAACATCAATGCCAGAAACATCTACTACCGGAACAGTAAAAAACTCTTCAATTTTCATTGCGTTTAAATGAACCACACTCCCTGATTTTTTAGAAATAGTCAGCAAAATTTCACCATTCGCATCAGGTAATACAACATTTGAACTACAAATGGTACTATTATTCCCATTATAACCGGCTCCACCCAAGTCGGTACCCGAGACCTGAAGGGTTGTCGTTTCTGTGTTTAATCCCGACAATGAGTATTGCGTAACCCTTGTTTCAGTTGAAGTCTTACTTCCAAAAAATTTAAACTTGTACCCTCGACTTGGATCTAAACCGGTAAACTTCATACTTCCTGAAGTTGAACTTGAAAAATAATCTTGGGTAGTTGAGGGGATTGCGAATTCGCCCAAAGTTGAAGCATTGGGGCTTAAAAGTCCGCCAAAAGAAGCACTAGAAGCCTGCATTGGTAATATCATTTGCAAAGAGTAACCCGAAGATTCGTTTCCACTGGTAAACAACAAAACAGCAGAGGCTGTGGACAGTGGATTTGTAACATTATTCCAATAATTACCATTTATATCTGAGCCTGAAGTCAGTCCATCCGTGGTACCGAAATCAACAAAGAAATTTCGGTCAGCCAACTGTGCATCTAAACTCACTAAAATCAAAAGAGAACATAACAAGGAAATAATTTTTTTCATTTTGTTTAAACTATTAAATTTAAAAGACATTACACTAACATTGAAGCAATTTGTTATTTAACCATTATTTTTTTTGACTGGGATCCAACTTTAACCAAGTAAACTCCAGTTTTAACTGCTATTTGAGCCTCTCCAATTATTTCTTGCTCAAATATCTTTTTGCCGGATAATTCATAAACTGAAATTTGAATTAATTCCTTTGACCGAACGTTTATTTGGTGGTTTTCTGTTGTCAATGATATTAAGTCATTACTTATATATTTTACTGCAGAAGCTGCCTCCTCAACAACATTAACAAACTCCCACCAACCAGATGATGTCCAATAACTTAAGAGAGCCCCCTGGGGAACAAATAATTTACATGCCGATTTATCTATCGAATTTAAAGACATTGCTTCTGTGCGGGGCGGAATTGCCCCGAGACAATGGATTTCAGTAATATTAAATGAGTCAAATGCACCGTCATTCAAATAACTAACACTTCCAGCAAGAGTTACCGAAGACAGATTAGTACAACCCTTAAAAGCAAATTTGCCAACTGAGTCAATGCCATCAGGTATAAAAATAGATTTTAACTTTGTACAACCATTAAACAACCAATCACTAATAGAATTCATATTGGGCGATAAACTGGCAGAAATAAGTCCGGTACAATTATTAAAAGAACCAGCTCCAATATAAGTTACACTGCTGGGGATTGAAATTGTTGTAAGACCCGTACATTTTTCAAAAACGTTCCATTCTATAGTAGTTACCGTGTTTGGAATCGTAACAGAAGTTAAGTCATTGCAGCCGGCAAAAGCATACTGTCGAATCGTTGTTACTCCATTAGGAATTTCATACTGCGACGCTATTGCATTCGGATAAATTAGCAATTTCGTTCTCGCCTTATTATATAAAACCCCATCGAGTTGAGAAAAATAAGGATTGTTCTCATCAACAAAAAACTGTTTTAAACCAATACAACCGGAAAAAGCACTATAGTCGATATTTGAAATATTTTTAGACAATGAAAAGGACGGTAAACTTTTACAATTACTAAACGCACAAGTTGCAATAACCGTCAAGTTATCAGGAATTATCACCGACTCCAATCGAGTGCAATCATAAAATGCATACATGTCAATTGATGTGACTGAATTTGGTAATATGACAGATTTTAGATTTGAGCACCAACAAAACATAAACATTGAAATGCGATTTTTCTCTGTATATCTTGAACCGAAAGGATCGACATAATAGGCTACCCCACCAGAGACAATAGTTGTTGCAGCTAAATTTAGCTTTGTCAAACTAGTCATCTCCCTAATAGCTTTTATATCGGTTCCGTTTAGATATCCTGTCAGAGTTAAGTCTGTTATGGAATTTGCTTGCGTTCCTAGTAATGTAGGAAGTGATCCGGCTGAGCTTACATTAAACGAAGCCGAAGTTTGCGCCTTAGCTAAAACAGCAACCAACAAAAACAAACAGATGACAATTAAATACTTACTAATGATTTTCATAATATTTTGATTTTTATTTGGCATTAATTTTCCGATTACACATTTAAACCCGTTAAACAGCAGCTGATCGACTAAAACCTATTGTACAATTACTTTTTTGTATTGTACACCCTGCTCAGATTGTAACCCTACGATATAAACACCCGGTTTATACCCAGTGGTATTAATTTGTATTTCACTTCCTGAATATTGTCTTTTAAATACTCTTTTTCCGTTCAAATCTGTTATTGTAACCAACTGTTTGCCTGCATTAGTTTGAATTATCAACCAATCGTGAATAATGCCTGGATATACACTAAATACTTCAACATTATTGCTTTTAAAACCGGTTAATACCCGTGTTGGTGTTGGCTCTACATTTATTGTGTTTTCTAAAGACCAAATTTCATTTTGCTCAATAAAAGAAAGCATTGCATCGTATTTTGGTGCTTCGCTGCGAGGTTGATCCTGATAAGTTTTACTGCCAAAAATGCTATATTTTGTTGGCATTGTACATGTACTATAATTACAAAACATGCCACCGCCATTATTCCGCCAAACATCAAAGTATTTAAGGTAAAGGTCTTTCATACGCGGATCTGCATTAGCCTTGGTAAATTTATCAAGTAAAACCGCGGTTGAATCCCCGATTCCATCCTTGTCTGCACCACTTGCCACCAGATGTTGTCCTCCCTCGTAAGCAATGAGAGCCAATTTCCGTTCCTTCGCTGCTGTAGAATTTATCTTGATCCAAGAAGCACATGAAGTATTCACATAATTATCGCAATAGTCCAGAATCTGAGAAACTGTCATATTGATGGCCGGAGAATTATAGCCATCAAGTGATCCGGCAAAATAAGGCCCAATTGCCAGGGCATCACCATGTGTATAAGCTTTTCCTGTAAATTCAGCTGGATATTCCGTATCTAACAGCGTATTAGGTGAACCTGCTGCCTGCCATGCAAAAACCCTTACTAAACGAGATAAATCATTATTAAATACAGTTTCCCAAAGATGGAACATCCTTACACTCTGAAGTGCATAATACTTGTGATAAGCCGAAGCATCAGCATTACCCCAAATAAGGCTTCCTTGTGAAACGCAATAATGAGATTGAGCAAACATCCAGTTCCAACATTCGTTAGAATACTCAATATAACAATGTAGATTCGGTGACAAATGATCCGACACATATTTGGCGTAATTGGACATGTAACTGTCGGTTGCCTGATGAGGCATGGAAAACCAAGGATCAGTGTGTGTATAATTAGCCAGTTTCACCAACACTTCTACAGGTATACCTTTAGAAGTCCATGTAAAATCAGCTTCTGTAGGAGCTGTATCCTCTTTAAAATCTCCAGTTGCATCCTGCCATTTAGTCAACCTGCAATTGTTCGTTCCTGTACCTTCCATACTACGCAAAACTTTAAATTTTCCCCAATTATCAATATATTCGGGATAAAATATTTTATCCGGATTATATTGGTCATTGAAATAACTTTCGTATTTAAGTTCGCTAATCCAAATATTACGAATCGGATCAATAGAATCATTCTCCAAAACGTCGATTTTCAACATATCTGTACAGCCTGAAGGCACGTTAAAAACGACTCTTCCGTCATTTACTGGTATAAACCTCCAGTCTCTTTCCAACTGTACTTTTCCTTTTCCTTCGAAACGACACACGTAATCAACGCCCGTATGTGGCCAAAATTTATCGCTATTATTACAAACAACAATAGTAGCTCCTAGTTTCCCCGGTTTTAGGTAGCCTTTGGCGTCAGTCATTTCTGCAGCTGTAGCACGTCCATCTTTCCCATTGTAAGTAAGCCATGGAGCACCTAACTTTCCCCATGGACGGGAACCTTTTGCTATATTGATAAACGGATGTTCCACAGAGTAATCGCAACTACCATAGATATTCATTCCAAGTGGTGAGCGTTCATTTTCTGCACCTGTTTCTTTTGTCATTGCAGAAACGCTATTGCTGGCAGCTGACACGTTTCCTGCTGCATCATGAGCTTGTACCCAAAATTTTTCGTACAATGTATTTGCTTTATAAATACCTGAAGTAAACGATAAGGTGTTAGTAGTTCCGAGCAATAAGGTATCTCTATACACATCATAACCTGTTACAGCGGTATTATCAACCGAAGGACTCCACGACAAATCAATACTGTAGGAGTTTTTGGAAGTAGCCGTGAGAGCAGTTGGTGCAGTAGGAACTTCTAAATCACCCGCTCTCAGGCTAAACGAAGTTAGGCTTGTTTTATGTCCCAAATAAATAGCATTGAACATATAAATACGAATTTCTATTTCTCCACTAACATTTCCATAACCACTTCCGGGGAAGTGATCTGTGATAGTGATAGGTGAACCCGCAGAATTCACGCTTCCCACAAATAATTCATTACCTAAAGTAAACGGTCTAAGACTTGTAAATACTGCATATTTACTTGCTGAAAGACTTGATATCCTATTAATTGTAAACTTCACCTCTCCTCTATTCAGGTTTATCGAACCATTTTTCACCGCAATCTTTAGAGTAAGGTATTCGTTCTGAGCAATGGCCTCATTCAAAGTTGACATGGCTTTACTACCCGCATCTATATATACTCCAAATCCATTATTTATGTCGCTCGCTCCTACCACACCTGTGGCTGAAGCAAATTTGGGGTAACTCCACCCTTGCACCAGACTAATATTTTCATCAATTGAAGACACCCCATTCCAAGGTATATTAGCTCCCGGTGCAGCTCCCGTGAAATCACTCTCAATAAATAGAGTGGGAGAAGCGATACCGGTATTTGAATTTTCTATTTTTGAAAAACTTTCTGTTTGGGAATTAGCAGTTGAATACGAGCTGCTAAACATAAAAAAGAAAATTACAAACACATAATTTAACGACGTAGATTTTTTACACATAATTATTTACTCTAAATGATTTAATATTATTTTTCAAAAGAAGTCAATGTCTAAATTTCGAACAAAACAAGTAAAAATTCAGGCACTTATCGAAGGCAACAACAATATACTATCCGAGTTCCTTACGACAACTTAAAAGCAACTATTTAGTATCTACATGCACATTGTAACTACCGGCAGAAGACATGCAATATGCTAATTTTTAACTATCTTTTTATATTGCACACCCTGCTCAGATTGCAATCCAACGATATAAATACCCGATTTAAATCCAGTGGTATTAATTTGTATTTCACTTACAGAATATTGTCTTTTAAATACTGTTTTTCCGTTCAAATCTGTTATTGTGACCAATTGTTTGCCTGCATTAGTTTGAATTATCAACCAGTCATGAATAATGCTTGGATATACACTGAATGATTCCACATTATTGCTTTTCAAACCAGTAAATACAGGTGTTGGCGTTGGCTCTACATTTATTGTGTTTTCTAAAGACCAAATTTCATTTTGCTCTATGAAAGTTAACATGCCATCATACTTTGGAGCCTCGCTACGGGGTTGGGTTTGGTATTCCTTAGCACCAAAAATCCCCGTATTTGAGCAGTAAGAACAGAACATACCACCACCATTTTTTCGCCATACATCAAAATAATTCATATAAACATCTTTCATTTTCGGATCGGCATTCACCTGAAGAAATTTATCCCTCAAAATAATAGATGTATCGGCAACAGCATCTTTATCAGCACCAACAACCATCAAATGCTGTCCACCTTCATAAGCAATTAGGGATAATTTGCGAGTTTTAGCCGCTGTGGAATTAGTTTTGATCCAGGAAGCACACGTGGTATTAACAAACCCAGTACATTGATCCAGTGTTTCAGAAACAGTCAAATTTATTACTGGTGAATTATAGCCTCCAAAAGCCCCTCCAAAATAAGGCGCAATAGCTAATGCGTCACCATGTGTATATGCTTTGCCGGTAAATTCAGCAGGATATTCTGTATCTAACAGCGTATTAGGTGAACCCGCTGCCTGCCAGGCAAAAACACGAACTAAACGCGACCTGTCATTCTTAAAAACAGATTCCCAGATGTGAAACATTTTCACGCTTCGAAGTGCATAATACTTTTGGTAAGCTGATTGATCTGAATTTCCCCATATTTTACTTCCTTCTGACACACAATAATGCGATTGGTAAAATCCCCAATTCCAACACTCATTGGAATATTCTATATAGCAATGCAGATTAGGCGAGAGATTGTCATGCACATATTGGGCAAAATTTGTAATATAACTTTCGGTTGCCTGATAAGGCATACAGAACCAAGGGTCGGTATGGGTGTAATTCGCTAATTTAACCAACACCTCAACAGGAGTACCGGAAGCCCAGGTAAAGTCGGCTTCAGAGGGTGCAGTCACCGTACTGAAAGAATCGCCGGTATTTTGCCAATCAGTAACCGGACTATTGTTAACATGCATAAACTCCATGGAACGGAGCACCTTGAATTTATTCCAGTTATCAACGTAATCCGGATAAAATATCTTTTCCGGATTTAGTTGGTCATCGTAATAACTTTCGTATTTAAGTTCGCTTATCCACACATTGCGAACCGGATCAATTGAGTCATTTTTAAGGATTGCCAAACAAATCATGTCCTTGCATCCTGCAGGAACGTTAAAAACGGCTCTTCCGTCATTTACAGGTATCACCCTCCAGTCCCTTGATAATTGAACCGTTCCTTTCCCTTCATACCTACAAACATAATCAACACCAGTTGCCGGATATATTTTTTCATTACCATTGCATATCACTACTACTGCGCCGGTTTTTCCCGGTTTAAGATAACCTTTGGCATTTACCATTTCACTATCTGTAGGTGTGGTTTTATAAGAGTAAGAATTCCATGGAGCCCCAAGCGGGCCCCACCTACGCGAACGCTTCACTAAATTAATAAATGGGTATTCAAAACTATAATCTCGCACATCACCCAGATTCATGCCAAGTGGTGCTCGTTCATTTTCTGAAGTAACAGGAAGTGTCGTTGCCGATACTTTCTCACTCGCTACCGATAAATTCCCTGCAGAATCAGCTGCCTGTACCCAGAAATTATCGTATAACGTATTTGCTTTATAAATCCCTGCTGTAAAAAGGGTATCCATTGTTTTTCCAAGCAATAAACTATCTCTGTAAACATGATAAGCTGCGACACCTGTATTGTCAACCGATGGTTTCCACGATAGCTCTACGGCATAAGAGTTTCTTGAAGTTGCAGCTATAGAAGTGGGTGGAGTTGGTGGAGTTTTATCACCGGCTTGCAAGAAAAATCCGGTTAAGCTTACAACATGTCCAAAATAAACAGCATTATACATGTAAATACGTATTTCAATGCTTCCACTCACATTTTCATAACCAGTAGTAGGAAAAAAATTGGTTACATTGATATTTGAATTATACGAATCAACATTATCCACAAACAACTCATTTCCGGAAGTGAATGGCCTCAAACTTGTGAATACAGCATATTTAGAAGCCGAAAATGCTGTAGCACGATTAATCCCCAATATAACCTTTGCTTTGTTCAAATCTATCGATCCATTCTTAACTGCAATTTTAAGGGATAGATACTGTCTGGCAGCAATGGCGGCATCTAAGCTTGTATATCCTGCATTTAACGCATTAAAATAAACTCCAAACGCATTATTAATATTCGTTGCCGGCGAAACTCCGGTCGGAGATGAAAATTTTGGATATGTCCATCCTTCAACCAAACTTATATTTTCATCCAATGTGCGAACAGCATTCCAAGGAATGTTAGCCCCAGGAGCAGTTCCCGTAAAATCACTCTCGATAAATATAGTGGGAGGAGCGATGCCTGTATTTGAATTTTTCATTTTCGAAAAATTTTCTGTTTGGGAATTAGCAGTCGAATACGAGCTGCTAAACATAAAAAAGAAAATTACAAACACATAATTTAACGACGTAGATTTTTTACACATAATTATTAGCTACAAATGATTTAATATTGTTTTTCAAAAAAAAAGTCCATCTATCTAAGCAACAGGCAATACAAGTTAAAATACAGACATTTATCTAAGGCATCAACAATATACTATCCGAGTTCCTTACGACAACTTAAAAGCAACTATTTAGTATCTACATGCACATTGTAACTACCGGCAGAAGACATGCAATATGCTAATTTTTAACTATCTTTTTATATTGCACACCCTGCTCAGATTGCAATCCAACGATATAAATACCCGATTTAAATTCACGGGTGTTAATTTGTATTTCACTTACGGAATATTGTCTTTTAAATACTGTTTTTCCGTTCAAATCTGTTATTGTGACCAATTGTTTGCCTGCATTAGTTTGAATTATCAACCAGTCATGAATAATGCTTGGATATACACTGAATGATTCCACATTATTGCTTTTCAAACCAGTAAATACGGGTGATGGCGTTGGCTCTACATTTATTGTGTTTTCTAAAGACCAAATTTCATTTTGCTCTATAAAAGTTAACATGCCATCATACTTTGGAGCCTCGCTACGGGGTTGCGCTTGGTATACTTTAGCTCCAAAAATCCCTGTATTTGAACAGTAGCAACAAAACATAGCTCCACCATTTTTTCGCCAAACATCAAAATAATTCATGTAAACATTTTTCATTTTCGGATCAGCATTCACCAGAAGAAATTTATCCCACAAAACAGTAGATGTATCGGCAACAGCATCTTTGTCTGCATTAACAACCATCAAATGCTGTCCACCCTCATAAGCAATTAGGGATAATTTGCGAGTTTTAGCCGCTGTGGAATTGGTTTTAACCCAGGAAGCACACTTTGTATTAACAAAGTTATCACATTGATCCAATATTTCAGAAACAGTCGAATTTACTACTGGTGAATTATAGCCTCCAAAAGATCCTCCGAAATAAGGTGCAATAGCTAATGCGTCGCCATGTGTATATGCTTTGCCGGTAAATTCAGCAGGATATTCTGTATCTAGCAGCATATTAGGCGAACCATCTGCCTGCCATCCAAAAACACGAACTAAACGTGACAAATCATTATTAAAAGCTGTTTCCCAAAGATGGAACATCCTCACACTTCGCAGTGCATAATACTTTTGGTAAGCTGTTTGATCTGTATTTCCCCATATTTTACTTCCTTCCGACACACAATAAAGCGATTGGTTAAATCCCCAATTCCAACACTCGTTGGAGTATTCAATATAGCAATGTAGATTCGGCGAGAGATTGTCATGCACATATTGGGCAAAATTTGTAATATAACTTTCGGTTGCCTGATGAGGCATACAAAACCAAGGGTCGGTATGGGTGTAATTCGCTAATTTAACCAACACCTCAACAGGAGCACCGTTACCCCAGGTAAAGTCGGCTTCTGAGGGTGCTGCCACTGTGCTGAAAGAATCCCCGGTGTTTTGCCAATCAGTAATCGAGCTATTATTGACACGCATAAATTCCATAGAACGGAGCACCTTGAATTTATTCCAGTTATCAATATAATCTGGATAAAAAATCTTTTCCGGATTCAGTTGGTCATCGTAATAACTTTCGTATTTAAGTTCGCTAATCCAAATATTACGAATCGGATCAATAGAATCATTCTCCAAAACATCGATTATCAACATATCTTTGCAACCTGAAGGTATATTAAAAACGACTCTTCCGTCATTTACAGGTATAAACCTCCAGTCTCGCTCCAATTGTACTTTTCCTTTTCCTTCGAAACGGCACACGTAATCAACGCCCGTACGTGGCCAAAATTTTTCGTTATTATTACAAACAACAATAGTAGCTCCTAGTTTTCCCGGTTTTAGGTAACCTTTGGCGTCAGTCATTTCTGAAGCTGTAGGACGTCCATCTTTCCCATTGTAAGTAAGCCATGGAGCACCTAACTTTCCCCATGGACGGGAACGTTTAACTATATTAATGAACGGATTCTCAGGAGTATAATCATGTACTTCACCGAGATTCATTCCTAGTGGTGACCGTTCATTTTCTGCACCAGTTTCTTTTGTCATTGCAGAAACGCTATTACTGGCAGCTGACACGTTTCCTGCTGCATCATGAGCTTGTACCCAGAATTTTTCGTACAATGTATTTGCTTTATAAATGCCTGTAGTAAACGTTAAGGCGTTAGTAGTTCCAAGCAATAAGGTATCTCTATACACATCATACCCTGTTACAGCTGTATTATCAACCGAAGGACTCCACGACAAATCAATACTATAGGAGTTTTTGGAAGTAGCAGTAAGAGCAGTTGGTGCTGTAGGAACTTCTAAATCACCCGCTCTGAGGCTAAATGAAGTTAGGCTTGTTTTATGTCCAAAAAAAATAGCATTGAACATATAGATACGAATTTCAATTTCTCCACTAACATTTCCATAACCGGTACCCGGGAAGTGATCTGTGATGGTGATAGGTGAACCACATGAATTTACACTTCCCACAAATAATTCATTGCCCGAAGTAAACGGTTTTAGACTTGTAAATACTGCATATCTACTGGGTGCATAACATGATATCAAATTGATTATAAACTTCACCTCTCCTCTATTCAGGTTTATCGAACCACTTTTTACTGCAATCTTTAGGGAAAGATATTCGTTTTGAGCAATAGCCTCATCCAAAGTTGACCAATTTTTATTACTCCCATCTAAATATAGTCCAAATGCATTATTAACGTCACTCGCTCCAACCACACCTGTACCTAAAGTAAATTTGGGGTAAGTCCACCCTTGCACTAAACTTATATTTTCATCTATTGTGCGTACAGCAGTCCATGGGATATTAACCCCGGGTGCAGTTCCCGTAAAATCACTCTCAATGAATAAAGTAGGAGGAGCAATGCCGGTATTTGAATTTTCTATTTTTGAAAAACTTTCTGTTTGGGAATTAGCAGTTGAATACGAGCTGCTAAACATAAAAAAGAAAATTATAAACACATAATTTAACGACGTAGATTTTTTACACATAATTATTTACTCTAAATGATTTAAGATTATTTTTCAAAAGAAGTCAATGTCTAAATTTCGAACAAAACAAGTAAAAATTCAGGCACTTATCGAAGGCAACAACAATCTACTACCCGAGTTCCACACGACAACTTAAAAGCACCTATTTAGTATCTATATGCACATTGCAACTACCAGCAGAAGCATATGTAATATGCTACTTTTTAATTATCTTTTTGTATTGCACACCTTGCTCAGATTGTAATCCAACGATATATATACCCGATTCAAACCCAGAAGTATTAATATTTATTTCACTTCCGGGAAATTGTCTTTTAAATACGGTTTTTCCGTTCAAATCTATTATTGTAACCAGCTGTTTGTCTGCATTAGTTTGAATTATCAGCCAGTCATGAATAAGAGTTGGATAGCCACCAAACGATTCATTTTCAATTTCTTCAAATTTTGTGACAGTCTTATTTGCAATTGGGTCTATGGTTGGTGTATTTTCCAAAAACCACATATCATTTTGTTCCATAAAAGTAAGCATAGCATCATATTTAGGTGCTTCGCTTCGAGGCTGGCTTTCGTAAGTTTTAGCCCCCCAATGTCCATATTTAGATCCTAAAGCACACGAATTGAAAGCACAAAACATACCTCCACCATTGTTTTTCCAAACATTGAAATAGTTAAGATAAATATCTTTCATACGCGGATCAGCATTTACCTGTGCAAATTTGCTTACCAAAAGAGTAGTTGAATCACTGACGGCATCTTTGTCTGCACCATTGGCTACTAAATGCTGTCCACCCTCGTAACAAATAAGACCTAATTTGCGATTTTTTGCGACTATGGAATTATTTTTAATCCACAATGTACTTGTAGTATTCACATAATTATTACAATAATCCAGAATCTGGGGCACAGTCATATTAAATGCAGGTGAGTTATAACCATCAAGCGATATTCCGAAGTACGGTCCTATAGCCAGAGCATCTCCATGTGTATATGCTTTACCTGAATATTCAGCTGGGTATTCAGTATCCAATAAAGTGACGGAAGATCCAGCTGCTTGCCAAGCAAAAACCCTTACTAAACGAGACAAATCATTATTAAAGGCAGCTTCAAACAAGTGAAACATTTTCACACTTCGAAGCGCATAATACTTGTGATAAGCAGCTTGATCTGCACTACCCCAAATAAGGCTTCCTTGCGAAACACAATAATGAGATTGAGCAAACATCCAATTCCAACACTCATTAGAATACTCAATATAACAATGTAAATTGGGAGATAAGTTGTCGGATACGTATTTGGCAAAGCCAGATATATAGTTATCAGTGGCTTGATTAGGTATGCAAAACCAAGGATCAATATGCATATAGTTAGCTAATTTCACCAATACCTCAACAGGCATCCCCTTAACCCGCCAGGTAAAGTCACCTTCTGTAGGAGCAGTAACTTTACTAAAATCGCTTTCAGCCGGATTTTGCCAACTGGTAATTAAACTATTGTTTGCTACTGTTGCCTCCATAGTACGAAACACTTTAAACATCTTCCAATTGTCAACAAACGCAGGGTAAAACATTTTTTCCGGATTCGTTTGATCGTCATAATAACTCTCATATTTAAGTTCACTTATCCATATATTGTGTATCGGATCTACTAAATCATTTTCTATAATATTAATCTTAAACATGTCTGTACAACCGGCAGGTATATAAAAAACAGCTCGTCCATCGGTAACCGATATCACTCTCCAATCGCGTTCCAGTTGCATTTTTCCTTTTCCTTCATAACGACATACATATTCAACACCTGTTGCCGGCCAAAAATTTTCGTTTCCGTTACAAACAACTATTGTGCTTCCGCCCTTCCCCGGCTTCAAATAACCCTTAGCATCAACCATTTCGCCCAATGCAGGTCGTCCATCAACACCATCATACGTAAGCCATGGTGCTCCAGACTTACCCCAACTACGAGAACACTTTGCAATATTTATAAACGGATGTTCCATAGAGTAGTCACTAGCAGCATTAATATTCATTCCCAGTGGCGAGCGATCGTTTACTGCAACTGCTGGAAGCGTTGATATTGATACTTTATTACTAGCTCCTGATAAATTCCCAGGTGCGTCGCGAGCTTGAACCCAGAAGTTATTATAAGTTGTATTTGCATTATATATCCCCGTTACGAAATGCGTAGAAGTTGTAGTGCCTAACAATAAAGTATCTCTATAAACATCATAACCCACTATACCAACATTATCTGCCGACGGGCTCCAAAACAAATCAATGCTGTATGAGTTTTTAGATATAGCTGTAAAATCTGTTGGAGTAGTTGGAGCTTCCCTATCACCATCTTTTAGACAGAATGCTGTCAAACTGGTTTTGTGACCATAATAAAATGCATCGTACATATAGATACGTATTTCAATGGTTCCACTTACATTTTCATAACCTGTAGCTGGAAAATAATTCACAAATGTTGTATTCACATTATATGAGCTGATACTTCCTGTAAACAGTTCGTTTCCTGCCGTAAATGGTTTCAAGCTTGTAAACACAGCATATTTTGTTGCAGAAAAACCAGATATTCTATTAACTGCAAACTGCACTTCGGCTCTATTCAAGTTTATTGTACCACTCTTTATGGCTATTTTAAGAGAAATATATTCATTTGAAGCTATGGCTACTTCTAGAGTTGATTTAACGACATTACCAGCATCAATTGAGAATCCAAAAGCATTATTTATATCATTAGCTCCCATTACCCCTGAGCCTCCATTTGCCGAGATAAACTTTGGGTATGTCCATCCTTCAATTAAGCTGATATTATCGTTTAATGTGCGAACAGCATTCCATGGGATATTAATTCCGGGGGCAGTTCCAGTAAAATCGCTTTCGATATAAATGTTGGAAGGAGCAATGTTGGTATTTGAATCCTTTGTTTTCGAGAAACTAACTGTTTGGGAGTTGACAGTTGAATAAGTGCTACTAAAAACAAGAAGAAAAAATGCAATTATGTAATTTAATGAGGTAGAATTTTTACTCATAAAGTAATTGATTGTGATTTCTAGATTTATTTATGAAACTACATAAAAGCAAGCTTTCACTAATGCTTTCGGAAATTTAACTCACAAGGTTTCCTGCCTATTCGGGATAATACATCTGGAAACTGACTTAAAATAACTGTGCAAGGTTTATAATACTAGACATTATACAAGTTATATGTATCTGACAAATTGAATTTTATATACAAGAAAAAAGAATAGGAACGCTGATTTAGCGGATATTCACTGATTAAATGTAAAAAACGGATCTAAAAACGGATTTTATCCCCGATAAATCGGGGACGATTTAAGAGTGAGGTCTTAATCATTCCGACTTGTCGGAATTTAAATCCGTTTTTAAATCCGCTTAATTAGCGTGAATCCGCGTTCTATTATCTTCATAACATTCTAACTTATATAAACTCTACTTATAACTAATGTTGTGTTATGTAAGAACTATTTGCCACCATAATAGTCCTAACATAACACTTGACTCATGTTAACTAACATAAGTTAGCAAATACCGTTTTTAAATGGATCGTTATTGAAATACCCGGGAGCAAATGATTCGGAACCGCCAGGACCTTCTGGCGGGGTCGATTCAAGGGCTAACGAGATTTCAACATCCAACTCCACGCAATCAATCAACGGAGTGTGATACTCGAGTCGTACTTTATTATCCATATTCATATTGTTTGGGGTTTGCCTTCGTCCATAAAAGGAGAGATTGCAGAAGTTTTCTATTTTAATTTGCTGTCTCTTTTTGTTATTTAGTCTATTATTACTTTTCGAGTCGTGATTTGTCCATCCACTAACACACTAACTAAATAGACACCGGATTTATATTCCTTACTTGACACCAAAGTGGGACCCGAGAAGTTTTCAACATCCAACTTCTGCCCTACTGCATTGTAAACTGAGACACTTCCTGTGCAGGTTTCTGCACCTGTACAATGCACGGTAATTCTATTGTTCCCATTTCTATAAACAGAAATTAATGTATCGAAATCTTCATTTCCCGGCAACCCGGAAGATACTGAACTTGTTTTGAAAATCACGCTGAAGCGATCTGTAGTGCTTACGGCATCTGAAGAGAAATGATAAGCACTACCATCCGTCAAATCCTGTTCCGTATTCAGTAAATTGTCTTTCAAGACAATACGAGTATCTGCATCAAAAGAACCGGTTTCGGTTGATTTAATCGTGAATGTGTTCGTTTCGCCCGAGCGGAAACCTAAGGGCACTTCGGTAGTGGCGGGAACAGAATTGAGACCATTGATTACCAACTCATCCTTTCCAACGACAGTATATATCTCTGGAATAGCAGCATTGGAATTGGTCATTTTTTGAGAATCATAGGCATCCAAACCATTTGATGCATTAGGATTAAAATACAATACCGTTTCATCGTGATTTGTCCCATTCGACACTTGCAGACGCAAAATCTTCCGGGTACCGCTTCTTACAGATGGGGCTTTGAATTTATTTGCTACAGTGTCAGCATGTGCTCTCATAACATTAGTAAACGTAAGCGTGCCAGCGGTTTCTCCGGATTTCATCCGGATCCAGAAAGCCTGCATCGGAGGTATCAGTTTGGTTACCGTAGTGGCACCATTACTAGTACCAACATTCCCTGCACCATTATAGGTGTCAAAAACATAGGTTGTGTTTAAATTCACATCCGGAACCGTTTTTGTCCGATACCAAACAGTGGAACTCACTTTTGCTGCCGTCGTATCAACAAGCGACCAGTCCAGATAGGAAGGATACGGATTACCTACCAAGTTAAACCCACTTTTAGCAACACCCGATGTGCGGGTTATCGGAATTTCCACCAGTCCGGTATTCAATGTTCCGCTAAAAGTAACCGGACTGGTACTTGTGGTGGAAACAGAAATATATCCTTTCCCTTTCGTCAACTGCGAGCCGCTTACCGGAGAAAGCCATGTTGCAGTAGGTTCGTTGTAATAAGAAATTGAACTGGCGGTGCTGAGTGCCGCGGTAGTAGCGGTAGCGCCGTTTACCGGGCTTGAAATATACCAATTCCGCCCGGCAGTCAGGTATTGCTGCACATTGGAAGTGGTTACTGAAGTGGTTCCATTGTCGACATAAGTACCCGTGCCCGTTGCATCGCTGTTGATATTCAATTTGGGCGTGGTTAATGTATAGCCTGCTCTGAGCGTTAGTTTTGCTCCGGGACTAATATGCAAACTTGCCACCGATACATCCTGGTCGATAGTTACAGATGAATTTCTGCTGATGACTACTACAGAACCACTGGCAGGCAACGTACCAGCCGCCCACGTAGCTGTGTTGCTCCAATTACCAGCAACTGCAGAGCTTACGGCCACTACTACTTCATCGGCACCCAAGTCAGGGGTTGAAACATCGCGGGTATCGCCATCGATATCAGTGGTTACTGTCGCTACTGCCTTACCACCGTTATTCACTATATCGGTTGTATCGGTGATATGCAGATCGGAAATGGATACAAATGATGGCAATGCCGAAACAGAGTTCTGTTCTTTTGACACCGACAACAAGGCCGTTTTGTAAGCTGCTAATGTGGCATAGCCATACACAAAGTTAGTTCCTTCCGGATAGTACAAGTTATTGTCCGATCCTGCATCCAATTTATCCTTCCCTGTCCAGTCGGCAAATAAAACACGGTTAGTGCCACCTGTCGATGTATTGACGAATATGTTGTTTATTAACGTGTAGTTTACAGCCTGGTTACCTCCCACATACAAAGCGTTCATACTTGTTCCGGTGGTTGGTGTTACCTGATTCAGATATACCGAGTTATTCCAGATATAATAATGCGGAGCAATTGTGTTATTTGTGCCTAATGCAATACCTGCCGAATGATATGAATTTGTAGAGGTTGAAGCCTCAGCTTTCAGGTTCGATACCATGTTGTTGTATATATTTACAACAGTTGAAAGTATGTTTATACCCAACACTCTCGCCTGATTGCTTGTACTTGCATTTGTAATATTTTTTACCGTATTGCCATAACAGTCAATAGTACCATTGCAATTGTAACCTTTGATACCAAATGCAGTATGATTATTCACCGAACTTCCGCTTCCATCAAGCACATTGTTGTAAATCTTTGTGCTTCCTGTTTGATAGAGATAAATACCTCCATAATTAAGACCGAAATTCCCGTTTATAGTATTATTATATATTTCGTTGTCAGTATCATAATTAGCAGTAAGGGCTGTACTTGAATAAAACATAATTCCGGCATCTGCATTCTTACAGGTATTACCAAACACCTTGTTGTAAGTATTTTTACCATCTGCTATTGTAGCTATAGATTCAAAACGGATAGCACCTGTATTTGCTTGATTAGTATTTTTCAAATCCAGGTAACAATTCTTCACCACATTGTGATTACAACCATCGGCAGGCATACCCTGAAAAACAATGCCTCTTGCACAATAAGTACCTAAATTGACAATGGATAATCCATCTACAGTCACATAATCGGAACCATAAAAACCTAATACGGTTCCGGTTTCATTTGGACAGTTAATGATTGGACGGTTGGTTCCCGTACCACTTCTTCTTACAATCAACGGATTGGCTTCTGTTGTTTTGGCACGGACATATCCGGTATAGACTGAGTTGGCATCATACTGGCCTACCGTGTAGGTTGCATCATCATCGAGTACTAATTCCAGGCCATCAACGCCAACGCCTTTATTATTAACATCTGTTATCGCTGCCTTAATGGTTGCATAGTCACCCCCTGTTGCTTTAATGGTCTTGGTTCCGCTCAGGTTTTCCGAAACTGTAACATAAGGAGTCATTGTTGAACCCGGGATTGGCGTTTGTGTAACACCACCCACTACCATATTGTCGCACACAATATCTATTTTAGTCCCAATTGTGGCATCCGGCTTCAAATCGATCAATACAATAAACCGGGCATCATCTGCCGTTGCATACGTGTCTTTATTTGCATTCGTCAGGGTATAAGAGCCATCGATAGAAACCGTAGTACCGGGATTGGTTACAGAACCAAATACTGAAGCATAATTTGGATCATTACTCCAGATCGACCCGTTAAACACGGTTAGTTTCGCAATTTGGTCGGCTCCCGTTAACGTGAAATTAAGTTGAGTCACTGCGGCGGGTGCAGTTCCTTCAATTGAGTCGCCGATAACGCCAACCATTAATATACGTTGATTGATTGTTCCCTTCCCCATGGGAGTATTGGCTTGCGATATCACAGTAATATCCTGCAATTGCCTGGCACTTTTAAATGCAAAATAATTCTTCGCATTTAGAACTTGGGTAAAACCCAGTAAAAACAGCAGGAATGACATTCCTACACATCGGGAAAAAGCGATTTTGGTTTTCATAAAAAGTAATGATTTAATGATTACTGAAAACTGAAATACAGAACAGAGAAGTTAAATAATTAATTGTCGAAACATTATTTATAAGGTACCTTCATTTATGCTGTAAAAATAGACCATCAAAATCATGTAAAATAATACTTATCTATCATAACACAATACTTTTCCTACAGCATTTATGCATTTTTTGCTTTACAGAACAGTAAAAAAAAATGTAGAAACTCCCATATAATCAGGACTTTCTACATTTATTTAAACATATTAACACATTTCAGATAAGTAGTTTGAAATATTTAATGATATGTTTCTGACACAGCAGAACACGTAGTAAAAGTGAATAAAAAGACTTAGTTCACATAGTAAAATGTATCTGTCGATACTTTTTGCATCTTCGAAGAGGCTGTCTCAAAAGTTGATTTTTCAAATCACCTCCTTTCAATTTGTAAGTGATATTTTTGAACGCAACGGCACAACGTCGCTAAGACACAAAGAAAACACTTTTTCGGCTTTGTGTCTTAGCGACTTAGCGTTCAAAAAAATGAATTATTCAATAGTTGACTTACAATTTATAACTTTATGAGATTGCAGAGGGACTTTTAAGACAGCCTCCTAATGCGTGCTTAGTCTTATCTCTTATATTCGTTAGCAAATACCGTTTTTAAATGGATCGTTATTGAAATACCCGGGAGCAAATGATTCGGAACCGCCAGGACCTTCTGGCGGGGTCGATTCAAGGGCTAACGAGATTTCAACATCCAACTCCACGCAATCAATCAACGGAGTGTGATACTCGAGTCGTACTTTATTATCCATGTTCATAGTGTTTGGGATTTGCCTTCGTCCATAAAAGGAGAGAATTGCAGAAGTTTTCTATTTTAATTTGCTGTCTCTTTTTGTTATTTAGTCTATTATTACTTTTCGAGTCGTGATTTGTCCATCCACTAACACACTAACTAAATAGACACCGGATTTATATTCCTTACTTGACACCAAAGTGGGACCCGAGAAGTTTTCAACATCCAACTTCTGCCCTACTGCATTGTAAACTGAGACACTTCCTGTGCAGGTTTCTGCACCTGTACAATGCACGGTAATTCTATTGTTCCCATTTCTATAAACAGAAATTAATGTATCGAAATCTTCATTTCCCGGCAACCCGGAAGATACTGAACTTGTTTTGAAAATCACGCTGAAGCGATCTGTAGTGCTTACGGCATCTGAAGAGAAATGATAAGCACTACCATCCGTCAAATCCTGTTCCGTATTCAGTAAATTGTCTTTCAAGACAATACGAGTATCTGCATCAAAAGAACCGGTTTCGGTTGATTTAATCGTGAATGTGTTCGTTTCGCCCGAGCGGAAACCTAAGGGCACTTCGGTAGTGGCGGGAACAGAATTGAGACCATTGATTACCAACTCATCCTTTCCAACGACAGTATATATCTCAGGAATAGCAGCATTGGAATTGGTCATTTTTTGAGAATCATAGGCATCCAAACCATTTGATGCATTGGGATTAAAATACAATACCGTTTCATCGTTATTTGTCCCATTCGACACTTGCAGACGCAAAATCTTCCGGGTACCGCTTCTTACAGATGGGGCTTTGAATTTATTTGCTACATTGTCAGCATGTGCTCTCATATCATTAGTAAACGTAAGCGTGCCAGCGGTTTCTCCGGATTTCATCCGGATCCAGAAAGCCTGCATCGGAGGTATCAGTTTGGTTACCGTAGTGGCACCATTACTAGTACCAACATTCCCTGCACCATTATAGGTGTCAAAAACATAGGTTGTGTTTAAATTCACATCCGGAACCGTTTTTGTCCGATACCAAACAGTGGAACTCACTGCCGTCGTATCAACAAGCGACCAGTCCAGATAAGAAGGATATGGATTACCTACCAAATTAAACCCGCTTTTAGCAACACCCGATGTGCGGGTTATCGGAATTTCGATGACTCCTGTATTCAATGTTCCGCTAAAAGTAACCGGACTGGTACTTGTGGTGGAAACAGAAATATATCCTTTCCCTTTCGTCAACTGCGAGCCGCTTACCGGAGAAAGCCATGTTGCAGTAGGTTCGTTGTAATAAGAAATTGAACTGGCGGTGCTAAGTGCCGCGGTAGTAGCGGTAGCGCCGTTTACCGGGCTTGAAATATACCAATTCCGCCCGGTAGTCAGGTATTGCTGCACATTGGAAATGGTTACTGAAGTGGTTCCATTGTCGACATAAGTACCCGTGCCCGTTGCATCGCTGTTGATATTCAATTTGGGCGTGGTTAATGTATAACCTGCTCTGAGCGTTAGTTTTGCTCCGGGACTAATACGCAAACTTGCCACCGATACATCCTGGTCGATAGTTACAGATGAATTTCTGCTGATGACTACTTCAGAACCACTGGCAGGCAACGTACCAGCCGCCCACATAGCTGTGTTGCTCCAATTACCAGCAACTGCAGAGCTTACGGCCACTACTTCATCGGCACCCAAGTCAGGGCTTGAAACATCGCGGGTATCTCCATCGATATCAGTGGTTACTGTCGCTACTGCCTTACCTCCATTATTCACAGGAGCGGTTGTATTGGTGATATGCAGATCGGAAATGGATACAAATGATGGCAATGCCGAAACTGAGTTCTGTTCTTTCGACACAGATGCCATCTCCTTTTTGTATTCAGCTAATGTAGCATAGCCATACACAAAGTTAGTTCCTTCAGGATAGTACAAGTTATTATCCGATCCTGCATCGAGTTTAGATTTGTCGGTATAGGGAGCATACAGAACACGGTTATTTGAACCGGTAGACGTATTTACGAAAATATTGTTATTCAACGTGTAGTTTACTTTTTCATTACCTCCAACATATAGTGCTGCCATATTGACAACATTTTCCGTTGGGTTAACGGGTGTTGCCTGATTCATATATACAGAATTATTCCACAGATAATAATGGGGAATAACCGCATTACTGGTAGATAGCATAATACCTGATGACACACCCGTATTAGTTGTAATTGAAGGCTCTGCTCTCAAATTTGAGATCATATTGTTGTAAATACGTACTGTTGGAGCTATAAGATATATACCGTGAACTGACGCACTATTGGTAGTATTAGAACTGGTAATATTCTTTATAGTGTTGGCATAGCAATCAATAAAGCCAATGCAATTGGAAGACCTGATACACTTTACACTTGCATAATTAGAAGAACTGCCAATTCCGTCAATCGTGTTATTATAGATTTTGGTATCCTTACAGAAATTTAAACTTATTGCACCATATTCAAGACCAAAATTCCCGGTAATAGTATTGCTGTAAATCTCGTTGTTTTCATCGTAAAATGTAGGACTCTTATTTCCATTAAAACTAACTCCGGCATCACTGTTCATGAAAGTGTTACTAAAGATTTTGTTGAAACAGTTCTTCCCTGCATCAACAATTGCATTGTTTTCCATACGCACGCAAGAAGTTCTTATTGTATTAGCCGTTTTCAAATCAAAATTACAATTCTTTACTACGTTATTATTACAGCCATCGGTAGCTATTCCGGAAAAAGTAACACCACTGGAAGCTAATGTACTCGTTGAAACAAATGATAATCCATCAATGGTTACATAATCGGAACCATAAAAGGCTAAAAAGGGATTAGAATGATATTGAGCTGGCGTCATATTTATTACAGGACGATTAGTTCCTGTATTACTCCGCCTTATTGTCAACGGGTTAGATGCCATTGTCAAGGCTCTTAAATTCGTATAATAGTAACTCGAATTAAAATCATCTGCGCCAACTATATATGTTGCATCATCATCCAACACCAATTCCAATCCACCAGTTCCAACTCCCTTATTGTTTATATCGGTAAAAGCTGCTCTAATAGTTGTATAGTCACCGCCAGTTGCTTTTATCGTTTTGGCACCTGACAAATTTGCGGATACTGTGGCATAAGAAGTCATACTCGACCCAGTAATTATTGATTGGGTAAAACCTCCCACAACCATATTATCGCACACAATATCTATGGTAGCCCCTATAGTAGCATCCGGTTTTAAATCGACCAATACAACAAACCTGGCATCGTCGTTTGTACCGGTTCTTGGATTCGTCAGGGAATACGAACCATCGATAGAAACCGTGGTACCGGGATTGGTTACAGAACCAAAAACAGACTCAAATTTTGGATCTGCAATACTACCGGTAAACCCGTTAAAAACAGTCAGTTTAGCAATTTGACTGGCACCTGTTAGCGTGAAGTTTAATTGAGTAACAGATTGAGCAGTTCCCGTTCCGACGACAATACCCACACGCAATAAGCGTTGATTGATTGTACCTACGCCCAATGGGATATTTGTCAATACCAACTCTGATTGGGTCTGATTCGCACTGGCAAAATCCTGTGAATTTGCAACTTGTATTAAATTAATTGAAAGGACTAAAAACAAAAATCCCTTGCATTTGTATAATGACTTTTTAATTTCCATAATAAACAAAATTTTAAAACAAATACATATGGTCAACAATAAAAATAAAAAATGAGCCTGGATTATTATTGATTTAAAACAGCAACAGAAATCTTAGTCTATGATTGGTAGATGAATAAACCATCATACTAATGACGTGCATCAATGAATGTTACAAAAATAACAGAACATTACACACATAAATAATACATTTTTACCCAAGAATGATACTTTTCCCAAACAATATAATCCAATTTCGACTTCGTCACATTGATACCATTTGTCGATGTGATTCAGGAAAGATCAAAACAGGTAAACCACTTGTAAAACAAACAGGTCGGTTTGCAAAAGCAAACCGACCTGTTTCAGAATCCTTATAAGTTAACATTAAGAATTACATTGCTCTTTATTTATTGAGTACAATGTCTGATTAAACATGTGAGTTAGAAAGTAATTGAGTCAATTTAATTAGAGAACTACCTTTTGTGTGAACTGATTACCATCATTCTGCACGCGAACAAAATAAACTCCCTGATTTGCCACATTTATGTTTAATCGATTAGACCCGTTACAATTTACACTCTTTACAACAACACCCTTTGTATCAATAATGGAAACAACAGATGCACCTTTAAGTGCTGACAAGTCGGCTACAATTTGTCCTTTTTGAGTATAAACCTTTGCATCTACTTTTGAAACTGCTGTTACAGTAATAGCCGTAGTTCTTTTATCGGGGGTAACATCGGCATAAGTAGCGCCAAGGCGCATTTCATCAATCGAGTACATGTTACTTCCGTTTCCAAGACTCAAACCAACATACTTAAAATAGGTAACTGCAGCCGTTTTCCCTGTAACAGCAGGTGTAGTTGGAGTTGTACCGACTGTTGGATTCAGGTATAAACTCAGCCGGGTTCCATCCGATTCAAAATTCAGCTTACAAACAACCAAGATAACATCACCTATTGACGAAGTTATGGTAGAAGGAGTGTCTGTTCCATCAATTTTTAAGCCCCAAAGTTTAGTTCCTGCCATACGGGTTACATTTAATGCATTATCAGCATTATACCAAATATTGCCTGTACTAGCAAAAGATAATTGAAAATTATCGAATCCATCCGCACGTACAAGCGCACTAAACCAAAGTTCATTGGAACCGCCGGCTTTGTACCCCATATTACCCGTTTTTGCATCGGCGTTATACGCAGTGTATAACTCCGAACCTGATGTTACTGGAATACTAACCATAATTTTAGTCCAATTTGAACCTCCAATCAAATACTTTTGATCGGTCAACAGATTCCCATACGTTAGAGGACTGGTGGACTGAACCTTAAAACCAGTTGCAGAATTCTGAGCCAGCCAATTATTCATACCGGTAATAGCTGCATCCACTTCATACGAAGCAAACGTATCAGACCAATAACATTGGGCATTAGTTGTAAAAAGACTAATCTGCAAAAAACAAATTAACAAAAAAGCATAATTTTTTTTCATGATAAAATAAATTTAATCGGTTATAAAATAGAATTTCCTATTATTTATTTGCCATTATTTCTGAATCAATATTCAAACAACAAATCATCAATAATATTTAATCACAAAAGTAAGCTGCCAATAAACTCAATTTTAATACATTTTCATCCAATTATAATACTTTTCCTAAAATGGATAAAATTGAGTTAATTGGCAGGCATAATCAATCGGCCGGTTTATTTCGAGAGACACATCACAAAAACAGGCCGGTTTGCGAACAAACCGGCCTGAATCCTTACCTTAAAAACCTAATACTAAACTTAATTTACCCTTAATTTATTATACTTAAAACCTCTAATTGTATTAACACGAACAACATACAACCCAGCTTGCAAATCAGATATATTGATTGACATATTAAATCCGGTATCAATTCTTTTTGCTAAACGGCCATCCAAGCCAATAAACTCTACAGATTGGATTTCATCTTCTGAACTGATTACAACCTCTGACTGAGCCGGATTTGGATACATCTTAAAACTTTCGCTATCAACTAGGGATTCAATAGCTGTAGCAGTTGAAGCAAATTCATCAGCACCCATATCCGGAGTGTTTGAATTTCGTGTTTCGCCATCAATATCTACAAAAGGAGTTACAAATGTCACAGCCTTACCGCCATTACTAACTACTGTAGTGGAATTATCCGGAATATGCAAATCGGAAACGGATATAAATGGTGGTAATGCCGAAACTGAGTTCTGATCTTTCGACACAGATGCCATCGCCGTTTTGTAAGCTGCTAATGTGGCATAGCCATACACAAAGTTAGTTCCTTCAGGATAATACAGGTTATTGTCCGATCCTGCATCTAGTTTTGATTTGTCGGTCCAGTCGGCAAATAAAACACGGTTAGTGCCGCCTGTCGATGTATTGACGAATATGTTGTTTATTAACGTGTAGTTTACAGCCTGGTTACCTCCCACATACAAAGCGTTCATACTTGTTCCGGTGGTTGGTGTTACCTGATTCAGATAAACCGAGTTATTCCAGATATAATAATGCGGTGCAATAGTGGCATTTGTGCCTAATGCAATACCTGCCGAATGATATGAATTTGTAGAGGTTGAAGCCTCAGCCTTCAGGTTCGATACCATGTTGTTGTATATATTTACAACAGTTGAAAGTATGTTTATACCCAACACTCTCGCCTGATTGCTTGTACTTGCATTTGTAATATTTTTTACCGTATTGCCATAACAGTCAATAGTACCAAAGCAAGGATAAGCTTTAATCCCAAATGCTGTAAAATAATTCACAGAACTCCCGCTTCCATCAAGCACATTGTTGTAAATCTTTGTACTTCCTGTTTGATAAAGACAAATACCTCCATAATTAAGACCAAAATTCCCGTTTATAGTATTATTATATATTTCGTTATCAGTGTCATAATTAGCAGTAAGGGCTGTTCCTGAATTAAACATAACTCCGGCATCTGCATTCTTGCAGGTATTGCCAAACACCTTGTTGTAAGTATTTTTTCCATCCGCTGTTGTAGCCAAAGATTCAAAACGGATAGCACCGGTTTGAGCTGCAGAATTCGAATTATTCAAATCCAGATAACAATTCTTCACCACATTATGGTTACAACCATCGGCAGGCATACCCTGAAAAACAATGCCTTTTGCACAATAAGTCCCTAAATTAACAATAGATAATCCATCTACAGTCACATAATCGGAACCGTAAAAACCTAATACAGTTGAAGTATTATTTGGACAGTTAATGATTGGACGGTTGGTTCCCGTACCACTTCTTCTTACAATCAACGGATTGGCTTCTGTTGTTTTGGCACGGATATATCCGGTATAGATTGAATTGGCGTCATACTGGCCTACCGTGTAGGTTGCATCATCATCGAGTACTAATTCCAGGCCATCAACGCCAACGCCTTTATTATTAACATCTGTTATCGCCGCCTTAATGGTTGCATAGTCACCCCCTGTTGCTTTAATGGTCTTGGTTCCGCTCAGGTTTTCCGAAACAGTAACATAAGGAGTCATTGTTGAACCCGGGATTGCCGTTTGTGTAACACCACCCACTACCATATTGTCGCACACAATGTCTATGGTAGTTCCGGTGGTAGCTTCCGGCTTCAAATCGATCAATACAATAAACCGGGCATCATCTGCCCCTGCATATGTACCACTATTTGCATTCGTCAGGGTATAAGAGCCATCGATAGAAACCGTAGTACCGGGATTGGTTACAGAACCAAATACTGAAGCATAATTTGGATCTACACTCCAGATCGACCCGTTAAATACGGTTAGTTTTGCAATTTGGTCGGCACCCGTTACCGTAAAATTGAGTTGAGTCACTGCTGCCGGTGCAGTTCCTTCAATTGAATCGCCGATAACACCAACCAATAATATACGTTGGTTGATTGTTCCCTTCCCCATGGGAGTATTGGCTTGCGATATCACTGTAATATCCTGCAATTGCCTGGCACTTTTAAATGCAAAATAATTCTTCGCATTTAGAACTTGGGTAAAACCCAGTGAAAACAGCAGGAATGACATTCCCACACATTTTAAAAAAGTAATCTTAGTTTTCATAAAAAGTAATGATTTAATGATTATCGAAATTTATATAGTTAATGAAATGAAAGCACTGTTTTGCAAACAACTTAATAAAAAACATCATCACAAAACACCGACACAAAACACATTAAGTAATAGGAAGAAAATAATGTCGTAATTTTTGATAGCTATTTTGAAATGGATTTTGGACTTGAGTGAGGGCGTTTAGCGGGCTAAACAACCGAATAAAAGTACAAAAGACGTTCAAAAGAGCATCAATGATTTATTTGTGTTATTTGAAATTCTTATAAAATGCGACATTATTTTATTCCTATTACTTATAATAGGCTAAAACAAAAATCTATTATAGTATTCTTTTTTATGTAAAGTTACGCCATTGCGGTTAAAACAAAACCATACTAATCAATCAAAACATAATACTTTTATGACAACTTATCTTCCAGCTTGCAAGCACCGAATAATTGTCAATACAAATACAATCTCAAACAATTATCCTGCTCCGTTTTGGGCATCCCCATATCCGGATAGGAAACCAAAAGCTAAAAACAGCAAAAGAGGGTGTCAAAAAAGTTGTTAGTCTGCCATCATCTCATTGTTTTTAAACAATGAAATGATGGATTATTATATTATGGTAAAAATATCATTCAACAAGTCAAGGGCAGGGAGTTTTGTTTCCCAAACCATTGAGAGTATAATTGCCGAGGATAGCCCTGTGCATTTGGAAAATCATATCATTAATGAGTTGGATATGAGGCAAATTAATTTTGGCGATAAAGTAGGAGGAAATAGTAGCTAATATGCTAGCAACATTAAACTCTATAGCACTACTTTAAATGCAGAAAGAGTATCGGAATTTTGAACACGAACCAAATAGAGTCCCCTGCATGAAAAATCGACGGTTATCATTCCCCTATCGGTTGTTTTCATAGTTTTCAAAACCGAACCTTTCATATCACAGATCGTAATCATCGTTGAGCCATTCAACTTAGATAAATCGGCTACAATCCGTCCATTTCGCACAAATACATTAATATCTTTAGCGTTATCAGCCTTTATTGGGCGAACAGATGTTATTTGCTGTGGGGTTACATCTGCATAAGTAGCTCCTACGCGCAGTTCATCAATTGAACACGAATAGGCCTCATTGCTTAATTTTAATCCTAATGCTTTAAATCGGGCAGGTGCGGTTGTTTTGCCGGTTACATTGGGTGTAGTTGGAGTTACGCCCAACGTAGGATTCATGAATAAACTTAAGCGAGTACCATCCGATTCAAAATTCAATTTACACACAACCAACATTGCTTCGCCCATGCACGATGAAACAATTTCGTCCGAAGGTGTTTTGGCTGGCATATCAACGCCATTTATTAAGATTCCCCATTCACCCATCTCACTACGCTTAACAGTCATTACATCTGTTACAGACCAAAAAAAAGGACTATCGTGAAAAGATACGGCAAATACACCATTACCATCCGCTCTCACCAGCATACTATACCACAATTCATTACTACCATTCAATTTATACCCTACTACTCCCGATTGACCATCGGCATTATATGCTTTATAATAATCAGTTCCTTGAACAACAGGCACACTAACACCAACAGATTTGTAAGCACACCCCCCTATAAAATAGTTCTTATCCGTCACCAAGTTATCTTTCGTAAGCGGATGGATATTCTGCACTATCTGAATAGTATTTGTCAAAACATCCTGATAAAGCCATGTTTTTTCACTCTGAAGTGTTTTTCCTACTTCATAAGAATTAAATGATTCGTGCCAATATAGCTGTGAATTAATATTACAAACACAAGCTTGAAACACAAAAAAAAGCAATAAACGAAATACATTGTTTTTCATAGACTTTGAAAATTTATTTTTACCACATTTGAGTTTATTCTCAATTTAATATTTCTAATTTTACAAGAAACATTTAAAGCCGATAAATAATCGATATGTTTATTTACAAAAACAATATCTTTCAACCTACATTATTTATCCTCTTAATTATATCTACCTGCTATATTATTAACGTTTAGTAAAATCCAATGAGATTTTCGACAAAGTATCCAGTTTTCTTACGACTAAAACATATTGACCTGAAGGCAGTGCTGACACATCTATATCTTCTTGATTTACATTTATTTGACTTAACGCTACCCGACCATCAATTCTGTAAATAGTAAATTCATATTTACTATCGGAGTTCAGTCCTTTAATATTCAGAATATCATTAACCGGACATGGATAAATCTTACATGCAGAGAACTCTGTACTTGATTTCATTCCAGTAGAAAGATCATTGATTTTTAATGTATTTGTACTCTGCGCCAGATTTATATAGGGATCAGATCCTATTAAAGCCTGCCCATCGAGAGGTGCATAAATTTCAAGGCTGGATTTCAGCAGTTTACCATTATTCAACGCTGCTATTTCCAAAGCATTCATGCCTGAACGATAGAAAAACAAGTCACGGTAATTAATTGAATTCGGAGCATTCTGATCACTCAAATAAAATGTTGTAGCAACAAGTTTTTCACTTATGCTTCCAACTGCAACATTATCAGAATATAAAATTGTCAGTCCTCTGGCATAATAGTGAGTCAACGTTATTTTGTGCCATTCACCATCATTAATCGCGACCTGTCCAACAACTGACATACCCGCTGGAGATAAATAGCGTAACATACCCGAAGTATTAATACTGAGTGTTCCCCATGCTGCACCCTGCTTAAACGAGGCAACAGTACCGATATTAGTGGTTTTAATATCGAATGAAAGCGTAAACGGATGAATTGTATTTTCGGGCGTGAATTCAATTTGACTTTGATTAACTGATTTGCCCAAAGTTATATACGTGCCATTTATTTTCACAGGCAATATTTTCCCTGATTTAAGCGCATCAAAAAGCGAAGGTACTATTGCATACGAGAATTCTTTATGACCCGCATCATTGGGATGATAAGCATCGTTCATATAACCGGAAGCCCAACGTCCTGCACCATCATCAATCGCTCCAAGCAAGTTCACACTTGGCACATCCCATTCGTGAATAAGAAGATTCATTTGTTTAATAAACTCATAATCTACTGCATTAAAGTCGGCACGTGTATAGTTACTTGTCACTACAGGAATCATACCCTTTTGGCGAGCCTTATCAATAAGCAACAGCATATTGGTTCTAAACTGGTTAAAACTGGATTGCCCGTACTCATGAATACCCTCATTTCCCAACGACAAAGCATATACAACATATTTGCTGTATTGAGGTATTAAATCAGAGTCCCAACGACCCAGAACCTGAACAGTACTATTCCCACCAATCGAAATATTCGAAACAGTCCAGTTAGCGCCAGTTTCATTGGTATAGCGCTGACCCAACAATTTAGTATATTGATACACATAACCCTGAAATGAAGTAGCTCCGACTCCATAAGGAACAGAAGAACCCATAACTGCAATTTTCAATTTATCTAGTAATGAGTCATCAATTTTTGTTGTAACCTGGTAACTTCCGCAAATAGTAGAACCAGGTTGTTTAGTAGTTGCAGTTACTGTTACCGTGCCATTAGCTTTTGCAATTAGCAAACCGGAAGCATTAATTGATGCGATATTAATATCATCAACACTCCATGTAACATCTTTAAAGGTGGCATTCGCCGGCAACACCGTTGCTGTCATCTGAAATGTACTGTTGTTATTGGTAGTTCCACTAACAGTAATCCCGGTAACACCAAGAATTTCAACATCCATAGATGTACTTCCACTTACTGTCGAATTTGGATCTACGGTAGTCGCGGTTACAGTTACGGTTCCATTCGCTTTCGCCTTTAACAACCCGGTTGCATCAATGGTGGCTATATCTGTATTATCTACACTCCAACTAACATTTTTATAAGTTGCATTTGAAGGCGTTACAGTTGCAGTCATCTGATAAGAACCTATAGCACCTGGAACACTTTGACCCGCTACTGTAATGCCGGAAGGATTAACAATTGGCACATCGGCATACTCTTCAATTTTCATGGCAGCAATATTACTCATGCTGCCCTGCACTAATGATATAGTCAATAAAATTTCACCACTTGCATTGGGGAAAACAAATTCAGAGGTATAAATTGAACTGTTATTCCCATTATAACCGGTTCCTCCTAAATTGGCTCCCCCTACCTGAAGTTTACCGGTTGAAGTATTCAACCCTTCAAGTGCATATTGCGAAATTCGGGTTTCAGTGGTACTTCTACTTCCAAAAATCTTAAACTTATAAGCTCTGTTTACGTTGAGCCCTGTAAATTTCATGCTCCCTGTTACATTATTCGAGAAATAATCTTGTGTGGCAGATGCAATAGCAAATTCACCTAAGAGAGATGCACTAGGCAACATTAACCCACCAAAACTAGCACCAGCAAAAGCCTGCAATGATTTAGTCATAAAGTGACTATAGCCGGTCGTTGAGTTTACACTGTTTATTAATGCAACAGATGTAGTTGAAGCTGCAGGGTTAGTAATATTATTCCAGTAATTACCATTTGCATCCGGACCTGAAGTTAATGCAGCACTAGTACCAAAGTCAATAAACATATTCTGGACTAAAGTTTGAGCGTTTAAACCCAATAATCCTAAAAACAAAATAATAAATAACGCAATTTTTTTCATAATAAATTATCCCGTAGTAAAAATTTTAAATTATTAATAATCAACATGGTAAAAGTATACATTCTCCTTATAGTAAAACGATACTTTATTCTCAAAACATAATACTTATTCGATAAAAACACCTGCAACGCACCGTTTGATAAATGAATATTCTAAAACATAAAAATCAGACGACTATCATGACAGCAACCATCCACAGTCTTTTAAAACAAATATGAGCTTTGCAAATAGCACTATTTATTTTCAACAAAACAGCAATTCAGACCTTACAAACCGAATTATATAAAATTTAAAAATTCAGTTTAAAAACTTCATGGATTTATATAATCAATTTCCGCCTGAAACAATGATAAAAATCAATCCTGTTACAAACAAGAAGAACATAAGACCCAAAAGACTATTTATTTGTTTGGAAGCTCCCTTGAATTCTTTCCAGACAAACACGCCCCAAATAGCTGCAATCATCGGAGCGCCTTGCCCCAAAGCATAAGAAATTGCTGCACCTGCTTTTCCTGCAGCAATATAACTCAACAATGTGCCGAGCGCCCAGACACAACCACCAAAGACTCCAACCATGTGAGTCTTAAAATTACCATCAAAATACTCTTTGTACGAAACTGGTCTTCCTTCAAATGGTTTTTTCATAATCAGCGTATTGAAAATAAAGTTGCTGATAAAGATTCCAACTGCGAAAACAAAAAATGCAGAATAAGGTGTCAACATACCTGTTGTAGGCTGTTCGAAATTATTCAAATCCATAGCTGCAGCAACAAAGCGATAGAAAAAAGCCATTAGAATACCTGCCATTGCAGCTAATACAATTCCTTTCTTATTTGATTTGCTTTCCCCATTCCGCTTTAGCTTTCCGGCCGCTATTCCATTCACAATTACTGCTATCATGATAAAAAACACGCCAATAAACAAGACAACAGGATCACCTTTGGGCGAAGAAAAGTAATTGACAAATACACCGAGTACCAAAGCAATTCCAACGCCAAGAGGGAACGCAACCGCCAATCCGGCCAATGAAATTGAAGCAGATAGAAGAATGTTTGCAGCATTAAAAACAACACCACCAATAATGGCACTCATCACATTAGAAGAGTCTGCTTGTTTTAGGTCGACCAGAAATGAACGCCCTGACTCCCCAAAACTTCCTAAAGTAAAACCAGACACTACGCTAAGAATTAATATGCCGATAACATAGTCCCAATAGAACAACTCGTACCGCCATGTTTTAGCAGCTAATTTTTGGGTATTGCCCCATGACCCCCAACAAAGCATTGTGACAAAGCAAAGAAGAACTGCTAATACATAATCATTTACAACAACCATAAAATTAGATTTAAAAGATTTTTTCGAATAAAACTATTGTTGCCCGCCAGACTGAGCAAAACAAACTAACAACAATTATTGCAAATTTGAAAATTATTTAGTTGATCGGGACTTTAGCGGCTTATTGGCATACACCACCACATAATTAACCTGAATTGCATGTTTATCGTCCGCATTTATCCACTTCAGAGTTAGTTTATGCTCTTTATTTTTTAGTTGATAACGATAAAAAATATCATACTTCCGCTTAATGAAATTTGCAGGCATTTTAAAAGTTTCAACTTTTTTCCCATCTATCCAACCTTCTAAAACAGCTGTGTAAGGTTCTTTATCAGTTTCATCCAACCGCTTAATCCAACCCAAAACTGCTACGCCATTCCCATTAAAATCAATATCCATGGGCTGAGCTAATATATCTTTATTTACAGTTCTTCTTTCAACGGGAAAATGCCCTGTGAAAGACTGCTCCCAACGTACCTGTTTAGGCTTTTGAAGCAAAACAAATATTGAATCATCTGTAACTTTCCCTTTGTTTTCCACAACCAACTCCTTTACAAATTGTAAATTCAACTTATAAAATTGTTTTAGAGATTTCTTTGTATATGGAAATCTAAGATCCTCAATTTTCTCATATGCCGGTTTCCAAACATCCGGAATTTGACTATAGCCATACATAACACCCCAAATTCCTGCCGCAGTAGATGGATTACAATCTGAATCTTGCCCACAGCGAATTGCAACTTCCATCATTTTTTGAAAATCGCCATCACCATATAATAATCCCATCACCACATAAGCTGAATTTATTACAGCGTCAATATTGAATGGATCTAAAGCCCCGTCAGGACAACCAACATCATTTCCATGTTTCTTTTCAATTTCAGTCCAAGCTTTTTTCCAGTCATTCGGGTATTTGTTATGTAATTGGATTACATTTTCTATACATAGCCGGAATTTACTTTTCGGCGGAATTGTTTTTAAGGCTTCGGTCACCACATAGTTTATATCGGTAGATGTATAAGCCAAACTGTACATTGATGCAATAAAAACACCTCCGTACCATCCATCTCCATAAGTCATAATATGCCCAATTTTATCCGACAAGCCAATACCGACATTTACCATACCTGGGGTCATTAGACCAGCAAAATCAGATTCAATCTGAAAATCCAAATCATCGGCATGAGGATTATTCAACCAATGCCCCGAAGCTGGCGCACTAATGCCATTAAGTACATTATATCGTCCGGCTTGATTGGCATGCCAAAGCATATAATCGGCATTTGCAAATGACAATGCAAATGAATCAACATGTGCATGAATTCCGCAGCGCTCCATGACTTCTATAAAAGTCAGATCCATATAAATATCATCATACAATCCAGGCTCATTATCGAAATATTTCTTCACGACATTATCATCCCAAAACAATTTCTCATCATGATTTATGGTACTTCTAAACTTAAATTCAGTAGGGCCACCATAAGCGCATCCGATAATCTGCCCAGCCCAACCACCACGTATCTTGTCTTTTATCTCATCGATTGAATAAGACACAGGTTTGTTATACCCAATCTTTATTGGAGAAGTTCCTGCAAAAAGATAGGTTCCCAACATAAAACAAAAAAACAAATTGCAAACAATTTTCTTCATTATATATATATATATATTTAACAATTATTAATCTAATGATTAGCGAGTTAACTCCTTACGATAAGGAATGCTTGCTTGAGCTCCCGCACGGGTAACTGTTATACCGGCGGCTTTAGTTGCCATTATCACAGCATCTTCAATCTTCATCCCTTCGGAAAGCCCAACGCAGACAGTACCGCAAAATGTATCACCGGCAGCAGTTGTGTCTATTGCGTTTATTTTCAATGCGGGTATCTGATGATATATATTCCCATCTTTTATCAATGACCCTTTTGAACCCAATGTGATAACCACAATCTCAACACCTTTCAAGCTTATAACATCTGCCGCTAGCTTTGCCGATTCCCAATCCGCCACATTCACTCCCGAAAGAACCTCTGCTTCTGATTTATTAGGAATAATGGCGTACAAATATTTGAATAATTCGTCCGAAAGAAAAGCTGCCGGAGCAGGATTTAAAATTACTTTCACCCCACTTTCATGTGCAATTTTAGCTGCATATTCCACTGTTTCTATGGGCACTTCAAGCTGCATAAGCAAAATATCGGCCTCTTCAATAATACTCCGGGCTTTATCAATATCTTTTGGCTTTAATGCAGCATTTGCACCTGAAGCAACTACAATGCAATTTTCTCCATTTGTATCTACTGAAATTAAAGCCACACCTGAAGGCAAATTTGGGTCTGAGAAAATATAATCGGTATTTATTGCTTCATCCTTGTACATTTCTATGGATTGTTTTCCAAACAAATCATTTCCAGTCTTTGCTACAAATGCAATACTCCCGCCCATTCTGGCTACGGTAACTGCCTGATTTGCTCCTTTCCCCCCTGGATTCATCATAAATGCTCC
The DNA here is from genome assembly GCA_963663115.2 of uncultured Paludibacter sp. Taxonomy (GTDB): domain Bacteria; phylum Bacteroidota; class Bacteroidia; order Bacteroidales; family Paludibacteraceae; genus Paludibacter. Next base: position 1,178,840 of record CAXXNE010000001.1, read on the forward strand.
ACCTAGCACTGTCTCTCCGGGAACGGGCAGTCTATCGGATTTAACCACCATATCGGTATTACAACTACCAATCACCACAATTTTCTTTCTCATAGAATCAATATTTTATCATTTTGTTATCTTACAATCAACTTTTCAACGAACCTTTTATTCCCGGCAACTATTTTCATGGTATATATTCCTTGTCTAAATAAATCTGTTGAGATATTAAACAAGTTATGTCCAATATTCAAACTTTTTGTCGTTCTATACACATTTTTACCCATCAGGTCGTAAATTTCCACACTTGCATTCTCAGCAACTTCTGAAACAAAATTCACATTCACAAAATCATTTGCTGGGTTAGGATATAATGTTATATTACCATCACATTTTTTCTCATTTAGGTTATTTTCATGGATACCATTTACAATACCTGCACCTGTCTTTACATATACAGTTTTTATTTTAAAACCATTAATTGATTTTTGTACTATGCGAAGTGCATGTAATCCGGCATCCAATTTCATGCTATAAGCACTTGTAGTTCCCGCTGCATTTATGGTTTCTTCTCCAATCAACATACCATCCACTTGAAACTGGAATACCGAGTTTATCGCTCCGGAATAATCAAAACTCACATTATAATTGCCCGCTTCACAACGCATCAGGTAACCACCAAAATTATTTACGGCTCCTAAATCTAAGGGCCCTGTAGAAGGTTTAACCCAACCCGGATTCATATAATCAACATTGCCTCCTCCAATTGTAAATGGAATAGTTCTTCCCGCTGAAACAGAGCTTTTATCCATTTCATTCAAAGCATTAATCGCATTAAATTTTGGAGTATTTGTATCTCGGATATCTGCCGAAAATCCCCATTGGTAATCGCCCGTTGTGCAATAATACATCAATAAATCGCCTCCATTCTGACTCCAAAAATTATGATTTTTTATCATTGCTTCTTCCATACGAGGGTCATTCCAAGCTGCAGCTTTTTCCGCCTCACTATGACCATGATTATCCATGCTTGGGCCACCTTCGTAAGCCATTCGCTTACAACCCATGGCTGTAGCCATATATAAATCTTTTATATTATTCGAAAGCCAGTTTTTTGTATCAAAGGTGTAATTTTGCCAAATATTATCCAATGTCAGATAATCATCATTGTTATCTGGACCATAATATGCCGAACCTCCGGCTCCATATAAATAATAATTAATAGGCTTCTTAGTCGTTTGACTGTAATAATCTAACCACTTTAGTGCTTCCGACGCAGTTCCCTGACCATCTCCTTGTTGCCACATCAGCACAGGCCTCACTCTGGTCATCATGGCATCATCACCCCACACTTCACGAAAGATATTACTGATTTCTACTGTCCTTTTTGCTATTCGTCGCCAAGCCATGTACCAAAGGCTTTTTTCGCCATCAAAATTTAAGGTTGTAGACCCGGATAGAACTTCTGCTTTTGCACTTGCAACATTATCAAAGAATTGGCTAAACCCAGCAGCTGAATTCCATAATTCATTACTAAATTCAATGTGTAGTTTTAAATTGGGATTTAATTGTTGCTTCCAAAGTTTTGCTAATTCGCGTATATAATCGTCAGTTGCTTTTACCGGAACATTAATCCATGCATTGCAATTGGTTTCGTTACATAGTTGAATAATCGTTTCCCAAGGGACAATCGGACTATCTTCAGCAGCTTTAAAATTCGATGCCCAGTGCGAATTTAGCTGTGTGCGATCAGCCCATAAACTATCCCGGCTTCCATTTGCCTTTGACCAATTCAAAAAACGAATAGTACTAAACTTAGACATCACATTTTTAAATGGAGTAGTGAAAGTTGTATTATAATCGTATGTTACAGTACTTCCTTCTTCAATTGGGCGCATTAACTTTACATTTTGTACACCCCCATTGGTTTCTGTTAAGGCTAGATGAATACCAGTATTATTGGTGGGAACATAATTTAAATCAGCTGTGGTAGTATTAGTCACCGGATCATACACTTGATTTGTTATGGCTGAATTTGACCAATATGCATTTATTTTGGCCTTTCCATTAAATCTCAACTTATACATTCCGTTCATTCTTGTAATTCCATGCCAAACAATACAGAAAGCATCTTCGGTGGGCCAACCATTAGCATCAACTGCTGCTTTTAGACCTTTGTCATTATAAAAGACACGACCCAAAAGCATAACATCTGCAAACGCATGATCGCTACACCAGTCACTTGCATAAAAAAGATTTATTCCGATATCGTTTTTCACTAACACATTAGCAGCTGTAGTAAAAGTATATGCAGCACTAGGCTCTGAAACATTCCCATTTATATCCTTTGCTTTAACAACAAAAGAATAATCTTTTGATTTTACTAAATTATCGACTAAAAAGCTTGTATTTGATGTTGTTCCAACTGAGATACCATCTTTAAAAATCTCATATAATGATATTCCGATATTATCAGTTGACGCACTCCAAGAAAGATTTATATAGCTACTTGCGATATTTGTTGCAACGAGAGCAGTTGGAGCCGTTGGACACTCAGAATCAGGAATGTAACCATCAACGGCTAAATCATATAATTCAGAGCTAGCCCTGGCACCCAAACCACTAACAAGATAATAATCTGGCCAATAACTAGTTGCGCCATAAAAATACACCCGAAATTCTGTAGGTCCTGAAATATTGATATGATTAGTTATAGGTATTGTTTGTAAAGTTGAGACACCAGACTTCACAGTTCCAATAATACTTGTATCATTAAAACCTTTTATGCTCGAAAGTAATGAAAAAGTCCTCTCCCCTTTAAAACTATAGGTAACAAGTCTAACCGATGTGATACTAAGTGGTTGCGAAGAACTTGGAGTAATAGTAAAAGATGCATAAACGTTTTTTGAGATGGCTTCAGCCAAAGTTACAGCCGTTCCATATGTAAGCAAGCCATTTGACCATGGTGGAGCATTAAATCCACTCCCGCAAACAACAAGAGAACTGGGAGACACAGAGGAAATACCTCCAGCAACAAAGTTCGGGTCAACAGTAGATTGTCCGGTTTTGCCATTAAAGTCCCATGTAACAAGTGGATGGGATGTTTGAGACAAAATTGTATTCACATGAAAGAAAAATACTAGAAATAGTAACGAGGCAAAGAGTTGATTTTTCATTGTAATTTTATTAAACAGTGTATGAATTTGCATTTAAAATTCTATAAATATTATTTCCTAACAACAAGTTTTTCAATATAGCTTTTGTTATTCATAACTATTTTCAAGGTATAAATCCCATTCGCTATTGTACCTGTTGGAAAATGAATGGCTCCGTTATTCAAGACGTTATTCGTCCTGCGAACTTCTTTCCCCAGCATATCATACACTGACACACAGGCAGTTGATCCAAATTTGGCAGAAATAGAAATATTCACATAATCATTTGCCGGATTAGGATATAAAGAAATGAGTGTTTCCTGATTGATATCATTGTTTCTGACACTCGTTACAAGTCCGGGGCCCGTACCGACACTCACCGTTTTAATTGTAAAGCCAGTGCTTGACTTCTGTATGACACGAAGAGAATGCACGCCAGCTTCCAAATTCATCGTATAAGCAGAGGTCTTTCCTGTTCCATTTATAGTTTCCTCACCAATCAGAATGTTATCCACCATAAATTGCACTACTGCATCGGTAGCACCTGAGTATTCCATACTTACATGATATTTTCCTGATCCGCTACGCATCAGATATCCTCCACATTGAGAGGGTTTACTTAAAGCAAAATAACCGGTACTTTTGGGAAACCAGGTCGGATTTGCATAATCAAATGCACCGCCATTTACCGTAAAAGGTATTGAATGGCCTACAACAGCAGGACACTTATCTGTTTCATTCAGAGCATCTATAGCATTAAACTTAGGAGTATTAAGATTATGACAATCGTATGTAAAGCCCCATGAATAATCTCCGGTTGTACAATAATACATCAACAGATCACCTCCATATTGGCTCCAAAAAGTATGATGGTCGATAAAAACATCTTTCATTTTCGGATCGGCCCATGCTGCAGCTTTTACAACCTCACTATGTCCGTAATTGTCCATACTGGGACCACCTTCATAGGCAAGACGTTTACAACCCATGGCTTTTACCACAAAAATGTCCTTCGTATTGTTTTCTATCCAGTTATCGGTATTATAGGTAAAACTTTGCCAGATATTATCTATCGTCAAGGTATCACAATTATTATCCGGGCCATAATAGGCAGATCCTCCTGCCCCATATAAATAATAATTGATAGGCTTATTGGTTTTTGAGCTATTATATTCAAGCCATTTCAATGCTTCAGTAGCGGTATTTTGTGCGTCACCCTGTTGCCACATCAACACGGGACGTACACGTGTCATCATAGCCTCATCTCCCCATACCTCACGAAAAATATTGCTTATTTCAACGGCTCTCTTAGCTGTTCTTCTCCATGCCAAATACCACACACTGGTCTCTCCGTCAAAGTTAAGGGATGAGTTACCTGTTGCAACTTCGGCATTAGCAGCATTCAGATTGTTTATATAAGAAGAAAAAAATCCCCCACTCGAGTTCCATAGTTCATTACAGTATTCGACATAAACTTTTAAACCGGGATTCAGGTTTTTCTTAAACAACAATGCCAATTCACGTACATAATCATCTGTTGCCTTTACAGGGACATTGATCCAACCATCGCAATTGGTTTCGTTACAAAGCTGAATGACCGTTTCCCACGGAATGATTCGGTTTTCTTTCGATGCCCAGTAGTAATCCTGAGGTGTACGGCTGATCCATGTACTATCGGTACAGCCATTTATTCTTGACCAATTCAGGAAGCGGATTGTACTGAATTTGGAAAACATATTTTTAAAAGGCGTGGTAAAGGTGGTGTTAAAATCATAACAAACAGATCCTCCAACATCGACGGGTCTCATCATCTGAACATTCTTGACTCCGCCCTTCGTATTGGTGAAATTCATGATTACTCCATAATGCACATTATCTAAGTTTTCAAAATCAACAGTCGTCGTATTTGTAACAGGATCATACACTTTATTGGTAAATTTCGAGTTCAACCAATAAGCCGCTACATCTGCCTGACCTGTAAACCTTAACTTATACTTACCATTCATCTGATCAATGCCGTGCCAAATAATGACACAAGCATCCTCGGTGGGCCAACCATGCTCATCAAGAGTCGCTTTTTCGGACTTTACGTTGTACCATTCACGACCAAGCTTCATAACATCTGCAAATGCATTTTCTTTACACCAATCACTAGCATAAAATAGATTGATGCCCATTTCGTTTTTCACTATCACCGTAGATAAGGTGGTCACAGCTAGCGCATCACTAGGTTCTGATACATTTCCAAAGGCATCTTTTGCTTTTACAGTAAATGAATAGTCTGTAGATTTAGACAGATTAATGACGGAAAAAGTTGTATCGCTCGTTGTTCCAACAGACACCCCGTCTTTAAAGACCTCATATTCAGACACTCCTACATTGTCCGTGGAGGCATTCCACAACAAATTTAAATATCCAGTTGTTACGGTAGTTGTTTTTAATCCCTGTGGAACTGATGGTTTTTCCACATCCGGTATAAAACCCTCGACAGCCAAATCATAAGGATCAGAAGAGGTCCTTGCATTACCAATACCACAACATTTATAATATTCCAGCCAATAATCAGCTGCTCCATAAATGTATATTCTAAACTCTGTGGAAGTCGTAAGATTGTCATGACCAGAAACAGGGATCGTCTGCAATATAGCTCCTTTCCACGTGATGCTACCAATGCTATCCGCTTCGTTAAAGCCTTTCACACTCGAGTATAAGGTGAATTTTCTAGGCTTGCTATCCTGACTATAAGTAAAGAGCCGAACAGATGTAAAGCTTATTGGTAGAGAAAAATCAGGTGTAATGGTAAAAGACATATAGAATTTTTGTGAAATTGCATCTGCCAACGTTACGGGCGTCCTCTTTGTAAGTAACCCATTCGCCCATGCCGGTGCATTTATGCCGCTTCCACTTAAAACAACCGAGCTGGGTGACACTGTAGAAACACCTCCGGTTACAAAATTTGCCATGATTGATGCTTGTCCTGTTTTGCCATTAAAGTCCCATGTTACAAGTGAGCGGGATGTTTGAGACAAAATTGTATTAAAATGAAAAAAACATACCAGAAATAGTAACGGGGCAATGAGTTTTTTTTTCATTATCGTATTATTAGAAAGTGTATAAATCTGTATTTAAAATTCTATAAATATTATTTTCTAACAACAAGTTTTTCAATATAACATTTGTTATTCATAATTATATTCAATGTATAAATACCATTTGCTATTTTATCTGTTGGGAAACGAATAGATCCGTTATTCAAGACGTTATTCGTTCTGTAAACTTCTTTCCCCAACATATCATACATTGACAAACAAGCAGTTGAGCCCAATTGAGTTGAAATAGCAATATTTACATAATCCTTTGCCGGATTAGGATAAATAGTTATGTTGTTTGATTTATCATTTTCTATTTCTTTTATACCACTAATTTTTCCGGCGCCATTACCTACTATGACTTTGGCAATCTGAAAACCTGCATCCGATTTTTGTTTTACACGAATGTTATGCAAGCCTTCGTTTAATTTCATAGTAAAAGTGGAAGTTGTTCCTGCACCATTTATGACCTCTTCGCCTAACAAAAATCCATCTAAATAATATTGTAACACCGAATTATTGGCCATCGTATATTGCACACTCACATTATATTCGGCTGAGTCGGAACGAAACAAATAGCCTGCCCATTGGCTGATTCCATTCAATATATGGTTTCCTAACCCCTTGCTATAATAGCTTGGTATCGTATAATCAAATTCTTTTCCATCTATAATAAACGGAGCTTCAACTCCAACTGTAACAGGATATCTGTCAACCTCGTTCAACCGGTCTATTCCACGGAACTTAGGTGTATTTAGATCATAGCAGTCATCGGAAAACCCCCATTGATAATCACCCGTTGTTGTAAAATAAACCAACAAATCACCGCCAGTGCTACTCCAGAAATTATGGTGATCAATAATTACATCTTCCATTCTGTCATCTGCCCACATTGCTGCTTTTACCGATTCACTATGTTCCGATCTATCCATACTTGGACCACCTTCGTAAGAAATACGTTTACACCCCATAGCTGTTGCAACAAATAGGTCTCTGGTTGTATATGGAATCCAATTTGCGGTATTATTGGTAAAACTTTGCCATATATTGTCAATAGTCAACGTATCACAGTTGTTGTCCGGGCCATAATATGCCGAACCTCCTGCTCCATATATATAATAGTTAATTGGCTTATGTGTCAGTTCGGAATAATGGTCGAGCCATTTTAACGCTTCGCTTGCTGTACCTTGCGCATCTCCCTGTTGCCACATAATAACCGGACGAACTCTGGTCATCATGGCAGAATCTCCCCAAACCTGCCGAAATAAATTACTTACTTCAACTGTCTTCTGGGCAACCCTACGCCACCCCAAATTCCAAATCGTAGTCTCACCATCGAAGTTTAAAGTAGAACCACCAGCAGCAATTTCAGCTTTAGTTGCAGCCATATGTGTGAAATATTGTGGAAATCCGGGACCTGTATTCCATATTTCATTACTAAATTCAACGTATACATTTAAATTCGGATTTAGTTTTTCTTTCCAAAGTGATGCCAGTTGAGTTATATAATCTGTTGTTGCTTTCATCGGCACATTAATGTAAGCATCCATGTTTGTCTCATTACAAAGCTGAATCATCTTTTCCCATGCCATAATTCCACTCAGTGACGATGCATGATAACAATTCTCTTTTGTGCGATTTTCCCATAAACTATCAGGACTGCCATTTATTTTTTCCCAACTCAGGAAACGAATCACACTAAATTTAGACATCATATTTTTAAATGGAGTGGTAAAAGTCACGCTCGGATCATAGCTTTCTGTACTTCCGGGTAATAGCGGACGCATAAGTTTTACATTTCTAATACCACCTTTGGTTCCTTTAAAGCCCAACAACAATCCATAATTTTCAGTACTCTTGTAAACAATATCTGCATAGGTTGTATTTGTTTTAGAATCGTAATGAGCATTGGTTATGCTAGCAGGACCAAAACCGATAGTAATCGCAGCTGCACTTCCATTAAATATCAATTTATATGTTCCATTCATCTTACTTACTCCATGCCAAACCACAATATTAGCATCCTCAGTAGGCCAGCCATTTGAATCGAGATTGACCGGAGTTGAAGTATAATAAGCTCCTTTGCACCATTGACGTGCCACCTCCATTACATCTGCAAAAGCATGGTCTTTGCCCCAATCTGCTGCAAAATAAGGATTAATACCCATTTTATTCTTAACTACCGGAGCCAATGGAGTAAGCACTTCCATAGCTTCGCTCGCTTCTGAACTATTTCCATAAGCATCTTTTGCTTTCACGGTTATTGAGTAACTTGTCGCTTTCCTAAGCCCTCCAACCTGAAATTTTGTGGTAGTAGAGGTTCCACACAGAACTCCATTCTTGTAAATCTCGTATTTAGATACACCTAAGTTATCTTTCGATGCATTCCACGACAAATTCAAATACGCCGTTGTTACAGCCGATGTAGTTAATCCTGTTGGAGTAGTTGGGGCTTCGTAATCCGGGATATATCCTTCTACTAACAGATCATATGGTTGACTTGATATTCTGTTTCCTAAACCAAATGTTTCATAATATGCGAGCCAATAATCCGGAACTCCATAAACATAAATTCTAAATTCAATCGTGGAATTAATATTCGTGTGATTAGCAACAGGGATAGTTTGCAATGTATTAATTGCGGTTGAGGTTACAGTCCCTAAAACATTTGAATCATTAAAACCACCGACACTAGACAACAATGAAAATGTACGTGTTTTGTTTTGACTCATTGGTATAAATTTAACCGCCGTAATACTGAAAATTTGTGCTTCCAGCGGAGTGAGAGAAAACGATATATAATTATTTCCCTTGATTGCATCAGCTAATGTAACAGCCGTTCTTTCGACAGTAAACCCATTGCCAGTACCCCACCGACAAATAGCTACACCAGCCCCTGCTGAGACAAAAGTACTAGGAGCAACAGAAGACAGACCACCGGAATTAAATGTTGCCATTACAGCAGATTGACCACTCTTGCCATTAAAATCCCAAATCACTAGTGGATATGATGTTTGAGATAAAACCACAGTTGGAAGTAAAGAGGTTACACTCAAAGAAATAAGTATAAATCTGACTATTTGCATTTTAAACGATAGTATTCGATGAGCTTTCATCTGCATGTTATGATTATAAGAATTACATAAAAGGTTAAATCTATTGGGAACTTTAGTCCGCAAATATAAAAACATATAATTTCGAAAAAAAACAAAAATAGAATCATATAAATAATCACAAAATAGAATTTAATGCATAAATGAATGCACAACAAACTGTCTGTCAAACAACAAATACATTCAATTAATATATAAAAATATAATTACAAATACATTCATTATACTTATCTTTGCTCGCAGAAGACCTATTCATCGCTAAAAATCTAAAAAATGTCTAAATTAAGCTCTTTAATCTCACTCATAAACTCATTAAGTAAGTCAGAACGGAAGAAAATCACCTCCGCCCTTAACAATACAAAGTTCGAAACTGATTACTTCACTTTATATAAATCCATTGAAAGCAATCAAAACAGTTCTGAAACTTACATTATAAGCGATTTCAAAAAAAAACGTCCAAATGCCTCACTTAATACGGCAGCCAGCTATTTATTCGACACTATACTCACCCTGCTAAAAGACTTGAAGTCAAACAATGATATATATTTTTCGCTTTCAAACAAGCTAATGTGTGTTCGGATTTTATTCGAAAAATCGATTTATCAAGAGTGTTTTCAGCTACTCGCCAAAGTACAGGAAGAGGCTTTTAAATTTGAAAACTTCCCTATTCTGCTCATTGCACAAAAAATGGAACTTGACTATTTGTTGATTTTGGATTTCCTAAGTCTAAAAGAACAAGAGCTGCTTAGCAAACAACATAAAGTCAATGAAACCATTAAAATAATTCTAAAAATTAACGAGCATGCTTCTCTTTACGAGCTACTCAAACATCGTACTCTGCACAAAGGTATGGTCAGATCAGACAAACAGAAGATAGAATCTAACGACCTGATTGTTAGCGAAATGAGCATCATATCGAGCTTTGGATTCGAAAATTTTGAAATACAAAAAAACCATAAACTATTCCAATCAAATTACCTGATTAATGTTGGCGACTATAAATCTGCCCTAACTTCGTTTTACGAACTAAACAATATCTTCGAACAAAACAAACACTTGCTAAGCAGCCCTCCTATTTACTACCTTACAACCATCGAGGGAATTCTTGATAGTTTACGCACTATCAAAAATTACGAAGGCTTAAAGTATTTCAATTCTCAATTAGAAAATCTTGATACAAATTCAGACCATTTCAGAATTCAGGTTCAGTGCGTTATATTCTTAAACACGTTATTTCCACTTTTAGACACTGGCAAATTTATTGAAGCCAAAGAACTTATTAACAACCACAAAGAAAATCTGTACGACAAGGCAAATTTATTAATTCAGGCAAAACAAGCTCAACTATCACTCTATACAGCAATTACATACTTAGGGGTTAATGATTTTAACAAAGCAAAAAAAACACTCAGCCAAATTATTACAAGTGGAAAAAACAATTATTCTCCGGCATTATTCCGCACAATTCGCCTCGTAAACTACCTGATATTGTACGAATTAAATGATTTTGATTTCATAGCATTCGAGTCGAGATCCATCAAACGCGAAATACAAAACAAAGAAAAAACATATCGCATTGAGCTGTTGATTTTAAGCAATTTTAATAAGCCGATAAATAACCTAGACAAAACAGAACGAAATAAGCTGTGGCTAAAATTAGAACCCAAGCTTCTTGAATTCCAAAATGATAAATTCGAACTACAACTATTAAAGACATTTGATTTCACAGCTTGGATTGAAGCAAAAGTGAAAAATTCATCTTTATCCGACATTCTAAAACAAAAGTCCCAACAAGAACTAAATTCATAGATGACCCTCTTACTTCAGTCCTCTTACTATATTTGAAATTTCTAATACAAGACAATCAAAAGTAATTCATTTCAACCAGAATAACATCGTATTTTCCTATCAGAATATAATACTTTTTCTACAGAAAAACCTCTTATTTTCATTAGATGGAAGTCAACTACCAATAAATAAAGAAAAATATCCTGCATTAACAACATGTCACAAAACAGATCAATTCAAAGACTTACATATAAAAAAGGCCGATTACTTTCGTTAACCGACCCAATTTTTACATAAAACCGAATTAAGAGTTACCTAACTCTTAATTTCGAATAAACCAACCCTTTGTTTGTCTGAACACGCACAATATATAATCCTGAATATAAATCCGAGATATTGATAGTTCTACTAAATCCGTGTTCAATTCTTTTTGCGTTGCAACCATCCAGTCCAATAAATTCAACAGTTTGAATCTCTTCTGATGAAATAATTGTTATATTAGATGTTGCCGGATTCGGGCATATTGCCACAGTTTCCTTTTCCAACACATTATTCACTTCGATACCAGTGGTTTTTCCAACGCCCTCACGAACATCCACCTTCACAATATCAATATTTGCAGTTGTTTTTTGGCAGATTCGGATAACATGCAATCCTTCACTTAATTCCATTGCATGAGACAACGTTGTTCCGGCATCATTTACCGTTTCTTCTCCCAATACAGCACCATCTAAAAGGAACTGAACAACAGAACCTGTTGCCCCTGCATATTGAACACTAACATTATAGCTACCTGCCTTTGAACGGAACATATATCCACCCCAACGCCCAATACCTCTTAAAGCCAATGTGCCTGTACTCCGGGCAGACCAACCGGGATTGGCATAATCGAAATTATTCCCATCCACAGAAAAAGGAGCTGACATCCCTGCTGTTACTGGGTATTTATCGGTTTGATTCAACTCATCAATTGCCTGAAACTTGGGCGAATCGAGCGTATAACTATCGGTTGAAAAACCCCACGCATAAGAGCCTGTGGATGCATAATACATCAGCAAATCTCCCCCATGCTGACTCCAGAAGTTATGATGTTGAATCATTGCATCTTTCATCCTCGGATCGACCCATGCAGCAGCTTTCACCGTTTCACTATGCCCGTAATTATCCATACTAGGTCCACCTTCGTACGCAAGACGCTTACACCCCATGGCAGATGCCAAAAACAAATCAGTATTATTGTTTTTAACCCAATTAACAGTGCTGTATGTTGAGTTTGTCCAGATATTGTCAATCGTAAGTGTATCACAATTATTGTTAGGGCCATAATAGGCAGAACCTCCTGCACCATACAAGTAGTAGTTAATTGGCTTATTCATCATCTGGCTGTAATGATCTAACCATAATAGTTGTGAACTGGCAGTAGATTGGCCATCGCCTTGCTGCCACATTAACACAGGCCGTATTCGTGACATCATGGCATCATCACCCCACACCTCACGGAACAGATTACTAGTTTCAACTAATCGTTTTGCGACCCTACGCCAGCCTAAATTCCACTTACTCGTTTCGCCATCGAAATTCAACGACGAATTACCTGCTTCAACTTCAACTGCTGCTGCATTAACATTTGTTCCAAACTGAGAAAATCCGTAAGAAAAGTTCCATAGTTCATTGCTAAATTCAACGTATACTTTCAAATTAGGATTCAATTGTTCCTTCCACAAAAGAGCTAATTTTCTGACATAATCATCCGTAGCTCTCACTGGGATATTTATCCATGCATCGCAATTTGTTTCGTTGCATAACTGAATCATAGTTTCCCATGTTTTAGCAGCCCTCGATAATGAGCCATGATAATAGCCTTCAGGAGTTCGATTTTCCCATAAACTATCTGGACTTCCATTAGCCAATTCCCAATCTAAGAAACGTATTGTACTAAATTTCGAAAGCAACGTTTTAATCTGATTGGTGAACGTTGTACCAAAAGGATAACTTTTTGTACTACCTGGCTCCAACGGACGCATAAGCTGCACATCTTTAACTCCTCCATTTGTTCCATTAAAGCTCAATACAATCCCTGCTTTATCAGTATTTTTATACTCAAGATCAGCAGTAGTTGTATTAGTTACAGGATCGTACACTTTATTAGTAATACTCACCAGTGCCCAACCCGCAGTAATTGAAGTTGCACTACCTGTAAATTTGAGTTTATAGCAGCCATTCATTTTAGGAATACCCTGCCAGACACAAAGACAAGCATCCTCTGTTGGCCAACCCCGGGAATCAACAGCAGCCGGGGTTACACCCCAAGCACCTTTGAACCACCTTCTCCCCAGTCGCATCACATCGGCAAATGCATGATCACCTGACCAATCAGAAGCATAAGAAATATTTATACCAATATTGTTCTTCGTAACCTGAGTAGATGAAGTTGTTACATCAATAGGATTGCTTGCGGGCGAATAATTCCCAAATGCATCCCTGGCTTTAACTGTCAGAGAATAGGTAGTGGATTTGGTCAGATTTTCAATTTGAAAAAAAGTAGAAGTTGTTGTACCAAGTGATATACCATTTTTAAAGACCTCGTAACAACTAACGCCTATGTTATCCGTCGAAGGTTCCCATGTTAACGTGAAGTAACTGGTTGATATATTCGTTGCTGATAATCCCGATGGAGCGCTAGGAAATTCATAATCTGGAATATAACCTTCAACAGACAAATCGTACGTTTCGGTAGCGGGCCTACCTCCAAGTCCGTAAGTCTCCCAACCTTCATTCATTCCATAAATATACAGTCGGAATTCTACAGGCGCAATCAAATTAGTGTGATTGGGTATCTGGAACGTTTTCATTGCTCCCTGTCTAGTAGTGACAGTATCTATAAAATTAGATTCCGCAAATCCTTTTACACTTGAAAGCAATGCAAATTTCCTGGCCCTATTTTGAGTAAAAGGCATAAACTTCAGAGATGTTACACTGAGAGACTGCGAGGAATTGGGTGTTAGAGTGAATGAAATGTATTTGTTTTGTGAAATTGCCTGAGCCAATGTTTCAACAGTTCCTCGTCCGGTCAGACCGTTTGATGTGTTCCACTTTGTTATTACAACACCACTTCCCCAAGAAGCCACCGAACTAGGTGCTATAAGAGAAAGTCCACCAGTTACAAAACTAGCGGCAGCAGAGGATTGTCCACTTATCCCATTAAAATCCCACCTCATAATAGGATATGAAAATTGAGCAGAAATAGTATTCGTTCCAATAAATGAAAACAAATAGACAACTGCAAGTATTCGACTTTTTAGCTTTGAGGTTTCAATATTCATTTAGAAGTTGTTTAAAGTTGTCTAAGTAAAATGATACAAAAAGCTATTATATTGAGAGCTTTCCAGTGTGATTTTTTTGTTTCAAAACGAACCAAGATTGCTTTGAAAGCATCTAGCCATGCATTAGTTCTTTCAATAACAAAGCGTTTTTTATAAAGTAATTCGTCTAATAATGAAGCGTCATTTTTACCATTACGATTATTGTTATCAATATTATCAAATATTTCGTGTTTAAATAGACAATTTCTAAAAGCTTCGGTATCAAAGCCAGCATCAGCATTTAGAAAAAGCCCATCAATACGAATTTCTGATTTTTGTAATGATTCAGCCATGTCGTCGAAGTTTTCTACGAGTTCAAAGGCATCATTATGATTGCCAGAAATTGGATCACTACAAGCTATTGGTATTCCATTGACATCGGAAAGAATAAGCATATTGCTCGTTTTACATTTCGTTCTTCCTTGGTATGCTACAGCTTCTCCACCACGCTTGGCAGGTGTATGTGTTCCATCTAATTGGACAGAAGACATATCAAGTAATGATTTGTGTTTTTTGAGTAAAGATTGCCATAGCTGTTGCCAACTGCCATCTTTACACCATTTTTGAAAATGATAATATACACTGTTCCAGTTATATTTTATATTGAAAAATTGCTTCATTGGTAACTCTCTCCATTGACAGCCTGTTTTCAGTCTGAAAATAATAGCTTGAACGACTTGGTGAACTTTAACTTTTGTATTATTCCATGAATTACCAAAAGTCAACAAAGAGCATAGTTCTTTTTTATTATTTTAACGATTATCATATAAGTTGTTTTCTATAAAGATAACACTTAAATATCACATTATCAAATATTTAAACATAATAATTGTCTATTATTTAGGACTTTAAACAACTTCTTAGTAAAGTTTTAAAGTAATTATTTCGTTATGAGTCAAATTAACAACACAAAATTAGTTGATAAGAAAAAATATATAGCATATTTTTTTACCCAAAACTGATACTTTTCCCTTTTTTCTAAATAACTTACTCTTAGCTAAAAACTGTTATAACTAAACTTTGAAATGTATAAGGTGCAACAAATGATATGCTACTTATATACTTGCTTTTTACTCACGTTCCTATTCCAATGTTTTTCAAACGGACGTACTTCACCGGTAGCGGGAATTGCTTTAACATTTTCAAGAACCAAATCTTCGGTAAAATTACTAACGATTCCATATGCAGGTAGATGTCCTCCATACATTCCACGTCCCGGGTATCCGTTTGCTTTCCAATTGAGCTTTTTAGTAATATCGGCTGGTATACCTGGCCGACCACAAACAAGTGTAATATCACGGAGTGTTATCCGTTTTACTGGCTGCCCTTCGAATCCGGCTACAATAATTGGATAAGGACCTACATTTTTACACAACACATTAGATAAAGTAACATCTTCCAAAACAAATTGAGACTGAACTTTTGCCGTGTTCTCATTTCCTTTCACTCCCTGCATTTTATCGGCTTCTACACCATAACCTTGTCGGCTCACATTACCCGACAATCGATTGCCGAGCCTTATATGAATAGGATTCTCAACATCTTCCATGGTAATATTAGTGATCATAACCTGCCTTAAAGCCCCTCCATCAGTTGTTGCAATATCAATACCCGAAAGTCCACCCCAAACTCCCATTGGATGTAACATTTCAGTCGATTTGGAGCGGCGAATAACACAATTGGAGATAGTAATGTTTTCAAAACCACCCACAGAACCCGTTCCCAACTTAATAGCAGAAGCATGACTGGAAATTATGCAGTTGGACACTACAATATTTTTAGCAGGATTTTCACCTTCAGATTTTATACAAATTCCATCGTCACTCGAATCGATAATACAATCACTGATAATAACATCCTCGGAAGAATCTATGTCAACCCCATCATTGTTTTTGTTAACGTGATTAAATACATTGAGTTTATTTAACCTCAATTTCCGGCAATTAAAATAGCGCTGTAACCAAAAAGCCGACGATTGCAATTGCAAGTTTTCAACTATAACATTCTCACAATTGATAAAAAAAAGCCCATAATGGCGATTGGGGCTGTTCTCTATGCCATCGATGAAACAAAGAGCATCTCCCGAAGCATCAATTTTCCCTCCACCGAATATTCGTATATTTTTCTGAGAATCGGCATGAATAAAAGCTTTCCATGAAACCACATCCATTCGGCTGATAATACTTGATCGCACCTTATTCAAAGCACTTGTGTCTGCCACCGCTTTTAAAATTGAATTTGGATCTATTTTCAGGCTGACATTGCTTTTCAGATGAATGGTTCCCGAAAGATAAGTTCCGCTTGAAAACTCAACAATACCACCGTTATTCCTAGAGCAAGAGTCTATTGCCCACTGAATAGCCCGCGTATTATTTGTTTTTCCATCGGGTTTTGCACCGAAATCCTCGACAGAATACGTTTGCGCCTGACAAACAGAAAACAAAAATAATAAAACCAATAAATTGAAAATTTTCATTCTACTTATTTGATAGATGATGATTAATAAGATATTAAAGCTATGACAGAAATTTTATAAGTCTATTTTAATTAGAATTAAAATAACATTGAGAAAAACGGAACAAGAGTTCTTATTAAAACCTCAGTAAAGATGATTGAACACAATTCTAGAAGTAATTTATTTCAATATAAATCAATATGTATCTTTCAGCGTTTTTATTGTTAAAAACTTTTCAAATGACTTTATATTTTGATTTTTCTTAGCTCTGAATTTAATTTCTACTTGTTCATTTGGCAATAAATCAACGTTATTATCTGAAAAATGACCTTCAAAGGGGACACTTAAAAAAATATTTTTCGCAAAAACATTCGATTTCAACCGAATGCTAATATTTTCACCCACTTTTGAAATTTCTTTTTCAATCAAAGGCTGAGTAAGGTTGAGTTCTTTCGGAGGAACAAAATAGTAATAGTTTGTCGTTAATAGGTCATTATCTTTGTTCACCAAGCTCATTTTCAAAACAACATCCATCGGCTTGTATTGCCCAAGAATTTCCTGCGGTTTAATTATAATTGCGGAAGTTGCAGTATTTGGCATCACTTGTACTGGAATAACCTTTTTAAAAACGAGTTTGCCGCTAAAATCATACAAATCTAACTGCACATTTGTCGATATGGATTTTAATGAGTCAGAAACAATTCTTACGTTTATATTATCACTTTCATCTATTGCAGTAACTACTATTTTGCTAAATGCTTTTTTTACTACGTAATGCATTGCTTTCCAACGTCCTGAATAATCAATTCCGGCCCAAGTAGGAGCCTGCCAACAATCGTTAAGCTGCCAAAAAATTGATCCCATACAATTAGGCATATTACTGCGATGCGCTTCAATTGCAGTTTTTATACATAATGCCTGCATTACTTGCGACACATATATGAAATTATCAAAACTGTTTTGTGGTTTATAGTACATGTCCATATACGACTTTATTAAACCGTTTCCTACAAAACTTCGTTGTCGATATTTCATTACCGGCGATTCAATTGTCAGGTTAGAGGTATCCACAACTGATTTCCATGTTTCTAATTCGGGAAATGATTGAATACCATATTCACTAACAAAACGGGGAACTACTTTTGAATAAAATTCAAAAGGTGCATTTCCAAACCAAACACCCCAAGAATGGACATCACCTGAATTTTTTTCCCACAATTCTTTACTTCTCCAATCATTTTCTACGGGTTTTTGTGGAAATTCCAACAAATTATCAAACCCTTGAAATGGTGATGTTGGCCAATAAGGCTGTTGACCATCATATTTTTCGACAGCTTCCGGCAATATCTTGTGAAACAAGTTATCATAAGCAGTCCAAACTATTTCTTGTTCGTGTTTTGTGAATTTATCTTTCCAACCCCAACACTGCCATCCTGTATTGATTTCATTATTGCCACACCATAAGGCTATACAGGGATGATTATTCAAACGTTCTACATTTTGTATAGCTTCGGTTCTTACATTATCTAAAAAACTAGAATCACCTGGATACATCGCACATGCAAACATAAAATCCTGCCATACCATTAACCCCATTTTGTCGCACAAATCATAGAAAACATCATTCTCATATATACCTCCTCCCCAGACTCTTAGCATATTTATATTTGCATCTTTAGCATCGGACAAGATATTTTCATATATTTCAGATGAAACTCTAGTAGGAAAAACATCATTTGGAATATAATTGGCACCCTTAGCAAAAACCTTTATCCCATTAATTTCAAAAGTGAAACTCTTGCCAATACTATCCTTTTCTTGTATAAGTTTTAAGATCCGAATTCCCACATTCGTATTTTTCTCATCTAAAACCTTCTTATTACATATTAACTCAGTTTTAAACTGAGACAAAAAAGGTTCACCTAAACCATTGCACCACCACAACTTAGGCTGTTTAATTACAATTGGGATTTCCACCTCATTTACACCACCAACTAAATTCACCTTCGAAATGACTGGTTCAAAGTTTTGATTTTTACATGACAACTTAATATCAGCCATAGTATTAACCGTTGAATTAATTCTTAACTTCACCATCAATGAAGCTGAATTGGCTGAAATTTTTTGATTAACAAAATGGATATTATCAATAACTGCGGAGTCCCAAGCCTTTATAAACACTGGGCGCCAAATACCCGATGTAACCAATCGAGGCCCCCAATCCCAACCAAACTGATACGGAGCTTTGCGTAAATATTGGCAGGTTAATTGGTTACTTTCGACTAAACCTGATGACAAAGGTTCCGACACGTTAGGCAAATCAATTCCATATTTATTTTTTTCAACTAAAGCTTGTGTTATTGGGGATTTAAAATAGATGCGTAAACAGTTCCCTCGTTGACGAAGCAGGGATTTGCAATCAATCATCCACTCGCGAAACATGTTATTGGCCTGCAATATCAACGAGTCATTTAAATACACATCGGCATAGGTATCTAATCCTTTGAAATGCAGTTCTACATTTGTTTTTAAAAGAATATCTCCACTTACATTAAATATAGTTTGATAAATCCAATCCTTTTTATCTACCCATTGAACTTCTTTTTCGTTCATATGAAGATACGGATCAAGAATTAGCTTATTTTTAATCAAGTCAGTATGAACACAACCTGGAACCTCTGCCAAATAAACAGACTGATTACATTCAGATTGCCTAAATGTCCAATCTTTGTTCAATTCAAGAACATTGATATTAGCATACAATTTACAAGTACTAATCATAACAACAATCAACAATTTAAAACACCTGGTTCTCATAATTCTAACTCAAAAAGGAATTCTCAATCTTGTTTCATCGATGCTGTAAATACATATTTCCCGGATCCTAACTCTAATTCTACCACTTTCCCATCTTCATTCTTAACCACAATATCTTTCGACTTCAAAATAGATTTTCCACTTTCGGTGATTAAGGATGCAGTTGTTGCTGGAACGAAAACGGAGGCTGTTGTATTACAAGGAATCTCAACAGTCATATTTATTTTATCCCCTTCAATTTTCCAAGCGGAACGAACTCTTCCATAGAAAGTAAGCAAGCTGGCATCTGCAGAAGTCAATCCACCACCAAACTGTGGTTTAATAATAATTTCCTTATATCCCGGATTAGCATCGTTTGGATTTAAACCGGCAACTATCCGGTACATCCAATCGCCAATGGCACCATAAGCATAGTGGTTGAATGAATTCATTCCAATATCCTGGAAACTGCCATCCGGCTTTTGTCCATCCCAACGCTCCCATATAGTGGTGGCCCCTGCCTTTACTTGATATAACCAGGAAGGATAATCGGTTTGCAGAAGCAATTTATAAGCTAAATCAGTATGCCCGAAACGAGAAAGCACATGGCACAGATACGGAGTTCCTAAAAATCCGGTTGTCAGGTGGTCGTTATAATCGTAAATATTCTGTACAAGTCTTTCAATAATTTTTGGTCGCATACTTTCGGGCAACATATCGAAATGCAAGGCCAGCACATAAGCAGTTTGTGTATTTGATATCAACCGTGTATTTCCAGTCACATATTCATTTAAATATGCTTTTTTTATCTCAGCTGATAAGTCTGAATACATCTTGAAATCATCTATTTTATTAAGCGTTTGAGCTGTTTTGGCCAATAGTTCGGCAGAATGGGCATAAAAACACTGAGCAATTAATTGTTTATCTGTTCTTGCTCCTTTTTCCTGCCAATCGTTCTCGGGGATATATGAAAGCCAATCGCCGAAGTGCCACCCATTAACCCATAAATAGTTTTTGCTCTTAGATGTTATAAAATCAACCCATGCCTTCATGCTCGAATATTGTTCTTCCAAAATTCTTTTATTCCCATAAAACAAATACATATCCCAAGGTATAATTGTAGATGCGTCAGACCACCCGGCACTTCCACTGCCATCATTGTTTTCGCCTATAATAAATGGATTGGGGATAGTATGAGGTACACTACCATTTTCAGTCTGATCAGCAGCAAGATCTTTAAGCCAATCTGAGAAAAAATTATATGAGTGCATATTAAAAGCTCCTGTTCTGAAAAACACCTGAGCATCACCAGTCCAACCCAATCGTTCATCTCTTTGCGGGCAGTCAGTTGGCACACTCAAATAGTTTCCTTTTTGTCCCCATTGAATATTGTGTTGCAATTGATTAAGCAAAGGATTTGAGCAATTAAAACTACCTGTTTGTTCCAAATCAGCATACAATGCGTATGCGGTAATATCTTCGGGTTTTAAGTCTCCTTGATAGTTATCAATCCGAACATATCTGAATCCTTGATAAGTAAAATGAGGTTCAAAAGTTTCTATCCCATTCCCTTTTAAAACAAATATATTTTGTTGTTTTGCTTTACGTAAATTGTCAGTATAAAAGTTACCGGCTTTATCTAACACTTCGGCATGCGAAATAATTATTGAATCTCCTGCAGATCCACTTATTCTTAATTGTACAAATCCAACCAAATTCTGACCAAAATCAACAATCAATTCATTTTTTGGAGTTCTTGATATTTTTAGTGGTTTAAATGATTCTTTCCTTTTTGGTAATTCTTTATACGATGCAACTAATATAGAATTATCAAACTCTTTAACATTCACTCCAAACCAATCACTATCGCCGTATCCATATTGCAACCAACCAACTTTCTCTTTTCTTGCATCTATTGTTTCTCCATTATAAATATCAGAGCTCCGAATTGACCCTATTGTTGATTTCCAACTCCCATCTGAAGTAACGAATGATTTTGTTCCATCTGAATATTCAATTTGTAACTGGAAAAGTAATCCTAGCTCTTTTCCGTATATATTTTTGTTGCCAATCCAACCAACTGGTCCTCTGTACCAACCATTTCCCAGGGTAACGCCAATAGCATTTCCTCCAGATTTAATTAAAGATGTAACGTCATATGACTGATATTGGAGACGTTTGTTGTAACTCGACCAGCCTGGCGTAAAAAATGCATCGCCAATCTTCTTTCCATTGATTGCTCCTTCGTACAGGCCATGAGAAGTAATAAACGCAGTGGCACTTTTAATTTTTTTGGTAATCGTAAATTCTTTTCTAAAAATAGGGCTTGGTCTATTAACTGAATCCTCTTCAAATGCGATCTGAATCCATTTTGCTTTCCAGTCTTCTTTATTTGTAAGACCCATTTGCCAATACGAGGTAACACTCCATGGCGAAACACGACCAAAATTATCCCACACCCGTACTTTCCAAAAATACTTTGTTCCCGATTGCAATGTAGCGCCCAAATAGGGAACATGAACTGATTGAGATGAAAAAATCTTTTTTGTTGTCCATACAAGTTTCTTGACATCAAAACTGTCCATATCATTACTGACCATAATTTCATAAGCCGTTTGGCTGGTGCCTCTTTTATCAGAAAGCAAACTCCAACTCATCAATGGTTTAGTGATGTCAATTCCAATCGGATTAATTACATTCTCACAAAGGAGATTTTCAACTTTAACTTGCCCATGTATACATAAATGAAATGCCAGAACAGCAATAAATAAAAAATGTTTCTTCATAAAAATTGATTATTTGTATATAGTTTTATTATTATCATGCTTAAAAGTCATACTTGAGAGCCTGCAACTTAAGTTTTACAGGGCCAAGAAGTCCACTTGGGACAACTCCCCATGTCTCATAGGTTTTGTTGGAATAATTAATATCCACCATGTTTATTTCATTGAATATTCGCCAATTAGCTTTATTACGGTCTAAATCGGCAATTGCATTTGCGGGTAAATTAGTCACCATCACTTGCAATGTATTACTTCCAATTCTCAGATATTTACGAATATTACAAGTGAATGGTACCGACCATAACGTTCCAACCATCCGGCCATTAACAAGAACCTGAGCACTTTCCCTGACATCGCCTAAATCAAGAATCCATTCGTCAGCACCTAATGAGTCAATTCTGAATGTTGTATTATAAATACCAACACCCCTGTTTTTTGATAATGCGGGTTCGTTTAATTCTGTCCATGAACCTAATTTCAATAACGTAAAACGACCCTCTATTTTAGGTTCGCTTTCCTCAAAATGCAGTGTCCAGCCTTGGTTCAAATAAGTAACCCTATTAATACCCGATAGATATTTCCATGCGGGAATATTCACATTTGCATTCGTAAATGTTTTCAAGATAAGCGAGGCTCCTGAACTCAACTGTAGATAAACCTGAGTCAGCCCTTCCCTCTGACGAAGTTTTGCTTTAGCATTTTCGCCAGTTAATGGATCGTAAAATTCGGCAGATTTAGCACAAACAGATAATGTTACCCAGGCATCAATATCTTTATTTTGCAAAGATATGATAAAATAATGATAACCATCAACATTTGATCGTCGGATTGCATGTAATCCAAATTTAGTAATCAGCTCTTCAGATTGTTTCCCAATGGCTTGAAGTGCTTCTTTGTAATTGCTTCCTGAAACAATAATACCCTTATTTAATTTTCGAACAGAAACTTTATTAAAATCGGTATTGGCATTCAGCTTTTTTAGAAGTTGTTTTAGTGTTAGTCGACGGCTCTTCAACCTGTCAAATCCGGGAACATCATTCGGAAAATTTTCCATAAAAACAACCTTAGCCCCTTGCTCTATTAAATGAATTATATGTTCCAACACATTTAAATGCATCTTTTTTACACTCGGAAGAATTAAAGCTTCGAACATACTCCCGCTCTCAGTTAGCAATTTTCCATTTTTACAATGGGTTGAAAGAATAAAATGATCAGAAATGTAATCCATATCGTAACCACATTCATAGATTGAACGAACTGCATTAATAAATTGTGGCATCTTCTTTCCCATACTATGAACATCAAATTGAATAAGCCGACCACTTTGTTCATGCCACACATCATAAATTGGGAGATAAACCAAAAAATCATTATCCGGTTTACCCATTTGCAAAAATGACTGACAACGTGTGATATAAGAGAATAAAGCCGGAGCGTCATGCCAAATTGTATTTGTTGGAGACATATTTGTTGTTGCATAAAAAAGCCATCCCGGCCATTTTGCTTGTTTCGGTGAGTAAGGTGTCCCGTGGAAATAGCAATGATTTACTCCAGACACAAACATTAAATCAATATCAGGTTTACATTGTGACAAAGACGTGCGAAAATGTTCGGTAAGCCATGTGCATGTTTCAGAGGATACGTATTGTTTTCCTACAATATGCGCAGCAGAAGATGCATATTTGAGCATTGATAATTCAGCATCATTACTGCGCGAAAGAGAATCTTTACGCAACCCTTTAATATCAAAATCGGAAATACCAAAACTTTCACATTCAGGGATGTCCACTGTGGCATACAAATCAATCAGATTTCCAGGAGAACCATGAGCCTGATTACGGGTCTGAGATCCATGCTTATGTGCCCAGCCAGTCCATTGTTTTGTAAAATTCTCGAGTAATAACTCTGATATGGTTTCACGGTAGTCCGATACCAAGCGCATCGTTATATCAGTCCTATCCTTTGACAGAAAAGCTGGCAGATAGTTTTCCAGTTTATACCCCCTACGTGCTAAAAATTGATCCAAAAAATCTTCTGTCCAATCAGCTGCATAAACCTCATATGAATCATTGAAGAAATTGTGCGGGTAAGGTGTATGTGTGCCTTCAAATGCTTTTTCGAAACGATTGAGATAATTAGCTACAGCTCGCTTGGAAAAATGATCCATTACATAACCTACTCCACCGGGAGCCGCCCGTTTTACTTTCTGAAGAGTCTTACCATTAAAAATAGCAATCAGCTGCCAATCTCCTTTAGGTATCTTCCAAGATATTTTACCAGCAGAATCAACAAATTCGGTGATATTAAGCACTTTGTTATTCTGAAATGCCATTAAACGCTGTAATTTTGCTACCGATTGCTGAGCTTTTTCTTCCGGCTCTATCTTCTTGATAAAAAGCTGATTCCCGGAAACTTCGTATTCCCTTATCACCAACTTCGAAGCCGCATCCTCCATCGTCACTTCAGGTCCGCCAAAAGACCATCCGGTCCCGGTATTCATATCGGTCTGTATGCCTAGTCGCTTGGTCTCAGAAATGGTATGTTTAAGCATTCCCATCCACTGAGCCGAGAGAAAATCAATATTGTTCGAGTCATTATTTTGAACTCCGTATATAGGCGTAATCTCTACTGTACCCATCCCTGCACGGGCATATTCATCCAGATTGTAAGTAAGATTGACTTTATCTACGGCACTTCCTAACCACCACCAACGGGTGCCAGGATACATTTCAACATTGGTTGCGGGCCATGATGTTGTTTGTCCGGTTGACAAAAATGGGCTTGAAAATAAAATCAGCAACAGATATTTTCTCAACATAAATTTTAGACGAAACATATTAGTTGCTATTTAAATTGTGTGGCATTGAAATATTGTAAATTAGACAACAAACTTCGTAATGTATTGGCATTCCATACGTGTCCACCTTGAGTCTCATTATAAATATGGGGAATATTTAGTTCCTTCAGACGCTCATGAAAAGCAGAATTTGTT
Source organism: uncultured Paludibacter sp. (assembly GCA_963663115.2). Classification (GTDB taxonomy): domain Bacteria; phylum Bacteroidota; class Bacteroidia; order Bacteroidales; family Paludibacteraceae; genus Paludibacter. Next base: position 1,204,352 of record CAXXNE010000001.1, read on the forward strand.
TTATACAAAAAATCATCCTTTCCAACCTCAATTACAAAAGCAATGTCTTCGCGACTGCGGACATGGTTCACCAAATTAAAGCAACTATTCAAATGATAATTAGCACCATTTGTATAATAATCCCCAAGCAATTGTGTAATATTATTATCAATCCCATCCCAATCTAAATCGGTCACAGCAGTAGTTAAATTTAAAACTCCCGCACGAGCTAGAGAAACAGAAAAGATATCAGGATACCGACAAAGCAAACTTACCGAACCATAACCTCCCATGCTGAATCCACATAGAATTCTCCCCTCCCGCTTTGCTTTCGTCCTATAGTTTTCGTCCATATAAGCCGTAAGCTCCTTACTAATAAATGTGCCGAATAGTTGATCTTTTTTTATTGGAGAATCTAGATAATATGTATTCCCAACAAGTGGAGCAACAATAATAACATTGAACATTTCAGCCATCTCTTTGATACGTGTAGACGGATTATACATTTTACGCAAACCCTCTTCAGTTAAAGGCACATCTGTAGTACCATGTAACATATACACAACAGGATAAGAGTCTTTCCTGTCAGCGTAACCGACAGGAGTGAATACCAATACCGGAAATTCCCTTTTCATAGAAGCACAGGCTACCTTTTCAAATTTTCCATACTTGTAGTCTGCTGAATCAATCCTGTAACCATGGTTATTCACCTGCCCAATTAATTCAAATGCAAGTACACTAAAAAAAATAATAAAAAGCTTTTTCATATGTAAATAATTGTTTTTTAGTTGTCATATGGAACTCGCATTAAAGATTTTCATCCATATTCTTGGCAAGCCAAGCGGCATAGCCGGTTAGGTGAACGCTTGCGTTCATGCTCGTTTCATGTATCAATATTTATTTTTCGTGATTCTATACGCAATTATAACAAAAATACAGAAATCTTCTTGTTTTTTCAATTAATCTTTTTCTGAAGCTTTTGAAAAACAGTATTATCATTAATCTACTATCACATTGCTTTTACAAAACTCAATAAATATTCTGCCAGAAGCGGAATTATGGTTGCAGTAAGAATCTTTTCTCTAAAAAAAAAAATCTAGGTGTAATTATAAATTATTTAATTTCACAACAATACACAACCAAATATCAACAAATCAGTCCCCTCAAGAAAACTTGAATTTATACTATTATAACTTGTAGTCTAAATGAATTCTATGGCTATTATAGTTTCCTTCAAAATAAAAATTCAAAGGGTATATTGTCAATAAACAATAACATTGCTCAGCGACCTCATTAATAGCTTATTAATTCAAAAAAAGTACAACACTGTATCTTAAAGTAGCTCATTTAGAAAAAATATCAAGATTCCATTTATCATACCATTTTAGCTTTGGTATCTGATTTTCAAAAAAAACAGGTAGCCAAACATACCGTCCGTCAATAGGGTTATCAGGATTCCATTGATCTGCCATAAAAATAAATGCATCTTTCTTCGCAAAAACAGGTAAAACAAAAGCACTTTGAGAATTAAATGTAAGAGCCGAGTCTACCCCAACACATGGATTTTCTAATTCTCTCCATCTCCCAAAAATTGAATCTGCTATTGCCAATCGAGCTGCATTAGGTTTCCACCCCGTACAACCTGATGCTATCAGATAATACTTTCCCTGACTTTTAAATAGCGCTGGAGCTTCCATATATCTATCGGGGAAAATCCTTATGTATTTACCTGAATAAAACAAATAATCATCAGATAGTTTAGAGATATGCAAAGTACTGTTTTCTTCCGAAGCATATATCTGATATGCAGATCCATCGTCATCAACAAAAAGATTCATATCCCTGGACATTTGCCCCCTTTTAAAATCTCGTCCCAGCAAATTTAATGAATCCGGATGAGTCGGCAAACAACCTTTACCTCCGCAATATGCACTTTTCACACTATCATTGACCGGTTTAAAATGAATCGGAAGCACATTAATCGGCCAACTACTCTTATTAGGTCGAAAGCTTCTTACATAAGTATATGGACCTGTTACTTTATCGCTTACCGCTACACCTGACCGTGCTTCATCATACCCTTTTCCTTTGATTTCCAAATGAAACCACATCACAAATTTTTTCGTTTGAGTATTATAAATCACTTTTGGACGTTCCAATATACATCCTTTTGCTATGTCACATAAAGAATCATTTTCATTGATTTTCAATGCAACACCCTCATTTTTCCAATTATATAATTTTTTTGATGAATAACAAGAAACACCCACTTGGGCAGTATTTCCTAATTGCCCACCAATTTTATATTCTCCAAACCAATAATATTTGCCTCGAAAATACAAAACTGCTCCTCCATGAGCATTGATGTGAATCCCATTATTATCCGGCCAAAGTTTGCCTGGAGTAAATGATTGACTCTGGGGAAAGGCCTTAAATGATTGAAGAAATATAAAAAACACAAAGCACGTTATTATTCTCTTGCTAAACATGTAAAATATTACAGATTAAAACTAACAACATATATCACTAAAACTGTTCAAGCCAATATTTTGCTTCCGGAATACTTCTACACATCTTTACATTAACAAATCTATTAATCGCAACAGTCTCCACAAATTTAAAAAACTCAATATCTTTCTCATTGGGAATGTGAGCCGTAGGAATTTTTTTCATGTCTAAATTTTTAATACTGTAAAGATCCTGAATCCCAAAATAGGCATCACCCAAACAGATTTTATTACAAGCTAATCTAAAATCAAAAATTAATTTACAATTATCTTTAGTTGCTTTTTTACAGATAGAAAGCCCGTATAAAACGGCTTTTTCTCTAGTCAAATTACCAATAATTGTTACAGTAAGAATATTACTGTTTATGTCTCAATAGTTCGGTAAAAAGTATTTAACATTATGCGGCAATAGTGCCGTAAAATAGTAGCTCTTTGACATTCTGGTTATTTTTGAGAACGTTTGCTTTTATAGCAAACATAGTAATAAATCTTTCCAATAGCAATGTATTGTGATTGATGGTTTTAATATCTGCCATTGAAAAGGATTTACGCTCTTCTTTGGGAATAGAATACCAATGCACAACCTTTGCAATATTAACTGCTGTAAGTGAGAAATTGAAATGAGAATGCAGTTTTTCTTTGTTTCTAGCCTGACAAGTTGTTAGGCTTGTGTGTTGTTTTGCATCTCGATAAATAAATTCGATTTGAAATCGCATTTGATACATTTCAAGAACCTCGGTGGCTTCCATTTCTATGTTTGTTGAGAAGTACACTTTTGTTGAAGTTACTTTTTCAGTTTTAAGAAATTGAACATATGCAATTCTCACAATTTGATTTAGCGCCACAGCATGAACAACGGCAGAGTAAATGCGTATATCCTCATTTTCTTTTTCGATTCTAAAATGTTTCATATCCATGTTAGCAAAATCAACAGTTTCTCCATTTGTTTTGGTGCGACCACGTTTGCCGGTTTTCTTAACTTGAATGATATAACGCAAACGAACATCGTCACGAAAGCGAGAGATAACATCAAGTCCACAACTTGTAAGCTCACAAACAAATGGTTGTTTGGAAAAATATCCATCTACAACCACAATTTGAGCCAATTTCTTAAGTTCTTTTGCCTTCTGGTTAAAGATACGAGCATAGAACTCAAGAAGTGTTTCTGATTCACGGGGCAGCGTCTGAATTGCTTCAAGATGGAGCGCAGTATGATTATCTAAGTCAAGGACTGCAATGCCACCTATTTCTAAGCCCCATTTGGCTTTATTGGCACAGCCTGACCAAAACCAGCCAACGCCTTCGGTTTCACGCCCTGATTTGGGAATGTAACTTGGATCAAAGGCAATTGCTCTACGTTGTCCACAATACTGATGTATAAGTGCTGCATTAAAGTTGAAAGAATCAAAATCGCCTTCAAATTGCTGTCGGTATCGCTGTTCACCATATTTTCCGTATCTGCCAAGTTGCAAGAAATTGACAGGTGATTTAATACTCAAAAAAAGCCAAAGAACGTCTATTATAAAGTCCCTACGCCACTTATTAAGTGGTTTTGGGAGAAATTTAAAACAATGCTCACATAACGAGCTATATGATATATGGGTCTTGGAAATCATGTCTTTATAGGGGTTGAATTATCTATAAAGATACTGATTTCCAATGACTTATACAAATAAAAACAAGGTTATTTTTCTCATTATCAGAGAATTAACATAAAGATTAACGAACTATTGTGTCTAATTCACATTTATATTGCATAAGTTGTTAGTATTTAATTTTAAAACTAAAAGTAACCTGATTATAATATGCCGCTTGTAAACAGAAATCAAATACGAGTATGGAAAATTTCATTTACAATTTCTGTTTTTTCCATATCTGGAGCCTTCATCGAAACTTTTAATGATTTTCCACCAGTGTCCTGAAAATAGATTAGACGAATTTTATGATATCCCGCTCGTAAAGCTATCTGTCCGTATCGTTCTTGCTCGGCATGTCCACCATCATTATCAACAACTTTCTTATTTGCAATGTAAAGTACGCTTCCATCGTCACTCAACGAATAAAAAGTATAGATGCCCGATTGAACAATATGAATATACCCTTCATACTCTACCGCAAAATGAATATCCCTAGACGAATCGGGAAAAGAAAATTTTTGTAAAACCCCTTTTCTTATTTCTTTTAAGTTGTAAATACTATCCGTATTGTTAATCTTCCCTTCATAGTAAGTGTACCGGATTCCTTTTTTCAAGTTAATCGTTTTTTGTCCATCAATAAACTTATCAACCTGCTGAAAATTACCAGAAACAACCTCACTTCTATGCCCTCCTGGCAAGTATGTGCAAGCTTTTATAATCTGATTTCTATTTATGATAATCGGTTTTGTATAAATTTTAGATTTTAGATCAGGTTCAGTACCATCAGTTGTATAATATATTTGTCCAACATTGCCTGCAGTGCTTAATTTAAGCTGTATTTCTTTATCAAATAAATTATTTTCCAACATCCCTTTGGGTACGGGCACGAAAAAATTAAAATTGCGTTTCTCCAAAACAGCATAAAAATTATTCAATCGTTGTAAGAAACTGGAGTAGTTAAGCTGTTTTTTATTGGTCCAGAGCACTTCCGACAAAGCTATCATTCGAGGCAAAATCATCTCTTCTACCCTTTTAGTAGTATTTATATTTTCAGTCCACACATTTCCCTGACCGCCCAAAATATGTTTTGCCTCATCGGGTGTTAATCCCTGCGGTATCGGATCAAAAGCATATACTTTTTCCAATGGAGTGTACCCGGTTACAATATCTCTTTCTGAAATCTGACTGTAATCAAAATAACAATGCGATGAAGGTGTCATTACAACATTATGCCCTTGACGTGCTGCCTCAAAGCCTCCGTCCATCCCTCTCCAAGACATCACTGTTGCTTCAGGAGCTAAGCCTCCTTCAATAATTTCATCCCAACCAATTAGCTGTCGTCCTTTTAATATCAGATATTTTTCAATATTTTTCATCAAATAACTCTGCAACTGATCTACTTGAGTCATATTTTCCGATTTCATTTTCGCCTGACATCTCGGGCAATGTTCCCATGTTGTCCGTTTACATTCATCTCCGCCCATATGTATATATTTACCCTGGAATAAATCAATTACTTCAGAAAGTACATCTTTAACAAAGTTGTAAGTATATTCATTCCCAAGACACAACGGATCGCTAAACTCCCATACTCCTGGTGTATTACGCCAAGGTCTTCCGCTACAGGAAAGTTCGGGATATGCCTCAATCATAGCCGAGCAATGTCCGGGTATTTCTATCTCAGGTACAATAGTTATCTGACGTTCTTCTGCATATTTCACAATTTCCCTAATATCAGACTGCTTGTAATATCCTCCATATAGTTTCTTTGACGGATCATTTGTTGTTACAACAAAATTATTCCAGGGCTTGCCTGTTTCATCCTCACGCCAGGCTCCAATTTCAGTCAAACGTGGATATTTCTTTATTTCAATTCTCCAACCTTGATCATCGACTAAATGCCAATGAAAAACATTCATTTTATGCATGGCAAGCAAATCAATGTATTTAAATATGAATTCCTTTGGAAAGAAGTGCCGACTTACGTCCAAATGCATTCCACGCCATTTAAAACGAGGAAAGTCGGAAATTTCAATACATGATATTTCACATTGTGTGACAGGATGGACAGGCAATAATTGTAAGAAGCTTTGTATCCCATAAAATAAACCATTTTGAGTTTTTGCTTTTATCTCACAGCTGCTGGGGCTAACAACAAGTTTATACTCTTCGTCACCCATTTTAAGGGTTGTATCTACAGTAAGTTTTATTAGGTTGGTTTTTACAATATCATCCTCATCTCCAATATTTAGGTTTAAACTATTAAGCATAGATATCTGAGATTGTAAATACCTTGTCAGATAAGTGTACTTTGTCGGTATTATTTTGGTTCTACAATCCAAAACAAAGACACCTTTATTCATTTTTACACTTACTGGCAGCGGGAGAATATTAACTATCTGGTTATGTGCATTATTCATCATAAGGAAGAGTAATATAAAGATTATGGATGTTTTTATTTTAGTATTAAATACTTGTTTTATACTTTTATTGTTGTTCTGAGTTCTTGATTTCATTTTTTAGTTGTGTTTCTGACGTTAATGATTATATATGTCATCAAGTTTTATTATTGAAAATGATCTTGCAGCAATCTGGATTTTTGTTTTTCCGTTTGAAATTCTCCAATCAGGATTAGTTCCTAGTAATACAGTTCGCGAATTATTAATAGTTCCATTTATATCTGCAGTAGCGGCTTTATTCGATGGGTTTATCACAACCAATAGCTTTTCGTTATCACAAACCCTCATAAAGACAAATGGATATTTATCTTTCTGAGCATAAACAGGAATAAATGTTGCATAATTTGAGAGAGCAGGTTCTGACTTGTGAAGACGAACTAACTTACGAATAAAACTTAAAAGCGATGCTGAATCATTTTGCTGAGCAAATACAGTAGATGCAAACTTTGATGTATCGCAAGGCAAATAAATTTTCGAAGACGGTGCTTTTGAAAAACCCAGATTCTTCCCAATGTTCCATTGCATGGGTGTGCGTGCACCAGCACGAGTTCCGTATGCACCTTCTTTCCCTGTTTTCACATTTAACTGTCGCATACCTATCTCATCGCCATAATAAATGAAGGGAACATTTGGCATTGTAAATGCAAACACCTGAATAATTTCAAGATCGCGCTGATCTCTTTCTTGGTTATTTACACGTACAACATCATGATTACCAATTGGTAGTGAAATATACCCTTTCCCTTGAGTGATTGCATATTGGTTAAGATACCTTTCAAGAAAATGACAGATATTTCCCTGTCCCGAAGCTCTAAAAAAACTATTATCACGTGAAATCAAGTCATCGTAACCTTCAAACCAATGCATAAAGTCGGCATGGAAACCGGCATTTATCGCAGCCTCTGGATAGCTCCATTCTGAAACCATAAACGCATCTGGATATTGAGTATCAACCATTTCCCGCACATCCTGCCAAAAGAAACGAATGCTTTGATTCACATCGTTCTTAACTAATGAACCAGCCATATCAACCCGAAAGCCAGAACAACCAATATCCAACCAATACTTCATCACATTTTTCATTTCGGCCTTCAAAGCCATTACATCGGGATGATTGACTGACAATTGCCAAGGTTGAGTGGGATCCGGATTTGCCCAACCGTAATTCAGAGCCGGTTGATGCCAAAAAAAGTTTGTCATATAATTCCCATCTCGTTCACAATAACCCTGAATGAAGTTTTCCTTAAATTTTTCCAATCCATTGAACCATGTTGCATTAGTCCAAATATACCAATTACTATACTTATTCGGAGTCGAACTACACGATTCCTTAAACCATGGATGATCCACCGAAGTATGTCCAGGAACAAAGTCAATAATGATACGCAAGCCTTTTTCCTTTGCTATTCTAAAAAGATTTTTTGCATCTTGATCCGTACCATACCGAGGAGCTACATGATAATAATCTGAAACATCATAACCAGCATCACGAAATGGCGAAACATAAAAGGGATTAAGCCAGATAGCATCAACTCCCAGACTTTTTATATAATCAAGTTTCGCGATAATTCCTTTCAAATCACCTATACCGTCCCCATCCGAATCGTAATATGTTTGCGGGTATATTTCATAAAAAGTTGCTTTGTTCATCCAATCGGGACCAACTGGTTTCTTTGATGGCTGAATTGTATCCAAAAGAGGGAATGAAGCAACCTCATATTCAAGCTTCGAACTTTGTGCTTGGAGTGAACAAACTCCAAATAGAGAAATTAATCCCAGAACAAGGGAAACCTTTATTTTTGACATATTAAATTGAGTTACTTTATTGAATATAGTTTGTATAAATTCTTTAAGAAAGATTTTATTTATTCTTAATTAACTAGTTATGCTATTTATTTCTTTGGTAATAATCTAAACACCAGACATAAACACCTGCCGTCCATCCAAAAAACTCATTAGCAGGATATTCAAAATCATTAATACCACCCGTAACTACATTGTATTTTTCATATATAAAGCCTGACTTTCGTTGTTTTAAAATTGAACCTTCAGCTTCTTTATAAGTTTGGGGTATAGGATTAGTAAAATTCCTGGTAATAAGATTAAGATATTTACTGCAAATCCGAAGCGCATCTTTTTTGTATCCATAGTTTTGTAATGCTTGAACAGTTAGAAGGTAAACTGGAGGCCAACCTGCCGGATAGTCCCACTGGTACGAAATGGGGTTATTTTTCTTTTCGCAAATTGTTACTCCATATTTGTATTCGAATGAGCTAAGGTTCTTGATCGTTTTTGCGGCTTGCTCCTTAGTTGCAATACCCATAACCAAAGGATAAAGACAAGAGATACCGGCTACAGAAGAAAAACGGTTATTCCTGAAATCATAATCCATATAAATACCTTTCGATTCATTCCAACAGTACTTATTTAGTAAGAATTTTCTATTTCTAGCCAGCAAACTCCAATCGGATTCTCGTCTCAATCTCAACTCTTTAACCATCCAATCAAATAAAACTTCGTATTTATATAAATTGCTATTTAAGTCCACGGCAATAAAATCCGCACATCGATTTTCGAAACGTGGAGTAAAGTCCATACCGGAGGAAGCCTCTGCTGCATAATTTCCAGCAATTTCCAGTTTCATTTCCACACTAACAGAATCGGGATGTTTTTGCAACAGCCCTCTTTCATAGCAAGTAGCATACAATTCTGACAACTCCTTTTTTGAAGCATGATGATAAAAGCGTTGTAATCCTGGAACTGCCGTATTATGATTTTCCAAAGCATTTTCACTTTTATCTGTCCAAAAAAAATATTCTTTTTTTAATATTTCGTATGCTTGAGCCAGCCACACTTTATTTTTGTTTTTCTGATACACATCATACACCATCATTGCAAGATATGGTGTTTGTGAACGATTCATTCCCCAATGCATACTAGCATTCGGTACAAATCCTAATGTATCAACTTCCCATAATAAATTGTCGACTCCATTTTGTGCATAAATGCTTAACGAATCAATCAGCAATAAGCCTTTATTTGTAAAATAATTATCCCAATAGAATAGCAAGACATTACCTTTAGCTATAGCCATAAAGGGTTTAGGCGGCACAACGCCGATTGTTTTCAACCATGAAGCAGCCGAACTATCCACTTTTGAAGTGTACCAGTTCTTTGTGATGTATGTTTCTACATCTTTCCAATCATTCTTGCACGCAGATTGACATATAGCACAATGAGTCAGGGCGTTTGACATAAAAATCACAAACAGAGCTATAAAATGGATCCTATATTTCAGCATTGCTTATATTATTATTTTTCCAAAAACCAATTACACATATCAGAATACTTTCTTCCGTCTTTCTCTGATTTTACCTCAATAAGGTTTTCTCCTTTTCTCAATATTACATTGTTCCACACAAAGGTTGAATATGTACCTCTTGATTTCCCAAATGAAACACCATTCACAAAAAGTTCAACCTCACGCAGATTCGAATATACTTTAACTGCGGTTTGAGTTACAGTCCGATTTACAAACCTTCGATCGGCAATGTAAAGAACCGGATCTGACTCATTCCAGTTTGCCTTATAAAACCACCAGGCATCTTTCTTTACTTTCCTGTCAAATGTTACCAATCCTTTATCATTTCGTCCAGGTCTGTCACCCTCAGTACGATGAGCAGCAGCAAAATCAAAGAGGTTCCAAATAAAACTCCCCCATATGTAAGGTCTTTCGTTAATTGCTTTCCAATTCCTTTCATGATAATATGCCTGCCATGATTCAGGATGCCAAAAACTAGTTGGCGACGGTTGCACCAATCCTTCCTCGTGTTGGAAAATACTTGCCCCTGCTCCATACTCGCTTACGCCTATTCGATAGTTCGGAAACTCTTTATGTTTTTGGTCTGTCCACTGACCAATTTCCTCGGGTTTTCCGCCATACCATCCAAAATACAGATTCCAACAACTTAAATTAGCTATGCTATCTTGTAAGCCACTCCCCATATTTGCACAAGTTGTTAGTCGTGACGGATCCTCTATTTTGCTAATGTTATTCAGTTCCTTCACATATTCAAGTGGGTTATCTCCATCTGTTTTCAGTTCGTTATAAAGACCCCAAAAGCAAATGCCAGGATGATTATAGTTTTGGCGAATCATTTCCAACAGTTGTTGCTTCCCATTTTCGCGGAATGAAAACTGATTCACAAACCCCTGACCACGATATCCGCCCGGTCCTACAAAAGGGATTTCGGACCAGGTGACAATACCATTTTTATCCAGCAAATCGTAGAAATACGGAGATTGTGGATAATGCGACAGTCGAATAGCATTAGCACCCATTTCCATCAAAATGGCCACATCTTCCTCCTCATTTTCGCGCGACAATGCATTTCCTTGTTCGCTCCTGTCCTGATGGCGGCAAACTCCGCGCAATTGAAGATGTTCACCGTTCAGAAAAAAACCTTTATCTGGATCAACAGTAAAGTAACGCAGTCCCAAAGGCTGTTCTACCCGATCTACTAAGGTTCCATTTTGCAAAAGGGAAACAACAACATTATATATAAACGGATCTTTTCTACCATTCCATAACCTTGGGGTTTTAAGCGTAAATGGAAGTGAAGCCATTATCTGACTTTTTGCGCCTACTGTGAATGCAATTGTTTTGGAAACAACCACTTGTGAATCATCAATTACATTTACATTTAGCATATAATTACCTACAGTCGAATCTCCATTCGAAATCAATATCTTTGCATTGACTTCAGCTCGTTGTTTCGAAACTTCTACTTGCTCCAGATAAACTCCCGGGGATCCATAATTCAAAAGAGAAATACATGATTTATCTGTAATCACCAAATTTACATCTCGATAAATGCCTCCATAAAAATTAAAATCACCAACCAAAGGCATAACATCTAGTTGTAAAGCATTGCTTACCCGCACTCTTAAAGCGTTATCTTCTCCGTAAGTTACTTTATCGGTAATTTCAAATATAAAAGAAGTATAACCACCCCGATGCTCTCCAATATGTCGACCGTTTATAAAAACATTTGCTACTGTATTCACACCATCGAACTTCAGGAAAAGACGTTTCCCTTCCAATTTCTTTTCAATAAAGATTTTTTTTTCGTAGGTAGCCGCCCCACGATAGTAATTTATATTGCCAGTCATTGAATCATCACGATTCCACGTATGAGGTATTTCCACCCACTGCCAAACAGCCGGTTTCACTTCAGAATCATATGCAAAATTCCAGTTAGTGTTCAACAACCGGATCTCTCTGGTCTGGCTTTTGGCAAACTGAAAAATCAATAAAAACATTAATAAGATATGAATCTTTCTCATGATTTTAAATATTATAGCGAAATACAATTATGAACTTTTTAACCAAAAACTTTTCTGTAATCAATTGGTGTATATTTAATTCATGCATAAACCTCGAAGGAGAGGAACCTGTAAATTCTTTGAATGCCCTTCTAAAACAAGAATAGCCGATGTTCAATTTTTCGGCAACATCTTCTGCCGTAATTTTCTTATACACCGATTCCTGCATTATAATTTTTGCTTTATTTACCTTCCTTTCAATTTCCGTAATTTCAATTTCCGTAATTTCAATTTTGTACGATTTATCCTTGAAGTACATTAAACCAAGTAAATGCATTACAATTCCTGCAAGTGCCTGCTGATAACCAATACGTTCTTCGTTTGCAATGTTTATTGCTTTCTGGTACAAATCAACAATAGGTTCATTAAGACCGATATTGAATACCGAGATTTGATTTAGGAAGAAACCTTCTCTTACAATTTTAGAAATTATTTCTCCCTTAAATCCAATCCAATATTCGTTCCAACCAGAATTCTCAACAGGTTTATAGCTGTGCCAAACCCCCGGCATTAAAAGAAACATTTTGCCTTCATCAACCGGATAAGAATTCTTCAATTTTCCGTAAGTTAAAACCCCATTCCCGTCCGTGATATACAACAACTGATATTCGTTCAAGATACGGCCTCCATTCAAGTTAAATAAGTATTCTGAAGGATGATTACTTGGAGGGTATTGTGAGTTTCTAACAATTTTTTGAGAACCAACTGTTGTCACTGTTAATCCCCAAAGACTATCGGTATCCGAAGAAACAAGATAACTTAAATTTTGGTCAATCATACACTTCGCATTTATAACACAATTCAATATATAGATATATGCATTGCCATTTCAAAACAGCATAATCAACATCAAATCAACTAAATAAACAACAAATTCAGAATAAGTACAATTAATTCAGTCTTTAGATTATACTATTCTACTTTAGTTCCTTAAGCCCCTTTTTGGTGTCAATCATACTTTTAATAAACATAATCTCTTCACAAAATTCAGCATAGCTCATCTCCTTCAGATAAATTGATCCATATGAGCGCTTAAGAAGCGGAAGTTGACTATCATAAAAAAAGTTTTTGCCCAAAAGTGAAATTAAGTTTTGCTGTTGCTCAACCCAAATACGTTGAGCTAAATTGCTAAATGTACCTTCATATTCATAACTTGGGAATGATGCAGATTTTTGACTTACAAAGCAGTTATTAAACATATTATCTAATACAGCAAACGAATTTAACGAAACTGGCACTATAGTGTTGACATCCGCAATATGGAATTTGGACCAGATATTGCGATAACCCCATATTCTAATGTCTGTATCCGGATATTTCTCCACATATCTTTCCAATGCATTTGAAATAGCAATAAGGGTTTTAAAATGTGTATCAGGACCGCTTCCTTCTGGGTCAAGTGCTAACGAGACAATGTTAGGGCGTACCTTTTCCAATAAGTCTAACATTGGTTTCACATCGCGGTCTGGGTCAGGATACTCCACAAAAATATCACCTGTATAAAACTGCAATCCCAAGTGTGAAACATGATCTAGTCCTATCCCAAAATGAGCCCAAACTAATTCGGCTTCAAACTCACGTGTCCAACCTTTTATCTGCTGTATAATTTCAGTTTCTTTTTTACCCGGATCTACTGTTGCCAGATATGAAATCGTATCTGCTAATACTGGTAATAAATCATTAACTGCCTTAACTTTTAGCCAACGGAGTAAGTTCCGTGCTAATCTACAAGCAATATATATATTTTGTTCTTCGGTTTTCTTTCCAGCTATTGCATTTAGATTCCCTGTAATATCATCCCAATATCCATCCGACTCAAATAACCGATTAATATTTACGTACTTATTTATCCTTTCAGTTTCAATTAAATTTTTCAAAACAGCCAGATTACACTTAACATATTCATTGGTTACTGAAGTAAACCCACTAGTACAATACACAAAATGGTTATCGTTATGTTCCGACCGAACTAAGTGGTGTAAAAGAGGGAAATAAGCCAATTCAATATCGTCATGATGCGGCGCTGTATGTATTATACGACTCTGGATTGGAGGATTAAGCCCTTTTTTAAACTTATCAATGATTCGTTTGCGAGTTCCTTCGACTAGAGCTGGCAATGACTCCCCAGTCATTTTCATTGCTATCTGCAAATACTCATTTGAAGTAGTAAAGCCTTTCGAGGTCATTTCATTTAATGACACCCCCTCTTCTAATGCACCATCAATTATTAAACGATCAAGATTATTTTCATCTAACTTTTTCGAAGCCAAAATTCGTTGTTTCTTACGTTCTTTTAATTTTACTGCTGCTCCGTTCGTTAAATAGAAACGTGAATTTTCAAGTTTTTGCAAGGCACTTCCGGGGTATTCAAGAGATGGTTTCGACTCAACAGCAGATGCTATTATTTGAGATTTTGATTCACCTGCTGCTATTATAACCGCTACGACATCAGGATTAAAAGTTATTGTATTTAAACCAATAGTGATAACTGCTTTTTTTCGAACAGACTCTATTCCTCCCAAGTCAACCGCAGCAGCAGCCTGAGTTTCATAGTTAATATTTGTTAGTCGTGTGTGGGAATGATGACTTGACCCTTTCACATCGAAAGCAATATGACCATCAGGACCCATTCCTCCCAAAAAGAAGCCTATACCTCCCAAGCTCCGTATTTTTTCTTCATAATTTTCACAGAATTGATCAAAGTATTTTATTGTCTTCTTCTGCAAAGCTTCTTTATCATTAGCTGGATGTTTAATCCGCAGATTCAAATCTATTACGCCATCAGGGAAAATTTCCACAACGCTCATATTGCCTTCTAAATATGCCTGGTCAGCTTCTGGGATATTATATGTATCAATAAACAACGCCTTCTCCTTATCAAAACCAAAACCTTCTACATAGAATTTATTAACAAAATAATTAAAAGACCTTTCATGCAACGGATCAAGAGGGAAAAATTCATCAATCATCACGAAATAAAGCGAGTTAAAATCCGGCTTCAGGTTTTTGTCAAATCCAATCTTATTTAAAAGTCCACTCTCCATTTCCTGATCCCAATTTTCTAGATAATGCTTCATCCATTTAATAAAAAATTCAGGGGTTTTACCTGTTGGCAATGCCACAACTCCTCCCGGATTTAAAGCAACCCATTCAAGGAAACGCAATGCAGTAATCTGGCCTAAATAAATATAATTATCCACTGTGATTACCTTAATCCGTTCATTATCCTTTTGAATATCAAGATTTTTAAACTCTTTCTCAAAATATAACTCCACCTTACTTTTTGCTGTATAAACTTTCTCTTCCATCTCTAAAAACCTTAAATTATTTCTGCTTAGATATTTCTTACTATTTTCTTTTATAAATATATTATCAAATTCATCAAGGTAATTTTACCAATTGGGAATTATTAATGAAAGTACAAGAATAGCCATTCCCAAAACCAATACTGCCATAGTTTTGGTGTTTACACCTTTCCATTCTTTCAATACGATTCCCCACCCATTGCTGAATATGATATTAAGTGACATAAGTATGCTCTACGAAAATGACAACATTACACTGCCTTCTGTCTGAAAGGTTTTACCAAGTGCCAACCCGAAAAATTGCGAGTACCAAAGCACCCCAGCCAAAGCGCAGAATAAGATATTGTTAGTCAACACACTACCAGAAACACTATAATAATCTTTCAGTGTATTGTTTTTCACGTTTTGAAATAAACAATAAGCTGCATTCGTTATAAAACCGCCATAAGTGATTAATAAAATTGCAGGCAAACCAACATAAAGTGCATCTGTTCCTAAACCCAAAGCTGCCAGCTTGATAGGTTCAGATGAAGCAAGCACCAGACTGAAGCAAGCACTCATAACACCGGCAAGTAGAGCAACTAACAATCCTTTGCCAAGTGCAAAATCTTTTACAGCAGCTTTCTTTTGTGCTTCGGTCATATTTTGCGAGCGCCCCCCTGCATATCCAATAACTGCAATCCCCCCAATGGCTACACTTATGCTGGTCAATAATACAATCCTTTACCGCTGAACAAATCGGTTCCAGACAAAATGGCTGGAATCATTGTTCCGAATGCCGAGCATGTTCCAAGTGCAATGGATTGACCCAATGCCACTCCCAAATAACGCATGCTCAATCCAAAAGTCAAACCGCCAATACCCCACAACACGCCATAGAATAAAGCTTTATATGCAGCTCCTTCACCAGACGATAAAACTTCCAGCAACGAATAACCTTCGGGAACTGCCAACAATGCACCCAGATAAGGAAACAATACCCATGCGAAAATTCCCTGTACAAGCCAGAAACTCTCCCACGACCAGCTTTTCACCTTTTTTATTGGCACATATGAACTTGATTGTCCGAAACTACCAATGGCAATAATAATTAATCCAATAAGTATCTTCATCATTTTATCTGCACCTTCACCCTCCATTATGAAGGGTGAAGGTGAGTATTTAATAGTAATTATTTAACTATTAATTCTCTTGTCCCTTATTTGAACTGATTTTAAGATACGCCTTATCGTTTTGAGGTAACATCTTTTTCATACTTCTGAATATCAGAAATATATGCTTCACCTACTATAACACCCTGTTTCGCACAATAATAGTTATAAACAGCTGCCCAAGGCATCGATTTAGCTTCTTCCAGCAATGCCATACGTTCGAAATTTTGACCGTTAGCTTCGAAAAGGCGCAATTGCGCAATTGGTTCCAGCAATGCTTGCAACAATGCTTTTTGAGTAGCACGAACACCAACTACATAAGCACCAATACGGTTGATAGATGCATCGAAATAATCCAGACCTATGTGAACACGATCCAATGCATTTGCACGGATAATTTCCTGAGTAAGAGCTTGTAGTTCGTCACTCAAAATAACCACGTGGTCACTGTCCCAACGCACTCCACGGCTTACGTGAAGCATGATTTCAGGAGTAAAAAGCAACAATGAAGAAATCTTGTCTGATATAACTTCGGTAGGGTGGAAGTGTCCTGAGTCAAGTGTAATCATTTTGTTGTTGGCAACGCCGTAACCCATATAAAACTCATGTGAACCAACCACATAGCTTTCGCTACCGATACCGAACAATTTACATTCGATGCTGTCCAACATGTATTCATCATTGGTTTTATATTCGAAAATTTTATCTAAAGAATCTTTCAAGTTCTGACGGTAAAGCAAACGGTCTACAGTCAAATCTTTAGATCCGTCCGGAATCCATATATTGTGGATACATTTTATGCCTAGCTGACGGCCCATTTCTTCTGCAATTTTACGACTGCGGATTACATGCTCAATCCAGAATTGACGGATAGCTGGATCGCGATGCGAAAGTGTGAAACCATCAGTTGATTTTTCGTGAGAGAAACAAGTACAGTTGAAATCCAACCCGTACCCTTTTTCTTTTGCCCAGTCAATCCAGCTTTGGAAATGTTTAGGTTCAATTTGATCGCGGTCAACAGATTTGCCTTTAAAATCACCATAAAATGCGTGAATGTTCACACGGTGTTTGCCCGGAAGCAATGACATGGCTTTGTCGATATCGGCACGTAATTCACTGATAGAACGGGCTTTGCCTGGATAGTTCCCGGTAGCCTGAATACCCCCTGTTAGCTCGCCATCACCGTTTTCGAAACCGGTAACGTCGTCAGCTTGCCAACAGTGTAATGAAATAGATAGTTTTTCCAATTGTTCGATAGCATAATCCACATCGATACCTAAATCCGCATAACGTGCTTTTGCAGATTCAAAAGCCTGACTAATTTGAGATTCTTCCATTTGTATAAATAATTTGTTATTAAATTTCATGTTAGTTAAAATAAATAATTTTATCCCATAATCACCTCTACAATATTTTTTCGTTGCATTTGTAAATATGGCACTATATTGCCGGAGATCAACTGATTATTCAATGTCAAACATTTAATCCCTTTTTCAATTCTGTTGGGATTCCGAACTATGATTGTCAATTCACGTCCTCTAAACATTCGAATCACCTCAAAACCAGCCCAATCCGAAGGAATACAGGGATCAATTTTCAACCCCTTATACACAGGTTGTAATCCTAAAATATAGTGAGTGGCAGCAATAAAAGACCAAGTAGCCGAACCACTAAGCCAAGGCACACGCGAATTTCCATAACGAGGACTTGATTTGCTATGAGTTGACTGACAATACACATAAGGTTCTATCTGGCGAATCTCAGCTTTACCATTGTAAGCTGCAGGCATATATCTTTTAAAATAATCGTAAGCATTATTTCCATTTCCACACATAGCTTCAGCCATTACGGCCCAACCTTGTGTATGCATGAAAATACCTCCATTTTCTTTCATCCCTGTATTAAATAAGGCAGCCCGCACAATGTTATAGTCCGTATCGGTATAGGGTGGATCACACAGCATAACTCCATAATCGGTAGCTAAGCGCTCTCTCATTTTTTGTAACGAAGATATTTTTTGTTCATCTGTAGCTACCCCACTAATGACACCCCATACCTGAGGATTCATAAATATTTGACCTTCTTTATTTTCTTTTGATCCAAATTTTAATCCATCATTTCGGTAACCCCGTAGAAACCAGTCGCCATCCCAAGCGTATCTTTGGATATTCTCATCCAAAGTTTCTAAAATGGGTGTCGCCCAAGTTTTTTCGTCATTTTCTCCAAGCAATTCACATATCTCAATATAGATTTTTAGAGCATAACGTAACTGCATAGCCACAAAAGTTGTTTCACCATTATGTCCAAACTTCAAACAGTCATTCCAGTCAGCTAGAAGTCCACAAGGCAGTCCATGACCGCCCAACCGACTCAGGGTGAATTCCATAGCCATATGCATATGTTTTAAAACTGTATCTTCCCCTTTGTCTGCATAGGGTAATTCCTCGTAATAGAAATCAATATACCCTGTTTCGTTTACATACAACGGAATAGCATTAAACAACCACATGCAATCATCTGAGCGATATTGAGATTCTACCGGCTCAGTTTCGTGACCAGGACAATGAGTTGCTTTATTCACCACAGGCATTGCTCCGCCAGTAGAAACCTGTCCTGAGATCATCAATCTAAGGCGGTCTCCGGCTTCATCTGTGATATTATGCATAACTCCCAATAAATCCTGAACACTATCGCGGTAGCCCAAACCATCACGTTCACTGGCCGTGTAAACTAAACTAGCAGCACGACTCCATGCATAAGTTATCAGGCAATTATAAGGGCTCCACATATTGAGCATACTGTTGAATTCCGCATCTGGAGTTTTCACTGTAATACCAGCAATCCGTTTATGCCAGTGATTTACTAACTTATCAAACTCGGCATTAATAGTTTTGATATTTCCATAATTGGAAACAATAGCTTTGCCTTCTATTTCGGCTTTACCTACACCCATTAAAATAAAAAGATCTTTACTCTCATCCGGCTGCAATTTTATATCAATTTGCAGCACACCGCACATATTATCTCCCGCAGCCTTAAAGTTAGAACAGCGACCTTGTTCTACAGTTACCGGGTTTGCATAAGTCCGGTAATTACCCAGGAAGCGTTCCAAATCAGTTTCGTACCCAACAACATCACCACCTACAAAAGCTAAGAATGTATAGCGCCCCTGATCTTTTTCATTAAAATCATCAGGCATCATGGGAATATGCACATTGGTTCCATGACTGAGAATCCCATCCACAACATCCATTTTACCGGTATATTGAGTGTATTGCAAATTCAGCAAATCATCTATTGCATTCCAGTTATTGGCAAATTCAACAAAAGAGAACAAACTTAACTCACGTGATTTTGTACTATTGTTGCTTACTTTTAAATGCCAAACTTCAAAAGTCTGGTCCAATGGAACAAAATAACGTGTTTCAGTTTTTATATCGGCGTATTCCGATTCGATAATTGTATAGGCAGAGCCATGACGACAACTACTCTTGTATTTATCCAGGGGTTTTCCAACCGGTTGCCAAGCAGCTGACCAATAATCCGTATTTTCATTATCTCGGATATAAATATACCTCCCCGGTTGATCCATTGGAACTGAATTAAACCGAATTCGAGTAAAACGCCCCTGCCCAGCTGACTTATAAAAGCTATATCCTCCTGCATTATTTGTTATGATAGCTCCATAATCAGTAGAACCTAAATAGTTACTCCACGAACGTGGAGTATCAGAAGAGGTTATCACATACTCTTTCTTCTCATCATCAAAATATCCGTACTGCATGTTAGTCTTTTCTTATTTTCCAATGATAGCTGTTATACTATTCATTTTCAGTATACAAAAATAGGAGGTTATAAACCAAGTTAACCATATTTTTTCATCTATATATAATACTTTTCCGACATTCTTTATAATGGTAACAGCCATCGTGTTGCATAATCCAAATTGTACATAGAATCAATCACTATATTTCTCTTCAGATCATAGACCAACAATCACTAGCAACACAACAAATTGATTTTTAAAAAATTAACACGCATGCAAATGACAGATAAAACCCGAACCAAACTTGAAGAAAAAAATTAACGTGGGCTTCTATATTGTTAACCAATTATAGAAACCCACGTCAATCAAATGTCAATACAAAAAAGTGTATCCCCAACATTCGGGGGTTTATACTTTCTGTAAAGTGGAACTTATGCTTAGTGCTACACCGAAAACAGAGCAATACATCACAACGTTACAAACGTTGAACAAACACCACCCTCGTTGAAAACGAGGGGTAGCGTTTCTCGATTCCTTAGTCTGTTTTTCGTTCTAAAAGATAATTTTGATATTTTCCATTATAACCTCTTGGTCTTATTTTATCCTTATCTATAATTAACCAATCTTCATTTTCAAATATAAGTTTATCCTCAAAAATCACATGAAAACAATTTGTTCTACCCGTAATTTTATAAAAGGGAGATGTAATTCCCCTTCCGCCTATAATTTGAAATGTTATAGCTATAAGTCAGCTTGTGTAAATTTTGGAGCATGTTATCTTGAGTATTCATAAATAGAGGATCTATCTCCACTCGGCATAACAAGCAACATGGGTTTCCATGATTGTTAACCAATCATAGAAACCCATGTTAATCAAGAGTCAATGCAAATGCCGGAAATACTAGTCTACAATCTCAAGTTTGACTTTCTGATTATTTACAATTATATAATAGTTCCCCGATTCGAGGAACTTCTTACCGCTGGAATTTGTATAGCTCAAGTCGCGAAGCGGGTCAATTTGGAAGCGATATGTAACTCTCTGACCGGGCACTATTTCCTTCTTCTCAAAATACTTCAATTCTTTAAGCGGACGGCTAATACTACATGCCGGATCGGATATATACCAAAGCACCGTTTCGATCCCCGTCATTTTTCCTGTATTTTCCACTTCTATTTCCGCGTAGAGTTTTTGAGTCCGCTTTATACTGTTGCACGAAAGTTTCAGGTTACCGTAAGTAAAAGTGGTATAACTCAATCCATGCCCAAAGGGATATAGGGGTTCGGTGGAAATATCCTGATATTTACCTTCTGTTGGACGGGCGCTTTGACGCATATTGTAATAAATGGGAATCTGGCCTGTGGTCAACGGAAAAGTCATGGCTAATTTTCCTGACGGGCATACTTTTCCGGCCAGAATTTCGGCAAGCGCCGACCCGCCGGCAATACCGGGTTGCCACATTTCTACTATCGCATCGGCTAAAGGCTCCAGGCGCACCAATTCCAACGGACGACCATTGGAAAGAATGAGCACGAGCGGCTTTCCAGTTTTTTTCAGTTCCTGCACCAATTGTTCCTGAATGGCAGGCAATGCAATGGTGGAACGCGAAGCATTTTCTCCACTCCAGGCTCTTTTTTCGCCCAGGCAAACCACAACCACATCGGACTGTTGCGCAGCTGTAAGTGCATAAGCAAATCCCGACTTGTCAGTCCCGTCGAAATCACAACCCTTTGCATAATTGAGTATAATCCCAGCCTTAAATTCGCTCTGGAATCCTTCATAAATTGACTCCACATCTACTACATTACAATGACCACCCCAAGAGCCAATCAGGTTATCTTTCTCTTTCGCCAAAGGGCCTATCAATGCCACCTTTTGTACCGAAGCAGAAAGCGGCAATACATTGTTAGTATTCTTGAGCAATACCATTGACTCGCTTGCTAACCCATGTACAATAGCCTTGCTTTCGGGCTGCAAGTAACGTTCGGACTCGTTCACAATAGTGGTATAAGGATGCTCAAACAAACCCAATCGGAATTTAACCCGAAGCACACGGCTTACGGCATCGTTCAATTGATTTATTGTTACCTTTTTTTCGGCAATCAACTGAGATAGGTTTTCATTATAGATATTGTCATTCATATCCATTTCCACCCCTGAAGTAAAAGCCTTGTAAGCAGCTTCTTTACGATTATCTGCCACCCCCTGATTAACCAATTGATTTATGGCATCCCAATCGGAAACGACAAATCCATCATGTTTCCAACGCCCTTTAAGTATTTCGGTAAGTGTGTAATGATTGGCTGTGGCGGGAACGCCGCTAATATCATTAAAAGCACTCATCAATGTTGCAGCACCTGCTTTTACACAAGCTTCGTAAGGTGGCATATAAGTTTCCCACAATGCTTGTTGGGAAATATCTGTATAATGATAATCACGTCCTCCCTCCGACTCCCCGTAACCGACATAATGTTTCAAACAGGCGGCAACAGAATATGGATCAGACAGTTTATTGCCCTGATAACCTTTCACCGTAGCCACCCCAAAAACAGCATTAGTGTACGGATCTTCCCCGTAACACTCAGCCACCCGTCCCCAACGTGGATCGCGCGACACATCAATCATTGGCGAAAACACCCAATCAATTCCTGTCAGACGCGATTCCTTGGCTGCTATGGCACAGGCGCGGGATACCAAATCTGGATTCCATGAACATGCCTGAGCTAACGAAATGGGATAAACCGTACGATAACCATGAATGACATCGTAACCAAAAATAATAGGAATACCTAAGCGTGATTTTTCTATTGCAGCCTTCTGTATGTCGTTACGCAGCATTGGATCTACACTGCAATAAATTACCGATCCGGCCTCGGGTGGAATGGTACGGACGACATCAATAACGTTGTTCTTTTCCGGACTCACATAAAAAGGATACTGGCTCAATTGTTTTATCTTTTCATCCAGAGTCATTCTTGAAACCAAATCTTTAATTCGTGCTTCAATATTCGCTGTTGAATCTTTATACACAGGTTTTGAGTAATTGATCGAAACTACATTTTGAATGGATAAAATTATGAAAGTTATGAAAGTTATTTTTTTCATACTAAAGTAATTGTTTTTAGTTTCATATGGAATCCACAAGCTAAATTATCATAGTCTATGGTAAATTCTGGTGTCCATGTTCTTTTTACATAAAAGTAAGTGGATTTTCAAATTTCTATATTCCATTTCGAACAAGTATTATTGTGTATTTTTATTTTTTTTTAATTCAAAAATTCTTTTAATTTCATTGAGCAAAAGAGAATAACCAGGTTCTGTCATATTATGTCCATAACCACCCAACTCGAAAAGACGGGTATCATTGTGTCCGACAACCTTCATCATCCGCATAAGATAAGCATTTTCTTCGTATCGTCCCAACATTTCCAACTCACGGTCGCCCGTAATCAACAACAACGACGATGCATCTGGACGGACATGGTAAAGTGGAGCCAAATCATCTACCACAGGTTGTGTAGCAGGAATACCTCTTTCTCGGCGAATGGTATAATGGGTTATGGTATGGCCGGTAAACGGAATCAAACCTGCAATGTGGTTTGCATCTACGCCGAAGTTGTTTAACCAGCGTTTATCTAATCCCACCATTAGGGTAAGGTATCCTCCTGCCGAAGCTCCAGAGATAAAAATGAGCGACGGATCACCTCCAAAAGCCTTTATGTTTTTAAAAGTCCAAGCCACAGCTGCAGCAGCATCCTCAATATATTTTGGAGCAAGCACCTTTGGATACAGCCTGTAGTTAACTGCAATCACACATATGCCCTTGTTCTTCAACGCTTCAGGAATCTCTTTACTTCCCGCTTCCAATCCACCGCCATGGAACCATACAACGGTAGAAAAACCGGTCGTATTTTTCGGGTAATACACATCCAACACACAACGCTCACTTATATATTTATCGGTGCCGGTTACTGAATCGGGGTAATACGGGATATTTAGTTTTGTGATATATTCGGTATTCTGGGCAACAACTATAACTCCCAAACATAAGAACAGAATAGATAATAAACTTTTTTTCATATAATATTTTTATTTAATGTCTAACAAAGAAAATGAACTGGTATCAAACTAAAAAAAATACAGCAAGTTCCCAACCTTTTTACTTTCACTCAAAGTACAATATGTTATCTTTTTATAAAGAGTGTAAAGCAGGAACTACTTACAAAAGAGTTTCTAACTCGTAATTTACAAACGAATAATAATTGCTATTATCCTGCGATTTGCACCTGACATTAAAGCACTGGTCATAGACAAGCCACTACAATTATTATGTTTGGAATTGAGAAACATCATGCGAACAGCAAATTAACGACCAATCATCCCTATGATTTTATGATTATTGGCAAGCATTAAGCGTTTAAAAGTCTGCTATTTATTCTTTTTCGCTTTTATATCAATCAGTTCTTTGTTTATTTCAATCACTTTCTTCTCATCCAAGGTATAAAATGTCAATGCTATAACTGCAATAATGCTCCATATAGCCGGCATCAGTCCAAAAAGAACCTTAACTCCCATTTCTGTATTTTGTGTTACCGGTGCATTAGCTACAAAACCGAAATAAGCCAACAAATAACCCGAAATTGCTCCTCCAATAGACCAACCAAATTTCTGGGCAAAATTACCCGATGAATAAATTAATCCGGTAGCTCTCCTTCCAGTTTTCAATTCCGAGAAATCGGCAGTATCTGCATACATACTCCACATAACAGCTGCTACAGGACCAACTGCAAAATTGCATAATGCCTGAAGAATAAACATTAAGGAAATTTGATCTTTATCAAGGAAAAAGTAAGATATACTTAAAACTGTTCCCAAAAACATTGAAAGCATATATACCCGTTTTTTACCTATTAAAGCCGCCATTGGTTTTAATAATATGGTTCCTAAAATACTGCAAGCAGTTCCGACAACCATAAACGAAGACACCAAAGCTTCTGGTCCAATTTTAAATCCGAATAAATCAGCAGTACCTGCATTATTGACATAATATTTAAAATAATAAATAATTGACCCATTTCTAATAGCCACATAGAGACAGGTCATAATTCCAACTAAAGTCAAAATTAACCAAGGCACATTGCTCAACAAATCTTTAATATCATTCTTAAAAGTACTTTTTTCATCCGAAATGGGTTTAACTCTTTCCTCACAGAGAAAGAAAGTGGTAAAAAACATAATAACGGCTAACACAGAATAAATGCCCATAGCTGCTGAAAAACCAAATTGTTCATTAACTGATCCGTCGGCATTGGCTTTAAGTAGTCCAAAATAATGCACTAATTTAAGTGTGAACGCCTGAACCACAAGACCGCCAACAAAAGCAGAAATTGAACGGAATGCAGATAAACTTGTCCTTTCCAACGAGTTATGGCTCATTACCGCCATCAACGCCCCATAGGGTACATTAATAGTAGAGTATATAAACATCATTGCAGTATAGGTAACATAGGCATATATTAATTTTGCACTTGTTGCCAGAGCAGGGGTAAAAAAGGTAAGAAAACCAATTACACCAAATGGAACAACGGTATAAAGAATCCACGGTCTAAATTTTCCATATTTTGAATTTGTTCTGTCTGAAAGCATCCCTACAATCGGATCGTAAAATGTATCCAGCATACGTACAACCAAAAACATCGTACCTGCTGCCGCAGCAGAGATTCCAAATACATCTGTATAAAAATACAATAAAAACATAGTAAAGATCTGGTAGAATAAGCAAGATGCCATATCTCCCAAACCATAGGCTGTTTTTTCTATAACAGAAACTTTCCCTTTATGTAATTTCATAATTTAATAGATTAAATACTTAATAAATTATTCTTTTGTTCCTGTTTTTTTTAGCACATCAAGCTCTTTTTGCATCCAGTCATATTTTAGCTTTGTATATTCTCCTGGCAACCCATGTCCTGCTTCAGGAAAGACATAATAATTTTTGGGACATGTCAGTAGATTGTAAGCTGCAAAGTTAATATGAGGAGGACAAGTGGTATCTTTCAGTCCAATTGACATCATTAACGGACATTTAATCCAAGGCGCTAAATTCTTTATATCAAAATACCTTAACGTTTCAAAAACTCCATTCCAACCAAATGATGAGTTCTTGTTTACAAATTCAGTGAACTCATTAGCTGGCCAGGGAGCAATTTTAAAGTAATCAGGGAAGTCAGACAAAAATGGTACAGCCGGAATACAAAGACTAATTCGCTTATTATCTAATGCCGCAGTAGCAAAACTTAATGCGCCACCTTGACTTCCACCTTCAACAACTATGTAGCGTGAATCAACTTCGTCACGACTACACAAAAAGTCGACAGCACGAATACAGTCCATATACGCTCCACGATAGATATACTGTTCTTTGTCTTTTATATTGCTCTGCAGATAGCCTGGGAATCCGGTATTAATATTATCTTTACTATTACCATGCCCCCTTACATTCAGTGCAAACACAGCCATATCATCACCTTGATAACCCCAGCTAAGTTGTATATTTGAACTATACCCTTGCAAAAGAAGTATTGCAGGAAATTTGCCCTGAGCTTTTGGACGAGCATACCAGCCTCTGATCAGCACATTACCCAGTGAACGCATTTCTACCAAATAAACATCTCTTTTATTCGTCGATAGAGAATCATTATGTATAAGCTTGAACTGGGGATCTACTGCTCCAAGTTCTCTCTTGGCACGCATCCAAAAATTATCAAAGTCCGCAGGTCTGTCGGCTGGTGATACAATCTTTTCCGGCTCAACACCAAAATTGAATGATTTGGATATGTTGACCAATTTACTATCCACATCTACACTTAAGGTATAAAATCCGGGTGAAAGTTTTCCTTTATCAATTTTGATTTGCTTTGTTTTAAGTTTTGCAACCTTCACAATATCACTTTTAGCCAAAATTGTATCCTTAAAATCATTTATAATACAATATTTAATTTGTCCATCTACGTTATATTTAGAAAGGTTTTCAATCGAAAAAGTAAATGAAACATTTTCATTCTTAAGAAAAAGTTGATTTTCTCTTAAGAAACTGGTCTTAACACTAACTTTTGAGTCAAGGCCACCCACCTTTAAAGAAATATCCTGGCTGATAAGGCCGCCTCCACCTCCGCCATCAAAAACACGTATGGCAATAATATTTTCTTTTCCCCAATGAACATCCTTCGGGTTAATATTCCAATTTCTTATTTTATCATAAGCACTTACATAATTAGGTGGCAATTTACCCGATTCACCTATCAATTTCCCATTAAAATAGACTTGATCTGCATCATCTATAGTCCCTAAATAAAGAGTTAATCCTTCAAATTTCAAAGCATCCTTTTTTAGTTCGACAGGAATTACCACGCTTTTTCGATACCAAGCAAAACCATCATAATTAGTAAAACCTTGTGATTCCCAACTAGCTCCAGATTTAATTGTTGTCCATTTTGACGAATTAAAATTTTCATCTTTCCAAATCAGACTATCTCCCACTGAAAATTGCCATTGCGTGTTAAGTAGATTCTGCGAGAATCCCGCTATAGAAATAAATAAGAATAAAAATGCTAAAATACGTTTCATGATATTTATGTTATAAATAATTAATTGTATGTCCACGTAAAACGATGAATAATATACAATTAAAATTGCTTATTATTCATCGTTAAGTACTGCAAAGTTATAAAATTAAAAAAAACAATCTCGATATTGACTATAAATAATTTTATAATTTTACTATTTTTCGTGTCGTCTTCGTTCCGGTGTTTTGTTGTAATATAATAAAGTAAATGCCTGTATTAAGTTGCTGCAGATCTATTCTCAATGAAGATTGTCCGTTGTTTTGCTCTTCATATACAACTTTTCCAGTTATATCTGTAATTGAGATTGCTCTCACATTTTCAAGTCCTTCAATTTGAATAAATCCCCTTGTCGGAATCGGAAACAACTTGATTTTATCATCTGGGACTTCACTAATAGCCGACAGGATATTCGGTGTTGATTCAAAGGTTACTTTAAATTTTCCTCCTTGATTTGGAGCAATCTTCAATGTTCTTGTTTTAGCATTGAATGAATTAAAGACATTCCCATCCAATGTAACAGATTTAATCTGTAAACACCTATCTTCAATCGGAATTGGGTTAAGAGTTATATTTTGTTCTGTTTTTGATGCTGCAAATTTATAATATAAACTTGCAGGTCGGTGTAAGTAATAAAGACTGCTATATAAGTAAGCATAGTATCCCATTTCATTAGAATGATAACAGGCTTTAAATTCATCTCCTTTCACACCGCTTCTCACAATGGTCCCCGTTGGATCTAACTCGCTAAAAATTTCACCATTAACTGAATCAACCTGATGTTTCATGAAAAAATTGATTGATTCATCTGCCATTTGGAGATAGTTCTGATTCTTAGTAATATAATAATTAATCATTGGACCTGTGAATCCCTGCTCAAGAGTCCAATAGTCTTTATTATCTCCACCCGAACCAAAAGCTCCCGTAGTCATATTGATAGAATTAAACGGACCACCATTTATGTGATCCCAAATCGAAGTCGTTCCAGTCTTATAACTCCAGGTTTGATCCAAAATTTTTATCGCAGCATCTTTATACTCCGTTTTTGTAGTATCACAAAGATATGCACGCCCTAAACACCATGCTGTCTTAATAAAGTGTCCGATACTTCCATCTGTTGAACTCAAATCAACAATCCAGTCAGAACTATAAGTTTCCGGATATAGTACTTTCACGTTATCCATCTGAGGAATAAAACGATCAACAATAACATCTGCCAATTGCAAAAGTCTTGTTTTATACTCCTGCTTTTGAGTAACCAAATAGCTCAATTCAGCATTAGTTGTAATTGCATCTACAGTAGAAGTAAAACCTTTTCCTGTTTTTTCGGACCAGTTCAATGACCCGTCTGAATAGTATCCTTCATATCCTGCTCGTGAATCCCACATGTGATCATTAATAGAGTTCATTCCTTTATCCATCCATTTTTTCACAGTTGTATCACAGGTTGCCTCATAATTTGCAATTATACCTACAAGTGCATAATGTTGCTGAAATCCCCATTTCCCGGTATTAGGATCCCACCATTGACCATGATCTATAGTACCATCGCTTTTAGCAAAACAATACCAACCATCATTATCTGCATCCCAACCGTAGTTAAATAAAAAATCAAGAGCGCTTTTAGCATAAGTCAGATACTTTTCATCTCCAGTTAACATAAAAGCCCGTGAAAATCCATAACCATGACGGGTTTGCGAAATCAAAGATTTCCGTTTATAAGTAACACCAGTATGGACATCCCGATAACTTGTAATGTTTCCATAACGATCAATATTTGAAAAAAAACCTCCATGTATTGGATCGTATGCATACTTTATCCAAAATTCAGCATTCTTCCTAACATATTCAATATTTAGATCTGGATTCAAAATATTCTTGCTCTTGACCACATACTGACTGTCACAATAAAAGACAAATACAAAAGAAAGAATAAAGACAGTTAATACTTTTTTCATGCCAAATATTTTAACAGTTATAATTTCATTTTTGTTATTCAAACTAAAAAAACAAACATTCGCCACTTAAATGAAAAGTCACTAATCATTATCAAAAACAAGACTGGTGAATAACTTTATTTTTTCAGAAAACGCTTGTTTTTAGCCGATAATTGCTTAATTGCTTCAACCGATGTGACCGAACTGTATCCGTCAGCAGGAGTGTTTTTACAATAATCTAATAACTTATCGATAGTTGAGGTAGCCACATGCATACGTGTATCAGAAGATGCATAATATATAAATACTGTTCCATCATCATCTGGAATCCAACCATTGCAAAATAACACGTTTGAAACATCCCCTACTCGCTCATCCTCCTCTGGAGCCATAAAATAACCTGCAGGTTCGGCTATAAGTTTTGTTGGATCGAGCAAATCTGTTAGATACAAGTATAAAACGTATCGTAAACCCGCCGCCCCGCAACGCACTCCATGGGCCAAATGCAACCAGCCTATATCTGTTTTAATTGGCTGAGGCCCTTCTCCATTTTTAAGTTCTTTAATTGTATGATAGTACCGTTTATTGATAATTATTTCATCTGTTACTTCGGCATTCGCAATATCATCAACCAACGTCCAACCAATACCACCTCCATTCCCCGTATCGATAAATCCATCTTGCGGACGGGTATATAATGCATATTTCCCATTTACAAACTCAGGATGAAGCACCACATTACGTTGCTGGCTCTTGGCTTTTAAGTTAGGAAAACGCTCCCAGCTAATAAAATCTTTTGTTCGAACAATACCTGCGGAAGCAATTGCAGATGATAAATCACCGCTGGCAGCATTATCATCTTTACGTTCACTACAAAAAATTCCATAAACCCAACCATCTTCATGTAATGTAAGTCGCATATCATAGACGTTCGTTTCGTCACAATCAGATTCAGGAAGTGTAATTGGCTCTTCCCAAAAGCGGAAATTATCTATACCGTTAGGGCTTTCAGCTATCGCAAAAAAAGATTTTCGATCACAACCCTCCACACGTACAACCAAAAGATACTTTCCATTCCATTTTATTGCACCTGCATTAAAAGTTCCATTAACTCCTATACGTTCCAGGAAAAATGGATTTGTTTCCGGATTAAAATCATATCGCCATGTAAGCAGGGCATGCTGGGCCGTTATTATTGGATTTACATATCTATCAAAAATACCGTTTCCAACTCTCTTTTTCTCGTTTTTCTTTCTTACCAACTTTTCGTATTGAGCTTTGACACACTCAAACTTATCAATTTGTTCATTCATGTTTTGATGAAGTGTTTTTAATTTTGTATTATATAAAAAAGTATTTTTACAACACAAAATTAAGTTGATTCAAACTCAAATAAACATATTTTCTTTGCCAATGATGATACTTTTATTATAACACTATTTTATATCAAGTTCCCAGAAAAGAAGCTTTTATAACAAATAAAAAAAATGGGTAGCATTCATTCGTAAAAATCAGTGCAATTAGCTGCGCTAGCCGTTGGTTCGTGGTTTGTTTATTAAGAGACAAAAAGACTAGAAAACAGATTTCAAAAAGAGGTTGATTAAAATATAACCAACCTCTAATTATTTAGTATTCATTTGTTCTTATAAATAGCATCTACTTAACGAACGATCTTTTGCGTTTCGCCATTAGCCTGAATAACAAAAGTTCCCTTAGTCAATTTAGACAAATCTACCTTATCTACATTTTTCAACGAAAGAACTTGTTTCCCGATTGAATTATAAATAACTACATTAGTTGTATTTGTAAATAAGATCTGCTGCGGAGTCACCTTATTAAAAATACTGTTAATCATTGAAACCTTTGGAGTCGCAGTAATTTTAGTACCTAAAAATCCTGAATGCCAGGTAACTGCATAGCCATCATTATGTTTTGCAGCCCACCAATATTGTGATGGTGTTGGATTTGCATCAGCTTCATTTTTCTTTGCATCATTTGCATCAAAATCATTCACTTTAATATCAAATGAAATTCCTTTTCCACCATTAAGATTTTCCCAAATCGATGTATTAAAATCAGGACGTGCCTCACCTGTTAGAGCTGGATAACCTACTGTAAAGATTTTTTTGATTATAGTTGAACCTGTAGCTGTATGATTATCTGTTAGAAGGTTTGCAGTTAAAAGAGGTGTAGTTCCACCCCAATTTAATGTTCCTGATCCAGCAGCATTAAAAGACACCATCATTGCGGAATTAAATCCTTTTGAGTCGTAAGTAGCTTTATATGCTCCAAAGTTGGTATAACGATTGTACGCTACACAAGCAAGAGTTAAAGAAGGATAATTAGCCGCAATTGCATCTAATTTAAAATAAGGAGCCCACATAAGCTCTACACTCTCGGTACCTGTAACATCATCATCTGTATATTGCAATAGAACATACATATTATCATCATCAAACAGCACTTTGAATGCTCCGCTAAAGTCAGCTGCTCCATTGTTTGAGCCTGGACAACCACTATTATCGTTAGCTATAACATACTCGCCTTCATTAGCAGCCCAAACGGCATCAAAATTACAGTTCATAGCATCAAAATTCTCAACTCTACGAGCAATTGCCTGACTTCTGGTAATATCTTCAGTCGGTATCGTTTGAGTAAACCAACTGTAAACAGGCAATTCCCAATTTGCAACATAAGTTGCATCATCTGCTTTTACTATTGAAGCAGAGGCACTAATAAGTGCCACAAAGAAAAAAGAAATTAATTTTTTCATACACGTAATAATTAAATTATTAATAAAAAAAAGATTTTTTAGAAATCACATGATAAGAGAATGAGCATTGCAGGGCTAAGCCCTGCAATACGTCATTTTACATTTACTGTAACAGTATAGGAATCTGTGGGAGTCGAATTTGTACCTTTATAAAAAGCATAAGTAAGTGGAGAAGTAAAGTTATTGGCTGTAACACCATTGCTTTGTTCAGTAGTTCCGACTTTAACTTTACCCACGGTTCCGTTCCATTTAGCAACTAATTTAGTAATATCAGTACCATTCAATACATCTATTGATATTGTTTTATTTACTTTATCTATTTTCCCAACCGGAGCTGGAATTAAACCAGAAAAAGTAAAACTGGATACAGGATCTTGATCCGTCATAGTTATTGTATAATTGGTCTCCGATTTATCTTGTGCAATCACCTTTAATGCTGATAATGAACCTAATGTATAATTAGTATTCGAACTATAAACTGCATTATTTATCATAATGGTGCTTAAAGCAGAAGACTCAACAATCAATTTGGCTTTTGTAGACGTCCCATAATTAACAGATATATTTATGATCTTATTAGCTTCATCAATTACTCCAACTTCACCATTTGAATACTTATAGCCAATATCTGCATTATATGGAGCAAATTGAAACTTAGTAATTGCTTTTTCATTCGAAGCAAGAAATGTCGAAAACTTAACAACATAGTTCCGTAGAGTTCCTTGGGCTGATTTTACTGTATAAATAACAGGCTTGGAAAAATCATTTTGAGTTTCACCTGAAACTTGTTCATCAACTCCAACAAAAACTTTAGCAGATGGCGAGTTTAAAACATATGTTGGTTTGAAATTAAAATCAGTCGTAACATCCGGTACAGAAAAAAGAATGCTATCGTTTACAATATTTCCAGTATAAAGGGTTTTTCCGGAAACATCAGTTATATAGAAGTTTGTAAATAAATTACGTTCATCAACCGCTATAATTTCTATAGACTTCACTACTCTATCCGATTTAATTCCAAAATCTTTTGCACTTGTAGCAACCAATGTCAACTTATAGATTCCTGCAGAAGCATAATTAACAGCTAATGAATCAACATCATCGAAGAAAGTGCCAGTAGCACCTGCTTCGCCCCAGACATGACCAGCAGAGCCATCGTAGAGTGTTAGGAATTCACCTGATCCGGTAGGGAGTACATAAAAATTAGTACCTACCAATGCATTGTTTTCCCCATCCCGTTGAAACGATAACACGAAATTTGGATCGACTTTAATTGGCTCTTCTGTTACACACGCCCCTAAAAAAAAGACAATAATAAATGCGGTTACAATTTTATATATAATTTTCATAATAACAATTTTTAAATATTTTTATCAAATTACCAACCCGGATTTTGTTTGAGCTTTCCTTCATTTGCATCTATTTCAGTTTGCGGTATAGGGAAATACAAGTTACGAGGTGAAACAAATTTATGGTTAAACAATTTATCTAAATCAATTCCAAAATTCGGGTCAAAACTCCAACGAATAATATCGTTATAGTGATGTCCTTCAGTTGCCAATTCCACATTTCGTTCATGAATAATTGCATCAGGTGTTAACTCTGTGGCAATCGGCATATCTACCCTTGATCTCACCTCATTAAGGACTGTCAATCCAGTTCCATCTGCATCTCCATTAATTTGATAACAAACTTCAGCATACATAAGTAAAACATCAGCATACCTGATTACACGGACATTAAATGGTGCGCATTTAGGCGATAAATTTTCAGTGAACTGCGGATAATAATATTTCTTTAAGCCAATGGCTTTGCTTGGTGTAGTTCCACTATAAAGAGTAAAATTCGAAACGACACATTTTGCATGAAGTGCACTTTGGAATCCAATATTGTATTTGGAATCTTTTCTCCAGTCCAAGGTATCACCTTCCAGATAACAGGTGGCATAAGCACGTGGGTCTCTTACATATCCTGCAGGGTGGTTAGTAACGGTCTCGAATTCATACCACAAGGTTGGGTCTATTTCCTGATTACGATATCCGAGAGGTGAAAAGTAAGCATAAAGCTGATTACCACCCCATTGCCAACCAGGCAACCAGCCCAAAGCTGCTCTGTCATCATCGTTGTATTGTACTTCCCAAATTGATTCGGAATTATTTTCGGAATTATACACATTATCACCCGCAGGGATATCAAGATATGAAGAATTTGATAGTAATGCAGCTTGATAGTTCGCTTTATTTTTAAGCTGTGGTACTATCAAACTATAGGTTTTACTATCGATTACCCTTTTTAATGCGGCTTTAGCACTATCCAAATTTATTTTTGCTTCGGCACTACCGCCTTTTCCAAATCTCAAGTAGTAATGATAATGTTTATACAAAAGTGCTTTACCTAATTGGGCATTGGCTGCACCTTTAGTGATTCTTCCGGTTTCAGAAGATGGCCAAACCTCAGGCAAATTGAATGCTGCAAAACGCAAATCTTCCTCCAGTTTAGTCCAAAATTGCTCGGGTGTTCCATTTTCAAAATTGGTCAATGGATTTGTTGGAACATTTGTTTCATCATAATAAACCGGTTTATTAAACCATGTGACCAGATAGAAATAATACATCCCTCTCAAAGCTTTTAACTGGGCCTGATATTGAGTGTAATTGCTTTCCGAAACAATATCCTTTACCTTGGTCATATTTGCAAGAATATCCGAAGTCCTGAACAAACCTTCATACAAATGAGCCCAGGTTGGTTGCATAGCTGATGGTTGAAAAGCCATTTGATCAAATCCTGAATTTGGATTCTCGAACCAAATAGAAGGATCCAGTGTATTTATTATCATAAAATAGTTTAACCCGAACATTCCATAATGAGCTAATGGACAATATGCTGCATTTACAGCTAGTTGAAGATCATTTTCTGATTGAAAAAATGAACTGGCATCTAAATTATCTACATTTGTAGTTTCCAACCAACTATCAGAACATGCAGAAAGTAGTAATATGGAAACGAACACTAATAGTATTTTTTTCATTGTATTTATTTTTCTTTATTAGCTATTTAATTAAAATCCGACTTGTAAACCAAACGTAAATGAACGTGGCACAGTATAACCACCATTATCAGTCCCTGATACAAGGGGGCTTGTAGACATAAAACTTTCCGGGTCACGGCCTTTATAAGCTGTAAAACAATAAAGATTTGATGCATTTGCATAAATCCGGATATTACCGATACCTGCTTGCTTACATATTTTAGCCGGCAAATTATATCCAACCTGAACGTCTTTTATCCGGAGGAAAGAACCATCTTCAATCCAGAATGTTGAAATTAGATCATTCCTATTTGTATTTGCCGCATCTAAGCGCACATAAGTTGTAGAAGCATTCTGCGCAGTCCAATGATTTTCAGCCCATGATTTCAATTTATTATGATTCATGTCTTGATAATTCATAGAAGAAAGAGTGGCTCTTTGTTGATTATAAATATCATAATCGCCCACACCATATAAAAATACGTTCAGGTCAAAGTTCTTGTACGAGCAATCAAATCCAAGCGAGTAATTGAAACTTGGTATTGTTTTTCCGATTATTGTTCTATCTTTAGTATCAATTTCACCATCCCCATTTAAATCGGCATATTTCAGATCCCCCGGTTGTGGGGTAACGCCATATTGTTTAGGGAAATTCGCATAATCATCACCTGATTGGATGATTCCCTCAGATACATATCCGTACAATGCACCTATAGAATGTCCTACAATTGTCCGGTTGTTATAAATTGTTATATTTGAAACTAGAGATTTTACGTTATTTTTTACAGTAGTAAAATTTGAGGTTATTCCATATCCAAAATCATTGATTCTATCGCGCCACTGTGCTGACAATTCCACCCCACGGTTCTGAATTGCCCCTAAATTCACCCATGGACTTCCAATACGACCAAACGTATCTGATATAGGCAACTCAATCAGCAAATCGTTTACATCTTTAATATAATACTCCGCACTTGCTTGCAATCTACTATTGTACATATTCAAATCAATACCAAAATTTTTCATTTCGGATGTTTCCCAATGATAATCAGACGAGCCCATACCATAAAAAACATATTGTGCTGAAGCTATATGTTGATCATCTCCAAGAACTGGTGAAAAATTATTTGAAGCCGTAATTTTATCATAATATGCATAATAATCACCTTTTGTATTAGAATTACCAGTTTGCCCCCAACCTACGCGCAATTTAAGCGCATCTATTTCCTTTACATCTTGAAAGAAATCCTCATTTACCTTCCATGCCACAGAGGCTGCCGTGAAAAAATCCGTACGATTTTTCTTAGAGAATGATGACACACCATCTCTACGAGTCGAAGCAGTTAGAAAATATTTACTTTTATAATCGTAGATAAGACGACCTAGATACGACGAAGTCCTTAAATCCGTGAATCCTCCGGTTAAATTCATTGATGATGATCCTCCATTAAACAGTGTATTTAATTGTTCGAAATCAAAGCCTGTTTCAGCTCCTCCAATAGTGTTGTTAAGTTGTTGTTGCATTTGTTGTACAAGGGTGGCCTGAACATTATGCGTCTTATCAAAGCTTTTTTTAAATAATAGTTGATTCTCAATATTCAGGCTTATAAGTTCTGAATAAGTTTCGCTTAGCCTTGCAGATCCGGTAGCACGATTGCCTTCAAACTTTGGCATCCAATATTTTGATCTGTCATATAAAACTCCGATAGCCGGAGTAGTTTTAAACATCAGCCAATCAGTAAAGTCAATTTGAACATAAACACTTGCGTTTGTTGCCATACTATATTTCCTGTCATCGCCTAACAAAACAGAACATAAGGGATTGGCCTTATCGTTACCAGGGGTATTTGTGTATGATGTAGCTCCGGCAGGTATTGTGCCTTGTTGCAAGTTTCCAGCCGCATCTTCCCAATATACAGTTTGGCAACTTTCGAATCCTCCTTTATAGGCTGAATTGTAAACTTTCATCAAAGGTGATACGGTAAGATCCCACACTGATGATTCAATAGATGTTGGTGTTTGAATAATACCATAACGAGCACTCAAGTTTTCTCCAATCTTGATATGTTTATTCAATTTAAAATCTGAATTCGCCCTGATATTATAACTCTCCGCACCACTTTTAAGAACTGTTCCATCTTCTTTATTGTAGGCAAACGAAACGTTAAAGTTACTATTCTCCCCACCACCTGAGACAGAAAGATTATGGTTTTGGCTGACGCCATTCTTAAACAAAAGACTCTGCCAGTTTGTACCTTCATTCCAACCATTACCATAATACTTTTCGCGAAAAGGTTGTTGATATTCTGCCTTTGCTCCAGTCAACTCGGTGTAGAATGCTGAGTATTCATCCGCATTCATGACATCATATTGTTTAGGGGCTAAGTTAAGGGTCATATAAGAATTAAGATTCACTACAGGTTTTCCTGATTTTCCTCTTTTCGTATTAACAATTATTACTCCGTTAGAGCCGTTAGCGCCATAAATAGCTGTTGCCGAAGCATCTTTCAACACCTGAAAATTCTCAATATCCTGAGGTTGCAACCCATTAATATCATTAACTCTCACACCATCCAAAATATAAATCGGATCCGAACTATTGTTTATCGAACCTACACCTCGTACACGTATAGTAGCTCCTGCACCGGGTTGTCCCGTCTGAGTCACTAATACGCCCGTAGCCTTACCTTGAAGAGCCTGAGCTGCACTTGCCGCTGGATTTCGTGTCAACTCCTTGGTTGAAACAACAGCAACAGAACCCGTCAGATCCGATTTTTTAACTACTCCATAACCAATAGCTACAACCTCTTCCAATTGTTGAGAATTTGCTTTAAGAGAAACATTAATCTCAGTTCGTCCTTTTACTTCAACTTCTTGCTTCTCCATTCCAACATAAGAAAACACCAAAACATCCGTTGAATTTGCAGTGATTTTATATTTTCCATTTATATCAGTTATGGTTCCACTGACAGTTTTTCCTTTCACCTGCACTGTTGCGCCAATCAACATTTCATTTGATCCTCCTCCTTCTGTAACAACTCCTGTTATCGCCTTCTGACTAAACACCTGACCACTAATCGACATTAAAACCAGAACCAGACAAAACCTTGCCAAATTATAAAAGTATTTTTTCATACTCACATTAAATTATTATTTTAGGGTATATAATTATATCAACAAAAGACACACAAAATCATGTCAAATTTATATTTTCAGAATTAGTGAATCGCGAAAATAATGTCAATACAAATTATCACTTTGTATTATGCAAAAATAAACTATCTACAATAACCAAAGTCATATTTTTTCATCCTTATATGATACTTTTTCTACAAAATTACATAGACAGTTGTTACATATAATATGAATTTAGGTTCAACTATGGAATATATATTGCATAGTTTGTGCATAAATGAAATAGATAGGGTTGAAACAGAGGACTTTTTGCCTGAAATTTAGGTAAGAAAGAGTCAGTATACAAATTAAGACAAAGATGTACCGAAATACACCTTTAGAAGGAAGAAGTTAAAAGTTAAAATAAAAAAAATCATATCAATCGCCTCATCATGGAGTAACTTTCCCGAAATTCTTTCGGGGTTATTCCTTTGCGCTTTTTAAAGATTCGATTAAAATTTGATAAATTATTAAAACCACATTCGAAACTTATCTCAGAAATAGTTTTATCGGTTGATACTAATAGGCGAGCTGCCACGCCTAAACGCAAGTCATTAAAATATTCAATATAATTTTTGCCTGTGTGTTTCTTTATATATCGACTTAAAGATACTTCCGACATATTTAAGTAGTTAGCAACATCAGCCAAATAAATCTCATTTTGATAATTTTCATAGAAATAGCAGTTTAACTTTTGCACACGGGAATTATCTGCAGATCCCTCCATTTCGCCAAAAGTTGTGCTACTTAAAACTCGGATATTTTCATCATTGGAAAGTTCGTGCAAAATAGACAATAATTCAACGACAGAGTAAAATCCATTATAATTTTTTGTCAATGCAATCAATCTGTCTTTTACTTTTTCAATAGCAGTCCGGGAAAAAACAATCCCTTTTTGGGCATTCTCAAACATTGTATAAATTGAACGGAACTGAGTCTTATTTAACAGGCTCTCCAAAAATAAATTTTCATGAAATTGGATAGTTATTTCATAGATATTTGTTGATTTGCATTGATAATTCATCCACCCGTGTTCCAAGTTTTCATTACCAACAAGGCAAAGTTCAAGATCATCTATTTCTTCCATTGAATCTCCAATAATTCGTCTAGCACCTTTAGCTCCTTCGATGAAATTAAGTTCAAATTCAGGATGAACATGTATCGGCCATGTGAAATCCGACTTGATTCTGCTTTGAATAATAAAACAATCTTCGGAGGAAAGGTGAGTTATTTCACGAAATATATTTGGTGTTTTCACAATAACAATAGTGTGTTATATTTATAGTTAAATAATTGAAAATCAATTATATAACGTGTTTTAAAATTTGGTTAACTCCGTGAAAATCAGTATCTTTATAGATTATACCACTAATTTATAAAGTATGATTTTCACAGAAGTTAACACTTTTATTTCAGTTGTCAGTACTGCTTTTAATGGTTTATCACTCAATAAATGGCGACGTGACTTTTTAATAGAAATTTTTATGTTGTACATGGTAATTCCAGGTCGTATTAATTTTACACAAATGAGTCGATACAGTAATTACAGCGAACAACGATTTCGAAATCAATTCAAACAAAAATTTGATTTTATGAACTACAATACATCACTTATAACACCATTTGTTGGTTCGCGAACAGCCATTTCATTTGACCCGAGTCATATTGAGAAATCGGGCAAAAAGACACCCTATCTTGGTTCGTTTTGGTCAGGTTCAGACCAATGTACTAAACGAGGGCTTGAAATTGCTCAGATCGCTTTAATCGACATCGACTTAAAGCAAAGCTTTCATTTGGAGGCTGTACAAACTGTGCCGGCAAAAACATTAAAAGTAGCCTCCATGTCGTTAGTCGATTGGTATGCACAGACAATCATTAAACGAAAAGAGGATCTTCAAAAAATTTCTAATATCGTTGTTGCCGATGCATTCTTTTCAAAGATAACATTTATACAACAACTTATGAATGAAGGTTTTAATGTTATATCTAAACTCAGAGACGATGCAAACCTACGTTATAAATTTACAGGTGAATACTCTGGTGTAGGAAGACCACCTCATTTAGCAGGCAGAATCGATTTGGACAATTTGAACATGGATATATTTACTCACATTGAAATTAATGATACAACCCAGACATTTTATGCTATTGTAAACTCCAAATCATTGAAAACAGACATTTTGCTCGTTGTCGAACGAAAAACCGACGAAAACGGAAAAACAATTCAACGTTTGATATTCTCGACCGACACCAAAATGAATGCACTTGAAGTTTTATTGTATTATCACTGTCGATTTCAAATGGAATTCAATTTCAGAGATGCCAAACAGACTACTGGATTAAATCATTGCCAAGCCAGAGATTTAGATAAACTCGATTTTCATTTCAACTCTTCGCTTACAACTGTCAATATCATGAAAATTATTCACCTAAAGGATAAAAACAAAGCAGGTAAACCATTCTCAATTGCTGACTATAAACTACTGTATCACAATGCGTTTCTACTAAATCGATTTATTGAGGCTTTCGGTATAAAACCGAAAACCCTAAAAAGTCACCACCATGTCAAAGAACTACTGTATTTCGGCACTAAAGCCGCTTAATATTAAATTTAATGATTATCCGCAAAGCGACCTATGAAAGAATAGGCTGAAATTACGGTTGAATTTATAATAAAAAAGCGATTGAAATATTTGGATATATCACTGATTTTCATTACATTTACGGTATGTTTAACCCCGACAATAAGTGTTATGAATCTCTTGAATTTCACCCAAAACTTCCCCGATGAAGAGTCTTGTATTGCTCATTTTAAAGCGCAACGTGACCAAATCGGTGTTGTATGCCCTAAATGTGGCAGCAAAGAACATATATGGCTTAATGGCAAGT
This sequence comes from uncultured Paludibacter sp., assembly GCA_963663115.2. Taxonomy (GTDB): domain Bacteria; phylum Bacteroidota; class Bacteroidia; order Bacteroidales; family Paludibacteraceae; genus Paludibacter. The sequence goes on from CAXXNE010000001.1 coordinate 1,245,962, forward strand.
TGCGTTACGAATGCAAACATTGTCATTATCGCCAATCAATACGTACTGGTACAGTATTAGAATGTACTAAACTGCCGTTTCGATACTGGTATGTTGCAATGCACCTTTTGACCAGTACAAAAAAGTCATTCTCGGCTTCAGAACTGCAACGGCAGCTCGGACATAAACGCTATCAACCCATTTGGGAAATGCACAAGAAATTGGGCGACATAATGGGCAAACGCGATAACGAATATCAACTTTCAGGTCAAATAGAACTTGACAATGCATTCATTACTACTTTGATAAGCGATGACTGCAAGAATGAAGAACTAAAACGAGGCGCAGGCAGTCAGAACAAGTCAAAAGTACTTGTAATGACAGAAAGCATTGTGGTTGAAAATCCAAGGACGGGCAAAAAGCCTAAAAAGATAAACCACATTAAAATGCAGGTTGTGCCTGATTTGAAAGCAGATACTGCCGTAGAAATTGTCAAAGAACAAATTGATTCAACGGCAGAGTTAACTACCGATGATTCAAAGACATTTTATAAGTTAAACCAAGCTGTAGAGTCTCACAAGGCACAGGTTATTAAACCTCAAGACCTTCAAAAGATTCTTCCATGGGTTCATATCAGTATTGCAAACGTAAAACGATTACTATTGGATATGCACCACCAGCTTAAAAAAGAGTATTTACAGTATTATCTCAATGAGTACTGTTTTAAATTCAACCGAAGATATTTCGGGGAAAAGATGTTCGATAGATTGGTATTTGCCGCTGCAAAATACAATACAGACTTCAAATCCAGAATTTATAACAGGTCGCTTTGCGGATAATCATTTTAAATTTTTTCTAACGGACTATTGTAATAAGTAAAATAGAAAAAAAGAAAAAAATGACAAACGTTCTATTTGGATTCTAAATTTAAGGTTACTCTTCAAAATATGTCGTAGAAACAACTTCCCAGCTTTATATCAACAACTACCAATCTCCAAAATATATTTTCTTCTAAACGCAAAGATAACGATTATTTCAGAAATACCTTTTTAATGTGTGTTTTTTTCAACTATTCCACTGCAAACGTTTGTAATGTTTGTAATTCACACAAAAACCACATTAAGCCATTCATGGTTCAGCACGAATAGCTTAATGTGGTTTTTCGTTTTTTCAATTACACTATAATAGATCTACATCTTTATAAATTTCATAATTTTCACTCCATCGTTCAATTCTACTCTAATCATATAGACACCTTTTTTCAACTGAGCGATATTAATCATTGATTCATTTCCATTTGTATTTTGACTGGATAAAACTTTCCCATTCAAATCAACCACGGTTAATCTTCCAGATTCACCATCGGGAACAGTCACCCTTAAATAATCCTGAGCTGGTATCGGATAAAGTCCTATTTGTTTTGATTCAACCTCGTCAATTGCTTGAGGACTACAACCAGACCCTTGATTAGATATATTTATGCTCAACGTATCACTCAACTGCGAACCATCTGCTGTACATGCGACTACTTTAACAGTACCATTGCCAGCGCATGTTCCAGTAGAATAAAGGGTTATTGAGCTTGTTCCTTCTACAAAATAAGCTCCGATTTTTTCATTATCAACCAATTTCCATTTAGCACTTTGCAAGAAAGCATCCGAAGGTGAGATTGCAAGATTAATTGTTAAACGTCCGCGATTTTTGGTAATAGCATTAATACCGGTTGCCGAGGTCAATTTTATTGATTCTGCCAATTTTATACTAGAATAATAACTTGGCACACTATAATGCTGGTCAATACCATCAAACCTAAGAATAGTAACTCCATATTTTGGAACTTTCACCTGAATACTATCAGAAAAATTTAAAATTTCTTTTTCATCAACAACAATATCCTCCGAGCTATAAGATGCACCTGTAATAGTAATCAATTTGCATTTTGAGGTACTGCTTACATTATCTGGAACATCAACCTGAACAACATAATCATTTTCAAAATCGCGGCTAAACATTGCTACAGAATAACTTGTTGAATCTGTATAAGCCTTACAACCAACAGGATCAATTGTCAACGCAACAGGTCTCAGCGGATTTGTATAATCATATATTTTAGAAGCTGTTGTAAATTTAGTCTCTAACATTGTACCAGTACAATAATTATTAATATATTTCCCTAGATAAAAGAGCGGCGTTTTTTTAAAACTAATCTCATCTTGGATAAGTCTCCATTGCCCACCTTCCATATTATATATACAAACGTCAGGAACTCCATACAAAGGTACAGTTGTATAATAATCGGAGAAAGTAACCGCTTGACCTAATCTGCCAAAATATGAATCCTGAGTCATATTTCCTTCATACATATACATTGGAAGCAGACGCCCTGCGGTTAACAACATTTCACGTTGATCGTTACCTAACCCTGTAAGATAGCGTTGCATTACCGCGATACTATTCTTATGATAATCTAATTGAGAAGTTCCAATCGGAATTTTAGGATCCAAATTAAGATTACCTCCCATATATCCACTAGTTGCCAATACATCCACCTCACCTGCATCCCCTGTCAAAAGTAATTTATGAAGACCATAATTTTCGCCCGGCATACGACCACTATATGCTATTGAAAACTTATTGGAATCATATCCTGCAGTACTTTTCATTACTTTAGCCACGCTTCTCGCCCAGCCCCCATAAGCAGCATAGTCTGATCCAATTGGAGCATAGTGATTTGCACCTCCCCAAACCTCATTTCCTAATTCAATGAATATACCTTTACTTTTTGAAACTAACTCCGTATATCCTTCTGCATTTCTGATCGCTCCACCTGCCGTACTGGCATCTCCTGCAAAATATTCAACAAGTTTTTTAAACGTCTTTGAATCGGTTCTATAATCAGAATTAGCAGTCATTCCAGTTACAATATATGATTTCGCACCCAATGTATTAGCCAAATTCACCCAATCGCCATACGAAAAGGTCCCTTCAGCTTTTCCTGTACAATATTTAAATGATCCTACATTTGCATATATACCTCCCCAGCGAATAGCCGATGGCTTAAATTCGCGCAACAATTCCAATCCTTTTGAAGAATAGGGTGAGCCGGGAATATAACAAGCTTTATTTATTAATTGTAGATTATCAATATAAACATCACCTGATGTCTTAGATACGAAGTCCAAATACCAAGTACCTTCGATACCCTCATAATCGGTATTAAGTTCAAGTTCATATTGCGTCCAGGTATCTGTTGGGGTTACTGTTTGAGAAATAAAAGCTCCGGCAAATCGTCCAGTCAGTTTAATTTGAATATCTCCTTTGTAGGCAACATGTTTACGCATTTTAAATCGCAATAAATATGTATATTTTTTATTAAACTGTGCTCCTACAAGACAACGGAAATACCCACCTGCCAACATCGAAATATTTCCACAATAGGTTCCCCCATCCGGACACGGATAAGTTACAGAATGTACTGCCCGCTTAAACGATGCACTACTTATTGCTTTTTGATAATACGATGACATATTAGCAGCAGTCATTGTATCTAGTTGAGCGCTTTCAAATCCTCCATAAGAAATCAAGTTACTTCCAAGCATACCACTACGTCCATAACTTGCACCTAAACCGATGCCATTGAATTTACATAAAGGTTTTAGATTGACACTAAGTCTGCCTTTGCGAACTTCATCCCTGGTTTCATTGGGGTCAAAAGCAACTGTACTAACCGAATATGGTGCACTTTTTGAAGATTCATTATAATTAGCATCAACGGATGAAACCCGGAATTCATAATTTGTTCTTTCAGATAGTTTACCAACTAAAACAGTAGTATCATTATAATTTTCTTTAATTAATACGTTATCTTGATATATATTATAACCCCTTACCTGAGTTTGTCCATCAACCACTGAATGCCATCGAAGTTTAACTCCAAAGGATGTTGCAAAATCAGAAGTGAGATTTATTGGAGTTGGTGGAGCAATTAGGTCTACCAAATAGGTATTTACATTTATTACTTTTGTTGGCAATGAGTAATTATCCGCCTTATCAACTGATACTGCAAAACAAGAATAAGCAGTATTTTCTTTTAATCCGGTTACTTTATATTCGGTTCCTGTAATCAACGTATCATTAACTACCACACCATTGACGAATAAATTATAGCCTAATACCTTTGCATTGTCTGTTGAATTATTCCAAGAAAAAGTAATATCATTGACACCCAAATTAGATATTCTGAAATTACCAGGCGTTGTTGGTTTGGTAATATCAAAATCTGGCGCCAGATTATCATCCGCAATGAAGCTTAATGGCATGCTTGAAGAAGTCCATTTAATCCAAAATGGCTGAATATTAACAATATCTCTTGAATATGCTTCAAAATAATAAACTTTTCCTGCTTCCAAAAGGGTTGAAGATGAAATCCATGGTGAAAATTCATCTTCACACATAGTTGTTAGTTTTGTGGGATCGGTAGAAATACCATCATTAAGATTTATATAAAAATAAAAGCCTTCATTTGAGTACCCCTGAAACATATAATAATCGGTTACAGAAGGTACAATATATCCATACATTTTAGACCAAAAGAAGTCTCTTTCCAAACTCTCAATCGGCGTATTAGATTGGCATATTTTCACATACGAATTTGTTGTAGGAATATCAGTTTGCACCGGGCGAGGTTGCCACTGGGCAATGTCGTATTGAACAAAATTAGCACATGGATTCTTAAAAGATCTAACATTTACAGTTTGTGTATTGATATATGTATCATTTCCAATGGTACCGCCATCATCTTTCAACGTAATTTCAATATCTACTGGGCCTAATTTGAAATTATCTTTTACATATATAAACGCCTCTTGATCCAATGGATTATAGACAACCGAATCAATAGTCAACTTTGTTAAATCCTTTGATATTGCCGAGATGCTTACATTTTGAAGTTTATCGTTATCTCCATCATTAATATTAGGCAACACCAGGATTTGTTGTCCTCTCCCAGAATAAATCTTCGAAGTGATAATTCCACAAATTGGAGCATTATTAATAGCAGGATCCCTTACTTCAACAGAGAAACTAACTTTTTGGGAGTCTTCTTCTCCTGTGTAAACTATACCATGATCATCTTTAACCAGTACACTAATAACTGCAATACCACTTTTGCCAGAAACCGGCTTATAGTTAATTGTTGCTGTTGATCCTCCATTGTATATTACCTGGATATCATTGTCTGCAACTATATTTTGGTTATTACTTGTTGCAGTAACTGAAACCATCTCATTTCTTTCCGGGTTTCCATCATCAATTCCAGTCACTTGAATCGTTTGAGCTCCACTTCCTACCAGAATATAGTCTGGCTTAGCAATTTCATTTACAGTTGGTTTAATATTTAACACCGCCTCTGTACCCACCCTGAAATCATCAATATAAATCAGAGCATCAGTAAGACCATCGTTCATTGCAAAATAAATAGACTTAACATTTGCAATATCAATATTGTTAACTTTATTGTCGTAATATAATTTGCCTGTGTAATCCATGAAAAATTCTTGCCATTTTTCACCATCAAGTGCGAAATTTTGTATCGAATTTGCCCAATGATTATTCTGTTTATTATTCACATCTGTCAAACACATATTGTTATTAAGGACTTGCTTATTGGCATACACCCTAAACCGAACATATGGAAAACCGGTCAAGTCAAGCAACTGAACGTTGTTTGCAGCATCCCTTAAAAGCATTGCATTTCTATTCCACTGATTTGATGACATTTGTAGTTTCAACCACTTATTTGATTCATCCCATGAAAACGTATATCCAGTTTTAGTAGGCCAATTATCAACCCTATCACCCAATGAGAAATCATCAAAATATCCGGTTGGATTGGAAAGTTGCTGCATTTTAGCTGTTGAAATTGTTGGTTGTTTTAATTGACCATATAAAGCCAATGATGAAAACAAAAAACCAACAACAACGATGTAAGTAATGACTTTTTTCATGTATTGATTATTTAATAAAAGATTTTTCAAGCCGAATAACATAAAAATAGATTGGTCAGAATAACACAATTCTATTGTAGACAAAAATAATTCATATCAAATCAACAAAATCATATTTTTTTATCCTTATATAATACTTTTTCGACAAAACACTTATTGAAGTCGTCTTGACTTTTTCTAAAATGATTTTAATTGGGGTTACGCGAGTTGGAACTCGCGTGACCTAATTCAAAATAGTAATAAGTGTAAAAAAGGTAAGAGATTGCATAAAAGTCAAGACGGCTTCAATATTTATACACTTTATTTTAGCACCGTTTGAGTGAAATAATTTTAAAATTATCAATAAAATTAGTGTTCTTATAATTTGAAAGAAAGTCAAGACTACTTCTATACTTATAATTCTAATATGTAACAAAAAACAACCATTTTTCAATATCAATTTTGACAGAATCAAATCAATTTCCTCATGTTAGAGTATTTTTTCCTAAATTCTTTTGGAGTAACTCCTTTACGACGCTTAAAAACTCGGTTGAAATTTGATAAATTATTAAATCCACATTCTGAACATATCACGGCAATAGATTTTTGAGAATTAATTAAACTTCGTGAAGCTATTCCCAAACGAAAATCAATTACGTAGTCAATAAATTTTTTACCTATTCTTTTTTTTACAAACCGGCTTAACAAGACCTCTGTCATTCCAACGAATGCTGCCACGTCGGCTAGTTTTATATCTTTTTGATAATTCTCCTGTAAAAAGTTTAGGATTTTCTGTATCCGCATACTTTCAGATATGTCATCTTCGCTTGCAAATTCATTATTGCAAAGGATACGCATTTGCTCATCGTATGACAATTCGTACAGAATCGTTATCAAATCAAGAACCGAATGAAAACCGTCCTGATTAAGCATTAAATTCTCCAACTTGCATTTAACTTTCTCAATAATTGGGCGAGAAAACACAATGCCTTTCTTCGCATTCTCGAACATTATTGATAAAGACTGAAATTGCCGTTTACTGAGCAGACTGTTTAAAAATATATCGGGATGAAATTGAATAGTTATCTCATGAACTTCGTCAAAACACCTGTCAGCATCAATCCAGCCATGCTCCAGTTTTCTATTTCCAATTAAACAAAGCTCCAAGTCATCAATTTCTTCTACTGAATCACCAACAATTCGTTTAGCCCCCTTAGCATTTTCAATAAAATTCAGCTCATATTCCGGGTGAACATGTATCGGATATGTAAAATGTGTTTTGGTTCGATATGCAATATCAAAACAATCTTCATCTGATAGCGGTATCACTTCTCGAAAGACATCTAAAGTAGCCATTTAATAGTTATTTAGTTGAGTTAATTAAAATAATTGTATTTACAAATACACAGATATAATTATTTAAAGACAATCACTGATCCCGGATTTAGAACAGTAGGGGTTTGTAATTGAATGCAATACATCTCTTTTGAAGAAATGATTTTCACATCATCAACTTCCCTATTATCAATATACAATTTTGGTTTTGGTACATGTATTCCTGAATTACTCAATTCAAGTTTAGAAAAAGCAAATTGACCTGTCTTTACCTCTATTGAAACTGATTTATCTCCTTTTTTATAAAATGCTGTTCCATCTGGAGTCACAAAAAAGATATTAAACTTTTCTTTATTGATTTTCGGATCAAATCGATACGTTCCACGATTTACCGAATAACCCAAGAATGCATTCATAATTGCCCATGCTGACATAGGACGAAAATAGTGACCTCCAAATTCCTGATGGTCGAAATACAAACCTGCTTTTCTATATCTATCGTCAACACCTTTTATTATATTGAGCCCATCATTAACCATTCCTTCATAAATCAGAAAGGAGGCAAATGCCAATTCAACTCCTGTCCAGGGCGTATTTGCCTGATCAACCCACAGACTAGAGGTGTGTATTGGATAAAGAACCGGATGTGCTGGCCAAGAACAATTCCGTAAAAACGAATTATCCATGAAAGAACGGTCAAGAATCGATTTTAATGACTTATGTACATTCTCCTTTTTAAATATGTACCCTAATCCACTACCATCAGCCACCCATTGGCCAATTAACTGATCCGTCAGACATCCATTATCAACACCTTTCTTCCCTAAATAATCGTTAGACAGATTATAATATGAACCATTCCAAAGTTTACTTTCCATCAACTTTGAACCTTTGGCTGCAATATCTTTATAGCGTTTGGCAAGTTGATTATCACCCATATCAACAGCAACTTGAGAAGCCATTGTTAAAGCCACAATCCATTGGGACTGAATATATGATGCCAAACCATACATGGGAAAATTATCGTAACTACACATAATTCCATTCATATCAGGCATCTGATCTCCATCCTTATCCCGTTTTGTAAGAATATAATCTATTCCTTTTTTTACCGAAGGCCACATTTCCCGAATATAATTTTTATCATTTGTCCATAAATAATCGCGTAATACCATTTGAATGTAATCAGGTACGAGATCTACACGTTCATAAACACCCCAGGTTCCATTCTGATTAAAATCAAGATCACAACCCAATCCGTGATTCACTTCTCCATCTTTGGTTTGTAATTGACAATGTGTACGCATCATCGATTTTTGCAATTCTGGGAAAAGAGCAATTATCATAGGAGAACCATAAAGTGCGACATCCATTGTTGAATTAGGGCCCCAAGCCTGACTAGATGTTAGACCTTCTCGCATAGCAAATTGACCACTCTTTGTCAAGGTCGTTGAAGTAATAAATGTATTGAAGTGCGAGTTCACCTGATTCAACACATAGGATTCCAAATCCGATGAATACATATCATCAATAAATTGGTGACTTCGTTGCGATAAGTCAGTAAAACTTTTTGCAAAATAAGCCGAAACCGACTCAATGTCAGAAAATGAATTTTGATAATAATGACCTAGATTTTTAGTCTGTTTCAGATTAACACTATATCGCTGTGCTTGTCTTTTTGAAATTGATTTTTCAGCATCTATATTCACAGCGCCATAGTTATTTGGGAAATTCCAGTTCATAAAAAATGTTGAACTAAATTCACCATTTGCGGGTAACTCTTTCGACACTGCGACAGAACTAAAACAGCGCTGGTCATTATCCGCACCACCAATTCGTGCAATAGTTTTACCATCCTCCGTTTTAAAGTTACGATTGGGTGTATCGTCAATATTATCCATTTTTTTTTCAATCAATAACTTTTCGTAATAAGGATGTTTGTGCTCCCAACCCAAATAATACGAAACTTCATCTCCACCAATGATTCCCAAACCCATTTGACCGTAAGTTGAACTCTTATCATCAACACCTGAAACAGACTGAATAAAAAACTTGTAATTCGGCTCATTAATAATTTTCGACTCAAATGTTTTCTCTATTTTGTCATAACCTACTAAATTTCGGAGTGTACCTAAAAGCATTATATCAACTTTCTTGTTCATTTTAGATGTGACTTTAAAATTGAAATAAGCTCCCGGCAGCGAAGAATTTTTTACATCATGTGGAATAAATGGCGAGAAAGCTTCGAGTTCCACAACAAATGGCATCTCTGAATCTGTAAAAGTCATATTCACGAACGGGAAACGGGCTGTATATTCAATTTTATCAACGCCACTCAACCATGGATAATAATATATAATTCCTTCTAGCCCACCTTCTTGTATGCTCTGATTTAATTGAAGCAATTTCAATTTAGGCTTTTGTCCTTCAACTTGGTAACGCACTAGAAAAAACAAAAAACTTTCGTCTACATCTCGGTTAGGAGCCACAGGCAATTCAAAAACCGGACCTGTACCATGAGGATAATTATTAAAAATAGACCAGTTATAAAAATTCCCATCCTTTCTCAATTCGATACTGCCAGTACCTATACCACCTAATGCAATACCACTTCGCACACGATAAGATGATGTATAGGTTTCTATTAAAGGCACTTTATTCACTTGAGAAAAAATCAAAATGGGAATTGATAAGGCAAGTACCAGATGGAATATTTTTTTTATACAGAAAGACATATTTATATTGGTTTTAAGTAGTTATTATTCTAAAAACATATCAATTTTCATTCAACATAAAAAGGATTTGCTTTTTATATTCTTTTTGAAGCAAGGACTCATCTAATAAATGATAAATGGGAGTGAATTCATACGAATTCTCATTGTCTGACACTTTCCATTTAGCTTTACTTATTTGTTCAATTGTGGGTAGTCTGTTGAATTTCACATCGGTTTCCCCTGAATAACCAAGTAACAAAGGCCCATATACAAATGCAAAACTACCTTTAATTGTATTTGTTGGATTTACCGTCTCATGGATTTGAGGTTGCATATCAAACGAAAATTCTATTGTAGACTTACATTTTATATTAACATCCAAAACTATGAAACCATTTTTTTTTATAAAACTTATATTTTCACCATTTAGACTGATTTTCGGATTTTTAATCCAAATAGGTGTAAATAGATGTAAAGCGGCTTTAATCGACCCGTTTAGAGGAGTGATAACAAATATCGTTTTTGTGCCGAAAGGATATGTAGTCGTTTGTTTCACTTCACAACGTTTTCCATTCAGTGTAAGGACAGCTTCATTATTTCCTAAAAAAGGAATATATACATTCTTCGCTTGAGTAAAATACGAGTATTGAATAGCTCTTGCTAATCCTTCGCCTCCACGCATTGTACAACACCAAAATGCTTCATAGGCCTTAACACTCAGACACAAATCTTTACTCCCCGGACAATTATCACATCCGAAACCTCCATTTGCCCGTTGTGTATGACAAATAGCATTATAATAAATATGTTGAGCATCTTCTATATATTGAGGATTACGTGTGTATTTCCATAGTTGAACAGACAAAATGTATGAGTCAATAATGGCGCATGGTTCAGTCCACTCCGGCCTCCCAAACCAATTGAAATTTTCGTAATTTTCAGTCATTCCAACGCTACGATAGATGTTGTAACGTTTTTCAACTTCTTTCAACAAATATGAATTTCCGGTAATCTCATAATATCTTACCAACGCACGCAAACCTGTTAAAGTAGCATGTGTCTGTGCCTTAATGGTTACTAAATCCATTCTCAGGAAGCTTGCAACCATCTCATCTATTAATTCCTTTAAATCTTTTGACGGAAACAAGCTATATGCCTGAACAACACCATCGAGAAAAATAAAGTCGCAACCGACATCTGATGACAACAACCATTTATTGACAACATTTTGTGTAGTTCCAGCCATTTCACCAATATTCGAACGTCTTTGATCCGGACTAATCGGATAGTTTTTATGGTATCCTTTAGTAGGAAGCACCAAATTATGGATAATACTTTGAATATATCTCTTTATGTTCTCATCTTTTTTCCAAATATAATACTCACAAAGTCCCCTTAGAAACCATCCATGTCCGGAAAGTTGTTGCTCATTAAGAGTATCTCCCTGAATAGATCCTAAATAACCACTTTTATTCAATTTTGTCGGAATCAACTTAATCATTTCATCCAAATAAATTGGTGTCCTATGAGTAGCTTGTGCTTCCATAACTAATCCCAGAATTGTTCGTCCCTCCTTATCACCTGGCCAGCCTTCTGAAGTATGGTGATGTTTTACCGGAAAAACATTGTAAGGTGTATAAATATCAGTCTCTAATCTATCGAAATTTTTTTGAGCTCTTAGATAAATTTCGCCACCAGCTTTTATATCAGCAAAAACAACTTCCTGAGCAAACCGCTTTTGCGAATTAGGAGCACCGCAAATTAAAACTGCTCTTAAAAGTAGTAGTGAAACTAGAACAATTAGTAACTTTCTCATCTTTTTACAACTTACATATTTGATTATAAGAGACTTCTATTATTTACTACTGTATTTCAAGAATATTTCATTTGCTGTTTGAATGGCATTACCCTGTGGCTTATCCGGAAAAGAATTTACTTGTTTTGTCCAATTTTCTTCGTACTTTGCATAATCAATATTGGCAGCTTTCTGTCCTTTAAGCTGTTTTTCCAAATCATCAATAAATAATTTCCAACGATCATAATATAAAGTTCCTAATAAACCAGCCCATTCCCGATGTGCATAATCATTTAAAACAATATGCTGATCTCCATATCCCCAAGTTGTAATAAGCATCCGGGCATTTTGTTCGAAAAGTCTCTTTTCTGCAACAGTTGGCGCAATACTCCGGGCATCACTCAACCATTTTCCGAGTAAAAATTCAGCCCTTGTGCCCATTAACTTATCTAAATCTTTGATAATCATTAGATATTTATCGCTATTGATTGTGAATTCAGTCATTTTTTTCGAATTGAACGCCTCAATAGTTTTGTGATAATATATTTCGGCTTCACCTAATAAATACTGATGAACAAAATCAACCACATCGTATTGGTATGTATCCGAATCACTTAACTTCGAACTACATGTCAACAAGATTGAACAGGCTGTTTTCAGATTTTGCTGATTATAACGTATAGCACCTAATCCCCAAGGTGCTGATTTTAGCCATTTCAATGTTGGCCGTGAACAAATTACATTCTGGGGTTCATCGAAATGCATGGGGATATTATAAACTGTTTGGGCAATTAGCGTCCATGCCTTACGAGCTGCAGCAAGATCTTTTCCATAACGAAAAACAGAATAATCGGAAGCCCATTTAATAGGTTCTGGAAGCTCCTTCCTCCAACCTAGCTCAAAGAAATAATCAAAAATAAACGGATTTACTTTAGATCCTTCAGGAATTATTCCTATACCTTCAAGCTTACCAGCATATTCACTCTTTCGCGCTTCGTTCAAACTTAAAGTTGTTGAATCAATTTTTCCATACAAACCTGTCCGTCCACCAAAGTTATTAATGGTACAAAACAACCAACGACAGCCATTAAATCCATTTGTCAATTTCCATGCTTTATTTGTTTCGCAGAACAAATCAATAATCAGTGTCTTATTTTTATCGATACCGCTAAGCAAAGCAGGAGCAGGATTTTCAATCCAACCTTGAAGCACCCATGTGGAACCGGGAACAGCTTCCTGCATAGATTTTTGTATATTATGACCACAAGCCTTCAGATCTACATTACCAACTGTACCTTCGTGAAATGGATCACCTCCGTAAAAGTTTGCTTTACCATACAAATTCTCAAGTTCTTTATAATAGGTTTGAGCAAAGGAATTAAACAGTGAGTCTGTTGGCATAATAAAGTCTGGCCTAACATAATTACACCATTTGCCCGTAGAACGAATATCAGCATTAGGATATTTGGATTTCAAGGTTGTTGGTACCATACCATAAAAACCTTGTAGAATGGGCTCCATCTTCATGTTCCTCATATAGCTAAGAATATTCTTCTGAAGTTCGGTTCGACTCTTAATCCATTCTTGCGAAACTGGACCACCCCATCCCTCAAGATTACCCATTAACCACCATGCCTGATATCCCGGACCGCAAATAAAATCAGAGATTTCTTTATCAGAATAATTCAATTTTTTCAAGGTATTCTGCCATACTTCTTCCGACCCATTTATGGCCAAAACAAGATTAATCCCTTGCATGGCCATCCAGTCTAATTCTTTCTGCCATTCATCCCAGTCCCAGAAGGACATAGTGTAGTTAAACGTGCAATAATTCAGAAAATATCTATATTTACAGGGAGATACTATCCTGACTTTTTGTTTTATTTCCGGAAGTTCTTTAGGTAATACCAAGTTAATCCCAGCCTGTGAATATTGACAATGACAGTAATATTTCAGATACCAGTTTAATCCTGAAGCGACCGCTACAGGCGATGAGCCGGCTAATACAATCTGCCCATTAGAAGTATGAATTTCAAAAACATCCTTATCGCCTACAGGGGAAATAGAATCGATACAGATTTTATCATAGAGCTGTGGAACGACACGTTGAATCAGAGCTTTTGCTGCCGGGAATTTATCAGCCGGAGTTTGTTTACAAGACACAAGTGCAAGAATAACAAATAGAATGAGTGCTTTTTTCATCTGAAGATAATTTTTTATGATATATGCATTATATTAGAATGTATTTATTAAAAAGTGAGAAAACGAAGATAATCTCGATTAATCATATTTTACAGTCACTGTCTGCTCTGCAGATAACAACAATTTAAAATCTACATAATTCGATTTTTCATTTTTTATCATTTCAAAAGGGATATCCTGAATATCAGAACACACCGAGCTAACTTTATTTACTCCCGCTGGCAAAAGTAAATGTGCATCCACAGTTTCACCACTTCCCGTAACTGTTATTTTTATATTCTTTCGGTCGGGATAATGACGATATTTGTAAGTGATATAACCATTTGATGCCGGATAGTGAATTGTAACATTTACTGAATCTGTATTTGAGGTTGGCCACCGAGGTGATAGTTTAACTGTACTAAAGGCCAGCCCATCATCCTTCACTCCAGCTAATCCTTCGACTAATGCAGCCATTGATGTTGCCGAAGCCCAATTACTGGGACCTCCGAATGATACTAAATCCGGTTTTCGGTAAGGCGTTTTATCTGCAAGAGTAACTCCAAGTAAAGCGTAAATACCTCCATCTGGTGAAGCCTGAAATATTAGCTTTGATATTTTTTTAGATGGACTTGGATTAATAATTGCCGTTCGACAAACACCGATTCTTGCACAATATTGATTTTTACCCGACCACGCAACACTAGCAAACTCGTTGTTTATTTCAGGAAGCCACCACCCTGTCAACTCTTTTCCCGTAATCAAAGCTTGTGAATAATGGGTTTTATCAGTATATAGTAATGTAACAATACCCGCAACACCACCATTTTTCCCATTCGTTGTATTTAAAAGATAAACTGTTACTGCTGTATCATTTATGAGAATCTCGGTTTTTCTCGGAAAAACCGAATCTTCGGATAACGCAACAGCAACTTTGTTTTGATTTTTTTTTCTATCTGGAATATTGAATGGAATTTCCTGAAATTTTTGTTTACCGATAGGTAATTCATGTAAATCGTTACCAGCTAACTTTCCATTCATCCAGGAAAACACATTTCCACTAGCCTCACCATCAATACTCATATTGGCTATTCCTGATATATCAATTTGTTTATAATTACATACCGCCGGTAGTAAAGGGATTGAACCTGTGTAAGAAAATCCAATTTGCCCCCCATTTTTTTTAGCGAGCTCAAATAAACGAACTAAAATATCTGTCCCATACTGTTCATAACCATTTTCGTAAGCTCCTCTTGCTAACTCTCCTGCTGCATGCCCCGCAACACCTCCATTCATATATTGCCACTTTTTATTATGGCTTTCAAAACCTTTTTCAAAAGGAGGATATATCGAGTACCATTCTCCAGGCGAACCAATAGGCAAATTCTCTTTCAACTTGAGATATGTTTCAATAATCTTTACACTCATATCGTGCGATATACCTCTATTTATTGCATACATATTACCTTGCGCAATTTGGGATTTTTCATCAACTCCTAAATCACGTATTACTGTAGTGTCTTCATCTATAAAATGAGTAAAGTATTTACCATTCCATGCTATAGAAACTAACTGCTTGAAAATATTGGCAGCTCTATTTCTAAGTATTGTGGCATTATTATTCTGCCCTACAAAATCATACATTTCAGCCAATTGTAAACAGGCATCATAATAACCCGTATTATCTCCAAAGAAAACTCCGTATTTTGTTTTTCCAGGAACAATAACCATTGTTGGACTCACCAGAGTTGTTGGCGTGTATTTATCATCTACTTGAAAATCCCATGAATCAATACAATAAGGCCTTTTCAGTAATTTAAAACGTTTTGACCAACGAACAGAATCGGTTACACTATAATCTAATGCTCGTTTTGCAGACTCAAGGTTCGTTTTCATCCAAGCGGTATTTCCACTTGCTTTCCAATACTGATACATCAGGTTTACATAATTGTACTCTACATGATTTTCAACCGGTTGCCGGGCAAACCAAACGGTGCTATCTCTCCTAAAAAAATTTATCGGTTTATAGGCTGTTTCGTAATAGTCTCCGGCACTTTTATATGGATTAACAAAGCTCCATATCATACCATTATCCTTTTGAGTCTGTCGAAAGAGATCAACCATATCGCCACCTTTGGGGCTGAAGTATTTCATTCCCTTTTCAGTATTATTATTATCGAGCATCCATGGAACAAAAAAACGATAAATTTTCCCATTCCATTCCACTTGTTGAAGTTCTTTAGAACTATCCGTCAATCCATCCTTAATCAAATTGAACATTTCTGCAATTCGTCCGCCATCATCTACATCTGTAGTTGCTTTTACCTGAAAAACAAGGCTATCGATCACAGTCCCTTTTCTATTTATCAACAAAACTTTATGTACCCCTAAAGAACCAGCTACTGTTATATATATATCCGATTTTGCTTTCAATCGTAGGTATTCCCGATTTATGCCATCTTTTACTACAACAGTTCCAGGCTTAGAGCAGAAAAAGTGAATCTTATCCAATGGATTAGATATTAAAACAGGCTCTTTAATTGCCAAATAATTGCCGGCAAAAATACTTAAGTGAGAAAAGAGCATTAAGAAACATATTAAGCTAACGCATAAGTTAATATATGATTTACTCTTCAAATTGTCAATGTTCATAGTTTAGATTATCTTTTAGAAAGCTTTGCAACAAAACCTCCTGCAGCCAGCATATCAATTGTTATTACCTCGCCAGACTTAAATTTCTGTAGATTATTCACAAAACTTTTATTATTAGCCCCATCATTAATCATATTAAGATTATATTCACCAGATGTTATAAATGGCAGTTTAACAACAACTTTTTTATTGGTTTTCAAACTATTAATTCCAGCAATATACCAGTTATTACCTTTTCGGCAAGCCAACACAATTCCTTCACCCGGCACACCAGATATATAACGGGTTTCATCGAATGCTGCAGGAACGTTTTTCAGGAACGTTTTCACAAAATCAGGTAAAGTTCGGTACATTTTTTCATTATCGGCAAAATGAATGATACCAGAGTTAAAGACCAATGTCAATGCTAGTTCGTGAACATATGTAGTTTGATGTGGATGCGTAAAATTCGACAAGCCAACAGGTGTATAGTCCATTGGGCCAATTGCATTCCGGGTGAAGGGTAATATAGAATTTTGGACAACAGCTTCTGTAGTATAAACAGAATCAAACAGATATGTTTCTTCGCCTCGTACCGACTCCATTGAAACCAGATTTGGATAAGTTCTTGACCAACCTCTTGGAATGGTACACCCATGAAAATTAACCATTATATGATATTTGGCTGCATCTATCAACACATCGTGATAAAGCCTTATCAAATTCTGTTTATCACTGTTCCAAAAATCAACTTTAATTCCTTTTACACCCCACTCATTCAGTTTCTTAAATTCTGCCTGACGTTTTTGAGCATTGGGAATAATATCTCGTGGCCGTTCAGTAACAATATTATTTGGCCCACCTGAATTATACCACATCAATATCCCCACCCCTTTCGAATTTGCATATTTTACTAACTGCTCAATATTGCCACCTTTCATTAAGTCCCAGTTGGCATCGACCAATGAATATTCCCAATGCATTTCAGCTGACAAATCAATAAAATTTTTAAGTGTATTATAGTTTTTGGGACTTGGTGTATCCGACAACCAACTCCAAGATGAGCGTCCCGGCTTTACCCATGAAAAATCACCAGGTATAGCTGCATCGCTCAAATTATTAATCATATTCGATTCAACAATTGTCGCTGGTGTACTGCCAACAATTATTGTGCGCCAAGGCATTGACCATGGAAGGGTGGAAGTTGGTTCAACTTCACCTGTACCTTCAGCATCATTGACTTCGGGAAACCGAACTGTATATAATCCATTCGTGGCATTTTGATCTAACCTAACGCCACAGTAATTCGGAGAAAGATTCGCTTCGGAAATCAAAATCCAGCTATCGTTGTTATGAAACAAAGCTGGGAATGCCCAACCTTCGGAATATGGTGACGCAGTTCCAATTGGAATCCCATTTTCATAATACTGTTCGTAAGCCGGACTATATTCAGACGGTTTATCATACCTTTCAATCCAGGCTTTCCCAACTCCTGAAACCTTGAATCCTGTTAATTCTTTAGTAATAGTATATGAATCGGCGGATTTATCCGGAAAAACGTACTTAAATGCAACACCATCATTGTAAGCTCTTAAAATCAATTGTATTTTCGTGCCATTTCCATTTGCAAAAGTCAATTCCATTTCCTTTGCATTATTACGGCATTCCGATTGCCGTCCAATCCACATACGATACTTCTCGTCGATAGTTTTTACAGCACCTTTCGAAACGAATTTCAAGTTTTCAGTAAACGACTGATCTTTACGAATAATTCCCAATGGTGATGTTTCAATTACTGATATTAATCTATTATTTTCGACTCTGTCGACTCTATACACCATGCCTGATTTAAAACTAGCGGTTTTTCCCAGCAGGACTGTTATACAAATCTTGTTATCAGGCGACTTGAGCTTCCATTGGGTCTCATTAGCCGCCTGACAACAAAATATATGAATCGACAAAAAAAAGCATAATAGCAATTTAAATACAATTCTTATTTTCATTTCTAATTTATTCATAATATACTCTTCCGACAACATTTTTAATTTCAATTAATTTCTTATATAATTAGTCCCCTCATGCAAATCCGTAGAATATGATTTGAAAACAAATGTTCCGGTAACACCTTTGGGCAATTCAATATCGCCGATTAAACCACCTTTCTTAGTTTGTTGAAATTGCACCTTAATAGTTCCATTCTCGTGTGGCATCGAAGCCTCTACCCACTTCAAAGTTCCTAAATGTGGTTCTATTTTCACGGTTTTAAATCCAGCTTCAGCTGGTTCAATACCACATACCGTTGCTAAAAGTTCATATGTTGGACTGGCACTCCATGCATGGCAATCTGAACGGGTTGGGTCAAGTCTTTCGGAAAAAGTAGTCAAACCTGATTTTATCATATCCCGCCATGGTTTTATAACATCGACATATTTATCCCCAAGTCCGCATTTTTTCATCGCCTGAAACAAATAAAAACGATAATAAACAGTGGCTTTTATCAAAGAAGTATCTTTTGAAATTCTGTCAATAAATTCTTTTTTGTCGACAGGCAGATTTGCATTAGCCATAATCGCCATAATATTGGCATGCTGACTATATTCATCTTTATCCGGTGTATTAGCCAGTAAATCGCGATTTTTATCCCAACAACGATCTACAGTAGCAGCAGATATCCTTTTTGCTAATTCTTTATAATGTTCTGCCTTGGAGTTGTCACCGAAATAAAGGAATAAATCAGCTGCATCATTTAAGGCGTAAGCTAACTGAAATGTAAGAATAGACGAACCGCCCTCCATACCACCATTTGGCACTCCACCACTATTTTTAATAAAATCCCAACCCCATTCGTCAGGCCAATCCACAAAGTTCCAATAAGGAGTTTGTCCAAGCATATTTGTCTGATTGTCTATACGTTGTTCATACCAATTAAAAACATTTTCTATTCCTGACAATAATGGCTTAACAAAGTCTGTATCTTTTTTCCACATCCAATAATCATGAATCATATTGGTCCAAAAAAGAGAGAATGGCGGAATAACCTGAATATCTGAGCTTGGATAGCGACTGCAGGTCAATCCTTCGCTGAATCTCGAATTATCGAACGACATAATTGCTTTTCGCATCAACCGATCATCCCCAGATACATAAGCAGAAATTAGACATTGGATCCGTGTGTCGCCAACATACTGAAGTTGTTCATAATAAGGGCAATCATAATGAGTTTCATTACTGCACAAACGTAAAGTTCTCCAACCAACTTTCCAGATATTTTCCAATTCTGTATCATTGCATTTAAAAGTCGCAAGCTCTTTAAACGGATAAACAGTATAAGTCGATTGTATATTTTTTACAGTCAGCGGGCTATCTCCAGTTTTAATACTTAATTGTACATATCTGAATGTGCGAAACCAAAGCGGTCGAAAAATCTGATTTTCGACACTACCAACCTTAAATACATCAGTAATTCCTTTTATGGTTTTCCCTTCAATTTCATTCCGGTTGCCTTTATTACCTTGTGCATCGTAAAGAGCCTCAGAATAAATCAATTCCAACTTGCTGCCTTTACTTGCCGAAACAGTAATTTCCGGATAGGCCACAGTTTCGACCCCTTGATCTAATAATAATACTGCAGTTGAATTTGCCGGAATAGTTAGAGTTTCCTTCCCTTGCAAAAAAGCAGCACCTGCTTTACAGCCCACTGCTCGTCTGACAGAGTTAAAACGTTGTTCTGTTTCTTCTAGAAAGGGAATATCCCGAGGTACCAAATCCCATTCTGCACCTGTACCCAAACCTTTTACACGACCTCTGCATAATACACCAGAAGTCAACCATTTTGTATCATCAAAAGAATTATCTTGCCAATTCCATGGATAAGTATCTCCATTGACGATTTCACCAGGTCCAACAACTATATAGTTGTTCACTTGAGGAAGTAAAGGCGAATACGATTCATCTTGAAAAACCTTCCAACTCTTGTCGGTATTTACAATATTTTCTTTTTCTGTATTTCCCTGAAGAATAAAAGCTGTTTTGAAGGTCATTTGTGCAGCAGGAATATCATCTCCAAAATTCCATACAACAGCCGCCAACAGGTTTTTACCCAACTTTAAAAAAGGGGCAATATTCACCGTTTCAAAATTCCAATGACGTACATCGCTGCGTGCCGGTCCAAAACATACCGGAGTACCATTTACAAACAGCCGATAGCGATTATCACCAGAAACATGAACGATAAAACTTTCGGGCTTTACCTGTAGATCAAACGTTTTTCTAAAGTGATACACACCATAGGCCTTTAAATTAGCAGTAGGGTGCGTAATCCAACTTGCACTCCAATAATTTTTCAGAAGCACAGGATTTATAACAGTTTGATTTTGTTGAGAATAAGTTCTTGCAATAATGGAAATTAAAACAGCAAATAAAACTATTTTTTTCATATAAGATATATTTTAATCAAGTATATTCTAACAATTCATCTATTCACATTCAACCAATTAAGCCATAATTTTAAACTATTAGTCCACGATGACAAGTGTTCATTTTTCAAACCTAAACCAAAACCGTGTTCACCTTCCGATAGAATATGTAATTCCGCTGAAATTTTCTTCATCCGTAATGCTTTGTACATAAACAATGTATTTTCTACCGGAACAGCAGAATCATCATCTGCATGAACAAAAAAGGCTGGAGGTGTATCAGCTGTTACTTGGAGCTCATTCGAAAAGTGTTTTATCAAAGACTTATCCGCATTCTTTCCTAGCAGGGCATCGCGGGAACCTGTATGCAAACATGAATCCGCAAATGAAATAACCGGATACATAAGAATCATAAAATCAGGTCGGCAACTCTGCTGCTCTATCGAGTCGGAAGACATTTTATTACCATAATCGTAATGAGTTCCTAAAGTTGAAGCCAAGTGTCCACCGGCAGAGAAACCCATAATTCCAATTTTAGAAGAATTAACATTCCATTTAGCTGAATTATAACGGACTAATCGCATAGCTCGCTGTGCATCCATTAACGGTACTTTGTAAGGCACCTTGCAATTACCGTATGTTGGCAATCGATACTTCAGAACAACCGCAGCTACACCTATCGAATTAAAATACTTAGCGACATCTGTTCCTTCATAATCGTATGCCAAAATCCAATAACCTCCTCCGGGACAAATTATAACAGCTTGCCCTGTTGCAAATCGTTTACTTGGTAAATAAACCGAGATATCCGGTTCTTGAACATTTCCAATGGTCGTAATATCATATTTCCCAATTTTTTCTTTCGATCCGGTATTGATTGAATATGGAATAGAATCATTGTACAAAGCTAAACGATAATCCTGGGCATAAATATTCAACTCAAGACATAAGATTAACAAGAGCAAAAATGCCTGCTTTTTTTTCATAAAAAGACATGTTATTTTATTGTGATAAATTGTTTTCCGGCCTTTAAAACAGTTTTTTTACCTAACCAGACAAAGGTTGCCTCCATACCATCTGGAATAGTAACACTTCCCGACAAGCCATTACCCAAACGTATCAGATCAAGTTCTACGTTCCCTTTATAATGAGGATAAACTGCAATGATTTTTGTCAGTTTCCCAAAAGCAGGAGCAATTTCTACCTTTTTATGCCCTGGAGAAAGCGATTTTATTCCACAAACTGTTCGAAAAAAGAAATAATTTGGAGCAGCACTCCATGGATGACATTCTGACCGTTGATTCTCTTCGCCCCACTCAAGCGGAACCTCCGCAAATGTAGTCAAACCACGTTCACGCATTAGTTGCCATTCGGAAATTTCAGGCAAAAATTCATTTTGAAACCCTGTTTTATTCATTGCTTCGAACAAATATAAATGAAGAAATAAATCAACTTGCCCAAACCAATCCTTCGGCTCTAATAATTTACCCATCAATTGTTTTGCATCACTACCAGTGGTGGCATCAGCCAAAATAGCCAATACATTGGTAATTTGACTAATTTGCTCGTTACCAGGAGACTCAACATAAAAATCATCTTTGTTTTTACACTGTTTATTTATAGCCGTACATATTTCATTCGCTCTTTTCGAAAATTCAGCTGCTTGTTTTGTTTTTCCAATGTAGTTAAATACTGCTGCTGCATGTCGTAAAGTGTAAGCATAATGCAAGGTATAAAGTGTATTATTACCCTCGTAAACAGTTGGAGGCTCGCCACTTTTGTAATGCCGTGGCCAACCTAAAGCACACCAACCTTCCATTTTACCAAGTAAACCATTGGTTTGACGATGGCTCTCAAACCAACTAATTACATTATTTATTCCCAATTCAAATTGAGCTATATAATCTTTATCATCTTTCCAAAGCATATAATCATACACCTGATCAATCCAGATCAATGAATAAGAGGGGATTATCAAGTGAAAAGGATTGGGATAACAAGCATGAGTCAAACCTTCAGTAATACGAGATTGGTCAAACTGAATCAATGAGTTACGTGTTAGCCGGTCATCGCCAGAAAGAGTAAGAAGAGCCAAATTATGAACCCTTGAATCACCCACATATTGCATTTGTTCATAAGCAGCATCTGATAGTAACATGTCCTGAGCACAGATACTGACAGTTCTCCAACCTGCATCCATTACCCAATCCACATTGGGGTCTTCCGTATTAAAAACAGCCTTCATTTCAATCGACGCAGTAGATGCAACATGATAATATTCAGAAATGATTAAAGGATCATTTTGTGTTTCAATATCAATCTGGATGTAGCGAAACGCTCTCAAATAAGTTGGTTTAAATAAGCGATCTTTTCCTCCATCGGGGATAAACACATCTTTAATTCCTACCATTCGTTTTCCTTCAATATCGCTTCGATCACCTTTCGGAGATCTGTTCTTTATGATTAGATTTTCTGCATACATTACCTGTATCCTCGAATCTTTGCCGCCACTAACCAACATCTCCGGATAACCCATTGTTTCATACGTTTGGTCAATAAGCATACTCACCTTTCGTTTTGGCGGAATAACAAGGCTCCCACTATTGTGAATAAAACTTTCATTCTTATCTATTCCCGAAACTCTTCTGACAGTTTTGAATTGAACTTTTGTTTCTTTCAGCAAACCGGTTTTTCTTGGTGTTGACAACTTTGAGCCACCATACAGTATTCCTCCCGCAGATTTAGTTCCACTTTCTCCAGCAATATCACACCATTTTGCCGGAAGCCAGTCCTCATCATTATAATCTTGTTTTTCCCATCCCCATGGATACAATTCTGCACGAATGCTATCAGTTGGATTAGATACGTATAGTCCCCAGTCAACGGTAGTTCTATCTGCCATCCAGTCTACTATTTTAGGACTGTATGCTTTATTTTGTATACATTTCCAAGCACCTCCAGTTGTATTTACAAGCTTTCCAGACACTGAATCTCCCTGTAATATAAAGGATGTCATTTGAGAAAAATAAGTAAATGACCGTTTAGGTCCCCAGTTCACCACTTCTGCAGCAATTGTATTTTTTCCTGAATGCAAAAACTCCGAAATATCTACCGTTTCGTAAAACCAATGCGAAATATCTCCCCTTGCAGGTCCGCGCAAAACATAATTACCATTTACAAAAAGTCGATAATGATTATCCGCAGAAACATGAATTACAAAATTCTGAGGTTCTCTTGATAATTCAAAATTCTTCCGAAAAAGTACAATTGCTCCCATCTGAGGTTGTAAGGTTGGATGCATTATCCAATTAGCAGACCATGACATGCCTTCTGCCTGGGAAAAAGAAGAAAAAGTAATCGAAAAAAGAAGAAATAAAAGTATTTTTCTATAATTCATAGTGCTGTTTAATAAAAAACATTGTGAAATAAGTAATTCGAAATTATTAATGATATGTTTTTATTGTTATTGTTTTTTCGACCCCCAACCCCCAAAATGGGGGCTAAAGAGTGCTATTTTGAGACTATTTGCATTTTTTCAAATTCATATACTGCGTCTTAAAGCCCCCAATTTGGGGGTTTGGGGGTCATATTCAAAACATATCATTAATTACTATTTACCACTTATGAATACGTTTACCTCTTAAAATAAATTTCGTTCTTTGATTCTACTGAGGCAGTACATTTCAAAAAAAAGTAAGACAAGCCGATTGACAACATCAATTAAATAAAATGATTATCAAAATTGCCACATTTTTCTAACGTACAAAAATAGACTATTACAAGAAATCTATTGCATATTTTTTCATCCTTATATGATACTTTTTCGACAAAATCACTCCAATAAAGATCATAATTTTAAAATTACCTATGTGATTTAAAATACGGCATTACATTTTTCCGGCTACTTACATTAAGGGTGTTAGCATAAAACTAGTTCAATTTATAATAAAAACAAGAAGAGGATGACCTTTTGAATTTGGACACCCTCTTTATATATAAACTGGAAAACTTTGTTACTGGAAAATACTTATATCAAAACCATTAATAATCAATTGATCAAATCAACTTTCTCATCTTTGAATAATTCTCTCTAAATTCTTTTGGAGTAATACCTTTCCTTTTTTTAAATATTCGATTAAAATTAGATATATTATTAAAACCACATTCAAAACTAATTTCAGCAATTGATTTATTTGTATTTACAAGGTTACGTGAGGAAATTCCTAAACGTAAATCATTAAAGTATTCTATAAAATTCCGACCTGTCCTCTTTTTCATGAATCTGCTAAATGAGGCTTCAGTCATTCCAACATAATTTGCCACATCTACCAAATGTATTTCCTTTTGATAGTTCGTCTGCAAAAAAGAAATTGCTTTTTGCACCCTACGGCTTTCAGAGGAGTCTTTATCTTCTGTAAAAGTACAATTACATAACATTCTAGATTGATCATCGAAAGACAATTCATGCAAAATACCTATCAACTCGATAACCGAGCAAAAGCCATCCATACTATTGCTTAGGGCAGATATCCGGTCTTTTACTTTTTCAATTGTTGAACGGGAAAAAACAATTCCTTTCTTTGCATTTTCAAACATTACGGACAATGACTGAAATTGCTTCTTTTTTAACAAACTCTCCAAAAACAAATCACGATGAAACTGAATAGTTATCTCATGAATTTCATTTAAACAACTATCACCATCAATCCACCCGTGTTCCAATTTTTCATTACCAATCAAGCAAAGCTCAAGATCATCAATTTCTTCAATTGAGTCACCTACAATTCGACGGGCACCCTTAGCATTTTGAATCAAATTAAGCTCATATTCTGGATGAATATGAATTGGATATACAAAGCTATTCTTAGTTCTATTCATTATCACAAAACAGTCCTCAGCAGAGAGCGGGGTTATTTCGCGAAAAATATCTGTTGTTTCCATTTGTTTGTATTTGAGTTATATTTAAAACGCAGCAATTTACAAATTTATCTTTGTAAGGACATCAAAAAAAACTATTTTTAACATCCAAAGACAGAACACAAGATATAGCTAACTGAGTCAAAACTGGTCACAAAAAAATCTCATTTCTAAATTCAAGATCACCCTCCAACGAAACAACGACAGAGGGTGATATAAAAGAAATATCAAAAAGCTATTTCTTAACAACCATCTTTTTATAAATAGTAAATTGATCAGAACAAATTTCTATGACATACAGTCCGGCTTTGAAGTCTTTTAAGCTAATTGAATTTTTAGGTCCAAAAACAGATTTCAACAACATTGTTTTTCCCTGCAAATCAGATATTTTAACAATTTGTTTGTCCGAATTCGATTCAATATCAATATAAGTTGAAGCTGGATTTGGATAAATGTCAAAATTAAGTACATTTGTATCAATTCCAGTACTTGTTGTAGAAACATTAATAACGCTACTAAAAGGTGACACATTTCCAGCTGCATCTTTAGAACGAACTGTCATTGAATAATTTTTATTTGGAGTTAAAAACGGCACAGGCAAATAATTATCCGCCGTATTCCCATAAGTACTTCCATCCATACTTATTTCGTATAAGGTCACACCAACATTATCTGTACTTGCATCCCAATGAAGAATAAATGAATTTGGAGTAATATTTGTTACAGTCAAATTCTGTGGCGTTGATGGCACATGTGAATCAATGATTTTTACATCCAACGGTACACTTTCTTCTGACAAAATTCCAAGTCCATCTATCGCTTTTACGGTCATTGTATATGTTGAGCCTATTGTCACATCTGAAATAACCATTGACAGTGAAGTTGTAGTTCCTACCGTAACACCATTCTTGAAAATTTCATATTTTGCGGCATTCTTGGCTTCATTCCAATTTAGCGCAAATCCAGTTTCAGAAAGATCACTAAATGTTAGATTTGTTGGGAACAATGGAAGTGGAGAACTTTTCACATTCCCAGAAATCACCATATCATCTACAGAAGTTCCACCATCACCTGCTCCAATACCAAATGATTCCCAGGGATTAGTTGGTCCCCAAACATATATTCTGAATTCAATTGCAGTAGAGATATTATCATGTCCGATAATACTTATTGTTTGTAGAGCCGTTCCATTTTGTCCATCACCTACAATTGTTTGTAATTCATTTCCATCTGAGAAACCAGCTATACTTGACATTAGCGTAAAGTTCCTTTTTTGATTTTGAGTAAAAGGTCGTAGTTGTATTGAACTGATTGACATCTTGTTGTCTATTTGGGGCTGTATTGTAAAAGTAATATATTGTTGTGCCGATATTGCCCCAAGCAAGGTTGACTTATCCTGATTACGCATACTAAGAGCATCGGATCTGAAAGTACCTGCAACAAATTTAGTCCCAACACTAACTACTGCACTCGGAGCTGTTCCTGAAATCCCACCCATTATTTTTGTTGTAGCTGCTGACGCAGCTCCATTTACAGTTTTAAAATCCCATGACATTAAAACACCAGTATTATCTACAATTAGATTAGCCGGCGTCTTGACATTCAATTCCGTGGAATAATCAGACTTATTGCCTTCCGAATCAAAAGCTTGCACTTTCATTGTGTAAGTTGTTTCTGGTGACAATCCTCCTATCGCAAATTTGGGAATAGCGGTAGTTCCAATCAATTCATCATTTTTAAATACCTTATATCCTAAAACTCCTAAATTATCTGCTGATGCAGTCCATGAAATATTATAACTATCTGATAATATATTCATTGCTTGTATATTCTGCGGAATTGTTGGCGCTTCAGTATCAGTAAATCCACAATTATTCATTTCTAATATACTTTTACCAGTTTTATAAGCAACAGAAGCAAGCTCTTCATAAAGTTCCGGATTTTGCATAATATTTGGAAGAACGGGGGTCAATGTAGCAGCTGATCGACGGGTAAAAATAGTATAGAACGTCATTGCATCCAATACCATCCCATTTGAATTCTGGTGTCCGCAATCGGGGGCGTATAGTTTTTCGACATATGAACCAGGAATTGATTTACCAGTAATTGCATCAACTGGATATCGATGACGAATAGAGTCCCATGCTTGAACAATGGGTGCATGAAAACACGACACATTGTTTTTCAGTTTAGCATAAGTGCTATTTGATTTGATTAAGTCAGTGGTATAAGCATAAGCATTCACATGTGGTTCATAAAGTATAGTCGTGGCACCAATCTTTCTCACTTCAGCATCTATCACTTTCAGATAAGTAAGCATAGTGTCCTGACATTGGGGCCAACCTACATAGTCAGTGATTGGCACACCTTGTTCTGTATAAGGGGAATCCTTCACATTAATAGCATCATTCCAACCTTGAACAACTACATATTTCCAGCCACCTTTTTGTATTTCCGCTATCATTCCTAACGAACTCCAAGTAGCATATTGTTTCAATATTCCCATTCCTTTCACTTTATAATTCATGGTAATATTGATATTTGCACCTGAGGCTTTCAACAATGAGAGAAGAGTACTGTGAAGCGGTCCGCTCCATTCAGTAAAACTATTCCCTAGGAATAAAACCTTATCACCATCTTGCAAAGGCGTTATCGGCATTGGAGTAGCGAACTGACCAAAACCAAAATTTATTGACAGAAAAAGAGAAATGACTATCCAACATAATCGGAAATTAAATTTAAAAAATGTACATTGCTTCATGAGATTTTACTTAAAGTTATTGTATTGATTTAAAAATATTCTATTAAGCAAAAGTAAGCATTGCGTGAATCACAAAAACATATTATTTTACCAATTCATGATACTTTTAGTTATTGAAGGAAATAATGTACGCTTAAAACTAATTTTCACAATATCATTCATATTTTTCAAAATAAAGTAACTTAAAGTCTAAACTTATTTGTTTTTTATAAAAAGAGTCTAAAATCATCATAATTGGGATTTTTGGTTCTAGAAACAATAAGATCTATCAAATAAAGAGATAAAACCACCCAACCATGCATTTATCACAATATTCGCAACTCGAACACAACAACTTCTGCTATTAATATTCATTGTCAATGATAATTATTGTCAATATAAAGTCATTTCTGAGGTAAGATTAAGTCATTAGATACTTTTTACCGCCTCTGAATATTAAGCGAAATCACGAATACAAATGCTCAATACATTAAATACCAATACAATATAAGAACTAGTTTTATTTTTATTTATTTGAGAACAGGATTAAAGTTTAAACCCAAACCATGTAGTTAGGGGTTCACACAAAATTTTATATGATTTAATTTTGTCAAAACTTCAACAAATCATACGCTTCCTTAATCTCTTCATCTTTCAAACCTAAATAGCGTTTTGTAATATTCATATTTGAATGCATAAAAATTTGCATGAGTTTAATAAGTGCCATTTCTGAATTCTCCCCACTCATATTAAAAACTTGTCGTCCGAAAGTTTTGCGCAAACTATGACTGGAGAAATTCTTAATGTTGAGTTTATAAGTTGCTTTAATTTCTTTCAACATCACATTGATTCGTTGAGTGGTATAAACACTTTTTTTCTGACTGACAAACACATATTGAAATCCAATAGGATTTATTTTCTTATGACAATCTAATATGTGTTGTTTTAATTGAGGATTTACACTAATCATTCTTTTCTTATTGGTTTTCTTCTCAATGATTGTAATTTCATCCACATTCAGAATTTGTTCCCACTTTAATGCAGTGAGATCCGAAATACGTAAACCCCAAAAACAACCGAGTGCAATAAGTAATGACATCTTATATTTTTCGTCTTTGTATAGTTTATGAATTAAATTCAGCATTTGTTCCCAATCTAAATAATCTGCTGTTGTGTTTGAAAATTTCTTCGACATAATATAGTTGATTTTATGTTTTTATTTGTTGGTTGAAAAACATTCACTTACACTCATAAATATCACAAGTAAATGTTTGATTTTTGTCATTTCTGAGAATTTTATCTAAGTTATTGGTTATCTGCAAAACGACTTCTTTTGTAATAAGTGAATGTTTTTTGATGAGACCAAAATAAAAAGGAGCAACAACTCCTTTCTTCATTTATCCGTTTTTACATTTCCTTAGAAATAAATTAAAAACGTACCCTCTTGCTTGAGTTTCACTAACGAACCAGACATCCGGAGTAACCAAATCATGTGGATCCGTATTTTTTAATTCTTCAAGAATTGGTAACAGATCGGGTTTAATAATCATTTCGATTTCTTCCAAGTATTTCGGATATTTGATTACAAATTCAAATGCATCCATGTCAAACAATCTCTTTATCATTGTTTAATAAATTATATTCTTGATTTACACGTTCAGTATAATTATTGACCATCTCAACTTGGTCATCTATTACCTCCACTAGTTGGTCAAAATAGACACCCTCTTTTAAATCTTTCAAAGTATTATCGTCATTGATTAAATAGACATCAAATAAATCCGCACCTTCATTATACCTGACTTCAATCCAACCCTGATGTTTGAATCCATTCACACGAAACCTCAATCCCAATCTGATTACAACCGGGAAATGAAATCCCCAACTCATAAGTATAGTTGGTTGACTAATCAATATGGAGTAGATATATTTTCCCATCTCCATGTCTCGTTCAGTTAGCTCTATTTTGTTGTTGTCCATATCAATATTCCTCCTTCCATGGGTTAGTTTTGATTTTTTCGTCCTCACAATAATCTAATATCTCCGAAACTGTAGGATTTGATTTTGTAATAATCCTGTTTATCACACATTTTGTAGATACATTTTCGATTTGACCTCCAGTAAGTATGTATCTTTCTGTAATTTTTTCAACCTCTCGCTCTTCAAGAAAATCAATTTTATCTTTCAAAATAGATTTAACCGCTTTTCTATCTGGATTACCTATATAATACTTCATAGTCAATCTGCGCATGAATGCATTATCCAATTGTTCCACCAAATTCGTGATAGCGATTATAAGTCCACTATTCTTTTCAAATAATTCAAGCAACAGATTGGTCATCGTTGATTCAGTCATATCATGTCTATCCTCACCTGCTTGATTTCTTTTTCCCAATAATGCATCACACTCATTCAATAATAGTATAGGAATAGTATCTGATTTACGACATTTTGCTTCGTAATCCTCGAAGATTTGTTTAATGTTCTTCTCACTTTCCCCCCAATATTTATCACGGACCAAACTCAAATCCACCTGGAAAATATCACGCTTAGTTTGTTTCGCAAGTAGATCTACAATACTTGACTTACCTGTTCCACTTGGTCCGTACAGCAGAATTGAAATCCCTTCCGCTTTATTTCCTTTGAGTTTCATTGCTTGTTGATACTCGTTGAAATTATCTTTCTTCAGTAAGGTTTGAAGGATATTTAATTCCCTTTGAATATCCGAATTGAAGTAAAGCTTCTTATCGGGTATTGTATCATGTTTAATGAAATAGTGAGTTGTTTCAGATTCCGATTGTTCTTCATCAACTTCAATTGTCATATCGTTCAATAATAGTTCTTTTGCTTTCGTAGTCAGTTGAATTTGTTTATTCCCAATCAACTCCACTAACCCCTGAATTTGTAACTGAGTTTTCTTTTCAGCAAGTTTCTTCGTAAATGAAATAACATTAGAAGGTCCATACAAATCAAAACCTATTTTGTACGAATTCAAACTTTTTTCATTCTCAGTGTATTTGTGAATCAAATAATAAATCACAAGTCTATCTTTCACATCTAACCCCAACGACTTTAAAGTTTGAATTTTTGTCAGATCTTCGTTTCGTTCTTCGTGTTCTAAAATAGAAGTGTAAACTTCATCCCTTGTTAGGTGATTTAATAGTTTATGGTTATTGATCCGATACATGTGTCGGGAAAACTGAGTGAAATTATATCCGTTCCCATACAATTTTTCAAATTGAATATCTTCATTTCGGAAGAGCATATCAATTAATTTTTGATTCACTGTAAATGAACTATTGTATAAATTATCCGTGCGTTCCTCTTTCTTTTGTTTTATGAAACCTTTTTTGATAAGAAGTTCCATATCTTCCTTTATCGCAAAATAACTATCCAATTCGAAATCAATAAAACTCAGAATTCGTAAAGTTCTGACACGCTCCAAATCTTCATCAACAGTGAATGTAAATACTATTGAAAACAATGCACATTGAGTTTGAGAAAGATTAAATAAAGAACTGAGGTAGTTGAATGCTTCCTTCATTTCTTTACTATTCTCAAAAGTCAATTTTGAATTCTTCGTTTTCACGAATATGTAATTCAAATATTGAATAGTGTATTTGTGATTGATTGGATTCATTTATCCGTTATTGTCTTTTATGTAAATTATTCATTGAAACTAACTGACGCAGAGTTTCATGGAATAAGTATTCATCAACTCCCACACTTAAATACAATAGTACTCCACCCTGCTCAGTGGAGGTTTCAATAAATTTAATTACACATTCAGTGTAATCAGTTCTTCTATCTTTTTCTTCTATTAATTCAGACAATGATTTGTAGTAAATCAAATCTTCAATCTTAACCTTGAATAATTGATTCTTTACCAAAAGAGGGGATTCCTTATCATCCAAAATAATACTGTACAGATAGTGTGTACTTAATAAAACATAACCATTCTTGTTATAGCTCTCAAATATTGGATGCTCACCAATTTCTAATTTCACTAAATCAGTCTGCAATTGATATTCACATGTTGGAGAATAGTCAAACACCACAGTTCTCATATAGCGGTCCATTCGAAATTTTACTCTTTTGAATATCGATTCAATTGATTTGTGTTTTGTTATATTATTGTCGTTCATAATTGTTGTTTTTGTAGATTTGATTTATTGAGATAGACTATATTAAATAGTAGCGATTTTCTTCACATTATATATATTGTCCAAATCCTTTGCGTCATAGTAAAAGAAGTACATATCTGTAATCTTACTCTTCTTTGTACAAATCTGATTTATATATTGTAAATAGTCAAATCCATTCAATGGAATAAAACCAACTTTCTTAACTTGATACTTATTTGAGAATAGAACTAAATCAATAGCACTCATAAAGTTGTATTCCTCTTTAGGTATAATTCCTTCTGCAAAAATGTTATTTGAAATTCTGTTTGAATACTTCCCTCTAAAATCCAGTGCATTTATAATTGTCCGGTTGAATTGACGATACATGAATAAGTTCCGGTAATACAAGAACATGATATCCAATTCGTTTTTCATATTGAAGATATTACCCTGTACGAAATGGAGGTTAATTTCTCCATTTTGAAATGTAAGTTCAGGATTTTCCTTTTTAGCATTAAATAAAGTAATATCAATTTCCTTTGAACTCCATGCGTAAGTGGTTAGATTAGGTATGTCTATTTCAAAACCTAATTCATTTAGTCCATCTTGGTTAATTGACTTTTTATTCTCATATTGAAAACAAGTCAGGTAGTCTTTAGCAACTTTATATTGAGCATTGCATTTTTGGTAAGCACGACTCCCGATAAAAATAAATCGTTCAGTATTACATAAGGGTTCAAATAATGATTGAACCAACACAGCAGATGTTGAGAAGTAACCATTACCCAGATTAATTCCACAGTTTATATCGATTAGTAAATCAATCTTTACTTTACATTTTTCTAATAGTATTGAAGACTTTACCACTTCACATGGGATATTGAAAATCCGGTAAGTATCATTCACCATTATACAACTAAAATCATCAATCCGATAATCGATAAGAATTAAGTTATTGATTCCTTTTATTTGAGAATATCTATTTAATAGGTTTTCTTCTGAGTCTCTTCCTGAAGCAAGATAAACTGCGGTTATTATTTCATTTCCACGAAATAAATCACGATTCAGATTTTCAATATTTGTTTGAAAACTTCTATCTGATTTTCGAATGTAGTTAGTTATAACCCCATGGTCGTGGTCAATACCATCCATTTCGTAATGGTAGTTTTTTCTTGTGTTTGTTGCAGTTCTGCGAAATAAGTGGAGTATTCCTTTTTTAAATCTTTGGGTAATTTTTAGTGGGTTGTTTAGCATAGTAACTCAAAGCTACGAGATTTAACACACGGAATGCAAATATTTTATCAAATTATTATCATGAAAATGAGTTATTTAGATCTTTCTCACATTCATGAGTAATTTCTCACTAAATAATTGACGGAATTCTGTTTTTTGTCAATTTCTGACCTTTATTATTTAATATATACAGTAAAAAAACTATAATATGGAATTATTCAGATTAAATGAAATTTTGGAAGAGCTTGATATGAGTAAAGATGAATTAGCTCAGGGAATTGGATTAAGCAGAACAAACATGTATAATTACCTATCAAATGAGAATACTACCATTAAGGTATTAAATAAAATTGCAAAAGAAGTAAGATTACCTATTGCTGAACTATTTAAAAAGGAAGATAAATCGATAATTGGATATATTGAATTCAATAACTTCATTTATAAAGTCTGCTCCCCGGAAGATTTTGAAGTGATAATAGAAGAGTTTAATAATTTCTTCTCAAAAAACAATACTAAAAAATGAAATACTCTGAATGGACGGTAAGGGATTTAGGAGATGATTCCTGCATCTTCTCAATAAGCAATTACAATGAGGATGAACTATTCAATTATCTTCATACTATACAACAATATATCTTGCAGCTCGGATTGGGGGATTATTCAGTGATTTCATTCGGGATTATTGAATATTGGGAACATGACAATAAAGACCTTGATATCATCACTGATTTTCCATTTTCATATTTTAGTTTATTCAATCCCGACTGGGACGGAGCGATTGAAATCATTTTATAAAATAACAGACAATATTATGCTATATAATATATTGTATACATACGAGGATAAGAAGGATGGGAAACTCATTCTCAGGGTAAAAATTCCGGATAATGTATTTTTTTTGATTGAAGAATTAAATCGGTATTTAAGTGGATTTGGAAGATATCGGGTGGATTCGTTTTGGTTAGCTCATTCAAAGGTGTTAGCATATGATTTTAAAACTACTTTACCTTACAAGAAGTATGTAGAAAAAACCCAGAATTCTGATTGAAGTTCTGGGATTTCTAATGTATAAAATCTTAGACATCCTTTTATTATATGTTTTTGTGTGCTGTAATTAATTATTTAAAAACAATTTTTCTATCAGAACAGATTTTTCCTTTCTCACTCTCTATTGTGATTAAATACACACCTTTGAAATTATAACCCGATAAATTAATCTGTATCTCAGGTGCATTTATGCTCTGTGTATAAACCTTTTGCCCTACCATATTAAATAAACTTACAACTGTATTTGATGGAGTGTAATTCTCCAGCTTGACATTCAGAATACCGTTTGACGGATTCGGATAAATATCTACATCATTTGTTTGAACATCATTTAAAGCTGTGTTGTATAAAGTTGTAAAGGTAATATCACTTCCATAAGAGGTTCCCACTAAATTCGTTGCATAAGCTCTAATATGATAAGTTGTCAATGGCAACAAACCGGTTATTGAACTTGTATATTGCCCTATACCTGTTCCGTCAGACGTTTTACTATTAATGGTAGTGGGATTGGCAGTCGTACTCCAACAGACACCACGTACTGTAACTGTGGTTCCACCATCAGATGTGATATTTCCTCCCGAAGAAGCAGATTTGGCCAAGATTGAAGAAGCCGCTGTGGTGGTGATAGTTGGGGCGGTTTGATTTACTATTTTAATTAGTTTTATATAATCAAAGAAAATCTTGCCATTTGACCCTGAACTTGTATTTTGTGACTGCATTCCGACCAGAATACTTCCCGATGTAGTTGCTGTTAGTGTAAATGGAATGGTATCATTCATCCATACATTTTGAGGAAATGAAGTAACTGTAGATAATATACTATCGGTGGCAGATGTAGTCCATCCTACTTTGCTAATTGCTGCTGGTGATGAAGATGAATTACAAGCAGTATAAATGATTTTATATTTACCGGCAGGTAGCGTTACAGACTGATAATAAATAGCCTTGCCACCCCATCCTGCATTTACACCCAAAACACCCACGCCACTGCCAGTGCTTTTACCATCCGAAGCCAATGCAGGTACAGTGCTGTTATTAAGTTTTCCCGTATATCCACACTCAAAGGCTGCAGCAGCAGTCCAGCTATTTGCTGTCATTGTCCAACCGGTAACTGTCAGGTCATTGGCGGTACCATTGGCAGCGGCAAGATTGGCAGCAGTTGCATTGTATAAGTAGTTACAACTTATATCAAACCCTGGATTAGTCAGGTTGGTATTAGTGACATCAACGTCATTTGTTGGTGTTGGTAGTGTGGTAAAAGTCAGATCTTCACCATAAGATGTATTTACACTGTTGGTGGCATAAGCTCGTACGTGATAAGTTGTACCGGCTTTCAAGCCTGTGATCGAGCTTGTATAAGTTCCTATCCCCGTACCATCTATTGTTTTAATATCGCTTATAGTTGGATTAGCTGCTGTACTCCAACATACACCACGTGTAGTAACAGTAGCATTACCATCAGACGTAATCGTTCCACCAGAAATTGCTGTTGATACGGTTATGGAACTTACAGCCTTGGTTGTAAGTGTTGGAGCAACAATACTTGTTTGCGTAGTAAAAGTTAAGTCTGAACCATATGAAGTACCTGAGCTGTTTGAAGCGTACGCTCTATAATGGTAAGTAGTATTTGCAGCAAGTCCTGTTATAGAACTTGTATATGTACCTATTCCTGCACCATCAGTTGTTTTACTATTACTGATAGTTGGATTTGCTGAAGTACTCCAGCAAATACCTCGTGCACTCACTGTTGTACCACCATCACTGCTAATAGTTCCACCTGAGATTGCTCCACTCGTTGAAACGGATGTTGCTGTCGTAGTTGTTACTGTTGGATATACTATACTTGTTGTTAATGTTAAATCAGTGCCATACGAAGTGCCAACACTGTTTGTGGCATAAGCCCTATAATGGTAAGTAGTATTTTCAACTAATCCTGTAATTGAACTGGTAAAAGTTCCTGCTCCTGTTCCATCCGATGTTTTACTATTATTTATGGTTGGATAAATATTTTTACTCCAACAAACACCACGGGCAGTAACAATAGCACCACCATCTAAAATAATATCCCCGCCGGAAATTGCTGTAGTTGAAGAAATGGAGGTTGCAATAGTAGTTGTAACCATTGGACTAAATGGTGTGTGAAAAATTATATTATTTCCATAAGATGTTCCAATGCTATTAGTTGCGTATGCACGAACATAATATGAATTACTTTGAGATAATCCTGTAATAGAGCTGGTGAATGAACCTGTTCCAGTTCCATCAGACGTTTTATTATTACTTATTGTGGGATTTTCTGTTGTACTCCAGCAGACTCCGCGTGCAGTCACCATTGAACCTCCATCACTTGAGACAGTACCACCCGAAGTTGCAGTAGTTGTAGTAATTGAAGTTACTTCAGCGCCGATTATTGTCGGAGATGTTGGTGTCTTAAATACTATATTTTCACCATAAGAAGTACCAACACTATTAGTGGCGTAAGCACGGATATAATATATTGTACCTGAAGATAAGCCTGTTATGTAACTAGTAAATGAACCAACACTTGTTCCATTTGTAGTTTTGTTATTATTTATAGTTGGATTAGTAGTAATACCCCAGCAAACCCCTTTTTCTGTAATTGATGCACCTCCATCATATGTTATGTCACCTCCTGTCAATGCGGAATTTGCAGTTATATTGGATATTGACATTGTATTAATTGCTGGACTAAATGACATTTCTTTCATGCTCTTAAATTCTTTCCATTGTGGAGCTGATTGATAAAGATTTAACTTACCTGTAGTAACAATAAGATTTACTTTGGAGCAATTATAAAAAACATCAGATCCCATAACAGGCAAATTTAAAGCTTTTATTGTTACAGAGTATAAAGTACAGTCGTTGAAAGCATAATAACCTATTGATTTAACTGAACTAGGGATAGTTATGGTATACAAACCAGAACCTGCGAAAGCCATATCTGAAATTCCATTCGTGCCTTCTATAATATCAATATTTGTGAAATTTGGCATTGTTCCTTTGTATTGATATGCGATTTTACCTGCATAGATTAATCCATCGGAATGATTATTATACCAAGGTGTATTATAAAATGTACCAGATCCTACCGAAATTACTGAGTTTGGAATAATTATCGATGATAAATTTGCACAATTAGCAAATGCGAAATGATCAATTGTAGTAACCGAACTAGGTATTATTATTGATTTAATAGAATTAAACCCAGAAAAAGCATACTCTCCAATTACTGTAACTGAATTTGGAATTGTAATGGACTTTACAGCAGACATTGTTGTTATAAAAGTGTAATTTGGTATTCTCGACACATTATCTCCAATTGCAATTGCATTGACATTTTGACAATTCTCAAATACAGGCTGATCTAATGATCCCATAATACTACAATCATTAGCATTAAAACTAATATTAATCAAACTAGAACAATTTTTAAAAGCACCCTCACCAATTGACTTCACTGAATTTCCAATCGTAATAGCGGTTAAACCTGTACAGTTTGAAAAAGCATATTTCCCAATTGAAATTAATGAGTCCTCTAAAGTCAAAGAAGTTAAGCTGATACAGTTTAGAAACGCATCCTCACCAATCGAAGTAACCGAAGAGGGTATTGATATTGCAGTTAAACCTGTACAAAAGGCAAATGAACCCCCTCCAATTGTAGTTATTGAATTTCCTAAAGTTACAGAAATTAAACCGAGGCAATTTCGAAATGCATCAACACCAATCGAAGTAACCGAAGAAGGTATAGAGATTGTAGTTAAACCTGTACAAGAATCAAAGGCACCCCCTCCAATTGACAGAACTGAAGACGGAATTGCAACTGTTTTTAAACCTGTACAAGAGTTAAATGCACCCCCTCCAATTGAAACGATTGAATTTGGCATTAATATAGAATATAATATTGGACAATTTTGAAATGCGCCATTACCAATTGCTGTAACTGAATAACTTATACCAGAATAAACAACACTAGAAGGTATAGAAACTGTATAAGAATATTTAGTAGTATATGGCATTGAGGTAACTTCGACTTTATAAGGAGACGTTGAAGTAATGTTATAATAAATACCACCTACTGTAAAGTCATATGCCCTAGTAGACAAGGATACGCATAGTAATGTGAATAAAAAAATTAGTTTTTTCATACGTTTATTTGTTTTAAATTATTATCATATATTTACAGATGCAATAATATGATTTCTACCACCGAAGATTTTATAGGGGCTACTTTACAGTATTAGTTGAATATTGTATGCACTTATATATTTCTTTCGCTAATAGGCATAAAAAAAGCGTGGAACTAAACTTCCCCGCCTATAAGGTACCGCCAAGCACCCACGCAAACGAATAAGAATAGCCCACGCCCGTTGGCATGAGCGTATAACTTAATTCTGTTTGCGTTTAAAAAATTGGCGGTTTCTATAGACAAGAATTAAAAGCTAACGCTTTTGATAAAATATGTAATGCCCGTGTCGCTACAGGGGACGAGATTTATAATTCAAATACAAAACTATATAAAATTTTATAATAAAATCATTTATAGATATAAAAATATCATATTCCCTAAGTAAAATCGGCTCAAAGATATATTTATGGGATGTAAAACAGAAAACCTTTTTATCCTGAATTGGATATAAAGGTTTCATTGATTAAATCTTTCAAAAAGCTATATCATTTTTCAGTAATACCTTTTTAATGGATTCTTTAAACCTGATTTTTGGATTATCTTTTAACCTTTCAACCAATGCAATTATCTTATCGTCAGACTGCATTGCAATCAGCTCGTCTGCTTTTTTTAGTGTCAAACTATCTACATGACCATTAATTGCTAATCTACTCTTTAAGAAATTCATTTTACCAATCCAGATGGTCTCAGTAATATATTCTTGCAATTCATTCACAACACCTTCCACATTATCGTCAAGCATAGGTTCACACGACATACTTGTTTGATACCCCTTTGCGAAAACATGTACAACAGACTGTTTGCGTTCTTCGTATGAAGGTGCAACTTTTTCCCAAAATTTCAACACTTCTGAATCAGTTGACCCAATTGTAAAACGAAATATAATCTTATCTTTATAATCAACGAGCTCAGAGCAAAGTGCTTTTACTACCTCCAAATTCGGTTTCGTAACGATTAATACTTCATTTCCGACAGATAACATATTCTTTAAAAACTGGATTGAATAATGCAGATTGGTCGGAGTAATATCGTGCATGCTGGGGTACATAATCCTACCTTGGATTTTTTTGAATTTTTGATTTAGGGATTTGTGATTAATTTCTTCATTAACCCATGTTTCAGGGGTTTTTCGTTTGAAACGAATTGCAATAGCAGAACTAAAACAATATTTACAGGAATTTTTACATCCCGACTGAAAATTCACTGTCTTTTCTGCCCATTCTCTCGTACCGAAATTTAACTTTTCTTCTTTCATAATTTAATACTTTAATTTTTCTTCTTCACAAGGAAGTAAAGTATTATATTATGAAAAAACGAAAAAGTTGTTGGTTTGAATGAAATAATTTTCAAATAAAATTAAAAAATATCCATCCCGGAATATTATTTAATTTTCTTCTAATGATTCCAATACAATAAACCAACTGTTCTTATTAAATAAAACAGATAACTCCCCAAAATGAGATTAAATAATTATTCAAAACGATTTCTAAGATCCCAATAAATCGGATAATTAAAAATACAAATTGGAGATAAAATATCTTTTGTAATTATTGCATCTATTCTTATAGCAAACTTATTGTCAATCATATATTTAAATAATATGTCAATTGCATCATCATAAGAGTATTTCATTATAATATTATATAATTCAGAGTCAGAATTCATATCTGAATAAAAGAAATTTACATCAATAATATAATCCTTCAATCTTGTACAGGTTAATTCATTTATTAAATCGTCATAGTAAGGTACGATTTTATTAATACAATAGACTGGATCACACTCATAAGAATAAAAGTCAGTTGTAGTTGGATAAATCGAATAACAATTGTAAAAATCATCAGACTCTTCACTTGTTTTAATATAAATGAATCTATATAATAGAGATTCAATTACATTCATTTTAAAGTTTTCAATATTATCCCAAGTAATCAAATAATGATAGTATGCATACTCAACCACCCGTCTTAGATTTGTTTTCTTATAATAATAATTGAAATATGGAGGTTTATCTTCAACTATCTTTCTATTAGCTATTTCAGTTAGCACATTGTTGATCAATTCATCCAGCGGAATTCTGCTTTTGTATTTTCTGATTTTCTGTCTTGTACTTTCCATTTTATTCTTCTTGTTTTTTTATTCGTTAATTGAATAGTATAAATATTATAGTCTTAAATCGACAATAAGTTGATCGATTTTCAAAATATTTTTATGAGTAATCAAACTTCTACAACTTTCTAAACTATAATACCAATAGCGCAAGCTCAAAATCAAACAATT
Source organism: uncultured Paludibacter sp. (assembly GCA_963663115.2). GTDB lineage: Bacteria > Bacteroidota > Bacteroidia > Bacteroidales > Paludibacteraceae > Paludibacter. The sequence continues at coordinate 1,287,544 of CAXXNE010000001.1, forward strand.
AAAAAATGAAGAAGAAAAAAGACAACGACCCAATTTTCAACGAAACAATATTCTTATTCACGACCCAATGGAAAAACAATCGATTCTTACTTAAAGAATATGGTCACCCGGATAATTATTCAATTCATGAAAGGAAAAACATATTCTTGAAGATAATCAATCACTATGACGAATATTTTTGATTGGTGGTTGTTGGTATAATAAAGTCCCTTGAATTATTTAAAATAGGATTCAAGGGATTTACTGTTTTAGAAATAAATGAAGAATAAAAGGGACTGAAATACTCTCAAAATATTATTTAACCCTCCTATAATGAGATTAATTCTATTAACTAATCATTCTCTTCAATCTTATTAAATAACTCCTCAAAACGAGAATAAACAGCAATAATTAATCATCTATTAGTATGATATATAATATGGAATCCTTCAATCAAATGATTGTAGGATTCCCTTTACTAATACAAATCATATTTGACTAATTGTAAAACCATTCAAAGTCGTCTTCAATTTCATCACCATCTTCTTCCCCTTCACCATCCTCCAAGGAGATAAAATCATAGTCTTTTATATTTTTTTCGAAGTAAGAATTTGTTTTTGAATATATTTGAGATTCAATTGTTTCCTCATAATCTTCCATCCCAAAAACTTCTTCAAAACAGCATTCTTCATTATCTTCTTCACAATTATCTGACAATTCTCCTGGTAGGGAAATATATAATTTATTCATATGTTTTTCCCACACCTCTATCCCTATCTCTTTGTAAGATATTGGTAAAAAGATTGCGTCATGACACGTCAATATCTTTATTTCAGGGAATTTAATATATAAATCCGCTATTATCCCCAATATAAATTCAGACTCAATCTTAGATAACTTATAATATATCTGCTGGTTAGTTGATTTCACTTGTTCAATTATTTCATATATACAGGGATATTTTAATGCAAACTGTTCTTTAATAAAGGAGTTGGAATAACCTTCAATAAAAGGAACTCTGTTTGTTTCACCATTTATAAATATTTGAAACAACCTTTTCACAATACCCTTCGTGAATGGTCTATGTGTTATTTCATTTTCATTCTTATCAATTTTCACCTTTCTGGAATCACAATCCTTAGTTATATTTAATAAATCTGTCAAGTCTTCATAAAAGAATTTTTGTTTAATAGATGTGCAATATTCTTTGAAATCTATGTCATTTAAAATGTCAGGTTTTACTTTAATACAATAAACTGCTAACATAAAAGGAAAGGACGAACTGATATCAAATTCTACAATCGGTTCATTATTTAATTTCACATTGGATAATCTGTAATGAGAAGAAAGAAAAGTAAAATTATTATACAATCTATTGGATTTCCATTGATAATAAATATGTTCACTCCCAGTTTTCCACTTAAATAATTGAATCACATTATAGAAATACTTCTTAGCATCTACATAGGGGGTATTTTCGATTCGAACCCTATCTATATTTGTAGTATCTACTTCTGCAGATTGAAAATCAGATTTTAATCGTTGAATTATTTTATAATCCACTAACGCTTGGTCTTCGTTAGGAACCCCTTTACAATCAGTTTTTGATTCAGAGGGGTTATTTAATACCACTTCAGTGATTTGTAGATTTCGCATAAACATATAACAAAACCGATACCCATAACACTTATGATTTGTCACTGAGTAGGGTTTCCTTTCGATTATCCCTTTTTCTATTAAATAAGCAATGTAGACCCAATAATTATCGTATAACTTCTTTAACGTAAAAGCAGGAATATCAACATATCCATTAACTGATTCTTCTGTATAAATTATTCTGTCTACAATAAATGATAAAATTAAATCAACATAAATTGGTTTAATCTTATAGTCTTTCCCTTTGAATGAAAAGACTGTTGGTTTGAAATTAAATTTTAAAATATTCATTCTTCTTTATTCTTTTCTATATATATACCAAATGTCAGAAGAAGTTTATTTTATAATTTATTTTATATCATTTATATGTTGCGTTGTTTTTTATTTAATTGAATATCTGTGTATTAAAATTGACTTGTTGGGTGATATTTTAATTCCTGAATTATTGTTGCGTCATTTATATTAGTCAATCCAATCAAGAAGTTTAAATTATTTATTATTTATATCTATATCATATATATGTTGCGTGGTTTTATTCAATAACAATATTTCATATAACTGTTTTGATATTATTTAATTGATATACTTCATGTTACATACATAATACTATTCTATTTAATTTCAAATTCTTCATTTGACGCTATTATAACCAGCAATTGTATTATGTACACCAGATTATTATTTAATCTCATTTTAAGACCACTTCTAACAGGAATAGCACATACTATTAAATATTAGAAGAACCCTCTTCAAATGGAGACTAAATAACTTCGATCAATTAAAAACTCAGTTGAATAAATATTTAACACAAATATTTCAAACTTTTATTTTAAGTCTGAATATAATAATGAAAAAACAAAAATTATTATGAAAAAAAGAATGACTATAAAAAAAGAATTAAAAGCTATTGCGCAATCAACATATAAAATGGATAATTTAGCTTTCAATTACTTTATGAACAATGTAATTAAGGTGGGATTTAATGATAGGGAAAAAGTTTATTTGATTTGGGATTTGCTAAATGGGTATTACTATGAAAAAGAAGATCTTGAATTTTACATTGCAGATTTTTTGTTGAATGAAACAACAATGAAGAATCATGAAAAATTTAAGATATTGTATATTGAATCATATATAAGTAACTGTTACGCTATTTCTGAATTACTGATCAAGCACAATATAATTATTGAAGCGGAGGTGATTGAATTTGCTGAAAGTTATTTTGAAAATGTTCAAAACGACAAGTATTACCGCTTGGTGAATGAAATTGACGAATATAAAAACATGCTTGATAAATTAAAAATATATTTTCGGAAACAGAAGATTGAAAATATTAAATTGCGTAATATCAATAAAAAAGAAATGACAGAAATATCATAGAAAAGGCGTAGATTAAATTATATATTATTTGTATATATAATTTATATTATTATTTACTTGCATGTTCGGAGTTTTTGTTGTATATTTGCATTAAAAATATACGATATGATTAAACTAAATAATTATAACGAAAAAGAAGCACTATCAAAGTTTTATTCATTTTTGAATGATAAGATAGAAGTCAAAGCAAAAGATAGTAAATTCACCATGGGTAAAAAAGGGAAATTATTATTTTCTAATGACCCTATTTTTAAGTTTATATCTCAAGTACATTTAGCTAGTATTAAAGACTATGAACAAAGCAAGAAAATCTCTGCAAATCGGATATTACTACCTACACTAAATGAAAGTTATCTGAATTTTCATTCACAGAATTATTTGAAAAGTTCGGATTTAAATAATGATTACACGTTTGATCCATTTTATTTAGTTTGGGTTAAGCAAATTGAATTATATTTCAAAGACCTTGAAGAATTGACGACTGAATATTTTGATGGAACTATAAATGATAATAGTAACAGAAATCAGTTTAGACCAGTTGATTTCTTCATGTATTTCAATAGGAAAATCATTAAACTCAAACGCAGAGCACAATTGATAAATATTTTACTAGAACTAAATCCCTCAATTGTCAAACAAGAGATAAAAGATTCGAATAAAATTGTCAAGAAAATCTATACAACAGTTAGGTGTAATTGGATAGACGATTGCGGTGATATTGATAGAAATATACTCATGAAGGTTGATGACGAATTAGGAAATGTCGAAACCGGAGACAAAAACAGTAGAGACTTTACAAATATTACTGCAGTTAATTTTAAACCCGAATTATATTCAAGAGAATTATTTGAAATTATATTAAGTCTCGGTTTTAGTGGTAGTTTTGAATATGAAAACAGAAACAATCCAATCTACAAAATTCGTATTGATGACAAAAAATATGATTTAGATTTTTCCGGGACTCATCTTACTCTCGCAAAAGTTCTTAGTCTATTAGAATTTGATCTAATATATAAAAAATTTACAGAAATCTACAAAAACACCTAACTATGGAAAATACATTAAAAATATTGCAACAGTTATATATTTATAATTCAACTACTTACTAAATCTGTTCAAATTATATTTATTTTTTATATATAATTTATTCACTTTTATTTGCATATTCATTTTTTTTTATTATCTTTGTATCGAAATTAAAAATAACGCTAGTGCAAACGACTTGAATAAGTCCATAAAAGCACAAAGCGTTTATTTTTTGCAAATAATAATTATACAGTTTTTCACTGTATAATTTATACATTACAATAGCGAAGTGTGCAGTACAAACCCCAGCGAAAGTTGGGGCTCGCAAGCTTTAGAATATTTTATTTGTAAATTTCATTTTTCTTTAATCCAAAGTCAACTGTGATAGTCCACCTGGGGTGCTTTTAATAATTTATAAACATAATTGAATATGAAATATAATAACCATAGTATGATAAGAACTAAAACCAAAATTCCTTAGCTTAAGGAATTGAAATAGAATACAATGATTCATAGAATAAACATATATAAACCTGGATAGTATTAGTGCTGTAATAATAGCATTGACTGGGATATATGTTCAAAAATTGAATAGATATCCCATTTTTTTGAAAAATATTTTTGAAAATCTTCAACTTTTTAAAAATAATAGAATATAAGGTAAAAACGATTATTAATAACTAAAAATAGAATAGTATGAAAACAAGAATTACAACGAAAATTGATTATGAATGGTCTGAATGTGAAATCAGACAAGTGGATAAGATAGTTACAATATCTTATTTGGGTGAATTAGTGTGTGAAATCACTAATGTAAAAGACAATACTGAAATATTAGCTTTGATTAAGTGTATGTTTCAAGGTGGTAAAATGTATTCGAAGATTTCTTCTTCTGAACTTAAAAGGTTATTTAAAGATATTGAAAAATCAACTTTCAGTAAAATTGTTGAAAAGGTAGTTGAAGAAGTAGAAGATACTGTAAAGTCAGTGAATATTGTCAATGTTGTTGAAAGAACTATGAAGGTGGTAAAGAAATGGATTTATCGTGTGAATAATCTGCTTCCGGGTATTTCAAAGAATAACAATTCTAATTCGATTGAATATAAAGACCCAATCCCCAACTTAAGGTTTAATCTGCGTTGATTAAACATGGTTATGATATATGATATATAATCAATTCGACTATACCAAAGTTGAACTGTAAATTATTCATTCGATAGATTGGATAATCAATGACCAGTATGAATGGTCTATAAAATGAATTCTATTTGAATTGAAAACCGGATTCAATCAAATGAAATTTGAAGAAAATGAACTGTAAAAAAAGAAATTTCAGACGAAAATGGATATACTTTAAGTTGTGTAAAATACACGATTTTGATAGGTGTGTCCAGAACGGTCACACCTTTTTTATTTGAAATTTCTACCTGGAAGCTATGATATGTAACAATATCGGTTTATATGAATTAGTGAAATTTAAAATTATTTATAAATGAAGAAAAAATGAAAAAGAAATCAAAAAAGAATGGACAGGTGAAGGGCAATAGCCACCATTCAAACAGCAACAGTAGTGTAAAACAGATATCCTTTAATACACTTCACAGAATATCGCATGAAAATTACGGTAGATTTAACCAAAATGTGTGGACGGAAAAAGTATTGGAAAATAATCCGGGAGTATCGGGTTTAAATGTGATTTTACAGAAAATAATGGAACATAATCATTTCATTGGTAGTCCCAGCGAACAGCATTATAGGTGCATTGTGCACATTCCAAACGACAAAAATTTTCTATTACAGGACGTTTCGATTGAACAATGGAATTCATTTTAAACAGCAAAAGTAAAAAGTAAATCAAAGTCAGTTAAAGAAAAAGTGAATCGTGATATAGATATTCAATTAGGTCAAATGAATAGGTTTGATATACCGGTTATACTGGACCCATCATCGGTATATGAAATTATCTTTAAAAACAGGGTTATCAACATTCTACATACATGACACACAATAGCTTAATATTCAATTGCTTTATTGATATTTCAGCATGAATAGACTAAAATTAAAAATCAATAGATAGTATCGGGGTTCTATCTATTGATTATTATAAACAACCCAAGTGTAAACAAAACAGTTATGAAAAAGAAAGACGATAAACCTTAGTGTCATTAATTATAGAAGATAGTAGTTATGTTATACAATAATTTAATATGGCGTATAATTACAATAGGTGTAAAACGATTAGCACCTTTAAATAAATGATAATCGAGCAGTAATAACAATTAAAAACAAGCAAAATATGAAATTATTTAAAAATGATTTATTAAAAATCGGACATACAAATTATAATGAAAATGGATTTATTACTATCATTAGTTCTGAATCAACAGGAAATATAGAAGAAATGCTTTTGCGTGAAATTCTTAAAGAATTTGGTAATTATCGTATTACTTCTATTCTCGAATCAGAATGTAAATGTTGTGGTGATATCAATATTACATTCAAAACGAATCTACCTGTTAGATTAGTTGATAATATGATTGAATCACGTAAAGATTGACGTAATAATTAAATAAGTCAATACGACTTGTATGAATTATGAAATGTAAAAAAAGAAATTTCAAACGAAAATGGATAAACTTCAAGTTGTGTAAAATACACGATTTTGATAGGTGTGTCCAGAACGGTCACACCTTTTTTATTTGAAATTTCTATCTGATATGCTATGGAATATCATAATTTCATTTGATTAATAATATAGTTTTTAAATTAAAAAATAAGCACTTATGAAATATAAATTTGAAAAATATATGGATTATCCATAGAGGTGAATATGATATATATATATCATAAATACATATGATATATTAGATTTACAATAGGTATTAAAATAACCATAGATCTATATTTAAATAATAATAAAACAATAAAACAAATAAATATGTATAAAGAAATAAATTATAACGAAATGTTGTCAAATTTCCATGCTGATTATATGGAGTGCGCAAAGTTAACAAGTTCAATTAGAAAGAAAGTAAGAAACCGTATCTTAAAATCTACGATCTTCCCAGTAAACTTAGGTCCGTTTGAATACAGAACTAAAACGAATCGAAAATACTTGATTTACATATCAGGATATTCAAAAAAAGATTGCAATGCACCATTTATTACAATCGTGAATTACGACCAAACTACTCTTGGGTATAGTGCTAATGCAATTAGGATTGAATTGAATGGACTTAATGTCATTTCATATTCTGAAAAGCTATTGAAGTCCTATAAAGATTATTACTATGAAGATTCTGCTTCTGATCTTGAAGTTCTTAAAGAATTCTTTAAGACGAACTCTACCAATATGTCAAAAGACATAGATAATAAGTTGATATTACAATGTAAAGACGGAGTTCTTACGGGATTTAAACCGAATGAAATGATAATGATCATGCATTCATTTACACCAAATGACTTGATTGAAAACGAACTAAAGGATCTAAGTGACACCTTACTAAATGAACTTGATCAAATAATTAAATTAAAAAGCAATCAATAATATAAAATGAAGGAGAATGAAGAATAATTACTATTACACAAACTATTGTGAAGAATGTGGGGAACCTATTTCAGATAGATTTACCTATTGTTATGAACATGCATTCGATGAATGTGAATGCGGAAACATGAAGAAGCGGGAACATGAATATTGCAGAGAATGTCATAACACCATGTTGCAAAACGAAAAAATTGAACTAAATGGTAGTGGAATATGCCCTATCTGTGGTGAAGAATTTGCTTTTTCAGAATATCTGAATGAAGTGTTTGAAAATCATCAAATCCGTTTGCTTGCGAATTTAATCACACATTACAGACATTCACACCAATCTTCCTGGAATCAAAGCTGTCATTACATTTCAAAGAAATATGGTGAAGATGCATATTTGATTGCAAAAAACGAGCATAATAATCGAGCTAAACGACAAATCCTTAGAAAATGTAAGGATTGGTTGTATGAAAATCAAATTGAAGCAAAGCATTTTTTATGCCTAAAGGATAATGATATCGGAACTATAAACCTAATAAATAAGACCTATGGTCATGCAGACACATGTATGATAGAAAATAAAAGTATATGATGTATAATAATTAAAATACTAGTAAAAATATGAAAGTATATAAAAATGATTTAAGAAAGATTGGACATACCATGTTCCCGAAAAATGGGATGTTAACTATAGTGTGTAACCTTGAAACTGCAAATATAGAAGAGATTCTATTAAGAGAGATTCTGCTTGAGTTTGGAAATTACCATATTACGGATTCAGAAGATTTTGAATGGGAGATGGATGGTGTTGAAAATATCATCTTCTACACCAATCTTCCTTGGGACTTATACATGGAATTATTGACTTGAAATAATATGAAAAGTAACTGTAAAGAATTTTTCGTATGAAACTGACACGGATAGATTTATATCTTGGGGTGTTGGTGTCGAAGCTGACACCCCTTTTTTATCTAAGTCTTTCCTCGATAGTATGATATATAATAAAGTCAAATGACAAATAATTAATGTATTTAAAATTAAAAACTTGAAGTTATGAATAAGAAATTTAGAAAGTATAGTGATTATCCATAGATAATTCCCAATTAACCTGTTTCATTTCCCATTGAAACATACAAACTATTATTTTATAATAACTAAGTCATTAACTAGGGGATAAATGACAAAAAAACAAATAATATGGATACAAATAAAACAAATGATGTGAGCGTGAATAATAGTACCGGTCACATAGCTGATAATAATTCAGCAATTGATATCGATTTTCTGAGATTGACAACGGACATCTTCTATGTGATTGGTGGATTCTTTGGTGGCAAGTTACCTGAGGGTGAAACATTAATCTTTATGAATGATTTTAATGAAACTGTTCTGTTGGATATGGAGGAAAAATTCATACTTGCAGACGATAGATTGTCAAGAGCGAATATGTTTGCACTGGAAACTATTGCATTTGACAATGATTTAGAGTTTGATATCTATAGTGAAGAACAAGAATAACAGATTTATATTACCATTATGGTAATTTGTGACCATTGCGTCACACGTGCATGTTCGAATGCACATAGTGAGCGCATGACGACTCACTCAGGGTGTCAATTTATTGATATACCATCGAACTCTGTTTACAGACAACTGGGAGTTGGAAAATCCAGCTCCCTTATTATTACAAATAATTTAAAATTTAGAACTTATGAAACAAAATTACAAAAGAGGAGAAAGATTTAAAGAAATCATATTCAGCACGGTTAATAATACAATGCAGAAGAAGATTATGAATATAATTGAAGGTGTAAAAAATGCACAAAAAGTAGACGAACATGGAAATTGGGACTTTCATAATAACGTAAATTATGACGGTGTTGGAGAAGCTGTCAATTGGGATTTGTATGATTATGGATATGATTATCACACAAAGAAATTGTTATGTGCGATCCAAATTCGTCAATATGTAAAAAGAAGAAAATCACATTATCCACAAATCAGAAAGAATTATTATTTGATTGGAAAAAATGAGGACAGTACCTACTTTGCGCACCCGGTTGAAGGTAGAGTTATTCATTGTGCAATAAGAAAGAAGGAAAGCGTTATTAAAGCTGTTCAAAATTGGATTTTTAATGCTGATTATACCACAGTAGTTCGTCAGGGTGACATGGGAATGCTTAGTTGCAATAAACAGAAAGGTGAATTATTGGAAGAAACACAAGTGATTTTACGTAATTCGCATAGAATAGAAGCAGATAAAATTTATGTTTCGTTAAAAAGTGATTCGGGTAATGAATACTATACATTAAATCCTAAAATGATTCATATTCCGAATCTACATCCGGAAATTTCTTTAGAAGGTTGGTGCAGAATTATTGAAGGAAAGAGAACAGCATATTGGAACTTTTCAGCTCCTACGATTGATTAATTCTGAAATTCGATAGATTTTTTTAAAGAGAATTAATACGACTGTTAGTTGTTTTTTAAAATACTAGCTAAAAAATATGATATAGAATAGTTGCATATGATTAATAATAAATATATTTACTGCAAAATTTAATATTATGAACCAGAATCTAAGAATAGAAGAACTCCTTAAGGTCAAAGGGATGACTTTATCTGATTTAGCAAGAGATATCAATTATATTGAAGGGAAAGAAATAGGCAAAAAGGGGTATTTGACACAGGGGAATTTATATGCAAGTTTGAATGACAACCCAACATTAAGAACACTTAATCGAATTGCTGATTGTCTGAATGTCGAACCTGGAGAGCTTTTCAAAAGAAAGAATGAAATATATGGATATATTACAATAGAAACCCATAAAAAACAAAAAACAAGTTCATTCTTTGACTTGGATAAGTTGAAATTATTTCTTGAAAAATTACTTCTACAATTCCCAATTGGAGATTCTCAATCATCAACCTCAATAAAAGATCGGTTTTATGAAATAATGTCTATTAAGGGTTTGGATATTAAGCAAGTTTTAAAAGTAGTTGATACAACGAAACAAAATTTAGATTATTCATTAAATCATAACCCCTCTTTGGAGAAACTTGAAATATTAGCAAACATACTGAATGTTGATATAAGAGCTTTCTTTGAACAGAACCATGAAGTTGTATTCAGAGGTCTCGTATCAATAGATGGTGAGACATTTACAATAAATTCAATTGTAGATATACAGAACCTATATCATTATATTGATAATTTTGAAAGAAGGAAAATCAATGATATTCATCTGAATAGTATTATCAATGAAGTTCTTGTTGATATAGAAGAGATAGATCATGTATCACAATCTTTTATTGATAATGGGAGCAATTTTAATCTGGATTATCTGAATCTCAATGAATGGACTTCTTTGGATGGAAGTAAAGAGAATTGTTGGTCTTTCCGGAATAATGGTGATACTCGAAATGGAAAATTCCTAAACTTTGGTAACATGGTGAAATATCCAATGACTTTATTTGATAAACAGTTCAATGATAGCGAGAGTGCTTTTGTGGTAGGTTGTTATTCAAATCCAGATAGTCGTTCAGTAGAGATTATGAATGAAATTTCCAACTTCACCGGAGGAGGATATATGTTGAAAAAGACATATAGAAATGCAGATAGAACAAAAGAACCATTTAATCATATTCGTAATGACTGGGAAACTTTCAATGTCAATTGGATGCTTATGGTATTGTGGGAGAAGGTAAATAGTAATGATGATTTTAGAAAAATGGTTGAGCAGGTTCCTGTAGATGCTCATATTATAGAAGACACCAGTTTTATGCCAGTTGGTGGAACTACTCAGGTTTGGGGAGCTAAAAATAGCACTTTGAAGAGTTTGAGAATTGCAAAAAACAAACAATTAATTAAAAGATTGTTGCAGGAGGGGGTAAATGTAAATGCAACATTTGAAAAGGGGGAACAATTACTTCATAATCGCATAAATAATGTTGGTACTTGGGAAGGTCGGAATCTGACAGGTAAATGTTTAAAGCTGTGTCAACTTGCTTTATTGAAAAATACAATTCCACCTATCAATTTTGAATTATTGAACAGATCTAATATATACTGGTTCGGAAAAAAAATAGAAATTTATGTTGAGAACAATCAGGTCAAATATAGATTCCAAAATCAAATTACTACGAAAGTAATTATTGCAGGTGGTCGTAAATTTGCTAATTACGAATTATTATGTAATGAATGTGATAAATTTCTTATAGGTAAAAACAATGTTGAAATCGTATCTGGTGGAGCAAATGGTGCAGATAAATTAGGAGAACAATATGCTAATGAAAGAGGTTATCAACTTACGGTAAAAAATGCTGATTGGAGATTAAAAGGAGGTGGGATTATCCGAAATAAAGAAATGGCAGATTATGCTGATGCTGCTGTGATTTTTTGGGATGGAATTAGTCGTGGAACAGAACAGATGATCAGTGAATGTAAAAGACTTGGATTAGATTATCTCGTTGTCAATTATTAATCGTGATAGAAAAATAACCTCAAGTTATCTTTTAATTCAACTTTCCTCATATTCTGTACTATAACATTAAAAACAATAGTACAAAATATGAAACAAACAATTGATATTCACTTCAAGGGTGAAAATCTTGAGAAAAGATTATCAAACTTATATCCTTATTCTTTTACTTTTGATGGTATAACCTATGCTTCAATGGAAGCATTCATTGGATCATTGCGAACACAGACTCTGACCGAAAAACAAAAGATCTATTCAACCCATGGGATGAACTCCTGGTACTTGGGACACAAGTTTTCGTGGTATGAAAAACAGGAAGTCTATTACAAAGACAGAGCTATTAGTCGTCACTCACAAGAGTATGACAACTTGATCACTGCTGCTTATGATGCTTTATTTACGAATGAAAATTTTAAGCAAGCATTGAGAGAAACAGGTGATTGTAAGCTGACTCACAATATTGGAAAAACAGCAAAGCATAAAACTCTTTTGACTCAAAAAGAATTCATCGGACATCTGAATCGATTAAGAGATAAGTTGAAAGAACGCAAATTCTATAATATGTTTGATTTATTTTGTGAAAGCTAGATTCATTGCTCATAGGCAGCATTTACAATTCAAATCTTTCTTTGAATTATTCTTAATAATCCTTTGGTCAATCCAAATATGTTCAATATATTTGCGCGTTCATTGTCAATGAACGCTTCATTTTATTGAACAAACAATAAACCACTATGTATCCAAACAACGATTATATTCACGATGCAAGTGTAGCTTTAGAGCAACTAACCGGACTAAATATCACCATGGAAAGCCGTCGAAGTGAATACGATGGTATCATTGATATTAACGGGCATGTGTTTACGGTAGAAGCTAAAAACGAGTTGCGTAAGGAGAACAAAGGTTTTCTGTATGCCCGTCTCGACGAGTTGAAAGCAAAAACCAAACGCCCCACCCTCATTATAGCCAAATACATTACAAGTGATGTCGCACTCGAATTGCGCGAGAACGGTATAAACTATTTGGATGTAGCCGGCAATTGCTTCATTAAGTACGGGGAATTGCTCTTACATATTGTGGGTCAAAAAGTACACAAAAAAGAGAAAACCAACCAGGCAAAAGCTTTTCAGGAAGCTGGGATAAAAATTATCTTCAACCTGCTCAGCAACCCTGAGAATCTTCAACTTTCTTACAGGGAACTGGCCGAATTGGCCGATGTTTCCATAGGTTCTGTCAGCAATGTAATGACCGAACTGGAAGAGCAAAATTTCATTCTAAAAACCAAGCTTAAACGGGTACTAAAGAATAAGCCGGCATTGCTCGAACGCTGGGTAGTGGCTTATCAGGATGTACTTCGTCCTCGATTGGTAAAGAAGCAAATGCGTTTTATAAAACCTGATACAACACAAAGTTGGCGAGATATGTATTTGGACAACGAGGAAGGAATAACACTTTGGGGGGCAGAACCCGCGGCGGCCTTGCTGACCAATCAGTTAGTTCCGGAAAAATTCACTTTCTATACAACGCAGAGTTGGCAAAACCTTGGTCAGGATATCGGGCTGGTACCAGACCCGAATGGTAAAGTAGAAATACTTAAAATATTTTGGAAACAACGTCCGGATAACAAACAAACTACTCCTCCTTTATTAATCTACGCCGATTTGATTGGAAGTGGCTTCAGTCGGAATATCGAAACAGCACAATTAATCTTAGGAAATGAGTTGCAACATATCGGGTGAAGACCTTAATAATCCACTACTTAAAGAGCTGTTGCAGAAACTAGCCGATTACTTTCAGTCAATTGGTTCGGATTTCTACATAATTGGAGCAACTGCCAGGGACATAATCCTGAGTGGCATTCACAAACAGGCCCCTGCCAGAAGAACAGCCGATCTGGATATCGCCATAGCGATCAAAGATTGGGATAAATTCAAGCAGATTTCCGAAGAACTTTGCAAAATAAATGGATTCTCTAAAGACCCGGAACAGACACAGAGGTTTAAATTCCGGAATATCTATGAAGTTGACATAGTTCCTTTTGGCGAAATTGCAAAAGCCGACAACAAAATTTACTGGCCTCCCGAAGAACAATTTGCTATGTCGGTAGCCGGATATACCGAAGTGGCTGACAATACATTGGATATTACAATCGACAACGATTTATCGGTAAAAGTAGCTTCATTACCAGGAATCTTTATCCTGAAATTAGCAGCCTTCAACGACAGAAAGAACGAAACAAATAAAGATGCGGATGATTTGGCCTTTATTATTGAAAACTATCTTGAAATAAATGAGCTGAGAGCTGTAGAAGAACATTATGATATTTACGAGGCTGAAAACTTCAACACATTTACCGCTGGGGCAACCCTTTTGGGTAGAGACATAAAAACAATAATTGGTGGCAATGAGGAAACCATAAATACCTTCATTCAAATTCTGGAAGAAGAGTTAAAGTTAGAAGAAGAAAGCCCGTTGATCAACCAAATAATTGAGACACACAAAACAATTGAATACGATATAGCTGTGGAAGCATTAAATAACCTTCTGCAAGAATTAAAACAAAAATAATGGCAATTAAAAAATCTGAATTATACAGCTCATTATGGGCTGGTTGTGATGAACTGAGAGGTAGCATGGACGCAAGCCAATACAAAAATTATGTATTAGTTTTGCTATTTATGAAATACGTTTCCGATAGAAAAGATCCTTTGATGGAGTTCCCGGCTGAGTCCTCTTTTTATGATATGTTGAAATATCGTGGAAAAGATGAAATTGGAGATAAAATCAATAAAATTATTGGATCATTTGCAAAAGCCAACGGACTAACCGGAATAATTGATACAAACGACAATGATTTTGAAAACGATGAAAAGTTAGGCAAAGGGAAAGATAAAATTGATTTACTTACCAACCTACTAAATATCTTCAACAAGCCGGAGCTTGATTTCAGTAAAAACAGAGCCGAGGGAGATGATTTATTGGGTGATGCTTACGAGTTTTTAATGCGACACTTCGCTACCGAAAGCGGTAAAAGCAAAGGGCAATTTTACACTCCTGCTGAAGTCTCACGCATTATGGCAAAGGTGATTGAAATCTGCAACTCCACAAGCCAAGACCAATCGCTGTACGACCCAACAAGTGGTTCGGGTTCATTGCTACTCAAAGCAGCCGATGAAGCACCTTATGGCATAACAATTTACGGACAGGAAAACGACAACGCCACACGTGCTTTAGCCGTTATGAATATGTGGTTGCATAACTTTGCCGATGCAGAAATTTTGCAAGGTAATACCATGTCGAAACCGCTATTCACAAACGATGAAACTGGCGAACTCAAACAATTCGATTTCGCAGTTGCCAACCCACCATTTAGTTATAAATCGTGGATGAATGGCTTAGATCCTGTAAACGATATTTACAAACGTTTTGAGGGTTACGATAACTTACCACCCAAAAAGAATGGCGACTTTGCTTTTCTGTTGCACCTCATTAAATCGCTGAAATCAAAAGGTAAAGCCTGTATTGTATTGCCATTGGGTGTGTTGTTTCGTGGAAATTCGGAAGCAGACATTCGCAAAAAAATCATTCAAAAAGGTTATATCAAAGCCATTATAGGATTGCCTGCCAACTTGTTTTATGGCACCGGTATTGCCGCTTCGCTTATTGTCATTGACAAAGAAGATGCTGCCGACCGCAAAGAAATTTTCATGATTGATGCCAGCAAAGGATTTATAAAAGATGGCAACAAGAACCGACTTCGTGAGCAGGATATTCATAGAATTGTAGATACTTATACCAATCGGTTAACTATTGAAAAGTTCTCTCGTACTATTCCAATTTCGGAAATTGCCGACCCTAAGAATGATTATAACCTCAATATCCCCCGATACATTGACAGTCAGGAAGCGGAGGATATTCAGGATATTGAAGCACATTTGTTGGGTGGTATTCCAAAGCGTGATATTGAAGATTTGCAAAATTACTGGACGGTTTACCAAACCATGAAAGCCGATTTATTCAGTCCTATTGCCAACCGTCCAAACTATTATAAGCTCAATATCATAAATGAAGAAATAAAAAATACCATTTTTAACCACCCTGAATTTGCTGTTTTTAGCAAAACAATGGAAGAGGTCTTTACCGCATGGGAAGCCGAAACCATTGCTCACACCAAAGCATTAGATAAAGGATTACGCCCAAAAATCGAGATACATACTATTTCTGAAAATCTATTGAGCCATTACCACAGCAAACCGCTGACCGATAAATACGCTATGTATCAACACCTAATGGATTATTGGGCTGAAACTATGCAAGATGATTTCTATGAATTGGCTGCTGATGGTTGGAGTGCAGGTAATGACCTGAAACGATTGGAAAAGAAAACCAAAAAGGGCGACAAAGAAACTGTTAAGCAAGTGCCGGGATTGGAAGGCTTAGAAGGTCGACTGATACCACCTGCATTGATGATTCAGGTCTATTTTGCCAAAGAACAACAAGCCATTGACGAATTGGAAAGCCAAATTGAAACTGTAAAATCGAAATTAGAAGAACTGATTGAAGAAAACTTAGGCGAAGATGGTTTGCTTGCAGAAGTTACTGACGAAAAAGGCAAAGTAACAAAAGCAGCTGTATTGAAACGATTGAAAGAAATAGCCCCGAAAAAAGGTAAAAAGCAAGACGACGATACAAAAGAAGAATTCGACTTGTTGGAACTGTACAAATGGCTAACCGAAGAAGCAGCCGAAATAAGCATAAAATTAATAATAGCCAAAGCCGATTTGGAGAAGAAAGTAATTGCACATTATCCAAAACTCAGCATTGACGAAATCAAAACAGTAGTTGTGGAAAAGAAATGGATGGCAGCCATGGAGCAGCGCATACATACCGAAATGGACAATATCAGCCACCGACTAACGCAACGCATTATAGAATTGGCTGACCGTTATGAAACGCCTATGCCACTACTTACACAGGAAGTAGAAGCCCTAACTGCAAAAGTAGAAAACCATTTAAAACAAATGAAATTCGTATGGTAGATGGGTTTAAAAAAACAGAAATCGGTTTATATCCAAATGATTGGATTGAAGATAAACTTGAAAATGTAATAACTGTGTTGACAGACTTTACAGCTAATGGCTCTTTTGCAAGTTTAGCTCAAAACGTAAAGTATTTAGATAAACCAAACTACGCCCGTTTAATAAGGCTAACTGATATAAGAGCTGATTTTAAAAATGATGCTATTTATATATCAAAAGATGCTTATTCTTTTTTATCTAAATCAAAACTTTTTGGAAATGAATTATTATTAGCCAATGTTGGAGCTTATGCTGGTTATTCTTTTTTGTATCAAGATGGATTGCCCTTTAAAGGATCGCTTGGACCAAATATGTTTTTGATTAAATTCAACGAAAAATTATTTGTGTCTCAATATGCTTATTATTCATTTACGTTTGACGTAATCTTACAACAGTTACTTTCAAAAGCTGCTTCGTCTGCTCAACCAAAATTAAATAAACAGAACGTTAGAGAATGTTTGGTTTGTTATCCTCCCACCAAAGCCGAACAAACTGCCATTGCTACCGCTTTAAACGATGCTGATGCACTAATTACCCAATTAGAAAAACTTATTGCTAAGAAAAAAGCAATGAAGCAAGGGGCTATGCAGGAATTGTTGAAGCCGAAAGAGGGATGGGAAACGAAGACTTTGGGGGAAGTTTCAAAATTTAGAAGAGGAAGTTTTCCACAGCCTTATGGGCTTGATAAATGGTATGATGATAATACAGGTTTTCCTTTTATACAGGTTTATGATGTTGATTATAATATGAAGCTTAAACCCGACACCAAGAGACATATAAGCGAAGAAGCTCAAAAAATGAGTGTTTTTGTTGATAAAGGTTCAATCTTACTCACAATTCAAGGCTCTATTGGTAGAATTGCAATGACTCAATATGATGCTTATGTTGATAGAACGTTGTTACTTTTTGAAAGTTACAAAATACCATTTAACAAGTATTTCTTTATGCTTTTGGTTTATGTCTTATTTGAACAAGAAAAACAAAATGCACCTGGTGGAACGATTAAAACCATAACAAAACAAGTTTTAGCCAATTTCAATATAAGCTATCCTAATATTGAAGAACAAAATCGTATTGCTGAAATCCTTTCGGATATGGATATCGAAATTCTAAAATTGGAAGACAAACTTGAAAAACAAAAGCAGCTAAAACAAGGGATGATGCAAAGTTTATTAACCGGAAAAATCAGATTAATTTAATCTTTATAAATATGGCACGATTAATTGAAGTAGAAGAAAGAGATATAAACTATATTTTTGGGAAACCTAAACCATATAGTTTGGATGTATATCAACGTGATTACCGCTGGAGTGATGAAAAAGATTATAAAATTGTCACTCAGTTATTGATTGACATTGAATTGCGTTTCGAAAATAATTTGAAATTCAACAAAAAGAATCGTACTTCCGATCTAACAAGTATTCTAAAAGATTTAGAAGAAAATTTCAAGCCTTATTTTCTAAATACTATAATGCTAAACGAGCAAGGCGGAAATATATACATTGTTGATGGTCAGCAACGTTTGACAACAATTCTATTGATTCTGATTAAATTGTACCATATTGGAATTGATAAGGGTAGTGCTGTTTTAAATGTAAAAAAGTTTATTGGGGAGAAAATATATGAAGAAGATATGGCAAGTGTAAAACACTTTAAAATATCTAATTTAGACCGTAATAGTATTATTAGAAAAATATTTGAGTGTGAAGAAATAAACGATACTGACATTTCAAACATTACCCAACTTAATCTTCGTGGTAATTATAATATTATCTCGAAATACTTCGACTCGTATTTCTTTGACAAAAATAATATTTTTGATACTGATAAGTACAACTACTACGTTTATAATTTACTTCAAAAAGTTTTGATAATTGAACAAATAATCAAGCATAAGGAAGATGTAGCTATGATTTTTGAAACAGCTAATGACAGAGGTAAAGAATTAGAACCTCATGAGGTTTTGAAGGGTATGTTACTTGGTGTTTTAGAATCTGACAAAAAAGAAGAATGTAACACTATCTGGAACGATGGTTTAAAGACATTTTTCAGTAAAGACGAAAATTATAAAAATGTAGATAATTTTTTCAGGACATATTTTAGAGCAAAATATGCCGACAATGCCTCACAATATGAACAATTTTCTAGTAAGTACCACAGAAACTTGCTATCTAATGATAAGATTGTAAGGGATTTGGATAGAAGCAACCCTATTAAAATTGAAAAGTTTATAAAAAATGACTTTGTATATTTCTATAAGCTTTATTTGGAAATATCGGAGCATGCAAAAAACAATACAAATATTAATATTGCAGCAAACTATGCAAATGAACAAGGTCAACAATCCTTATTAATTTTATCGGCATTAAAGCTCAAAGACCCTGAACACGTTGAGAAGATAAATTTTGTTGCTAAGAAATTTGACCAGTTCTTTACAATTTCAAGTTTGATAGGTGCTGGGGATAATAACACACGACAGAAACTTATTTATGATCTG
The DNA here is from genome assembly GCA_963663115.2 of uncultured Paludibacter sp. Taxonomy (GTDB): domain Bacteria; phylum Bacteroidota; class Bacteroidia; order Bacteroidales; family Paludibacteraceae; genus Paludibacter. The sequence goes on from CAXXNE010000001.1 coordinate 1,307,176, forward strand.
AATAAAGCAATTAGAAACAAACCTCTTGCAGAGTTAAATAAAGCTTTTGATGATGTTACAATTCCCTATTTTAAAGAACACCATTTCCCAATAGCGACTTTTAATGAGATATTCCAATATAAGTATTTTGAAAGAGTTAGAATTGACGGACGATTTTCAAAATATGTTTTAGCAAGGGTTGATAGTTTTCTTGCGGATTTATTAAATGAGCAATCGTTTGCCAAACAAGAAAGTTTACATTTTATTACACACAGTGGCAACAGACCTACCCATGGCTTCCATATTGAACATATCTTTTCGAATAACGAAAAGATAATGGATCAATTTAAGGATGCAGATGGTGAGTTTGATGAAAAGCAATTTATTGATGAAAGGAATAGACTTGGTGCTGTCATACTCTTAAAGGGTAATGAGAACATTAGAACAAGCAATTGGGTTTATGGTAAAAAAATTAAATCATATCAAAATAGTGGCTTTATTTGGAACAGAATATTGACAAATTCTATTAATCCAGCTTCATTAAATAATTGCAATGACGAAATTAAGAACTTGTTTAAAAGTTATGAGCCAGATGAAGATGGTTTATTGACGAAAGATGCAATTGACGAAAGACAAGAATTGTTATTTAAAATAATTGAAAGAATTTATTCAAATTAAGTATCTACTGCTGTAAAAGACCAACTAAAGTTATGAATTCGGAGTCTAATAAATCCAACATTGGTAAAATTGAGCGTATTACGCAAAATCGCATTATTGACCTATTCCAAAAGGAATTGGGCTATCGTTATCTCGGTAATTGGGAAGAGCGTGAATCCAATAGCAATGTAGAAGAAGAAATTCTATCAGACTGGTTGCTCAATAAAAAGCAATTAAGCCAAAGTCTTGTCAATAAGGTTATTTCTGATTTCACCAAAGCTGCTAACAATCAAAGCAAATCGCTGTACGATGTAAACAAAGAAGTTTATTCCATGCTTCGCTACGGTGTAAACGTTCAGGCAGAAATGGGACAGAACAAACAAACGGTTATGCTCATTGATTGGAAGAATCCACAGAATAACGATTTTGCCATTGCCGAAGAAGTTACCATTAAAGGTATTTACAAAAAACGCCCCGATATTGTGCTGTATATAAACGGTATTGCCTTGGGTGTATTAGAACTCAAACGGAGTACGGTTTCCATTTCGGAGGGTATTCGTCAGAACTTAGACAATCAGAAACACATATTCATAAAATCTTTTTTCAGTACCATACAGTTTGTGTTAGCCGGTAATGATATTGAAGGAATTGCTTATGGGGCTATCGAAACCAAAGAAAAGTATTTTCTGAAATGGAAAGAAGTAACAGAAGATAAAGACAGTGCTTACCCTCATTTGCTTGAAATCACAAAACCAATCAGAGATAAAACGGCAAAATACGATTTGCCTTTAGACAGAAACGTGATTGAAATGTTCAACAAAGAACGTTTTCTGGAATTAATGCACGATTTCATTGTGTTCGACCGTGGCATAAAAAAACACAGTCGTCAAAATCAGTATTTTGGCATTAAAATGGCGCAGGATTTTATCGCTCGCAAAGAGAACGGAATTATCTGGCACACACAGGGCAGTGGCAAAAGCCTCACCATGGTTTGGCTTACAAAATGGATTAGAGAATACAACCACAATGCCCGTGTGCTTGTAATTACCGACAGAGAAGAATTAGACGAACAAATAGAAAAAGTATATATTGGCGTTCAGGAAAAGATTTACCGCACAAAAAGCGGAAGCGATTTGCTTACCCAATTGAATGACACCTCGCCTTGGTTGATGTGCTCGCTTATTCATAAGTTTGGAGGAAAAGAAGATTCTGACGATAAAGATATTGAAAATTATTTGCAAGATTTACGGAACAACATCCCGACAGACTTTAAAGCTAAAGGCGATATTTATGTATTTGTAGACGAGTGCCACCGTACCCAATCGGGCAAATTGCACGAAGCTATGAAGCAATTTATCCCAAATGCCCTGTATATAGGTTTTACAGGTACACCTTTGTTGAAATCCGATAAACAAACCAGCTTAGAGATTTTTGGTAGGTACATTCATACCTACAAATTTGATGAAGCGGTAAAAGATAAAGTGGTGTTGGATTTACGTTACGAAGCCCGGGACATTGAACAGAAACTAACTTCCACTAATAAAATTGATGAATGGTTCGACCTCAAAACCCGTGGTCTTACCGACTTTGCTAAAGCCGAACTAAAACAGAAATGGGGAACGCTCAAGAAAGTATTTAGCAGTAAATCACGGTTAGAAAAGATTGTGATGGATATAGTGCTTGACATGGAACGAAAAGAACGCTTACAAAACGGAAGAGGCAACGCCATGTTGGTTTCGGATAGTATTTACAATGCTTGTCGTTATTATGAATTATTTCAAAAAGCTGGTTTGAAAAATTGTGCTATTGTCACTTCTTTTGTTCCCAACCACAACGATATAAAAGGAGAAGAAACTGGCGAAGGATATACCGAAAAACTGCAACGTTTTGAAATTTATCAAAACATGTTGGCAATCTACTTCAGTGAAGCACCCGAAACGGCAATCAATAAAGTAGAACAATTTGAAACGGAAGTAAAGAAAAAGTTTGTTGAAGAACCGGCACAAATGAAGTTGCTTATTGTAGTAAACAAGCTGCTTACCGGCTTTGATGCTCCTTCGGCCACTTATTTATACATTGATAAAAAACTTAGAGACCATGGCTTATTTCAAGCTGTTTGTCGTGTCAATCGCTTAGATGGCGATGATAAAGATTACGGTTATGTAATTGATTACATGGACTTATTCAATAGCTTGGAATCTGCGTTTAATGATTATACTTCCGAAGCATTGGGAGGATATGAAAAGTCAGATATTGATGGATTGTTGGAAAACCGTTTGAAGAAAGGTAAAGAACGATTAGATGAAGCATTGGAAGCTATCAAAGCATTGGTTGAGCCTGTCGAACTTCCACAAAACACAATAAATTTCATTCATTATTTCTGTGGTAAAAATACTGAGAATCCGGAGGAATTAAAAGATACCGAACCACGAAGAGTTGCTTTATACAAACTCACTATTTCGCTTATCCGTGCTTATGCTAACATTGCCGACGACATGAAAGAAGCAGGTTACACCGACAAACAAATTGAAGAAATAAAAGCGGACATAAAGCACTTTGAAGCTCTCCGTAAAGAGATACAACTTGCCAGTGGCGATTATATTGATTTGAAACAATTTGAGCCGGCCATGCGGTTCTTAATTGACAGCTATATTGGAGCAGAAGAAAGTCGTGTATTGGCTAATTTCGACGAAATGAGTCTGGTTGAAATGTTGGTGAAGGAAGATGGAGTGCCTTATGATATGCTACCAAATAGTTTCAAAAAAAATCCAGAAGCTATGGCAGAGGCTATTGAAAATAATTTGAGAAAAGTAATCATTGAAGAAAGTCCAACTAATCCAATGTATTACGAGAAAATGAGTATTTTGTTGGACGAATTAATTAAGCTCAGAAAATCAGCCACGGAAGAATACGAAAAGTATTTACAGAAAATAATTGAGCTGGCACACAAAGTTAAAAAACCAAGCTCAACCCACGAATATCCTTATTCTGTCAATACCAATGCAAAAAGAGCATTGTTTGATAACTTAAGCCGAAATGAAACATTGGCAAATGAAATGGATAACAAAATCCGTTCAACAAAAAAAGACGGTTGGAGAGATCACCCTCAAAAATTAAAAGCTGTAAGAAATGCCATAACTCTAGTTTTAAAAAGCTATGAAATAATTGATGAAAGTGAGATTCACCGGATATTTGATTTGGTAAAAAATCAGAAAGATTACTAATGGACCAGATAACAGTCAGCAATATAACAATAGATGTAATTCATAAAGACATTAAGAATATACACCTTGCTGTTTACCCTCCAACTGGCAGGGTGCGTATAGCTGCGCCATTAAGTGTAAACGATGATGCAATTCGGTTATTTGCCATTTCCAAATTAGGTTGGATAAAACGCCACCAGCGTGAGTTTGATGCACAGGAAAGAATCTCACCAAGGGAATACAAACAACGTGAAAGCCATTACTTTCAAGGCAGGCGCTACTTAATGAAAATTATTGAGAAAGACGAACCACCCAAAGTAATTTTAAGAGCAAGATCCAATATTGAATTATATGTAAGACCCAACACCTCATTTGAAAAAAGGCAAGAAGTAATAACAGAATGGTATCGGGTAGAATTAAAGAAACTAATACCAGGCATTATTGAGAAATGGGAAAAGTCTTTGAATGTAAATATAGATGAATGGCAGGTCAAACAAATGAAAACCAATTGGGGGACATGTAACATTGAGAAAAAAAGAATCCTTATAAATCTTGAATTGGCAAAAAAACCACTCCATTGTTTAGAATATGTTATCTTACACGAAATGGTTCACCTTCTCGAAAGACACCACAACGAAAGATTTCTTTATTACATGGACACCTTTCTCCCAAATTGGAAACAAATACGAACCGAATTAAATAATCTTCCGGTAAGCCATGCTGATTGGGAATATTGATAAAAATATGAAAATCTTTTCATATACCGGCAAAGGAATTCGGGAAACCAACGAAGACTACATAAAAAGCGAAATACTATCCGATAATATTTCGCTACATATCGTTGCAGACGGTATGGGAGGTTACGACTACGGAGAAGTAGCTTCCAAAACAGCCACAGAAGCCATTTTTCAATTCGTTGCCGAAGGTACAATTCAAGGAGATATACCTGCACTCATTCAACAAGCGGTCGAATTTGCCAACAATCAAATTCTCACTTTACGAAGTCAGTATCATACCAAGTTGGGAACAACAATAGCCGGAGTACTCTTAATCGACAGTACTGCCTATGCCTTTTGGTTGGGAGATGTACAGATACAACATTTCAGAGACAGCAAACAGCTTTTCATTTCCGAAAGTCATACCCTTATCAACGAAATGAAAAAGAATGGCTCCGTCTCAACCAAAGAAATCGAACGCTATAAACACATTGTCACAAAATCGCTATCCGGCACACCCTCAGACTCACACCTCCCTGTTGTCGAAATTCAACTCCAGCATGGGGATACAATCTGTATTAGCTCTGATGGGCTTTATAATTCAGTAAATCCGTCAAAGCTGATATCTTATTCTGATATTGAACTTAATACTAAGTTGATGCTTTTGGAAGATACAAATGAGGATAATTTTTCAATTACAGTAATCTCAATCTGATAAAACCATGACTGATAAACAAGTAAAAATTCATGAAGGTCTAAATTCAATCAGACCTGAAATTGCACAATTCTATAGTGATGGGGTTGATTTGGTCAATTCTGAGATTAAATCTAAATCTAATCTAATAGGTCATTTACTTCGTGAAATAGAAAGTGGACTAAGAGATGTCTTTGAACAAAAAAAAAGTAAGGAAGAGTTTCAGAAAAAACTTACAACACCTGAAGTAATAAAATTATTTGAGGAGATAAGGGAAGATTATAAAGAATATGAATATCTTAAAGATGTTACAAGTGAGGATTTTGCAAAGGTTAAGGGGCATATATCGTCAATATTAATCTCATTTGGTTTGGAGTTTAATTCCAAATTAGCAAAGCAATATATTAAATTAGCTATCTTTTTTCACAAATATGCTCACAGAAGTGGATCATATGCTCGGCCAAGATCCAGCCATGATATTGAAAGAATCTGGTCTGAATTTGAGGAAATCTTGTCAGTTCTTATCGGAAATTACTATGCTATAGCAGAAAGAATTGATGCTTTAATTCTTTTAGAGTCTCCAACAGATGAAATTTTAAAAGCGCTACCCAATATATTAAAAGATGATTCAAGAAATGTTTATTTTTTCTCCAACTTGAAGCAAGCGGGTTGGTTGAAAAGTTTATCAGATAATGGTTATTTTAATGGCAAATTAAACCCGGAACCTATTTCTAAAGAAGATGATTCTACCCTTGTTTCTATTCCTTACTGGCCAGTACTCAACTACCTCGAACATATCTCTATGGTCAATGCTCAAAATCCAAATGATGAAGTTTCGGAACTATTAGTTTCAATCATAAGCAATATCATAAGTTACCGAAAATCTGATGGAAATAGAATTGAAAACTTCAGAACAGATTACAGTGTATTTAAAATGATATGTAATCTACCGGATAATTTAATTTCTAAAACACATTTGGATTTCATTGAATCAACCTTTGATAGTAAGTGGGAAGGATTAATAGGTTATGATTTTGGAGAACTGATTGATAGACTCTTATTGTTGGAGAATAAAGAGTTACTCTTAAACAGTATCAGTATATTATTGAAACATAAAATTGATGAAGCAAAACCTATCGACAAGTTAGATTCAGTTTTTAGAGAATATGACTTAGGAAGAATTATATCAGAACACAAAGAGAAACTTATCGCTGAGTGTGGAAATGAAATTCTGGATATTTCAATTCAGAAAATAAATGAAATTACAAATATCGACATTTCTTCATTTAATAACTTTACGATACCAACTATTGAGGAACACTCACAAACGAGGTCTCCTGAAAAATTTGAATGTCAACTGGTTTTTTTAGTACGGGATTGTTTTGAAAAACTTCCTGCGGAAGATATAAGTGAGAAATTGATTGAACTCTTGAATAAGGAACAACCTATATTTAAACGTATCGCTCTTCATGTAATAAGAAAGAGATACTCCGAATTTAGAGATATTTTTTGGAGTTGGAATGATAATCCATTAGCTTTTCCTTTGATTAAGCATGAATTATATGAATTAATCAAGCAAAATGCTGGTGAATTTACCGATGACCATATTGAATTGGTTCTAAACTGGATTGAATCAAAGCAATATTATACTGAGGAGGACTTTAATGGTGATGCAGTTCAAATGAACATAGTAAATGCTTACAGAAAGAAAGAATGGGTCTCTTCACTATTAGATACAGGTAATGAGTCAGTTATAAAAAAGCATCAAGAACTAGATGCTATTAATGATGCAAAAATTGAGCACCCCGGATTTGATACATGGTTTTCAAGCTCATATGGATACTCTTCACCTTTAACTAATGAAGAAATCGCAGAGAAAACAATAGAAGAAATTATTGGATATACTTCAGAATATACAAAAGAAAAGCATGATTTTATGGGTGATTCGGTCGAAGGATTGTCTTTCATGATTACTTCTGATGTTACTGCTAACCTTAATAAATATACAACAAGTTGTAATGCTTTGATCAATGCCCCACATTTTGTATTATACGCTTGGATGAATGGATTAAATGATATACTGCGAAATAATAATGATATTCCAACTCTAACTGCAGTATATGATATTCTTGTTCAAATTGTTTCAAACCAAGGATTCAAAGATACATACAATAGCGATGAAAGATATTCTAACTGGTTTATTTCAAGTTTGATTCGATTTGTCGAATCTGTGCTGAAAAATGATTCAATAAATATATCGGAGTCGGATTTAGATAAACTTAAAACAGTTCTGCTTGAAATATACAAATTTGACAACTCAGAAATAGATGACTATAAGGATTTGCCTATGACTGTTTTAAATAACTCAAAAGGTAAAATTTATACTGCGTTGTTTGAATTCTCATTAAGGAAAGCTAGAATGGAGCAAAAAGAGAATAACCGTTGGGATGATGAAATCAAAGCTCTTTTTACTACTGAAGTTGCTTCTGGTTTAGAAAATCCTTTGTTATTTTGTGTTTTGGGACAGTATTTACCAAATATAAATTATCTCGATACAAATTGGCTCAATGAGTTCTTTCCAGTGTTGTTCTCCAGGCATAACACAATCAACTGGAATGCCATAATGACTGGGTATTTGTATTTTCATAATCGTCCTAATAATAGTCTATTTAAACTCTTGACAGAAAACGACGATTATGAATTAGCAATTGTTGAACCGGATAATTTTCATACAAATGTTATACAACATCTAGTATCCCAATTATGTGGTGCATACCTTAATGAACTAAATGGCTTCACTCTTGAAAATTCACTAATGAAAACATTGATATCTTCAAATGACAAATCAATAATATCAGCCTATACCTACTTCTTTTGGAGTCCAAATAATCAAATTCCGCAAAGATATATTGATAAAATCAAATTTTTTTGGAAATCTGTTATTGATAGTGCAAAAGAAATGAAGAATGTAGAAACTGATCGATTGAAACTTTCTGCTGGTTTTAAATGGTTGAGTAACTTCAATGAATTAGACGATGAGTTATACGAATGGTTGATGATTGCCGCTCCATATATTGAACAATCGGATAAATATTTTGCATACCAGAACTTAGAGAAGTTGGTAATAAAATCACCTGAGAAAGTTGGCAATATTTTAATCGAGTTGTTTAAAAATGGAGTTTCATATGATATTTCAAGAGGTAGAATTGCAACAATGGTTCAGGTATTATATGATAATGGATTAAAAGAGATTGCTGACACTATATGCAATATGCATGGTGAAAAGGGAATTCATTTTCTAAGAGATGTATTTCAAAAAAATAAATCCTAGAAATATATATTATCAATATTCTGCTAGTTGAGCCAAGTCTCATTTTCTCGTTCGGCCTATGGCTCCGGCCTACCTCTCAGTTAATAGCAAGGCTCTTGCCTTGCATTCAAAAACAAATTACAAAAAAATAAAGTTTATGTTAGGAGCAATTTTGGGAGATATAGTTGGCTCTATTTACGAGTTCAACAACATAAAAACAACAAATTTTGACTTGTTTGGTAAAAGGTCAACATTTACCGACGATTCAATTCTGACCATTGCCGTGGCAGATTGGCTATTGATGGGTACGCTTTCAAAAGAAAGATTGATATATACCATACGTAAATATGTAAAGGAATATCCCAATCCTATGGGCGGATATGGTAGCCGATTTCAACAATGGGCTTTTAGCGATGAACAAACACCTTATAAAAGTTGGGGTAACGGTTCGGCAATGAGGGTGGCTGCGGTTGGTTGGGCATTTGATTCGTTGGAAGAAACCGAGAAAATAGCTAAACTCACAGCTGAAATTACGCACAATCACCCGGAAGGGATAAAAGGTGCGCAGGCTACGGCTACCGCTATTTACATGGCTCGAACCTGTTCTACAAAGCGGGAAATAAAAGAGTATATCGAAAGAAAATACGGCTATAATCTTTCACGTACTTGTGATGAAATCCGACCAACGTATCGTTTTAATGAAAGTTGTGCTGAGACAGTCCCCGAAGCAATCATTGCCTTTTTGGATAGCTCCGATTTTGAATCTGCTATCCGTCTGGCTGTATCTTTGGGTGGCGATACAGACACATTAACGTGTATTACCGGAGGCATTGCGGAGGCTTTTTATGGCATGTCGAACAGTATTCCCGAAACTACAATTTCAGAATATGATCTGATATATTTTGAAGAAGAAACAATGAATCGACTTCCTAAAAATTTAAAAAAGGTAGTAGATGAATTTTATAAAATCATAGTAAGCAAAAACAAGCTATTTTGGGCTAAAAATGATTCGAGAACTGTTTGGGGTGGGGAACAATGGATAAAAACTAAGTTGGATGATAAAACGCTTGACGAAGCAAGTTATCGGTCATTTCTCAATTCTTATGGTCCTGATTGGGATATGCGTTTTGGAGTATATTATGAAGATGGTTGGCATTATATATACCGGTCAAACTTTCTGCTTAAAAAGTTCAAATTTCAAAAAAAGGAAGATGGTTTGTATCATGTGATTGAATCCTACACGACTGAACATAGTAGAAATGATGATTTGATTGAAGAAGTGCTTTGGCAGGGTTATTTCAAACCACCTTATATCTATAAAGGTTTTGTAAGAGGTGTAAGAACTAATTAAATCTTCCATTTACTCCAAATCCTCAATATCTTCTTTATGATAATAAAAAATCCAACTCTTTTAATAAAGAGTTGGATTAAAATTAGAGATTAAAATACTTCAACAACACCATAAATTGAGCAACTTTGGGAGCAAGAATTTATCTGTTTTCCGTATCATTTCAACCAAAATTCAGAGCAACTTCAGAGCAACTTGCTTCAAAAACAAAGAACCCTTCAATTTTCAATCTGAAAATCAAAGGGTTATTCTAAATAATTGTTGTCTCATAAGGACTCGAACCTTAACAGGCAGATCCAGAAACTGCAGTGCTACCATTACACCATGAGACAATTTGTTGGAGGTGCAAAAGTAGTATATTCAGTTATATTATACAAGTGCTGAATGCAAAAAAAATAAAAAATCACACACATATGCTTACCCGGCATCAGTTGTGATTTATTTAATATCAAAACTTACTTCGGTTGACGTAAGCCATGGCGCCGTAAATCGCACTTTCGCATTACCTAGTTCGCCAACTGTTCTGAGATACACTATCATTTTTCCGTGATATACACGCTGATTATTATCTGTATAATCGCTCATATCCTGATTATTCCCGGCTTCCATGCCCAAAAGCTCTACTGCTCCATTGATTCGACAGCTAATTTCGTCATCAGCCAACATTACAGGAATCCCGTTATCATCAACTATCTGAATTTCTATTTGCACAATTCCGTTATCGCGACTGATATTATTGTCAACCAATTTTGCTTTTATTGAAGCCGAGCGGCCTGAAGTATGGATAAAGTTAGTAGCGATTTCTTTTCCAGCACTATCAAATCCTTTTACTTCTAATTTTCCCGGTTGATATGGAATATCCCAAAACACAATTCCTGTATTATCATCAAACTTTTTATTTTCGCCTACCTCTTTTCCGTTCAAATACAAATTGGCTGAAGCTGTATTCATATAACAAACCACACGCACCGTTTTACCTTCATCATAGTTCCAAACCGGCCATGCATCCTGCAACAACCAGTTTTCGCGACGACTGATATAGGTGCCAATATAAACTACCGGTTTTTCAGCCCATAAAGCCTGACGGAAATAGCCCCGCGGTTTGATAAATCCCGCAAAATCCACCAATCCGGAATAAAAACCTCTTGAAGGCCAACGTCCCGATTCACCCAGATAATCAATTCCTGTCCATAAAAACTGTCCGAAAATAAATTCTTTATCACGTACCGTTTTCCATGCTTCATAACCATGTCCGTTTTCACTTCCATAAATAACACGTTCCGGATATTTTTTATGATCAGCATCATATTTACTTTCCGTATAATTATATCCTGCAATATCCAGAGCTCCGGGATATTCCGTTTCGTTGGACATAGCTACACCCGCTAAACCTGCTGTCACCGGTCGTGAAGGATCGAATTTTCGCACTACCGCAGCCAGTTTCTTTGCTATTTCGCCCAACTGTTTTGCATCAGGCGCATCTTTTTTGTAACCACCAAACACAGGTTGCGTAAATCCGGTCTCTTTTCCACCGTCAAGCACAGGATGTGAATACGGATCGTTTGGATAATCCACTTCATTACCAATGCTCCAGGCAAATACCGACAAATGATTTCTGTCGCGACGTACCATATCCTCCAAATCTTTTTCACCCCATTCCGGAAAGAAATCATAGCTTCCCTGGAACAATGGTTTGCCAACATTCCAGCCTTCTATCCATTTGCGTTTGGCATAAACCCATTCGTCAAAAGCTTCATTCATCACCAGCAAACCCAGTTCGTCGCACAGTTCATACAAAGCCGGAGCTTGCGGATTGTGACTCGTACGGATAGCATTCACACCAATTTCTTTCAACTGTAAAAGACGTCGTTTCCACACGGCTTTATAACTCGCAGCACCCAACACTCCGGCATCGTGATGCAAACAAACTCCTTTCATTTTCGTATTTACGCCATTTAAAGCAAATCCTTTATCGGGACTGAAAGTAAAAGTACGGAAACCTGTAGTAGTGGTCGTTTCATCAATCTTTTTCCCATTCTGAAAAACCATCGTTTTCAGTTGATACAAAAACGGTGTTTTGAGATTCCACAGCAATGGATTTTTTATCTTTAAAGAAGAATTAATTGCCGATGTAACCGATGAAGCTATGTTAATTTTGGCTTTCGACGTTGAAACGAGTTTTCCCTCGGGAGAATAAAGTTCGTTCACCACGGTTAAGCCTGCAGTTTTGTCTGATTCGTTTTTCAACTCTACCTGTACATTTAATGATGCATCGTTGGAAGATTTCACCAGAGGTACAGCATACACGCCATACCGAGCAATATGAACAGGGTTGGAATAGACTAAAAACACATCGCGGTAAATACCTGAACCGGTGTACCAGCGCGAATCGGCCGACTGACTATGATCGACTCTGACAGCTATCAGATTTTTTTCTCCTAATTTGATAAACGAAGTAATATCATACATAAACGAAATATATCCGTTAGGGCGTTTACCTACAGATTTTCCATTCACAAAAACTTCACTGCGATTATAAACCCCATCGAAAAAGATAAAAACTTTCTGACCGGCTTTTTCCTGCGGGATATCAATTTGTTTCCGATACCAGCCAATTCCACCGGGCAAATATCCCGTACAACTGGCCTTATCAGGACTCAACTGACCACGCACACTCCAATCGTGCGGCAGGGTTACGTTTTCCCATTTTGAATCATCAAAATTGACTACCAAAGCCATTCTTTCGTCGTTCAGCAAAAATCTCCAGCCGTTATTTATTCGCTGAGAAGACCCAAAACCAACCTGTGCCTGCAAGGAAAAGACAATAGCTATAAGTGCTAAAAATGTGTTTAATCGTTTCATTTTATTTTTCGGTAAAGAATTCAGCATAAAATTACAGCATATTCTTATCCCGAAAGGTCATAATTATTTCATAAAAGGGGATTTCTGTGATTTGTCCACCAAAAATTGGTATTTGTAAACGGATAAAATCAAAAAAAAAATTCCGCAAAAGAATTTCCACTCATTTCTTCCACCTAATGGTGATATTACATTCGTAAAAAAACTATTGCATTTTAATTTAACTCTCATACAATAGCTTCTTTGAATTCAATTGTCGTAACTATAATTAAATCAATATCTGTACTAAAAATAAATCAAGTAGAAATATAAAGGTTGTTTTTGTCAATTATGAATATTACCGTCAAATATACCGTCCTTACACCTTGTATCAGGTTAAAATTCCTCCACAACAAAAAAAATGTAAGATTTAACTTTTAAAACAGTGGATTATCGCAGCAAACACATTATATTTACATTACATTTTATAACATTTTTTAGTTATTTCTTTCTCTTAGACATTTTTTCGTAAGGTGTTGTTAAACAATAAATTAAAACCTTATTTTTCCACATGAAGAAGATAGAAATACTTTTAGAAATTCTGGTAGCACTTGTAATTCTCAGTTCATGTGCCGATGACAATCTGCAGCAGACAAGCAATCAACTTACTGCCAGTATCGAAAACGAATCTAACTATACTGGTTCAAACAGCAGTTCGCGCATTATTTATGCCAACGACCCAACATCCCAGCGCATGAATATCCTCTGGAAAGACCGAGACTCTATCGGTGTTTTTGGGTCAAAAGAAGGAAAAAACATTCTGTATTCGACCCATTCAGCTGCTATCTCCGAAAATGGAAAAACAGCAATGTTCACTACGAATGAATCAAAACCCACTGGAAATCTGATTGCCTACTATCCATATCAAAAAAACGCTTCCATGAGTGGCGATGAACTCATCCTGAATATGCCACACATACAGATTTTTACAGCCGATGGATCCGGCATACCACTTCCATCATCCGAAGCTAACTTTATGGTTGCAAAAACAGTTGAAGGCTCCGAACAGCTAATTTTTAAAAATTTATTTGCACTTTTACAAATAAATCTCAGGTTGAACAAGGATAGCATTATCAAAAAAGTAATCTTTACCGATTTATCACTCAAGCCGGTTTCAGGGGCATTTAGTGTTAAATGGACTGAAAACGAACCTGAAGTCATTTTTCCCATGGGCAGTACACCCGCTAACGATACTTTGACGCTGGATTGTGGAGAAGGAATTTCAATGGTAACTAATGATATATTGAAATTTTACATACTGGTACCTGCCCGTGATTATCCAAAAGGTTTTCAGATTGACTTGTTGCTGGATAATGGAGCTAAAATCACAAAGACTATAGGCACAGTTGCCGGTAAAACACTTTTAAAGGGTAAACTTTATCCCATTGGTGATACCTATTCTCAATCGGTAGGGGTGGAATACACTTTAAATGATTGGGTAAGAGTTGTCAGCCCTGAACAGTACCAACAATTTTCCGATTTTTCGTATAATTCAAACAAAAACCTAACGTTTACTGCGCCCGCAACATTAGGATATGCGAATAGTATTAATTTGATTCTTAACTTTACCAATCCGCTATTTCCGAACGGATATGCCGGTACGATTGATGACATAACCGACCTGCCAAATAACCGGCAACGAATTAGTCTAAAAGCGATTACGGATATCACACAATTATTTAAAAATTTATCTATTGGCAGTCCTTTGTGGAATACCAACGGAACAGCATCCGATGGAATTGGCTTGGCGCTCGATCTGGCTTCATATCTCAAAGAAGTTACTACGTACAACGGAACCCGGGTACCGTTCAGTGTTTCCGGGTCTACAGTAATGTTGAACGTCCCCGTGTCAGCGCAAACAGGCAATCAAAAGTTATCCTATCCGGCTACACCCAACTCCTTTTCGCTCTTTGCTGTTACCAATGCTTCACGAATTATGGCTGCCGACAAATTCACGCCTTCCTATACCTCACCTCCTATTACCTATACGTTCAATGATGAGCAGGCACTTTCGGCTAAAGTAGGAATACAAGTTACAATGAACACCATAATGAGCATGAGTGTTGTGGACCAAACCCTGGAGTATTTGCATTTCAAGGCAACTCCGGTAGTTACCTTTACAGGTGAATTTACAGCTCAGACCGAGAAAAACTACGAGAAAGAAGTACCATTACTCGAATTTCATTTTGCCCCCATTCCGGTTGGTCCTATCATGATTGTACCAATTATGAAGTTAAACGCGGTAGCCGATTTAAAAGGGAAAGCTACGTTAACTACAACCATGGAATACAAACAGGAAATACCATTTGGATTTTCATATGTTCCCGGTGGATTTGTTTACCGCAATTACCTGGCAGACAAAGACCCCAAAGATACCAGTGAACCTTTTAAATATACAGGCAATTTACAGTTGGTTGGAAGTATAGCTGCTGGCGCTAAGATTTACGGAGGATTTAAAGTCTTTGGATTACTGGAAGCTACTGCTAATGTTGATTCCCGGATTCGTGTACGTTGTAACCTCGATTTTAATGCAGCTTTGGCTGAAGGTCAAGATGGAAATTTACTTTCCGGATATTTCTACGATGGCTTCTCTTCTTCTAAAGTCGAAACCCTGCTCACTCCCTCTATCGGAGTTGGAATTACCAGTCTCGGGGGTGTTTTAAATGCAAAATCACAATCGGAAGCCCTGGAAATTCCACTTTCTGAACATTATTTCTTACCCCATTTTGCAAACTGTAAATTTACACAAACTGAAAAGGGAAAAATGGAAGTGTCGATGGAACTAAAAAACAAGCTCCTGATAGGTGCTCAACTGGGACTTCGAATCACAAAAAATGATTATTGGGAAATTGTTGATGAAATTGACCTTGGTTATTATTCCGGACCGCCAAACGACTTCAAATCCTGGTTATTAAAAAAGACTGTTAATATCAGAGAAGATATAGAAATCGGCACCAAATATAATGTGAGTGCTATCATTATTTTAAATGGTAAAAAAATTGCGACTCCCAGCATAGGTAAATTTTTACCAGCATGGCAGAACAGCATTACTTTTACAACCTCCAAATCAAAAGGAGATTCTATTCAGTTTGGAGTTGGACTTTTTAGCGGGTACAAAACCTGGATCGACCTGAATAACAATCAAATCATGGAGGACAACGAATATATTTACAATGTCGGACAAAAATTTGCGGTCAACTCTCAGACCATAACCGTGCACGGCTTAATAAAATCGTTCAATTGCGATGGACAGCAAATCACCAGCATCGATCTTTCTGACTGCCCGAATATTGAAAGTATACGCTGTGTTAATAGTGAATTGACCAAACTGGATATTTCGTCTTGTCCAGCCATAAAGAGCGTAGATTTAAAGAAAAACAACATCAGCTCGTTTATAACTGGAGCCAATCACCAATTAACATCGTTGATTTTGAATGATAACCGGCTTACTAACTTCACTCTGAACAGCAAACCGGAATTGGCAACATTGGCACTTGAGAATAACCTTATAAGCAATATAAATGTGAGCAACAACCCAAAACTAGTCGCATTTACTTTCAACAATAATCCTTTGACTAACATTAATACATCCAATTGTGTATCATTACCAGAGATTAGCTTCTCGGAAGGTACATTAACCATGTTGAATGTAAGCGGATGCACGGCTCTCAGTTCTATATCCGTTTCGAAAAACCAACTACAGACAATAAATATAACCGGATGCAAAGCATTGAAAAATTTAAATTGTGAAGACAACCGGTTAAGCTCACTCAGTACTGCAGATGCAACAGAACTGGAATCATTAAGATGTGCAAGCAACCTCTTAGCCCAATTGGATTTACGAACCAACACAAAAATAAAAAACCTGTGGTGTAATTCCAACCAAATAACTTCAATTAATGCACAAAACTGTACTGATCTTGGTAGCATTACCTGTTCCAACAACATCATTTCTCAATTAGTTTTAACCAATTGTAGTGGTTTATACTCACTTTCAATAGAGCATAACCAGTTATTTGGTTCAGCTACGGCATCCATAATGAATGCACTTCCCGATCGAACAGGAAAATCAAATGGAATTATGAACTTTACAGGCAACAGCGGTTATAATTCTGCTTTAGAAACAGCAGTGAATAAAAAATGGACTGTAAATGGCGGCACCTGGACAAAAGATGAATAATTAAAAATCTAAAAACATGAAACGAATTAACTACCTGCTCATTAGTAGCATCTTAATCATAGTTTTTGCATGCGATGAACCGATAGTCGAAGATAATCCGACGCTAACAATAACACCTGTAGTAAGTATTTTGGAGTTTCCGGCTGAAATTATCAACGAATCAAACACATTTACAGTTACAACCAACGAAAACTGGTGGCATGTTAGAGTATTAACTATTGATTCTTTGTGGTGCAAAGTGACAATAAACGAACAACACAATTCATTTACAATCAAACCATTAAAAAACGAAACAACTTCCGCTCGTAGTGCTACAGTACGAATCTCGGGAATATCAGCACCCAACATCGATATAACGGTACGACAAAAAGCCCAAATTTCCCATTCAACAGATGATTACGAATATGAAAACGGGACAAGATGGGATTAACTTGATTGAAGAGCTAGATATTCCTTTTCAACTTACCAATTTTCGCCGGTAGACTTTGAATTAACAACACAAATCCTTCTAGTTATAAGCAGGTTTTAAAACTGATTTTTAACTGCATTTTTTAAGTTTTTTATTCAGACCTTTGTTATTGAATCATTTTAATTTGATTATTTTTGCTTCCTATGATTTTTTAAAAAAGAAAAAATTTCATGAATACTACCTTTGCACCCTTTGCAAAACCCCTATATGTCATGCTGAAACCTGTGGGTTCGGCATGCAATCTCAATTGCGAGTATTGCTATTATCTGGAGAAAGAACATTTGTATCCTTCGGTCAAGAACCAAATGATGAGTGATCAGTTGCTCGAAAAGTTTACCGAGCAATATATCAACTCGCAAACTCAGAACGAAATTTTGTTTACCTGGCATGGTGGTGAAGCACTCTTACGTCCGATCAGCTTCTATAAAAAAGCACTGGAACTGCAAAAAAAATATGGCCGTGGACGTCATATCGAAAATGTGCTGCAAACTAACGGAACCATGCTGAACGATGCCTGGTGCGAATTTTTCAAAGAAAATAATTTTCTGATTGGAGTATCTATTGACGGGCCACAGGAATTTCACGACGAGTACCGGCGCAACAAAGGCGGACTTCCCACTTTTGTAAAAGTTATGAAAGGTATTCAACTGTTGAAAAAGCACGGTGTGGAATACAATGCCATGGCGGTGGTAAACGATTATAACGCCGATTATCCGGTGGAGTTTTACCGGTTTTTCAAAGAATTGGACTGTCATTATATTCAGTTTGCACCTATTGTGGAACGTTTAGCTCCTCAGGGAAACGGTTTGAAACTAATCAAACCCGACGATGAAGCTCAGGTGGCTGATTTTTCGGTTAGTCCGGTTCAGTGGGGTAAATTCCTGATTGGATTATTCGACGAATGGATAAAGGAAGATGTGGGGAAATTTTATATCCTGTTATTCGATTCTACGCTGGCCAATTGGGTTGGCGAACAGCCCGGTGTTTGTACCATGGCACGTCATTGCGGTCATGCAGGAGTAATGGAATTTAACGGCGATGTGTATTCGTGCGACCATTATGTGTTTCCGGAATACAAACTTGGAAATATTTACACCGATTCGCTGGCGGGGATGATGTATTCGGAAAAACAACTTAAATTCGGAACAGATAAGTATGACACCCTACCGCGTCAGTGCAGAGAATGTGAGTTTTTGTTTGCCTGCCATGGCGAATGTCCCAAAAACCGTTTTGCAAAAACTAAAGATGGTGAACCGGGTTTGAATTATCTGTGTGCAGGCTGGAAAATGTTTTACAACTATGTGGCACCGTATATGGATTTCATGAAAAAGGAATTGCTCTCAGAACGTGCGCCGGCAAATGTAATAGAGTGGTCAAAAACTTACAAAAAAAGATAATTCCTTATGAATTAATTACCCGGGGTTGAATTTTAATGACTTAACCCACATAAGAATAATAAAAAAAAACGGCAATACATAAACTGTATTACCGTTTTACGTTGTCTCACAAGGACTCGAACCTTGTCAGGCAGAACCAAAAACTGCAGTGCTACCATTACACCATGAGACAATCATTAGTGCTCTTTTCTCAAAAAGCGGTGCAAAGATACGGTTATTTTTCTTTTTGTCAAAACGTTTTCCGAAAAAATATCCGCAAATTTACTCAGGAACTTCCTTTTCAATTTCTCCCTCTCCCCCGGGAGAGGGTTTGGGGTGAGGTCTTATTCCGCAATAAGCAGATAATAGTTCTTTTTACCTTTCTGAGCCAATAAATATTTGCCATTCAGCAAATCGGCAGAACTAATTTCCTGATCCTGATTATCGAGTTTTTCTTTATTCATACTTACTCCACCCGATTGTACCATTTTACGCATTTCGCCTTTCGAAGGAAAAACAGCTGCAATATCAGTCAGTAAATCGATGGCTTTTATGCCGGATTCGAGCAAATTTTTATCAATTTTAAACTGCGGCACACCATCAAACACAGCCAATAAAGTATCTTCATCCAATTTTTTCAACGCTTCTGAAGTTGAATTTCCAAAAAGTATATTCGATGCTTCGATAGCTGCGTTGTAATCTTCTTCGGAATGCACCATAATGGTTACTTCTTTAGCCAGGCGTTTCTGCAAAATGCGCAAATGTGGCGCTGCAGCATGTTCAGCCACTAATCCTGCAATTTCTTCTTTTCCTATCGACGTAAAAATTTTGATATATTTTTCGGCATCCGCATCGCTTACATTCAGCCAGAACTGGAAGAATTTGTAAGGCGATGTATAACGGCGATTGAGCCATACATTACCGCTTTCTGTTTTTCCGAATTTACCGCCATCGGCTTTAGTAATCAGCGGACAAACCAATGCAAAAGCATCACTATCGGTTTTACGGCGAATAAGTTCAGTTCCCGTGGTGATATTTCCCCACTGATCGGAACCTCCCATTTGCAATTTGCAGTTTTTATTCTGATTCAGCCACAGAAAATCATATCCCTGAAGTAACTGGTATGAAAATTCAGTGAACGACATGCCCACACTCGACTCCGAACTCAGACGTTTTTTTACCGAATCCTTGGCCATCATATAATTCACAGTGATATGTTTACCAATATCGCGGATAAAATCGAGGAAAGAATATTCCTTCATCCAGTCGTAATTATTTACCAGTTCGGCAGCATTGGGTGCATCGCTTTCAAAGTCGAGAAACTTTGCCAGCTGTGCTTTGATACATTCCTGATTATGACGCAGCGCAGCTTCGTCGAGCAAATTACGTTCAGCTGATTTCCCCGAAGGATCGCCAATCATACCCGTAGCACCACCAACCAGCGCAATAGGTTTATGACCTGCACGCTGAAAATGGCGTAACATCATCACACTCACCAAATGACCAATGTGAAGCGAATCCGCTGTTGGATCAATACCTACATAAGCCGCAGTCATTTCTTTTGCCAGTTGTTCTTCCGTTCCGGGCATCATGGTGTGAATCATTCCACGCCACTGAAGTTCTTCAATGAAATTCATTTTATTTATTCGTTTTATCTCGTTTGTTTTTTCAGGCTGCAAAGATACAACAATTTAATTTTTTGGCATATAGTTTTATCCGTCAAAAAAAACATATACAATTTACTCAATATTATTTCAACTAACTGACAAGATGATGCCACAAAAACACTTAGACCTCATAATTATTTATTTCACACAAGGCTTAGTTTCAATAAAAAGCAAAAAAATGACACTGAATTTTAAACCATTGTTCGCGAATTATATCTAATTTTACAGCATAGTTCAAACTACAAAAAATATGACTAAAAACACAAAGATAATTTTACTTTCGTCGATTGTTTTGCTTATTGCCGGAATGGCTTTTTACCCTCAGATAAAAAAATGGATAGGTGCTGACCATAGTAGTAGTTCTGTACAACCAAAAACAGAAGGAAAACAAAAAAAGCAACCTCTGCACGTGAATGCTCAGATAGTAACCACTCAAACACTCACTGATAATTTCCGCAGCAAAGGTTTACTAATTCCCGACGAAGAAGTAGATCTTGCGTTTGAAACTTCGGGCAAAATAACGGCTATTTATTTTAAGGAAGGAACTTATGCACATAAAGGTCAGTTACTTGCCAAAGTGAACGACAACACCTTGCAGGCTGAATTAAAAAAGCTTGAATCGCAACTACCTTTGGCTCAGGAAAGAGTTTACAGGCAGAAATCGCTTCTTGCCAAAGACGCCGTGAGCCAGGAAGCTTATGAAGCCGTGAACACCGAACTCGAAAAGCTAAAAGCCGACATTGAGTTGGTAAAAGCACGCATTGCACAAACCGAACTCCGTGCACCATTCGACGGAATTTTAGGCTTGCGCTTTGTGAGCGAAGGAACTTATACATCGCCCCAAACCAAAATAGCCCGACTCACCAAAATTACGCCATTGAAAATAGAATTCTCCGTAAATGAAAAGCAGGCAAATAATGTGAAGAACGGAACTACGATTAATTTCAGATTAGAAAACGACAACGAAGTATATCAGGCAACAGTTTTTGCCGTTGAGTCCCGACTCGACGAAAAAACACTTTCGTTACAGGTACGCGCCCGCTATGCAAATTCGGGTGGAAAACTAAAGCCGGGACATTCTGCCACTATCGACATCAAACTCCGGGAAATAAACAATGCCATAGTTATACCAAGTATTGCTTCTGTTGCTGAAATGGGACGAGACATCGCTTTTGTGTATAAAAACGGCAAGGCACATCAGGTGGAAATAAAAAAAGGCATTCGTACTGCATCGTCCATTCAGGTTATCGATGGATTACAACAGGGCGATACTTTACTCGTGAGCGGTGTAATGCAACTCCGCGACGACATGCCGGTAAAAATCGACAAGATTGATTAAATATCAGTTGTTTGCATTTATTTCTTAAAGAACAGAAGTCCACAATTTATGAACATATCCGAATTAAGTATAAAACGCCCGGTTTTAGCCACAGTGGTTGTACTCATCATTTTCCTGCTTGGAATTATTGGCTACACTTATCTGGGTGTTCGGGAATATCCCAATGTCGACAATCCCATTATTACCGTGGAAGTTTCGTACCCCGGAGCCAATGCCGAAATTATTGAAAGTCAGATAACCGAACCTCTGGAGCAAAACATCAATGGGATTCCGGGTATTCGTTCGCTTACAAGTCAGAGCAGCCAGGGCATGTCGCGCATCACCGTTGAATTTGAAATGAGTGTTGAACTGGAAACCGCAGCAAACGATGTCCGCGATAAGGTGTCGCGCGCTCAAAGATATTTACCCCGCGATTGTGACCCGCCAACAGTTTCGAAAGCCGATGCCGATGCGAATCCGATTATTCAAATTACCGTGCAAAGCGATAAACGTTCGTTGCTGGAACTCAGCGAAATTGCCGATCTGACTATCAAAGAACGACTGCAAACAATTCCTAACGTAAGCGCGGTGGAAATCTGGGGAGAACACAGATATTCCATGCGTCTGTGGCTCGATCCTTCGAAAATGGCAGCTTACGGAGTAACTCCGATGGATGTAAAAAGTGCTATTGACAAGGAAAATGTGGAATTACCCTCCGGAAGTATCGAAGGAGATAAAATAGAACTTTCCATCCGCACCATGGGGTTGCTTCAAACTCCGGAAGATTTCGACAATCTGATTATCAAAGAAGATGGGTATCGTGTGGTTCGTTTCAGCGATATTGGCAAAGCTGAACTCGATACCGAAAATCGCAAAACTATTCTGCGCCGTAACGGAGTTCCGATGGTTAGCCCAACCATTGTTCCGCAACCGGGAGCAAATCAGATAGAAATTGCCAATGAAGTAAGACAAAGACTCGAACAAATAAAAAAAGACCTTCCGGCGGATGTGAAAGT
This sequence comes from uncultured Paludibacter sp., assembly GCA_963663115.2. Taxonomy (GTDB): domain Bacteria; phylum Bacteroidota; class Bacteroidia; order Bacteroidales; family Paludibacteraceae; genus Paludibacter. The sequence continues at coordinate 1,330,007 of CAXXNE010000001.1, forward strand.
GGATATTGCTTTTGATAATACAAAATTTATCCGTGCATCTATCAGCGAGGTTCAAGATACCATTTATATCGCATTTCTGTTGGTTATCATCATTATTTTCATGTTCCTGCGCGACTGGCGTGTAACCCTGATACCGGTTACCGTAATTCCGGTTTCTCTGGTAGGTGCTTTTTTCGTGATGTATCTGGCGGGATTTTCCATCAATGTTCTTTCGATGCTGGCGGTGGTACTGGCGGTGGGATTGGTTGTGGACGATGCCATTGTGGTTACCGAAAACATTTATTTGAAAGTGGAAAGTGGACTTACACCTGTACAGGCAGGCATACAGGGATCAAAAGAGATATTTTTTGCTGTGGTGTCGACCACCATTACCCTGGTGGCGGTATTTTTTCCTATTGTATTTCTGGAAGGAATGACCGGACGGCTTTTCCGCGAATTCAGCATTGTTGTTTCAGGGGCTGTGCTTATTTCGGCTTTGGTAGCTCTTACTTTCACACCCATGTTATCGACAAAACTATTAAAGAAACGTGAACGACACAACTGGCTGTACCGTAAAACAGAACCGTTTTTTGTTGGGATGAATAATTTTTACCAACAATCGCTTGCCGGTTTTCTGAAACGCAAATCAATGGTTTTCCCGATTATTGGCGTCACACTGATACTTATTTTTGTTTTGTGGAATGCCATACCTGCCGAAATGGCTCCACTGGAAGACCGTTCACAAATATCCATCCGGACTTCTACTCCCGAAGGTGCTACCTTCGAATTTTCGAGAGATTACAACACCCGAGTTTCCGACATAGCTGACAGCATTGTTCCTGAGAGAATATCCAATTTGAATATCTCGCGCAGCGGCATGGGACTTATCAAAGTTATTTTGCCGGATATACAAGACCGAAGCAGAAGCCAAATGGAAATAGCCGACAGCTTATCAAAAGCGCTGAAAAACGAAAACGAAGCCCGGGCATTTGTACAGCAACAGTCAACTTTTGGCGGCAGAAGAACCAGTATGCCGGTTCAATATGTGTTACAAGCACCTAATATAGAAAAATTGCAGGAATTTATTCCGGCATTTATGGAAAAAGTTCAGGCAAGTCCGCTGTTTCAAATGGCCGATGTCAATCTAAAGTTCACCAAACCCGAAACACGTATTGAAATCGACAGGGATAAGGCATCAATTTTAGGAGTCAGCACACGCGATATCGGACAAACCCTTCAGTATGCGCTTAGCGGACAGCGAATGGGATATTTCTACATGAACGGGAAGCAATATCAGATTTTAGGTGAGATTAACCGTCAGCAACGGAATACGCCGCTTGATTTGAAATCGGTTTATCTGAAAAACAATGAAAATGATATGATTCAACTGGACAATCTGGTGGAATTAAAGGAATCGGTAGCTCCTCCGCAATTGTATCGTTACAATCGTTTCAGTTCAGCAACTGTTTCTGCCGGATTGACTCCCGGTGTAACTATTGGCAATGGGCTCGACGAAATGGACCGAATAGCCAAAGAAACACTCGACGAAAGTTTCAGAACGGCTTTAGCCGGCGATTCTAAAGATTTTCGCGAAAGTTCATCCAGTTTGATGTTTGCCTTTATTCTGGCTTTAATTCTTATTTTTCTGATTCTTGCAGCGCAATTCGAAAGTTTTAAAGATCCATTTGTTATCATGTTTACAGTGCCTCTGGCCGTAGCCGGTGCGCTTATTTTTATGTATTTTACGGATATCACCATGAATATTTTCAGTCAGATTGGTATTATTATGCTGATTGGATTGGTTGCCAAAAACGGAATTTTAATCGTGGAATTTGCCAACCAGCGACAGCAATCGGGCATGACGAAAGCCGAAGCAATCCTCAGTGCATCAGTTCAGCGCTTGCGCCCGATACTTATGACCAGTTTTGCCACCATCCTCGGCTTGCTACCTCTGGCATTTGCCTCTGGCGAAGGATCGAACAGCCGGATTGCCATGGGCGTGGCAGTTATAGGCGGAATGGTGGTTTCCACATTCCTGACTTTATTTGTTGTTCCGGCCATGTATATGTTTATTTCAACCAACAGAAAAACGAAAACAAAATGAAAAACAGTTGTACTGTCAGATATATAAGCCTGATAATGGCAACATCACTGTTATTTGCTCAAAATTCAGTGGCACAGGAAACACTGGGTTTGAAACAATGCATCGAAACCGGATTGAAAAATAATTTCGATGTGCGCATTTCAAAAAACAATCAGCGCATTAACGACAATAATACAACGATAGGAAATGCCGGTTTTCTGCCAACAGTTGATGTTTCCGGGTCGTACAACAGCGATGTAACCGACCAGAAATTTTTCCCGAGCACAGGCGAAAGTGCTCTGACAAACAACAACATAAACAATTCGGGAATTGATATCGGCATTTCGCTCAACTGGACCATTTTCGATGGATTTCAAATGTTTACCAACTATGGCAAACTGAAAGAATTGCAAAAAGCAGGCGAACTCAACACCCGTCTGAGTATCGAAAATTTCATTGCTACCATATCGTCAGAATATTACAATTTCATTCAGCAAAACATCCGGTACAAGAATCTGAAATCGGCTGTAAAACTATCGAAAGAACGATTGAGAATTGTAGAAGCCCGTTACAATATCGGCTCTATGTCGAAACTGGATTTACAACAGGCAAAAGTTGATTTTAACGCCGACAGTTCAAAACTGATGAAGCAACAGGAAATTCTGTATTCATCCCGGATAAATCTTTATCAACTGATGGCAACAGGCAATGTGGAACAGGCATTTCTTCCGGCCGACAGTTCTATAACCTTCAATCGCCTGCTTTCAAAAGACCTTTTGTGGAAAAACACTTTACAATCCAATACCCTGTTGCTGCTTGCTGAGAAAAACAAAAACATCAGCTATCTGGACTTAAAATCAGCACAAAGCAAAAATTATCCTTATCTGAAAATCAATGCCGGATATGGATATACCTCAAACAAATATGAGGCATCGAGCTATTTGCGTCAGGATTATCTGGGTGTAAATTACGGACTCACGCTGGGATTCAACCTTTTTGATGGCTTCAACAGAAAACGCGAACAACAAAATGCCCGTATCAAAATTGAGAACTCAACCCTTGATTTTGAGCAATTACAATTATCGCTTCAATGCGATTTTGCGAATATGTGGATGGCGTATCAAAACAACATTGAGCTAGCCACGCTTGAACAGGAAAATCTGAACAATGCCACACTGAATTACGAAATAGCCATCGATAGGTACAAACTGGGCGAACTATCGGGCATTGAATTACGCGAAGCCCAAAATAGCCTGCTCGAAGCTGAAGAAAGACTGGTACAGGCTCAGTACAACACCAAATTGTGTGAAATATCCCTGCTACATATTAGCGGTCAGATTTCGGAATACCTAAAATAAAATTTTGAATATTTAAATTCCTTTTTTGTATCTTCGCACCAACAAATACAAATATTTATGCAAAAAAAATATTTTCTGCTTCTGATTTCCGTTCTGCTTCTTATTGGCTGCTCCAGCGCTGAATGGACAGTAAAATCGGCCTCCTCGGGTAGAATTGCCATCGACAAAAGTACCGACAGCATTGCCGACAGCTCGTATATCGCCTACCTGAAGCCACTAAAACAAATGGTTGATGAAAAAATGAATGTGGTTATTGGTTATGCACCCGAAACTATGCGTGGTCATGCACCCGAAAGTTTACTTTCAAATTTCAGCGCTGACGTGTACCGGAAAGTCGCTTCGGACTATTACAAACAGCCTGTTGATATTGCAATTGTGAATCTGGGCGGACTGCGCACCACCATTCCTGCCGGCAATGTAACCGTCAGAAAAGTATTTGAGCTAATGCCTTTCGAAAACGAACTGGTCATCCTTTGGCTAAAGGGCGATAAACTGAACGATTTATGTCAGTATTTTGCAGGCATGGGTGGCGAAGGAGTTTCGGGCATGCGGTTTACAATTTCCAACGGAAAAGCCGTCGACATAACCATTGGCAGTCAGGCTATTGATCTACAAAAAACGTACAGCATTGCCACCAACGATTATCTGGCCGGAGGAAACGACAAGATGGTTCAGTTAGCCAATAACGAAAAACGCGTAAACACCGGCATAAAAGTGCGTGACATGCTTATGGAGTACATTAAAAACGAAACCGCCAACGGAAGAAACATCGAAAGCCGGTTGGACGGAAGAATTAAGTGATTTACAATTTTACAATTTACAACAAATGAAACAAATATATTCTATCGTCATCCTGCTTATCTCAATAAGTTTAGTTGGCATTTCAGCAGAAAAAGTAAAACTGGTAATTCTTCATACCAACGATACACACAGTCAGGTGGAACCTACCGAAAAATCAACACTTAAAACTGCCGACATGGGCGGATATGCACGTCGTATGGGCGTAATTCAGAAAATCCGCAAAGAAGAAAAAAATGTGCTTCTGCTCGATGCAGGTGACTTTTCGCAGGGAACGCCGTATTTCAATTTTTTCAACGGCAGAGTAGAAATTGACGCTCTCAATCGCATGAAATACGATGCCGGCACACTCGGAAACCACGAATTCGACAATGGCATTGACACGCTGGCAATGGTACTGAACAAAGCTCAGTTCCCGATTTTGAGCAGCAACTACAATGTTTCCGCTACTCCCATTGCCCCATATCTTCAACCCTATTTACTGATAAAGAAAGCAGGTATAAAAATTGGCATTATGGCTCTGAATGTGCAACCTCAGGGACTTATTATCGAAAACAACTACCGCGGATTGATATACAACGACCCCATACAAACAGCCAATTCAACGTCGGAATATCTAAAGAAAACAAAAAAATGCGATTTGATTATCTGTCTGTCGCATTTGGGCGGTGATTCCACCACGGTAGAAGTAAACGATTTCAGCGTAGCTCATGCAACAAAATACATTGACGTGATTATTGGCGGGCATTCCCACTCCATGCTTCAAAATGTAAAAACAAACAACGCTGCAGGCAAAAAAGTGATTATTGCGCAGGTTGGTAAAAGCGGTTTGTACCTGGGAAGAATTGATCTGGAACTCGAAAAGAAATAATATTGTTAGTACATGACAAAAATCTCCTGTTATATATTTCAACTTCACTGCAAACATAGATGATACGTTATTTGTTTGTGCTTTACAAAACAAATTAATTTAAAAACATGAACCTGAAAGAAGTGCTGAATTTCCGCCGGTCGGTTCGGAATTACTCCGCCGACCAAACCCCCGATACAGAAAAAGTGAAAAATTGTATCGAAATGGCAACTCTGGCTCCCAGTAGTTCGAACATGCAACTTTGGGAATTTTACCATATCACAAACAAAGAACTGATACAAAAAATGGCTTATGCCAGTTTGTCGCAAAGTGCTGTATCAACAGCAAATCAATTGGTAATATTTGTAACCCGTCAGGATTTACACCGAAAACGTGCCAAACAGGTACTGGAGTTTGAACGCGGCAATATAGCCAGAAACAGCCCTGTTGAACGTCAGACAAAACGCATCAAAGACAGAGAATTGTACTACGGAACCATGATGCCGTTTCTATACAGCCGGTTTTTTGGTTTGCTGGGTTTATTTCGCGAAATACTCACCGGAGCAGTCAGCCTTTTTCGCCCGATGTTTACAAATACTTCAGAAAGTGATCAGCGTATTGTGGTGCACAAAAGTTGTGCTTTAGCAGCTCAAACATTTATGATTGCTATGGCAAACGAAGGATATGACACTTGCCCATTGGAGGGATTTGACAGCAGAAGAGTAAAAAAACTACTCGGACTACCCTGTGGAGCCGAAATAAATATGATTATTTCATGCGGAATACGCAATGGCAACAAAGGCATCTGGGGCGAACGCTTCAGAGTTCCTTTTAATGAAGTATACAAACAGCTATAATTATTTGTAACTTTGGCGTGTCTGAATACACAGATACGCCTTTTTTATGAAACGCCCGCTATACATTTTCAATCCCGAACACGATTTGGCATTGGCCAATAACGACCCGAATTTTAATGCGCCTTTATCAGCATTACAACTGGCAAGCGATTTGGAGCATGCTGCTATATGGTATTCGCAACCTGAAAGTAATGTTCTGTGTCGCACTTATTGCGATAATGACTGGCTGAAAAGTATGAAAAAACTATTTCCTCAGTTGACCAATATCGATTTTGTACAGACAATTCAGCCTGAGTTAATTTCCGAAATTCATCCATGGGGCTGGGATAAAGCCATCATAAAATATATTTCCACTCATATTGACGAAGATTATGACGGGAACAAAAGCATTTCTTTTCTGCTTCCCGACGATATAAAATCAGAAAAAATCAGAGATTTATCGCATCGTAAAACGGCTATTAATGCACATAGGTTTTTACTTTACAATATTAAAGAGCGTGACTTCTGTTCAAATCCGGCAGTAATTATTTCATCCGCAAATGAAGTTATAGATTTCACTGATTTACATTCGAATGTTGTTTTCAAAGCTCCATGGTCAGGTAGCGGAAAAGGTTTATTCTGGATGAAGAAGCAGTTAAGCAAAAGTCAACTGGAATGGTGCAGCAAAATAATTGATAAGCAGGAAAGCATAATTGGCGAAAAAGCTTACCATGTTGTTCAGAATTTCGCCATGCTTTTTTCGTGCAAAAACAAAGAAACCTCTTTTGCAGGATATTCACTTTTCGAAACTGAAAAGGGCACATATCGCAGTAATCTTTTGCTAAACAACGACCAGATATTTAATTTACTGACTCAAAAATGGATAAATCCGGAAGTTCTGGAAGCAGTGCAACTACATCTGAAACAGTTTATCGAAACAGAAATTTCTCCCTTTTACTCAGGTATATTGGGTGTAGATATGTTTGTGTATGAAGAAAACAACCGAATAAAACTGCATCCCTGCGTAGAAATTAATCTGAGAATGACCATGGGTGCAGTAGCCCGAACATTTTACGACAGGTTCGTTCAACCTGAGACACAAGGTTATTTTCAGATGGAATACTTTCCTGAAAAACAAACTCTTTGGAATAATCATCTGCAAAGATTACATGATTTACCACTGATAGTGGAAAAAGGCAAAATCATATCCGGATATTTGTCGCTGTCGAATGTACATCCAAATGCGCATTACCGATTGAAAGTGGAAATTTACAAAAACTCCGTTTCAGAGTTACGGGAGGCTGAATAGTTACTAAATTCATTTCAGAAATCATCAAAAAAACATTATCTTTGTGTTCTTGTTAAAGGTTATTTAAAATCAATGCTCAAACAACAACTTCAACAAAAACTACAACAAAAGCTGTCGCCTGCACAAATTCAGGTGATAAAGATGCTCGAAGTTCCTACTTTGGAGTTGGAGGAACGCATCCGGCAGGAACTGGAAGAAAATCCGGCGCTGGAAGAAGGCGCAGAAGCCGATAACAGCACTGATGAATTTGATGAATTTGGAAACGATGATGGAGGAAACAATGATGATTTTGATCCGGAAGAATACATGGCCGATGATGATATTCCCGACTATAAACTGAAAGCCAATAATACTTCCAAAGACGATAAACGCGAAGACATTCCGTTTTCGGCAGGAATGACCTTTCACGAAAATCTGATTGACCAGCTCGGGCTGGTTCACCTTACCGAACACGAACGTTCACTTGCCGAATATGTTATCGGTAACATCGACGACGAAGGTTATCTGCGTCGTACTCCCGAATCGATGGTCGACGATATTGTTTTTCATGCCGGCATCAATGCCACCGACGAGGAAATGTACCGCATTATTGATGTGGTTCGTCAGTTCGATCCGGCAGGTGTGGGCGCTACCACACTTCAGGAATGCCTGTTGCTGCAACTCGAACGCAAAAAACAAACAACCGAGGTGGTTGCTGCTGCCAAAATTATCAAAGAATATTTCGAGGAATTTTCGAAAAAACATTACGACAAAATACTGCGCGGTTTAAATATCAACGATGATCAACTGAAGAAAATTATCGGAGAAATTGTACATCTGAACCCAAAACCCGGCAATGCCTGGGGCGGAAATATTCTGGAGAAATCGATGGCTACCATTGTGCCCGATTTTATTCTGGAAAACGACGAGGGCTTTTTAACCGTTCATCTGAACAACAGCAACATTCCTGAACTCCGCGTGAACAATACCTACAACGATATGTTTCAGGATTACGCGTCGAACAAAAAAAATCAGACACGCGAAATGAAAGATGCCGTGATGTTTGTGAAACAGAAAATTGATGCTGCCCGCTGGTTTATCGATGCCATTAAACAACGTCAGCAAACGCTGCTCACAACCATGACAGCCATCGTAGAGTTTCAGAAAGAGTTTTTCATCGAAGGTGATGATACTTATTTGAGACCAATGATTCTGAAAGATATTGCTGACATTACAGACTACGATATTTCAACTGTTTCGCGCGTAAGCAACAGCAAATACATTCAAACCGAATTTGGTATATTTCCGGTAAAATACTTTTTCTCCGAATCGATGACCAACGATTCCGGCGAAGAAGTGTCGACCCGCGAAATCAAAAAGATTTTGCAGGATTGTATTGATAACGAAGACAAGCGCAAACCACTCAACGACGATGCACTGGCCGATGTACTGAAAGAAAAAGGTTATTTAATAGCCCGACGCACTGTAGCAAAGTACCGCGAACAGTTGAACATCCCGGTTGCCCGGCTAAGAAAAGAAATATAGAAGCCCCCTACCCCCTCAAGGGGTTTTAAAGACATATTCTCTGAATATTTATTATCACTGATTTAGAAAAGATATTATGGATGAAAAGAATATAATTAATAATACAAATTTTAAGTTCCCCAAAAGGAATTTACAGGGCTTGTTTTTCAAAATTATCTCTCTGGTTTTTCAGCCATTGCTTATGCCCACGTACGGCATGCTTCTGCTGACAAATATGGATGTTTTTCAAACACTGACACTCGCGTGGAGAATAATGGCCGTAGTTGGTACACTTTTGTTTACCGGCATTCTGCCCGCCACTCCCATTTTATTAATGATACGCAAAGGTGAAGTGCACGACCTTTTCATTTCGCGACGCGAAGAACGCACTGTACCCTATATTTTTTCATTTCTGGCGTACCTGTTCTGGGCCTTTTTTATTTACCGGATACTTCAGTTACCGTTTTTTATGGTAGCCATGAGTATTGGTGCAGCTGTTTCCATTCTGGCTATCACACTCATTAATCTGAAATGGAAAATATCGGCACATCTGGCGGGAATAGGCGCATTAACGGGAGGACTTTTTGGTATATGTTACCGCATGGCAATAAATCCTATTCCGCTGATTGTTGGCATTCTGTTTATTTCAGCGCTGGTAGCCATTTCACGCATTGAACTGAAAGCACACACACCACTTCAAACACTTGCCGGTTTTGTTGTGGGATTTTTAACTGTATTTTTGCCCTGCATACTTTTTTAGCGGTAAGCGGTAAGCAGCAAGCGGTAAGTTATTACCATTATTAATTATCAATTTTCAATTATCAATTATAATTATGATTATGATTACATTAGACCAACTAAAAGATGTGTTGGAACGCGGGGACGCGTTGAGGAGGTACCTTTGACGTCGATTCGAAGACCATCCAAATAGAAGAAGAAGAGTTACGCACCCATGTGCCGGGATTTTGGGACGACGCCAAAGCAGCTGAAACACAAATGCGTAAAATAAAAGAATTGAAAAACTGGGTGGAAGGATATTCCGGCGTGAAAACCGCACTGGAAGAACTTCAACTGGCTTTCGATTTTTACAAAGAAGAAGCTGTTACCGAAGAAGAAGTGGACGAGGCTTACCGCCAGGCACTTGATCAGGTGGAAACGCTCGAAATGAAAAATATGCTTTCGAAAGAGGAAGATAAACTCGGAGCGGTGATTAAAATTGTGGCCGGTGCCGGAGGTACTGAGGCGCAGGACTGGGCCGACATGCTTTTTCGCATGTATCAGCGTTGGGCCGAACGGCAGGGTTACAAAGTGGAAATTACCAACATACAGGATGGTGACGAAGCCGGTATCAAAACCGTTACCATGCAGTTCGATGGTGAAATGGCTTACGGTTACCTAAAAAGCGAAAACGGCGTTCACCGCCTGGTGCGTGTATCGCCTTTCAACGCACAGGGAAAACGCATGACCTCGTTTACTTCGGTGTACGTAGTTCCATTGGTCGACGACACCATCGAGATTGAAGTAAATCCCGGAATGTTATCGTGGGATACTTTCCGCTCGTCGGGTGCCGGTGGACAGAATGTAAACAAGGTAGAAACAGGAGTTCGTCTGCACTACAAGTTTATGAATCCTGTTACCAACCAGATGGACGAAATAGTGATTGAAAATACCGAAAGCCGTTCGCAGTTTGGCAATAAAGACAATGCCATACGCTTACTTAAATCGCAACTCTACGAACTGGAACTTGAAAAACGCCGGGCTGCCTCCGCAGTGGTAGAAGCAGGTAAAAAGAAAATTGAGTGGGGCTCACAAATCCGCAGCTACGTGTTCGACGACCGCCGCGTAAAAGACCACCGCACCAATTACCAGACTTCGAACGTAAATGCCGTAATGGATGGCGATATCGATGCGTTTATTAAAGCGTATTTGATGGAGTTTTCGGAGTAGAAGCTGCCTGTTTTAATATTAAAAGAACATTCCCAAAGTCAATAACTTTGGGAATGTTTGTTTTTGAAATTAGTTACTGTCCAAAAAAGAGACATGATGCTCATTATTGTTTTAATATCTTCCTAGAATAAATATAACTTGGATTATTAAAAATAAATTGCACTGTCAACAAGCCAGGCATACAACTTGGTAAATTGAAAGTCAAATCATATGAATTAACCGAATCAATTGTATAAATAAGGTTATTTGTTAAATCATATATCTTTATTGTCAAATTATTTATTGGAATATCTTCTGAGAACTGTATATTCATCAGACCTGTTGTTGGATTTGGATAAACATTTATCTTTGTATTAAGTACTGAATCAACACTTTCATTGTTTATTTGAGCCAATTCTGATTCACAATCAAAATATCTGTAACTTGAATTATAATTTGGCATTTCTGTGTAATTACTACAATCATAGTTTTTCTGAATTGATGTGTTAACTGGATCAGGTATTAATCCACTAGCAATTTTGCGAGGGACAAACATTACTTCGTTTTCGCACATTAAATCAATATAACCAATTGTAGCAGTAAAAGCTCCTCCATTTTCAACACTAAACCCCGGTTTCATTTCAATTTCTTGCCCTGCAACTAATGTTGCGGATGCTCCGGAATTTACAATAAATGCACCATCATTTTTCAGAGTGTATTTTGCCGTTTTATTATACTGTTCACTGCTATTTACAACTTGGTTTGCAGGTATGATTAAGTTTTCTGCGGAAAAATAATACTTCTGTCTTGGTGTCTCTGAAGCTAAAACGTGATTCATAATAAATTGCTTTGCTCCAGGCTCAAGACGCCAATGATCATTATTAGTAGAAGTGTTAGCATAAATATAATCAAAGTTAGTATAACATTGAGAACTATTTAAATCAAAACTATCATTTATCCCTATGTTTAGATCAAGAGCACTAATCGTAGGAATAAAACAAGTTGTATTAACTCCAGTAACTGTAACTCCTAATGTATTTGCTATTCCATTCTTTATAATATTCATGTTAGCAGAAGAATAAGATCCTGGAGCCATATCATATGATAAATTACTGGACAAAAAAGTTTGTTGACCCGAACCACCAGCGGGAATTTTTATTGTTGATGTGCCAATCGGCTCTTTACCCATTGAATAGATGTAGAATTTGTCTATAGGTTGCGTTGCATCAAAACCTGCTTTCACATTAACAGATATCACATCTGGAGCATATGGTGAAGCTGGTGGACAAGTATTAGTAATTATTTGCCATAAGTTACATATTTGCGGTGCCATACCATTATTTTTAGAATAATAAAAATCTAAAATATTATCTCCAGGATTGATGTCTGTCCCCATATATTTTTGAGGTATTCCCGAAAAATTACCATTCGAAGTAGCTATTTTTACTGGTCTTGCAGGATAGCCATTGGTTGATGGACTCATATTATATAACTCTGAGAAAAAACTAAGACTTTCATCTGATGGTCTAGCAATTCCATTATTAGAATTAATATAATGATATATTAGCATTTGACTCATAGCTGGAAAATCATTATTGAGTTCCAAAAATAAAAAGCTTGTAGCAATCGAAAGCACACCACCACCATTAGTTTTCATATCTTGAATTAATTCTTGTAAACCTAATGGGAAGTTTGCACCCTTTTGAGGAGAATCATGTGAAATAAATAACCTTGTATGATGATTTTGATCATTTGCCTCCATCCATGTCAATGCATATCGAGCGACTAATCCACCCATGCTGTAGCCCATAACTACAAAATTATCTTCGGTTAATGAGTTATTGTCATAAACGTCTTCAATTAATTTCACCAGCAACATGGCGTTGTCTTGAATTTCTCTAGTGGAATTATTGAAATCAAGAATTATTACATCAAATCCATTTTCGTAAAGATTATAAATCAATGCATTAGTATAGGATGATGCATCATTGTTAAATAAATCAATGTGATCATCAAAATATTGTTCTCCTGTTGGATCAATACCTTCTATTAAGATAAATGGCTTCTCAATTGATGTATGATTTTTCCCAAGTATTGTCAAATATTTTCCGCCAATCGTTTCTCCATTATAAACAGTTGAAACCGAATTAACTGTTCGCAAAACCGAAACTGGATCAATCCATTGAACTTTACAGAGATATGAAGAACTTTGCGTGAAGCCATTAGAACTACTAATTAACAAAATAATTATGAGTATATATTTATAAAATCCGTGTAATTTCATGTTGAGTATCTTTTATTTTTAAGAATCCATATTTGTTTGAATACACTAACAGTGCTTGCTCCGTTGAAGAAGCATCATAAAATCTGACGAACAAACAATTATCAATTGGAGTATCATTTAAAACATATGTTTCTTTTGAAACAATGGAATAAGTATTATCCTGATTTTTTATTCCACTTTGACATAAATATGTATTATATGCTTTAGGATTATTAAAAGGATACCTAAGTTCAACTCCCCTTGACAAGCTATCTTCCAGCATTTCACTTGGTTTACGCAAAGAAAAACTAGCAATATAATTTAATGAGCTATCAATGCAATATAGAATTAAAGATATCCTTGTTTTTGTGTCAGGATTAATAACTAACGCATCACCCTGTTCGGTAACATCAATAGTATTATTTGACATACAAGTTACGGTATCTCCATTTTCATCATAAAACATAACTGTATCATTTTCGTAATATATATGTTGCTTTCCATCAAACTCATCAAAAGTCTCTATTTTAGAAATTTTACTTTGAAATTTCATGATAGAGTCAGTATTCATACATACATTTTCCAATTCACTTGTTGAGAAAAAGTGGTATTTCATATATATTTTTGATTTATCACAGCCCCAAAAAACAAATAGAAAAATAATTAAAAAAGATTTAATTATAAATTGCTTCATTTTTTTAAATTTAAATTTTTCCATTTTTTTTATTTCTTAGAATTGACCAATTTCCCCACTAGTACTTTTAATTCCTCAATTTGTGTGTTTTGTTCATCAATTTGCGATTTCTGGTCTTTTAAAGTCTCAACTAAAACAGGAATTAGACCAATATAATTAACATAATAAAAACCAAGAGTATCCTTAGAAACTAATTCGGGGTAAACATCCATTAATTCTTGTGATAGAAATCCAAACTCTTCAACACCACTGTCCATTTTATTATTTTTAGCATCCTTTTTTACGAATTTCTTAATGATATTACCATTATTGTCTACTATATCAGGCAAACTTACTTCTTCTTGTTGGTCAAATTTTTTGTAAGATTTGCCATTTAAGAAATAAATTTTATTTATTTGTTCTTTCAAAGGCTTGATGTCTTTTTTTAGCCGTTCATCCGATGTTAACTGATAATTATTTGCATAAACATGACCTTTCACATCTAAACAAATTTCTGAATGAGTTGGTACTTTTCCCACACCTACTGCTCCTGATGGAGTTAAAAACATATAATAATTTACTTCTCCATTGTTTTGACTTGGATATGGTTTCCAAATATTTAAATTTTCACCCCATATTTCAATTCCCCATTTACCAGAGTCAAATCCATTTACAGCGACAGAACTAGGCTGGCTTCCTAACCAAATATTTGAATAACCAGTATATCCAACACTTACAGACCCTGTATAGGGAGAACCTAACACTTTTAATTGTGCATTTGATGCAAATAAATTTGCTATTAAAATTACTGCAATAAAATAAATTTTCTTTTTCATTTCTTTTTTTGTTTTTATGAGGATTCCTTTTATCAATTTTTGGAATACTCAGGTTAATAATTTTTAAATTTTCTTTAATTACTCTCTCATCCCTCCCATTCACCCTCCCCACCCTGAAATTCACTGTCGAAACAGTGCTAAAGAGTGTACGGAGACTGATTTTCAGTGTCAGCACACTCCTTATCACTCTCCGTTTACTCTTTATCACCCTCCGGTGAGTGATAAAGAGTGTCGGGAGAGTCTTTTGCAGTGTCGGGAGACTGATTTTTAGTCTCGGGAGAGTGATTTTCAGTCTCCCGAGAGTGAAAATCACTCTTTCTTGGCTGATTTTGCTCTTTTGAAGAATACGCCCATTTCGTCGGCGGTAGATTTTAGTCCGGGTACTTTATCGGCATTTTGTTTTACCGATGAATACACATCCAACGACGCTACAAGCACATCGCTTCCTACTGCGAGATAGGTTTTGTTGATAGCATCCGATAGTTCGTTAATTTGTGTGGCAATAGGGCGTAGTGCCTACCACAGTGTTAAGTCTTTCGAAAATTCGGATTTGTCAAAAATTCCCGGAAGTATTTCGGGATGATTGGTTACAGTTTGCCCGGCTAACTCAATAAAGGGTTGATAGGTGTTGCCGGGTTTGATAATTCCGCTTACTTCGGAAGGTTGCATACTAAGTAAAAAGCCTAATGCTTCTTTTACTTCAGTCAGTTTTTGGTTTACTTCGGCTGCTTTCGCTTCGGGAAGCGTTGCCGAGATTAAGTTTTGCGACATTGTAATAACAGTATTAAAAAATTAGTTAATCGGAAATTGTTTATATGCAACAGCACCGGAACTGTTGTATGTTTTTGGTTTAAATACAATACCAATAGTCCGTTAGAAAAAATTTAATATTAAGCGGCTTTAGTGCCGAAATACAGTAGTTCTTTGACATGGTGGTGACTTTTTAGGGTTTTCGGTTTTATACCGAAAGCCTCAATAAATCGATTTAGTAGAAACGTATTGTGATACAGTAGTTTATAGTCAGCAATTGAGAATGGTTTACCTGCTTTGTTTTTATCCTTTAGGTGAATAATTTTCATGATATTGACAGTTGTAAGCGAAGAGTTGAAATGAAAATCGAGTTTATCTAAATCTCTGGCTTGGCAATGATTTAATCCAGTAGTCTGTTTGGCATCTCTGAAATTGAATTCCATTTGAAATCGACAGTGATAATACAATAAAACTTCAAGTGCATTCATTTTGGTGTCGGTCGAGAATATCAAACGTTGAATTGTTTTTCCGTTTTCGTCGGTTTTTCGTTCGACAACGAGCAAAATGTCTGTTTTCAATGATTTGGAGTTTACAATAGCATAAAATGCCTGGGTTGTATCATTAATTTCAATGTGAGTAAATATATCCATGTTCAAATTGTCCAAATCGATTCTGCCTGCTAAATGAGGTGGTCTTCCTACACCAGAGTATTCACCTGTAAATTTATAACGTAGGTTTGCATCGTCTCTGAGTTTAGATATAACATTAAAACCTTCATTCATAAGTTGTTGTATAAATGTTATCTTTGAAAAGAATGCATCGGCAACAACGATATTAGATATTTTTTGAAGATCCTCTTTTCGTTTAATGATTGTCTGTGCATACCAATCGACTAACGACATGGAGGCTACTTTTAATGTTTTTGCCGGCACAGTTTGTACAGCCTCCAAATGAAAGCTTTGCTTTAAGTCGATGTCGATTAAAGCGATCTGAGCAATTTCAAGCCCTCGTTTAGTACATTGGTCTGAACCTGACCAAAACGAACCAAGATAGGGTGTCTTTTTGCCCGATTTCTCAATATGACTCGGGTCAAATGAAATGGCTGTTCGCGAACCAACAAATGGTGTTATAAGTGATGTATTGTAGTTCATAAAATCAAATTTTTGTTTGAATTGATTTCGAAATCGTTGTTCGCTGTAATTACTGTATCGACTCATTTGAGTAAAATTAATACGACCTGGAATTACCATGTACAACATAAAAATTTCTATTAAAAAGTCACGTCGCCATTTATTGAGTGATAAACCATTAAAAGCAGTACTGACAACTGAAATAAAAGTGTTAACTTCTGTGAAAATCATACTTTATAAATTAGTGGTATAATCTATAAAGATACTGATTTTCAGGAAGTTAACCAAATAAAAATATAGGTTAATTAATTGATTTTCAATTATTTAACTATAAAAATAACACAGTATTGCAATACATGACAGATAATAAAAAAGTAAACAATATTTGAAAGCGATATTAATGAGTATTAACAAGGTAAGTTGAAGTTAGTAAGGAGCAAAACTGTAATTCAGTGATGGTGGTTACAGATAATTTCTCAATATTTCAATTCTTAGTCTCTGTTAATTTTCAGTGATGCAAATATATAAAACGTTTTTTATTTAACAAATGAATTTGAATGTTTTTTGAAAAATAATTTAATAAACATGAAATACGCGACAGACAATAAAATTTGTCCCCAATAAATTCGTTAATTTTGAAAATTGAAATTATGAAGTAATAGGAAGAAAATAATATCGCTATTTTTTGATAGCTATTTTGAAATGGATTTTGGATTTGAGAGAGGGCGTTTAGCGGGCTAAACAACCGAAAGAAAATACAAAAGACGTTCAAAAGAGCATCAATAAATATATTCGTATTATTTGAGATTATTATAAAATGCGGGATTATTTTATTTCTATTACTTTTAAACCTATTTACACACTATTATGTATAAAAAACTGATTCCGGCATTAGCCCTTGTTATTCTTTCTGTAGGGATTTTTGTTACTTCCTGCACAAGTACTGTCGACCCAATTAATTCAGCAGTAAAAACGCCCGGTTCGCTGGCTGTAAACGCCACCACCGCAACTTACAACGGCAGATATTCACCAAAACACGTATTGGCTATCTGGATTGAAAGCAGCACAGGTACTTTTGTAAAAACATTGATGGTAAAAGCACAGGCACGCAAACAGTATCTCACCAACTGGCTCTCGTCCACCTCGTCGGGCAACAGCACCGATGCCATTACCGGCGCTACGCTGAGCAGTCATGGAGCGCGTAGCTGCATTTGGGATGGTACCGACGCCAGCGGCAATGTGGTAGGCAATGGTACTTACAAAGTCTGCATGGAACTCACTGAACACGATGGAACAGGTAAATTCTCGTCGTTCACTTTTACCAAAGGAACTGTAACCGACACTCAGACTCCGGCCGACAAAACAAGTTTCACCAATGTTTCTATTGTGTGGACTCCGAATGTAAAGTAAAAATATCAGCCCCCCAGCCCCCTCAAGGGGGAGATTGGAGCGCATTTCAGTATTTATGGTATAACAGGAGCATCTAATAAGTAGGTGATCATAATTAATCGATATAATCATTCATTTTTTTCTTCTGCCCCCAACCCCCTGAAGGGGGCTGTCTAAGTTCGAAAATTGTAGATATAATCAATATTTGTAGTCGGCAAAAAGTCCCCTTCAGGGGATTTAGGGGCAGACTAAAATAATATAAACTAATTATGAACACCTACTTAACAATAAATAGTGGCACAATACTATATCACTGAATAACCTGAATTTATTAAAACCCGTACAAAAAAAATTGCACGGGTTTTTTTATGCAATCTATTGTTTTAAACGTTAAATGATTAAATTTGCAAACATATATATCTGAATTGATGGAATACCAGATTCTGACATCGTCACACAATTTTCATAGAGCACTCATCGATTTGTATGTTCAATGTTTTTCGACCGGTATTTCCGAACAATATATCGATCCGGACGAACTGAATGCCTATATCAGCAAAATTGAAGAAAAAGGAATCAGTGTACTGGCAATGGAAAACGGACTTGTGGCCGGAGCTATTCTTGGTTATCAACTGTCGGAAGATACTGATTTGCCAGATATAATTCGCGCTGACTTTCAGCCCGAACAATGTTTGTACATTGCCGAACTGATGGTTTCTGAAAATTTCAGAGGCATGGGAATTGGCGGAAAACTGATGGAGAAACTAATGACATCCGAAGAATGCAACCTATACACCGATGCATTTATCCGTGTATGGGATCAGAATTTCACCGCTTTACAACTGTACCGGAAAAACGGATTTGCAGATAAGGCAACCATACATCAAACCAAAAGAAAAGCCAATGGAACAGATATTTTCGACATGACAAAAATTTACTTACACAAAAAACTACACGATTAAAATACATGAAAAATCTGATAATTAAAACAGTCAATCTGGCCGTTGGAAACCCCGAAGAAAAAAGGAAGGAAATACGTGAATACTTTCTGAAAACATGGGAAGTGGACGAAAAACTGTACACTCAACTCGTCGACGATGATACTTTTTATCGTCGTGGCGATCCTTTACGTCATGTTATTTTGTTTTATCTGGGGCACACCGCATCGTTTTTCATCAATAAACTGTTTCTGGCAAAAGTCATCGACACCCGTATTAATCCGGCTTACGAATCCATCTTTGCCATTGGTGTGGACGAAATGAGCTGGGACGATTTGGATGAGCGTCATTACAATTGGCCAACCGTTCCTCAGGTGCGTGAATACCGAAATAAAGCAAAAGAGTTTATTCTGCATCTTATAGATACCATGCCACTCAGCTTGCCTGTTAACTGGGAAAATCCGTTTTGGATTATCATGATGGGTATTGAGCACGAGCGTATTCATTTGGAAACATCGTCGGTTCTTATCCGTCAGCTTCCGCTCGACAAAGTGGTTAGTGACCGGTTTGGCGAAATATGCAAGGAACGTGGCGAAGCTCCGGTCAATGGGTTTTTGCCTGTTTCTGGAGCTGAAGTGAAACTTGGCAAACCGTGGAATCATCCGCTCTATGGATGGGACAATGAATACGGAAACCGCACCGAAAAAGTGGAAGACTTCCGCACTACCAAAATGCTGATTTCCAACGGTGAATTTCTGAATTTCATCAATGATAACGGCTACAACGTGGAAAGTTACTGGACGGAAGAAGGATGGAACTGGCGCAATTTTAAAGAAGCAGAAATGCCGCTTTTCTGGCGAAAAACAGATAAAGGATTCAAACTTCGTCTCGTTGCCGAAGAAATTGACATGCCGTGGAACTGGCCGGTAGAAGTAAATTATCTCGAAGCAAAAGCGTATTGCAACTGGCTTACGGCTAAAAGAGGAAAAACATTCCGTCTGCCAACCGAAGCAGAATGGTACCGACTGGCGCAAGTTTGCAATATTACGGATTCCACAGAATGGAAAACAGCTCCCGGAAATATCAATCTGGAGCATTACAGTTCACCATGTCCGGTGGATAAATTTAAAACCGGTGATTTTTTTGATGTCATCGGCAATGTTTGGCAATGGACAGAAACGCCTATTACCGGTTTTGCTGGTTTCAAAGTGCACCCTATGTACGACGACTTCTCTACGCCTACTTTCGACGGTAAACACAATCTGATCAAAGGCGGTTCGTGGATTTCCACCGGAAATGAAGCTACACTGCATTCGCGTTATGCTTTCCGTCGTCATTTTTATCAGCATGCAGGTTTCAGAGTGGTAGAATCGGAAACTCCGCTGGAACTTCATAACGATGAGTATGAAACCGATACGGAAGTAGCCAACTCCTGCGAAAACAACTGGGGAGATGCTTTCGGTGCCAAACAGAATTTTCACAACGAACTGGCTAAGATGGTTTTGGAAATCAGCAAAGACAGAAAAATCAGCAAAGTTCTCGATTTAAATGCTGATACCGGACGGCTGGCTTTTGAACTTGCACCGCATTTCGACGATATTACAGCCATCGACTTTTCAGCACGGTATGTACGCATGTCCATTCAATTGCAGGAAAAAGGTTTCATCCGCTACATTGTAAAAGACGAGGGCGAACTGGTATTTTACCGCGAGTTAGTGCTCACAGAAACCGGACTGGGCAAAGGCAAAGAAAACGTGCTGTTTATGCAGGACAATGCCAATAATCTGAAACCATTGTACGCAGGTTACGATTTAATTGTTGCGCCTAACTTACTGGAAGAACTCTCCTGTCCCATTCTTTTCCTGAAAAATATTCATGAGAGACTGAACTCCGGCGGAACTCTGATACTTGCTTCCACCTACGATTGGGAATTGAACAACATAAAACGCGAACACTGGCCGGGCGGTTTTAAAAAGGATGGCGAACCGGTAACTTCGTTCGAAGGTATAAAGGAAATACTGTGTGAACACTTCATTCCTGAAAAACAACCTGTAAATTTGCAGTTATCATTGTGGAAAAACTCCAGAGTGAGCGAATTAAAAACTTCGGAAATTACTGTCTGGAGAAAAAAATAACATGGATAAAGGTGAAATTATCATATATACTGCTCCCGACGGACAAACAGCATTGGATGTACGTCTGGAAAATGACACTGTTTGGCTATCGCAGTTGCAGATGGTTGAATTATTTAGCTCAAGCAAGGCAAATATAAGCGAACATATTAAATCAATTTTCAAATCAAATGAATTAGTTAAAGATTCAACTGTTCGGAAATTCCGAACAGTTCAAATTGAAGGAAAAAGAAAAGTAACTCGTGAAATTGACTTTTTCAATTTGGATATGATAATATCTATAGGGTACAGAGTAAATTCAAAACGTGGGACACAATTCCGCATTTGGGCAAACACTATTCTGAAAGAATATCTTATCAAAGGGTATGCTATCAATCAAAAAGTAAAATTAGAACAGTTCGAAGATTTAAAGAGAACTATCGGATTATTATCAAAAGTAACATGACAACCGATGAAAAACGCTTAACCATACGCGAATGGTCGGAAGATGACCAGCCCCGCGAGAAAATGGCAAAGAAAGGTGCTCTGGCACTTTCCGATGCTGAACTGATTGCCATTCTGATTGGTTCTGGCAACCGGGATGAGTCGGCTGTGGAACTTTCGCGACGGATTATGCGGGAATGTGGCGACAACATTAATGAACTGGCACGACTTTCTATCAACGATTTATGCAAACGTTTCAAAGGAATTGGAGAAGCCAAAGCTATCACCATTATGGCTGCACTCGAACTTGGCAAACGCAGAAAAACAAGCGAAGTGCTTGACCGTAAACAAATAAAATCGAGTGTTGATTTGTTTGAATTGTTCGAACCACTTCTTATCGATTTGCATCATGAAGAATTTTGGGTAGCTTTGCTGGATGGCAGCAACAAAGTACTGGAAACACGACGTCTCACACAGGGCGGGCAGCAACAAACAGTAGTGGATTTGCCTATGATTCTGAAAATGGCACTCGAAAAATCAGCTCTATCGGTGGCTGTGGCGCATAATCATCCTTCGGGACAAAATCAACCAAGCCGCGAAGATGATAACATCACGAAAAAAGTAAAGCAGGGTTGCGATGCCATAAGTATAAGATTGTTGGATCATATCATCATAGCCCGCGGAAAATATTATAGCTTTGCGGATGAAGGGAAGTTATAATGTACTGATGAATTAATGTGATAATTAAATATCATAAAAGCGATTTTCTTAATTTTCTTATTTTCAAAATTTCTAAAAACAAAAAAATGTCTATCCTTGAAGTAGAAAATGTAGTAAAACAGTTTGCCGAACACCGTGCATTGGATGGTGTTAGTCTCGATGTTCCCGAAAATAGCATTTACGGATTGTTAGGGCCAAACGGGGCCGGTAAAACCACCTTAATCCGTATTATAAATTGTATAACTGCACCCGATAGTGGTGAAGTTCGTCTGCATGGAAAACGTATTACGCCTGCCGATGTGGAACATATTGGTTATTTGCCCGAAGAACGTGGCCTGTATAAAAAGATGAAAGTAGGCGAACAGGCTCTGTATCTGGCTCAACTGAAAGGAATGACCAAAGCTGATGCGCTGAAAGCACTGAAATACTGGTTTGTAAAATTTGAAATTCAGGCATGGTGGGATAAAAAGGTAGAAGAATTATCGAAAGGTATGGCACAAAAGGTGCAGTTTATCACCACCATTCTGCATAATCCCAAATTACTGATTTTCGATGAACCTTTCAGCGGTTTCGACCCGGTAAATGCCGATTTACTGAAACGGGAAATTCTTGAACTCAGAGAAAACGGAGCAACTATAATATTCTCCACACATAACATGAGCACTGTGGAAGATTTGTGCGAGAATATATCTTTGGTCAATAAATCGAAAATTGTATTACAGGGCAATGTAGCAGAGATTCGTGCATCCAACGCCACTAACACCTACATGATACGGTCAACAAAGACTCTGGCAGAAACCGGATTTGAGATTGTTAGCTCCACACAGAAAAACGGAAGTTTCGAAAGTATTATTCGTAAAAATCCCAACGAAACAAACAACGATATTGTACAAAAAATCATTCGTCAGACTGAATTAATTTCCTTCGAAGAAATTCTGCCTACCATGAACGACATCTTTATCAAAACCGTCAAAGAACCTGTTGACTAATCCTTTCATCTATATATCAACTCATCAACATATCATCACATTAGTATTATGTCAAAAATAAATCTTATCATAAAACGGGAATATACTACCAGAGTAATGAAAAAATCATTTATTCTGCTCACATTCCTCACCCCTGTTCTTTTGGTTGCCATGATTGCGCTCATCGTGTTTTTGGGAAGTATCAAAGACGATAAAATTAAAAATATTGTGGTCGTAGATAAAACCGGACTTTACAAAGAAGTGCTTAAAAACAATGAGTCGTACAATTTTCAGTTTACCGACGCTTCGGTGGATCAACTAAAACAAAAAGAAGGAGATAACAGCGGATTTGCCGCGTTACTTTACATATCGAAAGATCTCAGTAAAGACTCTACCGGCGCAGTTATGTATTCCGACAAGCAGGTAAATATGGAATTAAAATCATATATATCCGGATTGTTAAACAAACACATCGAAGAACAAAAACTGGCGTCGTATAACATTCCGAACCTGAAAACGATGGTGGAAAAATCGCGCTCTGATATAAATTTGAAAACTATTAAGTGGGGCGAAGACGGGAAAGAAAAAGAAGCTTCGGCAGAACTGGCATTGGTCATTGGCATGATTACAGCATTTGTCATTTATATGTTTATTGTCATATACGGCGCTCAGGTAATGAGTGGCGTAGTTCAGGAAAAAACCAACAGAATAGTTGAAGTGATCATCTCATCGGTAAAACCTTTTGAACTGATGATGGGAAAAATTATTGGAATTGCATTGGTTGGACTTACTCAATTTATGATGTGGGTGGTTTTAACAGGAACAATACTTTTTGCTCTCAACTCTACTTTGGGAAGTTCAATTGATCCAACAACAGTTGAAAAACTGCAGCAAATGAACCAAATGAGCATGCAGACCGGACCACAAGTAGAAATGACTGGTAAAATTCAGGAAATAACTACTGCCATCAACGGTCTGGATTTTACACTTATCATTTCCATGTTTATCGTATATTTTTTAGGTGGTTATTTGCTATACGCTTCACTTTTTGCAGCTATTGGTTCGGCAGTAGATAACGAAACCGACACGCAGCAATTTTCTATGCCTATCATGTTACCCATCATCTTTGCCATTTATGCAGGTATTTTCAGTGCAGAAAACCCTGATGGGCCACTGGCCTTCTGGTGCTCACTGATTCCGTTCACTTCGCCTATTGTGATGATGGTACGTTTACCTTTCGACGTACCGGTTTGGCAACTGGCATTATCTATAGGTATACTCATTCTTTCTTTTATCGGCACAACCTGGATGGCCGGAAAAATTTACCGTACCGGAATTTTAATGTACGGCAAAAAAGTAAGCTGGAAAGAAATGTGGAAATGGCTGAAATATTAAAATACATGAAAACAAAAATAGTTTTAATATTGCTGACAATGACAATTCTCCCGAATTTGATAACGGCTCAGCAAAAAGATACCGTAAACATAAAACCTGTTATAAAGGAATATGTCAATCAGTTTGATAGCACAAAATTATCTCCAACAAATGCCGGATATCAATACTGGTTTGTAGATAAAAAATTAGCAAATGGCCGAACATTGAAACTTAGTGTTGTAAAACCCGGAGCAGCTACTCACCCACCCCACAAACATGCAGAACCGGAAATATTTTACATTCTCGAAGGAACAGCCATGCTGTATCTGAACGGAGATTCTGCTGTGGCAAAACCAAACAGCAGTTTCTATTGTCCACCTATGAGTATGCACGGACTCAGAAATGCCGGGAAAAACACTTTAAAGTATTTGGTGATAAAAGATTATTGAACAAACAAAAAGGAGCCGAAAAGCTCCTTTTTGTTTATATGGCCTGTAAGTAATTAACTAACGGATTGGCGTACATTTCAAGAATTTTCTTTGTCAGAAAATTGATATCTTTTTCCGGCAAATCAATTTTCTCAATTTGCTTTTCGATATATTTTTCAAAATCGAGTTTTTCCATAATGGAATACTCTTTTGCAAATTTATCTGAATGATTTAAAAGGTCATAAGCAATTTTATTCACCTTATAAATTACATAAGCGGAATGAATTTTCTTGTCGATAAGTGCAGCCGTTTTGGCAACAACCTCATTTCTGCTTTCTGATGATTTTTCAATCTCTTTTATTTCTTCCGAAATATCGTTAGTCATGGTATAAACCACTTTTCCTTTGTATCCCATAACTCCGGTTTGCATATTTATCAGGTCATCCATCGGATGTTTTTTATGTTCCGGATTATCACGTTTCTGCTGAAACTCTTTGGCTTTCAGAAAATCACACGGGTCGTATTCGTACGAAATGCTTAGAGGACAAATGTTCAGTTTCGACAGATTTTCTGCAAATGTTCCATCGGCACACATATTAAACATTTTGAGCAGACTTTCCTGTGTGCGGTCGTTCGAATCCTTAGCACGGCCTTCGCGTTGTGCAATCCACACCGACTGTTGTTTCTCGTTGATGGTATAAGCCATGTATCGGGCAAGCTTCTTCGAACTTTCCAAAATCTGGCGGGCACTTAATCCACGTTTTACGATAAAACTTTTATTGACACGAACCAAATCCTCAATCCATGGAAAAATAAGCAAGTTATCGCCAATAGCAATTTCGACAGTATTTTCATCCCGTTCAATCAGTTTTGCACACAGCAAGGCTGAATCGAGGATAATATCTCTGTGATTTGAAATATAAAGAAATGGCTTTTTCTCAGCAAGAATCTCATCGCCCCGAAGTTCAATACCTTTGGTCAGATTGGCTTCAATATGCTGCAAAAAAGGAAATACAAACCCTTTTTGAAACTCATAAGAGTTTTTATAAGAAGCTAAACGCTGCTTAATGGCTTCTTTCGGCAGTAAAGGGTAAACTGTGCTTACCACTTTCATAAACTGCTTTTCTTCACACAACTGTGCAATTTTCGACGGAATTTCTTCTGTCGAATAACAACGGATATCATCAAACTCATTCATCATAACACAATATTTTTATGGATATAACTTATAACACTATTGAAAAAGGAAACTCAGGTAAATAAAAATCACCGGGGCTGCCAGCAACATACTATCAAACCTATCGAGCAATCCTCCATGTCCGGGAATGGCATTGCCTGAATCTTTCACCTGTACAGTGCGTTTCATCAACGATTCAATCAGGTCGCCAAAAGTACCGAAAATTACAACAATTTCGGAAAATATCAACCATTGTATCAACGAAATTTCAGGAATAAAAAGAGAAAAAACATAGCCGGAAACCAGAGCGGCCATTGCTCCTCCGAAAAAACCTTCCCATGATTTTTTTGGAGAAACTCTTTCAAACAACCGGTGTTTACCCAAAGTAATGCCAAACAAATAGGCAAAACTATCGTTCACCCAAATAGTGACAAAAACAGCAATAAGTATCAGCGGTTTATATATGGAATGGTCGACAAAGGCAATAAAAGGTAATAATGAAAAAGGAAGTGCTATAAAAACCTGTCCCAAAACAAAATACGCCCAGTTATGAAAAGGATTTGGCTTTTTAAGGAACAGTTCCGAAATCAGAACAAACACCACATAAAGCCCGTAAATAGAAAAAATCGGGTATCGAATAATGCCTGACGCATACAGAAATGATGAACTAAACATAATCACTGCTCCAATCACTCCAATCCACGAATTTACGGTGACATCTTTTTGATGATTGGTCAATTTGTGAAATTCGCGTACCGACCAGCCTGCAATTACCGCAAAAACTCCCAAAAATGCAAATTGATGCAACATAAGGGATCCCAGAATCAGTACTACAAAGAAAAAACCGCTTAAAGTCCGTGTTACAAGATTGTTCATACTATCAGATGCTTAAGAATGAAAAAACAATAGCTGAAATGATATTAATTATTTTTCAGCAAACCCATAATTTCGTCCAGATTTGGTGACAAAATAATATCTGTCCTACGGTTTTTTGCACGACCTTCGGGTGTTGAATTATCAACCCTCGGCGAAAATTCACCTTTTCCGGATGCAGTTAATCTTCCCGGAGACACTTTATAATCGTTCACCAAAATTCTAACAATGGATGTTGCCCGGGCTACACTCAAATCCCAATTATCTTTATAAACAGCATTTTTAATGGGTATATTATCGGTATGACCCTCAATAAGAATTCCAATTTCGTTGTTCTTATTCAGCACATCGGCCAGTAATTTTAAAGCCTGAACTCCCTTGTCCTCAACCACAGTGCTTCCTGAAGCAAACAACAATTTATCTGACATCGAAATATATACTTTACCGTTTTTCATCTCTACCGAAAGTTCATCGGATTTAAAACCCAGCAAAGCATTACGTAGCACATTCTTTAGCCGGTTGGTAATGGAATCCTGAGCGGCAATAACTTTTTTCAATTCATTCAGTGAGTTTTCCCGTTCGGTCAGAAGCCTCTCTTTATCAAATAATTCTGTCGATTTCTTCTCTATTTCTTCTGTTTTTTGTTTCAATGCCAGTGAATATTGCTCCGACTGCGAAAGACTTGAATTTTGCAGCAAAGTATAATTTTCCTGCAATTCTTTATATAATTTTTTCTGCGCATCAATATCCTTATTCAATTTTTCTACCTGATCGTTCAATTCGCCAATCTGATTATCTCTAAGCGATAGCAAATTACACAAAGAATCTCTTTCGTCGATGACATTTGTAATTATTTTGGGGAGAAATAGCTTTTTCTCAGGCTTCACTTCACCACATTTGTAAATAGGCTTACACGAAACAAAAACAAGCAGGATGAAAGCAGGGAAAATCAATTTTGATATTTTCATACAATTGAATTAAATTGTTCTATTGTGCATTTTTATATTCACAAAGATAACAAAAGATTATTCTTTTGAAAGAAAAACAACAAATTCTTTTGGCCCGTGAGCACCTAAAACCAATGTTTTTTCGATATCTGCTGTTCGGCTTGGGCCGGTAATGATAGTAATTGCTGATGGTAAGTTATTTCCGTATTTTTTGAATATGGCATCGAGCGCATCTCCCGGATAATTCACCAACTGTTTAGTTTTAGCAAGTACGATATGAACTGGTGGAAAAACATTCATCTGTCGACCTGAATCACCAGCTGATGTCACCAATACACTGCCTGTGCGTGCTACCAGGAATTCACAACCGGTCACTCCGGATTTCATTGTTTCAAAATCGGATTCTTTATCCGTAAACGGGATATTGTTTTCAGTCAGTTTTCGTTGTATATCTGTATCTCTACAATATACCGGCAACAAATTATTCTTCAGCAAAAAATCAGCAAGTTTACCGAAAACTTCCTTTTCAGACTCACAAATCTCACACTTTCCGCTTATGGCTTCCAACTCAGCTTTAAAACAGTTTATTGCATCAGGTAAAACCAGCTTGTATATTTCCGTGTTATTCAGGTCATCAAACGAAATTGCAGCGTCCGTCTGTCGACGAACAGCTGCAATTCTGTTTAATATGTTACTGCGTGCATCAGCTTTCATTTTTTATCTTCAGTAGTTTCCGATTTTTCTGAAATTTCCGGGGTTGTTGCATTTTCTGTTAAAATAGCAGCTTCAATTTCAGCAGAACCATTTTGCGACATTAATTCATCCTGGCGCGATGTCCATGGACGTTTCCCAAAAACCCGTTCCAAATCTTCTGCAAAAATCACTTCTTTTTCAATCAGTAATTCTGCTAATTGATTATGTCCGGCTGCGTTGTCGCGCAAAATTTGTTTAGCACGTTCATATTGCACGGCAACAATATCTTTTGCTTCACTATCAATTAGTTCAGCAGTTTTTTCGCTGTATGGTTTTGTAAATCCATAATCAGAATTACCCGATGAATCATAATAACTCATGTTTGGCAATTTTTCGCTCATACCAAAATAAGCCACCATGGCGTAAGCACGTTTTGTCACTCGTTCCAAATCGTTAATTGCACCGGTTGATGTTTGATGAAGGTAAACTTCTTCAGCAGCTCTACCACCAAGCGTAGCACACATTTCGTCAAGAATATGCTCACGAACCGTCAACTGGCGTTCTTCAGGCAGATACCATGCAGCACCAAGAGCTTCACCACGGGGAACAATAGTTACTTTAACCAACGGATGAGCATGTTCGAGCATCCAGCTGATAGTGGCATGGCCTGCTTCGTGAAATGCAATAGATTTCTTTTCAGATTGCGTGGTAATTTTGGTTTTCTTTTCCAAACCTCCCACAATACGATCAACAGCATCCAGAAAATCCTGTTTTTCAACGTATGATTTGTTTTTACGTGCGGCAATCAGCGCTGCCTCGTTACATACATTGGCAATATCGGCTCCTGAAAATCCCGGCGTTTGCTTGGCAAGGAAATTCACATCAACAGTTTCGTTAATTTTAATCGGACGTAAATGCACATTGAAAATCTCTTTACGTTCATGCACATCCGGTAAATCCACATGAATCTGACGGTCGAAACGTCCGGCACGCAACAATGCTTTATCTAAAATATCAGCACGGTTTGTAGCCGCCAGAATAATAACACCGCTGTTTGAACCAAAGCCGTCCATTTCAGTAAGTAACTGATTCAGTGTATTCTCACGTTCATCATTGCTTCCCATATTCGGATTTTTTCCACGCGCACGTCCCACAGCATCTATCTCGTCGATAAAAATAATACATGGTGCTTTTTCTTTCGCCTGACGGAACAAATCGCGAACACGCGAAGCTCCAACTCCAACAAACATTTCCACAAAATCGGAACCCGACATAGAGAAGAAAGGCACATCGGCTTCACCGGCTACAGCTTTGGCAAGCAATGTTTTTCCAGTCCCCGGAGGGCCTACAAGCAATGCTCCTTTGGGTATTTTACCACCAAGTTCGGTATATTTCGATGGATTTTTAAGGAAAGCAACAATCTCTTCGATTTCCTGTTTGGCACCGGCCAACCCAGCCACATCTTTAAAAGTAACTTTGTTTTCAGCACTTCCTTTGTCGAATAACTGAGCTTTGGATTTACCTACATTGAAGATTCCACCGGAACCTCCACCACCCATTTGTCCCATCATTCTCCGATTCATAAAAATGATTAAACCGATTAATAACAGGAATGGAAAAACGCTGTAAATAAATATCTCGAAATAATCCTTGCTGACTTTGTAATCCACAACTCCGGTAAATCCGTATTCATCTTTGGCTTTCTGCATGAATTTTGAAAATTCTTCACCCTGAGGAATACGAACCAGAATAGTTCTGTCTTTGGCAAATTGTTCGCTTTTTTGACCGAACACTTTCTTCACTGAAGTGCTTTTTATTTTAGCCTCCAGATTACCTTTTGAAGAATACACATCGATGGATTCTACATCTCCATTTTTTACGTATTCCTGAAAAGTTGAGAACGGAACATCTTTCGTTGTTGGGGCATCGCTAAAAAAGTACGAGCCCAGTAAAATTAAAATTATTACGCCATAAATCCACGAAATATTGAATTTCGGACCTTTACCTGCCGGTTTCAAAGGGTTTGGTTGAGGTGTTTTATTATCCATCACTTTTGAGTAAAATTCTTAGTTTAAATCCTGAATAAATTGTAAATCGGCATCCGCCCACAGGTGCTCAATGTCGTAAAATTCTCTGACATGTCGTTGAAATACATGAACAATAATATGACCATAATCCATTGCTATCCATTCACTGTTTTCAAAACCATCAGTCGCATATGGTTTAACGCGAGTCTGCTCGTTTACATAATCTTTTATCGACGTAGCCACTGCATTCACGTGCACATTTGAATCTCCTTCACATATTACAAAATAGCTACAGGGAGCTTCGTTTAACCGGGTAAGATCTACAACAGTTATTTTTTTGCCTTTTCGTTCCTGTATTCCTTCAACAATCTTATTTACAATTTGTTCGTTTTTCTTCATTCTATTTTTAACATTATTTCTTTAGCTCATTGTCATCGACAACAAAAAGAGTTTTTCTCTTCTTTTTCTGACAATAATGAGTTACAACGACAGACAAAATCCATACCCTTTGAGTTGATTTTTATAATATATGGAAATTCGTGACAGATTGACAGAAAAAAACCCGATGCCGGTTAAGCATCGGGTTTTCTTGTATTTCCGTATGTTCTTAACCTACGATTGATTTGAAAGTTTCGTCAGTAAAGAATTTTGCGAATTCGATATCGTTTTTAGCTTTTGAACCATAAGATTTATCCAGACCAACAGCAGTTTTCAAATTGCTGAACACTGCGTCACGGTTGTTAGTGCGAGCACCTACAACAGCTCCGAGATATGCAGTCATTGCATCTGGATTAGCAACTGCTGACAGTGTATTACGTGCAGCATTATAATCGCCGGTCAAAATCTGAGCAAGAGCAGCATTATTAGTAGCTGTTTTTGCAAACAGTGTGTTAGCTTTTACATAGTCACCTTTAATCAGGCTGATAGTTCCAAGAGCATTGCTCAGGTTACCTTTAGTTCCTGCAGCATTCCCGAAGAAAACTTCAGCTTTTGACAAATCGCCCTGCGAAAGTGCACATAAACCTGCATTGTAATTCAGGTTAGGACATTTAGGTTCAATTTCCAAACCTTTAGCAAAATAGCGGGCTGCATCAGCCACATTACCTTGTTGGTAAAGAGCTGCACCAAGATTATTGAAACCACGAGCTTCTGAAGGATAAAGTTCAACAACTTTTTGATATACCGCTGCTTTGTCGGCAACTGTAGTAGCAATGGTTCCTGCATAAAGCAACTCTTCAACTGTAAGTTTTGATGCGTCTGTTTTTGCAAGATTAGCAATTTCCACATCAGATTTACCTGTTACATCAACAGTCAGTTTCAAGCGTGAACGACGAAGTTGTGGTAAAATCTCATCAGCAATAGTTTTGAATGCTGCTGAAAGGTTTTTGATTTCTCTTTCGCGTTGTTCAGGATCATCTTTATACATATTCAATACACTCAAAATAACTTGTTTATCCTGAATATTTGAACTTTCCATTAATTTCTGGAAACCTTCCCAGTCTTCAGCTGTAAATTTGCTATTGATATTAACTGTTGATTTGATTTTCTTCAACTCTTTGTTAATAAAGTCAACAGTTACTTTTTCACGTTTTTCAGCAAGATTTGTATTCAAATCCAAACCACCATCAGGTGATGCATAACCCAAAATTTCGAGGCCTGAAACCTGTTGATTTGTAGTTTCTTTTACTGATTTTATTTTTTTAGTTAAATCAACAATATCAGAAGCTTTTGTTTCTGTTTTACGAAGATCAGATTTCTGAATAAGGAACAGAATGTCAGCTTCCTGCATTTCCTGAATAACACGTTGGAATTTATCATTAAGATAAACAGGACCTTCAGCACCTGTTGCTGCAAATGTTTTTGATGTGCGCATTTCAGTTGCAATAACTCCGTCGGCTACATGAACACGAGGTAATGTATATGTTTTCTTTTTGGTTACCACACTAAAATCAAGGTATAATTTCGAATTTTCCATGGCAGGAACATAATCAAATGAAGTTTTCATTGTGTAAGTTCCACCTGCTTTGTAAGCAATAGTTGTGTTGTTGCCTGTAACTTTTTCGCCCTGGAATGAAGCCGGAGTACCTTTAATCTCTGTACTGTCGTTCAGTTTCAGAACCGGAGTAACTGTTACTGTTGCATTTTTAGCAAAATATTTCACAGGGAAAGTACCTGTAATGGTAGCATCAACTTTTCCGCCTTTTACTTCAAGGGGATTTGGAGTTGTTTTAAAATTGCTTTCGTTCAATGGAGTCAGATCTTTGTTACACGAACTGAATACCAAAGTAAGCATCAATGAAACCACGAAAAATAGTTGTTTTTTCATAACCTTTTTTTTTGATATAATTTATTTTTGTTTAATTTTCTGAAATTGGAGTACAAATATACAATCTTTCGTTGGATTTTGATTTATTTTGCAAAAGCATTTTTGCATTTTTTGAAAAATTCTCAGCATTTTTGTTTATATATACATCTAAATTATAGGACTTTTCAGTCACGCACAACACCGATTCACTCCAATGTCAGACTTCCTTAGTAATATCCGGCTATTAAATCGAATTTCAAAATATCTGACATGGCAAAAAATTGTCAATTTTCTTTCTTTGTACGTTTACTTCACTCTGTCGGGAAAAACGGTGAAATTCAATTCAAAACTAATGCCATTTTTCGTATCTGTAGAGCCCGCTGACTTTTGTCAACTGGAATGCCCGGAATGTCCTGTTGGAATATCAGCCAAGCATTCAGGAACTTACATGATACCTGAAAGTTTCACAAAAATAATTGAAGAATTAAAAGACAGGCTCATTTACATGAATTTATACTTTCAGGGCGAGCCATTACTGAATGGAAATCTCCCGCAACTTATCCAAACAGCTGCATCTGCCAACATTTTCACAACTATTTCGACCAATGCTCAGGCACTAACTTCGGAAAAAGCCCGTCAATTGGTTGAATCAGGTCTGGAAAGAATCATTATTTCTGTAGATGGAACAAATCAGACGGTTTATGAGAAATACCGGAAAGGCGGCAAACTGGAAAAAGCAATAGCCGGAATTGAATTCCTGAATTTCTGGAAAAAGGAATTAGCGTCGAAAACTCCTTTCATCGAAATTCAGTTTATCGTTTTTAAAGCCAACGAACACCAACTGCCGGACATCAAACAACTGGCAAAAAAACTGAAAGTTGACAAGCTTTCGCTTAAATCGGCTCAGATATACGATCTTAGGAAAGGAAAAGAATTGCTGACCAGCTTTAACCGATATGCACGATATAAAATCACCGGCAAAGGAGAACTTGAGCTGAAAAACAAACTCCGAAATCGCTGTTGGCGCCAATGGTCGGGCTCGGTTATCAATGTAAAGGGTGAAATTATCCCCTGTTGTTTCGACAAACATTCTGAATTCGTTTTCGGAAATATTGCTGATGAAAAGTTTGAAAACATTTGGCACAACACAAAAATTTCCGGTTTCAGAGCATCAATACTCCAAAACCGGAAACAATATGATATGTGCAGAAACTGCACGTCGAAATAGTGTTATGCTAAGTGAATTTTGGCGTATTTATTAAATTGCCACCCCATTTATGGGGTGGGTGAATTGTAGGTTTATTTATCAAAAAGAGCCTTCCACTCTTCCTCTTTAAATCCGACCAGCACTTTATCACCGACCAGCAAAATCGGTCGTTTTACTAACATACCGTTTTCAGCCAGAATATGAATGAGTTCATTTTCAGGTAAAGTTTTTACTTTGTCCTTCATATTGAACTCCTTGTAAAGGAATCCGCTGGTATTAAAAAACTTACCAACTTGAATACCACTTTTGGGAATCCATTCGTTAAGTTCATTCGCTGTTGGATTTTGCTCCTTTATTGGTCTGTAGGTATATTCCACACCGTTTGCTTTCAACCATTTTTCAGCTTTCTGACAAGTGCCACATTTAGGATAACAAAGAATTGTTGGTTTCATTTTGCGATAATAAATTGTCGGATTTCAAATTTTTATTTGCCTATTAAACCACTTATCCAACGATACAGATCGTTGCCGTTGGCAAACACCAATAATGCCAGCAACAGTATCATGCCAACTCCCTGCGCATTTTCGAGGAATTTTTCACTGGGTTTTTTGCCGGTTATCATTTCGTACAACAGGAACAATACATGACCACCATCGAGCGCAGGAATAGGCAGGAAGTTCATAAACGCCAGTACCAACGACAACATGGCTGTCATACCCCAGAATGCTTCCCATATCCAAACAGGAGGAAACATACTACCCATAGCACCAAATCCTCCCAATGAAGACACTCCTTGTTTTGAGAAAATATGCTTCAAACTTTTAGCATAGCTCTTCAGAGTTTCCCAACCCAACGAAATTCCGGCCGGAATAGCTTCAGCAAAACTATATTCAATTTTATTGGTTTTGAAGAAATGATTGGGAGTTACTAAGCCCACACCAAGTTTACCATTCTCATTTAAATTCACATTGGCATTCAATAGTTTTCCCTGACGATAAAAACCAACTGCAATCTGTTTCCCTTTATTGGCATCAAAAATCTTTACTATATCCTGATATACAGCCGCCTGTGCACCATTAATACTTACCAGACTATCTCCACTTTGTAAGCCGGCTACGGCTGCGGGACTACCGCCGTTCACTACATCAATCACAAAAGGATAACGAATCGCCAGAATTTCAGATTCTTCGGCAGCTAATACTTTTTTAGTAAAATCTTGAGGCAATTTAATGCTTAACTGTTGACTATCGCGTTGCACTACTACATTTTGCTTGCCATTGATCAGAATTTCTTCCACGGCATCAGAACGTTGTTCAACTGGTTTTCCATCGATACTAATAATATTATCTCCGTTTTTAAACCCATTTTGCTTCATGGTTTCGGAAAACTGCAAACCATAAGTGGCATTTTTAAACGGAATATATTCCTGCCCCCAGGTAAAAAGTATTGCACTGTAAATAGCGAGAGCTAAAATAAAGTTTACAAACACACCGCCAACGATAATCGGAAGTCGCTGCCAAACCGGACGGGCACGATATTCCCAACTTTGCGGAGGAAGTGCCATTTGCGTTTTATCCATCGATTCATCTACCATTCCTGCAATTTTGCAATATCCACCCAGCGGAAGCCAACCAATTCCCCATTCTGTAGTTTCGGGATATTTTCGCCAATCGTTATCGGGCAGATCGCTCATAGGTACAGGTTCCATAACGGCTCTTCCCTTATCGTCGACCATTTGATCACCATCGGCATCGAGTTTTACGCGTTCGTTGGCTGGCACATTCTTGGCAAAAAAGCGAAACTGCCATTTGCCATTTATTTTTTTTGCTCTGATCAGCGAAAATCCGGGATTAAAAAACATGTAAAATTTATCGACACGCACTTTAAAAACCCGGGCAAAAAAGAAATGTCCGAATTCGTGCAAAAAAACCAATATTGATAAACTTAGAATGAGCTGCAATGCTCTGATTAAAAATGCTTCCATATGAATTATTAGTTGTGTGCCATTGTAATACACACATTGTTATATTTTACAGGGTTTATCACTCTCAAAAATCATGCATCAAAACCCTGTATTTGCAATTTGATTTTATAAATATTCTTTTTTCAGTAAATTCATGCAAATTCTGCCACCGACAATAAATTCGCATGACAAATCGTCACACGCTTTTAGCCAATCAATTCCTTTGTAAGTTTTCTAACAGAAAAGTCAGTTTGCACGTAGTCTTCGTACGACGGTTTCTGAATAAAATCAGCTTTTGCCATCACGTCTTCAATGATATCGCTCATTTGCAAAAATCCGATTTTATCCCGGAGAAATTCAGCTACCACTATTTCGTTAGCTGCATTCAGTATGCAGGGCATATTACCGCCTTTATCCATAGCGTAATAGGCAAAAGCCAGATTGCGGAATCGCTCCATATCGGGACGTTCAAACGTAAACTGTGAGCAAATATCAAAATTGAGTCGTGGAAAATTGGTTTTCAGCCTGTCGGGATAAGTAAATGCATACTGAATAGGCAGTTTCATATCGGGCAATCCGAGTTGCGCTTTTATCGAACCATCAGCAAACTGCACCATGGAATGAATAATGGACTGCGGATGCACCACCACATCAATTTGCTCCGGCGATACACCAAAAAGCCACTTCGCTTCAATAATCTCGAAACCTTTGTTCATCATGCTGGCCGAGTCAATAGTGATTTTTGCACCCATATCCCAATTTGGGTGTTTCAGAGCTTGCGCGCTTGTTACATGTTCGAGTTCTGATAATGATTTTGTACGAAACGGTCCGCCCGAAGCTGTCAGAATCAGTTTTTCCACCGGATTGTTTCCCTCGCCAACCAAACACTGAAAAATGGCTGAATGTTCGGAATCGACCGGAATTATGCCTGAGTTATGCTTTGCTACCAAATCGCATATCAGTTCGCCGGCCACCACCAGCGTTTCTTTATTGGCCAGCGCAATTTTTTTTCCAGCTTTAACGGCCTGAATGGTCGGTTTAAGCCCCGAATAACCAACCATGGCCGTAAGGACAATATCAACAGGTTGTATTTCGGCTATTTGAGCAATGGAATCATCTCCTGCAAAAACCTTCACAGGCAAATCCGACAAAGAGTCCTTCAGTTTTTGATAATGATTTTCGTTGGCAATGGCAACCATTTCTGGTCGAAATTTGCGAGCTTGCTCAATCAGTAAATCAACCTGATTGTTGGCCGTAAGCGCAAAAACTTCGAACAATTCAGCATTATCAGCAATCACTTCGAGAGCTTGTGTGCCAATAGATCCGGTAGAACCTAAAATTGCGATTTGTTTTTTTTGGACATTTTCCATTTCTATATAAATCTATTCTTAAAGTCCCCTTAAGGGGGAACCAACGGTCAACGACCGAAGGGAGTTAATTAGGAGGCTTTTAAAAAATAATTACTTCTTC
Organism: uncultured Paludibacter sp.; assembly: GCA_963663115.2. Classification (GTDB taxonomy): domain Bacteria; phylum Bacteroidota; class Bacteroidia; order Bacteroidales; family Paludibacteraceae; genus Paludibacter. The sequence continues at coordinate 1,367,335 of CAXXNE010000001.1, forward strand.
GGGATTTACAGGCTTTCCCTGTTGCCAAAGTTCAAAATAGAATTGTTCTCCCGATTTATTCTGACCGGCTTCACCCGTTATGGCAATTCCTTCGCCTGCACGTACATTATCACCGGCTTTTTTCAGCAGGCGGGTATTGTTTTTATAAATCGAAACGTAATTATTTTCATGCTGAACCTGAATTACCCAACCATCATCGAAAGTGAAACCTGCATAAATAACCGTACCGGCCAACACGCTCACCACCGTTTCGTTAGGCGAAGTAATCATATTGATACCGTATTGTTTTTCAGCCATATTAAAGGATGTGGAAATTACACCTTTGGTAGGCCGGAAAAATACATAAATATTTTCGTTCGTTTCGGCGCCAATAGTTGCCAGATTGTATTTTTCTTCGTTTTCGAAATTTTCGATAAACTCCTTTTCAGTTTTGGATTCTTCCAGATATTTATGAGCTGTTTCTTTTAACTGAGCGGAATCGAGCGATGCGATGGAATCAGGTTTAATATCGCCATTAATTATTTTGTGCACTATCCGCAGGTAGCCTTCCTGCAATTCAACCTGATGCTGCAACGAGTCGATATACATCGATTCGGAAATAATCCGACCACGACTTCCACTTTCGCCATAACCCGGCAGATAATATTTAATGGGCGTGGTGAAAATTAAAATTGTAAGAACAATAAAAGTCATCAAAACCAGCGAAGAACCATAAACCAAAACACTCAAACGCGACAAACGGATGTGCCATGATTCTTCCAGCGTATTTTCGTTCATTACCGAAACACGGTACTGAAACTTGAGTTTCTGAAAAAATGATTTTAAATGAAATGGGGGTTTCTTCATTGATTTTTTACTTAATCTGTCACAAAAGTAAGTTATTTCGGATATACTTCAAAACGGATAAAGCTCAAACGAATATTCGTTTGAGCTTTTAATGAATTTTTTACTTTTATTTCAGATAGTTTGTCCAATCATAAATACTGCAGCAAGTGCTACAATGGCGTACAATTCAGGGAAAACTGCCAAAATCATTGTTTTACCAAACACATCGTATCCCGAACCAATTCCTGAAATACCATTAGCACAAACCTGTCCCTGACGAATGGCTGAAATAAGTCCGGCCGATGAAAGGATTAATCCTGCTCCGAAAACTGCAGCAGCAGCAGCCCAGGTCATATCAGGTACCAGGTGTTTTTGCAACAGAAAGTAACCTAAAAACCCATAAAGTCCCTGCGTTCCGGGAAGTGCACTTAAAACCATGTAATTACCGAAAGCATCCGGATTTTTTTTCAATGCACCGATGGATGCGTTTCCTGTAATTGTAACTCCGATGGCACTACCTACTCCGGTTAAACCTACCATCAAAAATATGCCCATGTAAGCTAAAAAAATTGGTGTCATAACTTTTCCTTTTTGTTTATTATTGATTTTCTAATTTATTTTTTAAAGAAAACTTTCGTTCTTTTTATATCTGGCAAACGGATTGTATTTTTTCCCACCGCCTTCGAATCCTGCATTTTTGTAAAACTCTACAAATGTAAGACGCATAGGATGTACAAATGCGCCCAATGTTGACATAAATATGTTGATTCCATGTCCGATAAGCATTATAAGCAACATAATAATGGTACTCACCACCGGAATATCGCCACTTAGTTTGAATGCCAAATCATTGAACACAAAACCCATAACAGAGCCACAAATACCCAGAGCGAATAAACGCACATACGAAAGTGTATCGCCGAGTAATCCCGTTGCCATGTTATACGAATCCCAAAGTCCGGCGCCGATATTAATCAGCGGATTGCGTTTAATATCGTTCAAAATGAATACAAGGATAATTCCGGTTCCAAAAAACACATAATACATGTATTTTGCTATACCGGCTTCAAGTCCGAGATAAGTTGTAGCTAAATACGTACCAGTTCCACCAACAAGAGCCAGAAACCAACCCCAGGTTGAAAGCGATGCCGCCCATCCATAGCGTTTTACTATACCATAAGCCTTCACAAAAATGCCGTAAAAGATTTGTATGACACCTAAAATGAGCGATGCGTAAAATAATTTATTGGCATCGAGCATAATTCCCTTGAATTTTTCGAGCCATTCAATTTTGGCATCAATCAGACTGAAACCCAGAAAAGTGCCACTTATAAAGCCCATAATAACAGTGGAGCTTCCGAGCCAAATTACCAGATCCAACAATGGTTTCATCGACGGTTTAGCTTTGAAACGCAGCACAATGGCAATTATTAAAAACAGCAATCCATAAGCAGTATCACCCAGACAAAGCCCGAAGAACAACATGTAGAATGGAGCAAAAAAAGGCGTTAAATCCAGTTCGTGATAGTTTGGCAGATCGTACATTTCGCCAATTGGCTCAAAAAGTTTAGCAAAACCATTATTTTTTAGTTTGACAGGGATTTTATCTTCTTCGGTTGGCGTGGCAGACTCAAAACACACTCCAGATTCATCCAAATAAGTAACCAAAGCAGTTTCAGACTCCTCCGGACACCAGCCTTCGAGTACCATAATGCGCTCTTCTGCATGAAGTTCTGTATTCAACACCACTTTATCATAGGCAATATTGTCGATATTCTGAACCTGAAGGGCTTTCAGTTCATTCATTTTTTCGACAGCCATTTCTGTCAGCAAAGCAGATTTTTCTTCGATAGCCGATAATATTTCTGAGGCTTCACTCAACAGTTGTTCTGCCGTTTTCGATGCTAATTTCACACTATCAGCCTCAATATCAATTTTTTCGTGAGGACGGGTAACGGTGATAAAGAAAACAGTAGAAGCCTGTGTTTCAATCTCAAAGGCATTGTAATTTTCTATCCATTCAGGATTAAAACTTCGCAAGTTGCAACTATAAAAATTGACAACAAATCCCGCAGCTTTCAATTTATCAAGACGATGCTGGTCGAAAGTTCCCCAAACCTCCATTCTTTCACGCTCTTTGTCGACTTGTAAATAGCGATTTTGAAGTATTTCCTTTTCTGAAATCAGGTTTTCGACTTTTTGCAAAACATCAATCGATGGATTTTTAATAATGCAATCTTCAACCTTAACATCCTTCGGGATATATTTTTCCAACTGTTTGATGATATTTTTAATCCGGGCAGAAAACTGCATTTTCTCCAACAGAGATTCATTTTCGAGCGTATTGCCGGCTTTTTCAATCACATGCAGCACTCCCAACTCACGAACCTGCTCCAGAAAATCAGTATAAAGTTTGTGATAAATCAGAAATGTGTATCGCTTCATTTTTACTATCATACTCCCGCCTCCTTCAATTGTTGTTGACGCGATTTGACAATTTTTTGCGACGATTTGGATAAGTTTTCTTCATCTTCCATAAATCGTTTAATTTTCCGGATAGCATCATCGTAACCGGGTATTTGCACTTTTTCGAACAGATTCACTTTCTGAGTGGTTTTCTTACGTGCATATTCGAGCAATTTTAGCTTTTGTGCCGAAAATTCCTGTTCTATTCCAATCTGTGCCAGTTCTTTTATTAATGTAAGTCCATCGGCAAACCATTTGGGTGAATTGAATACACTGAATGGTTTAGTCTGATACACAACCTCATCCAATACAGGAATTCTGACTCCGGCAACCTTCTTAACACTCATTTTCACATCCTCTACGCGTAGCAAAGTAGTATCGAATTCGCCCCACAAAGCCAGCATTTTATCAAATGCCAGAATGCGTCGTTCCAGTTCGTTTTCGAGTTGTTGAATATCGTCTTTGGCTCTTTTCACCTCCAAGCGCAATGCACTTTCCTTGTTTTTGATAGTCGGCAAAGCACGCACACGCATCCTGAGGTTTTTCTCAAGCATTTGCAACGCCGTTTTATTGTATTGAAATTGTATAGCCATATATTCTAGTCTTTTTTTCTTAAGACTTAATCCTTTAATTTGATGTAAATTGGTTCCGGTTCATGAACCCCATCCTTACCATTTTTACGTTTAATCGTATGTTTAAACTTTAACACTGCGAAATTCACTTCAATACTTGTTTCAGTCTCAGCAACATCCTTATCTGAACCTAAAATTTCCGAAATCAACTCACTACTTTGTTTCATCAGTGATCTTTGAAGTTTTTCTTCTTTAGCATTAACAAGCTCTGTCACCGTTTGAGTAAACTCCCTGAGTTTTGTGAAAGTTTCAATAATGTTGATAGTTGTCTCTGTTGCAACTTGGCTTTTCAGGATGGTGGCAAGCATGTACAAGCCTTTTTCGGTAAAAGCTTTTGGATTTGTTCGAACTTTGGCGAAATTTGCGGTCGAAAATTTCGACCGCAAATCTGCAAATTCGTTTTCATTCAGTTCAAAAACATATCCAAAAGGAAATTTATCGGGATTATTTTTAACCGCCTCATTAATCCGTTTTGTTTCAACACCATATAATGTAGCTACGTCACTATCCAAAATCACTTTCTGATTTCGGACAAGTTGAATTTTGCTTTCAACATCGATCATTTTTACAATTCCATCCATAAGAATTATTTTCATAGGTGGTCAAAAATTTTGACCACCTTCAGTTCATATTTCAGTTCTTCAAAAGATTTCACTTCCAAAACTTCTCTACAAACTCCTGTTTGATATTTACTTCAGCAGGCTTGAAATGCTCACTGAATAATCCCCAGGTTGTATCGAGCATAGCAACTGTATCGATATTCACATCAATAGCGAGCAATTTTTCCGAATAATCTTTTGCAAATGCCAGCGTACGTTCATCGTAGTCAGTCAGATCGAAACCATTCTCCAATTTTGTTTTGGCATTAGCGGCATCTGCAAAAAGACGAACTGCAGCATTCATTACCTGTGGATGATCCTGACGGGTTTTTTTACCAATCACCAGCTGTTTCAAACGGGAAAGTGAGCGGAAAGGATCCACAATAACTTTACCCACATCTGAATCGCGACGAAGGAATAACTGACCTTCAGTAATATAACCCGTGTTATCGGGGATAGCATGTGTAATATCACCACCCGACAATGTCGTCACAGCAATAATGGTGATAGAGCCACCTGCAGGAAACTGCACCGCTTTTTCATAAATTTTCGCCAGATCGGAATACAGTGAACCCGGCATAGAATCCTTCGATGGAATCTGATCCATACGATTCGAAACAATAGCGAGTGCATCGGCGTACGATGTCATATCAGTTAAAAGCACCAGCACTTTTTCGTTTTTATCCACCGCAAAATATTCAGCAGCCGTTAATGCCATATCCGGAATCAACAAACGTTCCACCGGAGGGTTTTCAGTAGTATTTACGAAACTTACAATACGATCCAGTACGCCTGCATTGTTGAATACATTTTTGAAATACAGGTAATCGTCGTTGGTTAAACCCATTCCTCCGAGAATAATTTTATCGGTTTCGGCACGAAGCGCCACATTGGCCATTACCTGATTAAAAGGTTGGTCAGGGTCGGCAAAAAACGGAATTTTCTGTCCGGTTACCAGCGTATTATTCAGATCGATGCCTGCAATACCTGTTGCAATCAGTTCCGAAGGTTGTTTGCGACGTACAGGATTTACCGAAGGACCACCGATTTCGCGTTCTTCACCTTCCACTTCAGGACCACCATCAATTGGATTTCCGAAAGAATTAAAGAAACGTCCGGCCAGTTGATCGCTCACTTTCAGTGAAGGTGCTTTGCCCAGAAAAATCACTTCTGCATTGGTAGGGATTCCTTCAGTTCCTTCAAAAACCTGAAGTGTAACCTCATCGTTCATAATTTTCACCACCTGTGCCAGTTTGCCATTCACGGTTGCCAACTCTTCGTTTCCAACTCCTGTAGCATTGAGTGTACAGGTAGCTTTGGTAATCTGGGTTATTTTTGTGTATATTTTTTGAAATGCTTTTGTTGCCATTTTCTGAATTATTTCTTTTGTATTATAGTTTTCTTTCAGCCAAAATCGTTTTCAATTCTTCTGCATTTTTCTCAAATTCCTCTGAATGAAATTTCGAGTAATTCATTTGTTTACAAACGTTTATTATCCGTTTGAAATAATCCATCACATCAACAAAACCTGAAAAATTGAAGTTTGTCCTACAAATTTCCATCACCAGATTCAACATAAATTCCTGACGTTCGATCGGTGTTACTGCATCAATTTTATCAAACGCATCTTGCTGAAGAATGACAAAATCAATTACTTCCGACTTCCAGAATGTAATATGATAATCTACCGGAACACCATCGTCGCCCAAAATATTGATTTGCTCCTGCACTTCTTTTCCACGTTGCAGAATGGTTTTCATTTCGTTCACCTTTTTTGTCCAGTCGGGCGAAATACGCTTCGAGATATATTCTTCAAACTCAGGATATTCGATGTATTTTGAATAACTATCAATAGGATTCACTGCCGGATAGCGTTTGCGGTCGGCACGAGCTTGTTCCAATGCAAAGAAACAACGGGCAGCTTTTTTGGTTCCTTCTGTTACCGGCTCTTTCAGATTTCCTCCGGCCGGCGAGACTGTACCGATAAAAGTAATAGAACCTGTTTCTCCGTTTTTCAGGTAAACATAACCGGCACGACTATAGAAAGTTGCAATAATTGCCGACAAATCCATGGGGAATGCATCCTGACCCGGAAGTTCTTCCATGCGATTACTCATTTCGCGAAGTGCCTGAGCCCAACGTGAAGTGGAATCGGCCATCATCAACACACGCAATCCCATGGCACGATAGTATTCCGAAATGGTCATGGCGGTATACACCGATGCTTCGCGCGAAGCCACCGGCATATTGGACGTATTGGCAATGATAATGGTACGTTCCATCAGTTTACGACCGGTGTGCGGATCTTCCAGTTCGGGGAATTCCACAAAAATCTCCACCACTTCGTTGGCACGTTCACCACAAGCAGCAATAATGACAATATCAGCTTCTGCTTGTTTCGAAATGGCATGTTGCATAACTGTTTTTCCTGTTCCAAACGGACCGGGAATAAAACCTGTTCCGCCTTCAACAATAGGATTGGCAGTATCGATAATCCGAACGCCGGTTTCCAATAGTTTGAAAGGACGGGGTTTTTCAGCATGAATAGTTATGGCTTTTTTTACAGGCCATTTCTGCACCATCGTTACCTCAGTTTCATTGCCATCAGCATCAACTATAACAGCAATTTTATCCAGAATTTTATATTCACCAGCATCAGCAACTGATTTAACAGTGAAATTTCCTTCCAGCTTAAACGGTACCATTATTTTGTGCGGTTGAAAATTCTCGTCAACCTCACCGAGCCACGAACCGGCTACAACCTTATCGCCTGCTTTTGCAATAGGTTTGAACTGCCACAGTTTTTCAGTATCGAGCGGAAAATTATATTCCCCGCGTTGCAGAAAAACGCCTGTAAGTTTATCCAAATCGTTTTGCAGACCATCGTAATTACGTGAAAGCAGCCCCGGACCCAGTGTAACTTCGAGCATGTGCCCCATAAATTCCACATCGTTTCCAACTTTTAGTCCGCGTGTACTTTCGAAAACCTGTACATATACATTTTTTCCGATTACTTTCAGCACTTCGGCCATCAATTTTTGTGATCCAAGTTGAATGTATGCAATTTCGTTTTGCGAAACAGGACCATCAACCTCCACCGTAACCAGATTCGAAATAATTCCTTTTACTTTTCCTAATGTCGACATAATATTTAATGTGTCAATTTTTCAATAATCAATATGCGAATTGCAGATTATTGTAAAAATGCTATCTAAGTTTTTTGTACAATATTTTCCGGATTGAGGTTGCAAATTGCAACTTCAAAATTAAACAGTTTCAAATTTCACTCCTTCTTTCATTCCTTCAAGCAATTCTCTGAAAATCAGGGTTCCTTTTTCTATCGAAAGAATTTTCCAACGTTCCAGCATTTGTATTTTCAGCAAGTAAACCAAAATTTTCTCAATCGAAAAATATTTAAAGAAAGTGTTCTCCTCCAGCCATTCCCATTTCAGCGCATCTATTTTCTTTTCACGTTCCAGCAAATCGGACTCCTCGGCAATTCGTGCAATCACTTCGTACCATTCAAATTCACCTGTCAGTCCAAAATCACGGGCATTGCTCTGGCGAATAAGTGTAGCAACATCGTTGTTTCCCACCACCATAAGTTTGTGGTTAAATCCGTGTTTCCGGCACGCGATAGCAGTAAGTAAATTATTGATATTCAGATTAAATTTAAACCAGCTACACAGAAATTTGTTTTTAGTTTTCAATGCTGATTCGTAAAACTTACCGGCCAGATAATCTTCTGGGGTTACTCCTTCGAAACTGAAAGTTTCATCCAGCGTATTAAGATAAAATTGTTGGATATAAAGTGGAACGACGCTCTTTTTCTGAATTTTTGGTTCTTCGTGAAAAGCTGCCTGAATGCCCGCAAAATCGTCGGGACTCAAATTCCCGCTAGGCGAAAATTCTGCTTCTTTATTTTTCAGATAAGCAAGAAAATTGGCGTTATCGTACGTGGAAAACAGCAGTTTTACCAATTTGGCATCCTCTGCTGACACTTCGTTCAGCATTTCCTGTTTCAAATCGACAAGCGATGAAACAGATTTGGTGTCTTCAGAATGCAAATCGGGAAGTCCGGCTATAAGGCAGTAGTAGTTCATTGATGATTCCGTGTTTCGGGTTTCATATTCTTTCTGTTGTCAATCGTTAGTTGTCAGTCAACTTTTAAAAAAGCATTTCTACTAACTTAGGACGCAGAAATTCTTTGAAATAAGCAATGAATTCATCTTCACCGAAAGTGATTTTATAACCTTCTTTTTCAGCAATTACTGTAAAATCAGCTTTCACACCATTGGCTCCGGTAATTTTCACACCTTTGTTTAACAGATTTTTAGCGTTTGCAACAAAATAATCTGTCAGCGCTTTTTCATCTTTTGCTTCAATGGTTACCTGTTGATTTTTCGACCATTCGTCAACCAGCAGAAGAATTGCTTTTTGCATGAAATCCTTATCGGCAGCAGCAGCTTTTACAGAATCGGAAACTATGGCTCCACTGATAATATTGGCAATTTCAGTTTTCAGTGCGTTAACGGATTGCTGCGCAAACAAGCGCAACTCCGATTTGGTGTTTTTGGTAATTTCAGCAGATTTAGCTTCGGCATCTGCAATTATTTTCTGAGCTTTTGCTTTTGCCTGATCCTCAATTTTCTCCGCTTCGGTTTGAGCTTTTTCAATAATGGCTTTTGCTTCTAAGTTTCCTTTCTCTACTCCTTCGAGGTAGATTTTATCGGTAAGTTCCTGTAATTTAGTATTCATGAGTAGTGAATTATTGTTCTAAAGATTGACAAATTTAGCATTTTAAATAACACCGATTTCAATTTTAGCATTATTTAAAAGAATATTCTATCAGCCCGATTTTAAACTGTCATAACAACACGGTTTTAAACGGAAAATCGTTACTTTTGTTCAACAAATAATAATAGTTTTTTAAAGAAATGCTCAAAATAGGATTGCTGTCGGATACGCATGGTTTGCTCGACGACAGAGTGTTTGAACACTTTTCGGAATGCGATGAAATCTGGCACGCGGGCGATATTGGCTCACTGGATGTCATCAATAAATTGCAAAAATTTAAACCCATAAGAGCCGTTTGGGGAAATATCGATGGCTATGACATCCGGACTCAGTTACCGCAACACAACCGCTTTATGTGCGAGAATGTAAAAGTGTGGCTAACTCACATTGGTGGTTATCCCGGAAATTACGATCCGCTGGTGCGTCAGGGTATTTTTCAGCAACCACCCAAGCTGTTTATATGTGGACATTCGCATATCCTGAAAGTAAAATACGATAAAACGTTGGATTTGCTGCATATCAATCCCGGTGCTGCCGGTAAACATGGATGGCACAAAGTACAAACACTTGTCCGGTTCGAAATTGATGGTGATAAAATTCAAAACCTGGAAGTTATTGAATTGGAACGAAAATAATGAGGAAATGTATTGATTTGTCCCGATAGAATTCGGGAGTGCAAATTAATATTGTCAAAAATGAAAAACCATACTTTCTCAAAACATTCCTTTCGTTTCATTGTTTATTTTGAAAAACTGAAAACACATGCAATCGCTATTTGACGGAGTAAAAGAATTTAATTCGAACGATTTTTTCGAACACGAAGAGCTGTTTCAAAAGATTGGACGTACCCAGGAGCCACATACCCTGTTTATTGGCTGTTCCGATTCGCGTGTTGTTCCAAACCTGATTACCAAAACCTTACCCGGCGAACTTTTCGTGATACGTAACATTGCCAATATAGTTCCTGTTTACCGAAAATCGGAGGAATTTCTGGCAACAACCTCAGCCATTGAATATGCCGTAAAAATATTGAACATTTCCACCATTCTGGTTTGCGGGCATTCCAATTGTGGTGGTTGTAACGCCCTGTTTATGGACGAAAAGTCGGGAAATGAAATTCCACATACCCGCAAATGGCTTGAGCTGGCAAAAAATGTGAAAGACAAAATGGTCAAACTCCGTATTGCCGACCCTGCCGTGCGCGAATGGATGACAGAACAGCTCAACATTGTGGAGCAAATGAATCACCTGCTGACTTATCCGTATATTGCCGAAAAATATGCCGCCGGTGAAATTGAAATTCTGGGCTGGTATTACATTATCGAAACCGGTGAGGTTTTCGACTACGACAAAAAAGAAAAGAAGTTCAAAAAAATAGAATGATATTTTTTTGAACTTTTCCAAAGTTCAAAACTTTGGAAAAGTTATACTTCCAATCAGGATAATTGTTTATTGGTATAGGCGTTTAGACCGCCCCAATAAATGTATATTATAGTTGATTTGAATAACATTTTCATCAAGTTTATACGGGACAACTTCATGTTCATCCCAACATTCGCCACAAAGTGGCAATATATCCTAGCCCAATGGCAAAGCCTTGGGGCTGTAATAATAGAAATCGATATGCGCCCTGCAAGGGCAATATTATTATTTTGCCCTTGCAGGGCGCATATTTCGTATATATCTAATCTAACCCAAGGCTTTGCCATTGGGCTATATTATAATTGGCTTACAGCCAATAAATCATTGGGCGACCTAAGCGCCTATACCAATATTTTTATTTCAGATATTTCTCCAAAAACCGATCCTGCTCCCACAACAAATGCAAAATGTTTTCACGCGCCACATATCCGTGTTGTTCTTTTGGCAGAATAACCATTCGGGCTGGTGCTCCCAGACCTTTTAACGCCTGAAAATAACGCTCGGTTTGCAAAGTGAAAGTTCCGGGATTATTATCAGCTTCACCATGCACCAACAATATCGGCGTTTTCATTTTATCGGCTTGCATAAACGGCGACATTTTATCGTACACCTCAGTAGCTTCCCAGTAATTGCGCTGTTCGCTTTGGAATCCAAACGGTGTGAGCGTGCGGTTATAAGCACCACTACGGGCAATTCCGCAGGCAAACAAATCGGAATGTGTCAGCAAGTTGGCCGTCATAAAAGCGCCATACGAATGTCCGCCAACCGCTACTTTTTTACGATTGATATATCCCAACGAATCCACTGCATCGATGGCAGCTTTGGCGTTTGCCACCAACTGTTCAATAAAAGTATCGTTTGGTTCTGTATCACCCTCGCCCACAATCGGGAATGCCGCATCGTCGAGCACAGCATATCCGCGCGTTACCCAGTAAACAAACGACCCGTAATACGGAAACGTAAATTCGTTCGGATTCGAGGTGGTTTGTCCGGCACTATTTTTATCCTTGTATTCAGCCGGATATGCCCAAATCAACAATGGTAATTTTTCGGTTTTAGCCTTTCGGTCGTATCCTGCCGGTAAATACAACGTTCCCGACAATTCCACTCCGTCACCACGTTTGTATTTTATCAACTCTTTGTATACATCTTTAATGGAAGCAAACGGATTGGCGAAATCTGTCAGTTTGGTCAATGCATTTTTGTTTCCCATTGTACGGAAATAATAGTTCGGATATTCGTTTTTTGATTGAATTCGAACCAGAATTTCACCTTTTTTATAATCTTCGATAGAGAAAATTTCCTCCATTTTGTCGATGTAAGCCGATTGATATAATCGTTTTGTTTTCAGCGTTTTCAAACTGAATGCATCCACAAACGGGAACTGACCTTTGGGCGTAAAACCTGCACCAACCAAATACAAGTTTTGGTTATGAATTGCCAACACATATTTGCCGAATTTATTTTTATCAGTTTCAAAATCGCCCGGATCGGAATAAACATCCTGATAATTCCGGTCGAAAATAACTTTCGGCTCAGTTCCCGGCGTTGAGGGGTTGAAAAGATAGGTTTTTACCTGACGGGTATCGTACCATTCGTCCTGCAAAACGGCAGTGGTTGCATCGCCCCAAATAATATTGGAAAACCGCAGTACGCTTTTCACCAAAAGTGTTGGTTCTGCTGCAAACGGAGCATTCCACTGATATACAGCATCGCGGTAATCCACTTTGTTTTTCGGATCACCTTCGTCTATCGCTTCCACATAAAAAAGTGTGCATGGCATATCGGAACGCCAGTTGATATTTCGCTTTCCTTTCCTGACAGCCATAAAGCCTTTGGGCAGTACTTCGTTTAGCGGAGTTTCTTCCACTGTTTTTATCAGATTTCCATCCAGACCAAAAACAGCCGTAGTCTGCGGAAAACGATTCAGAGGAACAATGTATGAAAACGGCTTGTGTATATCGGTAATCAGCACATAATTTCCATCAGGCGAAAAAGTTTCACCGGCATACATGGCAGCTTTTTTATACAACGTTTTTATGCCATTCAGATCCACTTTTACCAGTTCCGAAGTTGTGAGTGTTACAAAATTTTCCTCGTCGGATGGATTTTTAAGCATATCCTGATAGGTGCGGTTTTGAGCCTTCGAGCCATCGCTCACCGAAATAGTTGGTCCTGCAGGCAATGCTTTTTTTGCATCAATCAGGTTATTACGCTTTTCTGGTAGAAGTCTGACTAAAAGCGCTTTGCTATCGCGGTACCAGTTTACCGGATTCCCGAGATTTGCATTTACGGTGGCATCAGTTAGTTTTGTGGCTGTGGCAGTAGCAATATCGAGCACCCAGAGTTCCACACCACTGTCGGTGGTATTGGTAAAAGCCACTTTTGTTTCGTCGGGCGACCAGGTGAGATAGGCAATCCGTGGTTTGATGGGCAGATTTTTGACCTGGATTTCCTCTTTTCCTTTCACTTTACGTACTTTCAGATTAGAGATATAATTCATGTTCGACGAAATATTTGTCACCGGATTCACACGTAAACCCGCCAAACTCATCTCCTGTTGATTCAAATCTTCGAGTGATTTATAGGTATCGCGATAGCTAAGTAACATCCATTCTTTTTCGGTGTCCATAGCCACCTGCGGTGCACGCTGAAAATCAGCGAGTTTTAGAATACTTTCGGGAGGAAGTTGAAAGGTCAGATTTTCCTGAGCAGGCGTTAATTTTGTCATTAATAATAAACTGAATAATAATATTGTTGAATAATGTTTTGTTTTCATTGCAGAAAATGTGAATTTGTAAAACTATCTGGAAGGCGTAATACCTATTTTTTTATAATAATGCTCAATAAACAAACTTGGTTCTTTACGCGGCATAAATAGCGGTTCATTCGCATCGAACTGCACATTGCGTGCATCGATATACAATCCCGGAACTCCATTATCGTCGCAGTTTTTGAAAACAGAATCGTTCTGATTGCGTAACTTCATTATCCAATCGAACATTACGCTGGGTTCATAAACCACGTATTGAGCATAATCCACATTGGGTTTTCCATCGCCGGTGTACCATTCTGTAGTTTTTAAAATGGTTTTATTTTTAATTTTCTTCCCCTTATTAAACTCACCACCAATAATTTTCATTGGAATTTTCACATCTTTTCGCCACTCTTCAGGATGTTCGGGCATCACATTAATCAGCTCCAGTAAAACCATACCAAAAGCCGAACATCCTCCTCCTTCACAATGATATCTGGGCCATAAAACGCCACCGTAAAAATCTGATGGAGCATATTTATCGTTCATTTTTTCGGAATATTTCCCGATAAATTCAAGTATTCTTTGCATCGCTTTTTCACTGACACTATATCGGAGGAACGACAGTTTTTCCCTTTTTGCATATGTGTTTAAATGCTGTTTAATTTCCTGTTCAGGTTCAATTCGCCCGTGCAATGCAGCGCCTATTATACCAAATCCGACTTTTTGTTTGAACATCAAATCGAGTTTTTCTTTCATCGAACCTGATGTTTGCGCCAGAAACAAAGGAGCGGGCAACAATGGAGTATTTAATTGCACGGCGATATGGCCAAGCAGATAATTATCTTCCACGCCAATGGTTTTAAAATAACAATCGTTCATGGTTCTGAAAAGCGAAGCAGGACTAGTCCAGTCAAGGGGATGTAAGGTCGGAATCACATAAAGTGTGATTTCGTGAGTTTTAGTAGTATCGATTCTGTTTGACGCACCTGCATTGTGTGAAAGAAGAATCAATAAAAAGAAAATCAGTTTTCTGAAAATAATCATTAGATAAGATATTTGCTTGTTAGAAATGTGTTGGACTGCAAAAATAAGGAATTTGAATCAAATAAAGTAAAAAAATGCGTGTGCTTTCAAAAAAAAATAAAAAAAGCATTTTAGCAAAAATATGTTTTGCAAACGTTTGCATAATTCAAAATAATCTGTACTTTTACAGCCGAAAAATCAATATTTATTCATTTTAATTATGGTTTTATGAAAAAATTACTACTACTTTTCCTTCTTACAGGGCAATTTATTTTTGCGCAACAAATTGATGTACTATCAGTTAACAAAATCGACAAAACTTCAAAAGGTGGATTTTATCATCCTGTTTTCAGCCCCGACAATCAGTACTTGCTGACTACCGACATGAATTACGATGGGCTACAACTACTGCAACTTTCGGACTTCAGCACAAGCACACTGACTTCGGATAAAGGTGCAGGTTATGGCGTTCAGATAAGCAACGATGGCAACTATATTCTTTACCGTAAAACCGAAATGGTAAAAAGCCTGAAATGCACCTCTTTGAATGAACTAAACAGAGCAAATCTTAAAACAAAGACATTGATCAGCCGTACCCGCGAAAACATATCGGCAGCATTTGCCGGCAACAAATCATTTGTGGTGAAAGGCACAAAACTAAACCGCAGAACCATTCCTGCAAAACAAATCACACCGGTTGTACGGATAGAAAACCGTAAAATGGTTATTTATCAGAATTCAAAACAAATTACTCTGACTCCAAACGGTGCGGATGCCAGTTATATTTGGCCGTCATTTTCTCCCGATTATTCCCGGATTGTTTATACCGTAGCCTCCAAAGGCACTTTTATCTGCAATATCGATGGCTCCAATGTGATTTCATTAGGGAAACTAAGCGCTCCGAAATGGCTTGATAACAACTGGATAGTGGGAATGGTTGACAAAGACAATGGTCAGGAAGTGATTTCATCCAGCATTGTAGCTGTGAGCACGGATGGAAAAGTGCGCAAACAACTTACCGACGACACTATTAAAGCCCTTTACCCTGCGCCATCACCGGATGCAAAACGAATTGCATTCTGTACCGACAATGGAGAAATTTATCTTATCAATATCGAAATTAAATAATCCTGAAAAATGAAAAAACTACAACTATTTATATTGCTGTTTCTACTTGGAAGCAGTCTTTATGCCGCTGACTTTACCGGCGTAAAAATATACATCAACCCCGGCCACGGCGGCTACAATGGCGCTAACGACCGAAATTTGATTACCATCAATTACGAACTCAACGATACACTCGGCTTTTGGGAATCGTGGAGTAACCTGCAAAAAGGTCTGGCACTCCGTGATATACTTCAGGCCAACAACGCAACAGTTCTTATGTCGCGCACACAAAACCGCGATGAAGACGACCGCGTTTTATCAGAAATTGCCGAAGAAGCCAATGCCAACAATGTGGATGCTTTTCTTTCCATTCATAGTAATGCTCTAGCCACCAATACCGGCACCAATTATCTTCTTTTGTTATATCATGGATACGACAATGCACCAACAGTTGCTGCCAGTTTGCCTATGGCAACTGCAGCTTGGCCAAGATTAATGTCCAATCAACTAACAGTATGGACAAATTACACCACAACCACCAATATACGTGGCGATTATTCATTTTATGCAAACACTTCTGGCTTAGGCGTTTTACGCCCACTGACAGTTCCGGGATTTCTTTCGGAAGGTTCGTTTCACGATTACCAACCAGAAACTCACCGTTTGCTTAATAAAGATTATCGCCGGCTGGAAGCCAATAACTTCTACCGGTATTTCTGCGACTATTTTCAGAAAAGCTTACCTTCAACAGGAATTATTGCAGGCTTTGTAAAAGGCAAGGACGAAACCATTGTAAATGCCCGCTACACTTACAAAACAGGCACACAGGATCGTTGGTTGCCACTCAATGGCGCTAAAGTTAAACTCATGAGCAATGCCGGAGATTCTATCAACAATTATCAGATTGATAGTTTGTATAATGGTATTTTTGCGTTTTACAACCTGAATCCGGGAACTTATAAACTCCGGATTACCGCCAAAGACCACACGACCAAAGATACAACTGTAACTGTAACCGCAGCTACAACCACCTATGCTAAAATGATGCTGATAAACTCGAATATTGTTATCCCGAAAGACACCACACCCGATTATCCTGTTCCTGTTCAGGAAGCAGGTGTAGTTGCTTTGAGCAAGTACAATTTCAATAGTGCAACTCCTGCCACACCCGATTGGCTGAACTCAAATCAGATAAAAAAAGCTGTTTACCGGAATGAAAAGTTGTACATTCTCACCGCTGAACCAAAAATTCTGATTGTGAATGCAACCACCAACGCGCTCATTCGCGAAATGAACCTGACAGGTATTTCCGGCGGAGTTAGTACGCTGAACGATATAGCTTTCACTTCTGATGGTTATTTGCTTGGATGCAACAAAGATACTGTAAGTTTACCTGCAAAAGAAGGCAGATACTTCAAGGTCTATACCTGGGACAATGACTCTGTGGCTCCAAAAGCACTTTTCCAAACACAGAGCCAGGCCAATTGGTCGAATGGAATTTTAGGAGAAACATTCGCAGTAAGCGGACCAAGATGGCGTTGCTATATTTATACGCCGTCTATAACTACAGGAAGTACTAAAGCAATTCGTATTATCGGATATGCATACGAAGACAGTATTACTTTAGGGTACAAATACATGATGGATGCCACCAATTACACCGAAGCTTTTTGGGGTAAAAAAATCAAGTTCACCTCTTCTCCAAGCGGATTCGATCATTTCTATCTGGACAGTGAAAAAGTTTTACCAACCGAATTCCGGTTCGACTGGGGACAACCCGACCGTTCGCCATTAGTAAACAAAGGCACATTTGCTGAAAAATCGGGCTACCAACTAGAGCCAACAGCCAGCGGAATAAACTTCTTCCGTCATGCGAAACATGTATTTATGACATCGCCGGTTTGTCAAGCTGACTCTACGCTGGCTGGTGTGGCTTTGTTTGATATCACCGAAGGTATCAACAATGCTGTAAAAGTCAGCAAAAAACTACCTGAAGCAGGCCTCGGAAGTACCAAAGCCACATATCTGGCATCGGCTGCCAAAGTGAGCGGATACGATATAGACCTGATGATCCTGGCACAAAATCAGGGTTTAGCCCGTTATAAAACAACATCCAACACCAAAGCAAACATCTATGCCAGCAAATTTAATGTAGTAATGCCAACATGCAATTGTCCAAATACATTTAATTTTGAGTTCGTATTAAACGAGAATGCAACTGATGTGAAAATTCTTATTCTGGATGGCGACAGTATTGTAAAAACTATTGAAGGCGGAGCATTGAATAAAGGCGTAAACACGGTGACTGGCGATTTAAAATTATTGCCTACAAAAGAATACAACTGGGCTGTAACTGCGACTACCGACCCGATCGACCGTCCTGTTAAAATCTCGGACAATACCAATCCGCTGATGCAATTCTTTTATCCAAGAAGCGTTTCGGTTGACAACAATCCCGGAAGTCAGAATTTTGGTAATATTTATGTATCTGAATCAGCCGCCGGAACATTACCCGGCCGCGCCACACAGGATGGAATCTATATGCTTAATGCAGCTCTTCAGGATTTCAGTAATCAGGGTGCAACTCCTTACGCAGGCGGTGTAAGCTGGATTACCAACAGCAACAGCAGCCCTATGCGACTTTCGGCCGGTGAAGATGGAAATGTTTATATCTGCGACTGGAGTGATGCACATCCCGGCGTTTGGAAGATGGATCCATCGAATCCTACAACAGCATTCAAACCTGTTTTCGACGGACTGACCAAACAAACCAGTGGACTGTCCACCTACAACAACGTCAATATTCATGGTTCTATTTCACATTGCTATTCTACCGGAACGGGCGAAAACACCAAACTGTTTACGTTTGACGAAGATTACATTGATGCCGTTGCCACCAATTCAGGAAACGTTTTGCAATATAATATCGGCACACTTTCGTCACCGGTGCAAACCGCTCCTTCTATTGTATACAACGATGGTTTGTATGGAAATCTGCAACAGAACAAAAACTCCTGTATTGCTCCGGATGCCCGTGGTGGCTGGTGGATTTCGCAATACAGAGCCGCTGATACCGATTTGATTCCTTCGCTGATACACGTAGATGCATCCGGTATTGTCGATTTTAATTCAGGCAAGACTCCAACACTGATTGAAAACTCATACACTGCCGGCTTGGCCGTTACCACCGATGGTAAAAAACTGGCTATGGGTTGTAACAACGAAGTGAAAATTTTCGATGTAACTTTCAGCGAAGCGGGCGTACCTACACTCACACGCTTACATTCCATCAAACCGGCTATGGGGGCCAATACTCAGGGTATTGCTTTTGATATTGCCGGAAACGTTTACGTGGTTTCCGAAGGCGACAAACGATTAGGCATATGGGCGCTTCCAAAAGCAAACAACACATCGACAACCCGTTCGTCAATACCGCTGCATT
The DNA here is from genome assembly GCA_963663115.2 of uncultured Paludibacter sp. GTDB lineage: Bacteria > Bacteroidota > Bacteroidia > Bacteroidales > Paludibacteraceae > Paludibacter. Next base: position 1,386,406 of record CAXXNE010000001.1, read on the forward strand.
TAATCATTGTAGATGGACTGAACAACATTCAGAATCCGGCCGATTATGTTTCGGTATTCCCGAATCCGGTGAACGACATTGTGAATATTCAATGCAATGGTATCGGAATGGAATCGTATCAGCTATTCGGCTTAAACGGACAGTTAATTTCCGGCGAAAAGCAAACCAGCAACTTTGTAAGCATCTCTACTACCGACCTTACTCCGGGCATATACATTCTGAAAATCAGAACCAGCGCCGGATTGGTTGTAAAACGCATCATCAAAAAATAAAAAATTATTTGTGCAGACCGTCATTTCCGGTCTGCACAAATAATATCTTTAGGTTCAAATTATTAGTCTGTTGTAAAACATAAAAATTAAACCTGCAAACGTTTGCACCCAAAGAATAAATATTCTATTTTTACACCAAAATAAAATAACTAACTATTTTTTATTCATATTAAAACATTAAGAACATGAAAAAAATTACGCTTTTTTTAATCGCGCTGACCTTTAGCTTTACGGCTATGGCAGCTGCTATGCACGGAACTTACAAAGTAGGAACAAATGGTACTGAAGATTATGCATTATTAAGCACTGCTGTTACTGCTCTCAACACCAATGGTATTGATGGTGAAGTGGTTTTGGAAATTACCTCAGACATTTCTGAGACGGTCAACATTGGACTAATAAACTCATCGAACTTCAATATTACTATCAGACCCGATCAGGACGTTGATAGAACAATTACATTCAGTAAGGCCACTGACAATGCCGGTCCTTCTGGTGCTTTTTGTATTGGTATTGGCATGAGTTTAGCTTGGGCAGATTTAGCTGCATCTAAAAACATAACAATTGACGGTTATGCTGTAGGTGGAACAACAAAAAGATTAAAAATCGCCACATCTTCAACTCAACACGGCGGAAATGGCCCTATCCTTTTAATCGACGACTGCTCAAACATACAAATTAGAAACTGTATTATTCAACATATTGGAGCTAGTTCAGGTTTAAGCAATTATGGAATTTATCTGAGAGCAAACACCAGTTATGGAACAAAAAAAATGCCTTCAAATGTAATTATTGAAAACAACACCATAACCTGCACACAAAATACAGCTTCTCAGGGAATTGGAATATTTTCAGGAACATCTACATATGCTGCACCTACTGCAGTTGCTACTGGAATTAAAATTAAAAACAATATAATTAACGCAAGAACCAGGGGTGTGTTTTTGTATTCAGTAGATGGCTTAGAGATAAGCGGAAATGAATTCCATATCAACCAAAGTGCTGCAGGCGTTTTAAGCTCAGCAATTATGGGTAATAACGGACAAACAGGAAATATTGAAATATTTAATAACAAATTTATAGAACTTAAAACAGGCAACACAACTGCTGGAGCCTATGGTATACGTGGTATTATTGCCAGTGGAGGAGGAACCTGGATTATACGTAATAATTTCTTTACAGGATTTGACAAAACCAGCACCGCTGCAGGCGAAACAATGTTGCAAGGAATTCGTTGTGGTTCTACCTGCTATGTTTGGAATAACACATTCTTCTTAAACACACTTACAAACAAACCAACTTATGTGGCATCACCTACTGATACCAACGGTTCATATTGCGCTATAAACATCGCTGCAGGAGCTCCCGAAATAAAAAACAACATTTTCATTAGTAATGAAGATGCTGTAACTAATTTTGCAATTAGAGGAACAGTTGCAACCGGAACTTCAGATTATAATATTTTTTATGCCAGAGCTGGTTCAGTAAACACACGTGTCAATTCAACATATCCTGTTTATAATGATTACGTAACTACAGGTGGTGTTGACTCACATTCAAAAATCAACACAGATGTAAACTTTGTTGATGCAGCCACTGGAGACCTTCGCATCACCGGTGCATCTATTCAGGATGCCAACCTTGCAGTTCCCCGTTTGGATGCTGTTTTAACTGATATGTTTGGAACTGACAGATATATGACCACTTATGCCGGTGCTCACGAATCTACTCATTTCATAACTACCGACACTGAAAATCCAACTGAATCTGCCCGCATTATGACAACCGCTACCGGCGTTGAAGTAATTCTGAGCAGCGAAGCAACTATTGAGCTATATACTATCAACGGCATGTTGCTCGATAAAATAAAAACAAGTTCTTATAGCCGCGATTTGAATAATGGCGTTTACATTATCCGCATCAACGGTAAAGCGACTAAGTTCATCAAATAAAGATCAATCCCTAACCCCTAAAGGGGAACTGAGTTACAACCGTCTTTTTCATACAGAAGAAGGCGGTTGTTTTTAAAAACAGATTTTTCAAAATAACATGAGAAAGCTAATTTCATTATTACTTATTTTCTTATTTACCGGTATTCTTCAGGCACAACCGCCCAAGCGCGAAATGCGTGCCGGCTGGCTGGCTACCGTTTATCGTATTGATTGGCCTACCACAGCCATGACAAGCGTAACCTCAGCCAATATCTCTGCGCAAAAAGCTGAGTTTACCGCCATTCTCGATTCGGTAAAAGCAGCCAATATGAACGCTGTGTTTTTTCAGGTGCGCCCCGAATCCGACGCGTTTTACAATTCGGCTTACGAACCATGGTCGGCGCATTTAGGCGGTTCAAGGGGTACATATCCCGGCTACGATCCGCTGGCTTTTGCTATTGAAGAATCGCACAAACGTGGTATTGAATTGCACGCATGGCTTAATCCGTACCGTTTCGAAACATCGGCTGGTAAATATGCCGGACAAACCGGCGACTATAAAACCCTGCATCCCGAGTGGATTCTGGACTACGCTGTGTATACCGGCGCAACCAAAACCACCGACGGCATCACCATTCTCGATCCGGGAAATCCGGCCGTGCGCAAGCTGATTAAAAATGTGGTGGGCGATATTCTCAGCAAATACGATATCGATGGAATTATTTTCGACGATTATTTTTATGCCTATGCCGGCACCAGCACTACACTCGACAGTTACGCGCAAAACCTGTATAAACCGGTTTCCAAAACTCTCAGCGACTGGCGACGCGAAAACGTAAACAAAATGATAGCCGATGTGTACGACACCATTCAGGCCGTAAAACCTCAGGTAATTTTTGGCGTTTCACCTTTTGGTATCTGGACAACCAGTTCTGCTGTGGCTACCGCGCGCGGACTTACACTGCCATCGGGCATTACAGGCTCCAATATGTACGAGCAGATTTATTGCGACCCTGTGGCCTGGCTCGAACAGGGAAAAGTGGATTATATATCGCCTCAATTGTACTGGACAACCACCAGCACCGGTCAGGATTACGATAAACTTTGTCCGTGGTGGTCGGATGTAGCAAAGAAATACAACAAATACTTCTATTCGAGTATGAGTTTGAGTTCGCTCACATCCACTTATGCAGCGCCCAAAGCATCAACCGTAGCTATTCCGTGGATCGACCTGCCTGAAAATCTGCACGAGATGAAACAATACACCCGTAACGGTGGAGTGATGACCGGACTTACCCGTACAGAACAGAAAATAACTGCTGCTACTGAGTTTGCCGATGCAGAAGTCGGTTTAGAAATAGACCAGAATCGCGCTTCCACCAAAAATGCTGCTCCGGGAGCAGTTTTCTACAGCATCAAGCATTTGCGCACCAACGGTAAATTTACCAAATACCTGCGCGAACAGAAGTTCACCAAACCTGCCCTAACTCCGGCTGTGAGTTGGAAAACACATGCACAACTGAGTTCGCCAACCAATGTGAATATTTCACGCTATGTATTGAGCTGGAATTTTGGTGCTCCCGACGCAAAGTTTGCCATTTATGCCATTCCCAATGCACTGAAAAACGATGCCACCGTGTTTAATTCGTCTACCTATCTGCTGGGCGTGAGTTATACCAACTCATTCAACATATCGGCTTATACAGGCTTGTTAAACACTCATCAGTTTGCAGTAACGGCTATCGACCGGTACGGAAATGAGTATTCGCCGGCATTTATTGTGACAGAAAATCCCGAAGTGCCCAACGACATCAGTTTTTCAAAAACCGCAGAAGGAATTGTGATTCATAGCACCGGAAATACAGAAATCAGCCTGTACACTATCAGCGGACAGCTAATTTTACACAGAGTTTCATCGTCCGACGAACAGATACAGCTACCCAAAGGCATTACCATATTAAAGCTGAACGACAAAACGTATAAACTGATACGGTAATTTTTGGAGAAGCGTGAACAATACCGGGTCGGAATTCGTTTTTTAAATTGATTAATTCTACTTTACAAATTTTAAAACTAACCAAATTAAAATATGAATTAAACCACAAAAGAACACAAAAGAAAGAATTTTCAATATTGAAAATTCTCTTAGGTGTGCTTAGGAATTAATCTTATCTTCTTTTGTGGTTCTTTTGTGTTCTTATGTGGTTTAAGAGTTTATAATGGCAACGTAGAAGTAATAGTAACAAGATACCTTTTTCGTATTACAAAAACTTAATATCAAATTGAAAATGAAAAAAGCCGTATTACTTCTCACATTGGTAGCATTACCGGTATTTGCCGCATTTTCTCAGAAAATGTCGACGCTGAAAGTAGATTATTCCTTCAAAAATCTGGTAGAAGGTTACGACCACCAGACTGTAACTAAAATTTTTGTGGACGATGAGCTGGTAGCTGAATCGACACAGAAATCGGAAAGCAAGCCCAACACTGTTACCTGCAAAATTCCAAAAGGCGAACATACGGTGAGGATTGTGAATTATGCATTGTACGAAGGCAACTGGGAAGAACACACCATCGAAAACGAATACAGTATCGATGCGGTGTACGAATTTGATCAGAAATTCAAAAAAGCCAAATACAAACTCACCCTGGTTTTCGATATCGACAGCGGAACAACAGGTAAACTGAAATAAACAAACGAGCCAAAGGAAACTGACCCTTTGGCTCGCTTGATTTTAGAATGGAACTCAATGGTTCGAGACTTTGCTTACATCCTATTCGACAGGGGTTATTTCGACAGAAAGAATTTCTGTCGTCCCCAACTGCAACCTTAATCTGCCCTAAGCGTTACCCGATTGCTATAAACGGGATGACAGAATTTCATTCTGTCATTTCCACATTGGTAAAATCAGCTTCCTAAATGAAATAAGTGTATCCGAGTCACTCCCGACAATAAAAAACCCGTTTTTAAAATCCCGCCAATATATCAGCAATATGAATTCCTTTTACTGCCGATTTGTTTTTGGCGCAATATCCGTTGATATTCATCAGGCACGATGCTTCGGTGCTTACCACATATTCGGCTCCGGTGGCCAGCGCATTAATCACTTTCTTTTCGGCCATAGCCGACGATACGGCGGTGTGCTTCACGGCAAAAGTACCGCCAAAACCACAGCAGGTATCACTTTCGTTCATCTCTATCAATTCCAGCCCTTTTACATGGCTCAGCAACAAACGGGGCTCTTCCTTTATTCCGTATTCACGGAGAGCAGAGCAGGCATCGTGAAAAGTAACTTTGTGCGGAAACGAAGCTCCCAAATCGACCACTTTCAGTTCGTTGACCAGAAAATCGGTCAGTTCAAAAATTTGCGGTTTCAGCGCATCCAGTTTCTGGAGCATTTCGGGTTTACCGGCAAACAGTTTATGATAATGATTCAGAATATAGCCCGCACACGAACCCGAAGGCGACACCACCGGCATATCCGAACGAAAATCAGTCATAAATTTCGTAGCCAATGTCTCGGCTTCCTTCCAGTAACCGCTGTTAAAAGCCGGCTGTCCGCAACAGGTTTGCTCGGGATTGTAATGCACTTTGCAGCCCGCTTTTTCGAGCACACTAATGGTGTTAAAGCCCGTTTCGGGATACAGTTGATCAATAAAACAAGGTATAAATAATTGTACTTCCATCATTTTTTTATTAAAAATTCAATACCAAAAATCGGCATACACCGGCAAATGATCCGAAAATCCTCCGGTATATTTCATACCATTGTATGTTCTGAAAGGTTCTTTGCCCAGAAATTTCTTATCGTCGGTGAGCAGGAAATCAGCATCAAAAATGGCAGCACCATCGCTACCCGTTTTAAATGTGGCCGTTGGTTTCAACAAATGCCCCGAAACGATCATCTGATCCAGAATTCCCCAATCGGCATCCATCTTGTGCGTTCCTTTGCCCTGCTTCTGAAGCGGATACATCAGATTGTATAATCGTCCATCGACAACAGCATCCGGTGACAATGCTCCCAGAATACTGTGCAGACTTTCATTATCGGGATAATCATTAAAATCGCCCATAATAACGATATTGGCATCGTTATCGGAACGAAAAACACTATCCACCTGCCCTTTCAACACCGAAGCAACGTACAAACGCTTGTCTTCCGATTCCAGTTCGCCACCCAGTCGCGACGGGAAATGACAAACAAAAACATGCAGTGTATCGCCCGCAGGCACTTTTCCTTTCGCATACAAAATATCGCGGGTACGACTTGCCGGTGCATTCGGGAAATGAATTCTCACCGGACGTGCTGCAACCACTTCGAACATATCGGGCTGATACATCAAAGCCACATCCACACCACGCGGGTCGGGCGACTCAAAATGAACATACTTATACCCCAGACTTTTCAAACCCGAATATCGCGTAAGATCGCGCATACATTTTTCGCTTTCCACCTCGCACAGTCCAACCAAAGCAGGCGCTTCCCATTCACCAATGGAGACAATCACTTTGGCTATATTCTGTTGTTTTTTCTGATATTTATCGTAATTCCAGCCCCGCATTCCACCGTAATTGTATTCGACATCGTTGGTGAGTGAGTCGTCCACACAATCGAAAAAATTCTCACAATTATAGCTCACCACCCTGAAGCGCTTCAATTCATTGGTCTGACCGGAAACAACCGGAATTATCAGAAGCGAAAAAGCCAATATCACAATAAAACGATTCATTGCACCGGAGTTGAAAGGTTACTCCGCAAATTTACAATAATTTTGGGATAAGTAATTCAGGATGATGAATGATATGTTAAGTAATAAATAAATAATGATATGTTTTAAATCATCCGATGATGAAAATTAGTGGGGGACAAGCGACTTCCCAGTCGCTTGTCCCTCGATATCAACATCAATACAAATGAATATCAAAACATATCACTAAATATCATTTACTACTTATTTCATCACTCAACCGGGCAGAAATAAAACATACCATACCCTTTTTTGAACGATTACGACCTACAATAGTTATTGCATAATTATACTGTTCGCTTAATTTTCGCTACCTTTGACACTGTTTTTTTGTTAACCACGCACGCGTAAAAATAAGGATTTCGGTCAGTTGATTTTATGAAAAGATTACTATTGCTCATTTTTATTGCTCATTCGTTACTTTTATCGGCTCAGTTTAAAATTAATGAACTGATGACCAATAATGTGTCGGCAGTAATGGATCCAACCTACAATTACAGTATGTGGGTGGAAGTTATCAATATGAGTGCTTCATACACCTACAATTTATCAGCATACTATTTCACCGACGATGTAAAAGTACCCAAGAAATGGTGTCCGGCATCACAATCGGTACTTCCCGGCGGAATTACCACACTTTGGTTCGAAAGAGAAGACAAAGCCGGACATGCCAACTTTAAACTGAATCCTCAGGGCGGAAAACTCTTTTTGCTCAACACGGCCGGATTAATTGTGGATAGCATCACCTACCCTGTTCAATACCGCAACGTATCGTATGGCCGACAATCCGATGGCAATGCCAAATGGGTGTATTTCGATCAGTACAGTCCGGGAGCATCAAACAATGGGAAATTTTTCACATCACTTCGTTGTGGAAATCCTGTTTTTACGGTGAATGGTGGTTTGTATTCTTCCACTGTCAATTTTAACCCATCTTGCAGCTTTTCATTATCAAACGGTTAAAGTACGATAAAAAAGCTGGTAAAACGGTTAGCTATTTTGCAATTTAAGCTGCATTTGTTGAGCTTCTGTTTTGTAAGCGTCTGAATTTCAGCTTCGGCTTGTTTTTGAAAGTCATTTGTAGTGCTCAGGGGGGTATTGATAAACAGCCGATTATGTATTTACTTTGCAGGCATGTATTTCAGAATCTCCATGCGCAAAAATCCAGAAACGAAAGAGCTGTCCGGCTATTATCGTTTATTGGAGAGTTACCGTAATCACAACGGTCAGGCATGTCATCGTACGATGTTAAGTGCGGGTTTTTTGGATGAGCTGAATGCCGACCAGTTGAATGCGATTCAAAAGATACTTACAGCCAAAGTGGCTAATCTGGGTAATCCGTTGTTTGAGTTACCATACAGCGATGATTTGGTGGTGCTGGATTATGTGGAACGTTTTTTCAACCGCATGGTGGTAGAGAAGCGTATTGATATACCAAAAGAGGAAGCCACACCGAAAGCCGCCATGCATGGAAAAGATTATCAAAGAATCGACATAAACAGCATTCGCAATAAAGATGTTCGGGAAATCGGGGCAGAATGGCTTTCTTATCAAGCGGTTGGTCAACTGCGCATTGCCTCGTTTTTAGAGCAACAAGGCTGGAATGATTCCGACATCCGATTAGCTCTGACACATATTATAAGCCGGGCGGTGTATCCGGCTTCGGAGCTCAAAACCTCCAGTTGGATAAAAGAGAATTCCGCCGTATGCGAAATCACCGGTTTTGATGTAGAAAAAGTCACGAAAGACCAATTGTACCGGATAAGCACCAAACTCTATAACGAAAAAGAGGCGTTGGAGCAATACTTATCTTTTCGAACAAACGAACTGTTTGATATTGAAGACAGAATCATGCTTTACGACCTGACAAATACTTATTTTGAGGGCAGAAAAACGGGAAGTGCACTCGCCAAGTTTGGCCGAAGTAAAGAAAAACGAAGCGATGCCAAACTGGTGGTATTGGCATTGGTTGTGAATCCTGAAGGGTTTATAAAATACTCAGCCATTCTTCAAGGAAATATGTCCGATCCGGCAACACTGGAATCAATGATTGAAAACCTTCGGGTCAAGACCTCCGGTTCGGCAAAAAAAGCCCTTATTGTGATGGATGCAGGTATTGCCACCGAAGATAACCTGAAAATGGTAAAAGCCAAAGGGTATGATTATTTGTGTGTTACCCGTTCGAGTCTAAAAAATTACAAGGTGGAAGCAGATGCAGCCACCGTTACGGTAACCGACAACAAGAAGCAAAAAATAGAACTTTGCCCCGTAAAGTCAGACAAGAATACGGATTATTACCTCAAAGTGGAAAGCCATACCAAAGAACTCAAGGAACGTTCGATGAACGACCAGTTCAGGCAACGCTTTGAAGACGGTTTACAGACAATAGCCGAGAGTCTGACAAAAAAAGGAGGAGTAAAACAGGCAGATAAAGTCTACGAACGTATTGGTCGGCTCAAAGGGAAATATCCGTCCATACAGCGCTATTTTGATATTGAAGTGGTGGTGGGTCAGCAGCCTGAAAGCAAAAGAAAACAGAAACAAGAAAAGAATGAAACTGAGCAAAAGCAAATAGCAACCGCCATCAATTGGGCAATAAAGAAAGATGTTGACATAAATGCACGCAGTGGCGTTTATTTTCTTCGAACCTCACTGGAAGGGCAATCCCAAGAGATGCTATGGCAGTTTTACAATACAATCCGTGAAATTGAAGCCACGTTTAGAATACTGAAAACCGATCTTGATTTGCGTCCCATCTATCACAAAAAGGATGAAAGTACAATGGCTCATTTGCACTTGGGATTATTAGCTTATTGGGTGGTAAACACCATCAGGCATCAACTCAAAAAAGAGGGCATACACAGTGGATGGAGTGAGATAGTACGAATAATGAATACGCAAAAAGCGGTTACCACATTAGCTCAAAACGATAAAGATGAAGTGATACAAATACGACGTTGCACAGAACCAAATCAAAAGGTACAAAAACTATATGACGCTCTAAAATACAAATATGCACCCTTCGTAAAGAAAAAATCTGTAGTGCTCAAATCTGAATTCCGAGAATAGCAAATCAATGTATAGCAAGAGTTTTATGCTGATTTGCTGCAAAGTGGGTTAAATTTCAAACGCCGGCAGCCGGCGATACTATTTACTGGACCAACAATGGCGCTGAACCCATCAGAGCAAACGGAATGCGTTATATTCCGGAGTCAGTCATTTCGATAGCAGCAACCACCTGCATTCGCGCCCGAACATTCGGAGCAGGAAAATTAGCCAGCGACATTGCCACCAATACTTATTTTATCGGTGAACGAAACTTTCATCTTCCGGTGGTTTCTATTGTTACCGAACAAGCCAACCTCACCGATAACACCATTGGTATTTACGTACAGGGAACAAATGGATTAACCGGAAACGGCATGTCCACTCCCGCCAACTGGAATCAGGACTGGGACCGGCCGGCCAATCTTGAAGTTTATGACTCGGCTAAAGTATCGCGCATCAATCAGGAAGTGGATATTCAGATTGCAGGCGGATGGACACGCATGAACGGTCAGAAAACACTGAAACTGAATCCGAAGGAAAAACACGGCAACAACAAACTGGATTACGATTTCTTTAAATCGTCGAAGCCGGGTATGAAATACAAAAGCATTCTGTTTCGCAATTCAGGGAACGATTTCGGTTATTCCATGTTCAGAGATGCACTAATGAATACCATTGTGGCCAAACGCCTCGACCTCGAATGGATAGCCTACGAACCGGCCGTTTGCTTTATGAACGGAACGTATTACGGCATTCAAAACCTCCGTGAACGTAGCGATGTGGATATGATTTATTCCAACTACGGATACAACGAAGACGAAATTGTCATGGTGGAAAGCTGGGAAGCAACCACCAACGCCGATTACAAAGTGCTGAGCAATTACATCACGCTCAACGACATCACACAAGACAACGTTTATGTCAACATTGGCAATCTGATGGATGTGGATGAGTTTCTGAATTATTTTATGACTCAGATTTATTATGGAAATACCGACTGGCCTGCTAACAACGTAAAAACATGGAAAACGAAGGTAAACGGTAAATGGCGCTGGATTTTGTACGATACCGATTTCGGTTTCAGCCTTTACAACACCACCCTGTACGATCACAACTCACTCCTGTATGCACTGGGAGAACTTTCGGGCAGTGTACCCGATGCCTGGTCGACACTCATTTTCCGACGACTGATTTTGAATGAGAAATTCAAGAACAAACTGATTGATCGTTTCTGTGTGCAAATTTCTTCTACCTTCGAGCCTGAACGTATCAACCACATTATCGACAGTTTATCGGTAAAAATATCCACAGAAATCAATTACCATAAAACAAAATGGGGTTCGAGTCGCGGATTTGCTGCTGACGTATCGAACATGAAAGCCTTTGCTGCCAACCGACCAACGAAAATGCTGGGATTTTTAAGTGCAAGGTTTCTGAATTCGGCTGCCACGCAAAACATACAGATAAACGCCAATATCCCGAATGCAAATTACACGCTGAACGAAGAACGAATCAATGATAAATTTATCAATCTGAAGAATTTCAATGGTCGCACCATAAATCTGAAAGCCAATAATGTTCCGGGGTATAATTTCAAAAACTGGGAATTGATTACCTCGGTACAAACCAACACACTCATTGCTTACGGAAATATCTGGAGTTATTTCGATGGAAATGGCATGCCTGCAGCCAACTGGTTTGCAAAAGACTACACTGACTCCGGTTGGAAAACAGGCGCATCACAATTAGGTTACGGAGGAAAAGGCGAAGCAACCACCATTGGATATGGTGGAAACTCCTCTACAAAATACACAACAGCCTATTTCCGAAAAACAGTCAATATAAGCAATCTTTCGGCTATCAACAGTTTAAGCCTGACGGGTTTTGTGGACGATGGCGCTGTGGTATATGTCAACGGAATCGAAATTGGCCGGTATAACATGCCCGGCGGAACGGTAAACTTTGCCACAGTGGCTACCGGAGGCAACAATGGCGCATATTTTACGCTGGCTGTACCCACAGGATTATTAACCGAAGGAGCTAATGTGGTGGCGGTGGAAGTACATCAGAATACCGCATCCAGCGTCGACTTGATTTTCAATCTGCAACTTACCTGCGAGGTGACTGCCTTAAGCACCATCAACACCAGCCAAATTTATACCGCCACCATTACCGGCGATATGAAACTAAAAGCAGTTTACGAAGAAAACAACGTCGTAGACGAACCGGCAACAGTGCTTATCAACGAAATAGTTTCGGGCAACAGCATTATTCAAGATGAGTTTTTACAAACCGAGGATTATCTGGAATTGTACAATTACGGTGAAAAGGAAATGAATATCGGAGGCTGGTTTATTTCGGATGTTCCGGGAAATAAAACCCTGTACAGAATTCCGGATACCGACCCGACGAAAACCACTATTCCTGCAAAAGGTTTTCTGCTTCTCTGGGCCGACAATCAACCCGAACAAGGCATTTTACATGTTGGCTGCAAATTAAGTAAAGAAGGCGAAACACTTGTTTTGTCGAAATACAATAAATTCAATACGCCGGTAATGGTCGACTCGGTTTCATTTCCGCTGCTGGAGCAGAATTTTAGTTACTCCCGAAAAACAGATGGCAACACAAACTGGGTAATTCAGACCATCACTCCGGGACTTACCAATATTCTCACCGGCAATAACGAAATGTATGCAGCCGAAATTAAAGTATACCCCACTGTTGCCCGCGATAATTTCATAGTGCAAAACGCCCAAAAACAAACAATCACCGTGTTTGACATGACTGGGAAAGTGGTTATGCAAAAATTGGCCGGATCGTATCTGGAGCAGATTTTCGTCAGTCAATTGAATCAGGGAATGTATATCGTTCAGGTTGGTAATGAAAAATTCAGAATTATAAAACTGTAAACTGAACGTTCGTACCTTTTAAGAATTTCCTGCACAAAGATTTAATTTTCGGCAGGAAATTCTTTTTTATTCAAATGTTTGTTAAACAACGGATAATTTAGCAGAATTCAGATTTATTTTGCAGAATAAATCATTCCGGACTCAAGACTATGCACCATTCAGATTATCCTATCAAGACCATCGGTCAGTTTAACGACAGCTTTCCTCCTATCATGGATGGCGTGGCTGTTACGGTTGCCAATTATGCCTATTGGCTCTATCGCATGAATCAACCCGTTTGTGTGGTTACGCCCAAAACACCCGATTATATTCTCGAAGAACCTTATCCTGTTCACCGGTACAATTCGCTGCCACTGATATTGCGAAAACCGTACCGTTTCGGAATGCCCGATCTGGATATTTCGTTCCGAAACACGCTCGAACGCATTCCTTTCAGTCTGGTTCATGCGCATTGTCCTTTTACTTCGGGTCATGTGGCTCAGCGCATAGCTCACGAAAGGAATATTCCGCTAATTGCCACTTTTCACTCCAAATACCGTCAGGATTTCGAAAACACTTTTCTGAATAAAAAAGTGGCTGATATTATGGTAAAAGAAGTGGTGAAATTCTACGAAAAAGCCGATCAGGTGTGGATACCGCAAGCTGCCGTGGAAGAAACCCTGCGCGAATATGGCTACAAAGGCAAAGTGGAAGTAATGGACAACGGCAATGACTTCTCGGACGATGATAACTACAAACCAACCCGGCAATCATCGCGTGAATTTCTTGGCCTTCAACCCGACGAAACCGTTTTTCTGTTTGTAGGTCAGCATATCTGGGAGAAAAACACCAGAATGATTATTGAATCGCTGACTTTATTAAACAACTTACCATTCAAAATGTATTTTGCAGGTACAGGATATGCTGCCGAAGAGATGCACCAAATGGTGGAAAATGCAGGACTCAGCAACAAAGTAACTTTCACCGGTGTTATCTCCGACCGCGAATTACTGAAAAAATATTATGCCGCTGCTGATCTGATGATTTTTCCATCGGTGTACGATAATGCACCACTCGTTGTGCGCGAGGCTGCTGCCATGAAAACTCCTGCAATATTGGTCGAGAACTCCACTGCTTCTGAAATTGTCACCGACAGATTCAACGGATTTCTTACTCCGAACAGTCCTGAATCACTGGCTGAAAAACTGAAAGAACTTGCAGCCAACAAAGCACTGCTTCATTCTGTGGGTGAAAATGCATCAAAAACCATTGCCCGCTCCTGGGAAAATGTGGTGGAGGAAGTGTACGACCGCTACAAAATATGCATAAAAAACCACAAAAGTTAATGTAGCTTACAAAATGAAATCGATTTTGCATTGTAACAGGTTTTTTTTAACTTTGCAAAATATCAGAAGATAGTAATACATTGTTATTAAATATCTTTCTGATTTTTTTAATGCTCATTTTTTCGTAAGTTCTAATTATCTCACATTTCTTTATTTATGATAAAAAAACTCGTTATTTTATCCTTTTTTATACTCTACTGGATTTCAGGTTATTCATGTACAAATTTTCTGGCCGGTAAAGCTGCAACCACCGATGGTTCAACACTCATAAGTTACTCCGCCGACTCTTATTTTTTGTACGGCGCACTGTATTATTATCCCGCAGCAACCTATCCTGCCGGAACAATGCTGGATATTCACGACTGGGATTCAGGTAAATATCTCGGAAAAATAAAACAGGTGGAAAAAACCTACAGCGTAGTAGGAAACATGAACGAACATCAGCTTTGTATCGGAGAAACCACTTATGGAGGTCGCGAAGAATTGGTTGACACAACAGCTATTATGGATTACGGAAGTCTGATATATATCACTTTGCAACGTGCTAAAACTGCCCGCGAAGCCATTAAAGTAATGACCGACCTGGTGGCTGAATACGGTTATTACAGCGAAGGTGAAAGTTTTTCCATTGGCGATCCGAACGAAGTGTGGGTGATGGATATGATAGGCAAAGGTCCCGGAAACAAAGGTGCCGTTTGGGTAGCTATGAGAATTCCCGACGACTGCGTGTCAGCTCATGCCAATCAGGCACGTATCACCACTTTTCCATACGACGATAAAAACAACTGTCTGTATTCCGAAGATGTGATTGTTTTTGCCCGCGAAAAAGGTTATTTCAAAGGAAAAAACAAGGATTTCAGCTTTTCCGACACCTATGCTCCGCTCGATTACACTGCACTTCGTATTTGTGAAGGTCGTGTTTGGAGTTTTTTCCGGAAAGTAAATCCTGAAATGGACAAATACATCAGTTACATCAAAGGTGAAACCAAAGAACGCATGCCGTTGTGGGTTAAACCAACCACCAAAATCAGCGCTCAGAATTTCAAGGATTATATGCGCGACATGTACGAAGGAACTGAGCTTGATATGACCAAAGGAGTCGGAGCCGGTCCGTTTGGTAGCAAACTGCGCCACAGCCCGCTTACATTCAAAGTAGATGGCGTGGATTATGTACACGAACGACCCATTGCCACGCAACAAACCGGATTTACTTTTGTGGCGCAGATGCGCAGCTGGCTGCCGGATTATATCGGCGGTATTCTCTGGTTTGGCGTCGATGATGCAGCAACATCGCTTTATGTTCCCATGTATTGCGGTATTCATGGCGTACCTGAATGTTATAACGAAAACAATGGCAACTTACTTGAATACTCTCCCACTTCTGCATTCTGGACATACAATTGGGTAGCCAATTTTGCTTACAGCAAATACTCTTACATGTTGCCCGACATAAAAAAAGTTCAGACTCACTGGGAAAATAACTTCAATTCGCTGGTGAACGTGATTGATAAAGTGACTATCAATATGACTGAAACCGAAGCCCGTGATTTCCTGACAAGTTTCAGTCACCTGCAGGCCGAAAACTCCACAGCAGCATGGAAGAAACTCAGTGAATATCTGTTGGTGAAGTATATGGACGGAAATATCAAAAAAGAAGCTAACGGCAAATTTATGGAAAATGAATTCCATATTCCTCCGGGAATTATCCGGGCCGGTTATCCTGAAGAATTCCTGCGCGAAATGGTAAAACAAAATCCGGGATTGAGACAAAAAACAGAAGAAGAACTCAATAATAGAAAATAAATTTTCAGACACAGAATAACAATCTGATATTGAAACTTGTTAAGTAAGCAATGAGCAATTAATGTTCGTTGCTTATTTATTTTTTCAGAAGATACAACAATGAAGTTAACACAAATATTCATCGACTTTTTCAGAAGTGAAAAAACGGCGGGATTCATACTGATTTTTACCACTTTATTTACTCTTCTCATTGCAAACTCCGGGTTGCATGACACCTATTTATCATTTTGGCACACTAAAATGGGCGGAATGTCCTTATCGCATTGGGTGAACGATGGGCTGATGACCATTTTCTTCCTGCTAATTGGTCTTGAACTCGAACGCGAAATATATGAAGGAGAGCTTAAAAATATCAAAAATGCTGCATTACCTATTTTTGCAGCATTGGGTGGCATGGTTCTACCTGCTTCAATTTTTGCTTTTCTCAATTACGGAACAATATATCAGGCCGGAACAGGAATTCCCATGGCTACCGATATTGCATTTGCTATCGGAGTATTGTCCTTGCTGGGAAATAAAGTCCCGGCTTCCCTGAAAATTTTTCTGGCAGCCTTAGCGGTCATCGACGATCTTGGAGCAATAGTTGTCATTGCTATTTTCTATACCAATACCATTTCTATATTACATCTGACCATTGCACTGACAATTTACGCCGTGCTCATTTTACTAAACAGACTCAAAATATGCAATATAATCCCCTACGTTATTGGTGGAGTTTTTATGTGGTATTTCATGTTACATTCTGGTATTCATGCCACAATAACAGGAGTTCTTCTGGCGTTTGCTATACCGTTTGGAAGCGATAAAAAGAAATCTCCTTCAAATTTTCTTGAACATTTTCTTCACAAACCCGCTGCTTATTTCATACTTCCTGTTTTTGCTATGGCCAATACAGGTATAGTCTTTCAGAACAATTGGCATATAAGTTTATTGCAAACAGGTTCAATAGGAATAATTTTGGGATTATTACTTGGTAAGTCTATTGGTATTACCCTGTTTTCATATGTCGGGGTAAAACTTAAACTGGCAAATCTCCCTGGCGAGTTAAAATGGAGTTATATTGCCGGAGTTGCATTGTTGGGTGGAATTGGTTTTACTATGTCAATCTTTATAACGCTGCTCGCTTATACCGATCCGGTCATGATCAACAGCGCCAAAATGGCTATTCTGACAGGCTCATTATTATCAGGAATCGCAGGATTTTTCTGGTTGAAATCACTGCTAAAAGAGAAATACATTGAAAAAGACTAAACTATTTCAGTTCTTTTGCTCCTATAATTTCGGCTGATACTTCGTTGGTCCAACCAGCCTGTTGAAATACGCCGGTTTGTATTTTAATAAAACGAATATCGGTTATCGAAACCGGATTTCCGAGGGTATCCACTGCGTTGGAAATATCCAGTTTATTAGCATATGTTTCTGCATCGAAATCAGTCCCTAAATTGTTCTCGGCATATCCCCAGATAAATTTATCAGTCGGTACTGTCCAGTATTGTGTTTCTGTAGTTGAGTTATTCACATACGAATCAGGCAAACGTGTACCATGCAGCGTTATACTATCTGCAGTAGTTGCGCTCCACCACCAACCGGCTGATGTAGTGGCACCAAAACCGGGAATCAGTTCACCTTTTAAACCATCACTGTCTATCCATTTAATATTTGATGCGTCTGTGGTAGCTTTAAAGTATCTCACCCAATAATTACGTTTGGAATTTTCAAACTGATTTCCTTTCAGCTCGTACCATGTTTCGTTAGGTTGACCATCTTTATTTGTGTCCTGCATAACATAAACCACAGCAGGTTCGGGCATAGCACCACTCAATGCATAAACTGCAAAATCGACTCCGGCATGATTCGTGATATTATGATCGAAACCAGCCACCACATATCCTCCAAACCCGCCAAGATATAACCAACCTGTTTCTTCAGCAGGATTGCCTATAAAATTGTCAATATCGGTTTTTTTAGCCAGCGCCGCATGCTGTCCCGGTGCGTATACGTAGTCGAAAACAGTAGAAATATATTCGCTGTTCTCAACAGTTTCATCGGGTTTACAGGCAAAATTCATCAATAATATTGAAATCAGGAAGCAATATATCTGTATTTTGTGCTGGTTTTTTCTCATTTTTTCTTGCATTTTCAGGCTTGCAAAGGTAGTGTTTTTTCCTCTTTCTTTATGTTGAGATAGAAAAGAATAGCATTTTTTATTCATAACGATAAAAACACAACCCAATCATCTAAACAAATAAAGTTTGATAATCAACGGTTTAGCATTTAAAAACTCCAGCAACAGGAATAATCTTGTGGCGATTAACATTATTTAACTACAAAACTATTGCAAAAAGATCCTTATTGATATACTTTTGCGGTGTACTATTATACTATTACACTTATTCACTAATACAAGACATAAAATGAAACACTTATATTCAAAAAGTACTTTCGGTAATAATACCTGCTAAAATAATGCAAATAATTCCTGAATTCAAATCCAGCTTAAGTGGTCAAACAGTCTAATTAAAACCACATGTAAGAAAAAACTAAATACAACGTCATAATAAAAGAACAACAGAAAAAACTACACTAATTTCAAAATATAAACAACAATTAATTATTTGAATATGAAAACTATAAATTTCAATAAAACAGCACGTATTGCTTTTATCGCAGCAATAACATTAACATTTGGTTCGTTATTTGTACAGGCAAATACAGTAGTTAAAGGTAAAATTCTTGACAGAAACAATAAACCGGTCATGTATGCAACCGCCACAGCCATCGATCCTCAGACCATGCAAATTGTTCAGGGTGATATGTGCGACAACAACGGAATTTTTGTCATCGAGAATTTAAAACCGGGAAAATATCTGATCACATTCCGCTCCGTAGGATTCGAAACCGAAGAAACGCGTGTGATTGAAGTGACTGAAACAACCGAAGTGCTGAATGCCGGTAAAATTTACATGAGCGAAGCCGTGATGGTTCTAAATGAAATTCAGGTAGTTCCAGCTCAACCGGCAAGTAAAGAAACATCACTATTGAATTGATAAGAACAGGTATAATAAAGATTAGTTAACACAGGAAAAGAGGGGTATCTGCGGGAAGCAGAAAAAAATACTGAAAAATGGGCGTTAGTTTTCGTATATTTTGATTTAATTTGCGCTTTCAAAAATACATTATCCCATGAGAAAGATATTCATCAGTATTTCCCTCTTTTTAATTTTTATTTCAGGTGCAGTTGCACAGAATTATTCCGAGTTTTTCAGCAATGAAGCCTGCCGTATCGATTTTGTGCTTTGCGGAAATAAAACGCAAGTCAGCGCATTTCTTGATAAAATAATTCTTGAGCCGTTCTGGGGCGGTCGACGCTCAAATCTTTCCTCCGAAATGAATCTTGGCCAGTATCGCTTTCAGGTTACCGACAGTACCACAAACAAACTTATTTACACCGACGTATTCAGCACCTTGTATTACGAGTGGCAAACCACTCCGGAAGCATCTCTGGTAAATAAAAGTTACGAACAAACCATTCAGTTTCCGTTTCCATTGAAGTCGGCACGCATAAAAATTGAAAAACGAACTGGTTTCGAAAGTTGGGAAAAACTGATTGAATTCGGGATAAACCCTGCAGATAAACTGATTCGCAAAACAAGACTCCCTGAAATTCCGGTAAAAGAAATTCAGAAAAATGCCAAACCCGAAAATGCGCTCGATATTGCGGTAATAGCCGAAGGTTACACCAAAGATCAGCAGGCAAAATTCTACGCAGATGCTGCCCGGTTGGCCGATCAGATTTGTTCGCATGAACCATTTAAGAAATACAAAAACCGTATCAATGTGTATGCTATTGCAGCTATTTCGGCTGATACCGGAGTTTCCATGCCGCAAAAGGACAACTGGCGAAACACGGCTATTGGTTCACATTACTATACTTTTTATTCCGACAGATACCTGACAACTCCCAATGTTTTCAGACTTCACGATTATGCCGCTCTGGTTCCTTACGATGCCATTTACATTCTGGCGAATACTAAAACCTACGGCGGTGGTGGTATTTTCAATTTTTACGCACTGGCTTCGGCCGACAGCAAACGTGCTCAGGCCGAAGTAGTTGTTCATGAATTCGGACATTCGTTTGCCGGACTTGGCGATGAATATTTCTATGACAACGATGCACTGAACGACATGTATCCGCTAAACGAAGAGCCATGGGAACCAAACATCACCACACTGGTGAAATTTGATACCAAATGGAAAAAAGATCTGCCAGCCGGAACAGTTATCCCAACACCTGTAACAGAAGAAAACAAATCAAAAGTGGGTGTTTTCGAAGGCGGAGGTTACAGAAGCAAAGGCATTTATCGTCCGGCGTATGATTGCCGAATGCGCACCAATGCAGCTCCGGCATTTTGCCCGGTATGCGATGCTGCTGTGGTACGCCGTTTATTGTATATTACCGAATAACATTCAGCACATGATTATTAACGAACGCGATACCCGTCGCAAAAGACTTTTACATGTGGCCGATGATATGATGACTGCCGCCCGTACTGCGCCTAAAGGCAAAGGATTTGATATTGTAGAAGTTCTGACAGTGACCGACGAAACCATACTAAAATTATCAGAGGCAATGCTGAAATACAGCGCAAAGTCCGGTCTGAAGTTTTTTCTTCGTGATGCCGAAAATATTCTTCAGGCCGAAGCCATAGTGCTTATTGGTACACGCCAACAACTTCAAAGCCTGAATTGTGGTTACTGCGGATTTGAAACCTGCGATGCAAAAAGAAATTTCCCGGATGTACCCTGCGCTTTAAACACAGTGGATGTAGGAATTGCTTTAGGTTCGGCCTGCGCAGTGGCAGCCGACAGAAGAGTGGATTCGCGTGTCATGTTTTCGGTGGGAAAAGCTGCTCAGGAACTGGGCATGATGCCCGATTGCAGTTCCATTTACGGAATTCCCATCAGCAGCAGTTCAAAAAATCCGTTTTTCGACCGGCAAAGCAAGACACCGCCGGTAGTGCAATAAAAAAAGAACGCAAATTTCAGATTTGCGTTCTTTTTTTATTCTCATGTTATGTATTATCCTACAATCTTTCTGAACAGGTTTTTCATATTCACCGCATCGCCGATAATTTTGTGTAAATCGGCAATAGCAACACGTTCTTGCTGCATTGAGTCGCGGTGACGAATGGTTACGCAGTTGTCTTCCATTGTTTGGTGATCCACAGTGATACAGAAAGGTGTGCCCACTGCATCCTGACGACGGTAACGTTTCCCGATAGAATCTTTTTCGTCGTAACCGCATTTGAAATCAAATTTCAAATCGTTCATAATTTCGCGGGCTTTTTCAGGCAGGCCATCTTTCTTTACCAACGGCATGATACAAGCCTTTACAGGAGCAAGAACCGGAGGTAATGTTAACACAACGCGTGTATCGCCACCTTCCAGCGCTTCTTCTTTGTACGAAGCCGCCATGATAGAAAGGAACGTGCGATCTACACCAATCGAAGTTTCAATCACGTAAGGAACGTATGATTGATTGATTTCCGGATCGAAATATTTGATATTTTTACCCGAGAATTTCTCGTGACTGCTTAAATCGAAGTCGGTACGTGAGTGAATTCCTTCCACTTCTTTGAAACCGAAAGGCATTTCAAATTCGATATCGGTAGCCGCATTGGCATAGTGAGCCAATTTATCGTGATCGTGGAAACGATATTTTTGGTCGCCAAGTCCAAGGGCTTTGTGCCATTTCAGACGGAATTCTTTCCAGTGTTCGAACCATTTCATTTCTTCACCCGGACGAACAAAGAACTGCATTTCCATTTGTTCGAACTCACGCATACGGAAAATGAACTGACGAGCCACTATTTCGTTGCGGAACGCTTTACCAATCTGAGCGATACCAAAAGGAATCTTCATACGACCGGTTTTCTGCACATTCAGGAAGTTCACAAAAATGCCCTGAGCCGTTTCCGGACGCAGGTAAATTTTCATAGCGCCATCGGCAGTTGAACCCATTTCGGTGGAGAACATTAGGTTGAACTGACGAACGTCAGTCCAGTTGCGTGTTCCGCTGATAGGACAAACTACTTCGTAATCTTCGATAATGGCTTTCAATTCAGCCAAATCCGAATCATTTAATGCTTTTACAAAACGAGCATGGATTTCATTGCGTTTCGCCTGATTTTCCAACACGCGCTCGTTGGTTGAGCGGAAAACGGCTACGTCGAAGCTTTCGCCAAAACGTTTTGCAGCTTTTTCCACTTCCTTGTTCATTTTGTCATCGTACTTAGCCAGCAATTCCTCAATCAACACATCAGCACGATAGCGTTTTTTGCTGTCTTTGTTGTCAATCAACGGATCGTTGAATGCATCCACGTGACCGGAAGCTTTCCAGGTAGTTGGGTGCATGAAAATAGCCGCATCAAGACCCACCACATTTTCGTTGAGCAACACCATGCTGTCCCACCAATATTTTTTGATGTTATTTTTCAGTTCAACACCATTCTGTCCATAGTCATAAACGGCACCCAGACCGTCGTAAATTTCGCTCGATGGAAATACGAAACCGTATTCTTTGCAATGAGCAATCAGTTTTTTAAAAACATCTTCTTGTGAAGCCATACTATTTAGTTATGAGTAACGAGTTACAAGTTGTAAGAAATATAAAAAAGACAAATCTCAACTAAAATTGTACTGAGAAATGAGGTGCAAAGTTACTATTTTTTTTGTATTTTTGTCGATTGAATTCGAAAAATATACAGCACAAGAGGCTTTAAAATAATACTTTCCCATGAGCACAGACGAAATAATTGAAGCAGAAAACGAAGAAAACGAAACCCCAGGCGCAGCCGAAGAAATCGTGAACGATGCTGGATCTGCTGCGCATTCAAATTATAAAGTTCCAAAAATTAGTGACGAAGCGGTAAAACACCATCTCTCGGGAATGTACCAAAACTGGTTTTTGGATTATGCTTCGTACGTTATTCTTGAACGTGCCGTACCCGACATTTACGACGGACTGAAACCCGTTCAGCGCCGAATTCTGCACTCCATGAAGCGATTGGACGATGGTCGTTACAACAAAGTAGCCAATATTGTAGGTCATACCATGCAGTTTCATCCGCACGGTGATGCTTCCATTGGCGATGCGCTGGTACAACTCGGACAAAAAGATTTACTGGTAGATTGTCAGGGAAACTGGGGAAATATACTTACCGGCGACGGTGCTGCTGCTCCACGTTATATTGAAGCACGGTTATCCAAATTTGCGCTGGAAACTGTTTTCAATCCGAAAACTACAGAATGGCGCTCATCGTACGACGGTCGTAACAAAGAGCCTATCGCACTTCCGGTCAAATTCCCGCTACTATTGGCGCAAGGTGTTGAAGGTATTGCTGTGGGTTTGAATTCTAAAATTTTACCGCACAACTTCAATGAACTTTGCGATGCAAGTATAGCATATCTTAAAGGAGAAGATTTTGTTCTTTTTCCCGATTTTCAGACCGGTGGGTCGATAGATGTGGCACGCTACAACGATGGTGAACGTGGCGGCGCAGTAAAAATTCGTGCTAAAATAAGTAAAGTTGACAATAAAAC
The DNA here is from genome assembly GCA_963663115.2 of uncultured Paludibacter sp. GTDB lineage: Bacteria > Bacteroidota > Bacteroidia > Bacteroidales > Paludibacteraceae > Paludibacter. Next base: position 1,410,045 of record CAXXNE010000001.1, read on the forward strand.
GCTGGTAATTACCGAAATCCCGTTTGGCTCCAACACATCAAAACTGATAGAATCCATTATCAAAGCCAGCGATAAGGGGAAAATAAAAATCCGCAAAGTGGACGATAACACTTCAGCCAATGTGGAAATTCTGATTCAACTGCAACCGGGCGTATCGTCGGATAAAACCATCGATGCACTGTATGCTTTTACCGATTGCGAACTGAGTATTTCGCCCAACTGCTGTGTTATTCACGACAACAAACCCCGTTTTCTAGGCGTAAGTGAAATGCTTCGCATCAGCGTGGATCATACCAAAGACCTGTTACAGGCTGAGTTGGAAATTCAACGGGCTGAGTTGCTGGAACAATTGTTCTTTACTTCACTCGAAAAAATATTTATCGAAAACCGGATTTACAAAGACAAAGGTTTTGAGGAAAGTACATCGCAGGATGAAGTGATTGCCCATATCGATAAACGTTTAGAGCCATTTAAAAAGGATTTCATTCGCGAAGTTACGCGCGAAGATATTCTGAAATTGCTCGAAATAAAAATGATGCGTATCACCAAATTTGATACCGATAAGGCAAACGATACGCTCATTGCACTGCAAAAGAAAATAGATGAAGTGAATTATCAGCTCCAAAATCTGGTGGATTACACCATTTTCTGGTTCGATAACCTGAAAAATAAATATGGCAAGGACTTTCCACGCCGCACCGAAATCCGTAATTTCGAAACCATTGTAGCCGCTAAAGTGGTGGAAGCCAACGAAAAGTTGTATGTAAATTACGATGAAGGATTTATCGGAACAGCTTTGCGCAAAGATGAGTTTGTAAGCAACTGCTCGGACATGGACGACATCATTATTTTCTTTAAAGATGGAAAATACAAGATTGTGAAAGTAGCCGAAAAAATCTTTGTCGGTAAAAACATTCTGTACCTGAATGTTTTTAAGAAAAACGACAAACGCACCATTTACAATGCAGTATATCGCGATGGTAAAAACGGACCGCATTATATCAAACGTTTTGCTGTAAACGGCATTACGCGCGACAAGGAATACGACATCACGCAGGGAACAGCCGGATCGAGAGTAGTATATTTTACGGCGAATCCAAATGCTGAAGCCGAAGTTATCCGCATAACGCTGAAACCGAAACCTCGTCTGTTTAAGCTTGTTTTTGAAAAAGATTTCAGCGAAATCGCCATCAAAGGTCGTCAGTCGATGGGAAACTTACTGACCAAAAACGAAGTACAGAAAATCACCCTGAAAGCCAAAGGCGGATCTACACTGGGAGGCCGTCAGGTATGGTTCGACAGGGATGTATTGCGCCTGAATTACGACAACCGCGGCGAATATCTGGGTGAATTTCTGAGTGAGGATGTCATTCTGGTGGTTTCGTCGAAAGGAGATTATTACTGCTCGAACTTTGACTTGAATAATCACTACGAAAAAGATATTCTGGTGATGGAAAAATTCGACAGCAACAAAGTGTGGTCGGTGGCATTGTACGATGCTGAGCAGAAATTCTATTACCTGAAACGCTTCCAGTTTGAAGCATCGCAAAAGAAACAAAACTTCCTGGGTGACAATGCTGAATCGCGATTGTTATTGATGACTGATGTGGATTATCCGCGCGTGGAAGTGATTTTTGGTGGGAATGATGCGTACCGCGAAGCACTTGTGATCGATGCGGAAGAGTTTATCGGCGTAAAAAGTTTCAAAGCCAAAGGTAAACGTCTCACCACTTTTGAAGTGGAAAGCATAAACGAGTTAGAACCTGTGCGCTTTAAAACCGAATATACAGAAGAAAATACCACGGATAATTCAAACAGCGAAAACGGCGACGATACTGACGAAGGTAACGAAACAGAACCAACAGAAAGCAGCGCTGAAACTGTAACAAATGAAAGCGATGAGGAAGTTTCTCCGGCTGAAAGCACCACGGTAACAGAAGAAACAGATATTGCTTCGGCTGAAATAAAAACAGAGGAAAAACCGGCAAAGCCGAAGAAAGCCAAAACGACGAAGCAGGTTGAAAACGACTCGGTATTGCCCGACGACATGATTGATCAGAATAAAATTATTGATGATGTAACGGGGCAATTATCGCTGTTTTAAATTTTCATGATTTTGTGAGGGACAAGCGACTTCCCAGTCGCTTGTCCCTCGATATTAACAACAATACAAATGAATATGAAAATATATCATTCAATATCAGTTACTACTTACAAGTTGAGAATTCAATAATAAAAACAACTATTCACACATGAAAATTAGAATATTTCTACTGACGCTGATCAGCATTTTCCTTGTCAGCAACAGCCCGGCGCAAAAAAAATATTTCACGGCAAAAGACACCAAAAACTGGGTATTTGTGCTGAACAACAAAACCACGCCGGCTCAGAATCTTTTTCAGTTCGATAAAGGAGTACTGAAAATTACCGATGCTGCTGCAGGATATCTGCGAACCACAAAAGCGTACAAAAACTTTACGCTGGAAGTGGAATGGCGCTGGACCAAAGTGGCTGCCAACAGCGGAGTGCTGGTACATATCCAGAAAAACGATACGGTTTGGCCGGTGTGTTATCAGGTACAGCAAAAAGCGAATGCTGCCGGTGACATTATTTGCATGAACGGACTTTGGGCTAAAGAATGCACCGACACGGTAAAATTCACCGTACCGAAACAGCAACCATCCAACGAAAAACCTGTGGGCGAATGGAATCACCTGAAAGTGATCAGCAAAAACGGCACACTCACTGTTTTTGTAAACGGTTTACTTCAAAATAACATCACCGGAATGACAGCCCGTAAAGGTTTTATCGGTTTTCAGGCTGAAGGCAAACCCATGGAATTCAGAAACCTGACGATTCGCTGACATGGCATTGAAAGGTCTTATTTTCGACTTCAACGGCACGTTGGTTTGGGACACACCTTATCACAACAAAGCCTTCGATATTTTCCTGGAACGACACGGCATTTTTCTGACCGACGAAGAAAAAGCCACCAAAATTCACGGCAAAATGAACCGTGACATTATGCGTTGTGTTTTTGACCGACCGCTGACCGACGAAGAAGCGGATGCTTTCGGGGTAGAAAAAGAACTGATTTATCAGGATTTGATAGCAGCCGATTTGCATTTTGCCGATGGCGTTGAGTCGCTGTTCGATGCGCTGAAAGAACGAAATATCCCTTTCACCATAGCCACCTCGTCGGACATGACGAACATTGCCTTTTATTTCAGGGAACTGCAACTGGAAAGATGGTTCAGCCTGCAAAGCATTGTGTTTAACGATGGGACTTTCAACAGCAAACCCGAACCGGACATTTTTCTGAAAGCAGCCGCATTGCTCAGGCTCCAACCCGAAGAAACCATAGTTTTTGAAGATTCGATAGCCGGCATTAGAGCCGCCGAACGAGCCAATGCCGGCAAAATCATTATTGTGAACTCCAACAACGACGATTACACCGGATTTACGCACACCATTATTCACCACTTCCACGAATTCGACCCCGCGATTCAGGAGTGATTCGGAGACACTTCTGACATTTAGGAAAATAAATTATCCTGATTTTCCCGATATGGAAATGACAGAATAGAATTCTGTCATCCCATTTACAGCAATCAAGTGATGCTCAGGACATGATAAGGTTACAGTCAGGGACGACTACCGATAACTATCGGCATTCTATCTGTCGAAAACAAAACCTTGTCATTGCGGATATAAGAAAAGCCCTGTCGAACATCGCACTGTCGCCATCTCTGCAATAAGGGAAACCATCTCTGCAATAAAGTATAGCATCTCTGCAATAAGGTAAAGCATCTTTACAACCGGATAAGACATCTCTGCACCCAAAACACCCGACGCCGACACAGCAAAATAACACCCCGCCGTTTTAGCGAACAGAAAAGAGACAGATTCCAACAAGCGGAAGTTTGTCCCCTTATAGTTAAACAACCCGTACAAGCTTACACACTGATTATGAGCAGAAAAAAGACACTCCTACACGATAATTTTGTTAATAATTTATTGGTTGTTAAAAAAATAGTATTTATCTTTGGGGAGAAGAAAATCGCCTGCTGCAGCGGGGAGAAAATGACAAATAAAGTAAATATATGTGCTATGTTATGGCATATACATAGGTGTTAGGCAAAATAATATAAAAAAACACAGAACATGAAAATATTCGTAATTGGAGGAACTGGATTAGTAGGAAGTTATTTACTTCCAAGATTAGTTGAGAAAGGCAATGAGGTTTATGCTCTTACTCGTACTGAAGACAAAATCGAGAGAATAAAGAAATTAGGGGCCTATGGTATTTTAGGTGACATAAGAAACCCACAAGCATTTAAAAGTGATTTGCCAGACAAACTTGATATTATTGTATTACTTGCAATGCCAAGTGTGAAACCCGGACAAAGGATGACTAAGAAGCGCAAGGAAGAGTTAAGAATAGAAACAAACGATTTTTTTCGCAATTCAATGGATTTGGCAATACATTATGACATTCCAATAATATTACCATCTGGTACAAGTTTTAAAACAGAAAATGATGAAATAGCAGATGAGACATGGCCAATTCTTAGGATTGGTCTAACTGAAATAGGTAAAGACACTGATGAAATGGTTAATCAAGCTATAAAAACCCAAAATCCAAAAGTAATACAATTGCTATATGGGAAAATATATGGCAATGGCGGACTTTTTCGTTTTACGTACAATATGATGGAAAAAGGGAGGAGTATGATTGTTGGAAAAGGAGATAATTGCATTCCAAATATTCATGCAAGCGATGCAGCATCGGCAATAGTTAAAGCCATTGAGAAATTGCCAATTGGTGAGAAGTTTATTATTGCGGACGATACAGCAGTCACTCAAAAGGACTTTACGATTTATATGGCTGAATTAATGAATAAAAAACGTCCAGGACATGTCCCAGCATTTATAATCAAATTAGTCTTGGGAAATGATTTTTATGAAATAATTCGATTGAATTGTAAGGTTTCGAATGAAAAAGCCAAAAGATTATTAGACTGGAAACCTGAATATCCATCATACAAAGAAGGTTTGGAAATGACAATAAAAGAAATGAAAGAAAAAGAAAATTACTTTGCCTAACACACGCCTATTGGCATTGGCTGGCTGACGTGCATTCCGCAGGTTTTGCTCCCGCATTAGCTTCGCTGATTTTCAATTCACTTTGTCGTTCCACGACAGCGAACGCTCCCGCAAACCGCCAAATGCCCATAGCCTCGGTCGTTAGGTTCCATTCAAAAAAAAGAAAAAAGACACGATAGTGCGTAAATTACAAGACATTGACAATTTGAAGTTAGCTATTGTTTGATTCACAAATATAGATTACTTTTGTGAAATATAAAACTTTTAATTTATGGCACAATCAATTGAGAGTAAGGTATTAGAATATCTTAAGTACAGACAGAAAGGTAAGATATATTTCACCAACGATTTTACAACTCTTGGGACTTCGGAATCTATTCGTAAAAGTTTATCGAATCTTGCAAATAAAGATATACTAATCAGACTAACTCAGGGAATTTACCTATACCCAAAAATAGACAAAGAACTTGGAGTGCTATATCCATCTATTGACGATGTGTGTAGAGCTATTGCAAAACGAGACAAAGCAAGAATTGAACCTACCGGTATATTTGCATTACACAGTTTGGGACTTTCAACACAAATACCGGTCAATGTGGTTTACCTGACTGACGGAATTCCACGAAAAATAAAGTACGGAAACCGAACAATAAAATTCAAAAAAACTGCGCCAAAAAATCTTGCTATGAAAGGCAAAGTAAGCAGTTTGGCTATTGCTGCATTAAAGCAAATTGGAAAAGAAAATGTATCACAAGAAGTTGAACTTCAATTAACAAAGGCATTAAAGAAAGAATCTGTTGAAAATATAAAACACGATGCACAGTTAGCTCCCGTCTGGATTTCTAAATTAATATTTCAACTCGTAAATAACATTGAAAAATGAATTGGACAGAATTATCTACAACCAAACGGGTTGAAGTATTAAAACTTCTTGAAAACAAAACAGGACTAAATGCTACTTCTATCGAAAAAGATTGGTGGGTTACTTTAGCATTGAATGCATTGTTTAACGGACTTTATGGTTCGCATTTGGTTTTTAAAGGTGGCACTTCACTTAGTAAATGCTGGCGAATTATCGACCGTTTTTCTGAAGACATTGATTTGGCAATTGACAGAGAGTTCCTTGGTTTTTCGGGCGAACTAACAAAACGAGAAATTGGAAAGAAACTTAGAAAAGCTTCGTGTGCATTTATACGCAATGAACTAAAAGCAGATATTGAACGATTTATTCTGAATTTTGGTATTAACAACGACCAATTTAAACTGGAAGTAAATGTCACAACTGAAAGTAACGTAGACCCTGAAACGCTTTATTTACATTACGAATCAGTATTGGATAATTCCAATTACGTTTTCAACACTGTAAAAATCGAGGTTGGTTCACGTTCGCTAATGGAACCAAGTGAGGAGGTACTAATTCAGTCAATAATTGGAGAACATTTGCCTAATGTTGATTTTTCGGACAAAGAGTTTAAAGTAAAAGCCGTTTTGCCACAAAGAACCATGCTTGAGAAAGCATTTCTTTTGCACGAAATGTTACAAAGTTCAACTTCTGTACGAGAAATCAACAGAATATCAAGACATTTATACGACTTAGAACAACTGATGGATAGTGCATTTTGTGACGATGCGTTAAAAAACAGCGAATTGTATTACGACATAATAAATCACCGCAAACTATTTACTTCAATGTCGGGTGTTGATTATGCAACACATCGACCTGAAACAATTTGTTTTGTACCATCTATGGATGTACTGAAATTTTGGGAGAAAGACTATTTGCTAATGCAGGAAAATATGATTTACGGTGATTCTCTCAGTTTTTCGGCATTAATTGACAGAATCAGAGAATTGAACAAAAGGTTTAATTCAACAAAATTCTGAAACGCGACAGAGCGAAAAAAATGAACGAGAACCTAACAAACGCCTATGCTCACAGGTTGGCTGATGTGCATTTCGGCAGTTTTGGTCCCGCATTAGCTTCGCTGATTTTCAATTCACTTTGTCCGTCGCGGCGGACAGCGAATACTTCCGTCTCACCACGGACGAGACCAAATGCCCATAGCCTCGGTCGGTCGGTGCAAGTGCAAAAAATAAATTGCGAAGTGAACGTTTTGATACTTTCTTGATGTAAAATTTGCTTATGCGGTGAAAAAACTCTATTTTTACCGCAAATTATGCAGTGAAAAAGGAAGATTATGTATATACACGAAAGAGAAAACTGGTTCAACTTTGTTTGGGACAACGAAAAGATTTTGCCAATATTAGCCTCAGTACGACACTTACAAGGTAGATTGCTTGGGCACATGGAAAGACTTGGCTTCGAATTAATTGAACGTGCAACATTAGAATCTCTGATTTTAGATGTTGTTGACACGTCAAGAATTGAAGGTGAATTTCTAAATCCTGAACTTGTACGCTCTTCAATTGCGCGAAAATTAGGAATTGAAATTACTGAATATGTTTCGACACCACGAAATATTGAAGGAGTAGTTGACGTTCTTTTAGATGCAACTCAAAATTACGACAAAACACTTTCAGAAGAACGACTTTTGGGTTGGCACAACGCATTATTTCAATCCGGATACAGTGGACATTTGAAAATTGATGTTGGACGTTACCGTTCGGAGGGAATGAAAGTTGTTTCCGGTGCGTTTGGCAGAGAAAAAGTGCATTTTGAGGCTCCGGCTGCCGAACGGGTAGTTAATGAAATGAACATTTTTCTTGATTGGTTAAACCAAAATAATCAAATGGATTTGGTGTTGAAATCAGCAATATCACATTTTTGGTTTGTAACCATTCACCCATTCGACGACGGTAACGGACGACTTGCACGAGCAATTATGGATATGTTTTTGGCGCGTAGCGAAGGTAGTAAAATCAGGTTTTATAGTATGTCGAACCAAATTTTCAAGGAACATAAACATTACAACGAAATTATTGAAAAAACACAAAAAGGAACAAGTGACATTACGAATTATTTGTTGTGGTTTTTAGATTGTTTCGAAAGAGCATTGAATTCAAGTGAAAATAATTTAGAAATCATACTCGACAAATCACATTTTTGGGACAAACACAAATTCACGACCATAAACGAGAGACAACGTAAAATAATCAACTATTTGTACGACTATTATGAAAATGAAGTCGGATTTTTGAGAACTTCAAGTTATGCCAAACTAGCAAACTGTTCGACAGATACAGCTTTGCGTGATTTGCAGGACTTGGTAGAAAAAGAAATCTTGAAATCAGAAGACACTGGAAAGAAAACCAATTATCTGATTATTAGTCCAAAAAACATACGAATTCCAAAAATATCGACAACGAAATAGATACAACTAAGCACCAACACACTATGGTCACAGGCTGGTTGACCCTTTTTAGACCGAACAGACAGAACTCTCAGCGGGTTTTGCGCCCAGAAGCAAAAAAACTTTCCGCCGTGGTAGCAGCCGGATGATTTGCACACGAAGAAAGTTGGGAGGATAAAATCATCAAAAACCAATTTGTTTTCCGATTGTTTTATCTGTAAAAACAGGAAGTGAAAACGACAGAAGACAATATTATTCTTTTCGACGATATTTGTATTTTATGCAACCGTCTGGTCTTATTTATCATCCGAAACGATAAAAAAGAGACCTTTCGATTTGCGTCACTTCAATCGCCGTTAGGACAGAACTTACTTAACAAATATCATCTGCCTGTTTCCGACAACGATACGCTTGTATTAATTGGTGAAAACGAATGCCTGACCAAATCTACCGCCGTGTTGCATATATTCCGACAACTAAGCGGCGGTTGGAAAATTGTATATGCCTTCATTGTTTTACCCCAACGGTTCAGGGACTTTTGCTATTATCTTATTGCTAAAAACAGGTATCGGATTTTCGGGAAAAGCACATCCTGTTCCATTCCCGACAAAAAGATGGAAAGCCGGTTGATATAAAAAAGGAAAGAAATTACGTAGATTGTATCCTCCTTTACCGAACAATGCATCACCAGCATGGATTTCCATAACGATGATGCATTGTTTCCAAAATATGATTTCAGTAACGGAGATTTTATGATATCCGGATCTACAAAGCTAACCGGGAACGGAGCAACTTATAACCTGCCTGACTTACTTTAATCTGATGACCGTTTTTCAGGGTAAGTTGCTGTGTTTGCTTTTCGTACAAATCGATACGCGAGATAGCCTCCACATTCACAATACACGAACGGTGAACCCGCACAAAACCACTTTCGGGTAAGTGTTCCTCAAAATACTTCATGGTTTGTTCCTTCAGGTATTTGCCCTGCATGGTAAATATCTGCACATAGTCGCCATCGGCCTGCAGATACACAATTTCGGGTACCATTACCACATGAATTTTCTGTCCGGATTTTACCGCTATTCTTTCCAGTTTTTCTACACCGGGATTTTGCTCCGTTATTTCGGGAGTAAACGGTGCATCTACAGTTTCAACATCTTTTATATCCTGATATTTACCCACAAAAAAGTTAATCACCATCATGCACACCATAAACGAAAGCAGCGCCACCAAAGGCAAAAGCGGATAATACACATCGCTGACTTTATCGCCAAACAGCAGACATATCAATCCGTAAGTTGCACCCACCGTTACAGCCACATACAACAGAACCAGCGCCACATAATTGACCATACGCTGAAAAGCCGGAAGGTTGTTGAATTTTCCGAATTTGAGCGTAAGATTCACCAGAATACCTGTAAGACCAAATAAAACCGTTTGAATAAGTGTGCATTCGAAAAGTTGCACAGACTCCAAATGAACAAGCGGCAGTAACGACAAGGTTTGCAAAACAGCAAACCCTGTCAGAAACAATATGTACTGCCACATACGGGCATTATTTACAAAAACCGATTGTATCATTATTTAGTTTCTCAGTTCACCTCCGCCAAAAACACACGCTCCGGTAATAACCAGCTTACGCGAAGAATCAATTGTATCAACTTTAAAACGTTTATCTTCGAATCCGCCAAATACAGCATCGAGATGTGTTTCTACCAACCATGTTTCGGGAACAACGATGGTAATTCCACCAAAAACAGCATTTACTTCGAGACGGGTTTCACCTTCGGGCAGATTAGTTTTGCGCAAATCGAGCGTAATACCACCGAAAACAGCATTCAGTTCGCCACCTTTAAATTCAGGATCGAGCACAATATGTTCGCCGGCACCAAAAATACTGTTTTTCGAAAATCCACCATTGGCGTTTGTCCATTTTTCGTAGGATTTATGCTGATACTGATGATGGTGATGATGCCCCGAGTGATTCCATTCGTTTACACCCCATTTCGGACCGAATATTTTACCCAAAATAATAAAAATACCGGCTAATATCAGAAGCAGCGGCCAGTATACGGAAGTAAAATCACCGTTGAAGCCGGGAAATAACACCGGATAAGTTTCGATAATACGCGGAATGATAAAAAAGCTACCGATGGCAATAAGAATAACGCCCGAAGTAAGATGGCGTTTAAACAAATTCACCACGCCAAGAAATATCAAAAGCATTTGCCACGAAAACACTATCCATTTCAGACTGTGCGGAAGTAATCCGAAATTAAACCCAAGAAAAAGCACACCGATAAGCATTAAGGTCACTCCAAATCCAAGACCTTTTGTATATCCTCTACGAAAAGAGGTGTTTGTTTCGTTTTCCATAAAAATTTGTTTTTAAAATTTATGCTGCAAAGATATGTACATTCATTCCTTTGTTTAAAGCTAAAATCGACAAGATACAGGATTTTTCCCGACGAAAGAGGGCGTTTTCAATACAAACCAAACCAGACAAGTTACAAAAACCTGTCTGGTTTGAATTGATTCTGCCTAAGAAATTTACTTTTTGTCCTTCAGCAAATCACGAATCTCAGCCAGAAGAATTTCTTCTTTCGATGGAGCCGGTGCAGGCGGAGGTGTTACAGGAGCAGCCTCTTTTTTCTTGTTTAAACGATTCATACCTTTAATGAACAGAAAAATAGCAAAAGCAACGATGATAAAATCGAAAGTTACCTGCAAAAAATTACCGTAGTTGAGCGTAACAGCGGCTTTCTCTACGCCATCAACTACTTCGGCAGCTTTCATTTCCCATTTCAGGTCAACAAAATTCACTCCTTTTAATAACATTCCAATCGGAGGCATAATAATATCGGCCACCAATGATGAAACTATTTTACCAAATGCACCACCGATAATGACACCGACAGCCAAATCAATTACATTGCCACGCATGGCAAATTCTTTAAATTCCTTTAAAAGTCCCATATCGTAATATTTTAAAATTTAAGCAAATATATGAAATACAATCATCAAAAACAAATTTAGCTATAAAGCGCCAACCGACATTTGACAAACAAGTTCTTATTCATAGCAATTTCTACGAATTTGTTACAAATATCCACCTTTCATTAAAGAATTATTTCATTATTCATAAAAAAATAAGTACTTTTGCACTCAAATTATCAAACTATAAATTATCAATCACTATGGTACATTATTCAGAACTTGGCTTGGTGAATACCAACGAGTTATTCAAAAAAGCCATTGAAGGTAAATATGCTATTCCTGCATTCAACTTCAATAACATGGAACAAATGCAGGCTATTATTGCTGCTTGTGTAGAAACAAAATCGCCTGTAATTTTACAAGTTTCGAGCGGCGCGCGTAAATATGCCAACCAAACATTACTTCGTTACATGGCTCAGGGAGCAGTAGAATATGCAAAAGAATTGGGACAAAATATTCCGGTAGTACTTCACCTTGATCATGGTGATACTTTTGAACTTTGCAAAAACTGTATTGATTCAGGTTTCTCTTCTGTAATGATCGACGGTTCGCACCACTCATACGAAGATAATATTGCTCTTACTAAAAAAGTAGTTGAATATGCACATGCTCATGGCGTAAGCGTTGAAGGCGAACTTGGTGTATTAGCAGGCGTTGAAGATGACGTTGTTGCAGAACACCACACATATACACGTCCTGAAGAAGTAGTTGACTTTGTATCACGCACCGGCGTTGATTCATTGGCTATTTCTATCGGCACATCACACGGAGCTAACAAATTTACTCCTGCTCAATGTACTAAAGACGAAAACGGCGTATTGATTCCACCTCCATTGCGTTTCGATATTTTGGAAGAAATTGAAAAACAAATTCCTGGGTTCCCTATCGTATTGCACGGTGCTTCTTCGGTTCCACAAGAATATGTTGAAACTATCAACAAATATGGTGGTGCATTGAAAGATTCAATCGGTATTCCTGAAGAACAATTGCGTAAAGCAGCTGCTTCAGCTGTTTGTAAAATCAATATCGATTCTGACGGTCGTTTGGCAATGACAGCTGCCATCCGCGAAGTGATGGCTACTAAACCGGGTGAGTTTGACCCACGTAAATATATCGGACCAGCACGCGACGAGTTGACAAAACTTTACTCGCACAAAACTGTAAACGTTTTAGGTAGTGCCGGAAAAGCGTAAATTAGTCGGTAGTTTATAGTTTGTAGTCGGTTAGTATCGGTTACGTAAACTTAGCAAAATAACAACGGTCGTTTCTTCATTGAAACGACCGTTGCATTTTTATATACTATTCAGCCCGTTCATTTTTAATCCTTAATCAGTTTTCGCTCAATTACTTCTGTTGAAGTGGTTATTTTGGCAATATAAATTCCTTTTTTCAAAAAATCAATTGGTATAACATCATCGGCAGATATTTGCATTTTTAGCAACTTAATGCAATTCAGGTCACTTATTACCAATGTAGCCGCACCTTCAAAACCAGTTACATGAAAAGTGTTATTTAACGGATTTAGATGCAAACGTACGATTTCTTTTTTAGTTGTAACAGACTCCATTGTATTCATCTTATTCTTCTTCTTTTTATACTACTATTAATTACTGCTTTTTGACTATACTGCATTGATTGAAATGCTCACTAAAAGTCAATTTCTCTGATTTGCTTTAAAATTCAAAAAAAGAGACTGAATGAAAAATGTATCAGACAGTCTCTTTTGAGATAGCAGAACAGTTAAGTTTACTTCTTAATAAACCGGTGAATATAATTTTCGCCCTTGTAATTTACACGTAGCGTGTAAATTCCGGGAACAAGTCCATCCACATTTACTGAGTTTTTGTTTATTACTTTCGTGTAAACCTTAGTGCGACCTGTAGCGTCAATGATTTCGAACAATTCAATACCACTTGGTTCATAATTGAAGTTAAGCGTATTGACTACCGGATTTGGATAAATAATTCTATCACCGGCATCGAATACAGATTGATCTGTAGTTGTGCTGCACGAAATAAGATAAGGACTTGCAGTGGTTCCTTTTGTAGTATTCATAATATAATCCGACGTTTTATCAGAAGCCACATATTCTTTATCTGTAGTTGGATTGTAACATTTAAACGTAATTTTTTTATTCGTATCGTCACTGCTACCCCAGACTGAAAGATATGCAAAATATCTGTTTCTTGCGGCATTATAAGCTAACTCAATCACTCCACGACATTCATCATCGATAAATGCACCAATTTGCAGATTTGTTGAAGTCATTTCAACGTCATTAATTTTCACAACTGCATTAACGATCATGCTCGAAGGATATGTACCTGTGATATAATCCCATTTAAATGTAGTGGCTTCTTTGCTCTGCATTTTTACTTTTGATTTTGAAATGTATTGCGAAGGATAAACAAAGCGTTTTTCCGAACTACCCGTAGAACCATACATATAACCGGAACCTGGCACCAAATACTGTAAACTGCCAAACCATGCTCCACCAGAATAAGTTGCAAAGCCCATTTGACCTTTTATTACATCGCCCTCGTTTGAAATAAGCCCACTCAATGCTTCCTGGACAGGAGCTACAAACTGCGGTACATATCCAACCCAACTCCAACCATGTTGAAATGTTGTGACTTTACCTGTATTTGGATTTGTTATAGGATTTGGTTTCTTGTAAATTAGTATTTCAAAATCATTAGATTTAGCTGTTGATCCAATAAGCTTAACATTTTTAGGTTGTGTCGACTGCAATAAATACATCAATCCGGTACTGAGTGACTGTAAATTTCCCTCCCAGCCAATATCACTTATAATAGTTGATCCAAATTGAGATTTTATTTGTAAACCATCAGTTTCCAAACCTGTTTGCAATTGTTTCATGAGTAAATTTGAAGGCTCATTATTTACCACGTTTGTCGAAATCCAATTCCATCCTTTTTTTATACTTAATTGCTGTTCTACTTTATCAGTTGCATTAAATATCATCGGAGATACAATGCTTCCTTTAATTGAGCTGTCAAAGAATGAAAGAGCACCTCCAATAACATCAACACCTGGATAGATACGACCAGTGCCTGCATCCCAAAGACTAAATGTAAGCGATTTACCTTCATCTTCAGTATTGCCATAAATATCCATATAGAAGATGTAGCTGTTTAGCGTTTTACTAAACTGAGGATTAACAATACCTACACATTTAGTTCCAATAAATGCTGCTAACATATCTTCTGGGTCTTCCTGAAATACATCCTCAATCTTAATTTGACCAATTACATTCATTGAATTAAGATAATCATACGGGTTCACTGTCCAATCGGGACGAGGACCTGTTACTTTGAGAGAAACACCAAACACTTCGTCAATATTCTTACTTCCAGTTAAACGAATAGCGCATTCGTAAGCACCAACATTTAAAGATTGATCTATAGTAAATGTCAGTGTATTTTTTTCTAAAGGATTAATAGTTCCCTGCGATTTATTTACCGATAGCCATGCTGGTAATCCACTTATCACAAAGTCTTCGTATTTACCTGAATTATTTACAACAACGGCTGTAAATGTTTGAGGTGTAAGTACTTCCTTTTTAAGCGATAAGTTTGTATTTTCCCATTTCAAGCGGTTCATATCAACAAAAGCTGTCCATTTTAAAGGTGAAGCTAATCTGTTTTCATTCAAATCCATTACACGTTCCACTTCAAATTCCAAAATACAATTCTCAATACGCGCAGCATCTTCGTTAATATTGATAACCAACTTATTATCTGAGGCAGTGAAGTTAGAAAGTACTTTTACACGTTTACGAGCAGGTTTTATAGCAGGAGTATTATCTGTAGAAAGATTTAAACCTTTGAAAATACCGCCGTTAGCCAATTGACCATCAATATACGAAGATCTATCTGAATTATCAAATATCACATCATTTGAAGAGTTTATTTTTTCGAATGGATAATAAGCAATTAATCCTAATTCATTACCATCAATTTTGGCATTTTTATTCAATCGGATATTTTCACCCGTTAATGCACATCGCCACAAACGAATTTCATCCATAGCACCTTTAAATCTATTGTCGATAGTTGCCTTTGTAGTTCCAACTGCAAATTTTCTTTTTGCTCCAAATGCAATTGAATCGCTTGACATGGCACCAAAATTTATTGATGCAGTTTGATATTTCATAGCTCCATCGATATACACTTGTGCATTTCCACTACGCAAAACACTTAATGCAAAATGGTGCCATTTATTATCCAATACATCACCTGAAGGAATGATGAACATATTTTTCATCGTTTCTATTGCTAAGTTACCAGCTAAATTAAATCCTATTTGCAAATCTCCAATTGAGTCTGTATTATTTGTACAAGACATAAGCGATGTGTTAGGCTGATTAGCTTCTCCTAAAAACCAAAACTCAACTCCAAAATCTTCGTTTCTAGTAAGTGGAATATGGTGCGACTTAACTACTATCTCATTTGTTTTATCAAGCAAAGCTGCTTTTCCACTCGGAAGAATAAACCACGAACTATTCACAATCAAACTTCTACTTCGGGCCTTATCGGCTGCTAGTGCGCCTGAACCTTCGTCCATTGGCCAATAGCCACTTAAATTCATTTCGTTACCCGTTTTTGATTTTGATTTCTCGCTCGAAATAACAGTATACGTGCGAGGTTCGCTCCATATACTTAATTGACGCAACTTACCACTAAAGTTATCCCCAACGATTAATCTTCCTGCAGGAGCAATTCCGTTAGTAAGCTTATCGTTAAATAAAATAGCTTTGTCAATATTTTTATTACTCCATAGCATTAATGATAAATACTTACTGGAAGCATCATAAGACAATGCGATATATTGAAATCCATCATCTGGAGTTAATGAAACAGTTTTACTATAGTCAGTACCTGCCAATACCTTGAGGCCATCACTTGCTGCCTGTAAGCTTACTTTGTCGGCTCCTTCTCCTATTGTAAATATTGTTCCATTAGTATTGCCTGAATTGATAAGCACTTTAGATTCGATAGTAAATCCATTTTGCAAATTCAAAGCTGATTCTGTAAATGCTTTCTGGCCGCCATTAAATTGCAATCCGACCTGATCTGTTTGGACAAAGTCATTCAAAACTCCGTAAACACTTACATCGCTTGCAGATATTTTTTCTGTTTGAATTTTTTCGTTAAAGGTAAGCGATACATCGCTCTCGGGAGTCATTATGCCGTTTGTTGGCGATGGCAAGCCCAGCGATTGAGGCGTCTTAACATCCTTGATTACAGTTATTGTCGGTGTTTCATTATAAATATCACCAGCACAAACTGTACGTGCTCTGAACATATAATTCTGATCAGGCTCATCTTTCATTGGAAATTTATACTTTATGGCTATATCGCCACTTCCAATTTTGATAAAACCTTTCGATGGTTTCATTTTAGCACTATCAAGTACAAATTCTTTAGCCATGCGCCAGTTCAACTCATTTACACCTTTGTATTGAAGCACAATTCCTGCAAAGTTTTTATAACTTTTATCGAAATCTTTCAATACAATATTCAAGTCAGTACCTGTACTGCTATTTACAATTCGGTCGTCAATCTGCATGGCAATATCGCTACACGATGGTGTAAAGCTTGCCGAAATTACAGCTTGTGAAATAATAGAACCATCGCATGGCGATTCAAATACAAGTTTAATACTATCAAATTTTAAATCATCCGAACTTGACTGACTCAAACGTATCGTTTTTCTGACTGCTTGTTTTGGAGGTACGAGAAACAAACGTGGTTCAGTAAGCGGTGTACCATCAATATTGATAATAGCTCCACGAGGGTTTGAGGCAGGGTCAACCGATAACTGAAACCAACAACTTGTTGTAGTTTCGGAATAGTTTTGAAGGTCTACATCAAAAGTAGCTTGTTTACCTGATGAAATTCCCGAAACAGAAGGCACAAGCACATTAATACCCGGTTTTTCAATTTGTACAGTGGCAGTATTAAGTCCTTCAGATTTACCAGATGAATTTTTATAATATAAACTCATATCTTCTCCCTCATAAGGACAAGATGAATTACCTCCTCGAGTTACAAATATAGGACCTCCTTCGCGCTCTACATCACTAACTGCATAGCTTGTAACATCCTTATTCATATTTACCTTTGCTTTTGGAGTTACCGTATACGATTTTGGTGTAAAAACATCAACCGAAAAATAATTTCCAGCATCGCCATCTTCTAAATTGTACGAATAAGTTACTGTATTTTCGGTCAAATCTTCAGTAGTTTTTTCTTCTCCACCACCAGCTTTTATTTCATTTTCAATTGTAAAACCGAACCCGTTAACCTCAAATCCTAAATTTGCTGTCACAACAGCTTGTAATTCCCAAGCTACATTATTTGTTTTTGTGCAACTTGAAGTGCGTGTGTAAGAGTTACTAAGGACAGCTCCTGCATCAAACGAGATATTCTTTGAATTATATTTTATTGTACTTGTATTCCCAACAGGTGATTTACCTGCCGCAAACAGCTTCTCCATTTCATTCTCACGAATTATGTTCTCCCAGTTTTTAATTTGATTATTGTAAAACATTACTGAATCAATACAGACCGTCTCTATTTTTGAAGGTTTTACCCATATATAAGTTCCGCTTTCACCAAAATCAGCGTCCAACAAATGTTTTACAGTGTAATACTTTGACTTAATCCCAGATGTAAGGTTAATCTGTGTTGTATCCAATAAACTATTTCTCAACTGCTTGATTTTTGGTAATAGTGTATTTACAATATGACTCTGCGTGTACCTGAATGAAGTTGAATCGCCCATTGGTACAAATATATAACTTTGGCTTGTTCGCACACTTCCAGTCGATGATAATGATAATTGATCACATTTTGCAAAGCCAATATTAGATGAATTGGCTATATACAAATCACCGTTAGCACCAATATAATCAGGAGAAGATGATGTGGAGATAGATTCAGTAAACGAGAAGGATTCGGTACGTGAAGTAGCATCTGACCCCTCCACTGATTGTTCAATTCCAGCTCCGATATCATTTTTAATCTCTGTTTTAATAATTAATCCAAGACCTATACTTTGTTCACCTCCAAGATTAGCAACGAACTTGTGTCCCGACGATTCTTTTCCAATTCCTTTGTATGATTTGGTACTTGATACACTTGATCCTTTTTCTAATGTTGCATAGCTGCTAGATCCTGGTGGGTCACGCAAAATTGCGATTACCTGATCAGGGCCTTTCGTAATGAAATCGACTCCACCAACAGGTACAGCTCCCATAACTATACCATTAAGTGTTCCTTTCCAGGTTTCTACAGCGTAGTTGTGTTCAATACTTGCAGTCATTCCTTTTGTATAAGGAGTAATGATATTGGGATTACCAACCAGAAACTTATATGTATATTTACCAAGCGAATCGAGTGCATATACTGTTTTTTCAGGCTTCGTGCTTAATTTATTTTCAATGCTGAATAATGCATTTTTAAGGTATACGAAATCACTATCTTTTGTAGACGGATTTATATATTTTTCATACGCTACAATGTCAAATTTATAATAATTACCCTGAGTAAATACTGGAAAACCTGCTGTATAAGTTGGGGTACCATTGTCATTGTGTGTAACTAGTGATATGGTTTTGTTATTGGCTAAATTATTTGGGTCAACATAATTAAACAAACTATCGCCAAAAGCATTCCAAACATAATTTTTATCGCTAATAATGAATTCAGCCTCGGGCACAATGTAAGTAATATTCATTCTTTGATGATACTTACAAGAGTCTACAACAGTTATGGTATCTCCATCAACAACCTTAATTCCAGCATGAATAGTATCAATACTAGAAATCAAAGGATTCATATCAATACCAGGTAGTTTCCCATACTTAAAGTCGGTGCTAGTTAAAGCGCCTGCATTTACACTTGTAACTAACATTGGAATTGGTGGAACCTGAATTGAGAATTCACCGTTTTTAGGGTCGGTTACTATTGTTATAATATCATCCCCGTTCTTAACTTTAGCTATACTATTTATATCTTTATCATTACTATTGTAAACCAACGAATCATTTGACGTTAAATTTAAAGTATATTTTTGTTTTAGTTTAGGTTGTATCTTAACTTCTGCCTGACCTATATTGGCTTTGCTTCGATTAAAGCCAATAGGCTTTCCTTCTTGAACATTTCCACCAGTCACGCGACCTAGCAATGTTACTTTAGTTTGGTCAACAAAATCAATACCCGTTTTATTCACATTAAAATTATATTTCAAACCCATTTTCAGAGTTGCATCGGTATAAGCATCTGCAAAAACATGTCCATTTTTTACAGGAGTAATAATGTGCTCACCTATAGGCACATCTATTTCATAAGCACCATTTGCATCCGTAACTTGCTTTTTATAGTTACGCATACATAAATTGCCATCTACCATAAATTCAACATCTTCAACCGGATAATTTGTGTTCTCATATAAGATATTTCCCTTAATGACAAATGAAGATTTATCTGTAAAGTCGGTACTATTATGTATAAGACTCGATGGAGATATATAGCGTAATTGCTGCTTTGGTTCAAATGTATGTGTCCCCATTACTGGTATAATAGAATAAGTGGATCCATCACCGGTAAACGGAATGCCACGTATTATGTAGTTACCATCTGCATCGGTTACGCCTTTTATCGAAAGTTGTTCCTTTTTAGGTACAACAGTCTCGGATGTTCCTTTTTTAATATTGGTTATATGGCATTCGTTGAAAACTTTATCGGTTTTAGAGCAGTCGAAAGCATAAGTCCCTATTCCCTCATCCATTGGCCAATAACCTATTAGTCCTATTTCGCTCCCACCTAAGTAGCGATTATAAGTATCGGCTGCTTCGGTATTTGTGATTCCTCTATTCCACAGTCGAACATCGTCGATATTGCCGTTAAATGGAAGTCGGTTTGCTTCTACATCCACTGTATTGTTGGCAAGAGAAGATTCGGTAGTTGTTTCATTAAACGAACATGTATATGTATTGGTCAGAGTAACTGAGTCTTTTGCCACACCGTTGATAAAAATTTTCAAATTTTTATCTAAACTGTAAGCAACAGCAAGATGGAAAAAAGAATTTTCAGCTATGGTTGACTCTAGTTTATAAGATCGTACCTGTTGAAGTGTATTTCCCAATAAAACAAGGATACTATCACTGTTCATACGGATGGAGTACTCATTCCCCACTTCAAAAATAGTTGAACTTACGGCATTACGGCTAAGTGGTTGTAACCATGCCTGGAAAGTAAAGCCTTTATCGGCTATACAACCGTGTTTGGTTTTCTTCAGGTTTACCTGACCTCCCTGAGAATTGTCACCGCTGAATTTTAAACTTTTATAAAGCATATCGCCACTTGTACCTGAACTACTCACGTAGAGTGATGTCCCTTTAACTGCAGTACCAGCTCCATACGTTATTCTACCTGTAACCACACCTACCGGCATACGGAAACCAATGTCGGTTGCATTTACTTTGATATCAAAGGCAGGAATAGTAGCGGTTTTTTTAATTGCAACTACCTTGTATTTATAGAGGGTGCCGGGAGCAGCATCCCTATCGTCCCAACTATTCAAAAGCGACTGAGCAGTGAATTGATTTACCAATACCTCGTCTGACCACGCTTCGTCGCCATTAGAAGTGGTAAAGGCAAATGACCGCCAAATTTCAAACCGATCACAAAGATTCAATCTATCAATACTCCATTGCAAGTTAATCCGGTCGCCAAAGGTATTTTTGGTAGCCGCTATTTTTGTAATAGCAACTTGATCGACAACCATTACGCTATCAATCTTTGTTGTAGTTTTACCCCATTGAGTTACTTCAAATTTATAGGTATAAAACTTGTTCTCAATAATACCTTCAAAGTCGCTATAACTTGATGCCGTATTCGGCACTCCTAAATCGGTTGTAAATTCACCAGTTGTACTGTTTTTACGATATAATTTGATTGTGTTATTTTCGGGATGCCACTGTGTATTATCCCACGATATTTTTATATAAGGACTCGTACCTTTAAATGTTGTAAACTTGAAACTATCAAATGAAATATCTTTTGGCTTGGTTGATGTATATATAGTGTTACTTAATTCAGGTACTACAATTGATTTATCTGCCCAAGTATCAGGAACACTATAAACAATATATGTATAATCAGTCATTTGACTAACAGTTGCATCGGTATAGTTTGTCTCAGTAAATCCAGTTGAAGTTAACAGAATACCATTTCTTTTGATATAATACTTCGAAGGCAATGTTGAAGCTGTATTACCTTCAGTAATAGCTAAATCTATTTTTAATTTGTTGTTAATTTCATTTAGTTTTGGGTTTGCCGTTACTGTTGATGGATATTTATAGCCAGGATGAGAATATTGTCCAAGTTTTTTTTCGTAGGTCACAAACTTAGTACCACTATACGGGCCAGATATATTATAAAATTGTTTGGCATAATAGCTATGGCTTTGACCCAAATTCTCCGCTAATAAATTTGATTTAATTGAGTCATCTTTAATTGATGTTGGTACAACATTTACCGAGTCAATTTTATTTGTATAGTTTGCATCAGAATATAGAATAAATTTTGATGCTCCAACAGCATTTTTCCATTTAAATTGATTTTTACTGTTCGATGTTGGAGCGAATGAGAATATTGTAGAAGGATTAAAGCTATCCTTATCTGGTAATACTAAGTTGACGTATTTAACAAAAGCTTTTGATGTCTTAGTTGATCTGCTAAAGTCATAAATCCAATTTCCTGATATTTTCAAACGAATTGGTTTTCCACATAATTTTGAGGGGTAATCCCACTTCATCCATAAGTTAGTATAAGTTGATCCATCACCATTTGTGTTTTTGGTTGATAACGCGCCTAACTCGGCAAATTTGTCAGCAGTAGCATAAGGAGTAAAGATATCACCTCCAGCAGCAGCATCGCGCTTTGTGAATGTAAAGAGTGTTTCATATTTAGCAGTATCTGCTGGGTTCGAAAACGCAACATTTAAATCGGATATTTGACAATATATAAAATTGGGAGTTGTTCCTTTTTTACACCAAGCCAATACGTACATCTCAACTGTTGTTTTCGGATTGGTAGCAAGATACCAAATCTGGGTTCCATAAGGATAGTCCAAGAAATTTTTATCATCTGCCTTCGTTTTTTGAACTGGCAAGAAAACCATAAATATAAGTAAAATTACCAAAAGTGGTCTTTTACTTTTACTCTGTTTTTTTGATTCAGTTCTTTGGTTGCATAGCTTATGCAAAAGCAAAGTGAGATTGGTAATTGTTTTCATACAATATAATTTTTAGCGTTTATTTTATCTTTGGTTGTAAATTTATTTCCGATTCATTGGTGCTTAAATCACGTTTATGTATTTATCTGTTATTTGTAAAAAACATCGTAATTCAGCGATACGAAATTAATGTTACTTAAACTTCTTAACCATCTAATAAGTACGAATTTAGGGACAATAGGTATAAACTTTGGGACAAAAGGTAAAAACAACAGTTCAAAAGGTACGAAACTCTGCAAAAACATAAATTATTACTGCTTTGTTAATAAAATTAGTTCTAAATTTCTATTTTTTTATATTGTTGTCCGATAAAAGTTTCCATATAGAATAAAAAAAGGAGCCAATTTTTTCAAATCAGCTCCAAAGTTGTATATTTGAAGTTACCACACTCAAAATATATAACATGAGCAAAGATAAACATTTTATCGGACAGCCGATATTCGGACAACTATTAAATTTTGTAGATAAAGGAGATATTCGACGACTTTCTAAATCTCAACAAGCTGATAGATATATAAAGAAGCTCGATGGTCTGACACATTTCATTACCATGCTTTATGCAGTTATTGGTGGTTTTGATTCGTTACGGGAAGTGGTTATCAGTTTGCTTTCTAATGCAACCAAACTATCCCATTTGAGTATAAACTACAGTGCTAAGCGTAGCACGTTGGCTGATGCAAACAAACGACGAGACAGTTCCTTCTTTGGCAGTATCTACAAACAGCTTTATAAACAATATGCCTGCGTTTTATCGGACAGCCACTTGAGCAAAGCCGACATGAAACGTCTGTACATAATGGATTCCACGACCATAACCTTGTTTAAAGAGATTTTAAAAGGCGTAGGACGGAACAGTAAAAGCGGCAAAAAGAAAGGTGGAATAAAGGCGCATACTCTGATTAAAGCATCGGAGAATACCCCATGTCTGATTAGATATACTGGTGCTGCAACACATGATCATATTTTACTCAAGGAAATAAACCTAGCACAAGGTTCTATCATTGTATTCGATAAGGGTTATGTGGATTATGCAGCTTATGAGCAATTTACTGATCAAGGTGTCTGGTATGTAACAAAACTCAAAAGTAATGCTCTGTATAGTAGTGTTCAGGAGATTGATATTCCAGATACATCTGACGATGGAATTCTAATCGATGAAATTATTGAACTTAGATATGGTAAGGGAAAAGAACTTGTTCATACTGCCAGAAGAATTGCTTATTGGGATGAGCAAAAGAAAAAAGTATTGGTGTTTTTAACTAACAATACTGACTTTGAAGCTGAAATGATTATTGAAATTTATCGTAGACGCTGGCAAATAGAGCTTTTATTCAAACAATTGAAACAGAACTTTCCATTGAAGTATTTCCTTGGTGACAATGTAAATGCCATTGAAATACAAATATGGACAGCCATGATAGCCAATCTGCTTCTAATGCTGGTTCGTAGTAAAGTAAAACGCCAGTGGGCATTTTCAAATATGACCAGTATTTTACGTGGGCAACTTATGAGTTATATCAACTTATACAGCTTCCTCAATGACCCGGAGAAAACCTGGAGGGAAAAGAATGAATCATACAAACGAGAAATGCAATTAAGCATCTTTCCAACATAAGGGGCTTGGTTTTATAAAACAAAAATCCCATATCTGATTTTTAAACAGATACGGGACGATTATATACAATTTAATTTTTTATCGGACAACAATAATTTTTTTATTAAGTTAAATAAGTATATCTTTGCAACCCTATTTTGAGCATTAAATATGATTTCAACCATAGCACTCCTATCATCTGTTTACGTTGCTATTTTTTGGTCCATAGTACTGCATGGGCAAAAAAAGACGCATTCAAATCCACGTGCTTTTTTGGCGAAGTTCATGTTGTTATTGATACCTATTAATTTGGGTCGGTTTTTTCATTATGCTCCTTTCCTCGACCTCTATGCTTATTTTGATGTGGTGTATCTACCTTCAGGTTTCTTGGCTTATCCATTTTATTATATTTACATACGGCTACTTACGGTTGATGAAAAATTCTCGTGGAAAGCTCACAGTCGGTTTTTGATAGTGCCTATTGTATTGCTTTCCATTTATGGATCTATCGCAATATTTGCCCCAGCCGATGAGTATAGGGTGTGGCTTCTGGACAGAACAGCTCATCTGGATATACCCATTATATATGTACTAAATATTATACGCGGAATAATCAGAGTAGTGTATTTTCTTCAGGTGTTTTATTTTCTTATCGCTGGTACTGCACTGTTACGAAAATACAAACATACTGCTGAACAATATTATTCGGATATACAGGATGGAAAGTCAAACAATGTCACCATCTTGAATCTTATTTTAATATTCAACTGTTTATTAATGTTGCTTCCCGGTTCACTATATGTTGGCTATCCAATAATAAAACTTGTGATATTGCCAACAATACATGCTGTGGATCATTATCTGATTGGCTATATGGGTTTTAAGCAAAAGGCCATTAATCCTAGCTTTGAAGTTGTGGATATTACAACCGAAAAAGTAGAAACATCAGGTTTAAGTGCAGGACAAAAGGAAATACATGATAAGCTAATGCATGAATTTCAGCATAAAAAACTATATCTCAATAGTGAACTGAATATTATGGATGTAGTACAATTGATAGGGAGCAACCGAACTTATATTTCCGCCATTATCAATCAGCAATACAATCAGAATTTCTGCACTTTTGTAAATAGTTATCGTATAAATGAGCTGACACAAATTTTAAATGAAGATAATGACACCGTCAATGAAATTCTTGCCGAAAAAGCCGGTTTTGGTTCTGTGAAATCGATGCGGCGTGCTGTGGAGTCCAACATTGGATTGCCTTTTGGTGATTGGCGAAAACAATTTTCGGAAACAAAAAATGAACTGTAATTAATTATACTATCATCCAGTAATGATTCGAACGATATTCCTTTTAGCTCCAATATTTGTAACTCTATTGTGGTCAATAACCTTGGCTGGCAATGCAAAAAGATTCAGCCATCCTCGCTTGTATTTGGGACATTTTATGCTTCTGCCTCTTATTATCTATATTTCTCATTTTCTTTACTTTGCTCCCTATCCGGCTATTTATCCTTATTTTGATATAATTTTACAAAGTGCATCACTCTTTGTTTTTCCTGCGTATTACGTTTATTTTCGCCTACTTACCGTCGACGATAATTTCTCCTTCAAGGCGCACACTCGTTTTTTTATTGTTCCTATTATTGTAACCATTGTATATGCAGTAGGGGTTTTCTATACTCCTCAAATAGAGTATAGAGCGTGGCTTTTCGACCCCAATGCCTATTCTCAATCTCCAACAATAAAGTTTCTAACCATTATGCGTAGTGTTATTCGCATAGTATATTTAATTCAGGTAATAGCTACAGTTGCCGGAAACTATTGGCTTATAAAGAAATATGCAGATAGAGCCGAGCAGTTTTATTCGGAGATGCAGGATGGAAAGTATAACAATGCCAAACGGTTAAACTACTCCATCGTTGTAATGGGTGTAGCGGCAATTGTTTTCACTGTATTGGGACGTAGTTTTTTGATATATCAAGATGCTTTAATATCCGTAGGGTGGGCAGTGTTTTCGGCCATGCTGTTCATAATTGGGTACTTGGGCATAAAACAGAAACCAATAAATCCCAGTTTTGACTTGAGCGAGGAACAGAAAACGGCAGATCAATTGTCAGAAATAAGCTCTTCTGCCGAAAACAAAGTAGTACAAAGTTTGATACAACAATTCGAACAAAACAAGTTGTATCTCAATAACAACCTAACAATAATGGATGTAGTGCAAGTGGTAGGAACAAATCGTACTTATCTTTCTGCGCTTATCAATCAGTATTATAGCCAAAATTTCTGCTCTTATGTAAATAGTTTCCGGATAAAAGCTTTAAAAGAACTAATAATATCAAACCCAACTTGTGCTAATGAGATTTTAGCCGAATCTTGTGGTTTTGGCTCGGTAAGTTCCATGAAAAGAGCCGTTTCGTCAAGCACCGGATTGTCCATCTCTGAATGGAAAAAAACATTAATCACACAATGAATATTTTGAAACGTACACTATTTACCAATTATACATTCAGACTTTTTTTGCTCCTCACTGTTTTCTGTTTACTTGCTTTGAGCACATCTGCCCAATCCAACTCGTTACCCGGAACTATTAAAGATCAAAAAGGAGAAGTCCTTGTTGGTGTAAACGATGTTCAGGCTGAATTATCAAAACAGCTTGACGAATTGGTGGTGGTTGGTTATGGGTCAATAAAGAAGTCGGACTTAACAGGTTCTGTATCGTCGGTAAAGGCAGAAACAATTATGCGCAAACCAGTTGCCAATGTAGCGCAGGCATTGCAGGGTTTAGCGCCGGGAGTAATGGTTACTTCCAATTCTGGTTCTCCGGGCGGTTCGGTGAGTGTACGCATTCGTGGCATTGGAACGGTGAATGACCCCAGCCCGCTGTATGTGGTGGATGGCATGCCAGTGAATGATGTTGGCTATTTAAGTGCTGCCGAAATAGGAAACATTGAAATACTCAAAGACGCTTCGGCAACAGCCATTTACGGCTCGCGCGGTGCCAATGGTGTGATACTTATTTCTACCAAACATGGAGTGGCGGGAAAAGATGTGATTACGCTCGATTCCTATTATGGCATTTCTAAAATAAATACTGATTTACATTTGCTTTCCGGTCAGCAATGGATTGATATTCAGTCGGCTATTAATGTTACAAGGTCAAAGCCCATTGATTTGACAAATGCAGATCCATCAATTTCTACCAATTGGCTGAAAGAAGTGAGTCAAGTAGGTGCTATTCAAAGTCATAATGTCAGTTTTGGGGGTGGGATGCCCGATTTTACTTATCATCTGAGTTTGGGCTATCTGAATCAAAAAGGCAGTGTTAAGAAAACTGACTTCGATAAAGTAAATGCGCGCATAAATTTGGAGCGCAAAATGAATAACATCATAACCGTTGGAACAAATACCTCTATTTCAAACTCATCGCGCAATAAGGTGCTGGAAGGAAATAGCACTGCTGGAATTTTTGCCAATACGCTATTCATGGAGCCCATAGTGCCCGTTTACAATGCCGATGGCAGTTATGGATATTCAAAGTACATCACTTCCTATAACCCGGTAGCTACCATTGACAATACTTTCAGCAATGAAAAAAACCTTACTATCATTGCCAATATTTACAGTATAGTAGAACTGGCGAAAGGGCTTAATTTCAAAACATCGCTGGGAATGAATTTCAACCGCTACGATACTTACGACTTCAAACCAACTTTTTTTGTAACCAATACCTACAGTAATTCCACCAGTTTGGTAACCCGTGGATATGCACTCACCAACAACCTGATTTCAGAGAATACGTTGAACTTTAATCATACATTCAATAGTAAACATTTGGTAACAGCTACTTTAGGCTTCACGGCTGAGAAAACACGATACGAAAATCTTATTGGCAGTAAAGCCAACACGCCCAATAATACCCCTGACATGCAATATTTAGATGCTGCCATCAATAGTACTTCGGCCACTGCCAATGGCACAGCTTCCGAATCGGCACTCATTTCGTATTTATGCCGTGTAAATTATAGCTACGATAACCGATACCTGGCTACAGTCACTATGCGTAGGGATGGCTCCTCACGTTTTGGCAAATCAAATCAATACGGTAATTTTCCATCCGTGGCAGTGGCTTGGAAACTGAACAACGAGTCGTTCTTCAAAAACTGGCAGCAAGCGTTTATTCATACTGCCAAAGTGAGAGTGGGATGGGGCGAAGTTGGAAACCAGAATATCAGCAATTACGCCTATCAAAGTTTGTTAACATCGGCTACTCAATATGCCTATCTGTACGGCACTCCCGAAAAACTCTATCAGGGCGTAGCAGCAATTGCGTTGGGCAATGCCAATATTAAATGGGAAACTACACAATCCACAAATATCGGTGTTGATGTAGAATGCTTGAATGGTAAGTTGAAATTGATGGTCGATTATTATAACAAAACCACCCACGACATGCTTTTGGTGGAACCAATTCCCTTTTTCCTGGGTTTTGAAACTGGCCCTACCACCAATGTAGGTTCGGTGAATAACCACGGATGGGAAGGTCAGATTGACTGGAAAGATAAAATTGGTAAATACTTTAATTATAGCATTGGCGCAAACATTTCAACCATTCATAATAAAGTGTTGAGTTTGGGCACAGGCAAAGCTATAGTAAGCGAAGCTTTTGTTGGTGGAAGTACAACATACACTACGGTAGGTTATCCTATTGGCGCATTTTGGGGTTACAAAACCAACGGTTTGGTACAAACGGCCGAACAATTGGCAGATGTGAAAATGCGCCAGCCCAATGCAGGGTTGGGGGATGTGATATTTGTGGACAATGATCAAAATGGCATTTTAAATGATTTGGATAAAACGCTTATTGGCAATCCTATTCCGCAGTTTCAGTATGGTTTTAATATCAACATGGAATACAAAGGATTTGATTTTTCGGCCGGTTTTGAAGGTACTTACGGAAACGATATTTTTAATGCCATGCGTTATTATACCTACAGCTTATCCAGCGTTACTCAAAAATCGGTAGATGTGCTCAATTATTGGACACCAACAAATACCAATACTACCATGCCACGCCTAAATGGAAATGACCTGAATGATAACCAGCGCTTCTCTGACAGATACGTAGAAGATGGCTCGTACCTTCGTCTGAAAACGCTACAAATTGGTTATGCACTACCGACAACTGTTGCTAAAAAGATATTCATGACAGGCTTACGCATTTTTATTTCCAGCGATAATCTGCTTACATTTACCAGGTTTTCTGGCGCAGATCCTGAAATTGGACAACTCGCTGCGTCCAATACACTTAGCAGAGGAGTTTATATGGGTAATTATCCGCAAGCCAAAACAGTAGTGGCTGGTATCAGCATTACATTTTAAATAAAAGTGTAACATGAAATTATTTAATATGCTTGTAATCATTGTGTTTGCCGCATTTCTTTGCGGCTGCAGCGATGATTTTTTGAATAAATCAAAACTGGGAGCATTAACTACCCAAAACTTCTTTGTGACTGAAAACGATGCTTTTCAGTCCGTTGTAGCTGCCTATTCCGACCTCAAAGACTATCGT
This sequence comes from uncultured Paludibacter sp., assembly GCA_963663115.2. Taxonomy (GTDB): domain Bacteria; phylum Bacteroidota; class Bacteroidia; order Bacteroidales; family Paludibacteraceae; genus Paludibacter. Next base: position 1,439,959 of record CAXXNE010000001.1, read on the forward strand.
TATGCTACCACAATATGGTGCTTTGGCGATGTGTTGTCAGAGGATGCTACCTACAGTGGAGCCGACAATGATGTGCAAGCTTATGCACTCATGGAGTCGTATCATTTTCCTGCCGACCATCCGCGCATCCTCGACCGTTGGCAGGTGTTATTTAGGGGGGTCAACAAAGCAAACCAAGCCATTGATGGTATATCACAGATGAATGCTACTTTGTTTAAAACCCAAAACCAGAGCCGACTTTTGGGTGAAGTTTTATTCCTTCGTGCATACTATTATCATGAATTGGTCATTGCTTTTGGTGATGTACCATTGATGATAAAAACGCCAACCATTGACGACAAAACGCTTATCCGTACACCTGTAGCCCAAGTGTATGCACAAATTGAAAGAGATTTGAATGCCGCTGTCAGTTTATTGCCTGCCAAATCATCATTGAAAATGGCGGACGATGCCGGTAGAATTACCAAAGCAGCTGCCAACGCTATGCTTTCGCGCGTGTACCTCTACCAACAGAAATACGAAGAATGTAAAATTGCCTCCAAAGCAGTATTTGCTGAAACGGATTATGCCTTGCTGCCAAATTATGCCGATGTGTTCAAGCTAAGCGGTGAACATTGTGCCGAATCCATACTGGAAGTTACGCAATATGACTCGCCAAGTGGTTCAATTGTAAATGCCTTTAATAACAATGGTAATTTTCAGGTGCTTTTTATGATGCCTTTTGGTACTACGTATGGTTTTGGTTTAAATCAACCCAAAGCGATTTTGGCAAAAGCATTTATTAGTCAAGGCGACAGCATACGCAAACATGCTTCCATGCTTACCGAAGATAGTTTGCGTGTGTGGGAATCGGCTGCTAACTTTGCTAAATTGGAACGCAACAGAACAGGCTATTACAATCAGAAATTCTATTTGAAACCTGCCCAACGGTCTATCAATGGTAGAAACAATCCTACCAACATCCGTTTAATCAGACTGCCGGAAGTGTTTCTAAACTATGCCGAAGCGTGCACAATGCATCCCACGGCAGGAGATGGCGAAAACGAAGCCCGCACCTATTTGAATAAGGTCAGAAATCGCGTACATTTACCCGATAAAATCAGCTCCGGAACTGCCTTGTTCGACGATATTATGCTGGAGCGCCGATTGGAGTTTGCAGGAGAAGGTCGCCGCTACTGGGACATGGTTCGAACAGGTAAAGCAGCCACGGCATTTGTGTCAAAAGGAACTTTCAACCCCGCTACATGCAACCTAATGCCCATACCACAAGCCGAAATTGATGCCAGTGGAGGTAGTATTACACAAAATCCCAGATGATTATGCGATTTAAGAATACAATCAAAATTTTTGCTCCTTTGTAAATAGTTATCGACTGTCCGAACTTAAACGGTTATTGATAATCCATCTTTGAGTAATGATGTGTTAGCAGTATTGAGCGGGTTTGGATCTGTAAATTCAATGAAACAAGCCATTGAATCTCGCTCCTGACAATCAGTTTCCGATTGGAAAAATAATACTTTACAAATTAAGAAAAAGTCAGTGTAAGTTTTTGATTTAGAAAGGTTAATTGATAATATAATTGCAACAGAGGTCGTTTCTTTTTAGAAACGACCTCTGTTTATTTTTGTCAATCAGCCCGTTCATTTTTAATCCTTAATCAGTTTTCGCTCAATTACTTCTGTTGAAGTGGTTATTTTGGCAATATAAATTCCTTTTTTCAAAAAATCAATTGGAATAATATCATCGGCAGATATTTGCCTTTTTAGCAACTTAATGCAATTCAAATCACTTATTACCAATGTAGCCGCACCTTCAAAACCAGTTACATGAAAAGTGTTATTTAACGGATTTAGATCCAAACGTACGATTTCTTTTTTAGTTGTAACAGACTCCATTGTACTCATCTTATTCTTTTTTTTATATACTTATTTATTTTTGTTTTATAACTAAACTGCTGTCATAGATTGAAATGCCAACTAAGAATCAATTTTTATGACTCACACTTAACTCAAAGAAAGAGACTGAATGAAAAATATATCAGACAGTCTCTTTTGAAAAAACAGAACAGTTAAGCTTACTTCTTTATAAACCGGTGAACATAATTTTCGCCCTTGTAAGTTACACGTAGTGTGTAAATTCCAGGAACGAGTCCATCCACATTTACTGAGTTTTTGTTTATCGTGCTGGTGTAATTCAGAATACGTCCTGTACAATCAACAATTTCGAACAAATCAATTTCATTCGGATTGTAATTGAAGTGCAGGGTATTTACAACCGGATTCGGATAAATATTTGTCATATCCTTATCCAATTCATATATACCTGAGGCTATGCTACTGATTTTTACAACATAAGGACTAACTGTAGAACCTACAATCTCATTTGGAATATATGTCAGCGACATGTCGTTGCTAATCAGCTCTTTATCTGTAGTCTGATTGAAACTCTTGAATGTAATCTTCTTGTTCACATCCTCTGGATTTCCCCAAATTGTCAGATATGCAAAGTAGCGATTGTAACTTTCAACATATTTCAGCGCAATAGATCCACGGCATTCGTTATTGATAAATACACCTAATTGCAAATCACTGTTGGTTACTTCCATTTCATCAATTGACGCAACTGCTGTAATGGTCATACTTTGCTGATATTTGGAAATGCTCGCTTCCCATTTCAGCGAAGAGTTCTCATTTTCAAGCCTCATCATACGCGATGCTCCAAGGTATTGACTTGGGTAATTGAATCCTGCCTTTTTGTTTTTGGAATAATACATATAGCCTAATCCCGGAGTCATATACTGCAAGCTACCATTCCATGCACCACCCGTATAGGTTGCAAATCCTACCTGACCCTTAACCTGATCTCCTTCGCGTGGGTTTACGTTTGATAAAGCAACACCCACCGGAGCAACAAATTGCGGAGTATATCCAATCCAATTCCACAATGAGTCTATCATTATTTTGTTTGATGCATCTGCCGGTTTTGCCATAGCACCAACAAGTTTCACTGTTTTTGCCTGATTGGTTTTAATCATATACATGGAAATTTGATCCATGACCGTTAATGATCCATCCCATGATCCGGAGGCATAATTTGTAAATCCTTTGTTGCGCGATTTAATCTGTATACCAGCATCTTCCATTCCTGTCTCAAACTGACTTAACAACGGACTGGTTGTATTGACAACGTTTGTCGATACCCAGTTCCAACCTTGTTTCAGACTTAATTGTTGTTCAATTTTATCGGTAGCATTAAATATTTGTGTACTATCAATGCTTCCAATCATGGCATCGGCAATATAGTTTATGGTAGTTACTGTATTTGTATTATCTACAAGAACATCTACATCCGGGTAAATCCTACCTGTTCCGGCATCCCACAAACTAAATTTTACCAATGGTTTTGCACTTTCATCAGCATCAGAACCATACACATCCATATACATAATATAGCAGTTCTGCTTTTTATTGAATTGAGGATGTGCAATACCTACACATCGGGTGCCAATAAACGCCGCCAGCATATCCCCGGTATCTTCCTGGAATACATTTTCAATTTTAATCTGCCCGGTTATACTCATCGACGATGAGAAATCGTATGGATTTACAGCCCAATCGGGACGAGGTCCTGTTACTTTCAATGAAACAGGTAGCATCTCCTCAATGCCATTATTTCCTGTAAGAGTAATCCCGCTTTCATATGAACCAATATTGGTAGCCACATCTACAGTGAAAATCAATTCCATTTTTTCTAAAGGATTTAATTTGCCGGAAGATTTGTTTACACTCAGCCAACCCGGTAAACCATCAATTACAAAGTTTTCGTACTTGCCTGAATTATTTACAATGGTTGCCTTGAAGCTGGAAGTTTCCAATACTTCTTTGGTTATTGATATTTGTTCAGTTTCCCAGTTCAAACGGTTGTTGTTAACGAAAGCAGTCCATTTTATAGGTGATGAAAGTAGATTACCGTTCATGTCATATACATTCTTTATAGCAAATTCAAGTGTACAGTTTTCTGTTTTGGCAAGAGGTGCATCAATATTGAATACAATTTTATTATCGCTTGCTGTGTAAGAGTAACTAACATCTTCTTTTGTCCTTGGGATTTTAATGCCAGGGGTATTAGCAGTTTCCAATGCTGTTGATTTTGCATAAATATCTTTTTTCCGTGCAAAATCTTTCAACGAATACGCAGCTATTGAACCAGTAGTTGTTTGTTCAAATGGATAATAAGACACTAATCCAATTTCATTACCAATTAGCCTTGAATGCATATCGAGTCGAATATTATCTGCAGTTAAAGTACTATTCCATATTCTTACTTCATCCAAAGAGCCATTGAAATACTGCTCTAGCTTTTTGATATAGTTATACTTACTGCTTACAAGTACACTATCGGTATACCTACAAGCACCTAAAGCAATACTATCGGAAGCCATTCCTCCAATTTTAGTTGAAGACAATTGAAGTTTTTGTAGTCCGTCAATGTAAACATTGGTGTAGCTGTTACGTGACACACTCATCGCAAAATGATGCCATAAAGTGTCGAGAACTATTGCATTTGGTACAACAAAACTATTGCTATTGGTATTCAGGCACAACTCTCCATTACTATTGAATCCAACCGATAGTTTTTCTGCAACATTCACATCTTTTTCACCTCTACCGCAAGAGAACATGGTTGCATTGGTCTGAGATTTTCCTTTAAACCAAAATTCCAAACTGAAATTATCTTTGACTGTAAACGGAATGCTATCGGACTTGATACAAGTTGACTGATTTATACCGTTGTATACCGTTGCCTTTCCATTCGGTTCAACAAACCACGAGCTATTGACTATCATATTCCGGTTTCGCACTTTATCAACAGCTATAGTTCCCGTAGCTTCATTCATTGGCCAATAGCCTATAAGATTATTTTCATTTCCGGTTTTTACCGAATTCATATCTTTTAAATCATTTATTTTTCTGTTCTCAGACCAAACAGCAACTTGATGTATGTCGCCTTTAAATCCTGTACCAACCAGTAATCTTCCCTCTGGACTAATTGGGCTTGTAAGATGACTAGAAATTGTATCTGAACTTGCAGATCTTAATAAATTGACTCCTATTCTTTGTCTACTGGCATCGTACCACAAAGAAACATATTGCCAGTCAGGTATAGTTATATCCTCAATATTTCGTGTTGCTATTAAAGCATCATTTACACGCACTTCGATTGCTGTTTGTTTCATGTTCAGTGCCACTTTATTAACTCCTGTACCTATTGTGAATAAATTACCGAAATCCGGACAATCTACATCCGGACGTACCCATGCTTCAATAGCAAATGAATTATTTTGCAAACTGATGGTTGATTCGGTAAATGCCTGTGATTTAGAAGATCCATCAAATGCCACGCCTTCGGCATGTTGCATAGCAGCATTATTCAAAACTCCTTTCACTTCAAAATTAGCAGGAATCAGTTTAGTAGTTTGAATGTTTTCATTAAACGTTACCGATATTTCAGTTTCTGGAGTTAAAATTCCATTTGCAGGTGAAGGTACTCCCATAGAACGTGGACTTTCCACATCTTTGATGACCTTATATTCTTCCGTCATGTTATAGATAGGAATTTGAGTTCCATTATCACATAAAGTTTTGGCTCTTATGGTGTAATTTCCATCATTTAATCCTCTGAATGATAATGGCTTTGAAAATGAACTGACATAAGTATTCCCTACATTAGGTATCAGTGAAGATGTGAGATTCATACTATTAAGTCGTCCCTGAGCATTAACGTCTTTAGCATACAATATCGATTTCCATTGTGTATCGCCATCCATCTTATACTGCAACTGTATTCCCAGGAAGTTTTTGTACTCCTGATTAAAGTTCTTAAATGTAACCTGCAAAGCACCTGTATCTTTCACATTGATGATTTGTCGATCTAAAGCGATCTCCAAATCGCTACAAGAAGGCACATAGGTCACATTTATTTTTTGAATTTTATAAATAGTAGTATCGCAGATGGATGAAAACTTCAATTTTATATCCTGATAGTCCAATACATCGAGCCTTGTTTGATGCAGTGTGAGTGTTTTTGTAAGTATCTGTCCGGGTGTAACATAAAATATTCTACCTCCGGTAAGCGGAGTTCCGTCTACCGAAAGTACAGCTCCATATTTATTCGACTCATCAACTACCGACAACATATAGGCTCTGGGCGACTGAACAATAGATTGATTACCAAGCTCAAGAGCAAAAGTTGCATCCTTGCCATTTGGAATATCTGATTTATCAGGAGTTTTTACCATAATGTAAGGTGCATCAAGTGGCTGTGTACCATTTGCAAGCTTAACACTTTTATTGTTTACTTTGTAATAAAGTGTTGAATCCGCTGCTTCGTACGGACAGGAACTTTGTCCGCCCACCAATTCGAAAATATAACTCTTTAAACAGTTATCGGCATAATCATCAGTTATATCTTCCAATTCATCCGCATCTTTGTCGAGAAGTTTGTTTTTATACACATCCACCGCAAAACGGTTATCAGCATCCGGATCGGATAGAACATAACCAAAAGTTGTTGATGTAGTGGTTCCGGTATTTGTTTCGTCAGAAGTTCCACCACCTTTTTGTACACACAAATCAACTGCAAATCCGACACTATTTATCGAAAAACCGAAATTTGTACCTACAATAGCCCTATTAATATTGCTCTCACCGGATGTTTCTCCATTACTTGTAACATAAGTATATGAGCGATCTACTGTGGAACCTGCATCAAATGAAATATTACCTTTACTATAATAAGAATTTGTAGCAGCATTTTTCTTCCCTTCTTCATTGTCACTAATGATTTTTTCCCAACTTGCAATAGCATTTACAATAACTTCAATTGTATCACAATTGTTTTTAATATTTTTAGGCCTGACAACTTTGTACAATTCTTTCCCAAAATTATTAGCTGATGGATTTATACTAGTATAATAATAGTTAATTTTATCCGAATCTGCTTTTCTCTGAAAATATGCTAAAGCTGTATCCGGGCTTGATAAAGGCACGTAATGAAGTAACTGCCTCAATATTGCTTTCCATTTTGGTATCTGAGCAGTTACAATTTCATTTTGGCTGAATCTAAAATCCGTAGCACCACTAATACTACTTGAACTTACCGTGTCAATTTTAAGACCCTCTTTTTTTATGTTAAGATATCTGCTATCACAATAATACACATTGGTAGATGTACCAATATATACATCGGCATTGGATCCTACAAAATTTGGTGAAGCCGAAGTCTGAATTCGCTCTTTTGTTGTAATAGTCTTACCTTCAGTATCTCCGGTAAAACTCGACCATTCCCCCTCAGCCCCAAGCTTTACGTTGTCATCACTTGCTATTTTACTAAGAACCATAAAACCAAATCCTGTAGCAGTTTCAATTTTAGGACCCGAACTTATACTTGTTGTTGCAGAAAAATTCCTACTTTTAATATCTTTATCCACGAAAGAGTAGGACAATGTAGTACCTGATTCCATATAAGCATAGCTATTCGATCCGGGAGGGTCGTGTAATACGGCCAATAATGCTGAAGGACCCTGAGTTACATAGTTTGTTCCGGCAATAGGTTCACAACCGATAACTATTCCACGAAAATCGCCCATTTCGTTCCAGAATTGTGCAGGCGCTGTTCCATTTTTGACAGAAATAGTCATGCTTAAACCGGAGTTTACATTAGCTAAATTGGGGAAACCTGCTTTGAAAGCATAGTTAATTTGTCCATTCTTGTCAAGCTTCATTACGTGAGTTGCAATAGTATCATTAACATCAGGCTCTATTTTTTTCTGAAGAATTCCAATTTGATTCTTTACATTTACAATTGCTCCTGCAAGGGGAACTTTTGAAAATTCTTTAAATAAACCTTCAGGATGTGTATAGCTTTCGTATGCATAGATATTGAAACCATACACTTTGCTTTGTATAAATATTGGCTTGCCATTCGGGTATTCTTTTGCATCTTTACCATAAATATACTTTACTGAATCTGGTGTTACAGCCGGAGTATATAGTTTGCGAACTTCATTAGCAGTATTTGGAGCAGAAATATTCCATTCGGATTCTCCAAAAGCTGTCCCTAGACTTCTATCTGCTTTTACCTGCCGTACCTCAATATTAATAGGTGCCTGATAAACAAACGACTTCTTGACATTATAAAAGAATGAATCAAGTTTATTCGTTTCAACTATTCTGGCAGTATCGAATGAGCTAATCATAGTACTTGTTTTGAATGACTGAACATCTTTTATTATATCGTTATCGTAGGTATAACTTGAGTTTGTTGATGTTTTAACGCTGATTATATCCCACTCTATTGGTGGTAATTCAACCATATATTCACCTGTCGACGGATCAGTAATGACTTCAACAATGCTACTGTTTTTCAAATATTTAGATATACTTCCGAATTTTTTTGTTTCAGCTATTGAAAGAGTTTGAATTTTGTCGAAGATGGTATCATTATTTAAATTATATTTTTTATAAATTGACGGTTCCATTGTAATTTTAGCTTTACCAATATTGGCATGACTGGAATGATTTATATCCGGTTCACTATTTTTAAAGCCAATAGGATATGAATTTTCGATTTCTCCACCTACTACACGACCTACGATAGTTATAAGTGTAGTATCAGCAAAATCGATAATTTTCACCGAATTTTCATTAAACACCATTTTTCCTGCTGCCGGCCAACGTCCTTTATTTTCGAAGGTATGACCCGACAATTCAGCACGTATATAATGCTCACCTATAGGTACATCTATCACACATTCTCCTACATCGATAGTTTTAAACTCACCTTTTCGGGTATTATCATAAGTAAGTTGTGCAGATGTAGTTACCAATCTGTTTTCCATGGAACAGGGAGTTTCATCCACATAGAACATAACTCCCGGCACAGGGTAACCTGTATTGCTATAATTAACCCTTATTTTTATCGGGAACGAAGATTTATCCGCAAAATTCTGTCCGTTATGAACCAAACTTGTTTGCGAAATATAACAAACCTGTTGCGTTGGTTCAAATTTGTGCGTTCCTAAAATAGGCTGAATAGAAAAGGTAGACCCATCACCACTAAATGGAATACCCCGTATAATATAATTTCCATCTACATCGGTTACTCCTTTGATAGACAATTGCTCTTTGGAAGGAACAACACTCGAGGTATATACATTGGTTAGCTTTATATGATGTTCGTTATAACTTTGATTTGTTTTGGAGCAATCGAATGCATTGGAATTAATCCCTTCGTCCAATGGCCAGTAGCCAATAAGACCTGATTCGTTACCGCCCAAATACCTATTAAAATTACTGGCTACTTCTGTTGCTGTAATTGCCCGACTCCACAACCTGACATCATCGATATTTCCACTAAATGCTCCTACATTAGCCTGAGCCGGGTTTGTTTTTTTACAAAGATAGGATTTGGTTCTATTTGTAATCACCCTTCCGGTTGAATCATCAAGCACTTCATCAACAAATAAACAAGTGCTTACATGTGCAAATTTTGCAAAAGCAGATTTCTTTGGAATTCCGTTTAAGAACACTTTCAGACTATCATTTGTATCATAAGTTACAGTTAAATGAAAATAATTATTTTCATTTATTGAACTGTCGAGTTTGCATTTGAGGGCAGGACTGTTTAAATTCATGGTACTTCCAAGAAACGCCAGTACACTATCATTTCTCAAACCAATTGAATATTCTTTACTTACTTCAATCACAGGTGTATATACTTTTGAACGTGAAGCAGTAACCCAGGACTGAAATGAAAAACCCTTCGTAATACAACCATGCTGCGCCTTGGTTAATGCAATATTTGCCACCTGTGATGTATCAGCATCGAATTTCAGACTTTTATACAATAAATTATTGTCAGATGAAGACGAGTTTACATATAACGACACATTTCCAACAGCCGTACCACCACCATAGGTAATACGTCCGGTCACAGTTCCTGATGGCATCCTAAAACCAATATCAGTTTTGGAGTCTGATACACGCAACTCATTATCAGAACCTTTTTTATAAGCTTTTATTTGATATTGATATACAACTCCGGGAGCTGTTGTCATATCGTCCCATGAATTAAACACTGTTTGAGCCGAAAACTGCTTGACCATTTCTGGTGTTGTCTGCACATCTACACCCATCGAATCCTTCGTAAAAGAACGATAAATTTCAAATCTATCACACAAATCCAGTCGGTCAATCTCCCAATTTAATTGTATTCTGTCACCAATAGTATTTTTCGATGCTTTAATACTTTTAAATGCCACGTATTTTATTACTGATTTACTAATAATTGGTGATTTAAAAATATGTCCGAACACATTAACCTCCAACTGGTAATAATGCTTACTATTATCTTTAACATCTTCGTCAATACAAAATTCAGCACCTGGATCCATGACCTTTAAAAGAGAAAGATTTGCAGAAGTTGAAATCCTGTGATAAAGTTTTACTGTGTTTTGTGCCACCCATTCATTTTTATCCCACGATATTTCAATATATGGTTTTATTGTTCCATTGGTAGGATGAGCCTCAATATTATAACCACCGAATTTTGGTTCCGTCGGACTTGTCGATACAACTTCAGAATAGCTTAATTCCGGCAAAATATTTTCCTTGGCCCAGCCAGCAGTAACAGGCACAGCATAAACCTGATAGGTATAATTCGACCAATGAGTAATTGGCGTGTCTTTAAAATCGATAAAAGCAAATTCAGTAAGACCTTCTACGGGAGATATTAAAACTCCATTTCTTTTGATATAATATTTAACCTGAGCTCCCCCTGAATTACCTTTTGACCATTTAAGTTCGATATTTTCGTTAGCAGGACTGTAAACAATTTTCACATTCTCAGGAAATTGAAATCCTACATTGTTAACTGTGGTGGGTATTTGCTTTTCAAAAATAGTTGAAAACCCCGATTCCGCAGAAGGTGTTACGTAAATTTGTTTTACATAATAGGTGTTGTTGGCATTAAAGCCACCAAGTTTCACAGAGTCACTACCGGCATCAGTTGTACCGTTTACTGTGCCTGCAAGGTTTGTATATGCCGCATCATTGTAAAATTCGAATTTTGACACCAAAGCAGACGCACCCGTCCACGCAAATTTGTATTTTCCATTAACTCCGGGCGTTAAAGTAAATGTTGGTGACGGATTATAAACAGGCACTGATACAGTTCTGACATTTTTAACAACATTAGACACAACATAGTCACCGGTAAATTCATCATGAGCCTTGCCACTACTTGCAGCATAATTTCTAAACCACTTACCTTCTATTCTGAATTTCAGCGACTTTCCAATCAATGAATTTGGATAATACCATTTTACTTTCAAATAGGCCTGCAATCCGGTATACGAGAAATACGGACTCGGAGGCGCTACTATTGTTCCGTTTGCAAAATTCAGTCCGTTTGTTTTATTCGTAAAACTACCAACCAAATCCTGACTTGTAACATAAAAACTAAGCAATTCTTTGTATGTAAGCCCGTTATCATCTGAATATTTCAGCGTACAATCTTCCATCCTGTCATTATTACCATCTTTATTCAATCCAATAATTTTTATATCCAACCAGCCGTTACAGGTGCTGCCCGTAACTGTAAAATAGTCGGTAAATTCATAAAAATACCCTGCCTTTGCCTGCTGCAGAGGCAACATAACAAAAACCAATAGAATTAACCCTACAAACGTCAGTTTACTCTTAGCTCCTGAATTACTTCTTTGGTTGCATATCCATTGCAAAGGCAAAGAAAAAGTGGTAGATTTTTTCATACGTTTTAATTTTCTAAATATTTTATGGGAATGATTATTTATCTGATTGTTTTTTTTGATTCCTAAATAATTTTTCAGGCTATTTCGATTTTTTTTTCTATTTTTACATATTATACCGTTACAAAAGTACTTTTTGCACGTTTAACACCTTTTCCAAAAGGTAAACATATTTGCCAAAAGGTAAAATATCGATAAAAAAATCAGGACATCATATATGATTCACACGCTTATTCTATTGTCACCCGTTTACATTGCTCTTTTTTGGATGATTGCTTTTCAAACCAATAAAAAAAATCAGAGTGTACCGGCTAAGTTCCTGAATATCTTCATGCTAATTGCCGTAATATGCTTCCTGGGGCAGTACGTGTTTTTCGCTCCTCACCACGATATTTTTCCCTATTGGGAGCCATTTCTGGCTTATTTTGGCAGTTTGGCCTTTCCGGTGTACTACATTTACTTCCGGTTGCTTACCGTCGACGATAAGTTCAGTCTGAAAAAACATGCAAAATTCCTCGTTGTACCTTTACTAATTGCTACAGTTTATACGGTTGGTATTTTACTCACACCCTTCGAGCAATACAAGGCATGGCTTTACAACGAAAGTCTATTCCCAGACTCTCCTGATATTCAGTTTTTAGTGGTGATGCGAAAAATTGTAAAACTTACGTTTATGGTTTTACTTGTGATTACTTATTTTTTAAACAAGGGACTTCTTAAAAAATACGCATATAAAGCCGAGCAATATTATTCTGATTTACAGGATGGGAAAAATAACAATGCCAGAATAATGAATTCCCTTTTGGTTTTTATCTCGTTAAGCAGTCTTATTGCCCATATTGTTGGGCGCAAGCTCTTACTGCCAAGCGAAACTATTCAGGATATCATTTGGATTATTTTTGCCGGCTCCATATACGGTATTGGTTATATGGGATTTACTCAGAAACCAATAAATCCCACCTTCGAACCGGCCATTGTAATAGAGGAAGCAACCGACAAGGAAAATGCAGATTTAAATTTCTCGCAGGAGATATTATTAAAAAAATTACTGAATGCCTTTGAACAAGAGAAAATATATCTGAACAGTCAATTGAATATAAACGACATAGTTCTTTTAATAGGGACAAACCGAACCTATATCTCCAATATTATAAATCAGAAATACAACCAGAACTTTTGTTCATTTGTTAACGGGTACAGGCTGAGTGAACTTGAGCGGATATTAACTGCTAATCCATATTCAAACAATAAAATACTGTCCGAACAAAGCGGATTTGGTTCGTTTAATTCTATGAAACGTGCTATTGAATCACGCACTGGTCAATCTATGACCGAATGGAAAAACAACATCCTGACAAAAAACACTGTTGTAGGATAAACGTATAACAGGAAGAATGCTGGTAGCCGGTAGTATTTAGCCCGTGGTTCAGTTGCTGCACTTACAAAGGGTGTCCGAAATGATTTGGACACTCTTTTTTTATAGTACAAAGTTAAGAAAATTCTTAGGTGTGATGGCTTCGAATAAAGCATTTGGATACGCTTTTCTGAAAGCAGCCGGAACAGATTTATACAGCACAGATAAGCAGTATTTTGCAAATTAGGCAAGTTGACTTACCTAATTTGCATTAATTAGGTAATTTGACTTGCCTAATTTGCATTTTATTTTGGACAACACAAAAAGAGACAACTACCCGACACCACTATAGTTGCTTTAAAGCAAGATTAATTAAAAAAGAGATGAAGCTTCGGTGTAAATTTACAAAAAAAGAAGCTTGTAAGCACATATCAACCTTGTTATACGCTCCAGAACTCCCCCTGAGGGGGTTTGAGGGCTAAATAGACAAAAAAAAGAGAATGTCCATGACATTCTCTTTTAATTACTACCGACTACATACTACCGGCTACCTGCTAATAGCTGTCTTCTACAAACTATTAATAGCATTCAGATCTTCGAAAGCCACCTGCAAACGGGCAATCAGCGATTCCTCGCCTTTGCGCAACCACACACGCGGATCGTAGAATTTTTTATTTGGTTTTTCGGCTCCTTCCGGATTTCCGATTTGTCCCTGCAAATATTCACGGTTTTTAGCTTCGAAACCACGAACGCCATCCCAGTATGCCCACTGAGTATCGGTATCGATATTCATTTTCACCACACCGTAGCTGATAGCTTCGCGAATTTCTTCGTGAGTCGAGCCTGAACCTCCGTGGAAAACAAAACTTACCGGATGATCTACCGATAAACCGTCTTTGGCTTTGATATAATCCTGCGAGTTTTTCAGAATAACCGGCATCAGTTTAACGTTACCCGGTTTATAAACGCCGTGAACGTTACCAAACGAAGCTGCTATAGTGAAATTAGGCGATACTGAGCTCAATTCTTTGTAAGCATAATACACATCTTCGGGCTGAGTGTAAAGTAAACTATTGTCCACACCACTGTTATCCACACCATCTTCTTCGCCACCGGTAATTCCCAATTCAATTTCGAGCGTCATACCCATTTTGCTCATGCGAGCCAGGTATTTTTTGCTGATTTCGATATTTTCATCCAGAGGTTCTTCCGATAAATCGAGCATGTGTGAACTGAACAACGGTTTGCCTGTTTCAGCAAAGTTTTTTTCGCTGGCATCGAGCAATCCATCAATCCATGGCAACAGTTTTTTAGCAGCATGGTCGGTATGAAGCACTACACGCACGCCATAGGCTTCTGCCAGTGTGTGAATATGTTTTGCTCCGGCAACAGCACCTAAAATAGCTGCCTGATGACCATCCATTTTCAAACCTTTACCCGCATTAAAAGCAGCACCACCATTGGAGAACTGAATCATAACCGGTGCATTAGCCACTTTAGCGGCTTCCATTACAGCATTTACCGTAGACGAACCCACCACATTCACAGCAGGAATGGCAAATCCGTTTTCTTTAGCTACCTTAAAAATAAACTGCAAATCGCTTCCGGTCACTACGCCGGGTTTTACAGCATCTGAAATTTTACCCATAATAAATATATTTTTTGTTGTTATTTTATCGTAATGGTATAACAACTCTATTCCGAAAATGTTGATACAGCAAAAATGATTCAGGATATAATTACCCGAAAAAAAAATTCTCATTGTTGTTTGACAACTTCACAAACACTAAAATGCACATTTGTCGATAATTATTATCTTTGTATTTTTGAATTCTCTGCATTTTTAGTTTTGTGCAACAACAAATATCTTTTTGTATGAATGCAATGCCATTAATTATCGGTGCAATTTTGTTTTTCATTCTTGCTTACCGCATCTATTTTAGTTTTGTAGCTGCCAAAATAGCGACCATCAACGACGAACGGCTTACGCCATCGTACAGATTAAATGATGGACATAATTATGTGCCTACCGGCAAATGGGTGCTTTTCGGGCATCATTTTGCCGCCATTGCAGGTGCAGGACCACTTGTAGGTCCGGTTTTAGCAGCGCAATTTGGTTACATGCCCGGTTTTCTGTGGATGTTGGTTGGCTCTGTATTTGCCGGTGCTGTACACGATTTTATTATTCTTTTTGCTTCCACACGATACGACGGCAGGTCGCTGGCCGAAACTGCCCGGGCAGAAATAAACAAAGTAAGTGGATCAACTGCCTCCATTGCCATTTTTCTGATTCTGGTTATTGCTATGGCAGGTCTCGGGTTAGTAGTGGTAAATGCGCTGGCCGAAAGTTCGTGGGGTACTTTTACCATAGCTGCCACCATTCCTATCGCTCTGGCTATGGGCGTTTGGATGTTCAAAATCCGACCCGGCAAAACTGCCGAAGCAACCATTTTCGGTGTTATTTTGTTGATTTTAGCTGTCGTTTTCGGTAAATATATTCCTGATTCTTCATTTGCTTCGTGGTTTACATTCGATAAACAATCATTAACCATTGGACTGATTATATACGGTTTCGCAGCGTCGGTATTGCCGGTTTGGTTATTGCTTACACCACGCGATTACCTGAGTTCTATCATGAAAATTTCCGTGGTTGGTCTGCTGGCTGCCGGAATTATCATTGTGGCTCCCGAATTGAAAATGCCTGCTTTCACTTCCTTTATTCACGGTGGCGGTCCTATAATTCCCGGAACACTTTTCCCCTACCTCTTTATCACCATTGCTTGCGGAGCCATTTCCGGTTTTCATGCGCTGGTAAGTTCAGGAACCACTCCCAAGATGCTTCAGAAAGAATCACATATCAAAAGTATTGCTGTAGGATCTATGCTTGTAGAAGCCACTGTAAGTGTACTCGCACTGATTGCAGCTTCAGGATTATTACCTCTCGATTACTTTGCCATCAACGTTTCGCCCGAAAAATTTCAGGCAATACTACCACAATTACATGCCATGGGGTTTACCGAATCGAATTTGGCACAACTATCGGCAGAAGTAGGCGAGAAAATCGCCGGTCGCACCGGTGGAGCGGTTTCATTGGGCGTAGGAATGGCACAAATATTCTCATCAATTCCGGGATTGAACGGGCTAATGTCGTACTGGTACCACTTTGCCATCATGTTCGAGGCGCTGTTTATACTCACAACCATCGATGCCGGCACACGTATCGGGCGGTTTGTGATTCAGGAAATGCTGGGGCGCGTATACAAACCATTCGGGCGCACCAACTGGTTACCCGGCAATCTCATAGCCAGTGCCATCATGGTAATGAGTTGGGGATATTTTATTTACACCGGCAGCGTGTCCACCATCTGGCCCATGTTTGGCACAGCCAATCAACTTCTGGCATCCATAGCGTTGGCGGTAGGAACATCATTTATCATCAATCGTGGCAAAATAAAATTTGCATGGATAACCATTGTTCCGTTCGTGTTCGTGGGTTTCACCACCATTTATGCTGCCATCACCAATATGATCAACATTTATATTCCGCAGTTATTTGTTAGCGCCACCACAGTGCAGGGAACTATCAATCTGACACTTACCTTGTTAATTATGCTCTGTGCATTTGTGGTATTTTATTATGCTATATCGCAATGGATAACTGCTTTTCGTAAACGCGATGTGGCTTTACTAACTGAATGATAAAAATTAAAAGTATTGTATGAGATTATTCCATTTTTCTTCTGTTCTGATTGTTTTAACGGCATTTCTTTTACCTGTCAGCGCACAAAAACAACAAAATTCAGCTATCAGGCAAATTCCTTTCAACGAGGTACATTTTACTGATGGATTCTGGGCTCCGCGCATCGAAATAAACCGCACAGTGTCCATTCCTTCGGCTTTCAGGGAATGTGAGAAAAACGGTCGTTTCGATAATTTTGCACTGGCAGGTGGGCTTATCAAAGGTGAACACAAAGGCGATTTCCCATTCGACGACACCGATCCCTACAAAATTATTGAAGGTGCATCCTATTCGCTGGCAGTAAAATACGATAAAAAACTCGACCAATACCTCGATAGTGTTATTCAACTGATTGCCGCTGCTCAGGAACCCGATGGTTACCTCACTACCTGCGTCACCAACAAATGCACCCGCCTTTCGGGCTGGTGGGGAAAAGCCCGGTGGGAGAAAATAAACAGCCATGAACTATACAACTCAGGACACCTCTACGAAGCGGCAGTGGCACATTTTCAGTCCACCGGAAAACGCACCTTACTGAATGTAGCTATCAAAAATGCCGATTTGGTTTGTCAGGTTTTCGGGTCTGCCGAAGGTCAGATTCATCGTCCATCGGGGCATCCGATTGTGGAAATGGGACTGGCTAAATTGTATAAAGTGACCGGTGATAAAAAATACCTGACCGCAGCAAAGTATTTTATCGAAGAAACCGGACGCGGCACTGATGGGCATCGACTGAATGAATATAGCCAGGATCACATACCCATACTGCAACAAACCGAAATCAAAGGACATGCGGTGCGTGCCGGCTATCTGTATTCCGGCGTAGCCGATGTGGCAGCACTCACAGGCGATACCGCCTATTTCAATGCACTCACCCGTATCTGGAACAATATGGTTTCGAAAAAACTCTTTATCACCGGAGGTATTGGCTCACGCGCACAGGGCGAAGGATTCGGACCAAATTACGAACTGCACAACCACACTGCCTATTGCGAAACCTGCGCAGCCATTTCCAATGTGTACTGGAATCAGCGCATGTTTTTGGCTACCGGCGATAGTAAATATATCGATGTTCTCGAAAGGGCTTTGTATAACAATGTAATTGCAGGTGTTTCGCTCAGTGGTGATAAATTTTTCTACGACAACCCGCTGGAATCGATGGGTCAGCACGACCGGCAAAAATGGTTTGGTTGCGCTTGTTGCCCCGGAAATATCACCCGTTTTATGGCTTCGGTACCGGGATATATGTATGCGTTGAAAAACAATGAACTCTATGTAAATTTATATGCTCAGAGTACTTCTTCTTTTGAGATTGAAAAAACAATGGTTGAGATTAAACAAACAACAGAATATCCATGGGATGGAAAAATAAATATTTTTGTTCTTCCTGAAAAATCAGTGAAATTTTCTCTAAATTTAAGAATCCCTGGTTGGGCAATGAACAAACCGGTACCTTCTGATCTGTATTCATATATTTCTAAAGATATAATTCCATATGAAGTCAGAATTAACGGTAAGAAATTTAAACCACGCTTACAAAAGGGATTTATTTCTATCTTTCGAAAATGGAAAAAAACAGACACCGTTGAGCTAATATTGCCAATGGAGGTGCAGCGTGTAAAAGCAAATGACAGCGTAAAAGACGATATAGGGAAACTTGCCATCGAATGCGGACCAATTGTATATTGCATTGAAGGCATTGACCAGGATGATAAACACGTATTTAATAAATATATAACTACTCAGGCATACTTTCGTAAAAATTTTGATAAAAATCTTCTTAACGGACTGGTAACTCTTTCTGATTTTGGGGTGCAGATATGTAAAGATGAAGAAGAAGAAATTTATATAAAGGCAATACCCTATTATGCATGGAACAACCGTGGTACTGGAGAAATGGCAGTCTGGATATCCTGTAACGGATTAACTGCACGACCTGTGCCCGAACCAACCATTGCTTCGAAAGCGTATAGCCCGGGAACGTACGGACTGAACGATCAGTGGGAACCCGCTTCATCGTCGGACGTATCGAAGCCTTATCATTACTGGTGGTTGAAGAAAGGAACGGAAGAAAGTGTGGAATATGTTTTCGAAAAATCCGAAACTGTTTCGCAGGTGCAGGTGTACTGGCTGAATTACGACCACTACGATGGCAATTTCCGTGTTCCGGAAAGTTGGAAACTGCAATACAAAGACGGTGAAACATGGAAAGATGTGGAAACCTCCGAAAACTACACAACCATGACGGATACTTACAACACGCTTCGTTTTAAACCCGTTGCTACTTCCGGTTTAAAAATCGTAGCAAAACTGCAAAAAGGCGAATCGGGCGGTATTTTGGAATGGAAAGTGAATTGATGTGGTAATGAGATAATATTCGGGTGCTGCGAGTTCCGACTCGCAGATTGTAATGAGATGTTGTGGTAATACGATGATATTGGGTCTCGCGAGTTCCGACTCGCAGATTGTAATGAGATGTTGTGGTAATTTGGGTCTCGCGAGTTCCGACTCGCGAAAAATGAATAGTAAAACATAATAATCGCGAGTCAGAACTCGCGAGACCCATACTTAACCATCTTATGGTTCAATTTTATCCTCCTTAATGGATTATTTAGTACACTTGCGTTTCAACTATTATTTGTTTCTTTGCACTATAAATCATATTTCTTTCTGTTATGAAACGAGCATGAACGTAGAAGTTCACCTATTCAGATGAAAATCGAATGCGAGTTCCATGTGACCATTAAAAAACAAATTATTTTTCATATGAAAAAAATCATTCTTGCCTGTTTTCTTGCAGGTGTTTTTGCCCTTCAGTCACAAACCAAATCATCAGCCGGTTATCCTATTTCCCCTGTACCATTTACTGCTGTAAAAGTGACCGACACCTTTTGGGGACAACGTCTCAAAGCCAGTCGTGAAGTAACCATACCGCTTGCCTTCAGCAAATGCGAAGAAACAGGACGATACGAGAATTTTGTGAAAGCCGCTCACCCGAGCGACAGCTATAAAGTAGAAGGTTTTTCGTTCGACGATACCGATGTATATAAAACCATCGAAGGCGCGAGCTATTCCATGCAGACTTTTCCTGATAAGAAGCTGGACAAATATATCGACAGTGTGCTTACGATTGTAGCCAAAGCGCAGGAGCCCGACGGCTATCTGTATACCGCCCGCACCATGAATCCCAAACATCCACATGCCTGGTCGGGAAATGCACGCTGGGTAAAAGAAGAAGATCTGAGTCACGAACTCTACGACCTTGGTCATATGATAGAAGGCGCTATTGCGCATTATCAGGCTACCGGTAAACGCAATTTTCTGAATATCGCCATCAAATCTGCCGATTGCGCTATTCGTGAAGTGGGCGACAAACCCGGACAAATCACCGTGGTATCAGGGCATCAGATTGCCGAAATGGCGCTGTGTAAACTTTATGTGGTGACAGGCGATAAACGTTACCTTGACTTTGCCAAATTCCTGCTCGACAAACGCGGTTATACCGACCGGAAGGAAAAATACAGTCAATCGCACAAACCGGTTATTCAACAGGACGAAGCCGTGGGACATGCTGTGCGTGCTGCCTACATGTACACAGGAATGGCTGATGTGGCTGCGCTTACCGGCGACACAGGTTACATACATGCCATCGACCGTATCTGGGATAATATCGTCAATAAAAAACTGTATATCACCGGTGGCATTGGTGCTACAAGTCATGGTGAAGCTTTTGGCGACAACTACGAACTGCCCAACATGTCGGCATATTGCGAAACCTGTGCAGCTATTGGCAGTGTGTATATGAATTACCGTTTGTTTCTGTTGCATGGCGATGCCAAATATTTTGATGTACTGGAACGCACACTGTACAATGGTTTGATTTCAGGAGTTTCGCTCGATGGCGGTGGTTTCTTCTACCCCAATCCGCTCGAATCTATCGGCCAGCATCAACGTCAGGCATGGTTTGGCTGCGCCTGCTGTCCTTCCAATATTTGTCGTTTTATTCCTTCCGTTCCGGGCTATGTGTATGCTGTTCACAACAGTGATGTATATGTCAATCTGTTTATGGGAAATACCTCGGGCATTACCGTAGGCGGCAAAAAAGTGACATTGACTCAGTCAACTACCTATCCGTGGAACGGCGATATCAAACTGAATGTAACTCCTTCCGGGAAACAGAAATTCAATCTGAAAATCCGTATTCCGGGATGGGTTCAGAATCAGGTGGTTCCGGGCACACTTTACAGTTATGCTGACCGCAAGTCACTTTCGTACAGCATTAAGGTAAATGGTCAAACAGTTTCTTCTTCAGTCGACAAAGGTTATTTCAGTATCGACCGTGCATGGAAAAAAGGAGATGTAGTTGACATTCATTTCGATATGGAGCCACGCACCGTAAAAGCCAATCCGTTGGTGGCTGCTGATCGCGGTAAAATAGCGGTGGAACGTGGTCCGATAGTATATTGTGCCGAGTGGCCCGACAACGATTTCAGCGTGCTGAGCGTGATCATGAATAAAAAACCAACCTTCGATACGGAGGTTAAACCTGAATTGCTTTACGGCATCACGCAACTGAAGACCGATGCGCAAGTGCTAAGTTATAATGAAAATGGTAAAATAGTAGCTACAGATGTAAAACTCACCATGATTCCGTACTACGCCTGGGCACATCGCGGAAAAGGTGAAATGGCCGTATGGCTTCCCAACGAACTGTCGGCTACGCGACCTGCCATGCCAGCAACCATTGCTTCGGAAAGTAAAATCACCGGTTCGGTAAAAGAGAAATCCATTACAGCTATCAACGACCGCTTGGTTCCGAAAGATGCCACCGACAACTCTGTACCGTATTTCCATTGGTGGCCAAAACAAGGCAGTACCGAATGGATAGCTTACGAATTTGCAGGTGCTAAAACCATCAGTCGCTCGTCCGTTTTCTGGTTCGACGATGCACCGTGGGGCGGTTGCCGCGTACCCAAAAGCTGGAAAATATATTACCGCAACTCAGCAGGCGAATGGACCCCGGTAGAAAACATCAATACTTACGACACCACCAAAGGCGTGGAGAACACCGTGAACTTTAAGCCCATCAATACCACTGCTCTTAAACTGGAAGTAGAACTGCCCGATAAAAATTCAGCAGGAATCTACGAATGGGCTGTGGAGTGATTTTTTGACCATTTGAACCACATAGGCACATTAGAAAACAGTTCTTTACCTTTTAACCTCTGTCAGGGTCTTTAACCCCTGACAGAGTTATGCAGCGCGATGGTTTTCGCATCTTAATTGTCTTTTTCTTGCAATTAATGAGGGACAAGCCACATCCCTGTCGATGGAAGAATACATTCCGTTTTTATTATTTTCCAACACTGTCAGGTGCAAACACGATGACAGGTTGCACAGTGCGTGTTCGAAGCAACACCCTGTGATATTTATAGGGTTAAAGACCTGAAATATTTGTAGGTATCCCGCAATGTTTTGTGAAAATATCCCCGATGTTATCTCTAAGCTGTTATTTTGCCAGTTGTTCCGACAGGAAGTGCTCCAGTTGTTCGGGTTTTACATTGGTGGTAAGTTCGCCGTTCATGGCCCACGAAATATGTCCGGTTTCTTCGGAAATAATTATGGCTATGGCGTCGCACTGCTCGGTGATGCCAAGCGCAGCGCGGTGACGAAGTCCGAGACGCTTGGGAATAGACTGGTTTTTGGACACCGGCAAAATACAGGCAGCAGCTTTAATTTTCTGATTCGATATAATCATAGCACCATCGTGTAGCGGACTGTTTTTAAAGAAGATGCTTTCTATCAGTCGGGAATTGATATTGGCATTCAGCACTTCGCCCGACTGTGCATAAAAATCGGGATTATTTCCGCGGGAGATAACAATCAGTCCACCGGTAGAAGTTTTGGATAACGCGCGACAAGCCAACACTATTTGTACAATATTGATATCGGCACTGGCATTATCGGGTGTAGAAACAGAAAAGAAACGTTTCAGCATATGCAGGAGCGAACCCCGCTGACGGGAACCGAGACGGGTAAAAAACCGGCGCAACTCATCCTGAAAAAGCACAATCAGAGCAAAAGCTCCAACACTGATAATCCGGTCGAAAATACCACCGAGCAATTCCATTTTAAATACATAACTCACCAGCAACCAGCAAATAACAAAAGCCATAATACCCAGAAAGATATTGATAGCGCCTGATTTCTTCAAAATACGAAAAGTCTGGTACAGCAACACTGCCACCAGAAAAATATCGAGTATGTCTTTAAATCCTAACTGAAATCCCATAATTACATTCGTTTAATTCAATAATTATCCGCTTCGATAAATGTATTGTAAATTTTAATGGCTTCCACCGCTTCTTTCACATCGTGCGCCCGCAAAATGGCAGCTCCACCGGTCAATGCCAGCATATGCACAGCCGTAGTACCATTTAAAGCTTCTTCAGGCGTACATTCAAGCACTTTGCAAATCATCGATTTACGCGAAACTCCGGCAAGCAAAGGTACATCAAGTTCGCAGAAATAAGGCAATTTGCGTAACAGAGCATAATTCTGTTCGGTGGTTTTGGCAAATCCGAAACCCGGATCGACAATAATATCGTTCACGCCCAATAAACGCAACTGACCTATACGTTTGTTCAGAAACATCAAAACTTCAGACACAAGCTCATCATATTCGGTCAGCGACTGCATGGTTTTGGGATTTCCCCTTGAATGCATGAGCACATACGCAGCTTTTACATCGGCTACCGTTTCAAACATCAATGGGTCGAGCGCACCTCCGCTGATATCGTTGATCATCTCCACTCCATAATTACGCACCACATGCCGTACCACTGCCGACCTGAACGTATCAACCGACACGGGCACATCTCCGCAGCGTTTTCGCACAATGTCGAGCGCTTTCGAAACCCGACGAATCTCCTCCTCCACCGGAATTTCTTCGGCATTCGGGCGGGTAGAATATCCTCCGACATCTATCATCTTCGCCCCATCAGCCACCATTTTTTCGGCTGCATGTGCAATGGTTTTGTCACCTGTAAAACGGTTACCCGAATAAAACGAATCGGGAGTGACATTCAGAATGCCCATAACCACGGGTGTCGACAAATCGAAAAGTCGCCCGTTTAAATTCATATATCGGTTAGCTGATGACATTTTTCAGAATAAAGAACAAAGATAATAGAACAAAGAATATAGATGAAAGACACTGGTTTGCCGCACTTTTTATTATCGGAAACTCCAAACACACAAAATGTTCTGTTTGCAAAAATACGAAAATTTACCAACAGATTTTTAGCATCTTCCGATTTTAATGAACCACGAATATACGTTTTTTTGAAAAAACAAGTTATATAAGTACTGAATAAGAATTCAATATCAGAAAAAAAGTACTGTCAAATGTTGAATAAAGGAAAAAAGTATTATTTTTGTACTTTGTATTATATTGAATTATATATAGAAAACATTTTGAGTCAAATATTTTAGCTCTTATGAGAAACAATTTAAAGGTTGCTTTTATAAATTTAATTGTAGTTGCCGGATTTATTTCCTGTACAAGCACATCGTCGAACAGTGGATATTCTCCCCTTACCGGCGATAAGTACAACGATAAAAACGGAACAGGCTTCGAAGTAAAAGAAGGTTACAAATCGCAGATCCCTCCCGGAATGGTGGCTATCGAAGGTGGAACTTTTGATATTGGTTTACGTGGTGAGTTTGTTACAGCTCCCCGTGACAATGCTCAACGCCGTATTACTGTAAGTTCGTTTTACATGGATCAGTACGAAGTACGCAATATCGACTGGCGCGAATATACACACTGGATGGAGCTTGTATTTGGCAAAGTTGCTCCCAAATTGGTGGAAAAAGTTCAACCCGATGTAAAAGTATGGCGTGAAGAGCTGGCTTACAACGAGCCTTATCTGCAAAATTACTTCACACATCCGGCGTTCAATAACTACCCGATTGTAGGTGTTACCTGGGAACAGGCCATGGAATACTGCTCATGGAGAACCGACCGTGTGAATGAGCAAGCGCTGATTAAAGCCGGTATTATCGAAAAACCCGATTACAGTTTTGTTGATATAGGCCCCACAGACAGCATAAGTGCTGCAGAATTAAATGCAAAATACGATACAATCAGAAATGAATTTGTATTCAACACACAGAAATATCTGTTGCAGGATTCATATCTTCCGGCTGATGGAAAACGCGCTAAAAAGACTTTGACAAACGATATCCGCAAAGTAGACAGAACCGACGGAATCTTATTCTCCGATTTCCGCCTGCCTACAGAAGCAGAATGGGAATTTGCAGCATACGCTCCACTGGCAGACCCTGATGGAATCCTGAAAGAAGGAAAAATATATCCATGGAAAGGACCACAGGCACGTAATCCGAACAAACAGGATTTGGGTAAAATGCAGGCAAACTTTGTTCGCGGACGAGGTGATATGATGGGAACAGCCGGTGCGTTGAACGATAGAGCCACCATCACCGCTCCTGTAAATTATTACTATCCGAACGATTTTGGCTTATACAATATGGCCGGCAACGTAAACGAATGGGTTTTGGATGTATACCGTTCAACAAGTTCGGGTGTGGTATCGGAGTATAACTCATTCAGAGGTAATATCTATATGAAACCTGTGGAAGCGGGAAAAACTCCGGGAGGAAAACCCGTTTATCAGATCGACGATTTAGGTCGTATAGTACAGGCTGTTGAAAATGATGTGAGAGATTACAAAGATGGCGATGCTGAATCGCAAATCAACTTCTCCGTAGCTAATACTCAGTTTAAACCCGACACCATGGATATTACCGACATTCTTCGTCCGGTAATTTCAGAAAAAACCCGCGTTTACAAAGGAGGTTCGTGGAAAGACCGCATTTACTGGCTGAATCCTTCAACCCGTCGTTACCTTGACCAGGATAAATGTGCAAACGATATTGGCTTCCGTTGTGCGATGAGCATGATTGGCAATATTGAGCAGGTTCAGCAGAAATAATCGCGAAAATTTATAAAATTACAAAAAGCATCTGAAAAGTTAATTTCAGATGCTTTTTTGATTCTTAACGGCTGGAAATCCAATAAAAATCAGTAATTTTGCAAGCTAAAATTCAAAAAAAGTAAGTAAACAAATTATATATCCGGCAAAGAAATGACCAGAACTGTAATAAAAGAAGCACTGAAACTTTCCGATTTCGGAACTTCAGTCAATATTAAAGGTTGGGTGCGTACCCGCAGAGGTAACAAAAGTGTAAGTTTTATCGCGCTAAACGATGGATCAACCATCAACAATATTCAGATTGTAGCCGACAATGAAAAATTTGGCGAAGAATATCTGAAACCCATAACCACGGGAGCTTGCATCAGCGTAACAGGAAAACTGGTTGAATCGCTCGGACAAGGTCAGTCAGTAGAAATACAGGCTGAAGAAATTGAAATTCTCGGAACAGCCGATCCTGATACATATCCGTTACAGAAAAAAGGACACACACTGGAATTCCTGCGTGAAATAGCACACCTGCGTCCGCGCACCAATACTTTTGGCGCTGTATTCCGCATTCGCCACCACATGGCTATGGCGGTGCATAACTTTTTCCACGAACGTGGATTTTTCTATTTCCACACACCAATTATTACAGCTTCGGATTGCGAAGGTGCCGGACAGATGTTTCAGGTAACCACCATGAACCTGTACGATCTAAAAAAAGATGAATCGGGCTCTATCAGCTACGACAATGATTTCTTCGGAAAACAGGCAAGTCTGACAGTATCGGGACAGCTGGAAGGTGAATTAGCTGCTATGTCGATGGGCGCTATTTATACCTTTGGTCCTACTTTCCGTGCCGAAAACTCCAACACTCCACGCCACTTGTCGGAATTTTGGATGATTGAGCCGGAAGTTGCTTTCAACGAGATAGAAGAAAACATGCAACTGGCACAGGATTTTATTCAGTATTGCATTCGCTGGGCATTGGATAATTGCAAAGATGATTTGGATTTTCTTTGCAACATGTACGATAAAGAACTGTACGAGCGTCTGAATTTTGTGGTAAACAACGACTTCAAACGACTGACATACACCGAAGGTGTTGCTATTTTGGAAGCAGCAGTTGCCAAAGGATATAAATTTGAATTCCCGGTAGGCTGGGGAACCGACCTGCAATCGGAACACGAGCGTTATTTGGTGGAACAGCATTTCCAGAAACCGGTGATTCTGACCGATTATCCGAAGGAAATTAAATCGTTCTACATGAAACAAAACGACGATGGCAAAACTGTTCGTGCTATGGATGTTTTGTTCCCGAAAATTGGTGAAATTATCGGAGGTTCGCAACGTGAGGAAGATTTGGAAAAACTAAGCCGTCGTGCCGAAGAAATGGGCGTTCCGACCAAAGATATATGGTGGTATCTGGAAACCAGGAAATTTGGTACAGCACCACACGCGGGCTTTGGACTCGGTTTTGAGCGTTTGCTTTTGTTCGTTACAGGAATGTCGAATATACGCGATGTAATTCCTTTTCCACGCACACCGAACAATGCGGAATTCTAAATTGTTATACACTCCGACGTTTTTACAAATCAAGGAGTAATAACCTTATTTCAAACATTAAATCAATCAGGAAAATATAATGAGCAAAGCAAAAACAACCGAACTGGAAAATGTGGTGGTGCGCTTTACCGGTGACTCCGGCGATGGCATGCAGCTAACAGGAACCCTGTTTTCCAATTTATCGGCTATTTTAGGTAATGAAATTTCTACATTCCCTGACTTCCCCTCCGAAATACGCGCCCCACAAGGCACTCTTGGAGGAGTTTCAGGTTTTCAGGTACATTTAGGCGCTTCTAAAATTTACACACCGGGCGACGAAGCCGATGTACTCGTAGCCATGAACCCTGCGGCATTGAAAGTAAATGCAAGTGGTATTAAAAAAGGTGGTGTTCTTATTTTCGACGAAGATAGTTTTCAGAAAAGTGATTTGGATAAAGCCGGCTTTACTACCGACAATCCGTTTAATGAACTGAAACTTTCGGACACCATTCAGTTAATTCCAACGGCACTCACCACATTAACACAGGCCAGCCTCGAAGGTTTTGGCATGGATAATAAATCGGTGGTGCGCAGCAAAAACATGTTTGCTCTCGGACTGATATGCTGGTTATTCAATCGTCCTATCGATCAGGCCATTCATTTCCTCGAAAATAAATTTAAAAAGAAACAGAGCATTCTCGAAGCCAACATTAAAGTGCTTACCGATGGATTCAATTATGGAAACAACCTTCATTTAAGTGTTTCTACTTATACCATTGATAAATCGACAGAACTGGCCAAAGGAAAATATACCAGCATCAACGGAAACAAGGCATCCGCCTGGGGATTAATAGCTGCTGCAAAAAAAGCAGGACTTGAACTTTTCCTCGGAAGCTATCCTATTACTCCGGCTACCGACATTATGCACGAACTTGCAGCCCGTAAAGATATGGGTGTAAAAGTGGTTCAGGCCGAAGATGAAATTGCAGGTATTACCACAGCTCTCGGCGCTTCATTTGCCGGTTCGCTGGCTGCAACAAGCACTTCGGGGCCAGGGTTGGCATTAAAATCAGAAGCTATCGGATTAGCTGTGATGGCTGAACTTCCTATTGTTATAGTTGATGTTATGCGTGGTGGTCCGTCGACCGGACTTCCAACCAAAACAGAACAAACCGACTTATTGCAGGCATTGTATGGCCGTAACGGCGAAAGTCCTGCGGTCATCATGGCAGCAAGTACACCAGCCGATTGTTTCCATTTTACTTACATGGCATCGAAACTTGCACTGGAACACATGACTCCGGTAATTTTGCTGACGGATGCATATATCGGCAACGGAACTTCGCTCTGGAAACTTCCTAAACTGGCTGAACTTCCTGAAATCAACCCGAACTTTGTAAAACCGGGCATGGAAGGAATCAAAGTCACCTCGCGCGACCCTGAAACCAATGCCCGTTACTGGAGCGTTCCGGGAATGGAAGGTTTCAATCACCGCAACGGTGGTCTGGAAAAAGATTTTACAACCGGAGCTATATCCACCGATGCCATGAATCATCAGAAAATGGTGGATACCCGTCAGGCTAAAATAGATTACATCAGCAATGTCATTCCTGAATTGAAAATAGAAGGAGATGAAACGGCCGATTTGCTCGTACTTGGTTGGGGATCGACTCACGGACATTTGATGACTGCCGTAAATTCGCTCAACAAACAGGGCAAAAAAGTGGCGCTGGCACATTTCAACTACATCAATCCGCTTCCGAAAAACACCGAAGAAGTGATTCGGAAATTCAAAAAAGTGATTGTTTGCGAGCTCAATAGCGGACAATTTGCCACCTTCATTCGCTCGAAAGTGCCGGGAGAATATTTACAATACAATAAAGTTCAGGGACAGCCATTTACGGTTGCCGAACTGGAAGAACACTTCTCAAAATTAATCTGATATGGAAATACCAACATTACAATATACCGCAAAAGATTTTAAAAGCGATCAGTACGTTCGCTGGTGTCCGGGTTGTGGCGACTACGCCGTGCTGAACACGTTACAAAAAGCTATGGCCGATTTAGGTGTTGCTCCACAGGATACGGCTGTTATTTCTGGTATCGGATGTTCATCGCGACTTCCTTACTATATTTCGGGCTATGGTTTTCATACCATTCACGGTCGTGGTGCCGCTGTGGCAACCGGCGTTAAAGTAGCCAATCCGAAATTAACCGTTTGGCAGATTACCGGCGATGGCGACTGTCTGGCTATTGGTGGAAATCATTTTATTCACAGCGTACGCCGCAATGTGGACATCAACGTGTTGCTTTTCAATAACCAGATTTACGGTCTCACCAAAGGACAATATTCACCAACTACCAAAAAAGGATATGTAACCAAGTCATCTCCTTTCGGAACGGTGGAACGCCCTTTCCGTCCGGCTGAACTCACATTGGGTGCACGCGGAACTTTCTTCGGACGTTTGCTCGATGTGGATTTGAAATCGTCGCAGGCAGTTATGTCGGCAGCAGCGCAACACAAAGGAACTTCCGTTATTGAATGCCTGGTAAACTGCGTTATTTTCAACGACGGAGCGCACGGTTGGTTATCGGAAAAAGAAACCCGCTACGACCGCATTATCATTCTGGAACATGGCAAACCCATGATTTTCGGCAAAAATAGCGACAAGGGAATTATGGCTGATGGTTTCAACCTGAAAGTGGTTACGCTGGGCGAAAACGGCATAACTGAAAAAGACCTGCTGGTACACGATGCCAAATGCGAAGATGCTACCCTGCAAATGAAACTTGCCATGATGGAAGGTCCTGAATTTCCGGTTGCCATTGGCGTTATTCGCGATGTGGAAGCCGAATCGTACGACGAAGCAGTGGTGAATCAGATTGCAGAAATTCAGGAAAAATCAAAAATCAAAACTTTTGACGATTTGATTGACTCCTGCGAACAATGGGAAATGTAGTTTTTCTTTAGAGCAAAGAATAAAGAACAAAGAATAAAGACTTTAGAAATAACGACCGGCATAATTTTTAGATTATGCCGGTCGTTTTTATTCAAAATTTCTTTCTTTTTGGTTTCTGACGATTATCGTACAAATTAAGGATAATAATTTTGTTGTCTCTTAACTGATAGAATATTGTTATTTGTTTTACAACCACAAAAGCTCTTATATTTAACTCTTTATTTTCTAAACTCCCTATTTCGGGAAATTCACCAACTATCTCAATAAACTCGTATATTTTTCTGACAAATATTGAGACTGATTTTTTACCCCAATTATTTAGCAAAAAATCGATAATCTCATCAAAGCGTTTATCAGCTTTTTTTGATCAGAAAACACTCAAAGCCATTTTTTATGCTTTTTAATAATTTCTGAATTTGTCACCAAATTGGATTCTTCACGACTCTCCCTTTCAATTTGAAGCAATTCATCCTGTTCTTCTTTCGTTAAATTCTGCCACAAAACCCCGTTCTTCCTTTCCTTCGTTTTTGTCAGTATAGCGTAAAACCCGGATAATACAGATTCATCCTGAATAGTATCAATTAAATGATGGATATTTGATCGTAATTCTAAAGTTGTCATAAAATCAATTATAAACTATATGATTGCAAATATACAACAATTTTTATTTGATTCAAACAACAGCTTTTCAGTACAAAAACGCACTTCTAACGTCATAACAACGAACTAAAAAAGAAAGTATGCAAAAAAGATTTTCGGGTGTGGTAGTGCCAATGATTACCCCGCTGAATCCCGACCTGACAATAGATGTGGTTGCCTTAGAGAAGCTTATGCAATTATTTGCAGCAAATCAAATCCATCCGTTGGTTTTGGGAACTACCGGCGAATCTTCTTCTATCGGCGAAAAGGAAAGTTACCGTCTGGTGGAAGCCGCCGTAAAAGCCAAAGCACCACAGCAATGTGTGTATGCCGGTTTGGTGGGTAATCAGGTGGATGCATTGATAGAGCGTGGAAATAAATATATGGCTCTTGGGGCTGACTGTGTGGTAGCCACTTTGCCGTCGTATTATATTCTTACTCCGGCACAAATGACGAAGTTCTATCAAACATTAGCCGACAAAATTGCAGGGCCGGTGATGATGTACAATATCAAAGCCACCACACAAATGACCATCCCGCTCGAAGTAGTTGCAGAGTTAAGTCAGCATCCGAATATTTGGGGACTGAAAGATTCGGAACGCGATGCCGACCGCATGAAAACCTGCATAGAAACATACAAAAACCGCGAATATTTTTCGTATTTCTGCGGCTGGGGAGCGCAAAGCTGTGGTAGTTTGCAACTTGGCGCTGATGGTATAGTTCCAAGCACAGGAAATATTGTTCCTGAAATGTACGGTAAACTCTGGCAAGCTGCGCAAAACCAAAACTGGAGCGAGTGCGAAAAATGGCAAACAGAAACCGACCAGGTGGCTCTGCAGTATCAGAAAGATGTAAGCTTAGGCGAATCGTTAGCCAAATTAAAAGCGCTTATGAACGAAAAAGGTATTTGTGGAAAAACCATGATGCCACCGCTGACAGAATAGCCCCCTAAATCCCCCTTTAGGGGACTTTTTGATTGCAAATATATTTAAAATGCAAACTGAAAATCAGAAAAATAAAACTATTCAATAAACTTTATGAACTTGATAAACTTTAAGAACTTTATAAACTAATTCACTTTATAAACTGATGTACTTTACAAACTTTCTACTTTAAAACTTTTTACTAAATGACCTCAATACACTGGATAGATCTCACCATCATCGTACTTACACTGATATTTACCATCGGGTCCGGGTTTTATTTTGCACGTCGGCAGAAAAGCTCCGACCGGTATTTTGTTGGCAGCAAGAAAATCCCCGCATGGGCTATCGGCGTTTCCATTTTTGCCACACTTATCAGCAGTGTAACCTTTCTGGCTTACCCGGCTGCAGCTTACAAATCCAACTGGATTCTGTTGGTTCAGGGACTTATGGTACCCATTGTTTTACTGGGCATTGTCTGGTTTATCGTTCCGCTGTTCCGAAAAGTGATCCGTCTCAGCACTTACGAATATTTCGAACGCCGGTTTGGCGTTTTTGCCCGCATGTACAGCTCTGTGGCTTTTATTCTGACTCATTTCTCCAAAATGGGAACGGTTTTGTATTTGCTGAGTTTGTGTATGAGCAGTCTCACAGGCATTCCCATTGTCACATTTATCATCATATTAACCATTGCCATTATTTTGGTTACCATGCTCGGTGGCATCGAAGCAGTAATCTGGATGGATGTAATTCAGGGTTTTATGCTGATTGGTGGAGGTTTGCTTTGTTTGGGCATTTTGCTTTTTGGTGGCAATACCGGCCCGGCAGAAATGATTAATCAGGCTTTATTGATGGATAAAATCAATTTCGATCCATATGATTTCACCTTTGCAGAACTCACTTTCTGGGTAATGGCCATCAACGGTGTATTTTATGCACTGCAAAAATACACCACTGACCAAACCATTGTTCAGCGATACCTGACCGCTAAATCGGATAAAGATGCTAAAAAAGCAGCATACATAGGCATACTGACCAGTGTTCCGGTTTGGGCTATGTTTATGTTAATTGGTTCATTATTGTATGTATATTTCCACAATGGTTCAGCCGTTCTACCCGAAGGAATGAAAGCCGATCAGGTTTTCCCGTATTTTATCGGAACAAAACTCCCCGTGGGTGTGGTGGGAATAGTTTTATCGGGTTTGATTGCAGCTGCCGTTTCCACGCTCGATTCCGACATTAACTGTCTGGCAGCCATTGGCGTGGAAGATTTTTACCAGCGATTTAAACCCAACTGCACCGACCAGCAACGCCTGCGAATGGGAAAAATTCTGGTATTTGTTTCGGCAATTGCCATGATGTTTGTAGCTTTGCTGTACGTTGTATGGAATGGTGAAGGAATTCTTGGTGTGGTTTTCGAACTTTACGCTATTTTCTCGGCCGGACTGGTAGGAATTTTCCTGCTGGGAATTCTATCAACCAGAGCCAATTGGCAGGGATTATACATTGGAATTGGCGTTTGTGTGGCATTTACAGCTTACGCAGTACTTACCACCACCGACATCAACGATAAACTGATTCTTGATTTGGGAAAATACAATTTTCCGCAGCACAAATATATGCTCGGAGTTTACAGCCATTTAATTGTGTTGGTGGTTGGATATGTGGCAAGTCTGTTCTTCAAAACAGAACCAACCGACAAAGAGCTGACCATTTACGGTTATTTTTCGAAAAACAAATAAAAAATGAACGTCATAAAGCTCCAACAGCCGAAAAAAATTATATTCGGCATAAATTCCTTACAACAATTACCCGATGATGACATTGTTCTTTCATCGGACAAAATACTTTTTTTGGTGGCTGTTCCGGTGATACATCTGATTCAGCCGATCGTAAACAAACTGAATGAAACCGGCAAAAAAATAGAGATTATTCCTTATAATTTTCCGGGCGAACCAACTTTCTCACAATTTGAACAATTACTGAAAGAATCTTCGGCTTTTCAACCCGATTGTGTGATTGGTGTGGGCGGTGGAAGCGTACTAGACACCGCCAAACTGTTGGCCTCTATGGACGGAAATGAGCAAAAATACACCGAAGTGGTTGGTGTGGGCTTGCTTAAAAAGCGCATAAAAAAGCTGATTTGCGTTTCCACCACATCAGGTACAGGAAGCGAAGTGTCGCCTATTGCCATTTTACTGAATGAAGCCACCGAAGCCAAAAGCGGCATTGTCAGTCCGGCATTGCTGGCCGATGCAGCGTATATCGACCCGGTTCTCACAGCCGGTTTACCACCAAAAATCACCGCCGAAACCGGCATGGATGCACTGTGTCATTGCATCGAAGCATATACCAATAAATTTTCGCATCCCGCGGTGGATACTTATGCGCTAAAAGGCATTCAGCTTATTGCCCGAAACTTATTGAAAGCATATCAAAACGGCAACAACATGGAAGCTCGTTCTGCTTTGGCATTGGGTTCCATGTATGGCGGATTAGTTCTTGGTCCGGTCAACACACACGGCGTTCATTGTTTGTCGTACGGATTAGGCGGTAAATATCATATTTCTCACGGATTGGCAAATGCCGTTTTATTGCCGGCAGTTTTGAGATATAATCTGGAAACTTTACCTGAAAAACATGCAGAAATTGCTATTGCGATGGGAATTGAGCAAAAGTCTACAATTTTTGAAACAGCTTTGGCCGGCATTGAATTTATTGAGGAGCTTTCACGTAAATGCAAGATTCCGGCCAGCCTGACTGAATTGGGTATTGCTGAAAATGATTTACCGGTGTTAGCCGAAATTGCCATGAACACTACCCGATTGCTAAAAAATTGCCCAAAACCAATGGAAAAAGAAGATGCCATAGCGATTTACAAAACATTGATGTAGTAACGGCATATAAACTCACAACTAAGAATGAACAACTTAAAACCAATCATTGGCATCTCCATGGGCGATCCTGCTGGAATAGGGGCCGAAATATGTATCAAAGCATTAAGTGAGATAAATGTATACGAACGCTGCAAACCCATTGTTGTGGGCGATGCTGCCGTTTTACAACAAGCAGCTGAGTTTTTACATTCTGACATAAAGATCAATGCTGTCAGCAATATTCAGGATGCAAAGTTCGAATTTGGCACAGTGGATGTGTACGACCTGAAGAATGTAGACATGTATGAACTGCAACCCGGTGTAGTTTCGGCTATGGCAGGAAATGCTGCCTTCGAAGCCGTTCACAAAGTCATTCAACTTGCTTTGGCAAACGAAGTGGATGCCACAGTAACAGCACCTATCAACAAAGAATCAATTCACAAAGCCGGTCATCATTTTTCAGGACACACAGAGATTTATGCGCATTTTACAGGCACTTCCAAATTTGCCATGTTACTGGCCGACGAAAATTTACGGGTTATCCATGCTACCACACATGTTTCGCTGCGTCGCGCCTGCGATTTATGCAAAAAAGAGCGGGTTCTGGAAGTAATTACATTGCTAGATGATGCTTGCAAACAATTTGGAATAGTCAAACCGCGTATCGCAGTTGCCGGCTTGAATCCACATGCAGGCGAAAACGGGCTTTTTGGCGACGAGGAAATCAATGAAATTATTCCGGCCATAAAAGAAGCTAACCGCACAGGTTTTACCGTGGAAGGTCCGGTTCCACCCGATACCATGTTCGTAAAAGCAGTGCAGGGAAAATACGATGGTTGCGTGGCTATGTATCACGATCAGGGTCATATTCCGTTCAAACTCGAAGGTTTTCAGTGGGACAACGAAAAGCAAACCATGAAAAGTGTGAAAGGCGTAAATATTACGCTCGGATTGCCCATTATCCGCACATCGGTAGACCACGGAACAGCATTCGAAATTGCCGGACGCGGAATTGCTTCGCCCGATGCCATGTTGGTGGCACTGGATTATGCTATATTAATGGCGAAAAATAGGAAAACACCCCATAAAGCCCCCTAATTTTTCTCCCAGAGGTCGAAAGACCGTTGGTTCCCCCTTTAGGGGACTTTTTGATTAGTTTCGTCTCTTAAAAATCCTGCTTGCGGTAGTATCAAAAACTCATATCTCTAATAATATCTAACATTGAATAAAGATAACATACAAAACAATACTAACTTTAAGTCCCCCTTGAGGGGGGATTCAGGGGGGCTGATTGTTATTGCCGACGACATTACGGGCGCTGCCGAAATAGGCGGCGTTTGTTTGCGTTATGGCTTATCGGTTTCTTTTGACATCAATTTATTACCCGAAA
Source organism: uncultured Paludibacter sp. (assembly GCA_963663115.2). Lineage (GTDB taxonomy): Bacteria > Bacteroidota > Bacteroidia > Bacteroidales > Paludibacteraceae > Paludibacter. The sequence goes on from CAXXNE010000001.1 coordinate 1,476,214, forward strand.
AGAAAACGGATGTCAGGGTTATTGTTACTGATAGTCGGTCGATAGACGAAGAAAGCGCCTATCATACACACCGGAAACTTGCTGAAGAAATTGAAAAGGAGCATAGCACTGATTTTATTTTCAAGAAATGCGACTCGGTATTAAGAGGCTATGTATTAACTGAATTATCAGCATTATCAGAAGTTTTCAGGAAAACATCCATACTTTTACAACCAGCAAATCCTTCAACAGGAAGATGTATCCGCAACGGGATATATTATATTTACAATGAGATCATCGAAAAAACAGGATTTAGCACTGACCCTGATTTCCCTGCCAACACATCGCTTATTCAGAATTTATTACAACATCGCTCAACATTAAAACACCACTTTACAAACATCTACACAGGGAAAATCAAAAAAATTGAAAATACCGGTGTTTTTGCCCCTGATTGTGACTCGGTTCAGCAATTACAAACCAGTGCAGCTCTTTATGAAAAATCTTTGCTTACATGTGGCAGTGCGGCTTTCTTCGAACAAATTCTTATACATTCGGGCTTTAGCGAGGTGAATGTACAAGCTCAAAATCCGATATTGAAGGAGAATTTTCTGATGGTAGCAGGCTCTACTCATCCCGAAAGCAAAAAATTCAGACAGAAAATGGTTCAGAGCGGTTGTCCTGCCATAGCTCTGCCCCCACAGCTCTTACAAAAGCATTTTCACGAAAGCGATGTGGAATCTTTTGTTTCGGAACTTACAAAAACATATCAAAAGTCACGCAAATTAATTATCTTCATCAACGACTCAAAAGTCAATACAGAAGTTGATGTTCATCAACTTAAACATCGTTTTTCTGAAATTGTAAAAAAATTACTGGAAAATATTTCAGTAAATGAAATATTTATCGAAGGTGGAGCTACTGCCTATGATATTTTCAAAACAATGGATTTAACGCGATTTTCGCCCCTGAACGAACTCGCTCCGGGCGTATTAAGACTCACATCGGAACAATTACAAAATGTATATTTCACATTAAAACCGGGTAGTTATCTGTGGCCGGGTGGATTATTCATGCAGTCTGACTGACCATTTTTTCTAAAAACATGTATTTCTATCCGTTTTTTTGTACTTTAATTCATGCCGGGTATTTTGAAATAACTTTTTATTAATTTTGAAATGCCAAAATATCGAATTATGACATCAAAATTTACAATCATTTGCTGTGCAATATTGTTGGGTACATCGCTATCCATCAAAGCACAATCATCGCCCGAAGAAATTGCAAAGAAAATTGCCGATCGCATCTTAAGTTCAACTACTTACACTTTCGAAAACAAAAAAACCGGAGAGGTTTATACTTCGGTAAAGAATGTTGAACTTACGCAAGACATGACTGTTCAGTCTAAATACAATCAGTGGCACTACACAAATGGCGTTACCAATATCGCCCTCATGGAACTCGGCACCAAACTCAACGACAAAAAATACGATGAATATGTGCTGAAAAACATGAACTTTGTTTTCAACGACGGCAATTTGGAGTATTTTCATCAATTATACAATCAGGCTTTTGAAAAAGGAGGCTGGAATGCCGTGCGTAATGTAAGCTGGCACATGATTTTTCGCGGAAAACGTCTCGACGATAACGGCCCCATGGGAGCCAGTCTCATTGAACTTCAGAAAAAACACCCGAATGATGCATTTCTGAATTACATCAACGAAACGGCTAATCACCTGAACGAAAATGAACCTCGCCTCAGCGATGGAACCATAGCGCGCATTTGGCCACACGAAAACACCATTTGGGCCGATGACGCTTTTATGGCCATTTCATTTCTATCGAGAATGGGAAGCTTAACCGGTGATAACAAATACTTTACAGATGCTGCAAAACAGATTCTGAACTACACCAAATATTTATGGTGTCCCGAAAAACAACTGTATTATCATTGCTATCATACCGATACCAAACAAAATGGTGTAGCCCATTGGAGCAGAGCCAACGGTTGGATTTTTATGGCGACAGCCGATTTGCTGACTTACATGCCAAAAAATCATCCGTTACGGAATAAAATTATTAAAAACTTCCAGATGCAGGCAGCCGGCGTAGCCCGTTATCAGGGAAAAAATGGTCTGTGGCATCAACTGCTCGACAAGGAAGATTCGTACGAAGAAATTACCGGAACATCCATGTTTGTCTTTGGCATTGCCCGTGGAGTGAAAAACGGTTGGCTGCATCCCGATTTAATTTATGTAGCTGAACAGGGATTAAAAGGCATGATGAAAAAAATCACGCCCGAAGGCGACGTTACAAGTATTTGCGTAGGCACAGGCATTATGCCATCGTTACAGTATTACTACACCCGTCCCACTCAGGAAAATGATCCTATGGGTGAAGGGCCGGTTTTGCGTGCACTTGTAGAAATGATGGATGCACCCAAATACACCGAAATTAAAGCAGAAGAACAATACGATAAGATTGGTAGCGGTAAATAAACTATCAGCTGATATTTACGGATTATGTGTACTTTTCAATGATTTAGGTTGAAAAATTGATTTTTAAATATTCAAACAGTTTGTTTTGACACAAAATTTAGTAGCTTTGTGAATACTCTCGAAAAAATATCACAAATGAACTATAACGATCTTGGTGTGGAATTCAAATACCTGTTGGTCAATGAACGTGACAACAACTTTGGTTTGTGTGTCAATACCGTCGGATTTCAATCCATTCAGCCCAATACTCCATACCCGCTGACCGATCATCCTACCGGATATTATTTCAATGCCCACAAAGGTAGAATTCTTCGTGAGTATCAGTTTGTATATATCACCAAAGGTAAAGGCGTGATTTCTTTTGATCATGATCTGGAATCTACCATTTCCAAAGGTCGGTTATTTGTTATTTTTCCCGGACAATGGCACACCTATCATCCATGCTTAGAGTCTGGTTGGAATGAATATTATATCGGTTTCGAAGGTAGTATTATCGACAATATTGTACAAAACGGTTTTTTATCAAAAGAAAATCAGATTCTCGAAATAGGCTTCAACGAAGAGCTGGTAAATCTCTTTACCAAAGCCATTGAAATAGCCGAGGCTGACAAAACCGCCACACAACAATATCTATCGGGCATAGTGATGCATATCCTGGGACTGGTCTTATCGGTTTCGCAGAATAAAATTTTCGAAGTGGGCGATGTGGTTCAGAAAATTGAACAGGCCAAAATTATCATGAACGAAAACGTGTATAAAAACGTGGATCCGGAGGAATTGGCCGAAAAACTCAATATCAGCTACTCCTGGTTTCGGAAGGTTTTCAAGGATTATACCGGCTACGCACCCGCCAAATACTTTCAGGAATTAAAATTGCGCAAAGCAAAACAATTGCTCGTAGGCACTTCGCACTCGGTAAAAGAAATTGCCTATATGCTCAATTACAACTCCACAGAGCATTTCTTCTCCCTTTTCAAAAAAATTACCAACTACACGCCCATGGAGTACCGCACTTACGGACGGGAAACGGAAGCTGCCGAAATTTAGCATAAACTCTTTACAAAAAAAACAGAACCTGATCGAAAAGTCAGGTTCTGTCCGTTTTAAGTTGTTTGTAAAATTGATTTATGAAGTTCTACAATTACAATTTTTCCTTCAGATATTTCCCTGTGTACGATGCTTTGCATTGTACAATTTCTTCGGGAGTACCTTCAAACACCAGATTACCACCTTTATCTCCACCTTCGGGACCGATATCAATTATATGATCGGCGCATTTTATCACTTCTATATTGTGTTCGATAATGATAACCGTATGGCCTTTTGCCAACAGGGCATCGAAAGCTTTCAGCAGCGTTTTAATGTCATGAAAATGCAATCCGGTGGTTGGCTCATCAAATACAAAAATGGTTGGTTCCGGCTTTTCACTGGCCAAAAATGACGCTAATTTTACCCGCTGACTTTCCCCACCCGACAATGTGCTGCTCGACTGACCAAGTTTTACATAGCCAATTCCCACATCCTGCAATGGTTTCAGACGCTTTACAATTTTCTTTTCAGTACTTCCTGTACCTTCGGAAAAGAACTCGATAGCCTGATTCACGGTCATTTCAAGAATATCGAAAATATTCTGCTGGCGGTATGTTACTTCGAGCACATCCTGCTTAAATCGCTTCCCATGGCAATGTTCGCACTCCAGCACCAAATCGGCCATAAACTGCATTTCCACAGTGACCGTACCTTCGCCCTGACATTCCTCACAGCGTCCGCCCTGCGTATTAAACGAAAAATGCGATGCCGAATATCCCATTTGCTTCGACAACTGCTGATCAGAATAAAGTTTGCGGATTTCGTCGTACGCTTTTATGTAGGTTACCGGATTAGAACGCGAGGAGCGACCAATCGGATTCTGATCCACAAATTCAATATCGGTAGCCAAATGCAGCGAACCTTTGAGCGAAGCAAATCGTCCGGTTCTGTCGGCCACTCCTCCGTAATATTTTTTGAGTGCCGCATAAAACACATTTCGCACTAACGACGATTTACCTGAACCACTCACACCCGTAACCACCGTCATGGCATTCAGCGGAAATTTCACATCAATGCCTTTCAGATTATTTTCACGCGCACCAAGCACTTCAATATAATTATTCCATTTCCGGCGATGCTGCGGCACATCAATTTTCTCCTCACCCAAAAGATATTTCAACGTAAATGACTGTTCAATTTCTTCGGGATTTGCCTTTGCAATTTCAGTTGCCACGCCCGAATAAACTACATTTCCGCCTTTTCTACCAGCCTGAGGGCCAATATCGATAATAAAATCGGCGGCACGCATAATTTCTTCATCATGCTCTACCACCACCACCGTATTTCCCAAATCGCGCAATTGTTTCAGCACCTTGATTAGCAAACCCGTATCACGTGAATGCAAACCTATACTCGGTTCGTCGAGAATGTACAGCGAACCTACAAGGCTGCTGCCAAGCGAAGTAGCCAGATTAATGCGCTGACTTTCACCACCCGAAAGCGTATTCGACAACCGATTGAGCGTAAGATAACCCAAGCCCACATCCAGCAAAAACTGAATGCGGTTATTTATTTCGATTAATAATCTTTTAGCAACCACCGCTTCATGCACTTCAAAATCGATATGCTGAAAAAAATCTTTCAGTTCATGAACCGGCAGCAAAACAAGTTCCGAAATAGACTTTCCGCTTATTTTTATGTATGATGCTTCTTTTTTCAGTCGACTGCCATTGCATTCTGGACAAGTAGTTTTACCGCGATAACGCGCCAACATAACCCTGTACTGAATTTTATACTGATTGGCTTCCAAATGTTTGAAAAAAGCATTCAATCCTTCGAAATACCGGTTTCCTGTCCACAACAAGCGACGTTGTTCATCCGTAAGTTCGTAGAAGGGTTTATGAATTGGAAATCCGAATTTATCCGCCGTATAAATCAGTTGATTTTTCCATTCGCCCATTACCTCGCCTTTCCAGCAAACTACCGCATCTTCGTAAACCGACAGGGATTTATTAGGAACCACCAAATCTTCATCAATGCCTATTACACGACCAAAACCTTCGCAAACCGGGCAAGCACCCAGCGGACTGTTGAAACTAAAAGTGTGAACCGTTGGCGTTTCGAACTGCATACCATCAGCTTCGAAACTTTTGGAGAAATACAGCAATTGCTCACTATTATCAGCAAAAATTTTCAGATAACAAGAACCATTTCCTTCATAAAAAGCTGTTTCTACTGAATCGGTCAATCGGCTTATGCCTTCCTGGGTATTATCTACGCTTAACCGGTCGATAATCAAATATATTTCCGGATTTTTCTTCAGCAACACATCATTGTCGATAATATCTTGCAAACGAACACTTTCACTCTGCACTTCAACACGGCTAAAACCCTGCATAAGCAAACTCCGAAGTTCTTCCTTGAGATTTCTGTCGCCTATAGGCACAACTTTAGTCAACACCATAAGTCGGGAACCTTCGGGATATTTCTTGGCCGCATTCACCACATCATCAGCTTCGTGCTTTTTTACAATTTCGCCGGAAATGGGCGAATACGTTTTACCAACTCGGGCAAAAAGCAACTTAATATATTCGTATATTTCGGTAGACGTACCAACTGTAGAGCGTGGATTACGGGTATTAACTTTCTGTTCGATAGCAATTGCCGGTGGAATTCCTTTGATAAAATCGACTTCGGGCTTACTCATTCTACCTAAAAACTGGCGTGCATACGACGATAAACTTTCAACATACCGGCGCTGCCCTTCGGCATACAAAGTATCGAACGCCAGCGATGATTTTCCTGAACCGGAAAGACCGGTAATCACCACCAGTTTATTGCGTGGAATTTCAACATCAATATTCTTCAGATTATGAACTCTCGCACCTTTTATCAGTATATTTCCCTGTTTCGACATAGCTGTTTTTTTGAACCTGCAAAGATACAACGAAGTTTGGAGAAATTTGTGAGAACTATTAAACAAAGATAACAACAACACTTTCGGGAAACCTGCAAGTATTAAAATATTTTAATTGGCACACCAATTCTACGAAAAAATGTTTATTCACTTTTTTGCATATAATTACATTATCCATATAAAATATACCATTTGCAGACAATTTCTCACCATCAAAAAATGAATAAATTCACGCCTTTTATCTATATTCATGCATATTTTATTCTAATAAGTTAATATTTCGATGATTTAGAATAACAATATACATATTTATTGCATATTATCAGAAAAATACTTACTTTTGCGGTCATTATTAATAAATATGCATTTATGAAGAATAAACGGAACAGATTACAGGTTATTTCGGACATACTCCGCTCCAATGTGGTTGGTAGTCAGGAAGAACTACTAAAACTCTTGATTGAACGACAGTGCTATGTAACCCAGGCAACTTTATCGCGCGACCTTAAATTATTGAAGGTAGCCAAGACTCCGCTATCAAACGGAACATACAAGTACATTTTGCCATCTTACAATAAACCGCTACCTTCGCAAGTCAATGCAAACACGCTTATCTCGCATGGTGCAGTTATGAGTATTGAGTTTTCCGGTCAACTCGCTGTAGTTAAAACCAAACCGGGTTATGCAAGCGCCATAGCATGGGACATCGACAACAAGGCAACCGAAGAAGTTCTGGGCACAATTGCCGGTGATGATACTATTTTGATAGTTCCACGCGAAGGTATAAGCCGCGAAGATATCATGGCAATGATGAACGCTACATTTGCAGAAAAAGAAGATTAATAAAAAGGGATTCCGGATTTCCCGGAAGATTTGAACACATTCAGAGTTGATTATGGAAATGGAGAGTACCATTGATAACATTACGGTACAAATAGCCGACGAAAAATTTCTTTCATACGTCGACACAATACTTACCACTATAGCCGATGCGGCTAAAGTGCGTGGCACGGGTATAGCCCGTCGATCGCCCGAATATATCATTCAAAAAATGAAAGAAGGAAAAGCTATCATTGCACTTGATGGCGATAATTTTGCAGGTTTCTGTTATATTGAGACTTGGGGAAATAAAAAATTTGTTGCCAATTCGGGGTTAATTGTTGTGGATAAATACCGCGGCAACGGTTTGGCAAAAAAGATCAAGAAAAAAGCATTCGAATTGTCTCGCCTAAAATATCCGGGTGCAAAAATTTTCGGTTTAACCACCGGACTTGCCGTCATGAAAATCAACTCGGAACTTGGTTATAAACCAGTGACATTTTCGGAACTTACCGACGATGAAGCCTTTTGGAAAGGTTGCGAAAGTTGTGTGAATTATGACATTTTGCAGCGCACCAATCGCAAGCACTGCCTATGCACCGGCATGCTTTTCGACCCGGAAAAAGACGAAGCTAAATAATTAATTGCAAAATTATTTATTTGATTTCTACTTCTCACATTTTCTTATTTTCTCAATTTCTATTTAATAAACAATGAAAGAAAAAGTTTTACTGGCATTTAGTGGCGGACTCGACACTTCGTTTTGTGCCATGTATTTAGCTCAGGAAAAAGACTACGAAGTTCATACCGCAGTAGCAAATACCGGCGGTTTCAGCGCCGAAGAGCTGAAAGTTATTGAAGATAAAGCTTACCGCCTGGGAGCAAAAACACATGTCACACTGGATGTAACTCAGGAATATTACGACAAAAGCATCAAATACATGGTTTTTGGCAACGTGTTGCGCAATGGCACTTACCCCATCTCAGTAAGTTCAGAACGTATTTTTCAGGCCATCGCCATTATCAATTACGCCAAAGAAATCGGAGCTGATTATGTAGCACACGGAAGTACTGGCGCAGGAAACGATCAGGTGCGCTTCGATTTGACTTTCGATGTACTTGCTCCGAATATCAAAATCCTCACTCCTACCCGCGACATGGTTTTAACCCGCGAGTACGAAATTAATTACCTGAAAGATCATGGGTTTGAAGCTGATTTCAAAAAAATGGAATACTCTATCAACAAAGGTTTATGGGGGACTTCTATTGGCGGAAAAGAAACATTGAAATCGGAACAAACACTACCCGAAAGCGCTTACCCGAGTCAGATTGAAAAAAACGAACCGGAACAAATTACCATTTCATTCGAACAGGGAGAAATAACCGCTGTGAATGGCAAAAAGAATTCTGATAAAATTGCGCTTATCAATGAGTTGGAAAATATTGCAAATAAATATGGTATTGGTCGCGATATGCATATTGGCGATACCATTATCGGCATAAAAGGTCGCGTGGGATTCGAAGCTGCTGCACCACTGCTCATTATCAATGCGCACAAAATGCTCGAAAAGCACACTCTCACCAAATGGCAGCAATACTGGAAGGATCAACTGGGCAACTGGTACGGTATGTTTTTGCACGAAGCACAGTATCTGGAACCGGTTATGCGTGACATTGAACAATTTTTGCAAAGTTCACAGCAAAATGTTACAGGAACAGTCATCATTAATTTACGCCCATACAGCTACACGCTCGTTGGAGTAGATAGCCCATTCGATTTAATGAAAACTGATTTTGGTGAATATGGCGAAGTTAACCGTGCATGGAGTGCCGACGATGTGAAAGGTTTTACAAAAATCCTGGGCAACCAGATGAAAATTTTCTATAACGTTCAGAAACGCAACGACAAACAATAAACTCCCGAGACAATAAAACTAACGATTTTATTTCAACGAAACACCCCAAAAGTTTTCAAAAACTTTTGGGGTGTTTCGTTATAAACAACAGTATTCCTGCTATTGTAACCTGAAATTTACCGGCATGGTGTATTTTACACGCACCTTTTCACCATCCTGAATACCCGGTTCCCAAAGTGGCATATTTTTAATTACTCTTTTTGCTTCATAATCGAGAGAAGGATCTATACTCCGAACTACTTCAATATCATCAATACTTCCATCTCTATCTACAATAAACTGAACTATAACTCTACCTTGAATTCCGTATTTTTGAGCCTCTACGGGGTATCGCACATTTTGCGACAAATATCTGAAAAGCATTTGATCTCCACCGGGATATTGTGGCATTTTTTCATAAGGAAAATATTCGACAACACTGCCCAATGAGTCATAACAAACTCCTTCGATAAATTTATCCTTTTCAAAAACATCTTTTCGCTTTAACTGTCCGTTTTTCCAATAGGTAACAATCAGTCCATTAAATGAATTATAAGAATAATCAATTTCACTCTTCAATTGACCATTTTCGAACCAAACCCTGCTTTTCCCTTCCAATATCGTTGATTTTTTATCAGAATTTCCCGTTTTTTTTTATAATAATGAGACTCAGATACAATTTTCCCATCCAGAGTGTATGTCATCTCACACACACCACCTTTTGTAGACAAACTATCGGGGCTTATTATTTTGTATTTCACTGCATTTTTATCAGATTTCAATTCTTTACCATTGGCATCGATAAAAATTTTAGTCTGAGAAAAAGTTACAACGGATGAAAACAGAAAAAGGAAAGCAATAAATTTCTTCATACTAATGGGAATTATAAAAGTTAATACAATTTGTTAAAATGCAAATATACAAAAAATTCTGAATCTCAATTCAGTTTATTATTAACATAAATTATTTATGTACCTTTGCACGAACACAATGATATATATTTAAAACAAACACCGAAGAAACAAAACTTAATTTTACATGAGAATTTACACAGCATTATTAATCAGCATTTTAATTACACAATTCAGTTTTTCGCAAAACGAGACGGTAAAACGCGATTCGTTCCCGAACAATGGGTTCGAGAAAAAAAACTCTGCATATTTCAGAGATCGCTTTATGTTTAATGATTTGGCCAACTATCTCGACAATTTGAATGACTTTGTAACCTACGAATCGGAAACAACCGGCAGCTTTAATCAACCGGACGCGCTTGTATTTTCTGTTTCGGGCAATTCGTATCGCTGGAATAAATATTACCTGAATGGTTTTCGTATAAACAGCCGTTTCGCTTCAGGTTCTGCGTTATTTACACCGGACATGTATTCACATTCATTAAATTTGAATTACTACAATTCATCTTTATTTTTCGACACGGACAGCATTATTCCTAACTCTATTTCAGCATCTTACAACGCAGGAGGCTTGGGTGGAATTTCCCCGGGAACCAAACAGTTTATCAATTTACTTCATAAAACTGCACAAGAAAGGCTCTATAAGCCAATTGAATATCGAAATAAAATAAAAAGCGCCGGTGAGATTCAACTGAATTATGCATTGGATGTGGATGGCAAAAAATACATGCAACAATTGTACGTTGGTGCCGGCACCCGAATGTTGGTCGATTTTGATGAATTTGGCATTAACGATTACTATCCTGAAGATTTTTATAAAGTGCAGTTATCAGGTCAGCTACCACTAAAACCCGGAAAATTATTCGATAACACGAATTATATTTTAAACATCTCGCAACGCGACAATTTGTACAACGAATTTTACTTTGGCAAAAACGAAACCGCCAAAAACAACAGTTATAACTTTGCCGTTTATGGTTCAAAAAAAACAGATAAATATCAATACACCAGTGGAATTACATTAGCCACGAATTACATTAATCACAATAATCTGAATTTCAACCGAAATATTATCGATCAGGATGGCGAAGGTTTCGAACCATGGTATGTGGATGGATATACATCTGAAATTTCTCATTCAATTACTTATGAAAAAAAAATAGCTAAAAATCTTCAGCTAACTTTCGATGGTTACAATTCACTGATACATTTTTCACCGGAGAATTCAACGTTTCAGAATGCCATTTATTCAAAAAATATTTACACTGATTTTACATCGTTATACATTTACAACTGGAATTCGAAAGCATTCACCAGCGGATTGCTCGAAAACACGCTCAGTCTGAAATGGCAAAAGAAATTAAGTAGCAAATCGGACATCAGAGCCAATGCCGATGTAACACTTGATGGCATGTTACTCAGTTCCAAATCGATGATTCGCCCCAACTGGCAGGGAAAAATCAGTTGGTATATCCACCCGAACAACTGGTTTTCGATGGAAGTTAATTTGAGCAAAAACAGAGTTTCGTTCAATTATGATGACATCAAATATTTTTCGAACGATTATCTGAACGGTGATATTTACTATTGGAAAGATGCAAATGGCGATAAAACCTATCAGGAATCCGAAAAATCAAGCTATTTTACGTCAACAGGAGGAAAATACCACACCGCCGCTACTAATTTGCGTCAACCGTCATATTTTACTTTCGATCTGCCATTTTATGCGCGATTTGGTAATCATGAGTTTTCTATTCTTAATTCGTTTACCAAATATGTTGACAACTGGACAACCCGTTTAGATAAACCGGCCACTGATTACGGATATTTTGCAAACGAAAGCGATCAACAGATTTACTTCTACAACAATGGTGCAAGAAATTACATTGTCGACTATTATCCTTCGGAATATATGACCACAGCAAGTCCGCTTAATTTCCTGACAAATTCACCATTCTATTTATCAAACACGTTGAAATATCAATACATTTCAAACAAATTCTTATTTTCATTATCATGGAGTTCATACATGGTCAGTGGCATTTCAACACTTGGCAATGGCCCGTTGCACAACAATATGGGTGTATATTCCGAAACATCTGCCAATCCAAACATTGCATACAAACTGCTTGGAAGGCTGGATCAGGACAGAGCTTACATTGCCCGCATTCTTTTATCGTATCAATTAACTAAAAATCTACGATTCTCTTTTACCGGAAAATGGAAAGATGGACAACCATTTACATCGTTTAATACGCTTATAAAAACGGATTTGAACGGAAACAATCAGGCTGCAATGTGGGATATACGCACAAAAGGTATCAACCCGTTTACCGGTAATTTTGGTAGCCGCGAAGATATGTTTTTCAACATAGACATTAGAGCCGCATATCAGGGCGTAGTGGCAAATCACAAATATGAACTGCAATTGATGATGTACAACATTTACGATTTTGGCACCGAACTAACTGAATATACCTTTCAACCAAATTCAATTGAAAGATTAGCCATGTCGATAAATATCCCGAGAGGTTTAATTCTAACAGCAAAATTTGACTTATAACTTTGTATAACTGCTGAATTTTATACGAAATTTTTCATAAATCTTTGTGTTGTAAAGAATTATTTTGTACTTTTGTGGCGTAATAAGATATAGTGGAGGGGACGACAGTCCCCTTCATTGTTAAATTAAGCACCGATATGATTTTAAAAGACACTGTTATTCAGATAGTTGAAGAATATTTAGCTAAAACTGAATACTACCTTGTAGATATAAAAATAACGAACGACAATCGTATTTCGGTAGAAATTGATGCATTTTCGGGAGTTTCCATTGATTTTTGCGTTGAAGTAAGCCGGTTTATCGAAAGTAAACTGGACAGAGAAACAGAAGATTACGAACTTGAAGTAAGTTCAGCAGGACTTACCGAACCTTTCAAAGTACTGAAGCAATACGAAAAGAATTTTGGGAATGAGGTAGAAGTACTGACAAAAAACGGACAAAAAATCACAGGAACACTTGTAGCTGCCAACGAAACTGAATTTCAGATAGAAATAGAAAAGCAGATAAAACCCGAAGGTTCTAAAAGAAAAACAACTGTAAGCGAAATGCTTACATACAATTATCAGGAAATAAAAACAACAAAATACATTATTAGATTCAAATAAAGCCATGAGCAAAAAAGAAACTGTAAGCTTAATTGATACCTTTTCGGAATTTAAAGACCTGAAAAGCATCGACAGAAGTACACTGATAAGCGTGATGGAAGAATCGTTCCGCAATGTTTTGGCAAAAATGTTCGGTACCGACGAAAATTTCGACGTAATTATCAACCCGGACAAAGGAGACTTCGAAATTTATCGTAACCGCACCGTTGTAGAAGATGGTGAAGTGGAAGATCCGAATCTTGAAGTTTCGCTGAGCGACGCTAAAAAAATTGATGAAGATTACGAAGTTGGCGAAGAAGTTACCGACACGGTCGATTTTCTTGGATTTGGTCGTCGTGCCATTCTTACTTTGCGTCAAACTCTTTCATCAAAAATTCTTGAATTACAGAAAGATAACGTTTACGCCAAATACAGCGAAAAAGTTGGTCAGATTGTAAGCGCTGAGCTTTACCAGATATGGAAAAAGGAAATGCTACTTATCGACGACGAAGGAAATGAGCTTTATTTACCTAAAACAGAACAAATTCCAACCGACTTCTACCGCAAAGGCGACACCGTAAGAGCTGTTGTGGCAGTGGTTGAAAACAAAAATAATAATCCAAAAATTATTGTTTCGCGCGTATCTCCTGTTTTTCTCGAAAGAATGTTCGAACTGGAAGTACCGGAAATTCACGAAGGACTTATCACCATCAAAAAAATTGCCCGCATGCCGGGTGAACGCGCTAAAGTAGCCGTTGAATCGTACGACGATCGTATTGATCCGGTTGGAGCTTGCGTAGGTGTTAAGGGATCACGTATTCACGGAATTGTTCGCGAGTTGCGCAACGAAAACATCGATGTTATCAACTTCACGAATAACACCAGCCTGTTTATTTCCAGAGCATTAAGCCCTGCTAAAATTTCTTCTATCCGTTTGAACGAAGCCGAGAAAAAAGCTGAAATTTATTTAAAACCGGAAGAAGTATCACAGGCCATTGGAAAAGGCGGTCTGAATATTAAACTAGCCAGCATGCTTACCGGCTATACATTGGATGTATTCCGCGATATAGATGAAGACGAAGAAACCGAAGACATCTATTTGGATGAATTTTCTGACGAAATTGATCAATGGGTTATCGATGCTCTGAAAGCTATTGGTTGTGATACAGCCAGAAGCGTACTTGCTATACCACGTCAGGATTTAATTCAACGTACCGATCTTGAAGAAGAAACTATCGATGAGTTGATTGAAATTCTGAAATCAGAATTCGAAGACGAAGTAGAATAATTCAGAAATTTTTCTGAATCAATCTTCGGGATTCATCAAACATATTTCACAAAACTTTTAAAATTACAAGATGTCCATAAGATTAAGTAAGGTTTGTAAAGATTTTAACATAGGAATGACCACTGCAGTTGAGTTTCTTGCAAAAAAAGGTCATAAAATTCCTCACGACCCTAATCACAAATTAGAGGACGAGTTACATTTGTTACTTGCCAAAGAATTTAATAAAGATATGGCGCTCAAACTTGAATCGGAGAGATTGAGTGCCGAACGCCATTCGAAAGAAAAAGCAGGTACTGTGGGACTGGAGGGATACATACAACCCAAATCCGCCGAAAAACCTGTGGAAACGGCTCATATCTCCATTCCTAAAGAACAATTGCCACAAATCAAACAGGTTGGCCAAATTGATCTGGACAGTTTGAACAAACCTGCTACCCAAAAAGCAACACAACCAAAACCGGAACCTGTTGTAGAAAAAACGGTAGTTATTGAGAAACAGGAAGAAAAACCGGTAACCCCAAAAGCAGTTGAAAAACCTCAGGAAGTTACAAAACCTGCTCCGGAAGCACAACCGGAACCAAAAGTTATTGTTCCTGAACCGGTAAAAGCAGAAGAGGTTAAACCTGTTTTGAAAGAAGAAGAAGTTAAAGTTACCGAAAAAGCTGAACCTAAAACAGAAAAAGCTGCTGAAGTGACTGCTAAAGCTGAGACAAAACCATCTCCCGAAACAGAATCGACAGACGAAAATAACACAGATGAAATTTACGCAGTAAAACGTCCGGTTTTAGATAAAACACCGGTTGTTATAGGCACCATCAATCTGGACTTACTGAATCAAAATACACGTCCGAAACCAAAAACAAAAGAGCAAAAACGCAAAGAGAGAGAAGAAAAAAACAAACTTTTTGCTGAAGCTAAAAAAGGAAATGGTCCGGATTTGAAAAAGGTAGGTGATACCGCTGCTGCAACAGATGCAGATATCAAGAAAAAGAAACGCGAAAGATTCACCAATCAGAAGGTTGATATCACCAAAGTTTCGGATTTGGGTCAACCTAAAAAACCAACACCCGGACAAGCGCCTCAACACAACAAATCTGCCAATAAAGACAGACTGAAAAAGCCGTTGAAGACTGCTGTAAACGAGGAAGAAGTACAAAAACAAATCAAAGAAACGCTGGCACGTCTTGCAGGAGGCAATAAAAAAGGCAAAGGAGCAAAATACCGCCGCGATAAACGCGACACAGTAAATGCCCGTATGCAGGAACAAGCCGACCGAGATCAGGCAGAACAAGGAATATTGAAACTTACCGAATTTGTTACTGTAAGCGAACTTGCAATAATGATGGACGTAAATGTAAATAAGGTTATCGGAACCTGTATGAGCATCGGCATGATGGTTTCTATTAATCAACGACTCGATGCTGAAACCATCAACATTGTAGCTGAAGAATTCGGATTCACAACTCAGTTTGTAAGTGCCGATGTAGTAGAAGCCATTGGCGATGAAGAACCGGATAATGAAGAAGATTTGGTATCGCGTGCGCCTATCGTAACCGTTATGGGACACGTCGACCATGGTAAAACTTCGTTGCTCGATTATATACGTAAAACCAATGTTATTGCCGGTGAAGCCGGAGGTATTACCCAGCATATTGGTGCTTACAATGTAAAACTTGATAACGGTCAGCGAATTACAT
This sequence comes from uncultured Paludibacter sp., assembly GCA_963663115.2. Classification (GTDB taxonomy): domain Bacteria; phylum Bacteroidota; class Bacteroidia; order Bacteroidales; family Paludibacteraceae; genus Paludibacter. Next base: position 1,492,394 of record CAXXNE010000001.1, read on the forward strand.
TCCTTGATACTCCCGGTCACGAAGCTTTTACCGCTATGCGTGCCCGTGGTGCAAAAGTAACCGACATTGCCATTATTATTGTGGCTGCCGACGACAGCGTAATGCCTCAAACCATTGAAGCTATCAATCACGCTTCTGCCGCCAATGTTCCAATGATTTTTGCTATCAACAAAATTGATAAACCGGGAGCAAATGTTGAAAAGATTAAAGAAACACTTGCCAACATGAATTATCTGGTGGAAGACTGGGGAGGTAAATACCAATCGCAGGACATTTCCGCCAAACAAGGAATTGGTATAGCAGAACTTCTCGAAAAAGTATTGCTCGAAGCCGAAATGCTCGATTTGAAAGCAAATCCAGATAAACGCGCCATTGGCTCGGTTATCGAATCGGAACTTGATAAAGGTCGTGGTTATATCTCTACGGTACTGGTTCAGAATGGAAGTTTGAAACAGGGCGATGTAGTACTTGCCGGAACACATTACGGTAAAATTAAGGCTATGTTCAACGAACGTAATCAACGTATTAAGGAAGCAAAACCTGCTGAACCCGTATTGATTCTTGGTTTGAATGGTGCTCCACAGGCCGGCGACAACTTTAATGTAATGGCTTCGGAGCAGGAAGCCCGCGATATTGCCAACAAACGTGAGCAATTACAACGCGAACAAAGCCTGCGTACCAAGAAACACTTTACATTGGATGAACTTGGTCGTCGTATTGCTTTAGGTGATTTCAAAGAACTGAACATTATCGTTAAAGGTGACGTGGATGGTTCTGTAGAAGCTTTGTCAGACTCTTTATTGAAACTTTCGACCGAAAATATTCAGGTAAATGTAATTCACAAAGCAGTTGGTGCAATTTCCGATTCCGATGTTTTACTTGCAGCAGCTTCGAATGCTATCATTTGCGGTTTCCAGGTGCGTCCTACAACTACAGCACGTAAAATGGCTGACAAAGAAGAAATTGATATTCGACTTTATTCCATCATTTATGCGGCTATCGAAGAAATCAAAGACGCGATGGAAGGTATGCTTTCTCCTGAAATTAAAGAAGAAATTACCGCTACAGTTGAAGTACGCGAGGTATTTAAAATTACCAAAGTGGGTACTGTTGCCGGTTGTTTAGTACGCGAAGGAAAAATTAAGCGCAACAACAAAGTGCGCATTATCCGCGATGGCATCGTGGTTTATACCGGCGAACTTGATTCGTTGAAACGCTTCAAAGACGATGTAAAAGAAGTAGGTACAAACTATGAATGTGGTTTGAATATCAAAAATTACAACGATATACGCGAAGGTGATATGATTGAAAGTTTCGAAGAAACAGAAGTAAAGAAAACACTGTAAGTCAACTAATTAAACACAACAAAAGCAGAAGCGCATGATACAATTTTCATGCGCTTCTGCTTTTATTATCAAATCACTTCAGATATTAACGAAATATCATTCGGGTCGACACCATAGTTTTGCAACGTTTTTGATTCCGACAGAAATGCAGCCTCAAACTCTTCCTTATTATTAATAAATGCTGCTTTTGATTTTCGATAAAAGTCAATTGCATTTTTAATTTGCTGCTTACAAAAAGCAATATGACCCGCATAAAGAAAATCCACCGCTTCCGGCTCAAGTTCAAGCAATCTTTCGGAATGATAATCAGCACTGGCCAGATTATTTGAAACAAAAGAGCACCAGACAATCGAACGCAAAATACGTACATCTTCCTGTTCTGCATTCAGTTTCAGATAAATGCTCAACGCTTCCTTATTATTTCCCATCCCGGCCATGCATCGCGCAATATTCATCCGGGTTGCCTTTTGATCAGGCTTTATAAAGTCGGCATGCTGATAATACTCCAGCGCTTTATGAAATTCACCTTTGATCCGGTAACACAAAGCAATCTTTCTAACAGTCCATAAATCATCCGGCTGTATAATATCCGCTTTCAGAAAAGCTTCGAGCGCTTTGTCTACTTGCGAAACTTTCTGGCAGGCATAGCCAATTTTCTGAAAATACAATGCTGAGCCGGCCTGTTCATCAGCTAATTCCCCGAACAACTCAATGGCTTCTGAATAATGACTTTTGGTAAAGAAATACTCAGCTATACTGCTTTTAATATCGCTGTTATCCGATAACATATCGAACAGATAAGATTTGTGCATAAACAGCGCCGACTTAAACATATCCGAAAAATCGCGATGCTGTGGATACAACCTAAAAAAGCGGAATAAATCCTGAATATAATTTTTTGAAATATTTTTCGAAACCATATCCGGTTTTAGCAAAGCTTCATCCTTTGCCATTTCCTGCATTTGCTCCGACTCTGCTTTGAATGATTGTTTCACATTGTTTCGTTGCATTTCGGGCATTTGCAACACGCTCAGGCAAAAGGAATATTTATCGGAATTACACATCAGGTTATTACCTAAAAATGCTGATAACAAATTTTTATCGGGAGAAGCAAACAATTCATTAACTTGTGTGTGTTGTGCATCGAATGGCAAAAACCAGTTACTTAATTCATTAAAAAAAGGAAAACTTTTCAGCATCGAAAAAGTACTCATGTATACATCCGCACCTTCCATTTGCAACTCTGTGAGTTCCTGAAGCTTTTCCTGCACACCGCTTTTTTCAATTATTTCCTGCCATTCGGGATTTTCCTCATCCCACTCATCGGATTTCAGCAGTTGATCCTTATCCATTTTATCTTTCAGCAACGGACTGATTTTCATTACCTCTGGCAAAATTTCCTCCTGCATTTTCCGAGTTATTTTATCGGTATCGGTGGTACTGATTATCTGTATAATAATGTTTCTGAAGTTTTCAACGGTATGTGCATCGTCGGCAAGTAAAACAAGACGGTTTCTCACGGAAGGGAAAAAAGGCATAAACTTGTTGTAACGAGCCATGACAAAACACAAACCAACGAGCGCCCGTTGCTTCACCTGCTGATCGGAAGAATTGCAGCAATCGAACAAAAGTTGCAATTTTGACTCATCGAACATGCGCCACAAATTCAAAGTCAACGCCGACACTACCAGCGATTTATCTGCAAAACTCCATTTTTCTTCCGTAATAATCCGGTTGAAGAAAGCTTTTTCAGCAGGCTCGTAGGTAGTTGTAAGCCAGAAAAGCATAAATAGCTCCTGCAACAACTGTTCATAGTTTGAACGTAACCGCAAATATTCAGCCTGATGATTATCGGTGCTTTGATCCAGAATTTCCACTTGCGTATAATAATAATTCAACGCGTCCGACAAGCGCTCGGATTGTGAAAATTTTCGCTTAAACGGAAAATATCTTTTCTGGGTATATTCAAAATTAGAGGAGTTACGCAACAAAAGTTCTTCACGCACGGATGAAATAAGCACAAATACACGCGATATCAGTTTGTTATATACCGTTTTTCGTTCCGGATCGTTTATGTCGGTCGAGAAGTAATGCAGCAAATAATTGTAATTCTGTTTCAGTTCGTTGAGTTTATCCGTGAAATCTCCAATTTGCAATTCATCAACAAGCTGACCGGCTTTTTCGAACGACAGAAGAACCTTACCCGCAGACAAGAGATGTAAGGCCGATTTATATGTAGTATGTATTTGTGATGGATTCATGGTGGTTTTGTTACACGTAAAGCAACAAAAAAAATAATGAAATCAACCCATTTTGCTTATTTTCCGAAGTCTGTCTTCGTCAAGAACTTTGATTTTCCGACCATCCATAGTGATGATATGTTCGTTAACAAAGTTCGACAGCGTACGAATGGCATTGGATGTTGTCATATTGGACAAACTGGCTAAATCCTCTCTGGAAAGATAAATACTGATGGTAGCTCCATCTTCTTCCAATCCATAGTTATTCACAAGGAACAACAACGCTTCAGCTAGTCGGCCTCTGATATGCTTCTGGGTAAGATTTACAGTACGAGCATCGGATGCAGCCAAATCGCTGGCAATTTCCTCGAGAAAACGATAACAAAAAGCATTATTATGACGGAGTATAGACAGAAACAAATCAGCTTTTAACTGATAAACCGACGATGTCTCAAAAGCAGACACATTAGTATTATAAGTTCCGCTGGCAATAATGGCTCTGTAACCAAAATTTTCGCCGGGTTTCAGCATTCTGATAATTTGTCCCCTACCACCGACACCTTCTTTATAAACTTTCACCTTACCGGTGGCAAGTACCATCATGTGACTTGGCGTATCTCCCTCGTAATGAATCACTTCATTCTTCTTATAATTTTGTAATGTACAATTATTCTTTACAAACTGACGTTCGTCTGGAGTAAGTACATCCCAATAAGAGAACACTTCTTCAATTGGTTTGACTTCTGTCAATTGCTTTTTGGCCATAGTACTACTTTAAAAGAATTATGTTTGACAACATTGTTATAAAGCACAAATTTAATAAATTTCTGAGATAATACTCAAATTTTGACAAAAAAGGAGTAAATATAATTCAATGAAACAGATTTCTGCCCTATAAAAAATGCTTTTCATCTAAAGCACTCTATATGAATACATCTGAATTTAGAACAAATAAAGCACAGATGATTAAAAATTTACAAAAAAACATTACTTTTGCAAATGCACATTCAAAAAATTATGCGAAAATTTCTCACGATACTATTTTTGTGTTTGAGTTTTATCGGATCATCCGCTCAAACACTTAGCTTCAGCGATTCCACCATTGTGAGCCTGATTACCTGCTCACCCGGAAAAGAAGCATACGAAAAGTTCGGACACACAGCCATCAGATTGCTCGATAAAAAGAACAATATCGATGTGGTTTTTAATTACGGAATTTTCAGTTTCAACACAAGTAATTTTTACTACAAATTTATAAAGGGCGATACTGATTATCAGCTCGGAGTATATCCTACACAGCTTTTCCTGCCTGAGTACAAAGAACGAAACTCTATGGTTTGGGAATCTACGCTAAATTTGAATGCATCCGAGAGACATGCGCTAATCAACTCATTGCTCGAAAACTATTTACCCGAAAACCGGGAGTATCGTTACAATTTTATTTTTGATAATTGCGCTACCCGGCCTCGTGACAAAATCATTGGGTCAATAAAAGGACATCTTAATCTTCGCAAAGATGTAGAATTAAAAACATATCGGCAATGGTTTTCGGAATATGCCGGCACTTATTCGTGGTTAAATTTGGGATTGGATGTAATTTTTGGCATGGAAGCAGATGAAGATTGCTCGCAATACGAAAGCATGTTTCTACCACAAATATTAATGGCTGAATTTAAATCGGCTGAGATTATTGCGAAACCAAACACACCCGGAAAAAAACTCGTTTCATCGACCAAAGTATTGGTAGAAGCCACTCCCGAAAAGAGCCACTTTGTTTGGTATAAAAACACTGTAGTGGTGGCTATGATATTGCTTGCATTCGTGTTTATTTACACTTTCTTCGGATTTATTAAAAACAGACATTCTAAAGTAATTGATACAATATTGCTCACCACTACCGGACTTGCGGGTTTGATTATATTATTTTTGATGACAGTTTCCTCGCATCCTCTTGTGCAATACAACCTGAACATTCTTTGGTTGAACCCGTTAAATATTGTTGCGGCCTATCTTATCTGGATTAAAAGTTTAAGAAAAATACTTTTCTATTATCAAATAGTGAATATTTCGCTTTTATTCCTAACACTAACAGCCTTTGCTCTATCATTTCAGTTGTTTAATGTTGCTGTATTTCCAATAATTGTTATACTACTCGTCCGGTATTCAACCTGGGTAGTTATTATGAAGCACAAGCTGTATAAAAAGAACAAATTTTCCTCCCGAAAACTCTAAAAATGGATTCATTACGTTTTGTAGCTATTATTCCGGCACGTTTTGCATCGACTCGTTTCCCGGGAAAACCGTTGGCTATACTTGGAAACAAGCCTATCATTCAACATGTTTACGAGCAAGTAAGTAAAATTATTTCCGATGTTTTTGTGGCTACGGATGACGACCGCATTTTCAGGGAAGTGGAAAAGTTTGGTGGAAAGGCAATCATGACTTCTGACCAACACAAAAGCGGCACCGATCGCTGTTACGAAGCATTTACCAAATTAGAGAATTATTTTGATGTGGTGATTAACGTACAGGGCGACGAACCTTTTATTCAACCCGAACAGATAGAATTACTCCGCAACTGTTTCGGAGATGAGAACACCGACATTGCTACGCTGATAAAAAAAATTGATACTGAAAATTCTGAAGCGATTTTATTTAACCCCAACAGTCCGAAAGTGGTGACCGACAAAAATGGATTTGCCATGTATTTCAGTCGATCAACAATTCCATACATGCGCGGAGTTGACACAAAAGAGTGGGCAGCAAAACAGGATTTTTACAAGCACATAGGCATTTACGCATATCGCTCGGAGGTTTTACAGGAATTAACCTCACTCCCGCCATCTGTATTGGAAATGGCCGAATCGCTGGAGCAACTGCGCTGGCTCGAAAATGGCTACAGAATTAAAACGGCCATTACCGACACCGAAACCATTGGAATTGACACTCCGGAAGATTTGGAAAAAGCAAAGTTACTATTGCAATAGATACAAAAACGGGCTTCTGAAAATTCTTAAGCCCGTTTTGTGTGTTTCATTTTACAATTTCTGCAAAATCTTCCAAATGATCGTCGACATAAGCAGCAATTAGCGCTGTCTGCTGTTCTTCCATATCGAAATAAAGCTCTTCCAAATCGTCGAACACTTCAAAATCGACATACATGGCATTGAACTCTTCTTCGGTAGTTTCACGTTCCAGCACCTTTTTATTTGGGTCGTAAATTTCTTTCGCTTTGTAAATCAACTTCGAAAGCTCAACAGCTCCAAATTGTCGTATGGCCTTGGCAAACGGATTCCCGAAAATATAATTTCCGTAGCCGTTTTGAATCAACTGGACAAAACCTCCTTCGCGCATTTCGGTACTGAAATAATGCCAGGCAAGCAATGTGTGCTGCGAACCATTCAGTTTCGACATATTCCCAGCAGTGAGTTTACCATCAATTTCATTCAGATAAGCATTGATAAATACCTGAAGGAATTCATCCATGCCTTTCGGGGCTTCTTCTGCCAATACTTTGTCGTTAATTTTCACCATGTTTTTATATTTCGGGTTTCAAGAGTTTCAGAAGTTTCAAAAGTTCTAAACTCTGAGTTTATCACCATTTAATCGCTGACCGTTGGATTATAAATCTCTTAATTTCCTATTTTCTTAATTTCTTACTTTCATGTTTTTTTACCAATTCAATTTACCAACACTTCCGAACTGTAAGCCGGCAAAGTCAATTTGAGTTTATTTCCGATCACCGTAAAGGTATTTCCCAATGCAGCATTCAGATTTTCAGCTTTCAGTATTTTTGGTATAGCCACTTCAAAGGTACGGTTTTCTGCTGAATTATTGATAAACACCAACGCTTCTCTGTCGAAATATTTACGGGCATACACCCAACTATCGCCGGTATTGCTGATATTGATAAAATCGCCATACACCAACACCGGATGGTCTTTTCTTAAATGCGTTAATTTGGCTATGCTATTCCACAATGCAGTTTCACGATTGTTCCATCCATCGAAACGCATCATACGGCGGCAATCGGGATCGTTCCCTCCGGTGAGTCCAATTTCATCGCCATAAAACAGAACGGGAACTCCGGGAATGGTCAGATTAAAGGTATGAAAAAGCAACAGTTTGTTATAGGCTGTTGAATCCGTAATTCCGATTTCACGATTCCAACCGGCAGCTTTGGCATCTTCGCCAAACTTCAAATCGCCCGAAGCATAGGCCATAAATCGAGGCTTATCATGATTTCCCGAAATGTAACCCATCAAATTATGACTTCCGTAGGTATAAAAACTCGACCGAAGAATGGTTTCCACCTGTTTCAGATTGCTGCCTCCAACACCGGCAAAGGTGGTATTGGCAATATCGAACACATTAAAATCGAACTGACCATCGAGCATACCGGAAGTGAGATAACCCGCAATCAACTTCGGACTTCCGTAGGTTTCGCCAATCTGATAAGGCGTGTAACCATTGTTGGCTTTTTTCATTTTAAGCGTCAAAGCCCGCCAGAATTCCTCTGTAATATGTTTGCAGGCATCGTGACGGAAGCCGTCGAGCCCGAATTCCTTCATCCAGTACATAGCCGAGTCGGACATCATTTCCACCACTTTAGGATTCGACAAATCGAGCGTGGGCATAAATGTATCGAACCATGTGGTGAGTCGCTGATCGTCCCAACGCTCTGTATTTAGTGCTCCATCGGGCAGATAAAGCGGCGTAGTCCATTCCGGATGTTGTTTGTAAAAAGGATGTTCGGTGTGCACATGGTGTGCCACATAATCGAGTAAAACGCCGATATTGTGTTTGTGTGCATCAGCCACCACTTCTTTAAATTCCTGATTGGTTCCAAAACGCGTATCCACCTTTGATGAAGAAACCGGCCAGTAACCATGATATCCGGAGAATTTGGTCTTCATGGGTTCATACCAACCGTATGGCTCTGTCGGGTTCTGATTTACAGGAGAAATCCATAATGTATTCACGCCCAGTTTTTCGAAATAACCATCGTCAATTTTTTGTTGTATACCGGCTAAATCGCCACCCCAATAATCCACTTTACGATTTACATCCGGACGATTGAGCGGTTTATCGTTGGCTGTATTTCCGTTTTTAAACCTGTCCACCAGCATAAAATACATGATTTGCGCCTGTTTATCGGAACGGGCAATGTCCGAACTTTCAGTGAGCACTTTACCGTTTTGCAGCGGCACCAGAATATCATTACTCACACCATACTGATTGCTTGCCCACACGCGGACAAAAGAACGTTTAAGTTTTTGGGCTTCAGCAGGAATATCAACAGCAATTTCGTCGGTTGATGAATGTACAAATTTATCGGGCAGCAGATGATTTTGCCAATACACAAACACCTTGTCGGCTGTATTCTGAAGCGATAGCGTAATGCTTGTTGCTGAATATTTTTCGGTGAGTAATATAGGGAAAAGATCGGTTTTACCCGGTACCTGCAAAACAGAATTGTATTTTCCGAAACCATTATCCACTTTATTGGGATTGGATGCATCGTGGTTTTGCTCTCCATCAATCAATAACTGATACAAATAAGTACCCGGGCTCAATGTAAGTTTTACTTCATACACACCTTTGTCGTTTGGTTGCAGGTCGGGCGTACGCGAAGCTGTCCAATCGTTCATCTGACCTGCAATCTGCACTTTACCCGGTTTTTTATACGACACCATCATGGGATCGTAGCTGAAAACATACTCGATTTTATCCGTTTTCCGGCATGGAACAGACCATGCAATACCTTTCGCCCAGATTTTCACATCCACAAACTGCTCTGCATCAGCAGCCGCCGTTAATACGGCTTTTTGCTTATCCTCAGAAATAGCCACGCTGAGTTTCTCCGACGAAGAAGTCACCGAATCAATTTCAGAAGTCTTTAACACAAAATCCTGCAAATAAAGTTGATTATCACCAATTTCGAAAGTAAAAAGCGTATTCAGATGCTTGTCGTTATCGGCATCCACAGGTACATTTAATTTGGGCTGACAGGCAGCAGCAATAAACAGTAGCGGAAGAAGAAATTTTGTGTGTTTCATGTGTAAATAATTATTTTTAAAATGTCACATGGAACTCGCATGCCAATATCTACATAAACTTTGACGTCTGTAAAACATGCTCGTTTCATACAGAAATAGTATTTAATTACTACAAATTAAACGCAAAAAACATGAACAGACAAAATATGTGCTTAATGAATGTTTAATTTTTTATGCAAACGATGTAGTTGCTTCTTTTAGAACTACGCCTATCTGTTTGAAATGCTCATTTTCAGGAGGACAGATTTTCAATCTGTCCGAATATTCAAGTTCTAATATTGATTGCTTCGCAAATTTCTTTTAGACAGATTGAAAATCTGTCAGCCCTAATCTGCAAAAAGCAACATCTTCACAACAAACCGCATAACCAATTACAAAACCAACTTAAAACTCTGAATAAAAGTGCTTAATATGATATTTCAAATTTTGTCGTAGAGGTTTTATTTCCTTCGGTTAAACGCAGAATGTAGATTCCTTGCGGAAGGTTTTTTTGTGTGATTTTAATAGTTGTTCCCGACAAATGACTGTTGTGCTCTACTTTCATTCCAAATGAATTATAAATACCAATGCTTGCATCGTTCAAACAGTGATTTGCTTGTAATTCTGTCTTCATCGAAAAAGGATTTTGGAAAATTCTAAAATCATTTTCATCACCGAGTGCCGGTTGAATTAAACCGGTAATATTCGTATCAAAACTCACACAACTAACCCAGGTTGGATTAATTCCCAAATTATATGTTCCGATAAGGTTGAGTTCGCCGTTGGTATTGTTTATCATGTAATGCGATAACTTGCCGGAAGTTTCGCCGGCTGCATACAGAAATGAACCGGTGGCATCAATATCGAAAGCACGTGGCGAAGTTTGAGTTGGGAAATAGCCCGTTGCCGTTAATAAACCCGTTGCAGCATTAATACTAAAGGCGGCAATGGCATCCTGTCCGCGGTTCGAAACATATAAAAACGTATTATCGGGTGTAATATGGATATCAGCAACTTTATTGGTAAGTGAATACGCAGCAGGCAAAGTGGAAATTTCCTGAAGTAACGCAAGTTGACCCGTGGAGTTATTCAAACTGTAAACCGACACTCTATTACCTATTTCGTTCGAAAAATAAACAATATTTTTCGATCCATGAAACACAAAATGCCGCGGACCGATAGAGTCAACAGGTTGTATAAAAGCAGGAGAATTTGGCGTCATCACACCGGTATTATCATCGAAACTAAACTGTTGAATACGGTTTCCGGTCATATTGGCAATGAACACAAACTTATTGGCAGGGTCAGTATGAATGGCATGTGGATTTATTCCTAAAGTGGTAAAACTAACAAGCGGCACAGAAGAAATAACGCCGGTTGCAGAATCAACAAGTTGAACGGCAGCCTTACTGGCAGCAAAATAAGCACTAAACAGATAGCGTCCGGTATTATCTGTAGAAATATTGACCGGATTATCTATGGCAGGAACAGTTCCAATAAAAGTCAGTGCTCCGGTTGTTCTATCAATAGAGTAACTCGAAAATGTTTTATTGCTTCGTTGCGATACATACAAAAAATTTTTGTTGGGGCTTATGGCCATGGATGCCGGACCACCTGCTACCGGTTCATCCTCAACTTTGTTCAATGATCCTGTAGAGGAATTGACACTAAAAACCGAAATCATATTACTTCCTTGTACAGATGTATAAACATAATTTTGGGCTTTGACCGATACAGACAGCAAAAAAAACACAAGAGGAATGATAATATTTTTCATTATGCTTTGATAGAAATTACATGGTAAAAATAATCATTTTTATCGAACTGACAGCCTTAAAATCTCTTACTATCAGGTGGATTTTATAACCACACTCTCTGAATAGTATTTCGATAGTATTCGGGGTTAACATCCGTTGTACCACAATTGTATATTAAAAAGTATTTTTTAATTTTGAGCAATAACTAATGAATAAACGGCAGCATAGTGGAATACAATTCCTTATAATACGTTACGAGGTGATTCCAATTATTCCCTTCGGTCATGACCGCTGATTCACCTCAGACGGCGCGAAACTTTGTCTAATTAATGAATATATCCGTAGGAACATGGCTACAGGTCTGCGAAATAAAAAATATAAATCAATATTTATTTTTTTACACATCGAACTGAATAGCCCAAATTACGCGCATAGTTATTAAAACCAAGAGTATATTTGTCGTAGTTTAGGTAAAAAACCGAAGAGGCAGTTGAATTACTATCAGTTGAAGTCCACCAACAACCCTGATATCCTAAATAATCGCATACTCCATAACTATCGCGATAACCTCCCGGTAATGCACTAAATCCCGTACTATTATTCAATGATAAATTATTACCAATAGCACCTACAGCAGTTGATGTATTCCAATCCAGATTATAACTCAACGCTTTCCCTACAGTAACTGATACTCCCGAGTTAACACTAACATACGTTTCAAGTGTTTTCCAATCATCATAAGTAGCAACCCGCCAGCCTACAGGAGCAAGTTTTCCGGTTCTGACAGCATACCCATTATAAAGAGCCCCATATTTTGTTTTATACTCAACGGAATTGTTATACCAACAATATGCTCCAGAGGTAGTCGATACCCAGGTTGCATTTGCTGTAATCAGGGGAATAGCTGTACCATCGTTATATTTTGTTGTTTTCAGGTTTTCCACCAACCATGTTTGATTTCCAATGGTAATGCTATTATAAACATTACCATCAGCATCAGTAACTGTTGATGTTGTAGTAAAAATCTGCTCACTACTATAGCTGATTCCAGCTTCATTAACAGCAAATGCCCTTACAAAATATGTAGTGTTTGGTAAAAGACTTGAAAGAGTTCCTGTAAGAGTTCCGTTTCCATATCCTGAAGTAAGTTTAAAATCATCTATTGTCGGGCTGGTAGCTGTATTCCAACAAAACCCCCGCGAAGTAACAGATGAACCTCCATTTGAAGTTATATTTGCTGTAAAATTAGCAAAAGTAGATGAAACCAATGTAGGTTTATTCAGAGTCATGGCAACTATACCTGACAAAGTTTTAAATGTCAATTCATTTCCATAAAATGTTCCAAATTGATTAGTTGCATACGATCGACTATAATATATAATTTCTAATAATTAATTACACATAATTTTCTCAAAGTCTCATTTGGTTTTAATGTTTGAGACAAAAGCTGCCAGAATTTGGCAATGCGTTCTTTGATAGATGATAAATATCGATTGTGAGTAATTGACTTTCGCATATACCACCAAACACGTTCAACCGGATTTAAGTCGGGAGAATATGCGGGCAGATATCGTATTTCCAATTTGGGATTAGCTTCCAGAAAGCCTTTAAGATTTTTTGCGTGATGAAACCTAACGTTATCTACATACATAATTATCTTTCGTTTGTCCTTATATTGGTTTATGACTTTTTTCAAATGCTTTTTGAAAGTCTTGTAATTTCCCATTTGTTCAAAGTTTACAATCAGCTGCCCCGTTATTGGATTAACGCTTCCAATACCTGTTACGCGCTCCTTCTTAACTTGTTTGCAATCAACTTTTGGCTGTTGACCTTTTGGAGACCAGGTGGCAGAAAGTGTAGCTGTATTGCTTAAACTAAATTCGTCTTGAAAGAGAATGACCATCGAAGAGTCCTTTTCGCATTCCACTAAAGTTTTTTTATATCAGCTTTGACGATTTCTCTTTTAATTGGATCTTGCTCAGGATATTTTCCTTTGCTGCGCTGATAACTAAGACCTAAAGAGTGCATAAGATTGTACACATTAGCTTGCTTATAAGTTATCTGAAACATCTTTTCTATAAAGTCTCTTACAACAGGACCAGACCAAGAGCCTGTATTGTAACCGAAAATTTCGGGGCTTTTTAAAAGTGATTCCCGCAATTCGATAAGTTGTTCTGAGGTAAGATTAGTTGGACGTCCACTTCGTGGCTTATTCATTAATCCTTCGATCCCTTTTTGGTCAAAACGGTCTGCCCAATTGCAAATCTGCTTAAAACTTGTATTGTACAAATCTTCAAGTTCTCTGCTGGATCTGCCTTTAGATAATTGGTAAACGGCATAAAGCCTGATACCCAGCTTGTATTTATCATCATTGTCAATCAACGCCTTGATTTGTTCTGTTGTGTAATTTTTTAATGTTTTTACTTTTCGTCCCATAATATGTTTTTTTAAAATTATGGGACAAAGATAATAAATTATTTGTGTAATTAATTAATGTAATCTATATAAGTTGTATTATTTTTTAATCCGGCAAGTGTTGAAGCATAAATACCCATTCCTGTTCCATTCTCTGTTTTTTCATCATTAATTGTCGGATTGTTATTGACACTCCAACATACACCTCGTGAAATAACAAAAGCGCCACCATCATCAGTAATTTCGCCACCTGAAGTTGCAGAATTAACCGTAATATTCTTTATATCTGAAGTTATCAGGTTTATTATACCACTTAAAGTTTTAAAAGTTTGTTCATTTCCATAATATGTTCCACTTTTATTTATTGCATACGCTCTTACAAAATAGGTGGTATTATTTTTTAAGTTTGAAAGCGTACCTGGATATTCCCCATTCTTATTACCACTTATGGTTTTAAATTTGGATATAGTTGGCAATGATAAGGTATCCCAGCAAAGTCCACATTCAGTAATTTCAGAAGTATCTCCGGGAATAGTTACAACACATCCTGATTTTGCTGAATTTACTGTTATTTCACTAATTGGCGAAGTTAAAATATCCAGTGTTTTGGTAACAAAACCAACTTGTTCTCCATAAGCAACACCTAAGTTATTAATAGCAAATGCTCTTATGTAATAGTTCGTATTTGGCAACAAACCAGCAAGATTACATATAAATTCAAATGAACTCTCCTCATTAATCTTCACACTATCAGTTGTTGTCGGATTCGGATTAACACCCCAACAAATTCCTTTTGAAAGAATATCTGCTCCTCCATTCGAAATTATTTTTCCTCCTGATGATACTGAACTTTCAGTAATCTTCGAAACTGATGTTGTGGTTAACTTAGGTAAAGTTAGAGGTTCTTCTGTTTTACAACCCACAAAATTTAATACAACAAAAAGAAAAACGATCAATCTGGTTTTAAACAATAATGACATAGTCCTGTAAATAAATTTATTTGTTAAACAATTAAGAATCATCAAATTTAAAAAAATACTAATTATTTCAGCAGCAAAATAGCTTCCAGATTGGTAATAGCCGGTCGGTCATTAGCATTTTCTTTAGTTGCGTTCATCGATACGATAATAAGCAGATAATCCTGCCCGGTAATTACCAGTTTTTCCTGTGGCAGTTCCTGAAAATTTTCAGTTTTTGTTAATTCATTTAGTTTAGCTGTTACAGAAATCATCTTCCTGTACTTACTATCGTCCGATTTAGTTACCATCAGGGTTTCATCTTTCAGTTCCACACTGTACAAACTGTCTTTCAACTGGTACTGATTCTGAAAAAGTTTTAACCGTATCAGGCTTCTGTATTGTTGAATATCGATAGCCGGGTTATCATTTTCGGATTGAATATTGTAATATTTCCTGTCGTTTGTATAGTAGAAGTCGCTTTTCAGTCCAATACTCTCCATCAATTCATACCGTTTTTTCCCATTTACATCCTGTTTAAATAAAGGCTGAACTGCCATAGTACCATAATTTTCGAGCAAATAACCCAGTTTCGACGAAAGAATATTTTTAATGGAATCGGGCGTTTGCAACTTTTTAATTTCGGCTTTTGGGATAAATTTACCATCTTTCAGATAATGATTTTCTGCAAGCAATTGCGTGGTTTCTTTCATCATATTGCGTCGGGTAACTTCATAAACGCTCCACGGACCAACCGACGAAACCAATGTAACAGCAATAAACGAAAACACCAACCATTTGAGGTATTTCGACTGCGAAACAAAAAGGTAAATACAAGCACCATACAGCCAGAAATTCAGCAGGAACACATACGCCCGGTTTATGGTAAGTCCGTAATCGTCGAAACGGCGGAAAATACCCACGGTCATCAATATCAGCAACGGAAAAAGAATAACCGGAAAATAGCGGGCAAAAAACACGGCTACCTTGTTGGCCTGTAGTCTGAGCGGATAGGTAATCATCATAGCAAAAAAACCTACCAGCGCCAGCACCGAAATAAGCCACGTCACCCAACCGTTTGGCAATTCCCACCGTGCCACAATCTGCAATGAATATACATACAAAATAACGGTATAAATAGCCAGAATTGGCAGCAGAATATACAACCCAAGTATTTTCAGAAACTTATCGTATTTATATTCCTGTTTGTATTTGTCGTCGCCTTCGGGGATATTGGCAAAAAAGTAAAACGGTATAAAAATGGCATAACAAATGACAGCCAGATTCTGATAGACTTCAGGCTCAATCTTAATTTTGAATAACTGATCGAGCGAAAGCACCGCCAGACTTAACCCCAGCATCAGCACCTGCGAGAAAATAACACTGATAATAAGTTGCAGAATAGTGGTTTTTGAAAATTCCCAAAACGGCACAGCATCGTCTTTCTTAAAATACGAAACCACAAAAGCAGCAAGCACAGCCACCAGCCCCAGAGCCAGCACCTGATACATTTGGAAGCTCAAAATATCCTCAGGAAGAAACAATACATGAAGCGTAAGCAGAATGATAGCTCCCAATTGCAAACCTATACGAACAAGCAGGTTTTTAAAGTTTTCAGCAAATAATGCTACCGTTAAACTCATGGGAATTCCCAGTCCAAAAAACACCCAAAGTCGCTCCTGAATATCAGCATCTCGTTTATTGATATTCAGAAACAACAAAAATGACAATCCTAACACAAAAAAAACCGGGAAGGTAAAGCGTTTTACTACGTTTTGCAATTTTCCCGCAATGTCGGTAATAGAGATTTTTTTCATTTCAGTAAATTTTAAAATAATAATTATTTAAACTCTATTTTCGTAAAAATCAAAAAAAAATAAATTTACAAACACCAGAGGTGTTAACTGTGCATAACCCCCAAATTCATTTGGGGGAAATTGAATAAACAGAGAAATGGAACTCTGTAGGAGTTTCCTACATATAATAAACATGTTTTTATCCCATTAAAAATTAATACTTTTATCGGGCAACCCCTTCCGGGGTTTGTGAAATTAATTGATTTCTTTTCCCCCGGATGAATCCGGGGGTTATTCACAGAAAACTCTTATAGAGTTCTCATTACGTAGTAAACTAAAAGAGAGTTCACATTGAAACCCCAATATTATTTTAACTCAAGAATCAACACACATTTTGCAGGCACATTGATTTCGCCCAATTCGTACACTTTTTCGGAAGTAATATCTGTACCTACTGTTTTCTCTTTCAGTATTTCGTTGAAACGCGCTGTTGATAAAGGCGTATTTATGTCATTATTATTGGCAATAACCATGACTGTTTTTTCGGCATTGTATCTGAAAAACACATACAAACCATTGCCGGGAATAAATTGAAGCATTTTTCCGGTTTGCAAAATACGATTGTTTTTGCGATAGTTCAGCAACGCTTTGGTGTAGTTGAAAATATCGTTTTCCTCTGCTGTACGACCGGCAACTGTAAATGCATCGCGTTTGTCGCCAGGCCAGCCACCCGGAAATTCGTAGCGATAACCTTCGTAACTACCCGGAATGCCATCCATCATAATTTCGGTACCGTAATACAACTGTGGATATCCGCGCGAGGTCATCAGCATGGCCAGTCCCATTTTGTATTTAGCCACATCCCGTTTTACCGTGTTCGAATAACGGTCGATATCGTGATTGTCAAGAAAATTCATAATCATATCGGGATTAGGATACACAAAATCCTGTGCAAAATGGCTGTAAAAACGTGCCAATCCTGTATCCCAACCTTCTTTTTCGTTGAAAGCAGCACTCAGCACATCTTTCATACAGAAATCCATTACACTTGTCAGCCGCGAATCGAAACCATCTTTATTATTGTTTCCCGACTGATAATATGCTATTTCTGCAGGAGTTTTCACCCAGCATTCGCCTACTACATTCATTTTCGGATATTCATTGCGAATGGATTGAACAAATCGTGCAGCCACTCTGATGTCGTTGTACGGATAAGTATCCACACGCATGCCATCGATGCCAGCATATTCTATCCAGAAAACATACACCTGACGCAGATAATCGAACAGCAACGGATTATTCAGATTGAAATCGGGCATATTGGGCGCAAACCAGCCACAGGTAAGCTTCTGCAAATCCGATTGAGCGGCGTGTGGGTCAGTCCAGGCAGTCATGCGGTAATTCGACGACGTGTACGATGGCCATTCGTTGAACCAGTCTTTGGCGGGCTTATCTTTCAGCCACCAATGTTGCGAGCAACAATGATTCGGCACCACATCAATAATGGTTTTTATTCCGTTGGCATGACAAACATCCACCATGCGCGGATAATCTTCATTTTTCCCGAAACGCGGATCGATTTTATAATAATCGGTGCAGCCGTAATGATGATAGGAATAAGCTTTGTCATTGTTATCGAACATTGGTGTTGTCCACAAAGCAGTAATTCCTAAATCTGCCAGATAAGGAATTTTGGAGATGATTCCATCAATGTCACCGCCATGTCGTTTCGCTAAATCATTACGATTAACGCCCTGATAATATCCCGGAACTGAATCGTTCGCGGTATTTCCATTTACAAACCTGTCGGGCATCAGCAAATAAATGGCATCTGCTTCGGTGAAACTTGCTCTGTTTGCCGATTCCGGACGTCGGGATTTTAACTCATACACCAGTTTTTGCTTGAGTTTCCCTTTTTTTAGTTCAATACTGAATTTTCCGGGAATAGTGCCTTTCTCAATTTTGAGATAAAGAAAGACATAATTCGTATTATCAGTAAGTTCTTTACGTGCTATAGTTACACCCGGATAACTGACAGTAAATTCTGCGGAACTGATTTCGTTGCCGTACACCGACAATTGCAGTTCCGGGTTTTTCATATCCGTCCACCAAAATGTTGGTTCGAGTCGTTGTACCCAGGGTTGTTTTTTAGCGGACGCAAATACAGAACCTGAGATACACAAAAAAATCAGAAGATATTTCACCAAATGATTCATATAACTAAGAGCAAATTAAATAGTTGAAATAATTTATATCACATATTTAAAAGAAAAGTATTTTTGAACGCTACGGCGCAACGACACAAAGATTCAAAGAGAAAATTGACATAGCGACTTAGCGCCATTGCGACTTCGTGTTCAAAATACAACAATATTTGTCACATTATTTAGTTTTTGATTTCCCGCTGACTTTCGGCCAGAATTTCCACCAATTGATTATTCAGATAGAGCTCAATATCATCGCCTTTCACATTCTGAATAACGGTTCTGTCTTTTTCTACCCTCACATTCAGCTGATTTTCACGGAAAAGAATATTAAACGCAAAGGCATTCCACTTTTCAGGAATATGCGGACTCAGATGCAATTTATCGTCTTTCACGCGCATACCACCAAATCCCTGTACAATAGCCAGCCATGTTCCGGCCATACTCGAAATATGAAGTCCATCGGCCACTTCATTGTTGTAATCGTCCAAATCGATACGGGCGGTTTGCACATACAAATCGTACGCTTTTTGTTTATCGCCAACTGAACTGGCTATAATGGAGTGAGTTGAAGCCGATAACGAAGATTCGTGTACGGTAAGCGGCTCGTAAAAATCAAAATTCCTTTTGATGGTTTTGATATCGAAATGTTCTTCAAAAAAATAAAGACCCAGCAATACATCGGCCTGACGAAGTGGCGAAGACCGCAAGATTCTGTCCCACGTCCAGTGCTGGAAGATGGGTCGTTGCGACTCCGGAATATCGGCAGCTAATGTAAGCGGTTTATCAAGAAACCCATCCTGTTGCAGAAAAATTCCCAATTCCTTATTTTCGGGCAGATACATGTTTTCAACAATATCTTTCCACACAAAAATTTCTTCGTTGGCAAACTTAATTTCCTGACACAAATCTTCGAACACATGAAAGTTTGATTTTTTAATGTTCTCAATACATTCAATAGTATACTGAAGCGTCCAGGAAGCTATGTAGTTTGTAAACCAATTGTTGTTTGCATTATTTTCGTAAATATTGGGTCCGGTAACGCCAAGCAGCACATATTTCTTCTTTTCTGTAGAGATATTCACCCGCTGACTCCAGAAACGCGAAATAGCTATCAGCACACGCAAGCCATACTCATTCAAAAAGTTTTGATCGCCGGTATAGCGTACATAATTATAGATGGCAAACGCAATAATCCCGTTTCGGTGTACTTCTTCAAAAGTGACTTCCCATTCGTTATAACTCTCTGTTCCGTTAAATGTAGCCACCGGAAAAAGTGCCGCTCCATTGGTAAAACCTAGTTTTTCGGCATTTCGGATGGCCTTAGTCAGATGACGGTAACGATAAAGCAACAGATTCTTGGCCACTTTCTGCGGAGAAGTACACAAATAAAATGGCACACAAATAGCTTCGGTGTCCCAACGCGTTGCACCGGCATATTTTTCGCCGGTAAATCCTTTCGGGCTGATGTTTAATCGTGCATCGTTTCCGTTGTACGACTGATTCAATTGGAAAATATTGAAACGGATAGCCTGTTGGGCAGCCACATCGCCATCGATAATCACATCGGATTGCAGCCATTTGGCTTCCCAAACTGCCGTATGTTCATCAAAAAGTTTGTTCCAGCCTTTCACTTTGGCTGCTCTGGCAAGCGTACAGGCTCTCGAAGTCAGTTCTTCACGTGGATGATTGAGCGAACTGATAATGGCCACATATTTATTCAGACAAACGGTGTCGCCAATTCTCACATCAGTTCCAACACTGAAACCAGCCACTTTTTCCTTTTCAATTTTGGTGGGGTTAATATTCAGCAATTCGTTGTTTTTATAAAACGAATAAGTCAGCGCACAGCAAACATGAAAATCCATTTTGCGGGTTTGCGCCCATAAATGCGACACATCCTGTTCGGTTTTAGTTTGCAACACATTCCAAAACGGTTCGTCGTAGTTGGTAATTTTATTCCGCACATTCCCATCAATCAATGGCAAAAACGATATACGACCTTCGAAATTAAGCGATTTCACAGTAAAACTGATCGCGCCAATTTCTGTTTCAGCCATACTCAGAAATCTTTTAACCGATACCTGAATGCGGTGACCTTTGAAATTGGTAGCTTCAAAAGTACGTTCCAGAAAACCCTCGCGCATATTGAGCACACGTTTGAAGTTTTTTACGTCCCAGTTGGCCAAATCCAGACCATCGTCGTTCATACGCACACTGATCATAGTCCAGTTAGGCGCATTTACAATTTTATCGTTGGTGTCGGAATAACCGGTTTTCCAGTTGCCATGCTCGGCACGTTCCGGATAATAAATACCGGCAATATACGAACCATTCATGGTTTCACCTGAATAATGTTCTTCAAAATTAGCCCGTTGACCAATATGGCCATTACCCAAACTGAAAATACTTTCGGATGCTAATTGTTTGTTTTCGTGAAAACCCTCTTCGATGATACACCAGGGGTCGTGTTGAAGGTATTGATTCATTGTATTTAATTGTATTATTTATTTCAAGAGTTTCAAAAGTTTCAAAAGTTTCATGTTTCAAAAGTTTCAATGGTTTTGACTGATTTCTCTCCGTGAGATTCTTTTATCAGCAACGAAAAACCGCTTGCCAGAATAAATGAAGCACCTGCCATAACCAAACTAAGTACCGGATTATTATGAAAAAAGTATTTGAGTATTAAACCTGAAAAAACACCACTCACAATTTGAGGTATGGTGATGGACATATTAAACAAACCCATGACCAATCCCATACGGTTTGCCGGAATGGAACCGGCCAGCATGGCATAAGGCATCGATAAAATACTGGCCCAGGCAATTCCGATACCTATCATTGGAATGATCAGAAATGTTGAATCTTTAATAATTAAAAAAGAAATCATCGATAATCCTCCGATAATCAATGCCAGCGAATGTGTCACTTTGCGGGAAGTCCGTTTTACAATTAAAGGCAGCAACAATGCAACCATTGCCGACACACCGTTATAAACACCAAACAGAATACCTACCCAATTTCCTGCGTCGTGAAATTCCGGAGAATTGGGATCTGTGGTATTGAAAAACTGAAGAGCCACTGCCGGCGTAGTGTACACCCACATAGAAAAAAGTGCAAACCAAGAAAAGAACTGCACCAGCAGCAACTGAAACATAACTGGCGGAATTTTAAATTTCTCCTTTTGTTTCACTTGATTTTCTGTCTGGAAAAGTTCTGCAGGTGGATATTCCCTTGTTTTGAAAACTGTCCACAAAATACTGCTTATCAAAACAAATGCACCTATATAAAACGACCACAGCACATTATCAGGCACAACACCTTTCGTTTCGGAAACTTTCGAGAATCCAAACCAGTTTCCCAGCATGTAAGGTAACCACGACCCGATGACAGCGCCAATTCCAATTAAAAGTGTTTGGACAGTAAACCCGAGAGTATGCTGATCTTCCGGAAGATTATCGGCTACCAGTGCTCTGAAAGGCTCCATCGATATATTGATGGAAGCATCCATCATCATCAGTAATCCACCACCGATAAACATAGGTGCTACAATATGCGACAAATGAGGTGCATTGGGCATTAACACCAGCGCGATGCTTGTAAGAATAGCACCGGCAAGAAAGAACGGACGGCGTCTGCCAAGTTTCGTCCATGTTTTATCGCTGAAATAACCAATAATGGGTTGTACGATCATACCGGTTAATGGAGCGACCAACCAAAACCAGCTTAGCTTATCAACATTCACATCAAAAATCATCAGAATTGCTGATGCATTTCCGTTTTGCAAGGCAAATCCAAACTGAATTCCGAGAAATCCGAAACTCATATTCCAAATTTGCCAAAAGCTCAATCGATGTTTTATCGTTGGGGCTTTTATATTTTGTGTTTTTATGCTCATGTGATATGGTTTGAAAAGTTTAAAGGGTTTCATGTTTCAAAGGTTTCAAAAGTTATTTCTTACTTATCCTTAGATTCTTGTTTGAATTTATTTCCTTTATATTCAGTTTTTCTGAGATATTCCATAAAATGTTTAATTCCTGAAGAAATAATTGAGGTCTCATTCACTATAGAGTTGCATTCGTCTTCATTTATATACTCAAAATCATACGCTCTATATATTTGAGATCTTGTTTCACCACACGATCCTTTAGCAATAGATAAAAAGTTTTGAAATTCTTTATTTCCATCTCTTTCAAATCCTTCAGCTATATTATCCATTATTGAACCTGAAGAGCGTAATATTTGATTTCTTAAAGCAAAATCTTTAGAGAACTCGGTTTTCTTTGTAAGAATAAAAATATTTTTACATAAAACTCTGGACTTTTTCCAGATTTCTAAATCTTCAAAACGGTTTATAGTTGACATAATATAATCAATTTTAATATTTTACAAAGTACAATCTATCAACAGCCTTTACTAACCTTTGAAACATGAAACCTTTGAAACATGAAACTTTTGAAACATGAAACTTTTGAAACTTAAACAGTTTTCACTTCGTCGTTCCTCTGATAATCAGATTGGTTTTCACAATTTTATTGGTATACTGTCCGTGAGTTTCACCGTTTATTTTATCAATCAAAAGTTTAGCCGCGTGTTTGCCCATTTCGTAGCCATGTTGCTCCACCGTGCTTAACATCGGATCGCAGGCTTTAGCCAACTCTCCATCAGAGAATCCCATAATAGACACATCCTGCGGTATTTTTAGTTTTGCCAGTTTACAGGCATACAAAATTCCGGCAGCACAATGGTCGTTAGTGGAGAAGAAGCCATCCGGACGTTCAGGTCTGTCCAGAATTTCAGGTGTAATGATAATAGCCTCTTCGCGGGTATCGCACACCTTAATTAAACTTTCATCGACAGGAATTCCATATTTGCGCAAAGCATCCATATAGCCATTTTTTCGGTTTTTAGAGATTTCCAGATGAAAAGGCGAACTGTAGAAGGCTATGCGTTTGCAACCGGTTTGAATCAGGTACTCCACTGCAGCAAAAGCACCGGCATAGTCGTCCACCACTACACGGTCGGTATTAATTCCGATACAAATACGATCGAAAAAAACCAACGGAATACCACTATCAATTATATCCTGAAAATGGTCGTAATTGGTTGTGTGCTTTGCCAGGGAAGCAAGAACACCGGCAACTCG
Source organism: uncultured Paludibacter sp. (assembly GCA_963663115.2). Lineage (GTDB taxonomy): Bacteria > Bacteroidota > Bacteroidia > Bacteroidales > Paludibacteraceae > Paludibacter. Next base: position 1,516,292 of record CAXXNE010000001.1, read on the forward strand.
GGTTTCTACAAGGGCTTTGGTGTTTCTTATTTCTTTGTCGTAATTTTCATCAGACTGACAAAGCAGAACATTATAACCTTCGGCATTGGCTACTTGCTCAATTCCCGAAAGGATGGATGAAAAGAAATAATGTACAATTTCCGGAACAATAACGCCGATGGTATTATTCTTACTCATACGAAGGCTAAGAGCCAGTGTATTAGGCTTGTAATTATTTTCCTTGGCGTAAAGATTTACGGCATCTTTGGTGTCCTGACTTATATCCGGATGATTTTTAAGTGCGCGCGAAACCGTAGAAGGAGATATACCTAAGGCGCGCGCTATATCCTTAATAGTAATTTGTGGTTTTATCATATAAAATCAGAATCTGTTACAGGTTACAAAAAAAACGAACCATATTACCGGAATTCAGAACACAAATAAAAATGAAGTGGACTGACTCCACAAATAAAAAATATTGCTTTATACTCTCTAATTATCAGCAGAATATACCCAAATGACAATTTTAGCGTCCAACATTTCCGCTTAATTTGATGTTCAAAATCAGCATATACATCGCAAAGGTATAATAGTTATTTTGAATAATGAATTATTTGTGCAAAAAATATCACTAAATGTCGCAAACGTTTGCACATTATTTTCGGAACTAAAAAAGGAAGAATGAATTTAAATTTTCGGCAATGCTCTAATTTTGCCCCGAGTTTTTTATGTTAATGTATTTCAACAAATAATGATAATATAAAAAACAAGAAATGAAAATATACAAAACAAAAGTTTCTGTCATTTGTTAATTATTAAAAATCACGTTCAACCTTTAAAAAATCTATTGCATGAAGTACACAAACTTTAAGCTGAATTTACGCATTTTTGCAACAGTGCTTTCGATTTTTATTTCTTGCTCTATGCTTATGGCGCAACAAATAACTATCAAAGGAATTGTAAAAGATGCTGCAAGCGGGGAATCCATCCTTGGCGCAAACATTCTGGAAAAAGGCACTACCAATGGTACAATTACCAATATGGATGGTGAATTCTCGTTAAATGTATCCTCAAAAGCAACTTTAGTTGTAAAATACGTTGGATATGAACCACAAGAAATTAATATTTCCGGTAAAACTAATCTTACCATTTTGTTAAAAGAAGATGCCATTGCTATTAGCGAAGTAATGGTTATTGGTTATGGAACCGTAAAAAAAAGCGATGCTACAGGATCTGTTACAGCAATTAAACCTGATAAATTAAACAAAGGATTAACTACCAATGCCCAGGATATGATTATGGGTAAAGTGGCAGGTGTTAATGTTACAACTGGCGGCGGAACTCCCGGTGGTGGTGCTACCATACGTATTCGTGGAGGCTCGTCGCTTAATGCCAGCAACGATCCATTAATTGTTATTGATGGTTTAGCTATGGATGATCAGGGGATTAAAGGTGTTGCAAATCCATTAAGCGCCATCAATCCAAACGACATTGAAACTTTTACCGTTTTAAAAGATGCATCAGCTACAGCTATTTATGGATCGCGCGGATCGAATGGAGTTATTATTATCACTACCAAAAAAGGCGAAAAAGGCTCTAAACCACGCGTTTCGTATGAAGGTAATATGTCCGTTAGTAATATTAATAAAACATTAAGCGTTATGACAGGCGATGAATTTCGAAGTTATGTACAGACATTATATGCAGACAAGCCAGAAATTGTTTCAAGACTGGGGACTTCAAATACCAATTGGCAAAGTCAAATTTACCAAACAGCTATTAGTCAAGATCATAATATCAGCGTTTTAGGAGGTTTTAAAAATATCCCATACAGATTTTCTGCTGGTTACACTAATCAGAACGGGATTATTAAAACATCCAATTTCGAACGTTTTACAGGAGCTTTTAATTTAAGCCCATCACTATTTAATGATCATTTAAAAATTAATGTAAACGCCAAAGGAATGATTGTCAACAATCGTTTTGCTGATGGTGGTGTGGTTGGATCAGCTACCGCCATGGATCCAACACAAGCTGTAACATCTACCGACGATATTTTTGTTAAAAACTTCGGGGGTTATTATCAGTGGTATCTAACCGACTCAAATACAGGAGTAACAGCAGGGAACTCAAATGCAGTTAAAAACCCGGTGGCTACATTGAACCAAAAAAGAGAAGTTTCTCATGCGAAAGATTTTATTGGAAGTGCAGATTTTGATTATAAAGTACATTTTCTTCCTGAGTTACGAATGCATTTGAACATTGGCATGGAAGCATCTACCGGTACACAAACCTTGTATGTAGATTCATTATCGGCAAGCAACACCCACCATGGTCGTCGCGGGTGGGAAACAATTTCCAAAATCAACCAATCATTGAGTTACTACATGCAATATGCCAAAGAAATTGGTAATAACAAATTTGATGTAATGGGTGGTTACGAATGGCAGAAATTCCATCGGGAAAAAGACAATGCTTATGAAGGTCTTGAAACTGACATTGTAGATCCAGAAACTGGTTATATTGGCGGTTATGAATACAAACCTTATTCTTCAAAAAACGAAAATTTTCTTGTATCTTTTTTTGGCAGGGTAAACTACTCATTTGGCAATAAATATCTCGCAACATTTACGTTACGTGACGACGGTTCCTCGTTTTTTTCAGCTAAAAACCGTTGGGGGTTATTTCCGGCAGCTGCATTTGCATGGAAAATTAACGAAGAAAACTTTTTGAAAAACAACAAACACATTTCGGACTTTAAACTCAGATTAGGTTACGGAGTTACCGGCCAACAAAATATTAATCAGGGAGATGCTCCATATTTACCTATTTACTCAGCTAGTAAAACAGGTGCCTCTTATCCGCTTGGAGATAATGGAGAATATTTAACAACCTATAAACCTGTGGTTTATAACTCAAATTTAAAATGGGAACAGACTTCTACGTATAACGGCGGAATTGATTTTGGAATTTTAAATTCGCGTATTACTGCGTCTTTAGATTATTATCATCGAGTTACTAAAGATTTACTTAACATTGTTGAGATACCGGCAGGTTCAAATTTCAGCAATCAGGTAATCAGCAACATTGGTTCTCTTAAAAATGATGGGGTTGAATTTTCGGTAAATGCGAAAGCCATTTCAACTAAAGATTTAATCTGGGAAATTGGTTACAATGTAACGTATAATAAAAATGAAATCATAAAACTTACTCGGGGCGAGACAGAAGGATCTCCTGTTGAAACAGGTGGTATTTCTAGCGGAACAGGAAATAATATTCAAGCACATGCAGTAGGGTATGCTGCAAGTTCGTTTTATGTTTATCAACAGGTTTATGATGATAATGGCAAACCTATAGCCGGTGAATTTGTAGATAGAGACGAGAATGGAATAATTAATATCGATGACCGTTATTTTTATCAGAAACCATCACCAGATGTTACCATGGGGCTATCTTCGAAATTAATTTACAAAAACTTCGATTTTGGTATTTCACTTCGTGCAAGTATTGGAAACTATATGTATAACGATGTCGCTGCATCACATGCAAATATATCGATTAGTAATGTATATTCTGCCGATGCGTTCACCAACATTCAAACTTCGGCACTCGAAACAAATTTTACGGGTAGCAATTTGGGAGACTATTTTAAGTCTGATTACTATGTTCAGGACGCCTCCTTTATCCGGTGTGATAATATTACATTAGGATACACTCTGAAAAAAATATTCAAAGTCATTTCTACCGGACGAGTTTATGCTACTGTTCAGAACCCTTTTGTTATCACACGTTACAAAGGATTAGATCCTGAAATCAATGGTGGCATTGATAATAATATTTATCCACGACCTATGATCACAATGGTAGGTTTAAGTCTTAACTTTTAATTATCAATCTCAAAAATTTTACAATTATGAAACAGAATAAAATAAAGATTTTAAGCGCTATAGCATTGTTTGTAATTACATTTGGCACATACTCTTGTATCGATGACTTAAATGTTACACCCATTGATCCCAGCGTTACCCAAACTGCAGATCAGGATGCGATATTTGTAAAAATATACTCATCATTAGCATTAACCGGGCAATCGGCTCCTGATGGAGATGCTGACGTAAAAGGTGTTGATGAAGGTTTCTCAGCTTTTTATCGTTCCGTTTGGAATGCTAACGAACTCACTACCGACGAAGCTCTTTGGGCATGGAATGACACCGGTATTCCTGAATTACAATACAATAGCTGGTCATCTGCGAATCTTTTACTCAAAGGATTATACGGACGACTTTATTTCAACATTACACTTTGTAATCATTTTCTTGAACTAACAGCAGATTTGACTGATGCCAAAACAGTAAAACAACGTGCCGAAGTCCGCTTCATGCGCGCTATGAACTATTACTATTTATTGGACTTGTTCGGAAATGTTCCTTTTACTGAAAAAGTAACTCTTCAGGATTACGCACCTCAAACAAATAGAGCTAATTTGTTTTCGTATATAAACAAAGAACTAGCCGAATGCGAAACCAATATGTATCAGCCAAATGAAACAAAACCATATTACAGAGTTAATGTAGTAGCGAACTGGCTTTTACGCTCACGTTTATTTTTAAATGCAGAAGTATATACCGGAACTGCTAAATGGGATTCAGCAGCCATATACGCTGCAAAAGTAATTGATCCAAGTTCGGGCTACTCACTTTGTCCTACTTTCCGACATTTGTTTATGGCTGATAATGCAGGGACTTTAGATGGTTCTACAGTAAATAAAGCGCCAAGTGAAATTATATTTCCTATTGCACAAGATGGCATTCAAACTAAAAACTGGGGTGGTTCTATGTTCCTGATTGCAGCAATCCGCAGTGGCGACATGCCAAGTTTAGGAATAAAAGCAGCCTGGAGTTGTGCCAGAGCACGCGCTTCCTTAGTTAAAAAATTCTTTCCGGGTAATGCTGTATTTAGCGACAATAACGATCTGACAACAGCAAAAGCACCAACTTTATCAGTTAAAGATTCGCGGGCATTGTTTCTTAAAGGTGGTGTTATTATTAAGAAGAAAGATGGTAGTGCAGATAGTATCAACACAATAGCGCGCACAATGGGTATTATTTCTAACACATTTACACAAGGATATTCAGTTATTAAATTTTCCAATTTAAGAGCTGATGGTGGAGCGTCTCATGATAACGATTGGTCGGATATGGATATTCCATTTATGCGACAAGCTGAAGCTTACCTGACTTATGCCGAGGCAGTTACACGAGGAGGAGCAGCAATTAATGGATATACAGCTCTCCAAGCAATTAATACATTAAGAACCAGAGCAGGTAAAACTACTCCACTTAGCTCATTAACTCTTCAAAATATTATTGATGAATGGGCACGTGAATTCTTTTTTGAAGGACGTAGACGAATGGATTTAGTTCGTTTTGGTCAATTTGGTGGAGCCTCTGATTACATATGGGACTGGAAAAATGGAGTGGCTGCAGGCGAAAATTTTGATGATCATTACAATATTTTCCCAATACCTGCAACTGATCTAAATGCAAATCCGAATCTGACTCAGAATCCGGAATACTAAAAATAGCATCACCACACATGAAGAAAAGTTGGTTAACAATTAATCAACTTTTCTTAAACTCTTAGTAATTATCAGTACATTATACCAATATTTAAAAGTTAAAACTCTAAAATACCATTCTTTGCAAACGATTGCATTAGATATAGTGCATTTTTCAGCAAACTTTACATTAAGAATGAATGATAGACGCTACTTTTATATAATTAATTTCAAAAAATTCCCTTAATAATAATTTAAAAGAAATCATTTTATGAAAACAAAATTTACTCTTACTTTGCTATTTGTGAGTTTACTCACAGTTTTTCAATTTGCTTCAGCAGCTACGGCGGTTTTTAACGTAACTGTTCCGGCAGAAACAAATGCATGTTATATCATGGGTAACTTCACCGGCTCCAGCTGGCCAATTGCTTCAGCCGTAAAATGTACAAAAGTAGATGCAACTCACTACACCGTTACTTTAGATGAAGCAAACTTTATGGATGGTGTAACTTTAGCAACAATTAAATACAAATACCTAAGTGGTGGACCAGATTGGGCTTATGTTGAAAAAGATGCAGCAGGTGGCGAAATTGGCGACAGAACATTTACCGCTAGCCCTACAGCTGATGTTGTTTTGAAATGGGGTTCTGTTTGGAAAGATGTTTTACCTGTTCCCGGCTATTTTACTATTGACATATACACTCCAAAAACAGTAACTGAGTGTTATATGACTGGCAATTTCAACGGATGGTTAACTCCTGGATCTTCAGCAAAAATAGATTCAACAGATACAAAAATGAATTTAATTGCTGCAAACAGCGATGCAAATGGAAACTATTTCTCTATTAAGATTTACACAGCAAATGCTTACGCATTAGCTTTCCAATTTACTACCGGAAAAGCATGGATTTATCAACAAGATCAGGGAAACAATTCTTATCCTGACGTATCTCAACCAACAGCATTATTCGATGCCGTAGGTGATGCGACAGCTAATCCACCGGTAGCTCCTGCTATTACCTTTAAACGTATCTTTAAAGCCCAATCTACAACATTTAATGTAAGTGTTCCAGCTGGAACTAATAATGCTTACATTAAAGGAGATTTAAACGGAGGTGCCAGCACTGATTTTATTGCAGGAACAAAAAATACAGATGGGACTTTCACATTTGCAATTCCGGCAGTTGATATCCTTTATTATAAATACTATAATGATATGTTAGATGCAAATGTTGAATACAAAGCCGACGGAACCGCTGTTACTGAAAACCGCACTGCAGATTCACATACTGCTACTGTATTTACTGATGTAGTTGCTGCATGGGTAAGCACAGGCGTTGATAAAGTGAAGTTAGCTTCCAATTTAATGTATGTAATTGACAATAGAATTAACGTAGAAGGAGTAAATACAACAGTTGAAGTATATTCTTTGGATGGACGCGTTGTTGACTCAGCTAAACTTAATGGAAAGTTTACTTCAAAAACTTTGAATAAAGGTATTTATATTGTACAAGTAGACGGAGAGACCAGAAAAGTTGCTGTAAACTAATAAGTCTGCAAAAGTTCAACTTAATCTATTTTACTTTATAGAAATTTCATGCAAATATCTATCAGACAAATAGTTGAAACATAATTGAATCTGCCTCAAAATAAACATTTGAGGCAGATTTTTTTATGAATATCAGCTGAAACTTAATCAACATTTAGCAAATATTGAAACAAGAAAATCATCCTCTCTCAGTTTTAAGGTAAGAAAAATTACAGAATCAATTAAAAAGATATATATTTGCTCCGTATAAAAAACAACATCATTTTATGTACAAAATACTATCCATCAACCCAGGTTCAACTTCAACTAAACTGGCTGTATACGACGAAGAAAATATTGTTTGTATGCACACCGTTCGTCATTCAACACAGGAATTAGAAAAGTTCGAACACGTTTTTGATCAGTATGAGTTTCGAAAAAACCTGATCTTAAAAAAACTCCGGGAAGATAACGTTGATTTGAACGAATTATCGGCTGTAGTGGGCAGAGGTGGTCTGGTACGCCCATTGGAATCAGGCGTGTACGAAGTTAACGATCAACTTATTCAGGATTTGAAAAATTGTCTGAACGGTGAACATGCCAGTAATCTGGGTGGAGTTCTTGCCCGGGAAATTACCGACCATATTCCGGGTTGCAAAGCATACATTGCCGATCCTGTAGTAGTTGACGAGTTGCAACCCGTTGCCCGAATCAGTGGATTACCACAATTTCCCCGCCGCTCTACATTTCATGCACTGAATCACAAAGCTATAGGCAGGAAATATGCACAAAGTATTGGCTCTACTTACGAAAAACTAAATCTGGTTATCGCTCATTTGGGAGGTGGTGTTTCTGTTGCGGCGCACCGACTTGGAAAAGTGGTGGATACCAATCAGGCTCTCGATGGATTTGGTCCGTTCTCGCCGGAAAGAGCAGGCACTATGGATGCAGGAGCACTTATCCGGGTCTGTTTTGCCGGTGAGTATACCCTTGCCGAAATTGAGAAAATGCTGGTGGGAAACGGCGGATTGGTGGCGCATATTGGCACCAACGATGTAAAACAAGCTGTAGAGCGTATCAATGCCGGCGACGAACATGCCCGGTTGGTGGTGGAAGCCATGGCCTACAATGTAGGAAAGGAAATTGCAGCAATGTTGGCTATTTTCGAAAGAAAAGCAGATGCCGTGATACTGACAGGTGGTATTGCTCACAATCAGTTTGTAGTGAATTACATCAAAAAAATGATAACTCCACTTGCACATTTGGTGGTATATCCCGGCGAAGATGAAATGGGTGCACTGGCCATGGCGGGATTGCGAATTCTCAGGGGTGAAACCGCCCGGGAATATTAATATCAACGGATAAAAATTCCGCTATACATTCTACCCGATTTTATTCCCAACCGCCGTGCAGAAAAGAAAGTATCGTGTTCGGTAAAAGTGCATCTTCCGGAAATTTCGATGTTGGAATCAGGAATACCGGCTTTGGCAAGTAACAGCTGATTGGCTTTCCATAAATCCAGAAAAAGTTCGCTTTCATTTTGCGTAAAAATTTCATCTACCGGAAATCCGTGCTTCTCAAATTCTTTTGTGAGCTCCTCTCCTACTTGATAAACTTTTGCTGAAATAGATGGACCGATAACAGCGAAAATATCAGTCGGATTACAACCAAATTCCGACATCATTTTGCCGATTGTTTTTGCAACAATACCTGCACACGTACCACGCCAACCGGCATGCGCTACGGCAATCACTTTTTTATTAGAATCGTAAAAAAACACCGGAACACAATCGGCGGTGGTAATGCCTATACAAACTCCGGGCAAATTGGTTATCAATGCATCAACGCCGTAAAGGAATTTTCCTTTTGCAGTTTCATTCAGTTCAAAAAAACCGAAATCAATTACTTTGACTTCTGTTTCATGAGTTTGAAACGGAATGATTATTTTATCGGCAGGAAGACCAATTTCGTTGGAAAGTATCTGAAGATTTTTCTGAAAATCCGAATTCACATCTCCCGAAAACGGGCTCAGGTTAAACGTTGAGAAGTTATCCTTACTTACCCCACCCTGACGTGTGGTTGTAAAAAGATGAATGGATGGAAATTCAGTTGAAAGTTTATACGTAATCATCATAACCGATTACAAATCGTCCCAACCAATACCTTTGTATTTGCTTATATCATCTTCTTCGTCTTCTTCATCCATCATTATTTCATAATCCAATTCCAAATCATCGTCATCATCGTCGGCAAAAACAGGTTGAATTTCCATGGAACGGTGAGAAATCTCCACAATTTTATTCGCTTCGTTGGTCAGCTCTTCCCATATTACATCCTTCAGCTGCGTAATTCCCAATCCGGAAACCGAAGAAATAAAGATTGCTTTTACGCCTTCGGGCAATTCAGCTCGCATGGCAGAAATCAGTTCGTCGTCGAGCATATCACATTTCGTAATAGCCAAAATACGTTGTTTATCAACCAACTCAGGATTATACTGCGTCAGTTCATTCAGCAAAATACCATATTCTTTGCGGATATCCACACAATCGGCAGGCACCATAAAAAGCAGAATAGAATTTCGTTCAATATGACGCAGAAAGCGCAATCCGAGACCGCGACCTTCCGAAGCACCTTCGATAATTCCCGGAATATCGGCCACCACAAACGAACGGTTGTCGCGGTAAGATACAATTCCCAAATTAGGAACAAGCGTGGTAAACGGATAATCGGCAATTTCGGGCTTTGCTGCGGAAATAACCGATAGCAAAGTTGATTTTCCGGCATTCGGGAAACCTACCAAACCTACATCGGCCAATACTTTAAGTTGCAGTATTACAGCTCTTTCTATAGCAGGTTCGCCGGGTTGTGCGTAACGTGGAGTTTGATTGGTAGCTGTACGAAAATGCCAGTTTCCCTGACCTCCGCGTCCGCCTTTGAAAAGAATCATCTCCTGACCATCTTCCGTAATATCACCCAGGAATTCACCGGTTTCGGCATCGTACAACACAGTTCCGCAGGGAACTTCTATCAGTTTATCTTCGCCATCTTTTCCAAAACTACGACTCTGACCTCCGCTTTCGCCATCTCCGGCATAAATATGACGTGCATACTTCAAGTGTATCAGCGTCCACAAGTTTTTGTTACAACGCAAAATAATGTGACCACCACGACCGCCATCGCCTCCATCCGGACCGCCTTTGGCAGTGAGATTATCGCGATGGAAATGTTTGGAGCCGGGGCCGCCTTTTCCGGAGCGACAATAAATTTTAACGTAGTCAACAAAATTTGAACCTGACATATATTTTTGGATTATTGAATAATTATTGAAGAAGTCGTCTTGACTTATTTTAATGTCGTTCCTACGGAGCTTTCGTTTTATTTAATTAATATTTCTGAGGTTGTCTTAAAAGTCCCTTTACAATTTCATAAAGTTATAAATTGAAAGTATTGTATTAAATAATTCATTTTTTGAACGCTAAGTCGCTACGACACAAAGCCGCAAAAGTATGTTCTTCGTGTCGTTGCGACGTTGTGTCTTTGCGTTCGAAAATTTTTCTTACAAATTGTAAGTAGGTTGTCTTAAAAATTAGCTTATAAGACAGGCTCATAAGTAATAAGTCAAGACGAACTCGAATTGTAAACACTACATTGAAGCAAGTTTCAGAAAAATTATTTTTTAGCATCAAGCACTTCAGAAATTCTCTCGAAGATTTCTTGAATATCTCCCATACCATTTACGGGTGCATATTTTCCTATATTTCGATAAAAATCACTCACCGGAGCAGTTTTTTGTTCGTACACCTGCAAACGTTTCTTGATAGTTTCCAGATTATCATCGCTGCGACCCGAAGTTTCACCACGAATAAGAAGACGATTAATCAGTTCCCTATTTTCAACCTGTAAATCGAGCAAAACAGTTGTTTCCTTTCCGTTTTCACTCATCATTTCTTCCAGCGCTTTGGCTTGCTCAACTGTGCGTGGAAAACCATCCAGTATAATTCCCTCAATATCAACCGGAATATTTTCGAGTCCTTTTTTAAGGATATCAATAATCATTTGATCAGGAACCAAATTTCCCTTCGATATATAACTTTCGGCTTCTTTTCCAAGTTCCGATTTCGATTCAATTTCTTTCCGGAGCAATTCGCCTGTGGAGAAATGTTTCAGTTTATATTTGTCTACAATTAACTGGCTCTGGGTTCCTTTTCCGCAACCTGGAGCTCCGCAGATAATGATATTGAGCATTCTACTAAAAAATTTTACCTTATTTTTATACCTTTAATTTCAAATTCTAATCAGCCACCACAGTGTAAATATCTTTCAGATTACGTCCGTAACCATCATAATCGAGTCCGTAACCTACAATAAAGTCATTTGGAATTTTCATGGCAATATAATCTATTTGTATGTCGCGTTGTAATGCATCGGGCTTTTGAAGGAAAGTAGCAATGTGAATATCGCTGGCACCTTTAGCGCGAAGCGATGACAGAATACGCTCCATCGTAATTCCCGTATCTACAATATCTTCAACTACCACCACATTACGTCCAACCACACTTTCGTTCAGTCCGATAATCTCTTTAACTGTTCCGGTTGTGTAAAGTCCGTCGTACGACGACAGCTTGATAAATGTAATCTCGCAGGGAATATTAATATTTTTCATTAAATCGCCGGCAAACATAAAAGCGCCATTCAACACACATATGAACAATGGATTTGTTCCTGCCAAATCACGATTTATATCATTGGCAACAGACTTTACGGCTGCCAGAATTTTTTCCTCCGGAATGGATAAACTGAATTTTTTATCCTTAATTTGAATTGCGCTCATATGGGTATATTTTGTTTACAAAAAATATTCAGGCATTTTACAAAAAACCTGGCGCAAAAGTACAAAAAAATCACTTCACAGGGAAATATTTACATCGAATTAAACACGATTATAACATCCGGTTGATAAATTTGGGAAAAATAAAAACAATTTGTATCGAAAAAAAATTAATTTTGCACTCACGGCTCATTCAACTAAATGACAGCTGAAAAGTAATGAAAACAAACAAAATAGCTGCTTCCGAAGTACTTGACTTTTACTCGGCAAATACCGATTCGAACCTGCAACTTCCACTTATTGAAGGTGGTATTGCTGCCGGATTTCCGAGTCCGGCGCAGGACTATATCGACATTAAGATAGATCTGAACAAGGAACTTATAGACAACCCATCGAGCACATTCTACGCCCGTGTAAAAGGAAATTCCATGATTGATGCGGGAATTTCGAATGGCGATATTCTGGTTATTGACAAATCGCTCGAGCCTCACGATGGCGACACTGCTGTATGTTTTATCGACGGAGAATTTACGCTCAAATATATCCGCATTGAAGCAGATGCAGTGTATCTCATACCAGCAAATCCTGCTTTTCAACCCATTAAAGTGACGGAGGAAAATAATTTTTGTATTTGGGGAATCGTGACTTTTTCCATCAAAAACCATAAAAGAAAATAATAGTTTTGAGTTCTGAGTTCTGAGTTTTGAAAGCAGGTAGTAATAACAGAGCAAATCTAAAACCACTGAAACTCCTGAAACTCTTGAAACTTCTTTTCGAAAGTCGGAACTTGTGAAACACAAATCGATAAAATGTACGGACTAATCGACTGCAATAATTTTTACGCTTCGTGTGAGCGGGTTTTTAATCCTTCGCTCAGAGGCAAACCCATTGTTGTATTATCCAACAACGATGGCTGTGTTATTGCGCGATCCAATGAAGCCAAGGCACTGGGAATTCCGATGGGTGAACCCGCCTACAAACTAAAAGAGCTGATAGAAAAAAGCGAAGTGGCAGTTTTTTCGTCGAACTACACATTGTACGGCGATATGTCGCATCGGGTAATGACTACCATTGCCGGATTTGCACCCGACATGGAAATTTACTCCATCGACGAAGCATTTCTACTTTTCGACGGCTATGAGAATATTGATTTACATGAACTGGCTACCAGAATAACAACTACAGTTCATCGAAACACCGGAATTCCTGTCAGTTTAGGCATAGCCCCTACCAAAACGCTGGCAAAAGTTGCCAACCGCTACGCAAAAAAATATCCGGGATATAAAAATGTTTGTCTGATTGACAATGAGGAAAAGCGGGAAAAAGCACTGAAATTATTGGATATTGGCGATGTTTGGGGAATAGGACGACGATTATCAAAAAAGCTACGTTACTACAGTGTAAACTCCGCCTGGGATTACACACAGAAATCTAAAAGCTGGATTCGAAATCAGTTGGGAGTGGTAGGTGAACGAATGTGGCTTGAACTTCGTGGAATTCCATGTATTGAAATGGAAACAGCTTCAGCAAAAAAAACGATTTGCACTTCGCGCAGTTTTGGCGAACGACTTACTGAAATAGAACCAATTACCGAAGCTGTAGCCAATTTTGCAGCAGCCTGTGGCGAAAAACTCCGCAAGCAACGATCGTTGGCAAGTACAATTCTGGTTTTTCTGCATACCAACCCGCACGCTACAAATCAACCACAATATTACAATCAGATTTTAATGCAATTGCCCGTTGCTACCAATGATTCTAGTGAACTCGTACACTTTGCCAAAGAAGGGTTGAAAAAGATATTTGCAACGGGTTATCGTTACAAAAAAGCAGGCGTTATAGTGAACGAAATTGTACCGGAAAGACCAACACAAACCAATCTTTTCGACACCCGTCAGCGGGAAAAATTCCACAAAGTAATGGTGGTCATGGATACGCTGAATGCGTCATACGGCAACCGAAAAGTTCGTATTGCCACGCAGGGTTTCAGCCGGAAGTGGAAACTGAAAAATGAAAAACTTTCGCCGTGTTACACTACAAGGCTTGATGATATTCTGGAAGTGAACGTTTCAGAAAAACCTTTTTGATTTGCCAAGATCCGAGAGGAAGATCCTATAAGCCGTATATACCCTTCGAACAAAAACGAACAAAATTTTTATTTGGAGTGCGACTTAAAGTCGCGCCCCCTAATTGAAAATATTAAAAACATTTTGTTAATTTTGCAAAGGAACAAAAGATAAGCTGTAGCATAGAGGAAAACAATTTCTTATAATACATTACGACGGGTTTACATTCCGAAGCTTCGGGACACGTCAGACGGTGCGAAACTTTGCTCATTAAGAGTATATCCGAAAGGACGAGTTATCCGAAAGAACAGGAGGCTATTGAAATGTTGGGAAGATTATAAAAATTAATTCCTGAAATCTTTCACTATTCACTTTTATTATTATAGAAATATTAATACATTTGCAAAACAAAACATTTACAATGTAGATTGTAGCGACAATCCATTGAAAATGAGTTTTATATTTTAAAATTACAAAAAGCGTTTTAGATATTATCCTTTCGTGAAATCTGGACAATTTCAAGTACCAAGGATGATAGCAACAGAACGCTCCATGTCTATACTTTTAGGCGTGGGGCTGTTGTCTATCATTTGGTACGGGGCCGTCCAGACCCTCACGAAAGTGTGTGACTAACAGTTCCCACGCTTTTTTTATGTCTAATACCGAACTTCGGGGCTTTGCCGCTTGGCTCAATTTTGGCGTGAGACAAATGACATAACCATTTAAAAAGTGTACAAGTTACAATTGAATATCAAAATCAGAAAATTAATTCTAAATAAAACACTATTAACAAACCAACATATAAAGGAGGTCACATGAAAAACAAAAAAAGATTAAAGTTAAGTTTTCTGTTCTCAATTGGAATTTGTCTGAATATGCTTTATGCTCAACAAGCCATTACTGCAGGTGGAGGCAATGCATCAATTAATGGAAGCTCCGTGAGCTACTCTGTTGGACAAATTTTTTATACTACTAATGCTGGAGCAAATGGAATTATATCACAAGGAATACAACAACCTTATGAAATTTCAATTACCACAGGAACTAAACAAAAGGACATAAATTTGTCATATTCAGCTTATCCCAACCCTACGACTGATTTTCTAACGTTGAAAGTAAATAGTTTAGATTTTTCGAATTATACTTTTGAATTATTTGATGGAAATGGTAGGATAATTAAATCAAATAAAATAACAACAAATGAAATCACTATTCCAATGAATGGGTTACTACCAAATACTTATATACTTAAAATTACTACTAAAAACAAAGAAGTAAAATCATTTAAAATCATCAAAAACTAAGAATCATGAAAAAATTATCAATAATTTTTTTTGTAATAAATCTGTCAACCAGTTTATTACTATCTCAAGTACCTCAAAAAATGAGTTACCAAGCAGTTGTGAGAAATACAAGTGGCAACCCTATTGTAAATACTATGGTAGGAATAAAAATAAGCATTTTGCAAGAATCTGCTTCAGGCACTACGATTTATGCTGAAACACAGACACCTACAAGTAACCAAAATGGACTAATTAGCATAGAAATAGGTAGTGGTTCTCCAGTAGTTGGTACATTTTCTGTAATAAATTGGCAAACTGGAGTGTTTTTTATTAAAACAGAAATCGACCTTTTAGGCGGTTCCAACTATACAATAACCAGTACAACTCAACTGCTAAGTGTTCCTTATTCAATTTATTCAAAAACATCTGGCTCATTACCATGTTACACTCAAGCAGAAAGAGACTTACTTGTTCCATCAGAAGGAATTGTTGTTTTTAATAAAACATCGAAGAAACCTAATTATTATGATGGAACTATTTGGCGCAATTATGACAATACAATAACTACAATCAACCTGACAACGACAGGTTTGTCATCTGTAACTTCTTTTTCTGCTGATTGTGGTGGTACAATTATTTCAGATGGAGGTTCTACAATAACAACAAAAGGAGTTTGTTGGAGTACTAGTTCAAATCCAACTATTAATTTAGCAACAAGAACAACTGAAATTAACGATTCAAAAACATTTACTAGTTTATTAACAGGTCTAAGTGGAAACACAACATATTATGTTCGAGCATATGCAACTAATAGTGCAGGAACTGATTATGGCAATGAAATAGTTTTTACAACTCCAATTTCATCATCAATAGGCGATGTATTTAAAGGTGGAAAAATTGCTTATTTCTTACAAACTGGCGACTCTGGTTATGATCCAAATATTCGACATGGATTAATTATTGGAAATAGAAATTTAACAAGTACGGGTTGGGGATGTGATAATACTACACTAATTGGCACAACCCTAACAACATTAGGTTCGGGTTTAAGTAATACAAACTCAATAATTCTAAATTCTTGTTCGCAAGGTGCAGCATACTACTGTGCAAATCTAGTTCAAGGCGGGTATAATGACTGGTTTTTACCTTCAGTTGATGAGTTAAAAAAAATATCAACAAATTATGTTGTACTAAATTTGGGAAATAACAATTCATGGAGTTCAACTGAAAAAGATGCGAATAATGCATGGTATGTTAATTTTATGAATGGTCAACAATACAGTTGGGGCAAAGAAGGCACTTTTTATACTTATCCAATTCGTACCTTTTAAAATAAACCACATATGGCTAATAACATAAAATTCACAATTGATAATGCACCTGAATCTATAAAATCAGCAATAGGTATTTCTAGAACTCTTTCTATTTATAGCAATGGTCAAAAGGGAATTATAGATAATCCAACAACTAAATTGATAAATACAGTTAAAGATGCAACTGATAATAACAGAGATTTATCATTTGACACTACAAGCAATGGAGGTTCCATTACTAGATTAAGTATTGATAATGAGATAATATTTCCTTAAATAAAAACACATGAAAATAGATGAATTCTTTTTTTAATGCAAAACTAATCACTGAACAAGGTGTTGCAGAAATCATTAAATAATCTCCGTCGAATCGGAAATATCCTTTGAAAATAATGAACAAAGAGTCGAACCGTCGGAGGTGATTACAATTATTCCCTTCGGTCATGAACGCTGGTTCACTTCAGACAATGCGAAACTTTGTTCTTTTAATGAGCATATCCGAAAGAACGGGGGTATATCCGAAAAGGACAGTAGTCATGTGCTTTACAAGAAAAAGATTTTTATAAAATTGTAAGATACTTCGAAATTATCATAGCTAAAAAAGGGCTAAAAATGACCATAATTTAAAAACATAAGCTATCTTTATATTGTTTCATAAAAAAAATACCACTATGACAGTTACAGCACAAATAAACATAGAAACACCTGCTGGCCTACGAATAGTTCACGAACTTGAAAAGCATCGCAAATTAGTAAAGATTGAATATCCTGTGCCTGACGGAATAGAGAATGAAAAAACATATTCCGTTGACGAAGTATTTGATGAATGTTACGATATTCTGAGTGCAAATTATGGAGTGGATGTTCGTAAATTATGAAAACCCGTCCAACAGGATATATTCACCGAACAAAAGCCAACAAAACATCGAACTGTCGGGTGTGAACCAACGGTCAACTGTCAAACTTTTACTGTGCTGAGCAGCAAGCTATAAACACACAAAGAGCGGAAATCTGTTATCAGACCTCCGCTCTTTGTGTGTTATCTTAAAATATTATTTCTTTTTTGTTTTATCAGTCATTGCTTTTTGCTGTTCGCGTTGCATTTTTTCCAATCTTTCCATAAAGCCACTTTTCTTTTTGGGCGATTGAGCTTTACTGTTACGTTTGGCATGGAGTTCGGCTAACAGTTTTTTATCGTCCACAGTAGCACGAATGGCATAAGTCTGCGCGATAGAAATCAGTGTTGAAATAAAGTAATAGTAGCTCAAACCTGAAGCATAATTATTAAACATAAACATAAACATAACCGGCATCAGGTACATCATCCATTTCATCATTCCTGCTCCCGGTTGATCGGGAGTAGCGGTATTGGCCATATTCAGTTTGGTGTACACTATACTTACAATGGTCATAAGCAGGGTAAACAAGCTGATGTGGTTACCAAAATACGGCGTAATCAGCGGAACGTATGTTTGCCAACTCACAATGGCATCGAACGACGACAAGTCCTGCGCCCAAAGGAAACTTTGCTGACGAAGTTCAATAGCAGCAGGAAAAAAACTGAACATGGCAAATAAAATAGGCATTTGAAGCAATGTTGGCAAACAGCCGCTCATCGGACTCACTCCCACTTTATTGTACAATTCCATGGTAGCTTTCTGACGTTCAGCCGCTTTTTCGGCCGGAATACGGGCGTTTATTTCGTCAATTTCAGGTTTCAACACCTTCATTTTGGCGCTTGAAATATACGATTTATAGGTAAGCGGGAATAATACCAGCTTGATTACCAAAGTCATCAACAAAATTATCAAGCCGAAGTTTGACATAAATTTGCTGAACAAATTAAACATAGGGATAATAGCAAACTGGTTTACCCAACCAAAAATACCCCAACCCAGTGGCACCAGACTTTTAATATTCAGTTTGTCGTCACTTTTCAGTCCTTTATCGTACGACGAAAGAATTTTGTATTGGTTCGGACCAAAATACATTTTAAATGTCGAAGGTTCTTTTCCTGTCGGGTCAAAATCAATGGTCATATCCGAACTGTACGATTTCAGGTATTTGCTGTCTTCTGCTTCTTTTGTACTTTTCAGTTTAGCCGAAGTAATGCCTTTGTCTGAAATCAGAATGGAGCTAAAGAACTGATCTTTAAAGGCAATCCATTTCACTTTGTTCGAAACCTGTTTTTCGTCATCTTTCGATTCGCTCAAAGTTTCAATGTCGTCGGCAACAAATTTATAGTGAATATTGGAATAACGATCCTCAAATGAGCGTCCTTTTTCCTGCTGACGAACTTTCGAAGCCCATTGCATTTCCAAAAAGGTGATTCCCAAAGGCATCACGGTATTCATTTCTGAAGCTTTTAACCCAAAACCAAGCATATAATCGTTGGCCGGAAGCGTATAAGCAAAGTCGATGTATGCATTCCCGGTAGTTTTAAGGCGCAACAGTAACGTTTGATTACCATTTTTATCTTTTTTAATGGCAGAAACCTGATCGAAATACAAATCTTTGGTATTGACAATACGGTTGTTTTTGGTTACCAATGTAAAGCCCATATTGCTTTCAGCACCATCGAACAACACCAACGGAAGCGAATCATGCGTTTTGTAATTTTTCAACTCGGCAGAATAAACGCGTCCTCCTTTATTGGAGAAAGTAAGTTTAACCAACTTGTTTTCGAGTACAAAGAATTTCTCTTTCCCCACAGCATCAACGCTGAAATCACCAAATGCATCCTGTATTTTTGAAACTGAAGAAGTGTCGTTTGTAGCAACCGAATCTGTTTTCACAACCTCTGTTGCTGCCTGAATAACCTGTTGAGCCTGCACTTTTGCTTTTTCAACCAATGCTATTGAATCGTTGTAACGTTGCTGACGAGCAAGCTCTTCTTCATTTGGTTTGTTCATAATGGAAAAGCCTACCAGAATGGCAGCTATCAGTACAAATCCAATGATCGTATTTTTATCCATGTTTAAAATATTTACCCCTAATCTCTTCCTGAGGCTTCGGGAGGCGAATTAAGTTACTTTTATTTATTCTTTAATTATTACTTCTGAAAATTTAAAATATTTGGACTATCAAAAGTCCCCCTTGAGGGGGATTTAGGGGGCTATTATTTCTCAATAGCCGCTTTTACAAAACTGATAAACAGCGGATGTGGATTTACCACTGTGCTGCTGTATTCAGGATGAAATTGAACTCCAACATACCATTTATGCGATGTCAGTTCAATAATTTCCACCAAATCCGATTGCTCGTTCAAACCGCTGCATGACATTCCGTTCCTTTCAAACTCATCGCGGTACGCATTATTAAACTCATAACGATGACGGTGACGTTCACTGATATTTTCTTTTTTGTAAATATCGAATGCTTTAGAGCCTTTTTTAAGCTTACATTTATATGCTCCAAGTCGCATAGTACCACCAAGATCGAGCAGATTTTTCTGTTCTTCCATGATGTCAACCACATTGTGTTTTGTATCCGAATCAATTTCGGTACTGTTAGCATCTGCGTAACCAAGTACATTGCGGGCAAATTCAATCGACATGGTTTGCATTCCCATACAAATTCCCAAACAAGGAATATTGTTTTCGCGGGCATACTTCAATGCTGCAAATTTACCTTCCATTCCGCGTTGCCCGAATCCCGGAGCAACAACAATGCCATTTACTTTTTGTAGCTTCTTCTCTACATTTTCTTCTGACAGTTTGTCAGATAGTATTAATTCGAGTTTCAGCTTTTTATTGTTGTATGCACTTGCATGAATCAACGATTCGATAATAGATTTATATGCATCGGGCAACTGAACATATTTTCCAACTATAGCAATACGAACTTCTTCGGTAGCATTTTCGAGTTTTTCGACAAAAGCTGTCCATTTTTCCATGTCAGCCACCGGAGTTTTCTCCATATCGAAGCCCATTTTTGTCAGTACCACTTCGTCGAGTCTCTCAGCCTGCATGTTCAGCGGCACACGATAAATAGTTGGCACATCAATCGACTGCATAACAGCACTTTGCTCCACATTGCAGAAAAGCGCTACTTTTTTTCGTATATCAGACGAAATATTGTGTTCGGTACGCAACACCAGAATATCAGCCTGAACTCCCTGTTCCTGCAAAGCTTTAACGGAGTGTTGTGTGGGTTTTGTTTTTAATTCTTTGGCTGCAGCCAGATAAGGAACGTAAGTTAAATGTACAATCAAACATTTATTTCCCAGTTCCCATTTCAACTGACGCACACTTTCGATATAAGGCAACGATTCAATATCGCCCACGGTACCACCAATTTCGGTAATCACAAAATCGAATTCGCCTTTGCTTCCGAGCAACTTGATGTTTCGTTTGATTTCGTCGGTAATGTGAGGAATAATCTGTACGGTTTTTCCAAGGAAATCACCGCGACGTTCTTTATTTATCACATTCTGGTAAATACGTCCGGTGGTAACATTGTTCGCTTTACGGGTTTCAACACCGAGAAAACGTTCGTAATGACCTAAATCGAGGTCAGCTTCATGCCCATCAACGGTTACGTAACATTCACCGTGTTCGTACGGATTCAATGTTCCCGGATCTACATTGATGTAAGGATCGAGTTTCTGGTTGGTAACTTTAAAACCGCGCGCCTGCAGCAGTTTTCCGAGCGAAGCGGCAATAATTCCTTTGCCAAGAGAGGAGGTAACTCCACCCGTAACGAAAATGTACTTAGTTTCTTTCACAACTTTTTTTACTTAAAAATGACTGACTTGAGTTCATATTTTTAAGTCTGCAAATTTCGTAAAAAAAACTGAATCCCGAAAATGGTAAAATTGAATTTAACCTGTATCTCTGCAAATAAGAATCTTTACACCCTCAAATTGTCAGAATCAGAAATAAAAATTTAATTTTACAGTACAGTATTAACTGATTTTCGTCTGAATTGATAGTTATTCTTTATCGATATCCATGAAAAAAAAACACCTATATTTCCTCCTTTTTGTAGTTCTTTTTACTGTTTGGGGTTGCAAAGAAACTACCACACCAACCATCATTGAACTGATTGATACTGACAACAGTTTTACAACGGGCGATTTAATCCGGTTTTGTTCTAAAAACGACATCGACACATCCACTGTATACGAATGGGAAAATCACTGGGTAATTTATTCAGCTGATGGAAAATCCGGTGAAGTGTTACAGAAACTGGAAAACGAATTTCACCACCTTATCGTTAAAACGTACGACAAACCATTTTACAATTTCAACCGCGAAAAACTGACCAAAGAAAAACCTGCAAAAGAATGGGAACACATTATTATGACTGCCAATCTGGTAAACGACACCACCTTGCAAAACGAATACATGGAATATCACAGAACTCAGTTCGAGAAATGGTCGGAAATATCCAAAGGATTTATCAATGCCGATTTTCAGCAATTACTCGTTTTCAGAAACGGCCGGCAACTGATGCTGGTTATCAGCATCCCGAAAGGAAAAACGCTCGAAGAACTGAACCCGAAAACCACCGAAAATAATCCACGCGTTGAGGAATGGAACAAAATAATGGCAAAATATCAGGAAGGAATTGAAGATGCGCCAAAAGGGAGTACGTGGGTGATGTTTAATCCAATATCATACTAACTTTTCCAAAGTTTAGAACTTTGGAAAAGTTGAAAACAATAACGAAAAATATTTAAGCCCCTTTAGGGGTTTGGGGTCTATGCAACAAACAAACTATCAGCTTTTTGACTTTTTAGATTTTAGTCCTGAGTTGAACCAAGGCGACCGGCTGTGGCGGGCTTGCCTGCCAACCAATATCCGGGAAAATAATGGTGACATTCTGGTGACCATTCCTTTTCAGCAACAAAATAATTCCAACGAAATAACGCCCGATTTTTCCGTTTCACGCAAAGAATATGTCATGCGTATTCAGGCTGTCAGCGACAAAATCCTGCAGATTTCGCTGGCTTTTGCGGGTGAAATTCAGGAAACTTCCGAAATGCTGGAATTGGATTCCCGCCTAAAAAAACAGGCGCTTCATTTCGGGAAAAATCAGGACGAATGGATTGTTGTAGACGAAAATGGAGCTAAACGGGCAGTTTTCAGTTTCCGCGAAGCCCAAACCGATTGGTGGAGCGATTTATTGCCTGCACCTGCCGAAACATTTTTTCTGAGTCTGTTCCCCGATGGCAAAAAAGAAGTGGCGCTTTCGGCTTACGATATGTTCTCCCCTACCCGTCACGATGCTTTCGCGCTGGCTTACATGGAAAGAAACGGCGAGGCAAACCGCAGCACATACTCGTTTCAGGCTAAAGCCGACGAATGTTTTTATGGAACCGGTGAACGATTTACCAAAATGGATTTGTCGGGAAAAACTTTTCAGCTTCGCAATCAGGACGGACAAGGCGTAAACAACCGCCGCACTTACAAAAATATTCCTTTTTATTTGTCGTCGGAAAATTACGGCGTTTTTGTACACACATCGGCTTTTGCCAAATTTTCATTGGCTGACCACTCCACACGTTCAGCACAAGTGCTGGTAGAAGAACCGCTCGTTGATTTTTTTGTAATTGGTGGCGAAAATCCCGAGCAAATTCTGTTCGGTTATCGCCAACTTACCGGTTTCCCAACCATGCCGCCGCTTTGGAGTTTTGGTACATGGATGAGCCGTATGACATATTTTTCGGCAGATGAAGTGAATGAAATTTGCGACCGCATGCGCACCGAAGATTTTCCGTGCGATGTGATTCATCTCGATACCGGTTGGTTCGAAACCGACTGGCTGTGCGAATGGAAATTCAACGACGAACGGTTTCCAAATCCGAAAGAATTTATTAGTAATTTGAAGAAAAATGGTTACCGCGTAAGTTTGTGGCAACTGCCCTATATTTCGTACAACGCCATCCAATATAAAGAAGCCAACGAAAACGAATATATCAGCAAAAGTGAACGGCTGATTTCCGGTTCATCGAATTTCAGCGTACAGGATTTTGCCGGAACTATAGATTTGACTTACGACAAAGCTACCGAATGGTACAAAGATTTGCTGCGCAATTTATTGGAGATGGGCGTAGTATGTATCAAAACAGATTTTGGCGAAGATATTCATCTTGATGCTGAATATCGGAACATGAGTCCGGAAAAACTACACAATTTATATCCTTTATTGTATCAAAAGGCAGCTTACGAAGTCACAAAAGAAGTGACAGGCGACGGAATTATCTGGGCTCGTGCCGGCTGGGCAGGTTGTCAGCGTTATCCGTTGCATTGGGGTGGTGATTCGGCTTGCTCGTGGGATGGCATGGCAGGTTCGCTCAAAGGTGGATTGCAACTCGGTTTGTCTGGCTTTGGATTCTGGAGTCACGATGTACCCGGTTTTCATGGCGTTCCAAACTTTATGAATTCCGTTTTGCCCGAAGATATTTACGTTCGTTGGACGCAGTTTGGCGTTTTCTCGTCACACCTTCGCTATCACGGTTCGCACAAACGGGAGCCCTGGCATTATCCGAACATTGCGCCAATAATTCGTAAATGGTTGAAATTGCGTTACCAACTGATTCCATACATTTTACAACAAAGCGAAATCACAACTCAAACCGGAATGCCGGTATTGCGTGCGCTAATTTTGCATCACCCTAACGACAAAACCTGCCGTCAGATTGACGACCAGTATTATTTTGGCGAAAATATGCTGGTGGCGCCCGTAATGAACAGCGAAAACAAGCGCGATATTTATCTACCCGAAGGTACATGGGTACATTTCTTTAGCCGTGAAGTTTTTGAAGGTGAACGTTGGTTGAAAAACGTGGAAGTTCCATTGGACGAAATGCCGGTATTTGTGAAACAGGGTGCAGAAATACCAATGTATATGGAGGATGTTCAGTGCACAGATGATATGGATTTATCGAAAACAAGAAAAATACATTTTTAAACACAAAGACATGGAGACACGAAATAATATTTAAAAACTGTGTCTTAGCGCCTCCGTGTTAAACTCTTACTTATGCAAACCTGGAAATCAAATTTTACCGAAACGAAAAAGCATTACACCAATTGGTGGAATGGAAAAGGAATCGTACTGACCATGTGGGAACACTTGTTTAAAGAAGGCGCTCCTTACGAAAATATTTTACCGCCACCTCCACACCAGGATTTGAATCAGTTGTGGTTCGATGCGGACTGGCGCTCGAAATATTTACACTACACCATGAGTCGAAACTCGTATATGGCTGATATTTTGCCGATTGCCAACACACAACTTGGGCCGGGTTCGCTGGCTGCAATTCTTGGTTCACCGCTCGAAGGTCGTGAGGATACCATTTGGATTCACGATAAACCGGGTTTCGATGGACAAATTATTTTTGACGAAAAAGGCTGGAAATTGCACGAAGATTTGTTGCGCAAATGCGTAGACAATGCTCAAGGCAAATACATGGTTGGCTGTCCCGATTTGGTTGAAGGATTGGATGTTCTTGCCAGCCTGAAAGGTTCGGACAATGTGCTAATGGATCTGATTATGGATCCGGACGGCACGTTGGAGCAGTTGCAAAAAATTAATGAAGTATATTTTGATGTTTTCAAACGCATTTATGATATTATTAATGTGGACGGCGAAATGGCATTCTGTTATTTTTCGTTGTGGGCGCCGGGAACGGTGTCGAAATTGCAAGTGGATTTATCTATCATGATTTCGGAAGATGATTACCGCACATTCTGTCTGCCATTCCTACGTGAACAAACCGAAAAGATTGATTATACGCTTTATCACCTGGATGGTGTGGATGCCATTCGTCATTTGGATGCCATTTTGGAACTGGAAAAACTGAACGCCATTCAGTGGACGCCGGGTTACGGTCAGCCACAGGGCGGAAGTGCGCAATGGTACGATTTGTACAAAAAAATATTAGCCGGAGGTAAATCGGTGATGGCTAATTGGGTAACGTTAGACGAGCTCGAACCATTGCTTGATAATGTCGGTAATCAGGGCATGCATATCAATGTTGATTTTAAATCGGAAAAAGATATAGAAAAAGCACTAAAAATTATAGAACGATATAGATGAAAGAATTAATTCACTTATCTACGCTGGACATTGCTGTAATTGCAATTTACGTCATTGTTTTAATTGTCATTGCTTATTGGGCAAGTTTCAGTAAAAAAAATAAAAGCGACCATCTTTTTACCGCCAACAAAAGTTTGGGTTGGTTTGCCATCGGACTTACCATGTGGGGAACCAATGTTGGGCCGTCGATGTTGATAGCCAATGCCAGCAGCGGTTACGAAAGCGGTATTGTGGCCGGAAATTTTTCGTGGTACGCTTTTCCATTTATTTTGTTACTGGCTTTTGTTTTTGCACCACGCTATCTGGGAGCCAACGTAATGACTTTGCCCGAATATATGGGAAAACGTTTCGGCGATAAAACCCGACGCTATTTAGCGTGGTACACCATTATCACCATACTTATTTCGTGGCTTGGACTCACGCTTTTTTCCGGTGGAGTATTTATGTCGCAAATTCTGGCTATTCCATTGTCAACCAGCATCATCATTTTGGTTTTGATATCTGCAGCTTTTGTTATTGCCGGTGGATTGAAAGCTATTGCCTACACCAATGTTTTCCAGATGCTTTTATTAATTGGCGTTTCCATTTTATTGGTGGTAATGGCTGTTATCAAAGTTGGTGGCATTTCCGAAATCGTACATTCAACGCCAGTTAGTTACTGGAAAATGTTCCAACCGCTCAGCGATCCGAATTTTCCGTGGTTAGCCATTGTGATTGGCTATCCCATTATGGGTGTTTGGTTTTGGTGTACCGATCAATCGATGGTACAAGCTGTGTTAGGTTCAAAAGACCTTAAAAACGGACAAATGGGCGCTAACTTTGTGGCATGGTTAAAATTGATTGACATTCCGTTGTTTATGATTCCCGGAATTCTGGCATTTATTTTACTTCCTAATCTTACAAATTCCACCGATGCTTATTTAAAATTGGTGGAAGCAGTTTTTCCTTCGGGATTAATCGGCTTGGTGATTGTGGTAATGATGGCAGCATTAATCAGTACGGTTGGCTCGGCGCTGAATTCATTGAGTGCTGTTTTTACTATGGACATTTACATTAAACAATACAAACCCAAAGCTACGAACAAGGAAATTACCCGAATAGGTCGTTTTGTAGTGTTGGTGGGTGCATTACTTTCAATATTTCTGGCCATCGGAATTACATATATTCAGGGTTTGAGTTTCTTTAATATCTTCCAATCGGTATTAGGATTTATTGCACCACCTATGTCAGTTGCATTTTTGTTTGCTGTACTTTGGAAAAAAACATCGCCCAAAGCCGTGAATTCAGTTTTGACTTTGGGAACAGTTTTCAGTATTGGTATCGGAATACTTTATTACAATAATCTGATATTCTCCGGGTTGCATTTTTTATATTTATCGTTTATCATTTTTGTGGTACTGGGTATATACGTTTTCATATATTCTATCATCGACAAAAATACTATTCGTACCAAAATAGAATACAAACCAATTAAAATCAATGTGTCCGTAAAAATTGCCTGGATAATTCTGATTTTATTAATGGTTGGGCTATATTTGTTTTTTAATTAACACCTCACCCCTGACCCCTCTCCTTGAGGAGAGGGGAAAATTGTCAGAAATGAAATTGTAAATAGTAATCCCGATAGCTATCGGGAAAAATCGTAAATAATACCATGACTCACAGAGAACGTTTTTTCGCAACTATCACGCACCAACCCGTTGACCGACCAGCATCGTGGCTCGGATTACCTGTTCCGGCAGCCGAACCGGAATTATTTCGCTATTTTGGAGTGCAATCTGTAGAAGAAATGAAAAAAATCATCGACGATGATATTTTCCCCATCGAAGTGCCGTACAACTTTCCGCCATCCAATCACATTGCCTGTGCGTTTAAATTTGCCAAAACAGCACACGACGATAAGCCAGATGAACGCACACTGACTGCTCCAGGATTTTTCGAAGATTACGATGATCTCACTGATGTGGAAAAATTTCCGTGGCCTGACCCTGAATTGTATCTCGATGTGGAAGAATCCCGTCGTCGTGCAATGGCAATTAATCCAGATTATATCCGTATGGGTGTAATGTGGAGTGCGCATTTTCAGGATACCTGTGCTGCTTTTGGTATGGAAAAAGCGTTGATGGTGATGTTGGTAAATCCCGAAATGTTTAAAGCTGTCATCGATAGAATTACCGATTTTTACCTGAAAGCCAACGAAATTTTCTACGAAGCCACCAAAGGTTATCTGGATGCTGTGTTGATTGGAAACGACTTTGGCAGTCAGTGCGGATTAATGGTCGACCCTGATTCCATTCGCGAACTGGTTTTTCCGGGAACAAAAAAACTCATTGATCAGGCAAAAAGTTATGGATTGAAAGTGATTCACCACTCCTGTGGTTCCATTTTTCCGATTATCGGTGATTTAATGGAAATGGGTGTGGATGCCATTCACCCCATTCAGGCATTGGCACAGGACATGGATGCTAAAACACTGAAAACTAATTTTGATCAAAAAGCAGTTTTTTGTGGTGGTGTGGATGCACAACACTTACTGGTGAACGGCACTCCGGATCAGGTGGCTGCCAAAGTAAAAGAACTGAAAACACTTTTCCCAACAGGCTTAATCATTTCGCCAAGTCATGAAGCCATTTTGCCGGATATTCCACCCGCCAATGTAGAAGCTTTATTTGCTGCATTAAAAGCCCCCTAAATCCCCCTCAAGGGGACTTAATGAGGCTGAATTCAAAGTTTAGATTAAAAATTAGAAAGTTAAACTATTTAAAAGCCTCCCTTGTGGGGAGGTTTGGAGGGGCTTATGAAACGTTTCGGACAAACAATTCTCCTTAAACCCGAAGGCGCAGAAGCTTACGTGAAATATCACGCTGAAGCATGGCCGGGTGTTTTGAAAATGATTAAGGAATGTAATATTCAGAATTACAGCATTTTCAAAAAAGATTTGGTGCTTTTTGCCTATTTTGAATATGTAGGCAATGATTTTGATGGCGATATGGCAAAAATGGCAGCCGACCCTGAAACGCAACGATGGTGGGATGCCGTAAAACCATTGATGCAGCCTATTGAAACAAGCAATACAGGTGAATTCTGGGCGGATATGGAAGAAATATTTCACACAGCCCCCTAAATCCCCCATGGGGGATTTAAAGACTTATTCTCTTAAAAATATTAACAACAAAATAAACATGGCTAATCTAAAAGTCCCCCATGGGGGATTTAGGGGGCTGGAAATTTAATATGCTAAACTCAAATCCAATTCTCGGAACTCTATTTCACGCCGTGGGCGGCGCATCGGCTTCGACCTGCTATTTACCTGCACAAAAAACCAAACAATGGTCGTGGGGCACATTCTGGCTTGTTCAGTCGGCATTTGCCTGGCTTATTATGCCTTTGCTGGTTGGCTGGCTAACCGTACCCGATTTTTTTGAGATTCTGAAATCATCACCTTCCGACGCTTTCTGGGGAGCATTTCTGCTTGGAGCAGTTTATGGTTTCGGAGGAATGTCGTTTGGTTTTGCCATTCAGCATATCGGTTATTCACTAACTTATTCCATCAGCATTGGACTTTCGGCTATTCTCGGCACTATGACTCCACTGCTTTTGCACGGCACCGTCACTGAGTATTTTTCCCGTCCCGGCAGCAATATAGTGGCTATTGGAATGATTATCGCTATCTTCGGCATTGTATTCGTCGGACTTGCCGGCTTCAAAAAAGAAAAAGATTTGGGCGAACTGAAAAAATCAGCCCACTTTAATATGACTACCGGGTTGACACTAGCTATTATTGGCGGATTGTTATCGGCAGTTTTTAATATTTCTCTGGAAACTGGACAGCCAATTGCCGATATGGCAGCGCAGCATGGCGCCGGAGAGTTTGAAGGAAATGCCAAATTAGTGGTTTCTACCGCCGGATGTTTTGTTGTGAATCTGATTTGGTTTGTCATAGCCGGCATCCGAAATAAAACACTCAAAGAATTCACTTCGGTAAGCGGTATAGCTATTGGAACACGAATAAAAAACTCACTCTGGTCAATGCTGGCAGGCACACTTTGGTGTGGTCAATTCTTTTTCTATGGACTGGGACATGTTCGCATGGGCAATTTTCAGTTTATCAGTTGGGTATTACATATGTCTATGCTGATATTTTTCAGTTACGGCGTTGGTCTATTGATGAAAGAATGGAAGCAGGTTTCAAAGAAAACATATCTTATTCTGATATTTGCGTTAGTACTTTTGCTGGCTTCATCCGTCATAATTTCGTTTGGAAGCTGGTATGGAGAAAATAGATAAAAAGTTGATATGAGCTCCGCTGATACTAATTTTATTGATATGAGCTTCGCAGAGTAAACAAGAGTATCAATTATATCCAAATAACAATATTTATTCGAAATAAAAAAAAGGAAATCATTCTCATCAAAAACACAACCAGAGCGAGTAATATCAACGAAGTTTATATCACGACCAAAGGGAGTAATATCATCAAAGATAATATCAAAGAAATTAATTTCAATTAAACATGAGCTTAGAACTTTTAGAAAAACTATCCGAATGTGTGGAATTCGGAAAAATCAATCTGGCATCGCCTTATCCACCGCAAATGAAAGGTCAGCCGGGTGCCGACGAAATAACCAAAGAAGCCATTGAGGCAGGCATTGCTCCTTCGGGTATTTTAAACAATGCATTAATCATCGCTATGAACAAGGTGGGACAAAAATACACTGAAAATAAAATTTTCGTTCCGCAAATGCTGCTTTCTGCTAAAGCGATGAGTGCATCCATGAACCATTTAAAACCATTTTTTGCTTCGGGAGCTGTACAACGTAAAGGAACATTTATTTTGGGAACTGTTTTTGGCGATTTGCACGATATTGGCAAAAATCTTTTTGGCATGATGGTAGAAGGTGCTGGATGGGAAGTGATTGATTTAGGTATCGATGTTAAAACCGAGAAATTTGTGGAAACATTACAGCAATATCCCGGAGCGGTAGTTGGAATTTCGGCACTGCTAACCACCACTATGGTAAACATGAAACCGGTTATTGAAGCTATCAAAGCTGTTTCACCCGACACCAAAATTATTGTGGGAGGAGCACCACTTTCGGCTGATTTTGCTTTACAAATTGGTGCCGATGGTTACGGAAAAAATCCGCAGGAAGGAATTGTTTGGTTAGATAAAATTTCAGCATAACTCATTATCAGATAATTAAGAAAATAGAAATTAGGAAAATAAGATTTAATTCCGGATTCCCAATTTCTATTTTCTCAATTTCTATTTTCTTAATTTCCACATGAAATTATTCATCGAAAAAGTACTGCAAAGCAACAAAACGCTTGCTTTGCCTATCATGACACATCCAGGCATAGAAGCACTTGGTTATACTGTAAAAGAAGCTGTTTCGGATGGACATGCTCATTTTCAAGCCATTAAATATCTATCGGAAAAATTTGAAACTGTTGCAGCAACTTCCATTATGGATTTAACCGTAGAAGCTGAAGCTTTTGGCGCGACGGTTAATTTGCCGGAACACGAAATCCCAACGGTTACCGGAAGACTGGTTTCCAGCGCCGAAGAAGTGGAAGCATTGAAGATTCCTTCAATAACTGACGGACGAATTCCTCAATATTTGCAGGCCAATAAACTGGCTGCTGAAAATATTCAGGATAAACTGATATTTTCGGGTTGTATCGGTCCGTTTTCACTGGCCGGTCGACTGTACGACATGTCCGAAATTATGGTGGGTATTTATATCGAACCCGATGTGATACTTCAGCTTCTGCAAAAATGCACCGATTTTCTGATTGACTACTGCAAAGCACTGAAAGCAACCGGAACAGCTGGCGTAATCATGGCTGAACCTGCTGCAGGATTGTTATCGAACGAAGATTGTCAGATATACTCTACCGTTTTTGTAAAGCAGGTGGTAGATGCTGTTCAGGACGACACATTTACGCTGGTTTTACATAACTGCGGAAATCACGGACAATGTACGGAAGCTATGATTGCCTCCGGAGCAAAAGCACTACATTTTGGCAATGCCATCGACATGAAAAGTGTTTTGGAAAAATGCCCTTTAGATACTATTGTTTTGGGCAATCTCGATCCTGTAGGCGTTTTCAAACAGGGAACTCCGGAAAGTATTCGGTCATCGGTCGCAGATTTATTGGCAAAAACAAAAGATTATCCTAATTTTGTGATTTCAAGCGGTTGCGATTTACCTCCGTTTGTTCCTGAAGAAAATATAAAAGCATTTTTAGATGCAGTATCTGACATGTAATTTTTCTGATAAAAAAGATGAATGTCTGATTTAACATCACCAGCATACCAAACAGATTATCAATGGATATCAGACATTTAATCACATTCCTGAGTTTGAACATGTTATTGATTGTAACTGTTCATTGCAGTGACAATACAGGTAAAACTTTGAAAGAAGTTTATTCCGCTAAATTTCTTATTGGCACAGCAAACGATTTAAACAACCTTTCGCCTACCGAACTTTCCGGAGTAAAAATGCAATACAACATTGTGACTCCTGAAAATTGCATGAAACCCCAGCCAGTTCATCCAACCGAAAATACGTATAATTTTGAAACCGCAGATGCGTTGGTGAATTGGTGTACACAAAACGGATTGAAAGTTTGGGGACATGCCTTAGTATGGCACTCACAAACAGCACTCTGGTTTTTTAAGTTAGAAAATCCGGAGATTAATTCTGCGGGAAATGATTCTGTACTTCATAACAACAGGAATGACAGTATAAAAAAGCGGGAGATTGTATTGCAACGTCTGGAAAAGCATATCAAAACAGTAGTTGGAAGATACAAAGGAACTGTAATCGGCTGGGATGTTGTCAATGAATCGATCGCCGATGGAGGGAATGGCTCAACCGAAAATTTACGAAATTACAGTTGGTACAAAATTGCTGGACCTGAAGTTATCGCTTTGGCTTTCAGATGGGCACATGAAGCTGATCCGAACGCCCAATTATACTACAACGACTATAATATTGAGCAGGGAGCAGTTGAAAACAAGGGGAAACACGCCAGTTCTTTATTGCTTCTAAAACGGCTGCTCGCTGAAAAAGCACCAATAACCGGTGTGGGAATTCAGGGACATTGGGATTTAAATGTCAATCTGGCTGATGTGGAAAAAGCTATTGAAAATTATGCCGCGCTCGGACTAAGGATCTCAATTACAGAACTTGATGTAACTTCTATTGGCGAAAACAGTGGCATTTTACAAATTCAACAGGGAATAAATTCGCAACCGAAGAACTACGAAAAACAGGCTGAGGTATACAGAAAACTATTTGAAATTTTCAAGCGTCACGCAGACGTCATTGATCGGGTAACTTTTTGGGGTATAAGCGATTTTCGTTCGTGGCGAAGAGGACAGGATGCTCTTTTATTTGATGCGCAAATGAATCCAAAACCAGCTTTTCATGCAATTATTGAAGCCGGTTTACATTGATTTTTTTTACTGAAACACTTAAATTTTCCTATTGTGTCAATTCAAAATTCTATTTTTACTTCCTTTCATTTTTCATTTGCCGAAGTAGCTCCTACCTTCGATGAAATTCTGGATTTCATTCAATCAACAGATTTGGAAGAAGAGCATCCGGCTATTATTTTCATTAAAGATGTGTTGGAAGAACTGAAATTCGATGCAGGGATTATCGGAGGTTACAGGATTGTAGATGTTCAGGAATTGATTGTTAGAAACGGCACACTTAAAATAGAAGATTACACACTGGATTTGGGGCGACAGGTATGCGGTTATATCAAAGAATCGACACAGGTGGTTTTATTTTTGTGCACCGCCGGTGAAGATTTTACCCGACTCACCAATCAGCTAAACGATCAGGGTGATATTATGGAGGCTTATATTCTGGACGCTATTGGTTCGCTCACCGTAGAAAAAGCTATGGATAAAATTCAGGAACAACTAAAAACAGAAATGTCAGTTTCAGGTTTAAAAATATCGAATCGCTATAGCCCCGGCTATTGCAACTGGGCATTGTACGACCAGAAACCACTTTTCGAACTCATCGGCGAGAATCCAACCGGCATTCAACTCAGCGACTCCTGTCTGATGACGCCCCGAAAATCAGTGAGTGGTATTATCGGAATTGGTGCAAACCTGAAACATCATGAATATGGCTGTGCTATTTGTACAAACACCACTTGCATTTACCGGAAAATCCTGCATAGTTAAACATCTTTCAATATTTATCTGTTTCAATACAATAAAAAAAATCCAACATTGAAAACTACCAAGTATACCGGACATATTGCGCTATTTGTAGCCAATATATTTTTTGGCCTTAACAACCCGATTACCCGCTCGCTTATGCCTGAACCTATTCATCCTTATGTAATTACCTTTTTCAGAATTGGCGGTGGTATTATTCTGTTTTGGCTGGCATCACTCTTTTTCAAAAAAGAAAAAGTAACTCCGAAAGATTTATTGCTGCTGTTTATTGCAGCGTTTTTTTCCATTTCAGTCAATATGATTGCATTTTTTAAAGGATTATCCATGACTTCACCCATTGATGCGTCCATTGTAGTGACCTTATTACCCATTGCCAGTATGATTTTAGCAGCGCTTATCAATAAAGAACCAATAACTTTATTAAAAGCTATTGGCGTCATCGTTGGTGCTTCCGGAGCGCTGTTGCTTGTTTTTACCAGTCATGGTTCGCAAATCGGCTCAGGTAGTTTGATGGGAAATCTGATTGTTTTTGCTGCAGTCATTTCATTTGCTTTATATCTGACACTTTTCAAAAATCTGATTTCGAAATACAAACCCGTCACGGTAATGAAATGGATGTTTCTTTTTGCCGGGATTCAGTCGTATCCGTTTTTTCATTCGGAAGTTGCAGCAACTGATTTTTCAATCTTTGACACCGAAATAATTCTCAAATTGCTGTATATTGTAGTGATTGCCACTTTTGTATCCTATCAACTTTTGGCTATCGGGCAAAAAGTATTGCGACCCACAACGCTGAGTATGTACAATTACCTTCAACCTATAGTAGCCTCCATAGTTGCGGTAGCCTTGATGATGGACACTTTCGGGTACGAAAAGATAATTTCGGCTGTTTTGGTGTTCGCAGGAGTTTACATTGTAACACAGAGCAAATCCAGAGCGCAGGTGGAAGCCGAGAAATCAGGCATTCCTGTTGACAAGGAAGCCATTGGAAATTAAAAAACAAAAGGTTGTCTGAAATATCTTTGTGAATTTACCTGAATTTACAAATTGTAAGTTAGGCATTGAATATTTTGTTTTTGAATGCAAAGCCACAAAGCCGCATACGTATTTTCTTCGTGCCGTGGCGACTTCGTGTCTTAGCGTTCAAATATACATCCTTACATATTGAAACATAAATTATCTTTAAAGTTTTTTTAGACAGCCTCTTTGTTTTCAGGAATGACCGCCGACAATAATACGCATCATTTTCAGATTCAGTACCACAAAACGAAATAACTGCCAAACCACATTACGTCGCCAAAACTTAGTATTTTTGGTTGGTATGGGCGGATACGATTCATCGTAATAACCTCGAACTATATTTTTTGCCATAATATTTTAATTTTAAGTATTTATTATTCAGGAATTAACCACCAGAAAGGATAACCTTTGGCTTTGTGTATAAACATATAATGCAAAAATAACTTCATCCAGTGACCGGCTAATCCGGCTTCACCCACGGTATACGAAATATCCCGTCCCCATTCAGGGAATCTTTCCCAATCCGGAACAATCGGAAAAACGGTCATTGTAGCAGCATTTCCCTTCAACATGCCATATCCGGCAGAAACAATGCAGGCTGCACCCATTTTACCCATCGAAGCTTTATGTTTGGGTTCATTTAAACCATGCTTAATTTTATCGACAATATTAAGAGCCACAATTTTGCCAATAACACCCGAAGGCATTCCTGTACGCGGAGGAGCTGGTGTTATCAAAGTTCCGTTGGGGCTTTTCATGGGTTTTGAAATCTGATGCGGAGGAGCAAAAGCAATACCGGTGGCAAACATATTTGGATAAGCCGGACTTTGATACGTAGAAGGCCAATCCTCAACACTCCATTCTTCGAAAGTTTTTGCGGTATAATCCGCATCCACTCTCATAAATCCCGAAGGAGCAAAAACTGTAGTTGTAATATCTTCACCGGATTTGTTATAAGCTTTCAAGCCGGCACCTGCAAAAGCCGGAATCAGCATGGCAAAGTCAAAACCGATTGTTTTAAATTCACCATCAAGAGTTTCATAATGAATGGTATCTTTCTCCACTTTATTAACACCGGCACGTTTTATCCAGTTAATGCCGTATTCAGCAAAAATAGACTCACTAAAAACCTTGGTTGGAGTAACATAACCACCACGTTTGATAAAAGCGCCGCCCATGCCAAAATCACCAATTTCATATTCGTTCGAAATCCAGGTAATCTGCGCCATATGCTGAAGTTTTAACTCCTTGAGCAAATGTGCTACATTCAGTGCATACTCAAAAGCAGCACCCTGACAGGTAGCCCCCGGATGTCCTGTTCCAATTACAAAACGTAACTTCTCCCCTTTTTTCATACGCTCAATACTATCCTGTAAAGCTTTCCACGTATCCACAGCATGGTCGCACGAACAAACGGAATGCGTATAACATTTAGGTCCGAGACCCTCGGTAGCTTCAAAATTTAGTTTCGGACCGGTGGCATTCACCAGATAATCGTAAGGCACTTTCTCCAACACACCTTTGTGGTTTACATCTGTGTATTCGATGGCTACAAACGGGCTTTTTTCATCGTTATCACCTTCGGGATGAATGGAAACTGCTTTTGCCTGTTTGTAAATAATTTTCCATTTATCGTACACAGGCTTTAATTTAAAGCGTACCTGTTCAATATTCATTTTACCAACACCCACCCAGATATTCGATGGTATCCATTGATAATATTCCGAAGGACTAATAACGGTGACTTCATGTTTTGCACCGAGTTTCTTTTTCAGGTATGCAGCAGCCGTATGTCCGGAAACTCCGGCGCCCAACACAACGATTTTTGCCATAAAAATTGATTTAAGATGTGAGAAAGTATTCTATTTAAAAATAACCTCCAAATGTATTAATAAATTTTGAAAACAATACAGTTTTGATAAAATTTCATATCTCATTATTACTAATGCAAATCAGGAGTAAAAATATATTATTGCAGCCTAAAAGGCTGAATTTTCATAACCGCAGGTCAACGACCAGTGGAAAAGAAATAGAGTTTCTAGGCTGCCTGTAAGGCAGGTCTTTTAAAATACTGCCTTACAGGCAGATGACTTATTCACATCTTAATGAGGTTGTCTTAAAAGTTCCTTTAAAATTTCATAAAGTTATAAATTGAAAGTATTGAATAAAATAATTCATTTTTTGAACGCTAAGTCGCTACGGCACAAAGCCGCAAAAGAATGTTCTTCGTGTCGTTGCGACTTTGTGTCTTTGCGTTCGAAAATTTTTCTTACTAATTGTGAGTAGGTTATCTTAAAAATTAGCTTATGAGACAGGCTCTATGAAAATTAAACCCATTCGGGAATGACAGTTATAAATAACAGCTAATGAGTGAGTTGAAGAATAAATCAACTCCTGATTGGCATTACTAATTTCTATATTGAGAAAACTTAAAATAGCAACAACTGAGTTGTTCCACTATATTCAGTATTCTGAATAGCATTTTTCTACTTAATTGACATAATTTTAATCTGACTATGAATTTTGAAGATATATTTTTGTGTAATGAATATTTCAAACTTTTTAAATTGATAAAATATGAAAAAAATTACTTTATTCCTTTTTTCATTGATGTTTTTCAGCCTGAGTATGAGTGCTCAGACAAATCTGATTGCAGGCTGGTCGGCAAATGGAAGCACAGATGTTGAATTATCAAAGGCCAATGCCAATGGCTGGGCATGTACAGGTACTCCAACATGGAACGGTGCAAATGTAAGTGGTGGCGTTCGTTATGTGGACTACAATGTAACCAATGGGCATAGCGTATCAACAGGTTTTATGTATATGTTTAATGGCGTACAATTCGAAAACCGTGTCTTATGGATTCGTTGGGATGGATCACCAAGTTTAACTTCGTTGTACACTTTGGATCTTGGAGTGCTGAACAAATGTCAGAATTATAAATTCACCTGGAAATATGCCTGGCACAATAACTCTACGCAGCCAACTCTAACGTATAAAATATGTACAAGTACTGACGGAGTAACAGGTGTTATTGCAAGTGATACTGCAAAATGTTCGGCAACAAAATGTGTACTGACGCAGAAGTCACTCAACTTCACTCCATCAACTACAGGACATTATTATTTATCAATTGGGGCAAACACAGCATCGATGTGTGGTATTGCTGATTTATCGCTGGTTGCATCCAGTTCGGAAAAAGCAATGAGCGTTAATACTAACAGTTTAACACTGACCGATGCAGCAAAAACAGCAAAATTGGTAGTTAGTGGCAGTGGCTTAAGTAATCAAATAACGTTAACAGCACCTTCTGGTGTGACATTAAGTAAAACCAGTATCAATCCTTCTGATGCTTTGTGTGGTGATTCTATTTCTGTAACATATAATTACACAAATCCTTCATTGGTTAAAGATACCATTAAAATTTCAGTTGACACTATTGGTGGAACAATCAATAAGAATGTCATTTTCACCTACATTCCTCCAACTGTAACCACTTCGGTTAATGCATTTCAGATGGAAGATGGCGAAATTTTCCCGCTTTCATTTACATCGGTCAACAATTCTCTGGAATCGATCGATATTACTATGCCTGCCGGTTTCGATATTTCGATAGGCTCGCTTAGTGCTGGTGACTTCAAAGATTTTGGCGGAACAATCAGTTTGGATGTTACTTCAACAGCTACTGCAGGTACCAGTGGAGTAATACTTGTAAAAACAGGTGAAAAACTACTGAAATCGATTCCGGTAAAAAAAGTTGATAAATTTGCCCGTTATTTGATAAAACAAAACACCAGCGGTTTGGTCATTGGTAATAATTCAACGCTTGCAGGCGTACCTTCATTAACTGAAAATGCGATGAAAACTACGCAGAAGTTCTTCCTTCGCCGGTTGAATATGCTTGAATCGTCAACTCCTGACACTGTCAATATTGTACAGGACAGTTCTTATCTTACATTACGCAAAGTAGCAACCAGTGGCTGGGATGTAGAATTAAATACAGCAAATGAAAATGCTATCTGGATAATTAATAATGTAGGCTCTGATAAATATACACTTACTAACCTAATGGCTCCTACAAAAGTAACAGGAACTGATGCGTTAACAGCCGATGCGCGCCTGTATTTCGACAAAGCATATGCAGCAGGAGGAAACACTGAATGGTTGCTTTTAAATATTGATGAGCTTTACAATCCAAAATTATCAACTATTTCGAACGTGATTATCAGCGATGGTATTCTTGATAAAGAGTTCAACCCGGCAGTAACAAATTACAATGTGCTTGTAACTCCAACTATTCCATCGGTAACAGTAACCGGTTCGGCTAAATCGACTCTGGCATTTATCAACAATAACGGTAATACTTTGGACGCAACAAATCCTTTGGTATTAAGCTGTATTTCGGGAGACAACTCCAGCACGACAAATTATACTTTTACATATTCTGCACTCGGATTCTCCGATTGGGCAGCACAAGGTAGAACCGGAGCTAACACAACTCCGAACAAATGGGGTTGGAATTGTACAAACGCCACCTGGGCTGCTGCAAATGCAACCACCGTTGGTACAAACAGATTTATCGACAATCCTGTGGGTTACCATTATTACGGCGACACCTTATCCACCGGAGTAAAAGATGATTCCATCGCATTTAAAGGACGTGTGCTCTATATGCGTTGGGATGGCAATGTAACTACGAACGGAGTTTACAGCTATCCGGTCATATTGACAGGTGGACAGA
The DNA here is from genome assembly GCA_963663115.2 of uncultured Paludibacter sp. Lineage (GTDB taxonomy): Bacteria > Bacteroidota > Bacteroidia > Bacteroidales > Paludibacteraceae > Paludibacter. The sequence continues at coordinate 1,555,861 of CAXXNE010000001.1, forward strand.
AATACACCATCACAGGTAAATATGCATGGAATTCAATCATGCCGGTTGACACTATACCGCCGGTAGATTCGATAGCTGTGTTTACATTTGGAGTGAATACAATGAACGATAATACAGGTGTATCATTGGCAAGTGTTGACTCTACCATTTCGGGTAAGAAGTTTATGATGCTGAAAGACTTTAGTATCAGCTTTACACCAGCCAATACCGATTTGTACTACTTTACAGTGAAGAACGACAAGGGAATACTCGGTGCAATTGCCGATTTAAAATTACTGAACACCTCAGATATTAGCAAACCTGCAGTAAGTAATTTGTTTGCTTATTCCAATAAAAACTCAGTATTTATCAACGGCACTTCCGGTGGCGAAACGATCAAAATTTACACTGTAAGCGGGCAACTTATTCGCCAGTTGAAAGCAACGCGACAGGTAACTGAACTCACTTTAAAAACCGGCGCTTATCTGATTAAAGTGAACGACACGGTTCTGAAAGTCATCAAATAACAACAAAAAATTGCTTCCGGTAAGTTGAAAACTTGACCGGAAGCAATTTTTCTTTTAAGACAAACAGGTTTTATTCTTTACTTATTTGACTTTTTTTTACTACCTGTAAGAAATAAAATCCATCTATTTTTGGCAATGAAGAAAACACTCTTCCAAAAAACAAAAAAATAATTACTTTAATAAATTAATATCATGAAAAAAAACTTACATTTCTTAAGGTCATTCCTTATGTTATTCGTTATGCTACAAGCATTTTCTGCGCATGCGACAGTTATTCCTTACTTACCAGCTATGCAGAATTTTGGAGGTTCTACAGCCGATTTAGCTACTTTTTTTCCGAGCACTGGGAGTTATACCCTAGAAGTTCAGGGTACAGTGGGAGTTCAAATCTCTGTAGCCAATGGAGTTTACAATTATACGCCAACGACTAATGGAGTAGTACGTTTTTCTCAAAAAAATGGCAAAGTATATGTATATGAAGGAAATGTTTATAAAACAACATTAACGCCAAATGCTGCTCAAGCTACTTACCCTAATGTGTATGATGATGCAAATCTTTCAAATATTAATAATGCAGAAAACTTAATTGTAAATCCTGGCTTCGAAACCACTACAGGTGCTAATTTAGGTACCACCGACCAGAGATATGCTGCAGCAACCTGGATTCCAACGGGAGGACATACAAGTTATACATCAGGTGGCATTAGAGTAAATGTTGACAATGCTAGTTACGTGACTGGTCGTGAAAGTTTAGCAACACTCCTATGGCGGAATGATGGAGCTGGTGTAAATAATACAACCACTTATTTATATCAATCACTTGGCACCAAATTGAAACCCAACACTATCTATAAAATTAAATTTCATGTTTTAACGCACAATCAAGCTAGATCATGTAACTGGCGTGTAGGTGTGGGGTCTACTTCAGGTGGGTACGAATATAGTTTGAATGTATTCAACACTCCAAATACAAATTTCACTTCAAGAAGCTACGAATATACCTTTCAAACTCCATCAGTTGTAGCAAGCGAAACTTTCTTTACAATTGGAAATAACGGTGATGCGACAAGTAGTACCTGGACAATAATTCACCTTGATCGAATAACATTAGCTGAAGGTTCTGTTACAAAAGGTATAACAGGTGTAACATCAGCAACATTTCTTGATGGTACTGCTTATGCACCAGCAAACTTAGCTGTAGATTTTGCGAATGGAGATTATATAGATTATACATCTGAAATAACAAATCCAAGTTTTGAAACAAATTCCTTTACAGGATGGACAAATACTGGATTTTCAATAGTATCTAACAGTCCACTATATGTTAAAGACGGCATATACCATATTGAAAAATATCTAGCCCCGGTAGCTACTATTGCTAATATGAGCGTTTCACAAACCGTCACAGGCCTACCAAATGGAAAATATGTGCTAAGCGCAAGTGGATTAGCTAGAAAAAACCAGAATGGTACTGGTCCTACTGATATTGCCGGAGCTGTTTTATTCGCAGGCAATGCAAGCACACCCGTCTCTACTGCAGGCAGTTACAGCGCAGAAGCCATTGTTACAGATGGAACACTATCAATCGGCTTCAAAGTAGAAAATGCGCCAACCGGTACCAATTGGGTGAGCGTTGACAATTTCAAACTTTCATATTTGGGGGTAATACCAAGTTTAGTAACAACACAATCAAGCATTTTATATTCAGTTGCTTCAACACCTTCTAATGCTACGATTAGTTTGACAGGATCAAATCTGACATCTGATATTACATTAACAGTTCCTTCTACTCATATAACTTTAAGTGGAGATAATGTAACCGGAACATCGCCAACTTATACCATTGCTCTGGCAAATGCAAATGCACTCAACACTATCACTGCTACATGGGATAAAGCTGCAAATGTGTCAGGGGATATTAGTATAACAAGTGGAACAGCCAGTAAAACAGTATCAGTTACATCTGACGATATTGAAACAGTTGCTGTTTCGGGTATATCATTATCAGCCGGAGGATTAACTCCAAGATTTGAAGTTGGAACTACTGTTTATTCAGTTAAAGCACCTGCAGATGTGAATAGTGTATCAATCACAGCCACTACAACACCTTCTGTTGCAACTGTAACAAATAATGGCTCATCGATTTCAGCATCTGTACCCTCGATTGATTTAACAGGCAATTCTTACAATGGAAATGCACATACTTCAGCGTATACAATTACATGGAACGGCAACTACACCATCAACGACTGGGCTGCCGGAGGAACAAACACCGATGCGGTACTTTCTGTACCTACTGTTTATGGTTGGTCGGCTAATCCAACAATAACATGGGTAGCTGCTAATAGCACTCAATCAGGAACTGTACGATATATGGATATGGTAAATGGAGCAAATACAGGAATTGGTGGTATTACGTATACATACAATGGTAATAATTACGGTGGTCGTATTATGTTTGTTCGTTGGGATGGTGGTAATGTGGCTCGTATTTACAGTTATCCGGTTGCTTTAGAAACAGGAATCACTTATCAATTAACCGGTAAAGCAGCATGGAACTCGGTAGATGTTGCACCAACTCTAACATTAAACGTGAACTCTGCAAAAGACAATACAGGTACAAGTGCAGGAACGGCAGCAACAGTAGTAACAAGTACCGCTGGTTTGTTAACAGATATTTCAAATAACAGCTTTACTGTTCCTTCAACCGGAATATATTATCTGAATATAACATCATCTACACCATCGTTATGTGCTATTGCTGATTTATCAATTGTAGGAACTCCAACCTCATTGGATTCTAATACATCGAACTTATATGTATCATCAAACAAAGGTCAATTAACTGTTCATGGAACGCAAGCTGGTGATGTTGTGAATGTTTATAACATGAGTGGTATGTTAATCAACAAATTCGCTGCAACTTCAAATACAAGCGTATTGAATTTAAAACAAGGTGCATACTTTGTCAAAGTCAATGACAATGTAATGAAAGCCATTATTAAATAAATAAATCTTCTTGCTTAATTCTAAATAATACAAAGTAAGTTTAATTAACCAACAGAGCCAACCTGAATCAATTTTCAGGTTGGCTCTTTGTTTTTGAAATAACCGTATCTTTCCTATTTCTGACTTATTTTTCATCCTCAAAGACTATGAAAGAATTTATTTTTGCTTTATAAATTAATTTCACTTTAAATAAATTATTATCATGAGAAAACATTACTTCCTTTTAATTGCTGTTTTAGCAATTTTTCAATTACAAGCACAAACCAATCTTATTGCTGGTTGGGATGGCAACGGGCTTACAAGTACAGCTTCCAAACCAAACGATGTGGGTTGGTTAAATACAGTAAGTGCATCAGTTCCCTGGCAGGTGGCTAACGGATCAGGAGGCTGCCGATTCAGAGACTACAATGTTTCAGGTGGTCATACTGGTTTTACAAACGAATCTGATGCCAGCACTGTCACAACCAGACAACTGATGCTTCGTTATGACAACAATGCTTACTCTGCTTCTACTTATGCATTTCCGGTAACTCTGGATGGTTGCTCAACATACAACTTCACATTTGATTATGTGTGTGGTGGCAGTGCAACTCCTCCAAAAACTCTTACAGTTGGTATTAGCACAACAGCTGACGCTACAGGCAGACTTAGTTCGAAAACATTTACTACCACCAGTTCTGCCACAGTATACAGAAACGGAAGTTATTCTTTCACAACAGGAAGCACAAGTGGTGTGTATTATATTACAATTACCGGCGATTATGCATGGTTTGGAATCAACAACCTTTCGATTGTAAAAAGCGGGGCTAAATCTTTAAGTACCAACATCAGCTCTATATCACTTACTAAAGTTAATAAAACAGCCAAGTTTGTTGTATTTGGCAATAATCTTAATAATGATGTGGCAGTGGCTGGATTCTCTGGAATAACAATTAATAAAAATTCCGTTTCTAAATCGAACGCTCAATGCGGCGACTCAGTTACAGTAACATTAAACAACTCTCAACCATTCACAACAGATACCATTCGTATAAGCACCGATACAGTTGGAGGTACAATAACAAAAAAAATTGTAGTAAATTTCATTGCTCCAACTGCCACTGTTTCACAAAAGGCATTTCAAATTGAAACAGGTGAAACTTTTTATGTAAAAGTAAACTCAGTGAATAACACAGTAGATACCCTTAATGTAAATGCTCCTGCTGAGTTAACTGTAAGCAAAACAAAAATTACAAGCGCTGATTTTGTATCCGGATCTTATTTATTGGGAATTTCTTCCAGTGCAGCTGCCGGTACAAACAGTGAAATTACCCTGACAAACGGGTTAAACACTTTGGCTAAAATTACCGTAAAAAAAATAAACTTTTTTACCAGATACTATGTTACGCAGGCTGTAAGTAACATGGTTTTAGGACCACTTTCTACAGGCGACTCCATTGTTGCTCTTACAACAAACACCGGAGTTGATAATCAGAAATTCTTCTTCAGAAAAATCAATGTTTTGGATGCCGGAACTCCAGATACAGTACAAATTACACAACACGTAACTTACAGAGTTGTTAGAAAAGTATTAACCGGAAATACGGGCTGGGATACCGATCTTGGTAAAATAACAAATTCAAATGCCGATTGGATTATTGCTGACAAAGGTAATGGTCTATATACATACTCAAACCTTGCAAACACGGCTAAAGTACTGTCAAGCGATGCAGTTACAGCAGATTCACGTTTGTACTACGACAAAACCTATGCAGCAGGCGGAAATTCTGAATGGAAACTTGTATATGCATCTATTTCAACAGACAATCCGGCATTGAACGCTAATGAATTAAAATTGTATGTCCAAAACAATAAATTGCATGTTGAAAACGCATTGAGTTTTACTGTTTATAGCATACAAGGCATAAAAGTTGCTGAAATACTAAATAATACAGCAAATAGCTTTGTTACACTTAACAGAGGTGCTTATGTTGTAAAAGCCAACAACGGAGTACAAAAAATCATTGTAAGATAATTCTATCATATAATATCTAATTGCAAAGAGGGTGTCCAAAAAGGCCACTCTCTTTTTTTGAAGTTACAATTTGTAAGCAATCATTTTATTTCTGCCCCTAAATCCCCTAAAGGGGACTTGGTGAGTGCAAAATAATTGGGTTTTTGCACTATCTAACATCCCCTTCAGGGGCTTGGGGCGGACACCACTTACAATTCAAAACTTTTCGAAATTATCAAATACCTTTTTAGACAGCCTCTTTTAATTAAAATCAAAAACAAAAAAAGCAACTCATTGCTGAATTGCTTTCTTGCGGTACGGACGGGACTCGAACCCGCGACCTCCGCCGTGACAGGGCGGCATTCTAACCAACTGAACTACCGAACCAGGGTAGCGCATTATTTTCAAATGCGGTGCAAAGATAAGGCATTATTTTTATTTATGCAATAGTCAACTCAACTTTTTTTCTGAAATTTGAATTTTCATTTCAGCAAAAAACATAATTCAAACCTTCGTTAAGTTTTAATAAAAATATCTTAATACGCATTTTATATATTATATTTGCATTTCGATTAAAAATGAATGATGAAAATGAAAGGAAATGATAATACAGCAGTTCTTCTGCTTCACTGCCCCGACAAACCCGGTATTCTTGCAGCCGTAACTGAGTTTATAAACCAGCATAAAGGTAATATCCTGTATCTCGATCAATATGTAAATCGCGAAGAAAAAATTTTCTTCATGCGTATAAAATGGGACTTAACGAACTTCCAGATACCTAAAGATAAAATTGAAGAATATTTTCAGACATTGTTAGCTTCGAGGTATGATATGAGTTTCAGATTGTATTTTTCGGAGATGAAACCACGCATGGCTATTTTTGTTTCAAAAATGTCGCATTGTTTATACGATTTGCTTGCCAGATATGCTGCCGGCGAATGGTATGTTGACATACCCGTCATCGTCAGTAATCATCCCGATATGGAGCCGGTTGCCCGTCAGTTCGGCATTGAATACCATTATTTTCCGGTAAATAAAGACAACAAAGCAGAACAGGAAGCCAAAGAGCTTGCACTTTTAAAAGATAAAAAAGTCACATTTTGTGTATTAGCCCGCTACATGCAAATTCTTTCACCTGAGTTTATTTCCAGTTACCCTGATAGAATTATCAATATCCATCATTCCTTTTTACCTGCATTTGCTGGTGCTAAACCATATCACGCAGCTCACGAACGTGGTGTAAAGATTATCGGAGCCACCAGCCATTATGTGACCTCCGACCTCGACGCAGGTCCTATTATCGACCAGGATGTAACTCACATTTCGCACAAAGATACGGTGGATGAACTTATTCGGAAAGGTCGCGATTTGGAAAAAATTGTATTATCTCATGCCGTCGAAAAACATATCGAACGAAAAGTGCTGGCCTATAAAAACCGCACAGTAGTATTTGAATAAAAATACATCGCTATAAAGTCACCTTTAAATCAAATTTTTATGGAAGTAACACGCTTATTTGATATTCTCGATAATTATCTTGAAACATATCCTGATCAGGAAGTGGCTCTGGCCGGAAAGCGCAATGGCGTTTGGACTAAATACAGTATAAAAGACTACACCACCAAAACCAATCATATCAGTGCCGGACTTTTAGCATCGGGCATTAAATCCGGTGATAAAATCGGAATTGTCAGTGGAAGCCGCCCTGAATGGAATATGCTCGATTTTGCCATCATGCAAATTGGTGCGGTTTCTATCCCTATTTATCCCACTATCAGTCAGGATGATTACAGATATATTCTGAATCATGCTGAAATGAAAATGATATTCATTGAAGGTAAAGAGCTCAGAAATAAACTGCAACCCATCCTACCCGAAATTACATCATTGAAAGAAATCTACACTTTTGATGACCTTGGGACTGAATACAAACATCTTGAAATGCTGGTTCAATTGGGGAAAGACAATTTGGACGACAGCAAATTGAAACAGTTGAAAGCTGAAGTCAGAGCCGAAGACATGGCAACCATCATATACACTTCCGGAACCACAGGCAATCCTAAGGGAGTAATGTTATCGCACAGTAATATTGTAAATCAGGTAAAAAACCTTCAGGAAACTCCTGCAAAATGGAGCAAAACTGCGTTGAGTTTCCTACCACTTTGTCATGCTTACGAGCGTATGTTGGTGTATTTATATCAATATCTTGGCATGTCGGTTTATTATGCTGAAAGTTTGGCAACCATTGCCGACAACATTAAAGAAGTGAATCCTACCATGATGAGCTGTGTTCCGCGATTGTTGGAGAAAATTTATGACAAATTATTCCTCGCAGGAAAAAAATTGCCTCTTATCCAGCGAAGCTTGTATTATTGGGCGTTCAATCTGGCTACTCACTATCAACTCGAAGGAATGAGCAACTGGTACAAAACCAAGCTCAAACTGGCCGACAAACTTATTTACTCCAAGTGGAGAGCTGCCATAGGTGGTAATTTTGATATTGTGGTTTCTGGTGGCTCGGCCATTCAATCACATATTGCATCGTTCTTTTCAGCCATAGGAATGCCTGTTTTTGAGGGCTATGGTTTAAGCGAGACCTCGCCTGTGATTGCTGTAAGTCAACGCGGTAAAAACGGCCGTAAATTCGGCACAGTAGGCTTACCATTGCCCGGAGTTGAAGTAAAACTTGGCGAGCGTGACGAAATTATTTGTCGGGGTCACAATGTAATGCTCGGATACTACAAAGATCCTGAATTAACTACTCAGGTAATCGACAGCGAAGGCTGGCTACATACCGGTGATACAGGTAAATTTACGCCGGAAGGTCAACTCATAATTACCGGACGATTGAAAAGCATTTTCAAAACTTCGTTTGGTAAATACGTCAATCCTCAGGCTGTAGAATCCAAATTCACCGAGTCACCGCTTATCGAAAACATGATTGTTGTAGGCGAAAACAAGAAATTTGCAGCGGCACTTATTTCTCCCGATTTTGTTTACTTAAAATCGTGGTGTGCAAAACACAAACTGAACTGCAAAACCAATGAAGAAATGATTGAAAATCCAATGGTGATAAAACGTTTTCAGGAAGAAGTAAAACATTACAATTCGTTTTTCGGTGATTTCGAACAAGTTAAACGCTATCAGATTGTACCTGACGAATGGACTCAACCCGGAGGATTTTTATCACCTACATTAAAAATTAAGCGTAATGTCATTGAGGCACATTATGCCGAACGAATTGAAAAGCTATTTCAATAAAACAAACAATCCCGAAACTTTTGATAGAGTTTCGGGATTGTTTTTATGTATGACTTACACTTCAAAATAATCGAGCCAGAAGTTTTCCCCATCAAAAATACCGTACGAAAACTGATTCAGGAAATCACCCAGAATGATAACACGAGCATTTTTTGTTATCTGCAAATCAAGCGCAATATGCCGGTGACCAAATACCAGAAAGTCAATATCCGTTTTTTTCTTCACAAATTCTTTGGCAAATATCACCAAATGTTCCTTATTTTCACCCAGATAATTATTGTCGTATTTAATATGTTTTATTCTGTTACTTTTAGACCAACTATAACCAAATTCCTGTCCTAAACGTGGAGGTAAATAACCAAAAAGTTTCTGGGCCAGTTTACTGTGAAAAACTTTTCGTATCAACTGAAATTTCTTTTCGCGCATATCAGCCCATCGCCATGAGCTAAAAAGAATTTTTTACCACCTATAACCTTTTCGACAGCAGCGCGGTGAACAATCAATCCTATTTCCTGTTCAAAATAGCCAAACGTCCAGATATCATGATTTCCTGTAAAAAAATGAATTTCGATTCCTTCGTCAGTCATTTCAGCCAACTTTCCTAAAAAGCGCACATAGCCTTTGGGAACCACCGTTTTATATTCGAACCAAAAATCGAACAAATCACCCAGCAGGTAGATGACGGTTGCATCCTTACGAACCATTTCGAGCCAACGAACCAGTTTACGTTCATGCTCATGAACATTGGTCAGAACACGAGTTCCTAAATGAGCATCCGACAGAAAATATATCATTTGTTATTTGTTTTAGCGGATTTGAAATTTGGCAACGAAATTATAAACAATCGTATTTCCTGTTTTCTAATTTCTCAGTTTCTTAATTTCCTTTTTTTCTAAACTACAGAAATCCGAGCTCCAGTTTGGCCTCTTCGCTCATCATTTCTTTATCCCAGGCAGGTTCAAAAACGATATTGACATCTACATTTTTTACACCTTCTACTCCTGCTGTTTTCATCTTCACATCTTCAACAATAAAATCAACTGCAGGACAATTGGGGGCTGTCAGTGTCATATCAATTGCCAAATTTCCGTCTTCGGATAAATCGATTTTATAAATCAGACCCAAATCGTATATATTTACCGGTATTTCGGGGTCGAAAACCGTGCGAAGCATTCTTACTATATTTTCCTCCGTTTGCAAAAATTCATTCATATTCAAATTATTACAATATTAACAGTTTAAAATTAAAAACATTTTGTTTTTCATTTAAACAAGCTGAAAACTAAAATGTTTTTGTTATTCAGAAATTAAGCTATCAAGTTCAGGAATACCGGCACTGAGTTTACCATTCACCACAACTACAGTATCCACTTTTGCTTTTACACAGAGTTTATCATCACTTTTGCGATGAATTTGCTGGTAAAACACGTATTTAATTCCTTCCTTCCTGACGTAAAGCTTCGAAACGAAACTATCGCCCGGTAACAATGAATTTTTAAACGACATTTCGATTCGTGCCACTACAGCATCGATACCTTTGGTGTGTAAATCAGCAAAACTAACTTTATGATATTCCAAAAATTCATGACGCGTATGCTCCAAATAGTTCTGATATACCGAATTATTCACAATTCCCTGTATATCACACTCGTAATCTCTCACTTTCAGTTCAATCTGAAATGTAAACATAGTCATTTTGTTTTTATTTTTTTCTGATAATAGTTAATCCGTCGCGCAAAGGTAACATAACTTTCTCAACTCTTTGGTCGGCAGCAATCATATCGTTAAATTTTTTAATTTCAATGGTTTGAAAATCATTGCTTTCGTGAGGCTTCAGCACTTTTCCATCCCACAGGGTATTGTCGGCCAGAATAAATCCACCACTTTTTAGTTTTGGTAAAATTAATTCGAAATAAGCTGAGTACTCTCTTTTATCTGCATCAATAAAAGCAAGATCGAAATCGTTCTCAAGTTGGGGAATTATTTGCAATGCCTCACCTATCAGCAACTGAATTTTGCTTCCTTGCTTGGATAACTTCAGGTTTTCGGTGATAATATCCTCCAGTTCATCATCGCTTTCGATGGTAATGAGTTTTCCGTGTTCGGGTAATGCTTCGGCCATACACAAAGCCGAATAACCGGTAAATGTTCCCAATTCAAGTATCTTGACGGGGTTTATCATCTTACAAAACATATAAAGCACCCGTCCCTGAAAATGCCCTGACAACATACGCGGATTCAACAACTGAACGTGAGTTTTGCGATTTATAGTCTTCAGATATTCCGGTTCCACATCGGAATGCGCTGCAATATATTCTTCGATATTCATTTCTGCAATAAAAAATCAGGTATACTTTAATATGGAGAATTTCTCCGGATTGAAAACCTCATTTGCAATTCGCTGAAGTTGTTCGGTCGTAACATTGTTGATATGCATACGTATTGTTTCAATGTCATCAATTTTGCCATAACGCAGAAAACTTTTGCCTATACTTAAAGCGAAATTCTCTTTATTTTCGGAAGCAATTGCCATTTGTCCCATCAATTGCATTTTATATTTATTCAGCAATTGATCTTTCATTCGATTCTCTCTCAAATATTCGAGTGATTTCAACACCAGTTTTTCGCATTTCGAAGCATTCTCCGGATCAGTGCCAAAATATATGCACCACAAGCCTGTATCTGTCATAGGCTGAAACGAAGAATCAACATGATAAACCAAAGCATGCTTTTCTCGGAGCGATAAATTCAACATGCTATTCATCCCCGGACCTCCAAGTATATTGTTCAGAAGATACAATCCCATTCTGTCGGGGTGATGTAAGTCGTAAGCTCTGTTCCCAAGTACATAATGAATCTGATGTGTATCCTTATTGATGACTCTTGTTTCGGGAAGAAAGACATTAGGCTGAGTCCTGATCGGTTTTAACAAAGGCAGGTTGCTCTGAGCAGTTTGAGTCTCCAGTTGTTTGATAAGCTTATCGAAATTCAAATTACCCAAAACAAAAAACACCATTTCTCCCGTGGCATATTTATTCTGCACAAAATTCAGAAGTTTATCTGTATCAAAACTTTCAATAACATCCTGTTTCCCTAATATATTATGTCCTAAAGCATGATTCCGAAACAATTGCTCCTCATAATCATCGTATATCAGTTCAGATGGACTATCGTTGTACGATTGAATTTCATCGAGCACAATCACCTTTTCCTTGTCAATCTCTTTTTGAGGAAACACAGAATAAAACACAATATCAGTAATTAAATCGACAGCTCTGTGAGCATGCTCATTCAAAACGGTAGCATACACCACAGTTTCTTCTTTCGATGTAAACGCATTCAACTCTCCACCCACATTTTCCAGACGATTGATAATATGCGAAGCTCTTCTGTTCTGTGTACCCTTAAACAGCATGTGTTCTACAAAATGTGCCATTCCGTGCTCTTCGGGTAATTCGTCACGGGTACCGGTATTAATAACCATTCCACAATAGCAAACCGGAATATCTTCAGGCTTGTAGATAATCCTTAGTCCGTTGTTTAATGTATGAGTGTGATATAGCATCTTATTACAATTCATAAAAAAGGTTGTCTATCGAAATCTTCAGACAACCTTTATTTTTTTTCAAATTTAAACTTCAACCGTTTATAAGCAATATATGGTATCAGCATAAAGAGCAAATAAAAAACATTTCCTCCTACGGGAATCATTTCTCCCGGGTCGGGATCACCTCCGGGGTCTGTTGCTCCACCATTATCAAGTGTTTGGTTACCAGCTTTAGTTATTTCATCGTCACTCGTCAACCCCAGGTTTTCAGTAATCTGAGCCAGTTCAGCCGAAGGCAGTGCTGTTCCTCCTGAGAATCCACCACCACCTCCTGCACCCGAAGAACCCGAGCCTCCGGCAGTTCCTGAATAAGATTCACTTGACGATTGTCCTCCGTAAGAGTGTAGAGAATTTGACGTTTCCGGAATCATTGCCCCTCCGCCCCCAGATCCTCCTTGTAAGAAACTCTCAGAAGAGCCTCCACTTCCACCTGCTGAATATCCCGGCGAACTATTGTATGAGTAATTTGGTATATTTGATGAAGATGAATTATAGCCACCTCCACCAGACATACTTCCGGGAGAATTTGTGATTCTTTTATTAAAATCTATTCCGGGTTGAAGTTGATATAGCTGATCATCTCCACTCCAGGTATATAAATTACCTCCAATGGGAGTGTATAACAATAGCAAAACAATTCCTGCTACTATTATAAACGACCAAACATATATTTTTTGAAATCTTCTTTCCACTTTATTCGTTCTATTGTGTATTCCTTATTTAATATACGATTACACGTTTGTTACATTTTTCGTTCACAGTGTAGGCATTCACCACATACGCGCCCGACCTTAATCCTGAAATACTGGAAACAATTCCATTTGCCGGAAAGCTTATTGATTTTACAAATCGTCCGGAAATATCATAAAGTCGAAGTGTACCTTCTGCATCTGAAAAATTCTGAACAAATACCATTCCACCAGCACTAAACACTTTTAAGTTGGATGGTTTATCAAAATCTTCTTCATCGTAATACCTGGCCACAATTTTAAATCGTTTGAGAGGTTCAGGTGTCGAATTTGCAGTAAATTTATATTCAGTACCACTTTCGGTTATGTCTATAGTTTTATTCTCAAGTAAATCAACAAGAAAAACACCTGCATAGTTTTTACTGATACTTGAATTAGTAAATTTCATTGTATACTCTCTGTCTTTACCTGCCTGAAAACACAAAGTCGTATTATTAATATTCTTCACTGTATTTACCTGATAGTTCCCATCTGCTTCTTCAGCAAAAATCTGAGGTGCTAATGATGAACCAAGCATTTTCATTCCATCGTAACCATTATCAAACGTATTTGTTGATAATGAATCAGTAATAAGCCACATTCTATCACTAAGAGTTTCACCCTTTACATCAATAATAATAGCAGATCTGTCTCCCTCCTCCGAACTTCTGATGCGATGCATATCAGTATTTGTGAGAGCAACATTTTTATAGTTAATATTGAAGTATGCATTTGCATCATTGGTTAGTGCTTTTACCACCATAGCCGACATTGAAGGTATTTGACGTGGAAACTGTAATTCTCCGGCATAAATTTTAGGTATAGACACATACTGACCGGGATTATTACCGGGAGAAGCTGCCCCACCAGTATTTATCCAATCATTAAATGAGCCTGCATTATACAAATATATGGTGGCTTCAGTTTGTTGACCAAACTCTAATTGTCTGATATCAATGGCAGATGTATACGAGTTAGCAAAAACGAAATTACCTCTGGAAGTTAACATGGATGTTGTAGAAATCACTAACGGTCCGGAACTAAAGTTATGATTAATTAACTCACCCTGATAAACAATAGTTTTTGGAGCTGCCTGACAAATTTCATATCCATAAAAAGGAATCAACATAGATTCATTTGTAAGTGAAATCCAGTGCGTATTAATTGTATCTCCCGGTTCGTACCATTTTCTTACATACGACCCATAAAATGTTGGTTCTGCTCTGACAGTGGTAATTGGAATTCCAAAATATTGCCATTTGAACTTTCCATTGTTTGTAGTTTGTGTATTATCAATAAAAGCTTTTGTATACATCTCTACAGTGGCTTTCACCGGGAATCCTGCCGGGTTATTGTAAATTAATGACCCATTAGGTAAAGATGAACTTGATTTAATTAATATTCTATTCACACTTCCATCGGTTGTAATGGAATTATTTACAATTAAACCTTTTCCAGCAGGTATAATTAATTTTTTACCTGTGGCATTTATCAAATTACCAATAGTGCGATTAATATCTAATTGCAAGTCTCTCTTTGCAGAATCGGTATAATTTACTATAGTTGCATATTCAACATCAGCACCGGCTGCAGGCACATAACCTCCTGTCCAGTTTTGAGGTTTTCCCCAATCTGTATCAATACCACCATACCAATAATTGGTACGCGGATTTACTTCCATAACCACTTGAGAAGTAGCAGTTTCAGGACTCGCACATGGGTATTTTGAAGTCATTATACAACTGACAGTTTGCCCATTGGTAGGCGTATAATCAAAAGTTGTATTAGTTGCACCTTCTTGCTTTACACCGTTTACATACCATTGATAGTCCGGATTTACTCCTCCGTTAGTTGGTGTTGCTGTAAACGTAACAATTGTACCTGTAAACACCGGGTTTTCCGACGCTGTAACCAATAAAGAAGGTGTAAGTGTAGGAATAACATTTATAATAACTGAATCTTTCACCTTGATAACCTGTTCAAACACCATACTATCTAATGCAAAGTCGTTACCATCGGGTTCCAAACTTGTATTTATAAGGGTTAACTGCAACTGTGTATTATTCGCAGAATTTGAATTGTAAATAAACTCTTTCCACGGTTGACCATATGCAGGTGCAGTGTTTACAGTACCTATTGGTGCATTATTAATATACAATTGAAGCTTAGCAAGATTAGCATGATTAAATACCGTTTGCACCCAATATCTAAACTGAAAATCAGTCTGTGGCGCAACAGCAACTGTTTGTGACCAGACTATCATACCTGTCGATGTTCCACCATCTACCACCATCTGATAATTGTCTGGTGTTGTTTTATCAGCACAGTTACAGAAACCACCATATACATCTTGTGGATTAGCGCATACCCAATAGTTACCTTTGGTTGCCGGTGCTACCTGTTGATGTATATAGGTGCTACCAAATCCCAAATCGCCGGTATTTCCTAACTGGAAGTTACCGTTTGTAAGAAGATTCACTCCACTTAACGAATTACCGGTAACTACATAAGTACCGTTATTAGCAGCAGTAATTACTCCTAATGATGGATTTGTTTCTATAGAATAGAAATTATTTGGCCCTGTCCACGTCAAATTTGTAACTCCGGTAGTTGCTGCCGTTAATGTTGTAGGACTTACACTCGGGCATGAAGGATTCAAATTATCAGGACCGGCATTGATTGTAGGCACGGGAACCACCTTTCCGTTACAGGTTATTTCAACGTTGTTTGCATTATCTGCTGTCAATAGAATTTTCTCGTTGTTATAAGTCTGAACCGGAAGATTGAATTTTAAACGCACGTACACAGGTACGGCATTTACTTTACCAGACATATTGGGTATTTGGAGGATATCTCCATCTGAAACATATGAACCAACTTGATTTGTTAATGAAATTTGGTAATTCGTAGTTGACTTGACAGTAACCGGAGATGTTAAGCCTGTACCACTTACGTAAAATACTTGACTAATTGATGGACCCAGTCCATATAAATAGAAAAATCCGTTTAAAGCACCTACTGAACTTATAGTACCTACTAAACTCACTACCTCACCACTACAAATCACATTTTGAGAAATAGCACCTGTAGATGCAACCACAATATTCTGTGCCGGCACTACGGCAGCTGGAGTTATACCCGCTTTCATTCTAACATAGATAGTTGTAGATGCTACACTTCCTGAAGATGGAGTGAATGATAATGATGGTTGGAAAGTAATGGCACCCGAAGTCAGAGATAATTCGAAATTAGAAGGAGCAGTAACTGTTAACGCATTAGTACCTAATGTAGAACCTGATACTTCAAAAGTTTGCTCTCCAGAAGGACCTGCACCCACTGTATATATAAACCCGCCCAGATTGAATTTTGACACATTAACAGTTGCTCTGTTAACAACACCAGTTAAGGGTACTGTTTGGGTCACAGCATTTTGTGATGTTAATGTTATATTTTCGTTGTATGTCGCCGCATTTAAACCCGCTTTCAACCTAACTGAGACTGCTACATTACTTACAGTTCCACTACCAAAAGGTATAGAAACACTCGCAGTGTATGTAGAAAATGGTGTAAGAGCAACTTCATAATCAGCAGGTGCTGTTACCGTGATATTTCCCGTCAGATACGCCCCGGAAACAGTAAATTGCTGTGCCGCAGATGGTCCCGCAAGCATAGTATAGCTGAATTGAGTCAAATTTGCTGTCGGAATTATCGATGGAGTATTCAACACTGAACCACTACATACTACAGAGTCACTTTGTGCATCAGTGGAAGAACAATATATTTTTTCATTGTCGTATGCTCCTACAGTTAATCCAGCCTTTAATCTCACATAAATAGTCGACAAGCTTACCTCACGATTCAATACGTTTAATGTGATAATTGGTTTAGCTACAAATGACGCACCTGTTCCGGTAGAAATTTCATAATCGTTTGATGGTAAAATTGTAATGTTCGTAGACAAAGCAGATCCGGATACTGTAAACGGTTGTTCAGCAGAAGGACCATAACCAACCGGATAGGTGAAACCTGTCAACGTTGCCGGATTTGCATCAATAATTTTCAGATTATTTCTTCCTGAAAAATCACCGAAAGCTAATAAGTTTGAAGCTGAAATAGTTGTAGCTGTTGCAACATTCTGCTCTACCCACAAAGGAGAAATATATCTCGATGAAATGATATTGGCAGTCGTACCAACTACATCGGCAGCCACAAATGAGCCTGATATACTTGCATTTAAATTTGTAATTCCTGTTTGACTCACTGTCCAGTAACGGGTAATGTAGTTACTTGGGCTGGCATCGTTTGGATGACGGGCATCAGTTACATTGACAGCAACCATAGCGCCCGGTGCGAATGATCCGGAGGCTACATTGACAGTAAAAGGTGAATACTCATAAGCAGGAGCAGTATTATCTCCTATCGGGAAAGTAATTGATCCTACCGATGCAAATATCTTACGAACTGCACCTGCTCCCGAAGCAACAATCATTTTTGTAACATCGAACGCCCCTGCAAAACTTGCAGTGGATCCAAGCGTAAGATTATAAGTACCTATGGTTAACCTTCCGGCCGTCAATGTCAATATCCCATTTACTACCTGATTATTAGTCAACGTAACACCTCCGGCGTTGGAATTATTGATAATTAAATTATAAAACGTTGTTTCTCCTGTTCCTCCAATTGTACGTGCCGTACCGCTCACCATTGACACAGTTCCGCTTCCCGGCACAAAAACAGCCGAGTTATTGACAAAATTATTTGAAAGATTAAGATTTGCTCCCGCATTATAAGTACCGCTGTTCAACGTAAATATTCCTGTAACCGCCACCGTTGCCGGTGCGGTAAAATTTCCGGCAGTTTGTGTAAATGTACCACCAACATTAAGGGTTGCAGTACTTCCACTAACACTCAATGTTTGTCCGCTTGTTTTGTTTATTGTTATATATGATTATCCGCAAAGCGACCTGTTATAAATTCTGGATTTGAAGTCAGTATTGTATTTTGCAGCGGCAAACACCAATCTATCGAACATCTTTTCCCCGAAATATCTTCGGTTGAATTTAAAACAGTACTCATTGAGATAATACTGTAAATACTCTTTTTTAAGCTGGTGGTGCATATCTAATAGTAAGCGTTTTACATTTGCAATACTGATATGAACCCATGGAAGAATCTTTTGAAGGTCTTCAGGTTTAATAACCTGTGCCTTGTGAGACTCTACAGCTTGGTTTAACTTATAAAATGTCTTTGAGTCATCGGTAGTTAACTCTGCCGTTGAATCAATTTGTTCTTTGACAATTTCTACGGCAGTATCTGCTTTCAAATCAGGCACAACCTGCATTTTAATGTGGTTTATCTTTTTAGGCTTTTTGCCCGGTCTTGGATTTTCAACCACAATGCTTTCTGTCATTACAAGTACTTTTGACTTGTTCTGACTGCCTGCGCCTCGTTTTAGTTCTTCATTCTTGCAGTCATCGCTTATCAAAGTAGTAATGAATGCATTGTCAAGTTCTATTTGACCTGAAAGTTGATATTCGTTATCGCGTTTGCCCATTATGTCGCCCAATTTCTTGTGCATTTCCCAAATGGGTTGATAGCGTTTATGTCCGAGCTGCCGTTGCAGTTCTGAAGCCGAGAATGACTTTTTTGTACTGGTCAAAAGGTGCATTGCAACATACCAGTATCGAAACGGCAGTTTAGTACATTCTAATACTGTACCAGTACGTATTGATTGGCGATAATGACAATGTTTGCATTCGTAACGCAACTTGCCATTAAGCCATATATGTTCTTTGCTGCCACATTTAGGGCATACAACACCGATTTGGTCACGTTGCGCTTTAAAATGAGCAATACAAGACTCTTCATCGGGGAAGTTTTGGGTGAAATTCAAGAGATTCATGACACTTATTGTCGGGGTTAAACATACCGTAAATGTAATGAAAATCAGTGATATATTTAAATATTTCAATCGCTTTTTTATTATAATTTCAACCGTAATTTCAGCCTATTCTTTCATAGGTCGCTTTGCGGATAATCATTTTGTTATATTATTAAATGTCTGGCTCGCAGCCGTTCCGTTCATAGCTGCACTATTACCGGTAAAGTTCACAGTTCCTGTTCCGGGAGTAAATGTTCCTCCATTATTTGTCCAGTTTCCGGCAACATTATGAGTGAATGCTCCGGCTGTAAAGGTTGTACCATTTCCTAAAATCACATCGCCACCAATGGTTAATCCGATAGCTCCCGTTGCTGTGGCTGTACCTGCAAAAGTTAAACTACCACCCAAAGCAGTTGTGCTTGTTGTTAATGTTTTTATCCCTGAACCGGATAAAGTCAAATTATAATAATTAATACCCAAAACCGACTGTGCAGCACCATTGTAATTAATTGTACCTGTATTCACATTTACTGTTCCTGTATTTGTAAAAGCACCAGTTAACGAGACCACCCCCGAATTACATGTTAATGTGCCGGCATTCGACAAATTACCGGAAATAGTGAGCGTATTTGAACCATTCAGTGTAACAGACGAACCAATATTGATAGTTAGAGCGCTACAAACAGCACTTGCTGAAATAGCGGGTTTATTAGTTACATTAGGAATAATAACAGGAACAGATGCGGTAGGTATTGCCCCTTTCGACCAGTTAGTTGTAATATGCCAATTGGTATCCGTAGCTCCTGTCCAAAAATTGATTAATGTATTCAGAATACCTGTAGTTGCTGTAAAATAGGTTGTATTAACTACTCCTGCTCCTGAACCAGTTCCTCCAAATGTATTTGCAGTTTGTGCCACTCCGTTTAAATAAAGCGTGTTAGCAGTATGCAATAATCCTGCACCCAGATTTGCCTGAACGCCAGTTGCAATGGAAATATTATTTGCAATTGAGGTATTTGCACCAAAAGTTTTAGTATTTGAACCAGACAAACTTAAGTTGTAGTACAATGTTGTTTTTACAGTCTGGGCTGCTCCATTGTAGTTGACTGTATTTCCAGTATTTGTTGCAGTCAGGTTTGTAATACCACTCGTACCTCCAATATTTAAAGTAGCGTTGGCTGCCTGAGTTAAAGTCCCAGCTGTTCCTGAAAGTGCTGTCGACACAGTCAATGTATTGTTATTCGTCAGATTAACACCAGTAACTGTAACATTGGGAATCGCAAAGGTCCCGGTTAAGGTCTGATCATTTGTATCGAAAGTATATATTCCGGTTCCGGCATTGAAAGTACCTCCATTAGTTATACCTCCACGGAAAGTAACAGCTTCATTTGCTGCAGTATTCGTAAAGTTAGCTCCGGCATTTACAGTTACCAGACTTACAAAGGTCTTTACTCCTGTAGCCGAACTGATTGTCAAACTTCCACTTGTTCCTCCACCTATGGTTGTTGTTCCGGTTACGGTTAAATTAAAACCGGCAGCTGTAAATGTAGTACCATTACCAATATTTAAATTCCCTCCCACAGCAAATCCAACTACGGTAGCGGTTGTTGCAGTTCCACTCAATGTAAGATCTTTATAAACTGTGTAAGTTAAAGTTTGTAGTGTTTTAGCACCACTTCCCGACAGAACAAGATTTTCATAATTACCATTGTTCACTGTTTGAGCAGCACCGGTAAAACTGACGGTATTATCTGTCCCGGTCGCAATCAATGTTCCAATTCCGCTTGTACCTCCAATATTTAGAATGGCATTAGCTGACTGAGTCAAGGTTCCCGTAGCTCCCGAAAGAGCAGCTGACACTGTAAGAGTATTGTTATTAGTAAGTGTAACGCCGGTAACAGTAACATTAGGAATAGAAAGAATCCCATTTAATTCTTGTGAATATGTATCGAAAGTATAAACACCCGTTCCGGCATTAAATGTCCCATAGTTACTAAGACCACCACGTAGTGTAACAGCTTCATTAGCCGCTGTATTATTCCAAACACCACCTGAATTAACCGTAACAGTTCCTGTAAAAGTTTTTGTCCCGGCTGTATTCGTAAAATTCAAATTTCCATTTACAGTTGTATTTCCGGCTATCGATATAGTATTACCCGCTAAAGATAACGTACCTCCATTATTTACCTGAACACTCCCGCCAACAGTCCAGTTTGCATTGGTAGTCATACTATGTATACTTTGAACAACAAATAACCCTGAATTAAAGCTGGGTGGTGCTGTCCCTGTCCCATCAGGGTTTGTGCGCCAGTTATTTAAATTTGTAGGAGTGTTTGAATTTCTTGAATAATATATAGTTGGCGAACTTGATACCAAACTAATATTATCAACTTCTGCAGGAGGATTAGTACCCCCAGAAGCATCATTTTGCCATGTAAATATTAACCTGAATGTAGTGCCTGCCAATGAAGCTGGCAATGTTATTGTCTGTAAGGTATAGTTTGCATATGTAGCTGCTTGCGTATAAACTAAATTTGCCCCGGCGAGCGCTGTTCCTTGTGACGCTGGCGTTCCGACAACAGGTGTAACACTGGTTGGAGCAGTATACACAAGCAATCTATCCCAGTTAGCCTCTCCAAAGCCTTTTAAATAAAATGAAAGACTTATATTAGTTTCAGTACCCGGCACAGTAATATCTCTGTAAAAGTGCGAAGTAGAAACTATCGTATTTGTATATGAATTATTTGTCCCGTTTGTTGAGATATAGGCAGCTCTCGAACCGGCATAAGCTGTTGTAGTTCCTGCTGTCCAATAATTCGTTGCATCATTTACGGCAGTCCAACCATTCGCACTCAGAGTAGAGCCGGTTTCAAACCCACCATCACCTGTAGGAGAGACAAGAACCGTTTGCGCATCAGCAGCAAAACTTAAAAAACTGAAGAACATTATCAACACAGAATAACGCAACAAAAAGTTACCCTTTCTTTCCTTCGAAGAATGAATAACTTTCGCCAGCTGAGAATAACCTAATGTTACAATGCTTTTGAGGATAGCTTTTATATATGTATGAACAACATTCAGATACATGAAACTTATTTGTACTGCAAATTTCTTAATCACAAAACAGTTTTTTCAATCATTACAATTTGAACCGACAAAAGTACTATAAAATTTCGATAAAAACACCATTTTACAACTACTTTTGAGATACAAAATCAACAAAATGCGATATTTAGCTAATTTAAACAAATTTCAATTCTAAAATTATATCAATTTATTTGAAATAGCATAATGTGTAAGTTCAACATTACTTTTCACCAACAATTTTTCAAAGATTCTGCTGCGATACGTAAATACAGTACTAATGCTTAACTCTAGTTCTGTAGCTATATCTTTCACCTTTTTCCCTGCTGCAAGTTTTTGCATTATTTCAAATTCGCGTGCCGACAAGCTTTCGTGAGGAAGATTAGTATCGTCGGGAATAATATCGAACGCAAGCTGCTCGGCAAGATTGGCGCTAATATATCTGCCCTTGGTACTTATTTTTCGTATAGCAATTACCAGTTCATCAAGTGCAGTATCTTTGCACAAGTAACCGGATGCCCCTGCTTTAAGCGTACGCAAAGCAAATTTATCTTCGGGATGTATACTTAAAACCAATATATGTACATGTGGTTTTATTCCTTTTAAATCAGAAATTAAATCTATACCACTTCTACCCGGCATATTCATATCGAGTAAAATAATATCGCAGTTTATATTTCTGATTTTGCGCAGAGCATCATCGCCATCCTGTGCTTCTCCCACAACCAATATATCAGACTCTTCCTTCAGAATTTTTTTTAATCCTTCGCGGATAATTTCGTGATCGTCTACTATAAATATTCTTACCATAATCTTTGCTTTATTTTTTTAACAATTACTCATTAAATTTGTTCAAAAATACAAAATAATTTCATAAGAAGCGTATCATTTCCTCCATTTATTTATCTGTACTTTCATTTATCTCAAGTAACACAGTTGTTCCTACACCTTTTTGCGATGTTACTGTCAGCTCTCCATCGATAGAATAGGCTCTTTCGTACATGCCAAGTATGCCATATTTCCCTGTTTGAGGAATATCCGGCACTTCAAATCCTATACCGTTATCTGCAACCTCAAGTATGATTCGATCATTTTCTTTCGAAAGCTCAACAGTCACCAGTGTTGCCCGGGCATGTTTCTCCACATTATCAAGCATCTGACTAAATATATGATAAACAGCCACTAAATGGGTTTGAGACAAATTAATGTCGCGCACATTCGATTGAAATTGAGTTTCAATACCGGTTCTTTCTTCAAATTTTCGCAACAGCACGCTTGCAGCCTCCGAAAAGCCAAGTATATCAAGCACTTCAGGATGCAATTCAGTCATTATATTACGGGTAGTATTGATGGATTTATCAATAAAACCTGCCAATCGCTGATATTCGGGAAGAACCTGCTCCAGTTTGCTTTCGGGAATGATTTTGCTTACTTTATTGCCCAGCAATCCTAAGTCTATTTTCATAGCTACTGTTATGTTAAGCGGATTCTGGCGCATTTATTTAATTGCCACCCCATTTATGGGGTGGATGAATTGTATATTTACAATGGGCTTTAGCCAAATATATAATAGATTTTGGCTAAAGCCGAATAACTTTCTTGCAATTTTCCGGCAGCTAAAGCAGCCGGCAATTCAGAATTAACTTAACACTACAAGTGTCTGACCCAGTTCATCATGAATTTCGTTTGAAAGCAACTGCCTCTCGTGCTCTCTAACAGATTGTAAATGTGCCGCAAAACTTTTAAGTTGCTCCCGCGATTGTTTTAATATCTTTTCAGACTCTTTTGCTTTGGAAATATCCTTGCACATTGCCAACACTCTGTCATTGCTAAAAAGCAATAACTGCGCTTCAAAACTTTTCTTTCCGTCAGGCAGGGTTAAGTCGTACTCAAAATTCACCTGTTGTCCGTTTTTTAAAACGGAGTTAATTGCGTTGATTGTTCTGTCAGCAGTATCGTTGGGCATAACTTCTTTTACATTTTTATGCATAAACTTGTTTATGGGGGCATATAAATCAATATCTTCCGACACCTGACAATCAACAAAATCTCCATTTTTATCGAACATAAAAATCAGATCGGGAATTGTTTTTAAAATGGAATTCAAATATTCTTTACTATCCTTCAGTTCTTTTTCCGTTCTCTTTTGTTCTGTTATATCTTTATGTGTTCCAATGCTTCGTTTTGCAAATCCAAGAGAATCAACCTCCATCACTTTTCCTCTATCCAAAATCCATTTATATGTTCCATCTTTACATAAAAGTCTATATTCAGATTCATAATATTCGATATTCATATTCTGCATATTATCCACATGATCCATAACACTTTGTAAATCGTCAGGGTGAATCAGCTTTTTCCATTCGCTTAAATCATTTCTGATTTCGTCGGGTGCATATCCCAACATATTTTTCCATTGATCGATTATTTTAAAGCTTACGCAACAAACAGCGCAGGCACTTCATACACTTCGCAGGCATCATTCACCACCAAATCAGCAACTTCACCTACCATTATAACCGGCAGTGAAATTGCCACAGGAGCCACACTGAATTTTGGTACTGTAACCAAAGCTACAACACGGGTTTTGCAAATTAAATCGGCAACCATCACCGGAAATCTGACAGTTACCGTTTCGGGAGCAATGTTTAGCGTCAACACTACGGCGATTACGCTGGCCGAAGCCAACAGCGGATATAATATTTTGGTAACTTACAATCCAACGTCTTACGGATCACATACAGGAACTTTGATTATTTCTGGTGGTGGACTTTCACCGGATTATTCGGTAAGTTTAAGCGGAACGAAATAATCATCCGGCTACTTAACTTTTCCAGGGTTTAAAAACTTTGGAAAAGTTATCAGTTAAACGGCAACCGATACGTACAGCCGTTTTTCCATTCGCTGCAACCGTAAGCAGTTTTTCCTTTTAACAGCGTTCCTTTACCACAAAGTGGACAAACAGAACCTTCGGGCGAATTTATAGTCGGTAATTGAATTTGCTGTAATGATCGGTTATCGCTTTTCACGTTCAGAACAATCTGCCGAACCATTTCTTTCAACTCTTCCAGAAATGCTTTTGCCTCATACTCTCCTTTTTCTACCTGACGGAGCTTTTTCTCCCAGAGTCCTGTCAATTCTGCCGATTTCAGCAATTCTTCCTGAATGGTTTGAATCAGCTCAACCCCGGTAACAGTAGCAATCAGATTTTTACGTTCTTTTCGTATATAATCGCGTTTAAACAGTGTTTCTATAATGGCAGCACGGGTGGATGGCCTACCGATACCATTCTCTTTCAATGCATCGCGCAATTCATCATTATCCACTAACTTTCCGGCTGTTTCCATAGCACGCAGCAAGGTGGCTTCGGTGTATGGCTTTGGTGGTGAAGTCCATTTTTCAGCAAGCGTAGGTTCATGCGGACCACTTTCACCTTTTTCGAAAATCGGAAGAGTTTTTTCATCGTCCTCTACATCGGGTTCATCGTCGGCTTTTGCTTTCTCGAAAACCACACGCCAACCCGGATCCAGAATCTGCTTTCCGTTCACTTTGAATTCCACTTTTTCCACTTCACCCAATACTGTGGTGGTCGATATTTTACATTCGGGATAAAAATTGGCAATAAACCGGCGCGTCACCAAATCGTAAACCCGTTTTTCATTTTCGTTTAGCGCCATTGGATGTACACCGGTAGGGATGATAGCATGGTGATCGGTGACTTTTGCATTATCAAAAACTTTTTTAGTTTTTGGTATTTTAGCGCCGAGCAATGGTTTTGTAAGTAGCTCATACTCTTTCAGCCCTTTCAGAATATCCGGAATTTTCGGATACATATCGTCGCTCAGATACGTTGTATCCACACGTGGATAGGTTGTTACCTTTTTTTCGTATAAACTTTGGATGGTTTTCAGCGTATCATCGGCCGAAAATCCGAACTTTTTATTGCATTCTACCTGTAACGATGTCAGATCAAACAGCCGTGGAGCCGATTCAGTACCTTTTTTGGTAGAAATATCAGTGACGTAAAAATCGGCATTTTTTAC
This sequence comes from uncultured Paludibacter sp., assembly GCA_963663115.2. Taxonomy (GTDB): domain Bacteria; phylum Bacteroidota; class Bacteroidia; order Bacteroidales; family Paludibacteraceae; genus Paludibacter. The sequence continues at coordinate 1,581,973 of CAXXNE010000001.1, forward strand.
CGTTTCCAGAAAATTAGTGCCTTCCTCCACACTCGAAAAACGTCCCTTCGAAGCTGAAAAAATAGTATCGCGATACACCGTTTTAAGTTCCCAGTAGGCTTCCGGTTTAAAATTCTCAATTTCCAACTGACGGTTCACAATGAGCGCCAAAGTTGGTGTTTGTACACGCCCGATGGAAAGCACCTGACGGTTTTTTCCGTATTTCAATGTATAAGCTCTTGTTGCATTCATACCGAGCAACCAGTCGCCAATAGCACGCGAAAGTCCGGCTTCGTATAAGCGCTGATAATCTCTCTGATCTTTCAGCTTTTTAAAACCTTCTTTGATAGACTCTTCGGTAAGCGACGAAATCCAGAGCCGTTTTACCGGACATTTGCACAATGCCTTTTGCATTACCCAACGCTGAATCAATTCACCCTCCTGCCCGGCATCACCACAGTTAATCACCTCATCGGCACTTGCCATCAAAGTTTCAATTACCTTAAATTGCTTTTGAATACCGCTGTCGTTCATCACTTTAATGCCAAAGCGCTGCGGAATCATTGGCAGTTGGCTCAGCGCCCAGGCTTTCCATTCCGGGGCATATTCATGAGGCTCAAGAAGCCCGCATAAATGTCCGAAAGTCCAGGTTACCTGATAACCATTTCCTTCTATATATCCATCTTTCCGGGTTTTTGCTCCCAGAATTTCGGCAATATCACGCGCAACACTTGGTTTTTCAGCAATACAAACAATCATCGGCTCTATTATTATTGAATGACAAAGTTAAGAAAAAAGAGCCATTCCGGACATTTTTTTATTCATATAAAACACAGCATTGACATCAATTTTCATATGTATCAAAAAAAAACAATTGATAAAATCTATTGCCATATAGCTATCAAATCAAGTCGGAAATCTAAAATTTTATAAATTTTGTCGTTTTTCTCTGATAAACATTTCTTATCTTTGCAGCATAAAACTGAACAAAATTTCAATAACAAATAATTGTATTCAGTCACATTCAGGATATTAAACAAAATTAAAATATAAGATTTATGGAAGAATTAAATGCCGTAGTACAACAGGTGGTTCAGGTTTCACCTATTATGAAAGTATTCCGCATTGCTCCCATTGGTTGGGAACTACCTGATTTTAAACCGGGACAGTTTGTGGCAATTGCTTTGCCTCCTACAGCCGAAAAATGCGCCGAAGCCACAGAAGAACCTGTTGAGCCGGATGCAGACAAACTGATTAAACGTGCATATTCAATTGCATCGTCCAATGTATCGAAAGATTATGTGGAATTTTACATTACACTGGTTCACTCAGGAGCTTTAACTCCACGTTTATTCAATCTGAATATTGGTGACAAAATTTGGTTGGGAAATAAATTTGTGGGTATGTTTACACTCGATCAGATTGCTGAAGATCAGAACATTGTTCTTATCGGAACTGGAACCGGTGTTGCTCCTTACATGAGTATGCTACGTACCGATGCGCTTCACCGCAAAGGCAATATCGTGGTAATTCACGGAGCTTCAAATTCATGGGATTTGGGTTATTCTTCAGAATTGAATCTACTTCAGGCACTTTTCCCAAAATTCAAATATATCCCAACGATTACTGTACCTGAAAAAGAATTTACGCCATGGAGTGGCAGGACTCAGTTTATCAACGAAATTTGGGAAGAAGGAGCTATTGAAAAACTGTGGGGCTTCAAACCTACTGCCGAAAATACACATGTATTCCTCTGTGGCAACCCTCGTATGGTAAGCGGAATGATTGAAATTCTGGAACATGAAGGTTTCAAAGAACATACCCGCAAGGAAGCCGGTCAGATTCACGTGGAAAAGTTTAATTGATAGTGATTGGTTCATCGGTTGACTGGTTCATCAGTTAATTGGTTAATTGGCATAGAAAATACAAGTACCCGGATTGAAGCAATTTTCAATTCGGGTACTTTATTCATGATAACTGATTTGCAAAAGTTTAGTATCTTTGTGTTTGGTTAATGGGTTAATCGGTTAACTGGTTAATGGGTTTATTGGTTCATCAGTTTTCGAATCATTTGTCAACTTTATAAACTGATTAACTTCCCCTAATTCTATCGGGGCTGATTAACTTTATGAACTAATTAACTTTATGAACTAATTAACTTTATGAACTTTACAAACTAAGATCAACTTTACAAACTACATCATGGGCGAACTTACATTAATTACACCAACTTTTCTATTTTCGGCAATTTCACTGTTGCTGCTGGCATACACTAACCGGTTTTTGTCGTACGCTCAGTTGGTACGCACGCTGAAAGATAAATACATGGAAGACCGTTCTGCTCTTACAAAAGCGCAAATCATCAATCTCAGACGCAGATTGTATCTGGTAAAAAACATGCAGTTAATTGGCGTTGCCAGTTTACTGCTGTGTGTAGCCACCATGTTTCTAATTTATATTGGTTTACAAACCGTTTCAGCATATGTTTTCGGTTTAGCGCTGGCATTGCTCATTATTTCGTTATCACTTTCGGTAATGGAAATACGGATTTCTGCCCGTTCACTCGAAATTTATCTGAGCGATATGGAAAAAATTGAACACGATTCTGAAATAAAATAAAGCATTCAATTATGAACTACGGATTTATAAAAGTGGCTGCTGCCATTCCGGAATTACGGGTTGCCGATTGCTCTTTTAATGCAAACAGAATAGCTCAACTGGCTCTGGATGCCAACAATCAAAACATCGAAGTGCTCGCTTTTCCCGAACTTTCGATAACCGGTTATACCTGTGCCGATTTATTTTTTCAGCATCAACTCCTGACTGATGCTTGCAAAGCACTTGATGAACTTCTTTTCAAGACATTTCAAACTTCAGTTGTTATTATCGTTGGTATGCCTTTGCAAACCGACAACAAACTTTACAATACAGCTGTAGTTTTACAATCGGGTAAAATACTGGGCGTAGTCCCCAAAACGCACCTGCCAAACAACAATGAGTTTTACGAAAAACGATGGTTTAGTCCGGCAACTGCCAACAAAGGAAAAACAATCAACATAAACGGACAGGAAGTACCTTTTGGTACGGATGTAATGTTCGCAAACGGATCATACAATTTTGGTATCGAAATTTGTGAAGATCTGTGGGTTCCAATACCTCCAAGCTCATTTCTGAGCATTCAGGGTGCCGATATGATTTTCAATTTATCTGCCACCAACGAACTGACAGGCAAACACGCGTATCTTCGGCAGTTAATTGAACAGCAATCTGCCCGTTGCAATGCAGGTTATGTATATGCTTCGGCAGGCTGGGGTGAATCTACAACTGATGTGGTATATGCCGGAAATGGCATTATTGCCGAAAACGGAAAAATCATTGCCGCTTCCGAACGTTTCAAAATGGAGGAACAACTGATTATTTCTGAAATAGACGTGGAGCGATTACGTTCTGAACGTATGCGAAATACCAATTTCAGCAATTTAGTTACTGAAAATCAATACAGAACAATAGAATTTTCGAAAACTACGAACGACAGCATTTCTCTTTCACGCAGTTTCGACAAACATCCGTTTGTGCCCTCAACCACCAACCGTGATGCTGCCTGTAGCGAGATTTTCTCTATTCAGGTGGGTGGATTGGCCAAACGTTGGAAACACACCAACGCCCAAACGGTGGTGATTGGCATTTCCGGTGGCCTTGACTCAACCCTGGCTTTACTGGTTTGCGTTAAAACTGCCGACAAACTGGGCATCGACCGCAAACGCATCACCGGCATTACCATGCCCGGCTTTGGCACTACCGACCGCACGTACAACAATGCTGTAAACCTGATGCATTCGCTGGGTATCAACGCCATGGAAATTTCCATCAAAGATGCCTGTATTCAGCATTTTAAAGACATCGACCACGATGCTAACATACACAATATCACCTACGAAAACACTCAGGCCCGAGAACGCACACAAATCCTGATGGACATAGCCAACAAACAAAACGGACTGGTTATTGGCACCGGCGATTTATCGGAACTCGCACTCGGTTGGGCTACATACAATGGCGATCACATGTCGATGTATGGAGTGAATAGCGGCGTTCCAAAAACGCTGGTTCGTTATCTGGTGGATTGGGCATCGCATCAACTCGATAAACAATCGGAAGAAATTCTGAAAGATGTACTGGACACACCCGTAAGCCCTGAACTGCTTCCGGCTGATGCCGACGGAAAAATAGTCCAAAAAACCGAGGAAGTTGTAGGACCATACGAATTGCACGATTTTTTTCTGTATTATTTCGTCCGTTTTGGATTTTCGCCGGAGAAAATACTGTTTATGGCTAAAAATGCTTTCGATGGAATTTACGCCGAGGAGGTGATAGAAAAATGGTTACGTATTTTCGTCAAGCGGTTTTTTGCACAGCAATTTAAACGTTCGTGTATGCCCGATGGACCAAAAGTTGGTTCTATCAACCTGTCGCCTCGTGGCGATTGGCGCATGCCAAGCGATGCTATTGATTTTAAGTTTGATTAGTCTATGAAGTTCATAAAGTTTGTAAAGTTAATAAGTTTATAAAGTTGATTAGTTTATAAATGACCCGAAAACCGATGAACAAATTAACCAACTAACCGATTAACTGAGTAACCAATCAACACATTAACACAAAAACAAATTTCTTATTTTCTTAATTTCTCAATTATTACACAAAAAAATGCTTACACAAATTTACTACGGCAACTCCCTGAAAGACTGGTTAATTTCCATTCTCATTATTATTGCAGCCATTTTTCTGAACAAAATTATCGTTTTGCTCAACAAACACGTCATCCAGAAACTTACCTCAAAAACCAAAAACCGCCTCGATGACATTCTGTTCAGAATGCTCGAAGCACCTGTTTTATTGGGAATTATGTTACTGGCTATTTGGATTGCCTGCAGCCGTCTGGATTTAAAACCTCAGTTCGACTCTTTCATTGCCAATTCTTATCAGTTTCTGATTGTCATCAATATTACCTGGTTTGTTGTTCGGTTTGTGAATGCTTTGATTGAAGAATATCTGGTACCGGCTGCCGAAGAAAACACTACAAAATACCTCGACAACACGCTAATGCCTATTGTGCGACGTACGATACTTGGTGTTATCTGGTCGCTTGGCGTAATGATGGCGCTAAAAAACATCGGAGTGGATGTTGGCGCGCTGATTGCCGGTCTTGGTATCGGAGGTTTGGCCTTTGCATTGGCTGCTCAGGACACTATAAAAAACATTTTCGGTGGTATAACCATTTTCAGCGATCGTCCGTTTCGCATTGGCGACCGAATTAAAGTAGATGGTTTCGAAGGTTTTGTAGAAGATATTGGCATCCGTAGTACCCGCCTTCGTACGCTGGAAAAACGTTTGGTGACCATTCCTAATTACAAAATTGTGGAAGCATCCATCGAGAATGTCACAAATGAACCTATGCGCCGTGTGTTGGTGAACATTGGATTAACCTACAATACAACTCCCGAAAAAATGAATGAAGCACTCGAAATTCTGAAATCGATGCCTAAAATATTCAAAAACGTGGACGACAAGGAACTTGTAGCTGTATTTTCTGACTTTGCCAGTTACTCACTCAACATCAAATTTATCTACTGGGTAAAGGGAGGCGATGTGGTTGAAATTCCATCGCAGGTAAATCTGGTGATTCTGAAAACATTCACCGATTCCGGATTATCATTTGCTTTCCCTACACAAACAGTGATACTGGAAAAATAGCAATATATTTCTTCCGCAAAACAAATTACACGCCCTGAATCATTGCATCTCAAAGGTTTTACAACAAGCCTTTGAGATGTTTTTTTTATAAAAATCTTCCCGCAACCGACGAAGATGTTTTGTTCGATGACAAAAGTACTCCGTAAGCAAATGGAAAGGTTTTGTCTGAAAAAATAATAAAACACACCAGCAGCATTCTATTTTTATTGTTCAACCCATATCAAACAACAGTTTATTTTCTATCTTTGCATAGGTAAATTTGAGGTTTCATGTCATCAAATATAGAGAAATCTTTTCACATATGAATTAGTCATTATATAAGTTAGAATATTTGTTATTAAAATATAGTTAAACGCAAAGGGCGCAAAGATAAATATACAAATTTTAGTTTCATCAAATATCAGCAAAGGACGCAAAGACAAAAACTTAAAAGTTTTTCTTAGCGGCTTTGCAACTTAGCTACTTTGCGTTCAAAATAAATTATTCTATCAAAATGCATAACTTATATAAACTCTAATAACTATCGCTGAATATAAAACAAAATAAATTGCGCAATATGCCAACAATATCCATGTTTTTCGGGATCATTATCCGAATGTATTATGCCCCCAAAGAACATAATCCAGCACATATACATGTTTATTACAATGAGTATGTAGTGGTTATAAACATATTGAACTTTGAGATTTTGGAGGGTGAAATACCTACAAAACAATTGAGGTTGGTATTGGCCTGGATAGAAATACATCAGGAAGAGTTAATGGCAAACTGGAAATTGTGTCAGAATGGCGAAAAACCATTTACAATAGAATCATTAAAGTAGAAAAACTATGTATTTAGCAGTTATACATGTAGAACCAATCCCGGATTACCATTTAAAATTAACATTTAAAAATGGAGAGATACGGCTATTTGATATGAATCCGTATCTACATTTGGGCATTTTTAAAGAGCTAAAAGACGCAGTTATGTTCAACACTGTACGCGTGAGTTTTGATACGATTGAATGGGAAAATGGTGCTGACTTAGATCCGGAAATGTTATTTACTGAAAGTAAAGCTATTGAAGGCCAACTGGCCAGCGAGCCGGAAGTTGAATATAAAACAAAATAAAAAATGCAAATCTATGTCTGAAATATCCAGATTTTATGGATTGATAATACTAATGAACTATAAAGATCACAATCCACCTCATTTCCACGTTTGGTATGGTGATTTTTAAAGCCATTGTTACTATTGAGGATGGAATTGTAAAGGGTGAAATGCCTCAGCGAGCCTTAAAAATGATATTCGATTGGTTGGATGTTCACAAAACTGAATTACTTTCCGATTGGGAATTGGCTCAAAAAGGCGAAGAATTATTCAAAATTGAACCATTAAAATAAGTTGATATGTTTTTAGAAATTAGCAAGGCAAACTATATTGAAGACTACAAAATAGAGATTCAATTTAATAATGGCGAAATATATGCGGTTGATTTGATGAACGAATTAAATGGTAGTATCTTTGTGCCGCTTAAAGACATAGCATTTTTTAAAGACTTTAGCATTGTATATAATACCATTGAGTGGAAAAATGGTGCCGACTTTGCGCCGGAGTATTTGTACGAATTAGCAAAGCTACAAAGCCAACTTGCCAGCGAGCCGGAAGCTGAATATAAAACAAACTGCTTATCCCTTTCGGTCAAGCTTCTTTTATTAGTTCTTTAAAAGGTTTTGGAGAGGTGTCAACAGCCTGTTGCATAAGTCTATAAAACAACTTCCCTCTATATGTTGATAGCTTTCGATTGAATCTGAAAGCAAATTCATCTAAGTAATACGACAAGTACTTTGGTGAAATATTCCCTTGATGTGTTCCGTTTATCCAACGTTTAACTAACGAATCAACCAAATGTACATGCGGTAATAGTTCGTGAGCTTCACTTCCGCTTCCAGAAATAACCTTTATTTCGTGTTTGTAATTTGTATTATTTGTCAAAGGACTATATCCTCTCCAGCCATCAGTTATTATATTACTTCCTGTATCTACATTATTTTCAATGAATTGCATTAAGTACTCAGACGAGGCTTCCGGAATTATTTCAAACCTAACCCGACCAATTTGTTTTCCTATACATTCAGTGGCAACTACGACCAATGTTTTGGTTTCAGCTCCTCTACCTTGTTTTCCTTTGCCAATTTCTACTCCGCCAATATATGTTTCATCAACTTCAATTTCTCCTGAAAGTTTATCTCTTTCTGGACGAACCATGGCTCTTCTGAGTTTCTGTAACCATGACCAAGCAGTTTCGTATGAACCAAAACCCATAAAATCCATTAGGTTATTGGCACTTGCACCTGTCTTCTGTGCCACAACCCACCACATAATATGAAACCAAAGTAATAATGGTTTTCTTGTTCCATGAAAAATAGTTCCTCCTGTAACAGAAGCTTGATAACCACAACCAGCACAATGAATTAGCTTATGTCCAGTCAACCAGTACTTATTATTGCCATTGCATTTAGGACAAACATAACCATTCGGCCACCTCATCTCAAAAATGTATTTCCAACAGTCTTCTTCGTTCTTAAATTGCATTAGGAACTCTTGAAAATCATTTGGGTAATGTTCGTTTGTATTCATGATGCAAAGTTACAAAATTTTACTTGACCGAAAGGGATAAGCAGTTAAAACAAAATAAATTACATGTACAGACGCCATGTATGGCGTCTCTGTCATAAAACAAATAAAAATAAAATTATCGAATAACAACAAACTAATTTTCAACATATTAATCAAATAGCATTCTGCTATTGTTCGCGCGATAGAAAAACGAATTAAATAATGACAAAAACCATAAAGATTGAAGATAAAGAAATCCTGATTTAAATTGTACCGAATTCGGTATAATTAAAAAAAATGAACCAAATTAATTATCTAAAACAGTGAAAAGTAAAAAAATAATTGTAAGAGGCAGCGAGATAACCATAATCAACTCAGATGGAAGGGATTATATTTCCATTACCGATATGCTTAAAGCCAAAGATGGTGATTTTTTTATTTCAGATTGGTTGCGTAACCGAAATACTGTTGAGTTTTTAGGAATTTGGGAGAGAGTCTACAATCCCGATTTTAATTATGGCGAATATGCCATAATTAAAAGTCAAGCAGGGTTGAATAATTATAAAATTAGCGTTAAAGAATGGGTTGAAAAAACAAATGCAATTGGTTTAAAAGCTACAGCTGGTAGATATGGAGGCACTTATGCTCATCCAGATATTGCATTCGAATTTGGAATGTGGATAAGTGCTGAGTTTAAAATATATTTGGTTAAGGAGTTTCAACGTCTCAAAAACGATGAAAATGACCGCCTTAAGTTGGAATGGAATTTTCAGCGCACCTTGACGAAAGTAAATTACACAATCCATACAGATGCTATTAAAGAAAACCTGATTCCTGCGGAATTAACGCCCATGCAAATCAGTTATGTTTATGCCAATGAAGCAGATATGCTCAATATGGCATTGTTTGGCAAAACAGCACAACAATGGCGGACAGAAAATCCGGATATGAAAGGCAATATACGTGATACTGCCAATATTGAACAATTGGTAGTTTTATCCAATATGGAGAGTATGAATGCTGTTCTGATTCATCAAGGATTATCGCAATCGGAAAGATTAATGGAATTAAACAAAATGGCAATTTCTCAAATGAAATCGCTTGTAAATAACAACAAAATTCAAAAACTAAAAGAATAACAACAAACTAATTTTCAACATATTAATTAAATAGCATTCTGCTATTGTTCGCGCGTACGAAACCTAGGAAATTTCAATTAAAGCGAATAGTGATAGATACAATGAGCAAAATGCTCGTGCCAAATGGCGCGGGCTTTTGACTTGTCGTCACTATTTGGCTTCCTAGGGCCACGTACGCGGATAAGGATTTAGTCCGCGTTTTTTGTGGGTAAAATTCTGAGGACAATTAGTGTAATGCACTAATCCATAAAAGCCCCATAAAAGCCCATGACTCTTGCCGAAATCCTCAAAGATTCCAATTACAAACTCACACAATTTAGCATTCCTGAACAACAAAAATTAGAACAACGTATAAAAGAACGGACTGACAGCAAAGGAAATCCTGTTCCCTATGCCGAATGTTTGGTGCGGAAAAAGGAAATCAAGCTAACGCCTGAGGAAGTTATCCGACAATTGTATCTTCAAGTACTGATGGATGATTATGGTTATCCTGCCACCCGTATGGAAGTGGAGTATTCTGTATCGTTTGGGCGTGAAAAAAAGTGGGCTGATATTGTGATATTTGACCGCGAAAAAACGCTTTCGCCCTATATTATTGTCGAACTCAAGAAGCCTAAACTGAAAGATGGTAAGGAGCAACTAAAAAGCTATTGTAACGGCACAGGCGCACCCATTGGTGTGTGGAGTAATGGCGATTCTATTTCGTATTATCACCGCAAAGACCCCAACTATTTTGAAGATCTACCGGGCATTCCTAAGGTGACCGAAAAGCTATCCGATATTCTTTCGGAGCGCTGGAATATTGACGATTTAATCAAAAAAGATAAGTTGGTCAATGAACGAAAGTCGTTGAAAGATCTTATTCTTGAAATGGAAGATGAAGTGTTGGCAGGTGCTGGTGTGGATGCGTTTGAGGAATTGTTCAAATTGATATTTACTAAGTTGTTCGACGAAATGGAATCGGGGCGCGACAAGAAACGATTTCTCGAATTTCGTAATTATGGCGATACAGAAACTGAACTGAAAGATAAAATTCAAGCCATTTTCAACAGGGCTAAAGTCAAATGGTCGGGTGTGTTTTCCGACGATGCCAAAATTGAACTTACCGCCTCTCACTTGTCTGTTTGTGTTTCTTCATTACAGGATGTAAAGCTTTTTAATAGTAATTTGGATGTGGTAGACGATGCTTTCGAGTACCTGATTGGCAAAAGCTCGAAGGGCGAAAAAGGACAATACTTTACACCACGATATGTGATTGATATGTGTGTAAAAATGCTTAATCCACAAGAGCACGAAACCATGATAGACACGGCAGCCGGAAGTTGCGGCTTCCCTGTTCACACCATTTTCCATGTTTGGAAACAAATCTTTACCGACTTAGGACTGGCGCAAAGTCATTTGTTTACGTTGGAACAAAAACCTCCCCGCTGTACCGATTACGTTAACGATAAAGTTTTTGCCATTGATTTTGATGAAAAAACAGTGCGTGTGGCACGAACAATGAATCTGATTGCAGGCGACGGACAAACCAATGTGCTGCACCTGAATACGCTCGACTGGGAACGTTGGGACGAGAAAACCAATGACGGCGATTGGCTGGATGTGTATGGCAGAGGTTGGACAAACATTAAAAAGCTTCGTTCAGTTAAAAACAATAACCGCGATTTCCAATTCGATATTCTGATGGCAAATCCGCCCTTTGCAGGCGATATTAAAGAAAGCCGGATTATATCAAAATATGAATTGGGCAAGAATTCAGCGGGCAAATATCAAACAGCTGTTGGGCGCGACATCCTGTTTATCGAACGCAATCTCGATTTTCTGAAACCCGGAGGACGTATGGCTATTGTATTGCCGCAGGGCAGGTTCAATAACAGCAGCGACAAACAAATCCGTGAATTTATAGCCGAACGTTGCCGTATTTTGGGTGTGGTAGGCTTGCACGGCAATGTGTTTAAACCGCATACAGGTACTAAAACCTCTGTGATGTTGGTGCAGAAATGGGACGAGAAATTATGCCCCAAGGTTGATGATTACCCCATTTTCTTTGCCACCATGCAGGAACCAACCAAAGATAATAGCGGTGAAAAGATTTATGTTCGCAAGCGTGACATTCCTTCCATTTATAAAGTAAAACCAGAAGTTCCGCAACCCGTTCAAACCGAAATGGAACTGAAAGAACCGGAAGTAAGCTATGTGAACACGCCCAAAGATCTGGACGAATATGTATTAGATACCCACGACCACCTAATAGTAAAGCACGATTTGTTTAACCACGACGGACAGACGCGTGATGGAATAGCCGAAGCATTTGCAGAATTTGCAAAGAAAGAGAAACTTAGTTTTTTTTAAATAGCCCTTTCGATGAAGCAAAGTATCATACTTTGTTGGAAGGGCTGGAAGTGACTGTGACTACTCTGTCAAAATTAAGAAATGAAAATTGGACATTTAGAATTGATAGTGAGTTTTTGAAAAAAGAATATCTGAAGAATATTGACAAAATAAAAAATACAAAATCAGGGTCTCTAAAACTTAATGAGGCTATTATCCACATGACTGGAGGAGCAACTCCCCTTGGTGCAGAATACTCGGAAAATGGAATCCCATTTCTAAGGGTACAAAATATAATGCAGAATTATTTTTCTTTAAACGATGTAGTTTATATCTCGGAAAAGCAAAGTAATGAGATCAAAAGAAGTATTTTGAAGTTCAAGGACGTTCTTTTGACAATAACTGGTGTATCATATGGGAAAAGTGCTACTGTAACCAAGAAAATTGAAGGCTCTAATATTAATCAACATTCAGTAAAAATCACATTGAATGCTAGAATCAATCCTTACTTTTTATCTACGTTTTTAAATTGTAGATTTGGCAAACTGCAATCTGATAAAAATATTGTAGGAGTTACAAGACCAGCATTGGATTATGAAGTAATCAAGAATTTCAACATCCCAATTGTTAGCAAAAACGTTCAAAATCAAATAGAAAGCATCATTCTAAATTCCGAATTAGTAAATCAACACGCGGAAACAAAATACTCTCAAGCCGAAACCCTCTTACTCGAAACCTTAGGTTTAAATAACTTTGAACCGACATCAGAAGCCGTTAATGTAAAGAGTTTTAAAGAATCGTTTTTGAGTTCAGGCAGATTGGATGCAGAATATTATCAGAAGAAATATGAAGAAATTATTGCTCGTGTTAAGTCGGACAAATATAATCAGTTAGGAAATCTAGTCAATATAAAGAAATCAATTGAGCCGGGGTCGGATGCTTATCAGGAAGAAGGCGTGCCATTTATCCGAGTTTCCAATTTGAATAAAATGGGATTATCGGAACCTGATATTCACTTAGATGGAGTAAAATATAAAGATGTGGTTAGGCCACGGAAAGATACAATTCTGTTATCAAAAGATGGTACTGTAGGTATAGCTTATAAAGTATCTGAAGATATGAATGCCATTACCTCAGGTGCAATTTTGCATTTATCAGTGAAAACGGATGAAGTATTGCCGGATTATCTCACATTGGTTTTAAATTCCAAAGTGGTGCAAATGCAAGCCGAGCGCGATGCCGGTGGTTCTATTCTTCAACACTGGAAGCCATCGGAAATTGAGCAAGTCGAAATTCCAATTATCGACAAACAAATTCAACAACAAATATCCTTATTAGTTTCAGAGAGTTTTATGCTCAAAAAGCAATCGGAGCAATTGCTTGAAATAGCTAAACGAGCTGTAGAAATTGCTATTGAAGAAGGTGAAGAAGTGGCTATGCAGTATATTCAGTCATATAATTAACTTGGCATGAATTGGATTGGGCTTTAGCCCATTCTTAAAGATGAATGATGAATATGGGCTTTAGCCAAATAGCTGTAAAATAAAAATTTGGCTAAAGCCATTAAAATGTATTTTGAATCTTACTTCCTCCGGCTAAAGCCGGAGGCAATTGATAGAAGAAGAAATAAAAGCCGGAGGCAATTGATAAAAAAGATGAGTAGATTTGACTAAAAAGTTTTTTAACTTCGAACTATTGCCCCTGAAATTACAGCTTGTATAACAACATTGTCAATTTCAATGGTCAATATTATAGTCAGTTTTTTAAAACAATAGATCTGGCATTCAAACCATATTTCAAAATATCGGATTTCGTGGAAATTTTAATAGAATCTGCAATAGTTTGCAAAGAGAAAATAATGTCGTAATTTTTTATTTCCACGGAATGCGTTTCGACTGTGAACCCATGCGACCGAAAGTGAGAATATACAAATTCAAAAGCGGAAGATAAATATCGAACAGTGGCAACGTAAGCACATGTTTACGAAGTCCGAAATGTTTCGCACCCTTGTTTATGGTAATTAACTGCACGAGCAAGCGTACAAGGAACAACAACAAGGCTGCTGCCAGCGTAATCAGATTGCCCAACACCACCGAAGCAATAAACGACAGGTAAAACAAAGCTCTGTACATCGGCTCTAAAGATAAACGGAATCTGCTTTGCGGTGTATAATAAGTCGATACCGATAAATGACGCTCTTTTTGATAAAACCAGTCGCGGAAATTACGGTTTGGTTCCGACCAGGTAATGCTATCCGGAGCCACTTCTACTTTGGTGTTGAAGGCAGTTGCCGTACGGTTTATCAGCAAATCGTCGTCGCCGGAGCGCAGGTGAAGTGAAGTTGCGAATCCATTCTGGCGGAAGAACATTTCTTTCCGGTACGCCATATTGCGACCAACTCCCATATAAGGTTTACCCGAGAGTGCCATACCCATATATTGCAAGCCATTAAACAGTGTATCGTACGAAATAAGGCGGCTTAACAAGGTTTTTTTCTGCTTGTATGCACCAAATCCAAGAACAATTTCAATACCGGGCTGAAAATTACGAGCCATGCGCGAAATCCAGTCTTTCCCCTCGGGCATACAATCGGCATCGGTAAACAGCAACCACTCGCTCGAAGCGGCTTTTATGCCAAGTGTAATAGCCAGTTTTTTGGTGCTGAGATTTTTAGCTCCCACAGGAACAAATGTTGATTTCAGGTGCAAATGTTCCTTTTTAAGTTCGCGAAGCAGGATTTCGGTATCGTCGGTCGAACCATCGTTTACTACAATTACTTCGAAATTTGGATAATCCTGATCCAATACAAAAGGAAGAAACTCACGCAGATTTTCCACCTCATCTTTGGCACAAATAATAACCGAAACGGGAGGTTTTTCGGTCTGAAAACCTACAACATTTCTTTTTATCAGTTTATTCATCCTGATAACACCGTTCAGATAACGAATATAAAAATACAGCTGATATACGAATGCAATAAACAGTAGTCCTAACGCAACAAGCTCATATACAGTAAATCCGTAACCGTAAATTTCTATTATCATGAGGTTTATTCAAGAGTTCACACTTAATTTTACTGCATGCAAAGTTAACCTTTATTTTATAACTTTCCAACCGAAAAATTGCCAAAAAAGAAAATATTGAAAACTTATTGGTGGATTTTTTTTAATAATTCAGAAAAGATTTTTTTCAACTTCATTTCAGGTATTCCTAATATTTTATTTCCATCTTATAATCGGTTTTCGATATCCATTCTTTGATGCAGTACTCTGATAATTTCCACCACATTTTTTGATGATTTTTTATAGAAAATAATATGAGATTTTACTTTGGCTGAACGGTAACCTGCCCTTATCTATATCTTCAATTTCCTTTTTACTTATTTTCAATTTCATTATTTAGGTATTTAGCATGAAGTTTTTTCAAATTTTCGTCTCTGTCGAAATTTTTCACTATTCTACTTTTTTCGCCGATTCTTAATTCATTTACTAAATATTTTGATTTAATTTCTTTGTTTTCAGATAAGTACAGTACTTTTCTAACGGCTGAAATAGTCTTTTGCATATTGTATTTTTTCAAAATGAAAATTCTTTATTGATTAACACAAAGCTACTATAATGGTTCGTTATAAAAAATACATTTTGAACGCAAAGACACAAAGTCACTAAGCCACAAAGAAAACTTTTAAGTTTTCTTCTTTGCGTTCTTTGTGGTATTATTTTGATTATTAGAATATTATTGAAATTATTAATTTTGCGTCTTTGCGTTTAATTTTGTAAATACAGATATTTTAGAAATGATTCATTTGCACTATATATAATTGTCTATGAATATATTATGTGATTTTATAACGACCCATTGAGTCAATAACTTCATATTTTCATCCTACAATCAAGTCTTATTCTGTTATCTTCAGTACTATAATTTTCCTTTACGTCATCAACGGAGTAAACTCATACGACCGTCCATCGAACAAACCTTTGTCGCTCAGTTTAAGTTTTGGAATAACGAGCAACGACATAAACGCCACAGTCATAAATGGCGCTTTCAGTGTAGAACCGAGTTCTTTGGCAAAGGCATCGGTTTTTTCGTAAATATGAGCCACAGTTTCACCATCTTCCGGCGACATAAGTCCGCCCACAGGCAATGGAAGTAATTCTACGCGCTCATTATCGGCAGCCACAATTCCACCTTTACAGTCAATCAGCAGGTTAATTACCCGCACAATATCTTCGTCGGAAACGCCAACAGCTACGATATTATGGCTGTCGTGCGAAACAGTGGAGGCAAGCGCTCCACGCTTCAACCCGATGTTTTTTATAAATGCTACCGACGGTTGTGATGGTTGATAGCGATTGTACACCACCATTTTCAGCACATCATTTTCCACGTCAGAAACCACATTATTGTTTTTTATCAGTGGTTTTACAGTTCCAACATGCGTAAATAGCTGTCCGTCGTCTACCAGAATTACTTTTAAATGTTCACCTTTTGGCTCAACGGCTATCTGCGATGTTGATATTTTTGTTGCTTTAAAATTATTAATCAGACTTTCAGGTTTTTGGTATTGAAGTAATGATTTTCCGTTTTCAGCCACATTCTCACCTTTTACATAGGTTGAGATAATGTCAAAATCTATCAGATTATTCACCACAACAAAGTCAGCATCATCGCCTTCCTGAAGCAATCCAACAGCAATTCTGTAATGATTTACAGGATTGTACGAACATACACGCAATACATCTACCGCATCGAATCCAGCCGCCACTGCTCTGCGTGCCAACGCATTGATATGTCCGTTTTTGATTAAATCATCAGGGTGTTTATCGTCGGAGCAAAACATGATTCGGTCGGCATGTTTCAGCATCAACGGAAGTAAGTCGTCAAAATTTTTGGCAGCGCTACCTTCGCGAATTTGTATCATCATGCCCAGAGCAATTTTATCTTCCGCTTCGGCCACCGTCATACACTCATGATCGGTTGTAATTCCTCCGGCAACGTACTTTTTCAGGTCATCGCCTCTTAGTTCCGGCGAATGTCCATCAATACGTTTATGCAATTCTACAGCCGACGCCAGTTTCCGCATCACTTCTTCATCGCCTTCAATAACGCCGGTATAGTTCATCATTTCCGACAGGAAATATATATCATCTCTTTCGAGCAATTTCCGAACTGCAACAGCATCGAGCACAGCACCGGCAGTATCCATATTGGTGGCCGGTACACATGATGGCGCACCGAAGAAAAATTTAAACGGACGTGTCAGCCCGTTTTGAATCATAAAATCAACGCCTTCCACACCACACACATTGGCTATTTCGTGCGGATCGCACACACAAGCGACTGTACCATGTGCCACTGCCTGACGGGCAAACTCTGCCGGTAAAAGCATGGAACTTTCAATATGGATATGCGCATCGATAAAGCCGGGAATGATATACTGATCGGGAACTTGTTCGTCGGCTATTATTTTTTCAATTTTTCCGTTCGAAATGAGTAGATGTCCGTTGATAATTTGACGTTTTACCACATCGACAATCCGACCGGATATTTTTTCTGTATTGTTCATAGTTCTGTTTTAAAATTTCATTTTTGTAGTATAAGGCAAAAATAATGCATTTTGTTGCATAAACATTCAATTTTAATCAAAATTTTAACCATTCATCAGAACAATCTATGGTTATATTTCGGATATTTGTATCGTACATTGGCATCATTAATCTTATTCATCGTGCTAATAATGAGTTAACCTCGCATCCGCTCCACACCATTCTATTGGCGATTGTTCCTTCATTTCTATTTCATTATTTTAAAAGTGAATAGTTCACACATAAAAAGGACTAATAATAAATGAAAAAAATAATTCTCCTGAGTGTTTTAGTTTTTATGATTACATCCTGTGATGATATTTTTATCAGCAAAAAAATCAGCATAAGAGGCAAGATTGATCCGGCTACTTCCGTACTGGACATTCGGTCG
This sequence comes from uncultured Paludibacter sp., assembly GCA_963663115.2. Taxonomy (GTDB): domain Bacteria; phylum Bacteroidota; class Bacteroidia; order Bacteroidales; family Paludibacteraceae; genus Paludibacter. The sequence continues at coordinate 1,599,752 of CAXXNE010000001.1, forward strand.
TTAAAAGTATCAGCATCCAATAAAACCTTCTCGCTATCCGATGCCAAAAAAGTACTGATTTTCTACGGAAATAAATATGAGATAGTTGCCATAAAAGACGACGGAACTTTTGAAGGAAGTGCTCCGGCAGGTAGTGCAACCGTTATTGCATTCCTTACGGAAAACAACCAGTTTATAGGAAATTTATTTACAGGTGGATTAAACGTTTTGCCACTGGTTGGCTTAACCAATGATTTAACTTTGATTGATTTATCCACTCTTACCGTAGAAAACGGAAAAATCATACCATTAAACGACCCTATTGGTAAGCAAATTATCCTGTCGGACAATGAAATAGCATTTATTAAAGAGCTTGGATTTTTCTACGAGTCATTGGCAAAAAACATAGACATGGACGATGATGGTGAGCCTGATATTATTGCAGGAAATGAGTTAAGGGTAAATACCATTGTTGACTTTTACGCAGGCAAATGGGGTAAAAACGACACTCTACCTGAACTGAGAGCGAACAATGATTTTATTTTGAATTATACAATAAGAATTGAAGGAAACATAGATTTGATTACATCAGAAGACAGTGTGGAACTGAGTGGCCCTGAAGGAAATTTATACAACGACATATTTCTACATTTTACTTCATTCGGAGATATTGCTAATTACTATTTCCGCAGAAAACCTCAACCGCTACAAGGACAAATCGGTACATTTCTCCCACCTTTTGAAGATGGGATTTACAAGTTTAGCACTGACAAAGGATTAAAATATCGTTTCAATTATTCCAATGTAAATATGAGAAATTACACAGTGATAGTTGTACCCACACTCATCATCGACACTACAAAAGGTCCTGAAAAAGAAGAACTTCACAAAATAAAATTCAGCTTTCAACTTCCCGATGGCTCTGAAATAAATCCTGAAAAGCTGATTAAAAGCAGAATACGAATACAAATAAATGACATTTTCGCAAAACAGCAATATGAAAGCTTTGAAATTTATGAAACGGTTGATCTTTCAAAATTTGACTTTTACGAACAAAAGCTGAAAACTCCCATTAATATGTCAAGAGTTGATCAATTAAATATTGGCTACGTTGATATTTTGGGAAATGAATATAATATTATTTGGAGAAATGATTTTAAAACCAGTTACTAATGTATACTTTTGTAGTTACTAGAAATATCAGGTGTATATATCCAATCAGTTATTATAATTATTATGAACAGATTATTGATTCTGTATTTTTTACTAACAACCATTTTCACAACGCTCAGTGCCACTGAAAAATATTCATATACTGTAGCAAAAGATGGCAGTGGTGATTTCACCACCATTCAGGCAGCCATCGATGCCTGCAAATGTTTTCCTGATCAACCTATTACCATTTTCGTCAAGAACGACATTTACAAAGAAAAAATCGTTGTTCCGTCGATAAATAACTTACTCACCATCAAAGGTGAAAGCACCGAAAAAACCATCATTACATACGATGATTATTTCGATAAAATAAACCGGGGACGCAACAGCACTTTTTACACCTACACTTTGCTGGTGGAAGCCAACGATTTTTGTCTGGAAAATATTACCGTGGAAAACTCTGCAGGACCGGTAGGTCAGGCAGTGGCACTACACGTTACCGGCGACCGTTGTATCTTCCGCAATTGCCGTATATTGGGTAATCAGGATACAGTGTATTTATCCGGTGAAACCAGCCGACAATATTTTAGGAATTGTTATATCGAAGGTACAACCGATTTTATTTTTGGCGGTTCCACAGCCTTGTTCGAAAACTGTATCATCAACAATAAAACGGACTCGTACATTACCGCAGCCAGCACCAACAAAGGTAAAACATTTGGATTTGTATTTATCAACTGTAAATTAACTGCCAACGACAATGTAAAGAAAGTCTATTTGGGTCGCCCGTGGCGCGACTTTGCCCGGGTGGTTTATATTCGATGCGAATTAGGTAAGCATATTGCTCCCGAAGGCTGGGCAAACTGGGACAAAACCAACCGTGATAAAACGGCTTTTTATGCTGAATTTGGTAATACAGGAGCAGGTTCAGTTACTTCAGAAAGGGTAAAATGGTCAAAAATTCTGAAACCAGCAGCAGCCCGCAAATATACTGTGGAGAATATTCTGAAAGGGCATGATGGATGGAAACCTGTAAGATAAAACCACTTAACAAAAAAACTGCCGGAGCACATTGGCAACCGGCAGTCAACAAAACTCTATAGTCTCAGAAAAATTTATTTATTGTGGAAAAGTTTTCTTTTCCAAGCCGGAATACTCTCCACTTTTTTTAGTTTCGATTCATCTTCCAGATCATCCAGAGTGATCATTGGAATTTCAGGCTCAGGCTCTTCTTCCACAACAGGCTCAACCACAAACAATTCCGGCTCAACTTCAGGTTCTGGCTGCGCCGGTTTTTTATAGTATTGATCCATTGCTTTCTGAATTTCGTCCTTTTCCTCTTCTTTCTCCGGTTTTTCGTTTGTCAGATTCTGAATGGCATTCACCATATTCTGCAACACATTTCCCTGATTCTGATTATTTTTCATGTGACGAATGGCTGAGGCAGGCATTCCCGGAATATCGCTCACATCGTAACCGGTAGCAATAAGCGTAATTTTCACGTTGTCGCCCAAACTATCGTCGAATGTAGCGCCCCAAATAACCTGTACGTTGTCGCCAACTTTATTCATAAAGTCGTGAATTTGCTGTACTTCTTCCATCTTAATCTGGTTGGTAGTAGAACAATACAAGCTCAACAGCACTTTGCCGGCTCCTTTTACATCGTTTGTATTCAGCAGTGGTGAGTTCAGAGCGCTTTCAATAGCTTTAGAAATTCGGTTTTCACCGGATGCAAAACCTGTATTCATAATGGCTACATTTCCGTCTTTCATAATGCTGTACACATCAGCAAAGTCGGTATTGATATAACCCGGAACAGTAATAATTTCAGCAATTCCTTTGGCTGCATTGGTCAGCACATCATCGGCTTTGGCAAAAGCATTCGACAACTCTAAATCGGGATAAATTTCCTTCAGTTTTTCGTTGTTGATGACCAGAATAGCATCTACATGTTCGCTGAGTGCGGCAACACCTTCGAGCGCCTGTTTTATTTTCAGATTTCCCTCAAAGGCAAACGGAATAGTAACAATGGCCACCGTCAGAATTCCCATATCGTGAGCCGCTTTGGCCACAATAGGCGATGCACCCGTTCCTGTTCCACCACCCATACCGGCAGTAATGAAAACCATTTTGGTGTTATCTTTGAGCAATCCCTGAATTTTTTCGATAGACTCTTCAGCGGCTGCACGCGCTACCGAAGGATTTCCACCTGCACCAAGTCCGGCTGTGGTATCAATTCCCAGCTGAATTTTTGTCGGCACAGGTGATTTTATCAATGCCTGATTATCGGTATTACATACCACAAACGATACGTCGGTGATTCCCTGACGATACATATGATTTACAGCGTTTCCGCCTCCACCACCCACACCAATTACCTTAATGATTGAACTGTCGATCAATGGTAATTCCAAAGGCAGACTGTCGTCTAAATATCCCATATATTTTAATTTTAAGCGGTTTAATTATTTATTTTCTGCTTTCGCAGAAGTATTTTTATCGTTCAAAGGATTTTCATCATCAAAATAGATCATAAATCTGTCTGTTAACAAATTTCTTATTCCCTTTCCCCTCGGTATTTTTGGTTCTTTCTTCGGTAGTTCCGGTTTCAAAGGATGATCTTTTCTGTATTCGTTCACCAAAGCAATTGTACCGACCAACTGTGATATGGAAATATCTGTATATTCCTCATTTGTTCCCGGAGCCAACCAATCATTATGATTACCTACACGAACATCAAAACCCGTTCTATCATTCAGATAATCTTCCAGATTATTCAGTCGAGAAGCATTTCCGGTAATGATAATGCCTGTTCCTATTTTATCGCGGTATTTTTCGATAGAATCGAAAATCAACTGCATTATCTCATCCAAACGGGCTTCGATAATGGTAGCCAAAAATTGCGTAGAAACAACAACAGGTTCATTTCCCGGAGTTGATGAAGGCACCTGGATATTAATAGGATCTTCCACGAGATATTCCAATGCGCAGCCTTTCAATCGTTTAAGTCTTTCGGCACTTGCTTCCGAAATTCCCAACTCCTGAATATCTTTGGTAATATTCTGACCACCCAACGGTATCACCTGCATAAACTGCAAAACGCCATCGAAATAAATACCTAAAGTGGTTGTGAGTGCACCAAAATTAATAAGGATACAACCGGTTTCTCTTTCGTTCTCTTCAGTAACAACAGCCGAAAGTGCTTCGATAGATACTGTTCTGTACTCAACTATTTTGCCTGTGCGATCTATGCAGTCGTTTAGCTTGCGTTGTACATGTACATTACCATAAAGCACATTGTAGTTTGCAACAATCTGATTAGCTGTTTGTCCTTCCGGCTCATCCTGACGTTTGCCATCCAGATGATACGATAAAGGAAAAATGTCGAAAATGACCACATCAGGACGTTCTACTTTTTTACCACATTCGGTCAGTAAATCGTCCAGCATTTGCTGATTTACAATTTTCGCACTTCCAAAATTTTTATTGACAGTTACATTGACATTTTTAATGGTTTTAGCTCCAACACTTACTGAAACAACATCTATTTCGGGCATTTTAGCGCTGTTTCTAAGCAAGTTTATTGCCTGATGTAGTTTAAACGAAGCACCTGATGACTGCTCCACCACACCATATCTTATATCGTCGGCAGGCAACGACTCTACTCCGAGCACATGTATTGCGCCGTTTTCCTGAACATCGGCGGCCATTGCCCTAATGGCCGAACTTCCCAAATCTATAGCTACGTACTTCATTTTTTGTTATACTTTAACTTGAGGAACACTGTCGTTTTTCACCTGTACACTATCGTTCAGCACAGGCTGAGGAACAAACTCAGCAGCACCTGTTTTCAAACACACAATCTGATTCTCGTACTGCAGGTCAATTTTCTGGTATCTGTTCCAGCCCATCACATTGAACCCGCGTTTGTACAGTTTATATAATTTATCTAACTTCTTTTCGTAATTATCCAACGTTCCGAGCACGATAATTGCATCGCCCACACGAGGTACAAGTTCCACTTTCCGGTCTTCTCTCACGTAAATTTGCTCAATCTGAGCATTCCAGAATTCATTTTGCTCCAGATAAGTCACAAAATCAAATAACTGACCTTTGGCCATCGATTTGGTAACTGTACCCGAAACCACCGGCACGTAAGCCGCATAATTCAACGAAACGGGAATAAATTTCTTATCGGCATCCACATAAAAACAATCGAATCCGGCAATCAGAAATTTGGGTGTGCGTTGTAACACTTCCACATACACTGTTCCATCCATGGTTTTGTAACATTCCACTTTCTTGATATTTGGATTTGATGCAAGCAACTCTTCCATGCTTTCCAGATAAATTTTGCGATACGATTTACCAATTGGATTCAACTCACGACTTTCGAGAAGTGTGAGAATCTCCTTTTGCGTGATAAACCGCACTTTATCTCCTTCCTTAATATGCACCAACACCTTTTTGCAAATCACATCCTGATCAATAAAGGAAAAACTCATGATGGCAAACCCCAGATAGCCCACCACCAGCACTATCCCAAGACCAATAAATATTTTTCCGAAATTGATTTTTTTCATTTATTCTATTTTAACCTCTGACAGGGTTTTCAACTCCTGTCAGGGTCGTTGTTTTTATCTATTTTTCAACCTGTCTTTGTTCTTTGCTCTCTTATCTTTGTTCTTTATTCTGATTTTTCAGCAAATTTTTAATTTTTGGCACAAACTGATCGATATCACCTGCGCCAAAAGTAACCAGCACATCGGTTTTCAACTGCTCAACCGCATCGAGCAAATCTGCTTTCGATACCAGTTTTTTCTGTTGAATGGTTATATTTTTCAGAATAATTTCTGAAGTAACACCTTCGATAGGCAATTCACGCGCCGGGTAAATATCCATCAACAGTAATTCATCCAAACCTGAAAGTGCTTCGGAGAACCCTCCGGCAAAATCACGCGTCCGCGTAAACAAATGCGGCTGAAAAATGCCGGTAATTTTTTTATCGGGAAATAATGCCCGAATGGAAGAAATGCTCGCCTTCAATTCGCTGGGATGATGCGCGTAATCGTCCATATAAACTATATTTTCCGATTTATACACCACATTAAAACGGCGATAAATACCTGAAAAAGAAGAAATTCCGACACGCAACTCTTCGGTAGTCACACCATTGAGCCATGCCAACGCCATAGCAGCCACACTATTTTCTACATTAATTTTTGCCGGCACACCAAGTCGCACATCAGCAACCCTATCGGTAGGCGTTACAAAATCGAAACGAATTTCTCCGTTTTTAATCTTGATATTTTCAGCATGAAAATCGCCACCGTCTTCCATCGAATAAGAATATACTTTCACTCCTTTCTGCAAAACAGGCTGTAATTCAATACCTTTCTTCACAATGAGCGCACCTCCGGGTTTAATGAGCGAAGCAAAATGCTCAAAACTTTCGCGGAAGGCTTCTTTGGTTTCATAAATATCCAAATGATCGGGATCGGCCGAAGTGATAACAGCCATATACGGTGTCAATTGATGAAATGAACGGTCATATTCATCAGCTTCAATCACTACCAGATTGCTTTCGCCCGACAGCAGCAAATTAGTGTTGTAATTATTGGCAATACCGCCCAAAAACGCATTGCAATTCACTTTGGACTGATAAAGCAAATGCGCTGTAATGGTTGAAGTTGTTGTTTTCCCGTGCGTTCCGGCAATACAAATGCCTTTACTCTGGCGGGTAATGTTTCCCAACACCTGAGCACGTTTGAGGATGTTAAAATTATTTTCGCGAAAATATACCAGTTGAGGATGATTTTCGGGAATGGCCGGTGTAAGCACAATTTGTGTACTCTTCGGATTCATAAAATCTGAAGGAACATAACTCAGCGCTTCGTTGAAACAAATCTGAATTCCTTCCGTTTGCAAATCGGCTGTCAGTTTGGTTTCAGTACGGTCGTAACCTGCCACCTGAAACCCTTTGGAGTTGAAGTAACGGGCTAAGGCACTCATACCAATGCCGCCAATACCCAGGAAATAATATTTATTAAATTTGTTCATATCAATAATTATGTAAATATATCAGATGTGGTTTTTCGACCGCTTATTCAGGCTTTTCAATTTATTTTTTCAACAATTTTACTACTTCATCGGCAATTCTCGATGCTGAATCCTTTTCGGCTAAAGCCAGAATATTGGCAGCCAGCTTCGACAATTCTGCATCATTTTTAATAAGTTCCAGAGCCGCAGGAATCAGTTTTTCTTTCGATTCCACATCTTTTATCATGATAGCTGCATCTTTGCGTACCAACGCCAGTGCATTTTGTGTTTGATGATCTTCAGCCACATTAGGCGAAGGAACCAGAATAACCGGTTTTGCCAACAGACACAATTCTGAGATTGAACTTGCTCCGGCGCGCGAAATCACCAAGTCGGCTATGGCATAAGCATAATCCATCCGCGACACAAAATCAGTCACAATCAGATTTTTCGAAATATATTTTTCGGCCGATTTACGGGCATCTTCAATATAAAACTTACCGGTTTGCCATAAAATCTGCACACCACTTTCGGACAACTCTTTGATGTAGGCCATCACACTTTGATTCAATGTTCTGGCACCCAGACTTCCTCCCACAATGAGCAAAGTTTTTTTCTGTGGGTCGAAACCGAAAAACTCATACGCTTCTGCAGCTTTGGGAGCAACGGCAAACAAATCCTGACGGACAGGATTTCCTGTTTTTATAATTTTATCGGCCGGAAAAAACTTATCCATATTGTCGTAAGCCACACATATTTTTGCAGCCTTTTTAGCCAGCAATTTATTGGTCACTCCGGCATAAGAATTTTGCTCCTGAAGCAATGTAGGAACTCCAAAAGCGGATGCAGCACGTAAAGTAGGCGCACTGGCATAGCCTCCCACACCAATTGCCACTTCCGGTTTGAATTCACGAATTATTTTGCGCGCTTTCACCAGACTTTTCATCAGATTCATCAGCACCTTGATATTTTTCAGCATGTTTTTACGGTCGAAACCGCTCACAGGCAAACCTTCGATACGATAACCGGCAGCAGGCACACGTTCCATTTCCATGCGTCCGATAGCTCCAACAAATAAAATTTCAGCATCCGGAAAGCGACTTTTCAGCGCATTGGCAATACTCACAGCCGGAAAGATATGACCTCCCGTACCACCACCACTAACAATAAATTTGTGTTTCATGATTTTCCAAGTAAAACTGAATTTCTTAATTTCCTATTTTCCAAATTTCTAATTACCCTAACTCTTCCAACTTCACCACAGGCACTTCCACTTCCGGCTTGGCATCCATCTCATTGAAAACGCCCTTTTCCTGTTCTTCCTTTATCTGACGAGTTACGCCGAGTATTACTCCGAAGTATATGCAGGTAATAAGAATGGAAGTTCCACCGCGACTGATCAGCGGTAATGGCTGACCGGTTACCGGCCCGAGGCTTGTTGCCACCGACATACTTACAAAAGCCTGAAGCACAATCATTAGCGATAACCCAACCACCACTACTGCCGGGAAAACCGTTGGGCTTTTGGTGGCAATACGTCCGGCTCTGAACAGCAGAATAAGATAGAGCAAAATTACAAAGATTCCCCCTAACATTCCCATTTCCTCCACAATAATTGCATAAATAAAATCGGAATATGCCTGTGGTAAATAATCGCGTTCCACACTATTTCCGGGCATAACGCCAAACAATCCACCACGGGCAATGGCAATACGTCCGTGTTGCACCTGACGATTTTCGTCGGTGATAACATATTTATCTTTTTCCTTGTCTTTATCCGACGAAAAACGATCGATACGGGCTGTCCATGTATAAGCACGGTCAAAAGCAGCCGGCATTTTATCCTGCGGAATGGCCTTGATGGCAGCAAAACCGAGTAAAAGTCCGAGAAGCAGCGTTCCGGCAAGAATTCCCAATCGTTTTAACGACACATTACCTACAAACATCATCAGAAATACCACTCCGAAAAGAATAACCGCTGTAGAAAAGTTTTCGAGCAGAATGAGCGGACAGATGACAAGCAATAAAATAAGCGTAGTCCAGAAATACCTGTTTTCATCAGTTTTCGGATCTTTGATGCGCGAAATAAAATCGGCTGCAACAATAATAACCGACAGTTTAGCTAGTTCAGATGGCTGAAATTGCACACCTCCAATAACCAACCATCGTGATGCATCATTTTCGCTATGCCCCTTAAACATAACAAAAATGAGCATAACAAATGAAATCATTAACCCCACATACGACATTAAACGGATATACCGGTAGGGAATTAAATGTACAAATATTGCAATAAGTGCTCCACCTGCCAAAAAGCCTACGTGACGAAGTACAGGCGTGGTATGACTTGCTGCTTTGTAGGCAAGTGTACTCGATGCACTGTACATTTCTATAATCGAAACAATACATAGCACGATAAACACAATCCACAAAGTTGCGTCTCCACGAAGGTATTTTTTTAGCAATGAATCCATTATTTTTATTTTATTAATCTCTTTGTCTGTTAGTTGCCAGCAGAGCTACATACTACCAACTATTTAACTACATACTGTTTCTTACAGGTTTCTTACGCAAGCTTTAAACTGACGACCGCGATCTTCGTAGTTTTTAAACAAATCGAAACTGGCACAACAGGGCGACAGTAGCACTGTGTCGCCACTTCCTGTCATTTTATATGCTTCATTCACGGCATCTTCCATCGACTGTACATCGATAGTTTTGATTCCTTTTTCATCGAAAAATTTGTGCAAAGGCGAATTATCAACACCCATAAAAATTAGTCCTTTTACCTTTTGCATAACAAGTTCTTCAATTTCAGAATAATCATTACCCTTATCGGTTCCACCCAAAATAAGCACAGTTGGCGTTTTCATGCTTTGCAGTGCATACCAGCACGAATTTACATTGGTGGCTTTCGAATCGTTGATGTAACGAACATTTTTTACCGTCGCCACATATTCGAGTCGATGTTCAACTCCCTGAAAGTCCTGCAACGACTGACGGATACTTTCTTTTCGAACATTGACTACCGATGCAGCAAGGCCGGCTGCCATGGAATTGTAGGTATTGTGTATACCCTGAATTGCTAATGCTGATGTTGGCATAGTAAAAACTGTTTTAAGGGTTTGTATGATTAATTCATCTTTTTCGATAAATGCTTTTGTTTTTTCGGTACGTTCAATAGCAAAAGGATACATAGTTGACTGGATGTTCCGTTTCGCCAGTTCTGCTTTTATAACCGGATCGTTTTCCCAGAAAATAAATGCATCATTTTCGGTCTGATTTTGAGTAATTCGGAATTTTGAATCTACATAATTCTGAAAATTATACTCGTATCTATCCAAATGATCGGGAGTTATATTCAGTAGAATGGCAATATCGGCTTTAAATTCTGTCATTCCATCCAACTGAAAACTACTGAGTTCCACCACATAATAATCGAACTGACAGGTAGCAACCTGCAAAGCCAGACTATTTCCCACATTACCAGCCAAACCAACGTTAAAACCGGCTTCTTTCAGAATGTGATAGGTAAGCATTGTTGTTGTTGTTTTGCCGTTACTACCGGTTATACAAATCATTTTCGCTGTGGTGTATCTGCCTGCAAATTCAATTTCAGAAATTACCGGCGTTCCGAGCGCATGCAGTTTTTTAATCAGCGGTGCTTTATCCGGAATTCCGGGGCTTTTAATTACTTCAGCTGCATTCAGAATTTTTTCTTCGGTATGTTGTTTTTCCTCCCATTCAATACCATGCTCATCAAGCAGAGCTTTGTACTGAGGTTTAATCTCTGCCAAATCGGACAGAAAAACCTCAAAACCTTTCAGCTTTGCCAAAACAGCAGCCCCTGCACCACTTTCGCCTCCTCCAAGGATAACTATTCGAGCCCCACCAACCTCCCCACAAGGGAGGCTTTTGGAGTTAGTATTTTTTGTTATATCATTAGTATCTTTTTTCATCTTCTTTAAGTCCCCCTTGTGGGGGATTTGGGGGCTTTTATCTGATTTTTAATGTAATAATGGTAATGGCAGCCAGAATAATTCCCACAATCCAGAAACGGATAACGATACGGGATTCGGGCATAGCCTGCAATGGCTGCTGAATCAACGCATTGATGCCGGCATTTCCCTGTTTCTGAAAATGATGATGCAATGGTGCCATTTTAAACATCCTCTTGCCTTCGCCAAAACGGCGTTTGGTGTATTTGAAATAGCCAACCTGCAATACCACCGAAAGATTTTCGACAATAAATACGCCGCACAAAATCGGAATCAATAGTTCTTTGTGAATAGCAAGCGCAAACACTGCAATAATTCCCCCCAACGTCAGACTTCCTGTATCACCCATAAAAACCTGAGCCGGAAAAGCATTGTACCAAAGAAAACCAATAGTAGCTCCGATAAATGCACCGGCAAAGATGAGCAGCTCACCTGTACCCGGCAAATACATGATATTCAGATATCCTGCATAATTTATATTACCTGACACATAGGCCAAAATCCCAAGCGTGACCCCCATAATGGCCGAACTTCCGGTAGCAATACCATCCAATCCATCGGTCAGATTTGCTCCGTTAGAGATAGCAGTAATCCAGAATATTGCCAAAATTACGTACAAAATCCAGCCATATTTCTGAGCATTATCGCCAGCCCATTTAAAGGCATCGGCATAATCGAGGTTGTTATTTTTGAAAAACGGAATGGTGGTTTTAGTAGATTTTACATCTTTTTTAGCGTACATCACATTTTCAACACGTTGTGTCTGATTGCCTTTAATTTCAATATTTTCGCGGATAACGGCGTCCGGACTCAGATACATGGTTAACCCGACAATCAGTCCCAGACCAACCTGTCCGATAATTTTGAATTTACCACTTAAACCTTCTTTATTTTTGCGAAAAACTTTGATATAATCGTCAAGAAAACCTATCAAACCCAACCAAACTGTGGTTATCAACATCAGAATGGTGTAGGTATTATTTAATTGCGCCAACAGAATTGTTGGGACTAAAATGGCAATAATGATAATAACACCGCCCATAGTGGGTGTACCTTTTTTACTCATTTGTCCTTCCAAACCCAGATCGCGAATAGTCTCACCAATTTGCTTTTTCTGCAAATAATCGATGATTCTCCGACCAAACATGGTGGACAATAACAACGCTAAAATAAATGCCAAACCTGTTCGAAACGAAATGAAGTTAAACATTCCGGCTCCCGGAAAGTCGAACATTTTATCTAAATAGGTAAATAAATGATATAGCATAATTTTTTATTTTTTTGTTTCGTGTTCTGTGTTTCGTGTTCTGTGTTTCGTGTTCTGTGTTTCAAAAGTTTCAGGGTTTAAAGAGTTATCAGAAACTTATTTTCTTAATTTCTTATTTTCCCAATTTCTATTTATATATTTCAGAAACATTTCTTCACCTCTTCCCTGTCGTCGAAATGATGTTTTATTCCCTGAACTATCTGATAATCTTCGTGTCCTTTACCCGCAACGAGAACCACATCGCCTTTTTGAGCCAGCGCACAAGCGGTTTTAATAGCTTCCCGGCGATCAACTATCGTCAGACTTTTTGATTTCTGAATCACATCCAATCCTTCGAGCATATCATTTAAAATATCCTGAGGCTCTTCAAAACGCGGATTATCCGATGTCAGAATTGCCTTCCAACTTCCATCTACTGCTTCGCGAGCCATCATAGGGCGCTTTCCTTTATCGCGATTTCCACCGCAGCCAACCACTGTAATCAACCTTCCATTTCCCTGAAGAATCTGATTGATAGTGCCGATAACATTATTCAATGCATCCGGCGTATGAGCATAATCTACAATAGCTGTATATCCCTGCGGCGCACGGAGCGTTTCGAAGCGACCTGAAACGGAATTCAGACTGCTGATAATGCGCAACACTTCCAGTTCATCAGCTCCAAGTAAAACCGCAGCACCAAAAACTGCCGATAAATTACTAGCATTGAATTTTCCGATAAACGACACATTCACTTCGCGATCGTTCATATCCAGCAACATACCATCGAACCCGTGTTCCAGAATTTTGGTTTTGAAATCGGCCATTCCCCGAAGCGAGTAAGTATATTTCTGAGCTTTGGTATTTTGCAGCATCACTAACCCGTTTTTATCATCGGCATTGGTCAGTGCAAAAGCATCTGGTGTCAAATCATCGAAAAAGCGTTTTTTGGCTTTCAGATAATTTTCGAAAGTCAAATGATAATCAATATGATCGCGGGTGATATTGGTAAAAATGCCACCGTCGAATTCAAGTCCGGCAATGCGTCGCTGATCCACCGAATGCGAACTCACTTCCATAAATGCATATTTACATCCGGCAGTTACCATGCGGGCAAGCAATTCATTCAGTGCCAACGAGTCTGGTGTGGTATGAGTTGCTTCCACAGCTTCGTCGTTTACATAATTACAAACAGTAGAAAGCAGCCCAGCATTGTAACCCAGTTCGCGGAAAAGTTTGTATAACAAAGTAGCAATGGTTGTTTTGCCATTTGTGCCGGTAACGCCCACCAAAATCATTTTGGAAGATGGAAAATCGTACCATGCCGAAGCAATATGTCCGAGTGCATCTGAGCTATCGGTTACTTCGATATAAGTGACATTTTCTGATAACATGCCGGGCAAAACCTCACAAACCACAGCTACAACACCTTTATCCACAGCCGCCTGAATATAATCATGTCCATCGGAAGCAGTTCCGCGTGTTGCAACAAACATATTGCCCGACTCCACTTTACGTGAATCGAACTGGATGTTGGTAATATCAGCCTGAGAATTCCCTTTGACTGATTTAACCTGTATATTTTGAAGTAAAAATTCAATATCCATTTGTCGTGTGTGTTAGTTCAGTTTTAATAAAACAATATCACCTTTTCTGAAACTTTCGCCGGGTACACGGTTTTGCGAAACCACTTTACCACGTCCCGAAATTTGTACCCGCAATCCGAGTTCTCCCAAAAGAAATACCGCATCTTTGGCTCCCATACCTTTTACATCCGGTATTTCATTCCGGATCAAAGGGATATTTTCTGATGTCAAACTATTGTCGGCTGTTGTCACTTTCACCCAGCTTCCGGCATTTCCTGTTATTGGCAATGCAAAACTTCCAAGCACTTTTTGCAACTGATCATAACGACCCGATTTGCTTGCAGGCATAAAACCAGCCGTTTGCGTGCTGTCGTTGCTCAGATAATCCGGCGTACGGATAGATTTGAGCGCCATTGTTCTTTCAGCCACATTTTTAAATACCGAACCTGCCATTTTTCCTCCCGAAGGATAACCGTTGCGTGGTTCACGAATAACTACAATGCAGGTGTACTGAGGTGCATCAGCCGGAAAATATCCGCAAAACGACACCTGATGCGTTTTACCTCCGGCCTTATATCCGGCAGCACCTTTCGAAATCTGAGCCGTTCCGGTTTTACCGGCAATTTTGAAATATTTGGAAGCTACATTTTTGGCTGTTCCCTTCTCTGCGTACAACACTCCAAGCAAAGTTTCACGAACAATGGCAAGTGTTGTCGGTTTACAGATTTGCGGATTAATGGTTTCGGTAGTAAAAGTTTTGATAGGCTGACCGTTTTTCATGATAGCTTTTACGAAAAACGGACGAATATATTTACCATCGTTGGCAATTGAATTGAAAAATGCCAATGTATAAATGGGCGGAATTTGCGTTTCGTAACCAATAGACATCCACGGCAATGTGGTACGCGACCATGTTTGCGAATTGTATTTCGGATGACGGATTTTCGGACCTGCGTTTCCGGGAATTTCGATATCCATTTTTTCATTTACCTTCATTTCGTAAAGTTTATCCACATAACCGGCAGGATTGCTTCCCCATGCTTTATAAACTGCTCTGGATATTCCGATATTCGATGATCCATGAATAGCTTCGGCTAAAGTAATATCATGAAAACCACCTTTTTTTGCATTGTGGTCGGTCATGTTTGAACCAAAAAAATTATAGATTCCATTACCTGTATGAATAGTATCGGTAATTTTTGCTTTTCCTTCGTCGAGCAAAGCCATAAGCGAAACTACTTTGAACGTAGACCCCGGCTCTACCTGATCGGAAACAGCGCCGTTTTTATTTTCTGAATAAGAACCATCTGCATTGCGTTGCATGTTTACCATGGCTTTCACTTCGCCCGACTGCACTTCCATCAGAATACAATAACCCGAAGCTGCATCAAATGACTTCAAACTGTCGACCAGCGCTTTTTCGGCAATATCCTGCAAATCGATATCGATAGTTGTCATAATATCCATGCCATCCACAGGCTCCACCTGAACGGTTTCTTCCCAGCGGTTGGCCACTTTCTGGCGAATAGAAACTCCGGGAATTCCGAGTAATTCTTTATTGAAGTATAATTCCAAACCATTTTTTCCACCTTTCGATTCATCAGCATAAATATCACCAATGGTACGCGAAGCCAGTGAACCGAATGGTTTTACTCTTTTAAATAGCTCTTTGGTTATCAAACCACTTTTATTTCTACCCAAACGAAACAACGGAAATTTTTTCATTTCCTTTAATTGCATATACGTGATTCGTTTAGGATAAAGTTGCAATTCACCAACTCCTTCGCGGTACGCTTTTTTCAGCATTAATTTGTATTCGTTGGCAGTGCGATCGGCAAAAAAACTGGACAAGGCAATAGCAAGAGAATCAACATTGTCCGAAAACAACACACCTTCATCATCGTGCAAAGCCGGAACGCGCGTATCCATATACACGTAATAGGTAGGAATAGAGCTGGCCATCAGGCGCCCATCGCAGGCAAAAATATTTCCGCGATTTGGCTTCACTACTATGTCGGTTTTTTTGTTTTTTGCAGCCAGCGCCATCCATGCATCTTTCTCTACATATTGTAAAACCACAATACGGTAAAGAATGAGCAAAAAGGCAAACAGTATCATAAAATACAGTATACCAAAGCGCAGGACAATATTTCTTCTTTTTTCCGACAAAGTTTTTATTTGTTATATTAGTTTCAAATGTTTCAGAGTTTCAAAAGTTTCATGTTTCGGCCTCTTACTTATTTTCTTAATTTCCTAATTTCTTGATTTTACGGTTTATTCCTCAACCACAGAATCCTTAATGACCACCGGCGGTGTATCTGTTTCTGCCAGATTTAAGCCTCGCTCTTTTACTTTGGTCAGCACATTCGACTGCCGGCTCAACTCCATCAATTGCGCCGAAATAGTCAGCGATTCATATTTCACATCCTGAATCTGCTTTTTTAGTTCAATCACTTTTACCTGCTGTGTTTCACAGTAATAGCGATTATCTACATACATAAAAAGCAAAATAGCAATCATAATCAGCAAACCATATTGTTTCTGAAAAAACTTTTTGGTCAGAAAATTTCCGTTTATCACATCGCGCAACGTACTCGATTTGATATCCGAGAAATCCTCGTTACCTTTTATTCCATCTGCTATTTTCTTAATCCAGGACAAGTTTATTTACAATTTTTCCCGATAGCTATCGGGATTACGATTTACAATTTCTTACTTATCAATAATTCCCCTTCAGGGGTTAGGGGGCAGCATTACATCAACTCCGCCACTCTTAATTTAGCACTTCGCGCACGTGGATTACGTCCCACTTCGGCTTCATCAGCAATAATTACTTTGTTATTCACCGGTTTAAGCGGCGCAATAATATTTCCGTAAAAATCTTTTTCAAGTTTACCTTCAAAATTTCCACTGCGGAAAAAATTCTTCACCAACCGATCTTCGAGCGAATGGTAAGTAAGCACCGAAATGCGTCCGCCGGGATTTAAAACCTCCACACATTGCTCCAGCAACTCGCGTAACACTTCCATTTCCTTATTCACTTCTATGCGCAAAGCCTGAAACACACGCGCCATATCTTTTTTCTCCTTTTCCCTGCCGAAATACGGTTTCAAAATTTCTATCAACTGAAAAATCTGTTCGATGGGCTCTTTCGCCCTGCTTTGCACAATGGTACGGGCAATTTTGCGCGAATTATGCAATTCTCCGTAGAGATAAAACACATCGGCCAATTGCTCTTCGGCGTATGAATTCAGCACTTTGGAAGCCGTCAGTTTCGACGCAGTATTCATGCGCATATCCAGCGGGCCGTCGAACCGGAATGAAAAACCGCGTTCAGCCTCATCGAAATGATGCGACGAAACTCCCAAATCGGCTAAAACACCATCCACCTTTTCCACATTGTGATATCGCAGGAAATTCTTCAGAAAGCGGAAATTACTCCGCACAAAAGTGAAACGTTTATCGTCGACAGCATTTTTAATGGCATCCAAATCCTGATCGAACCCAAATAACCGACCTTTTGCTCCCAAACGGTTTAAAATTTCTTTTGAATGACCACCACCGCCAAAAGTCACATCCACGTAAATTCCGTCCGGTTTAATACTCAAACCGTCCACAGTTTCGTGAAGCAATGCGGGAATATGATATTCTTGTTCAGCCATTCTATCTGTTTTATTCAAAACTCAATACTTTCAACTCAGAACTAACCTTTATTCATCATTTTCTCTTTCAGCAATCGTGCAAAATCGGCACGTGGCTTCATACTTTGTTCGTACCGGGCTTTACTCCAAACCGCAAAACGATCGTTCATACCTACAAAAAGCACTTCGGCATTTTCCACTCCAATGGCCTGCGTGTGGCGTTTAGCCAACAAAACACGACCCTGCGCATCAATATCGAGCCACTCGGCATCGGACACAAATTGCATAAGCAACATTTGATCTTCGGGATTCCATTCGTCCAAACCAGCTTTCAATTGCTCCATCATAGCCGTCCACACATGCTCCGGATACATGATCATACAATCGCTTTCGGTATCTCTGCGCATCACCACGCGATCTTTTTCCCCTTCGGGTAAAAGTTTGCGATAAACGGCCGGAATGAATATCCTGCCCTTTACATCGGCCTTTGCTTCGTATTTTCCTATAAATGTCGACATTTTGAATTGGATGTATTTTTTCAACGGTAAAATTATAAAAAGATTTTCATATTAACCCACATTACCCCACAAAAAATTTATCAACATATATTTAACGTCAAAAAGTACGCTTTTGAACCATTTTTCAACAAGTTACAAACAGATAAAATCACCCTAAATACAATTCTATATAATTATTTTTCAGATATTTATAGTATATATTCTTAGAAAATCAGTCAAAAGTCATAAAAGTGGGGGATAAAAATAGAACTAAAGCACAAAATTTGCATTTTTCGACCAAAAGCTCTTAAAAATCTTCAGTTTCGCACAATCAAACCATTTTTGTATTTTTGCTGTCGACTAATAAAAATTTTTATGAGCGAAAACAAAGTGATCAAAATAGATGTAGCGGGAGTTCTAAAAGCCCGTGCACCAAAAACCAAAGTGCCGAAATTTATTGTCAACTATCTGAAACGGATAGTGCACGAAGAAGAATTCAACAAATTTTTCCGCGAGAATCCGGATTTACTCAATCTGGATTTCATCGAAGGCGCTTTTAAGTACCTGGAGATACAATTGGATGTTCAGGGCGAAGAAAATTTGCCACCAAAAGATGGACGGTATATTTTTGCAAGCAATCATCCACTGGGCGGATTGGATGGCATTGCCACAGGCTATATCATTGGGAAACATTACGACGGTAAGGTTCGGTTTTTTTCCAACGATTTGATGATGTTTCTGACACCCATGAAAGATATGTTTATCCCGGTAAATAAATTTGGAAATCAGAGCAAGGAACATGCTGAAATGATGCAAAAACTCTACGAAAGCGATAATAATCTGGTTACATATCCAGCCGGAATGTGCTCGCGCAAGCAAAATGGGAAAATTTGCGATTTGGAGTGGAAAAAGAATTTTATTACAAAAGCCGTGCAGTTTAAACGCGACGTGGTTCCCGTTTATTTCGAAGGAAAAAACTCCAGATTCTTTTACAATCTGGCCAATTTACGGAAGTTTTTGGGTATCAAATTTAATATAGAAATGATGTACCTTCCAGACGAAATGTTCAAACAAAAAGGCAAAAAATTCACCATTAAAATAGGCAAACCTATTCCGTGGCAAACTTTCGACCGCTCTAAATCACATGCAGAATGGGCAGAATGGGTAAAAGACGTTACGTATAAAATGAAGGAAATGAAATAAACAATTATCATATGAGAAAGGTGATTTCTTTAAAATTTACTACTTTAGCATTGCTCATATTAAGTACTACTTTTGCATTTGCTGAAAACAATTCTGATACGTTACTTCTACAATTAGATGACGCTATTGAGAAGTCACATATTTATATTCAGAAAAGAGAAGACCGGATTAAAATACTGAAAGATGAGCTTAAACGGGTTCATCGGAATTCATTAGATGAATATGACATAAACAATCAGCTTTTTAAAGAATTTAAGCCTTATATCTGCGATTCGGCTCTACATTTTCAGAACAGAAACATCGAAATTGCCACGCTTCTGAAAGATACCCGAAGAGAATATGACAGCAAAATACAGGTAGCCTATATAATGGGCTCTACGGGCATGTATAAAGAAGCTGTTGATTTACTGGCAAGTATCGACGAAAAGCAACTGCCTAAAGAGCTTTTGGTTGATTACTATTATACTTATTTGAGGGTTTACAATGAGTTGGCTTTTTATACGCAGGATAAAAAAAGTTCGAATAACTACTGGAATGTTGGTGCACAATACGATAAGAAATTAAAACATGTTATTGATAAGGAAAGCAATTTGTATCTGCAACTGAAACAAGACAGTGTGCGCAATTCTCGAAATTTTGTTGAGGCATTGAAAATTAATGATATATGGTTGCTTCATACCAACGAAAGCACGCCCGAATACGCATTGGCAACTTTTCATCGTGCTATAATAAACCTATGGAGCGGAAACAGAGCTGAATATAAGCATTATCTTATACTGTCGGCCATAGCGGATATTGAATCTGCAATAAAAGATCAGGCATCGCTGCGATTGGTAGCCGAAGTGCTTTTTGAGGAGGGTGAAATCGACAGAGCATATAATTATATCCGCTTTTCGTGGAATGCTACGGTTTTTTACAATGCAAAATTGCGTAGTTTGCAAACTGCCACTATTTTATCTTTGATTGATAAAACCTATCAGGCCAAAATAGAAGCGCAAAACAAGAAGTTACAAAATTACCTGATAATGATTAGTTCCTTGTCGCTGTTGTTGATAGTAGCCCTACTCGTTATTTTTAAGCAAATCAAACGCTTATCAGATGCCAAAATGGAACTTATTGATGCCAATGCTGAGTTGAATCAGTTGAATAATAAGCTCAATGAAGTGAATGGAGAGCTTACGATGCTTAATGACATGCTCAATCGAACCAATAATCAGTTGTCCGACTCCAACAAAATTAAGGAAGTTTATATTGGCAGGTTCATTGAGCTTTGCTCTGTTTACATTAATAAGATTGACGATTTCAGAAGAAAAATTTACGCCAAAATTAAAGATGGAAAATTAAAAGATTATCAGATTATGAGTCAATCTCAAGACATGATGGATGAAGAGTTTGAGGAATTGTATCAAAATTTTGATAATGCATTTTTACAGCTATTTCCCGATTTTGTGGATAAAGTAAATGAGCTGCTAAACGAGAGCGACCGATTTGTACTAAAAAAAGGCGAACTGCTTAACCCTGAATTACGAATTATTGCGCTTATGCGTTTAGGTATAAATGATGGTGCAAAAATCTCTCTTTTTCTCCGTTATTCGTTGACTACTGTTTATAATTACCGCACCAAAACAAAGAACAGAACTTACCTTCAGAAGGAAGATTTTGATAGCAGAATACTACAAATTCACTAAATCAGGAAATTAAGCTGATTCACATGCAAACTTAATGTATTTCAACTTCTTAATGGTTTGAATTAAACATTTAATGAAATCCAGCTATGTTATTTCTATTGATATTCAATTATTTACCATTCTAAATGTTGAGTTGTTGTTGAGTTGAATATTATAGTATAAGTTGCAATTCTGCAATTTCAAAGCCCGCTTCTCGCATTCAGCATTACAATTTATTTAATAAATACATATTTGTTTGATACCTTTCATACTACTTTTTGAATTCTGCCAACGACTATTATAATGTTGATTTACATTATTTTATAGCTTTTATTTTACCACACTCACATACTTTCTTACATCACCGGTGAAACGACGGTGTCTTTATTCTTTACTTTTGTTGTGTCAGAATCACACTAATACTCAAAATGAAGAAAACACTTTTATTCTCACTGCTATTATTATGTCCACTCGTATTAGAGGCACAAACCACCTATGTTCGTGCTTCAGGAAAGCAAATTGTTGATAAAAGCGGTGCCAACCTAATACTTCGAAGTATTGGTACCGGCAACTGGATGCTTCAGGAAGGTTACATGATGCAGACTTCTGGTGTGGCCGGCACGCAACACGAATTCAAAAAGAAACTCACCGATTTAATTGGCATCGATAAAACCAACCAATTCTATACCGTTTGGCTTGATAATCATTTTCGCAAAATAGATGTAGACTCTATGGCTCGCTGGGGCTTTAACTGTGTTCGTCCCGCTTTGCATTATAATCTATTTACACCCGCCATTGAAGATGAACCTGTAGCTGGAACATATACCTGGCTCGAAAGTGGCTTTGTTCGCTTGGACAGTTTAATAGCGTGGTGTGCAGCCAACAAAATGTATGTAATGCTTGATATGCATGGCGCTCCCGGTGGTCAGGGAAAGGATGCTGCCATATCAGATTACGACGCATCGAAACCATCACTTTGGGAAAATGAAGCCAACAAAGCTAAACTGGTGGCATTATGGCGAAAAATTGCCGAACGGTATGCCTCCAATCCATGGATTGCCGGTTACGATTTGCTGAACGAAACCAATTGGACATTTCCAGAAGGTAACAATTCGCAACTTAAAGCGCTTTACGCGCGGATAACCACTGCCATTCGTGAAGTTGACCCAAATCACATGATAGTGATTGAAGGAAACTGGTTTGCCAATGATTTTTCGGGACTTACTCCGGCATGGGACAACAACATGGCTTATAGTTTTCATAAATACTGGACTGTAAACAACACAGCATCCATACAATGGATACTCGATTTGCGCAACAACACCAATCGTCCGGTATGGCTGGGTGAATCCGGCGAAAATTCGAACCGCTGGTTTACAGATTGTATTGAACTGATGGAAAAAAACAATATTGGTTGGTCGTTCTGGCCGGTAAAAAAATCGGGCATCAACAATGTTTTTAAAGTGAACACCAACAGCGATTACACCGACCTGATAAATTACTGGAAAGGTTCGGCAGCCAAACCAACCGCTGACAAAGCATTTCAGGCGGTAATGACATTTGCAGAAAACCATAAATCAAACAACTGCACTGTTCAGTACGATGTGATTGATGCCATGATTCGGCAGCCACAGACTACCGACACCAAACCATTCAAAGCTAACACAACTGCAAGTACCATTTATGCGGTGGATTACGATTTTGGGCGTGCCGGTTACGCATATTCCGACAACACTGATGCTGATTATCATTTGAGCAATGACAATTACACAGCCTGGAACAATGGCTACGCTTACCGAAGCGATGGTGTGGATATTGAAAGTTGCTCCGATGCCACTACCAATGGTTGGGATGTGGGTTGGATTGAAGATGGCGAATGGATGCAATACAGCATTCAATCTGCTGAAACAATGACTTACAATGTGTTACTCCGGTATGCGAGTCAGACAGCTACGGCGAAGGCATATATTGAAATCAATGGAAAGAGAGCATCCAAAACCGTTTCACTTTCGCCATCGGGTAGCTGGACAACATGGAAAACAGCCGCCATACCGAATGTTATAATCCCGGCAGGATTGGTGAAAATTAAAATTGTTTTCGAAACCGGTGGCGCAAATTTCAATTATTTCCAGTTGAGAAATCCAAAAACCATTGACAATACCGCATTCGAACTACTGAGTGCAGAAACTGCCACCTGGGCAAACTCAATAACATTAAAGCTGAACAAAACAGCGGAAACATTAACCGGAAATCCGTTTGTGATAAAAGTAAACGGAAAGGAAGCCACTATACTATCAACCATAGTTTCAGCAACCGATAATTCCTGCATCGATATAAAAATAGCTGAGCCGGTTTTAAACACTGATCTGTTGACAGTCGATTATACCGTAAATGCCTGTACCAACGGAACACAATCATTGGGAACTTTTCAGAACCAGCAAATTAAAAACAATATTATTGCGCATCAAAATATCCCGGGCAAAATTGAAGCGGAGAACTTTGCAATAAACAACGGATTCAGTTTCGAAACCTGCACCGACACCGGCGCAGGCACCAACACATCGTATGCAGCCACCGATAAATACCTCGATTATTACACCTGGGTTGCAAATACAGGAACATACAAAATGGATTTTCGGATATCAGTAAACACAGCTTCGGCACAAATTGCCATACTGAAAGATGATAGCGGCTCCATGATTCCACAAAAATCAGTATCGTTCAATAATACAGGTGGTTGGCAAAACTGGCAAACGCAATCGACAACCGTTCCACTCAATTCAGGTAAAAACATTATTCGTTTGTTATCGCGCACCGATGGCTACAACCTGAATTGGATTCAGTTTTCGCAACTAACGCCCATAGAATGTCCACAAACGCCTGTTTTGTCGTTTTATCCAAATCCGGCACACGATATTTTTTTTTTAAAATTCAATTATGCAGCCGTTCGTAATATAGAGATTATCGGGCTACAGGGAAATCAGCAGATGCAAATTATAGCAAAAAATGATACAGAAGAAATAAATATCAGCACTTTGGAAGCGGGAATTTATCTGATACGAATTGCAGAACCGGGAAACACAACCCTGCTGAAACTTATAAAAATCTGACAGAAAACAAGAAATCTACTCAATTTAATTCACTATTTATACAATGAAAAAAACACTCACTAAGTTACTTTTAATCCTTGTTGTACTGAGTTCGGCATCGGGAGCATTTGCCCAATCGAAGTTGGTCAAAGGGCAGGTAGTAGACAAAGAAGGAAATCCATTACCGGGAGTATCGGTTTTAAAACTTGGCTCCACTGAAGGAACCATCACTTCCATCGAAGGGAAATTTGCATTGACAAACGTATCGGAATCGGATTCATTACGGTTTTCGTATGTTGGATTTAACAACACGGTTGTGGTAATTGGTTCACGAACCGAAATCAACATAATTCTCACCGAGACAGCAAGTGCTCTGGAAGAAGTTCAGGTAGTAGCATTTCAAACACAGAAAAAAAACAGCGTTATCGGATCAATTAATGCGGTAAATCCTTCCGAATTGAAAATTGCACCTACCAATCTGACCAATGCTCTTGCCGGAAAAATTGCCGGTGTTATTTCATATCAACGTTCGGGCGAACCCGGGCAAGACAATGCCGAGTTTTTTATCCGTGGAGTTACTTCGTTCGGATATGCCAATAGTCCGCTGATTCTGATTGATGGTCTGGAAGTTAGCACTACCGATCTCGCCCGAATGGAACCGGATAATATCGCCAGTTTCTCTATAATGAAAGACGCCACAGCCACAGCACTTTACGGCGCCCGTGGTGCAAATGGTGTCATTCTGGTGACCACCAAAACGGGTAAAAAAGGAAAAGCTAACATTTCGGTGCGTGTCGAAAATTCGATTACATCACCAACCATGACCAATAAATTTTTAGATGGAGTGGAATATATGGAAATGTACAACAAAGCACTGCGCACCCGCGATCCTGAGGCTTTGCTTTATTACTCTAAAGATAAAATTGAAGGAACCAGAAACGGTCTGAATCCTCAGATTTATCCCAATGTTGACTGGTATAACGAACTTTTCCGTTCCACCGTACAAAACCAAAAAGCCAACCTGAGCGTGAGTGGTGGCGGTGAAGTGGCGCAGTATTATTTATCAGTTTCTTACACTGATGAAAAGGGATTGTTGAACGTAGACAAAATGAATAACTTCAACAATAATATTGATATAAAAAGATACAATTTGCGGGCAAATATCGATGTAAATCTGACCAAAACAACCAAAGCCATGGTGAAGTTTTACTCTCTCATCGACCGGTATAACGGGCCACAAAACGATGCAGGAAGTATTTTTTCGATGGTTATGCAGGCAAATCCGGTAAACTTTCCAAAATATTACGACAAGGACGAAAACACACAATTCATCAATCACGTGATGTTTGGCAACAAAGGAAAAGGCAGTTATCCAAATCCTTACGCTGAAATGGTACGTGGTTACAAAGATCGTTTTACATCAACAACCACAGCACAATTTCAGGTTGAGCAAGATTTGGACATGATTACCAAAGGACTGAAATTACGTGGTATGGCCTCGTTAAACTCCTACAGTTTAAGCGAAATTGCCCGCGGATTTACACCGTTCTTTTACGGCATGAAAGAAGTTGACAGTGAGGTGGGCGTAATTCATTCTATTGAGCAAATCAGCGAAGGAACTGAATATCTGTCGACAACTTATAATAATAAATTTGCTTCCAACAGTTTTTATTTCGAAGGTGTAGCACAATATAACAGAACTTTCGACGACAAACATGATGTGGGTGGTTTAATTGTAGCATATGCCCGCGAGTTATTATCGGATGCCGGCAACGATGTTTATTCATCACTTCCCTTCCGTAACATGGGAATTTCGGGTAGAGCAACTTATGCCTACGATTCCAGATATTTCGTGGAACTGAACTTTGGTTACAACGGATCAGAAAAATTTTCCACACAAAACAGGTATGGATTTTTTCCTTCTGCCGGGCTGGGCTGGGTAGTTTCAAACGAAAAATTCTTTACTCCTCAGGTGAAAGATATTATTTCGAATCTGAAATTTAAAGCAACATACGGTTTAGTTGGTAACGATGCAATTTCGAGCAACCGTTTCTACTATTTGTCGTCGGTAAATTTGAACGATGGAGGCAAAGGACATGTTTGGGGCGAAGATTTCGGCAATAGTTATAACGGTTACAACATCAACAGTTATGCAAATCCGGATGTAACCTGGGAAGTTGCCGAGAAAACCAATATCGGCCTTGAACTTGGTCTGTTTGGCGACGCTAATTTGCAGGTTGATTTCTTTTCGGAAAATCGAAAAAATATTTACATGGTTCGTGAGTATATTCCCGCTTCCATGGGTTTAACGGCTGCCATTGCCAGTAATATCGGCCGCGCTGAATCGCACGGAGTCGATGGCTCGCTGGATTATAAGGTAAGTATCAACAGGGATTTTTGGATTACTTCTCGTGTGAATTTTACTTATGCAACCAATAAAATTATAGAAAACGGCGAACCCGATTATCCATATGCTTACATGAGTAATATCGGTCAACCCATGAATCAACCGCGCGGATTAGTTGCCGAACGCTTGTTTATCGATGAGTTGGATGTACTTAACTCTCCGGTTCAATACAATCAAATGGGGAGTTATATGGCCGGCGACATTAAATATGTGGATGTGAACGGCGATGGAAAAATTGACGATTCGGACATGGTTCCTATCGGATTTCCCACTGTTCCGGAAATTGTGTACGGGTTCGGCGCTTCATCCGGTTATAAAAATTTCGATTTTTCCTTTTTCTTCCAGGGTTCAGCACGTTCTTCGTTCTTTATCGATCCAACTTCCATTTCACCATTTGTAAACGAGCGAAATGCCCTGCAAATTATTGCCGACAATCATTGGTCGGATGAAAATCCTGATCCGAATGCATTCTGGCCACGCATGTCGGTAAATACAGTGGCAAACAACGAAAAAGCATCTACCTGGTGGCTTCGCGATGGTAGTTTTCTACGGTTGAAAAGTGTGGAGGTGGGTTATTCAATTCCCGCAAGATTATTAAAAAAAATAAAAGTTGAAGAGGCCAGATTGTACGCATCGGGAACAAATCTACTGGTATTCAGCAATTTCAAACTCTGGGATCCTGAAATGGGAGGCAAAGGGTTGGGTTATCCACCACAGCGAATTATTAATCTTGGCTTGAATTTTAATTTCTAATACTACAAATGAAAACATACAAAATGAAAATACAATATTTTTTATTCGCCATCTTTGTTCTTTTCCTTAGCACCGGTTGCTCCGATTATCTGGATATTATACCAGACAAAGCGCAGGAAATAGAACTGATGTTTGAACGTAAAGAAGCAGCTTACCGCGCTTTGGCAACATGCTATCATTATCTGCCACAGGAAGATGGCGTGTATTCAACCTCTGCTTTTGCATCCGACGAACTTACAACGCCCATAGCCAAAGAAACTCCCGGCGTGGAACTCATGCGTGGAAAACAATCGGTCGACAACCCGATTATGGGACTTTGGGACGACACTTACCCATACGGACGTATGCAGGAATCACTTTGGAAAGCCATCAGAGCCTGCAATATTTTTATCGAAAATATCGATTTGGTCAAAGATATGAAAACGGAAGAAAAAGAAGCATGGAAATCGGAAGCCATTTTTCTGAAAGCCTATTATCACTTTCTACTGTTCCGGCAGTACGGACCAATTCCGGTGGTGGATGAGAATCTGCCCATAACTGCCGGAGTAGACGAAGTTCGTGTAAAAAGACAACCGGTGGACGCGGTGATTGATTACATTGTTTCAACCATCGATAAATCCATTCCAAATTTACCTATCAGAGTTACATCGTCGAACGACTTCGGTCGGATTGACAAAGTGATTGCCTATGCCATTAAATCGCGCGTATTGCTGTATGCTGCAAGTCCATTATACAACGGCAATGCAACTTTTTACGATACTTTCAAGGATAAAGATGATGTAAAATTATTCAACACTACCTACGATCCCGAGAAATGGAAAAAAGCGCTGGATGCCGCCGAAGTTGCACTGCAAATGGCCACAACAAACGGTGTAAAAATGTATGAATTTGATGGTGTAGTTCCCGTGTTTGATACCCTGGACATTAAGCAACCCGAAGTGAAAGCACTGTACAACTACAGATACATGTTTACCGAACGATGGAATTCCGAACTGATCTGGGGAAATTCCAATCCGGTAAATAACGGTCAGTGGTGGACATTGCAGGCTGCAGCCATGATGATAAATCCCGATGCATCATCGCAGGCAGCTGCATGGCAATGGGTTTCACCCACCATTCAGGCTGCGGAAGCTTATTATACCAAAAATGGTTTGCCTATCGATGAAGATTTGACATTCAAATATGCCAACCGCTACAGTTTAGCGCGTGTTACCGATGCCGATAAATACCACGCACAAACCGGAAGTACCATTATGATTCCAAATTTACATCTGGGACGCGAACCTCGTTTTTATGCTTCGATAGGTTTCGACAAAGGCATTTACCGCACCTGGGGACAAAAATGGAATTTGCAAATGAAAAAAGGGGAATTACACGGACGCCGCGGAAACACCAACGACTATGTGATAACCGGTTATGTGTTGAAAAAAGTATGTCATCCCAACTCTGAAGGCGATGCGTACACTAAACTCGTCACTTATCCATGGCCGATAATTCGTATGGCCGAACTTTACCTGAATTATGCCGAAGCATACAATGAATATTATGGCCCGGATCAGAAAGTGTACGATGCACTGAATATTATTCGTGTTCGGTCGGGAGTACCAACGGTGGAAAGTGCCTGGGAAAATCCGGTTTATGCCAAAACCCTGAACAAACACAAAACGAAGGAAGGGCTACGCGATATTATCAAACAGGAACGTCGAATTGAACTGGCATTTGAAGGTCACCGCAATTTTGATGTGCGTCGCTGGAAAGAAGGTGACAAATACTTCAATATTCCGGTAACAGGCTGGAGTGTGGATGGCTCTACAACAAACACTTTCTACATTGTAAAAACCGTTGGTCAACGCTCATTCCTGACTCCACGCGATTATTTACACCCGATAAAATACAACGAAATGCTTGTAAACTCAAATCTGGTTCAAAATCCGGGGTGGTAGAATAGAGCAAAGAACAAAGAATAAAGAATAAAGACAAAAGACTTTTAATAAAATATCAATTCATGTACATATGAAAAACAAATATATATACATACTTCTTCTCGCTGTGGTAGCGTTTACTGCCTGCAAAGAAGAAGCACTTGACACCACCGCTCCGGGAGCTGTTACCAATGTCAGTTACAAGCCTACCAATGGTGGCGCAATTCTTACATTCACCGCGCCCGACGACAACGATCTGCTTTATATCAAAGCCGTTTATACCAACGCTTTGGGTAAAGAAGTATTTAAAGTAACCAGTCATTATGGCGATTCCATAGAAATTGATGGCTTTAAAGACGAAACTCCGCAAAAAGTAAAACTGTATGCGGTAGACCGCAGCAACAATGCTTCCGTATCGACGGAAATTGAAGTAACACCATCAAAATCATTTATTTACCTTGTTCAGGAAAGCATAAAACTTACCGAGCAACTGGGTGGTGTACGTGTATCGTGGGAAAATCCCGATGAAAAAACAGTATTTGTGTACATCAATTTTAGCAAAAACGGTAAAACCTACGAACGAATTCTATCATCCAGTCTTAGTTCTCCCAAATTAATGATTCGCGGATTGGAATCGGAAGAATATTCCTTCTCTGTATCGGTAGAAGATTTTAACGGAAATAAAACCGATAAAGTCGATGTAGGAACGTATAAACCGCTGCTTGAACAAAAAATTGATAAATCAACATGGAAAGTGATTCAAAATTTATCGGTGGACGGTGATAAATGGGAAGGCACACTGGCCAGTTTTTGGGATGATAAAATTGACACCAAAGAATCAAATGCCGATAACAGTTATTTTATTATCAACCGCGACGATAATGGCGGAATGCTAAAATGGCCGCTCGACATAGTGATAGACTTGAATAAAAATGTGGTCATTAACCGCTTCGTGGTTTGGCAACGTGCTTTTGCTTATGTAAATGCTGACCAAAACGGAGTAAGCACCGACTATTATTATTACAAGGAAGAAAACATGAAATCGTTTGCTATTTCGGTAAGTACCGACAAAATTACCTGGACGCCCATTGGCAATTTTGATATTGGCGATCCACGCGACGCTGCCGGAAATATACCAGCGTCTAAAATTAAAGAAGCTATTGATGGACATGAATTTAATCTGGAATCCGTTTCGCAACCATTCCGGTATCTGAAGTTCAGCGTATTATCAAACTACGGAAGCGAAACTAATGTATATGGCTCTGAAATAACACTTTATGGACTAGACAATCAATAAAATTACCATGAAAACAATTAAAATAACAACACTGATTCTTGTGCTTTTCGTATGGTTTGGATGCGATAGCATGGATGATAATTACAAAGAATATCTGACCAATGTAAAAGTATATTCGCCACGGGTTACAAATCTACAGGTGATTTCAGGATTAAAAGAAGTAACCCTTTCGTGGACAAACCCACAAGGGAAAATTGCTGTTAAAAATGTCGTTAAACTTCAGGATTCCATTATCGTTTTGGATGGTCTCACAGAAACCTACAAACTCACTAATCTCGAAATAAAAGGCTATCAGGTTTCTGTATTTACGCTCGACAAATTCAATAATTATTCCGTTCCCGCAACCATCAATATTTTTCCAAACGGCGAATAAAAAAAACAATCATTATAAATATCCATTAAAAGTAATCTTATGAAAAAACAATTTCTTTTATTATTGATGTGCTGCTTGAGTATTTTCTCAGCAGTAGCTGTTGGCGGTAATAAACTGGCAAACAGCAATATGGAAAGTCAGGGAGCATGGCAGGTAAGTTATCTGAATACTGCTACTGATAAACTTCCAACAGTCAGCTGGGGTTACACTACTGCCATTCCTGCTGCCGGAGTTGGAGGTGGCTTGCACGTTGTTGCAACAACAACAGCCGGAAACTCTCAGTATTGCATTTATCAGGCGGTAACTTTATCGGCTGACTCTATTTACAATTTCGATGCGGCTTTTAAAAACATTAAACTGGAACGCTCATGGTGCGAAGTATTTATTGGTCAAATGCCGGTCGAAGGTCAGGATTATGGCGATGCACTCGGAACAAAGATTGCCAACTACGGCGCCTGGGACAATCCTGCAGCTGTAGCCGACGGCACTTTTAAACTAAACGCCGCTGCCTGTAAGTATTTTCTGCCTCCAACCACAGGAACTTACTATTTTGTAATGAAAATGGGTTCCACAACCTGGGACACTGAGGTGCCAACCTGCGACATTGTAGTAGATGAGCTGAAACTTACCAGCGACCGATTAGCACCAATAACCGGCATGAAAGCCGATGTACGTTCAGGTTTTGCTCCGCTTACGGTGAAATTTACCGATGATTCGAAAATGGCAACTTCCTGGGCGTGGGATTTTGGTGATGGAACTACAAGCACAGAAAAAAATCCGATTCATACATTTGCCACAGTTGGAAAATACACTGTAAAACTGACAGCAACCAACGAAAAAGGGTCGAACGAGAAAGTAGAAACCGACTATATCAATGTTACTCCACTGGCAATTTTAACCGGTGGTGGATTACTGAAAAACGGAAACATGGAAGCCAAAGGCAGCTGGACCGAAGATTTTCTGAATTCTGGTGCCGGCAACAATCCTGTGGCAACATGGAATGCTACCGATAATGCACTTAAACCAAATGCCGGACAAGGTGGATTTTTATTGATTGAAGGTCCTGCTGCGGGTGCAGGAGTACAATATGCTATGTATCAGAAAGTACATATGAGTCGCGACTCTGTATATGTATTCGATGGCGCTTTCCGTGATTTAAGTGCCAACCTGAAAAACTTCTGGACAGAAGTATATATTGGCGCTCAACCAGCCGGTAACGGTGCCGATTATGGAGCAACCGAAGGAAAAATGATTGCCAAATTCGATGCTTGGAATGCAGGAAGCGCCGTGGCCGGACTGAATGGAACATTTAAAATTCATGCAAATCAAAACAATTCATTTACTCCCGAAACCACAGGCGATTATTATTTTGTTTTCAAAATGGGCACATGGGATGGTCCCGGATTTAAAATTGCCGTAGATGAGTTATCGCTTACTCCGGTTCGTTCAAAACCAACCGTGAGTTTCACTGCATCCAATGCCGTAGGATTTCCTGCGCTGAAAACCGTATTTATCAACACCACAAAATTTGCTAATTCGTATAAATGGGATTTTGGCGATGGATCGGCTATCAGCACACTCGAAAACCCTGAACACACTTATACTGTGGTTGGAACTTACTCAGTAAAGCTTACCGCTACCAACGAAAAAGGCGATTCAGTACTTATAAAAACCGATTTTGTAAAAGTAAATGCCAAACCAACCTTGCCTGCCGGCGAAATGCTGTATGGCGGCAATATGGAAAACGGTAATTTCTGGTCGACAAACAAATGTAATCCTGCCGATGTATCTACATTCAGCTGGAATTACACCGGAAACACACCAACAGGTGGAGTCGGAGGCAATTTACGCATTCAAACAACCGGAACAGGTTTTAATACGGCCATTTATCAGGAAGTAACCCTGAAAGCAGGCTACACCTATTTGTTCGATGGTTTCTTCAGGGATATAAAAGGCGTTTCTGATTTCTGGTGCGAAGGTTTTGTCGGCACTGTAATTCCTGCAGATGGTGTGGATTATACTCCAACTCAGGGAATCAAAATTTTTGGTATGGACACATGGAACGGACTACAAACACTCACCGATGTACAAATCAGCAAAAAAGCAACTGTGGCACCGTTTAAACCAACCGTGGATGGCAAATATTATTTTGTATTGAAAATGGGTTCAAATGCTTCTTTAGCCCGTGAAATTCTTATTGATGAACTTACTTTGAAAGAAACATTACCTGTTAAAGCCGATTTCTATGCCGAAACAGTTTCGGGAAATGCTCCGCTTTCGGTTCAGTTCTACGATTTATCGACCAATGCAACCGGTTGGAGCTGGGATTTTGGCGATGGCGCAACCAGTACTGATCGCGATCCTTTGCACATTTACACCCGTGGAGGCAAGTTTACCGTGAAATTAACTGCCAGCAATTCAGGCTCAAGCGATGTTCTGATTTCAACCAATCTGATTACAGTAATTGGCCCTGATGCGCTGAACAATATCGATTTCGACAAATACAGTATTTCTGTGGCTGACCGTTGTATTCACATCGATGGAGTGCAACAGCAGGTTGAAATTTACGACATTTCAGGCAGAAATATTCAATCGGCAAATCTCACAGGCAAATTCACTTCACAAACACTTCAGAGCGGATTATACATTCTTCGCGTTGATAATAGTTCAGTGAAAATCTCTGTAAAATAATCTTTTTTATCATCACCAGGTAGTGCAATAATTCTATTGCACTACCTTTTAAAAACTGTTGTTATTTGGCTTACACTGTTAAGCTAAAATGGGATAACTCATCCTTATCATTTTATATTAATTCACTTTAAATTATTGCTTTATGAAAAAACATTTTCTCTTTCTAGCTTTATGTTGTCTTGCTGCCATATCAGCCAACGCAATCAGTACAAACAAATTAGCCAATGGCAACATGGAGGCACAAGGTGCATGGCAAGTCTCTTACCTGAACACTCCGGTGGCTCAAAATCCGGTAGCAACCTGGGGATATACCGCCAGTATTCCTACTGCCGGAGTCGGCGGTGGATTACATGTAGTGGGCACAACGACCGGCGGAAACGCGCAGTTCTGCATTTATCAGCAGGTAACACTCACATCCGGTTTTGTGTATAATTTCGATGCAGCTTTTAAAAACATCAAGCTGGAACGCTCATGGTGCGAAGTTTTTATCGGGAATATTCCTGTCGACGGTAGCGATTACGCAGAAGGCACCGGCGCCGGACAAGGCACAAAAATTGCCAACTATGGTTCGTGGGACAATCCGGCGGCAGTTGCCGACGGCACTTTCAAACTGAATGCTGCTGCCTGCAAATCGTTTATTCCGGCTACCACAGGCACTTATTATTTCGTTATTAAAATGGGCGCTACCACCTGGGATGGCACTTCGCAAACCTGCGAAATTGTGGTAGATGAACTATCGCTGACCGAAACCAGAACCAAACCACAGGTTGCTTTCACAGCCGACAATGTAAACGGATTTCCGGTAATGACAACCACTTTTACTAATTCTACACTGTTTGCCAACTTCTACGAATGGAATTTCGGCGATGGATCTGCTGTGAGCACAGCCACAAATCCTGTACATGCTTACGAAACTCCGGGAACTTATTCGGTTACATTAAAAGCTACAAACGAAGTTGGTGAAACTACGCTGACAAAAACAAATTTCATCATTGTAAACGAAAAGCCTGCATTACCATTGGGAGAATTACTGTATGGTGGAAATATGGAAAACGCGAATTTCTGGACAGTTGATTTGCTGAACACCGACGCATCGAAATATCCGGTAGCCAGCTGGAATAACACAGCGAACACACTCACAGCTGGAAATGGTGGCAACTTATACGTAACATCGGCTGGTGGAAGTGCAGGTATTCAATACGCCATATATCAGAAAGTAGCACTTACACAAGGTCATGTGTACGAATTTAACGGAGCTTTCCGCGATTTGACAACCGACCTGCATAATTTCTGGACAGAAGTTTATATCGGTGCTAAACCTGCCGGAAACGGTGCTGATTATGGTAGCGGACAAACCATGATAGCAAAATTTGATTATTGGGGAAGCTACACAGGCAACAGAACTGACGGCACTTTTAAATTAAATTCAAAATTGAGCGATTATAAAACCTTCACAGCTCCCACCACCGGCGACTACTATTTTGTAGCGAAAATGGGAACATGGGATGGTGTTGGTTTTCAGATTGCATGGGATGAATTTTCATTAAAAGATCTGACTTTACTTTCAACTGCAACACCGGATATTGAATTGGCAAACTACCTGATTTCAATCAACGATAACAGAGTTGTTGTGGATCAAATTAAAAACAACATTCGTTTGTTCGATATTTCCGGACGTTGTATTCAGGCAGCTAATATCACAGGCAGTTATACATCGGCTCAACTCCAACCGGGATTATATATCATTCAAATCGACGGCAAGAGTACAAAGGTAACCGTAAAATAAAACAAATAATGCCGGGAAAAGACGCCCTCGTCAGGTATCTTTCCCGGCTCTGTATCTCTTAAAATTTAAAAGGTATTAGTTACACACACATTAACACCACAACATGAAACGTAAAATTGTAAGTATCGCCTTAATGTCGCTGATATTTTCCGGCTATACAACCAAAGCACAAAATCCCATTTACATGGATGTGAATCAGCCCATCGAAAAACGCATCGAAAATGCATTATCGATGATGACAATCGAAGAAAAAGTAGCCATGTGTCACGCACAATCAAAATTCAGCTCCAGAGGCGTTCCCCGCTTGGGTATTCCGGAAATTTGGATGACTGATGGACCACACGGAATACGCGAAGAAGTTTTTTGGGATGAATGGGATGGTGCAAAATGGACAAACGATTCATGTACAGCCTTTCCGGCCTTGACCTGTCTGGCAGCTTCTTTCAATCCTGAAATTTCGTTTTTGTATGGTAAATCGATAGGTGAAGAAGCCCGTTACCGTGGCAAAACTGTTTTACTCGGGCCGGGCGTCAATATTTATCGCACACCACTCAACGGGCGCAATTTTGAATACATGGGCGAAGATCCGTTTCTTTCGTCGCAGTTGGTTGTTCCTTATGTTCAGGGCGTACAATCTAACGGTGTAGCTTCGTGTGTAAAACACTTTGCTTTAAACAATCAGGAAAAAGACCGGTTTGCTGTTGACGTTCAGGTAAGCGACAGAGCGCTGAACGAAATTTACCTGCCAGCATTTAAAGCTGCTGTAACCGAAGGGAAAGCATGGTCGATAATGGGATCTTACAACCAGTTCAGAGGTCAGTATTGTTGTCATAATGATTTGTTATTGAATAGAATTCTGAAAGGAAACTGGAACTTTGATGGCGTGGTTATCAGTGACTGGGGCGGAACGCATAACACTGATCAGGCAGTAAAAAACGGGCTTGATCTTGAAATGGGAACTTCTACCGATGGTTTATCCACCGATGGCACAGCTCCGTATTCGGAATATTACCTCGCCAATCCATATCTGCGTGGAATTAAATCCGGCAAATACAGCACAAAAGAACTGGATGATAAGGTTCGCCGGTTATTGCGCATGATTTTCCGCACATCCATGTCGGCCAACCGGCCATTTGGAAAATATGTGAGTCCTGAACATTCCGAAGCCGCCCGCAAAATTGCAGAACAAGGAATTGTATTATTGAAAAATGACAAGCAAACCCTTCCGATTCCGGTTGGAAAATACAAACGCATAGCCGTTATTGGCGATAATGCAACCCGAAGTCTTGTTATAGGTGGAGGTTCTTCTTCGCTAAAAGTGGCTTATGAAGTTTCACCGCTCGCAGGATTAAAAGCCAAATACGGTGCAGAAACCATCTGCTTTTCGAAAGGATATTGTGCCGATTTGGATGAAAATAAGCCAAAAGATAAACTCATAGCCGATTCCTTATTGAATGCTGCTATAGAAACGGCCAAAACTTCCGATGTCGTTATTTTTATTGGCGGATTAAACAAAAATTGGCTTCAGGACAGCGAAGGTGACGACCGTAAATCGATGGTACTGTCCTATCATCAGGATAATTTAATCAGCGCTTTACAGGCTAAAAACAAAAACCTGATAGTTATCCTTTGTAGCGGAAATGCGGTAGAAATGCCATGGTTTCAACAGGTTCCGGCATTGGTACAGGCATGGTATCTGGGTTCAGAGGCAGGAAATGCATTGGCAAATATTGTATCGGGTGACGTAAATCCATCGGGTAAACTGCCGTTTTCGTTTCCTAAAAAGTTGGAAGACAATGCCGCATATTCTTTCGGAAATAAATCATACCCCGGAGTGGATAAAAAGCAGGAATACATGGAAGATATACTTGTAGGTTACCGCTGGTTCGACACAAAAAAAATTGCGCCACTGTTTCCATTCGGTTTTGGACTCAGTTACACAACCTTTTCGTACGGAAAACCAACCACCGACAAATCAGAATATCAGCCAAATGATGTCATTAAACTGACATTCCAGCTTTCAAACACCGGCAAGACTTCCGGCGCAGAGATTGTTCAGGTGTATGCATCTCAACCCAAAGCTTCAGTAATCCGACCTGTAAAAGAATTAAAAGCATTCAAAAAAGTGGAACTGAAAGCCGGTGAAACCACCACCGTTGAGTTAGCTATCAAAACTCAGGATTTGGCATTTTACAACGACAAAACGCAAAGTTGGGTGGTAGAACCCGGAGAATTTATTCTTCAAACAGCAGCTTCTTCAGCCAATATTAAAGGCAAAGTAGTAGTGAAAATTAAATAGCAGGTTTTTAATTCCTGTCTTACTGAGAGGGTGTTTTAAAAGTAAATTAATGAAAATTTTTCTTTTTAATTTAAAAGAAATTTTGAACGCTATAACACAAAGTCGCTACGGCACGAAGATAACAGCTTCTCAGCGGCTTTGTGACGTAGCGACTTAGCGTTCAAAAAAGCCACATTCACAAAAACTTACTATCTGTTACTTTTTAGTATTTCAATAAAACTTTTTGGACACCTTCCTTTTCATTTTTTTCGCAATCCGGCATATCAACTCAGGCCATTAAAAATCTGGTTGAACAAGTTCTATCCTGCCTCAAAAGATGATTCAGAAAAATATTTTCATAAAACCAAAATATTTATTCATTTTTCGAAATAAATATTAAAATATTCACTAAATTTGAAGGCCAAATTACTCAGATCCGAATATTACATCTGTTGATCCACCGCCAATCCCTGAGTAGTTTCAGTTTCACAACTGCAGAGTATTGAGAATATTACATCATCAACCTTCAAATTTCTTTCACATGAAAAAGTTGCATTCATCGGAAGTTCATTTCTTCTCAGGAAGATTTTCTGTGCTCTTATTATTAACACTTGTCGTTTTCAACGTTTACAGTCTTACCTACAATGTAACAGTGCCAGCCGCCACCAAAGCCTGCTATTTTGCCGGTGAAATAAACGGCTGGACTCATCAGGCAATGCAAAAAACGGATGCTACACATTACACCATTACTTTAGCTGCCGCCACTACAACTCAGCCTTACAAATACTGCTCCGGTCCGGGCTGGGCGTATGTTGAAAATACTCCGGATGGAAATAATCGGGTATATTCCGCCAGCGATGTGGTAACATCGTGGGCTGCCATTTACGATCCGGCCATTGTGCCAACCGATGTAACTTATAATGTGACTGTTCCGGCAGGTACTTACGCCTGCTATTTTGCCGGCGGGGCCACCAACTGGTCACATCAGGCCATGCAAAAAGTGGACGACACACATTATAAAATCACCATCAATACCGCTTCGCCGAACGATTACAAATACTGCTCAG
Organism: uncultured Paludibacter sp.; assembly: GCA_963663115.2. Taxonomy (GTDB): domain Bacteria; phylum Bacteroidota; class Bacteroidia; order Bacteroidales; family Paludibacteraceae; genus Paludibacter. The sequence continues at coordinate 1,638,426 of CAXXNE010000001.1, forward strand.
GACCCGATTGGAGTTACGAAGAATTAGATGCCTCCGGTTTAGCCATCAGCAACCGCACTTACAATGCCGCCGATGTGGTAATAAAATGGAGAGCTGTTTATAACCCGAATCCTACCGGCGTAACCTACAATGTAACAGTTCCTGCGGGAACAAAAGCCTGTTACATAGCCGGAGAAATGAATAGTTGGGCTCATCAGGCAATGACAAAAATAGATGAAACGCATTACAGTTTAACTTTTCAGAGTGCAACAACAGCACAAAAATACAAATACACCTCTGGCCCCGATTGGTGCTTTGAAGAATTGACTTCGTCAAACACCAAAGTTGGCGACAGAACTTATTCAGCCAATGATGTAGTGGCAAAATGGACAGCTGCATGGGATCCAAACGCCACTGTAATGACAGTTTCAAACTCTTTGACATTAGCATCAGGAAAAGTTGATCGCTATTCGTTTAACAAAGCCACCATCAGCAACCGAACAGTAGATGTATGGTTGCCCAATGGTTATTCAGTAGATAAAAAATATGCCGTTTTGTATATGCACGATGGTCAAATGCTATTCGATGCTACTCAAACATGGAACGGACAGGAATGGAAAGTGGACGAAACACTGGCGCAACTCATGCTGAATGGTGAGATAAAAGATGTCATCGTAGTTGGGATATGGAATAGCTCCAACAGGTATTCGGAATATTATCCCGAAAAATCACTGGATTACCTGCCCGCCAACATCAAAACATCGAAAACCGGCGAAATGAATAACGACCCGAAAAGTGATGAATATCTGAGCTTTATTGTGAACGATCTAAAACCGTTTATCGACAAAACTTACGCTGTTTACACCGATAAATCAAACACTTTCATTGCCGGTTCAAGCATGGGCGGATTAATTTCGTGGTATGCCATGTGCGAATTCCCCGATGTTTTTGGCGCTGCCATTTGCATGTCGACACACTGGGGCGTTATTGGAACCGACGATGCTTCCATTCCTGATTCGTTCCGAAAATATTTGCTCGGCAAACTGCCTTCACCAACTTCGCACACCCTTTATTTCGATCACGGAACCATAGGTTTGGATGCCAATTATCCACAAAATCAGGCTTTGGCCGATACCATTGTAAAATTTAAAGGATACACTGCCTCCAACTGGAAAACTTTGGTTTTTACCGGCGACGACCACAACGAAACTTGCTGGGCAAACCGATTTAGTACACCCGTGAAATTTATTATGACAAAAAACAGCAGCATTAAATCCCTCACATTAAATGGAAATTTGGATGGAAAAGGGTTTGAAAGTGGCTCCATAATTCCTGTTACGTGGACAGCTAATTTGGTTAACAATATAAAAATTGAATACTCAGCCAATAATGGTGCAACATGGAACATCATTACTTCGCCTACGAATGCAGCTACAGGCATGTATAACTGGACAGCCCCTACAACATCGTATTCAAATTATAAAATCAGGATATCGGATGTAACGGACGCATCACTCACATCGGAAAGTAAACTATTTACCGTTGGAATAGCGCTGAAATACATTACTTTTTCGGTTGACATGTCTATTTTGGTTAGTCAAAACAAATTCAATCCGGCTATCGATAAGGTTTACATGAAAAGTTCCGCCAGTAACGACCGACTGTTACAACCGCTAACCGCCGGAATTAACCATATTTACGCCATAACCATTCCCTTAAATTCGAATAGTTATTTTAATTACAAATACTTTATCAATACCACAGGGGCCGATAATGGAGGATTGGAAAACAACTTTCCGGTAGCTTCAAATGGATACCGATCGATATATGTAGGCACAAAAGATTTGCAACTCGCCACCGTATATTACAACGACGGCGATATGAATTTAGCAAAATCGTCGGAGCATTTCACCATTATTTACCATGTGCAGGATAACAATTTGATTGATAAATTTATAGAGCGAGCTGAAGTAATGCACAAAATTGTTTCTTCGGCATTGGAAGTAACACCAACGGCAAAAACCATCATTTATTTTTACAAGGATTTACAGCAATTGCATTTAGCTCAGGGTTATCCCGAAAATGAAGAATGGGCAACAGGTTCGGCATACGGAAAAAGTCTGTTTATCATGCTTTCGCCAACTAAAATGGGGTTGAATGAAGGATTGGGCTTGTTTTCGCATGAATATACCCACTGTTTGAACGCGTGGAAAAAGAAAGTCACTATACCTGCATGGCTCAACGAAGGTGTAGCTTGCTATTTCGGACGCAATTTTTCTACCAAAGACTGGATAACTTTGGTGATGAACGAAAAAGGGAAACCCAATATAGCCGATGTTTTCAACACAGATATGGGTTACGCTTATTCGTCGATTGTGGCGTATTACATTATCAAAACCAAAGGAATGCCGGCTATGGCCAAATTCGTGGAGAACATGAATTATGCGGATATAGGTTATGCCAATTTGGCTGCCTTACAAACCGACTGGCATGCGTTTCTGGACACATATCTGAACTATACTTCGACTGTCAATGTGAAATTCTCGGTAGATATGGCTGATATGACATCTGCGGGTTATTTCACTCCGGCAACCGATAAAGTTTTTGTAAAAGGAGAATTCAATAGCGGAAACGGACAGCAAATGACGCTGGAATCCGGTTCGGTTTATTCAGTTACCATTCCGTTGAATCCCTATAATTTTTTCGAGTATAAATTCTATACCAACTCCGCCACTGCACCAAACAGCGGCATGGAATTCAATACCGAAGAGTCTGTGAATGGTTATCGACTGTTAGATTTGGAAAATGCAGCTAAAACACTTGCTGTAGTAAAATTCTATTCGTCTGCATTACCGGCAATTGCAGGTGTGGATATGCAAAAAATTTCAAACAAAATTGAAGTATTGACTCACCATGGACGAATTTGGGGCTGTCCTGCGTTCAGCACATTCAAATATCCGTTTAAACTGCTTACTGCTACCGAATATCAGACACAAAAACCAACCGATGCTTTCGCTTTTGATGCCGGATTTGTAGCCACCGATGGAACCATCAATATTTGCGAACCAACCACCACAGAGCAGAAAGCGGTTTTTGCAAATAAAACGCAGGTGGCGCTTTATTATTTGTGCCAATCGTATATGTATTATTTCTATCAAACCAGAAATTTACCTCTTTTATTTAAAGTTGGATTTCCGGTTTTCGAGGCAGGAATTCTTCCGAACGATGCCACTATCAAAACAGCCATAAATGCATACGGCGGCAGTTTTTCGTCGTTCGATGTATTGAACAACAAAACAACTTTTATCAGCAATAATGGATTGGCTGTTGCCGGAGCTTTTGGTGAGTTTGTGAATGTATTTAAAAACTGGGGATATCCGATGGTTACCAACATTAGTGCAACCGGATTCGATGCTGCATCGTGGTGGTGGAATGTGGATAATCTGGCAGGGCTACTCGCCGATTTCAATCGATATACGTACCATCGATTCCTGCAACCGGATGAAAGTCTGCGGGTTAAAATGTATGTGGAAACCGAGCATTTTAAATTCTACACCCGACCGGTGGATGGCGCGCTGAATTTTCCTTCATTTTCGACCTGGAGTGAAACCGCTTACAACACCTACGTTACCAATTTTAAAGTTCATCATGGAGAAAAAGTCAGTTTTTTCACTTTGCCATCCTGCATCGATGGCGACCTGGAAGGTAAACCATGCAACGGACTTCCGCCCGAAAGACTAACCGGCGGAACTGCCTGGTCATCCGGAGTGCATTCCACCTGTGCCAGTAAAGCTGAAGAACTGGTGTATTTCGAAGGAATGTGCGAACATGAACTGGCACACTCGTTTCAGGGAATCTTCCCTCAGGGAACTGTTACCGCCTGGCTCAACGAAGGTTTTCCATCTTTCTGTAGCGATGGACCGATAGAAGGCAGTAAATTAACCGAACTGCGTCAAAGTGGAGTTGATTGCATGACCGCTGCCATTAAGTATTTCGGTCACCGACCAACTTACGAAGAAACACGCGTTTATCCTTCGCCCGATTATGGATATTACACGCTGGGATATTTCTTTATCGACTATCAGTACCGCAAAGGCGGATATGATTTAATGAAAGCCATTCAGATGAACGATGTAGAGGCCTACCAATCGTTGGGCTATGCATCGGCACAGGCTTTTCTTGAAGATTTTTATTTCGATTTCGATGTCCGTGTGCAACAGAAACCAATTGCTGCATTAATAAATCCTATTACCAGTATTGACGAAACAAACTCAACTGTCAATATCAACTGGACACCGCTTAAACCCGATGTAAAACTCAATGTATCGGTATCTGTTGACGATGCCAAAACATGGACTGAAGTGGCAAATAGAACCACGGGTACTTCATGCGTATGGAATTCAGGAAATCTGTCGACCCGTTTTTATATCAAAATCTCGGCACCTGATAATTTGGATGTATCAACTACTTACGGACCGTTCATCAAAACTGATTTAACCAAATTGAATATCACTTCACCCGTTTTAAATAATTACCTTATCAGTGGCGACACCACATCCATAAAATGGGCAACAACCGGAATTCAAAATATCAAAATTGAATATACACTAAACAATGGCATTAACTGGACAACCATCACCAACAGCACGTCCACAGCTGGCAATACATACAATTGGGTTGTTCCTTCGGGAATCACCGGAAGTTGCAAACTACGTTTAACCGATGTAACAAACAATGCAAATTCCAGCGTGAGCGAAGTATGTACCATTGTCACACCAAACGAAATGGGCGGTCCGTATTTGTACGACAAAAACACTTTACTGTTGCTACATTTCGATAACAATTTGAATAACCGCAGCAAGTTAGCACCAAATGCGGTGGGCGATGTGCTGAATCTGACCAACGAAGCTTCGACTATCAGCAGTCTGGGGTTGAGCTATAAAAACAGTTCGGCTCTTTCCGTTCCGCACCATGCCAATCTGAGCCTTACCGGCGACTGGACCATCGAAGCATGGGTAAAACTAACCGCTTACAATGACAACAGCAATATGTATATTTTCTGGAAACCCGGAGATACTGATACCTATCAGTCTAACTATTCGCTGGAAGTGAATCCGTGGTGGGGAAATGTATTTTATGGCTATACATTTTCGGCACTGAATAACCGAATTGGGGTAACAGGAAATAGTCCGGCACTCAACGAATGGTATCATGTGGCGTTTACCCGCGATACAAAAAATAAACTGTTGCAGGTAATAGTACTCGATAAAAACCGCAACCAAATATCGCTGACTAATGTAACTTACAGTCCGACTGAGATATTGGTGAGTTCAAAAGATTTACTTTTAGGTACGAATCTGAGTGGATATATCGATGAAGTTCGTATTAGCAATATAGTGAGAACTTTTGTGCGAACTGATTTGGAAAATACTGAACAGGAAAAATTGTTCGAATTGTATCCGAACCCTGCTTCAGGTTTGGTTTATATAAATCATTTACAAGGAAACTGTATAGTAAAAATCCTATCGGTGGACGGAAAAACACTGGTAACTCAGCAACTCACGGGACTGACAGAAACATCGATAGATATTTCACGTTTGGAAAAAGGGATTTACTTTGTGCAACTTATGCAAAACGAAAAAATCCAAACAGAGAAATTGATAGTCAGATAAATATAAATCAAGAAAAAGCAAGCCCTGATGTCAGAAAACTGAGATCAGGGCTTGTAATATTTTCTATTTTTTTGTTGTACAAATACTTATTTCTTTGTCACGGTTTTTTATTCCGGCTATAGTTGAGCAAATGAGCCGGTTGCTGAATTTTCTCCAACTCAATTTCTTCAAAGTCATTCCCTCTGAAACCATAAGGTTGTCCTGCCATAAAAAACTCCTGTTCGTCGGGCCAAAACTGCGCAATAAACCACATACCATCGTGCTTTACCCAATAATAGGCATATTCAAATTGTTGCATATCGAGCGGAATACGATCTTTATATTTCCAAAGCATAATTATATATTATTAATACCAATAAAGCAATTTACATAGCAAGCAAAGTCACCTATCAGTTTTCGCTCCATACCAATGTCGCTCAGCCAGTGATTGTCCTCACCCACTGCCGCTTGCTGCCGCCTCAGGATATTACAACAGTCGATAAAATGGTTGTGAGCTGCCGTTCTGCCCAAATCCGATTCGGCTTGTTCTACACTACTCATAAACTGCCATTCGGTTTTTATTTCATTCCTTTTCAAATTGTTTGAGCATTTTTTCGAAATCACTTTCGTAACTACGATCTTGAATCACTTGATATTTTGAATATTCGTCCAACGCTTTTTCATCTGCCTGTTCTTTACTTATTTCTCCCAATCCTTCGAGAAGCGGGTAGCCATTGAGATCGAGATAACTACTCATAAAACTTATCCAATCTTGCATGGTAGTAGGCAATTGTCTTTCAGCACGCATTTGAGCCAAATCCAAAAATGCTGAAACAGATAGTCTCAGTTTATGTATTTCGTCTTCGTTTAGGTAATTTTTTGCAATAGTAACATCTGTTTTGTAGATTTTACCATTAGCAGAGTGTGCCCACGAGGTTAAGCCCATATTTACTTTTGTAGCATCGGCACGATTGTGAATTATCTCAGCAGCAGTCCCTCCGGAAATTGCATAATGGAGCTTATTTTGAATAAAAGCAAAAAACTCTTTAGTAATCCGGCTATTCTTATCGTAGTCTGAAGCAAGGGCAAAAATATCGGTTATTTGAAGATACAGCCGACGTTCGCTCAGACGAATGTCACGTATTCGTTCGAGCATTTCTTTGAAATATCCATCATCGAACTTTCGACCCTGTTTAAATCGATCATCGTTAAGCACATAGCCTTTCTGGATATACTCATGGAGTACTCTTGTTGCAAACTTTCGGAATTGAGTTGCTTTTATTGAGTTCACCCTATACCCCACAGAAATAACCATATCTAAATTGTAAAATTGAATCTCACGATTAACCTGGCGTTTTCCTTCGTTACGAACTACTCGAATTTTTCGAGTAGTTGGAACTTCTTCTAACTCACCACTTTTGAATATTTCCTGTATATGATAAGTAATGGTATTTTCTTCCACGCCAAAAAGATTCGACATTATTTGCTGACTCATCCACATATTCTCATCAGTCATATACACTTCAACTTCCACCTCGCCATTGTCGTTTGTGTAAAATGCAAGTCCAACCCGTTCAGGTATTTCTTTATTAAACTTTTTGCGCCAATCGTTTAATTGTTGGTCAAAACTTTTTATTTCTGTCTTTTTATTCATTAAATTTCTTCCTTTATCCAAATTTGCCATCAAACCAGCAAGCACATGTTGATGTTTTTTTCAATTTGGGTGTAAGTATTATTAATTACATATCGGCTTATTTACACATATTTATCTATTCCCTATTCCAATAAAGCAATTTACATAACAGGCAAAGTCACCTATCAGTTTTCGCTCCATACCAATGTCGCTCCGCCAGTGATTGTCCTCACCCACTGCCGCTTGCTGCCGACTCAGGATATTACAACAGTCGATAAAATGGTTGTGAGCTGCCGTTCTGCCCAAATCCGATTCGGTTTGTTCTACGCTACTCATAAACTGCCATTCGGTTCGGATGGAAGCATAACGATACGCTGCTTTGTAAAGCATTTTTTTAAAATCTGTAAGTTTACTGTCGTGGATATTGCTCCAGGCATTATAAGCAGTGGCATAATCTAAGGTCATCATGGTGAGTTTTTATGGTTTTTCAATAATATTTTCGGTGGTAAAATCCGTTGTTCCAAAAAACCGCTCCAATGCCAGCCGCAACAATTCATTTTCCGGCTCAGCCAGAGCAAAAAGCGTTAGACTCGAATGGAACTTTAAGGCATCCATTTCGCCAAAGACACGAACCGGATTAATGATATTACAATTGAGTACAGCAGTCACACATTCTTCCAATCGGCTTCGCAAAACTTCATGTTGCATATATGCCTTTGCTTCATCCAGGTTATTAATGGCATAGTAGCGCGATATTTCACTTTGTCCCAAACCCGCAATTTGTGGGAACACATACCACATCCAATGCGTTTGCTTTTTGCCTTGCTTTAGTTCCAGTAACACAGTGTTATATACAGGAGTTTGTGCATCGATAAAACGGGAGAGATTGAAATCGGAATTCATAAAAAATTAATTTTTTCTCCAATTTATATTCGTAAAGTAATACTCTCAAAACTACCATTGTTATTTTAGTTCCAGAAATACAGGCCAATGGTCAGAAACAGCTTTAGATTTGAAAAAACGATAAACTCCCCAACCTGCTTTTCTGGACAACAAATTACTTGTGATGACAAACCTATCGTAAGCACAGGTATTTTTCGATAAATTAGTTTTAGTATCATCCGGAACAACCCAATAATATGGCTTTTTATGAATAGCAAGACTTTCTAATTGTTGAGGCGATGCATAAGTACAGGATGCATTGAAATCACCACAATAAATTTGGTAAGTTGAATTACTAAAACGACCAGGAATCCAGTCTGAAACATGTATTAAAGCAGCTATTTCCTCTACAGCAACATCGGGTGTGGTATGAGTGGTGCAAATCACAAAAACAAAACCATCACATTTTCTGCGAAACTGAGCTATATAGGGCTCACGCTGAAAATAATCGTATTCAGAATCATCATACAATGCTTTATCTATTAAAGTAACTGTGGCAGTATTGTAATAAAAAGCATATTGTTCTCTGCTATTTTTATCATCCAGTTGCAAACCAGTTCGTTCACTACATACCATCTGATAATGTGACCCATTTTTATTTATCTCTTTCAGAAATGCACCTGCAGTATAGTTACTGGCATCCGACACTTCCTGTACCGCAACTATATCAAAATGACGAACAATCTTTACTAAAGTATCAACAACTTCTTTCTTTTCAAGCTTTTTAAGTCCAAAATTTTGAATATTAAAAGTGGCAATTTTTAAATTGTTTGTTTGGCCATTAGTAGTTATTGGAAACATCAATAGCACAAACATTATTTTAAACCATTTTATTCTCATCAATTTCAATTTAATAAATAAATGTAAGTGTTTTAGTTTATTGACTAAAGACTTTGATAATACTGTATAACACTTGTGTTTGTAAAATTAGTAGTATTTTTGTGTCTATAAAAATTTCATCTACTGTTTTTCATCACCTAGTTACAATATAAAATTGCCAGGTATAACCTTGATTGCTTTCAATAGCTTCTGTCCCAAAGTCAGGAATAACTCCCGGGGCGGATGCTCTATAAGTAATTGTTCCGGCTGACATTGTCAGTGTCTTTTTTTCATGCGGACTAAAAGAGTAAATTTGAGAATTTAATTTTAGAGTGAGAGTTAAATTTGTGTTGTTGAAAATTTCTAATTCAGGATTATATGAAGATGTACGACCACTTGGAGTGAAAATACCTTGTTCATTTTCTTTTAACAACTTTCCGACTTTTACAAATTTTTTACTAACATAACCCTCGGTATTTGTTTCAATGTCAATAATATTATAAAAATCGCCTTCAGTTTCGAGTGATACAATGAATATTTGTGTGCCAGGATTTAATGTACTTAAGATTGAAGCATTGGTGCTTGGTTGCTCGCGGAAATTAACCTTGGAAGTTATCCAACCTAAATATGACTGGCTAAAACCTAATACAGAAAGGACAAGAAAGGTTGACAATAAGATTGATTTTTTCATACTGGATTTTTTATGTTAGCTACTTAAAGCGAAATGATTTTTTTTAGATTTATTTTCTTCAAATGCAACATGTATTAAAAAGCTCTTATGGCTCTAACATATTTGGTTATTGATTTTGTGGCTGTTGAAACTGTACCCGTACTAAATGATTGATAATATGCTGAACTCGACGAAGTTTCAGTAGAACTCCAATAATCCACACTTGAAAAACCTCCTAAACCCGCAGATTTTAAATTTGTGTACATTAAACTTAACTCACTTCTGGAAGGTAAAAACCAGTCTGAATAACCATTAAGACTTAAATCATAACATAATCTGGCAGCATACGAGCCTGTTCCTTGAGATGATACAATGGTATTTGTATTTGTATTACCATATCCAACAGAACTGGTAGTTGCGCTTGTAGTTAAATAAGAGCCATTATACCACCTTATTCCGCTACTTTGATCTGAAACAGCACTTATTAATCCGTGTAAGCCAGTGCCATCAACATAGAAAATTATACCTCCTTGATAGGATTGACCAATCGCAAAAGAAGGTAGTGAATTAAAACTAACCACACTCCCATAAGAAGTACCAGCACTATTTGTGGCATAAGCACGTACATAGTAGGTTGTATTAGCTGTCAAACCTGTTATTGAACATGAATATGAACCTATGCCAGAACCGTTTGAGCTTGTGGAATTACTGATAGTTGGAGAAGTTGTACTCGAACTCCAACATACGCCACGACCTGTAACACTTCCTCCACCATCATTTGAAATGTTACCTCCACCTAATGCAGTTGAAGATGTTATTGAAGAAATAGTAGTAGTACTTAATACTGGTACGATAATAGCTGTTGTTTTAAAACTAACTTGGCCTCCATATGCTGTTCCAGCACTATTTGTTGCATATGCTCGAACATAATACGTAGTGTTGGATAATAATCCTGATATTGAACTGGAATATGAGCCAGACCCTGTACCATTAGAAGTTTTACTATTACTTGTTGTTGGGCTGGAACCTGTACTCCAACATACTCCACGTGCAGTAATAGTTGCACCACCATCGCTTGTGATACTTCCACCACTTATAGCTGTCGATGTAGTAATTGATGAAGCAGAAGTTGTACTTAATGCTGGTATTGTTAAAGAGGTTTTAAAACTAACTTGACTTCCATATGCTGTACCAGCACTATTAGTTGCATATGCTCGAACATAATAGGTGGTATTGGATAATAATCCTGTAATTGAACTGGAATATGAGTTAGACCCGGTACCATCAGAAGTTTTACTATTACTTGTTGTCGGACTGGAACTTGTACTCCAACATACTCCACGTGAAGTAATAGTTGCACCTCCATCACTTGTGATATTTCCACCACTTAATGCTGTCGAAGTTGTAATTGAAGAAACTGTATTAGTACTTAATGTTGGTACTGTAATAGCAGCTGTTTTAAAACTGACTTGGCTACCATATGCTGTTCCAGAGTTATTGGTTGCATATGCTCGAACATAATAAGTTGTATTAGTCAATAATCCTGTAATTGTACTACTAAAAGAACTTGCTCCCGCACCATCTGTAGTCTTGCTGTTACTCGTTGTCGGGTTTGATGTAATACTCCAACAAACTCCTTTCATTGACACATTACTTCCTCCATCACTTGATACATTACCTCCACACATAGCAGTTGATGTCGTTATAGCAGTTATGGGATTCGTTGTAATAGTTGCCGTTGTCGCCAATGTTGTTTTTACAGTAATCTGATTACCATATACTGTACTTAAAGCACTTACTGCGTAAGCACGAATATAATAAGTAGTATTTGCAGTTAAGCCTGTTATTGTACTTTTAAATTCTCCAAGTCCTTTTCCAACAGTTGTTTTTTTAGGTGAATTTATATCAGGATTTGGTAATGTATTCCAACAAACACCTCTAACATCATTTCTTTCTTGTGGAGCAGAAATTTTCCCACCAATCTCAATACTATTGTAAGTAATTGATGTTGGTATTGTTGTCTCAACTGTAACTGGCTTATACTTTATTCCAGTTTGATCTTCTTCAGTTAAACATGATGATAGACAAATTGTAATAATCCATAATCCTAAAAAAATACAAATACTTTCAGGAGTCAATTTTACAATTTTTTTTATAAACTTCATAAATATAATTTTTAAAAACTTATACCTAACCCGAGATTCAACTCATTATATTTGAATTGAATAGAAGATATTCCAAAAGACAATTTTATTTTATTAAGATTAATTATCATCCCTGCATCAGTTTCTATTCCATTAAGTGACATGGTTTTTAAGTAAATAGTTTTAGCATAACTATCATCTGAATAGTTATATAAAGCGGTGCTAACAAAATGATTATAGTACCCCTTTCCTGCTCCAAGATATAACATAACTGGGTCAAAATTCATCATAATCCCACCAACAATTCCAAATCGACTGTAGGTTGAATTGGAAAGAGTACTTGACTTTGCATAGTAAGTATTTGACAAATTTGCAGGTGTAATACCACTTTCAATCGTTGGGAAATTATAGTTTATTTTTGAATACACACCAATTTTTTTTACAATACCTATTGTAAAATTATATCCCAATTCGTCATTTGCAAAAGTTTCACCATCGGATTTAAAAACCAATGGTTTTAATATCCCTATACTTAAATATAAATTTGTTGGATTATAAATTTTATATTTTACATTTGATGCCACTTTTTCTTTAATATCAACTAATTCATTTAAATTAAAATAAAAATAATCAGTGCTTTGTTCCCTAACTGTAATAGTTTTCTCAATTGTTTTTCCATCTTTCTCAAATTGAAGATTATGAGTACCATATTGAAGAAAACCATAGAATGGTAATTTACCAACATATCTACTATCTATAAAAATATTTGCAATTACTGACCCACTGTTTATAGTGACAAAACATCCCTCTGAATTAATTGATGTTGCAGAAGATTTGTTATTTGCATTTTGTTTAACTAATTCTTTTATGTAAAATTCAGAAGAATATAATAATTTCGAGTTGCACCAAACTTCAAATTTGTAAGTACCGCTCACTTTATAAACACTACCTTCATCATTACCCCAACTATTAAGTTCAAAAGTCTGTGTTGTTTCACTTCTTACCGGTATATTAAGTTCGGTTGAAAACGAATAACCTACCGGTGAAGTATTACCTTTTAGAATATCACCTCGAGGATTGGTTATTTTAATATAAAGTAATTCATTCCTGCTGATTACAGACAGTGACTTGTAGTAAATTTTAGGCTTTATATATTTGGTATTAGTATAGAGGTTATCTCCATAATTTGATAGTGTATTGTTATTTTTATCAATATTCTTAAATTGCAATAAAGTAACTTTAATTGGCTGATTACTTTCATTACTTGTTTGATTACCTGAGCCTGCTACATTCTGATTTGAAGTACTTAGATTTTTGTTACAAATTTCTATTTGCTGCTTTGCAAATGCATCTCTTGGATTGGTATCTAAAACGTTTTGGTAGTTTTCTTTTGCAATTTTATAGTTTTTATTTGCAAATGCTTGATTAGCAGTTTTTATATGCTCGGCACACCACCTTGCTCGTGTAAGTTTTATTTCGACAATCTGTTTGTCCTTGCCTGTGGCGGTTTTGAAAACATTATCATAATTCTTTATTGCACAAACATAATCGCCACTGTCAAAACAGCGGTTACCATCTTGAATGTAGCCTTGGCTATATACAGAAAATGCAACAATCACAGTTAAAATCAATATGATAATTCGTTTCACATTCTATAACTTTTGTAATAAATCTACCACCTTATCATCTGCATTGAGTTTCTTGCGTTTAATAATTTCAAGAAAAATATCAGCAAGATGGGGATATTTGGTATAATCATAATAGTTATACATATAATCGGTCAAAATGGTAACGATTTCATTAAATTTCAGTTTTTGAATTTGGGAATCTCCATCTGCCGATTTACGACTATCTAAACTAACAATTTTACCGATTGTTTCTTTTAGTGCGGTATTGAAATTTTGATAAGATGTAAGATTGTCTTTAAGAATATCTGTTAATTTCGATTGTCGTTTCATTTGGCTTAACAGTGTATAAGTTTTTTTGATTTGTACAGAATCAAATTTCTTTGAGAGTAATTCTTGTGCAATAAAATAAATTACCAAATCTGTCAAAATCGGCTTAACTTCTGTGTAGTTTACCACAAGTTGCATATCACGCTGTACCGACTCTTTAGTTGAGGATTTTATTAAATCGTCAAACTGTATGTTTTTGTATGAATTTATGACATTTGCCAATGCTTCCAGTTTGCCTTGTTCTTTTTCTTGTTGGGCTTTTTGGTCGCCTTGCTGTTTTGTCGTTTCAATTAGTTTATTATTTGTGACAAGTTGTGTTTTCAACAAAATAATAGAATCTGACTTTGTTTTAAGTTGGGCATCAATGGTTTTCTTTTGTGATTTGAATTTTTCTAAATTGGTTAAATCTTGTTTCAATACATTGATTGTATCTCTCAAATTTTTTAGAATGCTTTGATAAGTTGTTGTTATATTGTGATTGTAAGCCTTGGCCATTATGATATCTTTTTGCAAACTGTCAATAACAACTGCTTGTTTTGCCACTTTATCATAACAATCCTGCGAATAAGCATCGCAAATTCCGCAAATCAATAATGCTAATACAATTATTTTTTTCATTTTATTTAATAATTACAAGGATATGTTGCATTATACGCTCTTTGATTATCTAAACTCCATTTATTGTATAAACGCATACACTCGTTATCTACATTTACACCGCTATAAATGTTTGAATTACTCAAATCAGTTATCTCCTGTTTTAATGGTTTGTTAAGATTATTGGAATAGTCGCTATGCGAATTATAGTTGCACCACATATTACTCCAATAATTAATTTTGTTTTCTAAATAACGAATATGTGCTTGAAATAACTCTTGGGGAATTTCTTTTAACCCATCGTGAAGGCGAATGCAGTTATTCACAAAATCGTTTTCCATATGGTTGTTGAGAAGAGAGTTGGCACGCTGAATTTTGTTTTGTACATTGGCAATGGGGAAAGGCTCAGAAACTACAGTGCCAGAATAGCCGAAATTTTTGCATTGAAAAATAAAATCGAGAATCTCGTTGTACTTGTTCAATGTCATTTGAATTGTGTTAAATTCTTTATCAACAGGACTTCCTGGATCAAGCAATTTCGACTTCTTCAATTCATTCTTTTCTGCTTGAATGAAAAGAAGGTCTTCGGGTCTCCATACCGAACCACGAAAAACAGTTTTTGCTTGCTTGATAAACTTTTCGGCATAAACGGAATAGAGGGTTTTTTCTAAATCTTCTTTCCACTGGTCGTTTGCAGTTTTGCTATATGATTTTTCACCTTTCGTATTTATTGTTTCACCAAATCTATTTTGAGTATGAAAACTGACGATTTCTGATAAAATTTGTTTGTAAAAATCCTTACAAAATGTATTGTCGGACTTTGTTTTGAGTTGCTCAATTTCCTTCTCAATTTGGGTAGTAAAGTGGCTTTTGGGTAAAGCAATTTCTTTGCTTTTACCAAGTTGCGTAAGTGCTATTGTTACGCCTACTACGGCTACAAGAGTTATCGCTACTACTATAATTATTACTTTTATTTTATTCATTTGACTATTTCTTTAATTTTTGATAATGATCTATTTTGGTCAATTGAAGGCAAATATTTTATGTATTTGGGTTGTTCTATTTCGCACATATCATCGATAAAAATTTTCAAGTCGCTGTCTTTAAAATTATTATTATTCTCAAGTTCTTTTTTATAAGATAAATATGACTTGTTTTTTGTGCCATCCAAATCCCAAAGTTTTAAACACAATTTGATACTTTCTTTCAACTTTTCATTTTTACCTACAACTTTAAGATACTGATTAAGTTTTTCTTTTTTCAACTCACTACCTTTTATGTAAGCAATAATTTCGGAAGTATTATCTGTCACAACAGGTTGTGTTTGAGTATTTTTTTGTTCAAGTTGTTTGAGCTGTTTCTTTGGTTGGTCCCCAGTCTTTTCGATTTTCGGTTCAACTTTCTTTACTTCCTTTTTCTGCTTGTTTATTTTCTCCCCTTTTATCGGCTCTTTAGGTGTAATACCACTATTAATCTTCTCTGCAATTTGTGTCAAGGTAAGAGAGGATAAATCGCCAAGTTGTTGCCATTTGGTGCTGTCTATTTTTTCAATGGACATTTTGAATACGGATTGTTTTTGGTAATTAAAATTCTGTTTTTTTAATTCATCAAATTGTTTGTTAATAATTAATTCTCGTTTAGTTATAGCTAATTCAATGCTTTCCATTGCTGGTTTCCATTCGGTTTTCCATTTGGTGGAATCTTTTCTTTCTTTACCACCAAAGAAACCGCCGCCCGATTTTTGGATGTAATCTTGCTCTTGACTTTGCCATTTGGTTTTGTATTCGTTTAATTTCTCAAACATCAAAGAATCTCCTTCAACATAAACAGTTATTCGAGTGGAAGTAATCGTAGTTTCTTTGGTAGCTTTACCATCCCCTAAAATATGAGATAACGCCCAAATGCAAAGTACGAGAACTAATATCGCTATTACTGAACTTGCAAAAACAGCAGGTTTTGAAAAAACATTTTTAGTTTTTTGTACAAAGGATTTTGTTTCTTCGTATTGAGCTATTAGTGTTCCTTCGGAATTGTTTTGCTTATTATTACTGTCTAATTTGAACGTTTTAAAAACATAACCTTCTGTATTTATTTTAACTGATATATCACTTCCATCTTCTTTGTTTGAAAAACCTGCCGATGCACTACCATGTACACCCATATCAAGGGAGTAAAACACTTGTTTCGTTGATTTTTTTCTCGTAAGTACTATATGAATTCTGCTTTGGTTTTTAGGCGTAAACACAGTAGTGCCAGAATAATAGTCCCTGCCCTCTGTTTTAGTAATTTCAATAGTACATTCTTGGTCTATCCTTTCATCTCGAAATTCTAATGAAGATGTTTGTTTATTAACACCATAAGCAGAAATACGAACCGTAAAATCATAAACTATTCCGTTTTCGTTAGTTGCATCAACCTCAATTTTTTTGACCTCGTACATTTTTATTATTACGGTATCTTGTTTTTCAGGAATAATAGTAATTTCATCTGAATCAAAATTATTGCCCTTGTGGGCAATAACAGTCCAATTTTTTATAATATCTTCCCCTTTGAAAGGAATTGTATTGCCTATAGCTTTCAATTCATTTTGATAGTCGGATTTATAGAATAATTCAGGACCTTCAACATCTTCCCCATTTCTGTCTTTAATTTCAAAAGTAACAGGTTTTATTTTTTGTATTGGATTATTAAAGGCATCATAGTTTAGAAAAATCTGATTTCCTTTGATTTCCAAATACTTATGAATATCAGAAGTTAAATCCGCAATTGTACCTTGTGCTTTTATAGGTTCATAACATCTGTCGTCTTTTGAGTAGTTGATTTCTACCTGCCACTTTGCCCGAATAACATTATTGTTCTTTCCATCGGAACGCTGTTTGCCGTTGGTAGTAATTCTTATGCCTTTGCTACTACTGTAATTGTTCAGATAATAGTTTTCATTTGTCAAATCTGGCTTCACTTCAACGCCCGAATTTTTTAGGACATTGAGCGGATTTGCAACACCTTGTAAATTATTATCAATAAATAAAATTTGCTTATATGGACTATATTCCTCCTGAAATGGTTTATCAAAATGTTCAATCAGTTCACTGTCGGATTTATAGTAATGAAAGGCCGGGTCGAAAGTGCCTATTTCAACACTATCATCTTTTGAAGACCTTGAAACTAATTTTATATCATAACTATCTGCCTTCGAAGTAAACAGTAACCAATCAAAACCATTTTGCGGTTCAACGATACGATTGTTATCGATATAGTTTATGCTATACAATTTTACAAGTTCGTCTAACAACGACTTAACTTCACTACCCGCAAGTTTTTGAGTGTTTGGAATAAAAACAGAAATTCCTATTTCTCCAAGTTGTCCACGTTCAACATCATCTCCGAATATATATATTGTGAAAATGTTACCACCATCAGTAAAAGCAATGGTGTAGATATTTTTTCCATAATAAATGCCATTGTTTGTGGCACTGATCGACTGAATGTCGCTCGCAAACTTATAAAACTCCGATGGAGTATTGGGGCTTGGATATAAAACTGAATATCCGTTTTTTCTTCCATGAATTAATAACTTCATTTCTGTAATTATTTGTTAAGGACATCCAAGATACTTTTTTTCGTTCCTACAATGCGCTTCATTAGTATTTCTACAATATTTGCTGCTGCACTACCATCAAAATTGCAAATATCACGGAAATATACTTTGCCTAATGAAAATGGCTCAACGGTTAATTTTCCACCATTAATACTATATTTCTTGCAGTATTTTTTCAATGTTTCGATAAATGCACCGTAACTATTACCGTTTAAATGTTCAATAGAATATTGTACTCTGTCATCAACAGAAATATGCTTTCCGTTGTCATCAAGCATTAGATCGCTTTTTGTAAGAACCACATATATGGCATCTGTTGTTTTTTCAAATACTTTATTCATATCGAAATAAGTGGAAGCTGCTGCTAAGTAATCACTTTGAGTATAACTTTTATCATCTTTTTTGTTTTCTCTTCCATAGTCAATAAAAAAGAAATGAATTTTGCGATTTTTGGTACCTAAAAATTTTTCTAACGAATCAAATGTGTCTTGGTGTGCTTGTGTTGGGAATGGTTTTCCTGCTATTTTTTTTGCAAAGCAAAGAAAAATTTCTCCACTTACTTCTATCAAAGAAACAGAACGACTTTTACTTTCACCCGGCTTGGTTAGTGTAAATGGAAGATATTGGTTCGATTCAAGAGGAGTTGGAGCAGGCAAAAAATCATCGGCTGCATTATTATCAGAAAATATATTTTTTATTTGTGTAGCATAATCATAACCTTCTCCCGGAGCAAGATTTAAATATTTCATTTGCTGTGCCATTTGAAGTACAGCGCCAAGGGCACAGGTTTTTCCCGAACCTTTATATCCCCAAAAATAAACCTCTGTATAACCATCAGGTATTGTGGGTGGAGTAACACCAAGGTCTAATGCAGGCGTTTTGATTTTATCTAAATTGTCTATTGCACTCTGTGGTATACCACAATCGAGCAGGTCTTGTTCTGCAAAAATGCCATTGCCTAAAAATCCTTTTATTTCGTTAGGCGAATAACTATTCGGATTACGGCGTATATTATCTAATATACCTTGTTTTTGACTTGCAATTCTCGCTCTTTCTTGTTGTATGCAATTAACTCTGTATTTTGCCTCATGAATATGCCTATTTTTTGGATTGTTGTATATCCATTCAATAATTTCAGTTTCGGGACTGTAACGAACAGCTTCCCAAGTGGCATCGTCTGCTGCATCTTTTTCTGCTTGTTCATTTTCGGTTTCTTGTTCGCGTGCTTTTAAAATTTTTGAAATAGCATTGCGTAAAGAAGCATCTAATTTTTCCGTCTTTTTTAATTCATCGAGAGTTACTATTCCTTGTTGTATAAAATCTGCAAGTTCTACTGCATTGGTAAAATCTTCAATTTGTTCTAAAATGTATTTCGGATCCATTTAGTATTATGTATTTTGTTAAATTTAAAGTTCGTTACTAACTCGTTTATTGCTATTGCTTTTTTCACTACCTATTTTTTTACTACTCCAGCTTGGTAAAAACAAAGAAATAAGAAATTTCAAACTGCCAATTTTTGTACTGCGTTTTGTTACAAACCACGACAGCAAAAACATTACATAAACCAACATAGCAAAAGCGATTGCAAGTCCTGTGGGTGAGGAAAATTTAGTATAATAGGATTCTACATCGTCAAATTCAAACGAGTATTCAAAATCGGTGGCTATTTCACCATTTTCACGTACTTGCGAGAGGTTTATCAATGTGTTAAGCCAGTCTTCCGAATTTTTCTGAATATCGGCGACTACACCTGCACTTCCCACAGGAAAATACCAAGTGTTTGTTGCTGTTTTTGAATCGTTTAGCCATGCATAAGCAACCTCTTTTATGCCGTTTTTATTTATTGTGTCACAGTAATTTGTCGGGAACAAATCGGCATGAACAATAAACATTTTCGTGTTAATCTGCAAAGAATCAGGTACGCCACTTGTACCATCAAAACCATATTTTTTGTATTCGGCAGGATTGGTATTTTTGGCTGATACCACACTTTTAAGTTTGTGTTTGTAGAGGATTTCTCTGTTGTCGGCATAAGTTTCATACGCTGCAAACATATTCTCTGCCTGGGTAATGCTTGTTTGGAGTTTTTCCTTTATCTCTGTTTTATTCGAAAGCACCATAAAGAAATGAGGAAATGGCGAAGATTTGGTTGTAAAAAACAATGCAAAAATTACAAAGAAAAACAAAAATACAATTTCCCAAATAAAACAAGTTTTGAAATTGCGGCTTGTGCGTTTCAGAAGTTTTGCCCCAAATGCAGTGCCACCCAATAATAATGCAATAACGATTGCCACAACAATACAACCGATAGTGTGCGACATTCCCCACACCTTTGTGTTACCTATATTCATAAAATCGACACCGAGGAACGATACTAAGCCAAAAGCAATGGCTGCAAACACAGTGAGCACATCGGCTAAAGAAAATTTTGAGTTATTCATATTAATTAAAAATATTGATATTTGTTTATTTTCGGTAATTCCGTTCACTTCCTATATCCTGCAATTCTCTATCAACCCTGTCTAATTCACTTTGCAAACGCTCTCTTTCTTTTAAAAGGTTATTTTTCTTATTATCATTTGACCCAGTGGCATTTTGAGAATCTGTTGCTTCTCCCAAAGTAAATGTACAGATATGAATGGTGTTATCTGATTTTTTTACATTTCCTTTGAATTCTTCTTTTTTGCCTCCATATTTCACGGAAATGTTATATGGTGTTTCATCAATATTGTTTTCGTGTTTTTTATAGTAAACCAAATAAACATTATATATGCCCTTTGGAGCTCCACCAGTAGGCCAAAATATATTTTCAATAGGAGTTTTGCTATCATTGTTTTCAACATTCATATCAATCTCAAGTTGTCCTCCGCTTGGTACTTTTTTATTCTTAAACCACACTGAATTTCCTGTAGGGTCGGTACATACTAAATCTAAATCATTGAAGTTATTCCAACTTAAAAGAATCTGAACGTCACCTGATGAAGGAGTCTCTGGTCTACTGTTACAATCTGCAAAATTAGCCGACTTTACTTTTTGTAAAGCCTTATCGAGTTGAATTAAGCTACCAATGTTCCCGGTTGTGGGTAGTCCTGTACTTTGAAGAACACAAATTATTTGTTCGTTTGTCAATGCACTATTTATACTTTTCATTAAGGCAATACCCCCTGTAACAATAGGAGCAGCCATGCTGGTTCCATCCATTTTTGCATAATCATTTTTGCCTACCGAACTGTAAATGCCAACACCGGGAGCAGAAATAGTTGAATATGAGCCATAGTTACTAAACTTACTTTTCGAAAATTGTTGTATATTTTTATCTACTGCCGAAACGGTAATGATATTTTTAGGTCGTTGGAGCGGTTCTATACCAGTCAGAATATTGTCATTACCAGCTGCAACTACAATTGTTGATTTATGTTTATCTGCAATTCGCATAATTTCATTCCACAACCTTTCTTCTTCTTTAAATCGACTTTGAATCAACTCTTGTTGTGCATCTTCGGGAAGCGAATTTAAAGATGAAAAATCAGTTCCTAACGAACAATTAATTACATCAGCACCCTGATAAAGAGCATATAAAATACCGTCTAAAATGGATGTTATTGTCATTAATCCTGCTTCATTTGCAATTTGCACTGGCATAAAACGGCAATATGGAGCAATACCTGCAATGCCTTCGCTATTATTTATACTGGCTAATGCTGTCCCAGCTACATGTGTGCCATGATCGACCAATTGGGGATAGACAACAGATGAATGCTTCCACACATTGTAGGGCATAACAACTTTATCTATCAACTCCGGGTGATTCAAATTAAAACCATTATCAACAATGGCAATTACAATATCTTTAGAGCCGCGTGAAATATCCCATGCCTGTGGAGCTTTAATTACCGGGAAATACCACGACTTTTCTGCATCTTTAAACACTGGGTCATTAGGTGTGAAGTTACCTTCAAATAAAGATTCATCAAATACAAACAAGTTATATTCAGGTGAAAATTTCCCTGGAATTTCTTGTTTCAATTTCTCGCGTTCATCTGTAGGTAGTTCAATTTGTATGCGTTTAACTACATCATCATAATATACTATTTTGTATTTTTCATCAGGGTATTTTAGTTTAAAATCTTTTGCAAACTGCATAATTGATTTATCTTCATTCTCCATCAGAATATTCAAACGATTACCAATTATTGCAGGACTTCCGGGCTGTCGAACTATGTTAGTAGTGTCAACTGGAGGCATTACTCCCTGTTGTGGAGGTAATATATTTCCATATTCAGGGTTAGTGGGTAAAGACTTGTAAGGGTCTCCGGGATTATATATTCCTCCTTTTCCTGTATTTGGATCTTCCCGCATCCATGTTGAATCATTAGCACCAATTGCTGGTATTGCACCGATACCAGTACCTAAACCCCTATGACTACATTCTTTAAATAGCCAACTAAACAATAGGAGCAATAGTAAGATTAACAATAACCATAGAAGCCATTTAAGGCAACCTCGGCCCAGAAATAATGCTTTAAGCCAATTCCAGAAACGTACGTACCAAGGAAGTACAGGTGGAATTATTGGTGGTATTTGTCTGTATTGAGCAGTAAATTCAGTATTTTCAGTTATTGGATAACTAACAGGAGTTTTATCCCAACCAATAAATTCATATCCTTCTTTAGGTTCTATTGTTGGGATTTCGTCATCGCCAAGATAGGAATTTTCATCTTTGGTAACAAAAGAATTACCATTGAGCATACCATTTTCACCAGCGTTGAATGAAACATTAAACGCTGTTAATGACGGTACAATTTCAGGTTCAGAATCAATATCTTCTTCTTTATCAATTTCTTTTTTAACTTTTCGCGGCGAACTTTTGCGAATCTCAGTAATATCTTCCCGAACATTTTCCAGCATCTGCATTCCCCACGCACCAAGAACAACCTTATCGTTATAGCAATACACAAAGCGGTCGTCAACTGATTTTATGGCGGCTAAGATAAATTCTGCTTTATCTTTGTCTGTAACTTTCAGTTCTTCAATTATTCTTTTGTAATAAGATAGCGTTTCTGCTTTAATATTCTGATATTTAGTTGCAATATCGCCATGCAATTCCGATAAAATTTGTGGGTTGTCGTTTCTTGCTTTTATTCCATAAAATTCAATCTTATCGCCATCTTTCACAGGATAAGCTAAAAAATTTCGATATTTCTCATCAAGTTTATCAAGCATTGAACTTGCTAATTTATAGCGGTTGAAAATTGTTTTTCCGCCAATAATTTGCAACGCTTTGAAATACTTCAAATCTGTACAAAATAAAGGTTCGTGATTAATTACTGTTGCCATAAATTTTAGTATTTTATGATTACACATTCATCAATAACTTTCCCCAAATTAGCGTTTGCTGTAATATCATAGTTCGGAATATCGCACACAGTAACAAAACCAACTTTTAGGCGGTTGCTCCAGGCGAGATAATTTCGATAACTCGGTAAGGATTTCATTTCTTCCGGTTGCGAAGTCATAATTTCGGTTTGATTTTCAACTTTGGTAAAAAGTTCCTCAACAGAATTTTCTGTTGGGTTGGTGTTGTTATCCAAAATCAAACCCAAACCATTCTGTTCGTTTGCATGTCGTAAGTCATTAATTTCAGATTCATCAAGATATTCAAAACCAACGGTATTGATACATTTATTCAGCAATTCAGCAGAAATATCGGCAACAATTTCATAAGGCAAATCGGTTTTATCATGCCCATCTACATAACGACGAATTTTCTCGGCTATGCGTTTAGCTATTCCCAATTTTTTGAACAGTTTTTGATACATATCTTTGAAATTATCTAAAGAAGAATCTTGTGCTAAAATCTGTTGAACAAATAGTTTGTCATTCAAATCAATGTATTCAAACCAGTATTCGAGTAATGCTTCTGACAACTGTTGAGCGTTGTTTTTAATCAAATCAGAATTACCTTTAATGAGTTCTTCTAAATCAATTTGTTTCAATTCAAGTTCAGCACGAAATTCCTCTTTGCGTTCAACTGTTGTCTTTTCATAACGTACACACAAACGTTCAAAATATTTTTCTGAAGTATCGTCTTTTTCAACAGGCACTTCAATGCGGTAAATGCCGTAAATATCCATATTCACTACATCGCGGTGTTCGAGAGCATCAACTTTTTTACGGAAAAGTTCAAGTACTGTACTTTCATCAAACATCAATTCTTTCATAAGTTGTCCGTAATTTTTGATTTTATCAGCAGAGAAAGCAGTTGCTAACTTGAATTGAATGTCACCAGCGGTATTTTTTGCCTTTTGCAATTCCTCATCCTTGTCATTACTGTGGAAATGTTTAAGCAGCTCGGCAATAATGGTTTGCGATATTTCGTTGAGTTCAGTAATCATCTTTGCCATTCGAGCGGTATTGATATTATTTGCAGCAATGGTAAGTTTGTCAATAATCAACATTGTACCGTCTTTATTGATACTTGCTGCCTCGTCCCACGATATGGCAGGATCGGTAAAATGACGTTTTACAAAGTCATAATCAAGGAAAGATTGACGCAGATCTTGTTTGAAATTGGGATACTGAGGAGTTGGTACTTCTTGTATTTCTCTTTTATTTGCATTAAATCCTTTGAAAAGATTACTTGGCGTTTCAGATTTTTCAAAATCACGTAATAAAAAGATATTTTGAAAATCAGGTTGCGATTTAGTCCAATTTTCGAACCAAGAATAAGTAACTTTCTCAAAATATTCTTTTTCCAACGTTGTTTTAAAACGTTGTAACCAACGATAATTTAACGGTGTTCCTTTTCCGTCCGCTTTATCTTGCAATGGATTGAATGCCAAATTTATATTAAAGAAAGTGCCGATAACAAACAGTGGCGAAATTTTGGATTTGGAAATAAAAACTTCCCGTTTTTCGGCCGAATCTCCAACCACTTTATTTAGCCAATTATTGAGCAAACGGGGTATAATGCGTTGACCTGTTTGTTCGTGTTTTGCACAGAATATCAGGATGTTAATCTTTTCGGCATCAGAATATTTATTGAACAAATACGCCACTTTTCCACGCAAAAGTAAATCAGGAATTGTTTTGTTTTCAATAGCTTCCAATGGCTTTTCCATTCTTGAACGCGCACCTGGAAAATCCAATAAATCAGTTTCTTTCAAAAAAGGTTTACTGTTAAGTAAAGTTTCCGACTGACTAAAAACCAATTCTGCTGTTAACGCACACAAATACGATTTTGCAAAGTCAAGTTCTTGATTAGTTTGAGGTAAAACTAACTTCGTATTCGGTGTATAATTCAGCTCATTTTTTTCAGGTTCGGTATAAATTTCATGTAACCGTTTCACATCAAGCAATGTACCAAATGCACACAAGACCGATTCTATTGGCAAATACACTTCCTGAGCAAAATTCAGTTTTTGATATTCGTCAATTAATTTTCCAAGCAATGTAGTGAAAATATCGTTTTTATTCCACAAAAGGGAAAAAATATCCTTCCATTCGTTTGGTTTAGTTTTTGAAATCAGCAAAGAAACCTCGTCAAAAAAGTTTGAATCAATAACCTTGTCGGCTTTTTGAAAATACTCTTTAAAATAGTCCTGCATATCAAGTACATCATCTTCACCAAAAACTGTTTGCTGAACAATACGGTCTTTCAAACGCTCTTTAAGCTGAAAAACTTCTTCATTTATTTCACCATTGGAAAGGAAATGAATATTTTGTGAGGTTCTCAGGTTTATGTCGTTGTAGAAACTGTCGCAAAGCACTAACACAATGTCGGCAGGTGAGAGTAATACAGCTTTTATAGGAAATTTTTGATTTTTCGGCTTGTAATTAACCGAAAACCGCGACACCAAACTTGTAGATTCAGAGCCGTTGCCTGGAGGATTGATTTTTTCGATAAAATTGTGCACTACATCATTTTCATCGGTAATACTAAAGGGTTTGCCTTCTTCCGAAAGCAAACTACTGATTAGGTAAGACTTACCGACCTGACTTTCACCGTACATTGCAGCGGCGGGATTGCCTTCGAGTGCAAATTTTTTCTTTTTCAACTTACGGCGGCAGTTTACCATACTTCGATATGCTTCTTTTGCTTTGTTGCCTTCTAACGAGGTCTTTATCCAAGCGTTGGATTTTTCTACAATTTCGAGTTGTTTTTGTATGTTTTTTTCCATTATTGCGATCTTGTTAATTATTGATATTCAACGAAAAAATACCAGAATCAAGCCAAAAGTTTTCAACTTCGCTCATACTTTGAACCTGCAAACTGAAGAAATTTTTAATCATAGTGTTACCGTCTTTGTCCGTAACTTCTTCCAAAGTCAACTTTTCGATATCTTCGTTTATATCACGCGAGATTGTAACTTTTAGCGGCATTCCTCTGCGTATTTTATCCTTTTCTTTTTGAATTTCCTGTTGAACTTGATTTATAGGTGGATTATTTCCAACAAATCGCCCCAGCACGCGGTCTTCAATTTTGAAATCGTTATATTCAAACGTGTAGAACGGTCGAGAAGGATATGCCGGAATATCTAACTGCCGAACTCCGATTCGGAATGGTATAGAAGAAACATCAACCGTAGCGTGATTGGTGTTGCGCGAAATAATTGTGTTGAGATATGTTAATGAATCTTCGTTGAGTTTGCCAAAATAGAAAGTTGTTGGCAAAAGTTTCTTTTTCAATTCTGAAAGATTTAAGGCAAAACCATTCAATCCGCCATTCTCTGCAATTTGACCAATCATCGCTCCAGTTGTAATAATTGACTTCGGATTGATAAATTTTCCGTTGCCGTCGATAAACGGATAGCGCTTATCTTCAGGATACCAACGCCCTACACGATAATCATTCATTGATTTCATGCGATTGGGCGAAATTGCATAATACTTCAGAAACAAGTCAGACAGTGGTTTGAGGGATGTCGGACGACCAGAAAGCAATACAATATCGCATGCATGATAAGAAAGAAGGGAAGAAATTTTGCCTATCAATGAATCGAAGGCTTTTTCAACAATGTCAGCTACAACTTTCTTTTTGTAAGTCCATTGCAAATCGGTAAATTCAAAGCCGAAACTATCTTTGAAATGGAATAACACAGCTTGCGTTGGCGAATTTGTTCCGAAAATATCGTTGTAAGCCAGAATTAAATCGTCTTTATTTTCTTTCAATAATTCAAGATAATATGAAACAATAGGAATAGAAACTTGTAAGTTAAAATCACTACGAAGTCGGCGATTACGGAATGAAACGCCAACGTTAGTACCGAGAAATGGTTGCAAAATTTCTACTGGTTTTTTACCAAGTTGTCTTAATTTTTGCTCTATTGGAGAATTTCGCCCTTCAATAACAAGTTGTTGTACAAGCTGTTTCATTAAATCATCACCTGCAAAATAAAAACTTTCCCAAAATTGCGGCACGGGGATTAAAGTACATTGCGCACTGCTGTCTTCGTATTTGTATGTGGCAATCATCACATCAGTTGTACCTGCACCAATATCCACAGAGCCAACTGTAAGTGATTTTTTATTGTAATCTTCCAAATCACTACGCACTTTTCCGTAGAAATCAAAATAATCCTTTACATTTTTTTGATAACGTTCTTTTATTTCTGCATAAAGAAAAACAAATTGTGCAGAAGTTGCTTCATCGTATATCCATTCTGTTCGTTCTTCTTTTGAGGAAAGTTTTTTGGCAGACGGAATAACTTGAATTCTTTTATGGATTTCTGTTTCATCCATTTCTTTGGAATAGTTATTTTCAAAGAAGCGATCGAGCATAATGGCAGCGTCTTCGGCACATTTGCGCAGTGCAATTTGCTCTTTATGCGACATAGCGGTAGGACAAGTAACAATAATTCGTCCTATTTTTCGAGGCATTGATTCATTACCCCAATGATTGCGCTGCTCATAACTGTTGATTTGCAATTTTGCTTGTGACAGAATTTCGAGAAAAGCGAAAGTCATCAATGCCTTTCGGGAATACCGGTTTATAATTGAGCCATCGCCCAAAGTTCCGTCTTCATTTAATTGCTCTGAAATTCCTTCAATGTAAATCGGTTGAGCAGTTTCGCCGTCTAATTGCACAAACTCCCATTCCTGTTTTTGTGGCTTTTCATCCCACAAAAAACGTTTCGGACTTGAAAAAGTGCTTGTTTTTTCCGCCCCTGTATTCATATTTGTCGCCTTGTGTATCAGTCGGTTTGCCTCTTTTCCCAATCGAATCATCGAAGGATAAACAAATTGACTGCTGTTATCCAAACCTAATTTTCCTCCAAAATTGGCTTCGCGGAACGCCAAACGCATATCAAAGGAATCTCGATATTTGTTGAGTGAGCCGTTTGCGACAAACGTTGTAAAATCTTGCAATTCAAGCGGACTTGACTTCGTAAAATCACTGTTGTCAAACAAAACAGCACAAGTACGGGAATTACCAATATCAACTACTAAATCAACATTTCCATAAGCCGCATTCTGATTTGAATACAATGTGATTGTCGGCAAATTTCCAAATTGCTGAATATATCTGTTTATATATATATATTGTGCCAAATATTTCATTTTCGGCATAACTAATTTTTTGTCGTTGATATTATCAATGTCATGAAAAATTTTTAACATATATTTATCCACCCAGCCACAATTCTTTTCTTCCGAGCAATAACCAATCAGTCCTTCTTCTGTGTTACACAATGCGTATTTTTTTGAAAATTCGGCTGCATTTGTAAAAATTGGCGTTTCCTGCAAGTCCTCTTCTTCATATCCTTCTTCTTTAAATACAGTTCTCGTATCAAAAGCCAACAAAAGATTGTATTTCTTGATTTGACCTACTTTTTCGTGAGGAATAAGTTTGAAACGACACCAATTTGTTGGCCCAAAATCTGAACGTTTGCCTTTGAGTTGAAAGAAAGGCATCGGAAACCAAGTATTTTCAAACTTAATCCAATCTGTATCTTTTATTTTACTTAAAGTCACATCGAAGCACCCCGAATCTCTTGCTTCTTCAGTGTCTATCGAAATTATGCAATTATTATTAAATTCATCGTCAGTTGAAATTGTTTCCCAAGAATCAGTAACGTTATAATTGTTATTTAAAGTAGCATAACCGAGATTACTACCATATAAAATGTGTTTTTTGATCCAAATTTCTTCTTCTGAAAAGAAATGAGCAATTTCCAACTTTTTCTGTTGATCTGCTACATCAAACCATTCGTGAAAATTCATTTTAAAGTTATCGTTAAAATTGAATTCTAATGGAATTGTGAAAAGCTGAATACCCGTGTTTGCTATTAAATTCATAATTATAAATTTTTTCAAATTCAATACTGTGTTATTTTTATAGTTAAATAATTGAAAATCAATTAATTAACCTATATTTTTATTTGGTTAACTTCCTGAAAATCAGTATCTTTATAGATTATACCACTAATTTATAAAGTATGATTTTCACAGAAGTTAACACTTTTATTTCAGTTGTCAGTACTGCTTTTAATGGTTTATCACTCAATAAATGGCGACGTGACTTTTTAATAGAAATTTTTATGTTGTACATGGTAATTCCAGGTCGTATTAATTTTACTCAAATGAGTCGATACAGTAATTACAGCGAACAACGATTTCGAAATCAATTCAAACAAAAATTTGATTTTATGAACTACAATACATCACTTATAACACCATTTGTTGGTTCGCGAACAGCCATTTCATTTGACCCGAGTCATATTGAGAAATCGGGCAAAAAGACACCCTATCTTGGTTCGTTTTGGTCAGGTTCAGACCAATGTACTAAACGAGGGCTTGAAATTGCTCAGATCGCTTTAATCGACATCGACTTAAAGCAAAGCTTTCATTTGGAGGCTGTACAAACTGTGCCGGCAAAAACATTAAAAGTAGCCTCCATGTCGTTAGTCGATTGGTATGCACAGACAATCATTAAACGAAAAGAGGATCTTCAAAAAATATCTAATATCGTTGTTGCCGATGCATTCTTTTCAAAGATAACATTTATACAACAACTTATGAATGAAGGTTTTAATGTTATATCTAAACTCAGAGACGATGCAAACCTACGTTATAAATTTACAGGTGAATACTCTGGTGTAGGAAGACCACCTCATTTAGCAGGCAGAATCGATTTGGACAATTTGAACATGGATATATTTACTCACATTGAAATTAATGATACAACCCAGGCATTTTATGCTATTGTAAACTCCAAATCATTGAAAACAGACATTTTGCTCGTTGTCGAACGAAAAACCGACGAAAACGGAAAAACAATTCAACGTTTGATATTCTCGACCGACACCAAAATGAATGCACTTGAAGTTTTATTGTATTATCACTGTCGATTTCAAATGGAATTCAATTTCAGAGATGCCAAACAGACTACTGGATTAAATCATTGCCAAGCCAGAGATTTAGATAAACTCGATTTTCATTTCAACTCTTCGCTTACAACTGTCAATATCATGAAAATTATTCACCTAAAGGATAAAAACAAAGCAGGTAAACCATTCTCAATTGCTGACTATAAACTACTGTATCACAATACGTTTCTACTAAATCGATTTATTGAGGCTTTCGGTATAAAACCGAAAACCCTAAAAAGTCACCACCATGTCAAAGAACTACTGTATTTCGGCACTAAAGCCGCTTAATATTAAATTTTTTCTAACGGACTATTGCAAATTTGAACTGGGAATTAACTAATTTATTATTAGTTAAAAATATTTTTACTGCAATGATAATGTTAAATTGTTTGATAGAAATTTGAGAAAATATATAACAATATTTTTCAGCAGTTCAAAATATTATCAATAAATTTTGCTCGTATTGAAAAGTTAAAAACTAAAAACTACAAATATAAATATAGTTTCTAATAAAAACAATAGAAAAATAAAATAAAATAAAAATTCTTAAACTGTACAATTGCTAAAGTGATTTATATTAGTTTAAAGCGCTTTCAAATTAAGGAAATGATATCTACAAGCCTACAAATAGGCTTACACACCAGATAAATATTGAATGTACAATTAAAAAGAAGTTTAAACAAAAAATAAAAAGGGTTTGCAATACAACAAATGTGTTTTGAAAACTGATATAAGTAACAAACACCACTACATCCCGATTTAATTTGCTGTTGATAGCTCTCTGTAATATATGCGATGAGTTTTATCCACAATAAATACACGCAAAAAAATCCGGAACATAATATTCCGGATTTTCACTTTACAGAGCCTTTGGCTCAGGATCAGACAGTAACAGCAGTATTTGCTTCAGTTGCACTTTCAGTTTGCTTGCGCGTACTGCTTACATTCACCTCGTCGAAACGCTGTTGTAAATTGATACGCAAATTCAACCATGCTTCGTCGCCTGTGCGTATTGCCATCCAGTTAACTTCGTCTACATACAGTTTAATGGCATCGTTCAGTTCTTTACTCAAACTACTTGGTGCTACTTTGGTGGCAAAGGTGTTGCCCCGTCCCATATATAACTCCTCATAATCGAAATGAACCTGCTGCAAATCAGACATTTTGTCTGTCAGCAAGGTTTTAGTAAGCGCTGCTACGTATTCGGGCATAAACATAGTTTCGATAATACGTGTAAAGCGCAACGATTGATCGGCAATACGATAGCGACTGAAGTTTTTACCAAACTTGCTCATTTGCTCAAAAAGCACAATGGCTGCCTGTTTTATTTCGGCATCGGGCGATTTTTGTAATCCGTTCAGGTAATCGTAAATATCGACAAACAACATACTACGTTGTTTGTATCTATCGGCTACCGATAGGCTCACCTGCTTTGCAGTGCCCGGTTCGATGGCTGTTTGATAACGGGTGTTTACATCGCAAAGCGAAATAAACGCATTACTTACTTTGGCATCCTGGATGCCCGATTTATTTACTGTTTCAATAATACGCAAAGCCAACATAGCCCGCGATTCGTTATTTATTCTATTGGTTTTTGACTTAAAATTCATTGTTTTAAAAATTTAATTGTTATACAATATAAGATTGTTTGACATACCCAAAAAAAGGATGTGTCAAAAATAAAAATGAGTTTGAATTCACCGGAGTGACATTCAGTGTTTGCCTTTCAAAAAAAAGGTAAACTATGCAGCTTGTAAAGATGGAATGCGGGGAAGGGAGTTGCCGTAGAAGGCACTAATGATGAGGGTTGTACTGCTGGCACAAAGCCCAAATAGCAGTGAAATATACGAATAGAAAAGTCGGTTTAGTTCACGTACGCTACCTATAGGTCGAAGCATACGCAATCTCATTTCGCGAAGAATGGCTCTGATTTTTTTTGCCTCATTATCGACAAATAAATAGACATAATCAAAGGAAATTTCTTCAGCCAGAATTTGTCTGATTCTTTCAAATGAAAAATCATCCAGATTCTTTAAATGATCCAGACCTTCCGATGAGAACACATCGAATGGATCAATTTTCTCACTACCCAATGGTTTTGTATTTTTCAATAGACTCATGCTGTATAAAAATTAGTGTAATTCTATAGTTATGTAAATTAACAAAAATAATGCCAGATTTTACTTAATTACACATATAAACACATAAAAGCATATAAAATGATTTGCAAAATAATTGTCAGATATTTCTGCCGTTATGGCGCAAATTGTCAGACATTTAGTGTCATGTTACTTTGACAGAAAATGACATTAGCATGAACATTATGCTCATTGAATCTAATAGTGGATAATTGCTTTAAGAGAAATTTCTTAGGTTTTCGGTGGAGTGGAAGCGTGCGAACAATAGCAGAATGCTATTTAAATATTTTATTTATAGGTATATAAAAAATTGTTTGTTATCTATATTTTTAAAATTCTATGAAAATCTATATTTTTTCTGTTATTTATCTAATCCGTATTCGGTAATTGGCTCACTGGCAGTCAGGTGTTGAGATGTGAAAACAATCTCGATTCCTGTTTTTTGTATTTCAATTGCAAACGGGTTCTCTGCGTTGAATTCCATTTCACTAATTGGGTGTGGTTCAATCCGCAAATCAATTTTTCGCCTTATACGCATCAATTGCATTTGAGCATCAAAAAAATCGTTCATATTACCCAAAACAATAGCAATGTCAATATCACTTTCTTCACGTTCGTTGCCTTTGGCATATGAACCAAAGAGAAAGGCTTTTTTTACCATCAAATCTTCGGGTATCAGTTTTGCAAACCGTTCTGCTGTTTCTATAATTGATTGATTAACCATAACCGAATTGTTTCAATATTTTTTACCCAATGTGTCGTAAATTCTAATGTACAACGATTTTTAAATTCTTGCTTGTAATTATCGTAGCGAGTATTTAGATTGAATGTTGATATTTCGTCTAACCATTCTTCTTGTTCCGGGTTTAGCTCTATTCCAATTTTATTTGATAATCGCAACAAATCATGAATAAAAAGTGGATGCTTTTGATGTTTTTTTACGTAATGTGCTTTTAATAGTTTTTCTATTACCAAATGTCCGAGAAATAACGCCCAATTATAATCTTTAGATTGTATTAAATGCTGCATGGTTTCATAATTCTGTTCGGAAGATTCCTTCCAGAATTTGACAATATTTTCTATGTTTTCTATTTTATCGTCCATACAAATGAAACTTTAGAGCTTGTGAGCGTGCGAACAATAGCAGAATGCTATTTAAATACTATGTTTGAAGTTAAATTATTGTTTTACTTTTTGTTTACAATTTTAGTTTATTCGGGTTTTGTCTTGTATCGAAAATACGTAATAATTCTATACAATCTTTAGTTTCACGATAAAAAATTTACCATAACTTGTTCATGAGGTATTCCCTTGGTTTCGTTCATATGTTCTATTGCATCTTCTATGCCTTGTTTCTCAGCATCTGAAACACCTATCCATTCGGTTGTATCTTTACTACCATTGATGTAATTCAACATTACGCCGTAAAATTCTTTAAGTTTAGAGCCATCTAATGCATCTACCTGACGGAATATTTGTAGTTTTAATTCTTCAGTACTCATAATGTTGGTGAATATATTTTTTAAAATAACTGTTTAAAAATACTAAGTTGGAAAATTGAACTATTCGATAGGTTAATTTTTGATTGAATATGATTGATTTGCAAATATACAAAAACCAATGATTCATTTGTCTGAAATAAAGAAAAAAAAATCAATATGCATCATTACAACTCATTCCTAACCATCCTGAACTTTTGTACACATTGTATGTTCTTATAATTGATTAGCAGACAACAAACAAAACATTACACATGAAACGAGCACTACAAATAAACTTTGACACCCAAGTAGATGTCCCGATAGCTATCGGGAGTGCGAGTTCCATCTGACAACTAAAAAATCAAATACGAACAGATGAAATTAGTCATTTTCGGCGCCAGTGGTAAAACCGGCACATTACTTATACAGCAGGCATTAACTGCCGGACACGAAGTTACCGCATACGTGCGCAGACCTGAATCAATCAGTTTGGAGAACAAAAAACTGAAAGTAGTGGTTGGTGAACTGAGTGATACTGCAAAAATTTCATCGGCTATTGCGGGTGCTGACGCATGTATTTCCACATTGGGAGGAAACTCTTTATCGAAACATGCCACGGAATTTATGGATGGAATTCAGCATATTATTGCTGCCATGGAACATGAAAAAGTAAGCCGATTTATCTACATGTCGAGTGTGGGGGCCGGTGAAAGCAAGTATTTAATGGCACAACCTGTGCGTTTTCTGATAGTCAATCTGATGCTCCGTATTCCGTTGACCGATCATACGGTTAATGAACAACGCATTGCAGAAAGTAAATTAAACTGGACTGTGGTTCGTCCGGGCGGACTGACCGACGGACCTGTTACTGCAGAAATTAAACACGGTGCAGAGAAAGTAATGATCAAAGGAAATCCAACCATCTCCCGCGCTAACGTGGCTGCATTTATACTAAAACAACTTACCGACAACACTTACGCCAACAAAGCTGTGTGGTTGTATGAGTAGGTGAGGTTTTTCCCGTAAAAAATTAATAACTTTTCCAAAGTTCAGAACTTTGGAAAAGTTATTAATTTTTACGGCTATTCGTCATCTCCATCGAAAAAATCTCTGAAATCTCCACCAATTTTATCATCAATATCTTCGTCGAACGGGCCAACACCCGGAGGATTGAACAAGCCCCACCTGTCGATAATATAATTGAATTTATCGAAGCCTGCCACCCAGTCGATAAACAGCAAACGGAATTCTTCCACCAACTGACGCACCATTAAATAATATTCGGCGTGTTCGAAGCCAAACTCTACCAGTGAGTGATATTGCACCGTTAAATCGCGTGCTGCTTTACGGATGATGGCTGCATTTTCCATACGAATATCATACAAATCAGCACCTTCAGCTCCCGCAATTTTCGCCGGAATAATATACGCATCTTCTATAATCAGACGTATGGAATAATTCAGCATTTCATCATCTTCGGGAACTAAATCGGCAATTTTGCGCACCAAATCCACTATTTCCTGAGCTTTCAGAAAAATGGGAAGCTTGCGATAGCCATCCAAATCAAAATCTTCTTCGTCGTCGTCGAACATAAAAAAAGTTTTAATTTATTTCTTTATTCGTTTCATAAATTCCGTTGGACTCTCGTTGAAATACTCTTTAAAGCATTTTGTGAAATAGGATGGCGAGGTAAATCCGGTATCGTAAGCCACTTCGGAAATCGTTTTTTCAGTATTTATAAAGAGCTGCTCCGCTGCCTTCAGACGGATAATACGCACCAGTTCATTAGGAGCGTAATTGGTGAGCGATTTTATTTTACGGTACAATTGCACACGCGATAATCCCAGACTTTTCCCTATTTCATCTACATTCAAATCGCTATCAATCAGGTTATCTTCAATTACTTTGCGGAATTTATTGATAAAAGTTTTATCAATCTCAGCAACATTTTCCTTTCGTTCGCCAAAAGTAAGATTTTTCTGGAAATACTCCTTCACTTTTTCGCGGTTTTCAATGATTTTCCGAACCCGGATTTTCAGCAGCTCCTCGTTGAAAGGTTTTGGAATGTAGGCATCTGCCCCACTCTCGAACCCAACAACCCTTTGTTCATCCTGCGCACAAGCCGTGAGCAACATCACAGGAATATGACTGGTAGTAATATTTTCTTTCAGTTGTTTACACAGTTCAAAACCATCCATTACATCCATCATCACATCGCTAATGATTAATTCCGGAACGGTTTTCATTGCTTTTAATAATCCCTGCTGACCATCTGCCGCCTCAATCATTTCATAATCAGTTTGTAACAGCGTTTTCAAATACTGACGCACATCAGCATTATCGTCGACTAACATTACCAACGGCTTATCCGATGGGCTTTTTATATCATCAATGGGCTGGTCAGTTTCATCGGCTTCCAGCAACAGCATTTCTTCATTCATATCGGTTTTGCTATTCAACACAGGATACTGTTCGTTGATAGAAATATCTCTTTGTTTAAACGGAATCGTCACAAAAAAGCTACTGCCTTTACCCTCGGCACTTTCCACTTCGATGGTACCATTGTGTAATTCCACCAGCACCTTGGTAAGCGCCAATCCGATGCCGGAACCGGAGATGTTTTTATCAGCCCTGTAAAACCGGTCGAACACCTGATGAATATGTTGATCGGAAATACCGGTACCGGTATCTGCAACGGTGATTCTGACATGATTTTCACCATCGGCTGTCAGTTTTTCCAAACGAACTTTTACAATACCGTTTTCGGGAGTAAATTTCATGGCATTCGAGAGCAGATTATAGCAAATCTTTTCCATTTTATCCGAATCGAACCACAAAGTAAAATCCTCTTTTTCTGATGAATACGAAAACTGTATCCGACGTTTCCGGGCTAATTCCATAAACGAATTGCAAATATCCTCCACAAAGGCATTCAAATCGCTCAGTGTAAAATAAGTTTGCATTTTACCGTTTTCGTACCGACGGAATTCAATAATCTGATCGATAAGTTTCATAAGCACCTGCACATTTTTGCGCATGATATGTGCCAGTTTCGAACCTTCAGAACTGAGTTTTTCGATTTTCAGAATACTTTCGAGTGGTCCGAGCAAAAGTGTAAGCGGGGTACGAAACTCATGCGAAATATTCGTGAAAAATACCAGTTTGGCCTGCGTGGCATCTTCCAGATTTTTCGAAAGCACCAGCAACTGATCTCGCTGTTCCGAAAGTTCTTCCTTTTGTCGGTTGATGGCAATATTCCGTTTTTCGAGTTCCTTATTGATTCTGTTTTTATTTCGATAGGAATAAAGTAAAAGTATGGAAAGCGCGGTAATAATAAACAACACTACAAGCGAAAGAAACAGAAAAGTCCGCTGTGTGCTGTACTGTGTCAGATTTTTATTGAGCACCTTATTAAGTTGACCGATACGCTGCTGATGTTGTACAATCTGGTCGGTTTGAAGTTTGAGTACGCGGGCATTTGATTTATCAACAACAGCGGTATAAAGTGTATTTTCGCGCTCGAATCTTTGTTTGTGAAGTATGGCTAAAGCCGTTTGCAGCGCTTTTTCTCCGCCGGTTGGGTAAATAAAAGTGGCATCGAGCATGCCGTCGAGCACCCGTTGAATTCCACCATCCGGACCGGGCAATGCATCAATACCAATAATCCGGGGAAATATCACATCACTTTTAAGTTTCAGTGCCTCGTGAGCACCTACAGCCATTTCGTCGTTATGCGCAAACACCAAATCGATAGGTTGATTCATTGCCAAAGCTTCGGACATTCGGGCTTTAGCCTGATGACGCAACCAACCTCCGTCGCCTGAAAAAACAATATGAATACCGGGATAATTTTTCAACACACTGATAAACCCTTCATGTCTTTCAAAGTCGGGTGTAGAGCCTTTTAATCCTCTTATTTCAACGACATTTCCTTTACCGTTCAGCAAATTAGCGGTATATGTTCCTACTTCGCGACCAATCTGAAAGTTATCGGCACCAACGAAAGCTGTATATTGAGCGGAATTAGTTTTCCTGTCGACAAGCACCACAGGAATTCCTTCTTTCATGGCTTTTTCGAGCACCGGAGTAAGCGGAATTGCTTCGTTCGGCGAAACTATCAGCAAATCGACACCTTCGGCAATAAAGCTTTCGATATCCCTGATTTGTTTTTGATTACTATCAAAAGCAGTCTTAATTTTAACTGTCAAATCACTATTAAACGATGCTTCCCGCAAAATTTCTTCGTTCATATTTCTTCTCCAGGCATCATCGCTGCACTGCGACACGCCAATGACTTTGGTTTGATTTGTCTTGTCGGGTGTACAGGACTGAAAAACAAGAAACCAAACAAGAAAAAAGTTTGCTAAAATTCGTTTCATTGTATTAGATGATTTGGGTGAAAGGTCAACACTCAATTCGTATTCAAAAGTAATAAAAAATTTGACTTTTGAAGGTTTAGTTTATTCTGAAAAGTCATTAGCACACAGAATTAACGGAAAATACTGAAAAACACAGTTAATGAAAATTTATATCAATCTTATTATCTTGTAAGTAATAGGAATAATTTAATGTCGTAAATTTACAAAGAAAGATTTTTTGAACGCAACGTCGCAAAGCCACGAAGGCACAACGAAAGATATTTTTTAGCGACTTTGCGCCATAGCGTCTTCGCGTTCAAAATAAGATATTATATTTTTCATATTACTTATTTACGAATATACGCAATAATTATCAATCGTGATATTCTGTACATTCTGTTTATTCCGTGTGCTAATACACAATTTTCGGAGCGAACTCAAAGTTTTAGATACAAATTATGTATTCTGATTCAACGACAAACCGATCGAATTATCAAATCCGACCGGTCTTATTAATGTTGATTTTTTATCCTATTTCTTTTTTACCCGCTGCAAAAGGCTTTCAGGCAATATCGGCATAGCACCATGTTGTGTACAAACGAAAGCCGAAACATCCACTGCAATTTGATGCGCATTGGAAATACTCTGACCGCCCAATAATGAAGAAACAAAAGCAGCAGTAAACGAATCGCCTGCTCCCACAGTATCAGCCACTTCAACCAATGGAGTGGGCTTAAATGAAGTTTCATTTTTGGTTACTACATAACTGCCTTCAGTTCCTTTGGTTAACACCACAATTTCCAAATTCGAGCTATGAAGCAATTGATTGCAAATTTCCAACTCGCTTTTCGATTCCCAACCAAATAATTTTCCTACAATCAGAATTTCTTCATCATTGATTTTCAAAATATTGCAACGATCCAACGCATGTTCAATCAGCTCCAAGGTATAAAAATGCTGACGAAGGTTGATGTCAAATATCTTCAAAGCTGATTCGGGTACAAAATCCAGAAATCGATTGATGGATGTACGTGAAACACTGTTGCGTTGAGCCAGCGATCCGAAACAAACTGTTTTTGTTTTACGAGCCAAGGCTTCCATTTCTTCAGTGAAAGGAATATTGTCCCAGGCTACATTCTCACAAATTTCGTATTGAGGAATACCATTCCCCGAAAGAGTTACTTTTACAGTACCCGTTGCATAAGGCGTAGTTTCAATCAGATATTTCAATTTCTTCTTACTCAGGCAGCTTACAATTTCATCTCCTAATTCATCGCTCCCAATTGCACTCACTGCATAACCTTCAAAGCCAAACTGCGATACATGATACGCAAAATTTGCCGGCGCACCACCAAGTACTTTACCGTTAGGGAGCATATCCCATAATATTTCTCCAATACCTACAATAACGTTTTCCATGATTTTCTTTAAATAGTAAATGACAAAATTGTCAATGATTATAGTCCTAATTCTCTCTCAATTTGCTCCAATGATTTTCCTTTTGTTTCGGGAATCCAGAACTTCACAAAAACAAAGGCGATAATACTGAACACTCCAAAAATTCCGAATAAATAACTCAAACCGAGCGAACCCTGAATTACAGGTGCGAAATATACTGTCAGAAAAGTACAAAGCCAACTAACAGCAGTTGAAAACGACATTGCCAGACCTTTGATTCTGTTCGGATAAATTTCGGAAATAATAACCCACATAACCGGTGCAAACGAAGCAGCAAAAAACGAAATATAAACCAATAAAGCAACCAAAACTCCAATCCCGTTTTGTACCGGTTTCGCAAATTCTATGGTGAGATAAGCCAGTGACGCAATCATCCCCACAGCACCCCACAGCAATAACGTTTTGCGTCCTCGCTTATCTACCAACCACAACGCCACAATTGTCATCAAAAAGTTAACTAAACCTACAATCATGGCTTGCATCACCGAATCGCCCTGTGCCGAACCGGCAGCTTTAAAAATCTCAGGCGAGAACATAATCACGGCATTGATACCGGTAATTTGTTGCAGAGCAGCTATCAATGTTCCGATAAGCACAATTTTCCCTGTTTTTCCTTTGAAAAGCTCGCCAAACGACATTTTTTCTTTTTTCTGCTCGGCAAGCAAAGCTTTTTCCATCTCAGGTAATTCTGCATTTACAAGCGTTTGCCCACCAATGCTGGTGAACACTTTTATCGCTGCATCTTTTTTACCGTGAGCCAGCAACCAACGTGGACTTTCGGGAAATTTCAATACCAGAAAAAACAAAAACACTATACCGAACACACCCGGAACAGCCAGCATATACCGCCAGCTGTTATCGCCCAAATCCATCAGCAGATAATCGAAAATATAAGCCAGCACAATACCAATAGTTATGGCAAACTGATTGAATGAAACCAACCGACCGCGATTGTGTGCCGGTGCTATTTCGGAAATATACATGGGTGCAACCACTGATGTAGCTCCTACAGCCAATCCCGACAAAACCCGCAAAACAGTAAGCATAAGAGCCGATTCGGCTAATGCACAACCGAATGCAGAAATAATATAAACCACCGCTGTAAAAATCATTACATTTTTCCGACCGAATTTTTCGGTGAAATTCCCTGTAAAAAGAGCACCAACCAAACACCCGAATGTGAGCAAAGCTGCCACAGTTCCCAATCCACTATCGGTAAGCGAAAATTCACCTTTAATCATATCCACGGCTCCTGAAATACCTGCCATATTCAGCCCGAAAAGTAATCCGCCATTGATGGCAACAAAGGTAATCCAGTATAAATATTTGTTATTCATATAAATAGATTTAATTTATTTCGTATATTTTGATGTCTTCGGCCTTCCACGATTGATTGAGCGCAAAGAAGCTTAAACTACTGTAATTTTGTGTCGGAAAAACGATACTAGTCATCACCGTTTCGCCATTGTTTATAAATATTTCGGACGAGGCTTTATCCACCAGCAAGCGAACTTTGTAAGTATCTTTTGTAGTTAAAGGTGCAATTGGTTCAGAAGCATATTTCCTATTGAAATCATTCAAACCACAGTTACGACGATCAATTTTCAGTACATTCTGTTCTAAATCGAAGGTGAAATTCAGATAATCGCCATCAGCATTTGTCAAACCAAAGCCCAAAATTTTTGAACTTTGACGATGAATAGTCATTTCTATTTCAAATTTTCCGTTAAATGAAGACAATACATCGGGAAGTGATTTTTCTTTGTGGATATTCTGATTGGCAACATTTTTAACTTTACCCCGTAATGCTGTCACTTCGCGGGTCGGCATATTTGCGAGAATCAAATGTTTACCATTATTTTTTAGTGTCAATTCACGGGCAATCGTCATGGCACTGCGGAAATTTTTGGTTGGCACATCGTTGGCATAATCCCAGTTGCTCATCCAACCGATAAAAATTCGTCTACCATCAGCCTCAGGAATGTTGCTGAATGTAACTCCTGCATAATTATCGCGGCCGTAATCTATCCAGAGCGGATAAGGCAAATTGTCAGCGGTAAAAGTTTTCCCATCAAAATCACCAATAAAATACTGGGTTGCAGAGCCGCCATTCGGGCCACCGGGATTGATACTCACCAGCAACACCCACTTGGTTTTTCCATCGTAAGTCAGCGGGAATAAATCCGGACACTCCCAAACACCACCATGAGCACCACTTTCACTAGCAAATTCACTCAGTTTTGCCCATTTTTTTAAATCCGGAGAACCATAAAAAGTGATGGTTTGTTTGGTGGCCAGCGCCATTACCCATTGTTTGCTTTGTTCGTTCCACGACACTTTCGGGTCGCGAAAATCGGTAATTCCGGGATTTGGCAACACCGGATTACCAATATATTTGGTAAAAGTTCGTCCTTTGTCGGTGCTATATGCAATGGATTGTTGTTGCGTTTTGCCGTTGGAAGTAAAAATAGCTATCATGGCGTTTTTTCCGAATCCGGCAGTATTATTCACATCAATCACAGTACTTCCTGAAAAAATATCGCCCAAACTATCGATGCCAAGAGCTGTAGGCAAATAGGTCCACGAGGTAAGATCAGTACTTACAGCATGTCCCCAATGCATATTTCCCCACTTATTTCCATAAGGATTATACTGATAGAAAAGATGGTATTCGCCGTCGAGATAAACCAATCCGTTCGGATCGTTCATCCAGCCATATTCAGGTGAAAAATGAAACTGAGGGCGGAAAGTTTCGTTGTATTCAAATTCGAAACGGTCAGATGCTTTAATATTGGATAATCCGAGTGCAGAGCTTTCAGTGTTTTCGAAAGCAAGTGAAACCCGCTGACCTTTGTGTTTTTTTACATCAAGTTTTACCCAGTAATCGATTTTACTTTTTGCCAGCCGCACATAGAAGGCTTCCGGATTTTTATCATCCGAATAACGAATATTCATTTTTACGTCCGGAGCACTTTCTTCGATAGGAATCAGAAGATAGGATGACTCAATATTAAACTCAACGGTTGCTTTACTTTTGTCATTCTGTTGTGAATGGCATGATGTACTGAGAATCAGAAAAAGTGCAACAAGTATTTGAAGTATTTTTTTCATCTGTTTATTATTGATTTTTTATTTGTCAGATGGAACTCACAAAACAAAAT
The DNA here is from genome assembly GCA_963663115.2 of uncultured Paludibacter sp. Taxonomy (GTDB): domain Bacteria; phylum Bacteroidota; class Bacteroidia; order Bacteroidales; family Paludibacteraceae; genus Paludibacter. The sequence continues at coordinate 1,681,381 of CAXXNE010000001.1, forward strand.
TTAAACATTGCCCTGTGGGTCAAAGTAGTTTAAATTTTGTCATGTTCGTTTCATGTGTAAATTTAAAGAATTGATGCAAAAGTAATTTCTAATCAGAATAAGCACTGATATAATTGTTGCATCATCGTGTAATTTTGATACAAAAAATTGAGAAGTGTCAACATCCGCTTCATGGTTATGAACAACACAGAAGCGGACATTGACAAAGGAAAACCTTTACAAAATTACTTCACGGATATTTTAGCACAGGTTTTTGCTCCGCCATTATCTTCCGTTTGAACAATATAAACGCCTTTTGCCAAAGCTGAATACGGAATTTCCTGCTGACCGTTCAACAATAGCACTCTGCTACCTGTAAGTGTAAAAATTTCAGTTTTTACAATAACTCTGTTTGATGTTTCCGTTGGATTTGAAAATCCGGTTGTTGTATCGTTGTATGCAATTACATCGTCCCAGAAACAACGACTTTGTTCACCTACGATAGTTGCCAATGGATAGTCAATAAAGGGAGCGATTAGTAATGTGGTGATATTGCCCATTCCGCTTGGAATTGCAAATTCCAATTTCTGCCAGGCTCCGGGCGTCGTATAATTAGCTGAAACAAATTGATTTGGACCGCCATCTTGTAATTCCAAACGAACAGTTCCTGCTACATTTTTGAATACCAAAACTGATATTTTATTATAAGTCGTCACATTGATATTGAGACCACCAAGTCCACCGCCCGACCATGCATCGCTGGTAGGGCTTATCCAGATAGTCATGGCTTTGTCCGATGGGTTACCTTCTTTAGGATGCCAACCCACTATTTCCACACCAGTTGAGCCTGCTTGCCACCAACCTAAACCGGTGTCTTCTCCATTGCTAATTACTTGTTGTGCGAATAGTGTCGCAACTGCGAAATTAAAAACCAAAAGTAAAGTTGTTTTTTTCATAACATTGAATTTTAAAATTGTTAATTATCTTTTTATTTTAAGTGAATTATTAAATGCTTTCACGGAACTTTCTTTACCGTCATTTCCGATATCGAAATTGTTCCGTTATCAGTAAAAATTGTCCATGGATTTTGATCCATTCTGTAAATGCGATTTGTAAATGCCACATTATCGTTCACATAAAGGACACAAATCGATTTTTCAATCAGAATTTTTATATTGAAAATTTTGTTTTCAGGAACAATAAGCGGTGTAAAATTCAATTCCTTATTGTATGAGCCTGTTGAATAGTTTGTTTCTTTGTTCATAAAAATGGAAGGCAATGCCCAGTGGTTTGTTGAAGTAAGATCAAAAAGAACCGAATAGATTTCGGACATATCGCCACCCGCACCAAACGAAAAACCAAATTTGGTTGATTGTGTTGCATCAATTTTCAAAGAGATTTTCACCGGACTTGTATTTCGGTTAAACAGAGCATAGCTCCGTCCCGAAGTTGCTGAAATGCTGTAAGAACCTTTTTCACCGGTTACAGTTCCTTTCGATTTTAATTTGGCAAACTCAACCACTTTGCTGAATTTCGCATCCACTGCATCTGGAATTGTTGGATACAAACGTCCATTGGATTGCTGCACCAATTTATGTGTCACCAAACTTCCTGCCCAATCGAGTTCGTTTTTGCTATTCACTTGTTGCCCTGTGGAGCACCAACCCGAAAGATAGCGGACTGTTCCGTTCGAAGCAGTTTTTGCAGCATACAAATACAAACCGTCGAAAGTTTCGTGGTGTCCGCTTGCATCTTCGCAGCGTTTCCATGGTCCGTCAGGGCTATCAGCAATGCGGTAGAAAGTTTTGCGATGTTCGTCTCTGTTGATGCGTGAAAATACGAGATACCATTTGTTGCCCATTTTAAAAACATCCGGACATTCCAGAATCTGAGCATCCGAATCGAAATCGGTGAGTGGAGGTATCAGTGACCAATTTGTCAAATCGGTTGAAGTGTAACGTACAAAAATACCTTTTCCATCTTTTATAGAAGTTACAAGCATTACATAACACGAACGTGTGGAATCGTAATAAACGCAGGGATCGCGAAAGTTATTTTTATCATATCCATCAGGTGCTTCGAAAGTGAAAGAAGGCACTTTAGTAAAAGTTTTCATATTGGTAGAAGTTGCCAACATCACTTTTTCAGCCGGATATAAACTTCCGTTATGACCTGTATAAAAACCGTACAATTTTCCGCTCGCATCTTTGATAAAACTGCCTGTCCCTAACAGCGTTTCCTGTGAACCTGCTACGCCACATGGAATAGCTTCGGAAAACCCTGCAAAAATGCTGTAATCTGTTGTTTTGGTAGAATATATCGGATGATCGGTTGGAGCTCCGTTGCGCCAGTCCTGAAGAAAGAAAACATAAAAAGAATTATCTGCTTCGTTGAAATATGGCATGGGATCACCCACATAACCTACCTGTGGTTTGTACAATGTAGTGTATGCTCCCGATTCCTGAAGAGTACGAATGGTTGTTGTGGTATCGATCGTTGATATTTTCGGATCTTCAGGGTCGTTTACACCTTTGCAACCTGCACATGACAGAAACAGAAATGCTGTTGTAAGTATGAATAATGCTTGCTTCATAATTTGTTTGATTTAAACATTTCCGGAGTTGTTAGCTCCGGAAATGTTATTTCTCTATCGTACGATTGTTTTTATTGCTTTGGATGCGCTCTCAGTTGATCCCAATACATCATTTGTGAACTAAAATTCGGATCGTTGACTGCATCAATCACATGCGGCGCAACCAGAATATTATTGATGATAGCCGTTCTGCCTGCCGGAATGGTGAAAGTCAACTCTTGCCACTGTCCGAGAGCATCAGCAGAATAGTTTGCTTTTAACCAGTCTTTGTTTTGTTCTCCGTTCGACTGAATTTCGAGTTGTACATCTCCGGCTGTGTTTTTCAACACCATCAACGTAAATTTTCCATAAACTGCCGGATCGATATTTACTTTGTTTTCGTTCCAAAGTGCACCACCCGACCACGGACGACCACCGTCATCCGATGCTGCTTTTGTACGCATCATCGAAACGCAGGTAGAAGTAGTATTTATTCCATCAGTTTTTGGATTTACATAGCCGTTGTTAACTGTTCCGGCCAACGAAGCCCATGTTGGAGATACAGTTTCACCATCATAAATTACAAGAATTGGTTTTGGCTTTTCTCCTAACTTTACGGTAACTTCGTAAGTAAATGTAGAGCCGAGATAATTAAGACTGAAATTTACGGGATTAGTAAAGTCAACTGCCGTACCTGAAGCTGGTGACAATGTTGCTCCGTTGGTGTATTCCAAAACAGGATACAACGCGCTAACATTCGTTCCAACAGGTAAATAAATGGTAATTTTTTTTGTTACATCATCAATATCACCTTCCACCGAACCTATTTTAAATTTCGTTATTTTCGCTCTGGCAACATCCACCGAAACAGTATATTTCTGATATAAATCCTTATTTGTTACCGTATAAGTTACGGTGAGCAAATTACCTTTATTATCTGCAAAATCAACTGCTTCTCCATTGTTCGGTGTAATTTCAGCTCCTTCACCGAGCCCGACCACAGGGGTTAAAGCTTTTAAGGATGAACCTGAGGGTAAAATAACTGAAATGGTTGAATTATCTGCATTGATAGTTCCTTCTACGCCATTGATGGTGAAAGAATGAATATTCACATCGCCTGTTGTATCTAAAATGCTTTTAACTTCGTCGTTGCATGAACTTAATGCAATCACGGGACTTAGTATCAGCAGGAAATAATATATAATTTTCTTCATTTTTATTCTGTTTTAAAATCCGTAATTCTGTTTATAAATACCTTTGCTGAAATTAATCTGCTGAATAGGAATGGGCACATACTCGTTTTTGTTTTTTGTGAACTGAGCTCCCTGAAAGAAAGTATGTGTTGGAGCCTGATTCAGATAATAGGCGTTTATGACCGAGTCAGCAATTCCCCATCGTACCAAATCAAAGAACCTGCTGCCTTCCATGGCAAATTCCAAACGACGTTCCCAACGCAGTGCTTTGCGTGCATAATCCTCAGACCATGTGCAGTTTACTCCATCCTGATAGGTTTGGATATTCATTTTTGTGGCAGCAAAACCGATTAATCCGGTACTCACTTTAGCGCGGTTACGAACCTGATTAATCAAGGGTAAGGCGGCAGCATAATTTCCTGTTTCGATAAATGCCTCAGCACGCATCAAAAGCACATCGGCAAAACGAATAACAATATTGTTTTTGGTATTTGCATTCCACGGACCGGTTTTTACATAATACTCGCTTGCGGGATCTACATTTTCTTTGAGCGAAGAATAGTAACCATACATTCCCGGATTTCGCGACTGATTTCGCTCGTAATTTACATTGGTATATTTGTATGGCTTGCCCGGAATAGCTACTGTATGAAACAGTCTTGGGTCTGTTTTATCGGTTGTTTCGTTATAATCAGCCGTGTTGTAGGTGTCAAATACAGGCAATCCATTACTTGTTTTGAAAGCATTTACCAAATCCTGACTTGGTTTATTGAAATCACCACCCGGAGTAGGCGTAGTAAGTGCATTCCCCATATTCAGGCGACCGTAAGCTGTTCCGTCATCTGTAGAATATTGTACTGCAAACAGACATTCGGGACCGTTTTCATATTCGCCTGGAAGAAAATTATAGGCAAAATCATTCTCCAATCGATAGGATGAAGTCATTACATCAGCCGTTAAATCGAGTACTTTTTGCAAATCGGCGGCATCTACCGAAATTACATTATGCATTTCGTCCTGACGATAAGCTTTGTACATATAAACTTTGGCCAGATATGCAGCCGCAGCATATTTATTGGCACGTCCTACTTCGGTTTGACTTGCAGGAAGATTGTCGTAAGCATACTGGAAGTCATCAGCAATTTTTTGCCAAAGCTCATCATTGCTATATTTCACGTTCGATACATTGGCAATATCTTCAGCCGACATTGTTTCGTCAATATAAGGCACCATTTTGAAAACTATTTTCTGAATAAAATGCATGTGTCCGCGAAGGAATCGCATTTCAGCCATGCGAATTTTCTTATTCGGCATATCTTCTTCGCTAACATTATTCAATAAACGTAAAGCAAAATTTGCACGCGAAATTGCCACATAATTTCGATACCAAAAGCCATCGGTGTACCATGTTTCGTTGCCGATAGAAGGTGAAGATATTTCCAGAAAGTGAAGAAAATCACCATCATTTTGGTCATTACCACCTTTATAAGCATCGTCCGAACGTACATTTCCGTAGTTCCACAAGCTTAAAGGTCTGTTTATTTCATCGTTTCCAATAGCTGCATAAGCCGAAACTACCTCGTTCTCTATTTGTTTAACCCCTGTAAGGTTATCTTCTGTTAGTATTCCGTATGATGGTACTTCCAAAAAATCCTGACACGAATAAAACGTGAAAACAGACATCAATGTCAATAGGATTATATTTAATTTTTTCATTTTTTGAATTGTATTATTTAAAGTGAAATTAAAAACCAACATTTAAACCTACCGTGAATGTAGTTGAAATAGGATATCCTAAATTTGGATTTTCGGGATCTAGGCCGGTAAAGTTTTTACTTTTCAGTGTCATCAGATTTTGTCCGCTCACATAGAAGCGTGTTTTATCCAGTTTGATTTTCCGGGTAATGCTAGCGGGAAGCGTATAACCCAATTGTAAATTACGCAATTTCAGATACGAACCAGATTCGATATAGTAAGAAGAAAAACGTTTTTCGTTATTCAAATCACTGAACGAAAGTGCCGGAATATCCGAAGTTGTATTGGTTGGCGACCATGCATCCAGCACGCGTGTTCCTTTGTTTGAACCCAACTCATCCACAGCCCAGAAATCGGTGAAGCGTTTTACTGTATTGTTGATTTCATTCCCAACAACTCCCTGAAAAAATGCTGTCAAATCAAACCCCTGCCATTCGAGTACAATGTTCAAACCATATTCAACATCGGGGTGTGGAGTTCCAAGCCATGTTCTGTCTTTTTCGTCAATCACCATATTGCCATCGATATCTTTGTAACGAATACGGCCAACACCTTTTCCGGTTTGTGAGGCATAATTATCCACTTCTTCCTGAGTCTGAAATAATCCATCAGCTACATAGCCATAGTACGAATTGATTGGTTTGCCCAAAATGTTATCAGTAGTTCCGTTTCCACCATAATTATTTACCACACTTTCAGGAAGCTTGGTTATTTTATTCCGATAGCCTGAAATATTTCCTGTCAAATCATATTCCAGTCCGAAAGAAGTTTTACCTCTGTAGCCCAGTGTAAATTCAACTCCCTGATTTTCCATCGAAGCTCCGTTCACCCAATGGTCGCCACCTTCACCAATAGCTCCGAGATAAGGCGGTTTTACCAGAATATCATTTGTTTGTTTGAAATACCACTCCAGACTTCCATACAAACTTTGATCGAAGAATCCGAAATCCAAACCAACATTTGTTTGTGTAGTTGTTTCCCATTTAATTTCATCGTTGGCTTGCTGAATGGATTGATATCCCGAAGGCAACATGCCCGAATCTTCCCCGTAAATATCATAAGCTGTTCCCGTATTAACTCCTGCACCTGTTTCTCCAATGTAATTGGCAATGATGAGCGTACGGTTAGCAAAATTGTCGATTTCCTGATTTCCTGTCTGTCCCCAGCCCACACGTAGTTTCAAATCTGAGATTACATCTTTGGTGTTTTCCATAAAGCTTTCCTGATTGATACGCCAACCGGCTGAAAATGCGGGGAAGGTTGCAAAACGATTTTGTTTTCCGAACCTCGAAGATCCATCGCGACGAACAGTTACCGAAGCAAGGTATTTGTCATCGAATGCATAATCCACTTTTCCGAACAAAGACATTAGAGAATATCCGGTGGCACTACCATTTGTGTACATTTCACCTACTCCCGCCGATGGCCACATATAATTCGGGTCTTCCAGTTCATAAGTTCTGCGTTCTGCTGAGAAATTGATATCGCTTTGCTTCATTGCTTCAACTCCGGCAAGCAGATTAAACTGATTTTTGTCAATTTTAAAATCGTAAGTTGCCGTATTTGTCCAGTTCCATTTCAATGAATGACTTTGAATCATTTTGGATGAAGTAAGGTCTGAGCCCAAACGTCCACCAAAACTATAGGTCAGTGCGCGCTGGTAATAATTGGAATAATCCACTCCAAAACTGCTTTTGATATGGAGATTTTTGATGGGTTGAATATCTATGTATGTATTACCGAAAGTACGCCAGTAACTGTATGGATTATCTTTGTTGGCATCCAGAATACGTGCGGGATTATCCCTGTCGCGCATTCCCGATGTTACGCTTCCCCATGCTCCATCAATAGTTTTTACAGGCATAATGGGTAAAGCCAGTATTGATAAATCGAGTACTCCACCCGGAGCCTGAAGTTCACCGGTATGATTTATCGTAAAATTCTCTCCAATGGTAATCATATCGCCCAACAGTTTGTACGACGAATTCATACGCGCCGAAATACGGCTAAAGTAAGATTCCTTGATAGTTCCCTGATTGTCGTAATAACCGAGTGAGAAAAAACTGTTGGCTTTATCTGTTCCGCTGCTAACCGATAGGTTGTACGATTGAGCCAATCCGGGACGGGTAATTTCACCAAACCAATCGGTATCCGACGACAACATAGTATTCGTTCCATCTCGGGCATCAATGAATTTTGGTACTCTTATACCATTCAACATCGCATTCCCATTGTCATCGTAACCATAATCGTACATGTAACCAATCTGATTGGTGTTCGGGTCAACTCCACTATTTATCATGGCCTGCCATTGTGCTTCGCCAAATTGTTTTGTGTTCAGCATGTCAATTACTTTTCCGTATCGGGCAGTAGTTACATAACTGTCGAAATTCACGCGGGTTTTTCCCTCTTTCCCTTTTTTAGTGGTGATAATAATTACCCCGTTACCTGCACGCGAACCGTAAATACTGGCAGCAGAAGCATCGCGCAGTACCTGAATACTTTCAATATCTGCTGAGTTAAGTTCGTGCATTCCACCTTTGGTAGGAACTCCATCGATAATGTAAAGCGGATCGTTGCTGTTGAGTGTGCCAATACCACGTATGCGTACAGTGGCTGCTCCACTTGGATTTCCGTTGGCGCTAACATTTACCCCCGGAATGCGTCCCTGAAGGGCTTTTATGGGATTATTTTCGCCCTGCTTCATCAGTTCACTCACATCCACCACCGAAATTGCACCTGTCAGGTCAGCTTTTTTCTGCGAAGTGTAACCTGTAACCACAACCTGCTCGAGCATTTTGGCATCCGACTCCATCACCAAATTTACTGTGGTTTTATTTTTTACGGCTACTTCAGTTTTTTTCATTCCCACCATCGAGAAAACCAAAACAGGGTTATCTGTTGTTGATTTAATAAAATATTTTCCATCTACATCGGTAGTGGTTCCATTGGTTGTACCTTTTACAATTACAGAGACACCAATTAAGGGCTGACCATCGTCTGCAGAGGTTACAAGCCCGCCAATGCCGGTATTCTGTGCAAACAAAGCTAATGTTGTTACTGCAAAAAATGCTGTCAACACTAATCGTCTGAAAAGATTCTTTTGTTCTTTAAAAGTCATGATACTAAATTTAAGTTTGAATTAGTTTGTCAGATAGATTTATTTTCTGATAATTTTTGATGTTCGAACACGGTGCAAAATTAAAGTCGAAAGTAAGAATCTTCTGTCAATTTTGTTGCATCATCGTGTAAATTTGATACACCAGAAATAATTCCCGATATTAATTCCATATCCTTTTCTGAATTCCATTTATTTATCGCCCAACCCACATTGCCCGAACTATTTTCTCATTTGCTTTGTTATTGTTATTATTTTGTAATTATTTCATTTTTGTTTTATTTTTATATTATGAGCAACAATCTGAAGATTTGAGTCAACTAAAACTTTCAAATCAGCAACAGACATCAAAATAAAATTCACCTTAAATTTAATTTTCATGGATTTCGACGAACAAAAAGGAATGTACTTTCCAGATGCGGAAATAGTGGCTCAGGCCAATGTAAAAGACTACGAAACGCTTTACCAATACTCTATTGAAAATCGTGAACAATTTTGGGCTGAACAAGCCGGTCAATTGGAATGGTATCGGAAATGGGATAAAGTACTCGACGATAGTAACCGCCCGTTTTTTAAATGGTTTGCCGGTGGACAAATAAACATTGTACATAATGCCATTGACAGACATTTACTTACTGCCAACCGAAATAAGATTGCAGTTATTTGGGAAGGTGAGAATGCGGAAGTCCGTACTTTTTCGTATCACGCACTCAATCGCGAAGTATCGAAATTTGCCAATATACTGAAAAGTATGGGCGTAAAAAAAGGGGATATTGTGACCATTTATATGCCACAAATCCCCGAACAACTCTTTGCCATGCTGGCATGTGCTAAAATTGGTGCTGTTCACAGTGTGGTTTATGGCGGATTCAGTCATGAAGCATTGTCGGAACGCATACGCGATGCAGAAAGCCGTGTGGTGGTGACTGCCGACGGTGGTTTCCGACGGGGTAAAGTATCCGATCTGAAAGGAATAGTAAACGAAGCCGTCGTACTTTGTCCAACGGTGGAAGTGGTGATTACTGTTAAGCGCACCGGGCATGAAGTGTATATGGAAAACGATCGCGATTACTGGTATCACGATTTGGAATCTCTTCCAATTGCTTCACCTAAATGCGAAACTGAAGTCACCAATTCCGACGATATGCTGTTTTTGCTCTATACTTCCGGCTCCACAGGAAAACCCAAAGGACTGATGCACACACACGGTGGTTACAGCGTATATACTTCCACCACACATCGCATGGTTTTCGACATTAAACCTGAAGATCGTTTCTGGTGCGCCGCTGACCCTGGTTGGATTACCGGTCACAGTTATCTGGTATATTCCCCGCTGATAAACGGTTCCACACTTTTTATGTACGAAGGCGCTCCCAATCATCCCTACCCCAATCGTTGGTGGCGAATGATTGAAAAATATGGCATTAATATTCTTTATACCTCTCCTACTGCCATTCGTGGATTAATGCGCTATGGCGATTCGTGGGTTACCCGTCACGATTTAAGTTCATTACGGCTTTTGGGTTCTGTGGGTGAACCTATCAACCCGGAAGCATGGCGATGGTATTACAAAGTAGTGGGTGGCGAACGTTGTCCGATTATGGATACCTGGTGGCAAACTGAAACAGGAGGATTTATGATTACACCTCTTCCTGTGATGCCTTTAAAACCTGGCTCGGCATCCAAACCATTTTTTGGTAATGAGATTACGGTGGTTGACGAACAACATCAGCCCGTAAAAGCAGGTGAAGAAGGAACATTGGTGATTAAAAATGTATGGCCGGGGATTGCTTCAGGCATTTATAAAGATCCCGAAAAGTTTGTGGAAACATATTGGAAAAAATTTGAGAAGGAAGGTTGGTATCATCCCGGCGATTCGGCAAAAATTGACGAAGATGGTTATATCTGGGTTATTGGTCGTACCGACGATGTGATTAAAGTAAGCGGTTACAGGCTGGGAACAGCAGAAATTGAGAGCGCATTGGTAACACATCCGCTGGTAGTGGAATCGGCCGTTATTCCTTTACCTCACAAATTGAAAGGTTATGGCATTCATGCTTTCGTGATTCTTAAAAATGCTTCTTCAGCAAATCGGGAACTGGAAACTGAATTAAAAAATCATGTTGCCAAAGTGATGGGACCTATCGCACGACCTGAAGAGATTATTTTTGTGGATTCTCTGCCAAAAACGCGAAGTGGGAAAATTATGCGTAGAGTACTGAAAGCCCGCGCTCTTGGTCAGGACGAAGGCGATTTATCGACATTGGAAGAGTAAAATTTACCGGACGTAAATTCAATATAAAATAATTTCTAAAAACAAACATAATGTCGCTCCTACGGAGCTTATTCTCTGCATATTGCTCTCTTTCTACCTCCCGATAGCTATCGGGATTTGCTCCTCCGGAGCAGATATGAAAGTCGAATGATACAATAATACTTTGCCCCGTTAGGGGTTGAATTATGGTAGTAATTATAAACAAATCATTGAAATTTAAAACTCCGTAGGAGCGACATTATTTTGATAATGCATTTATAAATAATCAGTTGAATGAAATTTTGTATCGAACTCATGTTATTGAATAAAAAACAAATGGGCGAACCGCTAAAAACGATTCACCCATTTTTATACTATTCTTAAAATTATTGCTTCATAACACTTACTGCCTGATTTGCGGTTTTTACAATATAAACTCCTTGTTTCATTGCAGACATGACCAGCTTGGTACGACCGGATTCATTGGCATTTGACACAGCACAAAGTTGACCCATAGTATTGTAAACACGAATCACATCGCCAGCTTCGAATTTACCCTGAATCCACAATTTATTTGTCACAGGATTTGGATATGCATACAATTGAGTTGCATTTATCAACGTATCAGAGAGTCCATTTATTATTGGTTTCGAAACCCAGTTCGAAGCAAAATGATTATCCAAATCTGTACTTAAAAGCGACATGGATGTTTCGGTACTAAACGCATCAGCCGGCCAACCGGTAAATGGCGAATAGCTGATATAATCGGCAACTAAACCATATTTATTCATCAAACGAATATCTTCACCTTCGTTAGCTAAATGACCGTCTGTCCACTGAACAACTTTTCGGTTACCAGTCCATGCAGTTGCATCGATGGTAAAGATAAGCGTATCACCGGCTGCCAATATTATTCCATCTGGAACTGATGCCGTAACTCCTTTATCAATAGTGTATCCTGACATATCCATTTCATTGACCGAAGGATTGCGCACAGCAATATATTCGGGATGAGTTCCATTCAGCGGATTCAGAAAAACTCCGCAGATAACCGCTTCTGGTTTCACGTTGAAAGAGGTGTAATTGGTTCCAATTCCCGGAGTCACCGGTGAACCTTGCTTCACTCCAAAGCTATAGAAAGTCGGATTCACAAACATTGGATTGGCATATACCGATCCGGTTGAATTTTCAAGCAATCCATTATCCGACAAACAATTGTTGAATAAAATGGTGGAAGTATTATCGCTTTTATACGTGTATTCGTAGGCATTTGACAAAATGCTGTTGTAAATTTTAGCATTTCCGCCGGCACGTCCGGGATTTTTCTCGTAACAACTGACAGCAGAACCATTTCCGTAAAATATACAGCGATTAATACTGATACTGCTTGAATCTTTTACTCCGGCGCCCATAGAACAATTCACCAGCAGACTGTTGGTCATGACAACCGACGACCGCTGTCCTACCGAAACTCCTTTATCAAAGGCATTTATAATTACAACACTATCGATAATAATATTCCGCGCTTCTTCACCAATATCAATGGCGTCGCCATTACTTCCGAGTGTATTCAGAATTTTGGTATTTCGAATCACTCCGTTTTCAATTCCATCGTAGTCGATGGCGTCAGAATCAAATTCAGGATTACCTTCGAAAACACAATTTTCAATCCGTGCGTGACCATATTTGATATTCAGCAAATCGCTGGTATAATTAGAGTGTATATAACTGTTAGTCAGTATCACATCCGAATATCGGGAGGCAATTGGATTCATCAGGGTTTTGTCAATTCGCAAATGATCAATTGCCAGATTGCCATGATAAGCCGAAATTACACCAACACGTTGAGGTATTGGACCGCGCGTTCCATCAGCCACATACAAGTGTTTCAACACAGATGTAGCTGAACAATTCCAGAAATTAAGCGCTCCCCAACCTTGCCCCGAATATGCAGGATGAATACGGAAAGCGATAGAATCGGCAGCTGTTCCTTCAGCCATAATATTTCCATGAATAAAGAAATTACTTTTTGGCGACATAAGTACTTCCACGCCAGGCTCAATAGTTAAGGTAACGCCGCTTTTCACTGTCACATCGCCACGGACAATATAAGGTGAACATGCTTTGTATAATGTCATATTTCCGGCAATGGTTTCAGGAACTACGCATTCGGCTGTAGGTTCGTATATGGCCATCAGACTCAAATCGCCAGTCAGTGTAAACGGATAAGTAACTTCCGTTGAAACAATAACATCGGTAGGTTTGTAATACGACAATTGTAAATCGAAACTTACATCGCTACTATTTAGCTCGGCCTGATGTACTTCTACGGCAACGACATTGGTTCCTGCTTTTAATACAGATTTATTGATATGATAACTGAAAAATGCACTTTCATTCACTTCGCCGGTGGCGTAAGTAGCAAGTGTTTTGTAACCAATATCGCCGGATGTCATATTATCACGCACCACTTCTACGCCATTGATATATACCAATGCGCCATCATCGCGTTTTAAATGAATCCAGTAATCGCAACCTTCCAAATCGGCAGCTGTTACTGTAAAACTCTTACGAAAATAGGAAGTCACATATTTATTACTGGTTGAATTTCCGTATCCAATGGTGGTAGCTTCACCTCCATCACCATATCCGAGCTCGGCAGCACCCGATTTCCATGCGGTATCGTCAAAAGTTTCTGATTGCCATGCCGTGCCTTGATTGGTTCCGTTGTCGAGATATTTCCATGTGGAAAGTTTGGGGATTAGCACGTTTTTGGTAGCCACCGACCAGCCCTTAAAGGTATAACCAGCTTTGGCCGTAGCGGTGAATTGGGAATTTACGCCTTTCAAATACGACGCCGATGTGCTGTTAATTCCCAATGTAAAATCATTCAGTTTCAAAGTACCCGCATTAGCTGGAAAAACTGAAACCGTTAACTGAGCCGTACCGCCGGTATAACCATAATTTGCTAAATCATTCAACAGTACGACAGGACGTTCTTCAACAAAAGTTTTGAGCAGCGTTACTTCATTTTCCCAGAAAGCTACCGACGACATGGCGTTTCCATAATCAGAAGTTGTACCCAGCCAGCGGGCAACATGCCGGTTAATTTCAGGCAACATTGCATCATGATGTTTATTGATATACTGACGCATCAATTCGGGGTTGAAACTTGTATACAGATGATCGGCAAGCCTTTTGCCAAAATAAGCTTTGTAGGCTGTATTTGCCATTAAATTGGAAAAAGGGAATGACGTTTGACTCAGACTAAAACTGATTAAATCGGAGGTACTTGTAAAGAATCCACGATCAAGATCCATCACTATCCACTTCCACTTTCCTGCATCTTTGGGTTTCCATGCCATCACATTATGGTCGATAGACGAATTGCCTGATTCAACTTCAGTAATAATCAAATCAGTAAAATTCTGCACATCCATTTTGTCGGCCACTGCATCGTAGTTTGCTTTTACCGATAAATCTTTTTTGAAAAGCACCATTAACTCATTGTATTGAACCAAATCGCCACATTCAGCATAATCCTGATTTTCAATCATATCAAATGTACCTGCATTCATATTATAATGCTGTTCGATATAATCCGTTTCTATTTTCTCACGGAAATTATGTATTCCCATGTATTGCCCGTTGAAATAAACCGTACACCAACGCCATGCCGACAAATCGAGTTTCATATTGAGTTGAGTCATTTCCTGACCCAAAATATCACGAATCATGGTGTTGCTCCAATCGTTACCCGAAGCCCGTAAAGCAAAGGTTTTAAACGCAGCCCGATTGGTATCGTAAAAAATGGAATAATCCACTTTACTGTTGCCGTATTTCTTACGGAAATACACGCCCAGCATTTTCTCCGGCAACTGCCACGAATACAACCCATTGATTTTCACCCCAGCTCTTTCGTTGAAAACGGCACGATCGGCTCCATTATTTTCAAAAAATTCGATATTTACCGGAATTTCCCACTCCGGTTTAAAGGTCTGAACATATATACCGGTCGTCGGATCCCAGAAGTTTGACGGTTCTGAGCTTAACGAAACTGCTGGCATACCGCGACTTTCCATACCATCGTTGATAAAATATGTATTGGTGATGACTGGCCCGGGGAGCATTCCTTCTTTAAAAATTCTAGCTCTGACAACAGTTGTAGTACTTAATTGTATGGGAGAAGTATAAACCTGAGATGAAATGGTAGGTTGCGAACCATCGAGCGAGTAACGAATTTCGCCACCTAAATCAGTAAAAAGTGTGACAGATTGATTGCCGTTGTAAATACCTCCTCTGAGATTGAAAATGGGTTCGTTTAGTACAAAATCAGTAAAAAACGCGGTGGTGTTTGCTGTATTTGGTGTTGGCTGACTGAAATTACCCCACAAATCAAGTTGATTTACGTTTCTACCTTGCGAAATATCAGGCTTTTGCAATCCATAGCTTACTGAGTCGACAACCGCCAAAGCTGGATTAAACAAACCTATTTGTTCAAAATCGGCACTCAGTTTAAAGTTTGTGTGGACTGCCAAAGTATCCAACCCATCGGCCCAAAATACAACAAAGCCTTTGGAAGGGATGGTAATATTGGTAATTCTCCATTTATTGGGAATAGTTAGATTATCAGTCAGGAAATAACCATCCAGATTCACAGCAGCTGTACCGTCGTTGTACAATTCTATCCAGTCAGCATCGTTTCCAAAATTCGGGTCTACAATAACGGACGAATTGGATGCCATAAATTCATTAATATAAATCTGACTAAAGGAAGAAATGGTAAAAAAGCAGAAAAATATAAGCGGAAAAAATCGATTCATTATGACTATTAATTTAAGGATTGGAGCAGAAACTCTCAAAAGGTGACAAATTTAATGAAACATTCTCAACATTTGTGTAGCAATAATTTCAAAGAAGCAGATATATTGCAATTCCACCTATTATTTTTGCAACTGTTTGCAAATAAAAAACAAATCCCGAAAGTTTATTATTTTCTTTCAGGATTTGAAATGCAATTATTTAACAGGAAGAAAATAATATCGTAATTTTTGATATTTAAAATTCCTATAAAATGCGACTCCCGATTTATCGGGATATATTCCTATTACTTATGCTATTCAACCAGTATTTTACTTACCTGTTCCCTATCTTCCGAGCTTATTTTCACTATTCTGATACCGGCTGATTTTGATGACATTGTGGCTATTGTAGATTTTGCAAATACGGAATTTAACAAATGTCCGGCAGTATCAAAAACATAAACATAGGCCGGTCCTTTCAGGTTATTGACTACAATTTGTTTATTGCACGAAAAAACTTTCCATTGCTGACTGTTGTCCATTGTTTTTACATCGGTGGCACTTGCCGGCTGCAACAAACGCACATAAAACAATCCACCTACAACATTGCTTGTGTTGATAGCCTGAAATTTTACCGTTATCGTATCTTTACCTTCTGTGAGTACGTTAGGAATAGGATATTCAACATTGACAAACTCGCTTTTATTCCATTTTCCCGTAATATTTTCAGTAGCGATCAATGTGCCATCCACATAAATATTGAACGAACGGCTGCCGGTTTCATTTCCCCAATACCGTGCCATCAGCGACAGATTGGATTTTCCTTTTGTCAGCATACTGTAGCTAACATAACCTCCATTGCGGGCATCGCGCCAAAACTCATTCATGTAATTTCCGGTGTACGAATTCAGACTGCTGAGTTTATGATCCACTTCGGGTTGTTGTTCGCCCGGAGCCACTTTATCAAGTGTTCGCGCTTCGAGTTCAAGTTGTGCTTTCTGAACAGCAGCCAGACTATCGAGTACATGTTGGTATTCGCTTTGATTCAACGACATCCAGTACATCATGTAACGGACATCATGAATTTTGTAAAATGGTTCCAACACCAGAGTAGAATCTGATTTATCGACAAATATATTTTTTGTTTTAAAATTTAACGGTTTTCCGGCCACAGGTATCAGCTTCAGTGGAATGCTATCGCGACTGGCAACAATGACCGGCGCCTGATCCAAAGCAAGTTGAGTTCCGGCTGCAATATGTCCCCAGCGACTGTCATCGGCCACCAAACCGGTTAAATCTTCGGTTCCGGTTTTAGCACCAAGCAAAACAGGTCCATGCATAATGGCTATATATTTCGACACATTGGGCAATGGCTCGATGGTGGTTTTCATGGGCAATAAAATACGCACTGAATCACCATTATTCCATGTTCGGTTTACAGCAATATACGACTGCGGAACTGATACAACCGGAAATGTGTCTTTGTTGATTACAATTTTCAACTTGCCCGCCTGTACCCATTTGGGCGAACGAATCATCAAGGTAAATGCTGATGGTGAATCTGTTGCAACAATAAGTTTTGTTCTTTCTTCTTCAGGGAAAGTTGTTTCCTGACGGATTTTTATATTTTTTTCTTTCCAGTTAAGTTCCGAAGCCACAAATAAATTCAGGTACAATGAATCGTTCCTGTGTGTATAAATAAATTCACCGTATTTTCCATGATTCTCCATTCCTGTTCCCACACAGCACCACATGGCCTGATTTGGGGCAGAATAAACCCTGTAATGCTGCGGACGCGCCGGCGTAAAATACACATAACCGCCATGATCAGGATGTTGGGTTGACAATATATGATTTAGCATGGCCCGTTCATAATAATCGGCATAAGCAGCTTTTGGATTTACACGAAACAAATCTTCGGTGAGTTTCAACATGTTGTTGGTATTGCACGATTCCGGTCCTTCCACCGCATTGATATAATCCATACAAGCTGAAGCCTGCGGAAAATATTCTTTCCGGCTGTTTCCGCCCAACGCCAGGGTGCGATTGGAAGTAACCGTTTGCCAGAAAAACTGAGCTGCATTGACATAAGTTGTTTCTTTTGTCAGTTCGGCAATCCGCTCAAATCCAACGGCTTTCGGCACTTGCGTATTGGCATGTACATTATCCAGATTATCAGTACCAACCGCCATACTATTGAGCAAAGTTTTATGCGAAAATCGTTTGGCAGCATTCAGGTATTTTACATTACCGGTCATTTGATATGCATCAGCAAAAATTTCGTTCATTCCGCCATGTTCTATGGCCAGCATGGTTTCCATCTGAGCATCTGTAAGTGCCGAAGTTATATTTATTCCCCAATCGCAAAAAGTCAGAAAAACAGTTTTTGCAGTTTCACTTCCGCCATACAGCCACGCATCGCGCAATCCGGCATAAGTTTTATGCAAATTATACCACGGAACCCATGCTGCGTTGAAATTGGTAAATGTTCCCGCTTTGAAAGTTGACCACACGCCGGCACTCGACGGAACGCCTCCGGCATATCCCACACCCCACGAAGCATTATTCACGGCATTG
This sequence comes from uncultured Paludibacter sp., assembly GCA_963663115.2. Taxonomy (GTDB): domain Bacteria; phylum Bacteroidota; class Bacteroidia; order Bacteroidales; family Paludibacteraceae; genus Paludibacter. Next base: position 1,699,631 of record CAXXNE010000001.1, read on the forward strand.
GCATCCTGACAGGTTTTCAGCTCTGTCACCATATAATTCATCAGCCGTTTGCAGGCTGTATCGCCGGTAGCAGCATAACTGATGGCCAGCGCTGTGAGGTAATGACCGCCAACATGTCCATCCAAGCCACTCCAGTTGGCGAAACTGCTTGCTTTAGGCGATAATCCGGCTTCTTTGCGGTAAGGAGCCAGCAACCGGTCCACATTATATTGGAGCAAGGTATGGATATTCAAATCGCAGGCATGTTTAAACGGTCCATCCAATAAAACAATATCACTGAGCGGAAATTCATTGTTGTAAAGTTTATCCTGCTGAACTCCGGGAGTCAGTGTAGTAACTTTATAATTGATGGTATAGGTTTTTTGAGTTGTGCCATCGAGTGCTGTAACAGTTATCGCCGAAGTTCCCGAACCTGAGCTTACATCCACAGCTCCGTTTCCCGAAACTGTCACACCTTCAACATTGGCAAAAACCGTTGGTGTGACCGTTGTTGTTCCTTCAGGCACAGTAGCAGTGTAGGTATAAGTTGTCGGGCTGAAAGTTGTATTCAGCATTCCGCTACTCAAACTGATATAATCCAACGAGGCTACATTCGAAACTTCGGTAAGTGTGAATCCATCAAATTTGAAAAAACCGGCATCGCCTTTGGTTGAGTATGCAAAATTATACCCGAGCGTTGATGACTTTCCACTGACACGAATACCCATTTTAAGTGTATCGGCAGTAACAGGAATAACCACCGAAAGTTTGTAAAACGGACCATTTTCAGCTGCCGATTCGGCAAATCCACCGAACGAATATGTTTCGGTTGCGCCTAAAATGCTCAGATTAGCCTGACTGTAAGCTGCATGAGTTGAAGCGCCGTACAGTTTTGATTTGGTGATATTTCCGGTTTTCACAAACAAGCGCTGATTGGTCAAACGATTGGTGCTTACAGTCAGCAAAGCCGTAACTTTATAATTTCCGGGACTTAATCCACGCACCACTTGTGCACATTCGGCATCGCCAATGCTGGAATTCCAAAGTCCGTTGACATAAGTTCCGTTTTTAGTTGCATCGCCATCGGTATTTGGCCCCAACCACGAATATCCGGTGGCTCCTGTCCATGTCCAACCGGTAGCATTGCCGGTTTCGAAACCTGGATTAGTGATTTTTGATGTATAATCAGTTTGTGCAAAAAGACTGCTGCAACTAATTGCCAGCAATATCAGAAAGCCTGTAATTTTTCTCATAATAATAATTTTAAAACGAATTTAAGGGGCTGATTTGAACTACAAAGTAAGCACTATTTCCTTTATGCAGACTGCATAAAATAATAAAAGAGGTTCATAAATATGTTTTTAAGCACTAATTTGAATTTAATGTTATCGGAAAAACTTCAAAGGAGTTACCCAAATGCATATTGCAGACAATTTATACAGAAGGCAACTCCTACGGAGTTATATTCATGGTTTTTAAACTTCCCCCAGATAAATCTGGGGGTTATGCACAGATTATCCCTACGGGATATTCCTATTTGTAATAAAACTTTCTGAATTCAATTTCAGTTCAGATTCAATTTGCAATTCAAGAAACCATTTATATATCATACAGCATATCAGCCGCTTGATGGATTACTCAAGCGATTGGGAATTATTCTCGTTGGTCATGACCGTTGGTTCGTTTGTCCCTCGATTTCCAAATCAAACCATTCAATTACATAGATTTAAATACAGAAATTACATTCCCTGATTTTACTTTGATAAGTTTTATTCCTTTTTTATCTATCAACATTTCGTTGGAAATGGCTTTAACGGAACAAACCAATTTACCGGAGGTATTAAACACAGCAATCTCATCACCCGCTTTTGTACCGTGTAATTTTATCAGACCATTTTCTGAACTCAGCCAAATTGAATTATCGATGTTTTTGAGTGCAGTTTCGTTTTTTTTTACAACAACAGAAATGGAATTTCCGGTTTGTGGAGCGTAAACTGTATTTCCACTGTATTTTATCTGAAAATTATGTGTTCCTATATAAAGATTTGCAGCATAATAAACAGCATTTCCATTTGCATCTACCGGAAGCACACCAACGATGGTGTCGTTATGCAACACCACAAATGAACCCGTTGGCTTATCGGTTAAACTTCCGGTTTTTTGTACCGATAAATTCAACATCACGGTATCTCCGGCAAAAGCATGTTCGATAGAAGCGGTCATATTTACCGAAGTTTCTGCCGAACGGTTTTGTGCTGAAATACGATACATTTTAGCGCCATGTGTCTTAATCATGGGTGCAAACTGTGTTCCGGAAAAAATTCCGCTGTCTTTCTTTGCCCACAAGTCGCGAACCAAACAATTACCTGTAAATCCGAGAGTTGCTAAATCTACAGGTACAGCTGCAACCGAACTATTAGAAGGATCCTGCGTGAACGCCATAAATTCTACTGTTACACCACTTGTAGCCGACAACACTTCGTCATCGAAGCCACAAAAAGCTTTGAAAGTGGTATAACCTGTTGGTAAATTCAACTGAATAATGGAATAGGAATTTACGCCATAACCGTTGGCATACGTTTTCCCGTTCACTGTAAGCGTTCCGTTATTCAGACTTTTGTTGGTATGCACCACGTCCCAACCACTGGTAGCACTTACCGGCGTAAGCGTTGTAAGTTTCAACGAATCGCCATTGGCTTTGTAAATAGTTGGATTTATCCAATCGGCATGATCGTAATTAAAATTATCGCCGGCATCAGTCACCACCAAATAAAGTTTAGTTGCTCCGGTTATATCGGCCGAAATATTTTTTCCCGCCCGCTGATACGTTTTACTAATCAGTCCTGAATTGGCAATTGCTTTGTTTACATCCACATTACGTAAAGTCGGGTCTTGCGTTGCCACTGAAAACTCAACCGTTGCACCGCCCGTCTGACTTGTTCCTCCGATGTCCAATCCGGCAAACGCTTTGAAACGATTATATCCGGCAGGTATTGGATAAAAAATGACCGAACGGGCATGTACACCAATTCCATTGGCAAAAGTTTTTCCTTTTACATTCAGCGTTCCGCCCGAAATACTTTTATTTTTCACAATGGTTCCCCAACCGGTAGAAGCCGAAAGCCAGTTGATATCGGTCAGTTTCAACGAATCGCCATTGGCTTTATACAATGTCGGGTTAATCCAGTCGGCATGATCGCAACTAAAACCGTCGCCACCATCGTTTACAATAAGATACAACGAAGTACTTGTTTCAGGTATTGCCACATCGATATTTACTCCATAATTATCAGTCAGGCGCGAAACTGCACCGCTACGGTAAAGCAGATTTTTGGTAGAAATAAATCCATCACCACCGTTGTTGAAGAGTGCCAAAAACTTATCTCCATTGTTCGGGTCGTCGGCCACCCAGGCAATCTGGTCGTTTTCGTTGAACCATTGTTTGTTATTTACCGATGATTTATGCACCGCCAGCACTTCATTATTCGTCAATAAGGTATTAGTAAAAGCCTGATTATCTGGCAAATTACCACCAAACATTAATGGCGAACGGAATATCGACCACAAAGTCATCATGGTATATTGTTCGTCGGCAGTAAAATTCGTATATCGGTTGGTGGCACGTTCGCCTCTTATAAATTTACCCATAGGCAACATATCGGCATCGGGCCATGTTCCGGGCGCTATGTAAGGCCACCATTTATTACAAACTGTAAACTGATAATTCAGTTGACTCCAGTTATCCCAAAAATCGTCCACTGTTCGCCACATATTGGCATGAGTTTTTACATGTTCAAATTTCTCCACCGGAGTTTCGCCGGGTGACATACTCAGCACAATAGGTCTGCCACACTGATTGATGGCTTTTCGAATCAAATCAATTTCACCCTGATGGTACGGACGTGAGAGGTCGTCAATTTTCACAAAATCAACACCCCACGAAGCATATAAATTAAAAATAGAATTGTAATATTCCTGCGCTCCGGCTTTATTTGCTTTGATGGTATAATTATCGCCTAACCAGGTACAAAGCGTATCGGTGGAAAAAATATCGGCAGCCGTTTTTCCGTTTCCATTCAGAATAGGCAATTTGTTATCGGCAGCCATTTTGGGTACACCGCGCATGATGTGAATACCAAATTTCAGCCCTTTACCGTGAATATAATCGGCCAGCGGTTTGAATCCTGCACCGTTTGCAGCCGAAGGAAATCGCGTTGGTGAGGGCATATAACGCCCATACTGATCGTAAATAAACGTGGAGTTAGCATAGGCATTGTAAGTGCCGGTTGTCTGATTATCCACATACCAGCGAATATCCACCACAATATATTCCCAACCGTATTGTTTTAGATTGGCAGCCATATAATCGGCATTGGCTTTTACCTCCGATTCTACTACCGAAGGTCCAAAACAATCCCAACTATTCCATCCCATTGGCGGTGTTAAGGCCCATGTTTGGAAAGGCAGTTCTTTACCTGTTTGGGAAAAAACGCTTAGAGTTATGGAAATAAACAAAAATGTAATTTTGAAGTTTTTCATTTTATTTTCTTGTTGATATTTTTATAGTGACAAAAATAGCCACAAAATTTCTACTTCATGTGGCTAAAATTTTCATAAATAGAGATTCCCTATTCAACTCCTTCCCTCAATAATACTGATTTCATTTTCGGTTAGTTTATACAGTTCGTACACCATACGATCAATTTCACGGTCGGTGCTGTCAATTTGATGCTTAATTTCAATAACTTTGGTTTGTTCTGCACTAAAATAGTCTTCCCATTCTGCTTCCTGAGCAAGACTTAGTTTTATCTTTTTCTTACTAAGCTCCGAAGTGAACTCCTTGTAGGATAACGAGTACCAGTTTTGTAATCTGACAGGTAAATCTTCGAAATTAAATTTACGTTGAAGCATGCGTTGGAATTTTTGAGAATGATACAAAAATTCTTTGTTCAATGCAATCATTTGGTCAGCTTTGACGACAAATGGTTGTTGATTATCATTACTTAATGGATACACAGGCAATAGTCCTAAATGAAAGGCTTTAACTTGCGCCATAGCTTCTCCTCTTTCAGGATTTATTGTCCAATAAAACCAATTAACTAGTTTAGAATTTAATATTGCCAAAGCATATTTCAAGCTATATGCAGAATCATTCTGATTTAATAATATGTGAGTATTGTCTCGCAAAATAAACCCTTCTGTAATATAACTTCCTACAATTGAGTCGCTTGTTTGCCTGAAAATTAATTTTTCTTTTGCATCAAATATTTCCTTATCTCTGGGAGCTGCAAGCCATTCACCGTATTTAATCCAATAATTATTATTCCAAAGAATTTGATATTTATTAAAATAGCTACCTCCAATTAATGGTGAAAAACTATCATCAATTCTTATTTCTGAAGTAAATGGTTTTTCCTTCATCGTCGATTCTGTTTGAGCTGGCTTACCTTTCCCTTTTTCGTATGGTTTTACTCCATTTTTCACAACAAAGGTATCTTTCACAAAAACTGACTTTGATGTAATCTTTTCTTTTAAGCAATAATCTGTCTGTGATAAAAACAAATTTATATAATCTTGTTCTGCTAAAGTATTTTGTTCAATTAGATGTTCTTTTTTTATCACAGAACCATCCATAAAGCGAATAAGTGTGTTTTCTTTTTTGTTGTTTTTACACACGATAAGTGTATCGCAATCTACGGTGGCATCTGCGAAAACCTTATTCACATGTTGAATTATTTGACTAACCTGATAATTTGAGGTTAAAAGATTGTTTCTAAACAGTTTTGCAGATTCAATCAACTTCCATGTATTTGGTGTAATAAAACCCAAATATCCATTGCTCCTCAACAAGTTTTGAAGCGATTTTGCATAGAAAATGAAATATGTATCATTTAACGATGCCGAAATACCCCAATTTATATATTTATCTGAAACATACTTAATCTGTTTTGTGTCAATTTTTGCCCCATACGGCGGATTTCCGATAACTACATCGAAACCTTTTTTGCTGTTCTGATATTCAGGTTCGGGTGCTGAAACCGCTTGTAGTTTTTCGGCATATTCCGCTAACTGTTTGGTTATTTCCAAAGCTTCTTTCGACAAGGCAATTCCCTGTTCGGCTTTAAGTTGAGCCTCCTGCGATTTTTCTTTAATAAGTTTCAAATAATCGGGCGACTCAGGTATATCAATAATTACAAATTCCTTTTTATCAGCACTTTCACCAAATACCTGCGGAAATTCTTTTTCCCAGTTAAATGCCTTTTCTCCTGCCACAGTTGGGTCGTCGATAAGCGAATTACCACATTTAATATTGTTGTTCAGGTCATTCAGTTTTCTATTGGGTTGTGCTGTTCGCAGCCAAAGCGATAATTTGGCTATCTCCACACTTTCCTCATTTATATCAACTCCAAAAAGATTGTTCTCTAAAATACTTTTCTCTACATCGCTCAATACCAGCGTATCACCAAAAAGTTTGGCTTGCAATTCATCAATATAAGCATGTTCATGGATCAAAAAATCTAAGGCTTCAACCAAAAAAGCTCCCGAACCACATGCAGGATCACAGATTGTTATCTGCAACAGCCACTCACGGTAAGCTGTAAGTTTATCGAGCAATAGCTTCTTCGTGTTTTTATTATGTTTTTTATCGGAGCTGAAGTCTTCATCCTTTATTCCAAATTCATCCCGTTTTTCAACACAAAGTTTGCCCACCGTATTATCTACAATGTACTTTGTAATGTATTTTGGAGTATAAAACACTCCATCTTTTTTGCGTTTTGTTTTGGTTTTATCTATCGTTTCACCACAGAGTTGTGCCTTAATTTCGTCCAGTTCGTTGAGCGAGTTCTCAAAGATATGTCCGAGAATATTTACATCTACTTCGCTGGCAAAATCGTAATCGGAAAGCTTTAGTGTGTGTTTATACAACAAATCATCATCAATTTGCACAACATCCAATATATCGTCGGGCTTAAAAAGACCGCCGTTATACGCAAAAATATCGTATTGCTTACCTTTGTGTCCGGTATTGAGATAGCCGAAATACAATTTAAAACGATTGTACAAAGGAGTATAAGCATCCAAATCTTTCAGGGCATTCCATTGTTTTAGAATCTCACGAACCGAATTTGGAGGTAGTAGTTGCCGGTCTTCAGCAAAAAGTAAAAACAAAAAACGATCGAGTAATTTTTGTGATTTTTTGAACAACAGCAGTTCGTCCATTTCCTGATTTAATATCACTAAATTCTGATGTAACTCGCGTTTAAACAGCGAATAATCTTTGTACAGATTTTTTGTGATAGTATCTTCCTCGCTTTGGGATGCATTTTTAATTTTTTCAGGCAAGTCTACAGCCAGACTTTCGTGGGCTAAACAAACCCAGAGCAATTCAAATTCCTTTTCGGTAAGTGTAAATAGGTTAAACTCGATATGTGCTATCGCATTATCAATGTAAAATCTCAGTTTCTCAAAATTAGAAATGATAATGTATTTACATTCTGGTTGGTTGTTTTTATATCCAAAAGCTTGTGATTCTACTTTATCTAAATCAGTCGTATCAGTTCCTTTTAGTTCAATAACCGCACACACTTTTTGTCCTAAAATAATAGCCCCATCGGCTTTCTTGCTGTCCTTTACGTTTTTATATTCAGTAGTAAGGTTAAATCCTGCATTCGGATTGAGGGTATATCCAAAAATATCTACAAATAAATCACGTAAGAAGCCCTCCTGATATTGTTCCTCCTTACTGGAACGAATATTTTGTTGCACAGCAGGATTGTGAAAATGAGTTTTGAATTTTACATAAGCTGCCCGAATTTTATCAGGATTTATTCCCTTTATATATTTATTCAGTACCGTACTTTGATAAAATGCCATGGTAAAGTTTTGTAAAATTGATGGATAAATATTGAGCACTCAAAGCTACAAAAAACTATTCACATTTTAAACACCCAACTCATTTCGCATTCATATGTATTTCAGAAGTTTTTAAACCTGAAGCCTGCACTTTAAGGCAAATTTTCCCTGCTTTATGCGTATTTTTCACCACCACCATAGCACGTCCTTTCCAAGTATTGCGGGTTGTAGACACATAGCTGTCGGTATCTTGTAGATTTGCGTTGTCGACACCTGCAATGACACCTTGCCCCGTAATGCTGAATTGAAGCGGGATTTCGGCATTGGGTTGTAAAATTTCGTTTTTATCCAAAACCTCTACAGTAACAAAACTCAAATCCTGACCGTTTGCCCGGATAACTTTTCTATCGGGAGTTAAACGTAGTTGAAATGCCTCCGAAGCGGTTTTCAGTATTTTTGTTTCCATCAGTTTGTCGTTCTGAAAAGCAACAACTTTCAATTCACCTGCAGTATAATTTACTGGAAAAACGGCTTTGAACTCATCAGCAATGCCTATATTTTTTTCGGCTATCAACTGATTATTCAGATACAGCCGTACCAGCGGATATTTTGAATACACTTCCACTTCCAGCGGTTTTCCTTCCATGCCGGGCCACGTCCAGCTTTCCCAAGTTGGCCACACCGACCACATGGTTTCCCGTATTTTTCCGTTTGCAGGATTTGGCTCACGCACTGCCATGTACAACTTTTCAGTATCGTTCCAAAGTATATTGCGGTAATGTGAAATGGGTTTTCGCCAGCCTGTGAGGTCAATATCGCCACAATAAGCGCCATGCCACGGAAATAAATCCGCTTCCCAATGTTCGCCTTTGGTTTCGCCCGGATAAAACCAGCGACCAATGCCCGATTCGCCCAGGTAATCCAACGCCGTCCATACAAAATCGCCAATAACCCAGGGCTGATTTTGAACTGCCTGCCAGTTTTTGAAAGCCTCGCGCGGATACGATTCGGTTTGCACAATGACCCGTGAAGGTACTCGCTGATGGTCTTTTCCCGATTCTTGTAAAGTGTAATTATATCCGCAAATATCATGTTCGGCCATCAGCGAATCAAAAACCGACCAACCCTGATTCCATGTTGTCATGGCAGAAGTTACGGGACGCGTATTGTCCACTTCTTTGATGGCAGAAGCCAGGAAACGGGCAGTTTGTACCGCTTCGGGACTGGTACGTTCAATAATTTCGTTGCCAATGCTCCACATAATCACCGAAGGATGATTCCTGTCGCGCAAAACCATGGATTGAATATCGGTTTTGGCCCATTTATCGAAAATGCGGGCATAATCGTACGGATTTTTTTCGGTTCGCCAACCATCAAAAGCCTCGTCGATAACGAGCAAGCCCAACCGGTCGCAGGCATCCAGAAAAGCTTCGGCAGGTGGATTGTGCGAAGTACGAACGGCATTAAAACCGGCAGCTTTCAGCAATTCCACTTTGCGTTCCTCGGCGCGGTCGTACGACGCTGCTCCAAGGCAACCATGATCGTGATGTAAGCAACCGCCGTTCAATTTTATCGATTTTCCGTTCAGCAAAAACCCTTTTTCGGAAGAATATTCGATGGTTCGGATACCAAAGGACTGAGTCATTTTATCGAGCGTGGTTTTTCCTTGCTTTATTTCCACCATTGCCTGATACAAATCCGGCTTTTCCGGCGACCACAGCGCAGGATGCTCAACAATGATTGTTTGTGAAATAACGGTTTCGCCAAAAGCAGGAATTTCAGTTTCCGGCTGCACACTTACAGCGTTTGGAATTCCTTTCAGTGTAGTTCTCAGGCTGATTTTTTGCGACTGCGCCGTTTCGTTTTTTACTTTTGTTTTGATAAGCACTGTAGCTTTTTCGTTGGATACTTCGGGCGTTGTAACCGTAACACCCCAATGATCCACATGAACAGGATTTGTAACATTCAGCCACACATGGCGGTAAATACCTGAACCGCTGTACCACCGGCAGTTCAGTTGTTGCGAATTATCAACCCGCACAGCCACTGTATTTTCATTTCCAAACGTGAGTTTATCCGTAACATCCACCTGAAAAGAAGTGTAACCATAAGGATGTGAAGCTGCTTCCACACCATTTACAAAAACTGTAGCGTTCATATAAACGCCTTCGAAACAAAGCGAAATCCGTTTGCCTGCCCAATCAGTGGGGACATTCAGATGCTTCCGATACCACCCCGTTCCGGCAGGAAAATAGCCACCGGCACCGCTTGTAGGATTTGCTTTTTCAGGCTTTCCTTCAATACTCCAGTCGTGAGGCAAGTCCAGAGTTCGCCAATCAGTATCATTAAAATCCGATTTTTGATATTCAGGCTTATCGGACAAAATGAATTTCCATCCGGAGTCGAATAACTGATGTGATTCAATAGCTTGTTTTTCCGCCAAAATTGGAGAAAAACACATTATAAAAAGCGCCAGAATTGGCGTAATCCGTTTAATTATTTTCATCGATATTTAATTTGAAACAAAATTATATTCACCCGAGCCAACTTCATATACAGCTCTGCTTTTTTCCATACGCAGAAATTTTATTCCTTTCGATATGGCTGCCCGTTTACCACTTTCTGTAACTAACTTCTCAGTTTTTGCAGGCACATAAACCGTTGCAGAAGTATTGGCAGGAATGCTGAGTTTCAGTTCAAAAGTGTTGTTCCCGTGTTTCCATTCCACTTTGATAGTTCCGCTGACTGTTTCGTACGATCCTTTTACCCATTTGAGATTGCCAACCGGCATCGGTTTAATAATAGATTTTCGGAAGCCGGCGCCGTCTGCTTCCACACCAATTCCCAATAAATCGTGAAAAAACCATTCGTTGATTTGCCCCGACATAAAATGATTTTGCGAACCAAAACTGCCTACACCGGCATCCCATTTTTCGGTAAGCGAGGTTGCTCCTTGCTTAATTTGATAACCATACCCCGGTTTTTCGGTCTGATTATTCATTTCGTAAATCAAATCGGAATATCCTTCCATTGCCAACGCTCCCAACAAAAACCGATAACCTACTTCGCCCGAAGTAAATGCATTTCCACGTCGGCGAATATCCGAAACCAATGAATCTGCCAGTGTTTTACGATGTTGAGGTTCAACTATATTCAGAAACAGGGGCATGGCACAAGTGGTATTCGACCCGGTGGAATAAATTCCTTTTTCGGTATTAAAAAATTCTTTGTTGAATGATGTTTTGATGGCCTCAGCACGATCAGTATAGAATTTAGCATCTTCTTTTTTATCTAAAATGGCTGCAATTTGCGACATAATTTGATTATCGTAAAAGAAAATGGCTGTGGCAGTAAACGAAATGGGCGTAAGTTGCGAACCCCATGCAGGCTTCGGACCAATATCGTACCAGTCGCCCAAACCGGAATTTATGATATTATTTTGTGATGACGCATTCAGAAATTCAACATAACGCTTCATTTGCCCGTAATACCGACTGAGCAACGACACATCGCCTGTAAACAAATATTGCTGCCACGGAACAATGATAAATGCACTGCCCCACTCGGGCGAATTGCGAAAACCGTTATTAATATCCGGCGTAACAATAAAAAATTCAGGTGCGATATTCGGAATCAACCCGTTGTCTAACTGACTGTCAGACATATCTTTCATTGCTTTTCTGAAGTTGGTCGCTAAATCAAAATTATAGCGCAACGATGGTCCGTTGAGATGATATTGTTCCAGCCAACCCTGTTTTTCACGGGCAGGGCAATCCGTCATTATCGACATCATATTGCTGCGTTGCGCCCAGCGAACCAATTGATATATTTTATTGAACAACTCGTTGGAACACGAAAAAGTTCCGATAGAATCCGCTGAAGAATGAACCACCACGCCTTTGAGCATTTCTACAGTTGGTAAGATGCTATCACCTTTTGCTGCAAATAATTCTACCTGTAAATACCTGGCTCCCTGATAAAAAAACATCGGCTGCCAATGTTCCGTCTGATTATTTTTTGCAAGGGTATATTGCCACCAAGCCGGACGAACGCCATCCTGAGTTGCCGATGTTCTGTCAACAGTACCATCGGTTTTCAGCAATTCTGCGGGTATTATACGAAGGAACGATCCGGCTGTTCCTTTGACCTGAATTTCCGGAATAATAGAGGTGTTTTGTCCAAGATCGTATATCCAAACATTAGATTTTAACTGCGTAATTTTTACGGGTTTTAATTTCTCAATGGCTTTAACAGGTGCAGAAGCGCACGACAATCCTTTTAACGCGCCACCAGACCCGTCACATTCCAGTGCATGACTCCAGCTAACAGTCGATTTGGATCTAGGTAAACACCAGTCTTGCTGTAAGATGCGGGCGTCATAATCTTCTCCTCCATAAAAATTAGAATAGGTGACCGATCCGGGCGCAACCTGCCAACTCTTATCAGAACCAATCACCTGAATATCACCACTCTCATATTCAAGTTGCAGTTGTACCATCGCTTTCAATACACCAAACGAACCCAAAAATTTCACATAACGCACAGAATCGGGCTGAATATTATACATGCTATTTCCGAGTATTAACCCTATTGCATTGGCTCCGGTTTTAAGCTGATTCGTCACATCATAGGTGTCGTAAAGCACAGTTTTTGAGTAATATGACCATCCCGGAGCAATCAAATAATCACCCGTTTTTGTTCCGTTGATAAACAACTCGTATTGTCCCAATCCGCTTACATGAATGACAGCGCGTTTCAGTACCTGTGAACAGCTAAATTCCTTTCGCAATGCCATCGACGCGTAATTCAGATCTGTGGGTTTTGGACCGAACAACCGAAATTCAGACAAATTTCGCTGGATATTGAAATCACTTTTAGCCGTTTTATATTGATGCGCAAATTTTTCTGCTCCGGCGGCAGTAATCCATTGTGCTTTCCAATCGCTGACATTTAGTATTCCCATGGTCCATTCTGCGGGTTCACTCCAATTCGATGGTTTTCCTTTTTCGTCCCATATCCTGACTTTCCACCAATATTTCTGACTGGATTTCAGCGGAATTCCTGCATAATTGATCTGACTCATGCAGTCAGATTTCACCTTGTCCGAATTCCAAATATCGCCCATGCCAGCCTGAAGTTTTTCAACAGAAGAAGACACCAAAACCTGAAAAGCTGTTTGTCTGACATTTCGTTGTGAACCTTTGCTGCTGATTGTCCAACTCAGTACCGGATTCGAAATGTCAATTCCCAGTGGGTTCATCCATAAATCACATTTTAGATTTACCGGAAAAGCCAATGATTGTGCATTAACTGAAATCGGGAGTAGAAAAAATAAGAATACTGATAGCGTTTTTAATGACTTCATTTTCAACAATAAACTACTGATTATTAATGACACATATCTTATATTTCGGGAATATACGGCTTACCCACCTTCAGTTTATTGCCCGACAAATCCACTTCAAACAAGTGCGGCACACGAACATAATGTCCGTTCATGCTTTTATGACTGTGTACTGCCATCAGCCATTTGCCTTCGAAAGTTTGAAAGAGCATTCCGTGTCCGTAGTTTGGTGGAGTTACGGGTTGTTTTTCCTGTATCCACGGCCCTTCCAGCGTTCCGCTTGCAGAATACGCCACACCCTGCGTGTACACATCGTACACCCAACTTGTCCAGATCATTCCCAGACGACCGGTTTCTGTTTTAAACAAAAACGGACCGTCGGTAACTTTATTCGGCCTGTCCTTTCCATTTTCATCTTTTTCTCGGCTCCAGGGTGAATCGCTTGCACGAAACAAGACACTGCCCTCACCTATTGAACCACTTAAATCGGGTTTCAGTTCTATTTTTTCGATAGTTCCGTTCCAGTTTTGAAGCCACTCGTAGCAATAAACCATATAAAGTTTGCCGTCGGTGTCTACCCAAAAAGTTCCGTCGAGCGTGGGTTTATTAGCCGGTAAATAAGTGGAATCTTTCATTGGAACATAAGACCCATCGGGTTTATCACTGACCAATACATGACTGGAGCGTCGTTCAATTTTATTACCTCTGAAAGTATCAATCATCACATTCCGGTTGGTAAAAGTAGCAAAATAATAGAATTTGCCTTTGTACGCATGAAGTTCAGCAGCCCAAATCATCGGTTTTGGACCCATCCATGAGGTAGAATCAGTTTGCACCACATTAAAAGGTCCACTCCAAAGTTTCAAATCATGGCTTTTCCACATAAGTCCGCCTGTTCCGGTCATATAATACATATTGGTGTTGACATCTGCCAGAATAAACGGGTCGCTCAACCGAATGGAATCCATCGGTATATTGGTTCGGATTCCACGGGAATATTGTTGTTGAGCACAAATGCCCAACGAAATCAGGATATATAAAATCAGTAGGTTTGCTCGTTTCATGGTGTTTCTTACATATTAGCGCTAAAAATCCGATACAAATATACGCTTTTCAAAAGTACCGTAATAGGACAAATATGTCGGATTAGAGTACAAAATAAACAAAAAGCTGACCGATAATAGTCATTATATAAGTTAGGATATCTATAATTTTTGGTTAGTTTTATTTATTTTCATTTCCGACCCCCAAACCCCCAAATGGGGGCTTTAAGACGTAGTTTTTGATTTTATAAAAAAAGCTAATAGCCCCCAAATAGCACTTTTTAGCCCCCATTTGGGGGTTTGGGGGTCAATAAAATTCTAACTTATATAAACTTTAATGAAAGAAATAATTTTTTATCTTTGCTGAAAAAAATAACATTATGACTCAGTTACATCATCCAATAACGATAAAAACAGTTACATTCCGAAACAGAATAGGCATGCCGCCCATGTGTCAATACTCCGCCACAGATGGATTTTCAAACAACTGGCATCAAACACATTATGCTACCAGAGCTGTGGGAGGCTGCGGACTGATCATCGTGGAAGCAACAGCCGTTTGCCCCGAAGGTCGGATTACTCCGTACGATCTGGGAATCTGGAACGATATGCAGGTAGTTGAATTGCAAAAAGTGGCCGAAGCTATTCAGGAAAACGGCGCAATAGCCGGAATACAGATTGCTCATGCCGGCAGAAAGGCATCGCACAATTCACCAGACAAAGGAGGCAAACAACTGAACATTAAGGAAGGTGGCTGGCAAACGGTTGCTCCATCGGCTATTCCTTTTGACGCATCTTCATCAACACCCGAAGAACTTACCGAAAGTGGCATTAATAACATCATAAATCAGTTTAAAGAGGCAACTCTGAGAGCAAAAAATGCAGGTTTTAAAGTACTCGAAATTCATGCAGCACACGGTTATCTGATACATGAATTTTTATCGCCACTCACCAACCAGCGTACCGATGAGTATGGTGGAAGTTTTGAAAACCGTATCCGGTTTTTGTTGGAAATTGTGAAAGAAATTAACACTGTTTGGCCGTCGGAACTTCCCTTGTTTGTACGTTTATCGGCCACTGAATGGGCAGTAAGAGGTTGGAATATAGACGAAACTGTTCAGCTTTGTCGTATTCTGAAAACCATGAACGTGGATGTGATTGACTGTTCGTCGGGAGGTAACATCGCTGATGCAAAAATTCCTGCCGCTCCGGGTTATCAGGTTCTATTTTCGGAAAAAATACGGAAAGAAACCGGGCTGAAAACTGCTGCCGTAGGACTGATTACCACTACGGAACAAATGACAGAAATTATCGGTGCGAACAAAGCTGACATGGTACTTCTGGGAAGAGAATTGCTCCGAAATCCGTATTTCCCGCTGCTTGCCACAGCCAACACAAATACTGAAATTGAATGGCCGGTACAATATGCCAGAGCGAAAAAATAAAAAAACGGATTTGCCCGGGAAAAACCCGTAGCAAATCCGTCGGATTCAATGATCAAAGTATAATAAATTATTGAATCTTTTTAGCAAAAAATGTTTTCAGCATCAAATCCACAAATACAATCAGACCACCGATAATCATCATTGTATCAGGAATAATTCTCGACCACATCCAACCTTTCATTGGTTCTACTGCGTTGCGTAAACGGGCATAGAAATAACCCATATCGTGAGCAATGCGTGTTTGTTCAATTCCAATAATATAGGTAGGAACAGCATACAACAACGCTCCGGCCGTCAGAATCCAGAAACCCCATTTACTGAGTTTATTGTTCCACATCAAACCTTTGGCCAGCGAATTGGCACGGGCAGTCATATAAATAAAGGCAATGGAAATATAACCAAAAGCACCCAACAACGCGATATGTCCATGAGGCATAATCAGATATGTACCGTGTGAATAATAACTGATCGTTGGCGTGTTGATAACCATTCCGAAGAATCCGGCACCAATCCAGTTCAGGATAGCTGAACCTGCCAACCACATAAACACTGTTCCGAATTCGAAACCTTCGCCCGAATGCACTTTTTCTTTCTGATTTTTCATGGCTTCGATAATCATCAATGCCAGTGGAAGTGGTTCGAGTGCCGAGAAAATACCGCCAATAGCAATCCAGTATTCATCCAGTCCCTGCCACCATAGGTGATGACCAATACCCAGCGTTCCGCTCATCATAATCAGAAACAACTCGAACATCATGGTTTTAACCGCAATTTTTTGCGAAATAAGACCAAGCGAAACAGTGAAAAACGCAATCACACCGGCAGCAAAAAGTTCGAACGTTAACTCAACCCACAAATGAATCACCCACCAGCGGTAATAATCGTCAATGGTGAAGTTAGGAATGATTTTATGAACAGGCATCATACCAGCCATATACAATGTAGCAATGGCAAATGCCGACCAGATAATAGTACTTACGAGCGGATTATTAGTCGCCGATTTTCGAATTAACGAAACCACTAATAAAAACCAGAACACCAAACCAACCACCAAACCAATATCCCACACACGACCCAGATTGATAAGTTCACGACCTTCGTTGCCCAACCAAAACCAGTTTTCGCGCATCTGACCGGTTGCACCCATGTACAAACCAATCATTGAGCCTACAGCCACTACCAGCAAAGCACCCCAAAGCACATCCACCAACCATGGATATTTATGGTCTTTATTGGCCACCCAGGGAGCAATAAGCAAACCACCTACGAGCCAACCTACAGCCACCCACAATATGGCAAGTTGCGTATGTATAGAACGTAACACATTGAAAGGCAACAAACTTTGAGCGAAAATAAAATCACCTTTGGGCTCAGTGTATAAGTGCGACAAATATCCACCGATAAATAGTTGCACCACAAACAATGCCGCTACAATAGGTATGTATTTCAGCAACTTCATCTGTGATGGAAACAGTTTGGTAATTTTAAGCGCCGGTTCCAGTTTATCGTCTGCTCCTTTTTTGAACAGATATTCATACGATAAAAATATCACAACAATCGTCAGTGTCCACAATATCAAAAACTCCCAAAGCGATACCACATGCGAATTGAAGGATACTGTCTGGTCTATTTTAGGTTCGCTCGGCCAGTTATTGGACCAAGTGCGGTCGGTTCCCGGACGAAGGGATGAAGCCACTAACTGTGACCAATCAAAAAAAGCCGCAATTTTTACTGCTTCTTCCGGACGAATAATTCCGCCTTTAAATGCACGTTCAGGATCGCCTTCCACAAGCATTTTGGTTATATAAACCACATTTTTATGAAAAGCCTGTGCCGATGCATCCGTATAAACTGTCCCCTTTTCAAGCAGTTTGGTTTGCAGTTTCACATCCTGTTTCACCCGTTCTTTTACAGCAGCACGCTCAATGTCATTCAATTGCGCATTGTTCTTTTTGTACATTTCCTGTCCGTAATAATCGAACAGAAATTCCACTCTGTAATGCAACATTTCTGTGGTAAAATCAGGACCGATATAAGCACCCATTCCCAATAAACTGCCCCAATCCTGTAGGTCAAATTCCTGATAATAGCCTTTTCCCTGCACCACATCTTCGTAAGTGTAAAGCTTTTCACCACTCACCGAAGTAACAACCTGAGGTATGGGCGGCACTTCTTTCTGCAAATTTGCTGTGTAATAAATAAGCATCGACACCATAAATAGTGCAATAATCCAAAAGCCGGCAGTTAAACCCTTACGACTCATAAACTTGTCAATGATTGTTTCTTTCATTTTGTATTTATTTAAAATTATTACTATAAAATAGCCTAATACTATTCTTCTTCAAATTTTATAACGCCCACCGGACAGCTGTCGGCAGCATCTTTAATGTCTGCAATGTTATCGTTGAAATTTGCATTGCTTTTAACCACCATTTTATCGGGTACTTCGAAAATACCGGGTGCTATTGATTCGCACAAACCGCATGAAGTACATTCGTCGTTGCTCTCATCGAGCCATACTTTAGTAATTTTCATAATTTTCTTTTTTTAATTTGAATATATTGTACTTAAATCTTCTACTAATTTCAGGTATTTGCTGTGGTATTCATCGTCCACGGTAGTGGCATTGGCATGTTCAAAATCCACCGACATGGCCGATTGAACTTCGACAGGCAAAAACCGCTCAGCCATAGGATACAAAATATTATTTTCTTTGTAAATATGGTTTGTGAGCAAGTTACAGTAGTTTAATAAATTCTCCTTGATACTTTCAAAGGCATTTGCATCGCCCGCAGTAAACAGTTCAATAGCTTCTGTGGCCTGCTTAATGTACTGCCGCCCTTCGTTATGTTCATGCAGCATTACGCCTATCGGACCACCTTCGCGGGGCATACCGCGGTTTTCCATTTCCATAAACAACACATCTTCTTCCTTCAGATGGTGGTACTTATCGGCAAAGTTTTTAATAAAATCAATGATGCTATTCACATGATTGATATTCACTTGAGCCGGATCATTGGTGTTCAGTATTTTCTGGGTAATTTCTATCACTTGCAGAATACTGTCATGTTCTTTCACCAAAATTTCAATTGCATTCATTTTTTATCGGATTAAAATTTTAAATATCGTTGGTTATTACTTTTGAAGCATCTTTGCAATAGCCTGCTTGTTTTGTTCGGCTGTGGGCGACGGTGTTTTTACCACCAGCACTCTGAAGTCAGCTTCACTTTCGTTGTAAAGGCAATGCGGAATGTTTTTCGGACTATCAATCAAGGTATCTTTGCCTGCAGTCAGTTTTTCATCGTCAATTTCCACCACGCCTACTCCTTCGAGCACATAGAAAAACACATCCACCGCCGTGCTGTGCTTCTTAAGGCTTTCGCCCGGTTTCAAATGGATATGTACCACTTGCACATGTTCACTCCCAAAGAGTTTCCGGGCATCCACACCATGCGGATTCTGTACTGTGCCTACTTCTTTATAATTTATTATTTTCATTGATATTTTGTTTCTGAATCGATTCTATTTATATACTACTCACATATAGTATTTATGTATAAAAAATTTAATACCTTAATATCTTACTGAAATCCATGTCAGAAAGCTTTGTCTGGCGGAATACTTTGTTCAGTTCCGCTCTGGCGTGCTGCCAGGTATCGTGCATAGCACATGGATTGGTACATGAGCAACTTTCGAATCCGAGCACACAGCCGTTCAGTTTATCCATATCTTCGACGGAGTTGATCACATCAAACACATAAATATCACTGATATCCTTTACAAACGAATAGCCACCTTCCCTACCCTGAATGCTGCGTATAAAACCTGATTTCGACAAATCAGTCATTAACCGGCGAAGATATTTGTCCGAAATTTTCAATTCGTCCACCAACTGTTTGGCTGTATGCAGCTGTTCAGGCTCTTTGGCCATGAATATCAGAATGCGTAAAGCATATTCAGCGGTTTTGGATAATTTCATATACTACCTCGTTGTATTATTTAATGCAAAGGAATAACAATTTTTTGTTTCTGCAAAATAAAATCGAAAAAAAGTGATTTTTTTGATAAAAAATTTATCATACGGGTTGGCAGGAAATGGGAATATAAAGTTCCTGAATGTAAACTGCTTCTATGAATTCACTTATAGTTTATCTTCCGCACACTCCAAAGCAACAAACCAAATCCAAACAGCACCAACCACCAGAAGCTACCAAACCCAAAAGTAGCAGAAAGTACAGTTCCGGTAATAAACACAAAAACTCCGGTATACAAAAGTACTTTATTACGTTTGTCATGTTTAGCGCGCAATTCGTCGACCACCTCATTCACCATGCGTGTAGCGCTTGCCTGATCGATGCCCTGTTCCATAAGTTTCACTTCTATTTGTCCGGGTTGCAATTTGTCTTTTATCAAGCGATGAGCTATCCAGTTGTGAAGCACGTTTGTAGCGTCCTGAAATGTATGTGTCTGATAAAGTACAGTTTTCATTTTATTATTATTATGCCCTACACTCACAGCCCTGAAATGTCTGTGTTAATAGTTCTTGCTCGAAGTTCTTTTCTTTTTATTCTTTATTCTTTATTCTTTACTCTTTACTCTTTACCAGCATAGCCCGGCATACAATTCGTCAAAAAAGCCATTGCCGGCTCATAACCCTCATTGGCGGCTTCGGTAAACCAATACGTAGCCATTTCCTCGTTTGGGTCTGTTCCTTCGCCGGCAAGCAACATGAAAGCCAGTTCGTATTGTGCAGGTAACATGGATTGGTTCTGGTGTGGGTTATTTGCCGACTCCTGAAGCCAGTAAACAGCTTGTTCGGGATTTACTTCCCTATAAATGCCCTGCCGGTAAAATTTAGCCAGAAAATACTGCGCTTCACCATCGTTTTTTGCAGCGCAAAAACGCAAATACAAAAATGCCTTCCTGTCGTCCTTCGCAACGCCATAGCCATGATGATGCATCATGGCCATAATGCACAATGCCCGCACACAACCCAACTCAGCTGCCTGCCGATACAGTTTGTAAGACCTCTCATACTCCTTTTGGTCGCTGAGTTTTTTAGCCTGCTTCATCAGACGCAGAATACGCCGGTTGCGAAGGTGGGTTTGGAGGGTTATGAAAAATTGGAGCATGGAAGATTAGATGCAATAAGATTTCGAAAAACAAGCCGATTTCAGATAGAAGTGGAAAACTATTCCAGTTCCGCACCCGCCGTAGACTCAGGAGGAAACCTGAATAATTTTCCTGTAATAAAATAATGCAGGACAACGATATTCGGGTGCAGCGGTTAAAACCGCTGCACCCTTGTTGGAGATAGATTAATCTAAAACCACCTTGGCAATTTTATTATTCAATTTTACCAGATAGACTCCTGCTGCAACAGAAGGACTTAATTGTATTGTATTTCCATTCAACATACCAGAAGCAATAATTTTTCCAGAAATTGAATACACTATAAACTGACTATCCGACAATGCCCCTTCAATAATTATGTTTTTGCCTATGCCAAATACTTTACAACCATCTTCCGATATATTTGGAAGCGCTGTTGCGGATGAAATTTTACTGACTGTATTAAATACAGAATTTGCTGTGTACACACTCCCGGAGGCATCAATAGCTATGCCGTAAGGATATGTACCAGTTGCCCAACTTTGGGTACAAACACCTGCCGTGGTAATTCTACTGACAGTGCCATTGCTGAAATTTGCCGTATATACATTCCCTGATGCATCAACAGCTATGCTGTAAGGACTTGCACCCAGAGTTGCCCAACTTTGAGTACATACTGCTTCAGAGGTTATTTTACTGACTGTGCCGTTTTTATTCGCTACAAATACATTTCCTGAGGCATCAATGGTTATGCTAAACGGACTTGCGGTCGAAGCCAACGTAGCCCATGCTTGGGTACAAGCTCCAGCCGGAGTAATTTTACTCACTGTATTATTGTCGTAATTCGCCGTATATACATTTCCAGTAGCATCAACGGCTAAGCTGTTAGGACCAGCACCCGAAGCCAAAGCAGCCCAAGATTGGGTGCAAACTCCTGCCGAAGTAATTTTACTCACTGAATTGTTGCTGTAATTTGCCGTATATACATTTCCGGAAGCATCAATGGCTATACTTGTTGGATTTGCACCCAGAGTTGCCCAACTTTGGGTGCAAACACCTGCCGGGGTAATTTTACTGACAGTATTGTTGCCCACATTCGCCGTATATACATTTCCAACTGCATCAATAGCAATGGCAGTAGGTTGTGCAAACGGAGCCAACGCTGCCCAACTTTGAGTGCATACACCTGATGGGGTAATTTTACTGACCGAATAATTTCCATAATTCCCCGTATATACATTTCCGGAAGCATCAACCGCTATACTTTGGGGTCTGGCCCCCGAAGCCAAAGTAACCCAACTATTAATGACTGTCTGACTAGTTGCCAGTTGAACGTTTATTGAAAAGATGATCAACAAAAAGATTGTTCTTTTTAATACTTGTAAAGATTTCATTTTTTTGAGCTTTTAATAAATTGATTTTTTTATTGGTATAGGCGTTTAGACCGAACTACATTTTTATAATTTATTTGTTTGTTCCCTACTCTTTCTTTTTCCGGATTTTCGGGATACTCCGGTATTGGTTACACCTAACAGGTTTTTTTGAAGCCTGTTAGGTGTTTAAGGTTTTAGAAGTTTAACGATAATTTTGCACCATACACCAGTTCAGGTTTCGTGTATCCGAAATTGGTGAAGTTTACATCCGGTCGGATATTGAATTCCATTCCGTTGTTCAATGGCACATTCAGTCCAATGGAGCGTGAAACATTGATACTTTTTGCTGTTTTGGCGGCATCGAGCATCGACCAGATATGGTCGCCGGCAAACAGGATCAAACCCGGAAAACCAAATGCGCCCGGATTATCAACAGCATCACTACCCGCTATCATTATCAAACCAAATGAAACCACATTTATCCCCATCATCAACCAACCTTTACCAGTATCACCGTTCATAAACTGTCCTACACCCGGCACTAAAAACGAAGTTGCTCCGGCTAAAAACGGACTTTTCTGTTTTTTATACACAGGTGGTTGATTCATGACCAAAGGTTGAGTTGTAGTGAGTTGCAGAGGAACTTCCTGCTGAACTACAGGTGGTTTTTCTGTGACAACCGGTTGAGATGGCAATTGACTGTCGTACAACAACTCAAACTGTTCCACCAGATTCAGAGGAGACTTTACTGCACCGTTGGCATTTTCAGTTCCCGGAATTATTACTGTGGTACTCTTCTGATTGGCAATGGGTTCCAGTTTCAACATGTCGCCCAGCGCTTTCAGTTTTGTATCAGCATCGATATTTCGTTGCTCGGTTACCGATCGTGCATTGCTGAAATAACCGGCATACCCTGTTACTTTTGCTCTGCATTTTCCTCCCGGAGTGGCCGACTCGAAATAAATTTCGTACACAGGAGATACCAGAATGTCAATATCATTGTTTTTTACGGCATTGTACCAGGCATTCTGTTTGGCATCTTCTTCGCTGTAGGCAAAATTGGAAGTAGCAACAATTTTTTTGCTAAAATCGATACGAACATCTACCGCACTTGGCGTTATCTGCGTATTATTCGCTGTTTGTGTGTTTACTACCCGCGACGAATACTTATATGTATTACAAGCGCTTAGCAGCAAAACAACAAAGAGCGGAATTATAAATTTTAATTTTGTCATCTTATAAGAAATTATGAAAATAAGAAAATAAGAAATTCTTTTAAGTTTCAGAATAAAAAAACATCAACTCTACGCAAAGAATAAGTTTCATACGAAAAGTAAATTTTGAACGCAAATTTATAAAATTGCATTTCGTTATAACACTGAATAACAATACCTTTAAAAGCATGTCTGATTTGCGACCATTTGCGAACCAACGGTCTGCGAAGCAAAATTAGCGTTCACCCATTCTTCGGAGTAGACTCCAGAAATTACTTTTTCAACAGATTAAAAATTCCTCCCGACAAAATTGAATTATTCTGATTGGCTGCAGGAGCAACATTCATATACGTAGCACCTGTATTGTAAAGCAATAAGAATTTCTCTACCAATGAAGAAGACGGGTTGCTGATGGTTGTAACACCATTGGCACTACTTGTTGAAACATAACTACCGGGAGTTACAATAATAGTTTTTTGCTCTTCTTTCACAATAGGATCGAGTTTCAGCATTTTATCCAACGCAGCCAGTTTGGCATCATATTCCAGTTTTTTATCTTCAGTTACGGTGCGCGGATTCATAAAATAGCCGGCAAAACCTGTCACTGTAGCTTTACAACTGCCTCCGCTCTGAATTTCGATTTCATAAATAGGCGAAACCAGAATATCAATATCGTTATCGGTAATAGCTTTGTAGTAAGCATTTTCACGGGCAGCATCTTCTGTTTTCTGAATGTTGGATACCACAGTAATTTTTTTCTTCAAATCAATTTTCACATCCACCACACTGGGCGTTATGTAAATATTGTTTTGTGTTTGCGTTTCGGCCACTCTTGATGAGTATTTGTACACCGAACATGATGACAATAATGCAACTGACACTACTGCTGCGAAATAAAAAAGATTTGTTTTCATATTATTTATTTTTAAAAATTAGTTTATAAGTAATTCGAAATAGTTAATGATTTGTTTTTATTTTTTTCTTTTCGACCCCCAAAACGGGGGCTTAAGAGTGCTGTTAAGGGATATATTTAATTAATTCGACTGTAGAGAATATGTCTTAAAGCCCCCGTTCGGGGGTTTGGGGGTCATATTCAAAACATATCATTTAATATTATATACTACTTACTTCAATGTTTATCAAGACTTCATATTGAATCAGATAACCACAGGACAGAACAGAGCTCCATCCTGTGGTGTAAACTCAACGATAAATCAAGCGCATGAACAATCCCTATTAGGTGTTGGGATAAATAATTAATTCATTTTCAACCCTGTTCCGAAATAAATATCCTTAATGTATGTCAGTCTCGGTTGTTGGATTACTCAACTACTAATTTAGTTCTCATTCCATTTAACGACACTAAATACACTCCGGGCGATAATTCTCCTATACTTACCTTTTCGTCATTAACCACTTCGCACGAAAATTGAAGCACACCGGTTAAAGAGTAAACAGATAAATTGGATTTTTCGGTTAATCCGGAGATCCGGATATTATCTTTTGCGGGATTTGGATATACTTTATATCCATTTTTAAGAATTTCAGGCGTTGCTGTTTGCAGACTTCCCAATGTAGCTATTATGACATTGGTGCCACCAAGTTTATTGATGGTGGTTTGACCAATTGCCTCTGCCGATCCCGGATAGCCGGCAACAGTCAAAACATTTTCTTTAAACACACTCATACCTCTGATAATGTCACCGGTTGCCGGAATCGTACTCATCCATTTATATTGTCCCGCTCCATCAAATTTTGCCACAAAGAAATCATTGGAATTTTGAGGTGCGAAAATATTATTATCAATACTGATATTCGATTTGAAATGACCTCCAACGTACACATTTCCATTGTTGTCAAAATCGAGCATATCTCCATAATTAAATGCATACAATGATTCATACACTGCATTTGCCCATACCACATCGCCGGAGGTATTCACCTTCGTGAGGAAATAGGAATAATCCTGATTTGTTGCAAAAGGATTTGTCAATATTGTAGTACCAAATCTTGCATTATTGACACACCAACCCCAGATAAATGTATTGCCGGATTTGTCCGTTTTTATGGAACATGGCCAACCATCGGTATAAGTCGCCCCTGACGCTCCACCATAAGGTTTTGCCCACAGTGGATTGCCGTTCGGATCGAATTTTACCAGCACTATCGAACCATCAGTAACGGTTTGATTCAGTGTGATGGTACCTATTTGAGCACTTGTTGCAGAGGTATTGTCTAAATGCACTTCGCTGGCTAAGTAGATATTATCATTTTCGTCGGTAGAAATAAGCGATATATAATACGACTCCATGCTGAATGTTTTCATCCACAATTTATGCCCCTGGCTATCAAATTTCATAATATAATTCGCCGGACTGTTGAGGCCTGTTATCAACACATTGCCTGAATGATCGGTTGCTAAATTAGTTGTATAATAATCCAGATTCTGGTCATCAAACTTAGTTGCCCAAAGTACTTCACCCATCGAACTTATTTTGGCTACATAACCTTCGTTAGTCGTTGTGGTTAAGGTTATATTACCAACTTTTAATTCATTTGCAAATGAGCCGATAAAAACAACATTATTATCTTTATCCAACGTAAATAATGTTCCAAAATCACTAGGAGTTCTACTACCAATAAAATGACTCCATACCTTTTGACCATTTACATCTAACTTTGCAATAAATGTTTTAGTAGTGTTATTTGATATATTCGTACCAAAGAAATTACTTCGTCCAATTGTTGTTCCGTATATATAGGTATTACCGGCAGGATCATGTTTAACCCTCATTATATTTTCTGTTCCGGAAAAACTATTCGAACTCATACTCTGCCATTCCCAATCAAAATTATTGGTATACTGATTAATAATGAAGTCACCATAACTTAAATTCGGATCATATAATACCACATTACCCATCAGAATTTTACCTGTCGGAGAAACTATGGAGTTATTGCCATCGGCATCCATCATATTATACGTTCGCAGAGCTTTTCCGGTGGCATCAAATTTAAACATATAAGGACTAACCGAAGCATTTATTGCAATCGAATCGAACATTACAGTCGCTTTCATCGAACCATACTGATAAATGCTGCCTGCATTATCCTGATAAATGCGGTACGAAAAAAGATAATCAGTAGTTGTTGGGGTTGTTTTACTGCTCGATTTTGACCATTCAAACTCAAAATTCTCATTACACTTAGCCAGAAAAGTATAGTAACCGTTTGTAGTATTTGCGACGAGTAGCGTACCCAGCTCAAGATTTTTTCGGTACAATCCGGTTATCAACAACTTACCATTTGTATCCACCTGAATATCGCTAATGGTAGAACCGAATAAAGTGGTTGAACCCTTTACTATAAACGATCCGGTAAAATTTCCATCCAAATCTGCTTTCAGAATCACCCCATTGTAGGTTCCACCCAGCGAAGTGAGCGCTATATTACCAAAGTTTGTAGTACCCGATAAAATGACACCACCAATATAAAGTGTTGATCCGTTGATGGCAATTCCCTGCAAGGTTTTATCAGCGTAAGACTGTTCCCATAATTTGACACCTCCGGCATCAAACTTTAACAACTTACTCGACCGGCTAATGATATAAATATTTTTCTGTGCATCCAGCACAAATTTTTCGTTTATTCCTGTACCTGTTGAGCTAAAAGATGATGCCCAAAGTCCATCTCCGTTGGAATTAAATTTTGCAACAAAGCTGTTGTCGCCGGTCAGTGAATTGATCGTTTTTGTTCCTATCGTTGCTGTCCCGCTAAAGTAACCAACAACATATAGGTTTCCTACATCGTCCACCTTACAGCTTTTAGCATAAATATATCCTTTGGGCTGAGTCGTCACCAACTTTTTCCATGAAACAGCACCCGATGTATTCATTTTAATTAACAGCATATTGCGAAATCCGGTACTTGTAAAAGAAGTCCCATCAAAAGTAACTGAACCTGAAATGCTTGCTGCAATATAATTAAAAGAATTATCAGCAGTTACAGCATTTACATTTTGGTTTCCATAATTATTTGTCTGAATTACCCGACCCCAGTCAGGGGTTTGCGAAAAAACCGCTGATAACAAGCAAATTGCTACAAAAAAAGCGAGTAAAAAGATTCTTTTCATAACTTTTCTGTTTATATACTATAATTCCCTACTCTTTTTTCGGATTTTCGGGTTGCTCCGGTAATTTGTATTAACGCTATCGGGTGCAAGCACGCTGACAGCGTTTATTTTTACTTCTTTCGCCACCAGCCTGTCATGAGTCGTAAAATCTGCCGGCGTTGTAACACAATTAAAATCTATGAAATTTCATCATAAAAAAAAATGATTATCCGCAAAGCGACCTATGAAAGAATAGGCTGAAATTACGGTTGAATTTATAATAAAAAAGCGATTGAAATATTTGGATATATCACTGATTTTCATTACATTTACGGTATGTTTAACCCCGACAATAAGTGTTATGAATCTCTTGAATTTTATCCAAAACTTCCCCGATGAAGAGTCTTGTATTGCTCATTTTAAAGCGCAACGTGACCAAATCGGTGTTGTATGTCCAAAATGTGGCAGCAAAGAACATATCTGGCTTAATGGTAAGATGCGTTACGAATGCAAACATTGTCATTATCGCCAATCAATACGTACTGGTACAGTATTAGAATGCACTAAACTGCCGTTTCGATACTGGTATGTTGCAATGCACCTTTTGACCAGTACAAAAAAGTCATTCTCGGCTTCAGAACTGCAACGGCAGCTCGGACATAAACGCTATCAACCCATCTGGGAAATGCACAAGAAATTGGGCGACATAATGGGCAAACGCGATAACGAATATCAACTTTCAGGTCAAATAGAACTTGACAATGCATTCATTACTACTTTGATAAGCGATGACTGCAAGAATGAAGAACTAAAACGAGGCGCAGGCAGTCAGAACAAGTCAAAAGTACTTGTAATGACAGAAAGCATTGTGGTTGAAAATCCAAGACCGGGCAAAAAGCCTAAAAAGATAAACCACATTAAAATGCAGGTTGTGCCTGATTTGAAAGCAGATACTGCCGTAGAAATTGTCAAAGAACAAATTGATTCAACGGCAGAGTTAACTACCGATGATTCAAAGACATTTTATAAGTTAAACCAAGCTGTAGAGTCTCACAAGGCACAGGTTATTAAACCTGAAGACCTTCAAAAGATTCTTCCATGGGTTCATATCAGTATTGCAAACGTAAAACGATTACTATTGGATATGCACCACCAGCTTAAAAAAGAGTATTTACAGTATTATCTCAATGAGTACTGTTTTAAATTCAACCGAAGATATTTCGGGGAAAAGATGTTCGATAGATTGGTATTTGCCGCTGCAAAATACAATACCGACTTCAAATCCAGAATTTATAACAGGTCGCTTTGCGGATAATCATTTAAAAAAATCAGCAAAACACACTGTAAAAACACCTTTTGAACTCACTGATTTTCGGCTTAAAATACTTGAATAACCACAGAATGGACACTTTACCATCCTGTGGTGTAAACCCAACGATAAATAAAGCGCAAAATCCCGAAAGTCTAAAATACTCTATCATATATTATTTTGCATGTAAGTGCGCGAAATTTGTTTATATTGAAACTGTCTTTTTCTTAACTGCCCCCAACCCCTGTTTATCCCGATTACTATCGGGAGGGGCTGTCGAAGTTCGAAAGTTGTAGATATAATCAATATTTGCAGTCGGCAAAAAGTCCCCTTCAGGGGGTTGGGGGCAGACTAAGATAGTATAAACTAAACATGAACACTTACTTATGTTTGCCAAATGACAATTGAACCACAATAGACACAATAGAACTCATTAAAAAAAATCATACGCTATTTATTTTTTTCGGATCTACTTTTGATTACTATTGTGCCTTTTGCGGTTTTTTAAAACTTCTTATATTCTAATTAAAACTGGAATTTTCTTATTAAAAATGGAACATCAGATAAAGTCCCAGATTTTGAATAGAAGTAGGTGAAAAACTTACTGTCTGAATAGAGAAGTCGCTATCACCCGGCATTATGGCCTGATCAACATTTACCAACATGCCGCTTGATATTGTTTCCGCCTTTTTATAGGTTTGTAAACCCTTGGTATATAACAGATTTAAGCTCACCTCACCACCAAAGCACAAACGAGGCATGATATAATATTCAAAGCCAGCTACACCACCAACACCAACTTTAAAATCGCGTACCAGCATTTGTTCCAATGTTCGGGTAGCAGTAAAACTGTATGCCGAACTCGGAATAGGATTAAGCACGGTCATCGGGTTTCCATAACTATAATTCAGTTTTGTCGACGAAATTTCAGTAATAAACTGGCACCCATAAAATCCGCGCAATCGCTTGTTTCCAATAAACTTCTGATAAGCCAACGAAAAAGCATAATCATCGTCTATGGTTGTTTTCCGATCGATGGTTTGAATATTGTCAAATGGATTTGTAATAGCCGCAGCATCGTCAATAATATAGAATTGCTCCTTTTTTACATCATTGGCAATACCCAGCACTGCTCTCAAAGCCGTCATGTCATTAAGATAATATTTGGCATAAATAACAGGCATAGTCAGAGTGAGCGTATTTACCGTGCTGTTATTAAACATATTACCAATAAAACTAAAAACAGGAGCTGCATCGGCACCAATACCAAAATTTCCCGCTTTTGGCAGGTAATCAATTGTTTTAGGTGTTGATACGTCAATGTTCTGTTCCTGAGCCTGTACGAGGTTTATCCCAAGTAAAGCTACAATGATACATAATGATATTTTTGTTTTCATCTGTTTATAATTTGTTTTTTTAATTGTCAGATGGAACTCGCACTCCCGATAGCTATCGGGACATCTCCTGATGTGTCAAAGTTTATTTGTCGTGCTCGTTTCATGTATTTACAATTGATTATATTAATATGCAGTGATATTTAACGAAACAGTCGGTGTATTATATGAATAACCTACTGAAGTATTTCCGGAGGCAGTAAAAGTTGTATTTGGAACTGTAGTACCGGTAGACAAAGTTTTTGTAATCAAAAATGATGTGGTGTAATAAATGGTTTTATTCTGGGGAACATTTATGGTGTAGCGTCCGGTAGCATCTACAGTTGCAACTCCGACCCAGTCGCCTGCAGCAGTATTGAAGTAGATTTTAGTACCTGATGGAAAGTTTTCCGATCCCGGAGATGCTGCTAACTGGTTATAGTCAGCCAATGCCGATCCTGACAACACCACATAAATTGGATATAAGGTGATATCAACACTTCCTTCTCCAAAATCGATATTATTTGGATTAGCATCGGTAGAATTGCTGTTAAACAATCCGGAACTTGATACCGAGTAGATATATGAAACTGTTGCTACATAAGTTGAATTCACTGAATTCCATGTATTTTTATTAAATGAAAATTTTGATGACCAATAAATGGTAATATTTTTAGGAACAACAATAGAATAAGCACCATTTATCACTTTCACAGAATCTTTCCATGTACTGTTATAAATCGATGAACTATTGTAAAAATAAATTACTGTATTATCCGGAACTTTCTCATTCCCCACAACACTTACATCGGTATTGGCAGTTACTTTTCCTGCAATTCTGACTTTATCCACAAAATTTGCCACAGAGGTACTAACCACAGGATAGTCTATATTCTGAATAATTGACTGACCGGCGTTTATCGACACAATCGTCTTAACTGCATATGTATAAGCCATCTTAATAGTTGGATACAATGCACCGTACGATTGAACCTGATTATATTCAAAAGGCAATGGAGTAATGGTAACTGTAGTGGTAGTTACGCCTGCAGGCACTGACAAATTGTATTTACCATTCTCGTCAACAGTGACGGTATCTTTCCATTTCCCTGCTGATGCTGAAAGTGTTGAATTTAAATCACTGTAATTAATTTCAACTAACAGTTGAGTACCTGAGGGAGCCAACTCTTTGCCATAACTTTGTAAATTGAGCTCAGCTGTTACATTTCCTGAAATGTTGGCTTTTGGCAGCAAATCCACTGTTACCGGACTTGTAACCACATCCTGTTCACAACTTGTGAATGTAAATGCTGACAAAACAGCAATAATTGAAACATAAATAATTTTTTTCATGACCATGTAAATTTGAATTTTGCCTACTCTCAAGCTTTTCGGCATCTGCTTTTAATTCGGAATTTATTTTTCGGATTTTATCTGCTTATCATGTATATGCGTTGTTATATTAGTTTTAAATTGTATCGATCTGTTTTATTAATATTGGACTATCAGACTCCTGTACAATGTAAACAGCTGAAATTTAATTAACACTTTTACCTTCGTACTATGGAACAGCAACCGACGGCACATTCATACTGTGCAACAAAAATAAAGACACTTGGTGTTTTTAGCCCTTCAAATCGTAAAAAGTTCTCTTCAAATCGTAAAAAGTTATTAATTTTTGTTACATTTGCAGTTCGCGTAAGTTATTTGACAATGCAGGCAGTTGATAACATAAAATACTACGAATGAAACATTTGGATCTATTTTTTCTGGTTGCAGCCTATCTGATTCCATTGGCTTTATTCATACAAATACTGTTGGACAAGCGCAAAAGCCTGTCACGCAATATCATGGCTTTTACATTGTTCATCACCTTTGTGGTAAATTTTTTCAATTATCTGTATCTGGTAGAGGATTATGCAGCGTATTTGCCGGTTCATGGTTTACATGCAGGTTTGGAGTTTTTTGTTTTCCCATCTATTTTTCTCTATATCAAATCGGTGGTTTCACCCAGGTTTCAGCTAAAGCGGGAATGGGCGCATTTTCTGCCCGGCATAGTTATGCTGGGAGTAGCAACCTATATTTTTTATATCTATACAGGAGGAAAGGATTTGCTCTATTTTATGACACACAATCGTATGGGAATTGAGTTTGACCATTTTAAATTCACAGTTCTCAAAGTATCTCGTTATATACATTTAAGTTTACTGGGCATACAGGGCGTGTTGTACGCCATTGCTTTTATTAAAATTCCTGAAGAATATAATATCAAACTACAAAACGAGTTTTCCAATATCGAGAACTTTTCCATCGACTGGATTAATAAATACCTGCTTAGTTTTGCCTTAATAGTAGTCGCAGGTTTTTTATCCTATGCGCTTATCCCGCTCAACGGATGGCATCATCACATCATTGTTTTTGTGTTTTTTGTGTTTTCGGCCTATATCAGCCGGTTGGGAGTATTGGCACTACGCCAAAAGGTAGTGGATGTTGATTTGGATGAGTTTATACCGGATACAGTGGCACAAAGCAAATTAGTTCAGATAAACGACACTCAACTAAAACGGAAACTCAGTAATTTAATGAAAAGGAAACAGTTATTTCTTAATCCTGATCTTAGTCTCACAGCACTGGCCACAGAACTCGGAACCAACAGAACCTATCTATCGGCCCTGATTAATCAACAATTCGGCGTGAATTTCAGCACCTACATCAATCAATTGAGAGCCGAATATGCAAAAGACTACCAACAACAATACCCCGATACCAAAAAGGAAGAACTCTGCCAAAAATCGGGTTTTGGCTCTGTAAGCACCATGCACAGGGCTATGGGGAAATAAAATTATCAGGTAAAGACTTCTCTACACCACCTTCAATACTTTTCCGCTTCCGGCATATTTTACAGCTTCGGGCTGTCCGGTAAAGCTCACCGCGCCAAATTCGATGCCGACACTTAAAATCACACTCACATCCTCAGTAAGTAACGTGCGCTGTTTGTCGCTCATTGTTACAGTCAGCGTCTGCTCCTCTATGATATTCGTTGCCGGAAACCAGACACTGTTGGTCACAGCCGAGGCGCCATGCAGGGCTTCCACTACCGGCAGATAATCAGCCAACTGCTCATTAAAGAGCATATCTGTTGCTGTACCCAACGACACTATCAACCGAAAATAAGGCAGGCGTTGTACATTCAGCACATCAATTTCAGTATTAATACGCGGAAATTGCACCGACCCACTGAGTGTTTCCCGGTTCAGTTCGTAACTCAGAGTAGTGCGCAATACAGAGTTAAACATATAATTCCGGTTAAAATTAAAACCATCGAGCGCTTGTCTGAACTGTGACAGATGCACAGGGCGTTTCCCTTTGGGTGCAGTTGTATCGACCTTCTGCATTTTATTTGCCAGCCCGTTGAGCACCGAAGTGAGGTTATAATCGGCCAGCCGGTGTAATCCGCCAAAAGCCTGACGCACCCCCGAAGCCAGTTTGGTAACCCCGCTCCACTCCTTTTGCTGATTACGCATCCCCTCAAACTGAGGTAAACGTTTCAGTTTATCGGCATTGATACCGCCCTTGGTACGGGCTATAATTTTATCGCTGCCACGGCGGGTGTAGAAGCTGATATTGCTTACACTGCCTGTTAGTTGTATAGGTCCTTTTACTATGGCCATGTGTATAAAGTTAGAAATTAGAAGTTAGAAGTTAGAAGTTAGAAAACTGAAACTGGTTTTACCTTCAATTCAATACGCTGTATGATTTTGTAAAAATGATAAAACTATGCAAAGATATAAATAATTTATATTTCAATCAACTATCTGTTATTTATCAGTTATTTATTATAAATGTAGTGTATTTAATGGATATATAACGTGTATATAATGGATATATATAGGATATATAATAAAACAAAGTGTTTACCTTTACATGCCACTACCCTGTATCCGGCAAAATACCGGCAAAAAAGAACGTTGACCACTGAATTTTAAAAAGTTATCAACAAAAACAGGGGGTTAACATTGTTAAAAGAAAAATTTATTCATAACTTTGTGGTATGATTTTTAAAACGCAGGTTCTTACCTGAAAAAACTACTCAATTACATATATTAAAAACCTTTATTCTGATTTGTTATGGAAACTGCAAAAGCAAAAGAACTGAATGATACATTACGTACATGGATGGTATTGTGCGATGATGTAGTACGTTACACCAGATATGGCAGCGAGATTGAACAAATTCACCTGCATAAAAGGGAGTTTAGAAATATCAATTTCGAGGAACTGTACGGGAATTTTATATCGGAGTTGAAGGAAAACATACGTGACTACCGGAATATTGAATATATTGACAAATATATGGAGGGAAGTTTTTCAATTATGAAGGATGACGACGAATATGCGAATTTTGATGAAGATATTGCAGGCGAGATTATTAAAAATGGTTACGAAACTAAGTTCTTTTTAGAGGTAGCCAGAGTAGTTCTTAAATATTACAATCAAATATATGAGTTGTATATTTCAGAAAGCACAAACAGCAATTATTCTGAAGCACTAAAATCGGTTTTCAATGAAGTGATGCGTGAAACCGAGCCGGATTATGATGTTGCAAATGAATTGGATGAGGAAGAAATATCTGCATTTGATGATGACATTATAAGGTTCTCGTTCGAAAACTTGCTCACAGAACTGAATACACTAAAAATCAGAGATAAAATTTCACTGATTAAAAACCGGATGATAGATATTGAACAATGGTATATTAAACATGGTACTGATTTGGGACAGTTTCAGTTTAATGCCCGCCGATATATGGATACTGAGTTTTACAAAATGTGCGAATCTGAATTAAAGAGAATCAGATTGTTAAGTGAGCTTGATGAGCCAAAACCTCAGAGTACTAGCATAAGCGACATACTACATCCTTACGAATGGCAGGGCACCGACACCGAGTTTCTGGAATTATTTACAGCTCTTTACCATTCCGGGAAACTGCAAAAAGCAAATGGGTCAGATGCTACGCGCAAAGAATTTCTGGAATACCTGCAAAAGTTATTCGGACTGGCCATAAAAGATGCCGAAGGAAAACTGAACAAGGCGACCAACAGAAAAATAAATATGACACCTTTTCTGGATGATTTGAAAGGAGCATTTATTAGCTATGCAGAAGATAAAGACGAAAAACAACGGAAAAGGAAATAAAAAACTGTTTAATAGAGTTTATATAAGTTATGCATTTTGATAGAATAATTTATTTTGAACGCAAAGTAGCTAAGTTGCAAAGCCGCTAAGAAAAACTTTTAAGTTTTTGTCTTTGCGTCCTTTGCTGATATTTGATGAAACTAAAATTTGTATATTTATCTTTGCGCCCTTTGCGTTTAACTATATTTTAATAACAAATATTCTAACTTATATAATGACTATTCTTTCTTACCTTAAAATGAACTGATATTGCTTTTGATATTAAATTATTGAAATATAGAGAGAAATGCTAATAAGTTCGATATTTAAAGGAAATTCATAAAATTATTTTTGTAGTTTTGTTGTTAAAATCACTCTATAGGAACATTAACTAATAAGAGAATGAATAAATTCACCGAATCGGATACCAGAGCCAAATACATTGACCCCAAACTAAAGGAAAGCGGCTGGGAGCAATTTATTACGCGAGAATATTACTTCACAGACGGGCGTAAGATATTGGGTGGAAAAAGAGGTAAAAGGCTGTTTGCTGATTATCTGTTACGATATAAAAACACTAATCTCGCAATTATAGAAGCTAAAAAGCTGGGTAAACATCCTACCGAGGGATTACAACAAGCCATTGGATATGCTCAGAAGTTGAAAGTAAAGTTTGTTTTTGCAACAAATGGAGATAAAATTTATCAGTTTGATGTAGAAAAAGGAAAAGGAGATTACATTGATGACTTTCCTACACCCGAAAGTCTTTTTCTACAATCTATCCAAAACTTATCCGACCTGAAGGAGCGCTTACTGAGCGTGCCTATGTATCTGACAGGCGACAAACAGCCTCGTTATTATCAGGAAATTGCAGTTAATAAGGCTGTGGAGGCCATTGCTGAAAACAAAGACCGAATTTTACTAACATTGGCTACCGGAACAGGAAAAACATTTATTGCTTTTCAGATTGCACATAAGCTGCTGACAGTAAAATGGAACAAAGATAAAGCAGACCGAAGTCCACGAATTTTGTTTTTAGCAGACAGAAATGTTTTAGCTGACCAGGCTATTAATACGTTTAACGACCCTTACGAACACGATTTGATAAAGATTGATGGTTCGGAAGTAAAAGCACGTAACGGAGTTGTACCAACCAATGCCTATATTTTCTTTGCTATTTATCAGGCAATTGCTGAGAAAGAAAATATAGACGGCTACTACAAAGCCTATCCTGCCGATTTTTTCGATTTGATTATCATTGACGAATGTCACCGTGGAAGCGCTAACGAAGAAGGTTCATGGCGTGAAATACTGGATTATTTTAAATCGGCTGTACATTTAGGATTAACAGCTACACCAAAACGTGATAGCAATGTGGATACGTATGCCTATTTCAAGAAACCAATATATGAATATTCTCTGAAAGATGGTATTAATGATGGTTTTCTGAGTCCGTATAAAATCAAGAAAGTCCGCACGAATATCGATAGTTATATTTATACAGAAGCCGACAAAGTGCTTGAAGGTGAAGTGGAATACAAGAAGGTATATAAAAAGCGGGAGTTTAATAAGAAAATAATTATTCCTGCTCAAATTGATTTGGTAGCCAAAGCAATTCTTCAAAATATCAATAGAATGGATAAAACTATTGTGTTTTGTGTGGATCAGATTCATGCATTGAATATGCGTGATGCTATCAATAAATTCAAACAGGTTTCTGACCCGAATTATTGCGTCCGAATTACAAGTGACGAGGGTAAAGAAGGACGTGTATTATTGGAAAAGTTTCAGGACAATGACAAGGATATTCCGGTTATTCTTACTTCTTCACAAATGCTTACTACAGGTGTGGATGCTCGTAATGTACGGAATATTATTTTGGTACGTGAAGTTGATTCTATTGTTGAATTCAAGCAAATTGTAGGACGAGGAACCCGGCTTTTTGAAGGAAAGGATTTCTTTACGATTATTGATTTTTCGGACGAAGCAACAGACCGTTTCTTTGATGAAGAATGGGATGGATTGCCCGAAGGCACAGAAACCGAAACTACAGGCGGAGGTAAAACAGGAGAAAGAAAAGAAAATAATGATGATTCTATTGATAGAGACGCCATGCATGGCGTCTCGACACCTCCAAGGCCAGCAAAAGTGGTTATACAGTTATCTACAGGACGTAAGTTAAGAGTGATAGATATTGAAACCCGCTACATTGACCCTGAAACAAGCAGACCGCTAACGACCAAACAGTTTCTGGAAAAACTGATAGGTTTTATACCGGATTTGTACGAAAGCGAAGAACAGTTGCGTAAAATTTGGTCGAAACCTGAGACAAGGGAAAAACTATTGGAACAATTGAGCGAAACCGGCATTGATGAAGAGCAGTTGAGTTTTTTGAAAACACTGTTTGAGGCTGATAACTGCGATATATTTGATGTATTGATGCATATCTCTTACGAAAACGATTTGATAACACGCTCACAACGTGCTAATCAGGTAAAGGCAGATAATACCTTCTTTGAAGTATATCAGAACCTGAAAGCCCGCGACTTTCTGAAATTCGTTTTGGAACGTTACGAACAGGATGATATCAAAGAATTAAAACGCGAGCATTTGGCAGCGTTGGTTGAACTGAATAAGCTGGGCACAACCAAAGATGCTGCTAAGGTTTTTAACGGTGCGCAGAATCTGATTGATGCATTTTATAAATTACAGGAACATTTATACGCTGTATGATTTTATTTGCAATTGGCATGAATTAAACGTATAAAACAAATTGCATGTTTACACGTAGAGACGCCATGCATGGCGTCTGATGATGAAATTGCGTTGGTAATAGAGACGCCATGCATGGCGTCTGATGATGAAATTGCGTTGGTAATAGAGACGCCATGCATGGCGTCTCTACAAAATAAAAAACCAAATGATCAGAAACAAATTCCAAAACAAATACCGTATTCCGTCAGCACGATGGAAGGAATGGAATTATGGTGATGAAGGTGCCTATTTTGTTACGATATGCACCAAACACAGGGAACATTATTTTGGAGAAATTAAAAACGGACAAATGCAATTGTCTGAAATAGGCAAAATTGCCCATGACGAATGGTTGAAATCAATGGATATTCGCCCGGACATGAATCTGGATATGGAATGTTTTGTGATAATGCCAAATCATATTCATGGAATTGTGGTGATTGGTAAAAATGAATACAATTCGGGTGCGGATGATTATTGTAGAGACGCCATGCATGGCGTCTCTATGGAAAACAACGATTCTGTTTCAGACGCCATGCATGGCGTCTCTACGGGGAATGAAACGGAAAATAAAATTGAATGGTTTCGTGAAATTGAAACAATTCCATCTGCCAATCATTTCGGACCTCAATCAAAAAATCTGGCATCAATAATGAGAGGTTTTAAATCAGCGGTTACAACTACTGCCCGTGAATTGAACATTTCGTTTGGCTGGCAAACACGTTTTCACGATCATGTGATCAGGGATGATGATGAATTCCGGCGAATTGCATATTATATAGAACAAAATCCCCTGAATTGGGAGAAAGATATTTTAAACAAGCAATAAATTTTTTAATGGAACTACAACAAAAAATAAACCGTATTACCGATATATTACGGAGAGATGATGGAATTAGCGGGGCGATGCACTACACGGAGCAAATATCGTGGATATTGTTTCTGAAGTTTTTGAACGATTTTGAGGAAGAAAAGGTAGGCGAAGCTCTGTTGAATAATACCAAATACGACCGCATCATTGCTGATGAATTCAGTTGGAATACATGGGCTTGCCCCAAAACATTCGATGGCAATACTGATGTGAAGATAGCTAAAACAGGTTCTGACCTTACGCTATTTGTCAATACTCAGTTATTTCCTTACCTGAAAGCATTTAAAAACTCGATAACTGATTTTAAATCGGTAAAATACAAGATTGGGAATGTGTTTGAATTTCTGGATAACCGCATTGCCAGTGGACATACGCTGCGCGAAGTGCTGGATATAGTAGATACACTGAATTTCCAGTCGCAGGACGAACTGTTTGAGCTTTCGCATGTGTACGAAGACCTGTTGCAGGGCATGGGTAGCGATGGCGGCAACTCGGGCGAGTTTTATACGCCGCGCTCTGTGGTGCGTGCTATTATTGAGGCGGTACAACCCAAACCCGGACAAACTGTGTACGATGGTGCTGCCGGAAGTTGCGGTTTCCTGATTGAAGCCTTTGAATACGTAAAGCAAAAATACCAGGGAAAACTTTCCACACAACAATGGAAGTTTCTGCACGAAGATACTTTCTTTGGCAACGAGAAAACCCCATTGGCCTATATCATGGGCATGATGAATATGATTCTTCACGGGATTGAAAGCCCCAACCTGTATAAACAAAACACGCTGACGGCCAATATCCGCGATATTCAGGAGAAAGACCGCTACGATGTGATTATAGCCAATCCACCCTTTGGCGGAAAGGAAAAACCACAGATACAACAAAACTTCCCCATACAGGCTAATGCTACTGAGTTGCTGTTTTTGCAGCACTTTATGAAAAGTCTGAAAAAGGACGGAAAGGCAGCTATTGTGGTGCCCGAAGGCGTTTTGTTTCAAACAGGTAATGCCTTTAAAAGCGTAAAAGAAACCTTGCTTGCCGAGTTTAATGTGCATACCATTCTCAGTCTGCCCGCAGGTGTATTTTTGCCGTATAGCGGTGTAAAAACCAATGTGCTGTTTTTCGACCGCACGGGTGCTACTACCGATATTTGGTATTATGAATGTACACCCGAACAAAAACTCACCAAAAACAAACCCATACAGGCAGAACATTTACAGGAATTTGTGGAATTGTTCCCGAAACGGGCATTAACACCACGTTCGTGGTTGGTTAATGTAAAGACGCAATGCATTGCGTCTCTACAATACGACCTATCTGCTAAAAATCCCAATACGGTAACAGATATTGACCACCTGCCACCGCACGAAATTCTGGCACATATCCGTAAAAACGACAATACCATTACCCAACTAATGGACGAAGTAGAACAAATTCTAAAGGAGGACTACAATGAATAAGTTGCCGAACAGTTGGAAGATTACAAAATTGACTAATGTTTGTACCAGAATTACTGATGGTTCTCATTTTTCTCCAAAAACAAATGAAACAGGTAAGCCATATGTTACGGTGAAAGATATTTCAAGTTCTGGAGATATTGATTTATTAAATTGCAAAAAGATTTCAATAGAAGATTTTGAAGAATTAGTACGAGGAAATTGTAAACCATCTATAGGTGATGTTTTATTATCAAAAGATGGAACAGTTGGTAAAACAGCATTGGTGAAATCTGAGGAACATTTTGTTGTTTTATCCTCATTAGCTATATTGTCACCTAATAAAGTTGTAAATTCAAGATATCTTTATCTATTTTTAAATTCACCTAGCTTTCAAGAGAAAGCTATTGGTTCTAAAACTGGTGCTGCAATTAAAAGAATTGTTTTACGAACAATTAAAGAGTTTGATATTCCTCTTCCCCCACTTCCCGAGCAAACCCGCATAGTAAACAAACTGGATAGTTTGTTTGAGCGGATTGATAAAAGCATTGCCTTGCTCGAAGAAAATATAAAAAATACGGAGGCATTGATGGCGAGTGTGTTGGATGAGATTTTCAGCAAGATTAACGCAAAAAGATTTCAAGTGAAAGATCTGTCTAAAAATATTCAATATGGTTATACAGGGAAGGCTCTTGATAAGGGAGAGTACTATTATCTTAGAATTACTGATATTCAAAATGGGAAAGTCAATTTCTCGAACACGCCATATTCTGACATCCCTGAATCACAAGTTGATAAATATGTGTTAAAGCATGGCGATATATTATTTGCACGAACAGGCGCTACTGCAGGTAAATCTTATCTTTTTAATGATAACGAGAAATCTGTTTTTGCTTCTTACCTCATTCGTGTGGTTTGTAATGATAAAGTTTTAATTCCTAATTATTTATATTGCTTTTTTCAATCGAAAGGATATTGGGATCAGATTTTCGGGAATATTGTCGGGGCGGCTCAACCAAACTTTAATGGAAAAAAACTTGGAGAAATAATTGTTCCACTTCCTGATATAAATACTCAACAAAAAATAATTGAAAAGTTTGAATCATTGACTAAGTATTTTGAGCAAATTACTATTCAACAACAATCCAAGCTCAGTTATTTAAAAGCGCTGAAAGCAAGTTTATTGGATAAGGCGTTTAAGGGGGAGTTGTAAAATAGAAGTTTTAAAGACGAAAGTAATTCACATCCCCTTCAGACTTCGGCGTGAGCTCAGTCGAACGCTCAGCCGAACGGGCTTGGGGGGGCAGATTTTCAGAGACGAAAGTAATTTACAATCTAAAATATATGAAAACAGTCATCAAAAAACATTTAAATTTGGAAGTGGTAGAACGGGCTATCATTGAAAACAAGTACGACGACAAGTCCACCCATCTGTTCATCAACACGCTGGAAGAAGAGTTAATAAAAGAGTTACACCGTGGTTTTACCACCGAGTCTGAATCAACTATCATCAACAGGGTAGTCGGGTTTATGGCAGAGGTGGAGGTATTGCTAAAACAAGGTTTTGACGTTGGTTGGGCAGCCGAGTATGTAAACAGAAGTCATCGGCCCGAAAAAGCACATGCAGTTTCTTTTGCATTTCTGGCCTGTGAAGGTTCATTATCGAACAGTGAAGATAATCTGAAACTATATGCCCGCCTAACAAAACGAGATAGTCACTTTGTAGAATACTTTTCAAT
Organism: uncultured Paludibacter sp.; assembly: GCA_963663115.2. Lineage (GTDB taxonomy): Bacteria > Bacteroidota > Bacteroidia > Bacteroidales > Paludibacteraceae > Paludibacter. Next base: position 1,741,760 of record CAXXNE010000001.1, read on the forward strand.
GCTTATGGCTGACCCTGAAGATCAAATTTTATTTGAGATACCTGCTGAGGAGTATGCCGACAAATACTCCCAACTCATAAAAAAACTGATAGCCGAAGGTAAATCGAAACATTATGCTATGATATATGCATTCTATGCTGCCAATGAGTCAATGCCACCATACCGCTGCCATATTGCCGGCATGGAAGCTGATTTGGCAAAGAAAAACAGATACGGTATTCACGATCTACATGACTATGCTGACATCCTCTCGGGCTATATTTATGACCATTTTGAAACCTACGAGGATGCATTGAACGATGAAAGAACAATGCGCATGAGGAAAAAATATATAGATGAAAATAACTGATAAGTATCATCGCCAGAATGATTTTTGTGGAAAAAGTTTAATGAAATATTGCACTCATTTTAATGGATGATAAATGAGCAAAAAGAATAAAAATGGTGCAAGCCATCAAAGTCCTTATAAAAAGTTTGATATTGATTCGATACTGGATGCAAATCTGTAAGCGTTACTAATGTATATTAATAAAAACAAAGACAAAAGAAACAGAATAGAATTCTAACTATAAAAAAGTTACTAGTATCAAAATCAAGCAGTTACAGCAGACTGGTTTTAGAATTATTGTAGATGCATTCAGATTATAAAACAATTGTAAATATAGCTTTATGGCAGAATTTTTCGATATATCTCATTGGGAAGAAAAACCGTGGTATCAGACCGGAGGTACACGCAGTAAGGTTATTGTGGAAAACCCTGACAATCATAAAGATTACTATTTCAAAACCTCCCTGAAAAAAGAACAAAAAGATTACAAATATGAATTCTGGTCTGAAATTATTGCCAGCGAAATAGGTAGCCTGCTGGGTTTTAATATGTTGAAATACGATATTGCTTACAAAAATGGTGATATTGGCTGTATATCGGAATCGATGGTAACTGAGGGACAAAACAAACTAACTGAAGGAATAAGTTATTTAACCGGCTACGATGTAAGTTATAATCCCAAACATAAAGACTCCAAAAACCAATATTCGTTTCAATTAATTAAAAACACTCTTTCGTTTTATAAAATCGAAACCTTTATCCACCATATTATCGAAATTATTATTTTCGACAGTATCATTGGGAATGGTGACAGGCATCAGGAAAACTGGGGTATTATAACCGAATACAACGACGTAATTAAATCCATCGAAGAATTAGCAAAGAAAGACCAAAAAAACTTTATAGAGAGGCAGCTTTTTTCGCTAATAAAAACAATGTCAAAAATAAAAAAAAATGATATTGATAGCGTTGTAAAGGATCTTCAATTGATATTCAGTGTTTCGGGAGTATTTGCACCAATTTACGATAGTGGAAGCAGTTTGGGAAGAGAGAAAGAAGATGAAAAAATTGAGTTACTCATAAAAGACTCTATGATGATGGAAGCATATATCCGCCGTGGCGATGCTGAAATACATTGGAACGGTGAAAAATTAAACCATTTCGATTTAATACGTGAAATAAACAAAGAATACACTGATGTTGTTAGAAATACGATAGAAAATATTAAGGCAAAGTTTTCAAAAGATACGATTCAGGATATAATTCAAAAAATAGACATGAATCTTCCATCACAGCTAATAATGTATAAACTTCCGGACAAAAGAAAAGAATTTATAATTAAATTGGTAACTTTGCGCGTTGAAAAATTAATGAGTATCATCCAGTGAAAGCAATAGGAATCATATATTTAACCTGGAGAAAGGGTAAAGGGAGCAGTAGAAAACGTGTTGGCGTAATTAAAAAAAACGTTAGCAATGGTGTTTCTTTTGCCTATTTACAGGATGGTGTAAAAGAAGCCGAAAAAGATGGCTTTACTCCTTATGTTGATTTTCCGGATGTAACAAAAACATACACAGAAAATGTACTGGATATTTTTGGTCAGCGTTTAATAAAAACCGAACGCCCTGATGTTCAAAAATACCTTGATTTTTGGGCTATTGATGCAAGATACAAAGATGATAAGTTCTATTTGTTAGCTCATACCCAGGGAATTGTGTCAACAGATAACTTTGAATTTCTGGCTGAATTTAACCCTATTAAGGGTCTGAGTTTTATTAGTGAGATTTGTGGGTTATCCTATTCAAAACTACCTTCCGATTTTATTTCTGTAGGCGAAGAACTCATTTGGAAATTAGATAAAAAGAATAAATATGATTCCAATGCCGTAAATGTATTTAAAGGCAGTACTTATATAGGGAATGTTAAGTTGGTTCATTGCAATGTGTTTCACAAAACAGGAAAACAGAAACTAAAAATAAGAGTTAAGAGCATTGAAAAGAATGGCCATTTGAATCGGGTTTTTATAAATGTTTCATTTTAGATGATGCTTTATTTTAATTTAAGGGCAGTAAATTCAGGTCTACTGCCCTTTTTCATCTAAAACTCAATTTTATTATTATCCAAACTTATTCTTTGTACAATTTATTATACAATAAACCTCCATCTCCCACCAATGCCACCTGTTTATATTTATCATTATATCAACAACTTACAAAAAATATCATACAAGTTGTATTACAAGTTGTACAAGGAAAATTTTGCATTGCCGTAGTTTTGTATCGTCGAAATCAACGAAGGAAGCACGTTGCTATCCGGGTTCAGAGGACGACCAATACTACGATGAGCCTCGCTCAGAATCCGCTAACCGGCCAAATGCGGAAATCAATGGCCAATTTCAATACATTTGTTCATCGCGGACAAAATGTAGTGAGTTCAAAACCTTTCAACCGACGGGATGCGAACACCGAAGCCCAGCAAATACAGCGGGCAAGTTTCAAACTTATTGCAGACGCATACCAGGCTCTTGGTGGCTTTACGGATGCGGGATTCCCCGTTCGTCCGGAAAAACAAACGGCTTACAATGTGTTTATGCAGTTGAACCTTCCCGGAGCTATTGATACTTCGGGAGAAGTTCCGGTAATTGATTACAGCAAGCTTCAGATTGCCAAAGGCACACTGGCTTGCGTGGAAGTTACTTCGGCAAAAACCGGTGCCACAGGTATCACTGTTGGTTTCCTTACAAACATTGATTACCCCAAAGCATCAGCCGATGATGTGGTAACAGTGTTGGTAAAGAAAAAGAACGCTGGTTTAAAAGCTGTAAAGCAGGTGCGCGGAAATAATGAAACAGCCACTATGCTTGTAGAAATGCCCGGCATAACAGTGGCCGACATTGAGTTTGCCTATGTTTTTGTAACCAGCTCCGATGGTAAAAAAGCATCCAATTCGATTTGGATGGAAGTTACCGCTAACTAATCCGACGACACTATCAGATAGTTTGTCGGATTTGTTTACTCAGAAAACTTCTGTCTGCAATTGTGCAGACGGAAGTTTTTTATTGTAGAAAATTTAATATGAATTCTACATAAACACCCTACTCACACACGCCATCAACACTGCAACTATTTCCCTGTTGAACGTCTAACTGCGACTGTGGCTGGAGTTTTAGCCATTCGTCGAACGATTTACGAAGGGTTTCGAGGAAGGCCTGTGGCGGTTGCGCACCTGAAATAGCATATTTGCGGTTGAAAACAAAGAAGGGTACTCCATTGACTCCTATGTTTCGGGCTTCCTGTATATCCTGATGAACCATATAAGCATATTGTTCGTCGGTAAAGACGGCCTGCAATTCACCGGCATCGAGTCCTGCCTCCACTCCCAACTGAGTAAGCGTATCGGTATCGGCAATGTTTTTACCTTCTGTAAAGAAAGCACGGAACAGGCGTTCCTCAGCTTCGTCGCCCAAACTGCGGGTTTTAGCAAACTGAATGAGTTTATGAGCTGTGAGCGTATTGACTATGACCGAACGATCAAGATGATAGTCGAGCCCTGTCCCGGCAGCCATATGTGTGACATTTTGTAACATTCCATTTACCTGTGCGGCACTGAGACCTTTTCGTTTTACGAGATATTCTTCGTGACTTTCGGAGGCAATGTCAGGGATAGAGGCATCGAGTTGAAAGCTTTTCCATTCAATTTCGAGTTTGTCTTTGTGGGGAAATTGTGCCAGCGCTTTTTCAAAGTTTCGTTTTCCGATGTAACAGAAAGGACACATTACATCACTCCATATTTCAATTTTCATTTTCTATCTTACTTAAAAAGTTACATACAACTGATTTTGCAACGGTGAAGTTGCCGTTTATTAAACAGTTTTTGCACCCTAAAGTTCACAGGAGCAAACAGAAGGAACGAATGAATTTATTGAATATTATCAGGCAGGCAGAGAAATAAAGAATGATGAACCGGTCCCACCTTGTTCACCATCTATGTACTTATCAGCAAACAGGTTTAGTTTACCAATACCTTTTCGTTGAACAGGACTTCCTGTCCGGATAATGCTCTGATAAAATACAGACCTTTGGTGGCGGTAATGTCTAACGATAGAGGAAATGTGGTGTTTGGAAACTTCTGAACAGATTGTCCAAGCATGTTCAGTACTTCCACGCAACAGGATGTAGTGGAAATAACAGGATTTTTCAGATCTATCATCAGTTCGTTTCCTGCCTTTACCGGATTGGGATAAATGCTGAATATTTTATTTTCCACTGGTTTAATTCCTGTGCCGGTATTGTTTTGGATTTGTTGAATTTCTGAAGCAGTAAGCGCAATATCAAACAGAAACACATCGTCGATAGTACCCACGAAATCGATATTGCTGGAAGCACTGGAAGTATCCCACCATTGTGTACGGCCGATATAATTTCGGGAATTTGCTCCGATGGCAGTTAACTGATACGGTTCGTAGGTAATGGTAGTGGCACTGGCTGTCTCTGTTCCATTGAAATAAATTTTGGTGGTTTTTGTTTTGGCATCGAAAGTCATGCCTACCAACGATTCTGTGGCTGTGGGAATGGTTGCTGTGGAATTAATCAGCGTGGTTGTACCTCCATTGTACTTAAAACCTGCCGTAAAAGCACTTAACCGCAACAAAATACTGTTGGTGCTTGCCGAACCAAAATCGAAAATACGTGGTTGACTCGTGAGGTTGGTTGGTTTTATTTTTGCCAGAAAAGTACAGCTTCGGAGGTTGTTCAACATGCCTGCAGGTGCCATAGCATAGGTATTGGTGGAAAATCCGGCAGCTGTATTGGCTGTCATGTCCAGCGTCCCGTTTACCTGCGAACTGCCGTAAATAATTCCGTCGTTCCCTTTTCCCGATTTATCGGTTACATATTTCACACTGTTCGTTGTGTAAATATCCGTGGCTGCAAAACGGTATTCAATCATTTTATTATTCTGAATATCAAGGGGATAAACCGTTACATTAAAATTTTTGGTTTGTGTTCCTACCGTAGCTGTCAGCAAAAACGATGTGGCTGTTTGTGGCAATGTCACCAATCCGGTATTGGCTAAAACTGCAGTATTGCCCGAACTCCAGGTAATAGTGTTGCCTGAAGTTGTTTTAGCAGGTAAAACCACATCGGTATAAATGGATACCGGAACTGAAATTCCCGCCATTTCGATAGCCGACAGTAAATTGGTATCGAAAGTATAGCCCAGACTGGTGGTGGTAAGTTGTTTTACCTCACCCTGCGTCAAAGCCCTGCTGTACACACGGCAATCTTCCACCCAACCCAGAAAACCACCAATCGTTACATTGTCGAGCGACAAACCGGCTACATCAATGGTTTGATCAATCAATCCGTTGCGGAAAATACGCAGCACATTGTTTTCGTAGGTCATGGTCAGATTGAAGTATTTCAGCTTGGTTGGCGTGTACCATTCACCACCTGTTCCGCGAGACGAAGTTTGCCATACATCCGAAGTTCCCAGCACATTGGTGCTGTTATACGTTGTAGAACCTATGGTGATATAAGGTTTCAGCGTGGAAGCATTGAGTCCGTAGGTGATATTACCCGATTTGAAAATCACTCCGCCGTACGCACCTTCGTAAATATATGGCGTCAGCGAAACTGAAAAAGCCCCACTCGCCTGTGCTGAAATGGTTGCACTAGTTTCGGGTGACGAAACCAATACTCCACCGCTGGTAGTGGCAGTGCCGGTAACTGTTCCTGTAAAGTTTTCGTTCACCAACAAACCGTTGTTCAAATTTATATTGTCCTGAGGTAACACATAATCGGCATGAATGGCTGTGGGATAACCCTGAGGACGGGTTGAACTTACAATCCAATCGTAGTAATTACCGTGCATCCACGCTAATTTCAGCGCTGAGTTTCCTGAATTATGTACAATGTACGGACGTACATTATTCAGCGTGGAGTTTGAAGTAATTGCTTGTGTCGATGTTACTGTGCCATCCGTTCCCACAACATATTTCACTATCTCATACACCGTACCCGAAGTTCCCGCTACCGGCACCGAACAATAAACAGTATTCGGATTTGCATCGTCGATGGCCATACCGCCACTGTAGCAAAGTTCTAAACCTGCAGATTGATGAAATTTTCCACCCCCGTAAGCCAGAAATGTTTTTCGCCATGCTGTTCCTGTCCATTTGGCGTAATAGTAATTGTGCGTTCCTTTGTCGTTGCTGATTTGCACCATGGCAATCACCGGATTTCCGTCGGTATCCATAGTGGTCTGCCAAACCCAATCGCGCTGATCAGTAGGCATATCCACTACTGCATTCGGGTAAGATGTATTGTAGTTTGTTTTATTCACATTATGAGCACCGCTGGCAATGGTCGACAAAACAGTTCCGTTAATATCTTTCAATTGTTTGGTATTTACATCCACATAATTGAAATACACCCAGTTTGGATATTCATTGTCGGGGTGACCGGTGGTGTAAGTCAGATAAATACGGTCTTTCCCATTGGAATAATACTTGCAATACGGACGAGCTCCGGTGGATTGCACCATTTGAAACGGTCCCCAATCGAAACTAACATTGTCAGAAGCATCGGGTATGGTCAATCGTCCGATTGTTGGATGCCAGTTGATACCACGCCAGCACAGGTAAATATGTGTCGGGTCGTCGGACATAATAAATGGCGACGGATAGGTAGTATTGTTGGCAGTAATAATTTTCTTTTCCTCGCCAAGCGTGGTAATATCGCCCGGTTTACGCGAAATACGGTAATAAAAACAAGCTTCATCAGTATGACGGGAATAAAAAATCATCACACGTTCGTCGGGCAACACAAGGAATGACGGATTATCGTGGTCGTCGGCCTGAAAATACGAACGTATCAGCACTTCGTTGTTTTTTCCGGTCAGGAAGTTCTGTTGCATAGCTTTGATATTTCCATGTACATCGATATAACCCACATAAGTGCTATTGATAGTACCACCGGTATTTTCGTAATGTAATGCCCTCGGATCGGCAAACCAACACCAGGCTCCTTCGGGCGAGATAACACTGCCTTCGTACACATTTACTTTGTTTTGTACCTTATTCTTCTGCGCTTCTGCAGCAAACAAATGTGCAACCATTGCCACACATAAAAAACTATATTTGAGAAATGATGTTTTCACAAGCTTTTCAATTAACGGATTCTCAACTAAAAATGATAATGCAAAAATAACATCAAGCTTTTAATTAAGGGAGGAAAATACGTTTAAAAAGGAGGGAAAAGAGAAGAAAACTCTTAAAAGCCAGCCGTAAGCAAGTTTCAGAGGTTTCAAGAGCTTCAAGGGTTTCAAATGTTTGAGTTTGGGTCTCGCGACTTCCAAGTCGCGAATACAAGAAACTTCACGAGTTTATCAAAATTTTTACTTTTGACTATTGGTTAAAGGGAGCTTCTAAAAATTTATTGTTTCTCTTTTTCAACTCTGACAGCGGTAAAGACCCTGTCAGAAGAAAAAAAACAACTCATACTTTTACAAATCCAGCAACCCCTCCGGCAATTGCATATGAAGTATGCGTTTTTCGTGGTCGATTTCTGTAATATATTCATCTACCACCGGTATAAGCACATCTTCGTCAGTTTTTCCAATAATAAACAGGGCATTTTCTGTGGAATCATCCACCTCTGATATTGTACCAATTATTCCACTAGTATCATGTATTTCAAAACCTACAAAATATTCGAGGCCTATTTCCTTTTCATCCAATTGGTCGATATAGGTTTTGGGTAGGAACAATTCATGTCCCCACAATTCACGGGCTTTTTCCTCGGTATCGATGCCCTCAAATTTCAACAATCCGGTGGAGTCAGTTTTAAACCGATACGATTCGATGTAAAAAGGCACAAGGATGCCCTGAACTTCCAAAATAAAAAACGGCGCTTCGGCGCTATCAAATACGTCGGTAGTAAAATTAAACGAAATTTCGCCGTTTAGCCCATGTGTTTTTTCCAGTTTCCCTACCGGAAATATCTCATCGTAGTTTATCATTCTTTTCGGTTTTATTTGCTCCGCACAAAAGTACGAAAATTTTCATTAGCACTGAATAAACACAGGTTTTACGGCATTTGTCAATTAATGACTTCTTTTATGTCAAAAAATACACAACTGTTCATTTATTTACAAATATCTTTGAAATTGAAAATCAGCCCCAAATCAATCATATTTATATGGCTGATAATGTGTAATTTAATTATTTAGAAGAAAGACAAGGTTTTAGTCAACATACGACCACCTTATTTAAAACAGATGATGATGAAATTCAACCTGAAAATTTATTTACTTGCGTGTATCATTTCCGGTATTAGCTCTTATGCTGTATCGGGAAATAATAATTTCATCACCGACAAGCAAATTAAAGCATACTACAAGAACCTGCCTTTTGAAATGAAAGTTTTAAAAGCTCCGAAATTTAAAAGCAATTCAGCTAAAATCACCGATTTCGGTGCCGTGGGCGATGGTGTAACACTCAACACCCTTGCATTTGAAAAAGCTATCGAAGCGGTATCGGCCAAAGGTGGAGGAACTGTTATTGTGCCTGCAGGTATTTGGCTCACCGGTCCTATTGTACTTAAAAGCAATATTAATTTACACACCGAAATAAATTCTTTGATTCTTTTCACCAAAGATTTTTCACAATATCCCATTATCGATGCCAATTTCGAAGGGTTGAATACCAAACGTTGCCAGTCGCCCATTTCTGCACGCAATGCCGAGAACATTGCCATTACCGGTTTTGGTATTTTCGATGGTTCGGGCGATGCCTGGCGTCCAGTGAAGAAAGAAAAACTGAGCGACAAGCAATTCAAAGCATTTATTACCAGCGGAGGTGTGTTGAGTCCCGATAAAAAAGTATGGTATCCTTCGGCGGCTTCTATGAAAGGACAGTCTATGTGTGTAGATCAGAATGTACCCGTTGGTCCTTCAACCGATGCCGAATGGATGGCTATCCGCGATTTTCTGCGTCCGGTCATGGTTAATATCATTAGTTGCAAAAATGTTTTGTTCGACGGAGTTACATTTCAGAATTCTCCGGCATGGAATCTTCATCCACTGATGTCCGAAAATATTATTCTGAACAATATCAAGGTTCGTAACCCATGGTACTCACAAAACGGCGATGGTATCGATCTGGAATCGTGTAAAAATACATTGATTGTAAATTCTACATTTGATGTGGGCGATGATGCCATTTGTATGAAATCGGGCAAAAACGAAGAAGGTCGCAAGCGCAATATGCCAACCGAAAACGTGATTGTAGACAACTGTGTGGTATATCATGGTCATGGTGGCTTTGTGGTTGGCAGCGAAATGTCGGGCAGCGTACGAAATATCAAAGTAAATAACTGCACTTTTACCGGAACCGATGTCGGTCTTCGCTTTAAAAGTAATCGCGGACGTGGTGGCGTGGTTGAAAATATTTATATCAGCAATATTAATATGACTGACATTCCAACTGACCCGCTTCTTTTCGACCTGTTTTATGGTGGTAAAAGTCCTGCCGAAGACGATTATGTGGAAAATAGCGATAATACCGGTTCTATTCCTCAGGTAACCGAAGAAACACCCGCTTTCCGCAACATATTTATCAGCAATATTTACTCAAAAAATTCTGCAAGAGCTATGTTTTTCAATGGATTGCCCGAAATGAAAGTACAAAACGTACATATCGAGAATTCGGTTTTTATTTCGAAACAAGGCGCTGTAATTCAGCAAACCAATGGCGTATTGATGAAAAACGTAAAAATAGATCACTCGCAGGGTGAAATTGTGGAGCTGACAAATGTTGACAAAGCTACATTCGAAAACGTAACCGACCGCCGCGGAGTAAAACACGAAATTAAACAGGATGGAAAAAATACCGATGTGGTGATTCGGTGATTGGTAATTGGTTGATTGGATATTGGTTAATCGGTTGATTGGTGATCTGTTAATGGGTTGATTAGAAAATAAGAAAATTGGTTTTCGGAATTAATAAAAACTTTATGAACCAATTAACTTTATAAACAAATTAACTTTACGACTTTATAGCTTTACAACTTTATAAACTTCATCAACTAAAAAAACATAGAAATAATACAAACGCAAAGCCGCCTTTTTGGTATCTTTGCGTTTATTCTTTTACGAAAATACATGAAACGAACATGACAAAATTTAATCTATATTGACCCACAGGGGAATGATTAAATTTTGTTTTGTGAGTTCCATCTGGCAATTAAAAATCAATTATAAACAGATGAAAACAAAACTCTTATCAGCAATTTTTTTGCTTATTACTATTGCGCTTCCTGCCAAAAAACTGACAGTTGTAGTTACTAATCCGAACGATGTAGCTGTACAAAACGCTCCTGTTGTACTTAAACTGGATAAATACAAACAAATACCTGCAAAAAAACGGGCTACATTGGCAGTATTCATCAATAACAAACAAGTGAGCAGTCAGTTAGACGACATGAATGGAGACAGTGTAGCCGATGAACTTGTGTTTCTGACTGATATTCCCGCCAAAGGGAAAATAAAAGTCTGTATTAAAAACATCTGCGATAAAAAAAGAGTTGCTTTTCCTGCCGAAATGTACGCCGACCTGATTCAAAAGAACTCTGACGGCACTAAGAAATTCGTGAAAGAAGTTTCGTCGACCAAAAACGATATGTACAACAATCTGCATCACCACGGTGTGGCTTTTGAATCGGCACTGATAGCTTATCGCATTTATTTCGACAACAAAAGTACCATCGATGTGTATGGCAAAAGAAAACAACAACTGGAACTTGCCACCACAGGCTGGTATCCAACGGACGAACAGGCGGCTGCCGGTTATGGCGATGACATTATCCGTGTTTTTGGCTCGGTGGGAGTTGGCACTGTAAAAGGCTGGGATGGCAAAAAAGCCACACATATCGATAAATTTGACAAACGCACACAACGAATTGTTGCAGCGGGCAATCTCCGTACCGTAGTGGAAAGCGTGGTGGAAGGCTGGCAGTACGAAGGTCGGAAAATAAATATGACCGTTCGGTATATTATGTACGCCCGCCATCGCGATGCTGTTTGCGAAGTTACTGCTTCGGAAGACATCAACAATCTGGCAACCGGCGTTCAAACCATTGCAGGAGGTCCGGTGTACACCAACAATTCAGATGTAGTGGGTTCCTGGGGAACTGATTTCCCGGTGACTGATACCGTAAAATATGAAAAACAAACCTGCGGACTTGGCGTATACATACCCCGTCAGGGATTGAAATATGTAACCGAAGGATTAAACAACCTGTACCTTATTTCTTACAAAAAAGGTGAAACTCTGCGGTTTTACCTCACTGCCGCGGCACAGAAAGAAGAAAAAGATACGTTCCGCTCACCCGATCAGTTCTTTGGCTATCTGAGAGAATGGAGCAAAACGCTGAAAGAACTTCAGGTTGAATAACCAAAAAAATCAATGTTTGCCTCATGAAAAAATTGCTGATATTTACACTTCTGATATACTGCTGTAACTTTATATCCGGTCAAAAACTTTTCGATAAAGGATATTTTATCGACTCCACGGGTGTGAAAACAGAATGTCTGATTAAAAATTATGACAGACAGAACAACCCGTCAAAAATTGAAATAAAACGGAGTGATTCAGATAAAATTGAGACTTATGGGATACACGAAATTAGTGAATTTTGCATCTATGGATATGGTTTATATAAAAGATTTGAGGTAAATATTGACTCATCGGCATACAGTCTTAATTTAAGTGAAAGAAAAAATCCTGATTGGAAAAAGATGACAATTTTTTTAAAAGTACTTGTGCAGGGAAAGGCAAATCTTTACAGTTTCACAAAACTCAATCAGACACTATTCTTCTTCACAGTAAACGACTCCCAAATTCAGCAACTAATTTACAAAGAATATACTCAACACGGACAAAGCGGTGTAAACAATGGATTTAGACAACAGTTATTAGCACTGGTAAATAACGGATACAAAACAGCAGATGATGTAAGTACACTACAATACAACGAGCTGGTTCTTGTAAAGTATTTTAATGATGATAATGGAATTAATCCGACAAAAAGCGCCATCAAAAAAATAAGAAGGGAAATTTTTAATTTGAAAATTACACCGGGCATCGAATTTTCAAAACCTGCGGTTGAACACTCACTTTACTATTTTGGAACAATTCAGTTTAATAAAACTCAAAATTACAGGATTGGGCTTGAGACTGAAGTTTTTTTCCCGTTTTACAAAAACAGATTTAGTTTTTTATTCGAACCTACCTATCAGCAATTAAACACATCGCTTGAAAGAGTTTTCTATGGCAACACCACATTACATTACGAAACAATTGATTTTCCCATTGGTATAAGGTATTATCAATACTTTGACTCCAATAATCGAATATTTCTGAATGTAAACTTCGCCCCAAATATAAGTGTAAATTTCAATTCTTTTATAAATTACGGATTTGTTAATTTTAAAATGGACTTAACACCATCACCATTTTTTTCATTTGGTGCTGGATATGATTTCAAAAATATTGGTTTTGAATTTAAATGTAATTTAAACAGAGATCTATTAAGTAAATATGTTTACTGGGATACTGACTTTCAGAAGGTGTCTTTTATTGTCAGATATAAATTTTATAAGCATTCGAATTAATAAGCCAAATAATGACTTATATTTACAACGTATTTCCAAGATCTATTATTGTAAATTTGTTTTAAAATGTAATTCTTTATGAAAAAATCAATCTTTCTAATTTTTGCACTGATATTCAGCGCAGTTGCATTTTGCGAAACTTACGTAGCCAATCAGGAAGAAGTTTCCGGAACATGGAAAAAAAGCGGCTCTCCTTACATTGTACAAGGCGAAGCTATTGTCCCTGAAAACAAAACTCTGATTATAGAGGCAGGCGTTGTTGTTGAATTTAAAACCGGCGAAAACCGGGATTATCGCGTTGATGGCGAAATTTCTGAAGATTTTGACTTGGGTTGTCTGCGCGTAAAAGGCAAATTGGTAGCTTTAGGCACCAAAAAAGCGATGATTAAATTTCTACCCAGTGATTCCGGCAATTGGGGCAATGTATTTTTCGAAAACTCCAATGGCAGTAAACTAAGTTATTGCTGGTTTTCGGGAGCTTATTACATGCGCAATGTAACCGAAGACGACAATGCTACCGGCGCACTTTCGTTTATCAATTCTTCAGCTAAAGTAGAAAACTGCGTTTTCTCAAGCAATGGTTGGACCGCCATTAACTGTAAAAAAGGCTCAACTCCACAGTTTACGAATATAACCATTGTGGGCAATCAGTATGGCATTGAATGTAATTCAGAATCGAATCCTACTTTCGAAAAAGTGATTCTCTGGAATAATGAAAACGATTTCTACATCAACGGCTCTGCGGCTCCTACATTAAAAAACTCTGCTGTACAGTCGGAAGATATACCTTCTGAAATCCAAAAAGGCGGAACTATTCTCCGAAACAAAGATCCAAAATTCAAAAATCCCGATGAGGCCATTTACACGCTGAAAGGTAATTCGCCCTGCAAAAAATTAAAAATGGGAGCTCAGTTATAAGTTTTATTGCAAAAATCCGAACAGGAAACGTTTCTTCATCAAAAAAACTACCCTGTTCGGATTTTTGTCATATATTTGTCACACATAATACATGATTTCGAAACAAGGTTTCATTTCCTTTGCAACGTCATTGAAAAAACTATTAAAAACAAATGAATTCAAACCGAATACTTGTAGTCGACGACGAAGAAGACTTATGCGAAATTTTGCAATTTAATCTGGAATCGGAAGGTTTTCAGGTGGATGTGGCCTACTCTGCGGAAGAAGCGCTAAAAAAAGACCTGAGTGTATACCACCTTTTGTTACTGGATGTGATGATGGGCGAAATATCCGGTTTCCGCATGGCGCGTGTGCTCCGTGAAAACCCGAAAACAGCCAATATCCCGGTGATATTCCTGACAGCCAAAGATACTGAAAACGACAAACTTACCGGATTCAACCTGGGTGCCGACGATTATATCTCCAAACCATTTTCTATCCGCGAAGTGGCCGCACGTGTAAAAGCTATTTTACGTCGCACAGAGTCTAAAACAGCAGAAGCGCCCAAAGTTCAGATTCTTACCTACGAAACACTGTCGATGCAACTGGATAACAAAAAAGTGATTCTGGATGGTGTGGAAATACCTTTTACCAAAAAGGAATTTGAAATACTGAAACTTTTTCTCGAAAACAAAAACCGTGTTTTTACCCGCGAGGAAATGCTGAGCAGAGTGTGGTCCGACGAGGTAATTGTGCTCGACAGAACCATCGATGTAAATATCACCCGTTTGCGTAAAAAAATTGGCTCTTACGGAAAAAATATCGTTACCCGACTGGGTTACGGTTATTGTTTTGAATGTTGAAATAAAAAAACGAAATGAATTCATCCAATTTAAAAACACATTTCTGGAAATATTATCTTCCTGTTTTTCTGATTTTTTCAGTCACGGTGCTCACTTTTCAGTACAACCGCGAAAAAAAATACAAAGCTGACCTGCTCGACACCAAATTAGGCGATTCGAATGCCATGATATTCAAATACATGGATCACGTAGATGGATCACTTGATAAACTTGATTCGATGATAGCCAATTCTCCCTATGCCGATTACCGTGTTACTGTTATCGACTTAAATGGGAAAGTGGTGTACGACAATATTGTTAAGAATG
Organism: uncultured Paludibacter sp.; assembly: GCA_963663115.2. Taxonomy (GTDB): domain Bacteria; phylum Bacteroidota; class Bacteroidia; order Bacteroidales; family Paludibacteraceae; genus Paludibacter. The sequence continues at coordinate 1,756,826 of CAXXNE010000001.1, forward strand.
TGTCGACAATGGAAAATCACCTCAACAGGAAGGAAATAGCCGATGCTAAACAAAAAGGAACCGGCTCGGACATACGTCAGTCGCACACGAATAAACAAAAATACTACTATCATGCCGACAGATTCGGCAATTGCTATGTACGGACTTCGGTACCTTACAATATGAATATCACATCGATACTATCGCCCGACAATTTGTTTTTGTATTTCTGGTTGATAGTGACATTTATGGTACTCACAGCTTTGTTTTACTTTTCGAACAGGTTTGCCATAAAACTTCAGCGTGAGCAGATAGAACACGATGCCAATGTGCGCCGACAATTAACCCAACAGGTAGCTCATGAACTAAAAACGCCACTCAGCAGCATTATCGGATACATGGAAACGCTGCATAATAATCCAACGCTGAGTGAAGACAGAAAAACGTTTTTTATTGATCGCAGCTATTCACAAGCTGTACGGTTGAATGAACTATTGAAAGATATTTTGGTGCTAAACCAATTGAATGAAGCGCCACATTCCATCAAAAAAGAGCCCGTACATCTGAATAAAATTCTGGAAAATGTACTGGATGACATTGAGCTTAAACTGAAGGAAAAAAATATGACTGTAAACCTGTCGCTTGGCGATGACATCTGGATGAAAGCAAATTCAATCCTTCTGTATTCCATTTTCAGAAACCTAATGGATAATGCCATAGCCTATGCCGGCGAAAACACAGAAATCAACATTGCAAGAACCGGCGAAAACAACAAAGAATATCTTTTCAGTTTCTCCGACAATGGAGTAGGCGTAAACGATGCTACTATTCCATTTCTGTTCGACAGATTTTACCGTATCGACGATGGTCGTTCACGCAAAACAGGTGGTACCGGACTTGGTCTTGCCATTGTAAAAAATGCTGTAGAGTTTCATAACGGAAAAATTACGGTAAACAACAAATCCGGTGGCGGATTGGAATTCAATTTCAGTTTGCATAAATAAGCAGAATCCCAGCCAAATTACAGCTCTACTGAAAGCGCATTGACAACACAAATAACTGTCAATGCGTTTTCGTTTTTTTATTTCCCTGATTTAAAATTCAGAATAAAAAATCGACATAATGGCATTGAATGAGTCATGTAACAGATGTTGCAAACTTATTATCAACGTAACATAGCTGTAACATTATTGTAATATATTATATCGATTTTTGTATCGTAAAAATATACAAAACAATAATTTTATGAATAAGCTAAAAATTACTCTTTTTGCATTATTAACAGTCACAGCGAGCATTGTTGCTCAGGAAAGTGAACTTACTCCCATCGAAGAATTACAGCAAAAAGTGGAAGTTCACAATGAATCACTCATCAAATTGAGTAATTTAAAAGTTACAGGTTACCTTCAGCCACAATTTCAGTGGGGCGAACAGTCAGCAGCTTTGCGTGTAGGTGCCGGAAATGTGGATGCTGCCGGAAATGGCATCGAAGCTCCGTTCAACCGTATTGGTATTCGCCGTGGTCGTTTAAAATTTGTGTACGACGATGGTGGTCTGGCTTCAGGAACTTTTCAACTTAATATTATAGACAAGCCCGGATTATCGGGAGCTACCGTACAATTGAAAGAAGCTTATCTGAATATCAAAGATCCATGGTTTAAAACAATGGCATTTCGCGCCGGAGTGTTCGACCGTCCGTTTGGCAACGAAATTTCATATTCGTCATCGTTGCTCGAATCGCCCGAACGGTCACGTATTATCAACGTTCTTTTTCCTGAAGAATGTGATCTGGGTGGTTTAGTCGTTTTACAAGCTCCGATTTCTTCTCCATTCAATTTTATCAAATTCGAAGGCGGACTTTTTGCCGGAAATGCTATCAACCCGGAAACTGATAACAGAAAAGATTTCATTGGACACCTTTCAGCCACAAAACCTATTGGTTCGGTTGCAAAATGGGGTTTTGGCGTATCTTATTACAACGGCGGTGTATATCAAACAAATACCAATGTTTACAGCATGACAGGAAATGCATTTACACTCAACAGCGATGCTGCCAACACCGGTGCTTTTGCCAAACGCGAATATATGGGCATCGATGGTCAGTTCAGCGTAGAAACTCCACTCGGAATCACGCAACTTCGCGGAGAATACATATTCGGAACTCAACCCGGAAACAAGAAAACAGCTAACAGTCCAAATCGTGCAGCATTACCTGCAGCCGAAGACACCTATATTCGTCCGGTAAGTGGCTGGTACGGCATCTTGGTTCAGGATTTGGGTCAAACACCATTCTCGGTTGTAGCAAAATATGATGTGTTCGATCCGAACAGCTCGGTTTCAGGCAATCTGGTTGGAGCTGCCGGAAGTAACACTACGGCTGTGGATTTGAAATACAGTACTCTTGGATTGGGAGCATTGTGGAGAATCAATGCAAACCTTCGTCTTCAGCTTTATTACGAGTTTGTAACCAACGAAACAACAACCGAATTGAGCAACACAAGCGCATTGAAAGATTACTCAAAAGATCTGAAAGACAATACTTTTACAGCACGTATTCAATATAAGTTTTAAAAACATACCGGTGATTTAATATCATTGAAATCCAATTGTAACAACAAACATTTTATTTTGAACAAATTATAAAACAACTTATTAAAAAAACAACGAAAATGAAAAAGATTTTATTAACAGCATTGATAGCAGCCATATTAAGCCCCGCTTTGATGGCTCAAAAAATTAAAGGTTCGGACACTGTATTACCATTGTCGCAGAAACTGGCTGAATTGTACATGAAAAGTAATCCTTCTGTAAAACTCACTGTAACCGGTGGTGGATCAGGTATCGGATTGGCAGCATTAATCGACGGAACGACTGATATAGCTATGTCGTCGCGCAAAATTAAATTCGACGAAAAAGTAAAACTGCAAAATGCAGGTAAAACTTCGAAAGAAGTCATCATTGCAAAGGATGCTCTTTCAGTGATTGTAAATCCTAAAAACAAAGTATCTAAACTGACCCGCGAACAGCTTGAAGGGATTTTTACAGGCAAAATCACCAACTGGAAACAGGTAGGTGGTGCCGATATGCCTATCACTGCTTATTCACGCGAAACGACTTCGGGAACTTACGAGTTTTTTAAAGAACACGTATTGAAAAACAAAAACTACAAATCAGGAATTCTGAGCATGCCTGCAACCGGTGCTATTATTCAGTCGGTTAGTCAGACTCCCGGCGCTATTGGTTATGTGGGAATGGCTTATGTAACCAAAGATGTAAAAGACATTCTGGTATCATTCGATGGTGGTAAAAATTATGTAGAACCAACTGCTGAAAACGCCAAAGCCGGAAAATACCCGATTGTACGTCCGTTATATTATTACTACGAAGTAAAATCGGAAGCAAAAATCAGTGCTTTTCTGAAATATATACTTTCGCCTGCAGGACAAAAAATTGTAGAAACAGTTGGTTATTTGCCAATTAAATAACAGGATGATCAACATTTCCAAAGTTTTCTATAACTTTGGAAATGTCCCCTTTTACAACAAGGGACTTCTAAAAAACTTTAGTTTCAGATCAGAATAAATATATTCCATCGTGTTTAAAAAGAAAAAAAATAACTTTTTCGAAATACTTGTCGAGAGCGCATTCAAACTTTCGGGAAGTGTAACCAGTCTGATTATCATACTAATCAGCGTTTTCCTTTTTACAGAAGGCTGGGGACTTTTTAAGTCTTCCACGGTAGAGAAAGGTTATATCCTGTGCGTAAATAAGTCAAACAATATCGGCCGTATTTCACCCAAAGACATCAAGGAAATTTTTGACGGAAATATCACCTCCTGGAAAGAGCTGGGTGGCAAAGATATTCCGATTGAACCCATCAGAATGGATGAAATTATCAGTTTGTACACTGAAGAAGAAATTGGAAGTAATCTGGAACATCTGCCTGAAAAACTGAGTGAAGCCATTTCAACCCGCGAAGGTGCTCTGGGTTTTTTCCCCGAACAGTTTATTAACTACAAATTCAAAGGTAAGGTTCTGGCCAACGAAAATATCAATCCGCAGGAATATTTTGCCGGAAAAGAATGGTTTCCTACGGCCACTCCGGCTGCTCAGTTTGGATTGTTGCCATTATTGCTTGGGACACTCTGGGTAAGTTTAGGCGCCATTTTACTGGCTCTACCTTTTGGCATTGCCGTGGCAATATATTTGTCGGAACTGGCAGGAAACAGAATGAGAAGCATTCTGAAACCGGTTATCGAACTTTTAGCAGGTATTCCTTCCGTAGTTTACGGATTTTTCGGACTGATAGTTATTGTACCGCTTATCCGTACGGTTTTTAATCTACCTGTGGGTGAAACTGCACTTGCAGGAAGTATTGTGCTGGCTATTATGGCTTTGCCAACCATTATCACTGTGGCCGAAGATGCCATGCGAAACACTCCGTTAGCCATGAAAGAATCGAGTCTGGCTTTGGGGGCTACACACTGGCAAACAATTTTCCGGGTCATAATTCCTTATGCATCGTCAGGAATTCTTGCTGCTATCGTGTTGGGAATTGGTCGCGCCATTGGTGAAACCATGGCAGTATTGATGGTAACAGGAAATGCTGCCGTGATTCCGCATACACTCACCGAACCGGTTCGTACCATTCCGGCAACCATTGCTGCTGAACTGGGCGAAGCTTCAGCAGGAAGTGTTCAGTATCAGGCTTTGTTTATGTTGGGAGCTGTATTGTTTGTGTTAACGCTGGGAATAAGTATTCTTGCCGAAGTTATCAGAAAAGAACAACATTCCGGACATGCATAATTTGTGATGGAGAAATTAAGAAAACAGAATTTAAGATAATAAGAAAACAGCTTTACAGCAAAAAGCTTTAGGTGATTTATACTTACTGCTTACTGCTTACCGCTTACTGCTAAAATATATGAACAAAATATCGGGAAAAAGAATATCACAGGCAACCATGTTTACCATTTTCAGGCTTATGAGTCTGATTGTGGTGCTTATTCTTTTCAGCATTATTGGCTTTATCGTTTTTCGGGGTATAGGTGCTATCAGCTGGGAGTTTCTTACTTCCGAACCTACAGAAGGAATGACCAGTGGCGGAATATTTCCGGCCATTGTTGGTACTTTTTATTTGGTCATTGGCAGTATGCTGGTGGCATTTCCCATTGGTGTAATGTCGGGTATTTACATGAACGAATACGCCAAAAACAATGGACTGGTAAAGTTTATACGCATTATGACCAACAATCTGGGTGGAATTCCTTCCATCGTTTTCGGATTGTTTGGTATGGCACTTTTCGTCAATAAACTGCATTTTGGCGATTCCATTCTGGCCGGTTCGCTGACACTCGGATTGCTGGTTATGCCACTCATTATTCGTGTGACTGAAGAAGCGCTGAAAGCCATCCCCGACACCTACCGTCAGGGAAGTCTGGCACTGGGAGCCACCAAACTGCAAACCATTATGAAAGTGGTTTTACCTGCAGCTTTTCCTAATATTATGACAGGTTTAATCCTGTCGATAGGTCGTGTATCGGGCGAAACTGCACCCATCTTATTTACGGCAGCGGCTTACTTTTTGCCAAAACTGCCGACGTCTATTTACGATCAGGTCATGGCTCTGCCCTACCACCTGTATGTGATTGCTACCAGTGGCACCGATTTGGAAGCCACACGTCCTATGGCTTATGGCACAGCGTTAGTACTTATTGTTATAGTACTGGTTATGAACCTTGCAGCCAACTTTTTAAGAAAGAAATTCAGTAAAAAATAAAAATCTGAAAAAATATAAATGAAACTTGAAGCTAAAAATGTAGATTTCTTTTACAGCGATTTTCACGCGCTGAAAGATATTAACATGAAAATTGAATCAAATTCCGTAACGGCTTTTATCGGCCCTTCCGGTTGTGGAAAATCCACTTTCCTGCGATTGTTTAACCGCATGAACGATCTGATTGATGGCACACATCTGGATGGTGAATGTCTGGTGGGCGATCAGAATATTTACGACAAATCGGTGTCGGTGGATGAACTACGCAAGACGGTAGGAATGGTTTTTCAAAAACCTAATCCGTTCCCCAAATCAATTTACGAAAATGTGGCGTACGGACTCCGTGTGAACGGAATCAGCAGTAAATCGGTGATAGAAGAAACAGTGGTAAAATCGCTGCAACAAGCCGCCTTGTGGAACGAAGTGAAAGACAAACTGAAGAAATCGGCGTATGCGCTGTCAGGTGGTCAGCAGCAACGACTTTGTATCGCACGCGCTTTGGCAGTTTCGCCATCGGTCATTCTGATGGACGAACCGGCATCGGCGCTAGACCCAATTTCCACATCGAAAATTGAAGAACTGATATTCGAACTGAAAAATCAGTACACTGTGGTTATTGTTACACATAATATGCAGCAAGCAGCCCGCGTAAGCGATAAAACAGGCTTTTTCATGCTCGGCGAACTGATTGAGTACGACGATACAAAAAAAATCTTCCTCAATCCGGAAAAAGAACAAACACAAAATTATATTACCGGAAGGTTTGGGTAGGCAAAATTTTAGCAGTAAGCGGTAAGCGGTAAGAAATTAAAACTTTTACACTCCTGATTACTATCGGGACAAATTTTCAAATCAATAAATATGAAACATACAGAATCAGAATTACTTCAAATAAAAGAATCGATTACCGACATGTGGAATCTGGTTCTTAGCCAGTTCAGCAAATCGAAAGAAGCTTTGCTAACCGGAAATCAGGATTTGGCGCGCGTGGTTATCAGCTCCGAAAAACGGGTGAATGCTTATGAACTGAAAATCGACAGCGACTGCGAAAATTATATTGCACTTTTCAGTCCGGTAGCCATCGACTTGCGTTTGGTTTTATCCTTGCTGAAAATCAACAAAACACTGGAGCGCATTGGTGATTTTGCCGAAGGTATTGCCCGGTTTGTTATCACTTTTCCTGCCAGCGAACTGCAAAAGGAGCTTTTAGTAGATATGAAGGTGAAAGAAATGATGGGTTGTGTGGAACAAATGCTCGAAAAATCGCTCGAAGCCATCAACTCGGAAAATTCTGCCATTGCAGGATCCGTTTTTTCCATCGATAATAAAATTGATAAGGATTATTCCAAAGCATACGATGTATTGGCTTCGCACATAGGACAATATCCCGAGGATACTATGTTTTGCCTGAATGCAGTTTCACTGCTCCGAAAAATAGAACGATCGGGCGACCATTGCAACAATATCATGGAAGAAATAGTGTTTTATCTGGATGCCAAGGTTTTGAAGCATCAGAAAAAATAGTTTTGAAGAATTTCTTACAAAACCAAAAGCTACTCTTTTCCACAAAAATTGAGTGGCTTTTTTTGTAACACATATTAAATTTTTATCTGGTTATCAAATACATAAACCAAATATATTATTTTTGAAGTATCATATTAAAAATTATACATTATGAAAAAGATTCAACTGATATTTGGCATTCTTTTGTGGAGTCTGAACATCGCAGCACAAAATCCACAAATAACACAAAGTGAAGGCATATTTTACACAGATGCAACTCAGACAACTTTATACAGTGGTGAGTATAAGGAATTTTACGAAAACGGTACGTTGAAACTTGAAATATTGATTAAAAGCGGGAAACCTGAGGGAACATATATTGTCTATTTTCCCAACGGCAAACCAAACGAAGTCCGCTCATACCGAAATGGCGAATTTCATGGAGTGTGGAAAACTTTTAATGAAGCCGGTCTCTTAATAGCGCAGGCCGAATACCGCAACAACCAAAAACACGGTGACTGGTTTGTATGGGACGACTCAGGTATAATGCGCTACGAAATGCACTATGACAACGGTAAAAAAACCGGCACGTGGTATATGTGGGATGAAAAAGGAAAACTCATTTCGGAAAAGAAATATTAAAGAACATGCTGAGTTTGTAATACAATCTTAATACGAATGTTTGTTTTTTGTCATACAATTGTAACGCAATGCGTCTAACTTTGCACACAGTTATTCAAACAAACATTTGTATATGAAAAAAATAATTTTTTTATCGCTTATTGCGGTTTTTGCAGTAGTTTTAAATGTAAATGCAAAAGAACCGGCTGCTAAGGCAGAAGTAAAAACAGAATTGACTGTTACAAAAACGAATGAACTGAAAGGTGTGATTTACGACAAAAAAACAAATGAAAGTCTGGCAGGCGCTGTTATTACGGCAAACGGACAAAAAGTATACTCCGATTTGGATGGCAGATTCACTATACCAAATGTTTGTGGAGGAAGTTGCACGATAAAAATCAGCATGATTTCTTATCAGGATCAAACTATTGAAGTAAATACAAACGACGTAAGCTCGGTGAATATAAAATTAAACCAACGATAAATTCAATCTCAAAATCACACACAAGGCTGCTTCCGATTTTTACGGAAGCAGCCTTTGTTTTTTCATATAATAATAAGACACATAACTATCAATCAGCCAGATATTTTAAAAACACACGATCGGCGCTTTTTACCCAGTGGGCAAAATTAGTGTTTGGTTTGTATGTTGGAATAAAGCGCAGCAATTTACTCAGGTTGAAATAGTTATCTGTCACACCTGCTCTGATTCGGGTTGCATCAAGCACATTGCAGCGTTGCTCTATATGCGCAGGCACCATTATTATCGGTTTTTGTAAATAAATAGCTTCGCATACCGATTCAAATCCGCCTGTGGTAGCATACGCCCGGCATTTAGCCATATATCGTATAAATTTTTTATCATTCAACCTATGAAAAACCAGCGTATCATCTACCCATGTTTCCTCAGCCACATCTTTTTCATCCCAGAAAAAATCAAGCGGGTATTCCGGATGTAGTGAGTGCCAGTCTTTCACCTGTTTTTGGTACGAACTGTTTAGCAAATAACCCAGTATTGAGCTTCCTGCTTCGGATGGTGAGTCGAGCACCTCTTTACGCAAAATGGGAGGAACTACGTGAATATTTCCATCGGTTGCAAGAGGTTGTTCACCAAAAGATAAAGCCAGAATTTTGTTAGCACGCAAACAGGTTAGTCTGGTAAAAAACAGAAATGAAGGCAAATCAGGATCGAGTAATAAATGCTGAAATTGAAAACCCCGATGCAGAAACAAATACTGATGAGCTATGCACACAAAACGAATATCAGGCCGCTTAATTTCATACATGATACCGGCTATGAAATCATAAAAATTCACAACCACATCCGGTTGATTTTCCACCAGCCTTTCGTACAGGAAATTGACACTTTTAAGATATTTAGAACTTCGCTTCGTATTATAAATCACACTTTTGAGCAAGGGTACTTTGTTGCTTTTTCCCGATGGCAAAAAATTAGGACTTTCAAATGTTTGAATGCTGCAATTCACATGTTGAATAAAAAAATCCGGAATTTGCCTTTGCGGACTAATTCCCACAAGAATTTCAACCACTGTATGTCCGTTAAGGTTTAGTAAGTCATATAAGGCTTGGGCTTGCATTAAATGTCCGCGACCTTCACCCTGTACAATAAACAAATATTTCATACGCAAAAAAAATTAAAAATTGTAGTCAGAAAATCACCAAATAGCGGTTTGCAAAATTTTAAAGTTGTAAATCAATCAAGTCGAATCAGATTTTTATCATAATGATAAATTTCCCAATTACCTTCGTGATCTTCAGTGAGAGCCGTTAAAGATTCCACCCAATCGCCAGAATTGAGGTAATGTATTCCCTGAAAAGTCTCATTGGCAGCCTGGTGAATATGCCCGCAAATAATGCCATCCATTTTTTTGGAACGGGCAAGTTTAACCAGCTCCGTTTCAAAACCTGAAACATAAGAAACTGCCTGTTTCACCTGTTTCTTCACCTGTTGCGAGAGTGAGTAATATGGCAATCCTTTACGAAGTCTACGCTTATTAACAAACTTATTCAACCGCAATAAAATGCTGTAACCAATATCACCCACTTTAGCCAACCATTTCATACCGGTAGTTACACTATCGAAAATATCACCATGAGTTACATAATATCTTTTATTGTTCGACTTGAGTATATAGAAATTAAGAACCCGAATATTGGCAAACCGAAAAGGCGCAACTGAGTCCAAAAAATCATCGTGATTTCCGCGGATATAGACAACTTTGGTATTGTCTGACTCCATCATACGGATGATTTGTTTAAAAAATGCTGTATGTTTTTTCTTCCAGGAATTCTTTTTGTTTCCTTTTTGCAAATGCCAACCATCTACAATATCTCCGTTCAGGATAAGTTTTCTGCACCTAACAGAAGCCAGATATTCACAAACCTCTTCTACTTTCGAATGCGATGTTCCTAAATGTACATCGGATATTACAATGGTACGATATTCCTTTTTATTCATTCGTTACATTATTTGTTATTGTCGGCAAATCTAATTCATGCTTGTTTCAGAGTTAATAAAAAGAGATTACAATCAGATTATCAGCGGGCAATCAGTTTTATTTAAAAAATATTACACAACCAATAACACCCTTTAAAACAAGCAGATAACCAACATTATAAAATTCTGTAACATATTCTACATATCGTTGTAATTGCAAAGCAACACTATATTAATCTTCTCATAACAGGTCTGTCACATAAATTAAATCTATCCTATTTACTTTTGCTTCGTATTTAAAACTATTGATAAGGTGTTAAAAAGAAAGATTTTTTATTTAGTTATTTTGGTTATTTCTATAACAGGTAAAATATATGCCCAGAACAGTATTTCGGGCACAGTGACCGATGCTGAAAACGGTGAAAGTATTATTGGATGTAATGTAACTCTGCAAGGGACAACCATGGGCAACGTAACAGATCTCGATGGTAAATTTGAAATAAAAAACATTGCACCGGGTACGTACAATATCGTTTTTTCATTTATATCGTACGATAAGCATGTTGAAAAAGTTACGGTAACAAAAAACAGTGAACTTAAACTCCGGATAACTTTAAAACCATCGTCTACACTTATTCAGGATGTTGTGGTTACAGCAAACCGGCGTACGGATACCGAGCTATCCATGATAGCATCAACAAAACAAGGGTTGAGTATTGCCAATGGAATTACCTCACAGCAAATACAACGCTCTCAGGACAAGGATGCTTCAGAAGTAATCCGGCGTATTCCCGGTGTTAGTATCCGCGATGGTAAATTTGTGATTGTGCGCGGATTAACAGAACGGTATAATTCCGTATGGCTAAACGGAGCTTCAACTCCGAGCAGCGAAAGCGATGTTCGGGCATTCTCATTCGATGTTATTCCCAGCGGACAAATTGACAACATCCTTATTTACAAAACTCCTGCCCCTGAACTTCCGGCCGATTTTGCAGGAGCTATGATTAATATCAAATCGAAAAGCCTGATTGACAGAAACAGTATCAGTTTTTCTTATTCATACGGCTATCATCAGGGAACTACTTATTTACCTTTCTACAGTTATGAAGGTAGCAAAACCGATTTTCTCGGATATGATAAAACAGTCAGAATCATTCCGTCAGGTACTCCCGAAACATCAGAATACAAAGAATTATTCAATCAGATAACCGAAGAAAAGAAAACTACGCTGAATACGATAAGTAAGTCGTTCAACACCATCATGACTCCGAATCAACAAACAGCCAAACCCGATGCAGATTTTCAATTGTCAATGAACAGTCGTTTCAGACTCGGCGATATTTCTGTTGGGACAATTAATGCTTTCGGGTATAATTCCACCAACACATCCGAAAACAATTTCAGAGCTGCTTACGTCACTTATCCCGACACTTCGTACCGTTACGTTCAAAACAGTTTTGCATCAAAAGTAAGAATCAGCGCACTATCCAACTGGCTGTTTACTTTTGCCAACAATCAGAAAATTGAATTCCGCAATCTGTTTAATAACTACGGAATGGTAAAAACCGTACTAAAAGAAGGTTACGATTTTTACACTCAATCACGTGAACGTTCATACGAATTGGGATATGAATCTCGCACTACCTATTCAGGGCAATTAGCCGGAAATCACACTTTTCTGAATGAGAAAATTAAACTCGACTGGATTCTGGGATATTCATACGCCAATAAAAATCAGCCAGATCTGAGACGAATCAAAACAACTGCCTACGATGCTGAATCCGGCACACAATATATGATGAATTTCTCTTCGCAGGGTGCTGCCGATGCGCTTGGGCGAATATTCCTGAATAATGAAGAGCAAATTTACAATGCAGGATTCAACTATTCACAACGTTTTAAAATTGCAAAAATAACTCCTGAAATAAAAGCCGGTGCATACTTCGAAAGCAAACAACGTACTTTCAGTTCGCGAATTTTTAATTATGTAAAATCCGGAGCCAGCAGATTATATTTTTATCCCGTAGAAAGTTATAATGGTACGGCAGCTTTCGATCAGGCAATGTTCAACTCTATCAATGATTTATTTACATCTAATATTGATTATAAAACAGGATTAGTTTTACGTGAAGTTACGCAGGCTGCCGATTCGTACAATGCCGACAATTCACTTTCAGCCGGTTACGTGGCAGTTAATTTACCACTGAACAAATGGCTGAATGTATATATGGGCTTACGTGCTGAGCACAACAAACTTGAACTGAATGGTTTTAAGCGCGATGGAACAGACAATAATCCGATTAATGTAGTTATCGACTCACTTGATTTTTTTCCATCTCTTAATGCCACATTAAAATTATCTGAAAAATACATGTTTCGCTTTGCTACAGGCAAAACCATCAACCGACCGGAATTCCGCGAAGTTTCACCTTTTGTATTCTACAGTTTCGAAGATAATGCCACAACCTACGGAAACCCATCAGTTGTAAACAGTTATATTACTAATACCGATCTGAGATTTGAATGGTATCCTACACCCGAAGAATTGATTTCTATCGGTGCTTTCCACAAATCGTTTAAAAACCCTATCGAATCAAAAATTCTTTATACCGGATCGGGATGGAATTACACATTCGAAAATGCCGAAAAAGCTACCTCATATGGATTGGAAGTGGATATCCGGAAAAATCTGCACGAATTTGAAAAAGCAGGATTTTTTAGCTTTCTGAAAGACTTTACTTTCGTTATAAACACTTCACTTATTTATTCTTCCATAAAAACCGATAGTATAACCGAAGGTGCTTCACAACGCACACTGCAGGGTCAATCGCCTTACATTGTCAATATCGGAACTTATTACCAAAATGCAAAAAATGGCATAATGGTTAGCTTAATGTACAATAAAACCGGAAAACGCATTGCAACGGTTGGCGATATAAATATCCCTCACGTGTACGAAATGCCTTTTAACTCATTGGATTTAAGCGCCGAAAAGAAAATTGGTAAATATGTTAGTGTAAAACTCGGCGTAAAAAATATGCTCAACGATGCTGTTGTTTTCCAACAGTTTCAGAAATATACTGACTTAAACGGAACCGCAAAAATCCGTGAACAAGTTACCAGCTTGTTCTATCCCGGACGTCAGTTGAAGTTAGGTGTTAGTATAAACTTATAATAATCAATTATTTATTAATCAATTGAATAACAAAAATGAAAAAAAATTTACTTTTCGTTGCTATGTTGTTATTAACCAGCACTGTATTTTCACAGTCGATTAACAACAGTTTTTTTGATCATGTATTGTATCGTGGAGCTTTTGGCTCTACCAACTGGACAAGTGGCTGGGCGAATTTCGATCCTCAGAACACGGCTTATCCTGTAACTCAAAATACCATTGAAGCAGGAAACATCACTTCAAACATTGCATTAGGTTCTCCAGCCAAACAAATTGCTTCGTTTGCAGATGCTGCTTTAACTAATTCATTCTTCACTCCTGTAAATTATGTAGGTGCTTTTGGTCAAACCGACTGGACAAGTGGCTGGGCAAATTTTGATCCTCAAAACACAGTTTATCCCACAACTACAGTTACTATTCCTGCAGGAAATATTACAACCAATACTACATGGACTAAAAACAATGTTTATTTACTAAACGGTTGGGTGTATGTAAAAGATGGCGTAACACTGACTATCGAAGCAGGAACCGTTATTCGTGGCGATTTAACCAACAAAGCTGCTTTGATTATTGAAAAAGGTGCTAAGATGATAGCCGAAGGCACTGTCAGTCAACCCATTGTATTTACATCAAATCAGGCTGCCGGCAGTCGTAATTATGGCGACTGGGGCGGTGTAATTATCTGCGGTAAAGCTCCTGTAAACATTTCCGGTGGTTCTGGTACTATCGAAGGTGGTGTAGGTTCAACATATGGTGGAACTGATGCTGCTGATAACTCTGGTTCTCTGAAATATGTTCGTATCGAATTCCCTGGTATTGCTTTTGCTACCAACAACGAAATCAATGGTTTGACCATGGGTGGTGTTGGTTCGGGAACAACATTAGACAACATTCAGGTTTCGTATTCGGGCGATGACTCGTACGAGTGGTTTGGCGGCACAGTAAATGCCAAACACCTGATTGCTTTACGCGGCTGGGACGATGATTTCGATACCGACAATGGTTATTCAGGTATGGTTCAGTTTGGTGTTGCTTTGCGCGACCCGGCCATTGCCGACCAAAGCAAATCGAACAGTTTTGAATCCGATAACGATGCAACCGGTTCGGCTAACACACCTTTCACATCGGCTGTTTTCTGTAATATGAGTTCATTCGGTCCTAAAGTTACTTCTTCAACCACTATAAACTCTCTATATCAAAGTGCTATGCACCTGCGCAGAAATACAAAACTCAAAATATACAACTCTGTCTTTGCTGGTTGGCCTTCAGGTTTACAAGTTGATGGCGTTGGTACTCAGGCAAATGCTACAAATGGAGATTTAATTCTTAAAAATGTAGTTTTAACCGGAATGGGAACTGATTTCGTTGTTCCTGCAAGTCAAACATGGGATGTTACTGCTGAAACAGCATGGTTCAATGCTACCGGAAAATCAAACATTTCGTACGCCGATAACACTTCAGCTCTTATCAATAATCCTTTCAATCTTACAAGTCCTGATTTCAGACCTTTTGGCTCTTACTTGTTAAATGGCTGGGTGTATGTAAAAGACGGAATCACTTTGACCGTAAATCCGGGCGTGGTTGTTCGTGGCGATTTAACCAATAAAGCTGCTTTGATTATTGAAAAAGGCGCTAAACTGATTGCCGAAGGCACAGCCAGTCAACCCATTGTATTTACATCAAATCAGGCTGCCGGCAGTCGTAATTATGGCGACTGGGGTGGTGTAATTGTCTGCGGTAAAGCTCCTGTCAACATTTCAGGTGGTTCAGGCACTATCGAAGGTGGTGTGGGTTCAACGTATGGTGGAACTGATGCTGCTGATAATTCAGGTTCGCTGAAATATGTTCGTATTGAATTCCCTGGTATTGCCTTTGCTACCAACAACGAAATCAATGGTTTGACCATGGGTGGTGTTGGTTCGGGAACAACATTAGACAACATTCAGGTTTCGTATTCGGGCGATGACTCATACGAATGGTTTGGCGGTACAGTAAATGCCAAACACTTGATTGCTTTTCGTGGTTGGGACGATGATTTTGATACTGACAACGGATATTCAGGTATGGTTCAGTTTGGCGTTGCTTTACGTGATCCGGCCATTGCCGACCAAAGTAAATCGAACAGTTTTGAATCGGACAACGATGCAACCGGTTCTGCTAACGCTCCTTTCACTTCGGCTGTATTTTCTAATATGAGTTCGTACGGACCAAAAGTAACATCTTCTACAACAATTAATTCACTCTACCAAAGTGCTATGCACCTTCGCAGAAATACAAAACTTAAAATCTATAACTCAGTATTTGCAGGATGGCCATCAGGTTTACAGGTGGATGGTGTAGCTACACAGGCAAGTGCAACAAATGGTGATTTGGCAGTTCAGTATACAGTACTTTCAGGAATGGCAAACAATTTTGTAGTGCCTGCAAGTCAGACCTGGGATGTAACAGCTGAATTAAACTGGTTTAACAGCGCCTCATTCAAAAATGTATCATTATCTGATAATTCAAACATGAATGTGGAAGATCCATTTAATCTGACTGCTCCTAATTTCCTGCTTAAATCAGCATCGTCACTTGCCGGATTATCAATTTGGGATCCAAGCAGTGGTTTTTTCAATCCATCTGCCAACACAAATTCATTGAAAATGTATCCAAATCCCGCTCAGAGTAATCTTACTATTGAACTTCCATTTGAAAACAACAACGATATCCGATTGTCTATAACTGATTTAACCGGTCGTGAAATTATGAATCGTCAAATTTCTGCCGTAGATAACATCAACATAGAGTTATCAGAATTAAACAATGGAGTTTATCTTGTTACAGTTTCGAAAGGAAATAACAAAGTTTCTCAGAAATTATTTATTACAAAATAAATCTAATCATAATTTGTGATGTTCAAAGAGAGTTTCCTGTGAGGGAAGCTCTCTTCTGTTTTATGAAAAATCGAATTGACATTAGCAGATTGAATTGACATCATATATTTCAACGATTCATCTTTCTTGCCCACTCCATCACATTGGCAGGTGCCCGCTGAGCGAGTAATTCCTTTTTCATAAAATCCATGTAAGGTGCTACATGGTGAAAAAACATTTTCCAGCCTGAACACAGGTAATTTAAGCCCGGCTCACCATCTTTGGTGGTAGCAAAACGGTTTTTCGGACATTCGCCATGGCAGGCAAACAGAAATTCACACTCCCGGCACTGACGGGGCAAAGTATCGTATTTATCCGTACCGAATTTAAGTTGTTTTTCGGAGTACATCATTCCCGAAAGCGTGTCGGTATAGATATTCCCGAGTTTATACTCCGGAAATACATAATGGTCGCATGAGTATACATCACCGTTAAACTCCATAACGCCTGCATGACCGCAATGACGCGCCATAGTGCAAACACCGGGCTGTTCGCCTACCCAGTTGGCCAGCGTTGAATCAAACATTTGTATATAAAACTTGCCCACATCCTCCTTTATCCATTCATCAAACAGTCCAATCAGAAATTTACCCCATTGCTTCGGACTGACTGAGAAATCGGCTACCTGTGCTTCCTGACCCGGAGTTGTCAGTTTTAACCCATTTTCCTGCGATGCCAAACGTTCCACGATAGGTGCAAATTGTATATAATGACAATCCAGTTCCTTGAAAAAATGGTAAAACTCCACCGGATAATCTGCATTAAAATCGTTGACCACTGCCATAGCATTGTATTCCACGCCATGTTTCTTGAGCAACTGAATACCTTTCATTACTTTCACAAAAGTGGGTAAGCCCCCTTTATTGCGCCGGTATTCATCATGAAACTCCTGCGGGCCATCAATAGAAATACCAATCAGAAAATTATTTTCTTTAAAAAACTCACACCACGCATCGTTCAGCATCGTTCCGTTGGTTTGCAACACATTCTCTATATGCCGACCACTTCCGTATTTTCTTTGTAACTCCAATGCTTTTTTGTAGAAACTAATGGGACGTAACAATGCTTCGCCACCATGCCATGTGAAAAGTATCTCGTTTTGGGTTTGTGAATTGATGTACTGCTCAATAAATTTTTCGAGCAGTGCATCACTCATCATCTGTATTTTGGCAGATGGATACAAGTGTTCCTTTTCCAGGTAATAACAATACTCGCAATTCAAATTACATGCCGAACCAACAGGTTTCAGCATAACATATAAGGGTTTAGCAAAAGGCGCAAATGTGGTGTTCATAAAATATTATAAGCAGGTTTTATAAAACTGAATAATGGCTTTACCGGATTCGATTTCTTATTGATAATTACAAAATTACCATTAATTTCAATATCCGGCTAACGATTTAGTACTATTTAAAGTCTATAGAGTATCTTACAGTTTTTCACACAAAACAAAATTTCAGGATGAAATGTTTCTAGAACATAAACTCCGATTCTTTAACGCTTACAAACAAGAACATTCCATTTAGGTTTTGCAACGATAATCAGCCTGGTTCAATATCCCCTCAAGTATTTACTGTAAAGTGATTTTATTCATACATAGATGTTGAATTAAAATAATTGGTATAGGCGTTTAGACCGCCCCAATAAATGTATATTATATTTGATTTGAATAACATTTTCATCAAGTTTATACGGGACAACTTCATGTTCATCCCAACATTCGCCACAAAGTGGCAATATATCCTAGCCCAATGGCAAAGCCTTGGGGCTGTAATAATAGAAATCGATATGCGCCCTGCAAGGGCAATATTATTATTATTATTTTGCCCTTGCAGGGCGCATATTTCGTATATATCTAATCTAACCCAAGGCTTTGCCATTGGGCTATATTATAATTGGCTTACAGCCAATAAATCATTGGGCGACCTAAGCGCCTATACCAATAAAATAATTTTGCGCTGAATAAGTCAATTTTTCATCCTCTGAAGTACAAACCAAAGTCAGGTTCATTTTTACCCGAAAAACAATTATCTTTACAATCAGTTAAACTCAGTTGCCATATGCCATATTTCGACAATCAGACATACGAAAAACAGGATTTCATCTCCGAAATTCTGTCCAAAGGAAACTACGAGAATTGCATTTTTCGTTTGTGTAATTTCGCTGAAGCCGATGTAAAACAAGTAAATTTCACCGATTGCCGCTTTGAAGAATGCAATCTGAGTATGGTAAAACTCATTGATACTCAGCTGAACGGTGTTAACTTTGTAAACTGTAAAATACTGGGAACTAAGTTTGAGTACTGCAATCCCTACCTTTTTTCGGTTCACTTCAGCGATTGTACACTCAGTATGTCCACTTTCTTTCGGATGAAACTAAAAAAAACTATTTTTAGTAACTGTGTGTTGCACGAAGTGGATTTCACTGAAGCCGATTTGCAGGAAGCAGGGTTTGATTGTTGTGATTTGGCCGGAACAACCTTTAGTTTTTCAAAACTACAAAAAGCTGATTTTCGGACGGCTTATAACTTCACCATCGACCCGGAAAACAATCAGTTGAAAAAATCAAAATTCTCCAAAGAAAACCTGACAGGGCTATTACGGAAATACGATCTTGATATTGAATAACCTTAACTTTTCCGACCTTTCATTTCTGAAATAAAAACAGTAGCTTTGTCATCAATAAAATTTTACAAAACCCTCTGCTCCCCTCTCCTTGCAAGGAGAGGGGTCGGGGGTGAGGCGATATGCTCGACCAGTCCACCATAGACCGCATTACCGATGCTGCACATATTCAGGATGTGATTTCGGATTATGTTACGCTCAAAAAGCGTGGCACAAATCTGCTTGGGCTTTGTCCGTTTCACAACGAGAAAACGCCATCGTTCATGGTTTCGCCAGCCAAAGGAATTTTTAAATGTTTCGGCTGCGGAAAAGGTGGAAACTCGGTGCATTTTATCATGGAACATGAGCAAATAACGTACTACGAAGCACTGAAACTGCTTGCCCGCAAGTATCATATCGAGTTTCAGGAACGTGAACTTACAGCCGAGGAAATGGCTGTGCGCAACGACCGCGAAAGTATGTTTTTGGTGAACGATTTTGCTCAAAAATACTTCACAAACACCTTACACCAGCATATCGATGGAAAATCCATCGGGCTCGGTTATTTTCGCGAACGTGGTTTCCGCGAAGATATTATTCAGAAATTTCAGCTGGGATACAGCCTCGATCAGCGCGATGCTTTTTCGCAATCGGCCATAAAAGCAGCATACAACAAGGAATATCTTGTAAAAACCGGCCTGACGCTCGAAAATGAAAACGGACAACTCAGTGATCGTTTCCGCGGACGGGTAATGTTTCCGGTACATTCGCTTTCGGGTAAAGTGGTGGCCTTTGGCGGTCGCATCCTGAAAAAGGACGACAAGATGGCGAAATACGTCAATTCGCCCGAATCGGAAATTTACCACAAAAGCAACGAACTTTACGGCATTTTCTTTGCCAAACAGGCCATTGTTCGTCAGGATAGATGTTTTTTGGTAGAAGGTTATACCGATGTTATTTCGATGTACCAGAGCGGTATCGAAAATGTGGTAGCTTCGTCGGGGACATCGCTTACACCGGGTCAAATCCGGCTGATTCACCGGTTTACCGAAAACGTAACGGTGATTTACGATGGCGATGCAGCCGGTATCAAAGCTTCCATTCGAGGCATTGATTTACTACTCGAAGAAGGACTGAATATCAAAGTTTTACTCCTGCCCGATGGCGACGATCCCGACTCTTTTGCACGCAAACACAATGCTTCGGACTTCATTGAGTTTGTCGATAAAAATTCAGCGGATTTCCTTCGTTTCAAAACCAATTTATTATTGAAAGATGCCGGCAACGACCCCATAAAGCGTGCCGGGTTGGTTATCGATATAGTTCGGAGTATTTCACTTATTCCGAATCAGGTTATCAGAGCCGAATACGTAAAAGAATGTTCGTCGTTGCTGAATGTGGACGAAGCACTGCTTTACAACGAAATAAATAAACTCAAAAGTACTGACAGGGAAAGAACCGAAACCCGCCAGCAGAACGAAACACAAAATGCTGTTCAGGAACAACCTGCAACGCAAACAATCAGTATTGCAAACGGAAAGTTTGATAATGAGGAACGAAATATTCTACAAATCCTCATCCGGTACGGTCAGCAAATTATGTTTTATGCCGACGAAACTAAAAATCAACCTGTGAGCGTTGCAAGCTATATTTTTGAAGAACTTGAGCACGATGGTCTCGATTTGTACAATCCGCTTCATCAGCAAATAATAGCTGAGTATAAAATTCATGCATCGGATGAGGTTTTCATCCCCGAAAGGCATTTTCTGTACCATCCGGATGCTGCTATCAGCCAACTTACGGCTGATTTGGTGACTGAGAAATACCAACTCAGCAAAGTTCATTCTAAAATAAAAAAGGTGGAAAGCGACTCAGAACGACTTATCGATCTAGTACCACGAATCATATTTGAATTTAAAAACAGTTTGATTCTCGATTTGGTGCGTCAGAAATTGATTGAACTAAAAACCGCTTCGGAATTAAAAAACAACATGCGTATCGATGAAATTATGCACGAAATGGCTGAACTCGAAGGCGTAAAAAAAGAACTTTCGAAAACGCTGGGTGAACGGATCATCATAAAAATCTAACGAAAAATCATGAAAAAGGTAGAGCAATATATCGTTTCAGAAGTTGTATCGGAAGCCATCAACAGCGACAGTTCCATCCCTGGCTCTCTAAAAAAAGTACGCGAAACGGATTTCAAACGTCTGATTAAAGAAATTTTTCTGATTTTAGCGGGAATTCTTTCGGCATCATTTGGTCTGAAAGGTTTTCTGTTGCCCAATTCGTTCATCGACGGTGGAGTAACCGGCATTTCGCTTATTACCCGCGAACTGACCAATTTTTCTTTTCCTGTTTTACTGGTTGTTATCAATCTGCCTTTTCTTTTCCTGGCATTCACCGCTGTAGGTCGGCAGTTTGCCATCAAAAGTATCTGTGCTGTAATTGTGCTTGCCATAGCAGTTCATTTTATGCCTGCACTAACAGTAACTCACGACAAATTATTGATTGCAGTTTTCGGAGGTTTTTTTCTGGGTGCCGGTATTGGTTTGGCTATCAGAGGTGGTTCTGTGATTGATGGTACGGAAGTTCTGGCTGTGTTTCTCAGCCGTAAATTACCGTTAACTATTGGCGATATCATTTTGCTTTTTAATATCGTTATTTTTTCGTTTGCTGCTTATGTTTTTTCCATCGAAATTGCCCTGTATGCCATGCTCACCTATCTAGCGGCATCAAAAACTGTAGATTTTGTGGTTACCGGCATCGAGGAATATATCGGAGTGACCATTATTTCGGAGAAAAGCGAAGAAATACGACTGGCCATTATCGAAAATCTGGGACGCGGCTGTACTGTTTATCTGGGGAAAAAAGGATTTGCAAAACGCGGAGAACCACTCAAAAAAACCGATATAGTTTACACGCTGCTCACCCGACTGGAATTATCGAAACTCGAAAGTGAGGTTGATAGAATCGACAAAGATGCCTTTATTATTATGCACAGCATAAAAGATGCCAAAGGCGGAATGATAAAAAAACGTCCGTTAAAAAAGTAGCAGACTTACATATTTTCCAATTGATCAAATTTCCGGCGCAATTCGTCAGTAATGGCGAGTTTATGCTGCTTTTTAAAGTCATAAAACACAATGATCTCGTGTGTCTCTGCTGCCTGTTCGTTTTTATCGTTGTAAATGCGATGAATACGTTTAAAACTGGATGTCTTCACATAATCTACCTTACATATAATTTTTACCTGTCCGGGAAAAAACAGCGGTTTTTGAAATTGTGTATGAATGGAAGCCAGAATCGGACCTTTAGCCAACTCCCTTTGCATCTGCATTAAACCCACTTTTTCCAGAAAATTCACACGCGCTGCCTGAGCATATTTCATAATCTCCAGATTATTTACATGCCCGAATACATCCAGTTCGCTCCAGTCGATACGTAAATTAAGCTCCATAGATGTAAAACTATTTCTTTTTGTCTTTTACTAATTGAATAATTTGTACAATTAATGCACCAAGAAGAGCTCCAATAGCAAGAATAGCTACCAGGTCAACCATTTTAATTTTGCTTTCTGAAAACAGTCGAAAGTAACTACCTGCTGTAACAATAAGCAATACGGATGTAATGTAAATCTGTCTGTTTTTCATATTCTATGACATTTTGTTTTTATAATCTTCGTAACCAAATTTCCGTATCAGTTTAAACTCATTATCTATCGTCCACATACCAATGGAAGGATGCGAAACGCCGTTAAACATGGTGGTTTTCACCATGGTATAATGAATCATATCTTCGAAAACGATTTTATCACCTATTTTTAATTCGGCATCGAACGACCAATCGCCATAAAAATCACCTGAAAGACAACTGTTTCCGCCCATTCGGTAAGTTGGTTTTCCGGGAATAAAATCGGTAGCTCCCACGATAGCAGGTTTGTATGGCATTTCGAGACAATCGGGCATGTGACACGAAAACGACACATCAAGCATGGCAGTTTTAATTCCCTTATTTTCAACAACATCTACTACCGACGACACCAAAACACCTGTTCGCCAGGCGAAAGCACTTCCCGGTTCCAGAATCAGTTGAAGGTGCGGATATTTTGCCTGAAAGTTTTTCAAAAGCTGTATCAAATGTTCTACGTCATAACCTTCGCGTGTCATTAAATGTCCGCCACCCATGTTCAGCCATTTTATCTGACCGAAAAACTTTCCGAATTTCTCTTCCACTACGGCCAGCGTTTTTTCCAAATCGGTGGAATACGACTCGCAAAGCGTATGAAAATGCAATCCTTCCACACCTTCGGGCAATTGATCACCCAGCAAATCAGCTACCACGCCAAGTCGTGAACCGGGCGCGCAGGGGTTATACAAATCGGTTTCCACATCAGAATATTCCGGATTGATCCGTAATCCGCAGGAAATATTTTCGAACTGAGTTTGCGGATAAAATCGCTCGAACTGCTGTAGCGAATTGAAAGTTATGTGGCTACTGCAACGCATAATTTCAGGAAATTCGCGGTCGGTGTAGGCCGGTCCGTAGGTATGTGCTTTGCTGCCCATTTCCTCAAAAGCCAAACGGGCTTCGGCCAACGAACTGGCGGTGGAATACGGAATGTATTCGCGCACAATGGGAAAAACACTCCACATGGCAAATGCTTTGAAAGCGAGGATAATTTCTACCCCGGCACGTTCTTTTACCGATTTTATAAGTTCCAGATTTTTTCGGAATGCTGCTTCGTCGAGAACATAGCAGGGAGAAGGAATTTTTGAATAATCCATATTATACTGTAGGCTAATAGCTTTTATGACTAAATTTTAGTGAGAGTACATTTTTAAATCTAACCTTTTCATTTCGTAGAATGGCCGGAGTCCATGCAGGCATTTTCATCAACATTCCGACAAAAGCGACATCGAAAACAGGGTCGAGACTTTTTATCACCTTAAAACCATGCGTTTTGCCGTCGGTTTCCACAATAAATTCAACCTTAATTTCACCGTCAATATTTCTGTTTTTGAAAATTGTATCGGTATTCACATACACCTCTACAGAATCGAAAACAGCAAAATGTCCTCCGGGAAAAACAGGATCTTCATCAGCAGTTTCGTACACTGTGGTATCTTTCGACACCTGATAAGCTGACTGATTTTGCGAAAATGTATAGGCCGAGAACAGCCATACAACGAAAAGAATATGCCATTTCATGTGTTTACAATTGATTTTTTAGTTGTCACATGGAACTCTTACAACAAAGTTTAATCATTAACCCATGGGGCAAAATTAGATGAAACTTTGTTGTATTCGTTTCATACTACCAGATTTTAAATGTGATTACTGAATTTATGTTATTACAATATAAACAGCAAGGTTATGAAGTGACATTCATCTCAACTCGCAGGTTCAACAAAACGATGAATGATCAAAAAAAAAAGGAAGTCTGACAATAAAAAAATCCGGCAGAGGAATTTTTACTGAATCTATGTTTATTTCACCTCTTCATAATCCACATATTCGCCTTCGTTCTGACCAAAAACCTTGTTGGTTGGTTTATGCGATTGCGTAGATGAACTTTGACTACCGTTTGACTTATTTTTGTTTCGACCGAAACTAAAAATTGTTGATAATACCGACCGTATAAAACCGAGTATTGAAAACAACACCACCAATACAATCAGGACAACAAATATCAGTAAAAAAAATAGAATATTCATAATGTAAAATCTGACGTTAAAAAAATCAATAAACAGCCTGAGCCACGCGTTTTACACTCTGAGTTGCCATCATGGTGTAAAAGTGGATACTCAAAGCGCCATTCTGTATCAAATCTTTGGCTTGAACCGTACACCATTCCACACCTACTTCGGCAGCTTCAGCATCGGTTTTACATTTGCGCAATTCAGCAGCAAAAGCTTCGGGAATATCAGTTTTGAAAATTTTTGGCAGCACAGTAAGCTGATTCATAAATGTGATGGGCTTTAATCCCGGAATAATCGGCACATTGATGCCTGCAGCACGACACTTACCCACGAACTCATAATAACGGGCATTATCGAAAAACATTTGCGTTACCAGATATTCGGCTCCCGCATCTACTTTCATTTTAGCGTAATACAGTTCTGAATCCATATTAGGCGCTTCTTCGTGCTTTTCAGGATAGCAGGCCATTCCGTACGAAAACGGTGTAAGTGCTTTCATTTGCGAACCATCCAGAAACAATCCCTTATTGAAATCGTTCACCTGCACCTGCAGTTCTGTGGCATGTGCATGACCGGTTGGAGCAAATTCTTTTTCGTGTTTGGCTTTATCGCCACGCAATAAAAGCAAATCGGTTATTCCCAGAAACTGCAAATCGATAAGTGCATATTCCGTTTCTTCGCGGGTAAAACCGCTGCAAATAATATGCGGCACCACCGGAATTTTGTATTTATTTTGGATGGCAGCAGCAATGGCAACCGTTCCCGGGCGATGCCGTTCGGCTACACGCTCAAACAATCCGTTTGTAGTTTCTTTAAACACCAACTCACTGCGGTGCGTGGTAATATTGATATATTTCGGATCGAATTCTTTCAAAGCATCGATAGTACGATACACACCATCAATTCCATTGCCTTTTAGCGGAGGCAAAAGTTCAAACGAAAACGCGGTGGATTTCGATGCCTTTATTTTATCTACAACACTCATTATTTTTCTTAAAAATCTTTTTTATTCATTCCTGCCTGAAAAATTCAGGTCTGCAAAATTACTAATTTCTTTTGAATCAGCAGCAAATTATTCAGCGGTAAGCAGCAAACGGTAAGCAGTAAGCGGCAAACAGTAAGTATTTTTTGCCACATCTTTCATCAACACATCATTTCATCTCCACATCATCAAATCATTTCATCATCACATTAGCCGCGCTGTCTTTCGAGCAAAATCATCATCATTAAACTCAGTAAAATACGTTCTTCTTCTCCTTTTTCGAAATTTGCCAGTTTATCGATAGTGAAATAACGACCGAAAAACGAAGGTTCTTTCTTCAACCGGGCAACCTGGGTGCCATCCGGACGAAAAACTATGTACGATGGATGAAACAAATAGCCTGTCAGTATGTTCACAAAAGGAATTTCGCCCAACATGGAATCGAAAATCTTCGCCCACGGATTTTCTTCCCTGATAGTCAGATCAATTTGCTGATTTTCATCGAAAATTTCGTAATGCGCTTTCCATATCGACGCCCAACCTTTGCGCGAAACGCGACCAACTTCCTTACCAACACCATCGGTAAAAGTATAGGTGGTAGAAAAATCGAGCCATTTGTTGGCTTTGATGGTATACCGCAGATCGGAACGGCTTTCGTCGGTGAACACCTGAATTTCTTCAATCAATTTCAGCATTTTCTGCCGTACGTAGGCTATTGTAGCACCATTCACATCCTGAGCAACAAAATCGTTGCTCAATGTACCAATTTTAAAAGTGAGCTTCAGTGGAAAAGATAGTGTATTCATGGTATTGATTGTTATTTGGCAAAAAGCCGTTATTGGTTGTTATTTTAGCTGCGCTGCTATTTATGGTTATTTGCTGCGCGTTTTTAATAGTTATTTGCTTCGCGTTATTGATAGTTATTTTGCTGCGCTGTTTGTCGCCGAAGGCAAATAACGTCTGAAGGACAAATAACGCCGAAGTCATCTGTTATCTCACTCTGAGTTTCTGTCCGGGTTTAATTTTCGACGATGATTTCAACCCATTCAGTCGGCAAAGTGCTTTTACATTTGTTCCGTTACGCATAGCAATTTGGCCAAGCACATCACCTTTGCGAACCGTGTAATATTTTACCGACTGCTGTACTTTAACCTGACGTTTATAATCGAAGGATTTTTTCTTTGTTATCAGATAATCCTTGTTGTGTACCTGCCCGGTGGTGAAATTTACAATACTTGCCGGATTTATCGGATTTCCCAGATAACGGATTTCGAAATGCAGGTGAGGTCCTGTGGAATGACCGGTGTTACCGCCATAAGCTATCAATTCTCCGGCTTTTACATTCTGATTAATGCCAACAAGCACTTTATCGAGGTGTCCGTAAACAGTTTCAAGACCATTATCGTGTCGGATAACAATGTAATTACCATACCCCCTTTCTTCGTAATCAATAATTCTGATTTTACCTTTAAAGGCAGCCCGAACAGTATCTCCGATATTAAGACGCAAGTCGGTACCGTAATGAAACCGGTAATTGCGGGGACCAAAATCGGAAGTAATGAAGCCCGGAACAGGAATACGAAAACCCGAACAGTCAATGCGGATGGAGTCTTTCAGACTATCGATCGGAATTTTGTAAGGATTGAGCCGTTCGCTGGTCCAGATATTGTGATACAATTCATCGGCAGGTAAAAAATCAGGAACGTCGGAAAGGGCTTCGATCAGATTATCTCTAAAAAAAAGAGAATCCGGTTTTGGTACCACGCTAAAGTTGGATTGTGCATTAACACCCAAAATAATTTGAAAGAAAAACAATGTTGGGAGAAGTATTTTGGGAGAAAAGCGCATACTAAACTATGTGTATATTTTTGAGTTCTTAAAATTGATAGTCAGATAACTGACGGTGAATAGTTGTGTTTTAAATTTCGTCGCTGGCATACAAATAATCAAGATTGCTTTGTTTGAAATCAAAAATTTCATTTTCGCTAAAAAAGCGGGCAAGCTCTAATTCGGCCGTTTTAATACTATCGGAAGTATGGATAATGTTTTCCTGAATACTCACACTGAAATCACCACGTATGGTTCCCTGCAAGGCTTCGCGTCCGTTGGTGGCGCCAGCCATTTTATGAACGATATGAACTGCATCCAGCCCTTTCAGACAACATACAATGACCGGAGTAGCTTTCATGGCCAGTTTTATACGACCAAAAAACGATTTTTCGGCTAAATGTGCATAATGTTCGGCTAAAATTTCATCCGTTAACTGAATCATTTTTATGCCACACAACTGCAAACCTTTCTGTTCGAATCGCTTGATAACTTCGCCAATCAGTCCTCGCTGAATAGCTCCGGGTTTGATAATTACAAGAGTTTTTTCCATATTTCCGAAGTGTTAAAAATAAAAGGTAAAAAAACTATCTTTCAAAAATAAGAAAAGCAGTCAGGAAGTCAAAATATGTTCCGATTTTTTAACTAATTACACCCCAATTTAGCGTATTTGTTTTCAATTTGCGAAGTTGAACTGTCAGAATGTAATTTTCTGATTTTGCCAATGCAGGGTCATCTTCCAATATTTCCATGGCAGTACGCCGTGCAATTTCGAGCATTTTTCCATCCTGTGCCAGGTTGGCAATTTTTAGTTCGAAAGGTAATCCACTCTGCTGCGTTCCCTCCAGATCGCCGGGTCCACGTAATTGCAAATCTGCTTCCGAGATTTCAAAACCATCGTTGGTACGTACCATAATTTCCATGCGTTTACGGGTTTCGGTGGCCAACTTGAATCCGGTAAGCAATACACAAAACGATTGTTCGGCACCACGACCCACCCTGCCCCGCAACTGGTGAAGCTGTGAAAGCCCGAACCGTTCCGCATTTTCAATCACCATGACCGAAGCATTAGGCACATTCACGCCAACCTCTATCACCGTGGTTGCCACCATGATTTGCGCTTCGCCCGACACAAATTTCTGCATCTGATAATCTTTTTCGGCAGCTTTCAGTTTGCCATGTACTTTGCAAACTTTGCAGGTCGGGAATGTTTCGCATATATAATTATATCCGTTTTCCAAATCCTGCAAGTCCATTTTTTCGGATTCCTGAATCAACGGATAAACGATATACACCTGCCGTCCGGCCTGAATTTGTTTACCAATAAACCGATTGATTTCCTGACGTTTACTCTGATAATAATGATAAGTTTGAATCGGTTTTCGTCCCGGTGGAAGTTCATCGATAACCGACACACTCAAATCGCCGTAAAGAGTCATAGCGAGCGTACGCGGAATGGGCGTGGCTGTCATAACCAAAATATGCGGCGGCTGCACATTTTTTTTCCACAGTTTGGAACGTTGTTCCACGCCAAAGCGATGCTGTTCGTCGATCACCACGAAACCAAGATTGGCAAACTGCACTACTTCTTCTATCAGCGCATGTGTACCGATCAGAATTTTCAGTTCACCGCTCCGCAATTGTTCGTGAAGCACTTCACGCGCTTTAGGCCGTGTAGAGCCTGTAAGCAACGCTACACCGACACCCAAATCGCCAAGAAATTCTTTGATAGTTTCGAAATGCTGTTTGGCCAAAATTTCGGTAGGCGCCATTAGTGCTGCCTGAAAACCATTGTCGACGGCCATCAACATCGACATTAATGCTACCAGCGTTTTACCGCTGCCCACATCGCCCTGAAGTAAGCGATTCATCTGTTTACCGCTACCCACATCAGTGCGAATTTCGCGCAACACCCGCTTTTGTGCTCCGGTAAGTTCAAACGGCAAATATTCTTTGAAAAAAGTATTAAAATAATGTCCTATCTGACCAAAAATAAAACCACGGAAGTTCTGCTCCCGCCATTTGGTCTGCCGCAAAATACTGAGTTGAATGTAAAAAAGCTCTTCAAATTTGAGTCGCTGGCGGGCTTTGTTCAGCGCATGCGCATTTTTCGGAAAATGCACATTCACAAGCGATTCGGTGAGATTCATCAGCGCATAACGCTTGAGAATGGAAGCCGGAAGTGTTTCAGGAACCCCGCCTTTGATGTTCTGAAGCAGCGGGAAAATTATTTTCTGTACCGTTTTCGAGTTCAGAAAACCGCTTTTCATCTTTTCGGTGGTATTGTAAAAAGGCTGCAAACCCATGCGCTCAACCGGTGGAAGTTGCGAAACCAGTTCAACTTCGGGATGCACAATATTATAGCGTCCGTTAAAGGGACTTGGCTTTCCAAAAACCACGTAATCGACGCCCGTTTTGTATTTTTCTAAAATGAATTTCACCGCTTTGAACCACACCAGTTCAATAGTATCCTTACCGTCGGTAAAAACAGCCGAAAGACGCATATTCTTCCCTTCGCCAATTTTCTCAAACTTCAGAATCTGACCTTTTACCTGAATAAAAGGCATATTTTCGGTTATCTCGTGCAGATAATAAAACCTGCTACGATCCACATATTTGTACGGAAAATGATGCAACAAATCTTCCACCGAACGAATTCCCAGTTCGGAAGCAAAGAGTGTCGCCTTTTTGGGACCAACACCCGGAAGATATTTTATGTCCTGCATCGAAAAATCCATACATTCAGTTTATTATTTCGTGTTTTGCGTTCCGGGTTTTTGTAGAGACGTGGCATGCCGCGTCTCTAATATTAGTTTCAAGAGTTTCAAAAATTTCAAGGTTCATTGTCCTTATAGATGTTACTTATTTTCTTATTTTCTTATTTTCTATTTTCTATTTTCTATTTTCCCAATTTCTATCTCCCACTACCCTGCTATATATTTTCCACCGGGAATTTTCCGCAGCAGAAAAATAATACCGAAAGAAATTGCCGTTACACCTGCAACCAATACCGGCAAAGATACTAACGGATGGGCAAACGACCAATAAATCCCGTTTCGGAACAAAATACCAATAACCATAATATGAACCAGATATATCCCGTAACTGTAATTACTTATTGTGGTTTGCAGATTCAGTGCGAATTTGTTTTTTATTTCCACATTTTTCAACCACAAAAAAAGAGCAGTTGATTGAATTATGGTATTCAGATTCAGATAACTGTATAAACTCATATCCAAATGCTTACAACTTGTACTTATCAGATAAGTTCCAACGGCCGAAACCAGTACTGTGAGTATAAAAACAATACCGGCTATTTGTCTTAACCCTGTTTTTTCCCACGTTAACCTACTCAGATAAAAACCGAGCACCACATATCCGACATGTAAAAACCAACCCAGAAATTTGCTACCATAATCGCCTGTCCAACTGTAAAGATTCATTGGTGTGGTTCTGAAAACAAAGGTAAGAATCACCCAACCAAGCAGCAAAACCAACAATGTATTATTGCTCAACTTCCTAACCAACATTCCCAGAAACGGCAATATCAGGTAAATAAATAATATCATGTAAATGTACCACAAATGCTTCGAAACGCCTTCCTTCAGAAATAAATTCATTGCCCAGTCAGCAATTCCACCCACATCAAGCGGTCGGGAAGCAGGTTTCAGCATCACCCAACGATATATCCAATACATTCCCAACCAAAATACAAAGGGCAGAAAAACCCTTAAAAACCGCTTTTTGTAAAAATCAGTTAGCGAATATTCTTTTCCCAACATGGTAGCTCCGCTGAGCATCAAAAATACCGGAACAGCAAATCGCACCAGCGAATCGGCCACATTACCTATCCACCAGTAAGGCATATTCCTGCTCCAGGTCATATTTACCAACGGAGAAGAAATATGTATCAGAATGACTCCCACAGTAGCCAAAGCACGAAGCGAATCGAAATATTGAATCGGCTGTTTATTTTGCATATTACTTTTTCTCTGAAAAAATGGCCATTACAGACAATGTAAAACAAGCAAAGAATGCAATTACCATAAAAATCTGACCTGTTATTTTTAGCTGTTCGTTATTTATCGGTAGAAAAAATGGCAAAATGAGCAAAGGAATATACAGAAATTCCTGAAATTTATTTATAAATCCAACTTTGTAATTCTTCACCAAAATCATCCTTAAAACACCAATAACAACAAGTAATTCAGGATAAAAATAAATGAACCCTAACAAACCATCACCATGTTGAGTTTGTAAAGTAACAAAGCAAATAACGAATATGGTCAAATCTACAAAACTAAAAACTGTCCACACGAATTTTCTCATTCCATTTTCAGTTATCATATCATAATTGCTTCAGCAAGTTTCAAATCCATTTCGGTGGTGATTTTTATATTCTCTCTGTTACCTTCCACCAGTTCCACTTTATGTCCGAATGCTTCCACTACCGATGCATCGTCGGTAAAAAAAGTTGAGAATTCCTGTTGATAAGCATTCAACAACAATTCACCATCAAAAATCTGCGGCGTTTGCACCAATTTATAGGCTGTACGGTCGACTGAAAGACTTCCTTGGGGAGTTATTTGTCGCACACTTTCAATCATATCGACAACCGGGATGGCAGCTTCATTTTTTTCAGCCTCCACAAAACAACGTTCAATGGTTTCGTTGCTCACCAACGGACGCACGCCATCGTGTACAGCCACCAAAGCAGGTAATTGCACTGCAGCAAGGCCGTTTTTCACAGAATGAAAACGGGTTTTGCCACCTTCAACAACAACATGATTTAGTGCAAATGAATGGTCTCTGCAGAGTTGCTGCCAGAATTTTATCTGTGTTTCCGGCAAAACAAGTATCAATTGCATACGCATATCGAACCGTTGAAAAACCTCCAACGTATGCATAAGAATGGGTTTTCCTTTTAATTCCAGAAACTGTTTCGGAATATCTGCATTCATACGCTCACCTTTCCCTCCGGCCACAATAATTGCTGTTCTGTTTTTTTCCATACAATAAAAGATTGAAGAACAAAGATAAACATTTAGGAATATTTTTTGATATACCGACAATAACTAAAAGTTTTAAACCCGAAAAAAGAATTATACGCCAACATTTTATAACTTTGCACTCAAATTAGTTGAAACTATGGCACACAAATATTTTATCCTGATTTTCAGCACATTATTTTTATCGTTGGGTTTGTCGGCGCAGGAAAATGCACCGAAAACCGAAACTATATTCAAATCGTTATCGAAAACCGACAGCACAACACACGCATCGGTGAAATTTTTCGAAGACCGACGCATTGAACAATTAGTAAATTATAAAAAAATCAGCGCAGTGACCGAAACCGGTGGTGGATTCCGTGTGCAGGTTTTTTCGAGCAATACACAACGTACAGCAAAAACTGAAGCTTTTCGGATTGAGAAACTGATTAAAGAAGCTTTTCCTGATCAACCGGTGTATGTAAATTACATTTCGCCGTTTTGGAAAGTGCGTGTAGGTGATTTCAAATCGCAGATAGATGCCCAAAATTTCAGAAAACTATTGATGGATGCTTTTCCCGAATTGAAAAGCGAAACTTATACTGTCAGAGATCAAATAAACCTCTGAATAACAGAAAAAATTTCTGTAACCAAATTAAAAATGATGGATTTCAACATAAATCAGCCCGTTCCTTTCGATCAGGACAAAACTGAAAAAATAGCAGCACATTACCGCGAAATTATTAAACTTCTGGGCGAAGACGAAGGCCGCGAAGGTTTATTGAAAACACCTGAACGTGTATCGAAAGCTATGCAGTTTTTGGTGCAGGGCTACGAACAAAATCCCGACGACATCATTCGCTCAGCCATGTTTACCGAGGATTACCGCCAAATGGTGATTGTGAAGGACATTGATTTTTACTCTATGTGCGAGCATCACATGTTACCGTTTTTCGGGAAAGCGCATATTGCCTATATTCCGAATCACAAAATTACCGGATTAAGCAAAATAGCGCGAATTGTTGAAGTTTTTGCCCGCCGTTTGCAGGTTCAGGAACGAATGACAACTCAGATAAAGGAATGTATTCAGAGCACTTTGAATCCACTGGGCGTTATGGTAATTCTGGAAGCTCAACACCTGTGTATGCAAATGCGTGGCGTTCAAAAACAACATTCGATAACCACAACATCCGATTTTACAGGCGTTTTTCAGCAGGCAAAAACCCGCGAAGAGTTTATGAATCTGATAAAACACAGTTAATAGTTTGTACTTTCTTATTTTCCTATTTTCTTATTTTCTTAATTTTCCTGTTTTCTCAATTTCTTAATTTCTCAGCGCTAAAAAACATTGAATCAGCCGCAAGACAAACTCTGGACAAGCAGTTTTATCAATGCCAGCATTGGTAATTTTCTGTTGTTTTTTGCTTTTTATTTGCTTGTTCCGGTTTTTCCGTTGTTTCTTATTGAAGTTTTTGGTACATCAAAAACAACTGTCGGCGTTATTCTGGCAAGTTATACCATTGCTGCGCTAGCCATCCGTCCGTTTGCGGGTTTTGTGCTCGATATGGTTTACCGTAAACCTGTTTACCTGATAGCTTACCTGCTTTTTGTACTTACTTTTGTAGGTTATCCGCTGGCAAATACCATTGGTATATTTTTATTTGTCAGGATTTTACATGGGTTTACTTTCGGATTTGTGACAACAGCCGGCAACAGTTTGATTGTGGACATTATGCCGGCTTCCCGTCGGGGCGAAGGTTTGGGCTATTTTGGCGTTGCTAACACGCTGGCTATGGCTGTGGGTCCGATGACGGGACTTTTTATGCACGAGATTTTCAGTTTCGACATTATATTTTACACGGCTATCGGTAGTGGTTTTCTTGGGTTTTTATTTGCTTCGACAATCAAATCGAAAAACATGGCCGACCGCACTCACCATCAGCCTGTTGCATTCGATCGGTTTTTTCTTTTCAAAGGTTTTCATGCCGGATTATGTTTGTTACTAATGGGCATCCCCTACGGAATCGCCGTAACTTACGTAGCTATTTACGGAGAAGAAATTGGCATACAAAGCGGTGTGGGTGTGTTTTTTACATTGATGGCTATCGGTCTGGCATTTTCACGACTTATCAGCGGAAAGTTGGTTGACCGGGGCAAACTGGTGCATGTTATTGCGTGGGGAACGGTGCTTGGTGCCATTGGTTTTTTTGCCCTTGCCGGATTGAAATTCCTGCATGAAAATATCTGGATACTGATTTCGTTTTATGCTATTTCATTGTTGATTGGCATTGCCTACGGCCTTATTTTTCCGGCATACAACACGTTGTTTGTGAATCTGGCACCCAATAACCGACGCGCCACAGCCAGTTCCACTTACATGACAAGTTGGGATATTGGTATCGGAATCGGTTTAATTTGCGGAGGCTGGATTGCCGACAGCAAAGGTGGCCTGCAAATGGCTTATCTGACAGGCGCACTCATGGCTGTACTTTCGTTTGCTTATTTTATCCGATTGGCAGGGCCACATTTTAACCGGCACAAACTGCGTTAGCGTTTGTTTCTGTTGTATAATTTGGTCAGTCCTACAAATTCAGGTAATCGCTTCATATTATTTTCAAGCGCATTTCCCACCACAACCACATCGGCACCGGCATCGAAAAGCTGAGGCAGT
This sequence comes from uncultured Paludibacter sp., assembly GCA_963663115.2. Classification (GTDB taxonomy): domain Bacteria; phylum Bacteroidota; class Bacteroidia; order Bacteroidales; family Paludibacteraceae; genus Paludibacter. The sequence goes on from CAXXNE010000001.1 coordinate 1,792,026, forward strand.
AATCCTGAAGCGTTTATTCCACCACCAACAATAATTGGCAATTTAATATTCTGACGTACAATACTTACCATTTCTACAGGCACTGGATTTTTAGCACCGCTTCCTGCTTCGAGATAGACCATTTTCATACCCAACAATTCTCCGGCTAAAGCTGTGGATACAATTTTATCCGGATCGTTCAAATCAATCGGAGTAGTACCGGTGACTTCCTGTACTGCACTCTGAATACCCCCATCGAGCAAAATATACGCTGTGGGTATGACTTCAATTTGTGATTTACGAATGGCAAAAGCCGACTCCACATGCTGCCCGATCAGAAACTCCGGATTTCTGCCTGAAATAAGCGACAGATATAAAAGCGCATCGGCATTGGACGAAAACTGCGACATATGTCCGGGGAAAAGAATCACCGGAATCGGCAAATGTTGCTTCAGCAAAGAAATAAGTTCTTCGGCAGATCCTTTCATTTGACTACCACCAACAAAAACAAAATCGGGTGTGGAAACATTCAGCAAACGAATAAGTGTTCTGGCATCGGTATTTGAACATTTATCAGGATCGAGAAGTACGACGAACATCTTTTTTCCGGCATCTTTTTTCCGGCAGATGGTTTCATAAATTGATTGAGTTGTCAACATGGATTTACAAAATGCAATAAGTGAGTGTATAATTTAAAGTTCGGAAATAATGAATATCTAATATTTTATTTTCATTCAGAAGTTTAAGTTTTAACACGCCGGAATCCTCTGTCTGAAATGGCAGAACCTGCATGGTTTTCGCAAAATCGGTCACTGGTGATCCGATAATTTTGAAAACAGTTTCTTTGGCACACCACACCAACAACAGCTCATCACGGTTGTCTGGAACATGAAAATATGTTTTTTCTTGTTCGGAACAAAATCTCGAAGCAACTTTCAGAATTTTATCTGTTGGACATTCAATATCGATACCAACACGGGCATTCGGGTGATAAATAACCCCTACCCAATTGGCTGAATGAGTAAAACTTATGTGTGAGTCTGAACCTGCGAGAACAGGTTTTCCATCCTTATCATAACTAACCAACACCGGCAGTCTATGCAATTCATTTACCAGCAAACGTGTGCAAAGAAACTCTTTTTGTCGTTTTTCAGTCGGAATTTTTTCAAACTCATCAGCGTATTCATTAAAATTCTGCAATAGGAGCTTGAGTTCGTCCACAGTTTCGGTCATATCCCAAACCAGCAATACAGCTCCTGCTTTATTCAGTTTAAGTTTTATCATCAGCGCCACTCAAAAGTTTCCATCATATGAACTATATCTTCGCGAATGTAATCGGACATCGGTGCAATTGAGTCCTTGTTGGGCACATTATCGAAATAAAGCGCCCCGCGAAAAAAGTGATGCACACTGTCGGTCAGCACGAACTGTACCGACGAAGCTGTGTTTCCGGTCAGGTCATACAAAATGCCATACACCTTTTTTTCAGGATTCTGAAACACCTTTTCGCCAATGCCATCGGCTTTTACACTATGTTTGTACACATATTTGTGTGCATCTTCCATGAGTTGAAACAAATTTCCCTTCACCGGCAGATAACTGCAATACAAACTTGCATGCAGTTGCGGATAATTGACATCGACCCAATAAAGCTCATTTGCTGAAGTCCTTTTTTGAATTACAGCTACCTTCGATAGTTCAAAGGCATAAGGCAATCGGAGTGAATCGGCAGTAGGCATGTAAACATGTTCCGGCATATCCACCCTGAAATAACCATACGGTAATGGCATACCGTTTTTTCCACAGGAAACAACCAGTGTGGCAATTGTCAGCATCAGAAATATTTGTTTCATTGAATGGTTTTTTCGATACATTTTTCTGCGATAATCAGGATAGGTTTTAATCTTCTTGTTTGCTGAAGTCGTTTTTGATATGTAATTTGATTTTTTTTATACGGCGATTATCGGCAGCCAAAACTTCAAAAACATATCTGCCATAATCAATTTTCTCGTTTTTTTGAGGAATATCGCCTTTAAGTTCAAGCACCAGGCCTGCCAGAGTTTCCACATCTTCGGTTACTTTCACAAAATCTTCTTCGTTGATCTCATCTATTTTATAGAAATCGTTCAACTGAATTTTTGCTTCAAACACAAAAGTATGATTATCAATTTTGGTGAACATCTTTTCCTCTTCGTCGTACTCGTCGGTAATATCGCCAACAATTTCTTCCAGAATATCTTCCAGCGTTACAATACCCGATGTACCGCCATACTCATCCACCACAACTGCCAAATGCACTCTGTTTTTCTGGAATTCATTCAGCAAATCGTCAATCATTTTAGTTTCGGGCACATAGTAAGCCGGGCGCACCAAGCTCTGCCAGCGGAAAGTAGCAGGTTTTTCCAGATGTGGCAACAGGTCTTTGCTGTAAAGAATGCCTTTGATGTTATCGCGGGTACCGGAATAAACCGGAATGCGCGAATAACCCGACTCAATAATCAGGTTCAGCAGTTGCTTATAACCGGTTTTCATATCCACATCCACCATATCCACACGCGATGTCATGATATCCACCACGCGGATATTTCCGAATTTAATAATCCCCTCCAAAATTTCGGTATCTTCCTCCTGCATGTCCGAAGTAAGTTCCAGAGCATGAGAAAGTTCATCGAGCGATATATTAGAGCGACTGTGTTTGACCATTCGTTTATTAACAACCGAAGTGGAATTGACCAGCATAGTTACAAACGGAGAAAGTACTTTTTCCATTACCGAAATAAAGCCGGCCGATTGCAAAGCTACTTTGTATGCAAAACGGGTGGCATAAATTTTGGGAATTATTTCACCAAAAAGCAACAGCAAAAAGGTGATGATAATGGTCTGAAAAACAAATCCGAAAACCGGTGCATCAGCAAAATCTACAATGGAAGTAGTAAAAAGTGTCAGCAAAAAAATGATAGCCACATTCATCGTATTGCTACCAATAAGTATGGTGGCAAGTAATCGTTGCGGGTTTTCAATGAGCTTGAGAATGGTCTTTTGTTTTTTATCGTCAGTTTCGTTCAGCTCGTTCATAATTTGCGGGCTAAGCGAAAAAAAACCAACTTCGGCTGCCGACATAAATGCTGCAACAGCCAACAAAAGTATGCTGAATACCAACGACACTAATGCTCCCGCAGTCACCGGATGAAAGGTGATGGAAGCAAAAGGTATAAATAAAAATGTAGCAGTAAAAAGATTCATCGAAAATAATTTTAATTTCTTTTGAGGAAAGAAATTGTATGACTTTACAAAAATAATGATTTTGAATGAGAATACGGCAGTTTGCACTAAACTTTGAAATATCCTGAATTGTTTCATGAGTAAATTATTTGTTTTTTAATGGTCACATAGCTTGTCCCGCAAAAGGCGGGAGAACTCGTCCCGTCCAAACGGGACTCATTTCATTAACAAACATCAACATTTCGGGCAAAAGACGAACATAAATTGAAAAAAGTGATTAACTTTATACCCGTATTTAATGGACATAAAAATGTGTGATTTTATTGCTGAAGTCTCTTTATAAAACCTCTGCAGATATGAACGACAAATTAGTTACACTGGCTATACGCACTTACCAGCGTGCGCAAATGATTAAAACAGTGCTCGAAGACAATGGCATTGAAACAGCTATTCACAATCTGAATCTGGAACATCCTGAAATGGCTGTGGGCGTACGGGTAAGAATAAAGGAAAGCGACCTGCCGCGTGCTTTGAAAATTGTGGAAGAAATGGAGCGGTTGTACGACAGCGAACCTCTGAAATCGCCCCGTCAGGTACTTGTTGCTATCGATTTTAACGACTTGATCAATAAAACCATCGATTTCGGATTTCATTTTGCCAACACATTGGATGCCGAAATTATTTTTCTGTATGTGTATTTCAGTCCCGCATTCACCATTTCGATGAACAACGACATAAGCACTTACAGCATTAGCGACAGTGAATTGCTGCGCCGAATAGTAAACACAGCCAATGCCGATGTGGAAAACATGACCAATCTGATTAAATCACGTATTGAGAAAAAAGAACTTCCCGACATTCCGTTCAGTTTTGAACTGAAAGAAGGTGTCCCCGAAGATCAGATTCTGGAATATTGCAAAAAAAATAATCCCGATTTGGTGGTGATGGGCACACGCGGACGCAAACTAACCGACGAAATTGTGGGTAGCGTTACTGCCGAAGTGATGGAAAGTTGTGTTTCACCTGTTTTTGCAGTACCTACGCAAATGAATCTGAATTCGCCCGACGACATACATAAGATTGCCTTCCTGACCAATTTCGAGCAGAAAGATTTAATTGCGATCGACAGAACAATTGCGTTGTTTGGGGCTCATAAACCGGAGTTTTATTTTATTCATGCTTCCGATAAAAACGAAGCATGGGACGAAATAATGCTGGCTGGTATCAAGGTTTATTTTTCGAATCATTATCCGAATCTGGTAACGCACTATGCCCTTCTGGGCTCCAACGATTCACCCGAAATGATCGACGAATATCTGAAAGAAAAAAACATCAATCTACTGGCTTTCAACACCCGACGCCGCCGATTCCTGTCGCGCCTGTTTAACCCCGGAATGGTGTACAAACTGCTGCAACATGCTGCCACACCATTGTTTGCATCGCATATAAAATAAAAGAAATGAGAACCGGTTTTGGTTCTCATTTCTTTTATTAGTTTATAATACTCCATTTTTTAGTTTTCTCATAAACTCTACCATCAGGATAATCATATCTTACAATGCCATTTCGAAAATTATAATAAATAATGTTTGGTAAAGAGTCTGGTATATTGTTTATCGCCTTAAACACGTAAACTTCAGAATATATTTCATGATTAATAGCAAATTCGTTTTGAATTATATTAGTATTATCATTTTCGAAGTTAATTGTATTAAACTTTGAATAAGGATCACTTCTTACTTCTAAATAGCAACCATGAATATCAGCACTTAACTTATTTATTGATGAAGATTTATTAAAATAATAATATATACTTATGTTATCTTCTCTGCTATATTCTCTATAATTGTATGACTTTACTACTTTAATAATTGCAGTATCGGCTTGAAGTTTTGCATTATCGACAAAACATATAGTATCATTATCAGAGATATATGGTTTCATTTCAGCCGGAGTATTATTATACTCATATTCACATCCGGACATTACGATGAGCAATAATGTGTAAATTACAATCTTTTTCATTCGTATTTTGATTAAAAGTAGATTAGGATAAATCTGAATGTGCAAATATAATAATTTATTCTGCTCTAGATTTTATTATCCATAATAAAAAAACATTGTATCACTTAAGGTACATTTTATCACTTTACAAAATTGCAAATGTATAAAACTTATTTCTTCCCCACTTTATCCCAATCAGGCGGAGTTACATTCATCAGATTCTTGACAAAAAAATCGTAACGCTTATGCTCGCCATAACTTTCGCCCATGGTGTGACCCACTCCCGGTAAAAATACCAGTTCAAAATCTTTGTTGGCTTTTATCAACGCATTGCATACCTGAAACGTTGATGATGGATCCACATTGTCGTCCATTTCGCCTACTACCAGCATCAGCGGCCGCGTAAGCCTGGCGGCATTGACCACATTGGAACTTTCTTCGTACGATTTATCTATCGGGTAACTCATCCATTGCTCGTTCCACCAGATTTTATCCATGCGGTTATCGTGACAACCGCACGACGAATAAGCTGCTTTATAATGCTCCGGATGAAACAAAACTGCCGCCATGGATTCCTGTCCACCGGCCGATGCACCGTAAATACCTATGCGTGTGGTGTCGATAAAACTGTATTTTTCGCCCAACGCTTTTGTCCACGCAATGCGGTCGGGGAAGCCGGCATCTTTCAGATTCTTGTAACACACGTCCTCGAAAGCTTTGGAACGAAATGATGTTCCCATGCCGTCTAACTGAATAACAATGAAACCCAGTTCGGCTATCGGATTCAGATAACGATTGCTTGAGAAAAACGATTTGGGCGTATACTGACTGCCCGGGCCTGCGTAGATATACTCCAGTACAGGATATTTCTTGTTCGGATCAAAATTCGTCGGACGGATAACAATACCCCAAATATCGGTTTTTCCATCGCGGCCTTTGGCGCAGAAAGGTTCGGGAGCTATCCAACCGGTTTTCAATAATTCCGATATATCGGCTTTTTCAAGTGGCATAATGATTTTTCCGCTTGTAGCACTGCGTAACACAGCCACCGGCGCTTTATTGACGAGCGAATATACATCGACCAAATATTTTTTATCGTCCGAAAACCATGCCTGATGCATACCTTCTTCGGGTGTGAGGCAGGTTAACCCTTTTCCATCGAAACCGATACGATAATAACGGATAAGATAAGGATCTTCATTTGCCACCATTCCGTTAGCCGAGAAAATAATTTCACGCGTTTTTTCATTCACATCCAATACTTCGCGCACGTACCACGCTCCTTTGGTTATCTGATTTTTTACTTTTCCTGAAATTCTATCGTAGAGATACAAATGATTCCAATTATCGCGCTCGCTCATCCAGATAATTTCATTGGTTTTTGGCAACAACTGACGATAATAACGACTGTAATTGACAAAAGTATTGGAAGTTTCCTCGATAAGCGGACGTATCACACCGGTTTCGGCGGATGCTTCGAGAACACGATACACTTTATGACCGCGTTCGTTGTACTCGAAAACTACGGTTTTGCTATCTCCGCTCCATTCATATCCTTTCAGATCCATTTGGTTGGGCAACAAAGTGGTTGACAGAACTTTTTGTTCATTTTTGACAATATCGAAAATGACGGGCGTACGCATGGGCAATGTATCGCCGGGTTTCACATAATCGCGTGTTTGCAGTTTGGGTTGCAACTGATCGGTGGGTGACGACTCGATAAGTGTCAGCGTGCGGACAGGCGCATGGTGAATGCGTGAAACAATGATTTTCTTTGAATCGGGTGACCAGAATGGATAAGCCGAATAATAATCGGTGAACGTTCCATCTGTCGAAAGCGCCTTCTCCTCTCCTGTAGCCTTATTTTTGACGAACAAATTATGATCTCTGACAAATGCCGACCATTTTTTGTCGAGCGACATCACCGGTTCACCATTCCGTTCTGCATCTACTGTTCCCCAGTAACCTTCCTTGCGATCATCGATTTTGCCTTCGTTGATCAGTTTATTGGACGACTGAATAAATTTCCATCGAAATCCGTTCGATGTAAAACGCAGAGTATCTTTCGTTGTTGAAACACGCAATCCATTGAGCGACAATTGGTCAACCGTTACGTTTTGTTTCGACATTTCATTGAGTTTCTCATTCAGCATCATGTGATCGAAAAGCAGCTTACGCGATTTCAACTTTGCATCAATCAAAGTATATATTTTTCCTGTCGGAGTATTTTGAATGTACCAAAATTCGGTTGGGCTAATCCAGTGAGGCACTACATTTGAATAAAAAACTTTGTCCTTCACCCGGTCGGGATACGAAAATGCACGGTTATAATCTTCGATTGAACCCTGTGCAAATGCCACTAAACTAAGAAAAACAAACTGAATAAAAATAAATTGTTTACGCATACCAAATTTCCGCTTAAATTTTACACAAAAATACAGTTCTTAAGCGACAATGAAGGTATAATATTCGTGCAGAAAACACTATTTGGAGGAAAATTTTGACCTGATAAGATATGACAGATTAAATACCGATAACTATCGGTAGTCATCCTCAACATCAGAGTTAGTAAGCATACAGAAAAAAAGAGAAAGATGTCATCGTGACACAGGGTGAGGACACAAAAAAACCTGATTCAAAAATATGAATCAGGTTTTTTAATGCTTTTGTGAGCCGGAAACTTATTTTTTAGTTTCCATGCGTTTTGCGTAACGGTTCATAAACTTATCAACACGTCCTGCAGTATCCACCAGTTTCGATTTACCTGTGTAGAAAGGATGTGAAGAACTTGAAATCTCAAGTTTAACAACCGGATAAGAAACGCCATCGATTTCGATAGTTTCTTTTGTGTTCACAGTTGAACGAGAGAAAAATGTATCGCCATTCGACATATCTTTAAATACTACCGTGCGATAACTTTCGGGGTGAATTCCACTTTTCATATCTTATATTTTTATTATTATCTGTTTGTGTTCATTTGGGCTTGCAAAATTACTAATTTTCATCAAATTATCAAACTTTTTCCGAAATATTATTTCACATAAACCGAATTTGTTTGTGTTTTGTATTTAAGTTTCATTATATCAGAATTATAGCGTGATTATTTCGATCCGAGATACAACAAAAACATACCAACGAGTACGCCAATCATGTCAAGCATTTTCAGTTTCATGTTTTTATCGCGCATAATTAAGCCTCCATAAATGAATGGCACTATCACTCCCGCACGACGAATGGTGGAAATGACAGAGATTAACGAACCGTCCATGGTCAGCGCATAGAAATAGGCAAAATCGGCTGTTACCAGAAATACCGAAATAAAAACGATAGACCAACGAAACTGAAACGGCGTAGTTTTTTTTCGGGAAGGATACCACAGAAAAATAGTGATCAAGCCCATGATAATGGCCTGATAGTAGGTATAATATACCTGCACCGCCATATGGTTGAACCGGTGAAGCAGATATTTGTCGTACAAACCACTCACAGCACCGGTGAGCGTGGCCATAATGATAAACCAAATCCATTTATTACCTCCGGTAATGGAAAATCCTTCGCGTTTTCCTGCAATTGAAAACAGAAAAAACGATAGTAAAGTAACCACAACACCTGCTGTTTGATAACCCGAAAGTTGTTCGCCGAATATGAGCAACCCACCTACAACAACCCAAACCGGCTGTGTGGCTTTGATAGGCGAAGCAATGGTAATAGGTAAATGTTTCATGGCAAAATAGGCAAAAAGCCATGATGAGAGTACAATAACAGATTTTAGTACAAACAGTAAATGCGTTTGAAAATCCACTTGAGGAACATAAAAAGCTGTTCCCTGTAAGGTTTCGGGACTAAACCACGAAACAGCCAGAAACGGTGTAAGTATGGTACACGAAACTAAAATGGAGGACCAAAGTACCGGAATGACCGCGTTATTCTGAAGCGAAACTTTTTTACTGACATCATAAACGCCCAGCAACAAAGCAGACAAAAAACCAAGAATTAACCACATAAAAAATTCATAATTGAGAATGGATAATTGAAAAAAAGTAACTAACAAAAAATATAGTCGGGATAATGAATATCGACTAAAAACAATCCTTTTGCAGGAACCGATGTACCTGCTTTGCAACGGTTTTTGGCTTCGATAATCCGTCGGAAATCATCGGTGGAAATTTTTCCGCGCCCTACTTCGAACAAAGTTCCCACCACGGCGCGAACCATGTTCCGCAGAAAGCGGTCGGCTTCGATGCTGAACATCCATTTATCGGGACTTAGCTGTGTCCATCGGGCATGGTGAATCACGCAATTATTGGTTTTTACGTCGGTATGCAGTTTGCTGAAACTGGTAAAATCGGAATAATCCGGCAAAACAGCCGCCGCTTCGTTCATTTTATCAAAATCGAGCCCTTCAACTTTTGCAGCAAAAGCATCGTCGAACACATTTTTGCGGGTTACAACCATATATTCGTAACGGCGCGAAATGGCATCGAAACGCGCATGAGCATCGGATTTCACTTCTTTAATTTCGGAAACAGCAATATCGCGTGGCAAAATACTGTTCAGACGGGTAACGATATTTGCAGGTAAAGTGTCGGTTTCGGTGTCGAAATGAGCTACCATAAGGCGCGCATGAACGCCTGTGTCGGTTCGCCCGGCACCGGTAATCTCCGTTTTATGACGTAAAACCGTTTCGAGAGCATCGGTGAGTACTTGTTGCACCGAAATGCCATTGGGCTGAATTTGCCAACCGTGGTAAGCTGTTCCGTTGTACGACAGGTATATAAAGTATCGTTTTTTCACGCTGCAAAAGTACAAGTTAAATGGCAAACAACAAAAAAATATTAATAACTACGAAGTAGTTAAATCTGATTAGCCCCGAATTTCATTCGGGGATGAATTGTATATGGAATGAAGAACTCTGAAGGAGTTCAATGTTCACAAAAGTGTGATATTGAACTCTTTCAGAGTTCGAATACTCATACATCATAATTCATGGGTTTACACCCACGGCTATTCATATTAAATCCTTTCAGGATTTTTTGATTGCAAAATACTAATTGAAGTTTCTAAGCAAAACCTAAAATAATGAAAACGGATTGACTTTTTTGAGTCAATCCGTTTAAATGAATTACAATTCGTTCTTCATCGATTATTTTACAATAACTTTTGTAAAATACTGATTTACTTTTACAATGTAAATTCCTGTGTTCACTTTGGCTGAATTAGTTGCTGCGGAATAATTCATTTGACGACCGGAAATATCGGTAACACTTACTTTATCAGAAGAAACCACACCAATCACACTGATAATACCGTTTTTGGTTATAACTGTGTATTTCGGATTCCATGGATTGTTAACCGCTGCAGGATTTTCAAGATAAGCCATATCCAAATCGGCAATAGTGTTGCCCACATTCAAAACGGTATTTTGAATTTCGGTATCGGTAAGTGCTTTGCGATACAGTCGGAAATCGTACACCAAAGTGTTTTTCAGATATACATCTCCGGTATAATTTGAACGACCAATCCAGTTATACAAAGTACCGAGCTGGCCTTCTTTAGCAAGAGCCACTGCCGGAGTTGTAGTAATGTCACCTAACTGCATTGGCATACCATCGATATAGACTGTACCCACAGTGCCGCTTTGCGTGTATGCAAAATGATGCCAGCCGCCGGTTAATGCAGCAGAGCCATAGGATACAGCCTGATTTCCTGAAGCAGCCGTGTAATAACCCGGAGTAATACTTACGCTCTGATCTCTCAAACTTCCAATAACATATCCTGTTTGTGTTGTCATAGCAGCAGGTGTGTTGGAGAATGCAAACAGGAAGTTACCGTTGCTAGACAATCCGGCATAAGCCTCGTTTACACGGTAATATGCAGAAACTGTATAATCGTTCAGGTTGTACATTACTTTACCAATATCGGTTCCCATATCAAAATATCCACTGGTAGTATCAAGATCGAGCACCCAGAATTTTTTGGTTTCTCCGATAGTGTACACTCTCGCTTTGTTTTTGAGAGTTCCTTTAAATCCTTTTTCAGCCACATCGGTAACAACAGAATCAACTGTAGTTCCAAAATCCCATTTAGCCATTAAATCGCCTGTAAATTGCGAACCATCTTTTGCCAGAACACTTCCGGTAAAACTTTTAGTAGTACTTTGACCGTTTTTCATTAAAGTAGCGGTAAGCGTTACCGGATAATTGAAATAATCGGGACGGGTAACCACACCTGTATTGCTGATTAATTTGGAGTTTGATGATTTCCATGAAATAGAGATTGTATTGTCCAACGTTCCTGCTGTAGGCAATGCAATATCAGAAGATACCTGACTTATATTAATATTCAGATTATCCAACTCAGTAGTAAGTTCAGGAACTTTATAATCAGGATTTTCAGCATAAGCAGTATTCAGTTTTTCTATCACGGCAGGAACAGAGAATAAATCGAAATTCAAATCGGTAGCCTGAGCAGCAAAACTCAACACCTGAAAATCGTAAAGTAAAGTTTTTTGCAGATAAGCATCTGATGTCCAACTTGATCTTCCCAGCCAGTTGTAAAGTGTACCATTCAGATAATCTTTTGCGAGTGCTTCAGAAGGTGTAGGCATAGTCAGGTTTTGAGCTACCTGAGCACCATCAATATAAACTGTACCTACTGTTCCTTGCTGCGTAAATGCAATATGATGCCAACCGCCCTGAGCAGCTGCTACGCCGGCACTGGCTGATGTACTTGGAGATGCTGCTGCAGAAATACCTGCTGCTGTTGCATTTAATCTACCGTACATAAATCCGTTAGCATCTGTTCCAATTTTATCTGAATTACTAAAATTCCAATAATAATTTCCGTTGGCAGCAAGATTGGTATAAGTCTCATCAATTCTGAAGTAACCCATCATTGTAAAATCATTTAAAGAGTAAATGGCTTCACCAATTTCTTTACCCATGTCAAAATATCCTGTCCCACTACCCAGGTCGAGTACATTGTATTGCGTAGTGGTACCAATAGTGCGTAATTTGGCATCGTTTACCATTTTACCTTTAAATCCGCTTTGAATATCGGTTACTCTTAAAGTATCCTGTTCGTACGAAATATTAGCTGTTTCGAATGTCCATTCAGCAATTTGCTCTGGTGTAGGATTGATAGAAGCAACTGTAACGTTGAAGGTTTTAGTCATGGTATTCTCTTTACCTCCGGAGATTAACGAAAGTAAAGCTGTCAATTTTACGGATGCATTGTATTTTTCGGGACGTGTAACAGTTCCATCGGTTGCAACAACTGATGGTTTAGTTGATGTCCATGTACAGGTAACTCCACCGGTTCCAAGTACTGTTGGTAATGTAAGATTTGATTTCACACTGGTTAAATCGCCCAATGTAAGTAGATCGTATTGTTTGTTTAATTCAGCAAGACCGTTCAGTGTAAGAACATCATCGGCCGTAAGCGCTCTGTTGTAAAAACGAACATCGTCAACAGCCCCACCAAAGCCATTGGCATCTTGCGTCCAACGGGAATAACAAAGATAATTTTCGGTAGCAGCGCCTAACGAAAGACTTGGGTTGTAGGTTAATCCGGTTCCGGTAGCAACCACTGCGCCATTCAAATACATTTTAGCTGTACCGGTACTGGTTGTTGCATCCCATGCATAAGTCAATGCCACGTGAGCCCAAACGCCGGTAGGCAATTTGGATGTTGAAGTAACATTTACAGCGGTTCCGGATGCGGGCCGGTAACGTAAAACCATATACCCATTATCAGCACCGTAACTTGGCACAAAAGCCAGAAAGTTATTGGTAGCATCGGCACCAATACCAAGATCGAAAAAGCGCGTGGCATTTTTAAGTGCAGACACTTTTACCCATGTGGCATAAGTGAAAGATGTAAGATTTGTAGGGAAACCTGAAGGAAGCGAAATATAATCAGCCTTCACTGTACATTGAACTCCCTGTCCGCTATAACCTTCAACGGCAGTGGCAGCACCCTGCAATGTTCCGTTATTACCATTACCCGAAATATCAGGAACAGTGGTACCATTGATAGCATCAAAGTCGTAATGAATAATTAATCCGGAAGTAACATCAGCCGCACTTATGCTTAAGCTTAATGCGAATGCACCGGCAAATAACGCAGCTCTGACAATTCTACTTAATGAAATTTTGAAGTTGAGATTTCTCATGATATAAATGAATTAAATTGTTTTCAAAAACTTTTCGGGCATTAAAACTATATTTTAATGAACATACAAATATAAGTATATGTTTCAGGCTTAAGGGAGAAAATCATGTCAAAAACGACGGTTTTAATAACACAACTATAATTTGACATTTAAAGTTCAGCATCAGAGTTATCTTTGTTTTTCGGTTTTGTTTAAAAATTAGCATAAAACCAATAATTGTGTTGAGTACACTTGTTCTACATTTTTGAATGGATTTTACACCGATGTTAACATTAGGTAAAGTAATTTTGCATCGGATAAATTACGCAGATGAAGTTAACGAACGAATAACATTGTTCAACCTGTAATATCTAAAAATCAATGAAAAAAAACGTACTCTTTCTCACACTCTTACTTTCTTTATTGTCAGTTAAAGCTCAAACTGTTACACCTGTAGATTTGGCTGCCGGAGAGTCGTCGGTAGTATCTTTGCTAAACAAAGAAGTAAGCATGAACAACAAATCGGTGCTCCATATTACAGCTACCACAGCCAAAGAAGCCCTGTCGAACAGTACTATAAAAATGGCCAATGAAAATGCCTGGGTTATTTTCGATAATATCCGCCCAAATGTTGTTAACGATTCGTTACTGAAATATATATCTGTAAACGGAAATGCCGCTGTTTTGAAAACCAATGCCCGGTTATCCATTTACAAACAAGGAGCCGTAGTTATTGCCCAGCCGTCAACTTATCAACCACTGAAAGTATATAAAGAACAGAATTTCTCCGGCGATTCAGCTACATATTCGTTGTTCAATTTCAATAGCTCGCTCGGATTATTCGACAATAAAATCAGATCGTTCAAACTCAAACGTGGTTATATGGTCACTTTAGCCACATCCTCTGATGGTTTGGGTTACAGCCGTGTTTTTATTGCCGATGACAAAGATCTGGAAGTGGCTGTTTTGCCCGATTTACTGGATCAGAAAATCTCATTTATTCGTGTTTTCAACTGGGAATATGTTTCGAAAAAAGGTTGGGCCGGATCTGACTTTAACCAGTATACAAAAACCAAATCGACATGGAGATACGACTGGAGCGCAGGAGGTTCAACAAGTTCTTATGTTGAGTATGTTCCTATAAAACAAAATCTTAGCTGGCCGGGCTGGTCAGAAATCAGCGGTAAACAATATATTACTCATGCCTTAGGATATAATGAACCTGATCATACTGAACAATCCAATGTAACAGTTACACAGGCAATAGCAGAGTGGCCTAACATGTTGAAAACAGGTTTACGTGTAGGTGCACCTGCAGTTACCAATAACTCCTGGCTCTATCAGTTTATTGATAGTTGTAAAGCTCGTAATTATCGGGTGGATTTTGTAGCATATCACGCTTATTGGGGAGGAAAATCACCGCAAAGCTGGTATAACGACCTGAAAGCCATCTATCTCAGAACAGGTTGTCCTATCTGGATTACCGAATGGAATAACGGTGCCAACTGGACAACCGAAACATGGCCAACTGCCGATAAATCGCTTTCGACAGCTAATGCTGCCAAACAACTTGCTGACATAAAAGCTATTTTAAATGTGCTTGACACTGCTTCATTTATCGAACGCTATTCAATTTACAACTGGGTACAGGATTGCCGGGCAATGGTACTGGGAGATACACTTACTCCTGCTGGTAAATATTATGCATCAACAAAACCTCCCATGGCTTTTAACCGTAAATACGAAGTAATACCAACTTTTGTATTCGGAAACCCAAAACTTACGGTTGCTTATTTAACCAACAAACTCACTGTTACCGAGACAGATCCCAATGCAGAAAATTTCGACGGGATGATTATTGAAAAGAAAACAGGTACCGGAACTTATGCCGAAGTTTATAACAGTTCGGATAAAGTAAAAACTTACACCGATACATTGCTTCTGAATCCGGGAAACAGAGTTCGCTACCGTTTGAAAACCAAAATACCAGGTGGAACTTTGTCGGCATACACTGCTGAAGCAGGATACGATGTTACTTTGGGCGATGACATTCAATATGGAAATGCATCGTTTATGAATGTTGACTGGAACGGCGTTTTCTTCAACAAACCCTATACAGCTATACCAGCCATTATTTTAGGCGCAGCTACCAATGCCAACAGTACAGCCGTGCTGACACCGCGCGCAAAACTTGTCAGCTATTCGAGCCGGTTTACCATACAGCTTTCGCCATGGAGCTACCAGAAAATATCCACGCTAAGCAAAGATGAAACTGTTCCGTATTTTGTAGCGCCATCAGGAGCGTACGATTTAGGCGGATTGAAAGCCATTGCCGGACGCACTACCGTAAACGGAACATGGACAAATATCACTTTCGCTACTCCTTTTGATGTAGTTCCGGTGGTTTTTGCGTCACAACTTCTCCCCTCTTCGGCCAACGCTACTGTGGTCAGAGTTCGCAACGTGACCACAACCGGTTTTCAGGCAAAAATACTGAAAGAAACAGCGGTTAGTACAGCTATTGGAACAGAATCGGTTTCTTACTTTGCTATCACACCCGGAACAGGTTCGTTGAATGGAAAAAAAGTGATTGTAGGAAAAACAGCTGATAATTTTATCAGCCCTTCGCTTTACAAAACCATTAATTATGGCGACAGTATTGCCAATCCAGTATTTATCGGTCAGTTACAAACCTGCAACGACGATACTGTGGCTGCCAATCTTCGCTGTCTGACAGTGACTGCCAAATACGCTAATGTCATCAAACAACGCGAAAGGTCAACAACAGCCACGACTGCACTTACTGAAACAGCAGGATATATGGTGCTCGAACCTGCAGATATTATTAACGGAGTAATAACACCGCAGGTAGAAGAACTTTCTTTGTTCCCTAATCCGGTGAAAGACGTTATTTACATCCGTAATTTCAACAACAGAAGTCTGAAAATTTCCATATATAACACCATGGGAGCGTTGGTAAAACAATTGAACACTGAAACCGATCAAATAAATGTAAGTGATTTGACACCGGGATGCTATGTGATAAAAACAGAAGATAAGAAAGTAAACAAGTTTATTAAATTATAAATCAAGATAAAGAATGAAGAGTAATTTTGGATACAAACACCGGTCACTGGTAAAGTTACTGGTAGTGCTGTTAATTAGTTCCACAACATTCCAGTCGTGTGATATATATCCGCTCGACAACGAAGAACCTGAATGGCTGGGAGAAAGTATTTATGATTATTTGCAAAAAGATGGACATTTCACCAACTATCTCAAACTGATTGATGATCTTCAGTATTCTTCAGTATTACAGCTGACAGGTAGTAAAACCATTTTTGTGGCCAACGACAGTGCATTCAACGTGTTTTATCAGAACAATGAATGGGGTGTAACAAAATACGAAGATTTTTCGCTTGCACAGAAAAAGATTATTTTGAATTACACCATGATTAATAATGCCTTTGTGATGGATGTATTTGCCAACTTTTACAGTGGCGGAACATTGTACGAAGGTATTGCCATGCGTCGTAACTCTGCCCTGAATGATATTGACACTATTCCGTTCGACAAACCGGAAGATGTGCCACTGGGAACTTATTACGATAATTACCGGGCAGAAGGTATGCGCTTGATAAAAGACCATTCAACCGTTACTGCCGGAAACAATACCATGATACCAATTGTGTTTTTTGCTGAAGATTTTCTGCGCAAATACTCATTTACAGCAGAAGACTTTTCGCTGCTTACCAATGGTTTAACACGAAACACCAATGATATTCATTTATTTAACAACAGAGTAATCAAAAAGGATATTGTTTGTAAAAACGGATATATCAATATATTGGACAGAGTGATGATTCCACCTACCAATATGGCTGAATTTATTTTCAGGAATACAAAAAGTACGATTGACGAAAGTAAGCGAACTGCCATTTTCTCCAAATTACTCGACCGTTTTTCAGCGCCATATTACGATGGTGCCAGCACAAGTGCACTTCGCGAAAAAGATGAAGCATTTTTAGCTTCGGGCGATTCTGTTTTTGCAAAAGAATACTTTGCGAGTATAGGAGGAAAAACAAAATACCCTGTCAAAGGTAATGAAGGAACCGTAAATATACCCACCTTGTTACCATACAACCCGGGCTGGAACTGCTACAAAGCTGCATCGGCCGCTTTACAGGGCGACATGGGCGCCATGTTTGTTCCTTCGGATAAAGCAATGAACGATTATTTCAACAGCGGTGTAGGTGAAATCTTAAAAAGTCGTTACGGTTCGTGGGACAATGTGCCCGATGCTATCATTCTACCATTTATCAAACGGCATATGCGAACTTCGCTCATAGAATCGGTGCCAAGTAAATTCGATAAAATGGTGGATGCTGAAAACTATCGCCTGCCTGTAGAGAAAAACCATATTGAGCGCTCATACACCGGTGTTAATGGCGAAGTCTATATCACCAATCAAGTGTATCCTCCCAAGGCTTATATATCTGTGTATTGTCCTGTGTTGTTGAGTACCAATACCAAAATTATGAATTGGGCTATTAATATTTCCGAAGAAAGTGCAGTAGACAAAACTTTGTTTGCATTTTATGAATTATACCTCAACTCGCTGGTTAGCAAATACAGTTTGTTTATTCCTACAGATGAGTTTTTTAATACCTATATCGACCCGATTGCTTACAGTCAGGAAGTGCCGGGAGCGCTGAAATTCTGGTATGACGCAAAAACATCAGCAGTAAAAGCTACAGTATATAAATATGACGTAACAAGTGGCACAGTGGGCGATTCAGTCGACGTCATCACCAGCACCAGCTTCCTAAAAAACAGACTTTGGGATATTCTGGATAGTCATATAGTGGTTGGGGACGTAACTGCGGGTGGAAATTATTTTGTAACAAAAGCCAACGACATAATTCAAGTAAGCGGCTCTGGTTCAGACTTAAAAGTAAGAGGCGGCGGCGATTTGTCGAACGGAACTGTATGTAATGTAACCCACACTTTTAATCAGGCAAACGGAAAAACATTTTTTATTGACAAACCCATCCAACCCGCACTAACTTCGGTATACAAAAAACTAAAGGATACCGAGCAATTTCAGAAATTCTTCGATTTATTGAACAATGTGCCCGATACTTGTATCCAGAAAATCTTCGACCAACAGGGATTCGATTTCCGCATCAAATTTTTCAATGCGTATCGTTACACCATTTATGTACCTACCAACGATGCCATTCAAACGGCATTGAATCAGCAGAAAATATGGACATGGGCAGACATTTCGTTGATGCCCGACGGCGCTGAAAAAAATGCCAGAATTGCCAAGATGATTCGTTTTCTGAAGTATCATTTTCAGGATAATGCCATATTTGTGGGTCAGAATGTAAATTCCAAATACCAATCGGCAACGATTAAAACAAATGCCACAGCAACCATTTTTGGCACCGCTAAAAATAAATATTATAAAATCGGAGTTACCGGTGATGGAAATAACCTGACGCTCACTGCCGAAACATTCACCGGACAAACCGGCGTTGTGGCACATGTGGATAAATCCAATAATTTGTATAATCTGGTGGTAAAAGATTATATATTCGGAAAGTTGCCCAATCTGTACAAAAATATTGATGGTACCGGATCAACAACAGCCGGATTGTTTAATACATCTACCATTTCTACATCGGCATCGGCAGTCATTCACCAGATTGATAATGTATTGTTATTCGAATAAATATGAAAAAATCAGCACAAAATCTGATAAACAATTCAGATAACTTACAGAAAATGAAATTGGCAGATATGAATCTGAACGCAGGTAAAGGAAAAAACAATTTTAATTGCATGAGATCAATAATAAATATATTTTCACTGGTTATTATCCTATGTTTATCCGGTAGTTTAATGGCGCAGTCGAAACCTGAAACTTTTATTGTTCAGGGTGTGGTAACATCAGTAACCGATGGATATCCGCTTATCGGGGTAAATGTATCGGAAGTTGACGATAATAACCGTGTGGTGAATGGTACAATAACCGACTTCAACGGCCATTATGTTTTGAAGGTAAAAGATCCTCAGAACAAACTGATGATCAGTTATATTGGCTTCAACAAGCAATCGAAGAAAATTGAAGGTAAACACACCATCAATATTGCGTTAGCGGAAAGTGTACAAACAATTAAAACCGTAGAAGTTACAGCTACCCGTAAAACTAATCAGGGCGGTTACAACATTCCTACCCGCGAAGTTGGTACAGCAATGCAAACCATCGATGCCAAAGAGTTCGAGGGACTTCAGGTGGCTTCAGTGGACGATGCGTTACAGGGACGTATTGCAGGTTTGGATATTATTGCTAACTCGGGTGACCCCGGTAGCGGTTCGTCCATGCGTATTCGCGGGGTGACTTCTATCAACGGTAGTAGTGAACCACTCATTGTATTAAACGGCGTTCCATACGAAGTTCAGATTGACCCTAATTTTGACTTTGCGAACTCCAACAACGAACAATATGCCAACATGTTAAGCATTAACCCTGATGATATTCTGGAAATTACCGTACTGAAGGATGCAGCTGCTGCCGCTATCTGGGGTTCGAAAGGAGCAAACGGAGTATTGGAAATCAGAACCAAAAGAGGTGGTGCCGGACCTACAAAAGTAGATTATACCTATCGTTTTACAGGCACTGTTCAACCCAAGGGTATCCGTATGCTTACTGGTGGCGATTTCACCATGTTAATGAAACAATCGTATTTTAATCCAAAGCAGGATGAACTTGCCAACGATATTGATGAATACAACTACGACCCGAATTTCGCGGAATATCATAACTTCAACAACAATACCGACTGGGTGGATGAAGTAACGCAGATTGGTAGTATCAGCGACCATTATCTGACACTTTCCGGTGGTGGTGAACGGGCAAATTTCCGCGTATCGGGAGGTTATTATTCACAAAAAGGAACAGTTATAGGACAGAAGCTCAACCGTATTTCTTCGCGCGCTTATCTGGAATACAATGTATCGGACAGGATTAAATTCATTACCGAGTTTTCGTTGACAAACACAGTGAACGATCGTAACTATGAAAACCTGCTTGGTATAGCTTACCGTAAAATGCCAAATGTTAGTGTGTATTCCGAAGATGAAAATGAAGTACCTTCAACATCATATTACAATATATCACAATCATCCAAACTGCATAACGACCAGAAATATCTGAAAAATCCGGTGGCATTGGCAAATCTGGCAATTAATCGCCTCGAAACTTTCCGTATATTGCCGACATTCCGTTTGCAATACGACCTGCTTGATCCGGCTAAAACCATGTTGAGATACAACATGTACGTTTCGTTCGACATCAACAATGACAAAACCACTAAATTCCTTCCGCAGGAAGTATCCAATCTGTATTGGTCGAACTCCAGTGTGAACAGAGCCGATAATTACGACTCTGAAAGTGTGACAATTTACTCCGACCAGAATATTGCTTATCAACCAAAATTCGACAACAAAGATCATAGCTTGTTACTCTATGGCTCTTTCCAGATAAATATGGGTAATTCCGCCAGTCAGGGTATGGCAACTTACTCATTACCATCGGGAGAAGCCATTGATGCTACATCCTTTGGTTATCTCGAAGATGCTTCTACCAGTCACTCTTCATGGCGCTCACTGGCTATTATGGCTCGCGGTCACTATGCGTATAAAGGCCGGTATATTATCGATGGAACTATCCGTCGCGATGGTAGTACCAAGTTTGGTAACGGGCATAAATTCGGGAATTTCCCCGGAATTTCGCTCAAATGGATTGCATCCGACGAACCATTCTTAGCCAATCAGAAAAAGTGGTTAAGCACACTTGCCATACGTCCTGCCTGGGGTATCAGTGGTAACCAACCGCAATGGGAATACCTGCATTACAGCCGTTACGGAACCTACGGAACCTATGTCGATATGGCAGCAGTACGTCCAACCACGCTGCGTCTGACTAACCTGAGGTGGGAAACAACGACATCGTTTAACTACGGTATTGACCTTGGAATGATGGACGACCGTTATTTGTTCGACATCAACTTTTACAACAAACAAACCAAAGATTTATTGTTTAAAAATGTAGCTATCCCAACATCTTCAGGTTTTGGCAGTTTAGCCTATATCAATGGTGGTACCATGAACAACGATGGCTGGGAAGTGAATTTCTATGCTAATCGTATTGTAAAAACAAAGGATTTTAGCATGGATTTTAAATTCAATATATCAAATTACAGGAATGTGTTGGTAGATTTGAACCAAACTTTACTCGACAGTTACAATCAGGATTTTAACTATTCAAATGGTAGTTATCTAACCCGTGTACAGGAAGGAAATTCATTCGGATCTATTTACGGGTTCAGATACAAAGGAGTTTACGCTTACGATGAATATAGCTCCGAACATACAAATGCACCTGTGGCAAAAGATGCTCAGGGAAATGTAATTACTGATCAGGATGGTAATCCGAAATCTATGTATTTCAATTATTATGGTAAAAACGGAGGTACTGCATACAAATTCCGTGGTGGTGACGCTATTTACGAAGATATAAATCATGATGGCAGTATCGACGAACTTGATATTGTGTATCTGGGCAACAGTAACCCAAAACTGAATGGTGGTTTCGGACCTACTTTCCGTTATAAATCGTTTTCGCTGAATATGTTCTTCAATTTCCGTCTGGGCAATAAAATTATCAATGCCGCGCGTATGAATGCTGAGAATATGTATTACGATAATAACCAGAGTATGGCAGTAAATTTCCGTTGGCGTACAGATGGTGATGGAGTAAAAGATCCTTCCAGAGTATTACCACGTGCTTTACATTTAGCCGGCTACAACTGGTTGGGTAGCGACCGTTTTGTAGAAGATGGATCGTTCCTGCGTTTTAAATATATGACTTTCAATTACTCAGTCCCTTCGGATAAACTAAAAAAGTATAAAGTAAGCAAGCTAAATTTCTATCTTACATTAAATAATATATTTGTATTGACAAAATATACCGGAGTTGACCCTGAAGTTGGTTACGGATCACTTGGTCTAAGTACCGATAATTCACAAACTCCACGCTCGAAAGATATGACTTTTGGCGTATCGATAGGTTTATAATCAGAAAAAGAAAGAAAAATCATGAAGAAGACTTTTTTATATATTATTGCAGTGGTTATGTTGATGGCAGCACAAAGCTGTACCGACTGGCTTGATTTAAAACCAGAAGCTGAAATTGTTCTCGATGAGTACTGGCAATCAGAAACCGATGTGGAATCGATGCTTGCATCGTGTTACAGAAGTCTCACCGAGTCATCCGTTGTTTCCAGAATGATTGTGTGGGGCGAACTGAGATCGGACAACCTGACTTCAGGTAACAGTACCAGTTATGATTTGCAAAGAATATTGGATGGCGATATTTTGCCTACTAATTCTTATGCTTCGTGGGGAGCATTTTATACAACCATAAATTATTGCAACACCCTGCTGTATTATGCACCACTGGTTTTGGAGCGCGACAATAACTTTACTCAGGCCGACCTGAACAGAGTAAAAGCCGAAGCACTTGCCATTCGTTCGCTGGCCTATTTCTATCTGGTTCGTACATTCCGCGATGTGCCTTATATCGTTACGCCAAGTATCGATGATGCGCAGGATTACAATGTGCCAAAAACCGAAGGTAAAGTTATTATTCAGAAGTTAATTGATGATCTGAAAACTGCTAAAATGTATGCACGTGTGGATTTTGGCAATAAAAAACACAACAAAGGCAGATTTACACAAAGTTCAGTTTCTGCTTTATTAGCCGATATTTATCTTTGGGATAAACAATACAACAAATGTATAGAAGAATGTGACAACGTACTGGCAAATTCCAAATTAAGCATGGTGGATGGATCCATTAAACTTTCGTTGGTGTATTATGTGGGTAACTCTGATGAATCCATCTTTGAACTTCAATTTGATGAACAAGGAATGCGTAACACCACTGTAATGAATTTTTACGGTGCGATGGGCGATATGGCTGGCGAATTAGCTCTTCCTGCAACAAGAGCCTACGACGACGAAGCTACTCCACTTTTCAGAGGTGCATACAGCCCTTTTGCTTATCCAAAAACCACAACACTTATTGAATCATCAAACGACATCAGAGCTAAAGAATCTTACAATCTACAGACAGGTGCTGGTGGAGTTTATTATATTGCAAAATATGCCTGTATGTCACGTAGTGTTAGTACCACTTTAAAAAGTTCGTACAATTACAGTTCAACCACTGCCAATTGGATTGTGTACCGTTTACCGGAGATTTACCTGATGAAGGCCGAAGCTTTAGTTGAACTGGAAGGTGAAAACAACTTCAGAGATGCGATAAAATTAGTCAATAAAACATATCTCCGATCGAACGAAAGTTCAGATTCATTGTACTTTGCAAACTATTCAACAAAATCAACCCTTCGTGAACTCGTATTCCGCGAGAAACAACGTGAATTCTTGTTCGAAGGTAAACGTTGGTTCGACCTTGTTCGTTTATCCGAACGAGATGGAAATACATCAGCACTCAATATGTTAGTGCAACAAAAATCATCCAACACAAATGCCGTTGTTGGAGCTCAGGTGCTCGATGCCATGTATATGCCTATATCAAAATGGGAATTGTCAGCCAATCCGAACCTGAAACAAAACCCGTATTACGAAGAAGAAACCAGTACGTCGACACGATAAAAATACAAGCGAAAAGATATGAAAAGCAAATTATTTAAAAAGAATATCATCCTTTTATTGTTCCTTTCAACCTTCGGGTTATCATTTGTGTCATGCAACTCTGACGATGTGAGTAACTTGTACACTTTTAAAGATTCGATGATAGGACAGTATCTGAAAGATTCCACCCAGTATTCGGAGTTTTATAAACTGATGGATACCACCAAAGTACTGGGTTTACTTAATTCGTATGGCAGTTATACCTGCTTTGTGCCAACCAACGATGCCATGCATAAGTTTTATGAAAAAAGAGGTAAAACAGGATTGAAGGATTTTCCGTATGACTCACTCAAAATTATGGCTTACGACCATGTGATTAATGGTTCAGTTATCCGTTATATCAATTTCGTGGAGGGATTGTTACCTGAACCTACCATGAGCAACCGTTATTTGTTGGTTTGGTTTCAGGATGGAGGCATTACTAAAATCAATAAGACAGCAGTTATTCTGCAAAAAGACATTCTGCAATACAACGGAGTAATTCATGTGATTGATGAAATGCTGAATCCTACACATGCAGGTATTGTAGATGAAATTGCAAAAGACACCACTTTTTCTATTTTCTACAATGCGCTTATTGAAACAGGATTGGCCGATTCTCTGACGCTTGACCAGGACAAAACATACGATCCTAAATTGTACAAATCACTGATTACAACTACTAAGGATATGAACCAGTGGTTTTATCAGGAAATACCAAATGCCCGCCGATACGGATACACGGTACTTATGGAAAGTAATGCAACCATGAATGCCAATGGAATAACCGACATGAAATCGCTGAAAGAATACGCTGCATCTGTTTACAATGAGGTATATCCCGAAGATGCCGGAATCACCGAAATTACCGATCGCAGAAACAGTTTGAATCGCTTTATTGCCTATCACCTCATCAACAAACAACTGAATTCCGATAAGTTTATTGATGCATATGACACCAATCACATGATTAAAACTGTCGATATGTATGAATATATCGAACCCATGTGTCCCAATACACTTATCGAAGTAAAAAAGGAGAGGGTTACCAATAAAACCAATCTGATTAATAAAATCAGCGAAACCGGCAAGGTTATCCAATTAAGTTCAACCAACTACGACAATGCCGCAACCAACGGTGTATATCACGAAATAACCGACATGTTGGTGTACAGCAAAGATGTGGAAAACGAACATGCCGGTAAACGCCTTCGTTTCGATTCTTCGAGCTTTTTCCCCGAACTGACCAACAACAACATGCGTGGCAGTCGTTTAAAACAAAACACTGTGGCGGCATTGTACGCCGATCCGAGTTTACATTATCAGTTGCCACGCGGTTATATCAGCCGCATTACGTCATCGGAACAAACTGTGGTTGGCTATTTAGCCGGCTATCATAAATTCCAAAATTACGAGGGAGATGAGATATTTCTGAATGCTTCATCCGGAAAACTGTACGATTTCTCCATTATTACTCCACCAATTCCTGCCGGAACTTACGAAGTGCGTTTTGGCTATCTTACCAACGGAAAACGAGGTGTTGCTCAGTTGTACTTCGACAATATTCCCTGCGGAGTACCTTTGAATCTGAATAATAAAGCAACCCAAAACGGTTGGGAAAAACCGGGCTCTGTTGCCGATGACCCGTATGGATATGCCAACGATAAAGTGCTACGTAACTTTGGTTATATGAAAGGACCTGCCTGTTATAAAGTTATTACTATTGATTGGACTAGTGGCGAAAATGCCCGTTACAGCGATGCAATTCTTCGTCGTATTCTTGGAACCTATGAATTTGCTGAAGCCGGACATCATGTGTTAACCGTCAAAGGATTAAGCGGAGGTGAGTTTATGTTCGATTATATGGAGTTTGTACCTACCAGTGTACTCGAAAATGAGGATATCTATTAAAAATTTTGTTGAACAGCATAAGAAAATGACAACAATGACAATAAAAAAATCTATAGCACAGCTCTTTACAGGTCTTTTGCTTGCTGCGTTTATAACGGCTTGTACAAACGATGCGTGGGACGAGCATTACTCCGCTGTACCATCCATAAAGAGTGAACTTAATACGTTCGACTATATTAAATCGCAGAGTAATCTCACTAAATTTACTCAGATGCTTGAGCTAACTGGTTACGATTCTATTCTGAGTCAGTCGCAAACGTTTACCGTTTGGGCGCCAGTAGACGAAAGTCTGACCGATGTGGATATGGATAATCTGCCTGAAGTGACTAAAATAGTAACGAATCACATTACGCGCTTCTCGCACCCATCATCCGAAGTGAGCAAAAAAGCCCGTAGTATTACCATGCTGAATAGCAAACTTATTGAATTTAAAAATTCGGTTTCCGGATTTACTTTTGATAATAAAGCCATTACCACACCCGATATTGCTACCCGTAACGGAGTTATTCATATTCTGAGTCAGTACGTGGCTTACAAACGTAATTTCTGGGAATTTATAAACGAAACTCCAGGATTGGATTCGCTGAAAACCTATCTGAATAAAATGTCTATTCTTGAACTCGATAACGATAAAAGTTACGAAGATGGTGTGTTTGTCGACTCAATATTCAAACAAACCAACATTATTCTCGATCGTGTAGCTGCTTTAAATGTGGAAGACAGTATTTACACCGGCATTCTGCCAGATAATCAAGCCTGGCTGACAGCATACAATGCTTATTTCCCATATTTTAAAACACTTCCTATCGAAGGTGGCGCTGATGTTCAACGACAAACAACCCTTTTGTATATGGTAGCCGATAAGTTCTTCAGCGGATTGGTTTCCGATAAAACTGATACCATTATCAATACCATTGGCGACAAGTTCGCTGATCCTCAACGGTTTTTCACCGGAACTCAGATACATAATTTAAGCAACGGGGTGGCTCATATTACTTCTGAATTTAAGAACAAACCTTCTGAAACATGGTTAGCACCCATTAAAATTGAAGCTGAACGAAGCAGTGAATTCCGTACGGCATCTTATTACACATTATCAGAAAACTCAGCCATCGGTAGTGGTCTTACTGTATCGAGAGGTAATTATCTGCAGGCATTCCCTACAGCAGGAGGCGATGTTCAGGGTTTAAACTCCATGTACGTGAGAATACCTATATCAGGAACTCTGTCGGCAAAATACAATATCTACTGTGTATTTGTTCCGCCTACAGTCATTTCATCCAACGAGCCAAAACCAAGCAAAGTAAAATTCTTCTTTTCATACATCAACGCATCGGGTGTACAAAAAACAGATTTACCTGTTAATGCATCAAATAATGTCGTTGTGAATTTTACAGGCACCAATCCACAGGCAATTTCGCAGGCAGCTGCTTTCGAAACCAAGGGCTCCGAAATGTACAAAATGCTGGTGGTAAAAGAATTTCAGTTTCCGTTCACCAATATCAGATACGATGCTGTTACCGGAAAATATACCCCAACAGTTTATCTGCGTATAAATAACGCTGCCAAGTTTATGGAAACAGCATACAGCAGAACATTGCGTATCGATTGTATAATTCTTGAGCCTGTTGAGTAAAACCCAATAAGAGTTGTAAAAAATGAAAATGATAAAAAGACTAAATATATTCAGTATGAACAGGGCTATTTTCTGTTGTAAACATGTGCTTGTTTTGGCATTTGCTGCACTTACTTTATCGTCGGTTGCACAGCAACAAAACACAGCACCCGGCTTCGAAGTGAAGGGGAAAGTGATTGATGCCGGAAGCAAAATGCCTGTGGCTGCAGCACAGATTTCCATTCCAAATAAAAACCTTTCGGCTGTGACCGACGAGAATGGAACCTTCGTCATTAAGGCTGCTTCGGCAAACGATGTTTTGCACGTTACTGCCTACGATTACAATAATGTGGAAGTGCCTGTTCGCGGAAACACTGAATTGACCATCGAATTATATTCCGATGCATTTACTCCATATTTTAAGAAAATTACCGGATTTAATGGTTTAAAGGACTATTCTGCTTCAACCGGAGTCATCAAATCCATCGATAATTTAAGTCATTCCAATGTCATGACAGCCGACGACGCTATACAGACAGAATTGAATGGCGACCTGAGAGGAATCAGTCGTTCAGCTACGACAGGTGTGGGCTCATCTCTTTTTATTCGTGGTATTAACTCAATCAACGCCAATGCACAGCCTCTTTTTGTTGTCGACGGAGTTATATGGAATAGTATGTACGATGTGGAATCCATTCATCAGGGATTTTTCTCCAACCCACTAAGTGGCATTAATATTAACGATGTAGAAGATATTACCGTTATAAAAGATGGAACATCTGTGTATGGCAGCAAAGGATCGAACGGGGTTATTCTGATAAAAACCAAACGCGCCACTTCGATGGTAACTAAAATCGATGTGAATGTACTCACCGGCATTACCACTACTCCTTCATCGGTTCCGATGATGGATGGCGAACAATACCGGATTTTTGCCAGCGATATGTTGGGTAGCAAAGGTGTGAGCGTTAACAATGTATCAAACTATGGTTTTCTGGTTATCGACCCATCAAATCCCATTTACAACACATATCACAATAATACCAATTGGGCGAATCAGGTATATCAGACAGGAAACACCAACAGTTACCTGATTAATGCTGCCGGTGGTGACGAAAAAGCTCTGTATTACTTCTCGGTAGGTTTAACCAATAACAAGGGAATAGTAAAAACCACCAATCTGCAACGCATCAATGCCCGTTTTAATGCCGATTTTAAACTGTCAAATAATCTGACCATGGCCATGAATATAGGGTTTTCAAGGCTCGAACGTAAACTTCTCGACGATGGTATGAGTAAATATTCGTCACCGGCATGGATGGCGCAGATTAAAAGTCCGTTCCTGAGTCCTTATTCCTTCACTGCCGAAGGTAATATGACCGAAAACTTTGCTTATACCGATGAATTTAATGTTGGTAGCCCGCTTGGTTTAATATATGGATCAGTCAACAATTATAAAAATTATCGTTTTAATATCGATATAGCTCCTTCTTACAAAATTACGCCGGAACTTACACTGAGCACACAGTTCGACTATAATTTGTATAAAACTATCGAAGGTCACTTCCGCCCAATGTATTACACACCGGTTCAGTATCTCGAAGAATATAAAGGTAATTCGTATAACCAAATACAAAGTCAGGCGATGCGTAATACCGGTTTCTACGACGAAACCCGCTTAACTTACGATAAAAAATTCAATGCACTAAACACTGTCAAAGCTATTTATGGTTTCCGGTTTCTGAGTAATTTTTATGAGTCGGATTATGTTACTGAGCACAATTCAGGTTCCAACAACAACACTATCGTTACCGGAAGTTACGATTACCTGTCGGTAAACGGGATAAATAACTTATCAAAATCTATATCAAACTATTTGGATGTAGATTACGATTACGACAACCGCTATTTCCTGAACGCTGTGGTATCGATGGATGCATCTTCACGTTTCGGACGAATGACTGACTCAGGAATACATTTACTGGGGGCAAGCTGGGGGCTTTTCCCGTCCATCAGTGGGGCATGGCTTGTAAGCTCGGAAAAATTTATGAAAAACGTAAAACTCATCAATTTTCTGAAATTACGTGCCGGATATAGCGTTACCGGAAACGATGGAATTCGTGATTATGAATCGATGGCTTATTTTCAATCTGTACGTTTTTACGACAGAGCCAACGGTTTGGTATTGTCGAATCTGGAAAACACCAAAATACAGTGGGAAACTACCGGAAGGGCTAATTTAGGCATCGACCTTACAGTACTGAAAGAAATACTGTCGCTCTCTTTCGACTATTACAGTGCAAAAACCACCAATCTGCTTACTCTGAGAGACCTGCCTGAAATCACCGGTTTAGGTAAATACTGGAGCAATGGCGGCGAAATGACAAATAACGGATTCGAGTTTTCGGCAAATCTGAAAGCACTGAATCTGAAAAATTTCAAATGGGAGTTAGGCGCATCAGCCGGTCATTATGTTAACACTGTTACCGCTCTGCCGGGTAACGAATCGTATATCACTCAAGTTTACGACGGTGAAGTGATAACCAAAGTAGGTCAATCGGCAGCTGTTTTCTATGGCTACAAAACCGATGGAGTTTTCAGCACACAGACTGATGCTGACGCTGCAAATCTGAAAATTGTAACCCCTAAAGGTGCTGATTTGTATTTTGCTGCCGGTGATGTAAAATTTATGGATGTGAACAACGATGGAATTATCAACGACGATGACAAACAGGTTATCGGAAATCCGAATCCCGATTTCTACGGCAACATTTCAAGCAAATGGACAATAGGCCCGGTAAGTCTGAGTGCTTTGTGTACTTACTCTTATGGAAATGATGTGTATAACTACTACCGCAGCCAACTCGAAGCCGGATCCGATTTCTCGAATCAGACAACAGCTATGGTTGGACGCTGGACAGCTGATGGACAGGTAACCAACCAGCCACGTGCTGTGTGGAACGACCCGATAGGAAACAGCCGTTTTTCCGATCGTTGGATTGAAGATGGATCGTATCTGAAACTGAAATGGGTAACTCTGGCTTACGATTTACCACTGAAAAGCAAATTTATCGAGGGTGTAAATATCTGGCTGTCGGCCGAAAATCTGTATACATTTACTAACTATCTGGGCACCGATCCCGAATTTTCCACCAACAACTCTGTATATTATCAGGGAGTGGATGCAGGATTGCTTCCTCAGACCAAAGCCTATTATGTAGGTATTAAACTAAAACTGTAAAAAACGAGTACAAACGAACAAAAATAGATTATCAATGAAACGATTAAGCAAAATATATATTCTTCTGTTACTCGCAGTATTTTCATTTGTGAGTTGCGATGAGTTTTTAGGTGTTGATTCCGATCGTATTGTGCCTGCCGATCAGTACGATTTGAAAGCTGCCAACGATACCTTATATTCTATGTTTGGTATTTTCTCGCAGTTACAAAAACTGGCCGACAGCTACGTGATTTTAGGTGAATTACGCGCCGACTTAATGGATGCAACTCCGGGTGTGGATCAGTATATCGACGAAGTAAACAATTTGAATTACTCCAAAAACAATCCGTATACCTCCAATATCCGCGATTATTATGCAGTGATCAACAATTGTAATTATGTGATCCATAATATCGATACAACAGTTGAAAAGCATAAAGAAAAAATTATGCTCAAAACTTATGCAGCCTGTAAGGCAATACGTGCCTGGACATTTATGCAGATAGCTCTCAATTTTGGCGAAGTTACGTACTACGATAAACCCATTCTGACTACCGACGATGCCAATGCACAATATCCTGTTTATAACATGGATCAGCTGGCTCCGGTACTTATTGCCGATTTACTTCCGTGGCGTGAAACTCCGGAACCATCGTTAGGTTATCTGAGTGTTCATAATACCAACGATTCATATTTTCCGGTACGCTTCCTGCTTGGCGATTTATATTTATGGACAGGTCAGTACGAAAACGCGGCCACCGAATATCATGAATTGATGGTGGAAAAGAAATACATTGTTTCTGCAGCTTACCGGTCTTCGCTACAGGTGACTAACAATGCCTTTACCGGTTATTATTCTACAAATCCAAGCTGGGTTAACCTGTTCTTCAACAGTAGTTCTGCCGAATATATTACCAGCATTGCAACATCCAATACAAATGGTGAATATTATAAACTGGATAGTTTATATCTCAACTCTGTCATTATTCCATCGGATGTGGCTGTAAAAAACTGGGATACGCAAACCTATCACGAAATAACCACATCAAACACACCGCTCGACACTCTGGGCGATCAGCGCAAAATATGGTCGGTAGGAACTGTGAGAAAATCGGGTTACTCCACCACAGGATTTTTATTTTCCAACGGTTTTGACATGACAACAAAACCAAACTGTATTTACAAATTTGTGCAAATGAATCCTCTGAACTACGATATCAAAAAAGTGATGCCGTATCGGGTTGCTCTGCTGTACCTGCGTTACGCCGAAGCTGTAAACCGTTTGGGAAAACCTTATTTGGCCATGGCTGTACTTAAAAACGGAATGAACAAACTAACACTGAATAACCGCATTTTTGTTCCGGCAACCGAAATTCCGGAAACAATGCCGGCGTATATGGACTTTACAAGTACTATTTTCGACGATAACATTGGTATTCGTAGTCGTGGTTGTGGTAAAGTATATGCCGATACCACTAATTTTGTTATTCCTAAATACTCTACACAGGATTCCATCATGAATTGGGTGGAGGATGTGATTATAAACGAAACGGCGCTCGAACGTGCATTCGAAGGAAACCGCTTCCACGACTTGATGCGTATAGCTATACGTCGTAACGATAACGCCTACTTAGCCGATAAAGTGGCAGCCAAACACACTGCCAACAAAGAAGCTATTCGGTCGAAACTATTGACAAGAGAAAATTGGTATATCAGATAAGGTAAGTTGTTTAGTTAACACAACATTTTCTTTTTTTCTGTGCCGGATGCTGTAACTCAGCTCCGGCACAGTTGTTTTCAGGCACTAATAAGCCCTTTTTAAACTTCAATTGTATATTAAAAAGAATTTCATAAATTTGCAGAGGATCAAATGTTTAAATTCATTAAGTAAGTGTTCATATTTAGTTTATACTATCTTAGTCTGCCCCTAAATCCCCTGAAGGGGACTTTTTGCCGACTGCAATGTTGATTATATCTACAACTTCCGAACTTCGACAGCCCCTCCCGATAGTAATCGGGATAAACAGGGGTTGGGGGCAGTTAAGAAAAAGACAGTTTTAATATAAACTAATTTCGCGCACTTACTTATCAAACTGAATAAACACGAATACATTATGAAAAAAACAGTTTATACTTTAATTTGCATGCTAATTTTTATTAGTACCTCCTGTGAAAGAACTATTGATAATTTTACATTTCAAATAAAACCGTACAATGGAAATGAATTAAGACTGGATGGATATTATTACAATACACATAAGCATGCTACTGACACCGGTATAGGTGTTGGCTTTTTGTATAAAAATGGTGTAGCTTCCGGGTTTAATACTTGTAATGATAACAATGATTTTCACTATTTAGATTCAATGATACAAGATAGTAGCTGGTATTTTGATAGAATGAATGATATAATAAGTTGGGGAATATTTGCTGTGGATAGTAATAAAATAAAAATTGAAATGTGGTGGTATGGAGGAATACGATCTTACATAACAAGAACTTTGAGTGGTACTATACAGAATGACACAACTTTTACTATATCTGAAATAGATAAAAGTAAATTAGAAACCCCCTGGACTTACCATTTTAGATACTTTCCGTCTAAACCAGACAGTCTGAACAACTTTGTAAAATTTGATTATATCCCAAACTATCCTGATATATACGAACAAAGAAGAACTAAACATCGAACTATTGAGTGTGTCCCGAAGCTTCTGGATTAATACTCAGTTGAGCGTTGATTTACTCTCTCCTCTGCGAGTCGAATCCCGAAAGCTATCCGGGACGCAGCACCCGAAAATTCGCTCTTGCTGTATAGGTTAACAGTGCTTCCAGCCTGTTATTTGCATTATCTTTAACCTCTGACAGAGTTTTCAACTCCTGTCAGGGTTAGTGTAACACCCAAAAATTCGTGCTTTTGCGAAGCAAAATAATCCGAAATAAATCCGTAAAAAAAATTGAATTTTATCAGCGGGAATTCGCTAAATCCGCTATATCCGCGTTCCATTTAAACTATCCTCTGCGAGTTGGAACTCGCAGCACCCGAAAAATCCGGCTTCAACGAAGTTGAAAAATAATCCGAAACAAATCCGTAAAATAATTTGAATTTTATCTGCGGAAATCAGCTTAATCCGCTAAATCCGCGTTCCATTTATTTTCTTATCTCTTATAACGCTGACAGGCCTTTCAAACGCTGTCAGGTTTACTACTTTTCCAACCTGTCAGCGTGCTTGCACCTGACAGCGTTGATTTACTCTCTCCTCTGCGAGTCGAATCCCGAAAGCTATCCGGGACGCAGCACCCGAAAATTCGCTCTTGCTGTATAGGTTAACAGTGCTTCCAGCCTGTTATTTGCATTATCTTTAACCTCTGACAGAGTTTTCAACTCCTGTCAGGGTTAGTGTAACACCCAAAAATTCGTGCTTTTGCGAAGCAAAATAATCCGAAATAAATCCGTAAAAAAAATTTAATTTTATCAGCGGGAATTCGCTAAATCCGCTATATCCGCGTTCCATTTCTTAAACTCTTCAAGCGACAGGGACTCCTTTATAAAAAACCAACTCTTTTTTATCCTCTTCAAAAATACATTTATCCCCGTGGGTATTCGGGGAAAATATGTACTTTCGTAGCCTGTACATTTTACGCGGGTTATATGCACAAAAAAATCACATTATTATTGCTCGTATGGCTGATGTTTGTGGCTCAGTTGTCGGCGCATCCCTATCGCATCAGTTACCTGACGGCTGAGGATGGCTTGTCGCGCAATTTTATCGACCATATTTTTCGCGATTCCAGAGGTTTTATGTGGTTCTCTACCAGCAAGGGGCTCGACAGGTACGATGGCTACGAGTTTATCCATTTTGATAGTAGAAATGCTGTAAATCCGCTTATCAGCGACAATGTGCATTGTGTGCGCGAAGATGTGCATGGCGACCTGTGGATTGGTACCGAAAACGGACTGTATTTTCTGAACTACAAATCGGGTAAAATTACCAACGCATCAGCCAAACTCAAAACCAGACTGAATCTCATTTCCACTTCCATCAATTTTATTACTGCCGATGAACAGAAAAACCTGTGGATTGGCTACAACACCGGCATTGCACTTATCAGTTTTGTAAACGACCAACCTCAAATACAGGAAGTGTACAATTCTTCGGTGTCTATCGGTTCAATGCTTATTTACGACGGAAACATACTGGTGGGTGCCGGAAATGAGGTTTTCAGGTTGATAAAAAAAGAAAACGGCATCTATCAGCGTATCAATGCCGACGATAATTTACGACAATTATCGGGTACGGTGCTTAAAATGTTTTACGACAACGGCCTGATTTGGATTGGCACCAACAGTGGTTTGTATAAATATGAACCAACTACGGAGAAAATTCATTTTTATCAGGCTTCCGGTGGTGTGGGTCAGCTTTCGTCGGGCTTTATTACCGATATTGCCAAAATCCGCGACGGACAATTGTTGGTGGGTACGCTTATTGGACTCAATATTTACGATTATCTGACCGATAAATTTACCGTAATAACCAGCGAATTCGATGGAAAAAACGCGCCGTTGTCGAATAATTTTACCAACTGTTTGCTGGTGGATAACGACAAAATATGGGTAGGAACCGAAAAGGGTGGTGTTAATCTGCTGATACCCTTGCAAAGTGTTTTTACCAACTTCGAACACAGTGCTACCAATGCCGGAACATTGTCGCCAAACCCGGTGAATGCCGTTTACGAAGATAACGAAGGCGATTTGCTGGTTGGAACCGTGGAAGGCGGTTTGAATATTCTGCGGAAAGGAACATCGGGTTTTCAGCATTTTTATGCGGGAGCATCGCCCGCGAGCATTTCGCATAATTCAGTAAGCTACATCTGTCAGGATTTTAATGGCGATTACTGGCTGGGAACCTGGGGTCTTGGACTCAATAAACTATGTAAAAAAGACAAGGCAAATCCGCGCTTTGTCCGTTTTGCCGACAATGGACTGCCCACGGATATCGAAAGTAATTTTGTGTCGTATGTGGTAAGCGATGCCAAAAACCGCGGTATCTGGATTGGAACACTTACCGGTGTCGATTTTATGGACGTTGCCACCGGCAAAATTACCCATATCATGAAACATTTGCCTGCTGATAAACGCATAACCAATGTAACAGGCATGGCCTTGGATTCTGAAAACCGACTCTGGATTGGTACGGGTGCCGGTTTGTATTGCGTGTTGCTGAACGAAACTAATCTGAAAGCCAATAAAATCAGTTTCCGGTATTTCCGCTATCTGCTCACAAATCCCGGCAGTAAAATCATCGAAAAAATAAATTGTATTCTCGAAACCAAAGAGAAAAAAATCTGGTTCGGAAGTTATGGAAACGGCATTTACCGCCTCGACGAAGTGAATGGTGAAATGCATTTCACCAACTTCGACGAAAGCAAAGGGTTGCTCGACAATGTGGTGTATTCCATGCTCGAAGATGAAACCGGCACTATTTGGATGAGTACCGACAAAGGCCTTTGTGCTTTCGACGATCAGAAAAAAAGTATCCGCAGTTATATTAAAAGTGATGGACTGATTTCGAACCAATTTTACTGGAATGCTTCCTGCAAAGGTCACGACGGAAAAATGTACTTCGGGAGCATTGCCGGCATGACGGTTTTCGATCCGCTGAAAGCCATTCCGGTGAATATGAAAAACACCACCACCATTTCGCGCATCCGCATTCTGAACGACGATATTTATCCCGCTCGCGTATCCATTCCGGGAAATATGCTCACTTTCGATGGGTCAAAACTGACAGGCATCCGCATTCATGAGTCCGATAAAGCTTTCAGTGTGGAGTTTTCGGCACTCAATTACATGCAGGCCGATAAAATTAAATACGCTTACCGCCTGAAAGGTTTCGATAATAACTGGACGGAAGTAAGTTCTGAGCGTCGTTTTGCCGGTTTTACCAATATCAAAAACGGGAAATACGAACTGGAAGTAAAATGCACCAATGCCGATGGCAGCTGGTCCGATCAGGTAACAGTGCTGAAAATTACCGTGATTCCGCCGTTTTACAAAACATGGTGGTTTATACTTCTGCTGGTTTTAGCATTGGCTTACGCTACTTACCGGTTCTACAAATACCGCATTCAATCCTTACGTTTGCAGGAAGTTCATTTAAGGCAGCTTGTTGACGAACGAACACACGAAATTGAACAGCAAAAAGAACAACTCAGCGAACAGGCATTGCAATTAAAATCCAATGTAAAAATGCTGATGGAGCATCAGGATGAAGTTTCGCGGCAGAATGAAATATTGGTAGCACAAAACGTGAAAATTACCCATCAAAAAGAAGAGCTGGAAGAACTTACCCGAAAACTGGAAGAA
The DNA here is from genome assembly GCA_963663115.2 of uncultured Paludibacter sp. GTDB lineage: Bacteria > Bacteroidota > Bacteroidia > Bacteroidales > Paludibacteraceae > Paludibacter. Next base: position 1,829,260 of record CAXXNE010000001.1, read on the forward strand.
GCCACCATCGACAAAATTGGATTTTTTACCAACATTACGCATGAGTTCCGTACGCCTATCACGCTTATTCTCGGACCTGTGGAACGGGCGCTAAAACTCAGCACCAATCCCAAAGTGCTGGAGCAGTTGAATATTGTCCGCCGAAATTCACGCCTGTTGTTGTCGCTCATCAATCAGTTAATGGATTTCCGCAAAGTGGAATCGGGCAAAATGGAGCTGACCAAATCGCAACAGAATTTCGTTGAATTTCTCGACGATCTTATTCTTCCGTTCGAAGATTTGGTGAAAGATCGTGGCATTGTTTTCAGCAAGCAGTACCGCATACATCCGCCTGAATTTATGTTCGATAAAGATAATCTGCAAAAAGTAATTGGCAATTTACTGTCGAATGCCATTAAATTTACGCCCGATTTTGGTCAGATAAATGTGGTGGCAAGTACTTATACCGACAAAAAAGATCACAAAGAAAAACTCTATCTGGCAGTGAAGGACACCGGCAAGGGAATTTCGGAAGATGAAAAAGAAAAACTCTTCGATCGCTTTTATCAATCGCGGCAGAATATGGCTTATTCCGGCTCAGGACAAAGTGGAACGGGTATTGGACTGTATCTCTGCAAGCAGATTATTGAACTCCACAACGGTAAAATAGAAGCCATGAACCGGCACGAAGGCGGCTCTTGTTTCCGTTTTATCATTCCTATCGAACGACGACTCTCAACTGTGGTTTCGGTGGATGGTAAAGCACATGAAATGATTGTGGAAAACGGATTGACGGAAAATGACACAATTTCGAAAGAAATTTCGAAAAATAAACCTGTATTGCTGGTTGTGGAAGATAACAACGATATGCGACAGTATATCCGCTCCATTATGACGCCCGATTACAATGTACTGGAAGCGCCTAACGGTGTTGTTGGTTTGGAAATTACCAACCGCTATCAGCCCGATTTGATTATCAGCGATATTATGATGCCCGAAATGGATGGCATGGAATTCTGCAAACGGGTGAAAACCAATTTTACCACATCGCACATTCCGGTGGTATTGCTCACAGCTAAATCGTCCACCGATACACAAATCGAAAGTTTCCATCTTGGTGCCGATGCATTTTTGGTAAAACCATTCGACGAAGATCTGCTGAAAGCCATCATTGCCAATCTGAGCGAAAAACGTAAAAAAATGCAGCTTAATTTTGCCGAAAGTATGGATGTGGAAGCGTTGAACATCGATGAAGAATCGCTCGATAAGAAGTTTATGGACAAAGCCATGCGCATCCTGAAGGAAAATTATACCAATCCCGATTTTGATGTTACCGAGTTTATCGATGCCATGGGTATCAGCCGGAGTTTGCTGCACAAGAAACTTACCAACCTTGCCGGTCAGTCGGCAAGCCGGTTTATTCGTATTTTCAGGCTGAATATCGGCAGGGAATTGCTCATTAAAAATCGGCTGTCGCATGCCATGAACATATCCGAAATTGCCTACGAAGTGGGTTTCAACGATCCGAAATACTTCACCCGTTGTTTCACAAAGCACTTCGGCACGCAACCAAGTACATTTATGGACGAAGAATAAGAAACGAATTGTCTCAAAATCCCAAAGGGATTGCCTGTGCATAACCCCCAAATTTATTTGGGGGTGTAACTATAAAAACAGGAAAGAAACTCCGTAGGAGTTGCCTTGTTTTAGAGCATGCTGCAAGGGGCAACCTCTTTGAGGTTGTCTGCTTTGTCTCATTCATGTTCCCCCAAATGAATTTGGGGGTTACGCACAGAAAACTCCTCCGGAGTTTATCTTAAACTAATTTCAGACATACACTTATATACATTCATACACATAATTAAAATTTTAGTCCACCGCCGGTTGCTTCTTTCTTTGTAAATTTGTAGCATTATTTCCCGAATTATAAATCAATATCCATGACCAAAATGAAATCAAAACTATCACTTGTATTTTCGCTGTTACTCGGAATGCAACTGATGACTGCACAAACAACCAATATCAATGTCGATGTAAAAAAGCCCGGTTCTCCGGTGCAGAAAACCATGTACGGCATCTTTTTCGAAGATATTAACTACGGCGCCGATGGCGGTTTGTATGCCGAAAAAGTAAAAAACCGTTCGTTCGAATTTCCGCAAAGCCTGCTCGGCTGGACTACTTTCGGAAAAGTGGAAGTGCTCACCGAGGGCGCTCCGTTCCCGAATAACCCGCATTATGTGCGTCTTTCTTATCCCGGTCACGACGAAAAACGCACCGGAATGGACAACGAAGGATTTTTCGGAGTTACAGTGGATAAAGATGCCGAATATCGCTTTAGTGTATGGTCGCGCGTGCCGGCTGAAAATAGTTCCATTCGCGTGGAAATTATCGACGAAAGCAGCAATATCATCGCTTCACAAAAACTGACCATCGATTCGAAAGAATGGAAAAAATACCAAGTGATCATCAAATCATCAAAAACAGTCAACAAAGGTCGTTTACGTATCTTCCTGACATCGAAAAATGCTGTCGATCTGGAGCATGTTTCACTTTTCCCTGTCGATAGTTGGAAAGGTCGCGAAAACGGATTGCGCAAAGATTTGGCGCAGGCACTGTACGATTTGCATCCGGGAGTTTTCCGTTTTCCCGGCGGTTGTATTGTGGAGGGCACAGGTATTGAAGACCGTTATCAGTGGAAAAATACCGTGGGTCAGTTGGAAAACCGTAAAGCAAACGAAAACCGCTGGGAATTCACTTTTCAGAACCGTTTCTTTCCCGATTACCGTCAGAGCTACGGACTTGGATTTTTTGAATTCTTCCAGCTATCGGAAGATATTGGTGCCGAACCACTTCCGGTATTGAATTGCGGAATGGCTTGTCAGTACCAAAACTGGGATAAGGAAGCGGCTCACGTTAAAGTATGCGATTTGGATACCTATGTGCAGGATGCACTGGATCTGATTGAATTTGCCAACGGCGATACCACCACACAATGGGGAAAAGTACGTGCGCAAATGGGTCATCCGGGGTCATTCAACCTGAAAATGATGGCCGTTGGTAACGAACAATGGGGAAGTTTTTATCCGCAACGTTTGGAACCTTTTGTAAAGGCTATCCGTGCAAAATACCCGAACTTCAAAGTGATTGGAAGTGCCGGTCCGTCGCCTGATGGCAAAGATTTTGACTATGGCTGGCAGGAAATGAAACGTCTGAAAACCGATTTGGTGGACGAACATTATTACAAAGATCCGCAATGGTTTCTGAACAATGCTGCCCGCTACGATAAGTACGACCGAAAAGGTCCGAAAGTTTTTGCCGGCGAATATGCCTGTCATCCCAAAAACCGCAAGAATAATTTCGAATCGGCACTTTGCGAAGCAGCCTTTATGACCGGTTTCGAACGCAATGCCGATGTGGTTCATATGTGTACCTATGCTCCGCTTTTTGCGCATGTGGATGGCTGGCAGTGGCGTCCCGACCTGATTTGGTTCGATAATCAACGCAGTGTGCGGTCGGCAAATTATTATGTGCAGCAGCTTTACGGCATGCATGTAGGCACACATGTGCTGAAAACCGTAGCCGACAAATTGCCACTCACAGGAAAAGATGGCATTTATGCTTCATCGGTGATAGATAAAAGCAAAAACGAAATTTACCTAAAAATCGCCAACACTTCGGATGTAGTGAAAAATGTGACTTACACGCTTGCCGGACTGAAAGTCGCTGAACGTAAGGGCACGCTCACCGTTCTGAAATCGGACAACCCGGATGCGGAAAATACCATAGAAAACCCCACAGCCGTTGTTCCGGTAACTACCGATATCAAAATAAACGGCAATACCCTGAATGTGGAACTGGCTCCCAAAACATTCAGTTTGTATGTGATAAAGTTGTAATTTTTTGCTAAAAACAGAATTGCTCTGTTTGGGATGACAGACTTCCAGTCTGTCATTTCTTTTTTTCGACAGGTTGAAAACCTGTCGTCCCGAACCGTTCATAAATAAACCCCGAGCGTTTCCTGAAAGCTATAACCAGAAGAAATTGGAACTTATCGGATTGTAATATCCATATTGAACAGAAAATGGAGAAATGCACGAATAGATTTTCGCTTTTACTCACTTTTATTTCCGCGTTTACCTTTTACCCACCCGAAATAATAATTGATCATATCGCCTACGCTCACAAAATCTTCTTTGTACACCAAACCCACTCCCTGCGATAATTTGGCTTCGCCCAATCGGTCGATAGTATGGTTATAGGCTTTAAAACGCAGTTTACCTGATTCCGAAAGTAAATATTCCAGATCGATATCGCCAATAAAACGGTTATTGGATGTTGAGGTATTTTCGGTACTGTAACCCAGATTTCCATTCAAAATCAACCGGTTGTTAGGCTGATACAAAACCTGTGCTTTAAATTCGTCCTGCTGCGCTTCCGACTTCTGCCAGTCGACACCAATGGATAAACTGTTTGTATTGAAAGCCTGCTTAATCCAGTTGGTCATATGGGCACTTAAAGTTGAAGTACCAAAAGAAATAGCTTCGTTTACTCCCACAGGCGTTGTACGCAGATAATCGGGCGTATAGAATTTGTTTAAAACCAGCAAATAAGCAATCTGGCGATTCATCATTTCTTCGGTATTGATAATGCTGTTCACCTTTTGCTTGGTAGCTTCGTCGCTCGACGGTAAATCAATATCGAATTTGATGGTTGGTTTCATCAAATCGTCGGTCAGTTTCAGCACGCAGTTTACGGGTACACTTGTTCGGGAAGTTGTTGATTCCAGTTCTGTCGGATCCATCAAATCCTTGAGCGATGCTGTAAGCGGATAAATGGCACGAATATCTACTTTAGCGCCAAACGGATCGCCTGTCCACGAAAGTGTACTGCCATTCTGAATTTTAAATTCCTTTCGAATAAGCGTTTGCAGCGTAAAAAGGTAATATCCGGTATTCAGCGTGTAATTTCCGTACAGAAAGATATCGGAAAAAGTATCAAACTGAACGCGCAAATTTCCCGTTCCTCTACCGGTAATAATATCGCCTCCTTTTGGGTCGACAATCAGCTCCATTTCGGCATCGTTGGTTACATCAATCTGCAAATCAACTTTGGTATTGAAATCAACCCCCGGCACTTTGGCTTTAACCGCCGGCTTTTCAATCCGGGTTACAGGATTCAGAAAAACAATAAAATCGTTTTCGGCCACTTTGGAGGCACCACCCATTTGAATGTAGCATTTCGATTTGGGCTGTGTGGTTCCGGTAGCCACTATATTGGCTTCTTTGTCCGTTCCGGTTATCTTTACAGTGCCTGTCACATAAGCTTTCCCGAAAAAGTAATCGTTATTCTCTGCACGTGTATTTAGCGCAAGTATATTTTTACCTTTGATATTTACATCATAGTTCATATTTGTGAACATACCATCATGTGCAATTCTTCCATTCAGAATTCCCTGATTCCGCTCCTCATCATACACCTTGATGTTCGTCAATTCTATCGATTTATGTTTCAAATGAATAGAATCGGTAAAGAAATAGGTGGTTTGCAACATGGGGAATTTAGCCGCCACATTATGCGCTAAAACTTCTCCTTTAAACCCAATCGCTTTCATTGGGCCAAACATCTGAACATGTCCCGAGCCATATCCTTTCAAATTCTCTACAACTCCCTCAAAGTAGCGCGACAGAAATTCGATATTAAATTTTCGTGCATCAATATTCAGTTCGATGGAATCTTCTTTCGGCACATAAAATCCTTTGGCTGTGGCAACCGTATCAACTCCGTCCATAAACATACCACTGAGCAACACGTATTTATTTACATCGTCCCAGGTGGAAGACACATTACCATCTCCTATTCGTTTATTGTTCAGACTAAAGTTTTTTGCATAAAGATTCGCAAAATAATAAGGTTTATTGAGCAAACTGAATATTTTCACTTGTCCTGTAACCATACCGCCAAGGCTAACACCCTTGAGTTTCAGTAGTCTCATAACAAAATCCACATCCACATCGTTGGTTTTCACCGTTAAACTGTCATTTTCGCTTTTGGAAGCCACACCGTGTATGTAAATAAACTGATCGTTGTGTGCAAATTTGAAATTATTGATGTGTATCGTGCTGTCCGATTTCAAATCCACAGTACTTGGCTTTACTTCCCAAACCGAATCGGCAATAATCACCTGCGTAGGGAATATCTGCAGACGGGCTTCTGTTTTTCCGTTATTATCGAAAAATTTAGCCACTGTATTAATTTCGCCGGCATTGGTTACCGACTGTACATTTTGCCAGCCGATATTGGTAGCAATGGAGTCTTTTGCAGCTTTCGAAATCAGATACATGCTGATCAATCCACCTTTGTCGGGTACCTGAGCACGGGCTGTAAGCTGAAGTTTCTGCTTGGCATTTTCAACCAACAGCGAAATATTCTCCACCTTCAGCACGCCGCTTTTCAGCAACGGAATATTGCCTTTGATGTCTACCTTGTTCAGTGTTTCGTTAATCACACCTTTTATCGTCGCTTTTCCTTCCAGATGATAAGGCAATTCGAGCACATCGGCTAATTCGTTGGTATGATCCACCGTAATGTCCACCAGCATTTCATTGGGTTGCTGTTCTTTGGGTTTGCCAATAAATGCCGAAATAGAAGGCAGATAGGTTTTCAGAATATTACTTACCGTATAACCAATGGTGCTATAGCGGAAATTCCCGGAGAATGCGCCGTTCACATAATCGGAAGCAATACTGAAGTTGGAATAATCTTTCTCGGTTCGCGAGATAAACATAATTTCGCCGGCATTCAGCGTTTTATCTTTATTGGTAAACCGGATGCTGTCCACCTGGATAAAACCATTCATGTTATCGGGCGAATTCCCTGTCATACTGGTTTTGATATGCAACGACAAATCTGAATTTTTATATCCTTTTATCAAATGCAGCGCATATAAATTGCTCTTTGCCAGCTTCAAATCGAAATCGAAAACCGGTAGTTTCTTTGTCAGGTCGATAACTCCCGTAAAACAGGCATTTACATTATCATCTTTCACATCTATATCACCTTTAAATCCTGTACCGTCGTAATCGCCTGCAAACTGAATATCCTTGTACAAATATTTATTAAAATCGACCTGATTGACAGTAGCAGTAATTTTCCCTTTCAGCGCTTTTTCGAATAACTTGATCCCGTTTGTTTTTAAAGAGAGTGCAACAGAACCTAACTCCTTACTATTCAGCATTTCGCCAATCTGAAATCCGTTGGTCTTCAGCGAACCGCTATACGTTAAATCGCGAAGTTGATTTTCAAATTTCAGCAAAATATCCGATGAAATACTTCCCAAATTGGTTTGCAGATTTCCATATACAACCAGATTACTTAAAAATCCGGTTATATTTCCTTTGTAGCGGATTTTCCCTAGTTTACTGAGTTCTTTCGACAACACGAAAGGTTTATGCGTCAGCACCGAAACCACATCCTGAATATCGGGTTTATCTACTTCCAAGCGGTTAATTTGTCCATAGAAAAATGCCTCGTTCAGATTAGGTAATCCACTGATATCCATATCAGCGTCCAACACAAGTGAATGTCCGTAGGTAATTTTCATCTGCTGAAACTGCAAACCCGAGAGTCTCCCTGAGATAAGTCCATCGATAGTGGCTTTACCGGGCAGATTTTTAAGTTCGGGAGCCAGACAAGCCAAATCGGGCAATGAAATGTACGAATCTTTGAAAGGAGCATTCCATTTTACTTTGGTGGCGAATTGTTTCAGGTCGGCAATACTGTCGTATTTCAGTTCAATTTTATCCAGATATAGCTTCGATTCAGGAAGTCGCAAGTCGATATACGGAATGCGGGCACCATGTTTCGATCCGGCAATAGAGGTGGTTAAATTTTTCAGTGTGAAACCCGACCGTTCTTTAAAACCCAGTTTTCTGAGTTCCAGATTCAGCGAGTCGTTATTTAAAACGTTCAGTCGCACATCAGCATTAATATCCGTCAAAAAAATATTATTCCCATTCAGCAATCCTGGTTTTAGAGTCTGACTTTTATCTACATTTCTTAACCGGAAAGATGAATTTGTAAGTTTCAAATATTTTATCCGGTATTCTACATTCGACGAATCATTTTTCTGAGGTTTCTGAAGAGCTTTGATTATAAAATCGAGATTGGTAGCACCGGTGGAATCAATTTTCAGATTACCATATAACCGATTAAACTCCAGTCCTTTAAAAATCACTTTTCCGTTAAAGAATTTCCAAAAATAAAAAGCGGCATCCGCATCTTTCACATACAGCAAAGTATCATTTTTCTGATCTTCCACATAAATATCCTTTATATGAATCCGGTCGAAAAGCAAATAGCTGATTTGTCCTACCGAAACTTTCGTTTGGAGTGTTTTGGACAAAGCACCTACTACGGTTTGTGCAATAAGGTTTTGTATCTTACTGTTTTGCAATAAAATAGGTGTGGCTGAAAGTACGATACAAAGGATCGAAACTGCCGTAACGAGTATTTTAGCTGATTTTTTTATACCTTTGGGCATTGTTTTGGCAAAAGTAATTAATAATTTGTGATATACGATTCAAAAATCGGGCGAGAATTTGCTTTTTGGATTCGAAACAGCAAATTTATTTGATTTTTCTTTAAAAATGACGGATAAAAAAACTATTATACTGGGAATTGAGTCGTCGTGCGACGATACTTCGGCTGCTGTAATTTGCAATGGTGTACTGCTTTCGAACATTATTGCCGGTCAATCGGTTCATGCTGCTTATGGTGGCGTAGTACCTGAACTGGCATCGAGGGCGCATCAGCAAAATATCATTCCGGTGGTTCACGAAGCATTGAAAACTGCCGGCGTCGACAAATCGGAACTCAGCGCCATTGCTTTTACACGCGGGCCGGGTTTACTGGGATCGTTACTAGTGGGCACTTCGTTTGCCAAAGGTTTTGCGCAGGCTCTTGATATTCCGCTGGTGGATGTGAACCATCTACAGGCACATGTACTGGCACATTTTATCAGCGAAGGAAAACCGGATGAGAAAATTCCTGAATTTCCGTTTCTTTGTTTGCTGGTTTCGGGTGGAAATTCGCAGATTATTTTGGTGAAAAGCTACAACGATATGGAAATTATCGGTCAGACCATCGACGATGCGGCCGGTGAAGCATTCGATAAATGCGCCAAAGTGATGGGACTTCCCTACCCCGGCGGGCCACATATCAACCGTTTGGCGCAAACCGGAAATCCGAAAGCTTTTACATTCAACAAACCGCAAATTCCGGAATACAATTACAGTTTTAGCGGTTTGAAAACATCGTTTTTGTATTTGCTACGCGATAAAGTTGCCGAAAATCCGGATTTCATACAGGAAAATCTCAACGATTTGTGTGCTTCCATTCAATCCACCATTGTTGAAATATTACTGGCTAAAGTAAAAAAGGCAGCACAGGATTTAAAAATACAGCAAATTGCTGTTGCCGGCGGCGTTTCTGCCAATTCCGAATTGCGGAAAGCGCTGACTGAACTTGGCAAAAAGCAGCAAATGAAAGTGTTTATTCCTCCGTTTTCGTACACCACCGACAATGCAGCCATGATTGCCATAACCGGTTATTTTAAATATCTGGATAAGGTTTTTTGTAGTTTGACCGAAGTTCCGTATTCGCGTATCACCGTAGAGACGCGGCATAGTGCATCTCAAATATAATTCGTTTAAAATAATAGAGACGCGGCATGCCACGCCTCTACATAAGCCATTAAATGATATGAAACTAAAATTACCCGACCGTTTTTCTCCTTATCAGGGCGTACTATATTTTGTTGTGGTGCTAATTATTACCCATTTTTTCTGGAAATTTACCATGATGGGCGACGAGTCGGATGACGTGGTAACTTTCTTCGGACTCAATCTGACCGGGTTCTTCAATTTTATGTCGACTCACACAGCGCAGGTTTCGGCCAAAATTCTTCAGATTTTCAATCCCGAAGTTCAATTGCTGCCTCACAATATGATAAAACATGGCAACGGCGAAGCTGTACGCATTATCTGGGCATGTACCGGCATTAAACAGGCGTATATTTTTATTTTTATTATTGCTTTATATCGCGGACCATGGAAAAAGAAATTGTGGTTTATTCCTCTCGGCGTAGCGGTTGTTTATCTGTTTAATATTTTCAGAATTACTGCCATAGCTGCTCTTGTCGAAAATCATGCTAATATGTTTGATTTTGTACATGGTTATCTGCTGAAATACCTGTTCTATGCAGTTATTTTTGGTTTGTGGGTTTGGTGGGAAGAGAAAATTTCAGGAAATAATGCCAAAAAGAATCAAACTGAAGGAAAATAAGAAGGTTGTCGAACAGGATATAAAAATATTAAACCGTTAGCTCACCTCAGACAGTGCGAAAATTTGCTCAATGAATGAATATATCCGTAGGGATTGGCGTTCTATAATATGCTATACTACAAAAGCAAAAAAACACAAATAACATTATGGGTTTTTAGCTGTTTTTATTTAAGATTTGATGTCGGAATACATAGTGTAAATATACTTATAGTTTTATATATGTGTTAATTTATTGATATTATGGTATTTATAGATAGTGGCAAATTCGTTCTGTAAATAAAATAAATATGGCATAAACGATTAGCATAACCAGAATTTGTGTTTTCTTTGTTCTGTTGAAATAACCACAATATATGCATAAACTTATATTCAACTTTCAACAAATTGCTTAAAAAGAAAACTATCAATTTACCCTCGCTTTTGGAAACAACCGCTTAAAAATTACTCGCAAGCATTGCTCTTAATCAATAAAACAATACAATCATGAAACTCAAAATACTTCTATGTACAGTATCAGCGTGAAAACCGATTACAGTATCAGCAAAAAACACTGCATTCATTGCGGTAAGGTAGTAACCACTACAAAACATTTTTTCATTATTCAGGCTTTGATTTTCAAATTATTAAACAATTATCATTATAATATATTAACATTTAAAACAATAATATTATGAAATCAAAATCATTAATTACAGGACTTTTCTTAATAATTACTTTAAGTATTAATGCTCAATTAAAAGTATCAAATACAGGGGCTGTTGGTATTAATTTAGGAACATATACTCCCTTATCATCCTTATCTGTGGGTGGAGTCGGTTCAGGTTCATATCAGGCTTATATAGGTAATTCGAGCTACAACACCACACTCAAGGTTGAAAAAACATCACCATCGGGATCGGGTATGATATTTTATGGTATAGATGCATCAATATATCCGAGTTACAACACACCCTCGTACAATTACGGCATTAAAAGTCAGAGTTATACTTCAAATTACATGCCCTATGCGCGAACCTATGGGGTTCTTGGATTAGCAGGAAACGGCTGTTCCGGATACAATTACGGTGTATTGGGACAATTATCAGGCAATTCATCAGGTGCAGGCATATTAGGAATGGTATCTACTTCATCATATCCGGAAATTGCTATTACTGGCATGTACGCCGGATATTTTGTCGGAAGTGTGAAATCAACTGCTGGAATAGAAGCAGCTACACTTACATTAACATCGGATAAGCGATTTAAGAAAAATATCACATCATTAAATTCGTTAAATGCAATAAACGGAATATTAGCGTTAAATCCCGTGGAATATAATTTTGTTCAGCGTTATTACAAAACGCCAAAAGACTCTACAAAGACAGAAACACCGTATTTTGACGAAAAATCGCAATTATTTAAGAATAAACACTATGGTGTAATAGCTCAGGAATTGCTGGACATTTATCCCGATTTAGTATATGAAGATGTTGATGGATATTTGTCTGTTGATTATATCGGATTAATTCCGATATTAATACAATCAGTAAAAGAATTGAAATCAGAGATAGATGGATTGAAAGTTAAAAACAACAATGGATTATCAAAAGTTTCTTCAAATCAGAATGAACTCAATGAAACAAGCACGTTAACCTATCCTTTATTAGAGCAAAATTCTCCTAATCCTTTTAATGTATCAACAGCTATTCGCTATTATCTGCCTAACTCTACTTTATCTGCAGATATTTACATTTATGATATGAATGGCAGACAAATTAAAAAATATCCAGTATCAGAAAAAGGTAAAGGAGAAATTACCATCCATGGCTCAGAATTAAATGCAGGGATGTATCTTTACGCTCTAATTACAGATGATAATGTAATTGACACCAAGCGAATGATATTAACCAAATAATTTTCAATATCATGAAAACAAGAATTTTTATCACAGCATTATTAATGATAATGACTTTTGGGTGTACAGATTGGTGCAGACTTACCAGCGATGATAAAGATTGGCTTTTAGAAGAATACAAGTCTTTAAACTATATGGAAAATGATACTAAAACCATAAAAATAAAGATTGACACTCACTTTGATGCCTACTATGATAATGAAGATTTTTTTATTCCCAAAGGCACGGAATGGGGAGAATCAACTTTTTATATCCGGGATAGTTTGTATAATATATCTATTACAAGTGCTGCATGCCAAAATAAAAATGGTGTCTTCTTGACTCATAAGATTTTCTCGAAACTAAATAAAGGTTTTTTTTACTATAAAGACTCCCTAACAAATAATACAGTAACAGTTCTGGGTAAAGAATACCAAAATTGTTTTGTATTTAAGGATACTATTCGTAATATACAAAACCTGACTTTCGTTAAAAATTACGGCATAGTAAAAATAGAATTTTACGACGGATATAAACTTGAATTAATACCATAAAGCAATGAAAACAAGAATTATTATTACAGCATTATTAATGCTAATAACTTACAGTTGTGTAGATTGGTGCAGACTTACACGCGATGATAAAGACTGGATTTTAGAAGAATACAAGTCGTTAAATTATCTGGAAAATGACACTAAAACCATAAAAGTAAAGATTGACACTCATTTTGATGCCAATTATGACAATGAACATTTTTTTTATCCTAAAGGCACGGAATGGGGAGAATCAACTTTTTATATCCGGGATAGTTTGTATAATATATCTATTACAAGTGCTGCATGCCAAAATAAAAATGGTGTCTTCTTGACTCATAAGATTTTCTCGAAACTAAATAAAGGTTTTTTTTACTATAAAGACTCCCTAACAAATAATACAGTAACAGTTCTGGGTAAAGAATACCAAAATTGTTTTGTATTTAAGGATAGTATTCGTAATATACAAAACCTGACTTTCGTTAAAAATTACGGCATAGTAAAAATAGAATTTTACGACGGATATAAACTTGAATTAATACCATAAAGCAATGAAAACAAGAATTTTTATCACAGCATTATTAATGCTAATAACTTATGGATGCACAGATTTGTGCAGGCTTACACGCGACGATAAAGACTGGCTTTTAGAAGAATACAAGTCTTTAAACTATATGGAAAATGATACTAAAACCATAAAGGTGAAGATTGACACTCATTTTGATGCCAGTTATGACAGTAAAGGATGGTTTAGTCCCAGTGAAGGATGGGAATGGGGAAAATCAACTTTTTATATACGGGATAGTTTGTATTGGATATTTATTAATAGTACAGCGTGCGAAAATAGTGGAGTTGTTTCTGTATATACTAGGAAGAGTCTAAATTATTCATTAGAGCACGTTAGAGGATTTCTTTATTATAAAGACTCCATAACAAACAACACGGTAAATATTCTGGGCAAAGAATACAAAAACTGTTTTGTATATCGGGATAGCACCTATATTAAAAATCTGACTTTCGTTAAAAATTACGGAATAGTAAAAATAGAGTTTCGCGACGGATATAAACTTGAATTAATACCATAAAGCAATGAAACGAACAAATATATGCATACTATCATTGTTGGTTGCTATAAATACAATAGCACAAACAACATTAAACTTTCGTCCCGAAATGTTTAACAATCTTGATTTCTCAAAACTAACGACCAATATTCTGGCAGATAAAGCCGGTTTATCGGAATTAATACTAAAGTTTGATGGCACGAACAATTGCGACACGGCAAATTTGGGCAGTTGGTTATACTCTTATCAAACATTATACATAGGCGATACAGGTACACCCACCATACCGTCGCCCGATGTGATACTTAATAAAGTGATAGATGACCCCGCGGGAAATATACCCATAGGAGCACTTTATTTTTCATACAATTATATTGATGACGATGCCATGAATGACAGTTTAATACAACTGATTGATACGCTGTTTTACGATGGCACAAACAATGGGAATCCGTATAACGAAGGTATTTGCGCATCCATAGGTCTGTTATCGCCCGATACTATTTTACGGTCTTCTACTTTTATAACAGAACCCATCAGAGGTAATATAACCGGTAATATAGCATCGGCTCAAATTGACTTCGGGGATGGAAATGGTTATATAGCGTATACCGGGAATACGCAGTACAGTGTTACTTATCCTGCCAGTGGTTACCATATCATTACGCTGAAATTAAACTTAGCCAACAACACTACCGTGTATGCAAAAACAGGAGTAACTGCAATGCCTTCCGGTCCACAAAGAATACTTGGTATAGGAGGATTTCATTCGGATTATCCTTGTGAAGGTTCTGGGATTGTTCCTCCGGTAGATGAAAGTATATCTATTACACGTACCGGCTCAATGAACGATGGACTGGTGAAGATATGGTATGGAAAAAACAGTGATAATACACCTAAAACCATGATGACCAAACCCATTGTGATAGTGGATGGTTTTGATCCAATTCCAATTAAAGACAAGGATCGATCATCTGAAGAAATCTATTTTGAAACAAATTTCAATGAAACATATAATAATCTTGAATTATATAATGCTTGCCCTAGAATTCAGAGTGAGCATAGACTGGATGAAATAGATGAAGGTTTAATTGACCGCTTACGGAATTTAGGATATGATATAGCTATACTCGATTTTGAATGGGGAGGCAATGATATACTGGAGAATGTTGAAACCCTGAAAGAAGCCATCACAGCAATAAATACCGAGATCTCAGAAAATAGTTCAACGGAGAAATTAATTGTCATGGGACCATCCATGGGAGCGCTGATATCACGCATTGCGCTATCGCAAATGACTAATCATAACACCCGTATGTATATTTCGTTCGATGGACCACAGCAGGGAGCTTATATCCCCATGCCTATGCAGGCACTTTACGGATATATGCTTGATGTGGCTAATAAAACACTAACAGCAAGTGAGGTTGTTCTTTTCTGGTCAGGTATGTCTTTACCTGCATTTAATACAATGCTGCTTCAGAAAACTGTGAATGGACTTTTAGACACATATTCACCATTAACCTGTCCGGCTGCTAAACAGATGTTAATGTACCATTATTTAGGAACACCTAACAACCAACCATTTGCCCCACACAGTATGCACACAAGTTTATACAATAGTATTGATGACATCTACCCGACTAATTGTATGAACGTTGCCATTTCGGACGGAGATGGAGATGGAATTGATAATAACCAAAAAGATTTCCCAACAGCAGGTACCGATTATTTAGGTTTTTCAACTGACACTAAAATTAAATCAAAAATTGAGTTTAAAGAATTACCGCAAACAGGGTCTTCGTCTGAGTATATGAATTTTAAATTATGGACAAATTTTAAATTTTTAGGTGCGAATATTAAACTTAATCTTTTAAACAAACAATTTAAGTCATATACCACATCAACTTCCAAGTCGTATGAACATGAACCCGGAGGTAATTTCGATGCAACTACTTATATCACAAACATACTTACAGATATAAATAGTGACTTTACGTATGATAATTACGAATGTTTTATGCCGCTTGCTACGGCTCTTGATTTATCAAGCGGAGTTTCAAATAATATCTTTTCGGAGTTTAATATTCCCGCAGGAAGAAATTTCACCAAAAATATATACCCTGCAAAATCGCCATTCGATATGTTGTATGTATGTAATGAAAATCGTTTTCATGTACTACGTAGTTATTATAAAGACCCAATAAAAGATCCACTACCCGGATTATCAAAAAATCTGACTGATTTTATTGTGTTTTTAGCTGAAAATTCAACAAATTGTGATGGGGAGTCTCAATCGAATGTATATGATATGTATGATATTTATTACAATAATGGAATTCAGAATTGTGATAAAGCTTTTAATCAGAATTTTATAGCTAAAGGAATAGTAAAAGAAAGTTATAATAACACAGCTATTACCATATCCGATATTTCACTTACAAATTCTACTGCAAATATAAAGTTATACAGCACACAATCGGTTACACTTGGGCCAAATACAACGATAGGAAATGGTTGTACTTTTTATGCCGGTGGAGCGAATTGTCCATAATAGAATTAAGTTCTTCGTTGATATGGGTCTGTGTCCTACCCTGTCGTTTCGGATATGAGTAAAATGTCGAACTGTCGGGTGGGTTTTGCAAACCCACCCTTCTGTATTATCAGGACTTGTAGTCCGCTATGCTACAGTTGTAAATTAAAAACTATTTGTTAAATTTACGGAGTAATTAAGGGTAAGCGGCAGCATTAGCGGAACACAGTTCCCGATAATACGTTACGAGGTGATTACAATTAGCTTCGCTGACCGTTGGTTCACCTCAGACAGTGCGAAAATTTGCTCAATGAATGAATATCCCCGTAGGGATTGAAGGAAAATAAGAAATCGGAGAATTAAACAAATTATTCAATGGAAATCACCATTTCAGATATTATTCAGGCAAAGCTTCCGGCATTGAAAATTGCCACACTCACCTGCGATGTGCAAAATTTACCTACAAGCGACGAACTTTGGGATATTTTATTGCAGGAATGTGAGCAAATAAAAACGGCATTCCAACTCGAAGAAATCAATAAACGTCCGGCCATAGCAGCCACCCGTCAGGCTTATAAAATCCTTGGCAAAGATCCCAATCGCTACCGTCCGTCAGCCGAAGCTCTCTGCCGGAGAATTATCCGCGACATTCCCATTTATCGTTTAAGTACGTTGGTGGATATTATCAACATAGTTTCTATCAGGAGCGGTTTTTCCATTGGAGGGTTTGATGCAGAGAAAATCGATGGCAATGTGGAATTGGGTGTAGGGATCTCTGAAGACGTTTTTGAAGCCATTGGACGTGGAGTTTTGAACGTGGAAAACTTACCGCTTTATCGCGATAATCTGGGCGGAATAGGTACTCCCACCAGCGACAACGAACGCACCAAAATCACCGAAAAAACCACAAAACTTCTGTTGATTTTCAATGCGTACAACGGAACAGAAGGCTTAAATCTGGCTGTAGAACATGCTGTTGCTTTGCTCGAAAAATTTGCTGAAGCTAAAAATATATCCATTATAATTTTGTAAACAGAGTTCAAAAATATGACAAACGAAATAACAACACAAAAAACCGATTGCAGTTGGCCGGGAAACGATGAGCTAATGCGTGAATACCACGATAACGAATGGGGCGTGCCTCTGCACAACGACCAGAAATTATTTGAATACATTGTACTTGATGCTTTTCAGGCGGGTTTGAGTTGGAAAACGGTACTGCACAAACGGGAAAACTTCCGCAAGGCATTCGATAATTTTGATGCGGAGAAAATTGCACAATATTCCGAAGAAAAGATACAACAACTGATACTCGATGCCGGAATTATCCGGAACAAAGCCAAAATTTACGCCACAGTGACCAATGCCATTGCGTTTCTAAAAACACAAAAGGAATTCGGAAGTTTCGACGCTTATATCTGGCAGTTTACCGGAGGAGAAACCATCGACACCAACCTTACAAGTCTGAGTGAGATACGCGCAACTTCGCCGGAATCGGATGCCATGAGCAAAGATCTGATAAAACGGGGATTCAAATTTGTAGGATCAACCATTTGCTATGCTTTTATGCAGGCTGCAGGTATGATTAACGATCATTGGGTGAGTTGCAGTTGCCGAAATCAGATGCAGGATCAAATAAAATATCACTGAAAATCAGCACTTATTGCAGCTATCATCTCTTCATCGGTACCCGAAACGCACAACTGAGCTTGCAGGTAAAAACCTTCGCGGGTTTTGAGTCCATCGGCAATAAAACTCCGCAAATCATCGCCTTTTCTGTCGGCCAGTAATGGTCGTTTTCCGGCGCGTGAATGCTCCAAACGGTCGGCAAGTTGTGCTGCATTCAGTTGAATATACACCGTCAGACCATGACTGTTCATGTAGCCGATATTATCGAAAAAACAGGGAGCTCCACCACCGGTTGCAATCACCACATTTTCAAAATCAGCCACTTCGTGTAAAATATCGCGTTCAATTTCTCTGAACCTATCCTGCCCGAATTCAGCAAATATCTGCGAAACGGTTTTCAGGTATTTTTCTTCTATCAGGTGATCCATATCCACGAAGGTGAAGCCCAGTTTTTCGGCCAGTTTCATGCCCATCGACGTTTTGCCGGAGCCCATGTATCCGATAAGAAAAATCCGTTTCATTATATAAAGAAAAGTTTATGGAAGTTTTTATACAGTGTGCAAAGTTAGGTATTTTTACTCCGATAAAGAAAAAATAAGGTAAATTGGGAGTTTTAATGTAAAGATTTATATTTCCTGACAGAATTGATGAGGCGAAGAACCGCATTTAAACATTATTTTACTTACTTTTGTTATCTCAGAAAAAATACATCAACTCATTTACTAACTCAAAAACAAAATTTTTATGAAAAAACATTTTTTACTATTGTTGCTTATTCCATTTTTTGCCGGCTGCGATATGCTGGGCGAGCTTACAAAAATTGATTTGCCATTGTCGCAATCGTTGACAATTCCAAAAGCAACTCCGGCGAATGTTGAAACTATTATCACTACTCCGGCCATTGAAACAGGAATAGAATCGGTTCTTGCATCGTATAATGTTACCACTGATCTGATTCAGGCAGTTTCGTTCAAAGAAATGAAACTTACATCGACCACAGGCAACATGACTTTTCTGAAGAATCTGGAAATCTGGATTTCAGCCGAAGGCTTGGACGATAAAAAAATTGCCTGGGTAACCGATGTTCCCGAAACAACAGGAACTTCAATTGACCTAACTGTATCTACAGACGATTTGCAAACTTATATTCTGAAAGATAAATTTACTTTAAAGTTTAAAACCACAACCGATAAAGTGCTTGATGCCGATCAGAATATTACCATGGACATGAAATTTACCATCGACCTGAAAGTTCTCGGATTATAATATCAGTTTCCAAATATAATTTTTAAACGCAAAGTTCTGGTTAACACCTTACTTTGCGTTTTTTTGTATTCATTCCAACTACACCATCAAAATACTTAGGATTAATGTCATTGTTTATATAAATGTATTTACGGGGTATCTCTATATTTGCATCAGTTAAACTCTCTTATTCTAATTTCACTTAATGAAAAAATTACGATTGGTTTTACCCGTAGTAGTACTATTATTGCTTTTCAGCAGTTTTAAAGCTATCGACCGTAAAGCGCTTGTAGCACGGAATAATCCGCAGGTAAATACTTTCGATTCCCTGACTTCCTTATCGGTAGGGAACGGCGAATTTGCTTTTACCGTTGATGCTACAGGATTGCAAACTTTTCCCGACAATTACTCGCAAGGCGTACCGCTCGGAACACAAAGCCAGTGGGGCTGGCACAGTTTCGGTAATCCGGATAATTTCACTCCAAACGAAACACTCAAAAACTACAATTTCAGAGGCAAAGAAGAACCATATGCCGTTCAGTTTAACGACGATGGCCGACAGAAAGATGCGGCAAACTGGTTCAGAGCTAATCCACATCGACTGCATTTAGGTATGATCGGATTTGATATTCCGGCATCTGCCAAATCACAAATTTCGGATATTCATCAGAAACTTGATATGTGGAAAGGCGAAATTCAGAGCAATTTTTCATTCAACACTCTACCGCTTTCAGTCACTACACTCTGCCATCCTGATGTTGATGCCGTGTGCGCCCACATAATTTCAGAAGCAAAACTGCCTGTTGTTTTTCGGTTTCCATATCCAACGGGAGGACATGTAGACGATGGTTGCAACTGGTTGGCAAACGAAAAGCATCAGACGAACATTATTCAGCAATCGGAAAATACAGTTTTGCTCGAACGCATTATCGACAACACAAAATACTTTGTACAAATAAGCTGGCAGGGAAAAGCTATTTTTGCCGAAAAATCGAAAAACACCTTCCATCTTATCCCTGAAAGTGCTGATTTGAAATTTACAAGCACGTTTTTGAAAACCAAACCAGCTTCAGTAGTTGCTTTGAGTTTTGACGAAAGTGCAATAAAATCGCAAACTTACTGGCAGAATTTCTGGCAAAAAGGAGCGACTGTCGATTTTTCAAAATGCAAAGACCCGCGTGCCAAAGAGTTGGAACGTCGTGTGGTTTTATCGCAATATTTATTGGCCATTCAGTGCGCAGGAAGTACTCCTCCACAAGAAACCGGATTAACTTACAATTCGTGGTACGGAAAATTTCATTTGGAAATGATCTGGTGGCACGAAGCTCAGTTTGCTCTGTGGAACAGACCAGAGTTGCTCGAAAGAACCCTCAACTGGTATTTCAGCGCATTACCAAAAGCACAGGAAATAGCACACCGACAGGGATTTGCCGGCGCACGCTGGATGAAAATGACCGATCCTTCAGCCACCGAAGCGCCATCTAAAGTGGGTTCTTTTCTTATATGGCAACAACCACACATTATTTACCTGCTTGAGCTGGCTTACCGCGCTCATCCATCGGATGAATTTATAAAGAAATATGCTCCGCTGGTAGAAGAAACAGCTAAGTTTATGTTTTCGTTTGCCGATTACGATATGCTCGAAGGCCGATATGTGCTGAAAGGAGCTATTCCCGCTCAGGAAACTTTGCGCGCTTCGGAAACTGTGAATCCGCCTTTCGAACTATCGTACTGGCATTTCGCCATGGGTGTGGCGCAAAAATGGCGCGAACGTCTCGGAGAAAAACGCAACCTGCAATGGGATGAACTGATAGATAAACTTTCGCCGCTGGCATATCAGGATGGATTATATTTAGCTGCTGAAACAGCATTGGATACGTACAAAGACGTTCGGTTTACGTCTGATCATATGGCGGTACTTGGTGCGTATGGAATTTTACCGAAAAGTCAGTTAATCAGAACAGATTACATGAAAAATACGCTTAACTGGATTTGGGACAACTGGAACTGGGGTAAGACCTGGGGTTGGGATTACCCGATGACGGCCATGAATGCAGCACGATTGAGCGATGGTGAAAAAGCTGTAGGCGCATTGTTGATGGACAAACGCACCAACACTTATCTGGTGAACGGTCATAATTATCAGGATACACGTTTGCGGATTTATTTACCCGGAAATGGTGGTTTGCTAACGGCAGTTGCCATGATGTGTGCAGGTTGGGATGGTTGCAAAACGAAAAATCCGGGATTTCCCAAAAATGGAAAATGGAATGTAAAATGGGAAGGGTTAAAACCACTTCCATAACAATGAGAAATCGAAAAATACATATAAAATAATTGAAAAACAGATATTTATGAAAAAAATCACAAGCTTATGGTCAGTTTTGCTGATAGGTATCGTGGTGTCGTTTTCATCTTGTTTGAGCGAACTCGAAAAATACTATCAGACACCGGACTGGCTGAAAGGTAACGCATGGGAAGTGCTCGAAGCAAAGGGTAATTTCAAACTCTTTTTGGCAGCAGTTGAACGCACCGATTACAAGGATTTGGTTCAGGGAAAAGGTGTAATTACGGTGATGGCTCCTACCGACGAAGCATTTCAGTCTTATCTGAATGCGCACAATTATGCTACGGTAGCTGACATTCCCGATTCGGTTATCACTAAATTAGTGGGTTATCATTTGGTTTTTTATTCTTTCAACAAAGAACAGTTAGTGAACTACAAACCTAATGGAATTGAGTCGACAAACTCAAAACCGGGTATGTATTACAAGTACAGAACCAAAAGCCGTGACGCAATATCGACAGAATACGATCCGGCGCACAATAAGAATAGGAAAGTAATGCATCAGGACAGATTTCTACCGGTTTTTTCGTTCAATCTGTTCAATAGTTATCAGTTAGATGCCACATCCAACTACGAATTCTTTTATCCGAATTCTGATTGGACAGGCTCTGAAGGCTTTAATGTTTCAAATGCATCGGTTCTTGATTATGCCATTGTAACCGACAACGGATATGTTTATGTGATTGATCAGGTACTTGAACCACTCGAAACCATTTACAAAACACTTCAAAACAATCCTGATTACAGCATGTTCCAAAGTGCGTACCGCCGGTTTGTGCAATTCACCTACGATGCCACTATTTCGTCGGAATATGGAAAAGGTGATTCACTGTACATTATGTCGCATGGAAATGAGCTTCCGCCTATTGCGTGGGAATGGCCGGTGTGGGATTATACACAACTTACAACACTTTCGTACGGAGCATACAATATTTTTGCTCCCGACAATGCATCGATGCAGGCATTTTATGATAAATACTGGAGACCCTATTACCAAAATAAAGGAATTGACAGTGTGACTTTTGAACCACTAATGGCATTGCTTCAAAATCACTATTATGCAGGTACTATTCTTTTTCCAGATCAGATTTCGGCCGGAACACTGAAAACTTCGTTTGGTAACAATATTCAGTTTGACCGATCGTCCGTAAAAAATCAGACTATTTGTGTCAACGGTTCGTTTTACGGTTTAAAACAAGTGCTTGTTCCTGCAATGTTCGAAAAAGTTACGTCGCCAATGTACTGCAATCCGAAATACACTATTTTGCTGGATATGATGAAAAACTCCGGTTTAGTGCCAACACTGGTTACCGATGCGGCTACATTCCGTATTTTTTATCCGGAAGATGATATGATTACGCTGAATACCAATCTCGAAGGTCGTGCTATTCAGTATATGAACACCAATTCCAAGCTATATGGTGCTCAGGAAGTTCAAATCGATGGTGATCTTGGATTTGCTGCCATGTCACGTTCGCAAAAGAAAACATTTGCCGGAGCACATGTTGCCACCGAATTAATGACTTCTCAAGGCGATGAAGCCATTTACCGAACCATGAATCCCTACAATTATATTTACGTAAAGGGAAATAAAGTTTATTCTTCAGCACTGTTTAATTTGGGTGCGGAAGAAAAAGTGCCAACATTTACAAAAATAAACGGAGATTGGAATAACGGTGAAGCCTATGCTTTAAGCGGAGAAACAGCCTCGGCACTTGTACCTGAATCAAATCAGTTCAAAGCAATGATTACTTCGGTAGCAAGCCCGGTTGAGTTTACCTATTTCAAATATACCATTCAGGCAGCCGGCATGGATAAAACCTCACCGCCATTCAGTTTTCTGCAGGGTGAACGTTTTATTGCATTTATCCCGAAAGACGATGCCATTTTGGCTGGAATGATGAACGGAAAAGTTCCTACTTCGCCTGCAGCAACGGTAACATCGTATTTATTGCGGTATTTTGTGAATGTAAGTGCAAGTAGTTTGCTCGATTACCCATTCTCAGGAGCAGGCATTCAGGGTGAAATCAGCACTTTTGCCAAAACGCCACTTGGAGCCGTGGTAAAATTCACGCTGGTGGATAGAGACGGACAATTGTATGTACGCGACGGTAAAGGGAATGAAGTAAAAGTTTTAAGCTATTTCCCGCACATTTATGCCGACGGCGCAGCTTATTTAATTGATGGCTTATTGGAACTCGAATAAAACAGAACAGTATGCAAATAATTCGCAAAATAACCATATTACTGATTGCACTTGTTGCAGTTCAGGTTGTTTCGGCTCAGAATTTTCTGACCGGAAATGTACGCGACGCTCATAACAATGAACCTCTGACAGGTACAAATGTATATGTGCTTAACGCTGAAAATCGTTCTCTCGGTGGCTGTATCGTTGATATCAATGGTCAGTACCGCCTGAAAATTCCGGAAATGAATAATCTCACTATCGTTTATTCATTTGTTGGGTTCAAAACAAAAACTGTAAAATATACCGGACAAAAGAATATTGATATAAAACTCGAAGAAGACGGCCGGTCACTCGAAGTAGTAGAAGTAACTGCAAAGAAAATTGAACGGAATGCTCTTGGACAAACGCCACGTGAGCGTGTTTCGGCTATATCGAAAGTAAATCTGGAAGGATTGGAAACAGCCAACGTAACCAATGTTACCGAAGCTCTGCAGGGAGCTTTAGCCAATGTGGATATTCTTACCGGTGCCGATCCGGGCTCAGGAAGTTCTATCCGCATTCGTGGTACTTCATCGTTGAGTGCGAATTCAAATCCACTTTTCGTTCTCGATGGCGTTCCGATGCCGGTGGATGTATCGTCCGATTTTAGTTTTGCCACAGCCAACTCCGACGATTACAGTCAGTTACTGAACATTTCGCCAAGCGATATTTTAAGTATTGAAGTATTGAAAGATGCTGCCGCAACTGCCGTATGGGGTTCAAAAGGGGCAAATGGAGTTCTTCTGATTACCACCAAACGTGGTTCAAAAGGCCGGATGTCATTTCAGTATTCCACCAAATATGAATTCAGAAAAGAAGGAAGTTCAATACCCATGCTGAACGCCAAACAGTATGTGTCAATGATTCAGGACGCCATCTGGAATTCGGTAAACGACATCGGGCAGGGCACAAGTGAAGCTAATACTTACATGTCGTTGCTGTACAACACGAAAGAAATCGGGTACGATCCGGATTGGACATATTTCAATGAATACAATCAGGATGTGAATTGGTTGAATCAGATTACGCAAACCGGTATGTCGTTCGACAATAACTTCTCACTCTCCGGTGGTGGTGAAAAAGCTGATTACCGCTTGTCGTTAGGTCATTTAACGGAAGAAGGAACAACCATTGGCACCAAATTCCAGCGTTTCAGCGGAAAATTTACCATGCAATATAAGTTTTCCGACCGTTTGGACATTTCAACAAACTACAGTTTTACCCGCGGTATCCGTAATGCAACTTATTCCGATGGGTATCTGGACGAATCAATTCGTGGACAGGCACTGGTGCGTATGCCAAACATGAGTCCGTATATTATCGGTGACAACGGCCTGCCAACAAAAGAATATTTTACTCCTTATTCGTTCTTCCAGGGCTCTTTTGCTACAAACAGTGGCGTTTACAACCCGGTAGCACTGGCTTACGAAGCACGAAATCGTACTATATCAGCTTCCAGTTCGATGATTTTCAATCTTCACTACAAAATTGCTCAGGGATTTGATTATACCGGAATAGTTGGTTTTCAGTCGAATATCAACAAAACCGACAAATTCCTGCCTCAGTGTGTCACCGGAGAATCATACATCAGCAAATACACAGGCATGAGCTCCGACGGAGGCTCGGATGTTTTGTATCTGACCACAGAAAACCGGTTGGTGTACATCAAGTCACTGAACGATAAAAACCGGATTACACTGAGTGGCGTTTGGCAAACTACCGATCAGAATTCATCTTCGTATGTAAGTTATACTACCGGAAATGCCAGCGTGGGGATTACCGATCCGGTTGTTGGTAGTAATATGAAAAACTATTCAGGAGGTTCGGGACACGTAACATATCGCGACATGGGTGGATTTTTCAATGGTCAGTACACCATCAATGATAAATACATTCTGAATGCAGGTTATCGCGTGGAAGCAAGTTCGAGTATGCCCGAAAAAACACGTTGGGGAGCATTTCCTACCGTGGGAGCTGCATGGATTTTTGGTGACGAAAACTTTATGAAATCCTATAAGTTTTTATCTCTCGGAAAACTACGTTTGAACTGGGGACAAAGCGGCCAGGGGCCATCAGGTTCTGCACCTTATGTAGGTTCACTCAGTGCCATCGCCAATGGTTATGGTGGCATGGCGGCCATTCAACCGGTTAAAATACAGTTGGGAAATATTACCTATGAAATTCTGACTCAATCAAATTTAGGTATCGACCTCGGATTTTTCGACAGTCGTCTTAATTTCTCACTCGACGTTTACAACAAAGTGTCCAGCAACCTGCTTCAAACATCGGTAAAAGTACCATCAACTACCGGTTATGCCACAGTGGCTTATTACAATTCAGGTAAAATGGAAAATAAAGGTTGGGATTTAAGCACCGATGCTGTTGTTCTGAAAAACAAAAACTGGAAATTATCCTTTAATTTCAATATTGCCCAAAACAGAAACGAAATTCTGGAATTACCGGGCAATAAACAGGATATGAATTACACTTTCGGAAATAGAAACTATGCCTACAAATTCACAGCGGGCGAACCTCTCGGATCGTTTTACGGATATAAATACCTCGGCGTTTATCAGAATACGGAAGAAACATATGCTTCGGATGCCACTGGTTCAACTATTTACGACATCAACGGCATGCCGGTAGTCATGAAAAATGGATCAGTGAAAGTTTATCCGGGTGATGCTAAATACGCCGACGTTAACCATGATGGTTTGATTAACAAATACGACATTGTGTATATCGGTAATTCAAACCCATTGCTTATCGGAGGTTTTGGATTTAATTTGAGTTACAAAGGCATTGGTTTGGTGGCTACTTTCCACGGTCGTGCCGGACAAAAAGTGATCAACCGTGTACGGATGAATAACGAATATATGTACGGAAAAGACAATCAGAGTACAGCTGTACTTCGCCGCTGGAGACACGAAGGTGATGATACTGAAATTCCGCGCGCTCTTTACAACCGTGGCTACAACGATCTGGGTTCCGACCGCTTCCTCGAAGACGCTTCGTTCCTTCGTCTGAAAACACTCACACTGAAGTACGATTTACCAAAAGAATGGTCAAATAAAATGCATATCAAGCGTTTACAGGTTTATTTAACCGGTTACGATTTATTAACTTTTACGGGCTACAAAGGTCAGGATCCTGAAGTTAGTCAGAGCTTTGTTGACAAATTGTACCCAATGTATATTGATAATGCCTCAACACCAAAACCACAACGTTTTGCGTTTGGTCTGAATGTTAATCTATAAATAGTAAGAAACATGAAAATACAACACTATATCATAACATTACTGATTGTTGCATTCTCGGCAGGTTCGTGTCAGGATTACCTGACTGTATTACCCGAAAACAATCAGAGTACCACGCAATTCTGGAAAACCAAGGAAGATGTGGCTGCGGTACTTGCTGCAGGTTATATAAAAATTCGTGATACACAGGAATATTTGTATCTCTGGGGCGAAGCCCGTGGAAATGGCATCTATTTCAGCGCTTCAGGAACTTCAGGTCAGCAGGCGGCGCAGAAATTGCGTCAGTTCGATATTCTGGCAACCAATGAACTTACCAACTGGGCTAAATTGTACACCGTTATCAATATGGCAAATTCCGTTATCAAATACGCACCAACAGTGAAAGACTCTTCGTTCAACGAAAATGTACGGAATTCTTATTTGTCGGAAGCCTATTTTCAACGTTCGCTGGCCTATTTTTATCTGGTGCGTTTGTGGGGAGATGTACCTTATGTAACTCAACCTTACGTTGATGATTCCGCTCCATATGATATTGCTCAGACTTCCGGCGAAAAAATTCTGGAAAACTGCCTCGTGGACTTAACAAATTCCATTGAAGCGGCTAAAACCCGTTTCCCAGAAACAGACGGCACTAACCCGATAAACACCAAAGGACGGGCAACCAAATGGTCGATTTATTCATTGATGGCTGATATCAACCTCTGGCTTGGAAATTACGATGATTGTATTACCAACTGCGAAGCGGTGAAAAATTCAGGTCAGGTTGGTTTAATCAGCGGTGCAAACTGGTTTCTGAATTTCTTTCCCGGAAACAGCAACGAAAGCATTTTCGAGATTCAGTACAGTTACTCCATGAACCAGACCAATTCGTTTCTGAGTTGGTTTCAGACCAATAAATATTACTACATTTCGCCGTATCAGCAGACGCTTTTCGAAGCAAATGCAGGTGATTTACGAGGTTTGAATGCATCGTACAATGCAACAGGATATATCTGGAAATATATCGGAATAAACTCGACAACAACCACACAACGCAGTTCAAGTTTGCAAACCGATCAGCATTACATCATTTACCGCTTGGCTGATGTATACCTGATGGAAGCAGAAGCCTATATTATGAAAGGTGATTCCGCCAATCTGAGTGAAGGTCTGAAGCTTATCAATGTGATTCGTAAACGTGCCAATATAGCCGAATCGCTCGGAAGTTCCACAAAACTGGGTATGATGCAGTTACTGTTGGAAGAACGTGGACGCGAATTCTTTTCGGAAGGCAAAAACTGGTTCGATCTGGTACGTGTAGGTCGCCGTCCCGATCCCGGATTTAAAGAACTGTTTATCGATCAGGTGTTACAGGTTTCGTCGGCAAGTACAATGGCTATGATTAAAGCCATACTTCAGGACAGTAATGCATGGTATCTTCCCATTAACACAGACGAGCTGACAACCAACAAGTTGCTGGTTCAGAATCCGTATTACGAAAATTTAGGAAACTAAACAGAAAGGAGAAAAATCATGAAAAAACTAATTTATATACTTTCAGTAGTTGCTCTGACGCTCGGAGCTTGTGTCGACCCGTATGCCGGCGATTCGTCGCTGGTAAAGGATACCAATGTTTTGCCGGCTGCATCATACATGGATTCTATCGACAGTTTAAATGTATCGTTGTGGGTAGATGTATTGAAATATACCAATCTTTACAATACATTAAATCTGGCGGCCAATTACACTTGTTTTGTTCCATCAAACGATGCCATGCAAAAATATCTGACTTCGAAAGGAGTTCAGAAAGTGACCGATTTGAATCCGGAAGATGCAAAAACTCTGGTAAAATATCACACGATAAAAGGAACATTGTACAGCGCTGTTAGTTTCGAAGAAGGTGTTATTCCTGATACTACTGCCACCGGCGATTTTCTGTCGACTACCTTCCTCGAAAATGGTGGTGCGGTTCAGATAAATCTTGAAGCAACTATTCAGAAAACGGTAAAAACGAATAATGCCTACATTCATATCATCGACAATGTGCTTACACCGGTAACTCAAACGCTTTGGGAAAAACTGCAAAACGGAAAATTCACCATTTTCAGCGAAGCTATTCAGGCAATTGGCTACAACGAAAAACTGAATACCATTACCGAACTTAAAAACAATGTTCAGTACAAATATCATTACACAATGTTTGCTGTACCCGACAGCGTGTTTGCCACCAAAGGAATAACCAGTTTTAATGCTCTGAAAGACACTTTGAAAGCTGCCGACGATTTTACTTCAATCGACAATAAACTGAATCAGTATGTGATGTATCACTTACTGAGTCAGCAACTCTCCTATTCGTCGCTGGCGTACTTTACGCTTACTGATACCAAACGGTCGAAGAACTACAACACAATGGCCACAAACCAGTTGATCAATGTTTCAGAAGTTAATAAAGTATTGTATATCAATTACAACAGCACAACTAAAACAGGAATCACATTAATTGAGCTTAACCGCAACTGTAAAAACGGCGTGGTTCATGTGGTGAATGGCATTATGCCTGTGGTTTCGCCCAAACCAACTTCGGTACAATGGGAATTTACTGATTTTGCTATCTTGTCATCAACATTACCAAAATACCGGACTTCGGGCTTAACCACCACTTACAATTATCAACTCGATCCGCTGGTGGCTACCTGTTACAAATGGTTGTCGGTACCTGAATCGAAACCCGGTTTGTATTATGTGATAGCGAACAAAAACGATGCACAATCGTACAAAGCGTTGAATTACGATTATTTACGCCTGAATCTCGGCACTTACGGTTGGGTAGAAATGACCACACCTGCTATTATGGCCGGCACCTATAAACTCTATTGCGAACATTACAATCCGCTGGCTGCCGCTGCTCAGGGAAAGATATGGTTTATTATCGATGGCGTATATTTCGGAACACAGGTGGCTACGCAGGGAGCTTCAAAAACTGCCAGCACTTTTACAAAAACTCAAATCGGAACGGGAACAATTACTTTTGCCAGCACTACCACACATACCGTGAGAATTTTGGCAGCTGATAGTTTCACATCCGATCTCGACTGCTTAACTTTTACACCATAGTAACCCATTAAAATAAGATTAAAATGAAAAAGTTATATTTCTTATTAGCAAGTGTAGTACTGCTGTTTAGCGCATGTAACGACAAATGGACTGATTACTATTTCGGGACTTCTGCTTCGGAAGAAGAACTTGATATGACCATTGTTCAGTATTTGGATGCTCATCCGGAGTACGCAAAGTTTTATTCTATGCTCAAAACCACCGGATTAGACAGTGAACTTTCCAAAGATCAGCAAATTACTTTGTGGGTAGCCAACGATGCAGCCATGGATGCTTCAGGAATTGTATCGACAGATACGCTGCGGATGAAATACCACATGAATCATTTGCCTTTTATTCTTAGCGATTTAAAAACAGGTTTGCGTATCCGCTCGTTGAATGGCATTTATTTCCAGATAACTCAAAAGGATAATAAACTGTATGCCAACAGTTCTGAAATTGTAAAATCGGTGCGGTTGAAAGATGGCGTTATTCATGAATTGGCATCGTTGATGTCGTCAAGAATCAACATCTACGATTATCTGAAAAATCTGGATGATAATTATTCCATTATCCGCGATTCCATATTCAAATACAATGTGGAAAAATTTGATATTGCCAACTCTACACCCATCGGTGTAAACAAAGAAGGAAATACCATTTACGATTCAATTTTCTACGTTTACAATCCGCTGTTTTCTTCGGCTGAATTTAACTCGGAATTTAAACAGTTCACTGTTTTGTTGCCCAGCAATGATGTAATTCACGCCTGCTACGAAACACTGGCCTCCACCTATCAAAAAATGGGTAAAACTGTATTGAAATCGGATTCAACCCTGGCGCTGACGTGGATAAAGGAGGCTATGTTTTACAACGGACAAATTACCGATTTCAGCACCACAGATATCAAATCGGCATTCAACAGAGTATGGCGTACCACCGTTCAGCAAATCGATGTAGAAAATCCACTCTACATGAGCAATGGAATTATGTATAAAGTCACCAAGATGAAAATTCCGAACAATGTAATTATCAGCAAAATTAAATCATTGGTTCATTACTGGGAATATCAGGACAACCTGTATCCTGCCGAAAGCGATTTGTACACTTTCAAAGGATTATCAAAAGCACCATCCATTTATACGGGAGATGCAACTCCCAAAACAGCGATTTTGGCTAACTACATGGTATTTCAGGCTTCAGGCAATCCTGATGTTGTTGAAGAACTATCGGTCGAATTTCCTCCTCTTGAACGATATGTAAATCCTGAGGATGGCAAATACAAAGTGCGGGTAATGGAAGTGCCTTGTGGCGAATACAATCTTTACATGGGATTCTGGAGTTCGGGACATCCCTATGTGAATATCTACTTCAATGGACAGCTAAAACTTGCCGATGTGCAGGCCAGTTTATCAACACCATGGAACTACGACCGTGTAACTGAAACAGAATATGATTTGAATCCGGTAAATGGCACAAAAAAATGGGACGGACTTGGCGGTATTGTTGGAGTGGTGAATGTGGATGGTGAAGGTATGGCTTCGTTTAAAATAAAGGTGGAATTTTCCAAACTCATGGCTGTGGGTAGCAAGAAAACATTATCGATTTACCATTGGGCATTAAAACCAACAGCAAACAATTATTAATCAGAAAAATCAGTAAGATATGAAGAAATTCAGAATAATGATATGGAGTTTTATGCTGGTTTTCAGCGCTGCATTACTACATGCTCAAACCAATGGAATAAATGTGGAAGGTGTGGTATTAGAACCCTTCAAACTTGCTCCGGTGGAAGGCGCTATTGTAAGCGTTACCGGCACTGACCTGTCTGTTAAAACCGATGCAAAAGGAATCTTTGTACTGACCGGCATTTCTGCTCAGGCTGAAATCACCGTTTGGTTTCCGGGTTATTATACCAGTTCTATTCCCGTTGCAGGCAGAACCAACCTGAAAATTGTATTGGTGTCGGAAAACAAGAAAGGTTTTTCAGAAACGATGCTGGTTCCGTTCAGAGGTGAATCCAACAGTCGCGAGAAGCAAACCAATCTGTTTTCGGTACAGAAAAAAGATATTGGTCAGCAGGTGA
Source organism: uncultured Paludibacter sp. (assembly GCA_963663115.2). Taxonomy (GTDB): domain Bacteria; phylum Bacteroidota; class Bacteroidia; order Bacteroidales; family Paludibacteraceae; genus Paludibacter. Next base: position 1,861,446 of record CAXXNE010000001.1, read on the forward strand.
ATGAAGTTGAACAGGTGCTGCTGGGAATTCCGGGAGTACAAGTGACGGGTAAAAGTGGCATGCCGGGCGAAGGAAGTTATTTTTCCATTAGGGGATCTAACACCATGTCGGCAGGGTCGTCACCACTGATTGTGATCAATGGAATTATTTATATGCCCGATATGAACGAATCCGGCATTATTGGAGGATTCTCGCGGGGCATTTTAAATTCGCTGAATCCGAAAGACATTCAGAACATTACAGTGCTGAAAGGCTCCGATGCTACCATGTACGGTTCATTGGGTTCCAACGGAGTGATTTTAATTGAAACCGATAAAGCTGTCGATCTGGACACGAAAGTGGAATTTACTACTCAGTTTGGCGTTAACCTGAATCAGGCACAAATGCCGGTGATGGGCGTTCGCGACTTTAAAAGCTATATTGGCAATGTGGCACTTACCAAATACGACGATATGGCCAATGTACTGAATACATTTCCATTTATGGTTGACGACGAAAATTATTACTACAAATATCTCTACAACAACAATACCGACTGGCAAAAACTGATTTATTCGCCGGGATTTGCTACCGATAATGTACTGAAGATTAAAGGTGGTGATGCCATCGCGAAATACGATGTATCAGTAGGATATAGCAATAATTCAGGACAAATGACCGGAACAAATTACAATAAGTTTTATTGTCGAATTAATGCGGATGTCAACCTTAGTCGTAAACTTTCATTATTTGCTTCTGCTTCTAAAGTATTTACCAAATATTTAGTTCAGGAACAGGGAATGTTGCCCGTAACTAATCCAATGCTGGCCGCCATGAAAAAAGGTTCGCTATTTTCTCCTTACAAGAAAGATGCCGACAATAATCAGTTGCCCGATTTTGCTCCGATTCGCAATGCCGATGGTAGTCTGATTGAAAATAATATGGTAAGTAATCCTCTGGCGTTAATTAATTCTACTTCTGGGAATGAAACAGGTGACGATAATCAGTTAAGTGTGGGTCTGAATTATAAAATCAATCAGTACTTGAATTTAAACGGTGTCATGGGGTTGTATTATTATTTCACCCGGCAGAATATGTTTGTACCGGGTGTTACCGAGCAAAGTATCATGCCAATGTTCTATCAACTAGCCAACAATACCGTTCGCTCGGCTCAGGGAAATACATACAACACGTATTTCAATGTAAATGCCAATTACGACCGTGCATTTAATACTGTTCATGCTTTAAAAGCTTCGGTAGGTGCTCAAGTAGCCATGAATTACAACGAATACGATGCAGGAACTGGTTTTAATACAGCCAACGACTTTTATAAAACGTTAGGTTATGTCACTTCGGCAAGTCGTAATTATTTTGGATACAACGATGCATGGAACTGGATGAACTACAATGCAAATGTACAATATGTCTATAACCATCAGTTTGCTGTGGGAGCCACAGTGGCTTTCGATGCGTCATCATCAACAGGAACCGATGCTACGTTATTTCAGACTTATCCTGCGGTAAACTTCACATGGATGGCAAAAAACTCCGTACTGAAAGATGTGGATTTGTTAGACAAACTGAATGTGCGGGCTGAATATGCAAGCACCGGAAACAGTCGCTTTGCGTCGTCGCTCAGCAAGTATTATTATGTCAACAAAGTATACCGTGAACTTTCCGGACTAACTTTGGCAGGTATTCCGAACACTGAAATTGTTCCTGAATTAACCAACACACTGAATTTCGGACTGGATATTGCCATGCTAAATAACAGACTGGATATTACAGCCGATGTATATTCCGCTCTAAGTTCGAATGTGATTATGCCGGTTTCAGTATCGGCTGCTTATGGTACTGATTATCTGTACAAAAACGCTGCTTCAGTACAAAATACAGGTATAGAACTGGGTGTAAACTTTGCAGCCATTCAAACCAAAGATTTGAAATGGTATTTAGGAGCCAATGTAGCTACAAATTCCGACAAAATTCAGTCTCTTGGAAATCAAACACGACTGACACTCGAAAAGACTGATGGTTCAGCCATCATTTCTGAAGTTGGACAACCACTGTACAGTTTCTATGGTTATCAGACCAATGGCGTTTTTGCGAACGATGTCGATGCTGCAACAGCTAATCTGAAAGATGCTGCCGGAAAATCATTCTCAGCCGGCGATATGATATTTGTTGATCAAAACAACGATAATGTGATTGACGATCGCGACCGCGTGATACTCGGGAATGCAAATCCTGTTCTTTACGGTAGTTTCAACACTTCCTTACAGTACAAAAAACTCGAAGTATCTGCTGTTTTTGGTTATAGTTATGGAAGTTCGATATACAATGCAGTTCGCCGCAATATGGAATCGATGTCCGATTTTACCAATCAGCTGGTATCGGTACGTAACCGTTGGATGAATCAGGATCAGCGCACACAAATGCCTCGCGCTGTGTATGGTGACCCGATGGGGAATTCGCGCTTTTCTGACCGCTGGATTGAAGATGGCTCATATCTGAAACTGAAAGAACTGACCATCAGTTACAAATTGAATATACTGAATGGAACTACCGTATATCTGACAGGTGAAAATCTGTTTACTGTCACCAGTTATCTGGGACTCGACCCCGAAACAATGTATTCATACGATGCTTCGCTTCGCGGATTTGATTACGCCAAAGTTCCACTGGCACGTTCATTCAAATTAGGTATTAACGTAAAATTATAAGCAAAAACGATATATGAGAAAGTTAATATATTCCATCGCTTCAATATTTCTGGTATTTGCACTCAGCTCGTGTGAGGATTTTTTTAATCCGGATACATCGGAAATTTTGCTCGAAAAAGATTATGTAGGCGATTATACTGAGCTGTACTCGGGTTATATGGGAATTGCCGGCGCAGTTCAGAGCGTTGCCGATCAGGCTTCGTTTCTCGAAGGATTACGTGGCGATTTACTTGAACCTACACAAAACGCACCCCGCGAAATATGGGATGTGTACAATCATGCTGATATGACCGGAAATGCATTTGCAAGTCCCAAAGGATATTACAATGTCATTATCAATGCCAACGACTATATCAGCCATGCATTTGCGTATCGTCAAAAAGATTCAACATCAGTATCGGAAACAACATTTAACGGACTAATTGGCGGAGCGCTCCGCTATAAAGCCTGGGCATATCTGCAATTGGCAAAAATTTATGGCGAAGCAGTTTATTTTGATAAACCTGTCACTTCCTATGGCGAACTTGCACAATATCCGGTTTTACAGTTCGACGAACTGATTGATAAATGTGTCGATCTGATTGAAGTTGGACAGGATGGAATTGATGGAAAAGCTGAAGTAATTTGGTCAACAGAGCTTTTCCCCGGACAGGGAGCTTCTGTTACTTCTCTGTCGTGGGACAGAATTTGTCCTCCAAAAGAATGTTTACTGGCTGAATTATACCTGTACAAAAACGAATTTCAAAAGGTAAAAGATAACTGTATAGCCATTATCAAACGGGGTGGCGAAAACGAAGCATCGTATCAGTTGAACCTGAGTGAATATAACGGAGAGTGGAAGAATTTCGGATATTCGTTTACTCGTAAAGAACATATTTGTGTGCAGTTCTACGATTACACACTGCATCAAACCAACCGGTATGTGGAGTATTATTCGAGCACATATCCCAATAAATACTACCTGCGTCCAACTGAGGTTGCACGTCACAGATTCGAGACACAAACATTATCAGGTATCCCTGGTGATAAATACCGTGGCTTTGGCGTATCTTACAAGCAGATTGGCAACGATTATGTGTTTTACAAATTTCTTCCAGCCAATCTTACTTCTGATAAAATTTACACCAACGATGTGATGATAAGTTTGTACCGTGCATCAGAAATTCACATGTTTCTGGTTGAAGCACTTGCCGGAATGGGACATTTTACCGAAGCACTGGCCTTCCTGAATGATGGTGTAGGTTCGTTTTACAATACTGTAACAGGTAAATTCAATGCACCGTTTCAGGATTATCCTTCGTGCCTGTACCGTACAGCAACTACGAGCGAAATGGCTAACCGTGGTATTCGCGGACGTGTGGCGTGTGATGCCGTAGGAACATTTGCACTGACAAGTGCCACAGCTTTAGATACGCTGAACAATATCCGCCGCATCGATTCTCTGATAGTGGAAGAAAACTGTCTGGAATTTGCCGGCGAGGGAAAAGCATTGTACGCCATGAATCGTATGGCTCGCCGTTGGTCTGTTGGTAGCGACAGATCGTGGGCAGGCAAATGGGTCACTCCTGATAATATGAGCGACGCACTACAACTGTGGGGTACAAAAGTACAAAACGACTGGGCCGATAAAATTGCGGCCAAATACAGTACTGGAGACGCTGTTTCTTCTTCTTTGAAAGCAAATCTGAATAACTGGTTTATCAAATACCCTCTTTCCGATTAAAGACAAAGTACGTATAACCTTTTGCAGCACAAGTCCATGATTGGATTTGTGCTGCTTGTTTTATGAATATATGGAGATACAATTTATTAAGAACTAATCTGAAATATAAGGAAAAATCATAATCTTTACTATGGTGAAAATCATACACATATAAAATAATGCTCCATCAGACCAATCATACATTTATTTGATAATTGTAAAATCTGAGACCGCACTTGCATTATTTCGCTTTTTTCAGCATCGAAAGTTCAATAACCCTGACTAACAATTCGTAATAATAAAATTTTGGAAAATCTCTGATATCATATCTTGAGTTTACTTTTCCCGAATTATCGAAAGTATACGACAGTATGGTCTCATACTCTGCGGTATTACTGTTTGCGATATATGCTTTAAGTTCACCATAACCTGAATTACTGTTTTCATTCATTATTATTTCGGGCTGTACTAAAAAATTAAATCCCCAGTAACTAAACTCAAGAGAGTTTTTGACATGCACAGGTACTATCGATCGTAATAAAAGTTCTTCTTTTAGTCGTTCGATAAGTTGCTGTGACTGCTGGAGGTATTTTTTTTCTTCTGTTTTCACTCGAACAATTACAGGTATGTTATTTTTCTGTTTAATAAAAGTCATAAAATAAATGAATTTTGAAATTTTATAGTGCTTGCTTTATGTGGTTGCACTTTGAATTGACACATTTAATTGCAATCAATTACACATCACACACACTTATGCAATTGCCTCATTAACAACAGCCGCTGTTCTTTTTGCAGGTACAATTGTTTTTGTTTTTTTACCGGTTGGTCTAGCTGTAGGTGGAATCACAACTATGTGAGCATCAGCTATTTCTATCATTCTCTTTTTAGTAGGAATTACCGGTTTTGATTGTCTACCGGGAATATGAGCAACTGGCGGAATTACAATGATGTGAGCATCCGCTATTTCTGTCATTCTCTTTTTAGTAGGAGTTAGCGGTTTTGATTGTCTACCGGGAATATGAGCAACTGGCGGAATTACAATGATGTGAGCATCCGCTATTTCTGTCATTCTCTTTTTAGTAGGAGTTACCGGTTTTGATTGTTTTCCGGGAACATGGGCAACTGGAGGAATTACAATGATGTGAGCATCGGCATACTGACAATTAATGCTTATTTCTCCTGCACTAAAGAATGTTACTAAACAAATGGAGAAAACTGCTGCTGTGATTAGGGAAAATCTCTTTTTCATTTTGATTGAATTTTTAAAAGTTTTACCCTGCAAATAAATATAAAAAAAATCGGAATTATTCCAAATCCTTTATGTTTATTTTATTTACAGCCCTTAGAAATCAATCAATAAAAGTATTGATAATCAAACATATATGCTTGTTAATTTTTTAGCAGGTATTTACACGCAGATTAGTTGTTAAATTACAACCCTGAAAACGATTAAAATTGGCGAAGGTAATCAAGCAGATTGTCCTGATTGTCGAGTTGAAGCCTTTTACGCAAACGATGTCTGCGCATAGTTACTGACTCAACTTTTATTTCCAAAATAGAGGCAATCATACCGGTATCGAATCCGGCAAGAAGTAAACAACAAATAAGAATATCTGCATCGTTGAGCGATGGGAATTTTCGGGAAAGTCTTTGTGAAAAATTATGGTGACTTGTATCAATAGCTGCAAAGAGCTCAGTGAAAAAATGCTCATTTTTGACAGGACTAAATCCTTCCTTAATAGCTTCGGGGCGTTTAAGTGCATTGCTGCGATACTGGTCCAAATTGGTAAATATAATTTTCTGAAGCGAAAGCTGTTGCTCTAACAGATGAGAGTTTTCTTCCTCCTTTTCGGCTCGCATGGTTTGTTGCAATAACAATTCGTTCTCAATGGCAAGTTGTTTTTTCTTTGTCCTGTTTCGCCATATAAAAATAACAGCTACCCCGCTACTTATGATCAACATAAACAAAAGTATGATAACAACTGCCCGAAAATACTTTATTTTAAGCTCACTATTAGCAATTTGCAGTTTTTGGTAGTTGAATTTTTTCTCCATACCCGCAAAACTCTGGTCGATACGTTTTGTATATAATGAGTCGATAGCTGTATATGCTTTTTCTGCACACATTGCAGCATTTCTATAATCTCCTTTGGATTCATATATTTGCTTCAAAAGTTTATAATAATCCGGAGCCATTTCGCCCAAATACCGTATCGATTTCAGGAAAATTAAAGCAGAATCATTTTTGTTGACATTTATATACGATTTTGCAATAAGGTATTTTGTATTATCATCAAATGACACATTTTGGGTTTCAGGTGTTTTTTTGTAATAGATTATAGATCTATTAAAATCATTCATACTAAAATATAACGCACCACATGTTCTATAAAAATAAGATTCGAGTGTTACATCAAAATCAAGATGATCTTTTTCTTGGTTAATGGAATCACAAATAGATTTTGCTTTATCAAGTTTGAATATTAAAATATTCATATTTGCTTCGCTAAGTTTGCATAAAGCATAATTATAGTTATCATTCACTATTTTAAATGAATTTGCAGCAAGTCTGTTGTATAATACAGCGCTATCGTACATCAGTTGATTTGAGTACATAATAGCTTTATCAAAAAAAATAAGAGCAAGTAATTTGTTGTTCTTAGTGTTTTCGGCATAACTTTGTGCTTTTAACAAAGCATTTGCCTGCACTACTGATTCCGAATTCCGACCTTCTATTCTTGCTTTGTAAAACCACGAATAAGCCGCTTTTTCATTATCGCGTTTGTCAAAATAATCAGTGGCAATACTAATCAGGGAATCGGTACCGGTATAAATCTCATTTTTATCGAGTGCCTGACAATATAGTAAAGCGTACAAAGCTTTATCAGCAGTTGAGGTTAATTCGGTGGGCTGAATAGTCTGTAAAATGATATAAGCAGAGTCGTACCGTTCATCCATGAGGTTTTCAGCCTTTCGCAGACGTTCATCTGGTCGGCAAGCTGTTAACAACCCTATCATTAAAAGAGTTAGTATGTAGTAAAAACTGTGTTTCATGTATCACGGAAAAATGTTATAATAAATTCCGCTTTCACACTGAATACACCAACTGTCAAAACTATGTATATAGCTTTAAAAATCGTGTATTACAAATCAACATTTATTGATAGTATCAGAAATAAAACCCGGAAACTCATAGTTTTGTACCTCGTTGAGATACCAAAACGTTAAACAATGCAAAGTCTTTAAACACTTTGTGATACAAATATAGCTGAATGATTCTATATTGCAACACTTGTAATGCGATAATGTTAATTTATTTATTATAAGTAAGTGTTCATATTTAGTTTATACTATCTTAGTCTACCCCTAAATCCCCTGAAGGGGACTTTTTGCCGACTGCAAATATTGATTATATCTACAACTTTCGAACTTCGACAGCCCCCTTCAGGGGGTTGGGGGCAGTTAAGAAAAAGACAGTTTTAATATAAACTAATTTCGCGCACTTACTTAATCAGTCAGAATAAATATATGTTAGTTCACCTAATACGTGTACCAAAAAGAAATTTGCAAATTTTACGACCGAAATTATACTCATTCAACGACAATTAAATTTTGTTTTTAACAAATAAAATTGTAATTTTGCAGCCTGAATTTCAAAAAAATTAAAATTACTATTTCATGATGAATGCTCAGGATATTAAAAACGGTACATGTATCCGTATGGACGGTAAATTGTATTTCGTTGTCGAATTTTTGCATGTAAAACCCGGAAAAGGAAATACCTTCATGCGCACTACCCTGAAAGATGTTGTCGACGGTCGCGTTATCGAACGCCGTTTCAATATCGGAGAAAAACTGGAAGATGTACGTGTTGAACGTCGTCCGTACCAGTTTGTGTACAAAGAAGGTGCTGATTTCATTTTTATGAATCAGGAAACTTACGACCAACATCCGATTGCTCAGAGTTTGATTAACGGAGTTGATTTTCTACTCGAAGGAATGACCGTAGAAGTTGTTTTAGATGCATCAACCGATACAGTTCTTTATGCTGATATGCCTGTAAAAGTTCAAATGAAAATTACGTATACAGAGCCGGGTATGAAAGGCGATACTGCTACCAATACATTGAAACCTGCTACAGTTGAATCGGGTGCTACTGTTCGTGTCCCTTTGTTTATCACCGAAGGTGAAACAATTGAAATTGATACCCGTGATGGTTCTTATTTAGGACGTGTAAAATCATAACTCAAAGTTTTATATATTCTCTCGGAAAAATCCGTTAAACCTCGTTGTTTAATGGATTTTTTTTACTTTTGTGCATATAATAACCATCCAATGCAAATGATCAGAAAAGAAATTAAAAGTTTTGGACATGCTTTCAGAGGGATTGGTGCAGCACTTGCATCTGAAACACATCTTAAAATCCACGTAGCTATATTGCTTCTGGTAGTTGCATTTGGCATTTGGCTGCAAATTTCCATCACCGAGTGGTTAATCTGCCTTATTTGTTTTGGAGGTGTTATTTCTGCCGAATTGTTTAATACGGCTATCGAATCGATAGTCGATTTGGTATCGCCCGAAATTCATCCACTGGCAGGCAGAGCAAAAGATGTGGCAGCTGGCGCTGTACTTGTGAGTGCGATTTTCACTGCTATTGTTGGGCTGTTTATTTTTATTCCAAAACTATATATACTTGTTATGAAAATGATTATTTAAAAGAAAACCAACCTGTTACATAAACTACTTTTTACAAAACCTTTTACATCTTGTATTTATGAAAATTCGTTTTATCGAACAACTTCTGCAATTATTTTACCCCAACCTTTGCATAGTTTGTGGTGAAAACCTGATGTCGACAGAGAAATTTGTTTGCCATCATTGTATTGCTGGTATTCCACGCACAAATTTTCATCTTACGCTTGATAATCCGGTTGAAAAACGATTCTGGGGGAAAACAAACATCCACAGAGCCACTTCCTTCTTTCATTTTCAGAAAGGATCGCATTACCGAACATTGCTGCACGAACTAAAATACAGAAACAATCCCGAAATAGGTGACTTTCTGGGTGCATTAGCTGCTTCCGAAATGCTGGAAAGTGACTGGGCTTCTACAGTCGATATGGTTATTCCTGTCCCGCTTCATCCGTCAAAACGAGCAAAACGCGGTTACAATCAAAGCGACTACATAGCTCATGGCGTTGCCCGCGTATTAAACGCCGAAGTGCAAACGGACTTATTAATTCGTACGCTCGAAAATGAAACACAAACCCGCAAAAGTGTTTTTCAACGCTTCGAAAATACAAATGGAATTTTTGAATTTCCAAAACACATAGATCTAACAAACAAGCATATTCTTATTGTTGACGATGTGTTAACTACTGGCTCCACGCTCGAAGCATGCGTTCGGAGCATTCCTGAATTTCCTGGATTAAAAATAAGTATATTTACGCTGGCTGTTGCCTGAATCAGTTCTTTTTTCATACAACAACCGGGATAAAAATGTATACTTATGTAATTATCGTCCCTCTTTTTTGCTGATTAAAATAATGTTTATACTGCATTGAAACGCATTTTTCTGAAAAAAATGAGAATTTTCGTGTATGTTTTTTGCATAAATACAAATTTGAGCATTTATTAACCTCAGTTGTGTACGAAAAACACTTTAAAACAAATTTAATTATTATTTTTGCTGCAATTATTAGCAACAAACATGCTATCTTCTTGTCGCAAATCTTTTCTGTTTTACTCACTTCTGCTGGCAATATTTTTGTCGGGATGTTCGTTACTGCCAAACAGAATTAAAACGGCCGAAAAACTATTAGATACAAACCCTGACTCTACACTCAGAATACTGAAATCTATCGAATCGGTCAGCACGCTGAGCAATTCAGAAAGAGCTTTGTATGGTATTCTACTCTTCGAAGCGCTCGACAAAGCCACGCAAACCCTGGGGCCAGACTCCATCATAAATTATTCCATCGAATATTATCAGACGAAAAAAGACAAAGAAAAATTACCTCTTTGCCTGTACTACAAGGCGCGTTTATACAAATCGGTTCAGCAGTTCGAAAGCTCCACAAACATGTATCTTCATGCACTTGATTATCTGAAAGATGGAGAAAATTTTGTGCTAATTGCCAAAATATATTCCGACCTTGGTTATATTTGTAATTTTCAACACGATTACAACAGAGCCAGAGAAAAATATCAGTTATCAGCACAATTTTTCAACGAAGCCAAAATGCCGATAGAAGCCAACTACCGACTACTGAATATTGGTACCACCTACAGAAACGAGAAAAACTACAAAGTAGCACTCGGAAATTTCAGAAAAGTGCTTAACTCCACCAGCGACTCAATGCTTTTAGGCGCTACTTTTCAGGAAATTGGTGTAGTTTATTATCTGTTGGGGAAAAGCGATTCAGCAACTTTTTACCTTCGTAAAAGTTTATCATATCCGTATAAACAAGATGATTATTCTATCCGCACATATGTATTTGCCGATTATTGGTTCAATACCGAAAAATATGATTCAGCTTATTTTTATGCCGATAAAGCACTAAAATATCCATCCAATTTTTTCACAAAACGGGAATGCTTCAGGATTTTGGCTAACACATCCTATTTACAGGGCGATTACAAAGGCATGGCCGGTTATATGACTTCATTTCAGGCCTGCACTGACTCTCTGCGCACTATCGAAGCGCAAACAAAAACTACAGTTCTTGAAGATATCCATCAATCCAATGTGGTGGCCGGTAAAAACAAACGTAATTTTTTTATTGCAGGTGGTTTATTATTGGTAATTTCTGTGGCCGGTTTCTTTATTTTCGTCAAACTCCGCAAACGCAACAAAGAAAACGAATCAGATTTAATACAAAAATCGGAGGAATTGGGTCAGTATCAGGTACAACTGACAAAAAAAGATAATCAGCTTCGGAATACTTTAATTCAGAAAATTGAAGACACCCGCAAAATGGAATCGGCAGCTTACAAAAAAGCAACGGTAGCCGACAGACCGCTGATTGAAAAACGTATTTTTGAAAATTCGCTGCATTTCAGCAACTGGCCAAAATTCAAAACGCTCATGGATGGTACTTTTAACAACATTATTACCAATCTTGAAACTGAATATCCGCAAATCTCTAAAAAAGAAATAATGCTTTGCTGCCTGTATTTGTGCGATTTATCTTCGCCCGAAATGGCCGTTATCCTGGATGTACAACCTACAGGGGTTTACAAATTAAAACAACGACTGGCCACTAAAATGAATTTGGCGGGCACGAAAGAACTGAATCAGTTGCTCGACGAAAAATCGGTATCGAACAACAGATAGTGCTTTTTCAGTATTTAACTTCGCTCTCAAAGCTGCCATCGTGCAGGTAAGTTCTTACAAAATCTCCATTTTTTATATCAGCAATACTTGTTATCCGTTTTCCGGCATGTGTGGTAATGGTATAGCCGTGCTTCAGTAAAAATGCGGGTGAATGCGACTCAATACTTTTTTCGATAAGAGCCAGTTGTGTTTTTTGTTGATTTAAGAGGGTGTTTGCAATCGTTCTGATTCTGTTTTTCGATTTTTGCAGCTCTATCGTTTTTTTTGTCACGCGACTTTGCAAACTATGTCTGATTTTCCAGCGAATATCGCTTATTTGCTGTTTTTCTGATTGAATACGACCTGAACAAAGTTCGAAGATATTGTAAAAAACACTATTCAAACCGTTTTCGGCAAATTCCATTTTCTCTATCAAAAATTCAGCTGCAGCGGTAGGCGTTTTCACCGAAGTATGAGCTACCATATCCAGAATAGACACATCACGCTGATGTCCGATACCGGCAATAACCGGCAACGGAAACTGCGCACAGTTCAATGCCAGTTGATACGAATCGAAACAGGCCAAATCCGTTGTAGCTCCACCCCCACGAATAATAACAACCACATCGAACAAAGAAACGTAAGTATAAATCTTATCCAAAGCTGCAATGATCGAATCTTCCGCCTGATCGCCCTGCACGATAGCAGGAAAAAGTTTATACTGAAATTTGTAACTCCGTGAATTGTTATTTAACTGATTTTGAAAATCATCGAAGCCGGCCGCCGTTGGCGATGAAATAACCGCTATGCGTTTTGGCAATACAGGAATAGCAAGTTGCTTGTTCATATCCGCAATACCATCTTCTTCCAGTTGACGGATTATCTTCAACCGTCTGGCTGCCATTTCACCAATGGTAAACGTAGGGTCAATATCGCGAACATTCAAACTAAAACCATAAATGCCATGAAACTCAACCGACACAGCTACCAAAACATTGAGACCAGACCGCAAACTTTGTCCGGTGGAACTTTCAAAATATGGCTTCAGCATTCTGTAAGTCGTCGACCAAATCGTAGCTTTCGATTTAGCCAGCAAAAAATCGCTACCTGCATCTTTTTCTATAAGTTCCAGATAGCAATGGCCATTGGGATTTTCGCGCAACTCGCTGATTTCGGCACGTATCCACACCGGAGAATCAAAATTAAACCGGAGAGTTTCCTGAATCCGTTCGGTGAGTTCTGATAAAGAAATGGAATTCATACTTCGGATTAATTGGCTTTCAGAAATTTATAGGTTTGCGTTTCCTGTCCGTTGCTTAACATCACAATATAAACACCACGCAGGAACTTCTGACAGGAAATCTGATGTATTTCATCCGTCAACAGTTCGGAACGTAACTGCCGTCCGAGTGCATCAAATATACTCAGCCGGATAGTTTCACCCAAATAAGCATTGTTTTTTTCGAAATTCAGGGAATTCTCCTCAAACGAAATTTTCGAAATATTACTGTTAGATTCCTGAGTTGTGAGGCCTTCCATCGACAAAAGAATTCTTGCTGCTTTGTCTATATCCGGAATTCCGTAACCAAGTTGAGCGGTTGGATTCTGATATAAACTACTACTCATAATAACAGCATTTCTGAATGTCGCTAAATTGTATGGAGCCGCTTTTCGACTTTTATATTTCTGCAGCAAACAGGTAAGCGCACCGGTCATTACCGGCGACGAATAGGATGTTCCATTACCCGCTGATGCAAGTCCCGAAGTATTGATAAGAGCCGTAGCAGTTCCCATGCCACAAACATCCGGCTTTACACGGTTGTCGGATGTTGGACCAAACGAGGTGAAAGAACTGGCAATTCCGGTTCCTGTTACTGCACCAACAGAAAAAATTCCATTGGCATCAGCAGGAGCTCCAATATAATGCCATGTTTTAGCGCCATCATTTCCTGCACTGTTACAAACCACAATTCCTTTATTAGCAGCCATACTGGCAGCTTTACTGGCTCTCGAAACCTGTCCGTTCATATCTGCATAGGTGTAATTCATGCTAACATCGTCGAACTGTGTGTAACCCAGCGACGAATTCACCACATCCACTCCCACACTGTCGGCAAATTCGATGCCCGAAACCCAAAAATCGGGTTCAAACAAATTTTCAGTTGGCGCAAATTCTGTCCGTATCAGCCAAAACGATGCTTTGGGAGCCATGCCCAGAAACTTACCGGGCAAATTACCTGTGATAATAGACAGCACATTGGCGCCATGCGCATCTTCGGCATACACATTATTGCCGTTCAAATAAATATCTTTTGTTCCAATCAGTCGTCCCTGTAACCGTAAACTATCAAAACCCGGATTGATATTCACGTTACTGAATCCGGCATCCATAACTCCAATCAACATCCCCTGTCCTGTATAACCTTCGTTATGAATATTTTTGATATTCAGTTGATTGACTTGCGTTACAGCGCTTCCGTAACTCAAACTGTCCGACTGAAACTTAACCCCTCTTTTTACATTGGAAGTTGTCACAATTTTTCCGGTGTACTGAACCTTTTTTACCGTACTGAGCATCCTGATCATACTTATCATCGATGAATCATCTGTAAGTCTGACTGTTATGCCGTTCATCCATTTCGATTTGGAATGAACTGTTATACCAAGTGTTGAAACCTGATTGATATAAGCCGGATTTACCGGCAAATCGGTTGAATCGCAGCTAATACCAAAATCTGCTCTGCGGGCAATGGCACGTGCCGAAAGATATGCCGATGGATTGGATAGGCTGTATGGTGTATTGTTTTTATTCTTGAACTGAACAAAAAAGTAATAATTAGTTCCGGCAAATCCGGAAAAATCTGACATCAAAAAACTGACTATTAATAAGAGGTAAAATTTTTTCATACGTTGTATTTTTTATGCTTTACAAATATACATCATTTTGTAATAACATGTTTACACCTACCAATGTTTAAAAATATTTAAATTAATTCGTTGATTGAATAATTATTACGAATGTTTCGTAGTTTTGCGAAAGTTTCGTAATAAAATAACTTTTTGCACGTTATACATAAAAAAGAAAATAAAACTCTCAGACAATGGAAAAACTAACACATCAGGAAGAAGAAATTATGCTTTTGGTTTTTCAAAAGGGTGGCGGATTTATCAAAGACATTTTGGAGATTATGGATGAACCACGTCCGCCATACACCACGGTAGCTTCGGTGGTAAAAAACCTGGAGCGCAAAGGATATGTAAAAGCAACACGTTACGGCAATACTTACGAGTACAAACCGACGTTGGAAGAAAGTGAATTCAAGCAGGGTTTCATGTCAGGTGTGGTGCAAAACTATTTTGAAAATTCGTACAAGGAAATGGTCAGTTTCTTTGTGGAAAAACAAAAAATTTCAGCCGAAGAATTGCAGGAAATTATTAAACTTATCGAGAAAAAATCATGAATCCGCTACTCATTTATTTTCTGAAAGTAAACATTGCCATAGCTTTGTTTTATCTTTTTTACCGATTGTTTTTTGTGCGTGACACACTGCTTCGAATCCGCCGGTTTTATCTTCTGGCAAGTCTGGCTATATCGTTTATGTATCCGTTTCTGAACTTTTCGGACTGGCTCGAACAGCAAGCTCCCGTACGGAATGCGATGGCGGGAATGGTGCTACTGAACGAAATTACCATAACTCCCGAAAAGCAGGAAGTTGACATACCAACGGTCATGTATTCGGCGTATGGGCTGTTAGTACTTGTTTTATTTGTCCGCTTAATTGCTCAGTTTATTTCCATTGCAAAATTCCGCAAAAAAAGCATAATCATTATGTTGCAGGACATGCGTGTATATGCTCTAACGGATGAAATTACGCCATTTTCATTTTTCGGGAAAATATATTTGAATCCAGAATTGCACTCAAAAACGGAAACAGAACAAATTCTGGCGCACGAAAGTACTCATGTACGACAACTACACAGTATCGATGTGATTTTTGCAGAACTGATAAGTATTGTTTGCTGGATAAACCCTGCTGTTTGGCTCATGAAAAGGGAAGTCCGTCAGAATCTGGAATTTTTAGCCGATAACAAAGTAATTGAATCCGGTTTCGACTCAAAAAGTTATCAATATCATCTATTGCAACTGGCTTACCAAAGCCCCGATGTAAAACTTACAAATAAATTTAATATTTCACCTTTAAAAAAACGAATTACCATGATGAATCAGAAAAAATCGAGCAAAACCACCGCATTCAAATATCTGATGGTTGCACCGCTTATCGTAGCGTTAGTTATTACAAGTAATTTTGAAGTACTTGCTTCGTCGGCAAAAAATATGCTGACAGAGCAGATCTCACAACAGACTACAGAACAAAAATCGGTAGAAATAATTACTGAAACAAAACAAAAAAACACGGTTGTAAACGAACCAAAGAATCAGAAAGAAGAAAAGATAGTAGCTCAGTCAGAAACAAATATTATCCCTGAGGTAACTGTTGTTGGGTATGGTGTACAACAAAACAACAGCAATAAAACTGCTAATATAACTGAGGATGACGTTATTTTTCAGGTTGTTGAAAAAATGCCGGAATTTCCGGAAGGTCAAACCGGGCTGATGAAATTTTTAAGTCAGAATGTAAAATATCCGGTAAAAGCACAGGAGGCCGGAGTTCAGGGACGTGTTATTCTTCAATTTGTAGTCAATCAGGATGGTTCTGTGTCTGATGTAGAAGTTGTAAGAGGTGTAGATTCAAATCTTGACGCTGAAGCTATCCGTGTTGTAAAAGCCATGCCCAAATGGATTCCTGGAACACAAAAAGGCAAAGCAGTTCGTGTAAAATACACTTTACCGATTAACTTTAAGCTCGATGGCAATACCAAAATTGTAAAACCACTCGTGGTGGTTGATGGAGTTGAAAAACCAGCAGATTTTGATTTCAGCACAATCAACCCGGCTGATATTCAGAAAATTGATGTATTGAAAGATGCATCGGCAACCGCTACTTACGGCGAAAAGGGGAAGAACGGAGTGGTTATTATAACCATGAAGAAAAAATAAATAGCGTAAGTTACTTTATGATTTTGCCTGCATTTGTATTTTCAGAAAAGATCGTAGGACAAGCGACTCCCAACATAAGACAGTACAAATCACTATTTATGCTGTGTAAACTCTAACAAATTTCCATAAAATAGACGGTCATTCCTGACCGTCTATTTTTATATCTTTAATCATCAACTGAATGTTGGTGTTTCCGTTAAAGGTGTTTTCTTCGAGCGTATAACATATATCCAGCGGGTTGAGTGCTTTCAGGTGATCGTTGTACTGCTGCATACGGAAAGCAATGCCGTTTATTACATTTTCGGAACTCGAATCCACCAGTTCCAACTTCAAATGCTCCTGCTCCTTCCCTACCAAACGGCTTGTTCCAAAATCGAAAACTTTTTTCGACACAAAAACCGGTTTCATATTGCCCGGCCCAAACGGACCAAACTGCTTGAGTACCCTGAAAAATTTGGGTGTAATATCTTTGAATTCCAGTACGGCGTCGATGTCGATCTGCGGATAAGTTTGTTCTTCCAGAATGTTTTCAGCCACAAACTGTTCGAAACGTTCGGTAAAAGCCGGAATATTTTCTTCCACCATAGTAAGTCCGGCAGCGTACATGTGTCCGCCAAAGTTTTGCAACAAATCGCGGCATGAATCTATGGCTTTATAAATATCAAAACCAGGTACCGAGCGCGCTGAGCCGGAAGCAAAGCCATTGGATTTAGTAAGTACTATAGAAGGCTTGTAATATTCCTCCGAAAGTCGGGATGCAACAATTCCTATCACGCCTTTGTGCCAGTCGGGCTTATACACCACCAGCGATTTACGCGAGGAATAAACGTCATCGGAAGCAATCAGCTGAATGGCTTCATCGGTAATATTTTTATCGAGATCTTTGCGATCGTTGTTGTACTCGTTTATGGTTCCGCTTTTTTCGCGGGCAAAAACAGGATTGCTCGACACCAGCAATTCCACAGCTTCCGAAGCTAGTTTCATACGACCGGAAGCATTGATACGCGGACCAATTTTGAAAACTATATCGCTGATAGAAATTTCTTTATCGGCCAGTCCACATACATCGAGTATGCTTTTCAGTCCGATACACGGATTGGAGTTCAGTTGTTTCAGTCCATAGTACGCCAAAATACGGTTTTCACCGGTGATGGGAACAATATCGGAAGCAATGCTTAGCGCTACCAAATCGAGCAATGATGTAAGCTCGGATAAATCGATATTATTTATCTGACAGAAAGCCTGCATCAACTTAAAACCTACTCCACAACCCGAAAGATGTTTGTACGGATAATTACAATCGCTACGTTTGGAGTCGAGCACCGCCACAGCAGGAGGCAGAACGGCATCGGGCGTATGGTGGTCGCAGATAACAAAATCAACACCTTTGGTATTGGCGTATTTCACTTTTTCCACGGCTTTAATTCCACAGTCGAGCGCTATGACCAGTTTGAAATTATTTTCGGCAGCAAAATCAATTCCCTGGATAGAAATTCCATAACCTTCGTTGTAACGGTCGGGGATGTAAAAATCTACGTTACTGTAAAACTGTTTCAGAAATTTATAAACCAACGAAACGGAGGTAGTTCCATCTACGTCATAATCGCCGTAAATTAAAATTTTTTCGTTGTGCTGCATGGCTTTGGTAAGCCTTTCTACGGCTTTATCCATGTCAGCCATCAGAAACGGGTCGTGTAAATCCGTTAAATCGGGACGAAAAAAATTTCGGGCTTCATCGAAAGAGTAAATTTCCCTCTGTACTAACAATTGGGCGAGTATCGGACTAATGCTTAATTCTTCTGCTAACTTTTTCTGAATCTCAATTTGTTGTTCGGTGAGGGATTGGTAAATCCATTTATTTATCATTTGTAGTTATTTTTTTCACTTCTATAGTTTGTCCTGTCAACACTTTATCAAACACTTTTATTCGGACAAAACACTTTTTGTTATGATTTTCAACCTTCAACAATCAACATCTTAAACATCCCAGTTTTCATCTGCTCACACATCATAACAAGCCGTAAAAATAGCGATTTTTATC
This sequence comes from uncultured Paludibacter sp., assembly GCA_963663115.2. Classification (GTDB taxonomy): domain Bacteria; phylum Bacteroidota; class Bacteroidia; order Bacteroidales; family Paludibacteraceae; genus Paludibacter. Next base: position 1,880,265 of record CAXXNE010000001.1, read on the forward strand.
CGAAGGAGCAAATAGCAAAATCTTAAAAAACAATGAACTTAGTTCGAAGTACTTTACTACCATCCTGTTTCAGTTCTGTGATGGAACGTTTGCAAAATATTTTTATTTTATCAGCCTATTGAATTATCTTTGTTCTTCGATGATGTTTTCCATCAGTCCACAAAATAATTTCAGAAACTCATCGTTTATTATTTGGTGAATTGTTTCCGCTACAAAAACACATGCAAAATAGTTCTATTCAACAAAATATCAATGCCATTTTGGCTGCTGCTGTCGAAGCACTTCGCAGTGGTGGCACTGTACTTATACCCTGCGATACCGGCTGGGGCATGGTCTGCGATGCCACCAACGAAAGCGCCATCCAAAAGTTAAAAACAATAGCATCGTGTACTGTTGAGAAAAGAATTGGATTAATAGTGGACGGTCCGGCTAAAATTCAGGGTTATGTAGATGAAATGCCTGACTTAGCCTGGGATTTGATAGAAATGAGCACCAAGCCTTTGACCATTGTGTACGAAGGGACAAAAAATTTACCGGGTGTTCTTACTCAACCGGACAGTACCATTGGCATACGGGTGGTTTCTATTGATTTCGCCCGCAAACTGTGCGAACGGTTCAGAAAACCACTAGTTTTCAAAAAAGTAAATATCACCAACGAATTAAAAAATCAGGTGGATTATTTTGCTGATATAGTTGCAGATAAGAATTCAAAATCGCAACCGGCTTCTGTCATTAGGTTGGGAAAAGGGAACAGAATAAAGTTAATCAGAGAATAGAGCTAACGGAAAACACATGAACAAAAAGAGGATTCTACTGAAATTTGTCACTTACGATTTATTGGCATCATTTATCGTATGGGTACTTTTTATGATTTTCCGTAAAATTGTGAACGATGGTCAGGTTTTTCAAACCATGATTCTTGTGCCCAACTACAATTTTCTGACAAGCATGTATCTCTTTCCGCTGAGTTGCGCTTTTGTGCACTATTTATCGGGCTTCTACCTGCACCCCGAAAAGCAATCGCGGGTCACCATGTTTCTCACAACCCTTGCTGCTACGGCTATCATCTCTATTTCCATATTTTTTGTATTGCTGCTCGACGATATTGTGGTATCCTATGAGTATTATTATTACTCGCTACTGGTTTTATTTGGATTATTGTTTTTCGCTACTTTTCTCTCCAGAATGATAGTGAGTTCAGACATTATGTATCAATACAAAACTAAAAAAAACACCATTAATACTGTCATCATTGGAAATGCTGAAAATGCTCTGAAAATTGCTTCCGATCTCGAAAAAAACTCGCCCCAAAATACCGTTATCGGCTTTATAACCACCGACAACCGGATTGAAATACCCAAAGAACGTATTCTTGGCAATTTCCAACAAGTGTCGGGTATTTTTGACTCTCAGAAAATAGACGAAGCCATCATTGCTCTCGATAATCCTGATGAGCAAAAACTGTTCACTTACATCAATGCACTGTACAAATACGATATTGAAATACGGTTTACTCCCCGTTTGTACGAAATCCTGACCGGAAGCGCCCGTATAACTTCCATAGGAATTCAACCGTTGGTAAGCATAACACATCTGAATATGCCCGACTGGCAGGTAAGCCTGAAACGGTTTTTCGATGTGATTATCTCTTTTGTGGCACTTGTTCTTCTGTCACCATTTTTCGCCTATTTTGCATTCAGAATTAAACGAGATTCTGAAGGATCGGTTTTTTATTTGCAGGAAAGAATAGGACGGTATGGAAAACCATTCAATATCGTAAAATTCCGCACGATGTACGAAAATGCTGAAAACGGAACTCCAAAACTCAGCAGCGCCGACGATAGCCGGATTACGCCCATCGGACGAATTCTGCGAAAATACAGAATTGATGAATTACCCCAGTTCTGGAATATCCTTAAAGGCGATATGAGTATCGTTGGTCCGCGTCCGGAGCGACGGTTTTATATCAATCAAATTATTGAAGATGCACCTTATTACTGTCTGCTTTATAAAATCCGACCGGGATTAACCTCGTGGGGTCCGATAAAAATTGGTTATTCCGACACCATCGACAAAATGATTGAACGCCTGAACTACGACATTATTTACATGGACAGCATGTCGTTACTCAACGACATTAAAATTCTGGTTCTTACCATCGAAATAATTTTTAAAGGGAAAGGTGTGTAGTCGTGAAATAATTCTGCACATTTAAAAATGATTTCTCTACCTGAAAAATGTATAATTTCTGTATCTTTGTAACTTAGTTTTTATTTGGCAAAGGTATGATAGACGGAAAAGTTTGGTACGATAAAATGTTGGCATGGCGTGAAGCGCACATAAAACCAAAACAATTCATTATAATTCTGAGTTTGGTCGTTGGTTTATTTACCGGACTGGCAGCATTTATTCTTAAAACGGCTATTCATCTTATCAAGAATCTTCTCACTGAAGGTTTTTCGCGCTACGATGTCAATTACTGGTTTCTTGTTTTTCCAGCCATAGGTATTTTTATTGCCTCATTATTTGTCAGACACATTGTAAAGGACGATATCAGTCATGGTATTACAAAAATACTTTATGCCATCTCACAACGAAAAAGCATTATAAAAAAACACAATATATGGACTTCTATAGTAGGTAGTTCTTTTACTATTGGTTTTGGTGGATCAGTTGGAGCCGAAGCGCCTATTGTACTTACCGGTTCTTCCATTGGTTCAAATCTGGGCAATTTTTTCAAACTCGACCAAAAAACACTGATGTTATTGGTAGGATGCGGTGCTGCCGGTGCCATTGGCGGTATTTTCAAAGCACCAATTGCAGGATTGGTATTTACGCTGGAGGTACTGATGCTCGACATGACTCTCACATCGATTGTACCGTTGCTGATTTCGTCGGTAACAGCCACAGCAGTTTCGTATATTCTGCTTGGCAGCGAATTTGAGTTTCAATTTAAACACTACGAAAACTTTGCCATTGATAGAATTCCATATTTAATTGTTCTGGGCATTGTTTGCGGATTGGTTTCGCTATATTTTACCCGGGGAATGAATAAAATTGAGAAGTTTTTCCGGCGATTCAAAAATCCGTATTCGAAATTAGCCATTGGCGGATCAATGCTGAGCCTGCTGATATTTATTTTTCCTCCACTCTGGGGCGAAGGTTACGACACCATTGCTCAACTTCTAAACGGCAATTCATCCGAGGTAATGGATCGAAGTTTTTTTCTTCAGTTTGGCAACAGTCCATGGGTGTTGATAGTTTACCTTGTATTAATTATCGGTTTTAAAATATTTGCTTCGGCGGCCACCAACGGTGCAGGCGGTGTGGGAGGTATTTTTGCACCTACATTATTTGTGGGGTGTATTACAGGATTTGTTGTTTCGCAATTGTTTCAGATTTTTGGCATCATGACTCCCGATGCCAATTTTGCTCTGGCAGGTATGTCGGGACTTATGTCGGGTGTTATGCACGCTCCGCTTACCGGAATCTTTCTTATTGCTGAACTGACGGGCGGTTATAATCTTTTCATGACACTAATTATCGTTTCCACAGTGTCGTACCTCACCATTATTCTTTTTGAACCTCATAGTTTGTATGCCATGCGTTTGGCTCAGAAAGGTGAACTTATCACCCACCACAAAGACAAAGCCGTGCTAACGCTGATGAAAATGGAAAATGTGATTGAAACAGATTTGAGTGAGCTTTCGCCGGACATGACGCTGGGCGAGTTGGTAAAAATCATTTCGCGCTCCAAACGAAATATTTTTCCGGTGGTTCATCCCGAAACGCGTGTGTTGATGGGCGTACTGCTGCTCGATGAAGTCCGCAATATTATGTTCCGACCGGAATTGTACAGCCGTTTCACGGTACGGAAACTGATGATTTCGCCTCCGGCCACCATCAATGTGAATTTACCAATGGAAAAAGTGATGGAAATTTTTGAAGATACGGGTGCGTGGAATCTTCCGGTGGTCGACGATCAGAAACATTATATCGGCTACGTTTCCAAATCGAAAATTTTTAATTCGTACCGGCATGTGTTGGTGCATTTTTCCGACGAATAAAAAAAAGGTTTCAGTATAGACGCGGCATGCCACGTCTATACACCAAAAATACAATATCAACAAATTCACACCTAAAATATTATGTCAAAATTAAAACTCACCTATACAGAAGCACTTACCGAGTTGGAAACGATTCTGGCAGAACTGGAAAGCAATTCGGACGTCAATATGGAAATTATTGCTGAAAAGGTAAAACGTGCTGCCGCCCTGATGGAAATCTGCAAAAAACAATTGCACGAACTGGATTCGGAACTGGAGAAAATCATTAACTCGCTGGACGATTAAATTCGGCGTACTTGACTTGCTTTCCGAACAAAAACTAATATAATATCGAATCGTTGAGTGGGAACCAACGGTCAGCGAAGCTAATTTCAATCCCACTTTCTTTATTATTAGGATTTGTAGTCCGCTATGCTACAATTGTATATTAAAATGTATTTTTTAATTTTGCGAAGTCGCTAATGGATAAACGGCAGCTTTAGCGGAACACAGTCCCGATAGCTATCGGAAGATAATACGTTACGAGGTGATTTAAAATCACCTCAGACGATGCGAAAATTTGCTCATTTAAAGGGAATATCTGGGAAGTCGGGACGATTAAATTCGAAAAAACTAATCTATTTTATGAATAAAACACTAAAAATGTTTCAATATAATGAAACATTTCATATCTTTGTACTATGAAACGAACAATTATCACTTTTGGAGGATATTTTGAAGATTTCATTCAGGAATTAACAGAAAAGGAACAACAAAAAGTTGATTATCTGTTGACCTTACTGAGAACTCAAGACCGTTTACCTCTAAAGTTTATCAAATTAATTCGTGAAAGTGTATATGAATTGCGCATTGAATACAATTCAAACATTTACAGAGTTTTCTTTGTTTTTGATGAAGATAAAATAGTCGTACTATTCAATGGATTTCAGAAAAAATCACAAAAAGCACCAGCTAATGAAATTGAAAAGGCAATCAAAATAAAAAATGAATATTATGAATATAAACGACAACAAAATAAAAAACTATAGTGAAGTCCTTGACAAGAAATATGGATTGGATGGAACATCTCAACGTGCCGAATTTGAGCAAAATGCGTATGATTTTTATTCCGGTTTAGTTTTACATCAGGCAAGGAAGGAAGCAAAAATCACACAATCGGAACTTGCTCACCGCACAGGAACTACCAAATCATATATTTCGCGCATCGAAAATGGGGCTATTTCGCCAAGTGTAGGGGTTTTCTATCGCCTGATTGCTGCTTTGGGAATGAGGATAGAAATTGTAAAACCAATTGCTTGATTTATCTTATTTCGGTGTGCCAAAAAAAATTATATCATTAATTTACAATAGAATAAAGCTGGTCCATAGGGAAATGCATTTCGACCAAAAACAAACTAAACTTCGAACCGTCGGGTGGAAGTTTTAAGTGTTGGTCGGATGATTAGAGTAATTTCAATATTAAAAAGGTCAGACGAATATAAAACGTCTGACCTTTTTTATGAGTTTGAACCTTATTATTTCAATCCACGTCTGATCAACAACGCATTCGGATCGGGATTTGCTCCGCGGAATTGGCGGTAGAGCGACATAGCATCGTCGGAGCCACCTTTTTCGAGAACATATTTGCGGAATTTGGTTGCCACTTCCTGATTGAAGATATCGCCGGTACTTTTAAATGCCTGATAAGCGTCAGCATCCAACACTTCAGCCCAGGTATAGCTGTAATATCCTGCAGAGTATTCGCCGGTAAAAATATGGTTGAAATACGTACTGCGGTAACGTACAACAATTTCGGGAATCAGACCAATACGATTGAGCGACGTTTTTTCGAAAGCATTTACATCGAACGAAACGGTATCTTTCAAACTGTGATAATCCATATCAAGCAATGCCGCCGAAAGCAATTCTGTCATGGCAAAGCCCTGATTGAAAGTGGACGATTTGGCAATTTTATCCATCAATTCCTTCGGCATCACTTCGCCAGTTTTATAATGGAAAGCATACGTTTTCATCACTTCCGGTTCGAAACACCAGTTTTCCATGATTTGTGAAGGAAGTTCCACAAAATCGCGTGGCACATTGGTTCCGCTTACGGTTGGGTACGTACATTTCGACAACAAACCATGTAACGCATGTCCAAATTCGTGGAAAAGCGTTCCTACTTCGTCCATATTCAGCAGCGAAGGAGCGTCAGCAGTAGGTTTGGTAAAGTTTCCAACGTTGCAAATAATTGGTCGTTGTTCCACTCCGTTTTTCACATACTGATTCACGATATTGTTCATCCAGGCTCCGGCACGTTTTCCGGGACGCGGATAATAATCGGTGTAAAGAATTCCAACCAGCGAACTGTCGGCGTTCATCACTTTAAATACTTCCACATCTGGATCATAAACCGGCATATTTTCCAGTTTCTGAAATTTCAGACCGTATAATTTGGTAGCCAGTCCGAACACACCCTGACGCACATTTTCGAGTTTAAAATACGGGCGAAGTTGTTCTTCGTCGAGGTCATATTTTTGTTTGCGGAGTTTTTCGGCATAATACCACCAATCCCAGGCTTCCAGTTTTTCACCTTTACCTTCGGCGTCCATCAGCTTTTGCAATTCAGCAGCCTCCACTTTCGCTTTAGCAACAGCCGGTTTCCAAACCGTTGCCAGAAAATCGTACACCTGCTGTGGTGTTTTGGCCATGGTATTATCCAGAATAAATGCAGCAGGAGTTTCGAAACCAAGCAACTGAGCTTTTTGCACACGCAATTTCATTATTTTATTAATCACTGCTTTGTTATCGCTGGCATTGTCGTGGTTGGCACGTGTGGTGTAAGCCATTAGCAATTCTTTGCGCAATTCTCGATTTTCGCTGTATTGCAAAACCGGAATAAAGCTCGATTTCTGCGTAGTAAATACCCATTTACCTTCCTGACCGGCAGCTTTGGCTTCTTCGGCAGCTGCTTTTTTCACGCTTTCGGGCAAGCCGGCAAGGTCAGATTCCTTGTCAATCACTTTTTTGTACGAATTGGTTTCGGCCAGCACATTTTGTCCGAATGCCAGTTCAGCCATGCCAAGTTCTTTGTTGATAGCGCGAAGTTTTTCCTTTTGCTCAGGATTTAATGCTGCACCACTACGAACGAAATTTTTGTAGTATTCGTCCAGAACACGGTTTTGTTCGGTAGTAAGTCCCAGCGTTGCGCGGTTATCGTAAATGGTTTTTACACGCTGAAAGAGTTTATCGTTCAGATAGATATTGTCGCTATGTTCAGTGAGAACCGGAGTCATTTCATTGGCAATTTTCTCCATCTCGTCGTTGGTATTGGCCGAGTAAAGATTGAAAAACACCGAAGAAACTTTTTCGAGCAGTTCACCACTAAATTCCAAAGCCTCAATGGTATTGGCAAAAGTAGGTGCTTCCTTGTTTTCAGCTATGGCATCAATTTCAGCCTGATGCTGCTTAATTCCTTCTTTGAAAGCGGGAATGTAATGTTCGGTTTTAATTTTGTCGAAAGGTGGTGCGCCATATTCGTTTTCATATTTACTGAAAAACGGATTGTCGTTTTTAGCGCATCCGGCGAGGAGAACTCCTGTCATAAGAATAAAAAATAGCTTTTTCATTTTTAAATATGTATTTGTTATTTATGGAAACAAAGATACATATTTTTTGAATTAAAATACACAATCAGAGCAGTTCAGGCAGTCTGCTTTTTCAGAATATTCGTCAGAATGTTTATCAGCAACTCAGTGCTGAAGTTTTGTCGGCTTTCAACTGCTCAACCAAATCCTCCACTGAAGCAAATTTTTGTTCATCCCTGATTTTTTTCAGAAAACTAACTTCGATAATTTGGTGGTAGATATCGGCATCGAAATCAAAAATATGAACTTCCATACTGGTATGATTTCCATTTTCCAAGGTAGGACGAACTCCGATATTCATCATACCGCGCAGAATTCTGCCATCGAGATTCACATCTACGGCATATACGCCCGGAGTTGGAATCATTTTCTCTATATCCACAAGCTCAAGATTTGCAGTTGGAAAACCAATTTTACGACCAACTTCGAAACCTTTCACCACTTTACCACTAAACGAATAAGGATATGTAAGAATATGGGTAGCCAATTGTATATCACCCGTTTGTAAAGCGTGTCGAATATCCGAAGAGCTGATATGCTTATGTTCATCTGTAGAAAAACGATCGGCTTTTAAGACCTTAATTCCCATTTCATGTCCATACTGGAGGTATTGCTCAAAACCATCTGAACGGTTGTGTCCGAAACGATGGTCGTGTCCCACCAGCAAAATCTCTACTTTGTATTGATCTTTCAGAATAGTTTTCAGAAAATCGTAAGCCGACAACTTCGCCATTTCTTCCGAAAAATCAAGTACAACACAAGCATCAATCCCCGTAGAAGCTAATTGAACCAATTTCTCATCAAGCGTTGTAAGTAATTGAGGTTGATAATCGGCATGAAGAACCTTGCGGGGATGAACAGCAAAAGTGAAAACCACCGCCGGTAAATGGCTTTTGTGCGCTACATCTTTCAACTCATCAATCAGAAACCGATGACCTGCATGTACACCGTCGAAAAAACCGACAGTAGCTACACAATTTTCTGTAGAATATGGTTCGTAAATTATTTTCATACTGAATATTAGCTCTGAAGCAAAAAATCAAGATTTTCGTTTTCTTTCACCAGATACGATTGAATGCCAACTTTTTCGGCAGTGGCGATATTTTTCGGTCCATCGTCGAGAAACAGACATTCATGTGCCTGAACACCGGCATCGGTCAGTAAAGTTTCAAAAATCTCTGCATCCGGCTTAGCCATTTTCATTTCGTACGACAAATAACACTTATCAAAAACATCGTACACCGATAAACCGCGACGCGCAAATTCACCTTCGCCACTTACCAAAATATGCAGAGGATTGGTATTGCTCAGCAACAAAAGCCGGTACTTTTTCTTTAGCTCGATAAGCAGATCAATTTTAGCATCAGGAATATCGCACAGAAACGAACACCAGGCAGCATCGATCTGTTGGTCGGTAATTGGTTTTGATGCGAGTTTTCGTATTTCACTCCGAAATTCTTCTGTTCCGATAAAACCTTTTTCATACTTGAGAAAGAAGTCCTTCTGACCAAAATTACTCAGGTACTGATCCACATCGTTTAACCCGAGTAATTTCAGATTTTCAATACATTGTGGTAAATCAAGGTTGATAATTACGCCTCCAAAATCAAAAATAAGCGTGGTAATATTATTGGAAATTTTCATTCAGTTATAAAAAATTTTGCATCAGAATTTTTGCAGAATGCCAAAATTTATTACTTTTGTATCCGCTTTGCAAAGATACGAAAATTTATTGAAGCAAAAGCCGGGCCTATAGCTCAGTTGGTTAGTAGCACCTGACTCATAATCAGGGGGTCACTGGTTCAAGCCCAGTTGGGCCCACCCTTGGAATCAGACACTTACACTTCATTGTGTAGGTGTCTTTTTTTGTTTACGCCAAGAATACGCCAAGATTACGCCATAACACATACAATTCTATATAGTATCCTGTATTCCATTTTTCATAGTTATAATTCAATTTATCTTGTTTCAAATTTATTGATTATGGTCATTGATACAAGTTTAGTCATATTCCAACCATCGTTCTGATTCCTGTTATTTGCAATGAATTGAAGGTTAAAACTACGCCAGGATTTACGCCAGAATTTCCGTTTTTCAACCCATCAACATCCTTCCCTAAAGACACAAAAAAATACACGTATTTCATAGTCGAAAATCATTTGTGAATTATAAATGTATTTCCATTATATTGATATAGCGCAAGTTACATTTTTAATCTCTATCTTAGCCAGTGTTAAATAATCGTGAATTATCATATTGAAATTTGGAATTATCGATTTTTTTTCATATATTTTTGATGTGATTAGTTTTAGTTTATAAACATCAAAAAGGAAAAAATGATTAGAAATTATTTATCGGTATCTGAGTTAAAAAAATACATTTTCATGTCAGAAAGTTACATTTACAAAAAGGTTGAAAGTAATGAAATCCCACACCGTAAAGTTGGGAGAAGAGTCCTGTTTGTTCAGGAAGAAATTGATCAATGGGTTGACAACGGATATACAAATCCTGTTTTGATTCCTGAGTTACCAAATTTTTAAATTATTGGTGTATGAGTTATTTTAAATTGGTATTGGATAAAAGGGTTAAAAGAAAGAATGGTGCATTTGATTTGTGTGTGCGCTACAACAAAAAGAGCGATGTAATGTATTTAAAGATTACTGAATTAGAAGAAAGTGCTTATAATCACGTTTTTGTTTCAAATTCAATGGATGAAAAAAGTATTGATTTTAGGGAAAAATGTGCTGGTTATGTAACGAAGTGTGAAAGGATATACAATCAAATGAAGTATTTTGATAAGACAGATTTCCGCAGGATTTTTTATTCAAGAAATGAAGACAAACAGGTTGAAGAAACCAATCAAAATCTTAAATTGTCAGATATGTTTAATGAGTATGTTGCTGTGAAACGTTTAAAAAACAAGACAAAGGAACATTATAAAACTACAATAAACATACTTAATACCTATAAGAAAGATTTATGTGTTCAGGATATAACACCTGACTTTCTCGAGGATTTTTCCGACTTTAAAAAGAAAACAGAATGTTGTTCACAAGCAACCGTTGATTCATATACAAGAAATTTACGTGCGGTAATAAACTATTATCTAAAGGTGAAAGGTGGACTTCCAAGTGATTATATATATCCTTTTGGTAATGGTAAATTTATAGTTTCAAGTTTCTTCCCCACCAAAGAAGTAATGAGTGATAAAGAAATTCAATCCATTGTTGATTTCACAGATTTTGAAACAAAAGAGCAAGAATACGCCCGTGATATTTGGTTAACATTATACAGAATGAATGGAATAAACTTTGCCGATTTATTAAGAATGAAATGGACAGATATTCAGGGTAGTTTCATAACTTTTACCCGAAAGAAAACTGAAACCACTCGAAAAAATAATATCAAACCAATTGTTGTTCCGTACAATGATAAGGTAAAAGAAGTTATTAATCGAATTGGTGTCAAAAACAGTCCGTATATTTTAGGGCGGTTATCGGATGGATATTCTGAAACTACTTTTGATAATATAAGTGGAAAATTCAAACAAAAAATAAATAGAAGCCTTGAGTATTTGACCAATAAATTAAAATTATCAGTTCCATTGAAATTAGGTACAGCACGTGATTCTTATGCTACGACCCTGTACCGTGCTGATATTTCAATCGAAAAAATATCTGATATGTTAGGTCACTCAAATGTTGTTGTAACATCACATTACATTGGAAGTCGTTCTGCCGACAAGACTTTTGGTATAAATGATGTCATTATGTAGAATGATTAGAATGGCGGTGTTTTTCTCCTTACTTCAAAAATTTATTAACGATTAATTAAGTTTTCGGTGGTGATATTTACTGAAAATTTATTTCTACATTTTCAAAATAGTCAGTTTTAGATAAATTTTTTGGCCAGAATTCTTTTTTGAGATTGTCACCCCCTATATATCATTGATAATACGCTATTAAGGCGCGATACGGCAGGGGGGTATTTCATTGAAAACTAAGACAGGGGGAGTGTTTTGTTAAAACGCCGCCTGTTAGTTTCTATCTCCAAGTTGTCATAAATGACAACAATCAAGGCTCTGATTCAGAAACGAATTCCACGAAAACCTTAAAATGCCTTCTGCAAGTTATTCACTGGAAGATCAGAAAAAGTGATCGTTATAACCACTTTTTCTGATTTAATTCTATTTTGATTTTTCAGACAATTTTACCCTTCTCAAGAAAAAACTCCAAACAAACCCTCTTGCTGCTCGTTCTGAAATAAACCACGACTCAGGAAGTACAAGGTCATGAGGGTCGATTTCCTTCATTTTAATAATGATTGGTTGGTATTCGGGTTTTACTACCATTTCGATTTCTTCCACATATGATTGGTAATTGTTTATAAATTCTATTGCATTCATATTTCGTTTATTTTAAATGATTTATTCTATGTTGAAAGTCTTTTTCACACGTTGGATTGTACTTATACTTTTTTCTGATAATTTGGCGGTGTTTCTTATGGAGTATCCACGCTTCAACAAAGCGATTACATCTTTGTATTCTTCTTTTAGTTTTTCCAATGATTTTTCACTACCAATCTTTCTGCCCAATTTTCCACCTTTATCAATAAAGTTTTGCCGACCCGAATTCAAACGAAATTGGATATTAGTTCTTTCAATAGCTGACATCTCTGCTAAGACTGTGATAATGATACTTGCCAGTGGATTGATTTCTTTGTTTTCATTTAAGGTGTTTAATCCAAGATTTTGAACATACACATTTACTTTATTAGTATGTAGTGAATCCAATGTTTTTAGTACTTGTAATGTAGAACGCCCGATTCTTGAAAGTTCGCTGGTAAGTAAACAATCAATGTTTTTTGTAACGCAATAATCAACACATTCTATTAAAACATTTCGTTCCTCGTTCTTTTTTGCACCACTGATTTTTTCTTCAAATACTTTACAAACTTTGAAGTCGTTTTTTTCGGCAAAAGACTTCAAGTCCAAGACTTGTCTTTCGGTTGATTGTCTATCAGTTGTTGATGACACTCGTGAGTAGATTACGGCTGATTTCATTGTATTCTATGTTTAAATTATTCTTTGATTAAATTCATTGCGATTTAAATGTGTATTCTTTAATCAATTCAGATTTATTTGAATGCAGTCGTCATTTGAATGCGTTTCCGATTTGGAATATGCCAGTTTTACCCGTTCTTCATAATTTTCGACCATTTCCACATGCTCATCAATAACTGATACCAACTCATCAAAGTAGATTTCGGTTAATTCTTTTACAACTTCCATTTTAGGAGATAATAAACAGATTTTGAAAAGGTCTAACCCATGTTGGTATATTACCTGAACAAAACCCGAATGTTTAAATCCATTTACATTGAATTGCAAACCATCAGTTATTACCTTCGGATAAATGAATCCCCAAGACATCAATGTGATTTTTCGCATTGATAATACCTTCATAATGTACATAGCCATTTCTTTGTCTTCCTGATTGGTGTTTGTTGTTTCCATTTTGTATGTGTTATATTTAAGCTAAGTTACAGTTAATCAGTGATTATGCCAAATTATTTTCGTTAAACAATGCTATTATTAATCAGAAATTTATGTGAGTGCAGATTGTAAAAGTGGGGTATAAAGATTCGATGAAGTGGGTTCTGATCGAAAATCTAACAACTGGGGAATTAACGAAAAAATCCAGTTGTTATATTATTACTAATATGGTCTGGCGATCTTTCAGGAACTTACCAAATCTCCATCATCTTCCCTAGGAGAATACGGGAAAATATCGCAACTGGGACGTTTGCATTTCAATTCTTAAAATCCTAGCTGTTACTTTTTGAAGAATTCCTGATCAATCAACCCAAGATGGGAATCTACGACTTTATATTCATGATTGTTAATTATCCAGTTGCTAGATGTGCAGATCATGCACAACTCCAGATTGGGATAGCGCAATTTGCCTACGACAAAAAGTTGATTTCTAAATTTATAAAAAATTGGTGAGTGATTCGAGTTGGTGACAATGCTGGCGGAACTTGTTTGGAATACAGTTCGTTGGTACTAATCACAGGTAATCAATTGATTAGTAAAATAACCCACCTATTATATGGGTTTGGTAATTGATAGTTTGATTACGACAAATCAATATGGTAAAATTCAGGAATAGTATGATATATTCCTTTGAAAATGTTGAATATAGAGGTTATTCAATCACATTTTTTGATAGTAAATAATCAATACAGGGCTGTAAATGTTGGGATGCAAATTGTCGGGCATAAACTTCACAAGGGTTTTTATCGTAACCAAATTTCTTTGAATACTCAATATATTTATTGAATTCTTTCGGGTCGGTCTTCATTTGGAAGTGATGACCAATTTCGTGAAGTGTCGTTGATACTAATTGTGTTACATCTGCATGGGATTTTGTATATATGACAATTTTTCCTTCTGCAAAGTGTACTCCACCCCATTTTACATGTTTGTAGTACCTTAATTGGAGTTGTGGGTAATACTTGATATTATTTTGATGTAATAATGAGCCCGTGTAACACATTACCTCATTGACCAATTGTGTGTATGGAACTTTGCGTATGTAATCATCGTTTGAAGGTATCAGTATTATACCAATACCGATTATCAGTAGAGTAATTCCAACTACAAATTCTAAAATTTCAAACAAGTCCATTGTAATAAAAATCGTTTAGTTTTTATCATTCCAAAGAAAAGTATCTGTACATGGTTCACACTTAAAACCTAACTCCTTCCCAACACAATATGCTTTACCATTCTTGTTGATATGAACATAGGTTAGGTCAAGTTTTTCTTTTACCTGTTTCCCCTTTTGGTCAATACCTTCTAAAAATATATGGTAAAATTCCTTGCTCCCTGTGTATTCATAATAGACCTTTGATACTTTGACAATTTGTTTCGGGTCATTATCACAACATGCACACCAAAGTATTACTTCAGTTTGTTTCTGTAAAAAAGTTGTTGCCTTTTGTGCCTGTTCTTTTGATAGGTATGCTAATTGGTCTGCAAATAGAAAATGATTTGAAATTAAAAAAAAGACAAAAAGTAATAGTTGCCTATAATGTTTCATATTCTAATGATTATATTTATATTCCGTTGTACATTTTTCAGAACAGAATTCCTGATTATCATAATTACAAAAGTATCTTTCACCACTTCTATATAGATTGCAACATCTAACTAATTCATCTTTTACTCGACTTGGACTAAATGATCCAGCTACTGCAGCAGCGTAAGCTGTAATTAAATCTTCAGGTTTTATATAATTTTTTACGTCTCTATATATAGTTGTATATGTCCCTTCTACATAATAGACATTTGAACACCATTTGCAGGCTCTCTCAGTTTGACCACAACTTGTTCCTGTTTTATTCTCTGGGTCAGGGTTAGGATCACTAAGAATTCTTTTTAAGTCATTTTTTTGGTTTTCATCCAATCCTAAATTTGTAATAAACTTAGTGGTGTCAATATATTCGGAAATGTCATTATTGATTTGAATATTATTAAAAATAGTCTCGGGATTATTTTGTTCAGATGAAACACTTGAAGATTCATCAGTTATTCCACTTGTCGAATCATTGGAAGTATAATTATCATTACTATTTTTATTGGAATTATAAAACAAATATATTCCACCACCTATAAGTCCTAACCAAACAATGGTTCTTAAGAATCCCCAAAAATTACTTGATGTGGTGTTAGAAGGTTCTGTGGTTTGAACTTTTTCTTTGCCTCCTTTATTAAAGTCAATTTTTTCTATGTCGTTTGGATATTTTTTCAACCACAATTCAACCAATTTTTCATCAGTTAAATCATCATAATCACCTGGGTAAAGTTTTCTGATTTCTTTTGCAAATTCTTTAATTGTATACTTCATAAAAGTCTATTATAAAATTATCGAAGTCCAGCACTATCTTTAGGCTTGATTGGAGATGATATTATTCTATCTATTTCGACTGGTTTTGATTTTTGAAGGAGTAAATAAATTATTGAAATGATAGGCACAAATAAAAACCATAAACTTTTTCCAATATCTCTACATCTTTTTACGCTCTGAGTAAGAAAAATATATGGTAAAATTATAATCAAAACTAATTCAATTTTGTTTCCCCAATGAGCATTAATATGATAATTCTCGGAAATTTCACAAAAATAGAATGCAGTTGAAAAAATTAAAATAATTCCGATTATTGTAACAAAGTATTCTTTTCTATTTACTCGACCTTCAAATAAAAAAATATTTGTTTTTCCCTTCAACTGTTGGTTATTCTGATCCACGGATTTCGAAATTATATTATTTTGGGGATGACCACAAGTATCACAAAATTTATCATTTTCAGACAATTTATTACCACAATTTGAACAGTATGCCATAATTAAAATATATTCTTGTTTATATTCAAAGATTCGTTATTTGTAATAAACTCCATTAACGTTATCGAAGTTAGCAGTATCTAATCCTATTTTATTTTCATACTCTACAATAATTTCAAGTATAAATTTTTCATTAGATTCAGTTATCCCCTCCAACATTACCTTTATTTTAAGTAACTCAGAGCTTAGACCAATTATTTTATTATTTTCTTTACTGCTTTTCAGCACAGAAGGTATAAATTCGCCTGAAAATGTATAATCTCCAATGCTATTATAATTAAACTCGTATTTATTATTAGTTAAAACAACATCTATTATTTCGAAATTATATGTAGGTGATTGTTTTTCATTATCAAAACTTTGGGTGTAATATAGAAATTTTCCATCTGAATGTTTTGCAAACCGAATAAAACTATAATTATCTTTAGTTTCTTCATCAAGAACCTTTTGAAAATTTTCCCAGATATATGATTTGTCAGTACCATTAGCTACATTCACTGCTTTTATTAAACTTTTCCTAACATCATCTGCATTGGGATTTGAAATATACTCTCCATTAATGCTAATTGATTTTATTTCATATTTTTTAGGCTTCCAACATTTATCAGTCAGTAATGTTACCATTTCCTCTGAATTTTTTGGATACGGTTCTTCATTTAAGTAACCAATTATACCCAAAACTATTAATGAAATAATTATTCCAATCGTCCATTTAAGTATAGTACTAAATAAATTCTTCTTCGGTTTGATTTCACTGGATAAAGTTTCATTCTTCGATGATGGATTACTTTCTAAATTCTTTTCTACCTCTATGTTATTTTCTATCACAGGATCATTATCCCGAACAACTTTTTCACCACATTTCTCACAAAATTTATCTTTTTCAGATAGTTTGCTTCCACAATTAATACAGTATGCCATAGTTTTATAAATTATTATTGTAATTACTTAATACAATTTTTCTATACGTGAGACTATTAATTTTAATTGGTGTTGATTTATAAAATACAATAATAAGGGGGTAATTCCCCATAAAGCTATGTATAACATTATAAATTCACCAATATCCCAAGAACTTATTAATCCAATAATTGTCAAAATAATTGTTGCTGTAACTTGGACTTTCAATATATCCCTTGATAAATTGATTCTAGTAGTATTATTTGTCATATTTTTTAATGACAATTTGTACTTTATACCACCATATTTAGTTGACTCTAACCAAGACAAATATAAATTGCCATCTATGCTTTTGTCCAAATTTATTGAGTCTTCTTTGGGGCTAAAATTCTTATTCAATGATTTTATGAAAATCAACGAGTCTTTTTCTATTAATGAAATTAATTGTTCATAACTACAATTAATTGTTAATCCTGTTGGTTTATTACTAATCTGTTTGCTCGAAATTGTTTGAGAATCTAATATATTTGTTGGCTGTATCATACTGTCAACTTTATTTTGTTTTTCTATTACAGATTCTTCTGATAAATCAATCGGTACTGAATCAATTTTTTTGATATTTACCAACCCAATTCCATCACAGTATTGACAATCACCAACTGATTGTAAACCATCCATGTCCAATCGGGTTATATCTTTCTTATCAACATGCCCCTTACCTAAACATCTTGGACATTTAATTACTCCTTTATCATTCGGAGGATTATCTATTAGAAATTTCTCAAATGACCATTTAGGTTTTAATTTCTTCTCTTGAATAATAATTTGTTGACCGCATTTTGAACAAAATTTGGCAGTATCAGCCAATTGATTTCCGCAGTTTTTACAATAGGGCATATTCAATTATATTATATGATTTAATAAAAAAAACTTGACGTATATATTAACAGAAGCACAAATATATTAAATTTTCTTTGTTGACACATAAGTCAATGAGAATAATATGTTAACCGATAAAGAAATTATAATTTTAGTTGGAAAAAATATCCGCAAAATTCGCAAAGAAAAAGGGATAACACAGGAGCAACTAGCTTATGATTGTAATTTCGAGAAATCAACTATAAGTCGTATTGAGGCAGGAAGAGCAAACTTAACGTTAAAGACAATGATAAAATTAAGTCAATCGCTGGGGGTGGAAATGAAAGATTTGGTGGATATATAGCAAAAGGACTAACTGAAAAGAAAGTCCTTTTTTATTGATTGTCACTCGGGGGAGAAATATGACAAATCAATAATTTATTTTTTTACTTTGAACCTATTATAATTTCTTGTGATAGACACTATAAAGTTCAAAAGCGTATCAGGTTCAAGAAGTATATAGGGTACTTCTACTTCATTTATATCAACTGTTTTTACTATAAATCCATTACAGTAATGTTGAGCGAACCTTAGTTCATCGCTATCAACCTCAAGTTGTGTAGGAATAATATTGTCAAGCGTTACTTTAAAATCTATTTCTTTATTTCCCATTTTATTCTGTTTTTTTATTTTTATTATTAAAATCTTTGATGATTCGGCGTACCAATTCGGATATGTTTTCTGAACTTGTTTCTTTAAGGCTTGCCAATAGTGCGTTTGCTTGTTTTTCTGTAATCCTGACCACCAAGTGATGTCCTAATTTTTCCTTTTTCTTCATAATGAGGGTGTATAACAATAAATATTTAGAAAGTCAGAAAAGTGTTACATTTTGACAAAAAAAAGAGTGATATTTCTACCACTCTTTTATATATACGATTTTAACCGAATTTAAAAATCAACTCTGTATATAGCTTATATCCTTTTTCTGTCTTAGTTGGTATGATTCACTTATTGTTAACCCAACAATTTCTTTTTCTGTAAAATTAATTTCATCAGGGAAGAACTCAAACAACATTTGTTCTTCACCATTTTCAAGTTTCATCCATACCTGAGGCATAGGGTCTAATAATCCTGCTGGTTTTGGTCTTGGGTATTCGGTAATTCTACAACTTACTATTTTTAAAATGTCGTTATTCATATTCTTGAATTTTATTCTGTAAAAATACAAAGTTTTTTCTTTTAAACAAAATCTTTAATCATAGTGATTAGAACGGGGGAAATCCCCCCATTCAAAACTTTTAATCTTCTTCTAAATTTGGGAAATACTTATGATATTGATTATCTAAATCATCAATTAACTTGTATATTTTTTTGTGTATTTGGTATTTATAACAAAGTTCCATAAGAATACCTAATTGTGAATATGACAAATTAAATTCACCAATTTTGTTTCTAAAATTATAATCACCTTTTTTGTTTCTACAATTAAAATTAGCATCAATAACTTTCTTTAATACAATTCGAAAGTCTTTAATTTCATCTTCTGTTTTTCTTAAATTTAGAAGATTCGTTTTTCTGAAGTGAATCAGGAATTCAGATAAATCAATAATTTGAGAATCTGAAAGGGTAATTTTATATGTTTTCATCTTTATAATGACAGGTTGACCTACACACCTTTAGGTTTTAGTTTATAATATTTTTTTTACGTTTTTTGATTTGTTATCTTGATATTCCTTCATTCTATCAAACTTGAGTTTAATTTGTTCGTCAATTACCAATCTGATTTCACTAATTATTGGATCGTGTTTTGAATTAATAATTAGATGAGAATTAAACACAAGGAATTGAAAGTATTCAATGAATATTATAACTTCTTTCGTATTGGTTTCAAAAGTTCCAAGATGTTTTACATACTTGGGTTGAATAACATTCTGTTTAACCCGTTTTTGAAGATCAGGTAATATTTCTGCAACATTATCAGGTTGGGTTTTACGTTCCAAACCTTCAGCATCAATTTCATACAAGTCATATTTGTTCAAGAAAACCTGATTAAAAGCAATCATATCAGGCATGGATACTTTGACATCAAAAAGGTCAATTCCTTCTTCTAAAGATGTAATCATATAGACATATCCATCTTCAGAACATTTGATACCTTCACTAAGAATATTTTCTTTGTTTTCGACTGGCGAGATGTGCCAGTATTTTTTAATTTTTCCCATTTTATTACTATCGGTTAACCTGTACACCGAAAGGTTTTATATTTTATGCTGCTGATGGAAGTGAATAATATTCTTTTACAATTTCTTCAGTAAATTCGGCACGTCTGCACGTTTGGTCGAAGTAGTTTTCTTCTTTTTCTACACCCCAATACAACCTGTTTAATAAAAGTGCGGAATCCATTGTATTTCCAACGCCATTCCAACAATCCGCTATCAGATCACCTTCCTGACTACATTCTAATATAAGTACTGAGGTAAGATATATAGGAGCGGTTGAAGTGTGTTTTTTATCACCTGCTTGTACAAAAAAAGTTTCAGGATTAGCAACATTACCCCGAATTGCGTTTATGCAATCTTGTTCAGAAAGCGTATTCCGCAATTTATTTAATTCCGATTGAATGTAATGACCACCTCTTGTTGTTTTACCATCTTTCGACTGATTTGTACAACCTTGTTTTAATATATATTTTGCACCATCTGGCAAGGCGTTTTCATTATACAAATTTTCATTGGTATAATATTTCTTAGGATTAAGGACAAAACGATAAATCATTTCTATTCCGTTAACCATCTGTTTTACTTTGTAATTCATTGGCATTGGATTCTTCTTAATCCACACATACCGAGACACAAGGTAAAACCCGACCTTCTGCATTTCGACTACAAAATGTTCAAGTGAACACGCCAGTTCGCCATTTTTTAATCTGAAATCGTCAATAATTACATAGACTGATCCATCGTCTTCCATTTCGGGGATAAACCTTGCATAGGTTTGAGCAAGATATTTTCCATACTCTTCACCATTCAAATTATGACCTGTATCTAACCCTAATTCACTCCCATTTAGTCTTTTGTCGCCGTATGGTGGTGAACCTATGAGACCTTTTATTTTCTTCCCAAATTTATTGGTACAATCAACAAACCTATTATCACCATTGACAATATGAGTGTGTTCAGTTGTGAATTCATCATTTACACTTTGGACTTCAGTTTTGCTTTCCTCATGTGCTTTTTTACGAGCTTCAATTTTTCCTAATTGGATAAGTTCTTTCTTAAATTCTATGATATTTTTCTCCCGTAACAAGTACATTTCACCAATACGAAAGTCATCTTCGTCTTCGATGTTTAACGTTTCGACAACGTATTTTAATCGTGTAAAATCATATTTTGGATTACAGAGTTTTGCATACGTTTTTTCTGATGTGAATTTTTCAGGGTGATCAACGTTGATTTTCATTAGTGTATTGGCTTGATTGATATTGATACCTTCAAAATCAAATACACTATTTAATACACACTCCCCTTGACCTTTAAAGAAATTGTCGAGAATAACCAAGTCCTTCACCTGATTTTGGTTTAAATGAAGGTCATTACCGATCATCTCATAGCGGTTTCCTTTTACCCCACGTTTTGCGGGGTAAACTTCCAAACAATGGCGGAACTCCATAAGAAGTTCGTGCCCTGTTTTGAGGCGTTGTTTGTTAAGGTCGATGATAAGATTTTTGATTTCATTTTCGCCAGCAATGTCATAAACCATCACTTCGACTTCATAGTTACCCAATTCTAAAAGGATTTGTAACCGTTTATATCCAGCTACAATCCAAAACCTGTTTTCCTCATTAGGTATAGGAACTACAATAATTGGATAGATGGGTTGATTACCTGTTCTTTTGATCAATAGTCCGTTAGAAAAAATTTAATATTAAGCGGCTTTAGTGCCGAAATACAGTAGTTCTTTGACATGGTGGTGACTTTTTAGGGTTTTCGGTTTTATACCGAAAGCCTCAATAAATCGATTTAGTAGAAACGTATTGTGATACAGTAGTTTATAGTCAGCAATTGAGAATGGTTTACCTGCTTTGTTTTTATCCTTTAGGTGAATAATTTTCATGATATTGACAGTTGTAAGCGAAGAGTTGAAATGAAAATCGAGTTTATCTAAATCTCTGGCTTGGCAATGATTTAATCCAGTAGTCTGTTTGGCATCTCTGAAATTGAATTCCATTTGAAATCGACAGTGATAATACAATAAAACTTCAAGTGCATTCATTTTGGTGTCGGTCGAGAATATCAAACGTTGAATTGTTTTTCCGTTTTCGTCGGTTTTTCGTTCGACAACGAGCAAAATGTCTGTTTTCAATGATTTGGAGTTTACAATAGCATAAAATGCCTGGGTTGTATCATTAATTTCAATGTGAGTAAATATATCCATGTTCAAATTGTCCAAATCGATTCTGCCTGCTAAATGAGGTGGTCTTCCTACACCAGAGTATTCACCTGTAAATTTATAACGTAGGTTTGCATCGTCTCTGAGTTTAGATATAACATTAAAACCTTCATTCATAAGTTGTTGTATAAATGTTATCTTTGAAAAGAATGCATCGGCAACAACGATATTAGATATTTTTTGAAGATCCTCTTTTCGTTTAATGATTGTCTGTGCATACCAATCGACTAACGACATGGAGGCTACTTTTAATGTTTTTGCCGGCACAGTTTGTACAGCCTCCAAATGAAAGCTTTGCTTTAAGTCGATGTCGATTAAAGCGATCTGAGCAATTTCAAGCCCTCGTTTAGTACATTGGTCTGAACCTGACCAAAACGAACCAAGATAGGGTGTCTTTTTGCCCGATTTCTCAATATGACTCGGGTCAAATGAAATGGCTGTTCGCGAACCAACAAATGGTGTTATAAGTGATGTATTGTAGTTCATAAAATCAAATTTTTGTTTGAATTGATTTCGAAATCGTTGTTCGCTGTAATTACTGTATCGACTCATTTGAGTAAAATTAATACGACCTGGAATTACCATGTACAACATAAAAATTTCTATTAAAAAGTCACGTCGCCATTTATTGAGTGATAAACCATTAAAAGCAGTACTGACAACTGAAATAAAAGTGTTAACTTCTGTGAAAATCATACTTTATAAATTAGTGGTATAATCTATAAAGATACTGATTTTCAGGAAGTTAACCAAATAAAAATATAGGTTAATTAATTGATTTTCAATTATTTAACTATAAAAATAACACAGTATTGTTTGATAGAACTTACCAAATACTCGGTTGCACCGTTTTGATACACTTGTGCGTAATAAGGATGTTGAACTAAATTGTCAACGGAAATTGTTTTTAATACTTTCATAATGTTTTTATTTTAAAAATTTATTTTTATGTATGTACAATTTTTTTGGGCGCAACATTTGAGCATAGGAAGTGCGTCCATACTTTCTATGGTTAATAATTTAAACTGTCCAAATCAATGTATGTACAAGAAATTTGGGCACGCCATTTAGGCAAAAAAAAATAGATTTGGACTATGTGTAGGATAGTTGTTCTGATAAAAGAACAAGAAATAGTGTTATGTACACATTGTACTGGTAAACCATAATATTAAATTTTTTATTCTTTATATTCACTACGATAATTTTCCCACATAACACGATCCAATTCCTTTTCAGCATCAATTTTCAGATGGTCGGGGATAAGATCATTTACATATACTTTGTCAATAGAACCAAGATTCTTTGAAAATCTTCGAACTTTTTTACCATTATTGTCAATCCAATATGTACGAGCAATAACATATTTAATTCCCGAACGGGCGTGTAAATTAGTTACATAACTAACTTCGTGATTAATTATCAACCGAAGTTTTGAAATTCGTATTTTATGAGCATTTAATAGATTGTAAGATGACATTAAGGATTGGGTTTCAATTTTCATATCCCTAATTTCACGGAATTCATTCTTAACTTTTTCAAGTTCGTCAAAAATGAATTTCTTGTCACCATACTTCTCAGGAGAATATGTAAATCCATCATCGTTTAACCATTCCTCGAAATTTTCGTCAGGAATAAGATCGGTGCGAACCATCAATAAAAGTGCCTTTATCGCCCCAGCAGACATTAATATAATTTCAGGATGTATCATAAACTATTCTAATTTGTGTACAAAGATAATTGAACATACACACATTACCAAAAATTTTTGTACATAACACCAAAAATTTAACATATATTAACCTATTGTTGATTGTGATATTATTAGACCAAAGTTGCACAATACGTTTATAGTGTTGACTATGAGCAGTCTAATTTGGAATTGTCATTTATTTTATGTATATTTAAAAAACACAGGGTCGGGTGATTAATATCAATAAATAAATCCAAAGTAGTATTGGTTTCGACCCACAATATGAAATGGTCAAAAACCAAATAATAATTATGAAAAACAACGGTCAAATTATCCGTTCCAGCAAGAATGGAAAATCAAATTTCACACCCATCTCCAATGAGATTCTTCAATCAGAAGTTTTAACCTGTGAACAGAAAAGTATACTGGTTCACTTATTATCATTACCCAGCGATTGGGTTATATACAAAACAACCTTTTGGAAGAAAATGAATATTGGCAGAGATAGATTTTTTAAGGCGTGGAAAGGTCTAGTTGAACTGGGTTATATTAAAGAAAACGTTATTACAGGTAAAAACAATCTAATTGAAGGTTATAGTTATATTGTTTATGAACTACCAGTTTCAGTAAATCCAATTTCCAGTAAACCTGAAATTGACACTATACAGGAATTAATATCTGATATACCGAATATCGGTAATACTGAAATTCAGTCAACCCAAGAACCAGTTGATATACAAAGTAATAATATACAAAGTAATAATATACAAAGTAATAATATACAAAGTAATAATATACAAAGTAATAATATACAAAGTAATAATATAGAAAAGAAAGATATTATAAAAACTAGTATAAATACTGGGGCAAATTTTCAATCTGATTTTGAGTCTTACAAAAATCATTATAATCAGCATGAAGAAATGCAATTTGAAATAGAAGAGTCTATCGCTAGTTCATGCAAAGAAGGTAAATATATTTTAGATCAAGTTAAAGCAGATAATTATGAAAATATAAAAAATGAATTAGATATTGAAATTCAAAATAAGATTGAACAGCGTGTAAATCGCTTTTATCTAAATAGAAATGTATTATTAATGATTAAAAAAAGACTGGAACCATTTTATTCAGCGGTTGATTCATCACCAACGAGTGATCATATTAAATAATTGCACCAGTCTTGCCAGTTTAAATATAACTTCAACGGGCGAAGCCAATGTATCTTCAACTTATAATAATTGAACCAGCAAGACTGGTGCAAGTCCTGGTTGAAAATAACAAACCCCAACTGTGAGTCGAAGACGAAATTTGACTGGAACATTTACTGGATACCAAAGACCCCACCCCCAATTGCGCCGACCCCCTCCCCAAGATATACGAAGGTTCATACATTGCTGGCGATAGTTTATTTGACACTGGCAATGAGATAATTAGTTTAATGGACAAACTGTCATATCAACAGAAACGGTCTTAAATTCAATCTTAAAAACAAGGATTCGATATGTGTGAGTTCAGTGGGATTTGTGACCGATGTTTATATTTTGATTTTATTTTCAACAAAATCAATAAATTGTTAAGGATTAATTATATTTTTGTAGTATCTATGATAAAATCTGATACTTATGAGCACCGCAATAGATAAACATTTAATTGGTTTGACGGGGGAATACTTAGTTGCTGGGATGATGAGTCTGAAGGGTTGGGTCGCAAGTCTTACATTAAAAAACTATCCTTCAGTTGATATTTTCGGTTTAAATCCTAAGACTGACGAAACAATCAATATTCAAGTAAAAACAACAAAAAATCATAGTAGTTATCAGGTTGGAATAAGACACGATCAACGAAATCAGATTCGTCAAATTATCAAATGTCCTTATGTCTTTGTTCACATAGACAAGAACGATAATGTCCGATATTTTATACTTTCAAAAGAAGAATTTATCAATGTCATTGAAATTACGGATGATGTGTATTTCGACCAACCAAGATTAAAATCAATTCAACCGAATTACCCAATTTCAATTAGTTTAAAACACCTTGCAAGTTTTGAAAATAAGTGGGAAAGTATTTGGGTGAAATAGTGTTTCAAATTAAATAGAATTAAACGACAAAACATAAAAACAAAAGAATGATTACAGGTGATGTAAAGAACAAGATTGATGGTATTTGGAATACTTTTTTTAGTGCAGGAATAACTTCTCCGCTCACAGTGTTGGAACAGATGACCTACTTACTGTTTATTAAACTGCTTGACGACAGCCAACTGAAGAAAGAAGCTAATGCTAAAATGTTTGGTGTGGAAGTGAAAGATGCGGTTTTTAAAACAGGAAATTGGTTGAATCCCGAAACAAACAAAGAAGTTCCTTACAATGATTTGCGTTGGAGTGTGTTCAAAAACTTTGATACAACAACCATGTTGTCAACCGTTCGTAACGATGTTTTTGTGTTTATTCAGAATATAAGTACAGGAAAAGATAGTTCGTACAGTAAGTTTATGAAGGGTACTATCTTTATGATTCCCAACGAACGTACATTTGCCCGAATTGTAGATGGTATCAACGATTTGGATTTGAACGATAAGGATTCAATGGGTGATGTGTATGAGTACATTCTTGGAAAGATGGCTGCCAGTGGTACAAACGGACAATTCCGTACACCCCGACACATTATCCGTATGATGGTGCAACTACTTAAACCAACATTGAAAGACAAAATTTGTGATCCTGCTATGGGTTCGGCTGGTTTTATTGTAGAATCGGCAAGATACACCACGGAACATTTTCATTCTGAAATACTGAAAAAAGAACATGGTGAACATTACAGAAACACCATGTTTTATGGGTTTGATACCGATCAAACGATGCTCCGAATTGGGGCAATGAATATGATGTTACACGGTGTTGAAAATCCAAATATCGACTGGCGTGATAGTCTGTCAGACGACAATACCGATACTGATTTATACACCAAAGTTTACGCCAATCCACCATTTACAGGTAATTTGGATTATGATTCAGTAGATAAAAGTTTGTTGACCATTGCCAAAACCCGAAAGACAGAATTACTTTTTATTAGTCTGTTTATCCGAATACTAAAGTTGGGTGGAAGGTGTGCTTGTATTGTTCCTGATGGTGTTTTGTTTGGTGGAACTAACGCCCCAAAAGCCATACGACAAGAACTGATTGAAAACCAACGATTAGAAGCAGTTATTTCAATGCCAAGTGGTGTTTTTAAACCGTATGCGGGAGTTTCTACAGCCATTTTGATTTTTACTAAAACCAATGCAGGTGGAACGGACAAGGTTTGGTTTTACGATATGAAAGCGGATGGTTACTCACTTGACGATAAACGAAACGAAATATCCGACAACGATATACCCGATATATTAGCACGGTTTGCTAATTTGGATTCCGAAGCCGACCGTACTCCACAAGAACAATCGTTCCTAATTCCAAAATTGGAAATTGTAGAAAATGATTACGACCTTTCGATAAACAAATACAAAAAAGTGGATCGTGTGGTGGTGGAGTATGAAAAACCCGAAACTGTACTGGCACGTATTAAAACTTTGCAGACTGAAATTGACAAGGCGATAACGAAATATGAATCATTAATCTAATAATTCCAATCAAAATGATAGATAAAAAAG
Source organism: uncultured Paludibacter sp. (assembly GCA_963663115.2). GTDB lineage: Bacteria > Bacteroidota > Bacteroidia > Bacteroidales > Paludibacteraceae > Paludibacter. The sequence continues at coordinate 1,907,911 of CAXXNE010000001.1, forward strand.
ATTGGAAAAATGAAATGCTTGGAGATGTCTGTATAATTGAACGTGGTGGATCTCCAAGACCTATTGAACAATTTATGACTAATGATGAAAATGGAATAAATTGGATTAAGATAGGCGACGCCCAAGAAGGTACAATGATAATAAACAGTACAAAAGAAAAAATCAAACCTGAGGGGATGTCTAAGTCACGTTTTGTAAAAAAAGGTGATTTTATTCTTTCTAACTCGATGAGTTTTGGTAAACCATATATTTTGGGTATTGATGGTTGCATTCATGACGGTTGGTTAGTAATTCGTGATGCTAATGATGTCTTTGATAAAAGTTATTTGTACTATTTCTTAGGGTGCAAACACACTTATCAAACGTTTAAAAAAATGGCGGTTGGAGGAGTTGTCAATAATCTGAACAGTAAAATGGTTAGAGGTCTTATGATACCAATTCCCCCTCGTCCAATTCAACAACAAATAGTTTACGAATTTGATACCTTAAACGACATTATCAGCAAGAAGAAACAACAACTTGCCGACTTAGATACACTGGCACAAGCCACTTTCTATGATATGTTTGGTGATCCTGTAAGTAATGAAAAGGGGTGGGAAATAAAAAAAATAGAAGACGTTTGTTTAAAAATAACCGATGGAGAACATTTAACGCCAAAAAGAGAAAGTCAGGGTATATTTTTGTTATCTGCAAGAAATATAATAAATCATAGTCTAAAATTAATTGATGTCGACTTTATAGGACAAGAAGAGTTTGATAGGATTTCAAAAAGGATTAAACCCAAAGAGGGAGATATACTTATTTCTTGTTCAGGTAGTGTTGGCCGTGTTTGTAGAGTGCCAGCTAATTTAAAATTTCAACTTGTAAGAAGTGTCGCTATCTTACAATTAGATGTAAATGTATCTTCAATTTTCATTGAATATCAATTATGTACAGATTTTGTTCAAGACCAAATAAAAAAGTCTATAAATCAGTCATCACAAGCTAATCTGTTTCAAGGAAAAATTAAAGCATTGAATATAGTACTTCCACCATTTTCAAATCAATCTCTATTTTCTGAAAAAATAATAGCAATAGAAGAACAAAAATCCCTAATCAATAAGTCGATAGAGGATGTTCAACATCTTTTTGATTATACAATGGATCGTTATTTTAATTAATAGGATATGGTACAAGTCAATATTATTTCGAGTTTGATTTTAAATAACAAGGGTTTGCAAATTAAAGATAGAAAAGGAAAATTAATTGATATTTCTTTGCAACAGGGTTCATTAGATGGTGCGTGCTCCATTTATTCAGTGTTTATGAATTTATTAATTTTGAGAAAGATTTCTTTAAACGATATACAAGTATTTGAAAAACCAAAAGATATAGATACAAGAAACTTATGTAAAAAACTCTTAGAAGAAAATGGCATGCACCATGACGGTCAAACATTTTATAGGATACAAAGAATATTGAATCATAATTTTGGAACAAAAGTAACAACTCATCACCCGAAAGCAGTTCAAAAAGAGGTTATCCCGTTAATTACTAAACAATTGAAAAGGGACTTACCTGTAATTATCTCAATTGTTTATGATGATGGCTGTGGTCACGCTTTATTATGTGTTGGTTTTGAAAGTATTGACCATGAAGTAACAAAATTGTTTTGTTTAGACCCAAGTTCTCAGAAGTTGAAAAATTCTTATTGGAATACCGTTATTGACCTTCAACCGAATACAAATAGAATAAAATACCCTTTCCATTACATTAGTACAGATTTTAATTCAAGTGAAGATATAGGTTTAGAAGATATTTTGATTGTTACACCAAGAGAATAAACAGTTATGGTACGAAATTTCGATTACCTGAAGGACAATACTGATTTTGCTACACTCTATTTGTTTTGCAACGATGCAGAAATAAACCAATTGTCCGACCCCAACAAATCGGCATTAAGTAGTCGTTTGGCGTTGGAGTATCTTGTAAAATCCATTTACCTACTCAAAAATTTAGAAATAAACGAACGGGCATCGTTGTTCGAGTTGGTTGCTGGCGAAGATTTCAACAGTTTTGTTGGTGATGATAAGTTGATGATGGCATTACATTATATCCGAAAAACGGGTAACAATGCGGCTCATACAGCCAATGTTTCAAAGAAAGAATCGTTTTTCTGTATTCTCAATCTATACACTTTTGTAGGTGCAGTTTTGACCAAATTGGAGGTTATCGATAGTTATCCACCCTTCAACAGAGAATTACTTTCGGGTAAATCCGAACCACACATTGCACCACCTTCATCAGCTGAACCGAACGAAGAATTTAAAAACAAATTCAAAGGGAAAATAAAAGATGATGATACACTGAATGGCAAAAACCCCGAATATTTTACCGAAACCGAAACACGGAAATTCTACATTGACCAACAATTGAAAGAAGCTGGTTGGGAAGTGTTGGAAACAGAAAACAACATTGTACCGTGTAAGGCGGGAATTGAAATACAAGTGGATGGAATGCCCAACACACACGAAGTCGGTTTTGTGGATTATGTTTTGTATGGTAGAGATGGAAGTCCGTTGGCGTTGGTTGAAGCCAAGAAAACAAGTCACAACCCGATTAAAGGAAAACACCAAGCCACCCTGTATGCTGAATGTTTGGAACAAAAATACGGTGTTCGACCCGTGATTTACTATACCAACGGATATGACACCAATATCATTGATGGGTTGGGTTATCCAAATCGCAGGGTTTTTGGTTTTCATACCATTGCCGAATTGGAATTACTGATTCAACGTAAAAACCGACAGGATATAAGTGATTTAAAAATCCGTGAAGACATAGCTGGAAGACATTATCAAAAATCTGCCGTAACAGCCGTTTGTGAACATTTCAATAGTAAACACAGACGGGCTTTACTTGTTATGGCAACAGGAACAGGAAAAACCCGTGTGGCAATTTCGTTGGTGGAATTACTGATGCGGAATCGTTGGATAAAGAATGTATTGTTCCTTGCCGACCGTACCGCCTTGGTACGTCAAGCAAAAAAGAACTTTGTAAAGATATTACCCCAAGTGCCAGTTTGTGTATTGTCGGAAAATGATACAGACAGGGATATGAACGCCCGTATTATGTTTTCCACCTATCAAACAATGATAAACTACATTGATAATGATTCAAAAGATTTTTCGATAGGTAGATTCGATTTGGTTATTATTGATGAGGCACACCGATCCATTTTTGGAAAATACACCGCTATTTTTGATTACTTTGATTCGTTGTTGGTGGGTTTAACTGCTACGCCACGGAATGAAGTGGATAGAAGTACATACCAATTGTTTGAAATGGAACAGGGTATTCCAAACTTCGATTACGAGTTGGAAGAAGCCGTTGCAGATAAATTTTTAGTTCCGTACAAAGGGATAATTCGCCATTCTAAACATATCCAAGTAGGAATAAAATACAAGGATTTAAGTGATGATGAAAAAGACCAACTTGAAAAAGTGTGGGCGTACGAAGCAGCACGAAGAGCGTTGGATGGAACTGAATACAAGAGGGATATTCGGGGTGAAGAAATGTTCTCCTATATCTTTAATGAAGACACTATTGATAAGGTGTTACAAGATTTAATGACCAATGGGTTAAAGGTTCAAAGTGGCGAACGTATCGGGAAAACGATCATTTTTGCATATAACCACGCCCACGCTTTACTAATAGTGGATCGGTTCAAGACTATCTATCCACAATACGGTGCTGATTACTGTGTGCTGGTTGACAATTATGTAACATACGCACATAATCTGATAGAACGATTTGAAATCCGTGACAAAGACCCTCAGATTGTTGTTTCGGTGGATATGCTGGACACAGGAATAGATGTACCCGACATTTTGAATTTGGTGTTTTTTAAAATTGTACGGTCAAAAATCAAATTCTTACAAATGATTGGTCGGGGAACACGATTGTCTGAAGGGATTTTTGGAGTGGACAAGGACAAAGAAGAGTTCTATATTTTTGATTACTGTGAGAATTTTGATTACTTCGATAAGAACCCAAATGGTACGGAAACTAATGTAACCATATCACTTACCGAACGTATTTTTAATATCAAAACCGATATAGTATTTGAATTACAGGCGTTACGATTTCAGGAAGACGACTTTGCAAAGAATTATCATTCCACCACCAAAACGGAACTGATAGAACAAATTGGAAAACTCAATACACAACGGATTGATGTGCGCAAAAACTTACTGTTTGTGGATAAGTACAAACTTGAAAGTGTTTGGCAGTACATATCACAATTAGATGTGCTGGAAATAAAAACAAAGATTTCACCATTACTGACACCATCACAAGAAGACGAAAACGCTAAAAAGTTTGATTTGTTGGTTTTGATTGTCGAATTATCATTGCTGGATGACACAACCAATTCAATCAAAAGTCAGGAAAAAATTGTCACTATAGCAGAATTATTACAGGACAAAACCACTATTCCACAGGTTAAGGCGAAGATAGAGGTTATCAAAGAAGTATTGACCACAAACTTTTGGGAAAACATATCAGTATCAAATCTCGAACGGATAAGAATAGAACTCAGGGAGTTGATCAAGTTCTTGGTTGGTGATAAAAAAGCCACTTTTGCGGTGGATATTGAAGATACCATTGAAGATGGTGGATTAGCGAAGGGAATAGTAACCGTAACTACCTATAAACAACGTGTGTTCGATTTTCTTGCAACCAACAGGGAAACTAATTCCGCCATTCAAAAGATACTTCATATCGAAAAATTGGAGCGTAAAGACATTCTGGAATTGGAAAACATTCTTTGGAAGGAGTTGGGTACGAAAGAAGATTATGAACGGTACACACGGGATCAATTTACAGGTGGTAATGTCGCTGTTTTTATTCGTTCAATAGTGGGCGTTGACCGTAAAATTGCCGTTGATAAGTTTAGTCAGTTCTTGTCTGACAACACCCTAAATTCCCAGCAACAGGAATATGTAAAAACCATTATCAACTATGTTTGTGAGAATGGCGATATTACCCGTGAAGTCATTGCCAATGAATCACCGTTCGATGGATATGATTGGTTAAGTGTATTTGGAAACAACGTCAACAGTATTCCAAAATATGTTGATGAATTGCACGGGGTGGTAGTGGTGTGAGATAACAAAATTATATTGTGTTTACCTTTTGGTGTTGTCTTTAAAAAAATGAAATAGTGTTTTTTTACAGTATTTTAAATAATTGGAAATATTTCTTAAATTTGTACGATTTTTTCTCACCATTAAATTTAATTTCCAAACATATTTATAAATAAGGAGTTTGGCTTTTATGTCTTTTTATATTTAACTATACAGAAATATTTATGGAATTACAATACCAAAATGAAATTGGGCTAATTGACAATTGTCCATTAGATAATATAAAAGGAGAAAAAATACTTTTTCGATGTGTTGAAAATCCGATTACTTCAAATTCCTTCAAACCTCTTGCTGCATTGGAAAAACCAAAATATAAAGATAATTGTTTAGCTTGGGGGTTGTCTTTTTTTATAGATATAAAATCAGCAACTGATATTTTGAAAAATTTATCAAAGAAGAAAAATCAAAAAGTCAATTATAGAGCAGTTGCATGTGGTAAACTAACAGATAATGACGGAATCAAACACAGTTCACAAAATAAAAACCATTATACTTTTTATCCAAAAATTGATTTTGATTTTAATGGCAAATTTACAATAGTTGAAGACAATGGAAAATGAAATAAAAAATACAGTCTTTGATTTAAAATATTTTAAGAAAATTGAAGATATAATTTTCTTAGATGAGCCAATCTTAACTCATTATGTCAGAAATGAGAAGAACTTCTTTTTATATTTAGTAGATTCATTGGAAAATTCAGATATTTTACTATTGTTTGAATTGGAACTATCTAACATCGTTAAATATATTACAGGAAAGTTAACCCTTAAAAGTATTATAGAAAATAACCCAAATTTTATCTATCTAATTGAACAAGACTTTAGTGGCAAAATTATTGATGTTAAAATCACACAATCAGATTTTATAGATGAAAATTATCTTCCGTCTGAAGATTCTTTTCTTATTTACAATCCTTCTGAAAGTTCTTATTACTATGAGATAATTAGAGAGTATGAAAGAAAAGCATATTTGCAGTTTTTAAGAGAGAAAGCATTTTATATTAAGTTTGCACCAAGTAATAAGAAATATGCTGATACAATTGGACTAAATCAACTCGTCAACACCTTATTATCAAATTTATCCTTGTCGTTTAAGAATTTTTTAAAAGTTGATTTTTTAAAGGAATTCAAATACGACATCACTGATTTGACTAAATTAAATAGTATTTTTAATAAGTTATTACCTGATTTAGATTTTAGAATGGTTGATCTTAAATATGGAAGTTTTGAAATTGGTTTGTCGATTGATAGTGTGATGAAAAGTTCAATTGAAAACCCAAAAATGAAAGATTGGGCTATTAAAGTTGGAGATAAATATAAAGAAGATGTACTTGATGTTAATTACAATGATGAAAGCATCATCCGAATAATTAATAATTATGATGAAGCGGATAGAAAACAAATTTTTACTCCATTATTTAATATAATTGAAAATACAGAAATTAATTTTGAGATAAAGAGGAATTTAAACTCAAACTACAAAAAGATTAGAATCATTGATAAAACCGCTATAGAAAAGATTTTACCAAAAAAGATTGAAATTTCACAAGCAATTGATGATAAAGATTATCAAATTATGAATGTTACTACTGTTATTGATAGAAACAAGAAGTGTAAATCTATTGATTTAGATTCAACACTTTTTAGTTCAACTGATCAAACTGAAGTTTTTATAACCAATAAAGAATTCAGCGATTATGGTTTTAATATCTCAAATCAAATTTCATTAGCTGTTCAAATTAAAACTGATAAAAGTTTAATAATTCTTTCAACAATTTTTGAAGGAAATAATTTTGAAGCTAATGTAACATCTGGAAGAATTGCAGATGGAGTTAAGGATTTAACTCATAAAATATACGAATACATACTAAATAAAGAATAGTATAAATTCTATTATCTTCAAAACAACGACAATTCTGTTGGTAATGAATTATCATTAATGGGATTTACAATATCGAATGAATTAAATCTTCAAAAAGGTTTGGGTTTAATTACCCCGATCTTAAAAAACTCCGATTCTTTATTTTTTTACCCCAAAATTTATTTCTACATATTTGATAGTTTTTAGTTTCTGAGAAAATTTTGGTCAAACTTTTTGTTTGAGATTATATGTATCTATATATCAATTAGATACTGCATGGCAAGGGGGGATGTGCAGTAAGGGGGCATGGGGTCTTAATAAAGGGGAGTATAATGGTTAAATCCCCAGCTGTGAATTGTGTTTAACGGGATACGCCAATCCAAGAAATTGTTAATGACAAACAATGATAAAACTTTAAAATAGAACAACTTGAATGATAATAAATGACATTAAATGATAGTCAATATAAATGAGTAATAAAATCACTTAAAATCCTCATAATCAGGGGGTCACTGGTTCAAGCCCAGTTGGGCCCACCCTTGGAAAAATGACTTTGCAGAAATGCAGAGTCTTTTTTTTATCTTTACTCAAAAAAATATGACCGGATGCTATATTATTTTCAGTGAGAAAATCAATAAATTCTATATTGGAGCAACTCAAGAAGACGTTACAACCAGAATAGAAAAACACAATAACGGGAGCTATGGAAAAAACCGTTTCACTGCTACTGATACTGATTGGAAACTTATGCTGTTTATTCCCACCCAGGATTACCCTCATGCCATCAGAATTGAACGGAAAATCAAAGCAATGAAATCTTCAAAATATATTGAAAATCTATTGAAACACCCTGAATTGATAGCTCTGTTGGTTAGTAGCACCTGACTCTCCCGATAGCTATCGGGACAGGGGGTCACTGGTTCAAGCCCAGTTGGGCCCACCCTTGGAAAAATGACTTTGCAGAAATGCAGAGTCTTTTTTTTATCTTTACTCAAAAAAATATGACCGGATGCTATATTATTTTCAGTGAGAAAATCAATAAATTCTATATTGGAGCAACTCAAGAAGACGTTACAACCAGAATAGAAAAACACAATAACGGGAGCTATGGAAAAAACCGTTTCACTGCTACTGATACTGATTGGAAACTTATGCTGTTTATTCCCACCCAGGATTACCCTCATGCCATCAGAATTGAACGGAAAATCAAAGCAATGAAATCTTCAAAATACATTCAAAACCTTATTCAATATTCAGAGCTGGTTGCTCTGTTGGTTAGTAGCACCTGACTCTCCCGATAGCTATCGGGACAGGGGGTCACTGGTTCAAGCCCAGTTGGGCCCACCCTTGGAAAAATGACTTTGCAGAAATGCAGAGTCTTTTTTTTATCTTTACTCAAAAAAATATGACCGGATGCTATATTATTTTCAGTGAGAAAATCAATAAATTCTATATTGGAGCAACTCAAGAAGACGTTACAACCAGAATAGAAAAACACAATAACGGGAGCTATGGAAAAAACCGTTTCACTGCTACTGATACTGATTGGAAACTTATGCTGTTTATTCCCACCCAGGATTACCCTCATGCCATCAGAATTGAACTGAAAATCAAAGCAATGAAATCTTCAAAATACATTCAAAACCTTATTCAATATTCAGAGCTGGTTGCTCTGTTGGTTAGTAGCACCTGACTCTCCCGATAGCTATCGGGACAGGGGGTCACTGGTTCAAGCCCAGTTGGGGCCACCCTTGGAAAAATGACTTTGCAGAAATGCAGAGTCTTTTTTTTATCTTTACTCAAAAAAAAATGACCGGATGCTATATTATTTTCAGCGAGAAAATCAATAAATTCTATATTGGAGCAACTCAAGAAGACGTTACAACCAGAATAGAAAAACACAATAACGGGAGCTATGGAAAAAACCGTTTCACTGCTACTGATACTGATTGGAAACTTATGCTGTTTATTCCCACCCAGGATTACGCTCATGCCATCAGAATTGAACGGAAAATCAAAGCAATGAAATCTTCAAAATACATTCAAAACCTTATTCAATATTCAGAGCTGGTTGCTCTGTTGGTTAGTAGCACCTGACTCTCCCGATAGCTATCGGGACAGGGGGTCACTGGTTCAAGCCCAGTTGAGCCCACCCTTGGAAAAATGACTTTGCAGAAATGCAGAGTCTTTTTTTTATCTTTACTAAAAAAAATATGACCGGATGCTATATTATTTTCAGTGAGAAAATCAATAAATTCTATATTGGAGCAACTCAAGAAGACGTTACAACCAGAATAGAAAAACACAATAACGGGAGCTATGGAAAAAACCACTTCACTTCCACTGCTGATGACTGGAAAATTATGTTGTTTATTTCAACGGAAAATTATGCTCATGCCATCAGAATTGAACGGAAAATCAAAGCAATGAAATCTTCAAAATATATTGAAAATCTATTGAAACACCCTGAATTGATAGCTCTGTTGGTTAGTAGCACCTGACTCTCCCGATAGCTATCGGGACAGGGGGTCACTGGTTCAAGCCCAGTTGGGCCCACCCTTGGAAAAATGACTTTGCAGAAATGCAGAGTCTTTTTTTTATCTTTACTAAAAAAAATATGACCGGATGCTATATTATTTTCAGTGAGAAAATCAATAAATTCTATATTGGAGCAACTCAGGAAGACGTTACCACCAGAATAGAAAAACACAATAACGGGAGCTATGGGAAAAACCGTTTCACTGCTACTGATACTGATTGGAAACTTATGCTGTTTATTTCGGTATACTACACGACAAAAAAGGCTGTTTCGAATGAAACAGCCTTTCGTTATTTCTGAAAGACAATTAAGCTAATTTATTTACGAAAACTGTCAGTTTCGATTTCAGATTAGAAGCTTTGTTTTTGTGAATGATGTTACGCTTAGCCAGCTTATCTAGCATTGAGCTGATTTTTGGTAACATTTCAGTAGCTACAGTTTTATCTGTTGTTGAACGTAATTTGCGAACGGCGTTACGAGCAGTTTTTGCATAATAACGGTTGTGCAGTTTACGTTTTTCAGTCTGACGAATTCTCTTGATTGATGATTTGTGATTTGCCATCTCAAATTTACTTTTTAATATCTTTTTGTTGTTATTGTAGTCCATAGGGGAGTCGAACCCCTCTTTCCAGGATGAAAACCTGGCGTCCTAACCGATAGACGAATGGACCAGTTGGTTATTTGTAACATTAATTTGTTACTCCCAATTGCGGGTGCAAATATACGGCAGTTTTTTTAAATGGCAATGACTTTCGGTAAATATTTTTATAAATTCATATATTTTACTGTATACCAGATAAATAGATATATTTATTTGCCTTGCAACAGGGTTTTTGCTACTTTCGACCCAGGATTTTAGTATTTTTGTAAACCAAACACAATGAATTCATGCTACACAAAACCAGAGGCATAATTTTACATGCTGTTAAATACTCGGATGCAGCCTGGGTAGTAACTATTTACACCGAAGGTTTCGGACGCGAATCGTATATGGTGTACGGTGTGAATAAAAAAAAATCGGCCTTCAGAGCTGCGTATTTGCAACCATTAACGCTGGTTGAAATGAATGTGGAGCATGTACCAGGTAAGGAACTACAGCGAATTAAAGACATTCAGATTGCTGCTCCTATCAATGATATTCCAACAAATCCGGTGAAGAATGCCATTGCGCTGTTTCTATCGGAAGTGCTTTTTAAAACGCTTCGCATGTCGGATCCCGACGAACAATTGTATGTTTTTCTGGAAAACAGTATTCAGTTGCTCGAACACAGTAAAAAAGGTATTGCCAATTTTCATCTCCTATTTTTGATGAAACTGACTCGTTACCTCGGATTTGAACCTAACAGCGAAAACGCCGACAGTGTTTATTTCGATTTAATGAATGGTGTATTTCTTAACGAGAAACCATTGCATACCCATTATTTGATGAACGATGATGCGCTTTCCTTCGGGAAATTGCAGTTAACTCCATTTGTAGGAATGGAAGAGCTCGTACTCGACCGCCATCGGCGAAACAGAATTATAGCGCACCTCATGGATTACTACCGGCTGCATATCTCCGGATTTTCGGGCGTAAATTCTGTTGAAGTATTGCATGAATTGTTCGATTGATTTATGCACCACAAAAACACAAAACACCTGACAGAAGAAAATATCTGTCAGGTGTTTTGTTGTAATTCAATCTTATTAGTTGCGTTTATTGATTAGTAAAACAACCAATCCGTCGTGTTTTCAATACCACTGCCGGCGAGTCCGGCTTCCCGGGGAATTACTGTATCACTTGTAAATCCAAGAATCAGGCAGAATCCTTTAGGCAACAATAGTTTGTGCTGCCCCGAGTCGAAATTGTAGCAATGCACATTCACGGCAGGAAGTCCATCGATACGAATGGCATTGGTAAGTACCGGTTCTGCCTGTCCGAATAAATTAGCCGACGCATCGGTTTCGAGCGTGGGAGCTTTAGCGTACTTACGCTGGTCGTCGCGGAAATAACCCACCAATAACTGCACAGGCTCTTTGCATTCGAATTCCAGCGTTGTTCCGTTATTTTGCTGCGAAGCAGAGTTAAGAACAAGACCTTTCAGTTGAGCCAATTCAGGAGCCAGTTCTTTTATATCAGAATCCATATCGTCGTACAGCGAATTTCCTTTCGACAGTGAAATCAGTGTAAAACTATCAGTGAGTTTCACATTGGCCGGTGTCAGAATCTGAATTTTCTGTTTGTTCAGTACAGACACATTGTTTTTCGATTTCAGCAAATCAATATTTTTTTTGAAATTGAAAAATTCTTTCTGATAAAGCATGTACAGTTCTTCCCATGTCTTGTTTTTACCATCGTCGCCACCCACCGGAATGCGCCGCTGCGAGGTTTGCATGCTGTTGGCGTACAAATAACTGTTTTTTGTCAGTTCAGTCAGATTTTTATAGTGCTCCAAACTTTTTTCGAGTAATGGGATTGCTTCGTCCAAAAAACTAATTTGATTACTCCACTGATAATCGAGCACCAGTTTAGCTGCTTTTACTTTGTAATAAAAGAACCAGGCAAATTCGCGGTAACAATGTATGTCGTTTTGTAAGCGGTAAAATTCATCTGCATTTTTTGTTGGCTCAGCGCTAAGGGCATCGATGGCAGCAATAGCTTTATCGCCGTGTACCGTTACCTGCGCAATAATATCGAGCGGAAGTTCACCGGTGTGTAGCTGCTTTTTCCATTCTTTTTCCACATATTCTATCAACTTTTCGCCTTCAGGCCCGCAACTTTCGTAAAATCCGGGATAAATTTTATACTTATACGGATTTACCAGTTGACTCATAAACATGCCGAGCAACAAAGTTTGACGATTTCCTTCAGTAATTCCGAAACGACGAAGTAATTTTGGTGCAATTTCACCTGTTTCGTCGTATGCAGTCTGAATTTTTCGGGCATCCTCTGTTTTTACACCGTAATATTCACCTAAAATATTGTTCCAATATGCAATTTCTTCATTTCTGTCGCGATGACAATTCCAGGCATAGCGAGCCCATGTTTTATACCAAATCCAGTCGCGATCAATTTGTTTCAGTCGTTTTCCATCGGGGAGTTTATCTGCCGTGTAAGGCCAATCCCAGTACGAAGCCTGCGGATAAAGGTGTAATGCATTGGCACCATGTACATTGTGCATGGCCTGAACAGCTTTCTGAATAAAATCGGCCGACCCGTAACGCCATGGTTCCAGATTGGCCAGAATATGTACATTGCTGATATGAACTGTGCCGAGTTTGCTTAAATCGTAATGGATTTTTGCCCATGGCCCACGGGGTTCGTAAGTTGTCAGACTTTCTCCGTTGTACTTGTGCATGGTGTACAGATTGCTGTAAAGCGGTTTGGCAGCGGTTATCACCATGGGTGCATCGGTATCGTGAGCGCGAAGCAGAATCGGTGGCTCGTCGGTTCTTCCCAGTGTTTTCAGTCCGTCTTTCACTCCGGGAATGATGGTTTCGGTAAACCATTTTACATCATCTTCGTAAGTATCCATAGCTTCGCCCAAACAAACCAGCAACCCAACATTGGGATATTTTTCGATAAAAGCAGCAATGCTTTTACGTGTATAATCGCTCAGAAGTGGCGTAATGGGGCGATTTCTGTCTTGCGTTAGAATTTCGTAATGCTCGGCAAACGGTTTTGATACAATAATATTGTAGAACATTTGAATCACAAATATTCCGCGTTTGTCGGCTTCGTGCGTTATAAATGAATATATTTCTTCGTTTCTTCTGAAAGTTTCGTCGTCTACTTCCACAGCAAACGGATACTCTTTCAGTTTTACCAGTGATGCAAACGGATGGCCATTCCACAGATACATGGAATTCATGCGGTTGGCTACCAGCATATCCAGATACTCAATCCAGTGCTGTTTGTCGTAAAACCACGGAAAACTTTCGGGTGTATACGGATATTCGTACACCGTGCGACCGGGCAGGTAAGTGGGTTTCTGAACACCAATGGCGGTACCACGCAAAACCATTTCGGGAGCGTCGGTAAATAATTCAGGAATAGAATTCAAATTTCCGGAAGCATGAACACGGTCGATAATTTCCCGACAACCGTAAATCACGCCATTCCCATCGTTTCCACAGACAATCACAGTTTTTCCTTTTCGGGCGATAAAAAATCCTTCTTTTTTCAACGAATCGGGAATGCTTATTTTCAGTTTGCGGAGGAGCGATTTCAGTTCAGCTACATCTTTTTTCTCCACACAAATGATTTCAGAAGTTAAGGAACAGCTTTTTCCGAAGTTACGGGTAGTAACTACGGCATCGATATGTTCAGCGTTAAGAGCTTTTTGCAACATCTCCGTGGCAAAAACTACGCGATTCGACGCATCGGCGGAGTGCTTGATATAAGTTTTAGCAGAAAAGGCAGAATTTTGCACTATCAATGCAAAAAACAGAATAAAAACGGCTTTTCCGTATCTTTTGTGGTCGTTGTTTATTAATAAATTCATCATCTTTTTGTACCCAAATTATTCATATTCAACCGGAAAAATATTTCGCGGTTTAGTGCTGAAAAAATGACGGTTTTCCTGATATAAATGTACTCAAAATCCTTTTTGGGACAGATGTTTTATCAGTATTGCTTTCTGAGAAAAACATCAGTATAAAAGAATTTAAAAACGTGTTATAAAACATACATTTTCGACTTGTTTTTCAATATGAATTTCATACATTGCCAACCGATTTTCCCAAAAATCAATTCACCTTTTATTTAATTTAGTATTAATCATTTTCAAAATTTAATACGTTATGAAAGTATATCAAACAAATGAAATTAAGAACATCTCATTGTTGGGAAGTTCAGGCTCCGGGAAAACCACTCTTGTTGAAGCAATGCTTTACGAGAGTGGTGTTATAAAACGCAGAGGAACAGTTGCCGCACAAAACACGGTTTCCGATTATTTCCCTGTTGAAAAAGAGTATGGATACTCAGTATTCTCCACTATCATTCAAACCGAATGGTTAGAAAAAAAATTAAATTTTATCGATTGCCCCGGTTCCGACGACTTTATCGGTGGCGTAGTTACCTCCCTCAATGTTACCGACACAGCATTAATTCTTCTCAATACGCAGTATGGCGTTGAAGTTGGTACCATGAATCATTTCCGTTATACCGATAAATTTCACAAACCGATTATTTTTGTTACTAACCAACTAGATCATGAAAAAGCTGATTTTGACAACACATTGGAGCAACTGAAAGAAAATTTCGGAAGCAAAGTGGTTCAGATTCAATATCCTGTCAATGTAGGTCCGCAGTTCAATGCTGTAGTAGATGTACTTAAAATGAAATTATACAAATGGAAGCCCGAAGGTGGTGTTCCGGATGTACTCGAAATTCCTGCCGATCAGATTGAAAAAGCACAGGAGTTGCACAATATTCTGGTGGAAGCCGCAGCCGAACACGATGAAGATCTGATGGAAAAATTCTTCGATCAGGGTTCGCTTACCGAAGAAGAAATGCGTATTGGTATACGCAAAGGAATGTTGCACCGCGATATGTTCCCGGTTTTCTGCGTAAGTGCCGGTAAAGATATGTGCGTTCGGAGGTTGATGGAATTTGTGGGTAACGTGTCGCCAAGTGTGAGCGTAACTAAAAAACCACAAACCTGCGATGGCATTGAAGTTGCTCCCGACCCTGCAGGACCCGCAAGCGTTTATGTATTTAAAACCAGTGTTGAACCACACATCGGTGAAGTTTCGTACTTCAAAGTAATGAGTGGAAAAGTGAAAGAAGGCGACGATTTGCTGAATGTTGACCGTGGTTCGAAAGAACGGTTAAGTCAGATATTTTCGGTTGCCGGGCAAATTCGCACCAAAGTGGACGAGTTGGTTGCCGGTGATATTGGCGCTACCGTTAAACTAAAAGACACCCGTACCGGTAACACGCTGAATGCGAAAGGTTGCGAGTACGATTTCAAGGAAATTAAATATCCGGATCCAAAATATCGTCGTGCTATTAGAGCTGTATCAGAAGCCGACGAAGAAAAACTGAGCGAAGTTCTGACACGTATGCACGAAGAAGATCCGACCTGGATTATTGAACAATCGAAAGAGCTGAAACAAACCATTCTTTACGGACAGGGTGAATTCCACCTGCGTACCCTGAAATGGCGTGTGGAACACAACGATAAAATTCTGATTGAATACAAAGAACCGAAAATTCCGTACCGCGAAACCATTACCAAAAATGCCCGTGCCGACTATCGTCACAAAAAACAATCGGGTGGTTCCGGCCAGTTTGGTGAAGTTCACATGATTATTGAACCATATTACGATGGTATGCCGGCTCCCGAAACTTTCCGTTTTGGTGGTCAGGAATATAAAATCAGTAATCGCGACAGTCAGACTATCGACCTGGAATGGGGTGGAAAATTAGTTCTTATCAATAGTATCGTGGGTGGTGCTATCGACCTGCGCTTTTTACCTGCCATCATGAAAGGTATCATGGATCGTATGGAACAAGGTCCGTTGACCGGTTCGTATGCCCGCGACGTACGTGTGATTGTGTACGACGGAAAAATGCACCCGGTAGATTCCAACGAAATTTCGTTCCGTTTGGCTGGTCGTAATGCATTTGCTCAGGCGTTTAAAGAAGCCGGACCAAAACTGCTCGAACCTATTTACGATGTGGTTGTTCAGGCTCCTTCCGATCGTCTCGGCGATGTAATGAGCGACCTTCAGGGACGCCGTGCAGTGATTATGGGCATGGAAAGTGAAAAAGGATACGAAAAACTGTCGGCTAAAATGCCATTGAAAGAATTAGGCAGCTATTCCACTACCCTGAGTTCGCTCACCGGCGGTCGTGCTTCGTTCAGTATGAAATTTGCAAGTTATGAACTGGTTCCAATGGATATTCAGGACAAACTGCTGAAAGAATACGAAGCAACCAAAAAAGAAGAAGATTAATTTCTCTCAACCAATTTTTAATTTTTCAGAGGCTGATACTCGTGTGGAGTGTTGGCCTCTGTTTTTTTTGTCATGAACTAAAATACCAGAAATGACTATATTCATATCATTTTTTATAAATGTGCATTGTGAATTCTTGTTATCTTTGCTGTTGTAAACCGAATTAAAGAAATCATCCATGAAGTTAAGCGAAATTGGCAAAACCGGAATTAAAATTCCACCCATTATTTTTGGTACAAGTGCGTTGGGAAATCTGTACACCGCGTTAAGCGACGAAACAAAACTCGAAATTGTTCAGCAGGCTTTCCAATATGTTCCTGCTCCGGTGGTGTTCGACAGTGCCGGGAAATACGGTGCCGGATTGGCGCTGGAAAAATTAGGCGAGTGCCTCGAAAATCTAAATATTGCTCCCGAAAATGTGATTATCAGCAATAAACTTGGTTGGAAACGTACGCCACTTTTAACGGCAGAACCCACATTTGAACAAGGTGTGTGGATGGATTTGAAAAACGATGCGGCTCAGGATATTAGTTACGAAGGAATTCTGAACTGTTACGAACAGGGAAACGAGTTGCTGGGTGGAAAGTATTTTCCGCAGTTGGCTTCGGTTCACGACCCGGATGAGTATCTGAATGCCGCTACTTCGTCGAAAGACAGAGATGCACGGTTTGCTCATATTGTGGATGCGTACAAAGCGTTGTCCGAACTGAAAAAATCGGGAAAAGTAAAAGCTGTGGGTGTGGGTGCTAAAAACTGGAAAGTGATTCAGGAAGTATCCAAAGAAGTTGAACTGGACTGGGTGATGTTTGCCAACAGCATGACTATAATGCACCATCCGATGGATTTACTCGATTTTATGCAGTCGTTACACAAAAAAAATATCAGCATCGTAAATTCGGCAGTTTTTCATGCAGGTTTCCTCATTGGCGGTCAGTTTTTCGATTATAAACTAATACAGCCCGATACCGAAGAAAATAAAGCCATTTTCAAGTGGCGCGAAGATTTCTTTGAATTGTGTAAGCGATACGCTATTTCACCCGCAGTGGCTTGTGTGAGCTTTGCTACAACGGCTCCGGGCGTGGTTAGTATTGCACTGAACACTTCCAAACCATCGCATATCAAAGGCAATGTAGAATCGGTTACAACGCAGATTCCGGCTGATTTTTGGAGCGAAATGAAAGAAAAAGGATTAATCAGCAGAGATTATCCGTTTTTATAAACAGGGTCTCGCGAGTTACAACTCGCGAAAATAAATTAAATCGCGAGTTGGAACTCGCGAGACCCTACAAAATAAATGTAACCATGAAAATAGACAGTCATCAACATTACTGGCACTTCAACGAGCAGGATTACGGTTGGATGGGCGAGAATATGTCGGTCATTAAACGTGATTTTCTGCCGGAGGATTTACTGCCCGAACTTGCATCCATCGGATTTAATGGTTCGGTAGCCGTGCAAGCACGCCAGACATTGGAAGAAACCAACTGGCTGCTTCAGTTAGCCGACGAAAATCCGCATATCAAAGGCGTGGTGGGTTGGATTGATTTGCGGTCGGAAGTAGCCGAAAAGCAACTGACTGAATTTGCAAAACATCCGAAAGCTGTAGGTGTTCGTCATGTCATTCACGATGAAGAAGATGTGGATTTTATGTTACGTACTGATTTTGTTCGGGGAGTGAAACTGTTGGAGAAATTTGGATTGGCGTATGATATTCTTATTTTTCCAAAGCATTTGAGAAATACCGTCGAATTTGTACAGAAATTCTCACCGGAACAAACTTTTGTGTTGGATCATATTGCCAAACCGTTGATAAAAGAGGGCATTGTTTCGCCCTGGAAAGAAGAAATCGGTGAACTGGCAAAATTCCCGAACGTTTATTGTAAAGTTTCGGGTATGGTAACAGAAGCCGATTGGCAAAACTGGACACCGGAAAACATTCAGCCCTATCTCGATGTTATTTTTGATGTCTTTGGTGTCGACCGCGTTATGATTGGTTCCGATTGGCCTGTATGTTTGGTTGCCGGAAAATACAGCAAAGTAATGCAGGTGGTGATGAATTATATTTCGAAATTCAGCCTATCCGATCAGGCAAAAATCTTAGGTGGAAATGCTGTGAAAGCGTATAAAATACCCCTAACCCCTGAAGGGGAATAAGACTATGTTCTGCTTCTTAGATTTAGAATAAATATTACATAAGTAAGTCTTTAAGCCCCTTTAGGGGTTTGGGGTCATAACAAACAATACTAACTTCTCTTATTCCCCTTCAGGGGTTAGGGGTAATACATTATGAAAGCAATACAAATAACCGAACCAGGCAAAGTGTCGTTGGTTCAGATGGAGAAGCCGGGCATCAGTGCCGACGAAGTGTTGGTGAAAATTAACTATGTAGGTTACTGTGGATCCGATTTGAATACATTTCTGGGTAAAAACCCGATGGTGAAACTTCCGGTTATTCCGGGACACGAAATTGGTGCAACTATAGAAGCGGTAGGTGAAAATGTGCCGACACATTTACATGCCGGAATGCCTTGTACCATCAATCCATACACCGCTTGCGGAAAATGTCCTTCGTGCCGCAATGGCCGTCCGAACGCCTGTCAGTTTAATCAGACTTTTGGTGTGCAACGACATGGAGCTATGTGCGAATATATTCATGTTCCGTGGACCAAAGTGTTGGCCGATGAAGCCATTTCGCCACGCGATTTTGCCATGGTGGAACCTATGAGTGTAGGTTTTCATGCCGTAGCTCGTGCTGAAGTGACTGACCTTGATACGGTCATGGTGATTGGTTGCGGAATGATTGGCGTGGGAGCTGTGGTGAGAGCAGCCTTGCGTGGCGCTAAAGTGATAGCCGTAGATATGGACGACGCCAAACTGGCATTGGCAAAACGTCTCGGAGCACAATATACCATCAATTCCAGAACCGAAAACTTGAGCGAAAGACTCAAAGAATTAACCGACGCTACCGGACCCGATGTGGTGATTGAAGCTGTAGGAGCACCGCAAACATACGTGATGGCTGTAAATGAAGTAGCTTTTACCGGGCGTGTGGTTTGTATTGGTTATGCCAAAACTGAAATTGCTTTCGAAACCAAATATTTTGTGCAAAAGGAAATGGATATTCGTGGATCGCGCAATGCCATGCCCGAAGATTTCCGTGCGGTGATTGAATATATGAAGCGTGGAACTTGTCCGGTAGATGAACTTATTTCCGGTATTTTCACCCCCGAAGAAGCGCAAAAAGCGCTTGAATTCTGGGCTGCCGATCCCGCTAAAGTATTCAGGGTATTTATAAAGTTTGCAGAGTAACTAAAAATAGAGATAAACCATGGTTTATCTCTATTTTTTCTGGTGTACGATTCGTGACTTGACCCTTCGTTCCTCATAGTCTGTTTTTTAACAGATGTTTGGCATAGCTTCCCGATGGTTTAAAACCTGAACGCCGTAGTAGAAAAAAAGTCTCCATACTTTCATGCTTGCTGCCAGACAAAGTCCGGCTTTTAGCTGCAACCCCGATAGCTATCGGGGCAGAGCTTACGCTGAACTCATCGCATAATTCTAATACATTACGCTTATCAGGGGGTTTTAAGTATATTTCTCCACCATAATCCAATTTTCATTAGTCAAAGCCAATAATGAACCTTGATTATCGGCATATCCGTAATACATTGTCTCTACACAGTTGGTATTCATCTCTCATCAAACCACTTTCTAATCCTGCCTTCTAAGGATTTTTTATGGGGTTGCACTTCAATCTCTGAACGTTCTTTATCAAGCTTCTCTCTATTAATATTTGCGCACCAAATAAATGAAATCAATGTAAATAAGAATATCCCCACAACAAGAAGAGTTAATTTAGTTGAAGATTTTAATTTTATGATTTGAGCTTTTCTTTTGGTTGCATAAATATAGACAAAAACAGTAATTATACCCCAGGTTAAAAAATAAACTATCTTATTTATTATTAATGGTTTGTCGCTTAAGACATAAATAAATGTTACAAGATTAAAAACCAATGAATTTAATAATAAAGCTACCAAAAGCACCGTTCCTGAAAAAGGACTTTGGTTTTTAAC
Organism: uncultured Paludibacter sp.; assembly: GCA_963663115.2. Taxonomy (GTDB): domain Bacteria; phylum Bacteroidota; class Bacteroidia; order Bacteroidales; family Paludibacteraceae; genus Paludibacter. The sequence goes on from CAXXNE010000001.1 coordinate 1,928,514, forward strand.
TTTTAATAGAAGTATATATACTCTATTTAGTATGATTGTTAATATATTCATCTTTATTGAGGTTTTGTAAATAATGTTTCTCCACTCACTTCTTCATAAATACTGTAACTATTTTTTTAATAAATATATCATTAATAATAGAGGAAATAGCATTAAAGAAAAAACTATTATGGTATTCCAAGTTGTTAGCACTTTCTTATTTGAGTATTTCTTTTGAATTTTATTATGACGCCTTTTGAAAAATATATAAACAAGTATTAATGCAACAAGTGCAAATGGAAACATATACATTTTGTTTTCATAATATGAATCACTAAACCTAAAATATTCAAATAAATATATTTTCTTCAAAATTGCAAAAACAAGACCAACGTGTACAACTTGTATAAAAAACACAAAGCCTGCAGCATTGAACTTAGCATCTTGATTTCGTTTCTCAAGAAGTTTAACCATGTAATAATATATAAAACTGTACATAATTTTAATCAAAAATATTTTCTGTTAAAGACTTTCCTGTATAATGTTGACTAGTTGCATCTAATATTAAATAAACACCACCAGCAACCAATCCAGCAATTGGAAATGCGACTCCAAGTCCATAAAGTGTTCCATTTACAATTAAATCCGCAGTATGGTGATTTTGCCAACCGTTAGGATTTGTTAAACCATCAATTGTAGTTATTACACCTGAAGTTATAGCAAGCCCTGTTCCTAATCTTCCAACAATTTTTGGTAAACCTGCTTTAATTGCACTTGGATTAACTTTTATTCCTGTATTTTTTAGTGTCTGACTTATTTGATAAACAGTATTGTTTTTCGATGCATTTGACAAATTCTTCCAACCGATTTCCATTCCATCTCCATACATATCCAATGCACCAGCAGTAGTACTTGCAATAGATAAAATCTCTCTATTAGAAACTAGTCCACTCTCCAGAAGTATATTTATCTCACCGGTTGCTTTTGCACCTGTACCTAAGGGCACAAAGAATGACTCATAAGTGTGTACGGTAAATGTTCCATTATAAGAACTACTTGCTGTTCGTTGATTATACAAAGATAGAAAATCATCGAATGTGCCTCTCCAGCCAATTGTTGTTGCATATTCATATCCCTGCTCTAATGTGGCATTTTTATCAATTTCATCATTAGAGTAAAGTTGCCTCATAGCATCTTCCTTTGCTGCTTCTTTTCCATTAGCATACTCGTACCGTTTTGTTTCAGAATTGTACGATATCGAACCGTTATGATTATCGGAAAAAACAAACCGATGACTGGAACCTCCATCAAAAACTTCATATTCAGTTTCATTTGTATTTAGTGGCATATATCCGCTTGGGTCGGTATACCGCATGGGGTTATTCAGCACATAAGCATAGCGGTTGTAGTTCAGCCAATCGCCCTGAGAAGAAACAAATGGGTCGGGAGAAAAGAACATTGCTGTAGCCGGGTCATACACCCGTCCGTTCATATTTATTATGCCAAACATATCCAAATGTTCGTGTCCTGTGTAACCACGGTTAAAGCCCACTAAATCCCCCATAGGGGGACTTCCTGCCTGTGTCCAGTTATCAGGATCACGACGTGCACCCCAGGGATCGTAAGCAAATCGTTGAACTAGCGCTCCACTCTCGTTGGTTAGTGCTACAATAGAACCCTGATTATCGGTATACCCGTAATACAGCGTCTCTACGCCGTTGGTATTTATCAGTACTGCTCCGCCGCTAAGATAATGGAATTTTCGGGTATTTCCAATATTGTCCGATTCTTCTTCGTAATTTCCAAAATAATAACGTGTTACCGTAGCGGTTCCGTTGGTGTAAACGGTTTTCTGGCGTTGTTCACCCCGTCCCCACGGATGTACTTAATTAATGAACAAAGTTTCGCGCCGTCTGAGGTGATTTTTAATCACCTCGTAATGTATTATAAGGAACTGTGTTCCGCTCATGCTGCCTTTTAACCATTAGTTTCTCTGCAAAATTAACAAATTATTTTAAATATACAATTGTAGCATAGCGGATTAAAAATCCTCATAATATAGAGAGTGGGATTTATAAATATTCCCGTTGGTCATGACCGTTGGTTCCCACTCAACGGTTCGACTCTTTGCTCGTTTTTGTTCGGAGAATATATTAGGTTGGACATTTTGAAATTTGCAGAATAATTCTTGAATTTTAAAAAAGGTTTATCAAAAAGGATTACATTTGTAAATAGTTTATCATTAAAAAATATGCTGTAATGAAAAAATTATTCCTTGTTATTTTTCTATTCTCACTGTTGTCATCCTGTGTAGATGATTCTGAAAATACCTACACATATGAAATTGTGGGTACAACAGCAAATTACGGTGTGTCGTATCAGGATGTGAATGATGTACTTCAACTTAAAGGCCCTGTGGGAGATGGTTGGACCTATACATGGGTGCAAACAGGTAAAAGATGGATAATGTTTATGGGTCAGAATTTCGAAAAAGTTGGTAGCGTAACTGTCAGGTTGTATAAAAACGGAAAACTAATTGAAGAAGACACAGAATCGGGCGACTATGCTGTTGCATCTATCCAGGGAAATTATTAGCGCTAATATTGAACGGATATATTGTCTTATAATTTTAAACGTTGCACTCTGCAAAGTCCCTCTCCTCGGGAGAGGGATTTAGGGAGAGGTCAGAATCTGAAATGTGACATTTAATTATTCTTATTTCTTAGTTTATTCAGATAAACAAAGTTTTCAGTTGTTTTCTCCACATTTCTGCCTTTTTTATCCAACATTCACACACATAAATGAATTACCTTTGCTGAAAATATTCTTTTCAAATGAAGATTCATTCTTTTCAACCCATTATCGCGGTTTTTGTTCTTGCTTTTTTGGTTCTTCAGGTGTCGGCACAAACCAACCTGAAATTGCAATACGGTTTTGTCACCAAGCCGGGTTTTACCGATTCTATTTCGGATGCTACTGGCAACGGATATACCGGAAAACTATTCAATGGCGCTAAAGTGAAACAGTTGGGAGCTTTTGGTATTCTGGAAACCGGAGCTACCAACGGTTATGTGGATTTGGGTGCTAAAACAGGCAATCTGATAAAAACGCTGAACGATTTCACTATTTCCACCTATCTCTATATCGATCCTTCAGTAACGCTGAACACCAACGGAAACTTTGTGTGGACGTTTTCGAATGCCGAAAATATATTGTCGTCGGCTGTGGGGTGCATGTTTTTTTCAGCCAAAACTTCGCGATATGCCATTACGCTTACCAATTATTCCGTCGAAAAACAAGTAAATGTCAATAGTGCAGCTACCAAAGGTGCCTGGCAGCATATTACATACAGACAAACCGGAAATACCGGCGAAATATATGTGAACGGTACGCTGGCCAAAAGCGGAACTATTTCGGTTTTGCCTTCACAACTTGGCGCTACTCCATTTAATTACCTTGCCCGTTCGTGCTACAATGGCGACCAGTATATGTTGAACTCGAAATATTGCGACTTCAGAGTGTATAATTCCGCACTTACAGGCACACAAATTTCTGCTTTAGCAGTCAATAATTTAAAATTAGATACATTGGTTTACACCGATGTGGTGGATTCTGCATTGGCTAAAATATCGTTAGGCAATACGGCGGCTATAACAGGAAATCTTACACTGCCAACTACTGCCGATGGTGGTGCTACTATACAGTGGGCAAGTTCAAATCCGTCAGTTATCAGCACTTCAGGAGATGTAAATCGTCCTGTTGCGGGGCAGCCAAATGCCACAGTGACACTTACTGCCTCAGCCACTCGCAATTACATAACCAAGTCACGCACCATTCAACTTACAGTTATATCGCAATTCAGCAATTTGCAATCGGTCAGAGCCGATTCAACTTCACTTGCACTTGCAGGAAACCTGTCGAATTTGCGTACCAATCTCACTTTGCCAACCATTGGAGCGGAAGGTTCAACCATTTCATGGAGTTCAAATCAAACAACATTTCTGAATAATTCCGGTGTTATTGTGAATCGTCCTGCAAAAGGAGCTGGAAATTTGAAGGTTACACTTACGGCCACCATTGCAAAAAGCACTACTTCGGTTACTAAAAAATTCGATGTATATGTAGCTGAAGACGAAGGTTTTGCTGCATATTTATTTGCTTATTTTACCGGAAACAACATCAGTCAGGAGTCTATTCGGTTTGCTTTGAGCAACAATGGATTGGTTTATACTGCGCTGAACGACGATCAGCCGATTGTTTCTTCGGCAGCTATCAGTAGTACCGGCGGAGTTCGCGATCCGCATATTTTGCGAGGCAACAATGGACTTTATTACATGGTAGCCACCGATATGGTTTCGGCCAACGGCTGGAGTTCGAACAGGGGAATTGTGCTTTTAAAATCATCGGATTTAATCAACTGGCAATCGGCCAGAGTGAATATTCCTACGGCATTTCCAACTGATTTTTCGGCTGCTGACAGGGTATGGGCACCACAAACTATTTACGATGCTGCTACCGGAAAATACATGATTTATATGTCGATACGCAAAGGTTCTTCCGATTATGATAAAATATATTACGCCTATGCCAATAGCACATTTACCGGACTTGAGACTGCTCCTCAACTATTGTTCGACAATTCAGGATTATCGACCATCGATGCCGATATTATTGAGAAAGATGGTCAGTTTCATTTGTTTTTCAAAACGGAAGGAAACGGTAACGGCATCAAAAAAGCAGTTTCAACCAGTCTGACAAGTGGTTATGCTTTGCTGGATAAATATCTGGATCAAAACGCCAATGCCGTGGAAGGTGGATGTGTATTCCGCATGTACAATACCGATGACTATGTATTGATGTACGATGTGTATTCGAGTGGTTATTATGAATTTACAAAAAGTACCGATTTGGAGAATTTCACAGTGCTTACCGGAAATTCTTTCGATTTTACTCCGCGCCACGGAACAATAATTCCCATAACCTTAGCTGAAAAAAATGCACTGAATGCTAAGTGGGGAGTTACTGCAGGAAACCAATCATTGTTGACTGAAAAAGCTGTTGTGACTATCCAAAACAGGAATATTGAAATTACATCGGAATTGAATTTTGATGTTACTTTGTTCGATATGAAAGGAATAGCAAGGTTTTCCCAGTCAACTGCTTCCGGGCAATTAGCCATAGATGGAAACAGATTTGCACAAGGTATTTATTTGCTGAAAATCCGAAATGTGAACGGCATCATTCAAACGGTTAAAGTCGTTTTGTAAATTAGGGTAAAACACAGCAAACACGATGTAAATTAAAATATTAACATCAATAAATTTTTTATATCTGAATTAATTCGATATTTTTGTCGGCTTGCACGTAAATTATTGATAAACAGTTGTCAATGATTTCATTTCTGAAAATGGAAACTTGCAGGTAGTTTTTTGACGAAAAACACTCATCAATTATCGTCAGTTATGAAAAAATCACACACAGTTTTCTATCAGCTGCTACTTGCATGCCTGATTTCGTTGCCTTTGCATGCTGCTGTAATTCAGGTTTCGGCGCCCAACGACCTGAAAAATTACCTCAATAACATGAATGATGGCGACATTATCGAACTTACTACATCCGGAGGAGATTATTCTTTATCTGCTCAAATTTCTGTCAGTACCGAAAAAGCCATTACTTTAAGAGCAAAAGCCGGACTTGCCGTTCGTCCAAAAGTTACATTTTCAGGAACTTCAGGTTATTTTTTCAGATATAACGGATATTCTACTGCAATAGTACAGAAAAAATGGCTGTTCGATGGTATTGAGTTCGATGGCTACAATGCTTTTGCCGGATATAATTCAGGGATTTTTTACTACTCTTATGTGTATTCACCCAACTATGGAATGAATGTAGATGTGAATAACTGCCTTTTTAGAAATTTCAATAGCCGAATTTTTTATTATCAGGGAACCGGTGGTGTTTCAACTATAACAACAGCTCAGGGAGGTAATCTGACAATTTCAAATACGGTATTTCGCAGCATTTATCTTGGTGTGGTGTATGCTCCTTCTACGCTGGTTTACAATCCGAACAATGTTGTTTTACAAAATAATTATTTTGAAGGACCGGGCGAAAATGCCAGTCAATGTAGTTTTGTAGAGTTGACAAAAGCCGGTTACAGCAGTTTTAAAATTGATCATTGCACTTTTGTAAATTCAAATAAACGGGAATTGCAGCTCGCTTTGCCACTGTCGGGCTATTATATCAAAAACAGTGTGTTTGTAAATAGTTACAATGTGTCTTCCAATAATATCTACAATGTTACTTTAGGTACCGACTGCGTCATTTATTATACCGGAACCGGAAATAAAAATACGCTTTATCCTTCAAGCACAGCAGCTCGTACAACCGACCCGGATATTGACCCCGCAACTGGTTTTGTTACTGCAAGTGCTTATGCATCAATTACTACCGACGGTCTACCCTCAGGTTATTTCGGGCAACAGATTGTGTGTAATTTATATGCGCTGACCGATTTGAGTTATACAGGTGTAAACGGACCATCAGTACAACAACTGATTACCGTGTCGGCCGAGCGATTGAAAAATAATCTGGTGATAACACCACCCACAAATTTTGAAATTTCGCTTACATCGGGTTCGTCATTTTCTTCATCTCCGGTTATTCTTACACAGTTGGGAGGCGTTGTTGATCCAACAATTATTTATGTGCGACTTAAAGCAGGACTTGCCGACAATGCATACAGCGGAGATTTGACATTAGCTTCAGTAGGTGCGGTATCAAAAACTGTTGCTTTAAGTGGAACGGTTGTGTCAGGTCCAACTATATTTAAAAGTCAGTCAACTTTGTCGGGTTTTACATATTCTGCCGGAAGTGGTCCTTCGGCACAACAAAGTATCATTTTTAATGGTGCCGGTCTTACTTCGGGAATTCAGGTAGCAGCTCCGGCAAATTTCGAGATTTCAGTATTGGGCGGAACATCTTTTGTAGGTACATCATCGTTGAATATATCCCAATTGGGAGGTAAAGTAAATTCTGTAACATTATTTGTCCGACTAAAATCCGGTTTAGTTCAGAATTCTTATTCAGGAAATCTGACATTAACTTCGACGGGTGCAACCACACAAACGGTATCCTTATCAGGAAGTGTTACAGCCGCTCCGGCGTCAGTAACCGTTTCGAAAACAAGTATTTCAGGATTTTCGTATGGTTATGGCAGTGGTCCATCTGCTATACAGTCGTTTACTGTAAACGGTGGCGGATTAAACTCAACTATTGCAGTTACAGCGCCCACCGGATTTGAAATTTCTCTGACAACCGGTACTTCATTTGTTGGTTCTTCGTCAATATCGTTAACTCCCACAAATGGAACTGTCAATGTTACAACACTTTATGTACGATTAAAATCTGGATTAAGTATTGGAACATATACGGGGAAAATTCAGGTTGCAGCAACCGGAACTACTACCAAAGAAGTAAATCTTTCGGGAACAGTAATAACTCCTACAACTGTAACGGCATCGGTAACTTCCATGACCGGATTTGAGTATTATTTAAACGCAGGTCCATCGGGCGAAAAAAGTTTTGATGTGTCCGGTTCAAATCTTAGCTCTTTTTTGGTTTTAACAGCTCCAGCGGGTTATGAAATTTCAACAGGTTCCGGATTATCTTTCGAAGGATCAGGACAATTACTTGTCGATCAATCGGTTGTTAATGTTCAATCAGTAAGAATTTATGTGAGGATGATAAGTGGTTTAAGTTTAGGAACATATACCGGAAATCTGGTGCTTTCTTCTTCGGGAGTTACCTCCAAAAATGTTGCACTTACGGGCAACGTACTTAATCCAAATAATGTAAAAACTGACCCGGCCTATTACGAAACCCGTTATAGTGGCGCATTGGCATTGCAAAATAAATGGTTGTATTCGCGGAATTTAGGAAATTATAGTGTTGCTTCCGATTTTGTTGCTGCTTCCGGAATGGCAAGAGGAATGACTGTAAAAGATGGCAAACTTCTTTTCATCGACCGGGGCAATAAGCAAATTGTGAAAGTGAATGGGACGACGGGATTAAAAGAGAGTCCTTTGACTTTAGCTCCCGGCATATTTACTTACATTGCCAAAAACAAAGCAGGTACAGCCGATAGCACGTATGTTGCAGGATCTTACACACATAACGATATTAAAACCGATAATGCAGGAAACGTGTTGATTAGCAATCAGATTACAGCCAATACACAACGGTTTCAGATTTGGAAAATTGATATGGCAACCGGTAATGGCTCCTTATTAATTGATCAGGCAAATCTGGCAACTTTGTTTCCACTGGCTGTCACCATGCGTTTGGATGGTTTTGGTGTTTGGGGCGATGTAAATTCAACAGCCATTGTATATGCTGCCAATTCAGCTGCTTCCACTATGGAAGTATATAAATGGACTATTGTAAATGGTGTGGCTGGTAATCCGGTGTTAATTCATCTGGATAATTCTACCATGGGAACTTATTTTACCGGACTCGAAAGTTTAGGTGGTTATGCCTATATATCGCCGGTTGAAAACGGAATGTTCTATGTCGATGGCGGATCTACATATCCCACGCTGATAAATGCCAATGGAAGCATTGCAGATGATTTTTCCGTTTACCCTTCTGCTTTGAAAGATTCTGTTTCTGTGCCCGGAAGTATGCTTAACATGAATTCAGGCAACAATGGTGTGATAGAATTTAATGTTGGTAACGAGGTTTTTCTTCTTACATCGGCTACCAATACAACCGGTATTCCTGCATCAGCTTTCAGATTATTCCGTTTTACAGGTCAGGAACGCGACTTCACTAAATTGGAATGTTTGTGGACATTTCCTGAAGCCGGAATGGGCGCAACAGCAAATTCATACCGTTGTGCAACTCCTGTTGTTGAAGTAAACGACGATGTGGCAAAAATTTATATTTATGTTGGCGAAAATGGATATGGAATGTATGAACTTACGGTAAATACGTATGTGACTGATAATTTACCACATAGTGCCGATGTATTTAAGTTCAGGATGGAACAAGATGCGCTGAAGTGTAATTTGTTAGTTGATAAGCTTGAAGTGTTTTCCTTAAATGGACAAAAACTTGTTTCGAAAGAAAATACTGACAATGTCAGATTGAGTGATTTTAAAGGATTGTATTTAGTTTCTGCAGTCAGAAATAATATAAAACAAATATCAAAGGTGATGATATATTAACAGGAAAGGCAATCGAACCGATTGCCTTTTTTTGTAGTTTTATTTGGAAGCTATCTGATAAGATTTGCTTCGGCAATTTTTATTTTTTCAAACCCGAATTGCCCGATAATATTGTTTTTATAGGTCGTAATTTCAGCATTACACAAATTACCTATACTTCCTTCGTGTGTATGATGCACATTTTTGTCGGGTTTAAAGTTGCCGGCTTCAATTTCCAGTCCAACTTGTTTGTATGCATCGCGGAATGGAACTCCCGATAAAGTAAGTCGGTTAACTTCTTCTACACTGAAAATCAAATCGTATTTCGGATCGTCCAGAATTTTATCGTTCACTTTTACCTGAGCCATCATTAGGGCAGTCATTTCTATACAGTCGCGGAGTTCGGCAAAAGCCGGAACAAATACTTCTTTGATAATTTGCAAATCGCGGAAATAACCCGATGGCAAATTGTTGGTTATCATGGTTATTTGTTGTGGCAGCGATTGAAGTTTGTTGCATTTGGCGCGTGTCAGTTCAAAAACATCCGGATTTTTCTTATGCGGCATAATGCTCGAACCTGTTGTAAATTCGTCGGGCAGTTTAATGAATCCAAAATTTTGCGAAGTGAACATACAGGCATCAAAAGCCAGTTTCGAAATGGTGGCAGCAACTCCTGCCAATGCATTGGCAACGGTGCGTTCCATTTTGCCACGACCCATTTGGGCATATACCACGTTGTAATTCATGGTATCGAAGCCAAGCAAATCGGTGGTCATTTGACGGTTCAACGGAAACGATGAGCCATAACCGGCAGCAGAACCCAGTGGGTTACGGTTGGTGATTTTCCATGCTGCCAACAGCATTTGCAAATCGTCGGCAAGACTTTCGGCATAAGCGCCAAACCACAGTCCGAACGACGACGGCATAGCAACCTGTAAATGAGTATAGCCCGGCAAAAGTATGTTTTTGTATTTTTCGCTTTGCGAGATAAGAACTTCGAAAAGTTCGTCGACAGCCTCCACAGTTTTGGCAAGTTCGGCACGTGCAAACAGTTTCAAATCTACCAAAACCTGATCGTTGCGTGAACGTCCGCTGTGAATTTTTTTCCCTACATCGCCTAATTTGGCAGTAAGCATTTGTTCCACTTGCGAATGTACATCTTCCACGCCTTCTTCTATCACAAATTTGCCTTCATTGGCAAGTTTGTAAATTTCTTTCAGCTCGGCAAGAAGCAGTTCAAGTTCGTTGGATGCAAGCAAACCCACCGACTCCAACATACGTATATGAGCCATAGAGCCCAATACATCGTATTTTGCCAGAAAAACATCCATTTCGCGGTCGCGACCTACGGTAAAAGCTTCTATTTTAGCATCTACCTGCGTGCTTTTTTCCCAAAGTTTTGCCATGCTTTTTAATTTTTAGTGATTAGTTGTTTTATCATCACCCTGGATAAATCCTATTCTTTTTCGGTTTTTATCTGAAACTGTTTTGGCTATCACAATTTGTGATTTCCAATGCATCTCAAAATCCAATTTGGCAATTAAAAGAATAATCAGAATTGAAATAAGAAGCCAGTTTACTATTTACTGTTCAGTGTTTTTGCCAGCACTTCGGCAATGGCATTTACCCCATCCTGCAATTTATTTCCCACCATCATTTTTATCATGGCCGGCAAGTCAGCTTTCAGGGTGATTTTCATTCGCGTGTCATTTTCGGCAACCTGTTTCAGCTGAATCCACACATTTATTTGTACTGGCACGTTATCGCCTGCAAGTTTGATGGTACTGAATGGTTCCCGCTCCATAATTTTGAAACCCACGCGACCGAAACCGTCCACATTGAATGTGCAGCTGTCGGTGTCAAATTCCAAATCTTTTATCTTTTCGCTAAGTTCTTTGTTGTCCTGAAGTCGTTTCAGATTATTCAGGTCGCTAAGTATGCCAAAAACCATTTCTTCCGACGAAGAAATGGTTTTTATATCGCTTTCGTATGTTGTCATAATGTTTATTTACCTTTTACAATGTACAAATTATCTTTATTGTTCATTGTACAACGTAAATTTATCATTTGTAAATTACTTCAGGTCTTTTCTCCATTCAGCCGGATTCTGACGCCATTCCTTCAGCGTTTCAATATCGTCGGCAGAAATATATTTTGTAGCCAGAGCTTCTGTAAGCACTGCATCGTAATCGCAAAGTGTAGTCAGTTTCACTTTCGCTGCTTTGAATTTTTCCTCAGCCACCGGAAAACCGTAAGTAAAAATTGCAATCATACCCAATACCTCCGAACCATCTTTGCGGATAGCTTCTACCGCTTTCAGACTGCTTCCACCGGTCGAAATCAAATCCTCGATAACCACCACTTTCTGGCGTGGTTTCAAATCACCTTCAATCAGGTTTTCCAGTCCGTGATCTTTGGGAGTTGGACGTACATAAATAAACGGCAATCCCAAAGCATCGGCCACCAATGCTCCCTGAGCGATAGCTCCTGTTGCAACACCGGCAATAACTTCCACATCGGGGTACATTTCCAGAATTAAACGAGCTATCTGGGTTTTGATGTATGTACGAATATATGGATACGAAAGAGTTTTACGGTTATCGCAATATATAGGTGATTTCCAACCGGATGCCCAAGTGAATGGGTTGCGCGGTTGAAGTTTTACAGCTTTAATTTTCAGTAATTTTTCAGCAATTTGCTTTTCTAAAAGTTTCATTTTACAGGGAAGTTTTTGTTAATTAAACAATACAAAAATTGAATCATTCTGCCTGATTTAATTTGATGCAAAAGTACATAAACTAATCCACAGCTAAAACAGGAAAAACCATATTTTAAAACATTTTTTACAGCCTTGAAAGAGCATTAAAATGCAGAAAAACTTATATTTATGTATTTAATATTCAGTTTACTGGTGCAATAAAGGCATCTTCTATATGTTCAATGCGGAATTGATGTCCATCTGGAATGACGGATATCACATCAAACCGGGTTTCGCCCATCCAATCGAAAGTAAATATATAATCGTGAGTAGCGTTTACAATGTTTTTGATTTTTCGGAGTGTGATAGCTTCCTGCGGATGTTCAAAAGTGTCGGTTGAGCGCGTTTTCACTTCCACTACTACCAGCAAATCGTCTTTTTGTGCTACGATATCCAGTTCCAGTTTGCCACTGGTCCAGTTGGTGTGCAGTAGTTTGTATCCTTTGGCAACTAAGAAATTCTGAGCCATTATTTCACCATCGTTTCCTAAATCATTATGGTCGGCCATAGTTATTATGCATTAAAAGGTTTTTACATTTTGCAAATTTATTGTTTTTAGCCCGAAATATCCTAAAAATTAAACAGATAATATTACTTTTGTGGAGAAATACAAAAAAAATGGCAAAGAAACCCGTAATTGCTTTATCCAAAAGAAATTCGTTGCGCACACACAAGCAGGTGTTTGTGCTCAACGATGAGGAAAACAAAGCCCTGAACCGTTATATCGCCAAGTACAAGATACAAAATAAATCAAAATTTATACGCGAAACGCTGATGACAACCATCATTCGCAAAATGGAAGAAGATCATCCGCGTCTGTTCGATTAATTTTTTGTTTTTTCCGGAAATAATTAAATCACACACTTTTATGGAATATTTACTCGCTCTTGCCACACTGGTTGCCGGATTTTTCGCAGCATGGTTTGTTTTAAATGGAAGAATATCAAAACTTACAGAAAATCAACAGAATACTGAAAAAGAATTGCAGTCGCAACTGGCTGCTTCCGACAAAGAGAAATCGGTTGCACAGGAAACTTTGCGCCTGAAAACCGAAGAACTGGAAGCTAAAAGAACGGAACTGGCACAAAATTTGGTAGATGCAAATGCACGTGCAGCAGAAATTGCCATGCAGAAAGCCACCATAGGGCATTTGACCGAAAAAATTGAAAATCAAATGCGCGAAATGGAAGAGTTGCAAAAGCGTTTGACAACTGAATTTGAGAATATTGCCAATAAAGTTTTAAAACAACGTGCCGAAGAATTTTCGGTTACAAGCCATAAAAATCTGAGCGACATTCTGAATCCGTTGAAAGAAAAAATTCAGTCGTTCGAGAAGAAGGTGGAAGATACATATGATAAGGAATTGCGCGATAAGCTAAGTTTGAAAGAAGAAGTTCTACAGCTTTCTAAACTAAACGCCAGGGTAAGCGAAGACGCCAACAACCTGACCAAAGCGCTGAAAGGCGATGTAAAAAAGCAGGGAAACTGGGGCGAAGTTATTCTGGAGCGGGTTTTAGAACGGTCAGGGTTAACAAAAGGTCAGGAATACGAACGCGAAGAAGTGGTGGATGGCGCCGAAAGCAACCGTTTACGTCCGGATGTGATTATTCATTTACCGGACAACAAACATATTATTGTCGATTCGAAAGTATCTTTAGTGGCGTATGAACGTTACATGTCAGCCGAGACCGAAGAACATCAACTGCAATTTCTGAAGGAACATGTAGCGTCGCTTCGCAGTCATGTAAAGTTGTTGAGCGAAAAGAACTATCAAAATGCGCAAAATCTGAATACACCTGATTTTGTCTTGATGTTCTTACCTATTGAAGCATCGTTTTCGGTAGCAGTACAAGGCGATAGTGAATTGTTTTCGTATGCTTGGGAAAAGAAAATTGTGATTGTAAGCCCAACCACCTTGCTGGCAACACTGCGAACCATTTCTTCGATTTGGAAACAGGAAAATCAGACGAAAAATGCGCAGGAAATTGCCCGGTTAAGCGGAACTTTGTACGACAAATTCGTTGGTTTTGCTGAGGATATGGAAAAAATTAAAGCAAATATCGACCGTACATCGAAATCGTACGACGATGCCATGAAAAAAATGAAAGACGGCACCGGCAATATTGTACGTACTGCCGAAAAAATAAAGGAACTCGGAGCGAAAACAACAAAATCGCTGCCACAGGGTTTCGAAGGATTATAAAATAAGGTGATTAAGGTATAAAAAGTTTGGTTGATTGAATTTTCTGTTTACAGGAATTTTCAATGTTTTTTTAAATAAGGAGGATGATGAACAAAACGTTATTAGTCGTTTTATTTGCGTTTATTGTGGGATTTATTCAGGCTCAGGAAGTTACTGTGTCTGATTCTATTCGTGTGGATAGTGCGTTGTACGATGTGGATGATTTACTTGACTCCGACAGTGTTCATGTGGTAGAACCTGTTAAGCTTAAGATTGATTCCGGAAAACAGCGGACTGATACCCCCAAAGTGAAGCAACACGAAGTTTACAGCGTTCAGAAAGTTATCAGAGAAACGCCCATTGTTCCGCTTGATTCTCTTTTTCTGGAAGGAAATCCGTTGTACGTTATTCTTGTGATGAAAAAAGAACCTGTTCGTTTTACCGATCTGAAACTTCCGGGTTACAAAGAAATATATTTCGGAAAACCGGTTTTCGACGAAGATGCCATCATTTACAAAGGTTACCGCAATGTTTCATCGGAACAAATTATCGAAGAAGTCCGGAAAAACACTTACAAATCGCTGTTGGTGCAGAATCCGTATTTGTTCCGCTACAGAGAGGAAAGTCTGCCAAGTGTAGCCGAAATTCAACAACGATTGGTTACCGGCAGAACGCTCAACAGAGTTACGTTTGTCGACGATTCAGGCTATAAAAACGGTTTCAACAACAAAATAGTTATTGAAAAGGCAAAACTCAGCCCCTGGACTCACAAAGCTTATTCTCAATTGCATTTTACACAAAATATGGCTAGTGACAACTGGTATCAGGGCGGAAGCAGCACCATGTCGGTGCTTGGAATTCTCACCGGAAAGCTGAACTACGATAACCGTAAAGATATTCAGTGGGAAAATAATGCAGAATGGCGTATGGGCTTTAATTCGGTTTTTAACGACTCTACAGCGCTCAGAGCCATCAACACCAACGAGGATGTGTTTAAAATCAACAGTAAACTGGGTATAAAAGCCGGTGGAAACTGGTTTTATTCGGGCTCGGTGGATTTCTCCACTCAATTTCTAAACAACTACAAAGCAGTGAATTCCAGTGTTTTAAAATCGACATTTCTCACTCCGGTTCGTTTGAATATTGGCGTGGGTTTGGATTACAAATACAAAAAACTGTTTTCGCTCATGGTTTCGCCCGTGTCGTACAAATACATTTATGCCAATAACATAACGGATGTTTCGCCAAAATTATTCGGTATAAAAGAAGGTGAACATGTGCTGAGTGAAATTGGTAGCTCGTTTAAAGCACAGTTTAATTATTCGCCTGTTCGCGAAATTCAGATTGACTCCCGTTTGTCGTTTTACACCAACTATACCAAAGTGGAAGTTGACTGGGAAATTGTAGGCAATTTTACCATCAACCGCTTCCTGTCTACCCGTTTGTCGGTGAATCCGCGTTACGACAACACCATGATTTTGGCAGCGGGAGAAAAAGCCAAGCTTCAGTTTAAGGAGCTTCTCAGTTTTGGGTTGACCTATAAATTGATTGATTAATAGCTTTTTGCAAACATCAACGATTTGTTTTATTGATTCTTTTCTCCAATAAAGTTTATATAAGTTAGAATTTTATTGACCCCCAAATGGGGGCTAAAAAGTGCTATTTGGGGGCTATTAGCTTTTTTTATAAAATTCAAAAACTACGTCTTAAAGCCCCCATTTGGGGGTTTGGGGGTCGGAAATGAAAATAAATAAAACTAACCAAAAATTATAGATATCCTAACTTATATAATGACTAATAAATAAGGGCAGAATTCATATATAATCTATGCTACTAAGCGAACTTTGGGAGATTAGGGTTAATATAAATTTTATGTGATTATCCGCAAAGCGACCAAGTCAAAAAGAATTGGAACGCGGATGACGCGGATTAAGCTGATTAACGCGGTTCAAATTGCGGATTTATTACTAATTTTCTCGCCTAAAGGCGAGAGATTTAAGCAGGTTTGTTACATTGGATTCTTATCAGTTATTTACGCAGTAAATAATATCTGAATAAAATCCGTTTTTGTATCATTATGTAAATCAGCGCAGATCAGCTCAATCCGTTCCCGATAGTTATCGGGACAGCGTTCAATTATATAATACAATGCATAATTAGGTCGCTTTGCGGATAATCATAAAATTTTATACCATATCTTTTTAAATCTATGCTACTAAGCGAACTTTGGGAAATAAGGGTTTTTAATATAAATCATATTGTTACTTTACCCATATTTTAGCAAGAACCCTTCGTAGTGAAAATCAAGCCCAACATATTTTCCCTTATTTTTTGTAAACGATATTTATCCGAATTTCGAATGCCAGTGCATAAAAATTTCCGGATATTCACTGCTGTGTCTGGATAACTGCGACAAGATATGATCTACCGAATGCGGGCTTTCTAATTTCGATTTGGAAAAGAACTTATCGGCATAGCAAATAAGCTGTTCTTCGACCGTAACCGGTACAAAATCGCGATGCGGAAGCGGCAAATTCCTTTCAATAACCGATTGCAATGATATTCCCACGCCGGTATGCCGTTCGCAAACCAAAGCATGACGTGGCAAACCTTCAGCCCGAATCAAATCGGCTCCCAGATAGCCGTGTTCCACATACTGATGGCTACCAAAACATTGAATTGATGGTGCATCGCACAGAAAAATGCCAATATCGTGTAACATACAGGCTTCTTCCATAAACTGTCGGTCGACCTGAAGTTCGGGGTGTTTATCGCAAATTTCCAGTGCCTTTTCCAGTACATGCCGACTGTGCAACATCAGAATGTTGTAAAGTTCTGTGCCTTCGGTGTAGTATTTCTGTATAATGCGGGTGGTATTTATCATAAAAGCAATCTGTTTCAGAAACAGCAAATTTACATTTTTATCGAAAGCTATGATGAATTAATGCAGCTAATTGAAAAATCTGAAGCAATTGCATAAAGTAAAAGTTTTGGTGGCATTCTCCACAGAAAGAATACCGAATAGCTATCGGTACTCATCCAGTACAGCAGTCCGATAAAGTTCTGAGCGCTTCCGGACAGCGGTGTTGGGGATGACAGAATTTTATTCTGTCAGATTTTAATACTCATGACCGCTGGTTCACACCCGACAGTTCGACTCTTTGCTTATATGCAAAAAGTAACTACAATATCGTTTTTCAGTTGATAAAGGTCAGTGATTCAAAAAAACCTTTGTCGGCAGTGCTTGTGGCATAGCCTCCATATTTTAAAATGCCTATCTGATACAACCGGTTACCAATCAAAAAGTCTTTCATTTCTGCATAATATTCATCGTTTTTCGATTTGAAATGAATTCCTTTGTAGCCTTGCAGCGATACAGTTTCCGAAAACTCATTGGTTAATTTCAGACTGGTTTCAAATCCACCTTGTGCTTTTTTTAGTAAATCCTGAATATCGGCGTTTGCAGTGTACGTGGCCGGATAATCGCAGTAACTTACCATGTAAACCAACGCGTCGGTTTCGTACATAAAGGTATAAATAGTTGTCTTTCCAAGTTCATCACTCAACGTTACTTCCTGTTCACCTTTTGTTGGAGTTTCAGGAAACATGGCTTTAAAACGTCCTTCGTACGACACAAAAAGTTCTGTTGCCGGTTCAGGAAGAAATAACATAAACTCGTTTACAGGCTTTGCAGGCTCAACAGCCAGCAACATAGCTGTTTGAAAGACAGCTATCAAAGCCATTAGAAATTGTTTTGCTCTCATTTTTTTTAAGTTTTATGTGATGGATAATAAAAAGCATATTTTTTGCAAATGTACACATATTTTAAAAACTCATGGGGTTTTTCAAAGATATTTTATCCGGTTCTTGCGGATATATTTATTGAGCTTCTCCATAAATCTAACAAATACTTTTTAAAATACAATTGTAGCGTAGCGGACTACAATCCCGATAGTGATCGGGATATAATACAGAGAGTGGGATTATAAAATCCCACTCAACGGCTCCACACTTTACTCATGTCCGAATGGACTGGTGGGTGTGATTGCAATTATTCTCTCGCCGTTGGCGAGATCATGACCATTGGTTCACACCCGACGGTCCGACATTTTACTCATGTAAGAATAGACTGGTTGTTTCAATGATATTTTATCATTATCCGGGCTTGTTTGTAGTATTAAAATGACAAAACCCTTACTTAAATTTCGTATATTTGCACTTTGTACGTTATTTAGCATGAAAATATCCATCCGAAATATCATAAATCCCTCACTTCCGGCATCTGTCTTGCTGATATTTATTTGTTTGGCTATATGGATTGCGTCATTTGTGCTGGTGCAAATACAACCATCGGTTGCACCCGGGTCTGTTATTTCCTCTATTGCAGGCGGTAATATTTTGTCCATTTCGCTTGTATCGTTTGTTATAGCCATGGTTTTCACTTTTTTCAATGGTTTTCTGATAGCACAGTTGAACAATAAATTTACACTGATACGCAACCGTACATTTCTACCGGTTATCATTTTTCTTTTTGTTATTTCGCTCTGGCCCGATTTGCATTTCACCATTGGTGCGCATGTAGCCACCACGCTTATTATACTTTCGTTGTTTATGTTTCTGTCCATGTATCGCAACCGACAATCGTCCGAACAGGCTTTCAGCGGCAGTTTCCTTATTTCGCTGGCTGGTTTTTTTGTACTTCCCGTGGTATTTCTGCTACCGGTTTGCTGGATTGGAATGATACAAATGAAGGGATTTTCGCTGAAAACATTTTTGGCATCGGTTTTTGGCGGTTTAACGCCGTGGATTTTATATTTTTCGGTGCGGTTTTACCTGCAACCCGATTTGAGCTTTCTACAAAACTCCGGACAGTTTTTGCAGTTTGGTATGACTGTTTTGGAAAGACCGATTCACGAAATTGTATATTTGTTATTGATGCTGCTGACCATGGTTGTAGCATTTCCGGGATTGCTGTCCGACATGAATAAAGATTCGCTGCAAACCCGTTCGTACCTGTTTTTCTTTATGGTAATGCTTATTTCGGTATTTTTAATGACTTTATTTTTCCCGTTGCAATATAAATTGTTACTCCCGTTGGCAATGGTGTTTTTTACATTCCTGATATCGCATCCCATCAGTTTAAAGCAAAGTAACTTTTATTCCATATTGTTTTACGTTTTTTTTCTGATAAATGCAGGTTATTTTGTATTTATCTGTTTTATCAAATAAGCTATGGGATTGATCGAACTTGGATATCTGGGACTGTTTATTGCATCTTTTCTGGCTGCTACCGTTGTTCCGTTCAGTTCTGAAGTGGTTTTTTCGGCACTGGTGTTTGGTGGTTTGGATAGCTGGACTTGCGTACTGGTGGCGACGGCCGGAAACTGGCTTGGCGGGCTCACCTGTTACTGGGTGGGAATGTTGGGAAAACTGGAATGGATTGAAAAATACTTCAGAATAAAGAAAGAAAAACTCGAAAAATTTACCACTTACCTGCATAAATACGGCGATTGGTTTGCTTTTTTCTCTTTCCTGCCGGGCGTAGGCGATATTATTGCTGTGGCTTCGGGATTTTTCCGCTGCCGGTTTTGGTTGGTGGCGCTTTCGATGCTGGCAGGTAAATTTATTCGATACGTGGTATGGATGTATGTAAATGGGTTAATACCGGGGATGACTCCCTAATGAGATAAAATGCTGACTGATTTCCCGAAAATACGACCCGAATTACCTGCTGAATATGCAGCCATATATGCTTTGCACTACAAAAGTAACCGCGAAGGAGGCACTTCTGCGGCATCGTTATCGCAACGCATGGAAAGTTGGATGCATAAAAAAACAGCGTTGTACGGAACAGGGAGCAAAACACTCGAAATTGGTGCCGGAACGCTGAATCAACTTCCGTACGAAAAGCCGGAAATTTATGATGTTGTGGAACCATTTACTGAATTGTATGAGAATGCTCCTGAAAAAGAAAAAGTCAGAAAATTTTACGGTGATATTTCTGAGATTCCGGCAACAGAAAACTACGACCGTATTACTTCAGTGGCTACCTTTGAACATATTCTGAATTTGCCGGAAGTGGTTGCAACAAGCGCTTTGCTGTTAAACTCTGAAGGAATGTTGCTCACGGCTATACCCAACGAAGGAACATTTCTGTGGAAACTTGGTTATAAACTAACCACAGGCATTGAATTCCGACTTAAATACGGACTTGATTATTCCGTGTTGATGAATTACGAACATGTCAACACAGCTGACGAAGTGGAACAGGTTTTGCAGACATTTTTCAAAAGAACAACCTGTTCGGTTTTTGGGTTGAATAAAAAAACTGGGTTCTATCGTTTTTACGTTTGCACTCAGCCTGATAAAATAAAAGCTGAAAATTATCTGAAAAATCTGCATTTGAAATGAAAATAATAAAATTCGTATTATTGAGTTTTGCATTAATATCGGCGCAACTACTTATATCTCAGTCAAAACTCACCATCGTTGATAAAAAAGTGAGTTTCGGTCATTCTGTGGCCGAAAACAGGAATGTGGACGTAGTAGTTATTCATTCCACGTTTAATAATTCCGGTGGCGAAAAATACGATCCGGATTTGGTGATCAAGCAATTTTCCACGTACGGTGTCAGTTCACATTATCTGATTGGCCGCGATGGTACTATTTATTTATTGGTGGAAGAAAAAGACGTGGCATTTCATGCCGGGAAAAGCGTTTTGCCCAACGGTCGCAGCGGACTTAATACCTGCTCCATAGGCATTGAGCTGATAACTTCGTTCGATGAAGCGCCCACCGACGCACAAATAAAAACGCTGGCTGAATTGGTCAACGACATAAAAAGCCGCTACAAAATAAACTTCATTGTGCGCCACAGCGATATTGCACCCGGCCGTAAAACCGACCCGTGGAATATGAACTGGGAAGCTTTTCTTCCCCTGATCACTAACTAATTTTGCCCGAAACCATGCATTTAAAATCATTCAGAATCGTTCTTTCCTTCCTTTTTTCGGTTGTTTTTATGACCACTGCCTTTTCGCAGAAAAACAAGCAAACCGAAGCCATTATTTCTGACTCACTAACACTGATTGCCAATAAATATGCGGCGGTAGGAAAAGTTGGCGGTATTTCTGTTAACATCAATACCACCGATAAAATTGTGACGGTAACCACCTCCGAAATTCTGTCGCAAATACCGTTTCGTCCCGAAAACGTTACGCGCATCTACAATGCACTGAAAGCTGTTCTATCGGAAAAATATACCGATTACAAAGAAAAATTTGCGGAGTTTTCGTTGGTTTGTATCTCAGACAAACAAAGAATTGAAGATTTAATACCAAATAATTTCCGCGACAAAGCCAACATAGATACCCGGCGTTTTCCCCTTACATTTTACACCGGAGCGCCTTTGGTGACCAATATATCAAAACCCTATCAGCCTACAGCCGGATTGCAAAACCGACACATTGCTCTGTGGCAAAGTCATGGATTTTATTTCGATCAGAAAAGGCAGAAATGGGTTTGGCAACGCCCGGTGCTGTTCAATACTGTGGAAGATTTGTATACGCAGTCGTTTGTGCTGCCTTATCTGGTTCCGATGCTCGAAAATGCAGGTGCCAATGTACTGCTTCCACGCGAACGTGATGTGCAACTGAATGAAGTAATTGTTGACAATGATGTGAAAGACAATATTTCGCGCTACAGAGAGCACAGCGAACGTAAAAGTTGGAAAACGGCACCCGAAGGTTTTGCCAATCTGCAAAAAACCTATAAGCAGGGCGAAAATCCTTTCCGCATGGGAACATACCGGTATGTGCAGAGTATTTCTGAAAACGATGAGCAAAGTGATGTGCAGTGGGTGCCGAATATTCCGGAAGAAGGGTTTTATGCTGTGTATGTGTCGTACAAAACCGTGGAAAACAGTACCACCGACGCCCGTTATACAGTGTATCACAAAGGAGGAAAAACAACATTTAAGGTAAATCAAACCATGAATGGCGGAACGTGGACTTACCTCGGAACTTTTAAGTTCGATAAAGGCCGCAGCAATCTGGGACGTATAGAACTGACCAATCTGGGCAAAGAAGATGGAAAAATTATTACAGCCGATGCCGTTAAATTTGGTGGTGGTATGGGAAATATTGCCCGTTTTCCAAATCAGGAAGGATTTACAACCAACAACAAAAGCACCGACACCACACAAATAAAAACAGAACTTATCAAACCCGAAAAACCGTTTGAACCGGCTATCAGCACCTATCCGCGTTTTACCGAAGGTGCACGTTATTGGTTGCAATGGGCAGGCGTTCCGGATAGTGTTTATAGCCGCACCAAAGCCACAAACGATTACTCCGACGATTTTCAGTCGCGCGGATTTTGGGTGAATTATCTGGTGGGCGGTTCGGTGAAAGATCCGCAGGGAAAAGGTTTGAATGTACCGGTGGATATGGCTTTTGCTTTTCACTCCGATGCCGGAACCACGAAAAACGATTCCATTATCGGCACTTTAGGCATTTGTACGGTAAACAACTCTCAGGGATTTACCGAATTTAAAAACGGCGTTTCCCGTTGGGCATCGCACGATTTGGTGGATGTGATTCAGACACAAATTGTGAACGATGTGCGCAAAATAGCTCCTGAATGGAGTCGTCGTGGCATCTGGAATAAATCGTACAGCGAAGCACGTGTACCCGAAGTTCCTACCATGTTGCTTGAACTACTGTCGCATCAGAATTTTGCCGATATGCGCTACGGTCTCGATCCACGATTCCGCTTTACGGTAAGCAGAGCCATTTACAAAGGCATGCTGAAATATCTGGCTTACGTGAACGGAACGGATTATGTGGTACAACCGCTACCTGTTAAAAATATGGCCTGCAAATTTTCCGGTCGTAACAAAGTAGAACTTACCTGGACAGCTGTAAACGACAGTTTGGAGCCAACAGCCACACCGGAGAAATATGTGATTTACATCCGTACCGACAACGGTGATTTTGATAACGGAGCAGTTGTGAAATCGAATCGTGTGGTGATTGATATTCAGCCCGGAAAAATTTACAGTTTTAAAGTGACCGCACTGAACAAAGGAGGCGAAAGTTTTCCTTCCGAAATATTATCAGCATACAGAGCTTACAGCGATAAAAAAGAAGTGATGATCGTGAATGGTTTCGACCGTGTTTCGGCTCCTGCAAGTTTCGAAAACAACCAGAGCAAAGGTGGATTTTTGTACGACAATGACGGCGGAGTGCCATATATCCGCGATATTTCATTCACCGGAAGTCAGTATGAATTCGACCGCACCAAGCCCTGGGTAACCGACGAAAATCAGGGTTTTGGGGCCAGCGCACGCGACTACGAAAGTATGGTGATAGCCGGAAATACCTTCGATTACCCGGCCATGCACGGAAAAGCAATAAAAGCAGCCGGTTTTTCGTTTGTATCATGTAGCCTTGGCGCAGTTTTATCGGGCGAAACAGATTTGCGAAAATTCAGTTATGTGGATTTGATTTTAGGCAAACAAAAGCAAACTTACATAGGAAATGCTAAAAAAGCACCCGAATTTAAAACTTTTCCATTAGCTTTGCAACAGAAAATCAGAGCATATTGCCAGAATGGTGGTAATTTGCTGGTAAGTGGCGCTTATCTTGCTTCGGATATGTACAATGGTGAATATATCAAAACAGAAGAGCGGTTTTTTCTGGAAAACATACTGAATGTACAGTTTAAATCCGTGAAAAAAACTACCGATAACAAAGTAAATGTTGTAGTATCGCCACTGGCATTTTTTCACAAGTCGGAATTCAGTTTGTTTAATAAACCGAACGAGTGGATGTACCATGTAGAATCGGTGAATGTACTGGAGCCAACAGCTAAAAATGCAATAACTATTTGCCGATACAACGAAAACAATCAGAGCGCCGGAGTGGCTTACAGTGGCAAATACAAGGTTTGTGCTTTAGGATTTCCACTGGAATCCATCAAATCGGAAAAGGAACAAAATAAATTAATGGAATCGGTTTTACTATTTTTCGCAAGCGGACAAAAAATATTCTAAATTCTTAAATCATAAAAAATGAAGACAAAATTTTTCGTTTTTATCATTTCGTTGGTAGCACTTTATTCGTGCACAAACAGTGGCAATACACTTCCATCAGTTAACGGAAGTAAATATGAAATTCTGGTAGTTATCAGCGATACTGCATGGAAAGCTCCATCGGGACGCGCTTTGGTTGATTTACTCAACCGTGATATGGAATGTCTGCCACAGTCCGAACCGGTCATGGCTGTTTCGCATTGCAACAGAGCCGGATTTTCAAACTTTCTGAAACCATCGCGTAATTTATTGTTGTGTGATATTTCGGATAAATATACTCAGCCAAAAATTACCTACACCAAAAATATGTTTGCATCGCCTCAATCGGTAGTTAAAATTACTGCTCCCGACGATTCATCGTTTACTGCAACAGTTAAAGAATATGGCGAACAAATTCTTGGCTATTTTCTGCTGACCGAACGCGAACGTCAGATAGCTTTTAATAAAGATTACACCAACGAAAGCGCGAAAGCAGAAATCGAAAAACTCTTTGGCATTCAGATTGATATTCCACAGGGAATATCCAAAGTAACCAAAGGCAAAGATTTTTACTGGATAACCAACGACAATCCAACTACCCGTCAGGATATCGTTATTTACTCCTATCCCTACAAAGACAAAAACACCTTTACCAAAGAATATCTGATAGCTAAACGTGATTCGGTTATGAAAGCCAATATCCCCGGCGAATTAAAAGATTCATACATGGGAACTGAAACCAAATACGTATCACCTGTTTTCAAAGAAATCTGGGTAAATAAAGGCTACTGCGCCGAACTGAAAGGATTGTGGAGAATGATGAACGGCGCGGCCATGGGTGGCCCGTTTTACAGCCATACCCGTTTGGATGAAATTAACCAGCGAGTAATTACCGTTGAAGGATTTGTGTTTGCTCCGGGTACTAAAAAGCGCAATGCAATTCGTCAGCTCGAAGCTGCAATTTATACCATGAAACTTCCACAGGAAATTAATGCTCTGAAAGAAGTATCGGTGGTAGCTACAAAAAACAAAAAATAATTTATCACATAAAATGGATGCAAAAAAAGTCATTATAGGTATTACTCATGGCGATATAAATGGTATTGGTTACGAGGTAATTCTGAAAACTCTGGCCGATAACAATGTGTACGATTCGTTTGTTCCGGTTATTTACGGTTCGGCTAAAGTAGCTGCCTTCCACCGCAAACTTTGCGATATACAAAACATCAATCTGAACGTGATAAACTCGGTGGAAGATGCTCACGCAAAAAAAATCAACATCATCAATTGTACCGACGACGAACTGAAAGTTGAACCCGGACGCTCGACCGAGGAAGCCGGGAAAGCGGCTTTTTCGGCACTGGAACGTGCCACAGCCGATTTGAATCGCGGTGCTCTTCAGGCAATTGTTACTGCGCCTATCAACAAGAATAACATCCAGTCCAAAGATTTTCATTTTCCGGGACACACCGAATATCTCGAAGAAAAATTCGGTACCGGCACACCGGCGCTGATGTTGCTTATAAACGATGTAATGCGCGTAGCTGTAGTCACAGGGCATATTCCGGTAAAAGATATCCCTGCGAAACTGACTTCGGAACTTATTCTCGAAAAACTCACCGTGTTTAATTCGGCGCTGAAAAGCGATTTCACTGTTGTCAAGCCACGTATTGCAGTTTTAGGTCTCAATCCGCATGCCGGCGACGAAGGAGTAATTGGTAACGAAGAACAAACGGTGATAATTCCCGCCATGAAAGAAGCCGAAAAGAAAGGTATTTGTTGCTTTGGTCCGTATGCTGCCGATGGATTTTTTGGTTCAGGACATTTCAGTAAGTTCGATGGCATTCTGGCAATGTATCACGATCAGGGATTAGCACCGTTTAAAACCATTTCGATGGAAAGTGGCGTGAATTATACTGCAGGACTCTCAGTTATCAGAACTTCACCGGCACATGGTACTGCTTATGAAATTGCCGGGCAAAACAAAGCCTCGGAAGAATCGTTCCGCCAGGCACTGTGGATGGCCTGCGACATTTATCATAACAGAACTCAAAACAAAGAAATTGCCAAAAATCCGCTCAAAGTTGAGCAACGTTCGGAACGTCGCGACAGGGTGGAATAAGGATTCGTAGAGATGTGGCATGCTGAAGCCAAATAGTTTCAAGTGTTTCAGGTTTCAAAGGTTTCAGGTGTTACACTCCGTTATTCGAAACAATAGTAATATTCGGGTCTCGCGACTTCCAAGTCGCGTTTAAGTAATAATAATTCGCGACTTGGAAGTCGCGAGACCCAAAAAAAATGCTAACTCCCGATACGTCGGATTTCAAAAGTTTTAAACCTCTAAAAATAATTATCCATAAAATTTATGTCGAAGATTACACTTAAAAATATGGAGTTTCATGCTTACCACGGCTGTTTGGAGCATGAAAAACTGAATGGAAATACCTTTCTGGTAACGCTGAGCCTGGAAATTGACACCAGTGCTGCCGAACAAAGCGACCGGTTGGAAGATACACTCAACTATAAATTGGTGTACGATGTGGTAAAAGAAGAAATGGACAAACCCTCGAATCTGATTGAAAACGTAGCATACCGCATAAAAAAAGCAGTGCTGACAAGATTTCCCGAAATAAAAAAACTGAAACTAAAACTATGCAAACTGAATCCACCGGTAGGTGGAAAAACCGTCAAAGTAAGTATTGAACTGAAATAGAAAAATACAAATCGCCCCAAAAGTTACGGAACTTTTGGGGCGATTATCGTAAAAATGACGTTTATTCTGAATTTATTTTACCACTACTTTTGCAACAAAGTTATCCACTTTCACAAAATAAATACCGGCATTCATTGATATTCTGTTGGCACTTACCATGTTCAGTTTCCGACCGGCAACATCGAATGCTGAGATTTTTTCGGTTCCTTTTAAACCAAGTATCTCAATTCCTCCGTTTACAGGTACAATTTTGTAAAGTGAATTTTGGATTGGTTCAATACCGTTCAGACTTTCATTGTAAGCTACGTCCAACGCACTTATTTTTGAGCCAACGTTCAAAACAGAGAATTGAATTTCTTCATCAACCAATGCTTTTTTATACAGTCTGAAATCGGTCACCAACGTTTTGCGCAAATACGCATCGGAAGCATAACACGACCGGCCAAGCCAGTTGTAAAGCGTTCCAGACCTTCCGGCTTTTGGCAATGCTGTTTTAGGCTGATAAGTAACTGTACCTACGGCTTGTGCCATGCCGTCGACATATAAAGTTCCTATATCGCCACTTTGAGTATATGTCATATTGTGCCACCCTCCCAATAAAGGTGCTGAAGCCATGCCAACTGACTGATTACCTGAGGCTGCTGTATAATAACCCGGCGTAATGCTTTGACTTTGATCTTTCAGAATACCGATTATATATCCGTTTTGATCGGTATTGGCATTGGTACTATTGGCAAAACTCCAAAGGAAATTACCATTCGATCCAATATTGGTGTATGTTTCGTCAATACGGTAATAACAACTCATAGTATAATCAGAAATGCCATAAAGCACTTTTCCTACTTCGAGCCCTAAATCGAAATAACCAATACTATCGCCCAGATTCAATACATTATATTTAGTCGAAGTTCCAATTGTCTGTACTTTTGCATTCTTTTTTACAATACCGGCAAAATGTTTCTCTCCGGCATCAGTCACAATTGTATCAGCGCTGACGGTAGCAAAATCATATTTTACAATCAGATCGTTGGCAAACTGAGAAGTTGGCTCAACCAGTACAGTAGCTGTAAATGTTTTGGTAAGTTTCTGCCCGTTTTTCGATAAAGTGGCAGTTAGCGTACATTGTCTGTCGAAATAGCTCGGGCGCGTAACTGTTCCGTTGGAAGAAATCATGTCTGGCGCTGAAGATTGCCACGAAATGGATACGGTATTATCTTTTACTCCTTTTACGGGAAGTGTAATATTGCTTACCACAGCGGTTAAATCGCCCAAATCAAGATCAGTTTGTTCTGTAGTTAATTCCGGTAGAATAATATCACCGTTTTCTACATAAGCCGCATCCAGTTTGGCTATAGTCTCAGAAACAGAAACATAACTTGCCAGATCTTCGGCATTTAAAGCAACGCTTAGCAATTGAAAATCGTAGACTAAAGTATTTTTGAGATATGCATCCGTCGGATAACATGAACGTCCGAGCCAGTTATACAAAGTTCCTGACATTCCGGGACGGGGAACAGTGGTGGCAGGGATATTGGTCATAGCCGTATTTTGTGCCACCTGAACACCATCGATATAAATGGTTCCGGTTGTGCCACTCTGACTAAAAGCAATGTGATGCCAGCCTCCTTTTGATGCATTTGACCATAATCCTACCGATTGATCGCCTGTTGCCCAATAAGCAGAAGTGCAGTTTTGCGACTGATTTTTGAGACTACCAATAATGTAACCATTCTGATCAACAGGAGCATTATTGGAGTTAGAGAAATTCCAGATAAAGTTGCCATCCGAATTCAAATCGGTATTTGATTCATCTACACGGAAAAATGCACACATGGTGTAATCTTTCAACGAATAAATGGCTTTACCTATTTCGGTTCCCATATCAAAATATCCGGTTCCATTTCCTAAATCCAATACATTTCGTAACCCGTTTACCGGTCCGCCAATGGTGCGAATTCGTGCATTGTTCATCAATGTTCCTACAAATCCATTCTCCGACTGATCGGTAACCGTAAATCCGCCATTTGATTCAGCAATAGAACTTGTAGGAAAATTCCATTCAGCTATCAACTCAGATGCAACATTTTTTGCTTTAACCGTTACAACAAAGTCTTTAGTCATTGTGTAAGTAACACCATTCAAAACCTGCGACATAGATGCTGTAAGTTTTACTGTGGCATCATATTTTTCCGGTTGGGTTACTTTTCCATCAGTAGCAATTACAGCCGGCATAGCAGAAGTCCATGTAACCGGAATGTTTGCTGTACCGGAAACAGATGGAAGGGTCAGGTTGTCTTTTACGGCCGAAATATCGCCCAAAGTTAGTTTGTTATACGCATCAACAAGATCGGTAGGAATAGTTGCTTTTGCAATGGTAAAAAGTCCACGCACATGGTCAACCGCTTTATCGCAATATAAATATGAGTTAGTGGTGGTTGCATCGGTAGCTACATATTTGCTATTAGCATTCAGCATCAACCGAAACACGTTTGCGGCGCTTGCATCGTCGGTAATTACCTATTCGGCATTTAAAACATTGGTAGCATCCGGGGCATCCAGATAAATCATATTCCAATTATTATTGGCCGTTTTATTCAGATATTTACCAAAAAAAGATTTAATGTAATAGGTATTGGCTTTGCCATCGACGGGCACAAACTCAAAAGCCTGATCAAGTCCATTGGTAGCTGTTTGAACCACCGGCTGTGTGCCAACTGCACCAAACACCATATTGGAAGGTGTTTGAATAATGTTATAATATACTCCCGGTTCGGGAACTACATTTGCGGCATGCATCAACCCTTGAGCCGATATTGCAATGCATACAATAAAGTAAAAGATTTTTTTCATTTTATTTTGACTTAAAAATTAATTTGTAACTCAATGCAAATACAAATTAAAGGAATTAAGTTTAACAAACTTTGTGCTGAATGAATTTTGAACCTTTTTGTTAAGAAAATGCACTCAAAAATTTGTTTACAGATTTTCAGGTTAACTTTTTCAGTCATATTAGTTCATTTTTCAAAAATTTCTTCATTTGAATTTTCGGAACGTCAAAAACTTTATCTTTGCACCACAAAAATTATTTCACGTTAATTACAACAAAAAAACAATGTCAGAAACCACCAATTTACGTCATCCGAAAGGAATCTACTTCGTATTCACCACAGCGATGTCCGAGCGTATAAGTTACTACGGCATGCGCGCCATTTTCACCCTGTATTTAATCAAAGCCCTGCTGATGGACAAAGAACTTGCATCGGCAATATATGGCAATTACACCGGACTGGTATACCTCACACCGCTGATAGGGGGTTATATGGCCGACAGGTACTGGGGAATGCGAAAATCGATATTGCTTGGCGCAATATTGATGCTTACGGGGCAAATGCTGATGTTTTTCAGCGCTTTGTATTATCAAACTGCTGCCATTGCACATCCGTTGATGTACGCAGGGCTGGCTTCTCTTATCTTCGGCAATGGATTTTTCAAACCCAATATCACCGCCATGGTGGGCAGTTTATACGCTCCCGGCGACCGCCGACTCGACTCAGCATATACCATTTTTTATATGGGCGTAAATACCGGGGCTTTTATTGCTCCGCTGCTTTGCGGTTTTTTGGGCGATACAGGCAATCCGGCAGATTTCAAATGGGGATTTCTGGCTGCGGCTATCGGTATGTTTCTCAGTTTGATTGTTTACATCACCTTGAAAAATAAATTTCTGATTGGTCCCAACGGCGAGCAATTAGGATTGATAGCAGCAGGAAAAAATCATGTTTCCGAAAAAGAAATTATTCAGAAAAGCACTTCGGACAAACTAAAATCTTTCTCATTGTGGGCGCTGGCAGCAGTTGTTTTGGCTTATGTGTTTTACTCATTTCTTGATTTTGATGTTATCGGTACATTTATTTTTACCATGAGTTTGATTTTGCCGGCTTATGTTATCAGCGATCCTTCTCTTTCGAAAATTGAGAAACAACGAATTGCCGTTATTTATATCATTGCATTTTTTGTGATATTCTTCTGGGCTGCTTTTGAACAGGCTGGTGCATCGCTCACTTATTTTGCCGACGAACAAACCGACCGCAATATATTTGGCTGGACAATTCCTGCCAGCTATTTCCAATCGTTTAATCCTGTGTTTGTGGTGGCTTTTGCTCCGTTGTTTTCCTGGTTATGGTTACGACTTGGCAACCGGAATATGGAACCGGCTTCGCCCATTAAACAATCATTGGGATTGCTGTTCCTGTCGTTGGGATATTTGTTTATTGCTTTTGGCGTTAAAGGACTGGAGCCGGGCACCAAAGTAAGTATTATGTGGCTCACCGGACTGTATTTCATTCACTCTATGGGAGAATTGATGCTTTCTCCTATCGGATTGTCGATGGTGAGTAAGCTTGCGCCTGTACGCTTTGCTTCGTTGCTTATGGGCATCTGGTACCTTTCGTTTGCGGCAGCCAATAAATTTGCAGGTATTTTGAGTGGACTTTATCCTGAAGCAGGAAAAGCAAAACAGTTTTTGGGCTTCCCGATTACTGATTTGAACGACTTTTTTATGTTGTTCGTTTATATGTCCGGGGCAGCCGCCATTCTTTTATTTCTTTTATCCAAATGGTTACAGAAACTTATGCACGGAGTGAAATAATAAAGTTTATAACCCCAACCCCCTGAAGGGCATATATTAAAGTTTTAGGCAATAATAAGGGCTGTTGATTCAAAATCAACAGCCCTTTTAATTTAAATCTGAGTTATATTATTTGATAACTTTCTGTGTGTAAGATTTACCATCAGTTACAACCTTAACAACGTAAGCACCTGCTGGCAGGTTAGCGTTCAGTTGTTTTTCAGTAATGCCTGAAGTAAGATTCAGTTTCTGTGTACTTAATAATATGCC
This sequence comes from uncultured Paludibacter sp., assembly GCA_963663115.2. Classification (GTDB taxonomy): domain Bacteria; phylum Bacteroidota; class Bacteroidia; order Bacteroidales; family Paludibacteraceae; genus Paludibacter. The sequence continues at coordinate 1,960,321 of CAXXNE010000001.1, forward strand.
GTTGACAGAGTAAATTGATGCTTCAGCGTTTTCAACATTTACAACGTTGAGCGATACCACAATTTTATTATCGCGTACAAATACGTTTACAAGATTATCTTTAGGAGTTGTCAAACTTGTTGTTAAATCAGTTATATTGTATAATTCATAATTATCTATGAAACATGAGTCGGTAATTAAGCTACTAATTGGTTTACCTTCTGCATCCATACATGAATTAAAGTATATTCCGTTTTGTGATACTGTATTTCCAGTAGTGAAAATTGAATCTAATTGAACCCAGTTACCTGCAGTATTTTCGATTTGGATGAATTTATTTGTACCACTACCATTAGCTCCTTCAATCTGGAAATGGAAACTTCCTTTTGGAGCACTTGATTTAATCATTGCTATTAGTCTGTAAGTAGAATTTGGCTGTAAAGCATTGCCATTTGCAGTATTTAATGAGCGGTTAAGCGATCCACCATTTTCCCAGCAAGTACCACGAATATATCCACTTCCATTTCCACAATATGGATTTTTAGTATCAATACCAGGAGCACCTACTCCCCAGCCACCATAACCACCTTCTAACAATGTTGCAGAACTAAATGTAGGATCAGCTATCATGTTTGGTCTATCTGAATAAGTAGGAGTATAACATTCCTGAGTAATTTTTACAGTATATGTGGTTGTAGTAGTTAGATCTTCTGATGTTACAACAATGTTAGCTGTTTGAGGCAATGTGATTCCTGAAATTGCACCATTACCTGTTACATTAGCACCATTTCCAAAAGGAATTGCAGTCAGAGAAAGTGAAGTAGTACCTGCAGGAACATAAAGATCATATTTGGTATTGGTAGAGTTAAAAGCAGGGGCAAGTGTACCTATAGTTGATGTAAGACTTGTTAATTTTGAGCTAGAAACAGCTAAATATGAAGTAGCTCTCGTGCTAACAGCACCTGCACTCATTGCTCCTTGATAGATATTAAACTCATTTACCAAACCCCTCCAGGTAGGATCTCCCCAACCATCATTACCTTTACCAATGTAATTTTGAGCAGTTCCTATTGTTAAACTTGTTCCACCTGTAGTAGTTCCCAGCAATGTTCCATCTTTATAAATTGACATTGTAGTACCAGTGAACACGTACACAATATGATGCCAGTTTCCATCTTCGGTTGTTGCATACCATGCATCAGCACCATCAGTATTACCATGCCCAACAATCTGACTCCATGTATAAAATCCTCCACGAACAGAGTTTACTGCATTAGAATCACCAAAATACCATGCCCAGTTCCAACCATTAAATGCATTTTGTGATTTAATTACAAATTCAAGGGTAGTAGCTGAATATGTATTTAAGCCTAATTGAGTACCATCAAAAGAGATATAATCTCCATTGGCTCCCAACACTAAATTTCCACCTGAAACAGAAGCTGCACCATGAACTGTTCCATTGGCAGTACCTGTTCCATCTGACAAATCAGAATTAAAATTGTAAGAGTGCGTCAATGTTTGAGCACTTAGAGTTAAACAAGCACCTACAAACATTGTGGCAAGTGCAAAAAGTAGTTTTTTGTTCATGATAAAAAATTTAAAAGTTTATAATTTATTTTTTAGATATAAGTTGATTGTGAATTTTGAGCGCAACAAATATAATTACTTTTGAAAAAACCGAGCCACTGATAAGGGTGACAAAATTTTCAGAAATGTGGAATATCAGTTTTTTCAGTTCAATTCATATTGAAATTAAGCCACTGATACGATGCCGGTCTGCTTGATATTTCCTTGTATTCCTTGGGGCTTACACCGAAATGACGTTTAAAACAGCGCGAAAAGTACTTGGGATCGTTAAAACCTGCCGCATAAGCAATTTCTTTGATCGACATTTCCGAATCGGACATCATACGTACCGATGTATGCAAACGTACCGACCGTACATATTCTACCGGCGACAATCCTGTCTGACGTTTCAGCTTATTGTACAAGGTAGATTTTGTCATACACAGGCGTTGTGCCAGCAAATCGATATTGCAATCGGGTTCCGAATTGTTGCTGAGGATAATGTCGAAAATCTTTTTGGTAAATTCTGAGCTTTTCAGTTTGTTCAGCTGAACGTCAAAATTGTTCCATATTATTGAGTGTGTGATCATATAATTAAATTTTAAAGGTAAATACTCTATGTCTTATGCAATTTTCTCCTTTTCAAAGTAACGCTGTTTCATAAATTCAGAAGGATATTTTCCCGTTTCTTCGCGGAAACAACGGCTGAAATACTTCACATCCCTGAAACCTACTGTAACAGCCACATCCACTACTTTACTGCTCGTATTGTGAAGCAGGCTTTTTGCTTCTTCAATCCTTTGCGAACGAATATATCCGCAGGGCGACATACCGGTTAGCTGTTTAATTTTTCGGTAAAGTGAGGATTTTGACATTTTCATGTCTGCCGCAAAAAGTTCGAGATTATAATCGTCGAAATACAAATTGGATTGAATAACTTTATTGACTTTTTCGAGAAAGAGATTCTTCCGGGTGGGTTGTTGAGCGATTTTTTTGTTGAGTTCACGGTATTTGCGCGGGCTCACACCGTAACGCGTTCGAAAGCATTTGCTGAAGTATTGCGGATCGTTAAAACCAATCATATATGCTATCTCCGAAATATTGTAATTATCGTCGAGCAGCATTTCCTTCGCAAAATTATTTTGCACATTTCTTTTGTTTTCAAACGAATCCGACTTCTCAATTTCCAGCACAATGGAATTTGGTGTTGATAATGTAGTAAGTGCGTTCATTTCTTTTGTTGATTTTCTTAAAAGTATGTTGAAATAAGGTTGCCAAAAACACGTGGTATTTGGTTTGTCAAAAATAGCGCTAATAACTTCCAAAGCTAATCTACAAAATCGTCATTAATGGTATACAAAATAAGCATTCAGGTTTTATTGTTCCGACATTCATTAATTTTATCTATTTTTGAAAAAGAAATGAATCCGATAGGTCTTAATTTGTATCGGCATAAATGAAAATCAGCTGTTTATCATGAAAAAATCAATTGAACACATATTTCTTGTTTTAATATTATTCTTCATAACAAGTTCATTTACAATCAAAAAGCTTGGTATTGAAAAGGGCTTGTCCAACAACAATATCAATAGTATTGTGCAGGACCGAAAAGGAATTATGTGGTTTGGAACCCGCTCAGGTATGAATCGGTTCGATGGTGATAAATTCAGGGTTTTCAAACATTCCACCATTGTAACAAATACCATAAGCAGTAACGAACTGAATCCCGCTTTTGCCGATAGGTTTGATAATATTATCTGGGTTGCCACCGAAAAAGATGGCGTAAACGCCTATAATTACACCGAAAATAAATTCACCTATTTCCGAAATGACCCATCCAACACAAATTCCATTTCGAGCAATGGCGTTACCGGAATTTCCGACGATGCCTCGGGAAACCTCTGGTTTGCCACCTACAATGCGGGAGTGGATTATTACGATAAAAAAACTGAAACATTCACTCATTATAACCAATCAACCATAAAAGGACTCGGAAGTGATTACAACTGGTGTGCTGCCGACGATAGAAACGGAAATTTGTATGTTGGTCATGTGTTTTCGGGATTAAGTGTGATAAATCTGAAGAACAAAACAGCCAAACATTATCAGATAATTCCCGGCGATCCATTCTCCATCCCCGACAATCGTGTAAACTGTGTGCTCATCGATAGTAAAAAAAGAGTTTGGGTGGGAACAAATAACGGCTTGGCACTTTACAACCCCAAAAGCGAAAAATTTATTGTTTTCCGCCACAACAGTTATCCCAACTCTCTTTCGGGCAATGTGATTCGCTGTATCACCGAAATTAACGAAAGCAGCATCTGGATTGGAACGTCTACCGGTGGCGTAAGCATTTTGAATTACGAAGATGAAATGTTTACCAATCCCGACAAGGTAAATTTTAACCATATTCCGGTTTTCGACAATCCTAACGGTCTTTCCAATGCCTATATTGAGGCTATTTGTCAGGATACCTACGGGAATATATGGATAGGTACAGCCGGTGGTGGATTGAATTTTATTGCCAACAAACCCGACTTTTTCAATAAAATTGAATGCCTGCCATTTCACGGCAATTCACTGAGCCTGAGCAATAAATTAGTGTCGGGCGTTTGTTTGGATAATGAAAACAATTTGTGGGTAGGAACTGAGGAAGGTGGTATCGACGTGTTCAGAAACAATATTAAAATCAATAATTTCAACCGCACTAACAGCCCGGTAACCAACAATATAGCCTGCACTCTTACCGATTCGGAAAAGAATTTGTGGTTCGGAACGGTGGATGGTTTAGTGTTTACGTACAATACCAGGCAGAAGAAATTTACAGAGTTGCGCGGACTAAATACAAATGGCGTATGGATTCGCAGCTTTTACGAAGATTCCAAAAAAAACCTCTGGATTTGTACCGATCTTGGTTTGTACTCGTATAATCTGGTGACAAAACTGCACAAATCTTTCTTTATACAGGAAAATGGCCTGACCGATAATGTGGTACGTAGTATAACCGAAGATAAAAACGGAAATTTATGGGTGGGAAGCCTGAGTGGCGGACTTTGTGTTTTTACTCCGGATTTTAAGCGAATTCACTATTATCCTACCGGTGAACATTTGTACGGTATCAATCATATTTTTAAGGATACTCAAAACAGAATATGGATAGGAACCCGATCGAATCTGATTGTTTTTAAAAATGCCACTGATACCGTTTTCGAAAGTTTCGGATTGCAGGATGGCTTTGACGACAGCTATTTTCATGCCATAACGCAGGGCGTTTCTGCCAACGATATTTGGGTAAGCACTACAAACGGCATCAGCTATTTCAATTACAACAAAAGAAAAGTTCTGAATTTCAATCAAATGGATGGAATTCCGTTTGGCGACTACATGAATGCCGCAGTAACAAAATCGGCCAATGGAATTATTTATTTCGGTACGCAAAATGGCGTTTGTTGGTTCGACTCGAAAGCTCAGTTTGAGTCGCATCATATTCCGGAAGTGGTTATGACCGGTTTTGCTGTTGTAAATAAAAAGTTTTCGTACAAAGGAGATTTGTCCGAAATTCCACTCAAAGAAAATATCAAACTCAAACATAACGAAAATACCTTTTCGGTATCGTTTAGTGTACCCGATTTCTCGCTCAACGAAAAAGTGGAATACTCCTATCAGATGCGTGGGCTGGACGACAACTGGTTTAATGTGAAAAACAACAAGGAGTTGACATTTAGAAATCTAAGACCTGGAAAATACGAGCTAAACATCAAATCACGCTTGCGAAACCAGGATTGGCCCGATAAATTCACCAGTGTAACCATCGAAATTCAACCTCCGTTTTGGTTTGCCTGGTGGGCTAAACTCATCTATTTTATTATCGTAGTTTATATTGCATTTTACATTGCGCGGTTCTACAAGCGCAAACTCGATTTGGAAAACTCGCTCTATCTCGAAAAGAAAGATCATCAACAGGAACAGGAGCTAAACGATGAACGTTTGCGGTTTTTTACCAACATAACCCACGAACTTCGTACACCACTAACGCTAATTATCGGACCATTGGAAGATTTGGTGAACGACACCACCATTCAGCCTGCACATCTGAAAAAACTCGGTTCTATTCAGCGCAGTGCCCGCCGATTGCTCGATTTAATTAACCAAATACTGGAATTCCGAAAATCGGAAACACGCAACCGCCGACTCAGTGTGCGTAAAGCTGACATAACGGAACTGGCTAACGATATCCTGTTGAAATACAAAGAGCTGAATCAGAATCAAAAAATTGAGTTTGTGGTAAAAATGCCCAAAGCGCCTGTTGAAATTTATTTCGACACCGAAGTTATTACGATTATACTTGATAATCTGATTTCGAATGCCATGAAATATACGCAGGAAGGCAAAATAACCCTGCAGATAAAAAACAAAACCGAAGACAACAATCAGTTGACAGAAATAACAGTGAGCGATACGGGCGCCGGAATAGCCCCCGAAGAACTGGCACGCATATTCGACCGGTATTATCAAATCAAAGGCAAACATCAGGTTTCGGGTACGGGCATTGGCTTGTCGCTGGTGAAAAATATGGTGGAACTGCACGAAGGTAAAATTCTGGTGAAAAGTACTCCGGGCAAAGGAACAAGTTTTACTTTGCAGCTCAGTTCCGACAATAATTACCCGAATGCCATTCACGCACAGGCTGAAATAGAACGGATAGAGGAAATGGATCAGCACATTCATGAAATTTCGAATCAGTTGATGTTGATTGTGGAAGACAATCCCGAAATTCAGGAATATATTCACGATTGCTTCTCCGATTCCTACGAAGTGTTGGTAGCCGACAATGGTCGTACCGGTCTCGAAATTGCCTTCGAACGCATTCCTGACGTTATTATCAGCGATATTATGATGCCGCAAATGGATGGAACCGAACTTTGCAAACGCCTGAAAGCCGACTTCCGCACAAGTCATATTCCGGTCATTATGCTCACGGCCAAAGACTCGCTGAAAGATAAAACCGAAGGCTACAATGCCGGAGCCGATTCGTACCTGACCAAACCTTTCAGTGGCAGTTTACTGAAAAGCCGCGTGAACAACTTGCTGGATTCGCGCAAAAAAATGAATGAATTGTATTCACCACTGGTGATGAACAAGCAAACCATTGTTACCGAGTCTATCAACAAACTCGACAATGAATTTATGGAGCGACTCACCAAAATTATTGAAGAAAACATGGAAATAGAGCAACTGAATATTGCGCAGATTGCCGACCAGATGTTTATGAGTCATTCCACGCTTTACCGCAAAATAAAGGCGCTTACAGGTCTTTCGGCCAACGAATTTATACGAAAAGTGCGGATGAAAAATGCCGAAAAACTACTACTGACACGCAAATTCACTATTGCCGAAATTATTTTCAAAGTGGGCATCAGCACACCGGCTTATTTCCGTCAGTGTTTTAAAGAAGAATTTGGCGTAACACCTACGGAATATCTGCACAATATCAAGGAAGGAAAATAAAAACACGGAGACGGTGTAATACACTATCTTACAGTTACATATTAAAATCATTCTCTCGTCATTGGCTATATTTCACCTCAGTTGGCGCGTAACTTTGCTCTTCAGAAAATATACCCGAAAGGATAAGGTGGATGAATAGCCTAACATCGAATCAATCGATCCCCTCGCATCGAACGGTCTACTAGCCTCGCATCGAATCAATCGATGCGAGGCTAGTAGGTTGTCTACTGCGTACACAGACTCTTTGTAATGCAATATTCTCAATATGCTAAACACTAGTTGTATATTAAAAAGTATTTGTTAAATTTGCGGAATAACTAAGGATAAGCGGTAGCATTAGCGGAACGCAGTTCCTGATAATACGTTACGAAGTGATTACAATTTTTCGCAAGCTCAAGACCGTTGGTTCACCTCAGACGCTACGAAAATTTGTCTATTTAATCTATATATCCGCAAGGACATGGAGATTTAACTACTGAAGATGTTTTATATACAATGGATAATAAGATGATTAAAATTTTAGATATTGAAGAAGTATCAGAATTGACTAAAGTATATAATATATCTGTTGCTAAGAATCAGAATTACTTTGTAAGTATGCAAAAAATCCTTGTACACAATAAATAGTTAAAATTATGAATAATCTTGTTTTCAATAGTCTTATTGGCTTCATTCTAAGAGAACGTGGTACTTATAACTTCAAATTAACACCTGATCTATATTTAGAGAATGATTTAGGTATCTATGGCGAAGATGCTAATGATTTCATTGAAGCGTTTTCAATTGAATTTAATGTTGATGTCTCAAAATTTGATGCAAATGTATATTTTAACGCTGAAGGATTCCAACTTTTTAAAAGGAAAAAAACAAATGTAGCTAAGAAGTCTCTTAGATTATTAGATTTAGAGTTCGCAATTATAAATAAAAAACTGGAATAAATTAGTAAGCCCGTTCAGTTGGATATATTCTCCGAACAAAAACAAACAAAACATCGAACCGTCGGGTGGGTTTTGCAAACCCACCCTTCTGTATTATAAGGACTTGTAGTCCGCTATGCTCCAATTGCATATTTAAAACATTTTGTTAATTTTGCGGGAGACTAAAGTGTAAGTAGCAACATTAGCAGAATATAATTATTCTTTCGGCTGTGGTAAAATCATGAACGTTGGTTGCTGACAAACGGCGCGAAACTTTGTACATAAAAAAAACATTACCGAAAGGACTTAGTTAAACTTAAGAATATCATGGAAATAGTTTTTGTTTGGATAAATAATTTTAGAAATCTCAAAAATGCAGGATTCAATCCTCCGTCAAGCCGGATATATTCTTTGAATAATATCCAGTCTATTCGGATATGAGCAAATGTTGAACTGTCGGGTGTGATTTGCAATCACACCCTTCTGTATTATAAGGATTTATAATCTGCTATGCTACAGTTGTATATTAAAAACAAATGGTTAAATTTGCAAACTTAGAGATATAAAACTATGAATATACAACCAGTCCCTTCGGATATAAGCAAAACATCGAACCGTTGAGTGGGATTTGCTAATCCCACTCTCTGTATTATATCCCGATCACTATCGGGATTGTAGTCCGCTACAAATGTAGTAAATTCTGACAGAATAAAATTCTGTCATCCCCAACATCACCCTCCGGAAGCACTCAGAACTTTATTAACCTGCTGTCCGGCACGACTACGGATAACTATCGGTAGTTTTTCTGTCGGGTATGCAAAAAGGCGTTACCACAATTAAAACAACAGCCACCGGAAATATAAAAATCTCCGGTGGCTGCTATTTTTGAATATCTCCGTCTTTATTTCTTCATCAGCTTCAGGTAGGTATGTTTGCCTTCGTAGGTAACCCGACAAATATAAATACCGCTTTCCTGATTTTCCGGAGTCCAATAAAACTGATTGTTTCCGGCAATAGCATTTCCTTTGTACAGCGCTTTTATCAATCGTCCATCCAAACTGTAGATGTCAAGTTGCAAATCGCCTGCCGATGGTAAATTTACCTGAATGGTGGTATTCTCGCTAAACGGATTTGGGTAATTGCTGCATATCAGCATATTTTGCATCAAATCGTCGGTGGCGTTGGTTGTGCTATATACAAATGTAGCCTGAGTTATTGCCGACCATTCAGTGCTCGATTTTGCACGGGCTTTCACAGTTATGGAACTGCCTACGCTGAGTGCAGAAGAATATGTTTTTGCTGTTGCTCCCACAGTTCCGGCAATTTCAGTACGGGGATCAGAACCATCGGTAGTATAGTAAATAGTGCCTGAAGCAGCTGTCATTCCCAGGCTGATAGCTGAAGTTATTGTTCCTCCGTAATTGGTAAATACGGGTGCATTGATGGTTGGATAAAGTCCGGCTGTTTTTAGCTGAGCCAATAACACATCCGTGCGCTGCGGAAAATAATTGGCTATCAAATCGGCTTTGCGTGGCAACCAATGGTCGTTGAGCGTATAAGGATTGTAAGGAGCATACCAATCGCTCCAGCGAGCCGATTCACAAATCATTGCCTGTTCCACTTCGTCGGCCAGTTTGTTGTAGCGTTTGATATTTTCAGCCGGAGTTAAAGCGCCACCAGCGTCAATCATCAGTTTTTTAATTCTATCGGCAATTATCACTTTAAAGTCAGCATTTTTTTTCAGATATTGCATAAAAGCTGTTGGATTTCCGGCGGTTCCGGTTATAATTTTATTTTCTGTCAATAATACCATTGAATTTTCTGCATCCCAACAAAAGAAATTAAATCCTTTGTCGTTTGTTATTCTGTTTCGACCCACCGACCAGTTATTTGCGTCCCAATCGTTATTTCCTATATAATAATTTATAAGCATATAATCGATATAATTTTCCACATCCAGCAATTTTGGATAACCGGCATTTATTGTTCCGTCGGCATTTTTACCCTGAATTTTCTGAAAAGAAGTATTAGCTTCAACCTCTGTTATCAGTGATTTGAATGAATTCCATGCAGTCATTGTACCATCGGTTGGTATTGTTGTTTCCTTCTCCTTAATTACATCGAAGTTTGCTTCATCGTCACCAAAATATGACTCCATAAACTCTTTGTTTATTTCCTCAGTAATATTGTACAACCCCCAATACAATCCGTTTAAGTACAAATGAACAAAAGTTTCGTGTGCAGCAGGTTTGCCCATATCTAATTGCGTGGTTTTTGCCCAGGAATCCTGAATATATTGTGCTGCAGTTTGTTGCGCTACTGCATTTTTCACCCAGGTATAATTGTAACCCGCTCTTAAAACCAACGAGTTGAACTCTTTTGCTGAATTTTTTTCATTAAAAATATCGAAATTCAGCTTAGTAGGACCATATGCAGGATTAAATGCTATTTCAAATCCATGTTTTAAACTATTACTCGGTCGCCGACTGTTTCCACCATGTAGTTTCAGACGACAATTGATTTGAAATTCACTGCCTGATTTCGGATCAAAATATTCCACTGAAGCCGGACGTTCCCACGCTTTACTTTCTGAGTGTGGCAATCCTGTGAAAATATAAATGCCTCCTGTGGTCGTATTCTCAACATTCGAAAACAAATAACCGATATTGGTTACAATATTCATACTGGGTAACGCTTTCATAGCATCGCTAATTTTGTCTTTGTAGGCTGTGGCTGTAGTTACGCGGGTATCCATTTCATAATCGGCATCTATCGAAGTAGACGCAGTAGATTCTTTCCAATCGGTTGGGTATCCTGCAGGTGCTTTTGGTTGCTTTAAAACATCAGCCAGAAAAATATATGAATTGCTAACAACTGGGCTACTTACATTTGAACTGTTTATAACTACCGCACTCAAAGGAGTCGTTGTGGTTATTCTGATAGGTGCAGTATAGAGTGTACCTGTTGTTTTTGTTGGTCGGGTTCCGTTTAATGTATAGTATATTGAACTATTGGAAGTTATTGACGAAAGAGTTACATCGAATGCTGAAGTGTAAAATCCTCTTTTATGACTAAAAACAGGTGAAAAAGGTACGCTACCCGGAATATTGACAAGTCCCGGAGTACTTGTGCTGAAAAAAGCAGTTTGTCCCTGATAAATACCATACGAAACATCCTGACTTTGCGCCGGAAACATCGGCAAAAATGCATACGAAATGGTTGAATCCGGCTCACAAATAGCCAAAAACTCCCCTGAACCTGAAAGTTTAAAATTAGTATGAAGATTTTTGGTGGGATCTATGCGGTTTTTACCCGAAGCAAAAACTATGAGATAAGCTCCTTTTGCAATAGTTACTGCCGGGAATTGCCATTGCTTCAAATTCAACGCATCATCGGTAAGATACCAACCCTGAAGATTTACAGCACTTTCCGTATTATTGTAAAGTTCAATCCAATCGGAATGCTCGGTATCTTCGTCTACAATCCCGTTGGAGTTAATCGCCATAAATTCTGTAATCAGAATTTTTTTAGATTCCGCGTTTATATTGAAACTGAGAAATAAAAAAAGTAGAAATAATGGAAAACGGTGAGTTTGAAAATTATTTAGTGACATTTTCAGGAATAGATAATTGATTTAATTAACTTCAGACGATTGTATACGCCATTTTGTACTGTATGATTTTATAATTTTAATTCCACATATTTCACACGCTGACGACGCCAGGTGTACACCGCATGAATCCGTCCATCCCGTCCATGAATAATGCTTGGATAAGAATATTGAGAAACCGGTGAGTTTTCCAGTGTCATCACCATTTTCCAGTTGATACCATCTTCCGAAACCGCTATATTCAGCGGTGTACGTACTCCTTTTGGCGCACCCGGAGGTGTGGCAACTGCATTGTAAATCAACACATGCCGTCCATCCTGAAGTGTTACGGCATCGGTTCCTGAATTATTGTTGGGCAAATTGGTCAGTGTGAGCGGTGTCCATGTTTCACCCTTATCCGAGCTCCAGGCTGTGGCTATTCGTCCGTTGCGCGTACGGCAAAGTATCTGCAATTTTCCATTTTTATGTATCAAAATGCTGGGTTGAATGGCCTGAATGGGTTTTTGTTTGCTTTTTCCACCCGATTCCATATCTTCTTTAAGGTCTGAGTTTGGCAACATATCCTGAGTCATCAATGCACTGTCGGCTGCCAACGGCCCCACAATGTGTGTTTTTTTGCCTCTATTTTCGGCAATTTCCAGATACACTTTCCAACCGCCGGTTTCTCTGCTCGAAGGTGCAATGGATTTCCCATCCACATCCACAATTTTATTTTTTATCGGTCCCAGATAACCTTCGGGAAGCGGAAATGCTTTCGTCCATGTTTTACCGGCATCAAAACTCATTTTCACGAATCCTGTCCAGTCGGCTACATTTTTTCCGATTTTGTAAAAAAGATAAAGCGGACCGTCAGGTTGCTGATACAACACCGGATTATAGCAGGCTTTGCGTTCTGTAGCACTTAAAATGCCATCGGCAGCTAAAGCTGGCTTTGTCCAGACATCTGTTCCTTTTTCTTTCCGGCAAACATAAATGCACACGTCCGGCGCTCCTTCGCGGGTTCCACCAAAAAAAGCAGAAACCAAATCACCGTTTGTAGTTTCACATATAGTGGCCGAATGACACTGCGGAAAATCGGCTTTTTCGTATAAAAACTCATTTTTCACAACGCCTTTCTGCTGCGGAATTTCCACATCAAAAGTATAAGAACCTGAACCAATTTTCTGTGTTTTTCCGTTGGGAAAATGTATTTCAGCCGTGGTATTTACCGGGATGGTGACTTCCCAATGCAATCTCATCAAATTCTTTTTCCAGTTGTTCACCACTTTTCCGTAAGGTGTTTCGTAAGAAGCATTCACGAATTCCAAATCAGGAATGGAAAAATCAGGTTTCAGAATAATATGTTTAAACGCTGTTTTTTCAGTGTCCGATTTTATTCCTGTGAGATTCTCATACGCCCAAATCACCAAATCGCCTATCAGCATCACATGATTACCGGAATTCATAGCCGGATTGGCAGTATTTCCGTTCCATAGTTCCCAAATGGTAGTGGCTTCGTTGGCAGCCATATAGCCCCACGAAGGATATTTGGTATTCGATGCAAGTGCAAATGCCACATCGCCGCGTCCCATGCGGGTGAGTTCGCGCAACAAAAACTGAATGCCAATAACGCCGGTTGTGATATTCAAATCGCCGGTTCCGATTTGTGAAACGGTATTGGCCGGAACACATTTGTATAGAATCTGCTTCCCTATGGTGTCGGTAAACTGAGCCGGAACCATTCCAAAAGCAAGTGGCAACAGATTGGATGTGGCTGTATTATTCCCGTAAAAAAGAGAATCGGTGCGGAAGAATTTTTTATTAAAACCACTTTTGATATTTTCAGCCAGAGAAGAAAACTCTTTTGCATCAGCTTTCAGTCCCTGAATATTGGCAAACTTTGTCATTAATTGCAGAAGTTTGTAATAATAGGCTGTCGAAATCAGCGTTCCATCGGTTATGCGTTTCGGATCCTGACTGTGAATCATTTTCAAATCTTCGGGCGGCACACACCAGTCACCATATTCGTCTTTGGTCATTAAATAATCCTTTGTCAAATAATTTTTCTCCATGTGCACCATCCATTTTTGTATGGCCTTGTAGCTTTCTTGTATTGGTTTTTTATCGCCAAACTGCATATAGAGCATGTCGCAAATCATGGGCAAAGTAGCCGGCCATGTCACATTATCGGTGTAATAGGTCAGGTAATTCGGAGCGACATCCGGAATGCAACCATCAAACCGCTGTGCATCGCGGATATCGTTAGCCCATTTGGCATACAGCGATTTGTTATCGAAAAAATAGCTTTCGCCCCAACATCCGGTAGCTCTGTCGCCCAGCCAGGGCTGACGCTCATCGCGTTGCGGACAATCCACGGGCATGCCTTTGTAATTATCTAAAATTCCCCACCAGGCATTTTTCAGAACCTGATTCAGTACTTCATTCGATGTTGTCAGTTTTCCGGTTTGTTCCATGGCATCGCTCACCACCTCACCGGTAAAATCGTCCTCCGAAGGCGTATATTTCAATCCGCTGATTTCCACAAACCGAAAACCATGGTACACAAATGCCGGTGCCCATTCTTCGCCATTTGCATCACCTTTCAGAATATAAACATCAGTCTGACGGGCAGAACGGAGGTTTTCGGTATAAAGTTCACCATTGGGCTGAAGGGTTTCAGCAAAGCGCATTTTTACAGAATCGCCGGCATTTCCACGAACTTTTATCCGCAGCCAGCCTGCTATGTTTTGACCCAAATCAAGAATAAATTTATTGCCCAATGGTTTAATCGAAATAGGTTTCAGGCGGTCAACAATGTGCATCGAAGGCATCATTTGTGCTTTTACCACACCTTCCGGAAAGCGAACACGCTGTGCATTTTCCCATTTCGAATCATCGAAACCCGGTTTTGTCCAGTTCTGGAATTCCTTTCGGGCATCATATTCTTCGCCATTATATTCGTTGTTGCTGCGCACCGGTCCGTCAGCATTTAGTTTCCAGTTATCTTTGGTGGCAACGGTTTCGGTTGTTCCGTCGGTATACTCCAAAATCAACATCATGCGTGTTTTCGGGTAGCCGTAAGTGGGTACTTTCCACGGTTTATAAGTCTGGCGCATATTGTAATACCGGCCGGTTCCGAGCGCAATCCCCACCGCATTTTGTCCTTTCTGAACCAACGATGTAACATCGTAGGTATTATACAAAACAGTTTTGTTGTAATCGGTTGGAGCTTGTGCTAAAACCTGATTTCCAACCCGCTGGCCATTCAGATAAAGTTCGTAAACGCCCAATCCGGTGATATGAACGGTTGCCCGTTTGATTTCTTTTTTTGCCGGAAATTCTTTTCGTAAATAACGCACCGAAAGTCTGCTGTAATAAGTTTCATCATCCCACGGCATGGCTTTATCCAATCCAATCCACTGTGCTTTCCATTCCGTTTCTTCCAAAATTCCCATGCTCCAAAACGCAGGTTCGCTCCAGTTACTTTCGCCTTTGTTGGTCCATATTTTTACTTTCCAAAAATACTTTCCATTGGTTTTCAATTCGATTCCGACAAATGGAATCCAAAGTTGTTCAGCGGAGCTAACTTTTCCCGAATTCCATATATCGGCATCGTTGTTAGCTAATTTTTCAGCTGATGAAGAAACTAAAATCTGATAAGCTTTCTGAATTACATTTGTTTCGGTGGTTGCAGTTGTTTTCCAACTGAAACGCGGATGTACGGCATCAATTCCCAAAGGATTTTGCATGCCTTCGGTACGCAGCGATGTAACAGAGATAGCTGCATTTAACCCGATTGCCGTAAGCAAAAGCAAATTCAGAACGATTAGTTTCGACTTCATGGATTTTTTATTTGATAATATTTTTTGAGTCTGTCTTCAGATAATTCTTTTCTGCATCTACAGCAATCAGCACTCTATCGTTTCCTGAATTATATCCTGCATCGATGGTAAATTCTGCCGTTTTATTTCCGTCGAATTCGCCAATAAATTTCAGTTCTCCATTTTTTGGATTCATCCACCAACAGTTTTTCTTTACTCCGCTGATTTTCGATAAATCTATTTGCATGGGACGGGCAGTGTAATTGTAAACCAACAAATAATCATTGCCACGTGTAGCAATTGTTCGGTCGTAGCGCTCACCGTTTTGGCCGGCAATAATACTTTGATCCGGGATTCTTTCGAAAAACGGGAATGCGAGCATTAATGCTTTCAGGAATTTCATTTGGTTGTAACCGGCATCGTTTATGCAATCGTACCAGGCGCGGGTAGCACCATATGACCCTAACACTCCGGGTTTGTAAAACTGCATAATGGAATTGTGTCCGTATGTATGCCCGAAAGCTCCTGCAAAAACCGACCAATAAGCGTAGCGACGTACATCGTTGGCATTCCAGCGCACTTCATTGAAATCGTGCAAACCCTGTGGAATATCTTCGTACGAAGGTTCGCCATCCAATACCGGCTTCATTGGCGACATAGCCAGACTTTTCTCCACATAGCGCCAGCCGTCTTCTTCGGTATTTTCGGCAATGGTGTAATCGCCATCACCTTTGCGCTGTCCGTAGCGACGATGTCCGCTTTGGAACATATTGAAATCGAGCCAATCAGCATTATTAAACCAGGTAGAAGAACATGTTCTGCCACGCGGATGGTAAGTCATAAGGTGATTTTTATCAATCGATTTAATGGAACGTGCCATGGTTTCCCAAACCTCAGTCTTCACATCGCCGCGAATGTCACCACCAATAAACCAGATAATATTAGGTGAGTTTTTATAGCGCTCGGCTAAGAATTTTCCATACAAAACGGCTTCTTTCTCAGTCATTTTACCATCTTTCACCAATCCACCCCAAATGCAAACCATGCCAATATAAATACCTTTTCGTTCAGCCATTTTGATGATATAATCCATATGATCCCAGTAACCGTAAACGCCTTTTTTGTTGATATTTTTGAAATCGAAACCTTCAGGATGTGAAGATTGTCCGTAGATATTATAGGCAGGAACATCGTTGATGGTTTGCACCTGAACCACATTGTAACCTTTCGCAGCGCATTGATCGAGATAAAATTCCGCTTCATCGCGGTCGAGGCGCTCGGGTAATAACCAACCTGTATCACCCAACCAAAAGAAAGGTGTTCCATTTTCATGTTGCAAATAGCGACCGTTTTCGCTCACTTTTAACTTTCCGTTACTCCAGGGAGAGGCTGCCTCAATACCACAAACTGAAAAACTTAATAAAACTACGAATATAAGAAGTTTTCTCATTTACAATAATATTTTTTATTTGGTTTTGAATAATAGTTTTATTGTGCCATTGAATTTTCCATCTACCCATTTGGGTTGCGCTGATGGACCATTCAAATCGGTTGAATTTACTTTATTGCGTACAGAAGGAATCACATTCAGTATCGAAATGCCGGTTTCGGGCAATGTATAAAGCAATTTATCTCTTCCATCGCGCAGTTGATAAATTCCTACATAAGAATTTGGTGTATAATTGCTGATAGCAATTTCACCTTCAGCAGTGGTCAGATTCATCCAACTTACATTCGCAAAATATCCTTTGAATTCCGGATAATTAAAACTTTCACCCGGAATCGGATCGTTGTAATCGTTCTCCCACAAATCATAAACCGGCCCCTGTGTGCGGTTTTGCCATACACGATAAGGTCCGTTACCCAACCAGCGTTTGTGTTGCATTTTTTCTTCAGGATAATCGAATTTCACACCCATTAAATCAACCACCGCACTGAAATTATAGCTGTAATTTAAAGTAACTGTTCCGTCAGGAGCAAAAATCCATTCCGCCTTTTCCAGATTTCCAAGTTTGTAGTTTGCTGTAACAATCAACTGATTATCTGTCGATTTTACATCAAATCCGGCAAAAATAGCAGCATCTTTAAATTCTATGTAAGTACGGTCTTTCGATTTTGCATCCGGGTCGTCGTGGTTATAAAACTGATCAAGTGAGCGATCGGCACGGCGGGCAGCAACAAATCGCAGTCCGTTACCAAAACTGATCTGCTTTCCATTGACACTCACCTGTTGCAACTCACCACTTTTATTACTGAATTTAAACTTTGATTGTCCGGCAGTAACTACCAGTTCGTCGTTTGTTTTTTCATATGCCGGTGTACTTCCTGCTATTTTCAATTCCTGACTTTGTACAGGAAATTGATACGACCAGCGCCATAATTCTTCTCCACGATAATCAATCACCGAAATGAACAATGCATCGGCATTCGGATCTATCAACGCGTTGAGATTTAATTTGCCGGAAGTACGTGCAGCAATGTCAGGACCTTTCACTTCGCCCTGTTTCAGGATTTTTACTGTACTTTTTGAGTCGTTTTGTGCCGGAAATTTCACCTGTTTCCACACCAATTTACAGGTGTTGGTGTTCAGAAAATCGTACCGGTTTTCGATGGTAAAAATTCCGTTAAAATTTCTATCGATGGCTTTTTCAATAATCTGTACAGGATTCCATATTTCTTTTATTGTATAAAAACTTCCTTCCTTTTCGTGATGTGGACCCACAATACCATCGGCTCCCCAGTTTCCCTGATTATCGATAAAACCGTTCATGTCCACACGTTTTACACCTTCGTCGGCCAGCACCCACAGAAAACCACCGGCACAACGCGGATGTTTGCGCATCATTTCCCAATAATCGTACAGTCCGGCACCATGACCGCCATCGTACAATCCATGCAGAAACTCAGTTGGCATGAAAATTTCCGGTTTGCGCATATATTCCTGCGACTCGCCATACGAGCGATAATGCATGGTTTCGAATCCCCCAAAATTTCCCTGCGGATGAATAACCGGTCGTTTCTGCAAATCGTATTTATGAAATTCTCCGTCTAATTCTGTATTCCAGCCACCTTCGTTGCCATTGCTCCACCAAATTACAGAAGGATGATTCACGTCGCGTTCCACCATTTCTTTTACCAGTTTGATGCCGGTTGGTGTGTCGTATTTTCCATGCCAGCCTCCAAGTTCGTTTTCAACGTATAATCCGAGTGAATCGCAGGCATCCAGAAATTCCGGATCGGCCGGATAATGCGAAAGTCGTACAGCATTCATATTCATGCTTTTAATCAGCAAAACATCCTCAATGTTTTTAGCTTTTGATAAGGTGCGGCCGGTTTCGGGGCGAAAACTATGACGGTTTACGCCTTTAATCAGCACTTTTGTGCCGTTGATATACAAACCATCCGAAGGACGAACTTCGATGGTACGAAAACCGAATTTTTCGGAAATCTGATGCAGGATATTCCCTTTATTGTCGGTTAAAGTTACCAAAGCAGTATAGCGATTTGGCGTTTCAGCAGTCCAGAGTAAAGGATTTTTCACCTGAAAACTGATAGATGAACAGTCGCCTCCTTGTTTTATGGCTGTAATATTTTCGGCCATCTGTTTCCCTTTTTGATCAAGAATTACGGTTTTGATGCTTGCGTCTTCCAGCGCCCGATTCAGTAAACAATTCGCCGAAAATACTCCGTCAGCTTTCGCATCAATAGTAAGCTGAGAAATATGATTGGCGGGTTTCACTTCCAGAAAAACCGGACGGAAGATGCCGCCAAAGTTCCAGTAATCGGCTCTACGTTCGGCCAGATTAACGCCGGCATTGGTACTTTCCTTGCTGACAGTAACTTCGAGCAGATTCTTCTTGCCGAATTTCAACCGACGACCAATATCGTACGAAAACCGGTAAAACGCTCCCTGATGTATTTCACCTGCTTTTTGTCCGTTTATTTTCACTTCGGTATCGGTCATCGAAGCTTCAAAAACCAGATACACCTGCTTGTTGCTCCATGTAGTTGGTACATCAAATTCATATTTGTACATGCCTTTTTCGTTGGCCACACCATCGGGGAATGGCTTCCCATACCAGCGCATACCATATTGATAGGTACCAAAACCTTGTAATTCCCAACACGAAGGCACGCCTATTTTTGTCCATTTACCCGAATTTGCACCGTCTGTACAAAAGAAATCCCATTGTACCATATCGTCACAACCACGGCCTGAAAGGTAAATGCGCTGCGTATTAACTGTTGTAATTTGAGCAAACAGTTGAAAGGTGGCAATAAGGAGTATAACTGAGAGAAATAATTTTCGGTGCATGAGCTGATAAGTTGATATGGAACTTAGAAACAAGACGTTTTTTTGGGGAAAATGTACTTTTCACAAAGATAAATATTTTTTACCGGTTTGGTTTTCAAGTGCCGAAAGATGCTGTTTGCATTAACATATTGAGTTTTAGAATGGTATTTAATGATAAACATTTAAATTCAATAATTTAAAATAAAAGAATACATTTAATTGTATAATAATGTATATCAATTAAATAAAAATACTATTTGTTTATTACGATAAACATTATATAAATATATTTAGTTATTATAATAACTATATTATAAATAATACTAATTAATCAAATAACTATTTATATCTTTGTACCATCTAAAAATCAGCAAAATGGAATCGATATTAAGATTATCTGCAAAACTCATTTCTTTGGATAAAGGAAATCTGAGAAGATACATGCACAACGACGTTGACTGGAATGAACGCCTCATCGCCATTGTAGGAGCGCGTGGCATCGGGAAAACCACCCTGATGCTGATACACGCAGGTGAAACTTTTGCCGACAAATCGAAAGTGGTGTATGTGAGCATGGATAATCTGTGGTTTATGAATCACACGCTGCTTGAGTTTGCTGAAGAATTCAGCAGGTTTGGTGGTACACACATGTTCATCGATGAGATACACCGTTATCCGAACTGGGCAATTGAACTCAAGAATATTTACGATAGTTTCCCTGAATTACACATTGTTTTCAGTGGTTCGTCGATGCTCGAAATTTACAACGCCAATGCCGATTTGAGCAGAAGAGCTGTGGTGTATGAGTTACACGGCTTGTCGTTCAGAGAATTTTTACTTTTTGAGGGCGTCGATGATCTTCCGGTGCTTACATTGGATGAAATTTTTAGTAATCACGTGAACATTGCCGGCGACATCGTGTCGAAACACAAAATTGCCCTACATTTCCGCAACTATCTGAGTTATGGCTATTATCCCATTTATCGTGAAGGAATGCGCAACTACACGCAGAAACTTCAGAATGTGGTAAATGCCATTATTGACAAGGACATTCCCGCCATTGAGAAAATTGATTTTGCAGGGATGTTTGCATTGAAAAAGCTACTGATGACCATCTCAACTCTTGTTCCGTACACACCAAACATCGAAAAACTGAGTACCGATTTGCAGTTGAACAGAGCCACCACACTGAAATATCTGAGTTACTTGTCGAAATCGGGCTTAATCAATTCGCTGATGCCGGTAAACAAAGGCATGGGAATACTTACAAAACCCGAAAAGGTGTTGCTCAACAACACAAACCTGATTTTTGCATTGTCGTTTGAGAAACCGGAAACGGGAAATATTCGCGAAACTTTTCTGGTCAATCAGGTGAAAGTGCAAAATGAAGTAAACACTTCCACGCAGGGTGATTTTCTGATAAACGGAAAATATACGGTGGAAGTGGGCGGAAAAGGTAAAAAATTCAACCAAATCAAAGATGTGCCTGATAGTTATATTTTATCGGATGCTATCGATATTGGTTGGGGAAATAAAATTCCGTTGTGGTTGTTCGGAATGCTTTATTAAACGAACAAAGAGTAAAGAAAAAAGAACAAAGACTTAAGAATAAAGACGTTTTAGCTTTTTACAACTGAATTCCTTCTGCTTTGAGTATTTTCTTTTTGATTTCCAGTCCCCAACGGAAACCTCCAAGTCCTCCATCTGTCCGTAAAACGCGGTGACATGGAATAAGATACGCCACAGGATTGGCTCCAATGGCCGTCCCGACAGCACGTACTGCCTTGGGATGGCCAATTTTATTCGCTATTTCGGCATAAGTTGTAGTTGTTCCGGCAGGGATTTGCTGAAGTGCGCTCCAAACATTTTGCTGAAATGGGGTACCGTTAAGAACTAATTCAGGTTGTTGATTCTCATTAAAAATTGAATGAATGAGCTTAGCTGCTTCGGTGTCATTCCTTTCAAAATTATCAGTTTTTAATCGAACAGAAAAATCATACAGTGCCTCATGTTCATCAACAGGAAATATTAATGAGTACACTTTTACTCCGACAAAAGCTATGCTACACCATCCGAAAGGAGAATCGGAAAAACCATAATTAATTTTGGACATGTCTATAAAATTAGTGGATGTTTATATTTGCGATGGCGAAATATAATCAGGACAAAAGTAAATAAAAATACCAATTGTTTGCCAAAATATGAATAAAAATCAATAACACAAAGAGCGCCGTCTCTGAAAAAAGACGGCGCTCTGTTTTTAGTGCAAAACAAATGTTGATTTTCTTTATTTTGTAACTTTCAGTATTGTTTCTTTGTTTCCGGAAAGTACCTTTACAATACAGGGTGACGTAGCAGGAAAAATAATTGTACTTTTCAATGCCTTTTGTTTATTTAATAATTGACCTGAAACAGCATACACATATACATCAGAACCCGGTTGCAAATATTGAATAATCAGATTTTTATCCGCATTGAAGCAGGCAAATACATTATTGGGTTCATTACCTAACACAGCGGTATTTATTCCGGTTGCAGTAACTGCAGCACTCAAGGCACCTGATTCGGCAACTGCTACAACTTTATAGATATTTGATACCAGATAATTGCTGTCTGTAAAAATACTCGAAGTTGTAAATCCTATTACTTTGTTGTTTTTCATTACAATATAACAAATAGCATAGGAGTTTCCAATCCATGTGATGTTACCTGTGTGTGAAACATGAACATCTGTTGGTGCATCAGTCGGTTCAGTAATGGTACGCGGATCCCAATTATCGGTTCCTGAGGTTACGTTTTCATAAGTATAAGTGGCGGCTTCAGTGTCGGTAAACGATTTTTTAGCTGTTCCCCATACTTTTGCTGCTGCATCACCAATCCAGTACTGATCGATACGGTTCGACAAATCCAACGGAAACCCGTTAGCATCCATCGAATTGTAATCGGCAAAAATGGCCGGAATTGCACCCATGTGTTCGAGCCATCCTGCGGGATAAATTCCAATTTTGCAGGTAGTATTGAAAAATGAAGTCATAGGTGAGTTTGTCCACGGACGACCCAAATAAGTAATGTAGCTCGGGCTGGGACCATCGATGGAGCAATTGCTGAATACATATCCCCATTTTGTGCCTGTTTGATGACTTGGCGCCACGATATATCCGCCCGATGAACGGGTTACATAAATCTGGCATCGGTCAAAGAAAACATCTCCACCTCCGTAAATAAAATCGACTGCGCCTTCAATCCGGCAATTTTTCAGATAATGACGATAAGCCACATTACCGTAGGATGTCAGATAAGTATCCTGATAACTACGTAGCCAGCAATTGTTTAAAACCACTCGGTCGTTCATGGTGTACAAAGCCAAAGCCTGAGGTCCACTTTTATTATCGAAACCGAATTTATTTTCGAAACAGATGTTTTCGAAATAACAATTTGGCGATTTAACGACCACTGACGCTCCGGGATCGACCGAATAAACTGCAGAATCGGGGTACAGCGAAGAACCTCCACTCAAACGGGCATGCGAAATTATCACACTATCACGACTCTGACCAATCAAATGAACAAAAGGTTTGTTTGCCGGAATATCTACATGTCCGAAATACACCCCGTTTTTCACAAAGATAAGCCATGGTTGTGTTCTGTTGTCCGGAACTGCATTTATTGCTGCCTGAACGTTCGTGTAGTCTCCTGATCCATCAGCAGCAATAACGGCATCAAAAACTTTAGCGACAGGCACAGGTCGATTCATTGTATGAAAATTGAGTGTAAATCCTGCATATGGATTTCCCGATTGATCAACAATGGCGCCTGCAGGAACTGTGAACGAATAATCGGCATTGTAATCTAGTTTTGAATAAGCAAATGTTACTGTTTTAGTTGCAAATACAGGTGCAAGTGTTTTTGAACCTAAAGTGCAATTTCCTGTTCCGGCTTTCACTTTTTCGTTGAAAGTAAGAACAATAGAGCCATTGGCAGAAACCGAAGCTGCTGCCTGTGCCGGAACCGATGATAATAAAAGTGGAGCTTCGTTATCTACAACCGGAATAAGATCGGCCAAAACAAATACATTGGTCAGTGAAGTGCCATCGCTGTCGGCAGTGTTTCCATTTCTGGTACTTGCAGTATTGGCCACCCAGCGTATATAAACGATTTCTTTATTATTGTAATCAGCAGGCAAAGTACAGTTTACATCGGTCCATGTGTTATTGGCCAAATCTACTGAAATCACATCGGTATAATTCACGCCATCCAGCGAAGCTTGCAATTTTTGAGTCAGATAATACTGATAACTACCTGTCATTTGCGATTTCACCTGAACATTCTGATACCCTGTAGTTTTAAAAGAAGCCTGATAATAACGTTGATTTGTCAGAAAGCTGCTGCCGCCGGTCCATTTAATGGTACATGGCGTGGAAGGTGAGCCCCAACCCGTATGTGACAGCCACGAAACAGCGGTTCCGTTCTGCTCGTACATACTGAAAATTCCCTGATTGGTAGAAACAGAATAATAATCACCTGCTCTGGCCGATTTAGGATCTGCAACTTTGAAATCCCAACCTACAATAAATGGTATTTCATCAAAAGTAGCGGTAAACGATTTATTTCCATCAACTGTAATTGCTCTCGAAGTGGCCGTAGTGGCATTTTCCCAATAGCTGAAAGTGGTAACGGCGTTGGGAGTAACTATCATGGATACGTTGGTTCCTTCTTCATATTTTCCGTCGGTTGGCGCAGGCGATAAACTTACTTTTCCCCACGGACTTCCAGCAATGGTAACATTGAAAGTATAGGTGTTCACCGATTCAAAAACAGCTTTGTAATGTTTTGTTCCATCCATAGTTACTGTTATAGCATTGGAAGTAGAAATTACCGAACCTGAAACAGAATCGACCCAATTGATAAATTTGTATCCGAAATTTTTAGATGCAGTAAGTTGTACCGAAGCGTTGGATGCATAATAGGGCAAATTCGGACTTTTAGTGATTGTTCCAGCCGATGTATTATTGATACTCGTAAATAAATGTATAAACGGAGTGTTGATAACTTCTGATGGCGTTGATTCCACAGAGTTGTTGTAGTTGACCCCATCTCCCATGGCTGTAACGGCAAAAGAATAAGCGCTTCCGGGAGTTAATCCGGTTACATCAACCGAAGTTATTGTCAGATTGTTGATGGTATTCACAGCAGTACCATTGAGCAAAATCCGCAAAACATACGAACTTGCATTGGTTACAGCCGACCAACCGGCGCTAAAACCGGTATAACTAATATTGTTTGCCGTTAATCCTGTAGGAGCGTTTAATGCCGGCAATGAACTGGTTACTGAACCGGAACATGTAACAAATTTGGTTACTGCATTCAATGAAGTCAGTTTTACCGACTCATCGTAAGTACCGATGGTAAGTCCTGATTTTAAACGCACGTAAATTTGTTGGTTTGATAAATCATTACCTTTTCCACCAACAGTTAGAGAATCGGTGAAGGTTGAATTGTCTAATGATATTTCGTAATGAGCCGGAGCTTTAATTCCAACTTCAGCGCGTAAAACCACCGTATTTAATGTAAAGTATTGCGACGTAGAAGGACCAGTTCCGAGATTATAATTGAAATTAATGAGGCTGGCTCCAGTTATATTTATGGTAGCAGGATAAAAACAAGCCGGATTTCCGGCAATAATTTTCCCTGAAAAATTCGGATCATTGATAGTAAAATTATCAGATGCAGGATCTACAAACAGGTTAGAAGGATTGTTTTCGGTATAAACCGTAGTTACAATACTTCCCTTATTGCTGCCAATACCCATTTTATTGGAAATATAATTGGTAGAATCAGCATCAGAAACGGCTTGCGAACTGTTTGTATATAACAACTGCATGGTAAAGGTGGTTGCATTGCCCGAAGCATACAGATTGTTGTTTTCCCTGATAAATCCGGTTGTAAATGTAGCATTTCCTAAACGGAAAAGACCTCTACCCTGAGTTCGGGGATAATAAATGGTGTTTTGAGAAAATGTAATTTGCGAGGTAACCGAATTGGCACTTCGGAAATCGATAAAATAATCGGTAGCAGTAGCTCCTGAAGCATCGCCTCCCACATTGTTAAAGGTGTTTTTGCGGATATTTATCACCGAAATTGATCCATTATTTACATTTATAATACCACTTGCTCCGATATTTTTGAAATAATTGTTGCTGAAAATAATTTGCGAAGTAGATGTAGCCAAAGTGGAAGACACTACAGCCCGGTAACCTTCCAGCCAGCAATTTTTTATAGAAATTTTAGCAGGAAATTGCGCTGCCGTGGTTGTAGGAGCAATAAGATAGCGGTTTGCTGTACCTGTAAACAATTTCACACCGTCGAAAAAAATACCATCGGTCATCAAACCATCTGTGTAAGTAAGCTGATTGATGTAAATAACCGGCATTGCACCCGTAGTAGCCGGGTCGTAAGTAAGTGTGAGTTTAGTTACGCCGGCGGGTACAGCCAGTATAATATCACCGCCCGATGAAGCCGCTCCCCAGATACCGCCCTTTGCAAATTGCAGCGTAATATCAGTATTTCCTGCTGATACAGCATTTGACATATCTGTTTGAATGTCGGCGACTGCTTTTCCCGAAACTATCGGTATATTTATAGCACCTGCATGCAATGCGATGGTTGCCAATAAAGCCAGCCATAGAATAGAAAAGTGTTTTTTCATTTTTGTAGAATTTATTGATGTTGACTTAAAATTTATTTGCGTATTATTTTGAGTATTCTATTTCCTGAATTTGTACTAATTTTACAGAAGTAAACCCCCGATGAAAAATTACTTAATTGCATATCATATGAATAGTCACCAGGCGATTGCCATGTTGTAATATATTTCAGCAGTTTTCCTTCCATGCTAAACAACCGTATCTCTGTGTTGGTTTCTTCATTTAACGTATATTTGATGGTTGTTGAATTTTCGGTAACTGAAGGTGTGCAAATCGCTTTAAGTGTGTTTTTTTCAGGAGAAAAAAGTCCTGAAGCATCGCTGGCATTTACCATCCCTTTTATCAGCAATCCATACAAGCAAATAGTTTTACCGGTAGCTGTACCGTTGTACCACGGATACACCCGCAGATACAAACTTTGCCCTGATGTTAATTCTATCAATTTATTGTACGCAATGGGATACATGGTATTGCTGGTATTGGCCGAAGTACCATGATCTGAAATCATAGTGGTAACATCCGGATTACTGAACAGAGAATCTTTTGAAATATAAATTTTGAAACGCATACCGCTGCCACCGGCTCCACCGGCATACAATCCGATGGAATCAACATCGAATTTCGTTCCGGGTACAGCATTTACGCCAAACTGAATATATCTATCGTTTACGATATCAATTTCGCCCACCGGCCAAACCGATCCGGTAGCCGAAATAACATTTCGCTGAGTCTTCACTGTGGTTGAAAATGCAACTCCTGTCCAACTGGTAGTACCATTCCAAACCGTGGCTGTACTACTCGGAGCGGCATAACTCTGCAGTACCATATTGCTGAAAGTTTCAGAAATTACATTTATCGGGCCCTGAGTTGCTACACTTCCCGGCGCTGCCGAAAGTTCCCAATAAGCACTTGCTTTCTGACCGGTAATGGCAATACATTCGCCGGAAACAGCAATCTTTTTGGTTTGAATACCGTTATTCAGCACCAAACTATCTTTGTAAGAACCTACAATGGTTGGATTAAACTTTACATAAAAATTTGTCAGATTGATAGTTGCCAGCGTGTATGGATATTGCAATGTTTTACCGTATGTGCCATTTTGCGAGGTGGAAAGTGTGTAACCATCAGGTGCAGTAATAGTTAGTGTGCCTTCGGCAGGAGTCAGGTCTGTACCACTCAGACTTATTTGTGAAACAGATGAAGCATTTGCATAGCATTTTCCATAAGCTAGACTTGTAGGACTTACCAATAAATCGGGATTGGCATTCAGATAATCGGTTAATATACCCAAACGAATCAATTCTTTTGCAGCTAAACGTGCATAAGTTGTAGCGCCAAAAATGCCCAAATGTGTTCCATCGCCCACATTATAAATCAGCGAAGTAGTTTGCGACTGCCCTATCTGTTCACAATAAGCTTTTGTAAGCGCCGTGTGGTCGATAAGCAGCACATTTAAACTATCAGCTACTTTTTTCATGGCTGCCGGATAGTCAATCGGACGGCCAATGGAATCTGAACCGATATTATGACAAGCGTATGCAGTCATCGTTGTTCCCGAAAATGAGTTGCGAACAATAGGCGTAAACAACACCGGAATAGCGCCAAGAGCGCGCACTTCGTTGACATACATGCACAAATAGCGGGTGTATAAATGCCAGGGATTGGTACCAACGCCGGTATATGCCACGCCATTATGTGTGCTCTCCCAACCTCCATCTTTCTCGTCGTTATGTCCAAACTGAATAAAAACATAATCACCCGGATTAATCTGAGGCTTTACTGTAGGCCAGAAACGATAGTTTCCATTGGCATCTTTTTCTTCGTAAAAAGTTTTAGAACTTGTACCGCTTTTCGATCTGTTATTTACCGTTGCGCCATTTTTGACAAATAACATCAACATTTGAGCCCAACCGCGCTGTCCGTTGGGATTGGAAATAGAGTCTGTCGCTTTTTGTTCCATGGTGGAATCGCCGATGGTATGAATGGTAATACCAAACAAGCGATTAGCCTGAAAAACCGAGAAAATTGTAATCAGAATGAGAATTGACTTTTTCATTTGCAATGAATTAAAAATTAGTTTTTGTTGATGACTAAAAGTTTCACGCAAATGTATAGTATGTAATAGATTTTAAGCGGTTACAATCAGGTAATTTCTGGTGGATAATCTGTTACACGACTTGATATGAACAATATGACCCACTGAAACAACCAATTTAAAGCGGGTGGTTAGATAATTCTGAAATTGAAGCTTACCGGATTATCTGAATTTTTTTTGTTGTTTGCAAATCGTCTGCTTGAATATTTACCAGATACATTCCCTCTTTCAGCCCGGAAATGTCCACACTTTTTTGATTCGACGTTACAAGCATTGTTCTTCCGGCTACATCCAAAATGCTGATTTGCCAGTTTGGTCTGTCAATTTGGATATTCAACATCGATTCAACCGGATTTGGAAAGACATTTACCTGTTCGGCATTTATATTTTCTACAGCTGTAGTAGATTCAAAGTTGGCAATATACGCCATATCTTTATTTATAGCACTTACCGAAAGATTTGCATTTTTACTCACGGTTACAGTATCCGATGCTAATGTCCACTTTACAAATCTAAATCCGGTAGCAGCAGTTGCTTTTAGTGTTGTTTGTCCGCCTGCCTGAAATACTCCTGTTCCGGTAATTGTTCCTTTTAAATCGGGTTTTGGCATGGCCGAAATGCGGTAAGCCTGTTTCGTATTTTTGGCTAATCTGATAATTTCAGTATATTGTGTATTGATGTTCATATCGGCAATCAGCACTTTGGCAAACTGAAATGCACCGTTTTCCTGCAAGTGTGTGCCATCGGAATTTCCGGTGGTGTAATTTACCCAAACGCCGGCTTTCAAATTATTGAAAACACTGTCGGTAGAATAGGTTTTTCCTACGGTATTCAGATAGGCCATAGTCGCGGCCTCCATATCGATAAAAGGCACTTGAAGATCAATTGCTAATGATTTCATGGCATCGGTATATGGTTTGTGTGCCTGCTGAATTCCTGTTCCGCTCCAGTTGTTACGTGGGATGGACGACAAGAAGACAGGAATAGCGCCTTTGGCTCGTGCACCGTTTACATAAATAGTAAGATAATCTTTGAAAGTTGTTGCCGGAATGGTATAGCGGGCTGTATCATCGGTTTTTTCATCGTTGTGCGCAAACTGAATCATCACATAATCACCGGCTTTCAACGTATTGGTCACAGTAGTCCATCGCCCTTCGGTATAAAAACTCTTTGAACTTCGTCCCGAAGCTGCCTGATTATTCACCACTACGCTATCGACATTGAAAAACGGTTGCAACACCTGCGCCCAACCGGTACGTGGCGATAAATTAGCGGCATAAGTCGCTGCAGTACTGTCACCGATAACGTAAAGTGTAATTTTGGTAGCGAACAAATTATATGTTATGACTAAGGCCGTGATAACAGAAATGACTTTCAGAAAATGTGTTTTCATGAATATGTGTTTTTTTTTGTGAACATATCAGATACAAAATTATCTGATTTCAACGAATTGCAGGGGCGACAAACCCTTATTTCTTATGGGTTAAACTGGTATTCGGCTTTGAGATTCAGCGTCATTCCTCTTTTTTGGTCATTTTGCGGCGGTAGTCGCTGGGATTTAAACCAAATTTCTGCCGGAAGCATCGACTAAAATATTTGGTATCGATAATACCAACATTGTACGAAATTTGGCTGATATTGCTTTCGCCGGCTTCTATAAATTGAGCCGCTTTTTGCATCCGGAATTCACGAATAAAATCAACGGGTGCCAGTCCGGTCAGGTTCTTCAGTTTTTTATAAAAAGATGAACGACTTGTGCCTGTCAGATTTGCCAGAATATCGATGTTCAAATCAGAATCACTGTAATTTTCTTCCATATGCTGCACCAGTTTTTGCAAAAAAACCTCATCCGCATTGTTCATTTGGGGTTTAGTGATGGCTATTACTCCGTTTGTAAAAGTATTCTTGTAGTATGTTTGCAGTTGCGTTCTTATGTTCAACAAATTGTCGATTCTAGCTTCCAGATAAGTATAGCTAAATGGTTTGGTAATATAATCGTCGATACGAAGTTCCATAGCCCGAAGCCTGGTATCCATATCGGCTTTTGCCGTAAGCAGAATAAATGGAATATGACTGGTATTGATATCCGATTTTATAGCTTTCGACAGTTCTATTCCATCCATCTCCGGCATCACAATATCTGAAATAATGAAATCCGGCAGATAGATTTGTGCCATTCGGAATGCCTCTTTACCGTTTTTAGCTTCGTAAACTGTATATTTTTCAGCCAGATTTTTTGCCAGATAATGTCTCAGTTCGTTGTTGTCTTCGGCAACAAGAATACTGTGTTTTTCGTCGGTAATGGTGGCTTGATTTTCAGTTTGAGGCTGAATATCTGGCACTGATTGATTTTCGACGGACTCAGTATCATTAAGAATAAACTCCGTGCTGCTATCAAAATGTTCGCGCCCTTTTCTGAAGCTCACTTGAAACGATGTGCCCTTTCCGGCTTCGCTTTCTACTTCAATGCTTGCTTTATGTAGTTCCACCAAATCTTTGGTAAGCGATAAACCAATACCTGTTCCACCCAAAAAGTTTTTCGATGAGAAACTTTCGAAGCGTGTAAACAGGGTTTTCAGACGGTCTTTCGGAATGCCCGTGCCCTGATCTTTGATAGTGATAATTAATCTATCCACATCCTCAAAAATCAAAATATCCACATCGGTATCAGCATTGGAAAATTTGAATGCATTCGAAAGCAGGTTATACAGTATCTTTTCAAATTTATCTTTATCAATCCACAGATATGGTTCTGAGGTTTGGTTGATTATATTTAACCTGATATTTTTATCTTCGGCAGTTTTACTAAAATTCAGACATATTTCACGGGTATATGTTACAATATCGGTTTGCTCCACCAGCAATTTCATTTTATCGCTCTGAATTTTTCTGAAATCGAGAATCTGATTGATTAACCGCAGCATCCGACTGGCATTTTTATTAACAATTTCTAATTCTTCGCGGTTGTTGCCGGTGATTTTTGTGTCGCCAAGCATTTTTTCTATCGGTGAAATAATCAACGTTAGCGGTGTGCGCAACTCATGCGAAATGTCAGTAAAAAATCGGAGTTTGGCATTGGAAATACGTTGTTCTATGGCTACTTCGTTGCGCAGGCGGTAAATCACAAACAGAATATAAGCCACTGTAGCCGACAAAAGTAGCAGTATAAAAAAGTACAGCAGGTAAGCCCAGCCCGATTCCCAAAACGATGGTAAACGTTCAATTTGCAAAATACGTTCATTTTCCACCCAGACTCCATCGGAATTTGTGCTCCGGATATGGAAAGTGTAATTTCCTTTGGGCACATTGACGTAAGTTGCTGTGCGCTGATTGCCTGCATAATTCCAGTCTTTATCAACTCCATCGAGCTTATAAGCATACTGAATTTCGTCGGGATTGCTGTAATCCAGGGCGGCATATTCCACCGAAAAAGTGCTTTGTTTATGAGTGAGTGTAAGCATTTCTACATCATTCAAATTCAGTTCTATAGGCGAATCATCTTCTCCCGCCTGAACTATTTTGTTGAATATCTGTAAGTTGGTAAAAATCATAGCAGGAACATAAGTGCTTTTCCTGATTTTTTCGGGTAAAAAACTGACCATTCCATGCGATGTCCCATAAATAATTTCTCCGTTTTGCGTTAGACAACTTGCAGCTTCACTGAAAAAATATTTCTCCATCGAAAATGGTTTGTACACATCAACCGTTTTTTTACGCGGATTGTAGCAAAGTATATTGGTTTGCGTGGACATCCAAATTTTACCTTGGGCGGTTTCAGTAAGTGTGTAAACCGATTTAATGGGATGCTGGTCATTTGTTTTAAGTGCGGCAAAATACACCTTGCTTTGAATCTGCAAATTTCCCGAAACCACATCCACATTACCTCCAATAGTTGAAACATACATCAGATTTTTAGCAATCGGCAAAATGGAATGCACATCGTTTCCCGAAAGTGAATTGGCGTTTTGCAAATCATGATAATACCGATGGAATTTTAGTTGCTTGTAGTCGGCATTATTTTCTTTTGCTACGAATAAACCCTGCGTAGTACCTAAATGGATATTTCCACTTCGATCAGCAGTTATACATCGGATTCTTGCGGCTTCTACCGGAAAATTTTTCAGAAGATTTCCTGCATGAATGCATTTAATATTATCACCATTTTGCTCCAGAATATTGACACCACCACCAAATGTACCGACCCATATTTGTTGTTTATTATCTTCGAACAGACAATATACATCGTTAGAGCTCAGACTGAAATTGTCGGCAACATTGTGTTTCAACTGCAAAACTTTAAACCCGGAGTTTTGCGGTTTCCTATTTAACCGGTAAAGTCCGTTGCCTTTAGTGGCTATCCAGATAAACCCTTTTGAATCTTCAAAAATCCGGTAAATACCGAATTCGAACGAATTCCCTTTGTTGACGACACCTTCACATCCGACATAACCTTTCAGATTGAATTTATTATCGTACAAATACAGCCCACCATTCTTTGAACCAGCCCAAATATATCCTTGTGAATCCTGAAAAAGAGATCTTATTTCGTTTTTGGCAGAAAAACCATCCATCTGTTCGGGCTTGGTAAAATTGAAATCGGTATTTTGCGTAACCACTTTGTCAATTCCCTGGAGGTAAGTTCCTAACCACAAATTTCCCTGTTTATCGAAATATGCCGTGTGCACTATTTGCGATAGCGATTTTTCGTACGGATGCGATGTTGGTATGGTTTCCAGGGTTTGTTTTTCGGCATTAAACCTGAAAAGTCCGTAAATGCGTGTTTGTATCCATGTTTCGTTTCGGGAATTTTCAAAAACATGAAATTTTATGCCGGTAGTATTTATGTAGGCATTGATTTCGATATTCAGAATCACAAATTTGTTTGCACGGCTATCAAAATACACTTGTTTGCGACCCAGGTTGCTGTCAATCCATATGTTTTCGAACCGATCTTTGTAACAGTCGTAAATTATGCTGTTTTGTAATTCGCTACAGGTGAATTTCTGAATTTTGGCAGTTTGGATATCAAAAATATAATAGCTATTGCTGTTTGTGAACAGAAACAATTTGTTGTCCGATAATTTGATAATATTGGTCAACTTCGATTTTTCGGGAATCTGAAACAACAGCATAACTTTGTTTTTATCTATCAGTTTAAATAAACCGCCTGAAGCACTTCCCAGATAAATGTCGTTCTGATTTTCCGTACCACTTATCATGCCTTCGGTGTTAAACCACGAAACTTTTGAGTCACCTTTTGCTATGTAGCCAATTCC
The DNA here is from genome assembly GCA_963663115.2 of uncultured Paludibacter sp. Taxonomy (GTDB): domain Bacteria; phylum Bacteroidota; class Bacteroidia; order Bacteroidales; family Paludibacteraceae; genus Paludibacter. The sequence continues at coordinate 1,994,073 of CAXXNE010000001.1, forward strand.
TTTTTCGCATAGGAGCCGGGTATTATAACTTTCATCAATAAAAACATGAATTAATTTTCCAGCTGGCAGACTTTTATCTTCAGTAGAAAAGAACTGAATGGAAGGTTCGGCAGCACGATTCTTCTGAATTATTCTGAAACAATTATCGAGAGCGCCTGAATCGAAATTAAAAAGCCATACGCTACCATCAGGGAGAATTGAGATACGGTTAATTGTTTTATTGTAGTTTTGGTAACCCGCCATGCTTTGTGGAAATGGCGTAAATTCATCTTTGGTCGGATCGAACCGATATGCACGGTTATCATTGGTAATAAGCCATAAAAACTGATTTTTATCTTTCAGAATAGTATTAACCCTGGTATTCAGTAATTTATATTTATGAAATACATTGCCTTTGTACGACCGGAAGGTATAACCGTCGAATTTATTCAATCCATCATGCGTTCCAAACCACATGGCGCCATTATCGTCCTGCAACATGCACAATACATGATTTTCCGACAATCCGTTATCCACCGAGTAGTGCGTGATGTGGGTTGTGGCAAAAATTGAGCTTGCGAAAAAAGACACAAATAAGGTAAACTGAAAACAAATTACACTTATTTTCAGTTTGTGAAAATTATTTTTTGAGGCTATCAATATCACAATCAACTTTTCACTTTTAAAATCGTTATCTTTACTCATCACAAAAATAGATAAAATTACCTGTAATTTATAAGATATGAGCAAAATATCCATTTTTTGGTTTCGCCGAGATTTACGTCCCGACGATAATTCTGGGCTGTTTCAAGCATTAAATACAGGATTTCCAGTATTACCATTGTTTATTTTCGATACAGATATTCTGAGCCAATTGCCGGATAAAGCAGATAAGCGGGTGGATTTAATTCAGCAGATATTGGTTACACTGGATGCAAAGCTCCGGAATTTTGGCTCTTCACTTACCGTAGAAGTTGGAAAACCTATGGATGTTTTCAGCAAATTGACTGAAAAATATGATATTGCAGCCGTTTATACCAACCGCGATTACGAAAGTTACAGCAGAAAACGCGATGCGGAAGTGGAAGATTTTCTTCGAAGTAAAAGCATTAAGTTTAATAGCTTTAATGATCAGGTGATTTTTGAGTACAACGAAGTGCTGAAAGCCGATGGAAAACCTTACACCGTTTTTACACCATACGCAAATACGTGGAAAAAACTGGTAGACAATGATTTGCTGAAACCTTATGAAACCGAAATGTTGCATCAAAATTTTCTTCAATATTCCTCTGATAGTGTTCCTGATTTGGAAAAGATTGGTTTCCGGAAGACCGGTATTATATATTCAGAGCCAAATCCTGATATGGAAATTATCCGGAATTATGAAAATACACGTAATTTTCCGGCACTGGAAAACGGCACAACACATCTGAGTGTTCATTTACGCTTCGGCACTATCAGCATTCGGAAATTAGTTGGTATTGCTCTGACAGAAAATGGGATCTGGCTGAATGAACTTATCTGGCGCGAGTTTTTTATGAGTATTCTGATGCATTTTCCACATGTGGAGCACGGTTCGTTCCGGAAAGAATACGATGAAATTAATTGGCGCAACAACGAAGAAGAATTCCGGCTTTGGTGCGAAGGTAAAACCGGCTATCCGATAGTGGATGCCGGTATGCGTGAACTGAACGAAACCGGCATCATGCACAACCGTGTGCGAATGATTGTAGCTTCGTTTCTCACCAAACATTTGCTTATCGACTGGCGATGGGGCGAAGCCTATTTTGCCTCTAAACTGCTCGACTACGACCTTTCGGCAAATAATGGCAATTGGCAATGGGCAGCAGGTTGTGGATGCGATGCTGCACCATATTTTCGGGTTTTTAATCCCACTGAGCAAACCAAAAAGTTTGATTCAGAACTGAAATATATCAGCAAATGGGTAATAAATTTGAACGCTCCGGATTACCCACAACCAATTGTAGAACATGCTATTGCAAGAGAAAGAGCATTGAGTGCGTACAAAGAGGGATTAAACCGATAAAATGACAGCATAGAAAATAGCACTCAATAAACAGAAAATAAGAAAACCGGATTTGAACATTCAAATCCGGTTTTCTTATTGATAATTGTAAGATTACAATGTCGATTTTTTAGCTGCTGAATAAACAATCTTCAATGCCATAGCATTTCTGAGTTTTTGTTTAATTTCATTGATAATACCCATTTTGGTATCTTTATCTGCTTTAATCGAAACGGTCATTAAACTCTGATCGCTTTCGTTCATTGCACTACGTTCGTTCACAATAAATTGCTGCAACTCGCCTACTTCAGCAAATGCATCTCCAAGCTGAATCTGCGTTTCAGAACCAACCTGTTTGAAGTATTGTTCCATTGGTTTACCTACATAAATATAGCGGGTTACCGACTTGTTTTCAAGTTTTGTTACTTCTGTAGCAGTTGGCGCCGAAACACGTACTTTGAAGGTAATTTCCTTCATAGTAGTTACTGCCATAAAGAAGAACAGGAACATGAAAATAATATCGGGCAACGATGAAGTAGCTAATGCCGGCGTTTCTCTGTCTTTGTCTTTTCTGATTTTAGCCATTATTTTACACCTCCATAATTTTTGGGTTCTGCTTCCGAAATTTTCTGTGGGCATGCTGCCTGAATTGCTGTTTTCTGATCTTCTTCCAAGTCTGCAAAACTTTTTCCAAAGTATTGTTTTGAAAGTTCATCGCGCACTTCATTGTAAGCAGCTACCAGTTCGTTTTGTACTGATATATAAGCCTGATATTGTGTGTCCACGTCGTTTTGAAGTGAAATAACGTGATCTTTGGTCATTTCAACATCACCTAACAAAGGGATATTCACTTTGGTTTTAACAGGCATATTTGGATCGTTAGCGTCATTTTTAATGAATTCTTTGGCACGTTTACGCAAATCCTTGATATTCATGATTTCGCCCTGTACCAACAACTCATTTTGACTGTTTACTTTAACAACGAAAAGATTTCGTTTGTTAATGTCAACAGGAGGAGTAGCCATATCGGGAGGAAGCGGTGGCGGAAGCCTGCGCGAAAGCCCGGTACTGGTACTCATTGAGGTGGTAACAAGGAAAAAAATCAGGAGCAGGAATGCAATATCTGCCATCGAACTCGAATTAATTTCGCTGTTTTTTCTTTTTCCCATGATAATTAATTAACTGAGAGTTTAGAGAACTCCTTTTATTTTAAACTTTTATAAATACCCGAACCAACAATTGTCAGTGCAATGGCAACGAATAATACTGAAATTGAATAAATCAACATATCGGTAAACTGAGCCCAGAAACCTACGTTGTCTGTTCCTTCGTAACCAATAATATCAATTTTTTCGGCACTACCGAAAAACCATGAAACCACAAATATAAGAGCAAAGATAATTAGTGGGATTAAAGTTTTCAGTGCGCTTGATGGATTATCTATAAGTTGTTTTATAAATCCCCAAAGAGTAAGTACAAGCGTAATTGCAATTGTTAGAACGATTAGAAATCCAGACCAGTATAAAAGCGGATCGGTGAATTTCGGTACAGTTAATGAGTCTTCACCAACAGTCAACGACTCTGCATTACCTCCAAAATAAATCAGTGCTACAAGTATAACTGAAATTATTCCAAGGCCCAAAATCGTAAAAGTGGATATTCTTTGAACTATTTTTGACATTTGAATAAGTATTTACTGATTAGTTTTTCTGATGTTTTACAATGATGTCGAGCAATGAAATAGAAGAATCTTCCATGTCAGTTGTCATCGATTCAATCAATGTCAGGATGTAGTTAAAGAACACCTGAAGAATCATTGCTACGATAAGACCAAATACTGTTGTTAAAAGAGCTACTTTCATACCACCTGCTACTACAGTTGCAGAAATATCACCTACCTGTTGGATTTTGTCGAACGCCTGGATCATACCTACTACAGTTCCTAAAAATCCTAAAGAAGGAGAAAGTGTGATAAACAAAGAAACCCATGTCAGGTTCTTTTCGAGTAAACCAAGCTGAACACCACCATATGATGCAACTGATTTTTCAACTACGTCAAGACCTTCATCGTAACGTGAAAGACCCTGATAGAAGATAGAGGCAACCGGACCACGAGTGTTACGGCAAACTTCCATAGCAGCTTCAACACCACCTTTTGCCCATGCTTCGTCGATGCTGGTCAATAATTTTTTGGTGTTTGTAGAAGAAAGACTTAAGTAAAGAATACGTTCGATACAAAGTGCCAAACCTACGATAAGACAGAAAGCGATAGGAGCCATCCAGCCGGCACCACCTTCGATAAATTTCTGTTTTACACCTTTAAACATGCCTTTTTCTTCGGCAGGGGCTGCTGCTTCCGAAACCTGAGTTGAGTCTGAAACTGCCGAATCAGATACGGCGGTCGTCTGAGCTGTTGCTGTAGTATCTTGAGCTACTACATTCAAATTGCTTCCAAAACTGAAAATCGCAACGATTGATAAGATTGCAAATACCTTTTTCATTTTTTTCTTTTTTTTAAATTTCTAATTGTTTTTATTTCTTGTTTTTATTTTAAATTGTTCTTTTTCAGTACGATGCGGAGAGGAAGAGATTCGAACTCTCGATACGATTCGACATCGTATACACGCTTTCCAGGCGTGCCTCTTCAACCACTCGAGCACCTCTCCAAAACGGGGCGAAGTTAAGAAAAAATTATGAATTACAATATATATGTATTAAATTCTGTATGATTAATCACATTTTAATCGTGTTTTTGTCAATATTTTTCCTGTTTCTAACATTTAAAGAGTTGCTTTGCATTGAAATTTGTTGTGTCCGAGACTTCCGCTTCGCTTATTTCATATATGTTGGCTAATTTTCTTCGAATCAACTCCAGATATGCCGGCTCATTTCTTTTTCCGCGGTAAGGAGTAGGTGTCAGATAGGGAGCATCGGTTTCGAGCACCAGATTTTTCAGCTCAATATCTTTCAATACTTTATCCAGGCCTGAATTTTTAAATGTAGCAATTCCATTGATTCCTAAATAAAATCCGCCAAAGTCCAGAATTTCATTGGCATCGCTCAAAGTTCCCGTAAAACTATGAAAAACACCGCGTAAACCTTTGTTTTTAAACTTCTGAAGCGAATTCATTGTCTCTCTGAACGAATCTCTCACATGTATTATCACCGGCAGGTTGTATTCCAGCGCCAGTTTAAGCTGCTTTTCGAAAACTTCTGTTTGTTCGTGAACAAAGGTTTTATCCCAGTATAAATCAATGCCAATTTCGCCAATGGCTATATATTTTCTACGCAAAAGTTCGGTTTTTATTATATCGAACTCCGTTTCCCAATCGTTTTTAACGCTGGTTGGATGCAATCCAATGGCTGCAAAGCAAAAATCAGGATATTCAGCTTCTGTCCGAAGCATTCGTGGGAGCGATTCGCTATCGACATTTGGGAGAATAATCTGCTGAACGCCGGCTTGTCGGGCTCGTTGAACCATTTCATCCCTGTCGGCATCAAATTCTTCGGCGTAAATATGTGAATGGGTATCAATCATTGTTGGAGCAAAGAACAAAGAACCAGGATACAGGGAAATGAACTATCAACTCAGAACTTTATACTCAAAACTATATGGTTATTCCCACTCAATAGTTGCAGGAGGTTTTGAGCTAATGTCGTACACTACGCGGTTCACACCTTTTACTTTATTGATAATTTCGTTCGATACTTTTGCCAGAAACTCGTAAGGAAGTTGCGCCCAATCGGCTGTCATGGCATCGGTGGAAGTTACCGCGCGTAAAGCTACCGCATTTTCGTAAGTACGTTCGTCGCCCATAACGCCAACCGATTGTACCGGAAGTAAAATAACTCCTGCCTGCCAAACTTTATCGTACAAATTCCATTCGCGCAGCCCGTTAATAAAAATATCATCAGCTTCCTGAAGCACACGAACTTTTTCGGGAGTAATATCACCTAAAATTCGCACAGCAAGTCCCGGCCCGGGAAATGGCTGACGCTTAATCAGATGGTGCATCATGCCAAGTTCAGTTCCTACACGTCGAACTTCATCTTTGAAGAGCAGACGCAATGGTTCACATAGTTTGAGTTTCATTTTGTCGGGCAATCCGCCAACATTGTGATGCGATTTTATCGTAGTGCCGGTAATCGACAATGATTCAATAATATCAGGATAAATAGTTCCCTGTGCAAGCCATTTCACATCCTGTATTTTATGTGCTTCCTGATCGAAAATATCAATAAATCCGGCGCCAATGATTTTACGCTTTTTCTCCGGATCCGAAACGCCGTTCAGCATTCCGTAGAAATAATCTTTCGCATTTACGCCAATTACATTCAAGCCTAAATGTTCGTAATCCTTCATCACGGTTTCAAATTCGTTTTTACGCAGCAATCCGTGATCCACAAAAATGCAGGTCAGATTTTTACCAATGGCTTTATTCAGCAATACCGCAGCTACCGACGAATCCACACCTCCTGAAAGTCCGAGTACAACTTTATCGTTGCCGAGCTGCGCTTTAAGTTCAGCCACAGTGGTTTGGATAAACGAAGCGGGCGACCAATCACGTTTACAGTCACAAATATTCAGGAAATTTTCGAGCAACTGAGTGCCATCCAGAGTGTGAAATACTTCGGGATGAAACTGCACTCCCCAGGTATTTTCGTTTTCAACCTTGTAAGCAGCAAGATCCACATCGGCTGTACTGGCAATTTTTTTGAAATTATCCGGAATTAGTGTGATTGAATCGCCGTGCGACATCCAGATTTGTGAGCCCGGATTGATATTGGTAAAAAGCTTGTCATTGACATCGATATATTCCAAATTAGCGCGTCCGTATTCTCTCGACCCGGCTGCTTCTACATTTCCTCCGGAGGTATAAGCCATAAATTGAGCACCATAACAAATTCCCAGAACAGGAAATTTACCTCTGATATTGCTCAAATCTGTTTTAAATGCAGTAGGATCGTACACCGAAAAAGGGCTGCCGGAAAGAATCACACCTTTAATATCGGTAGTTTGTTCAGGAAATTTGTTGTAAGGCACAATTTCGCAGTATTCATTTAACTCGCGTACACGACGGCCAATTAGCTGGGTGGTTTGAGAACCGAAATCGAGAATAATGATTTTCTCCATGAGGAATAAATATGAAGTTTTTGAGTTTTGAAAAGTTGCACAAAAGTACAAAATCCAACAAGCTTATACAAATAAATTTCAGTGCTTTTGAGTTAAAGTTTGAATTTTCAATTATCTGCAGTGATGTTGAGTTATTAAAACAAAGAAACAAAAAAGGAGTTGCCGGAAAAGGCAACTCCTCGTTGAATACGAAACAGAGATATTTAAAGTGTACGGGTTATCTTCTTGAATGATTGCTATTTGAATTATTACTGTTTGAATTATTGTTACTTGAACCTGAAGAACGAGAGCTGTTGTTCGATGAAGAACCCGAGGAGCTACGTGAATTGTTGTTCGAAGTAGATGCGTTTGGTTGTCTTACATTATCGTTTGATCTTACAGTATTGTTCGAAGTCCGTGTCTGATTGTTTTCTTTGTTTACAGTTGGTCGTTGAACGTTTCTCGATGGTTCGTTTACAGTGTTTTGCGAATTTCGGTTGTTATTATTGTAAGTGTTGTTCCGGTTTTCGTAATTTCTGTTTGGCGTATATGTCTGATTGTTCGATGGAACAGTGTTGGTTGTCTGCCTATCATTGTTCGTATTACGGTCGTTGCGGCTGTTTGAAGTTCCCGAATTGGAATTCCTATTCGCATTGTTATACCCATTATTGGTATTTCCGTAATTTCTGTTTTCGTTTCCACGATTATCGTAGGTATTATTCCTATTGGTATTGTTGCTGCCTGCACCGTTCATCTGATAACCATTCCGGTTTGTGTTAGCATCGTTCGATCTGCTGTTGAAATCGTGTTTGTTGCGATAACCCTCGTTACGATTGCGGTTTTCGAAAGTTCTGTCGGGGTGTTTAACTCCATAATCATTACGTCCGATAGAGTTACGATAGCTCATTACATTTTCGTTCCGGTAATGATTTGAATAACGATAGCTGTGATTCCCATTGATATGATGGTGTATGTTTCCCAAATAGATATTAATGTCCAGCGGGTGACGATAGTGATAATAGTGAGGATAATAGCCCCAATAGTAAGGTGAATTCCAGCGATAGTAACGTGATGACCAGAACCAGTTTACCATAAACGGAGTACGATCATAATAGGGTTCGATAATGTAATTGTAGCCATACATAAACGGATCGCCTATAATCTGTACGTAAAATCTGTTGGAGCGGTCTTTTTCAACTACTATAGTGGCAACGTCCTGATAGAAATTTTCGCCAAGTACAGCCTGAATTACGACCAGATGAACGTTGTTTTCAGCGGTTTCAATTACCCGGAGATAATCCAGATAACCGTCGCTGTTCAAATCCAGATTGGAGATATTGTTTTCGTAATTGTTTAATTGCTGTTCAAACTCTTCCAGATTTCTGGTCTCGCCGAAAAGTGAGGCAACTGCCCGTAAATCGAGCGCATAACTGATGTCGTCGCTGGTAGCTTCAACTCGTATATTTCTTTGTGCCGGTAGTTGAGTAAACAATGAAAGTAACATTGCTACTAACAGGCTTGCTGATGTTGGTTTCATAATATTGTTGTGTTAAAGAGTGAATAATGTGTTCAATTTCGAATTTCAGAGGTCCTTTTTTGTTCGTGAAAATTATATTTCAAAAGCTGTGCCAAAAAATTTCGAAGATATTTCTTATTCATATAAGTATTTAATAAACAACACAATAGCAGAATTAGATATTATTGAATTCAATTAAATTTTAATTGACTTTTAATTGTGATTAAATTTTTATCTTTGCAAAAACAAGAAACAAGTTATGAACACGATAGATTTTGTTATTCTGATTCCTATTCTGATAGGTTTTGTTTTCGGACTATTTAAGGGCTTTATCAAAGAACTGGCATCGTTGGCAGCCATCTTTTTGGGAATTTACGGGGCGAAGTACTTCTCGCCACAACTGGCTGTTTTTCTGCAGAAAAGTGCCGGATTCAGTGTTATTACAGCCAAACCTGTTGCATTTATTCTTGTCTTCATAATTGTTGCTGTGCTGTTATTGATTTTAGCCAAATGGCTCGATAAATTTTTTGATGCAGTATCGCTCAGTACGTTGAATAAAATTTTTGGTGGTTTGTTTGGCGCACTTAAATATGCTCTTATTGTGAGCGTTTTACTCAGTGTTTTCGATGCAGTAGATTCAAAGTTCAGCATTGTACAACCCGAAACTAAATCTTCCTCGTTTTTATTCCGACCTGTAAAAAATCTGGCTCCTCAGCTTTGGACTGAAGCAAAAACCTATCGCGGTGGATCAGAAAACAATGGTGAGCATGAAGGAAACAATTAACGGAGAAAAAAGCAAACTCGCCGGGAATTTTTCCGGTAAAACACCTGAGTGTGGTTGCGACGAAGCAGGGCGTGGTTGTTTGGCAGGTCCGGTGGTTGCTGCTGCTGTAATTTTACCCGACGATTTTGATTGCCCCGAACTGAACGACTCAAAGCAGCTGACTGAAACCGTGCGGGAACGCCTTCGACCGATAATTGAACAGAAAGCCATTGCATGGGCTGTAGCTGTGGTTGATAATGTAGAAATCGACAAAATCAATATTTTGAATGCTTCTATACTGGCAATGCACAGAGCCGTTACCGGTTTGCACATTCGTCCTACATTTATTATTGTGGATGGAAATAAATTCAAACCTTTCGAAGATATTCCGCATCAGACCATTGTAAAAGGCGACGGAAAATATTTGTCGATTGCCGCTGCCTCGGTTCTTGCAAAAACGCATCGCGACGAATTGATGCAGCAACTTCATCAGGAATTTCCTCATTACAGCTGGGATAAAAACAAAGGCTATCCCACACCCGCACATCGCGCTGCTATTCGCGAGCATGGAACCTGCACACTGAACCGTATGAGTTTTGATTTGCTTGGCGATAAGAAAAAAGTGGTGCTTAAACGCAGAAAACCAAGAAAGAAGCGGATTGACAACGATTCGCCGGGATTGTTTGATAACTAAATCAGAAAGGATAACCAATACCCAAGTTGAATGCCCAGTCGTCATTAGTGGGTTTAACACGCCATTGTTCCAAACGCGTTTTTGATGGATCGAAAAGTTTCATTCCCACATCGAATCTGAAAATAAAAAATGAAAAATCGAAACGCAATCCTGCACCGTATGCAATGGCAATTTGTTTCATAAAACTATCCAGTTTAAACTGTCCGCCCGCCTGGTTATCGTAATTTTTGATAGTCCAGATATTTCCTGCATCCAGAAAGAGTGCGCCTTCCATTACCCAAAACAATTTGGCGCGATATTCCATGTTTAAATCCAGTTTTATATCGCCTACCTGATTATAATCTCTGGTTCGAATTAATATTGAATCCGGTGTACTATAAACACCTGGTCCGAGTGAGCTTTCGTACCAACCGCGTACACTATTTGATCCTCCACTGTAGAATCTTCGCTCGTAAGGAATAACATCACCATTTCCAAATGGTGCGCCTATACCAATTCCGGCATGATAGACAAACCGATTGTTTTTATCAAATATCTGATAATGAGTAGTATTGTATTCGGCGCGCAAATACTGAGCATAGCGGATATTAAAAATTCTGTAATAACCATCGGTACCCGGCCTTGAATTGAGCAATTTATTCAGGGCATACAGCAGACTTCCGGCCGATTCAACACTGTAACGCATGGTTGAATAGTCTCTCAGTGGTCTGTTTGGGTTAAAATTACTGTACGAACCATTGTAACCCACGCGCATTATCAGGTGATTTTCGTAATTGTATTTATTGTAAAGACCTGTAGTTATGTAAGCAGCCGTAAATTCAGGCTTAATTTCAAGAAAATTAATATAGCTAATGTCCACCAAATCAAAATCGTGACGGAAATTATTTTTCACCCAGCTATAATTAATTCCACCGCCAAAATTCGTCACAGTAAACTCGCTGGGGCGGGACTGAAAACTGATATTAGTATTGAAATCGGTGTTGGCATGCAAGTTGCGTTTAAATTCGAAGCTTCCAACCGGAAATAGAACTTTGGGAAACTTTAGCGAAAGTTTGGTGCCAATTTCTTTTGCCCAAACTCCCTGTTGCCACTCCATAGCTCCCCGAAGTTGCGCAGTGAGTGATTCTGCCCCGCGGAATGCATTCCGGTCGCCAATATTTACATTCACAGCACCTCCCCAAAAACCTTCGGTAAATGTTCCTTCGGCTTCGGTCGAAAACGAAATAGTTTTGGATGGCACAATAATAATATAACAATCGAGCTTGTTATCGGAGGTTTCTTTAAAACTGATATTTGTGTATTTCACCGGACCAAGTGAGTTCAGCGCTGAGTAGGTTTTTTCCACATCCACATCGCTGTAAAGTGTATTCGGATTGATATAAGTGTTCTGAACAAGCGCATCCAGTTTTATGAATTTATTTTTGGGTCCAATCTGTATAAAATTACGGAACTGAACAGTATCTAACTGTGCGCTTTGAATATCGTTGATTAAAGCAGCATCATTATTGGTGTAAAAAATCACTTTATTTATATGATACTGTTTAAAAATCGGATTGTCCTCCTGATTTCGTTTCAGGTTATCGCGCAACTCAAAAGTGATATCCACTTTTCGGGCGTTCAGGCTACTGTCGGCTGAAAAAAGAAGAAATTCTTTACTGAAGTTGTAAAAACCCTGTTGACGCATCGTTGCTGTAATTCGTTCTCTTTCAGCATTCAAAATGTCGGTATCGAACAGCATACCTTCCTGAACAAGGGTTTTAGAAGTATCAGAAGCTATATCGATTAGACTTTTGTTTTTAAATGCCAGTTTGTACCGACGAATGGTGTACGGGACATTCGACTTTATCACATAATCCACAGTTGCTTTTTTTCCTTTAAACTGAACGTTTGGAGTAACAGTGGCTTTGATATATCCTTTGTGCTGATAGAGCCGTTGAAGTTGCTGAGCAGAAATTTCGGTCAGGTTCTGATTGTAAATAACTGGAGCCTCGCCAACTCTCATCAGCATTTTATTAATGTTTTTTGTAGAATCGGATCCTGCCCAGTTGTAAAACCCGAGACGCATAGCCACCAAACCGAACACATAAGAATTGGGTGTTTGTCGAAGATATTCTTCCAGATCATCTTTCGGAATATCGTTTACATCAGTTTTAATATGCGACTTGTACAACAAATACTCACCATCAGGTACTTTCTTCGTCAACTGACAAGCTGAGAGTAAAAGCACTGTAAGTATAAGCATAAGTTTAGTAAGTCGAATCATAAAGCCTGTGGTTACGTTTAAAATTGGTTTATTGATATAAAACTTCCGATTTTTGTGCAAATATAATTTAAAATTCAGGAAAATACTGTAGCCTTATCGCTAATCTTGTTTAATACGCTATTTCCGGCTTATTTTATTGCTTGATGAATATTTTGTAGTTTTGCAATAATTAAACATTCGATTCGCAATAATGCTCTCAAAAAATCAGATAAAATATATTACTTCATTATCCCTGAAAAAAATCCGCGACACGGAAGGTGTATTTGTAGCTGAAGGAGTAAAACTTACAGGCGATTTAATTTCTGCTTTTCGTTGTAAAATGCTTCTTGCTACTCCAGCACATTTTGCTGATTTCAACAAATACCGCGCCGAAGAAAAACTGGAGGTTACTGAAAAAGAAATGGAGCGTATTTCCGGACAAAAAAGCCCGCAAGGAGTTTTGGCTGTGTTTTATAAATCTGATATAACCGTCGACATAAATTCGATTGAAAATCAGTTAAGTCTGGCCCTGGACGATGTGCAGGATCCCGGAAACCTTGGAACAATTATTCGTATTGCCGATTGGTTTGGAATAAAAGATATTTTTTGCTCTGAACATTGCGCCGACGTATACGGCCAAAAAACGGTGCAGGCCACCATGGGTGCATTAGCCAGAGTACGGGTGCATTATGTACAACTCGATGAGTTTTTGCCATCGGTAAAAAATAAAATTCCTGTTTACGGGACTTTTATGAATGGTAACGATATTTATAAATCTGCCTTATCTGCTAACGGTATCATTGTGATGGGAAACGAAGGCAACGGCATTTCATCAAAAATAGAAAGTTTTGTAACTGAAAAGTTGTTGATTCCTGCTTATCCCGAAGGAGAAGCTACATCGGAATCGCTGAATGTGGGCGTGGCCACGGCGGTAATTTGTGCCGAATTTCGTCGTCGTACGCATTAAAGTTGTTTCCTGTTTCGCCAGATTTGGTACGAATTGACCATGTTTTGCCAAAGCACATAAGCTCCCGGACCGATGGAAGCTATCGGATTCAGGTACATTTGCGCCATCCATATTGCCAAAACGGTATTTTTCTGCCCTAAACCCTGGCCACCGGCCACCGTATCGTCGTATTTTCGTCCAATTCTCCGCCCGGTTATAAACTGAAGTACACAAATAATGAGTGCAGCAATTCCTATAAGTATTTCGGTAACCATTTGTGATTGTCCCTGATCAATAATAAAATTAACGGTTCTACCGGTAACAATAATCAACGCTATACTCCACAGGTAAAATGAAATTCCTGAATTTGATTTCATAAATTCAGCGGTTCTCGGCATGAATTTATTCAGTAAAATACCTAAAATAAAAGGTGTTATCAGTAAGAATGCCACTTTTTTCGATATTTCAAGTACAGAAGGAAGAAATTCTGTTTGATGATAGCCAATATACGAGAAAAATAGCGGTGCAACGATGGCAATGGTCAGATTGCTAATCAGGCTATAACCTGTCAGACTTGCCACATTCCCTTTCAGCATACCGGCAATAACAGGCGCTGCCGTGGCTGTAGGAGCCAAAATACAAATCATTGCACCCTGAGCCAGTGTGGGGTTAAAAGGAAGAATAATATGGTAAATACCGAAACTACCTGCCAATTGAATAAAAATAAGCCACCAGTGCATACGGGTAAACTTTATCTCCTTCAGGTTTAGTTTAATGTAGGTAAACAGCAACATGATAAAAATGAGATAAGGAATAATTACCGCAAAACTTCCCACTTGCCGGTGCAATAAAATACCGGTGGTCATGGCTATTGGCATCATATATCCTTTTAGTTTTTTCAGCATAAAAGTTTTTTTTGCAAAATTACTAATATATTTATTCAATATGGAATAAATTTTTGTCGCTTGCAATTTACATTAAAAAACAATACAGGTAAATTATTGAATTACAATCAATAGTTTACCTGCATAAGAATTGTTTTAAAGAAATTGGGAAAGTTAAAAACATGAACTAAGACAATGAATATTTTTTCACTGCACTTTCTTGCCCCACAGCGAAACGCCGCTTGTAGTTAGTCCGGCGTAAACAATAGTTGGTACACGGGGTGAAGCCTCCCAGTCTAATTCACGCTGAACTTTTAATTTAAAACTGCCTACGGTTAACGTGCCAGTATACGAATTGAACGACCAACTTCCGGTGATTGCTCCGGTTGCTTTATAATCGGCACTTAATGTAAGCGTAGTTGATGTTTTTTGAACACCGGCACTGTAAGTCAAATTGATATGTTCCCAGTTTCCAATCAGATCATTGTCGGTAATCATGGTTTGCGGAACTCCTGCATAACGTTCCGGAAGTACAACAGGCCATCCATCGTCAGTCCACAGAATTTTCCGCAAATGTCCCATCATAATGGCATTGCTATTTGCATTTCCATTGGTATTGGCCGGCAAACGAGCCTGCGAGCAATAGTACCACTGCCCTGAAACCGTATCCTGAAAAACCGCACAATGCGAAAAACCAACCCAGCCGGAATGATTGTTGAATTTATACGGATGAGTAATGATTGGAAAACACTCAGCCCCGGTGGTAATATTTGCGCCGGTAGCATAATTAGTAACACTGTTCGTATATCCGTAGTACGGACCGTTAATGTTTTTTGCACGACAAACGCGGGTATTGTAATTCACCGAAAGTTCATCGTAAGCTAAAAACAAATAGTAGAAACCGGTTTTAGGATTATAAATCACTTCGGGACCCTCCTGAGCCTGCCAACGATTTGCGTCGTTGTTTGTTCGGCGTACAACACGCATTCCATAATCCGCTAAAGTTTTCAACTGAAGAGGTTTTCCGGTTTCAGCATCAAGCTTTACAGCCGGAATTCCGCTGTGCCATGAGCCATAAATGAGCCAATGCTCACCGGCAGGAGTTACAATATATGTCGGGTCGATGGCATTCCATTTGAAATAAGCACTCCAATCGGATGTACTGGTTCGTGCGTACGAAGTTTTATCGCTGACTGAACTGATAACATAACCTTTATCGACCCATACATTTCCGGCAGGATTCGTACTTTCCATCATACCAATAAAAGCTCTTTCAGTCCAGGTGTTATCAAAATTGGCTGTTGTATTTTGCAACCCGTTACCAATATAATTATCGATGATGACGGCATAATACATGCGCAGTTTATTGCCCACATTTCTGATGACAGGCGCCCAAAAACCATAGGAAGGACTGTTTATGGCTGCTAATCCCATTCGTCCGCGTATGGCATTCAGGGAATCTTTAATCCATGTTGGTGGAGTTTCTGTCATCGGAAACCCTACAATCGACCAGTTCAGTAAATCTTTCGACCGGCGAATGAGGTAATGACCTCTACCCGCTGTAACATTTCCATAAGAAGCATCTGTTTGCGACATGTAAAAATAATCACCAAAACGGGCAACTGTCGGGTCATGAATATTAGCCAGATTCCAACTTCCTCTGTAAGCCCATGCCGAAATGGAAGAATAATCATCGGTATATGTTGGAGCAGTAAAAGTTACTGTTTGCGGTTCAAATATTTTCATACTGTCGATAGCTGCAATCAGAATATTGGTTGATGTAGCATCATTTTTATACAGTGTCAGATACAAATTACTGTTGGTAATTTTCAAACTGTCAATACCGGTAATATTAAAATTCAGTATAGAACCGGTGGTTTTATACACAAATAACTGTTGCTGTGCCGATAATGAGGCAATAATAGCGAGCATTGACCAAATAATATATTTTCTCAACTGATTTCTTTTCATTCCTGTATTACAATGGTTCGTTATAAAAAAATACATTTTGAACGCAAAGACACAAAGTCACTAAGCCACAAAGAAAACTTTTAAGTTTTCTTCTTTGCGTTCTTTGTGGTATTATTTTTATTATTAGCATATTATAGAAATTATTAATTTTGCGTCTTTGCGTTTAATTTTGTAAATATAGATATTTTAGAAAAGATTTTTTGCACTATATATAATTGTCTATAAATACATTATATAATTTTATAACGACCCATTGTATTAAATATATTATTGTTTGATGATTTTAAAATATTCAGCATCCGTTTTCAAAATATAAATGCCTTTGGGTAATTCAGTTATATCAATAGGCAACGATAGCTCCGGAGCACTAAGAACGCGTAAAACCCAACCTTCAAGCGTTGTTAAACTAACTGTTTTTAAATGCTGAAAATTAGTATTTATGCTGAAAATACCGGTGGTAGGATTCGGAAAGACCTGTAGATGATTGAAGTTGTCTACCGATTCAATATCCGACCAAATGCCGAACGTCATTTTCTGTATGTTCGCCGTACCAAATGGAGCAACCGTAGCATCAGTTTTCAGAATATTCAGATAACCATTCTGAAAAGTCATTTTATTTAGTTGCAATAATGAAATAGCACTCTGACTACCATCGTTCATAGTAACAATAAGCGACATTTGTGCTTTTATACCTATTGAAGCACTTGCAGCAACAAAGAACAGCAAAACCAGAGTGATTTTTTTCATTTATCCATTCAATTAAACCGGTATGTACTTATAACAATTTCCGATGTTGCAAAGTTATATCAATTCTGCAAACTGATAGAGGATAAAAGTAATTGTAGAGAGGATAAAATTATATATGTTGACGGGATGATAATTCATCAACAAGTTTTTCAATCACCTTCGGATAAAATTCATACTCAAGTGCATGTACTTTTTGAGCCACATCAGCGGGAGTGTCGGTAGGCGTAACTTCGCATTTCGCCTGAAAAATGATATTTCCCTCATCGTAGTTTTCGTTTACATAGTGAATGGTAATGCCCGATTCTTTCTCGCCGGCTGCCACCACAGCTTTATGAACATGATTGCCATACATTCCCTTACCACCAAATTTGGGCAACAACGCCGGATGAATATTAATAATTCTATCAGGAAAAGCATCGATCAGATTTTGGGGAATTTTCAGCATAAATCCGGCAAGTACAATTAAATCCACATCAAGTTCACGCAGAAAACTTACAATTTTGTTGCCTGCAGCAAAATCTTCTTTCGAAAAAGTAAAAGAAGGCACTTGCAGATTTTTTGCCCTTTCGTGAACAAAAGCGCTAACATTATTCGATAAAATTACAGGAAATTCTATGGAATGATTGTCTGAAAAATAACGTATTATGTTTTCGGCGTTCGATCCCGATCCGGAGGCAAAAAGGGCAGTTTTTATGCTCATTGAGTGAAGTTTTGAATTGCTCAAATTGTTAGTTAATGTGCAAAAAGATGTAATTTTTTCTCCAAAAATGCGGTAATTCGGAGAATTTTTCATTTCTTTGCACCGCAAAATTAAAAAAGAATTTTTATTTATAAACTTAAAAACAAAAATTATGTCAGAAGTTGCAGCTAAAGTAAAAGCTATTATCGTAGACAAATTAGGCGTAGAAGAATCAGAAGTTGTTCCAACAGCGAGCTTCACAAACGACCTTGGTGCTGATTCATTGGACACAGTTGAATTGATCATGGAATTCGAAAAAGAATTCGGCATTTCAATTCCAGATGAAGAAGCAGAAAAAATTTCTACTGTAGGTGACGCTATCGCTCACATCGAAGCTATTCAAAAATAATCTTTTTCCGTAATAATAGTTTATTATAATGGAATTAAAAAGAGTTGTAGTAACCGGCTTAGGCGCGGTTACTCCTTTAGGTAACAGCGTTCCGGAATTCTGGGACAATTTGGTTAAAGGAGTAAGCGGCGCTGCGCCGATTACGCATTTTGATACTTCTTTGTTCAAAACGCAATTTGCCTGTGAGGTTAAAAATTTTGATCCCAGCTTGTACTTCGATCGTAAAGAAGCGCGTAAACTGGATCTTTTTGCTCAATTTGCAATTGCAGCGGCTAAGGAGGCTTTAGATAACAGTGGCGTTGATCTCGAAGCAATAGATAAAGATGAAGTTGGGGTTATATTTGCTGCAGGTATCGGAGGTATTGGTACTTTCGAGCAGGAAATTGGTTACTATTACCAGCATCTCGAAAATGGACCGAAGTTTAATCCGTTTTTCATCCCTAAGATGATTGCTGATATTGCTGCCGGTCAAATTTCGATTATGTATGGTTTCCGTGGTCCAAACTACTCTACGGCATCGGCATGTGCTTCGTCGACCAATGCGCTGATAGATGCGTTTAATTACATCCGTTTAGGAAAAGCAAATATGATAGTAGCCGGTGGTGCTGAAGCAGCCATTACACCCGGTGGAGTTGCAGGATTCAATGCCCTTACAGCTTTATCGACCCGTAATGACAGTCCTCAAACAGCATCTCGTCCGTTCAGTAAAAGCCGCGATGGTTTTGTGATGGGCGAAGGAGCTGGTTGTTTGATTCTCGAAGATTTGGATCATGCGTTAGCACGTGGAGCCCATATTTACTGCGAAGTTGTAGGTGGCGGAATGTCGGCTGATGCATATCACCTGACAGCAACACACCCCGAAGGACTTGGTGCCAAACTGGTAATGGCAAGAGCGTTGAAAGACGCCGGAATGAAACCCGAAGACATAGATTATATCAATGTTCACGGCACTTCAACTCCTGTTGGAGATATTTCTGAACCAAAGGCAATTTTAGGTGTTTTTGGCGAACATGCATACAAGCTGAACATCAGTGCTACAAAATCGATGACAGGTCATTTACTTGGTGCCGCAGGTGCCGTTGAAACAATTGCTTCTGTATTGGCTGTTGTTAACGATATTATTCCTCCAACCATCAATTTTACTGAAGGCGACGAAGATTCGGAAATCGATTTTAATCTTAACTTCACGTTCAATCAGGCTCAAAAACGTACAGTGAATGCAGCTTTGTCAAACACTTTCGGTTTTGGTGGTCATAATGCAAGCTTGATAGTGAAGAAATTCACCCGTTAAGTTGTGATTAAACATCTCATACGTACTATAAGGCTCTTTTCGGGAAACCGAAAAGAGCCTTATTTATCTTTTTATAAAATACTTGGTTTTTATCCGTATAAAATTGAGTATTATCTGTTGGCCTTGCGCCATAGTTCAGTGTCGGTCACCACTGAAACCGGTCAGATTCTCAGCAACGAACGTCTGGAATTTTTAGGCGATGCTGTGCTGAATTCTGTTGTTACAGATATTTTGTACCGAAAGTTCGAAAACGAACGCGAAGGTTTCCTGACCAACACCCGCTCAAAAATTGTAAAGCGCGAGTCGCTCAACCAGTTGTCCATCAACATCGGTCTTGATAAGCACGTGATGGTTACGCGCTATGTGAATGCCAATACCAATAAAAATATTTACGGAAATGCTCTGGAAGCCCTTATGGGAGCTATTTATTTGGATTATGGTTACAAAAAGTGTCGCAGTTTTGTAGAAACAAAATTGTTACGTTCGTTTGTTGATATGGATAAAATTGCCGAAGATGAAACCAATTATAAGTCAAAACTGATAGAATGGTGTCAGAAGCGTAAACTGTCGTATGAATTTATTCTGATGAGCGAAGAACTGATTGGAGTGAATAAACATCATTTTATTTCAGGGCTTCTTATCGAAGGAAAACTTGTTTGCGAAGGAAGCGGTGTCAGCAAAAAAGAATCACAACAAAACACTTCACGCATTGCCCTCGACAAGATTGAATCCACTCCCGGATTTATGAAAGATTTTCTTGAAAACACTCCTCTGCATACAATTGAAAGCGTAGAAACTACCTTTCAAAATGAAATTACTGTTGAATAACCCAGTAGTCGAATTTCTTATTTTCTTAATTTCTTAATTTCTTTCCCTCGCAATACCTGTCGAAAAAACAGTATTTAACTCATCCCGCACATTTTATGCAAATTAAATCGTATATTTGTGCCCGAAATTTAATAGTTTAAAAAGAAAAATGTAATTTTTATGAATGTAGTTACAAAAACCATCACACTCGGTGATGGACGTACCATTTCCATTGAAACAGGAAAATTGGCTAAACAAGCCGATGGATCTGTTATGGTTCGCATGGGCGATACCATGCTGCTGGCCACAGTTTGTTCGGCTCAGGATGCTGTTCCCGGAACAGATTTTATGCCGCTTTCGGTAGATTATAAAGAAAAATTTGCCTCTTCAGGTCGTTTTCCGGGCGGTTTCCTTCGTCGCGAAGGTCGTGCTTCGGATTACGAAATTTTAGTTTCACGCCTTGTTGACCGCGCTTTGCGCCCGTTATTCCCCGATGATTATCATGCTGAAACTTTTGTTACAGTTACCATGTTCTCTGCCGATGGCGTGGATATGCCTGATGCATTAGCTGGTTTGGCTGCTTCGGCTGCTTTGGCAGTATCAGATGTACCTTTCAACGGTCCTATTTCTGAAGTGCGTGTTGCCCGTATCAATGGACAATTCGTTATCAACCCAACTTTTGAGCAATTAGAATCAGCCGATATGGAAATCATGGTTGCTGCTACTCTTGATAATATCATGATGGTAGAAGGCGAAATGAAAGAAGTGAGCGAAGATGACTTGTTGGCTGCTATGAAGGTGGCTCACGAGGCTATCAAAGTTCAATGTCAGGCACAGATTGAATTGATGGAAGCTGTAGGTAAAACGGTAAAACGTACGTATTGCCACGAAGAAAATGACGAAGATCTGAAAAAAGATATTTGGGCTAAAACCTACGATAAAGTGTATGCTGTAGCTGCTTCGTGCAATACCGACAAACATTCACGCGTTGAAAACTTCGAGGCTGTAAAAGCTGAATATATCGCAGCGTTGGAACCTGAAGTTGCTGCCGAGAAAAAAGGATTAATTGGTAAATACTACCACGAAGTAGAAAAAGAAGCGATGCGTCGTTCTATCCTGGACGAAGGCAAACGCCTGGACGGCCGTAAAACAACTGAAATTCGTCCTATCTGGAGCGAAGTTGATTACCTGCCCGGAACACATGGTTCAGCCGTATTTACCCGTGGTGAAACTCAATCGTTGACAACTGTTACATTGGGAACCAAAATGGATGAAAAATTAGTTGACGAAGCATTGATTCGCGGTAAAGAACGTTTCTTATTGCACTATAACTTCCCACCATTTTCAACAGGTGAAGCTCGCGCTTCACGTGGTGTTGGTCGTCGCGAAGTAGGACACGGAAATTTAGCTCTTCGTGCGTTGAAAAACATGATTCCTGATAATTATCCTTACGTTGTGCGCGTGGTTTCCGATATTCTGGAATCGAACGGTTCGTCGTCGATGGCTACGGTTTGTGCCGGAACATTGGCTTTGATGGATGCAGGTGTACAAATCAAGAAACCGGTTTCGGGTATTGCCATGGGACTGATTTCTGAAAATAAAGGTAAAAACTTTGCTGTACTTTCTGATATTTTGGGTGACGAGGATCACTTGGGCGATATGGACTTCAAGGTAACCGGAACAAAAGACGGTATTACTGCTACGCAAATGGATATCAAAGTGGACGGACTTTCATACGAAATTCTGGAAACTGCATTGAATCAGGCGAAAGCAGGCCGTATGCACATTTTGGGTAAAATTCAGGAAACGCTGGAAGCTCCACGTGCCGATCTGAAACCAAACGCTCCACGAATTGTAGTGATCATGATTCCAAAAGAAATGATTGGTGCTATCATCGGCCCTGGTGGAAAAATTATTCAAAATATGCAAGCTGAAACAGGTGCTGTGATCTCGATTGAAGAAATTGGCGATCAGGGACGTGTAGAAATTGCAGCGAACAATAAAGCGGCTATCGATGCTGCCATTGCCAAAGTAAAAGGCATTGTTGCAATTCCTGAAATTGGCGAAACATATCCTTCGAAAGTAAAATCGGTAATGCCTTACGGTGCATTTGTTGAATTTATGCCGGGCAAGGAAGGTTTGCTGCATATTTCGGAAATCGACTGGAAACGCATCGAAACCATGGATCAGGCCGGCATTAAAGAAGGCGATATGATTGATGTGAAATTGCTTGAAATTGACCAGAAAACAGGTAAATTCAAACTTTCGCGCAAAGCATTGTTGCCACGTCCTCCACGTGAAGAAAAACCCAAAGCGGAATAATATCCTCAATAAACTATTCCAAAGTTTTAAACTTTGGAATAGTTAGTAATACAAAAAAGCTGCAATTCTTATCGAATTGCAGCTTTTTTGTATTGATTGGGGATTCTTTCTATAATTTCATCAGTTTGTCAAATAACAGTTGGTTATTATTTTCTAATCAGTTTACTTTTACCAACAACATTGTTTTCGTCTATCAACGTCACAAAGTAAACACCTCTTGGTAATTCGGCAATATTCACTTTGCTGAATTCAGATTTACTAACCTGTTTCACACATCTGCCCGAAATATCGGTGATTGATGCTGTCGGTAATTGCAAGTCGGTTGCAGGTTTAATTTGCACCCAATCGCAGGCAGGATTAGGGCTCAATGTGAATTTATCTGACGACACCGAATTCAATGCATCTACATTGTTGATTACTTTCAGAATTCCGCCCGTCATTTGCCATGCAAGATTCACTCCGGGTGTAGCAGGAATAATCTGAGAAAAGGCACCGGTGATCGATGAACCTGTAAATAGCGTAAACTGATCGCCTGCAATCGGTGTGCCTGTTATTGTCAGATTCAGTGTTCCGTTTAGTACAACTGCACCGGTAGCTGCAACTTTATCAACCAGAGAAACCGGACGATTGATTTCCATATTTATCTGACTACCTGCAAGCAGATTCAGCGAGCCTACAGTCAGTGTTCCGATATTCACCGTAGATGTTGTTGCCGGATCACCGGGTTGCAAAAAAGCTCCGGATTGCACAGTCACTACCGATGGCAAAGTACCTCTACCTGCCAGTGTGGCTTCCGGCATTACAGTCACAGCACCTGTACCTGTGTGAGCACCATTTACAATCAGCATTCCATCCCTGACGGTTGTGGTTCCACTATAAATGTTAGCACCCGTCAACTTCCAGTAACCGTTACCTTCTTTTACAATTGTTGTTACACCCTTATACGCATTATTTGAACATTCGTTATTAATAACTCCACTAAAAGTTTCATCCGTACCTGCCCCACCAACAATCCAGGTCATAGAAGCAGCGTTATTTTGTTTATCTGCTCCTGAAAGATAGGTTCCACCAGGTCCTGACAAACCTCCGAGATACATGGTGCTTGCATTTTTCCAGCAAATAATTCTTGCGTTTCCTGAAGTAACTACCCTTCCGTTTGGAATTCCCACAGTATTGTTGAGCATAAACTGACTTCCATCAGTAGAATTAGTTCCATTGGCATTCACTGTTCCACTGAACTGCGACCAATCACCCTGAATATATTCCCGGAGATAGGTAATATTGAAATTCAGTGTTCCACTACCACTCACCTTGCTGTAAATATAGCAATTACGATAAGGTTCAAAGGAAGAAGTAGTACCGGCAGCCACAGTTATCGGGCTATAGTAATTTTCGTAAACAGTAGTTGAACCACCGCTGGTTTTTAAATAACCTCCATTAAGATTGTAGGATTTCGCAGAGCTGAAAGCGTTGTTAATGGCATCCGCTCCATTAATTTCTAATTTACCTTCGGATACAGTCGTTAAACCCTCATAGGAATTTAATCCTTTAAGCAATAAACTGCCAGCTCCGGTTTTAGTCAAACCTCCCGAACCATCTATTATTCCGGTCGAGGTAAGTACCGAACCACTTGTAGCAACTCCAATTCCGGCGTTACCTTCCAGTTTTATATTTCTGTCAGTAGAAACCGCTGCGCCTGTATAGTTGAGCTTACCTCCTTTGAGCACCAAATTGAAATTATAATTTTTAGATGCGCCGATAGAACTTGCAACACCTCCGTTGGCTAATTTATTTACTTCAATTTCACCATCGTAAAGCACTGTGGAACCTGTATAAGAGTTGGATGTTTGCAGCGACAATTTACCTTTTCCCGTTTTGTTCATAGAACCCGTTCCGGCAATACTTCCAGTGCCACTTACGGTAAACGATGAATCGGCATTCACCACCATTGCTTTGACTCCGACAGTTTCGTTCAGAGCAACTATTTTGTTTCCTGTATTATCAAACAATACTTTCGCACTGTCTGTAAAAACTGTCAACGCTTTGTTGTATGCCCAACTGGCTGTGGTTTTATCCCATGTTGTTCCATTTGCTCCCGACCATGTTAAGTCCGGCGAAAAGGTAGCCAAATCGAGAACAGGCACAGGTACAGGTTTTGTTTTGGCAAACAATTCATTGGAATAAGCTGAATATCCACCGGCATTGAAAGCCCTGACGCGCAAAGTATCTTTTTCTTCGGGTTGGAGTCCGGTTAGAGTAAAAGTGTTTTCGTTAATGCCTGTTCGGGCAATTTCGGTATAAACACCTTTAATTTTACGTTCCACACAATAGCCTTGTTCTTTATCGGTAAAATCGAACCAGTAAACATAAAGGTTGTTTTGTGTGGCTGAATCGACCACCAGACAAAGTGGCGCACGCAAAAACTCCTGCGAACTATTTCCCGTCAGACTATTGATATAATTTTCGATATTCAGGTAGCCATTGGCAGCCAGTGTAACTGCATCAGAAGCCAGATTCGGATTCAAACCATTGGCCGATTCCCATGCATCAGGCATGCCATCATTATCTGTATCGGTTTTCTTTGAACCTGTCCACACATTCCATGCAGTAGGTACGCCAATCGGGTTTTCAGTTTCGTTGGTAATAATTTCACCACGCGCACCGAACGATTTCACCTGATTAACCACATAGCAATCCAACAAGTCGCGATATGGCAACGAAGCTCCCACCTGAGGCAAAAGAGAATCTACAAGTGAAGTAGCCGACCAAACGGGTAAAACAGGATAAGCATAGGAAACTGCCTGAAAATCCGGTCCTCCACTGTATTCGCTTTGCGGTACCAAATATCCGTTTAGCTGACCATCGCGGTTTTTGTCCCACCAATTATCTGTAGCATACACATGGAAATTAGCGTTCGCTCCGCTTAATGCATTTACTGATTTCTCAGGGCCATTGATAAAGTAATTACTCACACAGTTGGCGTACGACTGACCTTCGGAATCGCCACCCATCAAATAAGCCCCCGACGACCAGTTATAAACCATGTTATTTACATATTGATTTACTCCTTTGATTTTATTGTTACGGGTATCGTTATCCACATACAAATTACGATATAATGTAACTCCTCCATCAGTCTGAATAAGTCCACCTGCTGAATGGCTCAGCAAACCCTGCGAAATAAGTGAATTCTGAATGGTAATATTGATACATTCTGCTCCGCTGACTGAAAAAGTTTCGTCACGTCCCCACGACACAGACACATGGTCGAAAATCATATTACTGCCGTTGGCAATACCACAGGCATCCTTTCCGCTATCGCCAACTGCTCCCATACGCATGCGCAGGTAACGGCAAATGACATTATTAGCACCTGAATAGGAAAATCCATTTCCATACACCGTAATTCCTTCGCCCGGAGCAGTTTGTCCGGCAATGTATACATTAGAGGAAACCACAATACGACTGGTGATTTTTATCACACCTGCCACATCGAAAACCACAATCCGGTTGGAAGCACTTACTGCATCACGAAAAGAGCCGGTTCCTGTATCGTTCAGATTTGTAACATGATAAACAGTTGGAGAAGATGATGCACGAGCGCCTTTTGCATACTTACCGAAACCTTCGGCACCCGGAAAAGCAAGTTGCTGTGACATCAGATAGCTGCCCGAAAAAGCGACAACCACAAAGAGAAGTAGTATTTTTTTCATTTTTTTAATGATGGATGAGTTAACGATGCCAAATTTAGCTGGTTTTTGACAAACTAAGAGTAGCCTATTTGACTGATGTAGTGGAATTTTTGATTTTAACCAAAAAATCCCGTGTCTGAAAATATCAGGCACGGGAATCTGCAAAATATATCAACTGTAAGCTTTACTCTTCAGCCGGTTCTTCTTCCGAAGGCAAAGCCGATTTGTACCAGTTAATTTTTCCTGAAACAAACATGATAATTCCCAAAATTATAAACAGACCAATGCTTCCAACAAGCAATGCAATATCTTCAATCTGAATAACCACATACAGATAAGTATACAGAGCCGCCAAAATCAGCACCAGAATACCCGATTGTCGGGGACTTTTAAACACACTTTTAGCATACAGCGAAATCATTCCGATAATAGCAGTACTGGCAACGAGGTAAGCCAATCCAAAACCAATCTGTTCGGATAACGAAAGTAACAGGCTATAGAAAAGAATCAGCGCCAAGCCCACCAGCATATACTGAATAGGGTGAACCTTCACTCCGGTAAAAATCTCTACAAAGAAGAACACCACAAAAGTGAGCAATATAAACATGATGGCATATTTTGCCGACCGTTCGTTTTGTTGATAATGATCCACTACGTTCACCAGATTTACACCAAATACGGTACCGTCGAATGACTCAACGCCTTTATCCACCCAGCGTTCAGGTATGTTACGGTTGAAGTGCAGCACATTCCATTCAGCATGAAAATCTTTGTCGGTTATGTTGTGTTCGGGATTAAAACTGCCTGTAAAACCAGGAGCACTCCACGCTCCACTGAGTTTCACATTGGTGGATTTACCTACCGGAACAAAATTGATGCTGTTGCTACCTTTCAGCTTTAGCGGACAGGTGAATGTAAGTTTTTGCGAAGCATCAACCGCCGAGAAATTTTTCAACCCGATAACGAGACCAGTACCAATCACATCGTCGTTTGAGCCACCGGCCTCCGAGCTGAAATGTTTGCCTCCCAGTATAAAATCGGGATTATTGGTAACTCCGCGTAAATCTGAAATACCAATTCTTATCACCGCTTCATCCCAGATAATGCGACTGTTCGGAACTTTCGAAAAGTCGATGGCGGGAAAACTTCCCTCTATCTGAAAATCACTTTTGTACAAAATAGAGGTGTAAATACCGTAGTGCCGGATTTCCGGAATCAGTTTTCCATTCATTTTGAGCACTTCAGGCGCATAATGTAAATAATGGCGTTGCACCACAGCATTTTTTTTATTGTCAACCGTTGTGGTTTCGTAAGGGATAACAAGCACCGGACCCGTCAGTGTCTGATCGTTACTCCACACATCGTTGATTTTCGCAATGGTTTCTTCGCTTCGCATTTTGCGTTCCCGGATAAGTTCTTCGATCATAGCTCCCGGAATTAACAACAAAAGTGTAATTACGCCAATTAGTACTGCTTTCCAGGTGATTGTCTTGCTGAATTTCTCAGCTTTGTTCATTTTTGTTTCCATCATGTTAATTTTTAAAATTAGTAAATTGATTTATATAAAGTACTTTGTATTTCAAAGTATAAATGCAAAAAAAAATTATTTGAGCAGTTGTTCCAACGCATTGATATGTTCCTGAAAGCTGTTGCGACCAAGTTCGGTAATGGTATATTGTGTATTGGGTTTACGACCGATAAACTGCTTTACCGATTGCACATATTCCATCCCTTCCAGAGCTTTCAGATGGCTCGCCAGATTCCCATCGGTTACATCCAACAGCTCCTTCAGCGTGTTGAAGTCAACCGAAGCATTCACCGAGAGCACGGACATAATGCCCAGTCGCACACGGCTTTCGAAAGCTTTATTGAGATTAGCGATGATATTTTTCATTGCAGATAGTGCATTGTGAGCCAGTTATTTTTTTGTATCGTATTTATTATGCATAATAAGTCCGTAAAGAATATGGCAAATGCCAAAACCGATAGTCCAGAACAAAATACCATGATTTAAAAACAAGGCAGCAAGTAAACCGAGTAGAATTTCAGTAATTCCGAGGTAATGAACTTCGGGATACGTAAATTTAGAAACATTGACCAACGCCAGACCGTAAAACACGAGAGTCGACGAAGCAACCATTTCAATGTCGCCACGATATAAAAATATGAGTGAAAATATTCCACCGGCAATGAGTGGCAAAGCCAAATGATACAGCGTGGTAAAAAACACACGACTCATCAATTTCTGATGATTCTTTTTGGCTTTTTTCCACGAAAAGTACCATCCGAAACTTATCGAAAGTGTCAGAACAAGCATGGCATCTGCCAGCAATATCAGAGTTTCCTGAAACCGGTTAAAACTGGTGGCTGCAGGATCCTGCAACAGAAAAAACCAGGCAAAAGCAGCTCCACACACAGCAGTTACTCCCGCCAACACACCCGACATACCACTTAACGACAGAAATTTAGTTGACTTTTCCATCATTTCGCGTATAGCTTTCAGATCTTCCAATTGTTTTTCCATAAAAAATTACATTAAAAGTACTTTGTAGCGCAAAGCTAATACAATATTGTAAGATTGGTTTCCTTTTTGCAATATTTAACATTTTTGTTCAGATGAATTGGCACAAAAAAAACTTCCACTGTCATTCAACAGTGGAAGTTCGTTTTGTATTTTCTGAAACTAATTTCTTAGCTTCTTGGAGTAGCTTCTTTAACAACCATTGCGCGGCCGTCGAATTCTGCTCCGTTTAATTCTGCAATTGCTTTGCGTGCTGAATCGTCGTCAGCCATTTCAACAAAAGCAAAACCTTTTGAACGACGGGTTTCGCGATCGGTGATAATTTTGCATGAATCTACTTGACCATACTCTTCCATAACCTCTCTGAGGTCGTTTTCTTTAACTTTGTAACTTAAGTTACCTACGTAAATGTTCATAAAAAATAAAATATAAAAAATAAATAATTGGGAATTAAAAAAGGAGTATACTTACGTAGGTATGACAAAAATCTGAATACACAAATTGAATGAGAATAATCTGACGAAATAATACAATACTTTTTTCAGAGGACAAAGGAACGCATAATTTTTAGTATTCACAACTTTTTTGCAAAATATTATTCAAAAATTACTGAAATAACTTTTTGAATATCAAATAAAAACCTGTTTTGTCATATTTATTTCACATCTTTCTTTAATTCGTCCGGACTATTTTTGGTGAAAAAATTAATTGGAGCCGCTGTTTTGGTAAACAAATCGCTGATATTTTGCAGCGGCACTTCATTCTCCGGACGGAATTTATCGGACTGCATATAGTTGATAATGGAATAATACAACTGAGAAGCTACAGGACGAAAAGAAAGATTACTCTGCAAGTCGCAGGAAGTCATCATCAGTTTACCTTTGCCCACTTTGGCTTCGAAAAGCATTCCGAGTTTGCGGTTGATAAACCACGTATCAATAGGTTGCACAATGGGCTGAAAACCTTTTGGAAAATCGGTCAGCAACATTGTTTGCGTACGGTTAACCAGTTCCCACCATTGCATGTCACCCCAGTTATCTGTCACAAAATCTTTAAACACAGGATGGTAATTGTTTACAAAAACGCCTGTGGTATGTGGTGGCCTCATTTTAAACCACGACGTATTCCAGAATGCCGGTTGGTATTGTTGAACCACATCCTTGCCGTACTGAATTTTTCCGGCGGCTAGAATCAGCACTTTTCCGCCATTATTGAGTGTTTCTACGGCTTTGGCGTCCAAACTGTCGGCAATATAAATGCCATCGGTCGGCTGCTGCTTGGTTTGCGCAGGATAAATCCAGAAATTCCAATCATTGCTAAAATCAGTACATTCAACAGAGATTTCCAGATTGATTTTTTGTGGAGTATCATAATCCATCAGTCTTTTTTCAATGCTTCCAACTTCAATATTAGCTCCAATTGGGATATTGGTTTCAGCCAACACACCCTGTTCAAGAACTAATCCGTAAGCGTCTTTGATTTTCCATACAATTTTAGCATTATTCAGGGGTGATTCTCCGAAATGAGCTATTTCTACTGCAGCTTTCAGCGTTTCGTTGTTACGGTACACAAACTTTTCGGTTCGCAGAAGTGGCACAGTAGAATTGCAAAAACGACGGAATTCGGGTGCAGTCATATATCCTTTTTCATCCCAAAATGCATCCAAAACGCCCACCAATGCCGTCCCCTGACCTGAATAATCATTTAGGCTGAGCAATTGAAAACCTGCGTATCCGGGAGTGCGAAGTGTGCGTTCAATTTCGTGCTTGTAACACAAAGCCTGCAAATGACCCGAAGCCATCAGAAACTCATGACTTAAACCAGCCATATCGTTATCGCCCAAATCTTCCCGGAAAAGTTCGAAGTTTTTAGCGCGGGTTACTCCGGTGTACTTTTTAATTTCGTCGAAATTCGGAAAAACGCACCACTGACCAGTTTCGTGCGACACATAAGGCTGTTTAATTGAATCAATTTTAGCACCATAATCCGATAAAGATTCCGGCTGATTGCCTTTCCAATCCAAACCGCGCGCTCCGGCTTTTACGTGATACTGACTGGCCGGTTGCCATGCCCAGCTTTGCCCAACAGATGCGCCGGTGTACACCCTGCGACTATCGGTTTGCTTCCAGTAATTCACGAATTTAGTGACCCACGGCACCCAAGCGCCACGTGGTTCATTTCCACAAGCCAAAAAAGTAAACGAAGCATAGTTTCCATACGCTTTTACCATACGTTTGGTTTCGTCCATCAAATAAGTATCGATAGGAAAACCACGTCCCAGTTGTGTGCTATGATTTGGCCAGCTCGGTCCTTCGGGTTGTAAGTAAAAACCAATTTTATCGGCAGCAATAAACGCAGCTTCGGGCGGACAGTACGAGTGAAAACGCATGTGGTTCAGTCCGTACGATTTACAAATACGAAAAACCCGCTCCCACGATGCCACATCGCGCGGAGGATAACCTGTTAGCGGAAACAAGGCATTTTCTACCGTTCCGCGCAACATGGTTTTACGTCCGTTGATATAAAAATATTTACCGTCGATGGTTATTTCGCGCATTCCGAACTGAAGTTCTCTGCTGTCGGTTTGTTTTCCACCCTGAAGTTCGACTGTCATGCGGTAAAGAGCCGGATGAAATTCGTCCCAGGTTAACATTTCATCGCCAAAGTTAATGGTATACTCCAACTCTGTTTTTCCGACTACAGCACTCAACGGAATCCGGACAGGTGCAAACATCTGAGCCTTATCGGAGTTGAAACTGCCAAGATACAACGAAACGAAACCTTTGAAACTGTTTTTCAAATTGTTTTGGACAGTTATTTTCACCAGCGCGGTTTTATTTTTTACATTAGGAAAAACCTGTATGTCGTCGAAATGCACCAATGAACGCACCTGCAATTGCATTTTACCTACTATTCCGTTCCAGTTTCCCTGTGTATGATCGGTAACGCTATGCGAATTGGCACCCACATCCACATCTTTCATCCGGTTATCAACACTGATGGTAAGACGGTGCTTACCGGGTTTGAGAAAAGTGGTAAGATCGAAAACATGAGGAGTGGTAAGCGAATTTTGCGAACCAACTTCGGTATTATCCACCCAAACTCTGCTTGTAAAATGTGGTTGTTCAAAAAAAAGAATGACATTGCTCCCACTCCAGTTTTTCGGAATATCGATGGTACGCTGATACCATGCCACACCCACATAATGTTTATTTTGCGTGAGCCAAAATGGCATTTTCAGGTTTTGGGGCTGACGGTATTTCTCCATGCGGGGATTGTAGTACCATGAACTGTCGTAAATACTACCGGTAAATTTTGTGTCGAGCGTTATGTCATCACCTTTCAGATTTTCAGTCATTGAACCCGGAAGCAGTATAACATCATCTTGTATGATTTTACTGAACCATTTTTCAGTAACTCCAATGTCATTTCTATCGATAGCAAAATTCCATTTTCCGCTCAGATCGATAATATTACCGGCAGAAAACATAAAGAGCGAATACGCAAAAAACAGGGATATTAAAATTGATTTTTTCATTTTACAGTTAACTAAAAACACACATTATTAAACAACAGTAGGAACAGTACAAAATAAGGGAAAAACAGTAAAAATCAAAATGGAAAAACGTACAGATTTCATGAAAGTTATGCAAACAGTTGGTATTGTCTACTACCAGCAGAATAGCTGATTGCAATAAATTGATTCACAAACAGGCTGATTGGCTGTTGACCTGAGTCAGGATAGACAATTACGGCGAATCGATGTAAAAACAGGCAGATGCCTGTTTACCCAAAATGTTAAATCTATCAGAAAATCAATTTAATAAGCCGAAAATCATTTAATTCATCCTATTTTCGCAGAGTAATTCTGTGTCAGGAACACATTAATTCAACCCTTAAATGTCTATGTACCGAAAAAATCTCCTCTTCATCCTAATTTTGTGGTTATGGCAAAGCAATACTGCCCAAGCCATCAATGCTCCTATTATCGACCGGTTAACCACGCATACAGGTCTGTCGGACAACACCATACGATGTATAGCGCAAGACACTACCGGATTCCTGTGGTTTGGTTCGTTGAACGGATTGAACCGTTTTGATGGCATACGCATCAAAACACTGATTCCGGAACTAAACAGCCGGAATTCACTGTCGAGCGGAAAAATTAAAGATCTTTACAAAGACAGCTACGGGCATATCTGGATAAGGACGTACAGCGATGTTTTTCATTGCTACAACCCTTTTACCGAAAAGTTTATTTTCGATAATAAGGAAGATAACCTCACCAAGCACAATTTATTTTATCAGGACAGCGAAAAAAACGTATGGCTGGGAAGTGTCAGCTCAGGATGTATCAAGGTTACTTTTAGCGACGAGAATATCAGCACAAAAACGTTTTCCACTACTAAAAATGAACTTCCTTCGAACAATGTAAAGGATATTTTTGAGGATTCCGAAAAAAACATCTGGATACTGACCAACAAAGGATTGCGGATTATCAAAAACAATGCAGTTTTAAAACTGCCCGGACTGCCATCCGACAGCCGGAATTATCTGAAAGCATACGAATACAAACAAAATACTGTCATCGTGTCGGTTAACGGCGAGATTGTGCAATTCGACAAAAAAAACCTGAAACAGCAACTCTCTACAAATCTGGGAAAAGACATTGTGGTATTGAAAACAACTCCACTTTCGCCCGAAAAAATACTTATCAGCACCGATAATAAAGGAATATATCTATACAATATCAAAACAAACACGATTGTAAGAGATGTTGATTTTTTGGGGGAATTCATACCAAAGCAGGCTAATATGCGAACCGATGCACTTGGTAATGTGTGGATAAACAATTTTTCGGGAAATGTATGGATGATAAACACTAAAAATCCGAAAGTGGTTAAACTGAACCTTATTCCTGCTTCGGTTTTATTACTTATCGATGAAGAAAGATTTCTTTTTCAACCGGATAAACATGATAATGTTTGGATATCCACTTACGGAAACGGTTTGTTTTGTTATAACCTGAAAAACGGCAGTTTGAGTCATTATGTATCCGACAAAAGCAATCAATCCATCAGTTCCAATTATTTATTATCCATAGTGATGGATAAGAATGAAAATATCTGGGTTGGAACTGAAAATATGGGTATCAACAAGTTATCTTTTGTCAACCGCAATGTAAGCATTCTGTACCCCGACCCGTTGAACGGCGTAAAGAACGGCAACGAAATACGGGCTTTGTACGAAGACCGCAATAAAAATGTGTGGGTAGCCACCAAAGCAGGCAATCTGTATCTGTACGATGAGACTTTCAGTGTAAAAACGCCGCTTATTACCAACAACTACAAAATATACAGCATAAACGAAGACAGCAAAGGCTCCGTGTGGCTGGCAACGCGTGGTAACGGATTGATAGAACTGAAAAACGGCAATATCAAACAGGCTGTATATTACCAGAATTCAACCAAACCCGGATGCTTAAGCAACAACAACGTTTTTGATATGCTTTTCGACCGTAAAGGTCGTTTGTGGGTAGCAACATTTGGTGGCGGATTATGTGTCAAAACCAGTTTCAACGATACCGAAGGCTTCAGAACCTTTCTTAACAGCGATGACTGGATACGCTACAACCGCTGTATTTACGAAGATGACAAAGGCGAAATATGGCTAGCAACATCGAACGGAGTTATCCGCTTTCAGCCGGATCAGTTATTGAAAAACCCCAAAGCCTACAAGCATTATTCTTTTAACTCGGCAGATACGGCAGGTTTGAGCAATCCGGAAATACGCTATATTTTTCAGGATTCGAAAAGCAGAATATGGCTGGCCACAGCAGGCGGTGGTATCAATTTATTCGATGGTGAAGATGAAAACGGGAAAGCCCGCTTTAAAGTGTACAAAAACCAACAGGGAATTGCCAACGACAATATCATGGCCATTCAGGAAGACAATAACGGGACACTGTGGATAAGCACCGAAAGCGGATTGCACACTTTTAATCCCGAATCGAACTTATTCCGGTTTTATAAGTTTTCCGACGACTTTTCGTCGAACACTTTTTCAGAAACCACCTGCCTCACCATGACGGACGGACGGATGTGTTGGGGAAGTTTGCACGGATTCTATGTGTTTAATCCAAACAGTCTGAAACAGCAAAAAGCAAAAGCCAACAAAGTAGTGCTGACCGGATTTTTTATTTACGATACGGAAGCAAAAATTGATGACCGGAATGCACCTCTCACCAAATCCATTTCATTTTCCGAAAAAATTGTTTTGGCAGCTTCGGATAAAGTTTTTCATATTGAGTTTGCAAATCTCGATTTCCTGGATCCGAAAGCCAATCAGTTTAAGTTTATCCTTGAAAACTACGAAAAGCGATGGAACACCACGGGAGCATATAATATAGCTACTTACCGGAATGTACCTCCTGGGAAATACACTTTCAAAGTAAAGAGTATCAACAGTATGGGTGAATGGGACGACAACGAAACATCGCTCGAAATTATTATCAGACCACCATTCTGGCTGTCGATATGGGCTTATCTGATTTATTTTATTATTCTGTCGGTGCTGGGATATTTTGCATACAACCTGATACTGAAATTTTACAAACTGGATAATGCGGTAAAAGTGGAACGTCAGCTGACCGACTATAAACTGCGGTTTTTCACCAATATCAGTCACGAATTCCGTACACCACTCACGCTGATAAAAGGAAGTGTGGACACGCTCAACGAGTTTAAAACGAAAATGACTGAGCCCGTACAACAATTGGTAAACGATCTGGATAAAAACACCACACATATGCTGCGGCTTATCGAGCAGTTGCTCGAATTCCGTAAACTGCAAAACAACAAGCAAAAGTTGAATCTGCAACGGGTGGATGCTGTGGAATTCTTAAACGAAATTTATTCGAGTTTCACGAATGTAGCAGTAAAATCGAATATTGATTACCGGTTTTTACCATCGAGAAATAGTATTCCTATATATTTCGATAAAAACAAGGTAGATAAAATAGTTTTCAATCTGCTGTCGAATGCATTTAAGTTCACCTCACGCGGTGGAAAAATCAATCTCATAGCAGAAGCCGACGACCATTTGCAGGTACTGCGTATCAGTGTTTCGGATAATGGCATTGGTATACCCAAAGAAAAACAGGATTTGCTGTTCAGCCGGTTTATGCAAATCAACTTTTCGGCAAGTGGTACGGGTATAGGGTTATCACTTGTAAATGAATTCACGTCTTTGCATAAAGGCAAAGTATCTTTTGCTGAGAATGAAGGTGGCGGATCGGTGTTTACCATCGAACTGTCGCTCGACAGTAATGTGTATGCCACCGAAGACTTTGTGAGTGAGCAACAGATAACCGAGACGGAAAGCAAAAAGAACAGCTACAGGATAAGCGACTTTTTTGTACATACCGATAACGATTCCACGCTGAACCTTGTACCTCACGTACCGGCTGTAGGCAGAAAGTACAAATTGCTTGTGATTGACGATAATGATGATATTCGGGAGTTTCTTACCGACAAATTATCGTCGTATTTTGATGTCATAACCGCCGAAGATGGCAATATTGGCATTGAGAAGGGAATGAACGAAGATCCGGATCTGATTATCTGCGACGTGATGATGCCGGGTATGAACGGATTTGAATTGACGCATAAACTGAAAGACGATTTCACCACCTGTCACATCCCGGTGATATTGCTAACGGCTTATACAGCCGACGACATGAATATCGAAGGCATAGAAGCCGGAGCCGATGCTTATATTACCAAGCCATTCAGTCTGAAACATTTGCTGCTGCAAATTAATAAACTGATAGAAAAGCGCGAGCAATTACACAAACATTACTCCAACGAGGAACAAAACTCCGTAGAAGATTCAGAAGCAGTTATTGACTTACCACAAAAGGACAGTGTGTTTTTACAGCAAATGGAAGAAATACTGGACAAAAACCTGACAAATCCCGATTTTACGGTGGACGACTTTGCGCAAATGATGAATACCGGTAGAACGCTGTTTTTCAAAAAGATCAAATTCCTGACAGGTTATTCGCCCAACGAGTTTATCCGCTTCCGCCGAATGAAAAAAGCGGCAGAATTGCTGAAAACCTACAAGTACAATGTATCGGAAGTATCGTATATGGTAGGTATTAACGATCCGTTCTATTTTAGCAAATGCTTTAAAGCGCAATTTGGCTGTTCGCCATCGAAGTATCTGAATTCGTAAAATTCATTTCGTTATATTTACCAGCCGAATAATTAAAAAGTTATCCGGTTGGTAAGTTTTTACACATTTGTCCACCAACTTTCCTCCTCTAAAAAATAAGAATAATCTATTGATTTTCTGATACATATTTAATCCATGTATTTTTTTCTATACTAATGTATTTTTTTCCATTGTAGTATTGTATCTGATACACTTCTTTTGTAAACTGAATTCTTAGTTAACCAGGAATTTTAAAAGCTGAATTAAAAAAAATCAATAATAACTCTTTTAAATCTATTATTTTATGAAAAGAATTACTACTTTATTCTTTGCTCTTTTACTAATTCTTGGAATTAGTAATTCGCTTTATTGTCAAACATATGTTGATCAGGATGCAATTAATGAAAATTTTGATGCAGGAACATTAGGAACCTGGGGATTCTCAGCTACCGGAGGTGGGACTGTATTCACAAACCCAGTTGGTAATTTAAATGTAGTATTCCAATCGCCTACCGGAACTGCAACAAAAACGCTATCTCCCGTTCTACAACCCGGAGATGACAGCAAAATTTATGTTGAATTTGACTGGAATGTAGGAACACCAGGTAGAACAAACAATACTGCTGTTTTATTTTTCAGAGATGGATCTGGTCGTAAGATATTCGGTATGCTTGGATATCGTTTAACCGGAAACTCATTAAGATTACTAAATCTGAATACTGCATATGCAAACTATGATGATGTTGCTTTAAAATTTGGAACTTTTGCATTAGGCGCAAACATACACATAAGTGCTGTTTTAAACTTTTCAACACATAAAATTGAAACAATAACAGCGTATTTAGTAGGCAGTTTACCATCAACAGGCGTAACTTCTACAAATTTAGATTTTCTAAATACTGCGGCAGACAACTTAACTGATTTATTCATTGACTGGGCTCGTGGCGGATCAGGAAATCACACTTACCTGTTTGACAATTTCAGAATTTATACAAAGAAACTTTCTGCGGGTAAAGCCAATGTAACTATTAATTACCTTGACACCAACGGAGATTCAATAAAAGTTGACAGAATAGCAGCTGATCAGGATGTTGCATTAGTTTACTCAGCAACTGCAAATGATAAAGTATCATTTAAAACAGCTACAAACTATTATGTATACAATGCCACTGCAACCGCTGCCGGAGTAACTGCCGGTACGGGAGACACAGTACTTGTCAAATCAACAGGTTCAGTAATTAATTTAAGATTCAGTAAATTTGACAAGGTAGATGGCACATATACGTGGATCGGAGCAGCAAGCTCGAACTGGAATGAGACTGAGAATAATTTTACGACGAATGGAGTTAATAGTTTAGGAGCACAGAACGAAAATCCTGTAATTTTTGATTCGAATAGTTCTGTAAAATCAGTCGTTTTAACAAATGGACTAAATCTTGGCGCATCGAATGTCGAAGTAACTGCTGATGGCTATAGTTTTTCAGGTAGCGGAAATCTTTCCGGAATCGGAACATTAAAAATTAACCCCGGAGTATCCGGAACTACTTCTGTGAATTTCATCAACAGCTTAACAGGTGGAATAAATATTTTAAGCGGTACTGCTAATATATTAAATGATGCAAGTGCTAACACTTATATTGCAGCCGATGGGACTACCTTAAAAGTAAATACCGGCGTTACCTTTTCAAAACCTGTAACAAGCACCGGAACTTTAAATATAGATGCAACTTCAAATGTAGCTTATTTAATGCCAGTAACTGCCCCTATTACAAATATACTCCTTCAAAATACTGGAAGCGGCACAGGAATTACATGGACTGACTATTTTGGTGGTACTTTCACCGCAAATTCTCAAGTAAACGTTTCGACAAGTTTATCATCAGCTGGTTTTGGAGTAACAGACGCTGTTCTTAACAACGTAAAGGTTAAAATAAATGATGGTGTAAGATTATTCAGATATTCAAATCAAGGTGCCTCAGGTGGTGGAACATCTACAATTGTCATTGGCGAATTAAGTGGAACTGCAGGTTCTACATTAGAAGGTGGCTGGGTAGATGCATCAAATCGAATTTTAGTTTATGAAATTGGAAATTTAAATACATCTGCTACATTTAATGGAGTAATTAAAAATTATGGTACAGTTACAGCAGCTCCACTGAATATCTACAAAAAAGGAACAGGAACATGGACTCTTACTGGAGCAAGCACCTATTCTCCGGGATTATTTAATGTTGATGCAGGTACGGTTGAAATGAATGGTTCGCTTTCGGGAGCAGCAGTTCCTGTTACCGTAGCTTCAGGGGCAACTCTGAAAGGAACAGGTTCTATTGCCGGTGCTACCACCGTTAACGGAACACTCGAAGGCAAACTTAGTTTTGGCAGTAGCTTAACTTTAGCCGGAACAGCAACTACTAATTTGGCAGTAACCGGATTTAATACCGGTGAATATGATGTTATCAATGTAACAGGTGCTGTAACTAACGGTGGAACTTTAAATATCACTGTCAACGGGTCAGCTCCTGAAATTGGAACAGCTATTAAACTCATAAATGCAGGATCGTACACCGGTACATTTACAACAGTTAATGTTCCTGCCAATTATGCATACGATGCATCAAATGGTATGCTTTATTACAGTACTTATACCGGTTTGGTTAATGGAAAAGCCGATGCACTTCAGGTGTATCCTACCATGAGCCGTGGAACTGTAAACATTGAAGGTTTCGATGCTTCACAAGCAAGTTTCTTTACTGTTACCGGACAGTTAGTAAAAGAGGTAAGCAATTTATCGTCGAAAAACGTATTAAATATTACTGATCTGTCGAATGGAGCATATCTTGTAAAAGTTCGCTTTACGGATGGATCGGAAAAAACCCAAAATATTCTATTGAAAAAATAGGATTAATTAGTGATTAGAAGAGAGAGAAAGACAGGCGTTCCAGTGATGAAACGCCTGTCTGCTTTTTTTCGGGTGTTGCGACTTCCAAGTCGCAATAATATTTATGAAGGAATTTATTCCCGGCTACAATAAACTATTAGAATCCTGAAAGGATTCAATCCCGATAGCTATCGGGATAACCGCGGGTAAAACCCGTGTGTAATGAAAAAAAAGAACAAGAACCCTGAAGGGGTTAAATAGCAGCAATTTACATATTAAACCCCTTCAGGGTTCAGGCTTACTTCACTAATAACCACGGGTTTCGCCCGTGGTTATTCAGATTAAAGTCCTTCGGACTTTTAAAACGACCTATTTTGTTTGATTTTAACGATTCTTATGTCGAACCACACGTTTCCATTAAAAATTCCGAATCACTTAAATTGTTCTTTTTCGATATCTTTAAAATACTTATACGTTCCCACTTTTAATTCGGAGCATGCATCTTCGTCGCACACAATAATTCCTTTCGGGTGGAGTTGCAGAGCACTGATTGTCCACATATGATTTACCGGTCCTTCCACTGCATGACGCAAAGCGCGCGCTTTAGCATGTCCTGAGACTATTACAAGCACTTCTTTAGCATCCATCACAGTTCCAACACCAACGGTTAGCGACGTTTTTGGCACCAAATTCACATCGTTATTGAAAAACCGTGAATTGGCTATGATGGTATCGGTGGTTAAAGATTTTTCGCGGGTGCGCGAAGCCAGCGACGAAGCCGGTTCATTGAAAGCCAAATGGCCATCGGAGCCCACACCACCCAGAAACAAATCAATGCCACCCACCTGACGCATCAAATTTTCGTAGCGCTCGCATTCGACCGGTTTATCTTGGGCATTTCCATTCAGAATATGTGCATTCTCCGGTTTAATATCGATATGACTAAAAAAGTTTTTCCACATAAACGTGTAATAACTCTGTTCGTGGTGCTGTGGTAAACCCACATACTCATCCATATTAAAAGTTATTACATTTTGGAACGACACTTTTCCTGCGTTGTATAGCCTGATAAGTTCCTGATAAATGCCCAGTGGAGTTGACCCGGTTGGCAATCCCAACACAAAAGGTTGTGAAGTTTGTTGCGCTTTCAGATGTATTCTTTTTACAATATAACTGGCTGCCCACTTCGAAATTTCAGCATAACCGGGTTGAATAAGTAATCGCATAATTTTTTAGTTTTAGTAAATTCCTTCACAAAATTACAATATTTATTCAGGAACAGAACAAAAATAATTTTATATTCCGAATAATATTTCTCATCAACATAATCACTCAAAATGCTTATTTTCAGATTTTTTTGTACATTTGCAATAATTCGTTTTCCATCTTCAAATATCCTATTTTACGAATGACATATTACATTACACATATCAAACTTCAACTTAGATGTATTTCGGTTTTTATTTTCTTCATTTTTTTTATCAACAACGGATTTTCTGCTGAAAAACTGACAAACGATTCCGTTTTAATCAATTCTGACACGTTAAAATATGACGGTATTGCCAGAGAATTGGTAAAAGGAATTTCGAAAACTGACTTCAGTACTCTTGGTACCATTAAATGGATTCCGGTTTATCAAAAAGACACTCTTTGGCACAGGCCTAAAATTCATCTCGCCAAACAACATAACTACAATGATTTGATTGCCATAATTGATTCTTTGACTACATCGAACATAGTGAAAACATTTACGGCTTCGACAACTTCGGTGGATGGCAGACCTATTTATTGCCTCGAAATAGGCACTGGAACACGAACGATTGTATTTGATGCGGGAATTCATGCCCGGGAAGTCGGAAATCCCCAGTTTTTATTGAAATTTGCATCGGAACTGGTGGATGGGTATCAGAGAGACGACAGCTTTTACGTGCAATTGTTGCAGAAAAACAAATTGGTGATGCTACCCTGCATCAATCCTGATGGATACGAAGCAGCTATTCTGGGTAAAAATGCTATCAGAAACAAAAACCTGTTCCTGGCAAATCAGACGGATGAGAAAATATTTACGGCCAAATGCAATGCCAACGGAGTGGATTTAAACCGCAACTTTCCTTCGTACAGCGCATCGTTGGTGTGGGCAATCGAAAAAACCGATAACCGCCGCACCGATACAATTCCGTCGGTAAATTATTACACCGGACCTTCGCTCGGTAGCGAACCCGAAACCAAAGTAATGATGAGTTTTCTGATGAAATATATACCTGTGGCTGAAAAATATATCGATTTTCATTCGGCCGGACGACTTATTTATGCCGGAAAACCACATTTGTCGGACGAATTTAATGAGGCATCACTCAAAACCGGACGACTTATACAATCCATAACCGGTTATTCCCTTTTAGGAACAAAACAGGAAGATACCGGTAGAGGTACCGACGGCACGATTACCGATTTTGCTGCCGAAGTTGCAGCAGGTTACGTTTACAACGAAAAATTGGGAAGAATAGCTCCGGCCGGGTGCGATACGCTGATGCGAAAATCAACTACTTATCCATATAAATGCACTGTAAACACCGTTGAAACCATAAAAACATCCAGAAAAGAAGGGTATGGACTTCTGCACACATCGTCTCCTGCTATGCATGTGAAAGAGTGGGAACTTTTTCGACTTAAAGATATGTTTCTGACTCTTATTGTAGAATGAAGCCGGTTGTATTACCAAAATATATAGCTATAAAATCAAATAGATTAATATTCAAACCTGACTAATAGCTATTTTTGTAATTCTGAATTATTTATTCGCAGTAATTGATACAAATCTAAAAGTTAGTCAAAACAAGCTTTTTTAAAGTAAAAGTATTATCAATTACTGAAATTAAACTTATTATCTGATAAATGAAAACAACCAATTTTTTCGCTGTGGATTTAGGAGCCACCAGCGGACGAACTATTCTTGGAATGATTAAAAGCGGGTCGATTGAATTACGCGAAATTAACCGCTTTCCGAACAAAATTATTGAAGCTAACGGACATTTTTACTGGGATTTTCTGGGACTGTATCAATCCATACTCGAAGGCTTGAAAATTGTTGCCGAAGAAGGTATTGAAATAAAATCTATTGGTATCGACACCTGGGGCGTCGACTTTGTATGTTTCGATAAAAACGGTGAAGTGCTTGGCAATCCGTACAGCTACCGTGACCCGCATACCGACGATGCTCAGGCAAATTTCTTTAAATCTGTTCCACGCGATCAGGTGTACAAAACCACCGGAATTCAGTTTATGAATTTCAATTCGCTGTTTCAGTTGTCGGCTATGAAATCTCACAATTCAGCCAAACTTCCGGTAGCCGATAAAATTCTGTTTATGCCCGATGCCCTTTCGTACATGCTTACAGGCAATATGGTGACAGAATACACCATTGCTTCCACCTCGCAAATGCTCGATGCAGAAACTCAACGCTTCGACCCGACATTGCTCAAAGCGCTTGGATTATCAGAAAAGAACTTCGGAAAATTTGTTTTTCCGGGCGAAGTGATTGGCACATTGTCGGCATCGGTTCAGAAACAAACCGGACTCGGAGCAATTCCGGTGATTGCAGTAGCCGGTCATGATACCGGTTCGGCCGTTGCAGCAGTACCGGCGCACGACAAAAACTTTGCTTACCTGAGTTCAGGCACCTGGTCGCTCATGGGCATCGAAACCGATAAGCCCATTATTACCGACGAAAGTTTCAAACTGAATTTTACCAACGAAGGCGGTATAGAAGGAACTA
Organism: uncultured Paludibacter sp.; assembly: GCA_963663115.2. Taxonomy (GTDB): domain Bacteria; phylum Bacteroidota; class Bacteroidia; order Bacteroidales; family Paludibacteraceae; genus Paludibacter. The sequence goes on from CAXXNE010000001.1 coordinate 2,037,545, forward strand.
TCCGTTTTCTGAAAAATATATGTGGCATGTGGCTTCTGGAACGTTGCAGAGCCGAATGGGGTTCTTCTTCCGAAGACAATTCGTACGGACAGCTGATTGCCGATGCCAAAGTGGCCGACAGTTTTATCAGCTTTATAAACCCCGATGCGTCCGATTTTGCCAATCCTGCATCGATGGTAAAAGCCATTCAGAATTACTGCGAAAAAACCACGCAGGTTATTCCACGAACCAAAGCAGAAATTACCCGCTGTATTTTCGAAAGTCTGGCATTCCGCTACAAACAGGTACTCGAAAGTCTGAAATCGTTTGCCAATTTCCCCATCGAAAATCTTCACGTAATAGGTGGCGGATCGAAAAATGCAATGTTGAATCAATTCACAGCTAACGCGCTTGGAATACCAGTTTATGCCGGTCCAATGGAAGCAACTGCCATTGGCAATGTTATGGTTCAGGCAAAAACGGTAGGATTATATACTGATATTCAGCACATGCGAAACAGCCTGAATGATTCCATCGATTTAACTGAATTTCTACCGGAAAATAAAGAAGACTGGGAATCGAATTACTACCGGTATTTATCGGTGACAGGAAAATAGAGTAATTAGTTCCGAGTTCTGAGTTCCGAGGAAGAAATATAGTATGTAGTCGTTAGTAAGTAGTTGTTAGTAGGTAAAACTCTTGAAACTTCTTAAACCCTTGAAACTTCTGAAACCCTTGAAACTTCTGAAACTCTTGAAACTTTTGAAACTTTAAACATAATAAATAAAAACTTTAAAAAACAAATATCATGAACGAACAAATTCAAAAAGCGTACGATTTGGCAGTTGCAGAATATGCTGCCATGGGCGTAGATGTAAACAAAGCACTCGCACAATTAGAAAAATTACCTATATCGCTGCATTGCTGGCAGGCCGACGATGTAACCGGTTTCGAAAATCCAGATGGAAACCTTACAGGTGGTATTCAGGCTACAGGAAATTATCCTGGCAAAGCACGAACTATCACTGAATTGCGTGCCGACATCGACAAAGCCATGTCATTAATTCCGGGTGATCACCGTGTAAATATCCATGCTTTTTATGGCGATTTCGGCGGCAAATTTGTAGATCGTAACGAAATTGAACCTGCACATTTCCAAAGCTGGATTGACTGGGCAAAAGAAAAAAATTACAAACTGGACTTCAACTGTACCTGTTTCTCACACGACAAATCGTCTGATGGTTTGACCCTGTCGCATCCTGATCCTGAAATCCGTGCATTCTGGGTTGATCACGTTATTCGCAGTCGTAAAATTGCTCAGGAAATGGGAAAACAATTGGGTTCGAAATGCATGCACAATATCTGGATTCCAGACGGATCGAAAGATGTGACTGTAAACCGCTTGCAATACCGCAAAAACCTGAAAGAATCGCTGGATAAAATTTTCGAATACAAAACCAATGACGATTACATGCTGGATTGTATCGAAAGTAAATTGTTCGGAATTGGTGCCGAAAGTTACACCGTAGGTTCGCACGAATTCTACATGGGCTATGGCATTCAGAATAATATTATCGTTACCCTGGATGGCGGTCACTTCCACCCAACCGAAATTATCTCGGACAAAATTTCTTCACTTTTACTTTTCCTTCCTGAAGTAATGCTTCACGTAACCCGTGGCGTACGTTGGGATAGCGATCACGTAGTAAATCTGAACGAAGAAATTGTAGCCATTGCACAGGAAATTGTACGTGCCGACGCAGTAGACAAAGTACATATCGGTCTGGATTATTTCGATGCATCCATCAACCGTGTTGGAGCTTATGTAGTTGGTGTACGTGCTACACAAAAAGCACTCGTACAAGCATTGCTCGAACCGATTGCCAAACTTCGCGAATTCGAAGCCAAAGGTCAGAACTTTGAACGTATGGCTTTGTTGGAAGAAGCAAAATCGATGCCATGGGGAGCCGTTTACAACTACTATTGCGCCAAAAAAGGAGTTATTGTAGGCGAATCGTACATTGCTGATATTCAGAAATACGAACAGGACGTAACGCTGAAACGCTAAAAATCAAACCACAATAGAAACAGTAGTTTTCAATTTATTTTGAATTTCAATTGTGTCTATTGTGGTTTATTTATTTCTACTTTACCAAATGAATAATCAAAGAAATATTTATTAGAATTGAACCACAAAAGAACACAAAAGTCAACAAAAGAAATCATTTTCAATATTGAAAATTCCTTTTGTTGTGTTCATAAAAAGACATTTTGTCCTTTTGTGATTCTTTTGTGTTCTTTTGTGGTTTCATGTTTTATTATGGTAAAGTAGAATTATATAACTTTAAATCCTCAGTTTATTGATAAATGGTAAATTGCAAATGAATTAATTGTAAATAATATTATGAACACACTTATCGGATTATTCATTATTGCTATCGGCAGTATGGGCCAGAGCAGTTCTTATGTGCCTATCAAAAAAGTAAAATCGTGGGCGTGGGAAAGTTTCTGGCTGGTACAGGGAATTTTCGCCTGGCTTATTTTTCCTTATCTGGGAGCCTTATTAGCCGTTCCGGATGGTCATTCTTTGGGTGAAATCCTTTCTTCGGGCGATGGGGCAGCATGGAAAGCCATGTTTTTCGGAGCACTTTGGGGAGTTGGTGGCTTAACTTTCGGACTCAGTATGCGCTATTTGGGCGTGGCTCTGGGTCAGAGTATTGCACTGGGAACCTGTTCGGCTTTTGGAACCCTGATTCCTGCATTAATGGTTGGTAAAGATTTGTTTCATGGCGAAGGACTTGTGCTTCTGATTGGCGTAAGTGTTGCCATTGCCGGTATTGCAGTGATTGGATTTGCCGGAAGTTTGCGGTCGAAAAACATGACCGAAGAACAGAAAAAAGCAGCTGTTAAAGACTTTGCATTAGGCAAAGGATTGTTTGTAGCCATTCTGGCCGGGGTTATGAGCGCTTGTTTCAGTCTGGGACTCGAAGCTGCCGAACCAATAAAAACCGCCGCCATTGCACTTGGCTCAGCCGAACTGTATGCCGGCTTGCCAGCCATTCTTCTGATAACCTTCGGAGGTTTTATCACCAATGCTGTATATTGCCTGTTTCAGAACGTGAAAAACAAAACCATGAAAGATTACTTTGGCGTATCGGGCAAAGTATTCACCAACAACGTTTTGTTCTGCGCTTTGGCAGGCGTACTTTGGTATTCGCAATTTTTCGGACTGGCACTTGGTAAAAGCTTTTTGCCTGTCGATGGAATCATGTTTGCCTTCTCGTGGAGCATACTTATGTCGCTCAATGTAACATTCAGTAATGTTTGGGGCATACTTCTGAAAGAATGGAAAGGTGTAAAAAACTCAACTATCGGTGTTTTGGTACTGGGAATGGCCATTCTGATTTTCTCGCTGATTATTCCAAGTTTGTTTTAAAAAAACGCACTAAAAAACTTATAAAGCGGATGGAAAAACTTTCATCCGCTTTTTTTATGTATTTAAATGATAATCTTTAAAAATGTGAATTATATTTGTAACTCTTTCTGACGTTTTTTTAGAAAATCACGACTTCCTGCATTTTTTTTCTTATAACTCATTGATTTTTATTATTCATCATTAAATTAAATGCCTTATGAAAACACAACTACTTTTCCCTGCATTAATTTTTGGGTTATTTCTTTTCTATTCATGCGACCCAAACGAAATTGGAACAAATGGCAACTACTGGAACTCCAGCACACTGGTAAGAATGCAACTGAAAGGCAATGTAAAAAAGATTGAACGCCAAAATGAAGTCACTAACTTTAATCAGGATGGATTTATAACATCAACTGTATATTCCGGCACCGGAAATACTTCTACAACTACTTACAACTACGACAGCTCAGGTAAACTTACCAGCACCGATTTTACTGCAACCGAAGGAAACATATCCTACTCCACCACATATACTTACGACACGCATGGAAAGTATGTAGTAACCGCACCATTTCATATCTTCATGAGCGGTTTGACCCCCAATCTGAAATCGGTCACAACTCAATATAGCAGTACAGAATATAAATTCACGGGAAATAAGTTGCAAATTATCAGTACAGTTATGCATGCAGATGGCCAATATACCGACACTACAGAGGTTATGTATGATGGAAATTATCCAACCAGCATTGATAAACCCGGTAGTTTTATAAGGGATATGACTTTTGCTTCGAATGGCATGTTTAAAACTTATACGGAAGGATTTACGGGCGGAAACTATCACAACGAAAGCAGATATTATTTTAAAACTGACGAAGAATATCAACTTATCGATTCTATTGGCTATTATATGCTCACTGACAATGTAATGACACACACAAGAACAACCTACACCTACGACTCAAAAAAGAATGTCATTCGTGAAGAAAGCCCATACAGCATTACGGAACATGAATATACCTACGATAGCCATGGAAACTGGACGTCAGTAACAATAAGGAGCAAACTGGTTGGCGCTGCCACATGGGAAAATACTACGACTGAAAACCGGACGATTGAATACTGGTAAAGACAGAGTATTGAAATAAAAAAATGCGTAGTTGCGAAAAAGCAACTACGCATTTTTTTAAGACTATCACAAGTTATTTCACTAATATCTTCTGATTAAAATCACCCGATTTTACAAGATACATTCCGTTTGGCATTGTAAATCCCCGGGCTGCATCTATAGCAGAAACAACATTTACTTTCTGTCCGGAAAGATTGAAAAGAGTTACGTTTTGTACAGCGTTGGCTACAAACACCTGATTATTTTCAGCATATACATACACAGCATTCAAATCAATTACATTGTTGCCTGCATAAAGACTTCCAATAGCAGAAATATCATACCAGAAACGCGTTCCGTTCGTAATTTCGAGACGCAATGTTCTCGAAGCAGCAGAAGGAATAACTGCGTTTAATGTTAGCTCAAGTGTATCATTTGCAACTACACCTGCTACAGGAGCTGCTATATCTAAATCGTAAACAGAAGTTGTACCATTTATATTCAATACATAAGGGACATCAATCGTATAATTCCCTGAAAGGTCTTTAGCTTTTACGGCTCCTGTTCCAGCAAAGGAAAATGCCGCTTCATGCGCACTACTATTATTTGCTTCTTTTAAATTTAAGTTCTGAACGCGTCCTACCGATGTAAAATACAGCTTAATAGGAGTGCTCCGAGTAGCAAGAACCGGAACAGCTGTTCCTGCAGTAAAGTCGCTGGAAGTACTGGCAACAACAGTACCATTATTGTGATCTAAATAAGTATTAGTAACAGATGCACCCGCAGCTAAAGTTGGGGCTTTCCACAATGCAACCTGATATTCAAATTTCAAATTATCAAATGCAATTGTTGGATCCGTATAGGTAGGAACATTACTTGCATCTACAGGATTTGGCACAGCATCGGTAACTCCTAAAGCATTTGCAGTACCAAGTGTTTTGATTATTATATAAATTGTTTTATTGGAAAATGTACTTGGGGCAACGTTAATTGCAGCCGCCAAACTTTTCTGCGTGACACCACTTCCCGTCACATAAAAATTAGCAACTGAATCGCCTATGGCATTTGCAGGTGTAAAAGTTGAACTTTTATAAACTCGTAATCCATAAGAAGCCGTTTTACCGGTATTACCAGCATCAAGAGTTCTTATATCAAAGGTAATATCACCAGTTACCTGTTTACCAACCATACTAATATAGAAACCATACTCAATTCTTTTGGCTCTGCCTGGGTAAAGTCCAAATGCAGCATCACCATCAGCTATCCTAAACAAACATGCAGCAGCTCTGTTTGCAGAGTCAGTCGAATTAGCTCTCACAAGATTAGTACCACCAAGAATTTTTTTCAACGAATCTACACTGTAAATTGCAAGCGGATTTCTGTTGGTACCATAATTATTGCAATCGGCGCTACCAATTTTGTATTCAGTAGTTGTGGTTGCATCCAAGAATGCTTTTACCTGAAGTCCCTTCTGGGTTTGGTATTTTTTAATGACCACTGAATCCTTACCTATGTTATTTCCCTTTATAACTTTGGCAGTAAAAGTTGACACTGTGGTTGTAGGACTATCAAAATTGACAAGAAATGTATCTCTGTCGGCATAGTTTTTATTTGCCCACACCTGACCAATTACAGTGTTTGTTGACATACTAAACTGAGCAAACATATTGCCCAACACAAATACACTTAAAAGTGTTGAAAGTAAAAGTTTTTTCATGATATTGTAAATTTTAAAATTGATTTTTTATTTTAGACGTGTCATCTTATTATTTTGTACTCAAAGAAAAAGCAACAGACAAGAAAGATCCTAAGTAATTAACAATGATGAAATTTACACTTAAAAATATTCCAAACTGAATCCAGGAAAAACAACTAAAATACACAATTTTCAAATTCACCGAACAATAATAATATTATCTGATTACATACTTTTCACTTTCTCGTCTTTAATTGAAAAATAGATTAAAAAATCTATCTTTACACTGCAAACAACTTAATAAATTACTTAAAAATCACGATTATCTTCTAAAATTACTTTAATACAAATCAGATCCATGAATCACGTACAAAGAATTCCAAAAAAGCCAAAAGGAAACTCCTTTCCAAGAGTTTTCATTATGATTCTGGCAGTACTCTGTGGCACATTCTTCCAAACCTCTGGAGTTATTGCTCAAACAAAAACCGACCAGATGACAGTAAAAGGAAAAGTTGTTGACGAAAAAAACGAACCCATTATTGGAGCATCTATCATTGTAACAGGAACTACAAATGGAACAGTTACTGATATCGATGGAAATTTCACGTTAAAAGTAATAGAAAATTCAACTTTATCTGTTTCATATATCGGATATACCAGCCAAAAAATTAAAGTCACAACAAATCAATTGCACATCATATTAAAAGAGGAAAATGCAAAACTAAATGAAGTTGTGGTAGTTGGATATAACACCGTAAAAAGAGCCAATCTTGCTGGTGCAGTTACAAATTTGGACATGAAAGAAGTTCAGGATATCCCTGCGGTGAACCTTGCGTCAACCATTGCCGGAACAATGCCTGGTGTACACGTGAGCGAACCAACAGGAAATCCACTTGGTAATGCAAAAGTAAGTATTCGTATAAACGGAACTTTTAGCACTACTGACGAACCTTTGTATGTGATTGATGGCTTTATCAGAAATGAATCTGACTTCAATATGCTGGATCCATCCGAAATTGCAAACATCTCTGTTCTAAAAGATGCTTCCGCAGCTGTTTATGGTGTCAGGGGTGGAAATGGCGTTGTTATAGTTTCCACTAAAAGAGGACAAACAGGAAAACCAAAAGTAAGTTATTCGGGCTCATTAGGTATTAATCAGGGTGTAAAAATGCCGGAAATGATGAGTGCGTACGAACAGGGAGTTGCATTGAACGACATGTGGAATCAGGAAGTTCTTTACAAAGGAGATGATCCGACTTCAAAGCACTTTTTTTCAGAAACTGAGCTGAATAAAATGAAAACCATGGATTACAACTGGCTCGAAATGGGCTGGCAAAACTCGATGAATACACGACACACATTAAATGTGAGTGGAGGTACTGACGATGTAAGATATTTTATTGGTGGTTCATATATGTATAACAACGGTAACTTTCAGGATTTGCATGCAAACAGATATGGCATCAGGTTTGGAGTAGATGCCAATCTCACCAAGCAACTAAAAGGTTCTTTTTCTATGGAATTTAACCAAAGAGCTACAAGTATGCCTTACAACCAGATAGATACTGAAGCAGACAGAATGTATGGTACTTTTAGTGAACTTGTAAGAACACCTCGGTACATACCACCTTATATTAATGGCTTTCCCGTTAATTATGATCAGAAATCAACAGGAGTTCACCCTTTGGAAATGTTTAATTCCGGATCGTATCAACGAAACAACTCCGCCGGTAATGCCATTGGTATATCGTTAACTTACTCTTTAGATAAAATTAAAGGTTTAAAAATTGGGTTATCAGGAAATTACAGTACTTCTTCGAATTTTGGAAAAAGATTATCTGTTCCTTATTACATCTATGGTTTTGCTAAAGATACTGAGTTTACTCATCTTCTTACTGACCAACAACTCCCACTCACAGATGGCAACTATAGAAAAAAAATATCCAACGGTGATAAGATTTACGAATCGGCAAGCTATAGTTATGCTTATCAAATAAATCCACAGATTTCATATAACAACAAAATTGGGTTAAACGAAATTGATGCTATGCTTATGTACGAACAGTCGGAAGCAGGTGGAAACGGACTTTCAGAAAGTCGGGAAAATGTAGTTATACCTAATTATGAGGTAATGGCCGGATATGGAACCACAAGCCAAACCACAGCATCAAATATTAACAATCTGGCCAGAAGGCAATCTTTTATCGGACGCGTAAATTATGTTTTTGATGGAAAATATATCATAGAAGCAACAACCCGCTACGAAGCCTCTACTAAATTTGCTCCCGGTTACAGATGGGGATTATTTCCTTCGATACAGTTAGCATGGAGAATTTCAGATGAAGATTTCTTTGAAAGTTTATTGCCGATCATCGATAATTTAAAAGTGAGAACATCCTATGGTCGGCTTGGTAATGACAAAGCCACAGAAAATCAATGGAGAACTAGTTATGTAACAAACGGGTATACATTAATTGGCGGAGGCGTGTTAACCACAAACCTGAAGCCACAAAACGGAGGACTTGTATACTACATTTCTACATGGGAAAAAACTGACAGTTATAACGGCGGTATTGATATGCGTTTATTCAATCAGTTAAATGTTGCTTTAGATGGTTTTTATAAACATACATTTGATATACTTGACAATCCTCAAAGTGAATTTCCTCAATCATCAGGCATAACGGGATCTATACCTAAAATCAATTATGGTATTCAAAATGCCTGGGGAGGTGAACTTGACATATCATGGAATAAAAACATCAATAAAGACTGGTCGGTTAAATTAAGAGGTAACCTGGCATATGCCATGAATAAAGTGATAAAAAAATATCAAAATCCTGGGGTTGTTGGCACTTGGAAAGATGAAAACGGCAAAGTAAGTCAGGGAGAAGTTGGCTACACCTGCATGGGAATAGCACGAACACAAGAAGACATCGATAATTATATTTCATATCTAAAAGCAAACTATGAGTCATATTATGGCACAACAGGCTCTGTAAGAGCATTTACAGTAACAGAAGGAAATATGAAACCCGGAATGTTAATGTACGAAGATGTTGGTAGTGCATCGTATCAGGATGAAAACGGAGTTTGGCATGATGGAGCACCGGATGGTATTATCGATGAAAATGATCAGCGAATTATTAGCAAATACAGTTTTTCACCATGGAATTATGGTTTTTCCATCGGATTCAAATGGAAGGATCTTAGTGTTGATGCAATGTTTACAGGAAACTTCGGTAGTCAGGTAGTATTTGAAAAAGGATTTTGGACATCGGCTTCAGGTGGAGGACGGACAGGAGATTTCCTTTCACTCTATTCTAATCAACTAAAGGAATGGTCTGGAAATTACTGGACAGAAGAAAATCCTAATGCAAAATATCCACGTCTGGATGAATATAGTAACCGACAATATCGCTCAACTTTTTGGATGCGCGATGGTCATGAACTTCGTTTAAAAACAATCAATGTTTCGTACAATTTACCATCCAGATTATCTAAACTTGCAGGTATTGAACAATGCAGGGTATTTATGCAAGCATCTAATATATGGACTATTATCAATCCATATCCTTACAAAGATGCCAGCGTTGGATTTTGGTCAGATTATCCGATGGTACGCACAATCAACTTTGGTTTAAATGTAACTATATAATTTTAGAACAGTCATGAAAATAAATAAAATATTAATTGCATTTTTTGCAATATCACTGACTTTAAGCTCGTGCAGCGATTTTCTTGATATTAAAGATGAATCAGCTATCAGTTCAACAATTTGGGATGATGAAGAATCTGCAAAACTATATGTAAACAACATATATAATATGTGTTTTAATCCCTTTGGTGGAGAAAATAGCATAGGCTCGCTGGCTAATCTATCAGATGAAACACCTGATATGGGTTCTAATTTATTACTTGGCTCACTAACAAGTAGTAGCATAACACTTTACTCTTCTGCATCATTTGAGTCAATTCGGTTTATCAATATAGGGTTTGATGCCTTAAATAAATCGGTGCTTACAACTGATGCAAAAAACAGAATTGCTGGCCAGTTATATTTCTTCAGAGCATGGCAAAACTGGAAAATGGTAAACTTATACGGTGGAATTCCATATATGAAAAATTATGTATCATTTACGAGCAGTGAGTTGCTAAATAATGCACCAAGAAATAAAACATCAGAATGCATTGAGTTTATCAAACAGGATTTGGATTCAGCAATAGCATTGCTACCTTCAGTATGGGTAAAAACAGAATATTCCCGAATAACCCGGGCAGCTGCGGCGTCTTTCAAAGGTAGAGTTTTGTTATTTTGGGCTAGTCCGCAATTCAATCCGGAAAACAATATCAACCGCTGGGAAGAAGCATTCAATGCCAACCTTGCAGCGCGTGATTTATGCATTCAGGATGGGTACTCTCTTATGCCTGTAACGGCGGCAGTAACAAAAGAATGGCCATATGGATATGATCATAATCAGATATTCAGAAAAAAGAAAGCTGATGGAAATACTGAAGTACTCCTTGTAACACCTTATTATACCGATATAAAAGTTCATGGTTTCGAAAACTCTGTTTGCCCTACAGAAATGACCAGTGGAACAGGTTCGCCTTCATGGACACCAACCTGGGATCTTGTAATAGCTTTCCCTATGAAAGATGGAAGCATTGCCTTTAAATACAATGCTGCGAATAAAAACTCAAGAACTTTTATTGGAAATGGTGGTGATAATACAAAATACTACCTGAATCGTGATCCACGGTTTTATGCTACCGTAGCTTTTAATGGTTGCTACTACCCGCTTGAAGGAAATACAAGTCGTAGACAATGGAGTTATCAGTTCACACACAAAGGAAAAGTAATTTATGGTGAGAATACCACTGTTGAAAAGATTTCGACAACTGGTTTCTTTTGCAGAAAAATGGTTGACCCTACTTTGTTAAGAGCTAACATGGGAAAATCAACAACAGACTGGATTGAAATGCGTTATGCAGAAGTACTTCTCAATTTAGCTGAATGTGCATTTGAGTTTCAGGGAAACAATTCAGAAATCGGATATGACTGCCTGAAACAAATTCGTGCCCGCGCTGGTATCGAACCCGGAACTGATGGCTATTATGGGTTAAAATCGAGCACCGAAATCTCTCCGATTGAACTCACTTTAAACGAACGCAGAGTTGAATTGGCATTTGAAGGAAAACGTTTCTTCGATTTAAGACGCAGAAACATGTTCACCAACGATTTAGGAACATACATTCTCAAATTGAATGGGTGGAAGAAAAGTGGATCAGGCTTTACTTTTGGATTGAAAAATATTGCAGCTGACTCATCAATTTTCTTATCGGCAGCGCGACGAGACACCATAAAAATGGATAATCTTTACAAGTATTTCAGCATGACCGGTAAATCTACCGGACCATTGGTTAGATCAATTAATTATATTGCTATCACCGACTCAACTGCTCTGAGATCGACCATGACCGGTAATTACAATTTCTTTGACATACCTCAGGATATACTTACCCGAAGTCCGGCTTTAAATCAAACAATCGGGTGGCCAAATGGCAGTTTTAATCCTTTTGAGTAAATTGAAAATATTATATATGTGCAGTAGTTTATCCGACTACTGCACTTTTCAATAAAAACAAATGAAATTTTATATATCAATTATATTCTCATTTATTTACCTGAACATAAATGCTCAGGTTTTTAGATGTATAGTTGCCAAAGATGGCACGGGTACAGACACCACACTTCAGGCTGCCATCGACAAATGTCCTGACAATGTAAGAAGTATCATTTATGTAAAAAAAGGAACTTACTACGGTCAAACTTATCTTGGCACCAAAACAGTTCCATCGTCAAAAATAATTAGCATCATTGGCGAAGACCGCGATCAGGTAATTATTACTTATGACAAGTCGCTACCAATGGTAACTAAATTTGAAGAAGCTACTACTTTTCAGATTTATGCAAAAGATTTTTATGCAGAAGACGTAACTTTTGTAAACTCAGCAGGCAATACCGGTCAGGCTTTGGCTCTATACACTGCCGGCGATCGGTGTGTTTTCAAAAATTGTGTCATAAAAGGTTATCAGGATACTTATCGATCAAAAAAAGGCACACGCGGTTATTTTAAAGATTGTAGAATTGAAGGTGCTACAGATTTCATCTATGCAGGTGGAACCATCTTTTTTGATGATTGCGAAATTCGTTGTGTAAAAGGAGGTGGATATATTGTTGCCCCCGAAGATGCTTATGCATATATCCCGAAAGCATCCACCACTTGTCAGAAAAACCTGCAACTGGGTTTTATTTTCAGAAATTGCAATATCACAGCCAATGCTGATGTAACCGCCGGGAGTTATTATTTAGGTCGCCCCTGGAACGTAAACTGTGGAGCATTTTATTTGAATTGCAAATTAGGAAAGCATATCAACACAAAAGGCTGGACCACCATGGGTGGAAATGAAACAACAGCCTGTTTTGCTGAATACAACAGCATGGATGAATCCGGGGTTCCGGTTGATATTACCAGTAGGGTAACGTGGAGTTTTCAGTTACCTCAATCCGACGTGGATAACTTACTCACTCTGGCTGGCGTTTATAACCGTATATCAACCACACTTTTCGACCCTGAGCCAATTTGTATTAAACCACAAGCTCCGGCCAATCTCACTAAAAATGGAAACACAATCAGTTGGAACAAAGTTAGCGGAGCTGTTGGATATTTAATTTTAAAAGATGGAAAGTATGTAACATCCACTACTGACTCAGTTTTTACAGACATTACTGCTCAACCCGGAGTATTCAGTATTAAAACTATTGGTCAGAATGGACAAATGAGCAATGCTACAACTGCAATTACAGGAATTAAGAGTCCTGAATTCAACAAAACAACTATTTATCAAAACAAAAATGAATTGTTATTCTCCGATCCTGTAACATTCAAACTTTACAATATGAATGGAATTTTAATATCAACAGGAAACGAGTTTTCGTTGACAGCCAACATTTCAAAACTGAAAAATGGAACCTATTTCATAATTTGTAAATCACTAAACAAGAATATTACATCAGAAAAACTGATAATTACACAGAAATAATCAATTTTTCAACTATCATCCTCATTAATCGTTTGTATATTTGTTATTTAAATAAAATCACTAATCAACTAATCAACATGAATATTAAATCACTTTTTATAATTATAATCGCTTTAGTTACAACATCTATCTCTGCACAAACACCTGCATTCCCAACTGCAGAGGGATATGGCAAATATTCAACCGGAGGCAGAGGTGGACAAGTGGTATTTGTAGATAACTTAAACGACTATATTGCTTATAACAATTTGGAAGCACCTATACCAGGTAGTTTCCGTTGGGCTTTAACTCAATACCCCGGGCAACCATTAACAATTATTTTCAGAGTATCCGGAACCATTAAATTAAAACCTTATTTGCAAATATCCGGCTCTACGGTTACAAGCATGAATGATATTCGCTGCTCACGTGCTAATTTAACAATTGCAGGTCAGTCTGCCCCCGGAGAAGGAATTCAAATTCGTAATGCAAAAGTAAATCTTGGTGGTTGTACAAATTTAATCGTACGTAATGTCAGATTCCGAATTGGAGATGCTGCCGATCCAACACCTATTTATGGTTATAAAGTAGGCGGAGTAGCCAGAGATACTTTAGCCCCTGCAGGTTCATTCCTACCCGGAGGTTCAGTTGGTTGCGAAAACGCCACTAATGTAATATTTGACCATTGTGTTTTTGGCTGGTCGGGAGAAGAGAATATTACCATGTACGATAACAAATTTACAACTGTTCAATGGTCAGTAATGCACGAAGGTTTATACGATGATGGTCATGGAAAGGGTAACAGAAGTTATGGTGGTCAGTGCGGTGGAATAAGTGCTACCTTGCATCATAATTTATTTGCTCACAATTATTCAAGATCTCCCCGCTTAAATGGAGCCAGAACTGATAATGAAGTAAAAGTATTTATTGAGTTTATAAATAATGTAAACTACAATTGGGGACGTTCAGGAGCTCCATATGGTGGAGAATTATATGCGGGAGCTATTCGATCGCATACAGCCAATTACGCCTATAATTATTTCAAACCCGGACCAGGCACTGATGCAACAAAATATTTCTTTAATTTAAATATTGTATCTGGCGCAAATAATCCTAAATGGTTTGTTGCAGGCAATGTAATGGATGGCTCACCAACACTCACAGCAACTAACTGGGATGGCATGGCTGGTAAACCTTCTGATTTGACAACAATAAAATCAGACACATTACTATTTCCTCCGTTGGCAAATGTTTACTCAGGCAAATGGATTGGATATTTACCCTATAAAATCAATATCGAAACGGCAGAAAATGCATATCAATCTGTTTTAACCAAGGTAGGAACAATAAACAGAGACTCAGTGGAACGACGTATTATCCGCGAACTTAAAACCGGAACAGCATCTTTTAAAGCTTCACAGGGGAAATGGGGAATTATTGATAAGCCCAATAATGCCGAAGGTTATTTAAGCTATCCCGCAGCTACTCCTGTAGTGGATGAAGATCGCGATGGAATGGCCGATGACTGGGAAACTTCCGTTGGGTTAAATCCAGCAGATGCTAATGACCGCAATTATGTGACTAAAGAAGGCTACACAGCTTTGGAAGTATACCTGAATAGTTTGATGGGCGAATATATTGAACCTAAATTTTCACCTTCCGGAATAAATGATATCACATCCTCCCGAATTACTGTCAGACCAACATCGGTTAAAGATTATATGACTATTGAATCTGAAACTCCGGTAAAATTATTTTCAATATACTCGATAAACGGAGAAAAGTTATTCAGGTCTGAATTAAATCCGGCATCGTCCTTTGATCTTTCTTTTTTATCAAAAGGATGTTATATATTACAGGTAGAAAATAATTCGGGATGTAAGTCTTATTGTAAATTCATAAAAGAATAAATTTGCTCCTGTAAATTTTGCATAAATGTAACTTAGTACAATATTTGAATTACATCGTCGTAGTTATATATCTTAAAACTTTTAAAAAAAATATCTATATGAAAAAAATTACTTTTCTTCTCACAATTATCAGTCTGGTAATTTTCAACGGATTGATTACTGCACAAGAAGCCTGCACATCAGATGGCACAAAAGTGTATTACACAACAAATGCTGGCTGGTCAAACTCCGAATGGTATCAGATTATCAATATTGATGCTGAAAATCTTGGCAATTCAGGCATTATAAAACACGATGGAACAGATGGCGCAAAAACTTCTACTGTATGGAATTCAGGCGTTTTTTCTACACCAGTTTACACCTACAATGAAGGAACCAGCCAATATGAAACTACAAATGTAATGTGGCCGGTAAAATATTACATGTGTTGCCTTAACGACACTGCCCACAACAGCGCCTGGACAAAGGTTAATTTACTGGGCTCAAATCCATCCGGAGCAGGCGTTAACGATGCCCCATGCTATTACAATAATAATTCTGTGAAACAAAGCCCGATTTGGAATAAAAAGGGTTTTATTGAACTTAGCAGACAGGCATCTGAAGTTGCAAACACACCTCCAAGCCGTCACGGTTACATAGAACTCGTAGATCTTCCAATGGTTGAGCGTATACAATGGTCATATTCTTCAACAGGTTGGAAACGTGGTGTAAAACTTGACATTGACTATCATGATGGAAACGGTTATCAACCTCTGCGTTGGGAACCAAGTGATATAGCTACAAGTCTCGCAGGATTGTCAGAACAAGGATACGCCTTCGAGGAAATTATTGGCAAACAGGAAGATCCAAACTCCAAAATATCCTTACGTTGGAGAATTTGGGATGGTGACAGCATACATGGTAATCTTACAAAAGCTGAAGATGTTCGTACTCCTTATACAACTACAATGACTCCTTATGCACAAAAACAAGTTGTCAGAATCCATCAAATCAAGGTTTTTGCCGGTGCTGTTCCTACTCAAGCTCCCACATTACCTGATGGCATTCAATTACCTTTAACAAATTCAATCATTGCGTACGTTTCAGCACGATCAATTCTTTTGTCTGAACAAGCAAATTTTGAACTGTACACATACGATGGAAAAAAACTTCTTATCGGATGTAGTAATAAAATTGATGTATCACAAATGCCAAAAGGTATATATATTTTAAAAGCTTCGAATGAATACGGAAGAACTCAAAAGAAAATCATTCTTTAATATAACAGAAACGGGCAGTAAATTCTACTGCCCGTTTCTGTTATATTCTTTGCTTTTTTTCTATATCTATATTACTTTTCAACTTCTTCAACCCCACCCTGTTCAGCGCAGAATTACGGAATTTCCTTTTAAAATCGGAGGATGTTACCGATGTCCACTCAGAGTTTTTCCAACTCAATACCTCTTCCATGGGCGTAAGTTCAGAATGATTATGCGGTTTAGCCCATTTCCGATTCCACGGGCAAACATCCTGACAAATATCACAACCCACCACACAACCCGATAATTTATCCCTGAATTGTTCAGAAATTTCTTCGCGGTTCTCAATAGTCAGATACGAAATACATTTACGGGCATCCAAAATGCCATTGTCAAGAGCATTGGTCGGACAGGCATCGATACACTTCGTACAGCTGCCGCACTTGTTTCGTGAAATTGAAGCCGGTTCTAGTTCAATATTGAGAAATAATGTACCAATAAAACAATAGGAACCAAGTTGATCGGCAATAAGTTGCTTATGCTTACCAATCCACCCCAGTCCGGCCAACTGTGCCCAACGGCGCTCCAAAACCGGAGCAGAATCCACAAAACTATGCTGATACTCTCCGGAAACGACATCTGCACCATATGCATCGGTGATTGCGTTTTCAAGCTCATGGAGTTTTTGTCTTATCACATAATGATAATCAACCGCGGAATATGCATACCGGGCTATTTTAGGGGAATCTGAAGGTTGCTCCACCTGCGGATAATAATTCAGAAGTACAACCACTACAGTTTTACAACCGGGCACAAGTTGTGTGGGATCAACTCTTTTCTCAAAATTATTTTCAAGAAACTTCATGCTGCCATGCATTTCTTCATCCAGCCATTTTCTCAGGAAAGCGGCATCTTCGCTAAGATATTCTGCACGGGCAAAGCCACAGGCATCAAAACCGAGAGACAATGCTTGTTGACGAATGAATTCTTGCAATTCAGAAGTGTTTTGAGTTTAATTTTTACAGGTTTCTTGCTATTTCTGCATCCAGTGTTTTAAAATCGAGGCTGCGACCATTTATCACACCTTTTTTAGAAAGCAAAAACGTTGTCGGCACCGAAGTGATATTGTAGGTTCTAGCACAAACGGCATCAGGTCCGTTTTCATCTCGCACACAAATCCATGGAATATTAGAGGTAGATTCCTCCCAAAGCATTTTATTCCTGTCAAGCGAAACCTGATAAATCTCGAAACCGCGACTGTGGTATTTATTATACAAATCTCTGAGTGCAAAAGTGTACTGCACGCTCTGTTCCATTTCGTAGGCCGAGAAGTCAATAAGTACTACTTTACCTTCCAAATCAGAAAGTTTACGGGTTGTACCTGCTTTATCGGGTAATTCAATATCTATATATCCTGTACCAGCAGTTTCCAGCACTTCATTCCATGCTTCATTTGCTCTTTGCTTTCTCTCCGTATTTATGGCATCCAACACCAGATTATACAAATTTTTTGAACGGTCGTACTCGGGCATAAAAGTTCCGTAAGCTGTGGCCACCGCAGCACAATAGGGTTTATCTTCCTTTACATAGGGCGAAAAAATAAACGCGTTGTTTACCTTCTGATAAATAGCAAAATAAGCCGCTGTTGATCGCGGATTTTTCAGAATTATTTTTTTCGCAATTTCCTTGTGTACCTTCACATCAGCTTCCACATCAGCAACTTTAGCTGCGCGAACTTCAGAAGTCATATCAATGGTAATTGCATTTATTTTGGTTTGGATTTTTAGTAAAGATTTACGAAGTATCTGAATATCGGTATTCGATTCTGAACCGGTTATTGTATAGTCAGTTGCAAATTTATCGTACGATGCGTCAATCGTAAGTTCATCGCAGGAATCAACGGCAAAAGCAATGGTTTTTCCATCCAAACGCAACCGGTAGAAATCAGGATATTCAGGACGTGGAGCTTTAAACCGGAATGTACCATCCGATTTTACCTTTGCTGAGTCAACCACCATTACATCCATTAATCCTGTATGTTCCAGAATGATTGTTTTTCCGTCACCATTTTTTATTGTTCCTGAAATGCTGAATTTATCTGAGTTGTTGCACGACACGAGTAAAAACGCACCAAATACTGCTATTGCTAATCTTTTCATCGAATTTAAATAATATATTTTCTGTCTGAATTAAACGCGACCCCAAGGCCCTTTTGCAAATGTAGCTCAATTTTTTTATATCTAAAAAAGTTCGTTGTTTTTTACACAGATATACATAAAAAATGGCAGTTAAACCGAATTTAACTGCCATTTATAAATCTACTAAAATAACACTCAACTACTTTCGGGTATAGATATTCCAGGCAATTCTATCAATAATATCGGTAGCAAACGAAGCCTGACGGGCTGCTCTAAAAATCTTTCCAATTTCATCCACTGTATTTCCCATCAAAGTTCTGACAGTTGTTACTGTACCGTCATCAAATGTTATTTGCAAATCGCGTTTTGCATCTGTCATGCATTGATTCAGGGAGTCTGGTTGATTAATAACAACTTCCACTTTAGCATTTGTCTGCAATACTCCATCTACATAAACTCTTGCACTATCCAGACTGTTTGGTCCGCGCTGACGTACAATTTGCACATCACCAATAGTGAGCGAATAAGTATTTTCACGATGTCTGTTCATCGGGCCTTCCACTTTTACCGACACCATTTTTTCTTCGTAAAGCACTTTAGTACCTTCACTGATGGCATAAACCGATTGAGCTGTATCACCCGAATTTTCGGTACGGGTAACTGTATAACCTGAAGCCAGCGTATAAACAGACGATGAATTAAAGCCATTTACTTTGTTGCGAGTGCGAAGTTCAGTTAATGTTCCAATTTTTGTATTATCGATACTGAAATCCGATGTCAACCGGTATTCGTTTCCGGCAACCTTGTTTCTAAACACATAATAATCAGTTACCGAAGCTTCAAAATTATTGGTAAGAAGTGTGTCGGCAGGTTGAAATCCGAACATAGCCTTTGGATTCCGCACTTTCTGAACCGGTAAACGCACAATCATATACGGATTGTCTGATGTACGGGTGAAGAATCGAAGCAAAGCACTGTTTACCTTCACTCTTTTCCACGAATACTCGTAAATACCCGAAATTTTATCAAGCGAAATAAGCACCGTGTCGTTTGGCATATATTCGCCCTCAACAATTCCCGGAGTTTTCATCATACCAACATTCTGGCTTGCTTCAGTCATTTCAGTCATCAGTTGAAAATCTGACGAAGTTGTAATCTTATTTATCGCCACAGTCAGCGATTGCACATCATTGTCGAGTGTCTTTTTAAGCGAGGATGTTGACAGTTCGCTATCACAACCTGCCATGAAGACAGCTGCAACAAACAATAGTAAAAATTTTAATCCTGTTGTTTTCATTGTCATAATTTTTAAAAGTGATTAGTTTAACAAGTTTCTGAATGATATGACAAAACATTTTCAGAAAAGTTTAAATGATGTCAGATATTTAACTAAAAGTTTTTTTTGGCAATTTTTATTTTTTGATAATACTGATACACAAAAGTAAAGCATTACATTTGTAATTGTTCTGCATTTGAGTTAAAAAATTATTAAAGAAATTTTTCTTTAATTGATGGATAAGTTGTATCTTTGCAACTCCAAAAAATGGTAATAATTAAAAAATAAATCAATATGTCAAAAGTAACCGTAGTTGGTGCCGGAAATGTAGGCGCCACATGTGCAAATGTACTTGCATTCAATGAAGTAGCAGACGAAGTAGTAATGCTCGATGTGAAAGAAGGTATTTCAGAAGGTAAAGCACTGGATATGCTTCAAACCACTACACTTTTAGGTTTCGATTCAAAAATTGTTGGTTGCACCAACGACTATGCTCAAACAGCAGGTTCTGATGTGGTTGTTATCACTTCAGGTATTCCACGTAAACCGGGTATGACACGTGAAGAATTGATTGGCGTGAATGCAGGTATCGTAAAAACTGTAGCTGAAAATATTCTGAAATTTTCTCCGAATGCCATTATCGTTGTGGTAAGTAACCCAATGGACACCATGACTTATCTGGCGCTGAAAGCAACAGGTCTGCCAAAAAACAAAATTATCGGTATGGGTGGTGCTTTGGACAGCTCACGTTTCAAATGCTATTTGAGCAAAGCGTTGAATGTAAATCCTAACGAAGTAGAAGGTTTGGTTATCGGTGGTCACGGTGACACTACCATGATTCCTTTGACCCGTTTTGCTACTTACAAAGGACGTCCGGTAGCTGATATTCTTGACAAAGAAACTCTGGCAAAAGTAGTTGCCGACACCATGGTTGGTGGCGCTACACTTACCGGATTGCTTGGAACTTCAGCTTGGTATGCTCCGGGAGCTGCTGCAGCTTATCTGACTGAATCAATTATCCACGATCAGAAAAAAGTAATTCCTTGCTGCGTATCGCTCGAAGGCGAATACGGACAAAATGATATTTGTATCGGTGTTCCTTGCGTTATCGGCAAAAACGGTCTGGAAGAAATTCTGGATTACAATCTGAATGATGAAGAAAAAGCATTGTTCGAAAAAAGTGCTGCCGCTGTTCGTGGAACTAATGTTGTGTTAAAAGAAATTGGAGTATTGTAATTTTCAAATAATTCCATTTTTGTAATATAAGAGTCATGGATTAATTTTCATGACTCTTTTTCTTGAATTACCTTACAAAATAATTCTATACACTGCTGATATTCTTTACATTACAATAATTAGAGAAATTTTTCTGTAATTTAACACTCAAATTAATGACTTTATTGTATTTTTGTAGTCAGTATAAAATTAAAAAATCATTAATATGAACTCGCTTATTCAAACTCATCAGTTATTGCTCAGATTCGCCATCAAACCATCGGTTCAGCGGACAGCTGTTATGGATTTTCTGCTCAACAACAGAATACATCCAACCATCGACGAAATTTATATGGCATTAAGTCCTTCTATGCCTACATTGTCGAAAACAACCGTATACAACACACTCGATTTGTTTGTTGAAAAAGGAGCAGTAAGAGCGTTAGCCATTGACGAAAAAAATGCCCGTTTTGATGTGGATATTTCGGAACATGCTCATTTTTTCTGCCGTCAGTGCGGTAAGGTGTACGATATTTTTAATTTAAGTCATGATTTGTTCACTATTCCGGTCAATACAGGTTTTAATATCGACAGCGTAGAAGTTTCGTATACAGGAATCTGCAATGTTTGCAAAGGAAATTAAGAAACTGTTTAAAAACAAACCGTAGCCATATTAACGCTTATTTT
This sequence comes from uncultured Paludibacter sp., assembly GCA_963663115.2. GTDB lineage: Bacteria > Bacteroidota > Bacteroidia > Bacteroidales > Paludibacteraceae > Paludibacter. The sequence goes on from CAXXNE010000001.1 coordinate 2,059,296, forward strand.
TCAAACAGTTTATAAAAACTACAAAAAAAAGAATGTCAGAAGACATTCTTTTTTGTTTTATATTATTCTGTTTTATTGTCTTCCACCATAGAAATGCTATCATCAGACAATTGTAAAAACATTTGCGCTCGCATTAGATTGACCGATTTCATTGCGATCACTTTTGTTTCGTTCAGAATATTCAGATAAAGAATGCTGTTTCGGGTGCCGGTTTTGTGTTCTTTGGTGCGTTTTATCTGCTTTTTAACCAGCTCACCATACAAATCCAGTATTTTTGCCCGCCTTGCTTTAACTCTCTCAACTTCGGAATAATCATTATTCGTTATCATACTATTGAAATCGTCGTAAATAGATAAAAGCTGGTCTCCGAGTAATTTTAAATCTTCTATTTGCTCTCTGCTGAATCCCTCGTGATTATTATCGATATAATTAAAACTGGACTCAGTCATATACCTGAGCGAAACAGAAATTTCGTAGAAATAATCGATCACCTGAACGTAATACTGACCGGCATCCAATGCATCTTGTTCAATGCGGTGCAAAGTTGGCAAAACTTCGTAAGTTCGTCGGCGTTTCGACTCACCATGAAACTCATCAGCCACTTTATATAACTTCTGCAATCTTTTGCGATTCTCTTTGAATAATCCTTCGAGCATCTCACCGTAAATATAGCGGGTAGATTCCACTGATTTTTTAATCTGCTCAGTACAGGTGGCAATAATATCATGCTCATCATTCATAGTCACTTCTTCGCGCTTCTCATCATTCTTTTCGCGCTTACGGTGGATAATCATGAACTGAACAAACAAAAGAATAACCAATCCGATAAAACCAACAATAGCCCATTTACCTCCGTACATCAAGCCAAACGCCACCAGCGCAGAAACCGTAAAAGCAACTAATGCAGTTAAAAACCATCCACTTACAACAATCAGCACGCCTGTAATACGATAAACAGCACTTTCGCGCCCCCAGGCACGATCGGCCAGCGACGATCCCATAGCCACCATAAATGTAACATAAGTGGTGGATAGTGGAAGTTTTAGTGATGTACCTAGAGAAATAAGCAACGCTGCAATAGTGAGATTCACCGATGCCCGTATCATATCAAAAGATGCATCGTTATTTTCGTAATTCGGAGCCGGCTGAAAGCGACTTTCTACAAAATTAATAAGCTTTTGTGGTGTAATACGTTGTACTAACTTGCCAATGCTTAAAACATTACGCACTATGGAACGGGAAGCTCCCGACGATGAAAAGCGCTCATAACCATCACCTTGCCTCGAAAGCTCAACACCTGTTTTGGTAACCTGCCGTGCTTTTTTAGAAAACCACAATGCCAAAATCATAATGATACCGGCGCCAAATAAATATTTCCAATCGGCAACAACGGGTTCACTCAGTTTACCCATGTACAAACTGTCGATGCTCAAACCTCCGGCAACAGCTTCTTTGGCAATATCAAAAGAACCTAATCCGGCCATAAACACCCCGATAAAATTCACCAAATCGTTACTGGCAAATGAAAGTGCCAGTGCCGCAGTTCCTGCATGTATAGTGATTTTCAGAATATTTACTTTGAACAAATGCTGTAAAAGACCCATAATCAAAGTCCAGAACATCCAGGTATAAAAAGCTACTGACCAGATATTGTCCTGAATATATTGAACGTTATCTTTCGTAAGTAAAGTTGTGTTTTTCAACCCTTTGAAAATAGCAAAATAAGAAATGGCAGTTAGAGCAATACCACCCCACAAAGCACCAAAATACAAAAATGATTTTTTGTAGCGGAAAGAAAATATCAGACGCGAAATATACATAATCAGCGCACCAAACACAAAAGCAATAGCCACTGATGTGAGAATTCCGGTAATAATTGTCAGCGCTTTTTCAGTATTGATGTATTCCAGCAACGTATGATTTCCGGTATTCCAGATATTAACCAAAGCAACTGCCACAGCCGAGCCAAGTAATTCAAAAACCAACGAAACAGTAGTGGAAGTTGGCAATCCGAAGGTATTAAACACATCCAGCAAAATGACATCCGTTATCATGACAGCCAGAAACAGCATCATAATATCGGGGAAAGTGAACATGGAAGGGTGAAAAACACCGCTACGGGCAACTTCCATCATGCCGCTCGAAAACAGCGAACCAATTAAAACGCCGGCCGAAGCCACTGTAAGGATAACCCAGGTTGGAGCCACCTTGGAGCCTATGGCTGAATTCAGAAAGTTGACTGCATCATTGGCGACTCCCACCACCAAATCCAACGCTGCCAAACCAAGTAAAACGAGAACAATGACAAAGTAAATATTATCCATACATTTTACAATTTTATTATTACAAAATTAAAGAATCATTTCTGATTATTTATCAACAATCCGCTAAATATTTTATCAACATAAATTATTTAACACCAATACGTTACTCACCATTGATTTTTATCTCTGAATGCTGCCAACACCACAGTGAAGATAATATAAAACGGATAAATAACAGATAGAAGTACTAAGCTCAAAAAAGTTGATTTCTGATTGAAAAATGCAAACGTGCTTTTTGTAAACAAAAAATCGATGGCAAATTTACCAACGAACAGAAACAAAAAAATACGAATATCAGTAAAGAAAGCAGTAATTTGAGCAAGTGAAATACCAAACACAACAAAAGCAGTAAACAGCGTTACAAAATCGGTGTACAAAACTGATTTCCCTGTCCAGCGGGTTCGTTGACGAACAAACGATTTTAAATTTGGAGTAGGTGATGTAAAAACAGCTGCGGCTGTTGATTTAAGAAATTCAATTTTGCCACGATGTTTTTTTACGCTGTGTAACAAAAACATATCATCGCCCGACAGTTCGGTGTTTTTCAAATCATTCCGGCATTTCAACCAAATTTCCTTTCTGAACGCGAGGTTTGCGCCATTACACATGATAGGAATTCCTGCGCCTACAGCACCCGCTCCCGAAGCCACCAGCGATGTAAATTCAAGTGCCTGCAATTGCTGAAACAGCGTTTTATCCGCCGTCATAACAACCGGACAAACAATTAAATCGCATTTGTTTTTCTGATAAAAACGAATAATTGTTTCAATCCACGAAGAATGTGGTATGCAATCAGCATCGGTTGTTACTATAAGTTCACCTTTTGCCACAGAAATTCCGGTAGCCAGTGCCCCCTTTTTTCCCTGACCAGCATTTGAAACTATCCTGAACTCTGGAAGTGAGGTGCTGTAATATGCCAGCAATTCTGCTGTATTATCGGTTGAATGATCATCGATAAAAATAACCTCAAAGTTTTTAAAGCTCTGATTTTTTAATTCTGAAATAAACGCAGGAATGTTTACAGCCTCATTTCTGCAGGAAATAACGATGGACAAACCGGGAATTGATTCAGCGTTTAATTCGCTATTAAAAACAGGAATACGCTGCCAACCAATGACAAAAGCAATGATAAGTGCAGCGTAAACCGTAAGTATGATAAAAAACATTGATACTTTTTTAGAACAGGTAATTCAAACCAATATAAAATCCCGTATTTCCATCCTGCGGATTGAATGCTTTACCAAAATCGGCAGAAATAATAAAGTTTTCATTCCATCCAACCTTTAAACCTATACCTGCTGCCGAATGAAACTTACCAGCCTGATATGGATTGAAATAGGTTGCCTGATCAGTAGATGATACCGCTGATAAATCGACTGCAATGGGTTTTAAAATTATACCTGAGTCGAAAAACACATTAGTTCCAAGATAGAAATTCTGTTTTAGCCATTCGAAACGCAAGAATTTATAGCGAAATTCAAAATTTCCAAAACCGACAGCATCGCCAACAACCCTATTGCGAAGAACTCCCCGAACCGAGCTTTTTCCACCTAAACCCTGGTTCGAAGCTGCAATTAAGTAGCTGGTTATCAATTCTGGTTGTGCAAAATAAGGCACTTTATCATTGCCAAGTGTCATCTGATAATCAAGCCTGTAAGCAAATAACAAATCTTTAGCTAATGTAAAATACTGGCGATGAATGACAGCTAATTTTGTATGTGGAAACTGCTGATTTATAAGTTTTGGCGCAGATTGCACAACAGCTTCTGTAAATATCCCTTTCGTGGGACAAGCTAATTGGTCGCGTGAATCGTATTTTAATCCAACTTTTAAATAATTTAAGTTACCACCTTTAGCCTCAGATGCACTTATCAATCCCCAGTCTTGATATTTCTCGAATAAAGTTGGGCCCACTTTGTTAATTTTCAAGTAAGTATTATTTACAGTGTCCATTTTGAAGTTGTAAAATGCATAACCTGCCACCCAACCAAATTTTGATTCACCAAAATATCCCTGAAAGTCAGCTTTTATTCTGAAAGTGTTTTTCTCGTTTTTATAAAAAAGACTGTATTTCTTACCACTTAAATTTAATACATCATATTCTGGAGTTGACGGATATTTTAATTCATTGGTATTGTAATTGCTTTGATAGCCATTAAATCCGAAGAAATCAGCCATCTGATCAGGCACATAAGCCACATCGAGTGTAGTACGAACCTTCGGGATTAAACTTTCAGAGTCATATCTAATGCGCGCGATGGTTGTTCCTTTGGTATAAGTCGATAATTCGAGGTATAAAGAATGATCGTACTTAGGAAACTTTGTTCCATCGCCATAATCGTACAAATTTACGAGTGCTCCGTACTGAAAACCAAGGTCAGAATCGTACGAAATGGCTGGTAGCGCACCAAAACCGAATCCTTTTTTAATTTTTTGCTCCGCATGAATGCTGAAAATAGCTAAAAGCAAAACCAACAAAATTATGCCTGATTTCTTCATGTTGTTGTATTTTTTAATCAGTTAAACACTTTATTTGAGGAAATACGATTGCCAAAGGTATAAATTTTTTGGAAAAAACAATATTTTATCCCATCGTAATGACAAGGCTTAGAACAAATAATCTATTTAACACATAAAAATCAGTTTTAATTTTGCAGTTTCAAAAAAAAGGCATACTTTTGCACCCACAAATAATCGCGGAGTGGAGCAGTGGTAGCTCGTTGGGCTCATAACCCAAAGGTCGTTCGTTCGAGTCGGGCCTCCGCAACAAAGAAAAAGGTTGAGAATCAAAATTCTCAACCTTTTTTATTATCCTTTTCGTATAGCTTCCACCTCTTCCACCGTCTTTGGCTTCACTTTCGTACCCAATCTGCGTGCTCCGTTTTCGGTCATCATATAATCCTCTTCATTACGGATTCCGCCAAAATTCCTGAATTTTTGCACTTCCGTCCAGTTCACAAATTCCATAAATTTCTTTTCCGATTGCCATTTATCCATCAATTCCGGAATAAAATAAATGCCGGGTTCGATAGTAAATACATGTCCCGGTTTCAGTGGTTTGGCAAACCGTAGCGATTTCAGACCAAACTGTGTGCTTTTGGGTTCGCCATCGTAACCAACCCACACTTCGCCCAGATTTTCCATATCGTGTACATCCAATCCCATCATGTGACCGGTTCCGCATGGCAAAAACAACGCATGAGCGCCACTGGAAATTATATCGTCGGTGTTTCCCTTCAGCAACCCAAGGCTTTTCATATTTTCAGTAATGGAACGACATGCCGCCAAATGTGCATTCCGGAACGGAGCATGCAGAGCCAATGCATCAATGGCAGCCTGATGAGCTTCCAGACTCATTTCGTAAATCAGTTTCTGCTGTGCAGTGAATGTGGTATCTACAGGAAAAGTACTCGACAAATCGCCACAATAATGACTTTCCACTTCGCCACCGGCATCGAGCAGAAACAAATCACCACTTTTCAGCACATTTCCATGATAATGATTATGCAAAGTTTGTCCGTTGATGGTAGCAATAATTGGAAACGATATTTCTCCATTTGCTGCGTGAGCAATTTCGTAAACACGGGCAGCAACCTTTGCTTCAGTCATTCCGGGACGCGCCATTTGCATACCGGCCACATGCATATCCACTGATAAATCCACAGCGCGTTCAATTTCGGTTATTTCTTCAGCCGATTTTATCTCACGCTGGCTCACCACAGCTTTTACCAGATTCAACGAGAATTTTGCTGAAACTTCTTTCGTCGGAATTCCTGTAAGTTCATGAATTTTCAGCACATGCTCTGGCCGGTAAGGTGGCAGATAATGTATTTGCTTGTTTCCCGTCAGAGTTTTGGACAGTTCACCGATAGGTTTTGTAATGGAAATTCCGGTTTCAGCAGCTCTGTCGGCCATGGTTGGCTGTGGTCCCATCCACACAATATGGTCGATGGTATAGTCGTCGCCAAAAATGACTTCACGTTGATTATCAACATCAATCACCGCAGCAATGCCCGGAAAATCGATGCCGAAATAATATAAAAAAGTGCTGTCCTGACGGAAGTGATAGCCATTATCGGCATAATTCATTGGGCTGTCTTCGTTACCCAAAAATAAAATCAATCCCGAACCGATTTTTTCAGCCAGAATTTTGCGGCGCTGTATATACGTTTGTTTGTTGAACATAATAATCTCCTTTTATTTGATTTCACAAACTTAGTAAATTCATTTGAATTTTCAAATCGGTTTGTAAACAGTACAAAAAGCCGTTTTTTTCGTCTCTTTTTCGTATTTTTGAACTAAAATATCACGACCATGCGATTCAGAAATTTTCTCCTGCTGCTAACTTTTGGCATTACCACTGCTTTTTCGCAAAGCAATGAATACAAACTCTGGTACGACAAACCTGCTCAGGTCTGGACAGAAGCTCTGCCACTAGGAAACGGTCGTTTGGGAGCCATGGTTTTTGGCAATCCAGCTGTGGAGCAAATTCAACTCAACGAGGAAACCATCTGGGCCGGAAGTCCGAATTCAAACGCCAATCCTCTGGCACTGGAATATATTCCCAAGGTGCGTGAACTGGTTTTTGCCGGAAAATATGTGGAAGCCGAACAGCTCGCTACCGAAAAAGTCATGTCGCAAACCAATCATGGCATGCCTTACCAGACTTTTGGTGATTTGCGTATTTCGTTTCCAGGACATTCAGCTTATACCGATTATTATCGCGATTTGAATCTGGATTCGGCACGTGCTACCGTAAAATACAAAGTAGCCGGTGTAACTTATCAGCGGGAGATTTTCACTTCGTTTACCGATCAGGTGGTAGTTGTCAGATTAACTGCATCGAAAAAGAAAAAAATCAGTTTCAATGCGCAACTCACGTCACCACAACAGGATGTATTTATTGCATCCGAAGGAAATGAAGTGACTTTAAGCGGCACAACTCCGACTCACGAACGTCAGAAAGGAAAAATAAAATTCAACGGACGCTTAACGGCCAAAATTCAGGGTGGAAAAATGACCTGCAAAGATGGTATTCTATCGGTAGAAAATGCGAATGAAGCCATTTTGTATGTTTCCATTGCCACCAACTTTGTGAATTACAAGGATATCAGTGCCAACGAAACTGAACGCGCAAAAACATTTCTGAACAACGCATTGAAAGTTGATTATTTTGATGCCAGAAAATTGCACATCGCATTTTTTCAGCAATTTATGAAACGTTCGTCGCTCGATTTGGGACCCAACCTGTCGGCTGAAACCACCGATATGCGTGTGGAGCATTTTGCCAAAACCAACGATGCGCATTTGGTAGCCACTTACTACAAATACGGTAGATATCTGCTGATTTGTTCCTCGCAACCCGGCGGACAGGCAGCTAATCTTCAGGGTATCTGGAACGATAAAATGCTACCGTCGTGGGACAGCAAATACACCACCAACATCAATTTGCAAATGAATTACTGGCCGGCAGAAGTCACCAATCTCACCGAATTGAATGAACCATTGTTTCACCTGACAAAAGATGTGAGCGAAACCGGCAAAGAAACTGCGAAAACTATGTACGGAGCCAATGGCTGGGTTTTGCATCATAATACCGACATTTGGCGGATTACCGGACCGGTCGACCGTGCTACTTCGGGCATGTGGTTGGCCGGAGCAGCATGGCTGAGCAGTCATCTGTGGGAGCATTATCTTTATACCGGCGATGTGGAATTTCTGAAATCCGTTTATCCGATAATGAAAGATGCTGCAGTGTTTTTCAACGACATTATGGTAAAAGAACCTTCGCACAACTGGCTGGTGGTTTGTCCGTCCAATTCACCTGAAAATGCACATGCCGGCAGCGGAGGAAAAGCAACCATCGCCGCAGGAGTCACTATGGACAATGAACTGATTTCCAATCTTTGGAATATTGTTATTGCTTCGTCAAAAATTTTAAATACCGACATTGATTTTGCCCAACAACTTTCCGGAAAACTAAAACAAATGCCTCCGTTTCAGATTGGACGCTGGGGACAATTGCAGGAATGGATGCAGGATTGGGATAATCCCGACGACCAGCATCGTCACATTTCGCATTTGTGGGCATTATTTCCCGGAAATCAGATTTCGCCATACCGTACACCGGAATTATTCGATGCGGCACGCACTTCATTAATTCATCGGGGCGATCCTTCAACAGGTTGGAGCATGGCATGGAAAGTTTGTTACTGGGCTCGTTTACTCGATGGCGATCACGCTTACAAACTCATTACCGATCAGCTATCGATTGTCCGTAACGAACCGAAACACGGCGGCACTTATCCCAATTTATTCGACGCTCATCCGCCATTTCAGATTGATGGAAACTTTGGATGTACTGCCGGAATAGCTGAAATGTTGATGCAAAGTCATGATGGCTTTATCTATATTTTACCGGCATTACCATCTGTATGGAAAAATGGTGAGATTAAAGGTCTCGTCGCACGCGGAGGTTTTGAACTGGACATCAAATGGCGCAACAATCAGATTGAAACAGTAAAAATCATTTCTCATTTGGGTGGAAATTGCAGGTTACGTTCGCTGAACGAACTTTCAGGCAACGGTTTAATAAATGCCAAAGATGCAAATCCAAATCCGTTGTTTCAGTTAGCAGAAACCGGGAAACCACTTATCAATTCTGCAGTAAAGCTCAATACGGTTGAATTGAAAAAAACGTATCTTTACGATCTGAATACTGAAAAAGGGAAGGAATATATAATAACCCTTCATTAATCCATAATTAGTAGTGTTTGGATCTCGCGAGTTCCGACTCGCGAACATAACAAAAAACGCGAGTCGGAACTCGCGAGACCCAAACTACCAATATCTGTTAATCAGACATAATAGCATAAGACTTGAAATGCGAAATACCTTCAAAATCATATTTTTTTTACTCCTGATTTCTGCTTCCGTCAGCGGACAAACATCGCTGTACGAAAATTTCAAACAACCCAACGAAGAAGCCCGTCCATGGACTTTCTGGTACTGGATGCATGGCGCTATTTCCAAAGAAGGCATTAAAGCCGATCTGGAAGCCATGAAACAAATAGGGCTGGGCGGAGCATATCTGATGCCTATCAAAGGAATTGAAGGCTCAACCTATCCAAATCCGGTGAATCAGCTGACTACCGAATGGTGGAAAATGGTAAAATACAGTTTTCAGGTGGCGGATAGTCTTGGTCTGAAAATGGGAATGCACATTTCCGATGGATTTGCACTGGCCGGTGGCCCGTGGATAAAACCTGAAGAATCGATGCAAAAAGTAGTTTTTACTGATACTATCATCAAAGGTGGTAAAATTAAAGACTTGCTTCTGAATCAGCCCGAAACCAACGAAAATTACTATCAGGATATTGCTATTTACGGTATACCGGTATTAAAGTCCCTCTCCTCGGGAGAGGGATTTAGGGAGAGGTCAATCATAATAATTTCGAGCGATAATCCCGAAGATAAACAACCGTTTTCAACTCCCGGAAAAGATTTCCGGTCAGAAAAACCCTGCTACTTAGATTACACTTTCGAAAAACCATTTACTTTGCGCAGTATTGAAATTACTCCTGTCGGAAATAATATTCAATCGCAACGACTAACCATTTCGGCGAGCGACGATGGAAAAAATTTCCGGCTGATAAAACAATTACAACCTCCGCGTCAGGGTTGGCAGAACACCGGATTCAGCACCACCTTTTCCATTCCGCCAACCACCGCTCAATATTTCCGGTTTTCGTGGACTCCCGATGGCACCGAGCCCGGAAGCGAAGAACTGGATGCAGCCAAATGGAAACCCATACTAAAAATAAAATCCATTCAACTTTCAGATGAACCACGCATCAATGGCTGGGAAGGGAAGGCCGGATTGGTTTGGCGAATTGCAGAAGAAACAACTGAAAAGGAAATTTCGCCAAAAGATTGTACACCACTTAAGAAGGTTATTTGCCTTACTTCATCTTTTAAAAACGGCAAACTGAATTGCAAACTACCAGCAGGAAACTGGCGAATTATTCGCATGGGACACACTTCTACCGGCTTAACCAACGCTACCGGCGGCGGTGGAAAAGGTCTTGAATGCGATAAATTTTCGGAGAAAGCAGTTCAAAAACAATTCGACAACTGGTTTGGAGCTGCTTTTGCCAAAACAGATACTGCTTTGGCACATCGGGTGTTGAAAATAATGCATATCGACAGTTGGGAATGTGGAAGTCAGAACTGGAGTTCAAATTTTGCATCGGAATTCCAAACCCGTCGGGGATACGATTTAATGCCTTATTTGCCTTTGCTGGCCGGATTTCCACTGGAAAATGCTGCGACTTCTGAGAAAGTGCTTCGCGATGTAAGAACAACCATTTCCGAACTTGTAACCGATGTTTTCTTTCAGGTAATGGAAAAAAATGCTAAAACTTATGGTTGCGAAGTTTCGGCTGAATGTGTAGCGCCTACCATGGTTAGTGATGGTCAGTTGCATTTCAAAAAAGTAGACAGACCCATGGGTGAATTCTGGCTCAATAGTCCAACACACGACAAACCCAATGATATGCTCGATGCCATTAGCGGAGCGCATATCTATGGAAAAAATATTGTTCAGGCCGAAGGATTTACTCAACTTCGTACTAACTGGAACGAAGAACCATCGATGTTAAAACCTTTGCTGGACAGGAATTTTGCTCTGGGAATCAACAAAATATTTTTCCATATTTTTGTGCACAATCCTTATACCGATAAAGCTCCCGGAACAACGCTCGATGGCATTGGTTTGTATTTTCAGCGTGATCAAACCTGGTGGAAACAAGGTAAATCGTTTGTAGATTATATTGCCCGATGTCAGGCATTACTGCAATACGGTCATCCGGTAACCGACATCGCCATTTTTACTGGTGAGGAAATTCCCCGCCGGTCGTTAACACCCGATAAATTAGTTCCGGTATTACCCGGAATAATGGGAGAAAAACGGATTTTATCCGAAAAATACAGGTTAGCAAATACCGGTCAACCAATGACTGAAATGCCGGCCGGAGTGAATCATTCCGCCAATATTCTGAAAGCTGAAAACTGGATAAATCCGCTAAACGGATATGCTTACGACTCATTCAACAAAGATGCGCTACTGCGATTGGCCAGAGCAGAGAATGGAAATATGATTCTTGGCGATGGAACAGCTTACAAAGCGGTTATCTTTCCAAATGAACAGAACTATAGCGCAGAAACGCTTCATAAAATTGATGAGCTGAGAAATGAAGGTATTATCATTCCTCATCTTCCTGTAACAACCGACGGAAAAACGGCATTTGGCATTGCGCCCGACGTGGTTGTTCCTGAAAATATTGCATGGACACACCGTACCGGCGACATGGGCGACATATATTTTATCAGCAATCAGGAAGATAAACCCAGAACATTCGAAGCAACATTCAGAAATAATTGCTGCAAACCAACTTTGTGGTATCCGGTAACAGGTGAAATTTCGAATTTCGACGCGTATTCCAGAAGTGAAAACACCACAAAAGTAAATCTGAGTCTTGCTCCTTACGAATCGGTTTTTGTCGTTTTCAGTTTTAAAAACTTTGCCGAAACGAGAAATGCTGTGGTACTCGATGATTCCATTCCCGTGATAAATGCCTGGAATATCCGCTTTGTAAAAAATAATCAGCAAATAAACAAAACCAGATTAGTCGACTGGTCGAAAAATCCAAATCCGCTCATTCAGTATTACTCCGGCACAGCCGTTTACAGCACAACTTTTACCTGCAAATACGATTTCCAAAAACTGATTGACGAATATACTCGTCCCGTTTATCTTTCACTTGGTAAAGTGTACAATCTGGCAACTGTAAGAATTAACGGAATGGATTGCGGCACAGTTTGGACTGCACCCTACGAAGTGAATGTGACAAATGCTCTTAAAAAAGGGACTAACACGCTGGAAATAGAAGTTACAAATACCTGGGCAAATGCTATCAATGGTGCCGATAAAGGCACTCCACCTTTCGAAGGAATCTGGACAAACGGCAAATACAGGATGAAGGAAGATAAACTATTGGAAGCCGGGTTGATGGGTCCGGTAAAAATAGTACAACGATAAAAAAGATAATAATTTTCGAGCATAATCGACAAATATTATAATATTTATCGATTATATCCAAGAAATATTATACTTTTGCTCAAAATTTCATCAAAATGAGCATCAAACGAGAATTAGAACAAGTAATAATTAGTAGACTTTTTAAGAAAAAAGCCATCATAATTGTGGGACCAAGGCAAGTAGGTAAAACCACCTTGTTGCATTTGGTTTCGGAGACAGTGAATAAAAAACTCTTGTTTTTAAATTGCGATGAGCCTGATGTGCGAAAGAATCTTGAACTTCCCACATCATCGGAACTAAAAGCACTGATAGGAAATGCAGAACTAATTCTGATTGATGAAGCGCAACGCGTAAAAGATATTGGCATTACGCTCAAATTATTCATCGACAATCTGCCGGACAAACAGGTAATTGTTACGGGTTCATCAGCATTGGAACTTTCTAATTCGATAAATGAGCCATTAACAGGGCGAAAATTTGAGTATAAAATGTTCCCCTTTTCGTTTGCCGAATTAATAGATGCAAATGGATTGTTGACAGAAAAGCGGTTAATCGAGCATAGAATGATTTACGGTATGTACCCGGATGTGGTTAACAATCAGGGCGAAGAGCGTGAAGTGCTACTGAACATAGTATCAAGCTATTTATACAAAGACATTTTTGATTTTCAGGATATCAGAAAACCCGAAATTATTGAGAAACTTCTACAGGCATTAGCGTTACAAGTTGGAAGTGAAGTTTCATTTAATGAATTATCGCGACTGTTAGGTATCGATGTAGGTACAATTCAGAGATATATTGATTTATTAGAAAAGTCTTACATCATTTTCCACCTCAAATCATACAGTCGGAATGTTAGAAATGAATTAAAAAAGAGCCGAAAAATATATTTTTACGACAATGGCGTTCGCAACGCACTCATATCAAATCTTAATCCTTTGGGATTGCGTACCGATGTAGGAGCTTTGTGGGAAAACTTTTTGATTAGTGAACGAATGAAACGAAATGTATATTCGATGAATTACGCTAATTGCTATTTCTGGAGAACCACTCAACAACAGGAAGTAGATTTTATAGAAGACAAAGATGGATTGCTGAACTGTTATGAGTTTAAATGGAATTCAACAAAAAAAGCAAAATTAACCACTACATTTTCAGCCAACTATCCAGATTTCACTTTTAAGTTAATCAATCAGGATAATTTTTTAGAATTTATTGGAAAGGAATAAAATATGACTCATTTAAAGCTCACAACACTATTTCTCTTTATATTTATTATTGCCCATGCCGAAATCAAACTTCCGGCAATTTTCTCCGACAATATGCTATTGCAACAGAATACACAGGTGAATATTTGGGGGAAAACCGATGCGAATAAAACTGTAAAAATTAAAACGTCGTGGAGTAAAAAGACCATAAAAACCATTGCCGATGAAAGTGGAAACTGGAAAATATCATTTTTAACTCCGGTTACCGACGGAAAACCACAATCTATCACTATCAGCGATGGAAAAACCGTAGTATTGAACAATGTTTTATTGGGAGAATTATGGTTTTGTTCCGGACAAAGTAATATGGAAATGCCCATGAAAGGATTTAAAAATCAACCGGTTGAAAATTCGAACATGGATATACTCAACAGTAAAAATGGCGGTATTCGACTTTTTACTGTAAAACGAAATGCATCGCTTGTACCTCAACAGGATGTAAGTGGTCAATGGTTCGAAGCATCGCCTGAATCGGTGAGAGAATTCAGCGCCACCGCTTATTATTTCGGACGGTTGCTTAATAAAACACTGAATGTTCCGGTGGGTCTGATTGCAAGTTCCTGGGGAGGTTCGTCGGCTGAAGCATGGATGAGCGCAGATATGCTGAAAGCTTTTCCGCAGGTTAAAATTCCAACGTCTGAAGATGGAATCAGAGATAAGAACCGTACTCCAACCATGCTGTATCAGGCAATGATTTCTCCATTGATTGGCTTAAGTATTAAAGGATTTATCTGGTATCAGGGTGAAACGAACTATGACCGAGCCAACACATACACCGACATGTTCTCGATTTTAGTAAAAGGCTGGCGCGAAAACTGGCAGTTGAAAGACACCATTCCGTTTTATTATTGCCAGATTGCGCCGTACGATTATTCGTTGGTGACAGCCAAAGGAAAAGAAGTGATTAATTCTGCTTACTTACGCGAATCTCAGATGAAAGCTGAATCACTTATTCCCAAATCGGGAATGGCAGTTCTGCTTGATGTCGGAATGAAAACCGGCATTCATCCGTCGAAAAAGTATATAGCTGGTGAAAGACTGGCGTTACTTGCCCTGACTAAAACCTATGGTTTAAAAGGAGTTTGTTCCGAAAGTCCGGTGTATAAATCCATTGAAATACACAACGATACTGTTCAGGTAAGTTTTGAACGTTCGGATATGTGGATTACCGCAAAAGAAAATGAATCGAAGTTAGTCGCAGTTGCCGGTGAAGATAAAGTGTTTTATCCGGCTAAAGCATGGATTGTGCGAAGCAAACTGTATGTGAAAAGTGACATGGTAAAAAAACCTCTTGCTGTTCGGTATGGATTTGAAAATTTTGTAGAAGGCGATTTATTTGGAACTGAAGGCTTGCCTGTTTCGAGTTTCAGAAGTGATAATTGGTAGATGGACAAACCACAAAAGGACACAAAAGGACACAGAAGTTTTTTTGACGTAATATTTTATATAACTATATAATTAATAGCATTATAAATCATATTTGAATAATTTACTTTTGTGATGCTTTTGTGTACTTTTGTGGTTCAACACACATTATGAAAAAACTTAATTACATTTTTGTTTTTCTGTCAACTTGGCTCATTTTGAATGCAGCCGAGCCGGATTATGTTTGGACTTCTCCATCGCACAATTCTTCGGAATCGATGCCTTGTGGTGGTGGTGATGTGGGCATGAATGTGTGGGTTGAAAATGGCGATGTGCTTTTTTATGTAGCCCGCAGCGGGGCTTTCGATGAACACAACACTTTACTCAAACAAGGTCGGTTTAGGGTTCGCCTCAGTCCTAATCCATTTCAAAACGCTTCCGATTTTCGACAAACATTAAAACTGAACGACGGATATGTGGAAATAACTGCCAACGGAACAAAAATTCAACTTTGGACGGATGTATTTAAGCCGGTTATTCATGTGGAAATTCAAAGTAAAAAGAAAATAACCACCGAAGTTCGATACGAAAACTGGCGATATACCAATCGGTTGGTTCGTAAAGGAGAAGGACAGCAAAATTCGTACAAATGGGCTATTCCCGAAGGATTAAAAACCACCAGAGATTCAATTCAAATTTCAGAGAATTCGGTTGCATTTTATCATCAAAATCCGGGAAAAACAGTATTCGACCTCACAGTGTCACAACAAGGTTTGGATGCCGTAAAAACAGAACTGTACAATCCGTTGAAAAACCTGATATCGGGTGGAAAAATGTGGAGCAACAATTTGGTTTACTCAGGAACTGAAAACGGGATGTATGCCGGAACAGATTTTCAGGCATGGATTTTTAAAAGCAGAAAACCGCACACGCAATTGGATATAAGTATTGCGCTGGAGGTTTCACAAAACGAAAAACTGACTGATTGGAACAATGCTCTAAATAAAACCATTGCATCAATTCAACTTAAAACGGACAAAAAGAAAAGTATAGTTTGGTGGAATGAGTTCTGGGACCGGAGTTTTATTCATATAGAAGGTGAAGCAGCCAATTTATCCCGAAATTATACGCTTTTCCGTTATATGCTTGGTTGTAATGCAAACAGCAAATGGCCAACACGTTTCAATGGCGGATTATTTACCTTCGATCCGGCGTTTGTGGATTCTTCAGCAAAGTTTACACCCGATTATCGCAAATGGAGCGGTGGAACTTTTACGGCACAAAACCAGCGATTAATTTACTGGCCTATGCTGAAAAGTGGCGACTTCGACCTTATGATACCGCAATTCGATTTTTATAACCGTTTATTAAAGACGGCTGAACTTCGTTCGAAAACCTATTGGAATCATGGTGGAGCTTGCTTTGCTGAGCAAATTGAAAATTTTGGCTTACCCAACTACACCGAATACGGACTGAAACGTCCCGATTATTTCGATAAAGGTGTGGAATACAATGCCTGGCTCGAATATGAATGGGATACGGCGCTGGAATTTTGTCAAATGATATTGGAAACAAAAAACTATGCTGACGCTGATATTTCAGGATACAAACCACTGATAAAAAGCTGTGTGCGATTTTTCGACGAACATTACCGGTATCTGGCGCAATTGCGCGGACGTAAGGTTTTGGATGGCAACGGAAAACTGGTGATTTATCCCGGTTCTGCCTGCGAAACTTACAAAATGACCACCAATGCATCGAGCACTATTGCAGCTTTGCGAACTGTTTTGGCATCGCTCGGAAATGATTCATTGCTGAAAACTATTCCTGAAATTTCATTTCGTACCGTCAACGAAAAAACAATGATATCGCCGGCAAAAACATGGGAAAGAGTAAATAATACCGAATGTCCGCAGCTATATCCGGTTTTCCCGTGGCGGATGTATGGTGTAGGTCGCGACAGCCTGGGAATAGCCCGAAATACTTATTTTTACGATCCGGATGCGTTGAAATTCCGAAGTCATGTAGGCTGGAAGCAGGATAATATTTTTGCCGCCTGTCTTGGACTAACCGACGAAGCCAAACGCCTAAATTCGCTTAAACTAGCTGATGGCTCGTACCGTTTTCCGGCATTTTGGGGTCCGGGGTTCGATTGGAGTCCAGACCATAATTGGGGTGGAAGCGGCATGATTGGCTTACAGGAAATGCTGTTGCAAACTACAGACGATGGAAAAATTCTGCTTTTTCCGGCATGGCCACGCGAATGGAATGTGCATTTTAAACTTCATGCACCACAAAACACAACCGTGGAAGCCGAAATTAAAGGTGGAAAAGTAAAAGTTATTCAGGTAGTACCGGAGAGCAGAGCAAAAGATGTAGTTATTCTGATAAAATAGAATTAATACAATTCATTCTTTTTGTATTTCTCCAACACATCTTCAATCAGTGAATCTTCTTTTTGTTCGCGGTCGTAACCGGCTTTGAGGTCGGTATTGAAAATTTTACCCACGCCGTACCAAAAAGTGGCAGAGAAAGCTCCTTTGTATTCTTTGATAATTTCGTAACCGGTTTTATTGGTTTCGCGGGCAATAAGTTTGAGCAATAATTTTCCCTGCGAGGTTGACATGGTACGCACAGCGCTTTCGTATTCACTAAAAAGCATTTGTTCTGTTTCCTTGATCAACCGTCTTTTGTCCGATTCGCTCGACATCGTAGCGAGTTGAGCATTCAGATTTTCAATAATTTCACGGGTTTTAAGTGCGTACGGATATACTTTCTGGAAATTGCGAATCAGCCTGTAATTCTTTTTGTAAAACTCGTATCGCTCCTTTTGCGACATGTTGTTCGTCCGCTTATTGTTCTTTTTTAAAACGGTATTTGTTTGTTTTATAAGTGCAGCAATAGTGGAATCGACCACCAGTTTGGGAATGGAATCGGTTTTTATCTGTTCGGCAATTTCTTTTTTAATTTCCAATGTATCAGGAATTGGCAATAGCTCCTTCACAATTTCTTCAGGTACGGGCAAATCAGAACTTGACTTCAACGGTCCGTTATTTTCCGAAACACTTTCGGAGCTTTGATCAGTATTTTCAGAAAGCGGATCTTTACCCGGCGGAGCAATTTCAATATCTTCGGATACCAGATCTTCCAATTGCAACAACAACTCCTCATCTTCAGAACCTGCTTTTGCTGAAGTCATTGCACCAAAATCCACACTCAACGCGGTGATAAGCGTTGCATGGATAACAAAAGTGACAATCAGTGCAATTATGTTGCTGTTTATTTTCTTTTTGGAAGACATTTTTTCAGGCTCTAACTTCGAGAGGTTTATTTTTTTCGGGTAGCAAGAATCATTTTTATGTCTAGCCGGTTACCCACTTCGAGCACATTCACCAAATGCTGAACGGTAATTGAACTATCGCAACGTACCACCACAATAGCTTCTTTGTCTTTTTCCTTTTCTGCCTTCAGCGATGGTTCAATGTTTGCGAATGTGACCGGTTTATTGTTCACAAAGTACTGCAAATCCTTGTTGACCGACAGCAGAATTTCTTTTTTATGAATGGACTGGGTATTTTTTGCACTCGGCAGATTTAGTTTTATTACGTTAGGATTGAGCAATGTAGACACAATAATGAAAAACAACATCAGAAAAAACATGATATCGTTCATCGATGAAGTAAAAACTTCCGCTTTGCTTTCCTTCTTTTTTCGGAGATCCATAATTTGATAATTATTTAGCGGAATCTTTCAGAAAATCGATAAAATTCATGGCATTACGTTCCATTTTATTCACCGCTTTTCCCACTTTTATATTCAGCCAGTTGTAAAAAATATAGGCCATAATACCCACCACAAGTCCAGCGGCACTCGAAATCATTTTCACATACAATCCAGATGAAACCACGCCAATGCTCACATCGGTAGTTTGCGAAATATCGAAAAAGATTTTAATAACCCCGATAATAGTTCCCAAAAAACCAAACATGGGTGCAATACCAGCAATAACAGCCAACACCGGCAATCCTTTTTCCAGTTCATTTACCTCAAATTTACCTTCAATTTCGATAGCTTCTTCCACTTCTTTCACCGGTCCACCCATACGTTTTATTCCCTTTTCTATCATTCGGGCGATGGGTAAGTTGGTTTGCCGGCAAAGTTCAAGTGCCTTGTCGGTTCTTTTTTCCTCGATAAATGCTTTGATTTTCTGTATGAAGTTTCCATCTTTCACCGTTGCCCGGCGGATAGAAACAAAGCGCTCTACAAAAATGTAAATAGCCGCGGTGAACAGAATTGCGATAGGAATCATGATGTAACCACCTTTTACAAGCATGTCAAAAACAGAAAAACCGGATTCCGGCATGGTTGTCACCGGAACTGATTCAATGGCGGCATTGGCCGAATCGGTGGTAAGAGGTATTTGAAGAAGTGTAAGCATACTATCTTTTTTTTGAATAAGCATTTTGGATTTCAGGCACAAAAGTACGAATAAGTTTAGATTTTATCGTTTTTAGTGCTTGTCAAATCTTATACCAGTTTTATATTCTACATATAAACCGGATAAACAGTTACAATTACACCAAATCTTCGTCTCAACAGTAAAACAACATTTGTATTATTGTACAATTCAATGGAATAGAATCATCCTTCTTTTTTTCAAATGAAATTAATTTGTACATTTGAATTCAAATTTTCAGCGATAATTTTATGAAACCAAAACACATTTTCATTCTCTTAATTTCTTATTCTCTCAATTTCTCTATTTTCGCATCCACCTCGGTAGCCGGATTTTATCCATTAGCAGGCAGCGGACGGCAAGTGTATAACTTCAATAATGGCTGGCGCTTTTTCCGGGGCGATGTAAAAGAGGCTGAAAAAGCCGATTTCGATGACTCGAAATGGGAAGTAGTAGCAACTCCGCACTCAGTGGAACTAATGCCCGCCGAGGCCAGTGGTTGCCGCAACTATCAGGGAGTTGCCTGGTATCGGAAACGCTTTGTGATTCCGGCTGAAGAAAAAGGAAAAGATGTGCTACTGCATTTTGAAGCCATCATGGGGAAACAAAAAATTTATCTCGATGGCAAACTGGTGAAAGAACATTTTGGTGGTTATCTACCCATAACTATCGACTTAACATCGCTTGGAGCAATTGCCGGCGACACTCTTCAGTTAGCAGTGATGGCCGATAACAGCGACGACAAAAATTATCCTCCCGGAAAACCGCAAATTACCATGGATTTTGCCTATCACGGAGGCATTTACCGCGATGTTTGGATGATTTGTAAAAACAAAGTGGCTATCACCGATGCTATTGAAGCAAATAAAACAGCCGGTGGAGGTGTATTTGTGCATTACAATAATATCAGTGCGAAAAGCGCCGATGTTTTTATCGATACGGAAATTAAAAACAACAGCCCCAAAGCAAAAACACTGTCCATAGAAACGTCGCTGACTGATAAATCGGGGAAAATTGTCAGAAAAATCAGTTCAAAACTACAACTGAAAGCAGGTGAATCGAAAACGATAAACCAAAAAGCAACCGTTACAAATCCACATCTATGGTCACCTGAAACGCCCGATTTATATCAGGTCGCCATTCAGGTAAAAGAAGGAAAAACTTCGCTCGATGGTGGAATGGTGCGTATTGGAATCCGTAAAGCAGAATTCAGAGGCAAAGAAGGTTTTTATCTGAACGACAAACCTTACGGACAATTAATTGGCGGAAACCGTCATCAGGATTTTGCCTATGTGGGCAATGCAGTGCCAAACACACAACAATGGCGCGATGTGAAACGACTGCGCGATGCCGGTTGCGTGATTATCCGTACCGCACATTATCCGCAAGATCCAAGTTTTATGGATGCCTGCGACGAGCTTGGCATGTTTATCATTGTAGCTACTCCGGGATGGCAATTCTGGAACAAAGATCCGAATTTCGAACAATTGGTGTACGAAAACACCAGAAACATGATTCGTCGCGACCGTAATCATACTTCGGTGCTACTTTGGGAGCCCATTCTGAACGAAACCCGTTTTCCGAAAGATTTTTCATTGAAATCTTTACAGATAACCAGAGATGAATTTCCGTTTCCTGGTCGTCCGGGAGCAGCAGCCGATTTGAATTCGGAAGGAGTAAAAGAAAATTACGATGTGGTTTACGGCTGGCCAACCGACGAAGGGAAAGTGAATCAATCGCTGTTCACCCGCGAATTTGGCGAAAATGTGGATGATTGGTATGCGCACAATGCCAACAACCGTGCAGCCCGTAACTGGGGCGAAAAACCAATGTTGGTGGCAGCGCTTTCGCTGGCCGAATCGTACGATGCGATGTTTCAGACAACAGGACAATTTACCGGAGGCGCTCTCTGGCATCCGTTCGATCATCAGCGCGGTTATCACCCCGATCCGTATTGGGGCGGAATTTTCGATGCTTTCCGTCAGCCCAAATATGCGTATTACATGTTTAAAAGTCAGGTAAATCCTGCACTGAAACTTGCCAATGTAGCAACCGGACCCATGGTTTATGTGGCAAATGAAATAACACCGTTTTCGGATAAAGATGTAGTGGTTTTCAGCAATTGCGATTCAGTTCGTTTGACCGTTTACGGAGCAAAATCCATCACAAAACCAGTGATTCACGCCAACGGTCATATGCCTTATGCGCCTGTAACGTTCGAAAATGTGTACGATTTCTGGGATATGCGCGACATAACCTACAAACGCAAAAAACCGGAATTAGTAAGCTTTACAGCCGAAGGAATTATTGGTGGCAAAGTGGTTTGCAGCGAGAAAAAGATGCCTTCGCGGCGGTCGACAAAAATCAGATTATATGTCGATGATCTAGGAAAACAACTGGTGGCCGACGGTTCGGATTTTATGGTAGTGGTAGCCGAAATTACCGACGACAACGGAAATGTGCGTCGTTTGGCCAAAGACAATATTGTATTCAGCGTGGAAGGTGAAGCCGAAATTATTGGCGACCAGAATATTGGCGCCAATCCCCGAGCAGTAGAATGGGGTTCAGCTCCGGTATTAATTCGCTCAACCACCAAAGCCGGAAAAATAAAAGTAAAAGCGCATGTGCAATTCGAAGGAACACAAGCGCCTACGGCAGCTGAAATTGAGTTAGAAAGTGTAGCTGCCGATTTGCCCTTTAATTTTATTGAACAAAAAACAGGACTTAAAACCGGCACTGTTATAGGCGGTAAATCAGTAAAAATTCTGCTTACCGACGACCAGAAAAAAAATCTGCTCGACGAAGTGGAAAAACAACAAACGGAGTTTGGCGAAAAGAAATAAAAGGGAGTAACGTAAACCGCACAAAATATTTTCAAACCAACAATGAATATAGTAACAAAAATGTTACTATATTTGTAGTGTAAATTAAAATAACAATGCCTGAAGTATTCAGAATTTTTGGAATGCGTTTTTTCTTTTATTCAAACGAACATTTACCAATACATATTCATGTTCAGAACGCTAACGGAAAAGCAAAATTTCAGGTAACACCAACCGTTAAATTAATCGAAACCAAGGGATTAAAATCTTCATAAATAAAGTTGGCAGAAGGTATTATTGAAGAAAACAAAGTTGTAATTTTAAAAGCGTGGGAAACATTTCATGGCACAATTGACTAACATAGAGATAGAAAAGGTTTGGTTTGATGATGAAAATATTTATATCCAAACAAATGATGGCACTCAAAAAAGTCATCCGCTAAGATGGTTTCCAGCATTGTGGAATGCAACGAAGGAACAGCGCGAGAAATTTGTTATCGGTAAATGGAAAGACGATATTCATTGGGAAGAATTAAACGAGGATCTGAGTTTAGAGGGCTTTTTTACCTTCAATAAAGAGGAAATAAAAAAAGAGGAAAATGAAGTTTCGCGTGTATTTAATCAATTTCCGGTTATTAACGTGAGTAAATTTGCTGAAAGAACAAAAATTAATCGAAGCTTACTGGCCAGTTATATGTGTAACGAAAAAAAACCGGGCGACAAAAAGAAAAAGCAAATAGAATCGGAACTACATAAACTCGGCGAGGAATTACTCTCAGTAAAATTATAATTACATTTTAGTCATTGTAAGAAAAACAGTTAAACAACCTTTACAGACGATAACAAACCCCTGTTGTTATCGTCTGTTATTTTATATACCTTTGTATTTGTCATTGTATGAATTTCAACATATTAAGTAGCAGAAAGAAATTACTGCCAAATTTTATAATTATCTTTCATGCTCTCAACTAAATTATTGAGGCTCTTTTGAACGTCTT
Organism: uncultured Paludibacter sp.; assembly: GCA_963663115.2. Classification (GTDB taxonomy): domain Bacteria; phylum Bacteroidota; class Bacteroidia; order Bacteroidales; family Paludibacteraceae; genus Paludibacter. The sequence continues at coordinate 2,082,627 of CAXXNE010000001.1, forward strand.
TCGTACTTTCATTCGGTTGTTTAGCCCGCTAAACGCCCTTATTCAAGTCCAAAATCCATTTCAAAATAGCACTCAAAAAACATAGCATTAATTTCTTTCTACTACTTATACAGCAATTTTTTATGAAGAAATTTCTATTTCTTGCATTACTGATAAGCTTTTTCAGACCCGTTTTTTCTGCAGAAAAAAACCTGATTGTAAAAGAGTATTCCATCGAAAACGGATTACCTCACAATACTGTTTTTTGCACGCTGAAAGACCGTGACGGATTGATGTGGTTCGGTACATGGTATGGCCTGTCCAGCTTCGATGGCGTAAAATTCCGTAGCTATAACAACCGCGACGATTACAACGCCGATATTCCTCCTCATAAACTTCAGAACATTATCGAAGCAAAAGATGGAAATTTATGGGTTAAAACCATCGACCACAAACTGTATTTATTCGATAAAAAAACAGAGTTGTATTATGATGTTTTCAACGAGATTAAAAAGAATTACAGCGTAAGTCCAAAAATTATCAAAATACAAAAAACCGAAACCGGAGATTTATTATTACTGACCAAAAACAAGGATTTACTTCTGGCAGTGTCCGAAGGTTCAGGAAAAGTAAAGGTGACTTTACTTTACGATTCACAAAGCAAGCGTGAACACCGCTTAGCCAAAAATTTATTGGTAGAGGATGGAAATTACATTTGCTGGATAGGTTTGGATTTTAAAATTATAATCTGCGCTAAGGGGAAAATGCTAAAATCGAAACCAACCGATTTTATTCTCCGAAAAATTGACCCCAATGCAAAACACAATTACACCGCTGCTTTCAAATTGAATGGATTTTTGTGGGTTGGCGATCAGACCGGAGCCATCTTTAAAATTGACTTCAACTCCGGAAACGTACAACAGATTCCGGTTCTTACAGGCTTGGGAGCTATTCAGAATATTTTTTCAATTCCGGGGAAAGCCACATACGTAGCTGTGGAAGGAAAAGGAGTGTTTGAACTTAATGAACAAACGCTGACTCCCATAAAAGTAATACCGCTGAGTGAAAATGCTGTTATTACCAATGTTGTGGCTGATAGTTACGATAAAATATGGCTGGAAGTAAACCAGAATTCAGCCATATATTTCGATCCTTTTAATAAAATCACGCGTCAGTTTGCTTTTTCTACCGGTCAGGCAAACAAAACCCTTTCATTTCACGATGGAAAAGAACTTGGTATGTTTATACTTACCACTTCGGGTGATGTGATATGGTTTAATCGTTTCGATTTGACAACCACCACTTTAAACGAACAACCCGACATTAAGAAAAATGGCGAAAAGAAAGTTTTTTTCAATGTAATGTTCGACAAAGACAATATCCTTTGGTTAACTTCAACAACACAGGGAGTTTCGAGGATAAGTTTCCCCAAACAGCAATTTAATCTGCTTAATATTCATGAATTGCCCAACAACAACATTGGAGTTAAAGCCATGTATCAGGCTCGTAACGAAGATATTTGGTATTCTACCCGTCAGGCAGAAGTGTATTGCGTAGATAAAAACATGAAAATCAAGTATATTTTCGGACGGGGGAATAACTTCATTGGTTCGGTGTATCATATCATGGAAGATCATAAAGGGAATTTATGGTTTTCTACGAAAGGAAACGGACTTGTACTTGCCGAACCGGTAGCCGGAAAATACAAACTTACCCGATTTATGTACGACGAGTTAACCCCGAACTCCATCAGCGGAAACGATGTGTATTACACTTTCGAAGACAGTAATAACCGCATTTGGGTTGGTTTGTTTGGCGGTGGACTCAACCTGGTGAATAACGAAAACGGGAAAATATCGTTTCAAAATAAGTTTAATTGTTTCGACAATTATCCTAAATTCGGACAATACATGGAAGTTCGCAATATCACCGAAGACAAAGAAGGCAGGATTTGGGTTGGTACAAGCGATGGACTGATGTCGTTCGATGGACATTTCAGTCAGTCAAATAAAATTGATTTTGAAATTTACCGCAACGAAAAATCAAATTCAAATATATCCGACAATGATATTTATGTGCTTTACAAAGATGCTGCGGGACAAATATGGGTGAGTGTTTTTGGTGGAGGACTCAACAAACTGGTAGGTTACGACAAAACCGAGCACCGACCTGAATTCAAATCGTACAGTTGGCGCGAAGGGCTGAACAGTGAAGTCATCGTATCAATTGTAGAGGATAATAAAAATGCACTTTGGCTGGCTACCGAAAATTCTATTTCGAGGTTCGATAAAGGAAAAGAAACTTTCCGCAATTTCGACCATTACGATGGATTTTTGAACATACAAATGGAAGAAGAAAGTGCCCTCAAATTGGCTTCCGGCGATTTATGGTTTGGTTGCCGAAAAGGAATTCTGGCATTCAATCCCGAAAAAATTGAAACATACAGCTGTGAATATAACACCATGATTGTGGATTTTCTGGTATCGAACCGTGAGTTACGCAGTTTCAAAGATGACCCGATACTGAAAGAATCCATCCGTTATGCTACATCCATTACGCTGAATTACAACCAGTCGAATTTTGTGATTGAGTTTGCAGCACTCAACTATTACAATCAGAACAGGGTGACTTATCGCTATATTCTGGAAGGGTTTGAAAAAGAATGGCACTTTAGCGGGAAAAACCGTATCGCCTCCTATCCTATCGTTCCTCCTGGAAAATACCTCTTCCGCGTGCAAACTATCGACGAAGGAAATGCAGCTCTGAAATCGGAAAAAACGCTTGAAATTATTATTCTTCCGCCTTGGTGGCGCACCTGGTGGGCATATCTTATTTATTCAATTCTGGCGTTATTTGTGGCCTATGCTGCTTTTCGCGGAGTGTTGTTTTACATCAAAATGCGCAACGAAGTCTATATTGAACAGCGTGTTTCTGAGCTGAAAATCAGGTTTTTCACCAATATTTCGCACGAATTACGCACTCCGTTGACGCTGATTATGGGCCCGGTTCATGAATTGAAACAGAAAAATCTGATTTCAGAAAAAGGACTTCAGTATTTGGGTATTATCGAAAAAAGTGCCAACCAAATGCTTCAACTGGTGAATCAGATTTTGGATTTCCGGAAAATTCAGAACGGCAAAATGGTATTGCATGTTTCCCGCTTCGATTTAAATAAACTGGTGGAAGCTTTTCAGAAAGAATTTCTGGTGATGGCCGAAGAAAACGAAATCAGCTATTCGTTTCAGCTAAACGACGAGGATATTCCTGTTTGGGTAGATAAAGATAAAATTGAGACTGTCATCCGAAATGTGATTTCCAACGCGTTTAAATTTACCAAAAAAGGTGGAAGCATTTTTGTTTCAACCGGATTCTCCGAAGACAAAAACCGTTGTTACATCAAAATTGAAGATACCGGCATTGGTATTCCGCAAAACAAATTATCGGAAATTTTTGAGCGTTTTGCGCAAGGCGAAAACTCCAAAAATTCGTATTATCAGGGCACTGGCATCGGATTGGCATTATCCAAAGAGCTGATAATGTTACACCATGGCGAAATTTCAGCCGAAGGAAAACAGGGCGTAGGATCGGTATTTACCATCGAACTTTTGCTAGGGAAAGAACATTTCAAACCAACGGAAGTGAATTTTTATGTGAACGATGAAGTTTCCACAGAAGAAACACAAGTCACTGAAGATGTGTACGATGAAAAAGAAGATGAAACCTTAAGCAAACTACCAACTTTATTGGTAGTGGAAGACAACAAAGATTTGTGTAACCTGCTGAAACTCCAGCTGGAAGACCGATATCATGTGCTTATTGCCAACAACGGTGTGGAAGGACTGAAAAAAGTGAATCACTATCACCCCGACATTGTGGTAACCGACCAAATGATGCCCGAAATGAGCGGTAGCGAAATGCTGAAACGGATTCGCGACGATTTTAAAGTAAGTCATATTCCGGTGATTATACTCACAGCCAAAGGCGACGAAGAGGCAAAAATCAGAGCTATTAATCTGGGTGCGAATGCCTATATTACCAAGCCGTTCAACAAGGATTACCTCATTGCGCGTATTGAACAATTGCTAAGCGACCGCAAAGTTTTCCGTGAGAAAATATGGAATCAGGAAGAACTCACCGACGAAAAACAACCTGATAACTACGAAAACTATCTGGTAAAAAAAGACATTCAGTTGCTCGAAAAAATTAATCAGGTGATTGAGGAGAATCTGCAAAACAGCGATTACAATATCGATGCCATAGCTGAAACCCTCGGATTAAGCCGCTCAGCATTTTTCAAAAAGCTGAAAAGTCTTACCGGCTTAGCGCCTGTGGATCTGATTAAAGAAATCAGATTGAATAAATCCATCGAATTGCTCAAAAATACCGATATGACTGTTTCGGAAATTGCTTATGAAGTAGGATTTAAAGAAGCAGGGTACTACGGAAAGTGCTTCAGAAAAAAATACAATCAGACCCCGACGGAATATATGAGTAAATATCGTAAAATCTGATCATTCAACGATTACAATCGTCAGGTTGATTCGTTTTACAATCAGTTAATAGATAAATTAAAATGAAACTGAAAAAATTAGTTTTACTGTTTGTATGTGGCTTTTTTGCACTTACAACACCGGCACAGAATTTCGGGTTGCAAATTAAAGACGGAAAAATCACGTACCAACCTGATGAAAAAAACAACCGCATCCTCGATTTTTCGTACTGCGGATATCAAAGTTCTGAAAAACCAATTCCGAATGCGGCCAATGCCATTTATGTTCCTTGGCGCGATGGCGATGCTTCTGATATTATTCAGCGGGCAATTAATTATGTGGCAGGATTAAAACCTGACGCAAATGGTTTTCGTGGCGCAGTTTTGCTCGGCAAAGGTACTTTTATGCTGGATAACAACCTGCTGATACCAACTTCCGGAGTTGTATTGCGCGGAACAGGAAAAACTGAAACTGTACTTGTAAAACGTGGCTTCGACCGCAGCGCCATGATAAAAATTGAAGGAATAAATAACCAGCAAATCACTGACACTATCAGTATTTCAAGCCCTTACATTCCGGTAAACGAGAAAATATTTGCCATTTCGGACCTTGCGAAAATCAAAACAGGAGACAAAGTAAAAATTCTCCGTCCATCTACCAAAGATTGGATAGCATCTATCGGTTGTGATATTTTTGGCGGAGGAATAAGTGCATTAGGCTGGAAACCGGGCGATACCGATCTGAATTGGGACAGAACCATCACAGCGATAAACGGAAACAATATCACGCTGAATGCTCCGCTCACCACTGCCATCGATGCAAAATTTGGTGGAGGAAAAGTTCTGCTTTATTGCTGGACAGGTAGAATTTCGGAATGTGGAGTCGAAAACTTGACGCTGGAATCGGATTTCAACCACGCTTATCCCAAAGATGAAGAACACTGCTGGACAGGTATTTCAGTAGAAAATGCCGAGAATTGTTGGGTTCGTCAGGTAAATTTCAGCCATTTTGCAGGAAATGCCATTTTTTTACAGCCGACAGCTTCAAAAGTTACCGTTGAAGATTGCATCTCGAAAGATCCGGTTTCTGAAATTGGCGGTTTTCGAAGACGAACCTTTTTCAATATGGGGCAATTGAATTTGTTTCAGCGGTGTTATTCCGAAAATGGAATACATGATTTTGCAGTTGGATTTACAGCACCCGGCCCAAACGCTTTTGTGCAGTGCGAAGCTAAAAATGCACTTGGTTACAGTGGCTCGGTGGATGCATGGGCTTGCGGTTTGCTTTTCGATATTGTGAATATCGACGGACATAACCTGACTTTTAAAAATCTGGGACAGGAAAAGAACGGAGCAGGTTGGAATACGGCTAACAGTATGTTCTGGCAATGCACAGCAGCCGAAATTGAATGTTTCAGTCCGGCAAGCGACGCTAAAAACAGAGCTTATGGCTGTTGGGCTCAATTTTCGGGTAATGGCGAATGGGCAGAATCGAATAACCACGTGCAACCACGCAGCCTTTTTTATCCGCAATTAGCCGAAAGATTAAACAAAGATATTACAGAACAGGGAAAAATACTTCCGAAAAGCACCGATGCATCGAGTAGTCCGTCGGTAGAAGTTGCTCAACAAATGATGAAAGAAGCGCACAATCCGCTTCTTACGCTCGAAAACTGGATTAATCAACAATCGTTCACCGCTTCAGTAAATGCAGAAGGAGTTTTCTCATCGGACAATTTGAAAAGCAAACCGATGCGCATCAGAGCTTATATGCCACAAATCGGCATTTCGAACGGTAAAATTGTTTGCGACGAAAGTATAATCAGCGGTGGAAAATCCGATGTGCAATGGTGGAATGGTAAAACAAAGTTCAATTATCTCGACAAAATGAAACCACATGTTACTCGTTTTGTGGCCGGTCGGGAAGGTTGGGGATTAACCGACAGAATTGACAGCGTAGTTTCATACATGAAAAATAATAACATTGTAGTGTTCGACCATAATTACGGCCTGTGGTACGACCGCCGACGCGATGACCATGAAAGAATTCGCCGACGCGATGGTGATGTGTGGGCGCCAAACTATGAACAACCTTTTGCACGTAGCGGACAAGGAACAGCCTGGGATGGATTGTCGAAATATGACCTGAATCGCCCAAACGAATGGTACTGGTTACGCTTGAAACAATTTGCCGACAAAGCACAGCGCAATGGAATTCTGCTTTTTCACGAAAACTTTTTTCAGCATAATATTATCGAAGCCGGAGCGCACTGGGTGGATTGTCCGTGGCGGTCGGCTAACAATATTAACGATCTTGGATTTCCCGAACCCGTCAATTTCACAGGTGACAAACGCGTTTTTATGGCTGATATTTTTTATGATATTTCGAATGAAAACCGCCGGAATGCCTATCGAAATTACATCCGTGAAGGATTGAACCGCTTTGCCAATAACACAAATGTTGTACAACTTTTAAGTGCAGAATACACCGGCCCACTTCATTTTATGCAATTCTGGCTCGATGTGATTGATGAATGGCAACGCGAAACCGGTAACAATGCACTTGTGGCGCTCAGTTGCACCAAAGATGTGCAGGATGCTATTCTGGCTGATCCAAAAAGAGCGGCTGTAGTGGATATCATCGACATACGTTACTGGCATTACAACACCGACGGACTTTACGCACCTCAAGGCGGATTGAATCTGGCTCCCCGGCAACACGCACGAATTATGAAAGTTGGCAAAGTAACATTTGTCGAAGCATACAAAGCGGTGAGCGAATACCGAACAAAATATCCCGACAAAGCGGTGACTTATTACACGCAAAATTATCCTGAAATGGCATGGGCTGTTTTGATGGCCGGTGGTTCATGTCCGCAATTACCGGTAAAAAATCCCGATTTTCTGAAAGCAATGACCGGAATGCAAGTGCAAATGGTAAAATCAGGTACGTATTATCAACTGGTAAATTCTGGTAAAGGCACACTCGTTTATGCTGAAAAAGCTCAAACAATTACCGTACAACTTGAAAACGGAAATTATCGCCTTACTTTTATCGACAGCCGTACCGGTGAAGAAAAAATTGCATCGAAAAAGATAAAAGGAAATCAAACCTATAAACTTAAAATCCCTGATAATCAACCCGGGGCATGGTGGTTCAGTAAAATCAGGTAACTCAGCCCCCCAACCCCCTCAAGGGGGAGTTTGGAGGATATTGTCATGGTTTTATGCTTATTTGGAACAAAAAACACTTTGATAATAACGAGTTTTTTATACAAAATCGTACAATGATGAATAAATGCTCCTTATAAGTCCCCTGGAGGGGGATTTAGGGGGCTGAGTAGTAACCTTTTTTTTGAAATTCATCTGGTAAAAACTGATAACAGTTTCATCAGAGAAAAATCAATTTATGTGCACCGGAAACGAAGTTTTTCGAAAGTTAAAACCCAAGCATTAAAAATATTTTGAAAAACATGTTGTACAACATGTTACCTATTTTTACCATCATCCTACCTGAAATTTCTATTACATTTTTTTGGTTTGCCCTACTTTTGCTTCGTCAACAAACCAAATAATACTGTGTATGGAACAAGATTACTCAACAAAAACAAACGTGCAGGATCAAAAGTCAACCTTATTGTTTAATGCTTTCAGAAGTGGCGATGTAGCTGCATTCTCTAAACTATACGATTTGCACGTTGGTATGTTGTACAATTATGGCTACAAACTTACTACTGATATGGAATTGCTGAAAGACTGTATACAGGATGTATTTATCAAAATTTACAACAAGCGGACTGAACTGGATGCGGTACAGAATATCAAATCGTACATGTTGATTTCGCTGAAAAACAAACTTTGCGACGAAAGCCGTAAACGTATTCACCTCTCCGATGTGGCTGTTGACGAACTGGATGTAATTTCACCCGATAATGTAGAAACAAATTATTTAGCTGTAGAAAAGGAAAAACAAAACTCCGATTTTATTGCCAGCATGTTAAACAAGCTATCGCCCCGTCAGCGCAAAGCCATCGAACTTTATTATATAGAAGAATACAAATACGAAGATATCTGCGTGGAACTGCAAATGAACTATCAATCGGTTCGGAATCTGATACACCGTGGCATGTTGAAACTTCGCAGTTGCGCCTGCTAAAAAATCATCGGTTTTTTTTGAGTACATTTTTAATGACCTTGCGTTTTATAGTAAATGCAAACATTAAAGGTGAAAGCTTTGGTTGACAAACAAACGTACAATTTCTTGATAAACGACGACTTTATACATTACATCGTTGATTCAAATCAGTTACTTCAGGAAAAATGGAGTAACTATTTCAGTTCTCACCCGGATGAACTTCCCTCTGCCAACAAAGCAAAGCTCATTTTGCAGGGCAAATTAGATGTAACAACGCCTTCAACCGAAGATGTTTGTGAAATGAAAAACAATATCTTTGAAACATGTAAAATTTACCGCAACAACTAAAAATACAGATCGACTGCTTTGAGAAAGGCAGTCGTTTTTTTTTTACTTCACATTTAACACACAAACTGCACAATTTCGCAAAATTTTTTGTAACCTTTGCATGTTGCAAAACAAGTTGATTTTCAGCTCTATTTTACTTTTACTTTCCTTTTTTTCAATTGATAAAAGTGCAGCGTCAGCACTTAAAATTCTGACATTGGAAAAATGAAAAAATCAAGCGTTCTTTTCTTCGTTTTTTGTATTTCTGTGCAAAGTTGGGCATACGATTTTAGCTCAAATGGTGTTTTCTACAACATCATTTCAGGTGTATCGCCTTACAAAGCCGAAGTTACTGTTGGTTCAGGATCTTCCAATAACTATTCAGGCAATGTGGTCGTTCCTTCGTCGGTAACACACAACAGCATCAACTACACGGTTACTGCTATTGGAACTTATGCGTTTAACTCCTGCCCCGATTTATCGTCGGTAACACTACCAAACACCGTAAACTCCATTAAATCGTGGGCATTTATGAGTTGTTACAATTTAGCCAATATCACTATTCCTGCTTCAGTGGATACGATTGGCGATGGTGTTTTCTGGGGATGTCAGAGTTTTACTTCTATCAATATTCCTGCTTCCGTCAGAAAAATCGGGTATTATCAATTTATGGGTTGCAAAAACCTCACACAAATCACGGTCGATGCCGCCAGCCTCTACTTTAGCTCAGTGAATGGTGTGCTGCATAACAAACAACAAACTATTCTGGTGGCTTACCCTCCGGGAAAAACGGAAAACACCTACACTGTAATTTCGACCGTCGACACCATAGCAAATTCATCTTTTGGAAATTGCGATTATCTGACTTCGATGACAATTCCTTCTACCGTGATGTATGTCGAAGGCCACTCGTTCCTTATGTGTAATAATTTAACTACAGTATATTTCCCGGCATCGGTGGCTTTTTTTAACAACAATCCGTTTTACGATTGTAAAAGCATGACAGCAGTAACTATAGATCCTGCAAATCCTGTGATAGAAAGCGTGGATGGAATTGTGTTTAAAAAAGGATTGGAAACGATTATTTATTATCCGCCGGCCAAAACCGGAAGTAGCTACACCATACCCTCTACTGTAACGTATGTTCGCTCGAGCGTTTTTATGAATTGTCTGAATTTAAATACCATTAGCATTCCGGCATCAGTGCAAACCATACGTTCGGGTATGCTCGAAGGCTGCGCAAACTTAACAACCATAAACGCTTACAAAACAATACCCGTGGACTTAACAGCAACAACCGGTGATGAATCCAAAGGTGTTTTTAAAGGTGTGGACACATTACATTGCGTTTTGCATGTACCTGTAGGTTCCAGGAGTTTATATGCCAACGCTTTTCAGTGGAAAGGCTTTGCCAATATTGTAGAAGGTTTTTCAACCGAAATTTCATCTGAAAACACATCGACACTAAAAATAACCCGGCAAAACGGACAACTTATTGTAAGCGGGTTTACTGACGAAACGTTGGTAACTGTTTACAATCTTCAGGGTACTTCCTTTTATCAGCAGAAAGTGCATGAAACGAGTTGTGTCATAGATTTGCCAATGCACGGTATTTATATTCTGAAAGCTGTAGATAAATGTGTGAAATTGGTGTATTGATATTTGAGTCTCATCCAAAATGCCTATTTTTGAACGCAAATGACGCAAATCAACGCAAATTTTACAAAATTAAATGAAAAAAAATGTTATCTTTCATCCGAATTTACGAAGTAAATGATGTATATGGCTGCAATTGTGCTTACATTGATATTTTAGGAAACGAATACGGATTCAGCTGGAAAAAGAAATAATACGATTTTTTAACTTTTTGGACGATTAGATATAAATTGCAATACGAGGGTAAATCCCTGATTATCGCCATTTCGAAGCAAATACTTTTGTTTCATTCACTTTATATGTTTATAAAAAAAAAATGCTATATTTGCACCTCGTTAAAAAAAATTGAACTAATTAATTGTTTTATCTTTAAATAATTTTTCCATGCAAAACAAAGGAATTATCAGGATTTTTGCAATAGCGCTCGCTTTAGTGTGCGTATTTTACCTGTCCTTTACTGTTGTAACCAGTACGTATAATAAGAACGCGAAAGAATATGCAGCAGGGGACAAAGCCAAAGAGTATCAGTATCTTGACTCTATAGCCAATGAAAAGGTTTGGTTAGGCTATACACTGAAAGAATGTCGCGAAAAAGAAATCAATCTTGGTCTCGACTTGAAAGGTGGTATGAACGTAACACTCGAAGTTTCGGTTGCAGATATTATTCGTTCGTTATCGGACTACAACCAATCGCCAAACTTTGTGAAAGCCCTTGATATGGCTACACAACGTCAGAAAACCAACAGTCAGGTACAGTATCTTAATTTATTTGTTCAGGCATATGCCGAAGTAGACCCTCAGGCTAAACTGGCTTCTATTTTCAGCACTTACGATTTAAAAGATAAAATAAGCCTTTCGTCGACCAACGATGAGGTGATTAAAGTACTCGAAAGTGAAATTGACGGAGCTATCAGCAATTCATTCAACGTATTGCGTACCCGTATCGACCGCTTTGGTGTGGTTCAGCCTAACATCCAACGCGATAACAACAATACAGGTCGTATTCTTATTGAGCTTCCGGGTATCAAAGAACCGGAACGTGTGCGTAAACTTCTTCAGGGTTCTGCTAATCTTGAATTTTGGGAAACTTACGAACTTAACGAAATTGTAAACAACCTTGTTGAAGCCAATAAAGTAATTGCCGAATTAGGTAAGGTGGGTGTAACTGCAGTAAAGGACTCAGCCGCTGTGGCTCCTGTAGCCAATGCAAAACCTAAAGCAACAACAGGTATCGACAGCCTGAAAGCTGCTTTGGACAAGAAAAACACAGTGAATGCTGACTCTACTAAAAATGCGGAACAAAACAAAAAAGACAATCCTCTTTTCTCTGTGCTACAGTTGAATGTAAATGGTGGTCAGGTAAGTCGTGGTCCGATTGTAGGTATGGCTCACAGCAAAGATACTGCTGCCATCAACGCATATTTCAAGATGAAACAGGTAAAAGATGTTTTACCACGTGACCTTGGATTGCGCTGGACTGTGAAACCAATGCAGGAAAACACTGAAATTTTCCAGTTGATTGCCATCAAAATCACTAACCGCGATGGACGTGCTCCACTTTCGGGCGATGTGATTACCGATGCCAAATCCGACTTTAATCAGGCATCAGCCTATGCCAATGTAAATATGAGTATGAATGCCGAAGGTTCGAAAACATGGGCACGTATGACCAAAGACAATATCGGCAAATGTATCGCTATTTCGTTGGATGGTTATATCTACTCATTCCCTACTGTAAACACAGAAATTACCGGTGGTAACTCCGAAATTACAGGAAACTTCACCGTAGAAGAAGCAAAAGACTTAGCCAACACACTGAAATCGGGTAAAATGCCTGCGCCGGCTTACATTGTGCAGGAAGATATTGTAGGTCCTTCACTCGGACAGGAAGCTATCAATAACGGTCTTATCTCATTTATCATAGCATTTTTACTTGTATTACTTTACATGGTACTTTACTATGGTTGGATTCCCGGATTATTTGCTGACATTGCCTTGTTTGCCAACGTATTCTTCCTGATTGGTATTCTGGCGTCATTCTCTTCAGTTCTCACATTACCTGGTATTGCGGGTATCGTGCTCACTATGGGTATGGCCGTGGATGCGAACGTGCTTATATACGAACGTATCAAAGAGGAAATGCGGGGCGGCAAAGCCATGAAACAATCGGTAAAAGAAGGCTTCAAACACGCTTTAACTGCCATTATTGACTCGAACGTAACAACCCTTATGACAGGTATCATTCTGGTGATTTTTGGCCAGGGCCCTATCAAAGGTTTCGGGGTAACATTAAGTTTTGGTATTATCACCACCTTTATTACCGCTGTGTTCCTTACACGTTATATGATGGAGTCGTATATTGCCAAAGATAAAGCGAAAGAACTTTCGTTCCATACAGCTATTTCGAAAAACTTCCTGTTGAACACCAAAGTGGATTTCATGAAGATTCGTAAAATAATGTATGTTATCTCAGGTGCAATGATTCTGATCAGCTTTATTTCTTTCGGAACAAAAGGATTCAACCTGGGTATTGACTTTTCGGGTGGACGTAACTACATTGTAGCTTTCGACAAAGCTGTGAAAACAGGTGATGTAAAAGACTTATTGAAAGGCGCTTTTGGCGAAGATGCTCCACAGGTTATTACTATCGGTAGCGATAATCAGGTGCGTATTTCCACAAAATATAAAATCAACGAAACCGGAGCTCATATCGACGACGAAATTGAAACAAAACTTTACGACCATCTGAAACCAATGCTTGGAAGTTCGGTAAGTCACGAGGATTTTGTTACCAATTACATCAAAAGTTCTTCGAAAGTTGGGCCTACAGTTGCCGACGATATTAAAACATCAGCTATCTGGGCGGTATTGATTGCCATTCTGGGTATTGGTTTGTATATTCTTATTCGTTTCCGCGAATGGGGTTACTCTCTGGGAGCTATCGCTTCGTTGGCACACGACGTTGTTATCACCATGGGATTATTCTCGCTGTTCTGGGGTATACTGCCATTCTCTATGGAAATCGACCAATCGTTTATTGCGGCAATTCTTACGGTTATCGGTTATTCAATCAACGATACCGTTATTAACTACGACCGTATCCGTGAAAACGTTGGACTCTATCCGAAACGCGACCGTGCAACCATTATCAACGACTCTGTAAACCAGATGTTAGGACGTACATTTAGTACCACATTTACCGTAATTATTACGCTGATTGTAATGTTTGTTGCTGGTGGTGATTCTATCCGCGGATTTATATTTGCCATGTTGTTTGGTATCTTTATCGGTACATATTCATCGGTATTTATCGCATCGCCAATTACGCTGGAATTCGACAAAATGATTAAAGGCAAACGCGCTAAAAAAGAACTGGCTAAATAAGTTAAAAAACTCTGATATTTAAGCAGGTTGCACATTCGTTGTGTAACCTGCTTTCTTTTTACAGCATATTCAGCAACTACCTGAAGCGCAACAAATGCTACCAAACTATTTTGAGCATTTATAATCCGCTATGCTACAGTTGCATATTAAAAATGTTTTATTAAATTTGCAAAGAAACTAATGAATAAGCGGTAACATTAGCGGACTAAAAGTCCTTATAATACATTACGAGGGGTTTGCAAAACCCCTCAGACCCCACTCCGCTCCCGCGCGATTATATCGCGTGGGAAGTAGAAAAAGAAAAAAATTCTGGTTAAACAGATTGGTTTGCCACACGATGCAATCGTGCGGCAGCGGGGGGAACAGTACTTCCTAACAATATAGAAAAATTCAATTCTGCAATGAAAATTTATTGGATTCTGTTTTAAACAAATTAATAAGATGAAAGAAATAATATTAATTGTAGAAATAATATTTTTGGATTTTGCAAGGAAAAGTTTTAAATTTCCTATTTCAAATAATATCCGTACTTCATTTTGGTTATTAGATTCAGATATATCAACATTTTCTGAGTTACAACTAGTGGATGAAGAGTTTGATATTTGGATGAAGCAATTAGCTTCCCTAAGAATTGTAGAAAGAGATTTTTTGAAAGAAAAACTAAATGTTGGGGGGGAATTTAAATTAGGAGTTTTTCCAAAGGAGATTGCTTTTGGCAGAATTATAGACATTAAATTTTTACCCCCTGTTTAGCGTAATGTATTAGAACGATGTATTCAGCGTAAGCTCTGCTCTGATAAGCGTAGTGTGTCAGAATAACGCGATGACTTCAGCGTAAGCTCTGCTTACGTCGCAGTTAAAAGCCTGACTCTGCCTGGCTGCAAGTCTGCCAAATAAAAAAATGAACTTCTCAGTCCATTCGAATATGAGCAAAATGTCGAACCGTCGGGCGTGATTTGTCAATTTAAAGTATGTATCCGCAAGGACAAGGTGAATTCCGAAAACAATTGTTACCACACTGCAACTTTTCCAAAGTTTTGAACTTTGGAAAAGTTAAAACAGTAATAAAAAGATTTTTAAAACGACTGCATATCCACCAATCGTTTGTAGTAGCCATTCAGCGCAAGCAGTTCTTCATGTTTACCACGTTCCACAATGCGGCCTTCGTGAAGTACACAAATTTCGTCGGCTTTTTTAATGGTGGAAAGCCGGTGAGCCACCACCAGCGTGGTGCGGTTTTTCATCAGGTTTTCAAGCGCTTCCTGCACCGCTTTTTCCGATTCGGTGTCAAGAGCCGAAGTAGCTTCGTCTAAAATAAGTATGGGAGGATTTTTAAGAATAGCACGGGCAATACTTACGCGTTGACGTTGTCCGCCCGAAAGTTTACTGCCACGGTCGCCGATATTGGTTTGGTAGCCGTTTTCGGTCGCCATAATAAACTCATGCGCATTGGCGATGCGTGCAGCTTCTTCCACCTGTTCCTGCGTGGCATTTTCCACACCAAAAGTGATATTATTGAAGAAAGTATCGTTAAAAAGAATGGCTTCCTGATTCACATTACCCATCAACGTACGGATATCGTGCGTACGATAGTGGCGGATATTGACACCGTCGATCCTGATTTCGCCCTGCTCAGGATCGTAATAGCGTGGCAGTAAATCTACCAGCGTGGATTTTCCCGAACCCGACTGACCTACCAGCGCCACTGTTTTACCTTTTTCAACCTTGAGTTGAATGTTTTGCAATACCCAATCGGTTTGATACCGGAAACTTACATTGGCAAATTCAATTTTATTTTCAAAATCATGAATTTTCTGCGGATTTTCAGGTTCCTGTATGGTGTTTTCACTATCTAAAATTTTATCAATACGCTCCAGCGAAGCCAGTCCGCGCTGAATGCTGTACGTGGCTTTCGACAGTTCTTTGGATGGCGGAATAATGCTGTAAAAAATAATCAGGTAAAAAATAAACTGCGGCGCACTGATAATGCTGTTATTGCCCACAATCAGAAAACCTCCGAACAGCAGCAAAATGGCTATGACCGTAGTTCCGATAAACTCGCTGATAGGATGTGCCATGTTGTACCTGCGGTTAATGCGGGTAAACGAAGTACGGATTTTATCGTTTAGCCCGGCAAAGCGGTCGCTTATTTTCCGTTCGGCATTAAAAGCCTTGATAATCCGCAATCCGGTGAGCGTTTCTTCTATCTGCGAAAGCAAATCGCCGGTTTGTTCCTGTCCCGATTTGGATTTGTGCTTCAGCGACCGCCCGATACGACCAATCAGCCAACCGCTAAAAGGCAAAAGTAACAGCACAAATAACGTAAGTTGCCAACTCATAACCAACATAGTGAGCAGGTAAATCAGAATCATAATCGGATTTTTAATCACCATTTCCAGCGAACTCATGATGGAAGCTTCCACTTCGGTGACATCCGCCGTCATACGCGAAATGATATCGCCCTTTCGTTCTTCGGTAAAAAATCCAATGGGAAGTTCGATAATTTTGGCAAAAAGTTTATTCCGGATGTCACGCACCACGCCTGTTCGGATAGGAATAATGTAATGCGCTCCCAGATAAGCCGAACCGGTTTTCAATGCTGTCATAACCACCAGAAACGCACCTACATAACTTAACGAGGCGATGGGACCTGATTGCTGAAAAAGTTGTTCGAGAGCAAAGGTGGCATTGTTTTTCATTGCCGAAAAAATCTGCACAACTCCATCGTTCCATGTCCAGGGCTGATAAACGGCGCTTACTTTGGTGATGCCAAACAAAATTTGCAGCACCGGTATAATAGCGCAAAAAGAAAACAGACTGAAAATGGTGGCTAAAAAATTAAACAACATACTCAGCCACGCATATTTTTTATACGGCGGAATAAAACGCTTTAATATCTGTACAAAGTTGAACATTCTTTTTTCTACTTAACCAATTAACTGATGAACCAAAATTAAACACCTGTATAATTTCGCGGTGTAATCCGGCGCAATTCTTCTTTCACGGTATCGTCCACATTCAGTGTTTCGATAAATTCGCGGATCGATTGCTCGTTGATTTCGCTGTTGGTGCGCGTCAGGGCTTTCAGCGCTTCGTAAGGTTGCGGGTACGATTCACGACGCAAAATAGTCTGAATTCCTTCGGCAACTACTGCCCATGTATTATCCAAATCACGATAAATAGCTGTTTCGTTGAGCAACAGTTTGCCAAGACCTTTCAAAATACTTTGAGTAGCAATAAGCGTATGCGAAAACGGCACACCGACATTGCGAAGTACGGTACTGTCGGTTAAATCGCGTTGCAAACGAGATACAGGAAGTTTAGCCGATAAAAATTCGAAAAGCGCATTGGCCATCCCCAGGTTTCCTTCCGCATTTTCGAAATCAATCGGATTTACTTTATGCGGCATGGCCGATGAACCCACTTCGCCGGCTTTAATTCGTTGTTTGAAATATTCCATTGATACATAAGTCCACACATCACGGCAAAAGTCAATCAAAATGGTGTTGATGCGTTTCAGCGCATCGAATTGTGCCGCCATATGATCGTAATTCGATATTTGTGTAGTCCATTGTTCACGCTGCAAGCCCAGTTTTTCGGACACAAAATTATTTCCGAATTCTTTCCAGTCGATAGCAGGATAAGCCACAAAATGTGCATTGTAATTTCCTGTTGCTCCTCCAAATTTAGCCGAAGATGGAGTTGCTTTCAACTGATCCAATTGCTGTTGCAAACGGTTTACAAATACCATTATTTCCTTTCCCAAGCGGGTTGGCGATGCCGGTTGACCGTGTGTTTTTGCCAGCATCGACACATCGCGCCACTCATCGGCCAAATGTTTCAGCGTATTTACCAACTGATCCATTTCGGGCAGATACACATTATTCAGCGCATCTTTGATAGATAATGGAACCGACGTATTATTAATATCCTGCGATGTTAGTCCGAAATGAATAAATTCTTTGTAAGCATCGAGACGGAGTGCATCGAATTTTTCTTTCAGAAAATATTCCACCGCTTTCACATCATGATTGGTTACTTTTTCAATATCTTTAATCCGCTGAGCATCAGCTTCGGAAAATTCTTTGTAAATACTGCGCAATTTCGGAAAAACGTCGGTCGGTACCGATGCAAGTTGTTTCAACGGAATTTCGCAAAGCGCTATAAAATACTCAACCTCAACCAACACGCGGTAACGAATTAGCGCATATTCCGAAAAATAGGCTGCATAAGGTTCTGATTTTGTACGATAACGGCCGTCGACCGGCGAAATGGCAGTAAGTAAAGATAAGTTCATAAAAGAATTAATTTGGGGGATAAAACAATAACCTGAAAAACAACAATTTATTGCATGAATTTCAGTCCGGAGTTGAATTCATCGAGAGTTTAAAACCGAAGTGCAAAGTTAATCAAATCTGCCGGATTTGGAAAGATGAAAGTGGTAGTTTGCATTGCTGAAAGTTTTTCTATATTTTTGTTAGTCATTTGATACCAGAATCAACGGAATTTTACACGATAATTAAACTAAAATAGATGAGATATATACGAATTCACAAAGAAGGACGATTGATATTACTGATATTGCTTTTTATCCTTTTCGTTCTCAATCTCTTTATTTATTTGCAGTTTCCGCATCTGATTATGGCGGTTACCACCACGCTTTCGGCTGTTATTTTTGTATTTTTTGCCTATTTTTTTCGTAATCCGCGCCGTGTTGTGGAAATTGACGATCCAGGATTGGTTATTGCACCGGCCGATGGAACTATTGTGGTGGTGGAACCTACCGAAGAACTGGAATATTTTGGCGATAAACGTATTCAGGTTTCCATTTTTATGTCGGTTTTTAATGTACACGCCAACTGGTATCCGGTAGCAGGTACAGTTCTGAAAGCAGTTCATCACGATGGTCGCCATATGGGTGCCTATCTTCCAAAATCGAGTCACGAAAACGAACGCTCAACCGTGGTGATAGAAACTCCATCGAAAACACAAATACTGGTTCGTCAGATTGCCGGTGCATTGGCACGCCGCATTGTGACTTACGCACATGCCGGAAAACCATGTCATTTGAACGAACATCTCGGTTTTATCAAATTTGGTTCGCGCGTGGATATGTATTTCCCGCTGGATACTGAAATTTTTGTGGAAGTGGGCGATAAAACCACCGGTAACGAAACCATTATTGCACGATTGAATGAATAATCAGCTCACCATAGAAGATGCTCAGCGGCAGATTGACGAATGGATTAAAACCTACGGCGTAAAGTATTTCGGCGAACTGACTAACATGGCCATCCTCACCGAAGAAGTGGGTGAACTTGCCCGGGTTATTTCCCGAACATATGGCGAGCAGTCGTTCAAAAAATCGGATAAGGAATACAATCTGGCGGATGAAATGGCTGATGTACTTTGGGTTCTTATTTGTTTGGCAAATCAAACAGGCGTGAATCTGACCGAAGCATTTGCAAAAAACATGGAAAAGAAAACGCAACGCGACAGCACGCGTCATTTGGAAAACGAGAAATTAAAGTAACGACGACCTCTCCCTAACCCTCTCCCAAGGAGAGGGAACATCGCGTCGGACATGCTTAAAACTATTTTTCAAAGTGTTATAATAAACTTTATAAAATGATGAACTTATAAAACAAAAAAAATGAGTAACAGAATAGACCAGCTTTTTAAACAATACAATGTTGAAATAAGCGACGAACAGGTAAAAACAGATATCGACCGTATTTTGGCCGAAACATACGAAGTAAACAATAACGTAGAGGTGTACAAGCAATGTTTGAGTCAAATCGACCTGACATCGCTGAACGGAACCGACACTCATGCCGAAATTATCAGCATGGTGGAAAAAGTGAATAATTTCAAATCGGTATTTCCGCATCTACCCAATGTAGGTGCTATTTGCGTATATCCTGCGCTTGTTCCGGTGGTAAAAGAACATCTGACTGAAGAAATCGGTATTGCATCCGTTGCTGCCGGCTTCCCTGCTTCGCAAACATTTATCGAAGTAAAAATAGCCGAAACATCGATGGCTGTTATGGAAGGTGCAACCGAAATTGATGTGGTAATTTCCATCGGAAAATTTCTGGAAGAAAATTACAAGGAAGTACTTGAAGAACTCAGCGAAATAAAAGATGCATGTCGCGAAGCACATTTGAAAGTCATTATCGAAAGCGGTGCACTCGGCACAGCAAGCAATATTAAAAAAGCTTCGTTACTTGCTATGGCAGCCGGCGCCGACTTCATCAAAACTTCTACAGGTAAAATTCCCGTAGCTGCAACACTCGAAGCAACTTACGTTATGTGTAGCGCCATCAAAGAATGGCATCAAAAAACAGGCGTAAAAGTGGCTTACAAACCAGCAGGCGGAATTGTTTCCACCGAAGATGCCGTAAAACATTACAGTATTGTAAAAGCAATACTCGGTACCGACTGGCTGAACAACACCATGTTCCGTTTCGGGGCAAGCCGTTTGGCCAACAATCTGCTTACTTCCATCGAAGGAAAAGAAATTAAATATTTCTGATACTTTACTTATCACAATCACCGAAAAAACCTGTCATCAGTTTATCTGACGACAGGTTTTGTGTTAATAGCAAAAATTTGTATATCAGTACAAAACGAATTAGTTGAATATTGTATATTTTTGTAGTTCTTATGCATAACGGTTATATCATTTAATCTATCATCAGATGAAAACACAAAACAAAAAATTGTTTTTACCTGCCTTTTGGTTGGTAATACTATTGTTCAATGTTTCTGCTCTTGCATTTTCAGCCGAACCCTTTATCGAATTCCGTGGAACGGTAGTCGATAAAACAACGCGCACACCTCTGGCTTTTGCCGGAATTTCCGTAGCAGGCACTAACATGACCACTGTAACCAACACCGAGGGCGAGTTCAGCCTTAAAATTCTGACCTCTGTTGCTCAGCCAAAAATTAAGGTTCAGTATATCGGATTTATCTCCGAAACTGTTACTATTGAAGAGCTGACAAAGAACAAGAACCGCATAGAATTAATTCCGAGAACAGTAGAACTTCCCGAAGTGAGCGTCATCTCTATCGATGCCGAAGAACTTATGCGCAGCGTTTTCGAAAAAGTCAGCGATAATTATGCTACCAACACTACGCAAATGACAGCATTTTACCGGGAAACCATCAAAAACAACAGTACATATGTTTCGCTATCGGAAGCAGTTCTGGATGTACTGAAAGAACCGGCAGGATCGTACAAAAACGATGTGGCGCGATTTTACAAAGCACGTAAAAAAGTGGATTACAACAAACTTGACACACTGATTTTCAAGCTAATGGGTGGCCCATACAACTCATTGAATCTGGACGTGATTAAACATCCAGAGTATGTGTTTACCGAAGATGTATTTAAAAATTATGTTTTTACGTTCGACAAATCGACACATATGGATAACCAGTTGATTTACATTATCAATTTTGTGCAAAACAGCAGTGTAACCGATCCTTATTATCGTGGAAAAATTTATGTCGATGCCAAAACACTGGCGATAAAGAGCATGGTTTTCAGCCTGAATCTCGAAAACAAAGAGGCCGCGGCATCATTATTTATTGTGAAAAAACCACTCAACGCGCGTGTAACACCCATAATAGCCAATTACAGGATCGATTATGCCGAAAAAGACGGAAAATGGTATTACAATTACAGTCGTATAGAATTGGCTCTCAAAATTATCTGGAAGAAGAAATTATTTCACACCACCTACCATTCCACCATCGAAATGGCAGTGACTGACTGGAATCTGCCCGACGACCCCAAAGCATTCCGGCATGGCGAACGCATCAAACCCAATGTTATTGTAAGCGACGAGCCCATCGGATTTAAAGATCCGGAATTTTGGGGCGATTTCAATGTGATAGAACCCGAAAAGTCCATCGAAACGGCCATTAAGAAAATTAAGAAACAAATGGAAAAATAGAATAAATAAAAAATGATTCAGATATACTGAATCATTTTTTATTTTATTGTATCCTCAGAAATTTAATTTTTTCAACTACCGGAGCCGGTAAATTACTCCAAACAGTGGTTACAGTCCCAATTAAAGTGTCTCGTGTTGCATCCATTTTCAATTCGTAGACAGCACTCGGACCATAATTATCGGTAAAACTTAACTGGTCACGGTCGCCATAACATTTGGCATCCGGCATTGGGATGTCTGGATTAGTCAAATCGCCTCTCTCTGTTTTTTCAACTAAAATTTCCTCACATTTCCCTGAAACTGAAATCAAAAAATTCCTGTCAGTCGGCACCCACACATCCGATGAATCGGCACATTGTACAATCGGTTCCCACGAACCGTACAAAGTTTTTGTTTCTTTTTGCGCACAACTTACAAAAAACACTGCTCCTAACAATAAAACTGAAATTTTGTTTTTCATGATACTTTCATTTTGAATTGTTTATATATCGAATCGTAAAAACTTATATATTAGTCTAATGACCACAAATATAAAGCAATAATAGGAAAAAGAAACTTCCTTGAATAAAAATTAAGCTCCCGGCCAATTGTTTTTTAATATGCGCAAATAAAACATGTTGTAAAACATAACATTAAAAGATGAAAAGTACCGTAAATATCTCTATTTTTGTAACGGAATTAATAAGTGTACCGTTCACACTTAAAAATGTATCAAAATTTTCCTTTTTGAATAAAAAAATTGTAAATTATATACTGATGTTAGAAGCATTAAAACAAAAAGTATTCGATGCCAATATCGAACTTGTAAAACACGGATTGGTGATTTTCACCTGGGGAAATGTTAGCGCTATCGATCGCGAAAGCGGATTAGTGGTAATTAAACCTTCAGGTGTATCGTACGATGATATGAAGGCCGAACACATGGTGGTGGTTGATTTGGATGGCAAAGTGGTGGAAGGAACTCTGAAACCTTCGTCGGACACCGCAACGCATCTTGTTCTTTACAAGGCTTTTCCTGAAATTGGCGGAGTTGTACACACGCATTCAACTTTTGCTACGGCCTGGGCACAAGCAGGTTGCGATATTCCCAATATTGGAACAACGCATGCCGACTATTTCGCTCAGGAAATACCCTGTACACGCATGATGACGCAAGCCGAAGTGGAAGGTGCGTACGAACTGGAAACCGGAAACGTCATAGTAGAACGTTTCGAAGGTATCAATCCTGTTCACGTTCCGGGTGTGTTGGTTTGCAATCACGGACCATTTTCGTGGGGAAAAGATGCGCATGATGCCGTACACAATGCTGTAGTGATGGAACAATGTGCAAAAATGGCGCATATTGCGTTTTCGGTAAATCCTGAGTTGAAAATGAATCAGCACATGATTACCAAACATTTTATGCGTAAACATGGACCGAATGCGTATTACGGACAATAAACCTCTCCCCAACCCTCTCCCAAGGAGAGGGAGAGAGCAGTATCCAGACAGATATAATATTGAAATAAGTAAACAAAAATAAGTAACATTTAAAAAAAATCCTCGCAAAACCGATGTTCCCTCTCCTTGGGAGAGGGTTAGGGAGAGGTAAAATATTATGGAATTCAAATTTGAAAATCTCGAAGTATGGTTCATTACCGGAGCACAATTGCTTTATGGTGGTGACGCAGTAGTAAGCGTTGACGCTCACTCAAACGAAATGGTTGCAGGCTTAAATGCTTCAGGCAATCTTCCTGTAAAAGTTGTTTATAAAGGAACAGCTAACTCTTCTTCAGAAATTTCTGAAATAATGCGTGCAGCCAACGGAGATACAAAATGTATCGGTATGATTACCTGGATGCACACTTTCTCTCCTGCTAAAATGTGGATTCATGGTTTGATGGATTACAAAAAACCAATATTGCACCTGCACACGCAATTCAACCAACAAATTCCATGGTCGGAAATCGACATGGATTATATGAATCTGAATCAGTCTGCTCATGGCGACCGCGAATTCGGTTTTATCACTGCCCGTTTGCGCAAACCACGCAAAGTAGTTGTTGGTTTTTGGAAAGATGCGTCAACTCAGGCAAAAATCTCTACCTGGATGCGCGTTTGTGCCGGTTGGGCAGATGCTCAAAACATGCAGATTATACGTTTTGGCGACAACATGAACAATGTAGCTGTAACCGATGGCGATAAAGTAGAAGCTGAAATCCGCTTGGGTTACCATGTGGACAATGCGCCTATCGCTAAATTGGTTCCTTTTGTAAACGCAGTTACCGAAGCTGAAATTGATGCTTTAATTGCTGAATACGAAAAGTTATATGAATTTGCTGATGACTGTAAAAAAGGTGCAGAAAAACACATTTCTGTTCGTCAGGCGGCTGCTCAGGAAATCGGATTACGCCGTTTCCTCGAATCGAAAAACGCCACTGCTTTCACCACAAGTTTTAACGAATTGGAAGGGATGAGTCAGTTAATGGGCTTTGCTTCACAACGTTTGATGGCCGAAGGTTACGGTTTTGGTGCTGAAGGCGACTGGAAAACTGCTGCTCTCGTTCGCACTATGTGGGTTATGGGACAGGGACTTGCCGGTGGACAATCGTTCCTCGAAGATTATGTATTAAACTTCGATGGCGCAAATTCTGCTATTCTTCAATCGCACATGTTGGAAATCAACCCTGAAATTTCAGGCGTTAAACCACGCATCGAAGTGCATTTCTTAGGAATTGGCGATGCCGGTGTTTGTGCCCGTTTGGTTTTCCAGGCACACGAAGGCGAAGGAATTGCTGCAACAATTGTTGATATGGGCAACCGTTTCCGCATGATTGTGAACGAAGTGAAAGTGATTGAGCCAAAAGCTTTACCAAAACTTCCGGTAGCTTGCGCATTGTGGATTCCACAGCCAAATCTCGAAGTAGGTGCAGGTGCATGGATAGTTGCCGGTGGAACACACCACTCAAGCTTCTCATTTGCCATTACAACTGAAATGATGGAAGATTACGCCGAAATTGCTGATATGGAAATGTTGATTATCGACAAAGACACCAATATCCGCACTTTCAAACAGGATATTCGGAATAACGAGGTGTATTATATGTTGAATAAAGCACTTAGATAATAACCAGCCGCAAGCGGTAAGCAGTAAGCAGTAAGTGCTTGCCGCTTGCCGCTTACTGCTTACAAGCTATAAAAAATGAAATACGTTATTGGATTAGACTATGGTAGCGACTCGGCACGTGCCGTTGTTGTGAATGCCGAAACAGGCGAAGAACTTGCTTCGTCGGTAAAATACTATCCTCGGTGGATGGAAGGTAAATACTGTGTCCCAACTGCCAATCAGTATCGTCAGCATCCACAGGATTATATTGATGTACTTGAATTTACAGTAAAGGATGCTTTGAGTAAATGTCCGGCCGGAACTGCCGGAAATGTGGTAGGAATTGGTTTTGACACCACAGGAAGTACACCTGTTTTTACAGATAAAAACGGAACTCCGCTGGCAATGTTGCCCGAATTTTCCGAAAACCCAAACGCCATGTTTGTGTTATGGAAAGACCACACCGCCATCAAAGAAGCCAATGAGATAAACGAACTGGCAGGCAAATGGGATACAGATTACACTTCGTACGAAGGTGGAATTTATTCCTCGGAATGGTTCTGGGCAAAAGCATTACATGTGTTGCGCACCGACGAAAAAGTACGCGCAGCTGCATACTCGGCTGTGGAGCATTGCGACTGGATGCCGGCGCTGATTACTGCCACCGAAAAACCCGAGAATATGTACCGTAGTCGTTGTGCTTCGGGTCATAAAGCAATGTGGTTGGAACAATGGGGCGGATTACCATCGGAAGAATTTTTGGTGGCTCTCGATCCTGTGTTAGCCGGTTTCCGTAGCCGTCTTTATACCGAAACTTGCGCCAGCGACACCAAAGTGGGCAACCTGACCGAAGAATGGGCTGCCCGACTTGGTTTAACTACCAATGTGGCTGTGGCTGTAGGTGCTTTCGATGCACACATGGGAGCAGTTGGTGCCGAAGTAAAACCAGGTGCGCTGGTTCGTATTATCGGAACTTCAACCTGCGATATTATGGTATCGAGCTACGCCGAAATGGGCGACAAGCTTATTCCGGGTATTTGCGGACAAGTTGACGGTTCGGTTATTCCGGGCATGGTTGGACTCGAAGCTGGTCAATCGGCTTTTGGTGATGTTTATGCGTGGTTTAAACGTGTAGTTGCCTGGCCAATCGAAAATATTCTGGCTAAAACGACCTTAGTTGACGAAGAAACCAAACAAAAACTGATAGCTGAATCGTTGGATCAGATTATTCCTGCACTCTCGATAGAAGCTGCTAAAGTTCCGGTTTCTGAATCAACAATTTTAGCTACCGACTGGATGAATGGTCGTCGCACGCCGGATGCCAACCAAATGGTAAAAGGAACAATTACCGGATTGAATCTGGGAAGTTCTGCTCCGCTTATTTTCCGTGCATTAGTCGAAGCAACTGCGTTTGGCTCAAAAGCCATTGTTGATCGCTTTCTCGAAAACGGCGTGGAAATTAAGGAGATTATCGGTATCGGAGGTATTTCGCTGAAATCACCATTCGTTATGCAAACACTTTCGGATGTATTGAACATGCCAATCAAGGTGGCGAAAGCCGAACAGGCTTGTGCTTTTGGTACAGCTATGTTTGCTGCCGTAGCTGCAGGCGTTTATGCTAAAGTGGAAGATGCACAAGATGCTATGGGAATGGGATTTGCACAGGAATTTATTCCAAATGCCGAAAATCACAAACTTTATGCTGAATTGTATAAAAACTATTTATCTATTGGGAAATTTACAGAAGAAAATCTTTTCAATAAATAGAATTTGAAATTTACAAACATCAATAAAAAAACATTTCCAAAGACATGAAATCTTTGGAAATGTTTTTTTTATAAAATAATTCTTATGGTTATTCTAACGTAAAAGAACTGGTTATCACTTTATTCATTTTTATATCAAAGGGTTCAGCCGGAATTTTGTTCATCAACTGAAAATCGAAGCAAACACCCCATTTCTGTACCCTTCCGTTGGTAAAGTAACGATCGTAATAACCTTTGCCCCGCCCCAACCGGTTCTTCTGTTTATCAAAAGCAATACCCGGCACAATCACCAAATCCACCTTTTGTATAAATTCACGCTGAGCATCGGGCTCCCAAATGCCATAAGCACCCTGAACCATTTGATCTTTGGTGGAAAAAGGCTTCACAAACATATCGTTGCCTTTCACTATGGGCAAAAGCATTTGTTTTTGCCTGCTCCATTTCACAATAAAATTATGCGTGGGAAGTTCATCGGGCATCGACCAATAAATTAAAATAGTCTTAGCTGCCTGAAATTCAGGAAGTGATTCCACTTTCTCGAAAACCCTGACGGATTGCGCGTGTTTTTCTATTTCTGAAATTTCTGCTTTAAGCTCTCTCATCTTCGCTCGGATCGTTGCTTTTTCCGAGATCTCATTTTTACTTTTCTTAACCAGAAATTCCTGTAAAATACTAACAAGTTTCATAGATTGTTGCAAATATTTTTAAAGTTTGTCCTTCAATTATTTACAATTAACCGTTCATACTTCCGGTTAAAGGGGAAAACACATGTCTATGAAACAAAATTTGATTTTTAATATACTAAGCTCATATTGCTGAGAATAATTAAAATCTTTACATTATTACAAATATACTAAATTAATTGAAAACACAGAAGTATTTTTATTAATATTTTATTCATAAAATTACGATTTTACCTATTTAGTAAAAATTTTCTCGCCTTAATATTGTTAATTTAAATCTTTTTTATAATTTTGAAGCATCCTTATTAGCTAATGCTCTTTTTATTTGGTGGTTATGAAGAAGTTTACCTTAATTCTATTTCTGATTCTGCACCTGAATATTTTTGCTCAGGTGGATTATATTCTTCCATTAAGTTCTACAGTTGCGCAAATGCAAATTACTGACGAGCAACATCTTTCCGCTTTCACAAACCCTTCGTTATACGCCTACAATTCTACCACTGAACTATCGCTGGCATTGGATAACCGTTTTCACATTCCGGAACTGTCCACCAAAAGTCTGATGGCCGCTTACAATGCCGGAATTGTTCAAACCGGATTTTCCTTTTCTTACTTCGGATATTCACTTTACCACGAAATGATGGGCGGGCTGGCATTTGCACGCGATTTTTCCGGAAAATTTGCTCTGGGCGTTCAGTTCAATTATTACTCAGCCTACTTTAATGCGTCCAATGAGTACCACGGAGCATTTTTTCCACAAGTTGGTTTTCGCATTTGTCTGAGTCCCGATTTTGCCATCGCCGGAAATGTCTTCAATCCGTTTCAAACCAACATCAAAACATTGTATAGTATTAAACGGCTACCATCGGTTTTTAGTCTGGGTGGATCATATAAATTTTCGTCCGATTTTGAATGGCGGATTCAGGCTGATAAGGAAGTAAGCAGTTCGTTCCGACTGGCATCGGGGTTCGATTATATTTTGCTGGAAAAATTCACCTTCAAAACAGGTGCGTATTATGCTGATTATTTGATTCCCTGTTTGGGTTTTGCCTGGAAAACCGGGCAACTTTCACTGTCGTTGAACACCGAGCTGCATCCTGTTTTAGGACTAAATTCCGGAGCGATGGTAAGTTACACATTTAAACAAAAACATTGATGAACAAATGGTTTGTTTGCGTGGCTTT
Source organism: uncultured Paludibacter sp. (assembly GCA_963663115.2). Lineage (GTDB taxonomy): Bacteria > Bacteroidota > Bacteroidia > Bacteroidales > Paludibacteraceae > Paludibacter. The sequence goes on from CAXXNE010000001.1 coordinate 2,111,276, forward strand.
ATTTTTTTTTATTGGGTTTCGCGCATTGGCGCAGGACACTCAATCGGCCACAGCACAAATTATTTCGGATATTTTCGAACAATATACGGCTGAATCTGAAGAATCGATTGACTACGAAACTTTTTACGAAAATCTGATCTTCCTGAGCAAACACAAGGTAAATCTGAATAACTGCAGCAAGGAAGATCTGGCGAAAATGTTGTTTTTATCGGATATTCAAATCGAAAATATACTTGCATATCTTTATAGTTACGGACCTATTAGTACCATTTACGAATTGCAACTGATTGATGGTCTGGACATGACTGATATTCACCGCATGTTGCCTTTTGTAGAAACCGGAAAATACGAAGTAAAACCGAGGCCACTTCAACTCAATGAGATTCTGAAATATGGCGAACATCAGCTTTTTATACGGGCTGAGAGCGATTTGGAGCAAAAGGAAGGCTACATGAACAATGCCGGCGAAACTGCCTATGCCGGAAACCCTCTATATGCCGGACTCAAATACCGTTTCGATTTTTCCGACAGGCTTCATGCCGGTTTTACCACCGAAAAAGACCCTGGCGAAGCAATCTTTACTTCGCAAAACAAAGGGTTCGATTTTAACTCGGGCTATGTGATGCTCGAAAATACCGGTAAACTGAAAAAATTGATTGCAGGCGATTTTAAAGCCGGATTTGGTATGGGTTTAGTGATGCAGTCGGGTTTTGGTGTCGGCAAATCATCCTATGTTATGAATGTGTTTCCTTTCAATCAGGGACTAACAAAATCAGGATCGACCGATGAATTCAATTTTTTCAGGGGAATTGGCGCCACTGCATCGTTGAGAGAACTGGAAATTTCCGCATTTTACTCCAACCGCATGTTGGATGCCGACACCGCAGGAGGCAGTTTTAGTTCGTTTTACAAAACCGGCCTACACAGAACTGCCACTGAAATTCAGAAGAAACAAACTGTGAACCAACAGGTAGCGGGTGGAAATATTACGTATAGCAAAAACAATTTCAGAATAGGATTCACAGCGGTATACAGCTATTTTAACTTGCCACTGATTCCTGAAAATACTCATTACAACGTTTTCCGGTTCAGGGGAAATTCACAACTTTGCGGTGGCATAAATTACCGTTTCAGGTGGCAGAAACTCAATTTCTTTGGCGAAACGGCCACTATCAACGGGCAGAATATTGCCACACTTAACGGCGTCATGTTTTCGCCACTTTCCACAGTTTCGGTGGTGTTACTGCATCGCTATTATCCAAAAAATTACGATGCTTTTTTTGCCAATGCATTTTCTGAATCCACACGTACCAACAATGAAAGCGGTTTTTATATCGGCACGGAGATTTATCCGGTTAAAAACTGGAAAATATCGGCCTATGCCGACAGTTATCGCTTTCTTTGGACCCGGTACACGGCTGCCACACCTTCCACCGGAATGGATTATCTGCTGCAGGCTGAATATAAACCGCGACGGGACATATCAATGAGTTGGCGACTGAAACACGAACAATCCGTCAGAAATCAGCCCGACAGCAACCTGGTATTACCATTTATCAGTCGCTATCAGAAAAGTTCGCTGCGTTATCAGTTGAATTTCAGTGCGGGAGATTTTGTTTTAAAAACCTTGTTGGAAGGCAATCTTTACCGAGAAGATGCCGGTAATTACAGCTATGGGATTACCGCTTTGCAGGATATCAGTTACAGTTTCAGAAAAATTCCGGTAAAAACAAATACACGCTTTCAGATATTCGATGCCCGCGATTATGAAAACCGTCTTTACACATACGAGAATGACATTCTTTATGCATTTTCCATTCCCATGTATTATGGAATAGGAAGCCGGTATTATCTGAATGTAAAATGGGAAGCGAGCAAAAAGCTATCGGTGTGGCTCAAAGCTGCGCAAACAGTATATGCCGATAACCGGGAATTTACCGGCACAGGCAATGAACGAAGCACCGGCAATCGGAGAAGCGAAATTAAAATGCTGCTGAGTTACGATTTTTAAATTACTCAGTCCCCTAAATCCACCTCCAGGGGACTTATAAAGAGCTTTTACTCATCGTTGTGCAATTTTGAAAATTAAACACATAAAATTTTCAGATACCATCAATCGGTTCTACTGGTGTAGGCAGCAACAGTTCGTAAAAATCCACATCCAACCAGCGGTTAAATTTAAAACCAACCTGCCTGATAGTTCCAGCATGACGGAAACCAAATGATTTATGAAGATGAATACTCACGTCGTTTGCTGCATCAATCACGCCCACAATACAGTGAAACTGTTGTTCGGTCGCTTTTTTGATAATTTCGGATAAAAGGATTTTTCCTAAACCACGTCCGCGATAGTCACGATGCACATACAGCGAATTTTCGATGGTATATTTGTATGCCGGACGAATGCGAAACATCCCGTACGAACCAAATGCCATCAATTTTCCTGTTTCTTCATCTACAATCCCAATAACCGGAAAACTGTGTTCCTGCTTGGTGGCAAACCATGTTTTCATGGTTTCCATAGTCCAGGGAGTGTAATCATACAGTGCCGTGGTGTGCAGAATTGCATCATTAAAAATATCCAGTATTTCGGGAGCGTAGCTATAATCACATTCAATGATTTTCATGGGAAATCCGATTAAAATTTTTGTAATTCTTATTTTCTGAATTGTATCAGTATTCAGTGCAAAATTAACCACAAAATCCGGAAATACAAGCTCCTGTTTTTCGCTAATATTGCTGCTCGAACTTGCTTTTTTTGACAGAAAACATGTAATATTTGATATAGTATCAATTAATTACACAATTTTGCCATCTCGACATTGCAAAATGAGAATATTTGCTTTATCTTTGCAGCACGAAAGAAGACTATGAGCCTCCTCTGAACTGAACACACAATATTTCAAATATATCATTACAAATGAACTTATTAGAGCAAATCATGGAACGTGCGAAGGCAAACCTTCAACGCATTGTTCTGCCCGAAGGCACTGAAATTCGCACCTTGAAGGCTGCGGATATCATTTTGAAGGAAAAAGCAGCAAAGTTGATATTAATCGGCGATGAAAAAGAAATTGAAAAGCTGGCTGCCGAAAACAATCTGACCAATATTGGCGAAGCGACTATTGTAAATCCCGCTTCGGATGAGAAAATGGAAACCTACGCACAACTTTTGTTTGATATCCGCAAAAGCAAAGGAATGACGATAGAAGAAGCCCGCAAATTAGCCAAAGATCCTCTTTATCTGGGTTGCCTGATGATTAAAAACGGCGATGCCGATGGCGAACTTGCCGGCGCTCAAAACACAACCGGTAATGTACTGCGTCCGGCTTTTCAGATTGTAAAAACAAAACCGGGTATCAGCGTGGTTTCGGGAGCATTGTTGATGTTTACTCCAACCACACAATATGGCGAAAACGGATTACTTATGTTTGCCGATTGCGCCGTAAATCCAAATCCTACAGCCAAAGAGCTAGCCGAAATTGCCGTTTCCACAGCCGAAACTACCAAAGCTATTGCCGGTTTCGAACCACGTGTGGCTATGCTCAGTTTCTCCACCAAAGGAAGCGCAAAACACGAACTGGTTGACAAAGTAGTGGAAGCAACCCGCATTGCCAAAGAAATGAATCCAGAACTGGAAATCGATGGTGAACTTCAGGCCGATGCTGCACTTGTACCTGCTATCGGACAGAGTAAAGCGCCCGGAAGTAAAATTGCCGGACATGCCAATGTGTTAGTTTTCCCTGATTTACAGGCCGGAAATATCGGCTACAAAATGGTGGAACGTTTCTCGGGAGCACAGGCCGTTGGCCCGATACTTCAGGGAATGGCTGCACCTATCAACGATTTATCGCGCGGATGTTCAGTCGACGATATTGTGCGCATGATAACCATTACAGCCAATCAGGCAATGAAATAGCTTTAAGTGAATCAGTTTCAGGTTAATCTGTTCATCGGTTTTTATGATGAATCAACTTTTAAACTGATAAATAGAGATTATATAAGTTGGGTTATAAATTAATTTCGCTTAGTTTTAATAATTTCATTTGTGACCCCCAAACCCCCCCAATGGGGGCTTTAAGACGCAGTTTATGAATTTAAGAAAAATGTAAATAGTTTCAAAATAGCACTCTTTAGCCCCCATTGGGGGGTTTGGGGGTCAATAAAAATCTAACTTATATAAACTCTAATAAATTGACCAATTAACAAATTAACTCAAAACAATATATGGCAGATCCAATTATCGAACCGATAGAACGGTACGGACTAAGTAAAAGAAGCCGCAAACGAACTCTGTTTTCACGAATAGGAGTTGTGGGATGCGGTAAGGAAGGTAGTGTAATTGCCACTACGGCCGCACTCAACGGCATGGAAGTGGTTTTTCTGGAACCAAGTGAAGAACGGATTATCAATGCGTATGGCCGCATCGAACGCAAATTAGACAAAAAGATTGAAAACTGGGGGTTGACGCAAAGCGAGAAAAAAGCCATTATCGGACGCATACAGGGCACATCCAGCTACGATGATTTCCGTGGTTGCGACTTTGTGATTGAAGCTATCCGCTACGATGACAATACCGGCGAACGCAGAGTAGCTCAACGCAAAGAAGTGTTTCTGCAACTGGAAAAAGTATTATCGCCCAAAGCCATTATTGCTTCCAACGTTTCCACTGTGGTGGTTACCGAGCTGGCATCGGAACTGGAACATCAGGAACGGTGCATCGGCATTCATTTTATGTCTAACACTCCCGGCTCACAAATTATCGAGATTGTACCGGGTTTGAGTACCACAGAAGAAACCATACAGAAAATGCACATGTTTGCCAAGCTTATCAATCATGAGTATGTTACCGTTATGGAATCGTCGGGTTTGGTGGCCATTCGTATGTTTCTGATTCAGTTGAACGAAGCCTGCGCCATGCTGATGGAAGGAATCGCGAAAATTGAAGATATCGACCGTGTGCTGACCGTTGGTTTTGGTCACCGCATCGGCGTTTTTCGCCTTGCCGACCAAATGGGCATTGAAAAAATAGTGAAATTGCTCGAAAACATGTACGATGAGTATGGAAGTCTGAAGTACAAACCTTCACCACTGTTGCTGCGTATGTCCAGAGCCAAACATTTCGGTGTAAGTAAAGGTCGTGGTTTTTACAGTTACGACGAACAGGGTAACATTATAAAATAAGAGGAGGAACTGAAAATGAAAGTATTGGTATTAAACTGCGGAAGTTCTTCCGTAAAATATAAGTTACTCAATATGGAAACCCGCGAAGAGTTAGGCTCGGGCGGTGTTGAAAAAATTGGGATGAAAGGTTCGTTCCTGAAACACATCCGTCATGATGGACAAAAAGTGATTCTCGAAGGCGAAATTCTGGAGCATCAGGTGGCTGTGGAATATATTTTGGGCGTATTGACCAGCGAAAAACACGGTTCTATTACATCGATGGAAGAAATAAACGCCGTTGGTCATCGCGTGGTGCATGGAGGCGAAAAATTCAATGCCAGTGTGCTGATAACCGACGAAGTGATTCACAAAATTGAAGAATGTATCGATATAGCACCGCTGCACAACCCACCAAATTTGGCCGGTATTCGCGCTATCAGCGAGTTACTGCCCGATGTTCCTCAGGTGGCAGTATTCGATACTGCGTTTCACCAAACCATGCCGGAACATGCGTATATGTACGGAATTCCTTATTCGTTGTATAAAAAATACGGTATCCGTCGTTACGGTTTCCACGGAACAAGTCACCGCTATGTATCGCGTCGTGCCTGCGAATTTTTGGGACTGGATTACGAAAACACCAAAATGATTACCGCCCATATTGGCAACGGTGCATCCATTGCAGCCATCGAAAACGGAAAATCTATCGACACTTCCATGGGATTCACTCCGGTTGAAGGATTGATGATGGGAACCCGTTCGGGCGATGTGGATTTGGGCGTGGTGACTTTCCTTATTGAAAAAGAAATGCTTGCTTCGCAGGCTGTTTCCACACTGTTCAACAAACACAGCGGAGTGTTGGGCGTTTCGGGATTATCGTCGGATATGCGCGATATAGAAAACGCCGTAGCCAATGGCAACGAACGCGCCACACTGGCACTCAGCATGTACGAATACCGCATTAAAAAGTATATCGGTTCGTATCTGACGGCATTGAATGGCACCGATGCACTGGTATTTACCGGCGGTGTAGGCGAAAACCAAACCGGAACCCGCGAACGCGTGTGCGACAGTCTGGCATTTATGGGTGTAAAAATAGACAAAGAACTCAATGCCCGCACCAGAGGAACCGAAACTGTTCTCAGCTTACCCGACTCAACTGTAAAAGTGGTGGTTATCCCTACCGACGAAGAATTTATGATTGCTTCGGACACCATGACAATCATCGGACAGAACTAAACAGAACTTTCTGGCTCAGAATAAATCAGGCTGGCTCAATATTATTTTTGAGCCAGCCTGTTTTTTGTTTGAAGGAGTTATTTGGGTGGACGGAAAAATCACACCCGACGGTTCGATACTATGTTCATAACCGGAACGACAGGGAGGAAAATTTCAACTAACAAACACGACTTTTCACTTCTATTCAGTGAAGATTTATTCGGTATCACGAAATGAAATAAAAGCATTCTAAAAACCCGGAAAAGTTTATAGAATGCTTTTTATACTAAATTCACCAATTGGTTTGAATGGACATGTATGATTCTGAATCGCCATCTTTTAAACAATCTGTATACATTTTCAGGTATTGTTTGGCCTTGTCTTTTCCGTACTTCGAAACCAATATGTTGTAGATGTCGTAATCGTAGGTTGTAACATACGGATCCATAATAAAAATGTAAGTAGAATAGCCATCGCTGTTTTTTTGAGTTGGTTTCAACACCCTGACAGTGGCTTTTGTCTCTGGTTGGATGGCAATACCCGCTGGTGCAAGATAGTTCTTGTAAAAATCTTCGAACTGAATTTGTTTGCCATCTTTAACATGATTAAGCACAACAAGTACACTGTCGTCTGTACTTGCTTTTTGAGGTGATGCAGTCTTTGGTTTACAGCCTGCCATTATTACCGCTATCAGTAATACACCTGCAATAACTCCTGATGTTTTTGTAGTGATTTTCATACCGCAATTATTTATGTTTTGAGAATTAAAATTTCATTTACAAAATATCGGTTTTATCGATATGGGAACAAACAGCGCAAATGTAATACAACACACACTAACTATTGTCAATGATTATAAAATTTGACAAAGTTTTGTAAACAAAACAGGATGTTGTAAATACTGGCAAAAAAATTCAGTTCGAAGAATACATCAAAAAACTCAACTAAATTCCATTCTTTTTAACCAACAATTCGTCATGAAATTGACCATGAAATAGCTTGTATTTCCACAACTTCTTGTATCTTTGAAAAACAAATTACATTTTGAGATAGAAAACAACCTCTGAAAATAGGTTTTTTCGGAAACATAATACAGGATGAGCGCAAATAAATATATCATTTTCGATTTCGACGGAACGTTGGTGGACAGCATAGAGCTGGCATTAAATACCTACAACCGTATTGCCCCCAAATATAAATGCAAACCGGTACACCACGAAGCCCGCGAATTGCTAAGTTCCAGAAATCCGCAAAAGTATTTTAAAGAATACGGAGTTACGCCGTTTAAACTTTTGCTGTTAGTATATACGGTGCGCAGGGAGCTTGGCAAACATATTTCGGACATGAATCCGGTGAAAAGCATGGATACCGCACTGCGCGATTTGAGAAATGCCGGGTATAAACTGGGCGTTCTCACATCCAACTCCCGGAAAAACGTAGGTCGTTTTCTCGAAAACAACAAGTTAGCCGACCTTTTTGAATTTATTTACAGCGGACGGCATTTGTTGGGAAAAGATAAGGTAATTCTGGATATTCTCAAAAAAGAAACTATCCCAGCCGATAGCGTGCTTTATGTTGGCGACGAAACCCGCGATGCGCTGGCCATGAAAAAAGCAGGAATTCCGATTATTTCCGTTTCGTGGGGACTGACAAAGCGCGAAAAGCTGGAAACTTTGCACCCGGCAGCCATTGCCGATAACCCTGCTGAACTACTGACTTTGGCAAACGGTATTTTAAACGTCTGAAATAACTTTCGATATGCAACACCGATTTACCGGACTTCAACCCCGTATTATTTCCGTTGAGCCAAAGTTACTGGTGGGTCACTCTGTACGCATGTCGCTTGCCACAAACCTAACGCCAGTGCTCTGGAAAGGCTTTATGCCGTTTCACAAAAAGATTAACAACCGTACAAACAATGATCTCATCTCGTTGCAGGATTTTCCTACAGGCTTTGATTTTACGTTTACCAATCTAAATATAGAATTCGACAAATGGGCGGCTGTGGAAGTGACCGATGGCGAAAAAATCCCTGAAGGCATGAAAAGTTTTCAGTTGCCGGGTGGTTTGTATGCCGCTTTTCATTACTGCGGTTCGAGTGCCGATACGGATATTTTCCGGTATATTTTTGGTAAATGGCTGCCTGCGTCGGATTATGAAATCGATGACCGACCACACTTTGAAATTCTGGGTGAAAAATACAAAAACAATAGTCCGGACTCCGAAGAAGAGATTTTAATTCCTGTAAAAACAAAAATTATTCATACAGGCATTTCACATTGAAAATGTTGTTATATTTTACAAATGTTGACAATTTGTAGCTGTTGAGCGCTTAATTTTGTAGCCGGATTCTTTGCTAAGCAGAAAAGTATCGTAAACCCGATATATTACAATTAAACTTATGTCAAACAATTAAAAAATCAATGTCATGAAAAAATTACTATTTCTATTTCTGGTACTTTGCTCTGTTCAGTCTTATGGTCAAACCCGCCTTACACCAGTGGAAACAAGAGATTTGTTTATAAAAACAAATAATATGTTTACAGAATTTTATACAGACATTATTGATTGCATGTTCGTTTTCGACCAAACAAAGTACGATCAAGCTATTGAAAACCTGAAATTAGTCGTTATCAATTACAATATTATTGACAAAATGGGAACTTTTACAGGCCCCGGAGCTATGAGTACATCAGCACGATTGAGTTTCATTACGAGTAAATCGAATGCCGGTTATTGGCAAATAAAATTAATCACAAACTACGACAAATTCAAAAACGACAAAAGAAACAAGACCGTAAAATACAGATACGATAAAAAGAAAATACCCTCATCGCTGGCAAAATTATATAAGGAACTGATATCTGAAAGCGATGAATTAGGTATCAGCAATATGTTATAATTCTGACTACACGAAAGAATATAGAAATACTTAACCTAGCCAAATCCAGTTACTGTCAGGAGAGAGAATCAGAATCTCTCTCCTGATTTGTTTTAATATTTGTTTCCCGTTTTCGGAAATTCTAGATGTAAAAACTATTTCTTAAGAATGTTCCTGCTGAATTTTTTGTATATTTGACGGCTCAATTACAACACTTTAAATCATCGCCGGGAATCACAGGTATCATGAAAAAATGCAACTCACATATTTGCAAAGGGATTTTCCTTGTCCTTTTCATGACTTTTTTGTGCAGTAGTATGGCTCAGAACGTCCGTATCAACGAATTTATGGCGCTGAACCAATCCACAGTTGCCGACGAAGATGGTGATTTTTCTGATTGGATAGAACTTTACAATTCCACAAGTTTTGTGGTAAATCTACAAGGCTGGAGCCTCACCGACGACGCTACCGTGCCTGCCAAATGGCAATTCCCCAATGTGACCATCAATGCGGGTGAATATTTAGTTGTTTTTGCATCAACCAAAGACCGAAAATCAACCGGAAGTGTACTGCATACCAATTTCAATCTGAGTGGAAGCGGCGAGTATCTGGCCTTATTGAATGGAGCTGGAACAGTTGTTTCGGAATTTAGCCCGGCATTTCCTCCCCAACAAACAGGTTTTTCGTATGGCTTTTACAACAACGCTTATGTGGAATTCAGCACACCCACGCCCGGTGCTGAAAACTCCGCTTCTACAGGAATGATACTTCCCGCACCAGCTTTCAGCAAAGCGCATGGATTTTACGACAGCGCCTTTCAGCTCGCACTTACAACAGGCATTACCGGTGGTCAAATTTATTACACAACCGATGGCAGTATTCCCTCCAAAACCAACGGTAAACTTTATTCGGCACCCATCAGTATTTCAACAACAAGTATTATTCGTGCTGTGGTGATAGATGGCGCTAAAACAGGAAAAACGGGTACGCAGACTTATTTGTTTTTAAACGATGTCATCCGGCAGACAAATGCACCGGTAGGTTATCCCACAGCCTGGGGACCGTACACAGCCATTACCGGAAATGCTATTGCCGATTACGAAATGGATCCGGAAATGATGACCGATGCTACTTTTGCGGCCAATGTAAAAAAGGGATTATCGGAATTGCCAACTCTTTCAATCGTTACCGATAAAGCCAATTTATTTTCTGCCTCCACCGACCCGAACACCGGAGGAATTTATATGTATACCGGCGCTCCACTAACCAACACCACTTACACCACCGGTCGCGATTGGGAACGGCCTATTTCCTTTGAATACATAGGCAAAGACACCACACTTCAGGCAGACTGCGGTTTAAGAATTCAGGGCGGGCATGGTCGCCGACCGGAAAAATCAGCAAAACATTCGTTTCTGCTGGTTTTCGACAGCAAATACGGTCCTTCCAAACTGAATTATCCGCTGATTGATAAAAACGGAACGCAGGCTTTCGAAAACATCATTCTTCGTGCCGGATTCGGAAACACCTGGATCCATCAGGACGGTGCAGCGCGCACCAAAGCCACATATCAGGAAGATATCTGGACAAAAGATACGCAGCGGGCTATGGGTCATCCGGCCAGTAATTCGGTGTATGCGCATTTGTATATCAACGGCATTTATTGGGGAATTTATGCTCCGTCGGAACGTATGGACAAAGAATTTGCTGAAAGCGCTATGGGCGGAAACGAAGATGACTGGGATGTGATAAAAGATTACGCCGAAGTTTCCGACGGCAATATTCTGGCATGGAATAAACTGATTGCGGCTATGGATGCCGGTGTGGAAACCAACGATGCATATTTGCAGGTTCAGGGAAAAAATGCCGACGGAACACCCAATTATACAAATGAGAGTCTGGTGGATGTAGTAAACCTGGCCGATTACATGCTGATAAATTTCTGGGGAGGAAATACCGATTGGGATCATCACAACTGGTCTGCTATGCGTAACAGGCTAAACCCCGAAAAAGGCTTTAAGTTTTTCTGCTGGGATGCCGAAATTATGTTCAGTTCGCTTACGGCCAATATTTTGTCGGAATACAATGCCAATTGTCCGAGCAACGTGTATCAGCAATTACTGAAAAATACAGAATTTAAACGCCTGCTGGCCGATAGAATTCAACGACACTGCTTCAATAACGGGTTGCTCACTCCCGATTCGGTGGCGGCGCGCTGGCTGAAACGTAAAGCCCAACTGGAAAATCCGATTTATGCAGAATCGGCTCGCTGGGGCGATTACCGTCGCGATGTACATGTGTATTCGTCGGCTCCTTATTCACTTTGCACCAAAGAAACCTACTGGATTCCACAGCAAAATTATATTCTGAATACCTTTATTCCACAGCGGACAAACAATTTTATCACGCAACTCAGAGCTGCGGGGCTTTTCCCGTCCATCGACGCTCCGGTGTTTTATATCAACGATAAAATCAGTTATCAGAAAAAAATTACTGCAGGCGACAAACTCAAAATCACAGCAGCCAAAGGCACTGTTTATTTCACTACCAACGGAACCGACCCATTGGATCACGTAACAGGAAATGTAAGTGCCAAAGCAACGCAATATACTGCTCCGGTCACTTTAAGCAATTCCTGTCAGGTGGTTTCACGCGCGCTTTACAATGGCGAATGGAGTGCTGCAAACTCCCGGTTTTATGTGATTCCGACTGATTTCCGGGATGTAAAAATCACGGAAATTCATTATCACCCACTACCGGAAGGTTTGATCGACGACAGTGAATTTGAATTTATTGAATTGAAAAATACCGGAACTTCCACGCTCGATATGGAAGGTTCGAAATTTATTTCCGGAGTAAATTATACTTTTCCTCAGGAAACAAAACTGGGAGCAGGAGAATTTATCGTTCTGGCGTCGAACAGCAATAACTTTTTTGCGCGGTATAAATTCCGCCCGTTTGATGTGTATGGCGGCAAACTGGATAACGGTGGAGAATGGATAAAACTTCTAACAGCGTGGAACGACACTGTGGCTTCATTCCGTTACAGCAATATGGCAAACTGGCCAGCAAATGCCGATGGAGCAGGTTATTCATTGGTTTCGGTGGTATACAATCCTACAAATAATCAAACTTTGGCATCAGACTGGCGTGCCTCATCGAAAATTGGTGGCTCTCCGGGAGCGGATGATATTCTGGTTGCAGGTCTGGACAACCAACAGCTTAATCTGCAAAATGCGGAACTGATGCAGAATTTCCCGAATCCGTTTAATACATCAACCTATATCGGTTATCGTCTGCCTGAAAACGCCAAAGTTCAGCTAAGTATTTATAATCTTTTCGGACAACAGATAACCACGCTTATCAGCACTTCACAAAATGCCGGTTACCACGAACTGGAATGGAATGGATGCAACGAACTGAATCAACAGGTTCCGGATGGCATTTATTTCTATCGACTGCAGGTTCAGTCTGAAACTCAAAAATCGGAAATTACCCGCAAAATGATTTTGAGAAGATAAAATGTTTATTCTCAAAGCAACCTAATTAAAAAGGAATGTGATTATCCGCAAAGCGACCTAATCAAAAAAAATTGGAACGCAGTCCCGATAACTATCGGGACTGCGTTCCAATTATAAATACCAAAGGGATTTTCTCTATGAGGTTATTTTGCGGATAATCAACTTTTTTCACTCCGTTGGTGTTTCATTTATTCTAAACATTAAATTAAACATCCAATGAAAGCTGATAAAATTACAGTCACAACCACAGTTCAAACTGACATAGACAAAGCATGGGCATGCTGGACATTGCCCGAACATATTACTCAATGGACATTTGCTTCCGACGATTGGCACTGCCCCAAAGCTACAAATGACCTGCGAACCGGTGGAAAATTCAGCAGTACCATGGCTGCTAAAGACGGAAGCATAAGTTTCGATTTTGAAGGAATTTACGATGAAGTGATTGAAAAGCAGAAAATTGCTTATTCGCTTGCCGATGGCCGGCAAATAGAAGTTCTTTTTGAGACTGACGGCACTTCAACAAAAATTACTGAAACCTTCGATCCGGAAAACGAAAATCCGGCAGAAATGCAACGTGCAGGCTGGCAGGCAATTCTCGACAATTTTAAAAAACACGCAGAATCCATTTAATCCACACATTATTATGATCAATACAGTTTCTTTTATCGAAATTCAATCATCAAATCCTGAAAGAGAAGTTGCGTTTTACACTGCCTTGTTCGGTTGGAAATTTACCAAACAGGAACAGGCTCACATTGAATATTACCATTTTGATACTCCAACCATTTATGGCGGGTTAATGAAACGAGTCGCCGCTGTTCCGCCACAGGAAGCAGGTACCAATGCGTTTACCTGCTCGGTTTGTGTTGATGATTTTGATACGACAGCCGAAAAAATAGTGGAATTGGGCGGAAAAGTGGCCATGCCCAAGTTTGCCATCGAGGGAAAGTGCTGGCAGGGTTATTTTCTGGATCCGGACAACAATACTTTTGGTATTTTCAAGGTAGATCCCGAGGCAAAATAAAACCGGATTACCGCAAAAGCATTACATAACCTTTCCGTACCTGTGTAGCCATTTGATTATCGAGATAGGTAATCACATAAAAATAGGTGTCGGGAGGTAATGATTTTGCATTGTATTTTCCATCCCAACCGGCATTTCCGGTAAAAACCTGAATGCCCTGCCGGTCGTAAACTTTCATATCAAAACCGGCCATAAAAAGTTCGTTTTTCCCATCATTGTTGGGCGTAAACACGTTCGGAATAAATGGCTGAGTTTCAATAATTGTTGAATTTTCAGTGGTACAACCATTTTCGTTTACGGCTTTCAGAACAACCTGAAACTGCGGTTGATCACCTGTAACGGTAAAGTTATGATGCACACTGTTACCTGTAGCTGTATTTCCATCGCCAAAATCCCACACATATTCAATTCCGGGCTGATTCACCGACTGAAAAACAACGCCATTATGCTTTGAGTCAATCATACCTACTGAAGCCGATATTCCCGACAGTGGATACGGAACCATTGAAATATTGATTTCAGCAGTTTTTTCGCAACCACGGGCATTAGTTGCAATCACACTGTATTTTCCCGGCGCACGTATGATATTTTTCTCAGAAGTATTCCCGTTTTCCCAGCGATACGATTTCCCACCGGAAACGGAGATAACAGTGCTATCGCCTTCACAAAAAACCTTTGCACCGCTAAAAGAAACAAGCCAGTCAGGCTCCTGCTTCACACGAAAATTCACGGGTGACGACCAGCATGTCCTTCCGGGTGAATAACCGGTTACAGAATATACTTTCTGTTGTTTAGCCTCGATAACGGCTGTGGTATCGCCTGTATTCCACAAATAATGAGCTGCGCCAGAGGCTTTCAAGACAACACCATAACCGGGACAAAAAGTAGTATCGCCGGCAATTTTTACGGCTGATGCAGAGAATGACTCAATGTATTTGGTGAGTGTAGTGGTGCATTTTGTATAGGTATTTCCGATAGTAAGTGTCACCGGATGATAACCCACAGTATCGAATTGAAAAACAGGATTTCGATCGGTAGAGGTTTTTCCTTTCCCAAAATCCCATTCATAAGTCAGATCGCCGTCGTTCACGGTAGAAAGATTATCGAAATGAACGATGTTCAAATCACAATCAGGTTGACTTCCGGTAAAATCGATGGTAGGATTAAACCGATACACCTTGGTTTTCAGTGTGGCTGTACAGCCCATTTCTGAGGTAAATGTGCATTGATATTCCTGTCCTTCCACCGGGTTTTTCAATCGCAAAGTTGGCGTTTCAATTATCTGATTATCGGGTGTAAGCCATTTATAAGAAATAAAACCTTCTGGAGCCGAAAGAACAGCTATGGTGTCGTCTTTGCAATAATCCACCACAATATGCAGAGGCAAACATTCGGCAGTGATATATGCATAGCAATAATGGCCACCCTGAGCGCAATCGGCAGTGGTAAGCTCAAGCGTCACCTCCTGGCCAATATACGACGACAAATTTATTCCAACCGAAGTCCAGTCGCGCCAACGGATAGGCACAATCGGATCCTGTGTGATAGAATCGTTGGGAATATATCCGGGAGGAATGAATGTATGAAAACCTGTCAATTCAGGACTTGAGATAACAGAATAATCGGTACAGGTTGAAATAGACTGACCGGCATTATTTTTAAGCGAAATATTGAAAAAAGGTCGGGTTTCTTCGGTATGTTTCAACGTAGGATCTTCCATAATAACGGCAAAGCGCCACACGAGTAAGGCATTTTGTTGGTCGACATTGATTTTATAATTCAGGCTTTGGCGGTTGCAACCGGAAGCATCGTTCCCGAGACGCGCCACATATTTATAACCTTTTGGAATTATTTTCAGCAGATTTCCGGTATTTTTATCGTAAGCAGCAGTATCACTCATTATAGCAAACCGGCTATTGGATGTTCCTGTTACGGGAAGCGTGTTTGTATACCAATCGGGATAAACGGTGTAAATCCACGATTTCCCTGTCCAGCCATTGTAATTTCCCCGGGCAAAATCAAGATTGTCGCAGTTTTGAGCATGTAAACAGCCTGAAAATGCAACAATCAGTAAAAGGAATTTCAAGAATGCAGGTTTATTCATTTATTGGGGGAAAGAATATTTATCGAAAAAACATGACAAATATACGGATTTTAGATGTATAATTTTTCAAAAAAAGGAGTGACGATTTCACTTTTCGCAAAACCGTCACTTCATTATTTGTTGCTATATCGATTTTTTAATTCCCCATATAGGTATCCATATCCCATCGGCCGGACTGTACAGTTCCATCAGCTTTAGTCAACACCCCATAACCATGGTATTTGTCATCTTTCCAGTTACCTTTGTAAGTCATACCACTTGGCCATGTATACACACCGTAGCCATTACGTTTTCCTTCCACAAAGTTACCTTCATATACTTCACCATTCGGAAATTTCACTTTTC
The DNA here is from genome assembly GCA_963663115.2 of uncultured Paludibacter sp. Lineage (GTDB taxonomy): Bacteria > Bacteroidota > Bacteroidia > Bacteroidales > Paludibacteraceae > Paludibacter. The sequence continues at coordinate 2,127,535 of CAXXNE010000001.1, forward strand.
CTTTACCATTCAAATAATCGTTTACCCACTCACCGGAGTGTACTTCACCATTTGCATAATAATTTGTTCCCTGACCGTTTCGGAACTTATTTTTCCAGTAACCTTCGTATTTTTCGCCGGAGGCAAAAACCCAAACTCCATAACCGTTATCACAATCACCGGTCATACAACCTGTTTCAGACGTTGTGGCTGAACCATTTCCAACAAATTCGTCCATTGCCCATGTTCCCTGTTTTACAGTTCCATCGGCTGACGTTAAAGTTCCGTATCCATTGTACTTGCCTTCTTTCCATTCACCTTTGTAGTTTTTACCTGTTGGCCATGTATAAACGCCATATCCGTTTTTTTTATCATCTACATAATTTCCGGTGTACACTTCGCCGTTACCATAATAATTTGTTCCTTTACCATTGCGTTTATCGTTTGCCCAGTAGCCTTCGTATTTTTCGCCGGTAGAAAAAACATACACACCATAACCATTCACGCAATCGCCACTCTGGCATCCGGATGTCACATAATACCCATTTTCCCAGCGTCCTTTTTTGCTTGTACCATCGGCATAAGTCATTGTTCCGCTTCCATGATAACTACCATCTTTCCAGTATCCTTTGTACGTCTGACCTGAAGGCCATGTGTATTCACCGTATCCTTCACGTTTATGTTTGGTGTAATTTCCGCTGAATTTTTCTCCATTGGCATAAATAGCTGTACAATTACCGTTTAACTGATCATTGAGCCATTCACCCGAAAACACATCACCATCCGTATAATAATTTGTACCCTGACCATTCCGCAAATCATTTTTCCAGTTTCCAACATATTTTTCGCCTGATGTAAAAACATAAGTTCCGTAACCATTGGTACAGTTACCCGAAACACATCCACTGGTACTTGAAGTTTGTTGCGAACCTATATATTCATCGTCTTTCCAATATCCGCTTTCCTGAGTGCCGTCGGCGTAGGTCATTACACCATATCCGTTTTGTTTGCCTTCTTTCCAGTTTCCTTTATAAGTTTTACCTGAAACCCAGGTATAGACTCCGTATCCACTTCTTTTGTGCAATACATATTCCCCATCGTAAGTGTCGCCGGTACCATAAATTGATTTACATTTGCCATTCAGTTGATCGTCGAGCCATTCGCCACTGAAAACATTTCCGTTTACATAATAATTTGTACCCTGACCGTTTCGCTTGTCGTTTTTCCAGTTACCAATATATTTTTCGCCTGATGTAAAAACGTAGACACCGTAACCGTTGGTACAATTACCTGAGATACAACCTGTAGAAGTCTGACCAAATACAATCAGAGTAGGGAGCAGCATAACAGCTGCAAGAATAAGTTTTTTCATTGTTGTAAAATTTAATAAACCGAGATAATTATATAATATTTTTTAACTAAAAGCAAAACTACAAAATAATTGGATAAAATATACTTTTCCTGATAAAAAATTTACAGAATGATATATTTATTTCATTAATGAATTTATTTTCTGTTTCAGAAAGTAAAAAAGTCTGTTCCGAATCAATTTCGCAGAACAGACTTTTTTCTGAAATCCTCAGAAGATATTATTTTGCCTCTAATTCGATCGTTTTCACACCAACACCTTCCACATCGGCTTTGAGCGTGATTTTTCCTACTTTTCCGTTGTTTTGTACTATGGCCAAACATTTGCCATAAAACAGATTGCGTTCAGGTTTTTTCAATGAAGAGTGACTATTCTGATCTCCATTGTCGGTACCAGCAATGTTTCCCTTACCTTCCACACTGAAGCGTACCAGTTGATCTGCTAGCGGACATGGATTTCCATTTTTATCCAGCAGTTCCACAGTGATAAACGACAGGTCATTTCCATCAGCTTTGATGGCATTTCTATCGGCTGTAAGTTTAACTGTTACAGGTTCACCCGCCGTATTTACTTCTTTAGTCATAATTGTTTTTCCGCGCAAACGGGCAACGGCTTTTATATTGCCTGCTTCGAACGGCACACGCCACATCACATGTAAGTCATCTTCACCTTTGGAGCGTTTCCCGAGCGATTTTCCGTTCAGATACAATTCCACTTCATCGGCCTTATTGTAATATGCCCAGACATCTACGGTGTCGCCGGGTTGCCAGTTCCAGTGCGGAAAAATATGCAGCACATCTTTGTTAGTCCACTCGCTTTGATACATATAATACACATCTTTCGGGAATCCGGCTAAATCCACAATCCCAAAATACGAACTGCGCGATGGCCACCAATAAGGCGTTGGTTCGCCCAGATAATCGAAACCTGTCCATATAAACTGACCGGATACATGCGGATATTTTTTGATGATACGCCAATTATCTTCGTGCAAAGTTCCCCATGGCGCACGGCAATTATCGTAAGCAGAGCATTTCTGAGTCGGATTGGTATAAGGTTTATCCCAACGTTCAGGGCAAATCAACACTTTATCCGACGGATTTACATAAAATCCACGCGTTTGAAGCGACGATACTGATTCCGTTACAATAAACGGAGTTTTGGGATGTCGTTTGGTAATACCGGCAAATTCCTGTTCGTGGTAATTAAAGCCAATCAAATCCAGCGCTTCCGATTGAAAAAGCGGATTACTATCCTGAGTGCCGTTGCAACCGGCTGTTACGGGACGTGTGGGGTCAATACTCCGTGCTAAATCGGCTAAATGACGGGTAAGAAGAGCATTTTTACCATATTTTCCTTTTTTTGTATCCTCATTCTCTATCACTTTTTTGTTATTTAATGCGATATTTGCCTGTTGTAAATCCACATCTTCGGCCGGTGTGTCACCCCATTGTTCACCAACTTCATTACCAATACTCCAGATAATAACGGAGGGATGATTTCGGTCGCGTTTCAGTTGGTCGGTAAGGTCACGTACATGCCATTCTTCAAAATCAGACGAATAATCGAATTTTGTTTTCTTCTTCCGCCACATATCGAAAGCTTCATCCATCACCAGAAATCCCATCCGGTCGCACAAATCCAGCAATTCCGGAGCAGGCGGATTGTGCGATGTACGAATAGCATTAACACCCATTCCTTTCAGAATTTCGAGTTGACGCTCCAATGCGCGGGTATTGACAGCAGTTCCTAATGCACCTAAATCGTGATGATTACAAACTCCGTTTATTTTTACCGATTTTCCATTCAGAAAAAATCCCTTATTTACATCGAAATAAATTTCACGTATGCCCGAATAAGTTACATATTCATCTTTCAAAAGTCCCTGAACATATACCGACGACACTATTTTATACAAATACGGATTTTCGATGCACCATCGAATCGGTTTATGAATTTGTACCGTTTGCAACATCGATTTGGATGTGGCAGGCAACATAATCATGCTGGCATCTGTCGCTGCCACCATTTTTCCATCGGCGTCGTAAACTTTCTGCTCCACCTTCACTTCCCGGCGAAGCATCATATCGTTTTTAATGATTGTTGAAATAGCCAGAGCAGCACTATCGTTATTGATAACCGGAGTGGTGACGTAAGTTCCCCATTGCTCAACGTACACCGGTTTGGTGACAACCAATCGCACATTTCGGTAAATACCGGAGCCAGAATACCAGCGGGAATTGGGTTGCTGCGAATTATCAACTTTCACGGCGATAATATTTTCCTTTCCAAATTTCAGATATGGTGTAATATCGTAACTGAATGACACATAACCATTAGGCCTGTAACCTACAAAACGGCCATTTACCCATACTTTGCTTTTTTGATACACGCCATCGAACTCTACAAAAACCTTGTTGGATTTTTCTTTTTTGTCGACAAAAAATGTTTTCCGATACCAGCCCAAGCCACCGGGAAGCGCTCCACCACCGGCTGATGCAGGGAAATCCTCACCAAAGTCCGATTCTATACTCCAATCGTGCGGTAAATTCAGTGTTCGCCAATTACTTACATCCAATTTCACCAAAGAACCATCAACTGTTGTATCGTTCAGGCAGAATTTCCAGTTATTATTGAAATCAATCACTTTACGTGAATTATTTTGCACCGAAAATCCCGGAAGAGCCAGCGATAACGCCAATAAAAAAGGAATGAATTTTTTCATGTGTTTATAATTATTTTTTATGGTCACATGGAACTCACATGACAAAATTAAAACGATCCCCTGTGGGTTCCCCGATAGCTATCGGGATGTTTAAATTTTGTCATATTAGTTTCATCTCTGTTTAAATATTTATTTTCTGCAAAAATAATGAAAATATACAGCTGTAAAGTATTGAAATGTATTACAAAAGGAGGATTAAATGTATCTTTGTGCGTTTTTAACAAATGCTGTAAAATAAGCAAAAATCAGCTGTCATTCAAACAATTCAGTTGAGTCTGCGTTTAATGCAGATAAATTATTAAATTTTAGAAAAATGAAAATATTCTTTGTCCTGTTTGCCCTCGTATTTACACTATTCATGGTAGTAACAGTCAGCATTAGAGGTTGGCAGGTTTTACCAACAACCGGTTCTGTTCGCATTTGGTATGTGGCAGCCAATATTATTTTATTTATAACTATGCTCGTGGGACTAATGTCACGCGGTTCGCTTCCTCCAGCCATTGGAAAAGCTGTGACATTTATTGGCTTCACGTATATGATTGTTATGATTTATCTCTTGCTATCATTTCTCCTTGTTGATATTATCCGTTTGGCGAATTACTTTTTTCATTTTGCACCGGCAGGCATGAAAGTATTCCGTTTGTGGGCTTTCGTCGGGACTTTAGGCGTAGTTACAATTGCTATGATTATCGGAAATTACAAATTCAATCATCCTGCGCTGGTAAATCTCAACATCAAAACTGAAAAATCGAATCAAAATAAAACGCTGAAAATTGTAGCTGCAAGTGATATTCATCTTGGACCATCCATCGATAAAGAAATGCTGAAAAAATATGTTTCGCTTATCAATGATCAAAAACCCGATATTGTATTGTTGGCCGGTGATGTTGCTGATAATTCCACCAAACCACTGATTGACCAACGCATGGCTGAAGAATTACGCAACATAAAAACAACGCTCGGGGTTTATGCCATAACCGGTAATCACGAATACTACGGTGAAAATCCATATGCTACCGAAGCGTATCTGAAAAGTGCCGGAATAACCTATTTGCGCGATTCATCTGTTTTGGTGAAAAATAGTTTTTATATTGTTGGGCGTGACGACAAAACCAACGCTAACCGCAAATCACTCAAAGAAATAATGAGTGGTGTAGACACAGCCAAACCGGTGATTCTACTTGACCACCAGCCATTTCATCTATACGAAGCGCAGGAAAACAATGTCGATTTGCAAATTTCGGGACATACACATAATGGCCAGTTTTTCCCCGGAAATCTGTTAGTTAAGTTCATGTATGAACTGGCCTATGGCTATATGCAAAAAGGAAAAACACATTACTATGTTTCATCCGGACTTGGACTCTGGGGACCTCAATACCGCATTGGCACACAATCGGAGTTGGTGGTGATTGAATTGAAATATTAATTCAATTAATAACTTTTCCAGAGTTTAGAACTTTGGAAAAGTTTGATGTTTTATCTTTTTCTTTTAAAAAATTCCTTCATCAACACACTACACTCTTCTTCCAATATGCCCGAAACAATCTCAGTCTTCGGATGTAGCGCCAAAGGTGCAAAGCGGGCAAAACCGCGTTTTTCGTCACCTGCACCATACACTATTCTGCTTATCTGCGACCAACCCAACGCTCCGGCACACATCACACAAGGTTCTACAGTAACATAAAGCGTGCAATCATTCAGGTATTTTCCACCCAAAAATTGTGCTGCAGCGGTTATGGCCTGCATCTCAGCATGAGCCGTCACATCCGTCAGTGTTTCGGTGAGGTTGTGTCCGCGGGCAATAATCCGTCCCTGACAAACAATGACTGCACCCACCGGAACTTCGTCGCGGGCAGCAGCTTTCTGTGCTTCCTGCAAAGCCTGACGCATAAAATACACATCGGGATTCGTGTCTTTAGAATTATCTTCGGAATAATAATTTAATGGCATAGTTTTAGAAATTTAGCTTGATACTGTTATCAAACCGGTTCATAATATAAAAGATTTTATCGCCCAACATCTGATGTTGAATTTCTAATGATTTCTGATCAAGATAAGCGTAATTTTTTTGTTTTGTAACTTCATTAAAATTGAAGTTTCGGTGTTGAATATTATAACAACCAACAGAAAAACCTGATATCAGAAAAAGCAAAGATAAAATTACAACAATTTTTCTTTTTAGTTTGCTGAAAATCAAAAAAATATTCAGGACACTTATCGTACATGCAATCAGAAATATATCATAATTATTCCACCACCATATTTTTCCATATCCACCAAAATATGCTTTCGAAGGCCAAAAAAGATTTACACCACCCCAAGCTCCCTGAGGTGTTGGCATGTCTTCTATAAGATGAACAAAGAATCCCAGGCAAAACGCCATACCTAACATACGGTTTTTCGATATGAATTCTGAAAAAGTGGATGATTTCTTATTTTTCAGGATAAAGTAAAAGAAGGTATAAATTACGAAAACAATTAGTAAAGATACTGTTACTGAGTGCATAAATCCATGATGCGAATACCAGAATTTTGAAGTGTATATATCTTTTCCGGTATGCTCCAATTGAAATATATTTCCTATTGTACTATCAAATTTCGACCACAAACTAATTGCATCAATATCAGGCAAAATAGCTCCAAAAGCAGAAATTCCCAGTATTCCGGCTTTATTTACAGCTTTCTGCTGTTGAATTCCCGCAATAAAACTGCCTACAGCAATACCTGATATGGCATGAGTGATGATGTCCATTTATTTCTTCTCCATCAAAAACAAATATTCATGGTATTTTCCGTCTGAATTTATCCACTCATTGGTCCAGCGCATATTGCCCATCACATTTTTTTTGTAATCAATCTCGATGGCTTTCAGCATTTTACCGGAATCGTTCATTATTTCGCTCAATTCCTGCTTGTTGGCGCGTCCGCCGGAGCTGTACGATAGCAAAATATAGCGTGAGCGGGTTTCCTGAATCAGTTTACGGAGAGCTTCCATAGCAATAAAATGCCCGTTTTCGTTTTTACGGAATTCCTCAAAAACAGAACCTTCCACGGTATCGCGTGAGTCTTCGCGACGATTTGCTTTTCCGAAAAGCGCCGGCTTATCGTTTTGGATAATGGTGGTCCAGATGTGGTAATACGAATTGTAGCGCACTCTGCTGGGTGGCATTTTCTCGTTGTTCGACCCGTAAGGCGGATCGAAATAGGCAAAATCGAATTCGTATTTCTGGATAGTTTCAAAAATATCGCTTTTTATTACCCTATTTTGGCTGATAATGGGAAAACGTGCAGGCAATTTCAACGTTAAATCTTTGTATGAACGCGCTGACCAATCCGACAAATATGCCACATAATGCCCCAAAGTGCTATCCACTTTATCAAGAGCTAGTATCAGACTGGTAAGCAACACACATTTGTCTTCCCACAAAAGGTTCAGTCGGTCAATTTCATCACGAATAGCATCTAATTTTCGGGTATTTTTTGCCTGAAAAGGGCGTTTGGTCTGAACTGTTTCGCCACCGTAAAATTCAGTAAACCACCCATCATAACCTTGCAGATTGTTGAGATGATCGATAATTTCCTGATAAAATTTATCGGGTTTTGTTGATGTCAAATAACAGGTAGCAAAAACCTCCGACCAAACCGAAATGTCATTTGCCGTAGTATTGTAACCCAACTGAGCAAAAGCCTGCGAAACGCGTGTAGAGCCACTAAACCCATCCAACACCGTGCGTACATCCTTCAATTCCGATACTATTTCCGCTATGCGGGGAATAATTTTCAGCTTTGATCCGGCATATTTTACGCCCTGAGTGGTAAGGACGGAATTAAAATTTGTCATAACAAAGCACAATACAATAATTCCTGTTTCAATGATTCAAATTCTTCATCCCAAAGAAGATTAATTCGCAACCAGTCTTCTTTTTCTTTATAATTTTGATTAGATAATATTGTTGATGCTACTAAAGCGGAATACTCCTCTTTCCTATTTCCGGTTTTCATCAATCTTTTCAATCTTTCAATAGGAATAATTTTATCATCGTAATTTTCAAAATCTTTTTTAATATCTTCAAGTTTGATTATTAATTCTTTGGATATCTCAAACCGCTTATTTACAAAAGTTTTACGATGATTTAAGGATAGTTTTTCAATCGATCTTTTAGCTACAATTAAATTTTCATTTAGAGGATAATATCTACAACCAATTAATTTAAAATATTCTTTTGGATTATTCTCAAAAGGATTTATTATTGGCTCTTTGACCACATCTAAATCAAGTTTTGTCCCATTGCATTTTTTTAATGAAGGCAGTAGGTTTCCCCACTCCATAACCATATGAGGATATAATGATTTGGGAGCAAAATGTTCAATCTCCATATTCTTACTTTCTTCACCCAATCGAGCTTCTGAATAACAACATTTTCCAAAAGCCATTTGAAAAACAGCATCCTTCAACCAATCTATATTCCAAACATTCTTTGTTTTTCCAGAATCAATAAATTCCTGTGTCTTAATTGCTTGAAATTCATCAGTTAGTTGATTTGGTTTGGGAGGTAAATCTAATTTAATCATTTTTCAGGCGGTGTAAGCTGGGTAAATTGGATATCTAAAAGCTTATGTTCAGCACTTTGCGGATGAAGTATTTTTATCAACTCATCATAAGCTGCTTTTCCTTTTGAATAATCATCATTATCTAAAGCTGAGTCAAATTCTTCCATTAATTTGTTATATCTATCGGTATGCATTTTACCATCCATATCCATAATATCACTCAAAATCTCTTCAATTGTCCAACCAATATATGATTTTACACCCCAACGGTTTTCTATTGTGTGATCTTCAACTCGATGTAAACTGTATAGATTAACATTTTCCATCGACTGAATAATAAATGGACTATGCGTAGTTACAATAAACTGAGTTTTTGGGAAAATGGTTGAGAGTGATTTAATCAATCCACGTTGCCATTGCGGATGTAGGTGTAAATCAATTTCATCAACAAGTAAAACTGCGGGCTCTTTCAGCGGATTAGGGCTGTTAGGATAACGATTGAACAGTTTTTTACAGAAGTCAGCCATCCATGCGAGAGTTGATTGATAACCATATCCTAAATCAGACAATCGATGCCAACCATCTTCTGTTTCAAATTCTATATAGTTATTGAGTTTATCATCGGAGATAAATCTAATATCTTTTATTTCGGGGAAAATATCTCCTGTAAGAACAGACTTTAATACATCTCTTAGTTCAGATGCTTTAAATTGTCCATTCTTAGCCGAGTAATCTAGCTGGAAAAGCCAGTCTTCAAAATTTCTTAAACTTTTATTGAAGAATAAATTATCGCAGTTCAATTCAGACCTAATATCTTCTGAAATACTTTTTTTTTCAATAATTCTTGTTACTCCATACGAATAAATTTGTAATTCTAATATATGTGAATCTGCTGTTCCCTTTGGTGAAATTACAATGGTATTTGATCCTTGACTAACTCCTAAATTAAAATCTTCTAGTTTCTTGTCATCACGTTGTGTGTCTTGAATTTTCGGAATAGTCTTTAATCCAATCTGGATACCTTTAGATAATATATTATTTCTAATTTCTGAGTTTGTAAATGATATTGGATAATTTGTATAACTACCAGCAATTGAATATGCTTGTGGCTCCAAACTCGCAATTGCCTTCAATAAATTTGTCTTACCTGTATTATTATTTCCAAGAAAAACAGTCCATTGACACCAATCATTATTCGCATTAATAAATGAAAAATGATGTTCACCTCTGAATCCTTTAAAGTCGACTAATGTGACTTCTTTTATATAAACAGGAACTTGTTCTGACATAATACTATACTTGATTTTTTTTGCAAACTTACAATAATTTTTAGATATTCTGTTCTTTAACAAACAATTATAATTCTGCAATCGCTGACTGCAGAATTAATTATTCTCCTTTAGGGGTTAGAGGTTCTCTTACACATCCTCTTCCACCACCAGATTGTCAATAATAAACATCTGTCGTTCGGAAGTATTTTTCCCCATATAAAACGACAGCAAATCCTGTACGGCATCTTCTTTTTTCAGCGTTACCTGATCCAAACGGATGTCCTTTCCGATAAAATGTTTGAACTCGTCAGGTGAAATTTCACCCAGACCTTTGAATCGGGTGATCTCAGGATTCGCACCCAATTTTGCTAAAGCAGCAAGCCTTTCTTCTTCGGAATAGCAATAAATGGTTTCCTTTTTATTGCGAACGCGGAAAAGTGGCGTTTGCAGTATGTGTACGTGTCCTTTTTTAATTAAATCAGGAAAAAACTGCAGGAAAAACGTGATAAGCAACAACCGAATATGCATTCCGTCCACATCGGCATCGGTAGCTACAATCACTTTGTTGTAACGTAAATTGTCGATACCCTCCTCAATATTTAAAGCTGCCTGAAGCAGATTAAATTCTTCGTTTTCGTACACAATTTTTTTCGTTAAACCATAACTGTTCAGCGGTTTACCACGTAAACTAAAAACAGCCTGTGTATTTACATCGCGGCTTTTGGTAATGGAACCACTCGCTGAATCACCCTCAGTAATAAAAATACACGAATTTTCGATGAGCTGATTTTTTGCTTCGTCCTTAGTCAGCGTATCATTGAAGTGATAGCGGCAATCGCGCAATTTTTTATTATGCAGATTCACTTTTTTAGCTCGGTCGCGAGCCAATTTGGTGACTCCTGCAATGGCTTTACGCTCTTTTTCAGAATCCTGAATTTTTTGCAGCAGTGTTGCCGAAGTTTCCTGATTTCGATGCAAAAAGTTATCCAGTTCTTTTTTCAGAAAATCGGAAATAAATTTATTGACCGACAAGCCTCCCGTTGGCGACATATCGCGTGAGCCAAGCTTGGTTTTAGTCTGACTTTCGAAAACCGGTTCTTCCACACTAATAGCCACCGCCGCAATAATACCATTACGTATATCGGTAACTTCCTGATTTTTGTTGTAGAATTCTTTGATGGTACGTGCTACGGCTTCGCGGAAAGCACTTTGATGTGTTCCTCCCTGCGTGGTATGCTGTCCGTTTACAAACGAATAATATTCTTCGCCATACTGATCGCTGTGTGTAAATGCTATTTCTATGTCTTCTCCTCTCAGATGAATAATCGGATAAAGCGGGTCGGAAGTCAGGTTTTCGTTCAGCAAATCGAGCAATCCGTTTTTCGAAAGAATGCGTTTTCCATTGAAATTGATGGATAAACCGGTGTTCAGATACGCATAATTGCGCAACATGGTTTCGATATATTCATCTTTGTATACGTAATTATTGAAAAGCTTATTGTCAGGAATGAAATATACATAAGTTCCGCGTTCAGATGAAGTATCATCATACAAACCACTATCATTTACCAGTTTTCCTTCCACAAATTCAGCACGACGGGTTTTTCCTTCGCGATAACTTTGTACAATAAAACTGGATGATAGCGCATTCACCGCTTTTGTACCGACACCATTCAATCCAACCGATTTTTTAAATGCTTTTGAATCGTACTTACCACCGGTGTTCATGATAGAAACCGCGTCAATCATTTTCCCGAGCGGAATTCCACGTCCATGATCGCGAACTTCCACATGACCATTTTTCACAGTCACTTCCACCTGTCGGCCTTCGCCCATGCGGTATTCGTCGATACAGTTATCGAGCACTTCTTTCAGCAATACATAAATTCCATCGTCGGCATGCGTTCCATCGCCCAATTTTCCGATATACATTCCGGGACGGCGACGCACATGCTCCAAACCTTCGAGGGTGATAATATTACTATCGCCGTAATCAACCTGCTGGGGAAAGCCCCCTGAATCCCCCTCAAGGGGACTTTCGATATCATTTGCCATATATCATTGATATAAATAATTTCAGTTTTTGCGCTCTACAAGTCCCCTTGAGGGGAATTTAGGGGGCTTTTATTTTGCAATCCAGCTTTCGGGATTCAACAACGACCGGTCTTTCCAAATCTGAAAATAGAGCTCAGTTTTATTGTCATTTTCAGCATCAGTATAAATTTTACCAATCGATTGTTTTGCACTCACTTTATCGCCTACATTCACATAAATACTTGTCAGATTGGCGTATACAGTACGGTAATCGCCATGTTTAATAATCACAGCATTGTTGCTACCTGGAATGGAAAACCGCTGAGTCACTTCGCCTTCGAACACAGCCCGTGCGTTTGTACCTGCCGGAGTTTGAATGTACACACCTTTGTTGTTGGTGGTTACATGTTTGAGCACCGGATGCTCATGAATTCCAAAATGTCCGCTAATAAAACCTTTGTCGGTTGGCCACGGCAAACGTCCCTGATTAGCCACAAAATTACCTGAAATCAGACTTTCCTCTCTTGTAAGCGTAGAAACCGATTGAGTGGGTGCATTCGATTTTCCAGTTGTGCCACTGCTGGTTTTATTGGTGGTTGTGGTTTTGTTTTTTGTGGTCGTAGTGTTTGGTTTTGTTGTATTGTTCGCAGCCTGCTGTTTTTTCAGAGCAGCCTGTCTGCGGGCATCTTCACGCCGTATTTCTTCGGCAATCAGTCGTTCAATTTTGTTATTCAGATCGGCAGCCTTTTTCTGCTGAACTTTTAAATCGGCTCTTAGTTTAGCCTCTTTCTTTTTGAGTTCAGTCAGATAGGTTTTTTCCTTTTTCTCGTCATTCGAAAGTTTGATTGTCTCCGTTTCCTTTTCTTTTACAACCTTCACTTTGGTATCTTTATTATGAGCCAGACTATCATTTTTTTCTTCAATATCCAGTTTTATTTTTTCTATTTTGGCCACCTGACGTTTCCGGTAAGCAGAAAATTCCTGCAAATACCGCAAACGGCGGTACGACTGATCGAATGATTTTGCTGATAACACAAACATAATTTTAGCATACAGACTACGATTCAAATGCGATTCTCTTACAAGTCGCGCATAATCAGATTTCAAAATAGTTAGTTTATTTTGCATTCTGATTTTTTCGTTATTCAACCGGGTCATTTCAGAATCGAGCGCACCAATTTGCGTATTAATGGTTTTAATCAGCGTTTTACGTTCGTTGATATTTTTACCAATGATATTCAGCTTGTTGAGCGATGTTTTTTGCGACTTTTTAGTCTCGTTGAGCATCTTGTTGGTCACCTCAAGTTGCTTAAGCGTTTTTTTACGTTGCTGCTCCAGTTCTTTCACTGTTTGTGAACCGACACCTGCAGCAAATGCCAAAAGCACGATAAGTACTATATAATGCAACGAATAGCGTTTTAGTGCCATATTTTTATTTTATTTCTGAACGATTTTATTTACTGAGTAATTTTTTAATATCCTGTTTTGAATACTGCGACACAGAAGTTGGCGTCAACTCCAATGTTTCCGGAAAACTAATTTTTGAACATTTAAAATCTGCTTTCAGCAGGTTTCCGGGTTGCGTAGCTTCCAGTTTTATCAGATATGGAAACAGAATATCCCCGGCCTGTCCGAATTCAGAATACTGTACGGTCAGTTTTCTGCTTTTTGCCGGATATTCCACAGTCACACTTCCTACCCGGAATGTATTATCCACCATTGTTTCCTGTTTCAGTAGTGCATTCTGACAAACTATCGTATTTTTATCGGAAATCCGGCAGGCTGATGAAACCGAATCTTTATTCATCAGCGTGAAATACCGGTTCGAAATCAATGCCTGAAGGCTTTCGAAGTTCATGCCATCGCCAAGTTTACTTTGCACAAAACTGAAATCGGTTTCGTAGTAATTGAGATTAAATTTGTCAAAAATAAGAATTTTTTCCGGTGTAATTTCCATTTTAAAAAGCTCCAGTCCCATCACCGGTTGCATCGATATAAAAATGGCTGAATCACGAATGATTTTACACTGCGCAGCTGAACTGAAACTGCGGTTATTGTAATTTAACGACACATTCATTTTCACACTGGCATTTTTAAAACCGGGCTCAACCTTCCGGATACTGTCGAGCATTATTGTTATCGGGCTTTTCTTTTCATTCTGTTTTGGCAAATGAGCCGTTGTTTTACAGCTACTTACCACCAATACCAATGCTATATAAATATAAAATCTTGTTTTCATTTTTCCCAATAATTAAAGTTTCTGAAACTGCTTGTTAGGATTGTTGAGGAATTCCATTTTTAACTTCAATTCTTCCGTTTTATTTCCCGAATCCCACGATTTTCTCCAAACTTCCAGCGCTTTAGCACTATTTCCTGTTTTCAGCAGAATATCGCCATAATGTTCCAGCAAAACGCCCGGATCCTGTCCTGCCTTCAGGTTATTGATAGCCCGCTCAATGTAAAATTTTGCCAGCGAATAGTTTTCCTTCTGATAAAATATCCAGGCATACGTATCCAGATACGTACTATTATTCGGTTCTTTTTCAATAGTTTGCGCACTCATTTTTTCAGCTTTATTCAAATCGGTTTTATCTACCGATAAGTAATAAGCATAATTATTGAGCGCCCCAATGTTTTTCGGATTTGCTACCAAAGCAGTATCGTAAGCAGCATAAGCTTCAATTTTACGGCCAAGTTTGAAATGCACATCGGCTATTTGCGTATAAATATCGCTTTTCAAAGCGGTTTGTTCAGTTTTTACAACCGTGGCAGCCTGAGTATATGAACTTAACGACGCTTCAAATTTTTCCTGTTCAAACTGAGCAATACCTTTGTAAAAAAGCCAGAGCGCATTTTCCGGCAAAACCCCGATGGCTTTATCGGCAGTCAGAAGAAGATCTTCGTATTTATTCAGCCGCAACTGTAACTGCAATATCTGTAACCAGGTTCCATCGTTTTTAGGGTCAATACCGATAATAGTTTCCAGTTCCTGCAACGCTTCCGGTGTACGGTTGCGGTAATTTAAAAACTGCGCATAATACTCATGCACCTTCGCTTCGAAAGGATAACGCTCAGTCAGCAGTTTGAAAAGCGATTCCGTATCATTGAGGCGTGTTGTGTCCGAAAGCAGTTTTTGGATATACTGATTCAGAATATCAATTTTTTCGTCAACTCCCAACTGATCATTTTTCAGAGCTTTGATAATAGAACTTACGGCTTTATCCGGTTCGTTCATCGCACTGTAATACTCCGACAACGATACATAAATATGCGGATTGGACGGATCATCGGTCAGAACACTGTTGTACACTTCCAAAGCTTTGTCCGGCATTTGCTGTTGCATGTAAATATCGCCGCGTAAAACCCTGTAACGCGATTCGGCCGGAAATTTTCGAATCAGTTTATCAATTTCGGCAATTCCTTTTTTTAACTGATTCAATTCCAGATACAACCGAAACTTGTCGAACGAATAAGATTCATCAATCCCGTAAGTGCTTTCCAGTTTATCGTAAACAGCAATTGCTTTTTTATACTGCTTGGTCTCCCTGTATAACGAAATCAGCACATGATAAATATCCTCTTTATTCGGATATTGCCTCTGCAGTTTCTCGGCTAACGCCACAGCTTTTTCGTAACGCTTAGTATCAGCATATAGTGAAATCAATCGCATGCTATACCACCAGTTGTTGTTGCTCAACGTTGTTGCTTTTTCGAGATATTTTACAGCTTTTGCATTCTGACGCACGGAAGCATACATCATTCCGACTTCGGCCAAAGCTCCGGCATCCAATGAGTCGATTTGCAAACAACGCTCAAAATGAACAATCGCTTTATCCAGACTGTCGGCACTTTTTACGCGAATGCCTTCGTAAAAATGATAATAAAAAGAATCCTGTTCCGCCTGAGTCAACAGAGGAACGGCTGATTTTTTTGTTGCTGATTTTTTTGCAAAACCGGCAAAAGCAAAAATCAGAATAGCGCACAACAGAAGTGCTGTTTTTTTTATCATTTCTGCTTTACAACTTAATGTTTACCGGTGTGTCCAAATCCGCCGGCACCTCTTTCAGTTTCGTTGAGAGTTTCCACCTGAACCCATTCAGCTTGTGCATGAGCTGCAATCACCATTTGACAAATGCGCTCGCCATCTTCAATCACAAAATCTTCGGCTGATAAATTGATAAGAATAACGCATATTTCACCACGGTAATCGGCATCAATCGTTCCGGGTGAATTCAGCACGGTAATACCTTTTTTAATAGCCAAGCCACTGCGTGGACGAATTTGAGCTTCGTAACCTTCAGGAAGTTCAATAAACAAACCAGTGGGAATGAGTTTACGTTCCAGAGGTTTCATAATTACCGGTAAGTCGAGGTTAGCACGGATATCCATACCCGCCGAATGTATGGTGGCATATTCAGGCAATGCATGTTTTGATGTATTTACTATTTTTATTTTCACTGTATTTTTTTGAAAAGTTTCTTTATCTGAGTTTTTATTCGCTTTGCCACAAAAATACAATTTTTTATTGTGATGAGTTTGACATTATCTGCCAAAAAAATTAAAATTTAGAAAACCAACATCCATTTTTGTATATTACTATCTATCTCCGGTATTTCGATAAGTTTAATTTGCTTCATATCAAATTGTTTGCAAAAACACAGTTGATACATAAAAATGCAATATTTCGCATAACTATACATGATTTTGGCATTAATATTTATTTGAATTTCTATTAAATGTTTTTTTATGCACGATTAAAGAAAAATTTCTTTAATTCTTTTCGCAGAAAGAAAAATTGTACTACTTTTGTACCGCCTTAACAAGGCTTTGAACCACGAGAGATAGTAAACAAAATAAATTCATTTTAAACAAAAAAATCAAAATGGCAAACTTGGATTTAAGCAAGTATGGAATTTCAGGAGATTTTGAAATTCTGCACAACCCAACCTACGAAGAATTGTTTCAGGCTGAAGTTGACCCTGCAAACGAAGGTTTTGAGAAAGGAGTTTTAACAACAACAGGTGCAGTTTCTGTAGACACTGGTAAATTCACCGGTCGTTCACCTAAGGACAAATTCTTTGTAAAAGATGCAGTAACCGATGAACATCTTTGGTGGGATGGAACAATCAATCGCCCTACAACTCCTGAAGTTTTTGCTCATTGCAAAGGCCTTGTTACAAAACAACTTTCTTCAGCTAAAAAACTTTATGTAGTTGATACTTATTGCGGTACAAACGAAGACACTCGTCTGAAAGTTCGTTTCGTTATGGAAGTAGCATGGCAGGCTCACTTTGTGACCAACATGTTTATCCGTCCTTCACACTTCGAACTGGCTAACTACGGCGAACCAGATTTCGTATGTTTGAACGGTTCGAAAACGACCAATCCGAACTGGAAAGAACAGGGATTGAACTCTGAAGTATTTACATTGTTCAATCTGACTGAAAGAATGCAGGTAATTGGTGGTACATGGTACGGTGGCGAAATGAAAAAAGGTATTTTCGCTCTTCAAAACTACTACTTGCCATTGCGCGGTATCGCTTCAATGCACTGCTCTGCTAACGTAGGTGCTGAAGGCGACGTAGCTATTTTCTTCGGACTTTCCGGAACTGGTAAAACTACGCTTTCGGCTGATCCAAAACGTTACCTGATTGGTGACGACGAACACGGTTGGGACGACAACGGTGTATTCAACTACGAAGGTGGTTGCTATGCTAAAGTTATTGATCTTGAAAAAGACAAAGAACCTGATATTTGGAGAGCTATCCGTCGTGATGCTTTGTTGGAAAACGTAACAGTTGGTGTTGATGGTACTCCTGATTATTCAGCTGCTGCTTCAAAAACCGAAAATACCCGTGTTTCTTATCCGATTTATCATATCAACAAAATCGTTTCTCCTTCACGTGCAGGACACGCGAAAAAAATCATTTACCTGTCGGCTGACGCATTTGGTGTATTGCCTCCGGTATCTATTCTGGACGAGAACTCAGCTCAGTATCACTTCCTTTCAGGCTTTACTTCAAAATTAGCCGGAACTGAACGTGGTATTACTGAACCGGTTCCATCTTTCTCTCCTGCATTTGGTGAAGCGTTCCTGACTTTGCACCCAACAATGTATGCTAAAACATTGATTGGCAAAGCTAAAGAACACAACGCTAAAGTTTATTTGGTAAACACAGGTTGGAACGGAACAGGAAAACGTATTTCGTTGAAAAACACCCGTGCTATTATTGATGCTATCATTGATGGTTCTATCGAAAATGCACCAACAGTACACGTACCAATTCTGAACCTTGTTGCTCCAACAGCTTTGAACAATGTTGATTCTAACATTTTGGATCCACGCGATACTTATGCAGATGTTGCAGAATGGGAAACTAAAGCTAAATCGCTTGCTGCTAAATACATCAAGAACTTCGAACAATACTGCGACAACGAGGATGCAAAAGCATTGATTCCTTCAGGTCCACAATTGTAATTCAGACAAAAGAACAAAAAGTAAAGACAAAAAACTTTTTGGCAATATAAAAACGAGCTGTTCGATAATTTCGAGCAGCTCGTTTTGTGTTGAATATATTGCAAAAAATAATTGTATATTTGCAAAAACTCACTAACAATCTGATTTATGACTGTAACTGTAAGAATAAATACTGATACTCAGGTAGGTAAAAAACTTATTTCTGATTTACGCCAACATCCGGAAACAGTGGAATTTATTGAACCAGAGAACATTTCTGAAAAAATTCCAGAAGGTTATGTCAGCCTTAAAAAGGGTTTTGACGTAGTTAGAGAGCATGTAAATTCTGTATACACAAAACCTGAAAATAAAAGGTGAAAAATGAGTTCTGTTTACATTTCAGCTCAAGCTGTAAATGATTTGAAAGATATTTTTACTGCACTTATTGCCTGGAGCAAGGGTACACTTGAACTTGACCATGCTTTGGCATATGTAAATGATATCGAAAATCAATGCTACTCACTTATCCATAAAACCTACCATTTCAGAACCCGATATTCAAACCATAAGCAGTTTGGAGAGAAAGTACTCACCTATCGGAGAAAATCTAAAACCATCTGGTATATAATCTACAATATCGATGCACATCAGAATATTTTGATCACAAAAATTATTTCGAATTATTTGACTGAAGAATAAAATAAGTGGTATGCGGATTCTTAAAACCACTTGATTGCAAGTTAATAAATATTGATTTTTTACATTTAACACAAAGGGTGCTGTTCGATGAATTTCGGACAGCTCGTTTTATGTTAAAAATACGCAGAAATTACAATCTTTACATTTTTATATTACTTTTGCTTTTGGAGTGTAAGCACAAAACGCTTTTTACTGAAAAATCGAAAATCACAATTCAACACATAAACAATAATCCTTTTAAATTTAATGGTATGAAAACAAAAATGATTTTGCTTTTGGTCATGGCGCTATTTAGCTTTCAGGTTTTTGCAACTGATTCTGCATTAAAAACAGCAGTAATGGGTCAGGATTTTGAAAAAACCAAGGCTGCTTTGGATGCCGGTGGCGATCCGAATGAAATGATAAGTTCTGCTCCCGTATTGGTGTGGGCTGCCCGTCAGGGACGAATTGATGTCATGCAATTGTTGATAGAAAAAGGGGCTAAAGTCGATGGAATAGGTCTACTGGGAATTACGGCACTTGCCGCCATTGTTGAAGACAATAAAATGCCTGCGGACTACGTGGCTGAAAACGAAAAACTGAACAAAACCATGCTCAAACGTATCAAAGAAGATGTGTTGAAAGCCAACGGTTGGTGGAAAGTTGTGGATGTCAGTGTCTTTTCAACTCCTGTCGAACGCGCAAAAGTACTACTCGATGCTGGTGCTAATCCAAATTTCCTTTTGGGAAATATGTCTGTAAAAGTAGGCACACCGTTTTTAAATGCCGTAAAAGATGGAAAAATTGATTTGGTGAAAACCATGCTTGCGTCGGGTAAAGTAGATACCGAACTCAGATTTGATCAGTGGTTAGAGTCTACCATTCAGTTTGTAAATGTACTTGAAGCCGGTAAATACGACAATAAACAAGCTGCCTTAGATTGGGCAAAAATACCAAAATACAATACCCCGCTACTTTTTGCTATCGAAAGTCAGAATCTTGAAATGGTAAAAATACTTGTTGAAGGAGGCGCAAATGTAAATGTTGGGAAAAAGGTAGAAACAAAATACTGGGAACTTTGGAATCCTCTGGATGTGGCTATGAATGCGAAAAATCCAAACAAGGAAATAATTGACTTTCTTGTTTCCAAAGGTGCTGTTGAGTCGAAACTAAGTAATCAATAATAATTAATGATATGTTTTGAGCCAACCATTAATAATGTTTCGCTCAGTCGTTCTTTGAGATTTTGAAAGTTTTGATAAGCATCTAATGGAATCCATTGATATTTAATGAATCTCCAAAGTATTTCAATTTTGTTCAATTCTGGTGAGTATGGTGGTAAAAAGTAAATATATAAATCTTGTTCTTTCCAACGAGCCAAATTTGAAATAAATTTCTTACTCTTGTGTATCGGTGCATTATCAAGTATTACAATTGTTTTTTTTGATATTTGATTCGCAAAATCATCCATAAATTCAATTGCAATATTAGAATTAATAGTATATTCAAATATTTTAGAATATAGCTTACAACAAGGTGTCATTAAACCTAAAACACTTAATGACTTTGATTTAGAAGCAGGTAACAGTAATGGTTTATCCTTGTGTTGCCATGCATAAGGCAAATTTGGGGTTAATCCAAAGTGACTTTCGTCACCAAAATAAACATCTAAATATCCTTGTTTATGTAACTCTATTAATTGAATAATTTCAGACTGTTGCTTATCAAATTGATCTTGATTTCGTAAATGTTTTATTGAAAGTCGAGCTCGTTTAAAGCTATAGCCTAGCATCTTTTAAAAAAGTTTGCAGAGTTTGTTTGCAAATTTTTATATTGTGTTCAATATCAAGACAATGAATAATCGGATTTAAGTTTCTACTATGTTTTTCGATCAACTCTGGAAGCTTATCTCTGACTTGTTCTAACTTGAACTTTGGACCTCGTCCTGGAGCTACTGATAAGGTTTTCATCTTATTGTCTTCAGAAGCGGCGTCCCAAGCATTAAATAGTCTCACAATTGATTGAATGTCGGTATTTGACTGTCTCGATACTTCTGCCATAGAGTTTCTCTTGTCAGATAGTAGAAGTTGAAAACTACGACTTCTTTCAACAAAATTATTACTCGATTTGTAAGTTTTTTCTAATTGTTCTCGTTCTTTGGTCGTTAATATAATATATCTCATATTTTTATATCATCTTGATTACAAGACAAATATACGAATTAAATTCAATGTATACAACTATTTTAACAAATACATCAACAAATAATCTCTATTACTTAAAACATGTAGAATAGAAAATTCATCGCGAAAATAAATTATTATGAGCTGCCCGAAATTTATCGGGTAGCTCGTTTTTTTTAATTTACACCATCTGTGCTGACATATGGCACACCTTTAATTGATTTTTGCAGTAAAGATTAAAATACTATATTGTTTGACGGAGAAATGAATTTATATTTTCACTCTACCGCTTTTAATAGTGAAGTTTTAAACTCATTTTCATTGGAATAATTGTAAAATGGAACAGCAGTAATCAAATACGTATCAGTCTCAATGGTTATTGTTTTTTGCATTGCACTTATTTCTTTTAGAAAATCTTCTTTCCACTTGTCTTGTCCCATTAAGTATTTACCTTTTGGTTCTACAAAAACCTGATAAGTAATTTGTTCGCCTTCGCGCTGTTTGCAAAAAAGCAAAAAGTCCGGTTCAAACGCTCTTCCAATTCTATCATAAATTTTTATTTCTCTTTCGTTTCGAATAAGGAAAATATTTTCAAATTTCTGATTTAAACCTTCAAAACGCCTTGAAAACATTTCAACAAAATGCTTTTCTTCACTTGTTCCGTAATTTGCATTAAAGACATACCAAGGTTCTTTAGCTACTAATTCCTCTTGACCTTTTGCTCTTTCTTCGTATTTCTTAACTCGTATAGGTTTATCTTTAAATACTTTGTTTATTTTTTCGCAAATATAATCCGAACCTTCATATTCAGTAGTATTGCTTTTTATATCTGTTTCAATAGTATGTAATAGTCCATTAAGTGCCATTAGGAAATCGAAATTATTAATTTCACGAAGTCGGTTTATTGTTCCTGTAAAGGTTATTTCCAAACCTGCTAAGTATTTTTCGTCCTCTATAAAATTTGACATTGAGTATATGTTTGGAAAATAGCGAATTAAGTTTTCAAAATAATAAAAAGGATATTGTGTAAGAGCATAACGAATGATATGTGTTGGTATTTCAGTCAGCTTTACATCTTTCGTTTTCGTTATTTCAAATTCAGCAGGTGGGTTTTCAATTAAGCCAAAAGCAGCCGTCATACGCCCCGCTCCAGATGAAAGTGTGTGTCGATAATTCGTTTTTGTAATTCCCAAATCCGAAAACGACTTTACATTATTATAAGATTTTGGAATTTTCTTATTGTAAAATACTTGTCCTTCGCGGTAAAAATCCGACTCTTTGAATTCAAATTTTAAAGTTAACTGTTTGGTTACCAAATTCTCATCATCTTCGTAAATACCTGAATCAATTAACGCCTTTTTGAGCTCCGAAATATAACGGCTGTCCTCTTTGGTATGATAATAAAGCTCTTCCAATACTTTTAAATCGTTTGAGATTTCATCATCATATTTTCGGGTATATTTTTCTTGTTCCTTATCCAACGCAAATGGATAATATCTTGCTCCGCGTCCAATTAATTGAGCTTCCGAAAGTGTTGTTTTTCCGGGTTTACCATCCTTGCCATCGCGGTCTTCATAAAGCCGAACTATATCAAACAAATTCAAAACATCCCAACCTTCGTTGAGTTTCTGCACCGCAAATACGGCACGTATCGGGTTATTTTCATCTTCCAGGGTATTAAGTAAAAGTTGATTTTGTTCAGCTTCGGCATCATTGTTGGCACTTAGGCAGTTTTCAAGTCGGAAATTCGATTGTATTCGTTTTACTATTTCGTTGTGCGATAATCCTTTCGAAGCAAAATATACGATTGCTTTTTGGACAATTGGTACAGTAGAAGTTTTTTCTATTTTTTCGATAGCTCTAATCGATAAATTATCAATTAGTCTATGAAAGTTAGCTTTGTTCTTTTCTGACTCCGAAATAGTTCTTTTCGCTTTAAAAAGCACGACAGGTTTTAAATTTATATTGTTCGAAGTTGCCAGCTCTTGCCGGTATAAATTCAACAAAAGTGCTTGAATAATCCTTTCTTTTTCATCGTATTGCGATCGAATCAGGTTTATTTCTTTTGAATATTTGTCGATACGAAACTGTACAAGGTCGTACTTGAAAAGCACTTTATTTTGGTATTTATTTACAATTTCGGCACTTTCGTAATCGAGCGTTGCCGTAAATTCGAGCAATATGTTATCATAGTCCGATTTATGAATTTTTTCAACCGTATCTTCCCAACTTCCAAATAAATTTCCACTCCGGGTTCCTGCATTTAAGTGATGTGCCTCATCGGCAATGAGAGCAATTTTCCGGCTTTCAAAATCTTCGTACGTAACGCTGTTTTCTTTGGTGTTATTCAGGTCGATATGTAGTTGTTGAATGGTTGTAAACTTGATATTTATATTCTGATTGTCAGCTTCATCAAAGTTGTCAATTTCTTTTATAATTACTTCTTTTCTGCCTATAACTATCTTATCTGCAAACAAATACTTTGAAGCGTATGGATTCAGGAAATTGTCTTTGGTTTTCTGAATGATATTATTGCTGTTTACAAAAAACAGAAAGTTTCGATATCCTTTCTCGTACAAATGCAGTATTAATCCTGCCATAATCAATGTTTTGCCACTGCCGGTAGCCATATTGAACAGCAAATGAAATGGTTTTGGCGGTTTTTCGTCAAAATCTTCCTGTTCCACAAATAAATACCTTCTGAAAGCCTCTTCCTGATAAGGACGTATGCTGAACTTTAAATTATCGGTTATCC
Organism: uncultured Paludibacter sp.; assembly: GCA_963663115.2. Classification (GTDB taxonomy): domain Bacteria; phylum Bacteroidota; class Bacteroidia; order Bacteroidales; family Paludibacteraceae; genus Paludibacter. The sequence continues at coordinate 2,151,540 of CAXXNE010000001.1, forward strand.
AATTTGGCAAATCGAACTGATTCAGTGCTTTACGGGCAAATGGATTATTGAAAATATCGTGTAAATAAGCCATAGTTTAGTTTTTAATGCCGTAAAAATCGTTTGTTATGCGTATTTCTTCGTCTGAGCAACCGAAATCTTTATCATGTAGCGCACTCATATTTACATACAATTGGTTTTTGTCTAAAATCTCACAAAGATGTTGTTTTTGTTCTTCTAAAGTCAAAGCTTTGAATAATTCGATATTTTCATCCTGCTTTTTTATGTCCACATTGTAGTTCAGAAACGATTTTTGTTTCATTTGTTCCCAAATCTGTAAAAGTGTTTTAGTTTCGTTGGCTTCTTCTATTTGCTCGATAAAAGTTTGGTTGTACTTTTTGAGTTCGAGATAGACGTAATCTATCCCATCGAACCTGTTTTTTAAAATTGAATGGGTATTATCTAACTGCTCAATCAAAATAAATTGCCTATTTAGATATTCAGAAACGAATCCAGTTGTTCCACTTCCGGAGAAAAAATCTAAAACAATATCTTTTTCAACAGTGTGAGCTTTAACTAGTCTTTCAATTAGTTTATATGGTTTTTCTGTTAAGTAACCTGAACGTTTTTTACCATCAACTCTAATTCTTGCAGCAACAGCCATCTTCCACCAATCTTTGTTCTTAACTTTCTCATATTCATCAAAAAGCAATGACATTTCATTTATAAATTCATCTTTATCTCTACCTGTTTCCCACCAATCTTCAGGTATTTTTCCTTTGTTTGTATAATCATCACTTATATCAGCACTCATTTCGTTATTAAAACCGCCAACATGAACTTCAGATGTCATCCTTACATCATCTCCATTAAAGATCCAATTGGTATTTGATTTTGAATACCATAAGATATTATCATGTTTTCTGTTATATTGCTTCATTTTTGGTGAACCAGGTCCATGATATGCCCAAATTATTTCATTTCTAAAATGATCTCGTTCAAAAACAGAATCAAGTAAAACCTTTAAATAATGTATTTCATTCCAATCAGCTTGAACAATAATACTTCCATCATCAGAAAGTAGTTTTTTTGCAATTTCTAATCTGTTCTTCATAAACGTTAGCCATGATGCATGGTTAAATTTATCATTATAACCAAATGAATCACCACCAGTATTATATGGAGGATCAATGTAAATCAGTTTCACTTTTCCGGCAAATTCTTCTTTCAAAGTATGCATAGCCAATAAGTTATTTCCTTTAATTATCAGATTGTCGGTGATAGTACCTGCGTCGTTTCGGATAAACTTATCGAGTGGTTTTTCACCTTTTTGGTCAAACCGTTTAGCATTTATTAGCACTTTTGGTTCTAAAAGTTGTGTAATTTCGTCTTGTGCCAAAATCTCGTTAAAGAAAATTTCTTCGCGTTTATCTTCTTCACGGCTTTGTCCACCTTCTAATACGCAATCTTTAAATGGCCATACCAAAGCTACTTCGTTGCGCTGTTTCAGGTATTTGCCGTCGATAGTTAGCCCTACTTTATTTTTGTATTGCGTGTAGCTATCGTTCAGAAAGTTTTTTTGTTCCAAGAACTGTATAAAAAGATGCTGATTAAAAACCAATGCACCGGCTATTTGCTTGAAGAATTTTTGTCGCAATGTTTCGTCATTGAGCAGTAATTCAATAAGTTCGTCATCGTAGTTTTGAGCTTTGTTAATAATAACCCACTTTTTTAATTCGCCGTTGTCGGTTACATAGTTTGGTTCTTTGCTAAGTGCATTTTCGAGTAATTGGTAGAAGTTCATGGACGTTTGGGGTTGATGATTATTAATAATCGTCCATGCTTAATAAAAACAAAAGCGTGGACTAAATTCTTACCCGCCCTCAGGGCCCTCGGAGGCCACACAGTGTCGATAAGTCAAAAGCCCACGCCGTTTGGCGCGAGCATTTGCTCATTGAATCTGACACTGTGTGTTCGCTTAAAAGAAATTTCCGAGGTTTCTGAGGGCGCGAACAATAGCAGAATGCTATTTAATTAATATGTTGAAAATTAGTTTATTCTTTTTGGTTTTTGAATTTTATTATTATTTAAAAGCTATTTTATTTGAGATGCTTAAACTTGTTTTATTGACCTTTTAGCTTTTTCTTTACAATTTCCTTGTCTGCCGAATTTATTCTTCGTTCCAATTTCTTAATATCTTCTTCGGGCGGTAATTGTTCTGGCTTAATGCCGCTTTTACCTAAAAGGGTTCGTATATCTGTATTGTTTTTTACGTGTTCATTCGTTATTTTTGCTTCACCCCTAAGATTATTTTTCTGTACATTAAAATTGGTGATTTCAGTTGCCAATTGTTTTGCTGTAATTGTGATTGTAGGAAGAAAGTCCGCTAATGGTCTGCTTTCTGCAATTCCAAGTTTCCGTTTCATTGCGCTGGTATTATATCCTCCAAATAATGCCCAATCGCCTTTACTACGTATAGTTGCAAACCCTTTATTGTCGACACCACGCTCGTAAATATTTTTTGATAATTCTGTTTCGGTTGCAGCTAATTTTTCTCTGGCTTGCAAACGCTCCATCAGCTTAATACGTTCTTCTAATAATTCCTGCTTACGGGTTTGTATGGCAAAATAGCTTTGTGCAAAGGCAATTTGCTCTTTCTTTGGGTCGCCATTTTGAGCAATAAGATAACAAGCGTATCGGGTCAGCATTATATCCTCTTGCTTGCGCTCAGCTCCTGAACCAATTTTGACCATTTTGGTGACGTCAACGAAATGGTCTTTAATAGCTTCAGAGGCGTTTTTGCAACTTATTTTTGCTTTTTCAACCGCATTCAGAAAGTTGCGCCAGTCGGCATATCCAAGTAATTCCTGTAATTCGCGTGCCAACCAATACTCAACGCCATCTTGTTCATAAGCACATTCTTCAAATGTTTTATTGAGTTTAGCTATTGTATCCTTTTCCATTTTCCTAGTTGATTCAAAATTTAATGTATTGAAAATTATCTTTTTAACTAACAATAAGTTTTGATTATTTAAGTCAGTAGCAAAGATATAATATATTTATGATACAGACAATACAAACAACAATCAAAATGGAATCGTATAATAAACCATGAAAATATTTTGAACAATAAGGATAATTTAAAGATTCCTTTACATTCAGAGATGGCACAAAACGAATTGATAGAAGTTTTTTTTGAAATACGATGAGCTACCCAAAGAATGTCAGGCAGCTTCATTTTTTAGAATTTTTTCTCAACAAACACAAACAGCCCGACCAGCAAAAAACTGACCGGACTGTTTTACATGAATTGCAAAAAAAACAAATTTATCAGAGAGAATGAAGTATTTGAGCTTCCTGTGCTGAATGTTGTTTTACTTCGCTTACTTCTTCGTAGTTGAAGTTGTGGAACTGTACTACCTGCGAGAAACAAATCTGTCCGGATTTATCCGAAATTATTTTGAGCATAAGCGAATTGTTTGCCGATCTTTTTAACGACTTAATTTTTTCCACATCTTCGTTCTGAAGCCGTATAAGTCTATCTCTTTCCAATACATCGAAATCGATTTCTTTTGAAAACAGTCGACCGAATTTGGGTGAATAAAAATGGTTTTTACGAAAAAAGATGCGGATTAAGCCGATAATCATAACGGCTATCGCCACAATCATTAATAAGTGGGGTAAAAAGCTGCTTGAATTTAAGTCGGATAATGAATTTACAACCTGAATGGCCGCGCCGGTTACAAGAATAATAACACCCGGCCATACCGAACTTTTCTTTTGATACACGATAGTTTTGTCCATGCTCCCGAGAACATGATTTAGCGAATTATATTTTTCCATGATGAATGATAATAACTGATGTGGATACAACGATCTGCTGTATCCTGATTTTTAAAATTTATAAATGAGAATGAAATGTGGCCTATGTAACAGGCCAAAAGCGAAGTAATAAATTTTAAATCAGCATTTTACAAAGATGGTAAATATAATATCCATCCAAAAATCCCGAAGTGAGTTTACGGGTGTAACGGGTTCTGAATTCCTGAAACAGATTCAGATCGAGCTTTGTTTTGATGGATATCCTGTTATCAGAACCCGACGATGCAAGGGTTCTCGAAGTGTTTTGAGGAACGTTTTCGCTAAAACGCGAGAAATCGATATAGCCAACTGAGAGTGGTGCACTCAGGCTATATTCTGTTGAATTATGTATTGGAGCAGTTTTTGAATTTTCAACAACAATCCGTTGCTTTTCCAGTATCTGAATACCGGAATAGAAACTCACAGTTATGTAAAACAAAACTGCTAAACCAACCGAAAGATATGTGATGAATTTTCTCAAAAAAAAACAAATTTATTTCACTGCAAAAATACAACAAAAAGCGCAGAATATCAAATTTTTAAGAATATCTGACATTCTGTAAGACATATAAAGTTATCTGTAATAAAACACTATTTCCAACGCTCTAACCGCTTTAGTCCGCGCGAAAACAGCCAGGCAGTAAAGCGGGAATGACCGCCTTTTATCATTTCGGTACGGGCATGTTCCTGAAATTCGGTCACATTTCCGTGAAACAGAAAATCACCGTTTTCGTAACAATATCCGCAATATTTTTCGCTTTTAGTACCATCAGCATTGGTACCTCCACCTTTCGGGTCTTTGTGAAGCGGAATACCGCAACTCTGACACATTGATTTTGAACTCATAATAATCTGAATTTAATAATGTTGTAATAGTTAGAAAACACTGAATTTACAACAAACCTGAAACACTTTATGTTTCAGAACCAAAGTCAATTTTACAGATCTTTCTCTATCAATTCAGCAGCCACACGTACACATCGGGTGCAGGGTTTTTCGGCATATAGTTTTTCAGTTTCAGTCATTGGGTTTGATGTATCCTGTACACTGAAAATATCCAGAATATCATCGCAATTGTACGACCCTATTTCTCTTTTAAATTCCAGTGCAAAATTCTGCACCATCTGATAGTTCTTGTCTTTGAATGATGTGTCGGAAGGATTCAGATGCGGATATTTTAAACCAAGTAACATGGCTCCACCACTTACGGCTCCGCACATTTCGCGCAAGCGACCAATGCCACCACCAAACGATGTGGCTAAGGATGCTGCTGTGTTTTTTTCGATGCCAAATTTATCGGCAAAGGCCATGAAAACTGCCTGTGAACAGTTATAACCTTCTACAAAAAGGTCGACGGCTATGTCGGCGCGGGATTTTTGTTTTGTATTTTCCATGATTTATCGATTTTGCGCTTTTTCGATAGCTTCGAGCAAAAAGTCCGGTGCTTTGCACGGCTTCCAATCGTTCAGACCAACAAAAGCCAGTTCGATTTCGGCTTTGTTGATCAACTCATTTTTTTCGTTGTAAAGTTTGTATTCGAACCACATACGCACACCTTTTATTTCTTTCAGGGTAGTTCGTACGGTCAGCAACTCATCGTAACGCGTTATTTTCAGAAAATTGAAATGCATTTTAATCACCGGACACATTATTCCGGCAGCTTCCACCGCACTGTACGGCACGCCTATGCTCCGAAGCAACTCCCAACGTGCTTCTTCGTAATATTTTACATAATTGGCATGATGCATGGTGCCCATACGGTCGGTATCGGGATAGGTTACTCTGAACTGAAAGTCGTGTGTAATCATGTCGAAATGAATTTGAACTTACAAAATTACGATAAATTTCCAAACCATTTTATACCTGTTTCCGAACGTTTTTTTTATTTGATTAAACCAATGTTTTTTTGTAGTTTTGCATCCCATAATCAAACGTAAAAACGGAATATGGAACGCAAACAAATTAAAAGAGCTTTAGTATCTGTTTATCATAAAGATAAACTCGACATTATTATCAAAAAACTTCATTCCGAGGGAGTGGAATTCATTTCTACGGGTGGAACTCAATCTTTTATTGAATCGCTTGATATTCCGTGTAATGCTGTTGAAGATTTAACAGGTTATCCGTCTATTTTGGGAGGCCGCGTGAAAACATTGCATCCAAAGGTGTTTGGTGGAATTCTCTCTCGCCGCGATTTGGACAGCGACAATGCGCAACTTGCAGAATACGAAATTCCTGAAATTGATTTGGTGATTGTGGATTTATATCCGTTCGAAGCTACAGTGGCTGCCGGTGCGGATGAGCCAACTACCATCGAAAAAATTGATATCGGAGGCATTTCATTGATTCGTGCAGCAGCTAAAAACTTCAAAGATGTGGTGATTGTGGCATCGCAGGATCAATATGAACCGCTTTTGGAACTTATTGAAGCCAAAGGAGCGCAAACAACCCTCGAAGAACGTCGCTGGTTTGCCAAAGAAGCATTTGCAGTATCGTCGCATTACGATTCGGCAATTTTTAATTATTTCGACGGAGAAGAAAAATCAGCTTTACGCCTGACTGAAAACAACGCCAAAGTACTGCGTTATGGCGAAAACCCACATCAACGTGGATTTTTCTATGGCAAATTCGACGACATGTTCGAACAGATTCAGGGAAAAGAAATATCGTACAACAATTTGCTCGATATTGATGCTGCGGTAAATCTGATTAACGATTTTGAAGATATTACCTTTGCCATTCTGAAGCATAACAATGCATGTGGAATAGCTTCGCGTCCGGTTTTGGTGGATGCATGGAATGCTGCTTTGGCAGGTGACCCGGTTTCTGCTTTTGGCGGTGTACTTATCACCAATGCCATTGTGGATAAAGCTACTGCCGAAGAAATGAACAAAATTTTCTTCGAAGTGGTTATAGCTCCCGATTACGATCTGGAAGCCATCGAAATTCTGAGTCAGAAAAAAAATCGTATTATTCTGATTTTGAAAAACAACAAACTGAAAGATACACAGGTTCGTACATTGCTCAACGGAGTATTGGTACAGGACAAAGATACACATACTGAAGCAGCCGATGATTTGAAAGTGGTAACAGAAAAAACGCCGACTGAACAGGAAATTGAAGATTTGATTTTTGCCAATAAAATTGTGAAACACACAAAATCGAACGCTATTGTTCTGGCAAAAAACAAACAAATGTGCGCCAGTGGTGTAGGACAAACTTCGCGCGTGGATGCTTTGCAACAGGCTATCGAAAAAGCCGCTTCGTTCAGTTTCGATTTGAATGGCGCAGTGATGGCTTCGGATGCATTTTTCCCGTTCCCCGATTGCGTACAGATAGCTGCCGAAGCGGGCGTAACTGCGGTAATTCAGCCGGGTGGTTCTATCAACGATACAAAATCGGTAGATTCATGCAACGAAAACGGATTGTCGATGGTGACAACCGGATTCAGACATTTTAAACATTAGAAAAGACAACAGAATACAGACAACTGACAACAGTCAGAAGTCAATAAATAACAATAAATAACGTGCGAAGCACAAATTACGGCGAAGCCAAATAACTTACAAAAAAGCGAAACACGAAATAAAATTATGGGATTATTTTCATTTACACAGGAAATTGCGATTGACCTCGGAACGGCCAACACAATTATCATTCACAACGATAAGATTGTAGTGGATGAGCCATCGGTGGTGGCACTCGATAAACGCACCGATAAACTGATTGCTATCGGCGAGAAGGCTCGTCAGATGCAGGGAAAAGAAAACGAAGGGATTCGTACTGTTCGTCCGTTGCGCGATGGTGTAATTGCCGACTTCTACGCAGCAGAGTTGATGATACGTGGAATGATTAAAATGATTCCTTCGAAAAGCCAGCTTTTCACACCTTCGCTCAAAATGGTGGTGTGTATTCCTTCGGGAAGTACCGAGGTGGAAATTCGTGCTGTACGTGACTCAAGCGAACATGCCGGTGGACGTGACGTATACATGATTTACGAACCAATGGCAGCAGCTATCGGTATTGGTATTGATGTAGAAGCGCCAAACGGCTGTATGATTGTGGATATAGGTGGTGGAACTACGGAAATTGCTGTTATTTCATTGGGCGGTATTGTGTCGAACAAATCTATCCGTATTGCGGGTGATGACCTCACTACCGATATTGTGGAATATATGGGACGTATGCACAACATTAAAGTGGGCGAACGAACAGCAGAACTGATTAAAATAAATGTAGGTGCAGCGCTGACCGATCTGGAAGATGCTCCCGAAGATTATATTGTTCATGGTCCAAACCGTATGACAGCATTGCCAATGCAGGTGCCGGTTTCGTATCAGGAAATTGCACATTGCCTCGAAAAATCCATTTCGAAAATTGAAGCTGCTATCCTGAGTGCATTGGAACAAACACCTCCCGAATTATATGCCGATATCGTTCAACGTGGTATTTATCTGGCCGGTGGTGGAGCTTTGTTGCGTGGATTAGACAAACGTTTGACCGACAAAATCAATATTCCATTCCACATTGCCGACGATCCATTGCGTGCTGTAGCCCGTGGAACCGGTATTGCGTTGAAAAACGTAGATAAATTCTCGTTCCTGATTCGCTAAAAAATACATGAAAATGCGGTGAGAGTAAGATAAATGATTATTTTTGTCTTACACTTGCCGTTTTTTTTATGATGACAATATAACGCAACTGAATTCTTTTTCATGAACAATCTTCTCAATTTCCTTATTAAATACAGTGTGGTGTTTTTATTTCTGTTTCTGGAAATAATTTCGCTTTCGCTTGTGGTTAGTAATCAGGAATATCAGAAGAGCGTTTTTTTATCGTCGAGTAATAATTTTGTTTCGTCGATGTACGAAATGAGTAATACCGTGGTAGAGTTTTTCAAATTGCGCACTGCCAACGATAACCTTTCCGAAGAAAACACAGCACTAAAAAATCAGATTACCGAGTTGCAAAACAAGCTTTCGGCATTGGAACCCGAAGAAAAGGACTCCACCGATTATCATGTTCCGCCCGATATGGAAAACAAACTGATATCGGCCAAGGTGATTAATAACTCTACCAATAAACTGCAAAACTACATCACGCTGAACAAAGGTTACGACGAAGGTTTGCGTCCCGATATGGGCGTTATAAGCGACGAAGGAGTGGTTGGTATTGTAAAAACCGTATCGCACAAGTTTGCTGTGGTTATTCCGGTGCTGAACGATAAAATTAAAATCAACTGTAAATTCAAGAAAAATAATTATAGCGGTCCACTGCAATGGGAAGGGCTGGATTACCGCTATGCCGGATTGAACGACATTGCCCGACACGTTGAATTAGCACTTGGTGACACATTAATTACGAGCGGTTTTACCAGTAATTTCCCCGAAGGAATTCCTGTGGGAGTTATCGAGGATTTTAAAATCAGGGAAAGCGACTCGTATTATACCATCAAGGTAAAGCTGGCGGTCAACTTCAGGACATTATCGCACGTAAAAGTGATTAAATATCTGAATTACAACGAACAGAAATCGCTCGAATCGGTAGCCGAAAAGAAATAAATATGCTGATTTTTTTACAAAATATTCTGCGTTTTGTGTTACTGGTGCTTATTCAGGTACTGGCGCTAAACAATATTCAGTTTCTTGGGTTTCTGAATCCTTATATTTACATCCTTTTTATACTATCGTTGCCGGTAAAACTACCCAACTGGATAACTTTACTGCTGGCGTTTGTGCTGGGACTCACCATCGATGCGTTTTCGAACACTATGGGTATGCATGCTTTTGCCACAGTGCTTGTAGCCTTTCTGCGAAACGGCATTATCAATCTTTTCATTGCTATTGATGAAGGAAACAATCCCACACCATCGTTCTATACTTTTGGTGTTGGCGCCTATGTAAAATATGTGGTATCGATAGTGGTTATTCATCACATTGCGTTGTTTATGCTCGAAGCATTCTCGTTTAACCATTTTTGGATTTTACTGCTGAAAATATTGCTGAGTTCCGCACTCACCACGCTTATTATTCTGGGCATTCAGTCACTTAAACGGAAATAGGAAATGATTAACGACTCACTTCAAAACCGTAGATATGTGATCGCCATTATCATGTCGGTTGTGGTGGGAATTTATATTCTCCGGCTATTTTCGCTTCAGATTATCGAAAGCAAATACAAGGAAGGAGCCGACAGTAATGCCTTTTTGAAAAAACCGCAATATCCGCCACGAGGACTTATTTACGACCGTAACCACACATTGCTGGTTTACAACAAACCTGCTTACGACATTACGCTTATTATGCGTGAAATTCACGACCTGGACACGCTGGCATTCTGCAGAGATTTGCACATTACCAAGCCATATTTTATCAAACGGATAGCGCAGATAAAAGACAAAACCAGAAATTACGGATATTCCTCGTACACTCCGCAGATTTTTATGACTCAATTGTCGATAGAAGATATTGCCACCATCCAGCAATCGATGTACAAATATTCGGGTTTTTATATCCAGAACCGTACGTTGCGCGAATATGCTTATTCAAGTGCTGCTCATATATTGGGAAGTATTGGCGAAGTGTCGCAACGACGCCTCGAAAAGGACGACTACTACAAATCGGGCGACTATGCAGGACGCGACGGTGTGGAATATACCTACGAAAAACAGCTTCGTGGTGAGAAAGGAGTGGAAATTCTGCTCCGCGATGCCAAGGGGAGAATTAAAGGAAAATACGAAGATGGGAAAAAAGACAAAGCTTCTAAAGCCGGTGAAAATCTGACTCTGACCATCGATATAAAAATGCAAATGCTGGCCGAACAACTAATGGTGGGCAAGGTAGGAAGTGTGGTTGCCATTGAACCTTCTACCGGCGAAATTCTTTGCATGGTTTCGAACCCCACATTTAATCCATCGTTACTGGTTGGCCGTCAGCGGTCGAAAAACTACATGGAATTGCTCCACGACCCCACAAAACCGCTAATGAACCGTGCCACACAGGCACAATATCCGCCGGGATCGGCATTTAAAACCATCGAAGCGCTGGTTTGTCAGGAAATGGGCGGAATAAACGAAAACACCATGTACAGTTGCAATGGCCCCGGCTCGTCGCCTATCCGCTGTACGCACAATCACGGTTCACCGGTGAGTTTGCTAAGCGCCATCGAAGAAAGTTGTAATCCGTATTTCTGGAACGCCTTTAAAAGCACGGTGGAAAAAAACGGTTACGGCGAAAAAAATATCAACTTCAGAACCCGTTACGACGAATGGGTTGACAGGATAAAAAGTTTCGGTTTTGGCGAAAAATTTACCGATGGTGATATTTACGAACAAACGCGCGGATATGTACCGACTCAGAAATATTACAACAAAGTGTACCGTGCCGAAACAGGCTGGCGAGCCATTACCATTCGCTCCAACTCCATTGGTCAGGGCGAAGTGCTCGCAACACCGCTGCAATTAGCCGTTTCGATGTGCGTCATCTCCAATCAGGGATATTACATTACGCCACATGTGGTGCGTGCCGATACATTCAAAACCAAAATCCATCGAGCGAAAGTAGATAAGAAATACTATCCGATAGTGTACGAAGGCATGGCGCGCGTATTCGAATCAGGTACGGCAGCTTCCTCCAAACTGGAAGGTGTGAATATGTGCGGAAAAACCGGAACGGCCGATAACAGTCACGGAAAACCACACTCCATTCTGGTAGGTTTTGCACCACGCGAAAGTCCGAAAATTGCCATTGCCGTTATAGTGGAAAATGCCGGTTTCGGATCGACCTTTGCAGCGCCGATATTCAGTTTGCTGGTAGAGCAATATTTGAAAGGTAAAATTGAACGTACAGAACTTATGGATAACACAATAAACAAAGTAACCAACAGCAGTGTCAAGAAACGTTAGTATCAGATATGCATTGGACTGGACAACGGTGTTTTTCTTCGTTGCGCTGGTTTTTATGGGCTGGATAAGTATTTACGGGGCAAGTTATAACTTCGACCAACCGGGAATATTCAGCTGGGATCAGCGTGCCGGTAAGCAGTTTGTATGGATTCTCACGGCTTTTGCTATTGGCGGCATGTTGCTGCTGGTGGATTATAAAATGTACAACTTTTTTGCCTATGTCATTTACGCCATCACGCTGTTGCTGCTGGCATTTACCATTGTGGCACCGGCATCCATTGCTCCCGACATCAAAGGTTCACATTCGTGGCTCGTATTTGGCCCGGTGAGTTTTCAGCCGGCAGAGTTAGCCAAAATATCCACAGCGCTGGCTCTTTCGAGGTTTATGAGCGAATACAATTATCGCATAAAAACATGGAAAGATCTGATTCCGCTTTTCCTGTTTATTTTTGTACCGATAGGCCTGATTATTATGCAGAAAGAAACAGGTTCAGCACTGGTATTTCTGGCTTTTATGCTGATGCTTTACCGCGAGGGAATGAACGGCATTATTCTGTTGCTTGGCGTGCTGGCAGTAATATTATTTGTGGTGGTAGTGCGGTTCAGTGTTGTGCCTCTGCAAGCCGACCGTGGTACTCTGGGATTTGTGGCAGGCATGGGCATCATCCTGCTGGTGCAGTTTATCTACGCTTTTTTTGTAGGCAAGCATCACAAACAGGCTTTGTACCTGCTTGCCGGAACAGCAGTTGTTGCCGTGCTTTCGGTTGCTATCAATATCTGGTATCGGTTTAGTTACAACAACGTAGCCATTATTGTAGTGCTTGGTTCCGTGGTGTATTGGTCGCTGGTAGAGTTGCAAAACCATTTCCGCCGTTACTGGATGGTGGTGCTTATCAGTCTGGGCTCATTGGCATTTTGTTTTTCGTCCGATTATCTGTTCGAAAAAGTGCTCGAACCGCATCAACGCATTCGTATCAAAGTGCTTCTGAATATGGAAGACGACCTGTCGGGAGCCGGTTACAACGTAAACCAGTCGAAAATAGCCATTGGCTCCGGTGGCTTCTGGGGCAAAGGTTTCCTGAACGGCACACAAACCAAACTCAAATACGTACCCGAGCAGGACACCGACTTTATTTTCTGCACCGTGGGCGAAGAACATGGTTTCTGGGGTTCTACACTGGTTATTGGTATTTACTGGCTGTTGCTTATGCGTATTCTGCGCATTGCCGAGCGACAGCGGGAATCGTTTAACCGTATTTATGCCTATTGTGTAGCCAGTATTTTGTTTTTCCACTTTATGGTGAATGTGGGAATGGTGCTGGGCATTATGCCCGTTATAGGCATTCCTTTGCCGTTTTTCAGCTATGGTGGCTCATCGCTTTGGGGCTTTACCATTCTTCTGTTTATTCTGCTCCGTCTGGATGCTTCGCGCTTGGAACGTATGAACTAAAAAACACCCCCGATACCAGTTTATCATTCAAATTGCATGTTTAAAAGCAGGATGCTGGAGTATAACACTTCTCATTCGAAGTATTATACTACAATTATCAAGCACTTTACTTGTATTTTATAGTATATTACTATATATTTTTAGTTCTATACTACATATTTACAGCTTTATAGTTTATCATTGTAGTTTTAAGCATGAAAGCCGGACTTTTAAAGCAGGTTGCCGGACTTCTGAACAGGTATTTCGCTGTACCAAATTTTTTAAATTTGCGAAGAGCTAAAAGATAACCCATCTTGCAGCTTTTCATTATCAAACGGTTAAAGTACGATAAAAAAGCTGGTAAAACGGTTAGCTATTTTGCAATTTAAGCTGCATTTGTTGAGCTTCTGTTTTGTAAGCGTCTGAATTTCAGCTTCGGCTTGTTTTTGAAAGTCATTTGTAGTGCTCAGGGGGGTATTGATAAACAGCCGATTATGTATTTACTTTGCAGGCATGTATTTCAGAATCTCCATGCGCAAAAATCCAGAAACGAAAGAGCTGTCCGGCTATTATCGTTTATTGGAGAGTTACCGTAATCACAACGGTCAGGCATGTCATCGTACGATGTTAAGTGCGGGTTTTTTGGATGAGCTGAATGCCGACCAGTTGAATGCGATTCAAAAGATACTTACAGCCAAAGTGGCTAATCTGGGTAATCCGTTGTTTGAGTTACCATACAGCGATGATTTGGTGGTGCTGGATTATGTGGAACGTTTTTTCAACCGCATGGTGGTAGAGAAGCGTATTGATATACCAAAAGAGGAAGCCACACCGAAAGCCGCCATGCATGGAAAAGATTATCAAAGAATCGACATAAACAGCATTCGCAATAAAGATGTTCGGGAAATCGGGGCAGAATGGCTTTCTTATCAAGCGGTTGGTCAACTGCGCATTGCCTCGTTTTTAGAGCAACAAGGCTGGAATGATTCCGACATCCGATTAGCTCTGACACATATTATAAGCCGGGCGGTGTATCCGGCTTCGGAGCTCAAAACCTCCAGTTGGATAAAAGAGAATTCCGCCGTATGCGAAATCACCGGTTTTGATGTAGAAAAAGTCACGAAAGACCAATTGTACCGGATAAGCACCAAACTCTATAACGAAAAAGAGGCGTTGGAGCAATACTTATCTTTTCGAACAAACGAACTGTTTGATATTGAAGACAGAATCATGCTTTACGACCTGACAAATACTTATTTTGAGGGCAGAAAAACGGGAAGTGCACTCGCCAAGTTTGGCCGAAGTAAAGAAAAACGAAGCGATGCCAAACTGGTGGTATTGGCATTGGTTGTGAATCCTGAAGGGTTTATAAAATACTCAGCCATTCTTCAAGGAAATATGTCCGATCCGGCAACACTGGAATCAATGATTGAAAACCTTCGGGTCAAGACCTCCGGTTCGGCAAAAAAAGCCCTTATTGTGATGGATGCAGGTATTGCCACCGAAGATAACCTGAAAATGGTAAAAGCCAAAGGGTATGATTATTTGTGTGTTACCCGTTCGAGCCTAAAAAATTACAAGGTGGAAGCAGATGCAGCCACCGTTACGGTAACCGACAACAAGAAGCAAAAAATAGAACTTTGCCCCGTAAAGTCAGACAAGAATACGGATTATTACCTCAAAGTGGAAAGCCATACCAAAGAACTCAAGGAACGTTCGATGAACGACCAGTTCAGGCAACGCTTTGAAGACGGTTTACAGACAATAGCCGAGAGTCTGACAAAAAAAGGAGGAGTAAAACAGGCAGATAAAGTCTACGAACGTATTGGTCGGCTCAAAGGGAAATATCCGTCCATACAGCGCTATTTTGATATTGAAGTGGTGGTGGGTCAGCAGCCTGAAAGCAAAAGAAAACAGAAACAAGAAAAGAATGAAACTGAGCAAAAGCAAATAGCAACCGCCATCAATTGGGCAATAAAGAAAGATGTTGACATAAATGCACGCAGTGGCGTTTATTTTCTTCGAACCTCACTGGAAGGGCAATCCCAAGAGATGCTATGGCAGTTTTACAATACAATCCGTGAAATTGAAGCCACGTTTAGAATACTGAAAACCGATCTTGATTTGCGTCCCATCTATCACAAAAAGGATGAAAGTACAATGGCTCATTTGCACTTGGGATTATTAGCTTATTGGGTGGTAAACACCATCAGGCATCAACTCAAAAAAGAGGGCATACACAGTGGATGGAGTGAGATAGTACGAATAATGAATACGCAAAAAGCGGTTACCACATTAGCTCAAAACGATAAAGATGAAGTGATACAAATACGACGTTGCACAGAACCAAATCAAAAGGTACAAAAACTATATGACGCTCTAAAATACAAATATGCACCCTTCGTAAAGAAAAAATCTGTAGTGCTCAAATCTGAATTCCGAGAATAGCAAATCAATGTATAGCAAGAGTTTTATGCTGATTTGCTGCAAAGTGGGTTAAAATTTGTCTCTTATTTCTTCAAATACTCTGCTTCCTTCTCGGCATAGAATTTCTTCATCACAAAAAACGCTTTTTTCTTTACACCATTCTGCCCTATCAGTCCTTTGCGATTCCAACCATCCTGTATGCCCGGCAAAGTGCGTTTTGGCGACCGGAAATCGTATAAAATCCATGGTGAAACGCCGCGTAACTGCGGAATTTTCGAAATCATTTTGATAGTGCGGGCATATAAATCTTCCTGATATTCTTCATTAAAACGGGCATTCACATCGCCGTGCAATCCCTGCACGCAGTCGGCACCAAACTCGCTTATCATAACCGGTTTATTGTATTTGATATTCCATTCCACACGGTCGCATTTTGCAGGAGTACCGTCGTACCAACCCACATATTGGTTAAAGTTGACAATATCCACGTAATCAGCAAAGAAATCTTCCACTATTTTTTCGTTCGGATTATTGCTTCCATGTACTTCCAGCGCTGCCGAAATTAAACGTGAATTATCTAAACTACGACAGAGTGTAGCCAACTCCTTCAGAAAATTATTGCGGGCATCGCTCACCGGTGTCTCGTTGGCCATTGACCATATAATGACCGAAGCACGGTTTTTATCGCGGGTCATTACTTCTGTCAGCTGATTTTTGGCATTGGCAAGCGTTGCCGGATTGTCCCACTGAATGGTCCAGTACACCGGATTTTCTTCCCACACCAAAATGCCCATTTCGTCGGCTTTACGCACCATATATTCCGAATGCGGATAATGTGCCAGACGCACGTAATTGCAACCCAATTCTTTGGCCGAATTCAACAACATCACAGCATCAGATTCCGAATAAGCACGACCGCCACGGAGCGCATTTTCCTCGTGAATACAAATTCCGCGCAGGAAAACAGATTTGCCGTTCAGCAAAATGTCGGTTCCACGCGTTTCGATAGTGCGGAAACCGATTTTATCAGTCACACGGGAATCGTTAGAGCTGATTTCCACATCGTACAATTTGGGATTTTCCGGACACCAGCGAATGATTTTTTTTGCTTTTATACTGAAAACGGCCTTTCCTGTTGAATCGGCACTCACTTCCATCGTCGATTTCAGTTCAGGAATTGAAATTTTCACCTTTTGATTTGCAGCACTCCCATTCAACTGAACATAACCGGCAATTTCGTTGTCAGTTCCTTTTTTCAGCTGCACCAGATAATCTTCGATAAACACCGGTTCAAGTTCTACCAGCGTTACATCGCGGGTAATTCCACCATAATTCCACCAATCGGTATTGAGAGTTGGTACGCCATCGCGCTTGCGTTTGTTATCCACTTTTACCACCAGCGAATTTCCTTTTTCTTTCAGCAGCGAAGTTATTTCGTAATTAAATGGCGTGAAACCGCCAATATGTTTTCCCAGTTTCTTGCCATTCAGATACACATCACTTTCGTAATTGGCAGCACCGAAATATACATAAACACGATTTGATTCGGTTGTTTTAGTGTAATCAAAGGTTTTGCGATACCAAATAGTTCCTTCGTAATACAACAGTTTATCATCCTGCGAGTTCCAATCACCGGGCACCATCAGATTTGGTGATTTATCGAACGAATATTCAATGAGATACGAAGGATCTTTTTGGGTTCTGTCTAAGAAAAACGCTCCGTCGCCGGGGTTTTTCATTTCATCGAAAGGTTTGTAGCGGTAATCGTAGTAACCTGTTTCGTAGGGGTCGATAATGTAATTCCATTTACCACTCAACGAGAGTGTATTTCTACTGTGGATATTCTGCAAAAGATTATCAGCTGTAACTGTATTGGCACAAACAACGCTAAGAGCAATTAAAAAAAGAATTCTTGAATGTATTTTCATCGGTTTATAATTTATAGGATAACCATTAAACTCGTTCACAAAAATACTGTTTTGGTGGCTCATTTTGCGGAAAAATTAATTCAAAAAAGTACAAAAAAGACCGATGTTGAGTTTTATTGAGTTTATAAACCGATAGATATGGCATAAAACACAAACGTTTGCATAGTTTATTCATAAAAATAAACTGTTTCTCAATATTTATACAGCTCATATTCTAATAAATTTGTAGTTCATACCTTGAATTTCAAATATATGAACACAAAAATCTATTCAATCATCGTTGCTGCATTTTTATTGATTCCTGCCGGTTCAATTGCTCAGAAAATTTACACCACATACCTTTGGCATATGGATCAGCCGGTTTATTGGGCAGAAAAAAGCAAGGATAAACCCGACTCCAAACAGTTTGCCGAGGAATCGAACCGTTTGAAAAATAACGGAACGAATATTTACCCGGGAAGTTCGGTAGCGCATCCTACCAATAATCTGGAAGAAATTTTCTCGAAAGCCGACCGTGTGAATGCATATCAATCGTCGCCACGCAATGCGGTGAGCAGCATAAAAGATGTAACCGATGCCGGTGCTCAGTTGAGCATTTCAGCCGGATTAATGGAAAATATTCAATCGCTGGGAGCCAAGAATCAGTGGGGATATTCCGCAAATTGGATGAATCCGTATAAAGAAGCCATCGGATGGAAAACTTCGGGCGGATTTCCACGACTCGATGTGGTTGGTTTTACCTACGACCACGCGCTTTCTCCGCTGGTAAGCGAACGAACTCTTGTAAAACAAATAAAAGCACATCAGTATGCTGCTAATAAATATTATGGATTTGTGTCGAAAGGTTACTGGCCTGCCGAATGTGCATTTTCGGAACGAATTATCAAGGCGCTGGTTAGTTGCAACATTGAATGGTCGGTAGTAGCTAACAGCCATTTAGCACGTACTTTATCGGATTATGTTCATCCGTATAATATCAACGGAAATATTGAAGCGCCCAACCGCGCTGATCAGGTTTCAACTGCCGGAACAAACTGGTACGATGCCACCATCGACGGTCGCGGAAGCCGGTTGGCAGCGCCATATTGTTATCAGGCTCACAAAGCGCAATATATCGACCCGGCCACCGGAACTTCGTATAAAATTGATGTGATTCCGATGTGTAATTACATAAGTTATGTGGATGGTTACAGCGGGGCAAACACCGGCGACATTTCATCCAAAATTGAACCATACAGCAGTACAAATCAGCCTTCAATAGTTTTACTGGCACACGATGGAGACAATGCCTGGGGCGGGGGAAGTTCGTACTACAACGAAGCGGTAACCAGTTTTACACATGCTTCGGCCAATGCCGGTTATAAACCAACCACTATTCAGCAGTTTCTGAAAGATCATCCTGTTCCGGCTTCTGATGTGGTGCGTGTGGAAGATGGCGCGTGGGTAAATGCCGAAAGCGATTGGGGTCATCCGCAGTTTATCAACTGGCTGTGGCCACTCTACAGCAAAACCGATTACCGTTTCGATCCGAATGGATGGACCGAAGATGCACGAAACTGGGCTGTAATTACGGCTACTGAAAATTATGTCACTATGGCCGAAGATCTGGAAGGTGGAAATCTGCGTATTCAGTATATTGCCGATGGCGGTAGTTCTGCTACCAATGCAGAAAAAGCCTGGCATTTTTATTTCGGTGGACTGAATTCCGGATTTATGTATTACGGAAAATCAGAGGATATGGAAGTAAAACAATCGATGACCGGAAATATTGCCATCGATTATGCAAAAATGGTCATCAATGCCCATCCAATTACCGACAATACTGCTCCGTCGGTATTTATTCCGCAACGTTTTCCGTACAATCCCGGAAGTGCTGGCTTTGGTCCTATAACAGGTTACAAAAAAGTGAATTATTCTTCCGATTTTCATGTGTGGACGTATGCTTTTGATGTAAACGGACTGATATCGGTTACCCTAAAATACCGAACTGATAATGATGGTCAAAATCCCGTGGAAAGTATCCAAAACGACACTTATGCAGGCGGTTCTGAAGTCAGTACATGGACTGATATAGCCATGACGCGTCAACCAATGGCAGCCGACCCAACCACCGATGCCGAACTGAATTTCTTTATTCTACCGCAAGCCAAAGCCGATTTGTGTTTTGCCGAAATTAAAGGATTGAAAGATACATTGGTGGATTATTACGTGGAAGCCATTGATACCAAAGGAAATGTATTTAAAACACCAATCCAGCATGTATATATCGGAACCGGCGATGGAGATATCGGCGGTGGAACCACCGGAAATGTAACATGGAATCCGACAGCTCCAACAACAGCCAACACAATAACTATTACCTGTAAAAACGCAACTGCTGCATCCAAACTACACTGGGGTGTCAACAACTGGACAACTGCCATTGCTGCTTATCAACCTGCAGGAACTTTAGCATCTACAGGTGGAGCCGTGGAAACGCCTTTTACACTGGTAGATGGAAACTGGCAGGTAATTCTCGGACCGTTTAATAATCCGGCGCAGGTGGTTACAAAAATTAATTTTGTGATCAATCACGGCAGTTCCTGGGACAACAATGGAGGCAGCGATTACCTGATCAATGTTTCAGCCGTTACCAACGATAATCCTGTGGGACAGAACATCAACAAAACACTGAATCAGAATACTTCTTACACTTTTTCAGCAAACGATTTTGGTTTCAGTAGTCCGAAAAACAATACTTTTAAAGCAATAAAAATTATT
Organism: uncultured Paludibacter sp.; assembly: GCA_963663115.2. Classification (GTDB taxonomy): domain Bacteria; phylum Bacteroidota; class Bacteroidia; order Bacteroidales; family Paludibacteraceae; genus Paludibacter. The sequence continues at coordinate 2,171,827 of CAXXNE010000001.1, forward strand.
TCGTTGCCAACTTCAGGAACATTGAATGTGAATGGAAATGCTGCCACACCGAATCAGCTTGTTACCGATCCGGCACAAATAACATTTACGGCATCAACCACCAACGCAGCGTTTACTTATAAAATCATCGACAACGCCGACCTGGAAAGCGATGCAACTTACACAGCTACATTTACTGTAACTGATCCAAACGTACAGGCAATTACTGTTTCTTTCAAAAAACCAACCGATTGGGGAACAGCGGGCGTTAGTATCTGGGCATGGAATGCAGGAGGAAATCTGTTTAGTAGCTGGCCGGGCGTAACTATGACCGACAAAGGAAATGGTTGGTACAGTTATACTTTTGCCAATACAGTTACTTCGGTCAATGTTATTTTCAGCAAAAGTGGAAGTCCGCAAACCGTGGATATTCCAGGCATTACTCAAACGTCCTGTTATCAATCGAATGGCTTAAGCGGAAGTAAAATAAATGTGAGCATCGTGGATTGTGCTACAACTGCTGTGGATAATCCATCGGCATTGCTGAAAATGTTAGTTTATCCGCAACCCGTGAAAGACCGCTTTTTGGTTGAACTTCCTAATATCGCTTACAATGGTACATATCAGCTCTATATGATTGATGTGAATGGCAGAAAAGTAAAAAGTGAAACATTTACAGGAACAAGTGTCATAGTTGAAAGGGGAAATTTACCGACCGGATTGTATATTTTGCAGGTGGTTTCGGAAAGCGGAGAAATGACATTAAGTAGCAAAGTGGCTATGTAAGAATATAAATTCGCAAAAAACAACTTCGAAATTTAACATAATTATATTGTATTAGAAAGTTATTGATTATCTTTGCTGTATAACACATATCAATAACTACCGCAATAAAATATGATGGATTTTCAAACAAATACACACTCCAGCCTTCTGGAAAAAGCCTCTAAGTATTTGTCTGAACACAAAAATTCATCAAATATCGAAGCTTTCGAAATTATTCGGGATTTACTTTCCAATCAAACCGAAATTCTGACAGAACTGGAAAAACTAAAACAGTCGGAGGCGGCTATTAAGGAAGAGCAATTATATTACGACGATATTTTCAACAACCAACCGGCAGGGCTTTATCGGATAAAGGTTTTAGCCCTTAGCAAATGGGGTAATAAAAACTGGAGCAGCTCCGAGAATCCACCTTATTCCATGCAACTTGCCAGCGACAGGTTTTGTGAAATCATTGGAATTACCCGAGAAGAATTTGCAAACAACCCATTCATCATAAGCGACTTAATTTACCCCGAAGACAAAAAATCATTTGTCAGGAAAAACGAAGAAGCAAACAGAAAGCTTATTCCTTTTCATTGGGAAGGCCGTTTACTTATCCGTAAAAAAATCATTTGGATTCGTTTAGATTCGCTGCCACGCCCGGTTGAAGACGGTGATGTTATATGGACAGGAATTCTTTACAATACTACCGAACAAAAAAAGGCAGAAGCAGCACTTAACGAAACCCGTATTAAACTAGAAGAGGTTTTAGAAGGAGCTAATATCGGCACATTGGAGTGGAACGTACAAACCGGAAAGATTAAATTTAATGATATATGGGCTAAAAATCTGGGCTATTCTTCATTTGAAATAAAACTCGGTCAGATTTTTCTGGGCAAAAACGGTTGGAAAACCATAACTCACCCCGAAGATATTCCTTACGCTGAAGATATGCTGAAACGCCATTTCAGCGGAGAATTACCTTACCACAAAGTGGAAGTGAGAATGCGTCACAAAAAAGGGCACTGGGTATGGATAAGGCAGGAAGGTAAAGTTAAAACATGGACTCCCGATGGAAAACCGCTGTTGATGTATGGCGTACACACCAATATTTCGGCTCAGAAAGAGGCAGAAATTGCTCTTTATAATTTGAAGGAAGAACTGGAAGAACGCATTGCTGAAAGAACATTGGAACTTACTAAACTAAATGCATCGCTGATTGAGAGTGAACAAAAACTCCTTGGCATTACCATGAAAGTTGAAGAACGCGAACGCAACCGGTTTTCGTCGGAACTTCACGACGGGCTTGGCCCGTTGCTCTCAACCATCAAACTGTACTTTCAGTGGCTTGCCGACACCTGCGATATTGAAAAAAGAAAACTGATTGAGGAAAAAGGTAATGTGAGTATAGAAATGGCGATAAAAACAGTGAGGGAATTAGCACATGGGTTATCGTCGCAATACATGATGGAGGTTGGTGTTATAAAGGCCATACGTGATTTTTCAAAACACATAAACGACACCCGGGTATTAACCATTCATTTTCACACAAATACTCAACAACGTTTCGACGATTTGATTGAGCTTATGCTATATCGAATATCTACCGAACTGATTAAAAACACCTTAACTCACGCAAATGCCACTACTGCAAAAATTAGTTTTGTGCATTCAGTCGAAAATAAAACAATAGAGTTTGAGTACAGCGACGATGGAAAAGGATTTGAATCAGATAAATCAGGAAATGAAAACACCGGTTTAGGATTTGTGAGTATCAGAAAAAGAGTTGAAGTACTGAAAGGCGATATACAAATATCTTCGAAACCGGGCCAGGGAATGGTTGCAAAAATTATTTTCCCCATTGAATAAATGCAAAAACAAGCCAGAAAATGAATAAAATTATTATTGTTGATGATCATTCCCTTTTTCGTGAAGGCATAAAATTACTGATTGAAAACGAAAATCTGGGCACTGTGATTGCCGAAGCCGAAAATGGTCGGGTTTTCCTGGATTTGCTTGAGCATCTTCATCCCGATTTAGTTATAATGGACATAGAAATGCCTGTGATGGGTGGACTTGAAGCCATAAAAAAAGCGCTAAAAATAAGACCGGATATAAAAATTCTGGTTCTTACCATGCTCAATGACAAAGCCAACTATGCCGACATTATTTATGCCGGTGCGCTGGGATTTGTACTGAAAACATCAGGTAAAAACGAGTTCGAAAAAGCCATAAATACCATTATGGGTGGCGAAAGTTACTTTTCGGCTGAATTATTACGACAAATCATTATCAATGGCAACGGAACAACTAACTCCGATGCTTCACAGGTAAAAGATTCCGCTTTTACCGAGCGTGAAATGGAAGTTTTAAATCTTCTTAGCAAAGGATATTCAGTGCCTGAAGTTGCCGAAAAGCTCTTTTTAAGTTCAAAAACTGTAGAAGTTCACCGTTCAACATTACTAAAAAAAACGAAAACTAAAAACACCATAAATCTTGTGTTATACGCACTGAAAAATAAGATGGTGGAATTGTAATTGCCACCTAAAGAAATATCCGAATCTCTTTCTATATCCTGTATGCTAAACTTTAAGCATACAGGATTCTTTATTTCTAAGGATTTACACTTACCAAAATTCGGGATTTTTCTCAGCTATTTTCAGGATTTTTATTTGCCGCTATTTTAACATACCAATGTATTTTTGTCTGTATTTTTTCATCTCCTTATCTGTTATTTCTACCTGATTCAAAATTTGCGGATGAACAAAATATACTCATACACATAAAACAAACAATTCCACCAATGAAAAAGATGAAATCAGCAAAGTATATATTTCTGTTTGTACTTTTTACTGGATGTTTTAGTACACAAATAAATGCTCAAAACATTCTAACCAGCGTAAAAAATCATAAATCGGAAGAGGTGAAAGCATTACTTGCCAAAGGTGCCGACCCCAATACCCGCGATGGAAAAATGACTTTGCTGGGATGTGCTTTGTACGATTACAATGTGTTGGTAAGTAACAACAACAAACCGAAACTAATTGCCGAAACCTATGAAATTATCAAAATGCTCATAAATGCCAAAGGAATAAAGGTAAACGAATGGAATGTGTTGGTTCAGCCCGAAGTTTCGTGGAAATACACGGCAATTATGGATGCGCTGGCTTATCCTGAGTTAGTTACAATGCTATTGGACAAAGGCGCACAACTTGATTTGCAGGACGATTGGCTGGAATGGAACGGTAAACTCCACGAAACTGGTGGCAACACCGCCCTGATGCTGGCCGCAGAAAAATATACCGAATCGGCTAAAATACTTATCAACAGAGGCGCAAATATCAATTTACAAAACAGAATGTATATGACCGCCTTAATGTGCGCTGTAAAAAACACTGAAATTGCCAAAATTCTGATAGAGAAAGGAGCAAAAATTGATATTCAGGACATTGGTGGCGAAACAGCCTTAATGAAAGCAGCTGAAGTGAACCCTGATGTGGTGAAACTTTTACTCGATAAAGGAGCTAACATATTGCTTCGGCAACAAGCGAAATTCAAATCGTCGCAAAATGCGTTGGATTATGCAGCCAAAGCCGGAAACATACCCTCGGCAAAACTTATTATTGCTAAAGCAAAAACACTGAACGTAAAAGACGAAATAATACGCGTTTCCCTGCATTGGGCGGTAATTGCTAATCAGCTCGAAATGGCAAAATATCTATTGGACGAAGGAGCAAATACTGAAGGTAACGATGATTTGGGAGGATACACGCCGTTGATGGAAACTTCGATGTACGAAATGGTTAAACTTTTAGTATCGCGCGGAGCCAATGTCAACGCTAAAAACTTCATGAATTATACACCGTTACACAAGGCTGTTTTCAATTTTATGAGTGCCGACCCAAACGAAAAGGACTGCGAAAAAATTCTCAATTTGCTGCTCGAAAAAGGAGCGAATCCCAATGCTCCCGATAAAAACGGAATTACACCTTTGATGGGCGCAGTACAAAAAACAAGTCCGGTTAAAATACTGCTGGCAAATGGTGCAACTGTAAATACACAAAATGCCAATGGCGAAACAGCGCTGATGTATGCAGTAAAAGGTGGTTTATTGAAGGTCGTATTTGCAACACCGGTTATCGGGAGTTTCACTGATGCCGTAAAACTGCTTTTGGCCAAAAATGCCGACGTAAATTTACAGGATAAATGGGGAAAAACAGCGCTTATGCATGCTGCCGGGGCGGTAAATGCTATGGGAGATAAATATAGCACTTATACCGAAATGCTTCAGATATTGCTGGATAAAGGCGCGAAACTCGAAGCTACTGACAAAGAAGGACACACAGCCTTGTATTGGGCACAACGCTTCAACCGGACACTTTCTTCGGATTTTTTACTTTCCAAAGGAGCTAATCCGGCACAAAAATACGACCGCAAAACAGATAAATCGAACATAAAAGCGGGAATTGTGGGCACATGGACTTCCACCACAAAAGTGGATGTAGCCGTTACAAGACAAAGTTTCACCATAGTGAACAAAGTGATTTTCAATGCTGACTGGTCATACAGTAAAAGCACAACAACTTCAGGACAAACCACGCCCGATGGTGGCGGTTACTACGCTTACGATTTGCGCGATGGCAGAATATGGCTGACAAACAAATTAGGAGTTCCTGCCGTACTCGAATACCGTTTCGAAGGAGCTACTCTTATTCTGAACGGAGAGAAATATACCAAAGTGCAAAACAAATAACCTGCATCCAAAAAAAGCTATGCCATGCGTAATATTATCATTGTTGATGATCATTTACTTTTCAGGGAAAGCGTAAAGCTATTGATTGAAAAAGAGGGCTTTGGCACTGTTGTAGCGGAAGCTACAAATGGATTGGAGTTTCTTAATCTGCTGAAAGTACAGCACCCCGATCTAGTTATTATGGATATTGATTTGCCATTTCTGAACGGTTTGGAAGCGACTAAAAAAGCACTTAAAATATATCCGGATTTAAAAGTTCTTATTCTTACCATGATGAGTGAATACACAAATTATGCTGACATTAAGAAGTCCGGCGCCATAGGTTATATACTAAAATCGTCGGGTAAAAGTGAATTTGAAAGGGTATTTCGCAGTATCATTTATTAAGAAACTGAATTTTTAAAAAAAACATATTTCATAAATAATTCAATTTAAAATTTTTAAGCAATGAAAAAAGCAAGTTTATTTCTTTTAGTTATGCTGATGATGAGCTCAATAGCTCATGCACAAACACAGCCAAAAGTGGGCGATAAATTAGGTGGCGGAATTGTTATCAGCGTTTCTGCTGACGGAAAAACCATTGTTGTAGCCGAAACGAAAGATCAGGGATCAGCCAATTGGGATGGAGCTTCTGCGCTTATTGCCAATGCAGCCAATCACAGCGAAGCGGGCAAGCAATTTACCAACTGGCGACTTCCTTCGAAAGAAGAATTGGCGCTAATGTACACACTTCGCGCAACTATCGGTGGATTTTCTGGTAGTTATTGGAGTATTACAGTAGGTAAAGGACAGGTGGCAACCTTCGATTTTAGTACAGGAAAACTCAATATCCTTCCTAAAAGCTCTATTTGTAAAATACGCTCTGTACGTACTATCTAAATTTCTTAGTTTGCAATTTCGAAGAAATCAAATCATAGAAACTGTTTAAAAATAAATCTAATCTTTTTAAACAGTTTCTTAATGCCTGATGAATATCGGGCATTAATGATTTGACTTCTGTGTGCAATTGTACGCTATGTGTTGGTTTATAAAAATTATCATTAATAAAACAATTTTCTATATGAAACCTATTTACAACTATTTAATAAAGTTCGTAAAACAAACATTTTTTTCGCTGCAAAGTGTAGCCGGTTTTCAAAGGACTAAGCTATTGGTTGCTCTGATAGCTGCCCTGTGTTTATCAAACGTGGTTCAAGCAGACACTACATTTTCGCCAAGCAACACAAATCACCTGAACGTTTCACTCAATGGCGGTGTCGATGCTTATAATTATGTAACTTTTAAAGTACTTGCCTACGATTACGACGGACTTGATGATGTTATGCGTACTGTAACTGTTTATTTTATTGAAGACAACGGGACGTGGACAAAAATCTTAACTCATGGGAGTGGTTTTGATTCTCCAAACAATTCTTGTTCTCCGGTAAACACTGAAAACGCTGGTTATGTATCAAACTACTATGGTTCCTCATCGGGTGATTATCGTTTCTCAAACTATACATGGCAATATCCACAACGATTGAGTGGCAAAAGTGTTACTCTTGTTGTTCATTACGAATGGGATTTTAACCACAATGGAGTGGATCTTGCTGGTGATTATAAGGGAATTGTTATTAATTTCCCTAAATTTGAACCCATACTTACCAGCTCATCTATAGTACCGCAATCAGGTGGCTACACCTTATTTTCGTACAACAAAACGGCTTCTTCATCTTATTTGAATCAGGTGCAGTTATACTCCGATGCTGCACGTACAAAATTGCTGAAACAGTTTAATCCTGCATTGAGCGATGTAGCAGGAGCTGCAACATTTGCCTGGGATAACTACTATACTGCCGAGTCGACTGTATATGCAACATACTCGCTCATTCTTGCTGGAAAAAATTATACATGGAATAGCTCAACCACAAACACAAGCTATATCAGACCTATTTCATTAGACCGCAATTATGATAATTGTACAAAAAAAATCACACTTAACTGGAAAGTAAATAATAATGGTGGATTGTATTCGGAAAACGGACAATGGGTTGTTGAACGTACCGAAGAAGGACAAAGCACGTATACCGAAGTTGTTAATAATCTTGCAGGAAGTCAGCGAAGTTACATTGACGAAAGTTGCCTGTATGACAAAGAATATGAATACAGAGTTCGGTTTATTCCTACTGGTATTGATAAAACAAAATTTCTGACTGAGTTTTCGAGTTCTACGAAAGTTAGTACAAAACGCACCGTTTTAAACACCCTGAATTTTAAAACTTTTACGAAAACAAGTGCCGAAAACCCCAAAATTATTTTAAGCTGGAATCCGAACTGGTGTTTTAACCCTTCGATTACCATTCAGCGAAAAAACCTGAATACCAACGCAATTACCAACATTACAGTTACCAGTAAAGACAATAACAACACCAATACCATTACCGACGAAAACTTAACTGAAAATGTTCCGTATCAATATCGTTTGGTAGTGAACAACGAAGGAAAAGTAACTGAAACCGTTTGGCAAAACACCATCATCAAGGATGAAGTAAAATACAAATCCGTTACAGCTTCGAAAGGAACACTGGCCGATCGCATTCAACTCAAGTGGAATGTAGAACGTAACGACCTGAGCAACTCTTTCTTTATTAAACGTCAGATATACGATGAGGGAATAGAAAACCCAAAAGAAAATATCGCCAATATTACAACAAACGGAAAGTATTACACCTACGATGATCGCGATATTACTCCCGGAACATTATATAAATACACTTTAGGCTCTGAATTTACACTTCAGTCAGGAAAAATCGATACCGTTTACTACTCGGGAGATATTATTGGTTTTGCACAGGCAAATGGTACTGTGTCTGGTCGCGTAACATTTGGCTCCGGCACTTCTGTGGATAGTGTTTCGGTGTTTGCATCGAATGCCAACGAATCGGAATCGCTGTACAAATCGATGAGTTTCAGTGGCGCAGGTGGTTTGGGCGCTGTTGCCTTAACTCCCGAAAAACATGGTTGTCCAAAAGACGGCTTTACCTGGCAAGCATGGCTGCTACCTCTCGATGCGAATGCAGATATGGCTGTGTACGAAACTTTGAAAGAGTTTTCGGTGTGGTACGAAGGTTCGACACTTGCAGTGTATCTCGATCAGATTTCTTCATTCGACCGGCAGATATCTTATGACATGTCTGATTTGCAACCTAATGAATATTTTCATGCTACCATTTCGTTTGATGGCGATGCTTCGCTCAAACTTTATATTAACGGCAAGTTAGCAAATTCAGTCACTCTAAATAATTCTGATAAATTACTATTGAACAAGTGCGAAAACACCAAACTCATGCAAGACACTACCATAGCGTATCTGGGTGATGGATTTTTGGTAAAAGGTTCGTACAAAGGTAATGTGGACGATTTGCGTTTGTGGGATCATGCGCTAACCGATAAAGAAGTAGCTGATAATTACAACCGATACATAAACGGTAACGAAACCGGATTAATTGGTTACTGGCAATTCGATGAAGGTTTGGATCGTTATGCATTCGATAAATCGAATTACAAGAAAAACTACAACGAGCATCACATTAAATTTACCAAAGCCGAATCGTCGAAAGTGGTTCCTACATTGGAACAATTATCGATAAAAGGGATAACCGACAAAAATGGAAATTACCTCATTTCAGGCATTCCGTTTATGGGTGATGGTTCTACTTATGCGTTTACTCCTTCAAAATCGAGCCATGAGTTTGAGCCATCGCAGCTCAATCGCTTTTTGACTTATCAAACATCGGTACACAATGCTGTGGATTTTAAAGATATTTCATCATTTAAAGTTCGCATCAAAACCACTTATCAAAACACATCTTTCCCTTCCGATAGCGTCAATATTCTTGTGGATGGTGCTTATTTGTACAAAGACAAAAAAGTCACATGTACCGATGCTACGGGCGAATGTATCATTGAAGTTCCCATCGGCATACACACAATTACAGTTGAAAAGCGTGGTCATATTTTGGTGGATGCCAACAATAATACTTCAGTAACAATGAACTTTAAAGAACCTGTTTTGGGTGAACCTATCAAATTTTTTGATACCACCAAAACTATTCTGGCCGGTCGTGTTGCCGGAGGTGTTGTGCAGGGATCAAAACCACTTGGGTTTGGGTTAAGTAAAGCCAACATAGGTGAAGCTGAAATTACGATAGAAGTGCCTGATGGTGATTATCAACTCAATCTTACCGACAACGAAATTACTGTTCCGGGCGCTATACAGGATACCATAAACAGTATTTCGAAAATTGCTGCCGGCTCTAAAAAAATTACAGTAACTACCGATCCAAAAACAGGTGAATTCCGCTTGCTTCTTCCTCCGTTGAAGTACAAAGTAACCAATGTAACTACCCGTGGTGGCCTTACCGGAACAAATTTCAATTTACCTGAATTCCAAATCGATCCTAATGTAGTGCTAAGCGATACGACTGTTGTGAACAAAAAAGCAAAATTGTTTAAATACAATCAGAAACTCGATTTCACATACCGTGTCGACAAAATATCGATTGATATTATTGACCCCGGAATGCCTGCAGGAGTGTTTGGCGATTCAATTTTTTTGTATACAAATCTGACAAATAATACAAAGGTAAAAATACCGATGTATAATTTCTTAAACAACAATGCTGCCACTCCGGCTTACGATGCCAACAACAAACCAGTGTACAAATATGGTTACCCGGTATATCAAACAACGCAAATCTATAAATTAAGAATATTTGCTTACGAGCAATATCAACACCCCGACAATTTACCTGAAATGCAGGAATTTTGTAAAGTGGCGGCAAGCAATGCAAAAATAAATATTCAGAATGAGTTAGGTCGTTACGAATTACCTTTGGGTAGCGTTGGTGATCCAAATGCGGGAGATAGCGAAGCTGCGTCGAAAGAATATACTTTCAACGAAGAGGGCGTATTCGATTACAGATTTAAAGCCGGATTCCCCAATTTAGTAGCCCCATATACTCTGGGTATGAAAATAGAAGTTGAATACAAGGATCGTAAAACGGCCTGGGATGGTAATTCAACCTTCAAAGCTATTGTTATGGGCGATATTCTTACCGGAACCGACTTTGTTACTGCCGGACCAAATCTTATTTCGTTTGTTCTGCGCGACCCTCCGGGATCGAACAGCTATTCGTATATGGAAAAGGGAACAACCATCAGTAACTCGTACAATTTTACGAAAAGCTATGTGGGTTCCGAAAGTTTGATGGGAACAGTAAATTACGGACAAAAAATTTCTGTAGCCTACGGAAGTTTATTTGTTCTGAAACTGGATGAAGTTGAAATTGACAATAAAACCGGCGCTGGCGTTGATATAGAACAATCGGCAGGTAGCGGAAGTGAATTCAATATCAGCACAACCACTACCGAACGCATTGAAACATCTTCATCGGCTGATTATGTTGGTCGACGGGGCGATGTGTATGTAGGCACATCTACAAACCTGTTTTTCGGAACTTCACGCAGACTCAATCCGGTACTCGAAGGAAGCACTTATGTATTAAAAGTGAAAGACGAAAAAGTAGGCAATTTAAGCGCTGAAACCAATTTCAGATTTACCTATGCGCACATTACCGAAACATTGATTCCAAATTTAATTAAACTTCGTAACGATTTGTTGGAAACAGTGTCAAGTACCATCTCGGCAACTCCATTCATTTCAAAATCAAGATATGTAACTACATTAAAAAGCGACGATCAGAACTTTGGTAAAGAAGGAACTTATCGCTTTATCGAACCTTCAGCAAAAACCGAAAAACAGTACGAAAACGAAATTTTGAAATATAATACCAGTATCGATGGTTGGATAACTCAACTGGCACTGAAAGAAGATGAGAAGATTACAGCTATGGAATCGAAAGATGAAACTGTATACAAAAAATCAAACATTTCGGCTGATGCCGGTGTAACCACCGAAAAATCAGTTACCGTTTGTGGTTCATCAACTAAAACAAAATCCTCATCATATAGTGCTCAGGGTGTGTTTAAAACCGAAAACGGTTTTGCTTACAATAACTTAGGATTTCAGTTCGAATTCGAAACCAAACACGGAGCTGAATCAGAAACGGTAACAGGAGATGGTGAAGAATATTGTACTACCTATGGATATGTTTTGGCCGATGAAAATGCAGGCGACTACATATCGGTAGATGTTTACACTCCGGTTATCAAAACTTCTGCACCAAATTCAAATACCAATATCAAAAAAGAGTTTGATACTTATTCAGGAGCACCAATTTTTGTAACCCGTGGCGGACGTAGTTCATGTCCGTACGAAGCTTTGGATGTGGTTGAATATTCCGAAGTAAACAAAGGCAAAGCGCTTGGTGTAGCCACTCTTCAGGTTGAAAAACCCGATTTGAAGGTAGCAAACCCGTTTGCAACTGACATTCCCGGTGGAAAAGAAGCATCGTACAAAATTACACTGTCGAACCTCTCTGAAAGTAATACTGCCGGTTGGTATATGCTTACCGTGGACGAAAAAACCAATTCTAAAGGTGCCATTATTACGGTGGATGGACAAACTCTCGGAAACGGGAAATTGTATTACATTATTCCGGGTGAACCAATGGAAAAAGTGCTTAAGCTTAAACAATCGAGTCTGGACGAACTAGAATACAACAATATAAGTTTGCTGTTAAGTTCTACCTGCGATGGTATTTCTTCATCGGTCAATATATCGGCTCAGTTTGTACCATCGTGTTCGGATGTAACTCTTGAAATTACAAACAAAATTATAAACTCTACAACTTCGGATGTTTTACCTATCAAAATTAAAGATTACAACGTAAATTACAAGAATTTTGGTGGAATATTATTACAGTATAAAACAGTTAATCAGGACGATAACGCATGGTCAACTATTCGAAAATTTGTAAACAATACCGCCATATTACCGTTGGATCAAAATAGTCAGATGATTAGCTCGTCTACCATTGATTATCTGTACTCCATGTATGGAAAAGACGATCAAACGTATCAATTCAGAGCTGTAACTGTTTGTAGTTTTGGCACCAAGCTGGTAAACAACGAGTCAGAAGTAATTTCTGTGATAAAAGATATGGTTACACCTACATCTTTAGGTAATCCGTCGCCATCAAATGGAATTCTGACTCCCGAATCGGAAATATCGGTTACATTCAACGAAGATATTCAAAACACCTTGTTGAATAGTACCAATATGACTGTTCAGGCTGTATTGAATGGTTACACGCTTAAAAACAATGTTGGACTTGAATTTACAGGTACAAACGAAGCATACACCGAGCAACAATTTAACCTGCAATCGGTTCCTGTTAGTGTTGAAGCATGGGTTAAAACCAATCAGACTAACACAAATGCCACCCTGTTTGCCATTGGCGAAGGTACAAATCAACTTCAATTGCAATTAAATGGTAATGTACTGAAAGCAATTGCTGGAACTGAAGAGTTTACGGGTACTATCGTTGCCGACGAAAACTGGCAATATATTTCACTCGGCTACAATCCAACCAGCAAAAAACTGACAGTGAACCTGACCGGTCAAATGAACAATAATGTAAAAGTTATTGATCAGACAATTATCGGGTCTATTGAGCCAAGCGGACGTTTATCAATTGGAAAAGGCTATAAAGGAGATCTTGCACAGTTGTCGCTATGGATAAAAAGTCGCGATTTAAGCAATATGGCCGAAGACAGAAACATCTCGAAATCGGGCAATGAATCAGGACTGATAGGTTACTGGCCTCTGAACGAAGGTTCGGGAACTATGGCCGCCGACAAAGTAAAAAATCGTAACCTTACACTTAAAACAGGCTGGTATGTTGAACCCAAAGGTAAAGCCATACAGCTAAACGGCACAAACCAAAATGCTTTAATATCAACGGCTTTAATTCCTGTGACCAAAGATCAGGATTACAGTCTGGAATTTTGGTTCAAAGCTGGTAAGCAAACAAACACTACCTTGTTTTCGTGTGGAAAAGGTGTAAACGATTTGGATTCAATCAATAATTTGTCGGTTGGTTTCGATGCTGCTGGCAAACTCACGGTTTACGCCAAAGGAGTGGCTCATCTGATAACAACTACCGATCTTCAGGATAATTTGTGGCATCATTTTGCCATAAGCGTTTTACGGCGTGGTAATACAAATGTTCTGATTGATGGAATTTCGAAATACCAGATTGTTTCTACCAAATTCGGAGGAATTACTGCCAACAAAATGAGCATTGGTGCACGCTACTACAAAACCAATAATGTGACATTAGATTATACTACCGATCAGTATTTTGCAGGTATGATAGACGAAGTTCGTATTTGGAAAGGAGCGCTCACTGCTGAAAATATTCGCTTGGATATGAACAACAAACTCAAAGGTTCTGAAACAGGTTTAATTGCTTATTATCCTTTCGAAGAATATACGGTAAATGGTGCAAGTCAAACGGTAATTACAGGATCGTTGAAAGATGGAATTATTCCTTCTACCGGCGTTGAAACTGGTGGCACAGCTACCGGCACGGTTGTATATTCCGATCTTACTCCGGCTATGAAAGAAGCCAGAGTAAAAGAAAATGTGTATTTCAACTGGACATCGACCAACAATAAAATTGTGTTCAATGTTTTGGAACCACTGAAACGAATCGAAAATTGCGTGCTCGAATTTACAGTTAACCGCGTACTCGATTTGAATGGAAACCGCATGGCAGAACCTGTTAAATGGACTGTTTTTGTTGACAATAACCGATTGAAATGGGAAGCCGATGGACAATCGCTCAAAAAAGAAGTATTGGAAGCGCTCAGTTTCAAAACAACCATTGTAAACAACTCTGGTAAATACGAAAACTATGTGGTAGATGGACTTCCCGGCTGGTTAACCGTAAACAAATCTTCGGGCACATTAAATCCGCTGGAAAAAGCAGAACTGACATTTACTGTCGATAATTCCATTAATGTTGGTTCGTACGAGTGCCGTGTTTCGCTTACCGGAAATAATGGTATTCAGGAATTGCTGCCTGTACTGCTTAAAGTTACCGGCCCTCGCCCCGACTGGACAGTTAATCCGTACGATTTTGAATCGTCGATGAACATTACCGGTCAGGTGAAAATTGAAGGAGTTTATCAGGAAGATACCGAAGATATTTTGGCCGCCTTTAATGGAACAAAATGTGTAGGTATAGCCAAACCTCAGTTTAACAAACTATTGAACAGCTACATGCTCTATATGGATGTTTATGGCAACACCGACGATACCGGCAAAACTCTTACATTCAACTTGTGGGATGCAGGTACCGGTCGTATTTACCCCGGAGTTGAAGTTGTGGGAGGCGCTGTTACTTTTGTTTCGGGTGGAATTACCGGAAGTGTTACAAGTCCTAAGATTTTTAATGCCACTGATAAAATTGAACAGCAAATAAGTATTAAAAAGGGTTGGAACTGGATGTCGCCAAACGTAACAAGTACAACACTGCTCGATCAGGTTAAAACCGGCATGGAGGCAGACGGCTTATTGCTGAAATCGAAATCGAACGGTTATATCGAATATGTAAATGGTATCTGGGGTGGCACACTGAGTTCACTGACTCAAACATCGATGTACCAGTTAAAATCGGCACAGCCAAAAACGCTCAAAATTGTTGGAGCTACAACCAAATCCACATCAAATCCTGTAACTCTTACTACTAACTGGAACTGGATTGGCTACATTCCTCAGTTTGTAGCTCCTGTAAAAGAAGCATTGAGCGGACTCACAGCTAACGAAGGTGATCAGATCAAAGGTCAGATTGGTTTTGCAACATACACAAATGGCATTTGGACAGGTAGTTTGGAATATCTTGTACCCGGACTTGGATACATGTATTACTCCACTGCAACTACGTCGAAAAGTTTTGTTTATCCTTCGCAGTATATCTCAAAATCGAGTGTAAAACAAAATATGCAGATCGAAGATGAAACGCATTGGCCGTTCGAAGGCAATAACTATCAATCGAGTATGACGGTTACATCCGTAGCTAAAATACATGATGTTGAAGTGGCTAATACCAATGTTCAGGTTGGTGTATTTATCGATGATGTTTGTCGTGGTGTGGTCAATATGGTTTATAACAGTTCAATAAACAAACATCTGGCATATATCTCCATCTGGGGAAACAGCACCGATATAAACAAGAAAGTTACATTTAAAGGATTCGATCCGGCACAAAACAAAGTATTTACCACCGATGTAAATTCACTGAGCTTCACTCCGGATGAAATTGTTGGAAATGCAGCTAATCCATTTTTTATCAATTTCAATACGGTTGACGGTTTGAATCCATCTGATTTGTCGGCAAATACACAATCAGTCTATCCAAATCCGGCAGTCAACAGGTTGAGTTTTACATACAAACCCGAAGATGTTGAGAAAATTGAAATTATAGATTGTACCGGTCGTAAACAACTGATTACGAGCTCATGTACAGAAAATTTCATTTATATCGACAATTTACCTTCTGGAATTTACACCATATGCATAACCAGTAAAGGTGTAAATAATATGCATCGCTTTATTAAGAAATAATTTGCGATTTGTTTACAAGCGAGGGCTGTCCGGAAATGGACAGCCCTTTTTATTGAAAAAAATCTGTTGTAAATTAAAACAAATTACCCTTTCTGTCTGTTACTTCTGTACTTAAAACTAAAATAATTATGCTGTAAAACACATTTTTAGTACCTTTGCAGCTCTTTATAAAACTGCTGTTTTTTAGCAGGATGAATAATAAAAACCTATGGCAGAAGATATTTTACACGAAGTAACGCAAAACGAATATAAATACGGTTTCACCACTGAAATTGAAACCGATATTATTCCTGTGGGACTCAATGAAGATGTAGTGCGGCTGATCTCGGCAAAAAAAAATGAGCCCGAATGGATGCTCGAATACCGGCTTGACGCATTCCGTAAATGGTCAGCAATGAAAATGCCCGAATGGGCACATCTCACTATTCCTGAAATTGATTATCAGGGAATTTCTTATTACGCCGCTCCGCGCAAAAATGCTCCTAAAAGCATGGATGAAGTTGATCCGGAGCTGATAAAAACCTTCAATAAACTGGGAATTCCGCTCGAAGAACAAATGGCTTTGTCTGGCATTGCAGTAGATGCGGTAATGGACTCTGTGTCGGTAAAAACCACATTCAAAGAAACTTTGGCTGAGAAAGGCATTATTTTTTGCTCTTTCAGCGAAGCAGTGGAACATCACCCGGATTTGATAAAAAAATACATGTCTTCGGTAGTGCCGGTGACTGATAATTTCTTTGCATCACTTAACTCAGCTGTTTTCAGCGATGGATCGTTTGTGTATATTCCCAAAGGCGTTCGTTGCCCTATGGAATTATCCACTTATTTCCGCATTAATGCCGTAAATACAGGTCAGTTCGAACGCACATTGATTGTAGCCGATGAAGACAGCTACGTTTCGTATCTCGAAGGTTGTACAGCTCCGAGCCGTGACGAAAATCAGTTGCATGCAGCAATCGTAGAAATTGTGGTGATGAAAAATGCGGAAGTGAAATATTCAACTGTTCAAAACTGGTATCCCGGCGATAAAGACGGAAAGGGCGGTGTGTATAACTTTGTAACCAAACGTGGTATTTGCAAAGGCGAGAATTCGAAACTTTCATGGACACAGGTAGAAACAGGTTCGGCTATTACCTGGAAATATCCGAGTTGCATTCTTCAGGGCGATAATTCATCGGCCGAATTTTACTCGGTGGCAGTTACAAATCACCATCAGCAAGCCGACACGGGAACAAAAATGATACATTTGGGACGAAATACACGCAGTCATATCTTATCGAAAGGGATTTCAGCCGGAGTGAGTAACAACAGTTACCGAGGTTTGGTACGTGTGGGTGCAAATGCCGAAAATGCACGTAACTTTTCGCAATGCGACAGTTTATTGCTTGGCGATAAATGCGGTGCACACACATTCCCATACATGGATGTAAACAACGAATCGGCTATTGTGGAACACGAAGCCACCACATCAAAAATCAGCGAAGATCAGATTTTTTATTGCAATCAACGGGGTATTTCTACCGAAGATGCCGTAGGACTGATTGTAAATGGCTATGCTAAAGAAGTAATCAATAAACTTCCTATGGAATTTGCCGTGGAAGCACAAAAATTATTGGCAATTACACTTGAAGGGTCAGTGGGATAATGCTTTGACACATAGTTCATATAGTTTTTTGAATATAAAACAAAAACTTAGAACACATAGTTTTAAAACGATAAATCGTTTTTTATGATAACTCAGAAATTTTTAGATCAACTTTCCAAAGAAATTCTTGGATGTGCAATTGAAGTCCATAAAGAATTTGGTCCTGGAATGTTGGAAAAAACGTATGAAAAAGCACTTATAATGCTTCTAATAGATAAAGGCCTTAAAGTACAGAGTCAGGTAGAAGTTCCTGTATATTTTAAAGGAACCATAATTGACAATGCTTACAGATTAGATTTATTAGTAGAGGATTTAATAATTATTGAAATTAAAGCTGTAGAGAAGATACTTCCGGTACACGAAGCTCAACTTCTCACATATTTAAAATTAACAAAGAAACCAAAAGGAATTTTGATCAACTTTTATAGTACAAATATATTTTATAATGGACAAAAAACTTTCATAACAGATGAATTCTCGAAGTTACCTAAAGAATAAAAATGACAAAGTCATTTTTTAAACTATGTGTAACTTTAAATTTGTAAAGAAGGAATAAAATCCATTGTGAACTATGTGACAATAAACAATATGTTAGAAATTAAAAACTTACATGCCAATATCAATGGCAAGGAAATATTAAAAGGCTTAAGCCTTACGGTTCGTCCGGGTGAAGTACATGCTATCATGGGACCAAACGGAGCCGGAAAATCAACTTTATCGTCGGTCATTACCGGCAATCCATCGTTTGAGGTAACGCATGGCGAAATCAACTTCTACGGCAAAGAATTGCTCGAACTGGCACCCGAAGAACGCGCCAACGAAGGCATTTTCCTGAGCTTTCAGTATCCGGTAGAAATTCCCGGCGTAAGCATGGTCAACTTCATGCGCACTGCTATCAACGAACAACGTAAATATCGCGGACAAGAGCCTGTTTCGGCTACTGATTTCTTACGTTTGATGCGTGAGAAAAAAGAACTGGTTGAAATGGATAACAAACTGGCAAATCGTTCGGTAAACGAAGGATTTTCGGGTGGCGAAAAGAAACGGAATGAGATTTTCCAAATGGCCATGCTCGAACCACGTTTAGCCATTCTCGATGAAACTGATTCAGGTTTGGATATCGATGCACTGCGTATTGTAGCCAATGGAGTAAACAAACTCAAATCGCCCGAAAATGCAAGTATCGTGATTACTCACTACCAACGTCTGCTCGATTATATTGTACCGGATTTTGTGCATGTGCTGTATGATGGACGCATTGTAAAATCGGGAACCAAAGAACTTGCTCTTGAACTGGAAGAAAAAGGATACGATTGGATTAAACAGGAAGTGGAAAGCAGATAAATCTGACAGCAGACAACAGACAACAGAAATTTCGGTTGTCCGTCGTCAGTTGTCCGTCGTCAAAATTCAACATGGAAGAACAATATATCAATTTATATAAGCAATTTAACGAACAAATCAAAGCACATTCTGCTCCGGCACTGAATGCCTCGCGCGATGCTTCGTTCGAATTGTTCGAAGAACTGGGATTCCCAACTTCGAAACTCGAAAACTACAAATACACTGACCTCACCGAACCACTTTCGGCTGATTACGGACTGAATATCAATCGCGTAAAAATACCTGTAAATCCTTACGAGGTTTTTACCTGCGATGTTCCTGGCATTCATTCCTATCTGTATTTTGTACTGAATGATGGCTTTTATCCCATTAACGACAAACGCAACGATGCACTTCCTGCCGGTGTTATTATCGGGAGTCTGAGTGAAGTAGCAAAATCGCATCCGGAACTGATTGAAAAACATTATGGCAAACTAAGTCTGAAACAAAAAGATGGTTTGGTGGCTTTTAACGGAGCATTCGCTCAGGATGGTTTCTTTATGTATGTACCTGAAAATGTGCAACTCGATCGTCCTGTTCAGTTAGTAAACATCATGCGTTCCGATGTGGATTTTATGGCCAACAGTCATAATTTGGTAATTCTGGAGAAAGGCGCTAAAGCGCAGTTGCTGGTTTGCGACCATACCATGGATGATGTACGCTTCCTTACCAACCGTGTAACCGAAGTGTTTGTCGACGAAAATGCTACCTACGAGCATTACAAACTCGAAAACACGCACGTAAAAACCACCAATCTGGCTACTTTGCTGATTGAACAAAAACAATCGTCGAATGTACTGACCAATATTATTACCCTGCACAACGGCGTTACACGCAACAATATCGAAATTGATGTGAATGGCGAACATTGTGAAACACTGCTTTGCGGCATGGTGATAGGCGATAAAAAACAGCAGGTTGACAATTTCACTTCGGTAATTCATGCCAAACCAAACTGCCAGAGCACCGAACTTTTCAAATATGTACTCGACGATGTGGCTAAGGGTGGTTTTACCGGCAAACTTTATGTGGCACGCGATGCGCAAAAAACAGCAGCGTTCCAAACCAATAAAAACATTCTGCTGAACCGCACAGCTAAAATGCGTACCAAACCGCAGCTCGAAATTTATGCCGACGATGTGAAATGTTCGCACGGAGCAACCATTGGTCAGCTCGATGAATCAGCTATGTTTTACATGCGGCAACGTGGCATTCCCGAAAAGGAAGCCCGACTGCTACTGATGTTTGCCTTTACGGCCGATGTAATTGAAAATATTCGCATCGAAGCATTGAAAGACCGCATTAAAATGATGGTTGAAAAACGCCTTCGCGGCGAACTTTCCAAATGCGAAGGTTGTGTGATTTGTCAGTAAATGAATATATTACACTAAAAAAAATAACGATATTGACTTTAATCAATATCGTTATTTTTTTTTATGCTATGAAATGTTATTTGTTGATTAGTTTATAACCTCAGTTCGGGATAAAGACATCGTTAAATTGTGTATACTTAAGAAATAGCGATTGATGGCGATTGATTTGACTTACAATCGGCATAAATATATTCAGAATAAATTGGTAGAAACTTAATAAAGTTCTAATTGCCCATATTGAGGTTCGATATCGAACTTAATGGCAGGCTTTTTATCAAAGAAGCAATATGCAGCCAGTGCCGCGATAAGGTTCATCACGAAATTGTGCATTGCCCTGTGCCGGGTGTGTTCAACCTGACAGATGTTTTTTAATTCATCATTAATTGTTTCAATCACAGAACGTTTACGAAGAAGAATTTTGTCGTGCAGACTCATTAAACGGTTTTTCATATTGCTTCTGATACCTGTAACCAGATGTATACCATCATTGAAAAGCATATCGAAGAGCGTGGATGAGATATAGCCTTTATCCCCAAATAGTTTCCCGAACAGGTTCTTTGTCAATGTTTTCAATGTTTGCTGATCCCGGTCATCCACATTACCTGGTGTAAGGCAAAAACTAAGCAGTTCTCCTTTGTCATTACATACCAAATGCAGTTTGAACCCATAAAACCATCCCATAGTGCCTTTCCCAACTTGTGCGATGCCATCGAACACCTTATTGCGCTTGATGCGTTTATTGTGACAAACGCTTATCTTGGTAGAATCCACAAAGGTAATCCCTGTACATTTACCAAAACAAACTACATTCAGAAAAAACATCATGCTGGCAAAAACCTTGTGTTCTATCTCAACGAACCGGTTGTATGACAACTGCGTGGGAAATTCTTTTCGAAGGTGCACCCCGATGTAATGCAGGTAATAATGCTTGAAATTTCGAAATGAACCGAAGTGAAAGAGCAATAGTACGGTCATGATTTCACTATCTGTCATTGCGCTGGCGCGGTTGCGCTGTCTTTTGTCCGAACTTGGCAAACAGGGGTGTTTTGAGAGCTCTTTTGCATATTCTTTGCAGAAATCGTCTGCAATACAATATATTTCTGTAATTTTATCGTTGGTTAGCATAGTTGAATTTATTGCTTATTTGTTTGATTTTCAGCTATAAATATAGTGATAATTATTCGATTATGCTAACTTTTATCTCGCTTTCTTATCCCGAATTCAGGTTTATAGCTATAACTTCCTGTTTTTGAATCTATTCTAACAATGTATAGTCCTGACGATTGCAATTGTATTTCATAAATATCCGCCCCATTTGGTTTTGATACATACAAAATTTTACCCGTGGCATCGTACAATTGAATGGTAGAATTTATATTCAAATTCCTGATTAAAATTTTTGAATCCTGAATAATAGCGAAAGGTTTTTTTTGATCGTTATTTGGTGTTACTTTATCAGAAGAATTATTCAGGCCTGTCACAATTACATTTGTAGGATCGAGAAAATGAATTTTAATTGTTGCACTATTTCCAATTGTAGTTATGGTTTGTCCATCAGTAAACGCCGATTGTTTCAACATTATCTTTACATTATTAACATCGTTGATGTTAGCATGTTGGGCTGCATTACCACTTATCACAATATTTAGCGTCAGGTTATTTACTCTTATAGCACTTGCTGTTAAACCTATCGGTAGATTTCTTACAATAACTTTCTCTGTTTCAACAAAATTTTCATTATTGGTGCCTGTAAATCCGGCACCATTTAAATTGTCATGAGTAATTGTAAGTATCTCATTTATTGAACCATCATTTATCGAAGATTCCGTTAAACTGTCTTTATCGAATGTTATAGTTGACACAGGAGTTTCGATTTTTTCAAGAACAGTTCCATCCCACCAACCTGTGAGTGGAGGATTACCGCTTTCTTCACTTGTAATCCAACCATCAATAAACCAAATACCACTTTCATAATAGAGTGTGCTGCCATATTGGCTTGTATATAATGGGTAATCATTGTAAATACCGGTTTCGGCAAACGTGTGACCTGTATAAAAACCATCATAATTTGAAGCAAATTTATTGCTGGGACCTGTATAATTGAACTCCTGACCATAAAACGTTCCGGCACTTGTACTGGCATAAGCTCTTACATAGTATTTTATTCCACCTGTTAAATTTGTAAGTGTACTCGTAAATTCTCCGGCTCCTGTTCCTTCCTGAGTATGATTGTTATCAATGGTTGGTAGTGATGTTGTGGCCCAGCAAACTCCTTTTTCTATAACCTCAACACCTTCAGATGCTATGACAGAACCTCCTGAAACCGCTGAAGTACTGTTTAAGATTGAAACCACATCGCTTTCAACCCTTAAACCGAATAAAATTGTTTCAACTTTGCTATATTTGATTCCTGAACTATTTATGGCATACGCTCTTACATAATACACCACATTTTTCACCAAATCGGCTATTGTAACAGAAAAACTACCTGTACCAATTCCGCTACTAATTTTATCATCATCAATAGTTGGATTCGTTAAAGTGCTCCAGCAAATACCTCTTTCAGTAACTGCAGTTCCACCATCCGAAGGTACAATAACATTACATTTAGCAGTGGATATACCGGACGACTCAATTGTAAACGATACTTTTGGCAATGGATTTAATGTATATTGATAGTAATTATTTTCGTTCAGTCGTTCATCGATTATTCTCCAGCTATTTCCATCCAACGATGTCGAAATAGTAAATATTGAATGATTGTTATAAGAAAGTGTAATACTATCAACCGTTTGTGTACATCCTAAATCGATGGTAGTCGATACATTGGCAAATAATGGACTGTTATCCGGTACATGGTCACTTCTATCACTCGACCATCTTGAAGATGAATTACCATCTACAGCGCTTTGTGCTCCCCAACCGGAATTTGTGGTTACACTTTTATTCAAAGCTATATTCACTCCATTATAATATGCCTGAATCTCTTCTACATTCACTTGTCCATTATCTGAGCTGTAAAAACAATTGTATTTTATATACCGAACATTTTGAATGGGGATATTTGCATAAGTATAAAGACTATGTGAATTATCCTTATGATCTACCAACGACCAGTTAGTACAATCCGACGAAACCAAAAAATCAAATGTATAATTAAAACTCCACCAACCGCCACCGTTTATGTCCAATTTAAGACTTTCTAAATTGTATGTCGCTCCTAAATCTACAATTATGTAGTGCGGATGATTGAGTGTTGGACCGTATTCACCATCATTCGTAAGTTGATTGTAAGTATCAGATAACCATGTTGTATTGCTATCGTTATCTACTATTTTTGATGTTTCTGAGTCAGTATTCGCACTGTTTGCACTTACTGATTTACCATATGCGATATTTTCTCCATCTGCAAATGCTTTTATTTCATTAATCCCAATTTGAGGAATGGTATCATTTACAGTTGTTGAAAATTTTAAGTAACGAATCTGAGTAGAATCAACAATTTCTTGTGTAAAAACGGTGCTTTTCATTAAGTTCGATGTTGTACCTGTTTTGCTGAAATTGTCATTAGTTCCCTGAGTTAACTGAACTTTTGATTTTTTGGATACTTGAGCTGATAAGCACATGGATAAAGCAAGAACCAACATAAGGGTTAAATAAGACTTGAGTGATTTCATAAGTTTATGCATTAAATGGGTTAACCTAAAAATTGACAATAAATTCAAATTGCAAATATAAACACATATTGCAGAAATAAAACTCGCATATTTTTGATTATTAAGCCATTAACGCATGTTTTCTATGTAGCAATTGTAGCAGAAAAAACGACACAAAATAATACCATGTAAAAAATTCAGAACAAATATTCACAATGTCCTTATTTACAATAGTCCGTTAGAAAAAATTTAATATTAAGCGGCTTTAGTGCCGAAATACAGTAGTTCTTTGACATGGTGGTGACTTTTTAGGGTTTTCGGTTTTATACCGAAAGCCTCAATAAATCGATTTAGTAGAAACGTATTGTGATACAGTAGTTTATAGTCAGCAATTGAGAATGGTTTACCTGCTTTGTTTTTATCCTTTAGGTGAATAATTTTCATGATATTGACAGTTGTAAGCGAAGAGTTGAAATGAAAATCGAGTTTATCTAAATCTCTGGCTTGGCAATGATTTAATCCAGTAGTCTGTTTGGCATCTCTGAAATTGAATTCCATTTGAAATCGACAGTGATAATACAATAAAACTTCAAGTGCATTCATTTTGGTGTCGGTCGAGAATATCAAACGTTGAATTGTTTTTCCGTTTTCGTCGGTTTTTCGTTCGACAACGAGCAAAATGTCTGTTTTCAATGATTTGGAGTTTACAATAGCATAAAATGCCTGGGTTGTATCATTAATTTCAATGTGAGTAAATATATCCATGTTCAAATTGTCCAAATCGATTCTGCCTGCTAAATGAGGTGGTCTTCCTACACCAGAGTATTCACCTGTAAATTTATAACGTAGGTTTGCATCGTCTCTGAGTTTAGATATAACATTAAAACCTTCATTCATAAGTTGTTGTATAAATGTTATCTTTGAAAAGAATGCATCGGCAACAACGATATTAGATATTTTTTGAAGATCCTCTTTTCGTTTAATGATTGTCTGTGCATACCAATCGACTAACGACATGGAGGCTACTTTTAATGTTTTTGCCGGCACAGTTTGTACAGCCTCCAAATGAAAGCTTTGCTTTAAGTCGATGTCGATTAAAGCGATCTGAGCAATTTCAAGCCCTCGTTTAGTACATTGGTCTGAACCTGACCAAAACGAACCAAGATAGGGTGTCTTTTTGCCCGATTTCTCAATATGACTCGGGTCAAATGAAATGGCTGTTCGCGAACCAACAAATGGTGTTATAAGTGATGTATTGTAGTTCATAAAATCAAATTTTTGTTTGAATTGATTTCGAAATCGTTGTTCGCTGTAATTACTGTATCGACTCATTTGAGTAAAATTAATACGACCTGGAATTACCATGTACAACATAAAAATTTCTATTAAAAAGTCACGTCGCCATTTATTGAGTGATAAACCATTAAAAGCAGTACTGACAACTGAAATAAAAGTGTTAACTTCTGTGAAAATCATACTTTATAAATTAGTGGTATAATCTATAAAGATACTGATTTTCAGGAAGTTAACCAAATAAAAATATAGGTTAATTAATTGATTTTCAATTATTTAACTATAAAAATAACACAGTATTGTATTTAGAAAAACGCATTAAAAATCCTCAATGGTCGAAGATATTTATTAGATATTGGATGTTAAATCATTTTTTTGTCAGATATTTTACTACATATGGATGTAAAATATGCTAACCACAAAAACTATTTAATAATTAAAAAAAATGATATTATATATGAAACGTAACTACTCAGCACCCCTAATTTGATGATACAGAATATTTTAGGATTTTGGTGAAATAAAAGTTTAAAAATACGTTATAAAACAGTTTGATATTCCATTGAAAATCATTATCTTCGATGGGTGAAAGAGCCAGTTTTAGATATAGCTTTGGTATTAAAATCCATCAATGGTAAGATTGATGGATTGACCAAGCAGCTTGATGTTGCTCACAAAGAGATTGTAGTATTAAAAGAGCGTTTAGCAGTTTACGAAACGCCCAAAGATAGTCACAACAGTAGTGTTCCGCCTTCAAAGGATTCACTTGCAGCTCAAAGTGAAAAGTCTAAAAAGTTGCTTGCAACGCGTTCATTGAGAGAGAATTCAGGTAAGTCCAATGGTGGTCAGAACGGTCATAAAGGTACAACATTGAAAATGGTAAACGAACCAGACACAATCGTTGAGCATCAACCTTACTATTGCACTCGTTGCGGAAATGACCTTTCATCCATAGCAGGCGAAGTGGTAGAACTTCGTCAGGTTTTTGATATACCAATTCCCGTTCGCCCTTTGGTGGCAGAGCATCAGTTGATAAGTAAAAAATGCAGTTGTGGTCACTGCAATAAAATAGATTTTCCCAAAGAGGTTCGTTCAAGAGTTTCTTATGGAGCAACTATCAGAGCATTGATAACTTATTTGAATTGCAGTCAATATATGCCTTATAATCGACTAACAGAGGTTATGAAAGATTGTTTTGGCGTAAAACTAAGTCAGGGCACTGTTGACAATACATTAAAATACATGTCCGACAAATCATTGGGGGCTTACAATGAAATTCGTAACAGGATAGAACAATCAAGGGTGGTTGGAGCAGATGAAACAGGCGAAAATATCAATGGAGAACTGCATTGGTTGTGGGCTTGGCAAACGGATAAGTTGACCTATATTCATAGTGATAAATCACGGGGAAAGTTGGCTATAGACAAACAGTTTAAAAATGGATTATCGAAATCGATTTTAGTAAGTGACCGTCACAGCTCGTATTTTAAAATGAATGTTGCCGACCATCAGATATGTTTGGCTCATATTTTAAGGGAACTGACTTTTTTAACAGAATTGGATACTAAACAAAAATGGTCGTCACAATTTGCAGAACTAATAAGAGAAGCCATACACAAAAGAAAAACGGAATCGTGGGAAAAAATTGACCGCAATTCGATTTTAGATAGATTCAAAAATTTACTGACAATATGTACTGATAATCTGCATCAAAAGATTATTGCCATAATAAAGAGTTTGACAAAATACAAAGAGTTTGTATTTAAGTTCCTTTTCGACCCTGATGTGCCGTACGAAAACAATGCATCCGAAAGGGCAGTCAGAAATCTAAAAGTAAAACAAAAAGTAAGTGGTATGTTTAAATCCCATGCGGGAGCAAACACATACTGTCAAATTCATTCTATCACGCAAACTGCCAAAAAGAATAATCAAAATCCTTTCTTGGCAATCCTTGCCGTGGCAAATAACTATTGATTCTTTTTAGAAGTACTGAGTAGTTACTATGAAACAAAAGATTATATTTAACTTTATTTAACCTTTAACCCGCAATCTTCAAAAGATTTATTCCTGATATGCAAACATTTTCTGAAAAAATTCAACGATTATGCTAAGTGCTGAAAACCAAGACAACTAAATAATATAATTGATAATATTTACACTCATGAAATGTTAATATAAATAATCATATATTTTTTTATTGGCTTCAAAAATTAATTTACACAACACAGTGTGTATAAATCAATACTGTGTTATTTTTATAGTTAAATAATTGAAAATCAATTAATTAACCTATATTTTTATTTGGTTAACTTCCTGAAAATCAGTATCTTTATAGATTATACCACTAATTTATAAAGTATGATTTTCACAGAAGTTAACACTTTTATTTCAGTTGTCAGTACTGCTTTTAATGGTTTATCACTCAATAAATGGCGACGTGACTTTTTAATAGAAATTTTTATGTTGTACATGGTAATTCCAGGTCGTATTAATTTTACTCAAATGAGTCGATACAGTAATTACAGCGAACAACGATTTCGAAATCAATTCAAACAAAAATTTGATTTTATGAACTACAATACATCACTTATAACACCATTTGTTGGTTCGCGAACAGCCATTTCATTTGACCCGAGTCATATTGAGAAATCGGGCAAAAAGACACCCTATCTTGGTTCGTTTTGGTCAGGTTCAGACCAATGTACTAAACGAGGGCTTGAAATTGCTCAGATCGCTTTAATCGACATCGACTTAAAGCAAAGCTTTCATTTGGAGGCTGTACAAACTGTGCCGGCAAAAACATTAAAAGTAGCCTCCATGTCGTTAGTCGATTGGTATGCACAGACAATCATTAAACGAAAAGAGGATCTTCAAAAAATATCTAATATCGTTGTTGCCGATGCATTCTTTTCAAAGATAACATTTATACAACAACTTATGAATGAAGGTTTTAATGTTATATCTAAACTCAGAGACGATGCAAACCTACGTTATAAATTTACAGGTGAATACTCTGGTGTAGGAAGACCACCTCATTTAGCAGGCAGAATCGATTTGGACAATTTGAACATGGATATATTTACTCACATTGAAATTAATGATACAACCCAGGCATTTTATGCTATTGTAAACTCCAAATCATTGAAAACAGACATTTTGCTCGTTGTCGAACGAAAAACCGACGAAAACGGAAAAACAATTCAACGTTTGATATTCTCGACCGACACCAAAATGAATGCACTTGAAGTTTTATTGTATTATCACTGTCGATTTCAAATGGAATTCAATTTCAGAGATGCCAAACAGACTACTGGATTAAATCATTGCCAAGCCAGAGATTTAGATAAACTCGATTTTCATTTCAACTCTTCGCTTACAACTGTCAATATCATGAAAATTATTCACCTAAAGGATAAAAACAAAGCAGGTAAACCATTCTCAATTGCTGACTATAAACTACTGTATCACAATACGTTTCTACTAAATCGATTTATTGAGGCTTTCGGTATAAAACCGAAAACCCTAAAAAGTCACCACCATGTCAAAGAACTACTGTATTTCGGCACTAAAGCCGCTTAATATTAAATTTTTTCTAACGGACTATTGTATAAATATTAAAAAATGAAATTGAAAGGACAATGATTACGGAAATTTTTCGTTAATTTGCTTTAGTATTGTTGTTAATGCCTGAGACTGTGTATAAATCCTATTTCAAATTTTTCATCATCATTTTTCTTTTTCTTTCGTGTTCTAAACACGAAATGAAAATTCCTGCCTCATATAAAGTTGAAAAAGGAGAATTCGAAGATGCCGTCAATATCAGTGGTTATGTAGAACCAACAAATTCATTCACCATTGCCTGCCCTTCGTATGTCGATGGAACGATTGTGAGCATTATCGAAGACGGTAGTTTTGTAAAACAGGGAGATGTGGTGTGTGTGCTCGAAGATAAATCGGTACTCGAAAATTTCAACGAAATATCCACCCAGTTGCAAAACGCCGAAATGGAATTGGAGAAACTCAAGGCCGATCAGGCCATGCAGTGGGCAATGATGGAAGCTCAGGTGAAAACTAACTTTGCCGAAACCGAAATTGCCAATCTCGATTCCCTTCAACTGAAATTCAACTCACCGGTTCAGCGTAAAATCAGAGAACTGGAACTCAAAAAAATTCTTATCCAGAAAGACAAACTTCAACGGAAACAGAGATCGCTCCAAATCATTCAGAAATCTGAAATCCGCCGGAAAGAATATGAAATTAAAAACCTGATGAGCCGACTTGAATCCGTTCAAAAACGCATAGACGAAATGACGCTTACATCCCCCGTGGATGGCATGGTCATAAAATCGACCCATTATATCACTGAAAAAAAAATGCTGGTGGGCGATCCGGTTTGGAACAATATGCCCTTACTTTTCATCCCGGTAAACAAACAGATGAAAGTGAAAATAAATGCTTCAGAAGGAAATTTTAAACGTATCAACGAAAAAGATTCGGTTGAATATCTCTTCGATGCGATGCCGGATAATTGGGCGAAAGGGTTGATTACCAAAAAATCGCCTGTAGGCCGACCAATAGCCAGAGATTCTAAAGTAAAAATCTTTGAAATTGAAGCTTCGATCGACTCGTATAACAGTTTACCCGATCCGGGATTTACCTGTAATTGCAAAGTCGTTCTGAAACGGGTGAAAGATACCATTGTAGTTCCCAATATTGCAGTTTTCGAAAGCGATTCGATGAAAGTAGTTTACGTCATCCACCCCAATCATTTTGAAATGCGACAGGTAAAAACCGGCTTATCTTCGCCGGAACAAATTATTATTACGCACGGATTGCATGTAGGTGAACTTATAGCTCTGTCCGAACCCGATAAAGAATTTATAACCCGTAGAACAATTTTCAGAAAATTTATAAAAAACAAATCTGTTGTTAGCACTAAAAAATGAAATGTAATTTACTCAATATGAAGAAATTTCAAGTATTACCGCACTATGCAGCACTGATTTTGCTATGTGTGGCAGCATTTACATCCTGCAAAAAAGAAGAGAAGGCAAAAGAAGTGCCTGTCGGAAATGTACAGGAAGGTACATTCTATCTCGAAATGTACGAAGAAGGTGAAATTGAGGCCGTTAATTCCATCAATCTTTCTTCGCCCAGTATTCCGTGGCGTTATGGTAATCTGAAAATTACGCAGATAGTAAAAGATGGTACAGAAGTGCAAAAAGGCGACACCGTCATTGTTTTTGACCCTTCAGAAGTGCAAAAAGGCGTTGTGGAAGCCGAATCGCGACTACAAATGAGTTATGCTGAACTCGAAAGACTTGAAGCTCAGCAACAATCCGATCTGGAAGAACTCAGAGCCGATTATGAAGTTACACGCTTGTCGCAGGAAATTTCTAAAATCCGTTTCGAATCGTCCAATTACGAATCGGACATAAAAAAACGGGAAATAAAACTCAATCTGGATAAAGCCAACATTGCACTTCAACGTGCCAACGAACAAATCGACAATAAAGTAAAAATTCAGAAAGAAGAAATACGTCAGAAAAAACTCTCCATCGAACAGGATAAAGCACGTTTAGAAGAAGCCAAAGAAACACTGCAAAAACTGTATGTCATTTCTCCCGCTCAGGGCATTGCCATTATCAACCGCAACTGGAGCAGCGGAAACAAATATCAGGTGGGCGATCAGTGCTGGGCCGGTATGCCACTTGTACAACTTCCGGATATGAAACTACTGCGTGCCAATGTGAAAATTAATGAGGTGGATATATCGAAAATCACCAAAGGATTGAAAGTGGAAATCAAACCCGATGCGTTTTCAAATTCCGTATATCCCGGCGAAGTAACTGCTGTGGCAAATCTGGCGGTTAACAAGGACGATAAATCAAAAATCAAAGTATTTCCGGTGCAGATTGTGATAAAAAACTCCGACGACAAACTTCTGCCCGGATTAAGTGTAAGCTGCCGCATCATTCTCGGAAAAATTCCGAAAGCTATTTTCATTCCGCTGGAAGCCGTTCATTCTGAAGGCAATAAAAACTATGTCTATAAAAAAACAGTAAAAGGTTTTGAAAAAACAACAGTGGAAACAGGCGACAGCAATGCCGATTTTATTGTCATTACCAAAGGACTTACCAAAGCAGATAAAGTGGCGTTAGCCGATCCATTTGCCAAAGATGAAAAGAAAACAACCACACCCGAAAATGAGAAAAAAGATGAGAAATAAAATCATATTTATCCTGCTCTTCGGTTGCTTGTTTTTCGGGTTTAGTTCCTGTAATAAAGACAACAAAACCTCTACTGAAGAAGATTCTGCATACGGAAAACGTATTATCGAAACCGGAGAACTTGCTGCGGTCGACGTTCGGGCTTTTATTCTGCAGCGCTATGGAAATTACTGGTACCGAATGAAAATTATCGGATTGCTCGACCAGGGAACTAAAGTAAAAGAAGGTGATTCTATCATTCAACTCGACCCAACGGAAATTAAAAAGTACATAGTGGATGTGGAATCGAATCTGGAATCTCAAAAAGCGGTCATTGCTAAACTGTTGGTAGATCAAAGCAACCGGCGTAGCGAGCTGCAATCGAATTTGAAAAGCGAACAGGCCTCGTTCGACCTTAAAAAGCTGGAACTGGAATCGTTTCGGTTTGAATCTGATAAAGCCCGCAAAATGAAACAACTGGAATTTAAACAGGCCGAAATCAGCATAAAAAAAGTAAAACGACAGGTGGATTTGTACGAAATAATTGCCCGTAACGACCTGAAAGTGCAGCGTGTTCGAGAAAAGCAACTCGTAACTCAGCTGAACGATGCCCGAAAAATATTACCGGCTCTCACCATTCGTACGCCTATTGATGGTATTTTTCAGGTGGGTAGAAATAACCGCAACGGACAAACACTTAAAATTGGCGATGAAATTTACATAGGCAATATGATGGGCAACGTACCCGATCTGAAATGGATGAAAGTGTTCACCTGTGTTAACGAACGCGATTTTATGAAAATAAAAAACGGACAAAAAGTAGATGTTCGGCTCGACGCGTTACCCAAAGTGGCTTTTAAAGGCGAAATATCGTACATAGGTAAACTTTGCCATTTGAAAGATGAAAAATCGAAACAAAAAGTATTCGATGTGGAAGTGAAAATGCTGGTTTCCGACGAACGATTGAAACCCGGCATGACCGTAAGTTGCGAATACGTTTTAGATTGACGACAGATAACAGTAAAAGAAAAATTGTAAATCTTTAAATTGTAAATCATTTTTCATGCATTACAAAGAAAACATTCGTTTGGCGCTCCACGGACTTATCGACCATAAATTCCGATCGTTTCTCACCATGTTGGGAATTATTTTTGGTGTGGCATCGGTCATCACCATGTTGTCGATTGGCGAAGGTGCTAAACGGGAGGCGATTGCCAAGTATCAGGATTTGGGTGTGAACAACATCATTATCCGCGAAAAGAAACTGTCGGATCAGGAACTGGAAGAAATCAGAGCCAAATTCTCCGAAGGTTTATCCATTCAGGATGCCAATACCATGAAGGAAATTATTCCGGGTGTATTGCGCACTGCCCCGCAGGCCGAGATTAGTTCGGAAGTGAAATACTCCGACAAATCGGCCAAATCTA
Organism: uncultured Paludibacter sp.; assembly: GCA_963663115.2. Taxonomy (GTDB): domain Bacteria; phylum Bacteroidota; class Bacteroidia; order Bacteroidales; family Paludibacteraceae; genus Paludibacter. Next base: position 2,204,883 of record CAXXNE010000001.1, read on the forward strand.
CCATTATTGGCATTTCGCCCGACTTTGTAAAAATGCTGAATTACAGCACCGAAAAAGGCGATTTTATTACCGAAGCGCAGTACAAAGAAAACCTGAAAGTTTGTGTGCTCGGCGCCGGCGTAGCTGCCACATTGTTCCGAAATGAAGATCCGATTGGTAAAATGGTAAAAATTGAAGATCAGTGGATGGAAGTAGTTGGCGTTCTGAAATCGAAAGCCGTTTTTACCGAAACCGTTGGCGAACTGGCTGCCCGGGATTTGAACACCGACATTTATGTACCGCTCACCACTTTTTTGAAGCGCTTCACCCGCGAAAACGCCATGACAAGCGAAATTCAGCAAATAACTGTTCAGCTGGATAATTCCGATAGATTGATGGAAACATCCAAACTCATCGAAAGCATTCTGCAGCGCCATCACTTCAATAATTCGGATTATAATATCGTCATACCGTTCGAATTGCTCCGTCAGGAAGAAAAAGAACGCCAGATTTACAATTTTCTACTGGGAGCTATTGCTGCTATTTCGTTGCTCGTTGGTGGAATCGGCATTATGAATATTATGCTTGCCACGGTGATGGAACGTACCCGCGAAATTGGTATCCGTCGCTCCATTGGTGCCCGTAAAGCCGATATTATGAGTCAGTTTGTGAGCGAAGCAGTGGCCATAAGTATCACAGGAGGTTTGATAGGTGTTATTTTAGGAATTTCACTGTCGCTGTCCGTTTCGTTTTTTACCGATGTAAAAACGTTTATTCAGCCCTACTCTATATTTCTGGCCTTCGGATTTTCGGTGCTGGTAGGTATAAGTTTCGGTTATTTACCGGCAAAAAATGCAGCCAATCTGAAACCGGTGGATTCGCTGAGGTATGAATAGAAATAGAGTAAAGAGCAAAGAACAGAGATCAAAGACAGGTTTCATGTTCTTTGATTCGTGTTCAATATTCATGTGCTTACAAGGTAGTCTCAGACAATATATTCAAAACTTACAAAGTCTTTAATCTTTGTTCTATATTCTTTATTCAATACAATATGTTAATCGACATAAAAAATCTGCATAAAAACTACGAAATGGGCGATTTAAGCGTTCCGGCGCTTATCGACATTAATATGACTATCGCCCAAAACGAATATGTAGCCATTATGGGTCCATCAGGCTCAGGTAAATCCACATTGATGAATATTCTGGGTTGTTTGGATATTCCTACGTCAGGCACCTATCATTTCCGGAGCGAAGATGTGAGCAGTTTCAACGACGATGCCCTTTCGGCTATGCGAAACAAAGAAATTGGCTTCATTTTTCAGAATTTCAATCTTCTGCCCAAACTCAATGCCATTCAAAACGTGGAAATGCCGCTGATTTATGCCGGAGTAAAAACCGAAGAACGTCGTCAGCGGGCTATACATGCGCTCCAAAGAGTTGGTCTTGAAGAACGTATGCATCATAAACCAAGCGAACTGAGTGGTGGTCAGCGGCAACGTGTAGCTATTGCACGCGCTTTGGTGTCGAAACCGGGCATTCTGCTGGCCGACGAGCCTACCGGTGCACTCGACTCAAAAACCGGCGAAGATATTATGCAGCTCTTCGAAGAATTGCATCGCGAAGGAAATACCATTATCCTGATAACACACGAACAGGAAATTGCCAATTATGCCCACCGTACCATTTTTATCAAAGACGGAATGATACATTGGGATAAGAAAAATGAAGTCATAAAAAATAAATTTCATCAGTTACCGAAATGAAAAAATATCAAATTGCTCTTGTTCTGGCACTGGTCACCACAGCATTTGCACAAGCCGAAAACTTTCACCTCGATTTGGCAAAAAGTATCGAACTTGCCAAAGTGAAAAGTTTGGATATGCAAAGTCTGGTTCAGGATTTCAAAATAGCTGAATACAATCTAAAATCGGCCACAAGTAAATTCAAAACGCATGTCAGCATGAATTTTGTTTCACCTTCGTACACCGAAACTGTGCGTCAGTACGAAGACAGTACCGGAATATCATTCTATCCGGTAAAACAACTCAATTATCAGGGTAATCTGGTTATCAATCAGCAACTTCCTACCGATGGATATATCTATGCCCGTACCGGTTTATCCAACTACGACGATTATTATTCCAATATCCGTTCAACTTATCTGAATACCCGTATCGGACTTGTTCAGCCGATTGATGCGCTTTACGGGTACAACGAAACAAAATCGGCGCTCAAAAAAGCAAAGCTGAATTACGAACGCTCGTCCAAACAACTCAAACGCGAAGAACTGAATCTGGAATACGAAGTAACAAGTGCGTTTTATAACCTGCTTTCGTTACAAAAAAGTGTGGAAATTGCACAACTCGATTTCGACAGGCAAAAAGAAGCTTACACCATATCGCAAAACAAATTTGCCGCCGGCTTAATCCGCGAAGTGGACGCATTACAAATGGAAGTTGACCTGGCCGAATCCAAAAACAATTACGAACTGGCTATTATCAACCAGATTTCTTCCGAAAACCGATTCAAGGAAATTTTAGGGTTACAATTTTCCGACAGTGTGTTTTTGTCCAGCGAATTTAAATATGATGTAGTCATTGTTGATCCGGAAAAAGCCGTGCAAATGGCTCTGGCAAACCGAATGGAAGTGCGCGAACAGGAAATTCAGATTGAACTGAATACCATGAGCGTGAAACAACAAAAAGCCGCCGGTATGATTCAAGCCGACCTGACAGCTTATTACGAAAAAATTGGTGTAAGTAGTCAGAATGTCAACACTGATTTTGGTACAACACTGAATAACTCCTATAACGACTTTTTGAATCGTCCGCAAAATTTTGGTTTGGGCATCAACGTAAGCATTCCAATTTTAGATTGGGGCGAAAACCGTGCGCTGGTAAACGCTGCAAAATCGCGCCTCAAACAAACTCTGATTGCCAAAGAAGCCGTTCAACGTAGTATTGAGCGCGAAGTTAGAAACCTCGTTTCGGAGCTGAACAGCAGTCTGCAACGCCTTCAGTTGCTCGAAAAAAACGTGATTGTGGCCGAAAAAAGTTTCGAAATCACCCGTCAGCGATATGCCGATGGCGATATCGACAGTCAGGCGCTGGCACTAGAACGAAACCGTATGAATACCGCTTACAACAATCACTTGCGGGCTTACATCAATTATCAGCTGCTGCTCTCCGACCTCACCCGCAAAACATTTTACGATTTTAAAACCAATCAGGAAATAAAGTAAAAAGCAATATTCCCGGAATTATTCAGATAAATTTCAAAACCTCTATGATGATTGTATTGTCATAGAGGTTTTTGTTGCTACTTTTGCAGAAAATGAAATCATCTTATTTCAAATCAATCAATTTCATTTTCAAACAATATGAACTACGAAGATTTGCGCGACTATTGTATGAGTCTGAAAGGCGTAACCGAGAGCTTCCCTTTCGACGAATTTTCGCTTGTACTGAAAGTTCAGGGGAAAATGTTTGCCCTTTTGCCTTTGGATAATCCCGAAACTCAGATAGCACTGAAATGTGATCCTGAACGGGCTATTGCGCTGCGCGAGGAATACGAAGCCATTACACCGGCATATCATTTCAATAAAAAACACTGGAATTCAGTTTTTGTGCATCCTCAAATTTCACGCGAATTTATGTGTGAACTTATTCGGCATTCGTACGATTTGGTAGTGGTCGGACTACCACGTGTATTAAAAGAAGATTTAGAAAAATTATAGATGGCTGAAAAAATACGTCTGAATAAATTTATAAGCGACAGTGGCGTTTGTTCCCGTCGCGAAGCCGACAAATACATCGAGTCGGGGCATGTGTACGTAAATGGACGTCGGGCCGAAATTGGCGCAATGGTTTCAGTACACGACAAAGTGACGCTGAGTGGAAATCCTGTAGAAGCAAAAACAGGTAACGATTTCGTTTTTATGGCTTTCAATAAGCCGGTAGGCATTATCAGCACCACAGAAATCGGGGTGAAAGATTCTATTATCGATTACATAGGTTACCACGAGCGTATATTTCCTGTTGGTCGGTTGGATAAAGAATCGCAGGGATTGATATTTCTGACCAACAACGGCGACATGGTGAACAAAATACTTCGGGCAGGCAACAACCACGAAAAAGAATATGTGGTGACTGTGGATAAACCGGTAACCGACGATTTTATTCTGAAAATGAGCAACGGAGTCCCGATTTTGGGTGAAATGACCAAAAAATGTAAAGTATCAAAAGAATCGGTATATGTTTTCCGAATAACACTTATTCAGGGACTTAACAGGCAAATTCGGCGCATGTGCGAACATTTTGGTTATGAAGTGGCGAAACTGGAACGTGTCCGGATTATGAATATCAGTCTGAAAGGTTTGCCTTTAGGCGAATGGCGTATGCTGAATGATAATGAAATGACCGAAATCAGGACTGCCATCGCAAATTCCTCATCGGAAGCTCATGCTGCAACAGGACAACGGACGACAGACAACAGACAACAAAAGTCAGGTCAGAGAAAGACTGAAACACAAAATTCAAAAAATGAAACCAGAATTGCTGAACCTGCCACTTCAAACAAATCAGCCAAACGTGTTCCTACGAGTGCAGCCACGCAAAAACCTAAAAAAGTTCCGGTTGATAATCCGAAAGCACGAGAATTGCGGAATAATTCAGCCAGTTCAAATGGACGAAAAGCAGGTTCTGCCAAACACAATAAACCTTCGGGAGGAAAATTCAGCAATAACCGAAAAAGAAAATAATATTTTTTTATCTTTGAAATTAGAAATTTGCTATGCGCATTGTCATTCAACGGGTTAATGAAGCTTCGGTTACTATCGATGGAAAAATAACATCAGAAATCGGTGTTGGTTTGCTGGTGCTGGTAGGCATTGAAGAAGCTGATACCACCGATGACAGCGACTGGCTGGCAGGAAAAATCACCGGTTTACGCATTTTTGATGACGAAAACGGCGTAATGAACCGCTCTGTAACCGATATTGATGGCGAAATTTTAGTGGTAAGTCAGTTTACGCTGCATGCCATGACCAAAAAAGGAAACCGTCCGTCGTATATTCGTGCCGCCAAACACGAAACTGCCATTCCACTGTACGAACATTTTTGCAAATCCGTGTCCGAAAAATTGGGAAAAACCGTAAAAACAGGTACTTTTGCAGCAGATATGAAGGTGGCGTTGGTTAATAATGGACCGGTTACAATTTGGATAGACAGTAAAAACAAAGAATAATTAAAGTAATGAAAAAACACATTCCCAATTTTATCACCTGTCTGAACTTGTTTTCAGGTAGTATTGCAGTTTATTTGGCTTTTAAAGGCGAGTTTCAGGGAGCAATGATAGCAATTTTATTGGCTGCTGTATTCGATTTTTTCGATGGTTTTGCTGCCAGATTATTAAAAGCCTATTCGCCCATGGGTAAAGAGCTTGACTCTTTGGCCGATGTAATAAGTTTTGGAATGGCACCCGGAGCCATGGTTTTTTCACTTTTGTCTACGCTTGAAAATTGCAGCTATCTGCCTTTTATGGCATTTTTGATTCCTGTTTTTTCAGGCCTTCGGTTGGCGAAATTTAATATTGACGATCGTCAGACAACCTCATTCCTCGGTCTTCCTGTACCTGCAAATGCTATTTTCTGGGCAGGATTAGTTTTTTCCTTTTCAACGTTTATGTTGGCTAACTATTGGTTGTTAATCATTCTTATATGTTTATTTTGCTTCTTTTTAGTGTCGGACATTCCTATGTTTTCGCTCAAATTTAAAAGTTATGGTTGGAAAGCAAATCAATTGCAATACATCTTTTTATTAGTCTGTATCGGACTCTTGGCTGTTTTTCAATTAGATGCCTTTGCCCCGATTATTGGATGGTATATCATTCTTTCACTCGTAAATAAGTTCATAAAATAAAAAAAAGGACATAATGCAGAAGGGAAAGAGTTGAAAACAACTTCTTTCCCTTTTATTTTTCAGTACCACACGAATTTAGTACTTTTGCAAATTACAATTACAAACAAAAAGTTGTGTCAATCAGCATATCTAATCTTTCAAAAAGCTACGGTGACCAAACGGTTTTGAACAATATCAGTTTCGAAATCGGCACGGGTGAAGTGGTAGGTTTTCTCGGACCTAATGGTGCCGGAAAAACTACCACCATGAGAATAATTGCCGGAGCGCTTGCTTACGAAAAAGGTTCTGTTCGGGTTTGCGAACTGGAAGTAAAAGATAGAACGCTGCAAACAAATGCATTGATAGGTTATTTGCCGGAGCAAAATCCGCTTTATCCCGAAATGTATGTGAAGGAATATCTTCTTTTTGTGGCTGAATCACACAAAATTGGCAAAGAAAAAGAAAAACTGGTTGATGAACTGATTGATAAAGTTGGACTTCGACCTGAATTCCACAAGAAAATAGGGCAACTCTCAAAAGGTTACCGTCAACGTGTTGGGATGGCTCAGGCTCTGATTCCCAATCCGAAAGTACTGATTTTGGATGAGCCGACTACCGGACTTGATCCTAACCAACTGGAAGAAATACGGAATCTGATTCGCGAATTGGGAAAAGACCGAACCGTAATTCTGAGCACGCATATTATGCAGGAAATCAAAGCAATATGTAATCGAGTGCTGATTATCAATAAAGGTGATATTGTAGCAGATTATCCTGATATTTCAAAAATTAATCTCTATGACGAGAATCAGTTGCAGTTTGAAGTGGAGTTTCTGAATGAAGCAGAGATTTCGGGGATAGAAAATATCAACTCTGCATCTAACACAGGTAATAAAACATTCTCTATACTGGCAACCAAAGATATTCGTGCAGAGATTTTTGATTTTGCAGTAAAAACAAATAATAAGATTCTGATGTTGAGGACTGTGGAGCGTTCAATGGAAGAAGTATTCAGAAATCTGACTAAATAAAATCAACTTTTCCAAAGTTTTAAACTTTGTAAAAGTTTAGAGATAAAAAATGGAACAAAACTTCGACATACGAAACAACCAGAAAGGCGAAAAAGAATTCGAAAACGCTTTACGGCCATTAAGCTTCGGCGATTTTCAGGGACAAAATAAGATTGTCGAAAACCTGAAAATTTTCGTTCAGGCGGCTCGTATGCGCACCGAATCGCTCGATCATGTTTTGTTGCACGGACCTCCGGGACTGGGTAAAACCACACTTTCGAACATTATTGCCAATGAATTGAATGTCGGTTTTAAAATTACCTCAGGACCCGTGCTGGACAAACCAGGCGATTTAGCTGGACTACTTACCAGCCTCGAAACTAACGATGTGCTTTTTATCGACGAAATTCACCGTTTGAGTCCAATTGTTGAGGAATATCTTTATTCAGCAATGGAGGATTACCGGATTGATATCATGATTGATAAAGGGCCGAGTGCGCGTTCTATTCAATTGGATTTGAATCCGTTTACACTGATTGGAGCAACTACCCGCAGTGGTTTACTAACAGCTCCGCTTCGCGCACGTTTTGGCATTAATTGCCATTTCGAATATTATGATATTGAAGTAATTACCGGCATTATCAAACGTTCGGCAAGCTTACTAGATATTCCGATTGAACAAAAAGCAGCTGTAGAAATTGGTGGACGTAGCCGTGGAACGCCGCGTATTGCTAACGCGCTTTTACGCCGTGTACGCGATTTTGCGCAGGTAAAAGGGACCGGAGTAATCGACCATGAAATTGCGCTGTATGCTCTTGAAGCACTGAATATCGACAAATATGGTTTGGATGAAATTGATAACAAAATTCTGAATACCATTATCGATAAATTCAAAGGAGGTCCGGTGGGACTGACAACCATAGCCACCGCTTTGGGCGAAGATGCCGGAACGCTGGAAGAAGTGTACGAGCCGTTCCTGATTAAAGAAGGATTTATGAAACGAACACCGCGTGGTCGTGAAGTAACAGAACTGGCGTACAAACATCTGGGAAAAGTGAAATCAGCAGAACAGGGAACATTATTTTAGTATAAATTTCTCATTTTCATGATAAATATCTGTATAACAATATATTTGCTATATTTACGGTGTGTTCAACTTATAGAATATCATGATATTCTAAAGTAATGGTTTAGATTATCATGATATTTACGAATTAAGATGCAATAAAAACGTACAACAGAAAAGCTGATTTTTGCGATTATGGAACAATGAAATAATAATTTGAAGATGGAAATAACAAAATCAAATAATTATCACGAATTAGTTGAACTGATTTCCGAAACCTATATAAAAGGACGGAACAGTGCTGCTATTGCCATAAACCAGCATTTAGTCGAAACGTATTGGAATATTGGTCAGTACATTGTAGAGTTTGAGCAAAACGGAAAATTGAAGGCTGAATATGGTGCTGGGTTATTGTCCAGATTATCAAAAGACCTCTCGCAATCTTTTGGGAAAGGATTTAGTATGAGTAATTTGATACGAATGAGGCAGTTCTACGCCACATATTCAATTTATGCGGAACTTCCGCACAAATTGAGTTGGACACATTGGGTTGAGTTGCTGAAAATTGAAAATGACTTAGAACGTTCGTTTTATTTAAATCAAACTGTTATTGAAAATTGGAGCACAACCGAACTTATTCGCCAGAAAAAAACGTCGCTTTTCCTCAGACTCGCAGCTTCAAAAGACAAAGAGGCTATTCTTGAACTTTCAAAGCAAGGATTAATCGTTCAGAAACCGTCCGATATAATTCGGGAGCCTTATATCCTTGATTTTCTTCAAATACCTGAGCCATATCATTTGAACGAGTCAGAATTGGAAGGTCTTCTCATTAGCAATCTGCAACAGTTTTTGCTCGAACTTGGGAAAGGTTTTGCTTTTGTAGGACGTCAGTATCGTATTACATTGGGCAACAGACCACATTATATCGACCTTGTGTTTTATCATCGTATTTTGAAATGCTTTGTGTTGATTGATTTAAAAAAGGAAGAAGCTGGATATGAAGATGTAGGTCAGATGAATATGTATCTTGGTTACTTTGAAAACGAAGAAAATACTGAAGGTGATAATCCACCTATTGGAATAGTACTTGCAAAAGAAAAGGATGAACTCCTGGTGAAATACGCTATGCATAATATTAGTTCACAATTGTTTGTGAGCAAATACCAGCTATATTTGCCTGATAAAAAAACGCTTGAAAATAAATTAATTGAGATACTTCAAAAAAATAATGAATAAATACACAAACAATTTCCTGTTTTTGGAGATTTAGAGTTTATGGAACAAAAATTATATATCTACAACACGCTCAGTCGTAAAAAAGAATTATTCGTGCCCATTCACGAAAACAGAGTCGGCATGTATGTTTGCGGACCTACTGTTTACAGCGATGTACATTTGGGTAATTGCCGTACGTTTATTTCGTTCGATTTGATTTACCGCTATTTCCTGTATCTGGGTTATAAAGTACGTTACGTCCGCAACATTACCGATGCCGGACATTTGGAAGGTGACAGAGACGAAGGCGATGATAAATTTGCCAAAAAAGCCAAATTAGAGCAGTTGGAGCCGATGGAAATTGTTCAAAAATACACCATTGGGTTTCACGATATACTAAACATTTTCAATACATTGCCACCAAGTATTGAACCTACTGCAACGGGACATATTTCGGAACAAATTGAAATTGTGAAGAAGATTCTCGAAAGCGGTTATGCGTACGAAAAATCGGGAACCATTTATTTTGATGTAGAAAAATACAGCAAAGAATATGAATATGGTATTCTCACAAATCGAAAATTAGAAGATTTGCTCGAAGGAACGCGCGAACTCGGAGGTCAGGACGAGAAAAAAGGTCGTCTGGATTTTGCACTTTGGATCAAGGCTAAACCCGAAACCCTGATGCAATGGCCTTCGCCCTGGGGTTGGGGTTTTCCCGGTTGGCATTTGGAATGTTCGGCCATGAGTTCAAAATATTTGGGCGATACTTTTGATATTCACGGAGGTGGAATGGACTTACAGGCCACTCATCATACCAACGAAATCGCACAATCACAAGCTTGCAACCACACTGCACCAGCCAATTACTGGTTGCATACTAATATGTTGACAGTAAATGGTGTGCGTATGTCAAAAAGTGCCGGAAACGGCTTTCTGCCTAAGGAGTTGTTTACCGGAAGTCATCCTTTGCTCGACAAAGGCTATTCGCCCATGACTGTCCGTTTTTTCATGGCACAATCGCATTACCGGAGCACACTCGATTTCTCGAACGAAGCACTTCAGGCCTCCGAAAAAGGATTTAGTCGCTTAATGGAAGGTTATGCCCGTTTGCAAAAGTTGAAAACTTCGGCTACTTCGTCGGTAGATACAGTCGGGTTGCGTGCGCGCTGCGAAGAAGCCATGAACGATGATTTCAATTCGCCGGTAGTTATCTCGCATTTGTTTGATGCTTTACGTGCCATCAATCTTGTTCACGATGGCAAGGAAACAATTTCTGAAACTGATTTGAAGGAATTACAATCCGTATTTAAAACATTTATAGAAGATGTTCTAGGACTAAAACCAGAATCTGAAATGAGTGCCGGAAATGAAGCCTTTAAAAAAGCGATAGATTTATTACTGAATATGCGTCTGGAAGCCAAGCAAAACAAGGACTGGGCAACCAGCGATAAAATCCGCAACGAACTAACTGCTCTTGGTTTCGAGATAAAAGACACGAAGGACGGGTTTGAGTGGAAGATATAAAGCCCCCTAAATCCCCCACAAGGGGACTGAAAAACCTATGAAATGAATAATGGTGGAGAAATAATATTATATCAATCCGAAAATTCTACTCAATTAGAGGTGAGGATTGAAGATGAAACTGTTTGGCTGACTCAAGCTCAAATGGTTGAGTTGTTTCAGCGTGACCAATCTGTAATTTCGAGGCACATTCGAAACGTATTTACTGAAAACGAACTTAATGAAAAAAGCAATATGCATTTTTTGCATAATGCTTTTTCAGATAAACCGATTACAGTTTACAGTCTTGATGTAATTATTTCAGTCGGATACAGGGTAAAATCAAAAAGAGGTACTCAATTTCGCATTTGGGCTAACAGCATTCTGAAGGAATATCTTATGAAAGGATATGCTGTAAGCAGTAGAATTGATAGGATTGAAAAGAAGATACTCGAGCACGATCAAAAATTTGATTTACTGATTAAAACCTCACTTCCGCCAAACGAAGGTATTTTTTATGATGGACAGATTTTTGATGCATGGAAATTTGCTGCAGATTTGGTGAAATCAGCAAAAAAATCCATTATTTTGATTGACAACTATATCGATGAAAGTGTTTTACTTTTGCTTTCAAAACGAAGTAAAAATGTTTCAGCCGTTATTTATACTTCAAAATTATCCGGAGAGTTGCAAAAAGATATTGAAAAGTATAATTCTCAATATGAACCTGTTGAAGTGAAAGTATTTACAAAGTCTCACGACAGGTTTTTGATTATCGACAATGAACAGGTTTATCATATTGGTGCTTCGCTTAAAGATTTGGCAAAGAAATGGTTTGCATTTTCAAAGATAGAAATGGATGTGACTGAAATGATTAAAAAATTAGAAAACTAAAAAAGTATGGAAACAACAAGACAACAAAAAATAGCACGAATGCTGCAAAAAGAACTGGGAGAAATTTTCCTTCTTTATGCACGCAAAATTCAGGGAACATTAATCACCGTTACAGCCGTTCGTGTAAGTCCCGATTTGGGTATTGCACGCACACACTTAAGCATTTTTCCAAGCGACAAAGCTAATGCAGTACTTGCACAGGTAAATGCCGATACCAAAGCCATTCGTTTCGACCTTGGAAAGCGGGTTCGCCATCAACTCCGTATTGTGCCGGAATTATTCTTTCACAACGACGATTCGTTGGATTATCTCGAAAATATTGACAATCTGCTAAAACAAGACCCTCCGTCGCCACTGAAAGAAGGCGAAGAAATTGAGTTGGATTAGTCATCTGAATAACCATGCCGGACGAAAACTCAATCACTCAGCAAAAACTGCGCGGACTATCCTTTTCATTCAGGATTGCCCGCCGGTATTTGTTTTCGAAAAAATCGCACAATGCCATCAATATTATTTCAGGCATTTCGGCCACCGGAGTTGCTATCGGAGCCATGGCATTGGTAGTGGTTTTATCGGTTTTTAATGGCTTCGAATCTTTGATTTCAGATATGTTTTCGGCATTCGATCCTGATTTGAAAATAACGCTTGCTGAAGGCAAGATATTTGACATTTCGGGTAAAGAATTTGCGGAAATACGAAAAAATAAATCGGTGGCAGTTTTTACCGAAATTGTCCAGGAAAATGCCCTGCTTCGCTTCAAAGACAAGCAAATGCCTGCAACCATCATGGGAGTTTCCGATAATTTCCGTCAACTGACAAATATAGACAGTATCATGTACGATGGTGAGTTTATCCTCTTCGATGGTGCTTTTGAACGTGCTGTGCCGGGAATTGGCGTGGCTGCCACATTGGGATTGGATCCGCATTTTATTGATCCGCTTTACATTTTTGCACCAAAACGGACTTCAAGAATCAACATCCTTCATCCCGAAAAATCCTTTAATCAATCCGGCACTTTCGTTTCCGGTGTATTTACAGTAAAACAATTGCAGTACGACGATCAGTATGTTCTCGTATCGCTGGGATTAGCCCGCGAATTATTTGAATATTCTCCAACAACGGTGTCGGCTATTGAGCTGAAAATAAAAAACACGGCTAATATTGCTGATGTTCAAAAGAATTTAAGAGTAATCTTAGGTGAAAAATACAAGGTGTCGAACCGTTACGAACAACAGGAAAGTTTTTTCAATATCATGAAAATTGAAAAATGGATAACCTTTCTTATCCTGAGTTTTATTCTTATGATTGCCAGTTTTAATGTTATCGGCTCATTATCGATGCTGATAATAGACAAAAGTAAAGATATTGAGACTATGCGAAACTTGGGAGCTCAACCCTCACTTATTAAACGTATTTTCCTATTCGAGGGCTGGCTGATAACTTTGGTTGGCGCCATTGCCGGTATCGTTTTAGGTACAGTACTTTGTTTAATTCAGGAACATTTCGGATTATTTAAGCTTGGAACTGGTTATGTGGCAGAATCTTACCCCATTGTGACAAATATAAGCGATATTCTGCTGGTTTTTGCCACTGTACTTTTCATGGGGTTTTTAGCAGCCTGGTATCCGACAAAACATATCAGAATAAATAAATGAATCACACAACATTAAACCTGATTATCCGTTAATAACTGAAATTTACTCCCCCATGAAAACATATAAAATAATCACATTCATAATTACCATTGTATTGTTTTCTGCCTGTGTCGACAGAAACGAATATGCCTACAAATACGAATCGAATCCAACTTTTGGTTGGGGATATGCTGAGTTTTTTGGCAAATATTATGCAGGTTACGATATCAATAAGAATGTACTTTCGCTATCGCTGTTTACTGATTCTCTGGAAGTAAATGACAAAGGAAATCTGACCGGTTTCGGACAATATTTGTTTTTCGAAGATATTTTTCTGAACGAAGGTGATACAATTCTGCCCGATGGAGTTTATAATTCTTCGGATAATTATCATGAATTTACTTTCACTCCGGGTTCGGAATATGAAATTGACGGACTGAAATACACCATTGGAGCTTACATGGTTTTTGTGGAAAAAGATGCGTCAAAATCGAAGCTTCAATTAATAAAAGAAGGCTTATTTACCGTCAACAGCATTGGAAGTAAGCAAAGCATCAATTGCACACTTATTCTGGACAACGACTCGGTGATACATGGAAAATTTACAGCGCCACTGCCCTATCTCGACGAGTCGGTGAATGCTTCGCTAAACGTTCGCAAGCGAAAGGTGAATGTTCAGGAGTTTCTTAAATGAACCGAAACCGCCCACGATGGGTAAAAGCAGGTAAAAGCCTTATATACACAATAATAAACACCATTAAAACTATCAGCAGATAATAAAACGGCATGGCAGTTACAGCTATAAAAAGCTTTTGAATCAGTCCTGTATAAATACTATTTTTGTTCTTTTCTGATGATCAGTCGAAACAAAAGATGGGTTTGGATTTAATTTGTCGCAAAAAAACACATTTTTATCTCACTTTTCAAAACATCTGTTTATAAACCCTTAATTTTGTGTCACTTTGAACAGTAAATTTCAGATGCCGCAAATACAAAAAATACAAAAAATGACCATTCACACCTTCGGATGGTTGACCTTCTTGTTGTTGCCACTCATATCGGGGCCACATGGAACAATTTTCGATGACTTTCATATTGGTCCTCCCGAAACGCGCGGACTTATTTCTTCCGTTTTGCTGATACTATTTTTCTATTTCAATTTCTATTTGCTAATTCCCGAATTTTTCAATTCAAAAAAATATTTCTGGTGGGGAGCGATTATTCTGTTCAGTTTCTTTGTGATACTGATAATCCCGGGATTGCTGGTACCCGATAATTTTAAAGATTTCCAAGGCAAACCTCCACATGAATTTGATCATCGTTTTCCTTCGTTCGAGCACAGACATCCGCACAAGGAATTCGATATTTTCCGCCAGTTTCAATTTCAGGAAACTCTTTTGAAGTTTATACTTATATTGGTATTGTCAACTTTTTTCCGCATGAATCTGCTTTGGAAAAAAAGCCGTGAAGAAAAGCAAAATGTAGAACTGAACTACCTGAAATCGCAGGTAAGCCCGCATTTTTTGTACAACACACTGAATGTGATTTATGCTCAGGCACTCGAAAATTCACCCGATACTCCCGATACCATTGTAAAACTATCGGAAGTAATGCGTTATGTAACCACCGAGATTAAAAATGATTTGGTAACCATTCAGTCGGAAATTTCGCAATTACAAAACTATATCGATCTGCTGAAATTACGCTTTGCTGACACCGTTCAAATCAATTTTAATTCCGCAATTTCGGCCAATACTGATATAAAAGTTCCTCCCTTGCTGTTTCTGCCTATTCTGGAGATTGCGGTATCGAATGGAGTGGTTACCACTGAAAGAAATATCATCGACATAACAGTTATCTCACCCGATGTACACAAACTGAGTTTTCGGGTGAATTTCAAACAAATGAATGACAGCCTGAAAAAAAATGATATTTACACTTCATTAAGCAACGTTTCACGTCGGCTCGAACTTGAAATGTATGACTCATATCATCTCGAAATAGACCAAATTGACTCAAAGTGTTCCATCGAATTAATATTAAAATTCTAAAAAAATGATTGCAATAGCTATTGACGACGAACCTCCCGCACTGAAAATTATTGAACGCTTTGCTTCAAATGTTGAGTTCATGGAATTGAAAAAAACTTTTACCAATCCGGTAGAGGCCATTAAATACATGAAAAAATTTCCGGTGGATTTACTTCTTATCGATATTCAAATGCCCGGATTCAACGGAATGGAAGTCTATAAAAATCTGCAAAATAAACCAATGGTGATTTTCACAACAGCTTACTCGGAATATGCTGTGGAGGGTTTCAATGTGAATGCGGTGGATTATCTGCTGAAGCCCTATACTCAGGACAGGTTTAAACAAGCTATGCAAAAAGCTTACGACCTTTTTAAAACCACACGCCCGCTCGAACAAAATAAATACATTTCGATACGCAGCAACTACAGTCTCACAAAAATCCTGATTGACGAGATATTACTTATTGAAAGTTTCGACGATTATCTGACCGTATGTCTGGATTCAGGCAAAAAGTACATTGTGCGCATGACCATGAAGAAAATTCTGGAGCAATTACCCGAAAAAGATTTCATTCGTGTGCATCGGTCGTACATAGTTCCACTCAGTAAAATAGAAAATGTTCGGAACAAAACCATAACCCTTGGAACACAAAAAATCCCTGTCGGGAGCAAATACGAGAAGAATTTCTTTGCTCGATTTAAAGAAGAAGCATAGTCTGAACATTGTTGATTTTGCTTTTACCTCTGAATTGTTTTTAATCACCTCATAAATTTTTTTATTACCTCATATTCCAATAGTTTTACATAAAATTATTAGAGGACTTTAGATTTAAAAGTTCAACATTGATTTTTTTGTAGCTTGGAAATGTGTTTTCTTAGACAAAGTCCGATGAGATATCGGGCTTTGTTTTTTATTAATAAACTGTTAAGCCTGTCAACTATTTATGTATCCGACTGTTTTATTCATACTTTTGCAAGTCAAATTACTTAAATGAAAACAGAAAAATACGATATAACCGGAATGACATGCGCTGCCTGTGTGGCTCAGGTCGAAAAATCAGTTCGTAAACTCGACGGAATCAAAGAGTTACAAGTCAACTTACTAACAAACAGTATGACTGTCAATTATGATGAATCGCTGATTAACTCCGGAGTTATTGAAAATTCAGTAACTCATGCCGGATATAAAGCAACCATAAAAACAAATAATTCTGTAACAAAAAAGGCAACTACCGCAAATTCAAGAGTATCCGACGAAGAACAGGAAATGAAAATCCGCTGGTGGATCTCACTCGTATTTTTGATACCGCTCTTGTGGTTATCAATGGGAAAAATGATTGGATTGCCCTTACCCGCAATTTTCACAGCTATCAATGGAGTTCTTCTGAACACATTATTGCAATTCCTTTTCACCATTCCCATTGTTTTTATCAACTATAAATACTTTTCATCCGGGTTTTCCAAATTATTCCGGCTCCACCCCAACATGGACTCACTGATAGCCATAGGCTCTTCTGCCGCTATTTTTTACGGATTATCCGTTCTGCTGCAAATGGCCTATAAAGCCGGAAACGCAGATATTCATGCCATTCATCAACTATCGCACGATATCTATTTTGAATCCGGAGCTACTATTCTGACATTGGTAACTTTGGGAAAATATTTGGAATCAAAATCGAAAAAAAGAACCTCGGATGCCTTAACACATTTGATGGAACTTGCCCCAAAAACAGCTAACGTAATTCGCGACGAAATAGAAACTGAAATTCCTGTGGACGAACTGATTATAGGCGATATTGTTGTGGTACGAAACGGACAGAGTATTCCGGCAGATGGAATAATAATTTCAGGCGATGGCAATATTGATGAATCTGCTCTGACTGGTGAAAGTATGCCGGTTTTTAAAACTTCCGGTGAAAAAGTATTATCGGCAAGCATTAACAAAACAGGTTATTTTACTTTCAGAGCCATCAAAGTAGGCGACGATACCACTTTATCGCAAATAATTCATTTGGTGGAAGATGCTACTGCCTCCAAAGCTCCTGTTTCGAAACTGGCTGACAGGATAAGCGCAGTTTTTGTTCCGGTGGTTATAGGAATTGCATTAGTCACTTTTTCCATATGGATGTTGCTGGGTTATTCATTCGCATTTGCTTTATCCATGGGAATAGCCGTTTTGGTTATTTCATGCCCTTGTGCGTTAGGTTTAGCCACTCCGGTAGCCATTATGGTCGGTACAGGAAAAGGTGCCGAAAACGGAATTCTGTTTAAATCCGCTGAAGCACTGGAAAACGCCCATAAATGCAATACCATTGTTCTCGATAAAACAGGTACTGTAACAACCGGAAAACCTGTTATCACCGATTTGGTTCTTACTCCCGGAATATCAGCCGATGAATTGTTAAAGACGGCTTCGTCGCTCGAAATTTTATCGGAACATGCACTTGCTGACGCCATTGTTGCAGAAGCAAAGAACAGAAATACAGGTTTTTATCCGTCAAGTAATTACAAAGTTTATCCGGGAAAAGGTGTAGCAGGAGAAATAAGCGAAAGTGTTTATTCTATTGGTAATAAACAGTTAATGACTGATTTAAAAATTCAGATGTCCGGGTTCGAAACTATTTCAGCTGACTTTGCCCGAATGGGTAAAACACCTGTATTTGTGTCGAAAGATAGCAATATCATTGGCTGTATAGCTGTAGCCGATGTATTGAAACCGACAAGTGCCGAGGCCGTTAAAAAACTTCATGAATTGCAGTTACATGTGGTTATGCTCACCGGCGACAACAAACAAACGGCACAATACATTCAGAAAAAAGCCGGTATTCAACAACTTATAGCCGAAGTGCTGCCACACGAAAAAGAATCAACCATTCGCCAACTACAGAACGAAGGCAAAAAGGTTATCATGGTGGGCGATGGAATTAACGATGCTCCGGCTCTGACCAGAGCAAATATCGGAATCGCTATCGGAGCAGGAACCGACATCGCTGTGGAAGCAGCCGATGTGGTACTTATGCGTAGCGATTTACTGGATGTAGTTACGGCTATAAAACTCAGTAAGTCCGTTTTACAAAATATCAAACAAAATTTATTTTGGGCTTTCTTCTATAATATTATCGGCATTCCGCTGGCAGCCGGAGTTTTTTATTCAGTAGCTGGATGGAAATTAAGCCCTATGTTTGCTGCCGCAGCCATGAGTATCAGTTCGGTAACGGTAGTATTGAATGCTTTACGTCTGAAAAATTTTAAAGTAACCGCCGGAAACCACAGCACTATAGCACAAAGCCAACCCGAAGAAATAAGTATAAAAACAATAAATAACAAAATGCAAAACAACCGTTTTAATTTTAAATTCATGAAACAGAAAACATTAACAATAAGTGGAATGAGTTGTGGCCACTGCTCTGCCAGAGTAGAAAAAACGCTCAACAACATCGATGGCGTAGAAGCCAAAGTAAATCTGGAAACAAATCAGGCAGTACTTACATTAAGCAAAGACGTAAGTAATGAAACGCTTAAAACTGCTGTGGATAATATTGGCTACGAAGTGGTGGACATAAAAGACTGACAAAACTCTACCTGCTTACTAAGACGCTCTAATCTAATTAATTCCTCTTATTGGGATGACAGGTTTTCAATCTGTCATTAAATTAATCCGACAGGTTGAAAACCTGACGTCCCGAACAGTGGAAACAATATCTGTCTATAAATAATACGATCTAATCTAATTGATTGCTTTGACTGGGATGACAGGTTTTCAACCTGTCATTTCTTATTAATCCGGCAAGTTGAAATCATCTTCTTTGGTGAGTTCCTTTTCTCCCTTACGGTAATAATAAATCAGACCAAATTGTTTGCATTTCATTAAGCGGGAGTACGGTTTTTCGTCTTTAAATTTCAGCTCTACCTGATTCCAGATATCCAGAATAATGGTGTCACCTTTTTCACGAAGTTTCACCAGTTCTTCCCAACTTTTATTGGTGGTAGCCTGATGAATTTTTTGCGTGGATTTATATTCTTTAAAAACTTCGTAATGAACCTGTACTTTGGCAATGGCGGGATTATAGATAGGTAAACCTCCATTACGAACGCGCTCGTTTTCACCATCTATAACACATTTTCCCCATTGAATAACAGCTGCTTCGGTGCTTAAATCGGGCACTGTGTGCGTGTTTACATCCAATTGATAAAAAAGCTTGTGGTCTTTTTTTATATCTCCGCGAATAACTGCCAGATTCAGTACCTGAATAAAATGGGAAATATAAAGGCGGGCATTATGCACAATTTGCTGATAGCGTTTGTTTGCCGACACCTGATTTTCAAGCGTGTGCTGATATTGAATAAGCTGCTTTTCGAAAATATTCAGATAGGTTCTGGCTTCGTTCACAGTTTTATAAGCAATAACCTGGTCAGAAAAGTTCAGCTTTTCAGCTTGTTGAATAGCTGTGCGTAGAGCTCTGAGTCTGGCCTGATCGGTGTTGGGTAATCGGCGGTATGGCATAAGAAACAATTAATAATTTGTCCTGAAAATTCAAAAATTAAAAACTGTCGATTGTTATCCCAATTGTTATCGGGACAATTGTCAATTCGTAATGCCCACAAAGATAAAAAAATTAATCGTTTCTCGACATTAATTTTTCAGCTAATTTTCTCAATTCTTGCTTTTTAGTATCAGAAACACCCACATTTTCGAGATTTGCGACTGCCTTTTCATAAAAAAACAACATCTTGTCTTCGCATATTTTTTTAACTCCCAGGCAATTATACAAATTTGTGACAGCAGAAATTTTTTCCTGAGGATCAGGATTATTTTTTTTCAACCAACTACTTAATTCTTCGGCATTTTCATCTTTTGCCAATTCAAGCGCATGAATAAGCAGGTACGTTTTCTTGTTACACAGAATATCGCCACCAATTTTCTTCCCAAAAGTAGCTTCGTTGCCATACACATCCAGCAAATCATCTTTCAATTGAAATGCCAGTCCGATATTTATCCCAAAATCATACAGTTGCTGTGCATCATTGGCTGTTGCTCCACCAACTATAGCACCTGTTTTAAGTGCGCAACCGAGCAATACGGCTGTTTTCAGTCGAATCATTTCCAGATATTCATTGGCATGCACATCTGTTCTTTGCTCAAAATCAACATCATACTGTTGACCTTCGCATATTTCAATGGCCGTTTGGGAAAAAATATCCATTACCTCTTTCAAGTGGTTTGCAGGAGTTTGAGCTATTAACTGATAAGCAGCAATTTGCATTACATCGCCCGAAAGAATAGCTGTATTATCATCCCACTTTATATGAACAGTTGGTTTGCCGCGCCGTATAGGAGCTTTATCCATAATGTCGTCGTGAAGCAAAGTAAAGTTATGAAAAACCTCAATACCAAGTGCAGGAGCAATAGCGGGTTTCACATCGTCCGAAAACAGATTACAGGCCATCAGCGTAAGTGCCGGTCGAATACGTTTGCCTCCAAGCGACAATACATAGTCAATTGGTTCATATAATCCTTTGGGCTCTTTTGTCCAATCGAGAAGTGCAA
Source organism: uncultured Paludibacter sp. (assembly GCA_963663115.2). GTDB lineage: Bacteria > Bacteroidota > Bacteroidia > Bacteroidales > Paludibacteraceae > Paludibacter. The sequence goes on from CAXXNE010000001.1 coordinate 2,225,661, forward strand.
TTTCAGAACTTACAAGTTCAGTTATTTCATTAAATGATTTCATTAATTTGTATATTCAAAGCTGCATTCAGCGCAATACAGCGATTTTCAGTATTATTAATTATTCGAACGAAAATAAACTCTTATTTGTTTAGTTTCGTTTGACAGGTTAAAAAAACTCTGGTAAATTCGGTTTTAAAGTTTGCCATATCCAATTACAAAACTTATGGTGGCATAACTAAACACACCACCTACTGGGTTTGCTGTGTTTTTAAAAACTGCATTAAATCCGGCATCCAGTTTAATTCCAACGTATCCCGACTGTGAAAAATTGAGAAATGCAGAATAAAACGGAATATTTTTCATACTGTAATTAAACAATCTATATTCCGCACATGCTCCCAATCCAGGTGTCAGACAACTGTAAACATTGAATTCAGCACCTGTGTCTTCTTGAGTTGCATATAATCGGCTTTCCATATATCCTCCGGTGAGTATTGATGCATACGGGGCAATAAAAAGCCGGTTATTTCTGACAATAAAATATCCTGTTTTTAATCCCATATCATATTTTTTAAAAACATCGCCGGCTATAAATTGGTGACTGTTTCCCGAAATTCCTGTCAGAGTTAGTGGCTTTTTCAGCATTGCAAAGCTGAAATCCAAATAAGCCGATACATAGTAATGTGAAAATCCAAAGTCGGTCGATAAAGACAATCCTACTGGGTTAAAGAAGTAATTGTATAAATCACCAACCGGATAGCTGAATTTTGGTCCCAACGTGCATGACACATCAATATTCATTTCAACATCGGGAAGAGCGTTATTTACAAAATTCTGATACTTCGAAAAAGGAAATTTATTGAGGAATCGTGTTTTCAGTGAGGCGTATTTGTTGTCTTTCGAACCGTTTTGTAGAAAATAAAAGTAAAGATCCAGCAGCTCCTGTTCTTCGATGCTTAATCTGACACTTTGCTGCACCACTTCTTTGTCTGGAATATCCCTCCTGAACTCAGATTCTATGATTTCCTGAACCGATTCAGCAAATTGATAACACATTTCTTCATGTCCGCTTTGATAATTTCTCATCAGATCAAGCACTTGTTCCCAGTTTTTAAAAAACACATTTAAAACAAGCTGTTCGTTAAACGAAAAAACGGAACAATTTTGCGCATCACCCTTCATTGACAAATACTGAAAAACCTCCTGCGATTTCTGCCGATTTCCGTTTTTTACAGAAGTTACTAACAACTTCCGGCCATTATTCATAAGAACCTCGGCAGAATCTACATAATTCTTAATTTCGTTTTCAATTTGAGCTGTTGCAGAACCACATAACAGCATTGTCAACAATAATGATAAAACATGATTCTTCTTCATATTACATTAGTATCAGATGTTGGTTCTAAAATGCAGGACAAGATTACGAAATTTCATTTTCTATAATTTCGGTCATCACATCCTTGATGTCTAAACCCGCAGCACGTACTTGTTGAGGTATGAAGCTGGTCATTGTCATGCCCGGAGTAGTATTCACTTCCAGTAGATTAATCACATCACCTTCGGAAATAATATAATCGATACGGACAATCCCTTTGCAGCCCAGAATATCGTAGATAGCAGCCGTGAGCTTCTGAACACGTTCAGTTAATACTTGACTGATACGAGCAGGAGTTATTTCCTGAACCTCGCCATTGTATTTGGCATCATAATCAAAGAATTCGTTGGCGGGAACAACTTCAGTAACAGGCAAAACCACCGTTTTTTCTTTGGTTTTATACATTCCGCAGGTAATTTCAGTCCCCTGCATAAAGGCTTCTATCATCACTTCGTTGCCTTCGGCAAAAGCTTTTTCGATGGCAGGTTGAACCTGTTCAGCAGTTTTAACTTTAGTAACTCCAAAACTACTGCCGCCTACATTAGGTTTTACGAAGCAGGGGAATCCGATTTTAGAAGCCACCTCTTCGGTAGTAACACTTTGACCATGCCGCAACACCATCGATTCTGAAACTTTTACGCCAAAGCCTTTCAGATACTGGTTGCAGGTGAATTTATTGAAAGTGACGGCAGCAGCTAGCACACCGCAACAGGAATATGGCAACCCGATTAAATCAAAATACCCCTGAAGAATTCCATTTTCGCCGGGCGTACCGTGAATGGTAATGTACGCAAAATCGAAAGTGGTTTTTACACTGTTTCGGGTAAAACTAAAATCATTTTTATCAATCACAGGTTTCTCATCGTCCGACCATTCCACCTGCCATGTTGCACCAACTAAGGTAACAATGAAAATATTATATCGTTCTTTATCCATAAACGAATAAAGACCTGCTGCACTTTTCAACGAAACCACTACTTCCGATGAATCGCCACCGGCAACTATTGCAATATTTTTTTTCATAAAAGCCTAAAAATCAATTAAATTCGAAATCTGTTATTTTAAAAAAATTTTTACAACCCCAAATGTTCCTTGCCATACTCCCGCCACATGGTTATAAGTTCCTGCATGTCAGCCGGTAATTCACTTTCGAAATGCATATATTCGCCGGTGCGTGGATGAACAAATCCGAGTGTTTTGGCATGTAGTGCCTGACGCGGGCAAGCGAAAAAACAGTTTTTCACAAAAGCTTTGTAATATGCCGATGTAGAACCGCGCAGAATTACGTTTCCGCCATATCGTTCATCGTTAAACAAATTATGACCGATATGCTTCATGTGTACTCTGATTTGATGGGTACGACCTGTTTCCAGTCGGCATTCAACAAGTGTTACATAGCCAAGTCGCTCCAACACTTTATAATGAGTTACAGCATATTTTGCATACGAATTTTCTCCTTCGGGAAAAACTTTAAACTGCATACGGTCTGAAGGATCCCGTGCCAAAGAACCGATAATTGTTCCTTCATTTTCCTTTACATTTCCCCACACAAGCGCCTGATAACGCCTTTGAGTTGTTTTATCGAAAAACTGTTTGCATAAATGAGCTTTGGAATGTTCGTTTTTTGCTACGAGCAGTAGCCCCGAAGTGTCTTTGTCGATACGATGCACAAGACCCATTCTCGTATCGCCGGGATTAAAATCGTGGTTATCTTTTAAACGGAAAGCAATGGCATTTAGGAGAGTTCCATCGTAATTTCCAAAACCGGGATGAACTACAAGTCCGGGTTGTTTATTTACAAGTATAATATCTTCATCTTCGTACACTACATTCAATGGAATATCCTGAGGTACAATCTCGAACTGATTGGGTGGGTAATCCAAAACAATGGAAATAACATCCAGCGGTTTAACTCTGTAGTTAGAGCGAACAGCCAGATTATTGACAAGAACATTTCCGCTGTCGGCAGCTTCCTGAATGCGGTTTCGGGAAGTTTGCGCCATAGTATTCACCAAATACTTGTCTATGCGCAACATGGCTTGTCCTTTATCTACAACAAACCTGAAATGTTCATAAAGCGGTCGTTCTTGATTTACCTCTTCATCCTCCTCTTCTATTTCTTCAATATAATCGTCAGTTATCATTCTGTTAGTTGCATATTAAAAGAAAACCTCTTCGGTATTAGTATCATCTTCAGTGTTATCTTCTTCAAAAACCTTATCGAGCAAAGATTTATCTTTCGACAACCATACATCGATTCTTGTTCCGGCAGGCACCTGTTTTCCTGCTCCGGGGCGTTGGCGATAGATAACATATTCATTATCATCACCCGACGGATTTTCGTCATATTCGAAAGCTCCGAGAACCAAAGTAGAGCCAATAGCTGTCTGTCGGCCGTTTTCGAGCGTCATTCCTTTGAGTGCCGGAACCACAACCTGTTGATCGCCAAAACCACTACCTACAACCAATACTATCTGACTTTTTTCGGGTAAACGTGTGCCGGCAGTTATACTTTTTCCGTGGTATTTAATATCGATAACCAGATCCTTGTATTCCGAAGGTTGATATTCCACACTTGCCACTGTAATTCCAATGGCGTTTAATATAGCATCAGCCTGTCGATACGATACATCGTTTACTTCTGGTAATGGAATCATTTTTACCTGACGTGAATTAATAATCAGGTAAATGGGTCTGTTTCGTTTAACCAGTGAGTTGGGAGCGGGAGTTTGCTCAATAATTGTTCCGAGTTTTTTACCGCTTACATACACCGAATCCACCACTTTAACATACAATCCTTTCTTTTGGAGCTGAATTTCAGCTTCTTCCACGTATGAACCACGAATATCCGGAACAAGTTCAGATTCGCCGTGATGTGTGTAGTAATCAATAACCAGCAATGTACCCCAGGCCAAACCAATGAATATGATGAGTGCCAGCAACAGGTTTTTAAAAATAAATCCGGCAAAAGATTCTTTCCAAAATTTTTTAAAGTCCATTTAACTGTGTGGTTTTTAAGGTTGAACCCAATGGTTGAAATTTTGATGTAAAAATAATGAAATTATCAGGAACTTAGCGCATTAAAACAAAAAAAGTAAAAACTCCGGAGAAGCCTTTACTTTTTTTATATCGTTGCAAACTGAAAAGTTACGCTTTGTGACGTCCTTCATCGGCTACGGTAAGTTTTGCTCTACCTTTAGCACGACGGGCTGCTAACACACGGCGACCATTGGCAGTAGCCATTCTTTCACGAAATCCGTGTTTGTTTCTTCTTTTACGTTGCGATGGTTGGAATGTCCGTTTCATTGCTTATATTGATTTAGTTATTATTTTCTTCTCAGAATTGGGACTGCAAAAATAGATGTTTTTTTTTAATTGACCAACTGTTGATAACTTTTTTTCGTCACGTGATTTAAAATATTATTTTATAAGGATATCGCTAAAAAACACAGAAATCCAATACCTGAATAAAATTCCGGAGCTTTTATGTATGAATATTTCAAAAATCCAGCATTTTTAGGGTTCAAATCATTATTAAATTGCAAAAATATGTTATAAAACACATTTTTCATAAAAATATTGGTTCAAAAATTTGCAAGTGTACAAAATACGCTTTATCTTTGCATCGTGATTTTTTCATAGTATTAGATTTAAGGTTAACAAAAAGATTGGTAGTAGGCCGGGATGGTTCACTACCTTTCGTCTTTTTAAGAGGTTACATAAAACTTCTCAGCATAAAAAAGCCGTTCAGCAAACACACTAAACGGCTTTTTCTGATTTTATATTAGACTTTATTTGATGGATTTACACACAATTTCAGCCATAATGGTTGCTGCATGTTCGTTCGGGTGAATAAAATCGGGAAAATTTTTCTTTTCGTTCATCAAACCCGCATTTAAGTCAATTATTTTCAGATGATTTAGAGCCGCTAATCGTTCTATCGCCGGAATGACACCATTAACAAGTGTTGAATCGTTGATTCCCCAGCGGGTTCCGAAAACCGGAACAGGTTTGCAAAGGTAAATTTGCGGTTTGGGTTTAATGGTACTGAAAGTATCAATCAGTGCCTGATAATCGGCTTCGTAATTTCCCAGCTTCCAGTTTTGTGGTTTTGTATCGTTGGTTCCCAGTTTTATCACGATAATGCGGGGTTTAAACACAAAAACATTGCTGAATTCATTGCAGTTCCAGTAAGGCAAATCTCCGCCTTTCTGCAAAGTGGCTGCACTGCGACCTGCATTCAACACTACGTAGTTTTTCCCGAGTAGGCTATCGAGCACCACAGGATAAGCCGATACACTCTGACGGGCAATTCCCGCTCCTTCAGTAATACTATCGCCCACACAGGCGACTTTAACGACACAACTGCTCGCAAAAACGACCAGAAGTGATAAAAAAATCCATTTTCTCATATTCATATAAATTTTCAATTATCTATTCTGATTTTTTACCCTACGTTCGTAATATAACCTGAATTGTCGGTCAGCTATGAGTAAAAACAAAACTATGATGCCAATAAAGACTCCAAACTTAAACATAGGACTGAACAAAGGTGCGGCAAAGATAGCTCCAATACCTTTCAGTTGTTCTACCGACAGATAGCCTTTCAGTAAATATGCAGCCAAAGCAACCAAAAGAAGAGAAATGCCCGCAACAAGCAAATAACTTAATGCGGTTTTTCGTTTTTGTGTTTTAACGGCTTCAGCATTCACTTTGGCCATCATCATTGCACTAAAGTTTTCAGACAATTGCTCGTTATTTCTGCTCTTTAACGCATCTGTAATTAATTTATCGTTATTCATACCTATTGTCCTCCTTTATCATTACATAAAGTTTTTTTCTGATCCGGTGAAGTTTCACTTTCAGATTGTTGGGCGTAATGTCAAAAATCAGCGAAATTTCTTCGGAAGTAGTTTTTTCGAGATAATACAAAGTAATAAGCGTCTTTTCGTCGGGATCAAGTTTCTCGATAGCTGCTTCCATCTTTCGGAGCAAAGCCTCATTTTCATTTTCGCCGAAAAGCACATCTACATCCTCATCGGGTACTGAGCTTATCAGTGTTTCATCAATTTTTGGAAAAATCATTTTCCGCTTTCTGACTTCCGAAATGGCTGTATTATATGCAATCCGGTAAAGCCAGGTGGAAAAGCTACAATCACCTCTGTAAGTATCTAATTTCCTGAATGCTTTTAAAAATGTATCCTGAGTCAGTTCCTCGGCATCTTCGCGCGACTGAACTATCCGAACTATCAACGAAAAGACCGAATGACTGTAATTATCCAGAAAGTGAGCGAACAAATTCGTTTCTCCTTCCAGGATGCGTTTTACATAAACTATTTCAGTTGTCCGTTGGTTCATACATATTAAATGACGCTATTCGGACATTATGGTTACAAAATAAAAAGAAAAAAACCGTACTGACGAATAAAAAACAATTTATTTCATTGATTTTTCAGGTTTTTAAAAAATTTCCCCATCATTGTGTAACCATTTAAAATAAGCTACGTCAAAAAAGTACAAACAAAAAAATTATTCACTTTTAAAAACAAATAAAAATTATGATGGATTTCATTACAATTCCTTTAGTGATTGGAATTATCACCATTGGAGTGTACAAATTGTTTGAACTTTTTGTACGAAAAAAAGAGCGCCTGAATATTATCGAAAAAATTGGTGACAAATTCGATCCGGCTATGATTGAAAACAAGTTTTCGTTCCCCGACACGAAAGATTTAAAAAACACTTTCGGAACGCTCAAGGTAGCTTGCTTGCTGCTTGGTGTGGGTTTGGGATTATTAATTGGATTTCAGATCAGCTATTATTATTACGGAAACATAAATTGGGATGACAACGACCATTATTACATTCGTGAAATGATTGGTGTTATTTACGGGGCATCCGTGTTACTCTTCGGTGGCATAGGTTTATTAATTTCGTTTATAATTGAACTGAAATTTCAAAAGAAATAAACTATCTGTTTACCAAAAAAGTCCGGCTGTTAAGTCGGACTTTTTTGGTAAGAGTAATTATTTCCTTATTTAACCTGAATCTTCACCGAACTCTTTATATCGGCAGAAGAAGCTGCATTACTTAACACAAACTCTCCGGACTCTACTGTCCAACTGTGTGTTTTATCGTTGAAAAATGCCAGATCTTTTACTTTTACACTCAGTTCAACTGTTTTTGATTCACCGGCTTTCAACTGAATTTTATCAAATGCTTTCAGTTCTTTTACAGGACGTACAACAGATGCTTTGGGTTGTGAAGCATAAATTTGTACAGCTTCAGCACCATCCACTTTTCCAGTATTTTTCAAGGTAAACGATAGTTGAATTGTTTCGTCGGTTGAGTATTGTTTTTTATCGGCTGACATTTTTCCGTATTCAAAAGTGGTGTACGACAAACCGTAACCAAATGGGAACAATGGTTTGATTTTTTTTGTATCGAACCAACGATAACCCACCAGAATATCTTCTTTATATTCCTGCCTGATGCTGTCGCCCGGATAAGAAATTGCGCCAAAAGAATGTGCGCCATAATCGTTCAGTTTTACAGCAAAACTAAACGGCAGTTTACCACTCGGATTCACTGCACCCGAAAGTACGTTAGCAATGGCATGACCCGATTCAGAACCACCATACCAAGCCTGAACAAGGGTAGTTGCTTGTTTTAACCACGGCATTTCGTAAGCGTTGCCAGTAAGCATTACCAAAACGATATTTTTGTTGACTTTTTGCAATTCGGCAATCAATTCATTTTGCTCAAAAGGCAAACTGAATGAACGACGATCATCGCCTTCGCTGTCTTGTTGTGTGTTTTTATTTAATCCACCTACAAAAATCACCAAGTCCGATTTGGTTGCCAGTTCCACGGCTTCTTTTCTGATTTTAGCTGCATCGTAAGGCGACGGATTTACTTTATCGTAAGAAACTTTACCGGAACCATAGCCAATAGCATATTGAATTTTATCTGCTCCGAATTTTTCTTGAAGTCCTTGTAACGGAGAAATCTCACGTTTTGGTTTCAATTCTGAAGATCCACCACCTTCGGTCAAACAACGGGTGGCATTTTCACCAATTACTGCAATGGTTTTGTATTTAGAAGCATCAATCGGAAGCAGGTTTGCCGTGTTTTTCAGCAATACAATTCCGTTTTCAGAAACTGTACGTCCAACAGTATGATGTTCTTCGTTAGCCAATGCTCCGTAAGGTTTATTTACGTTCATAGCTGTGCGGAAAATAAGGCGAAGAATCCGCGAAGCTTTATCATCAACATTTGAAACAGGAATTTCTCCTGATTTCAGCATTTTGAGATACGGATCGGCCAGAAAATAAAAGTCATACGCATTTTTCTTATTCGTGGTAAAACCGTTTGTTCCGGTTCCCATTTCTATGTCCTGACCGTTGAGTGCTGCATCTTTTGTGTTATGCGCTCCACCCCAATCGGTAATCACCGTTCCATCGAAAGCCCATTCGCCTTTTAAAATTTTCATCAAAGTTAATTCATTCTCACAAGCATACTGACCACGTATTTTATTGTAAGCTCCCATAATTGTCCAGACTTTTCCTTTAGTAACCGCAGCCTTGAATGCAGGAAGATAAATTTCGTACAGCGCACGGTCGCTGATTTGTACATCAATATGTCCGCGCCATTTTTCCTGATTGTTGAGCGCATAATGTTTTACACAAGCAGCAACACCATTGGATTGAACGCCCTGAATGTAAGGAACAACCATACGGGAAGCCAGATACGGATCTTCGCCCAGATATTCGAAATTACGACCATTCAGAGGCGTACGGTAAATATTGACTCCTGGCCCAAGCAATACATCTTTACGACGATAACGGGCTTCTTCCCCAATGGCATTGCCATACAATGCAGACATATGCGGATCCCATGTAGCAGCCAAACAAGTTAATGCGGGGAAAGCGGTACAAGAATCGTTGGTCCAGTCGGCATGACCCCAGCTATCCCATAGAATTTCCATACGAACGCCATGAGGCCCATCACTCATCCAAAGTTCCGGAATTCCCAACCGCGGAACGCCGTGCGACGAGAACTTGGATTGCGCCGTGCAAAGTTTCACTTTTTCTTCGAGAGTCATTTTGGATAAAGCATCTTTCACCCGAAGTTCGATGGGTTGTGAATTATCGAGATAAACCGGAAGTTTGTTTTGTGCGGGAAGTGCCGCAACAATCAGTAAGCCAAGTAAGAGTGATTTTAGTTTTTTCATTGAGATATAATAAAATTGATTATTTCGAAAATTTATTGTTTGATAAGTTTAAGAAAATACACATCATTTTCGCAAAGTTCAAGCTCTTTTACTAATGATTGATTTTTTTTGATTTGTATTTTTTCGACAATAAATGGAGAGCCATCGTTTTGTTTTTTAATTTGTTCCACCTGTGCTTTAGTCAGCTGATTAGGTCGTCCCATTGCCAAGTAAGTAGAATATGCATCGTTGGATTTATAGCCTACTTTGTAAATTTCCAGTTTGTATTTTCCTTTGGCAATACATGACAGGTCGATGCGAACTTTTCCCTTGGGTTTGGCAGGTAAATCACGAATGTAATACGCCTGATTATTGACAGAATCGGCAGGAAGCGTTTGCGTGAAATCCCAAAGCAATACCTGCACATTTCCGCCTTCATCTTTACAAACCCAGGAATTTTGATCTGTGTTTTGTAATTCTGTTGTGCCCATTTCATTCAAAAATTTGTACGAATAATAAGCTGATTTATTGATCCCCTGCGTATTCAATAAACCAAAACCACCGTGGAAGGGCGTGAAGCGTGGCCCGGATTCTTCAAAAATATCAGTAAAAACCCAGTACGACATGGAGTTCGCAGCTCCGTTCACCTGTTTAATTTTATGAAGAATATACGCCGCTTCGTGATAACTGTCGTGAATTGGATCGGCGGGCGTATACGACGAACTCCATTCGGTATAATGCAGTTCCAAATTTGGCATTGCTGAGTTAGATATTTGTTTACGGGAATTAAGCACATCGCCACTTACCGCCATGGGATTTTTACTGAGAACAGTTCCAGAATTGCCATATTCATCCAGAAAACCCTGTTCTACTCCATACGTATGGGTGCTGATAAAATCAATCGGAACATTATTTTTAGAGCAATACTCAATCATTTCGGGCACCCAGGCTGCGCCCGCAGTGGCAGGTCCACCTACACGATATGCTTTGTTGACGCTCTTGATGGCAGTCGCAGAATATTTATAAAGTTTGAAATATTCCTCCTGTGTTCCTGTCCAGAAACCGGGCGACAAATTGGGCTCGTTCCATACTTCAAAATACCATGTTTTCACTTCTTCAGTCCCATATCGTTCAGTAAAATGTTCAGTCAGATTTTTTATGAGCGTTGCCCATTTATCGTAATCTTTAGGTGGCGTAACATTTCCGCGCCACCAGAATATGGTTTGTTTTCCACTGGCCAGAGCCGATGGCATAAAACCCAACTCAACAAACGGTTTGATGCCAATGCTCAAAAGATAATCGAATAAGGGATCGATATACATGTAGTTATATTCAGGATTGCCGTTCCGGTCTTCTTTGTAGACCGCCATATCGTCGGTAAGTAAACCGTGAAAACGAATGTATTTAAAACCGCATTCTTTTTTTACGCGAGCCAGTTGTTGTTGCCAGTCCGCCCGAAGTCCTTCGTTGGCACGACCGGCACCGATGCACTCGTTAAACATGGTGTTGAATGATCCTTTTTCCTTGTTTATACTGGCTGAAATTTCGCGGATTTCAGAGTTATTTTGTGCAAAGCTCTGAATAACAAAAAAAGAAAATATAGCTGTACGAAAAAGTGTTTTTTTCATGATTTTATTGCATTAATAAGGCAATACAAAAATAGTGAAATAGATGAAAGTAATGTGATTAATTTGTTTACAATAAAGGGTGGTTTTGTGTTTGAGGTTTCAATATAAAGGTTTAATAATTGGTAATGAGTAAGAATATTTTTACAAATAATAAGATTATCCCGGTAAACATTATGTCTCTAAACAAATAAATTCGCACTGCATAGCTTTTTGTAGTTATCACTCAACAGAGGTCAATTTTTTGTCGGCTTAGTACAATTTTCAACTTTTCCAAAGTTTTAAAACTTTGGAAAAGTTGTTTTAATTCGGTTAGGTTTATTTTTCAAACTTCTTTTTGTATTCATTCGGGCTTAACCCAAATTCTTCCTTAAAGTATTTTCGGAAATATTTCGGGTCATTGAAACCCACCTTATAAGCCACTTCGTTCACATAGAGCTGGCTGCGTTCGAGTAGATCCGCAGCACGTTTCAGACGAATAAAGCGGATAAATTCTGATGGAGTTTTATCAGTCAGCGCCAAAATCTTTTTATAGAAATATACCCTGCTCATACCCATTTCGCGGCAGAGATCTTCCACCAGAAAATCGGTATTATCAATATTCGTTTCCACCAGTGCTACAGCTTTTTTCACAAACTTTTCGTCCATAGAGGTAATTTCCACTTCGGACGGGTTGATGTCCACTTTACGTTTAAACTGGTCTTGTGTTTGATGCCTGCGTTCGATAATTCGAGCTACTTTCAGCGTAAGCATTTCGGTGTTGAACGGTTTCGAAATATAGTCTTCGGCTCCGGCTTCCAGCCCACGATATTTGTTTTCGTCGCCGGTTTTTGCTGTGAGCAGAATAACAGGAATTTGCGAAATGCGGATATCGCTTTTCACTTTCCGGCAATATTCATAACCATCCATTTTAGGCATCATTACATCGCACACAACCAAATCCGGTATATGTTTCAGTGTCATTGCCAAAGCCACTTCGCCATCAGGCGCGCTTATAATGCGGTACGACGATATGAAAATGCTGGAAATAAACGCGCGAAAATCTTCGTTATCGTCCACAATAAGCATTAACGGCAGTTTACCTTTTGCTTCATCCGGCAGGTTTTTTTCTTCGGGAATTTCTTCGGGAATTATTTCGGCAGATTCAGGTTTATCACTTTCGTTTTGCGATAGAATCTCATGTTGAATTTGTTGGTGAGCAGGAATAAGAACAATAAATTCGGAACCTTTACCTTCAACACTTTCTACTTTTACTTCACCGTGATGTAACTGAACGTATTCGCTTACAATATGAAGTCCCACACCTGTGCCTGTTTGATGACCGTTTTCGGCGTTTTCAACACGGTAAAAACGCTCAAAAACACGTTCGATGTCTTTGGCCGGAATACCGATTCCCGAATCTGAAACTGATATTTTCAGTTGTTTGGTTTCGGCATTCAGAAGTTGAACCAGACTCAGGCTTACATCAATTTTTCCTTTTTCGGGCGTAAACTTAAAGGCATTCGACAGCAGATTATACACTATTTTACGTAGCTTCTCCGAATCGAACTCCATTTTAAGTTCGGTAACAGAGGTAGAAAAAGCAAACTTAATCGACTTTTTATTGGCAAGTTCGGTAAACGAATAACAAATTTCACGAATAAACGCTACCACATCGCCAACCGAGATATTCAGCGTATCTTTTTTTACATCGAGTTTTCGGAAATCGAGTAGCTGATTGACCAGTTCGAGCAAGCTGTTTGCATTTTTGTGTATGATGTTCAGCAGGTTTCGCTGCTCGTCGTTTTGGGATTCTTTCAGCAGCTTTTCGGTAGGATTCAGAATAAGCGTTAGCGGTGTGCGGAACTCATGACTGATATTGGTGAAAAAGCGAAACTTCATTTCATCCATTTCGTGTATCTGACGAGCTTCGCGCATACGTTGCTCGTTATCAAATTCCCGTTTTTGACGACGTAAATTGAAGTTTACAATGTACCAAATAATGCCCATAACCAGAAAAACATACAGAACAATTGCCCACCAGGCAAACCACCATGGCGGCCGGATAACAATTTGCAAAACAAGTGGCTCTGAACTCCACACATTATCGTTATTACTGGCATAAACTATTAACTCATACGTTCCCTGATTCAGATTCGAATAAGTTGCAACCCCGTTTTTACTTTCTATCCAATCATTGTCCAATCCGTTTAACTTGTATCTGTAACGATTTTTCTCGGGATGAATATAGCTCATAGCCGAAAAATGGATGGTAAAATTCTTTTCATCGTAATTCAATACCAAGCGCGTGAGTCCTGAAATTGATGTTTTTAGTATTTCCCGGTTTTTGTATTTCTCACCCGGAAGAATTTCCTGATTGCCAATCAGCAGCGCACTGAACTTTGGTTTTGGTACTATTTGATTAAACTGAATGGTGTTGGGGTCGAAAGCAGTATAGCCCTTGGTACAGCCAATATAAATTTTCCCCTGTTTGTCCTTAAAAACTGCATTCTGATTGAATATTGAACTCAACAATCCATCGTTCTCATCGAAGGCAACTACGTTGTATTCCGGCTTGTGTGTATCTTTATTTGCAGTTACATATATGCAAGCCAAACCATTACGGGTTCCTGCCCAGATATTGTGGTTATTATCTTCAATGAGCGACACAACTTGTTCACTAGGTAAGCCATCAGACATTTTCAGATATTGAATAACATTTGTTTCCGGATTATAGATATTGATACCATTATCTGTAGCAATCCAGAGGTGGTTGCGCGAATCAAGTAAGGTATTGTAAATTATCAAATCCGAAAGTTTATTTTTTATTTCCTGATTCTTAAATACCGACGATATTGTGCCTGTCTGTATATTCAAAAGATCGATTCCCAGGGAAGTACACAGGTAAATACGTGTAGGATCTTTGCTGTACATCGACAGAATAAAATTGGAAGACATACCCTGCATGTTACCAATATCGTGACGGCGAAAAAGTCTCCGTCCTGCATCCAACTGATCCACGCCGCCACCTAAAGTTCCTATCCAGAGATTATTATTTTCATCGGCAACAAGCCCATAAACACTGTTATTTGATATGGAATTAGGATTATTTACATCTGTTTTGTAGCGGATGAATTTATCGCCCTTCATCTGGTTCAAACCTCCAAGGAATGTTCCAAACCACATTACACCAGCCTTATCTTCGGTAGCAGAAATAATAATATCCGACGAAAGACTGGCTGGATTATCTTTCTGTGTTCTGAAAAGTCTGAACTGACGAGATGAAAGCTCATAGTGCAACAACCCACTTCCGTTGGTTCCTATCCAGAGATTATTTTTTGCATCGACATACAACGAATTGCAATCTTTGTTTTCAAGATTCGGGTTTTTGTAAAAGTACAAGGGAGATTTATCGAACTTAAACATTCCGGGATGGTAATATGAAACGCCGTTTTTATAGGTTCCTACCCACATAATACCCGTATTGTCGTAAAAAAGACTAATGGCTGAATTCTGGCTCAGTGAGTTCGGATTTTCAGGATCATGATGAATGGTAAAGATACTCCCTGAGTATTTATCGTAAACACTTACACCCCCATGATCGGTTGCCAGCCAAATTTTTCCATTACTTTCCTGAACAATATCACGTACAAAATCAGAATAGATTTGTCTATCATTCGTTGTTGAAAAATCCAGCTTATTGACACCAAAATATATCCATTCCGAAATGGCAAAATTGTAAAACAGTGCACCTTTATCACCTTTTCCGGGGTAAACCCAAGGACAACCATCGGCATCGATAAATAAATTTTTCGGAATAAATGCTCCGGCAGAGTTTTCTTCAACATAGGAATTACGAAAATCGATGGAGTTTGTTTTTTCGTTCATTCGTTCTATCAGTCCCGACTGAAACAATACCCAGAAACATCCATCGCCCGATTTAACACTAATAATATTTCCAGGGCTTAGCGTATTAGGTCTATTCGATTGCAAATATGGAATCAGCTTTTTTTTACTGACATCATATTTGTAAACGCCTTTGTTAAGGTCGTAAAAATAATAGTTTTTCGATTTGTCAATTTCGACAAATACGGGTGAAAAATTAACACCCAGAGTTTTGATAACTGAAATCGGATTTCGGATAAATTTTTCTGTTTTAATATCGTATACCATGTAATAAGGATTTCCCCTGAGCCATAAATTTCCGTTAATATCTTCCTGAATATCGGGAACTGAATTGAACTGGATACTTGTGGTATCGTTTTTAATGGATTTATAAACTTTTACCTCGTACCCGTCGTACCTGTTCAATCCAAAATTAGTTCCGAACCACATAAACCCGCGACTATCTTTAAAAATACATTCAATCTGGTTGTTAGAGAGTCCGTTGGTATTGTCAAAACGAGCAAAGTTATAATTTTGAGCAAAATTCTGCGTGGTAAATAGCAGTAAAACGAAGATGGTGAAGTTTCTCATATGTTTTCTAATGAAGAATAGCACAAATATAGATAAAATAACCGCTCAAGAGCTTTGTTTTAACTATGTGTTATCAATACGCTCCTATTCAGTTTACAAAATGCCCCCGTCTGTTATCATATACAGCATCATTCATGAACATTCTTCCACATTTGTAACCGTTCAGTTCTATACCTTTGCATCACCCTTAAATCAGGAATTAGAAATATCAGAAAAATACTATTCAGAAAAAAACGATGACATTCAGGTATAATTTAGTTGTGTTGTTATTAGTTGCTGCAGCGTTGGTAGGTTGCAACAGCGCTCCTTATCAGAAAAAAACGGATGGAATAATTATTTCTTTACATCAAAAAAATCCTCTCGACGTAAAAACCATTCGCTTACAGGTTATTAATGCTGATATTATTCATGTAAGTGCCACACCCGACAAATCACTTCCGGAATTTAAAAGTCTGATAGTTGTAAGTGAGCCTACAGTGAATACCAAATGGGATGTTTCGCAAAAAGGCGATTCTGTGATTCTCAAAACCGCAACTACCCAAGCAGTTGTTCTTTTAAGTACCGGTGAAATATTTTTTACCGATGTACATGGAAATATTATTCTTCAGGAACAAAAAGGCGGTGGCAAATCTTTTTCTAAAATTGATGTAGATCAAACTACTGGATATACCTTCCGTCAGGTATTCGAATCTCCGGCCGATGAAGCATTTTATGGGCTTGGTCAACATCAATCCGATGAATTTAACTGGAAAGGCCGGAATGAAGAGCTTTTTCAGTACAACACCAAAGTTTCGATACCATTTGTTGTTTCAAGCAGGAATTATGGTATTCTGTGGGACAATTATTCACTTTCACGGTTTGGCAATCCACATCCTTATGCCAATTTGAGTGAAATGTTCACCGTTTTCGGTAAAAACGGTGAAAAAGGCGGTTTAACCGCAACCTATATGGTAAACAAAAACCCTGACAATGTTTTTGTAGAACGTCAGGAAACAAATGTAGATTACGAAGATATTGAAACCATCAAAAACTTTCCTAAAAACTTTCCGTTTAACAATGCTGCTATTTGCTGGGAAGGACAGATTCAACCGAAAGAATCCGGAGTTTTCCACTTCAACCTGTATTATGCAGGTTACACCAAAGTATTTCTGGATGATAGTTTAGTGGTGAAAGAACGCTGGCGAACTGCCTGGAATCCGAACAGCTACAAATTTTTTGTTCAACTCGACAAAAATAAGCGTCATAAATTGCGCATTGAATGGCAACCCGATGGAGGTGTTTCCTATGTTGGACTGAAAGCTCTTTCGCCCGTGCCCGACAGCGAACAACAAAAATTATCGTTGTGGTCGGAAATGGGAAAACAACTCGACTACTATTTTATTCGTGGAAATTCTATCGACGAAGTTATCAGCGGTTACCGCACAGTTACAGGCAAAGCCACTATTATGCCTAAATGGGCTATGGGCTTCTGGCAAAGCCGCGAGCGTTATAAAACACAGGACGAAATTGTAAATACGCTGAAAGAATTCCGTCGTCGCCAAATTCCTATCGACAATATTGTTCTCGATTGGAATTATTGGCCTGAAGATGCCTGGGGAAGTCATGAGTTCGACAAAAAACGATTCCCGAATCCAAAAGCCATGGTTGATTCCATTCATGCTTTGGATGCGCAGATTATGATATCGGTTTGGCCAAAATTTTACGCTACTACCGAACATTACAAAGAATTCGACAGCAAAGGCTGGATGTATCAGCAAGCTGTGAAAGACAGTATTAAAGACTGGGTCGGACCAGGTTATGTTGGTTCGTTTTACGATGCGTATTCAGCCGATGCGCGCAAATTATTCTGGAAACAAATGAGCGAACATTTATATTCAGTGGGAATAGATGCCTGGTGGATGGATGCCAGCGAACCTAATGTGCGCGACTGTACGCCAATGCCTTACCGTAAAGCACTTTGCGGGCCAACAGCTTTGGGTTCTTCTACCGAATATTTCAACGCGTATGCATTGGAAAATGCCGAAGCAATTTATAATGGACAACGGGGAGAAAACAATAACACCCGTGTATTTTTGCTCACGCGCTCAGGTTTTGCGGGTTTACAAAAATATTCCACCGCCACCTGGAGTGGCGATATTGCTACACGCTGGGAAGATATGAAAGCGCAAATTCCTGCCGGAATCAACTTTTCGATGAGTGGAATTCCATATTGGACAATGGATAATGGTGGTTTCTGCGTGGAAAAACGCTACGAAAAAGCCAAAGAAGGCTCAGCCGACCGCGACGAATGGCGTGAACTGAATGTACGTTGGCATCAGTTTGGAACTTTTGTTCCGCTTTTCCGCACTCACGGTCAATATCCGTTCCGCGAAATGTGGAATATTGCTCCAGAAACACATCCGGCGTATAAATCTATGCTGTATTACAATCAGTTGCGTTACAAGTTGATGCCGTATATTTACTCACTTGCCGGAAAAAGCTACTTCGATGATTATACCATTATGCGTGGTTTAATTATGGATTTCCCGGTCGACAAAAATGTGCAAAATATCGGTGATCAGTATATGTTTGGTAATGCATTGATGATTTGTCCGGTGTACGAATACAAAGCGCGCAACCGTGAAGTATATTTCCCAGCCGGAACTAAGTGGTATAATTTGTACGATGGTAAAATCACCGAAGGCGGACAAAAACTGAACGTGGATGCACCTTACGGAGAAATGCCCGTATATGTGGCCGCCGGAAGTATTATTCCTACCGGAGATATCATTCAGAGCACTAAAGAAGCCCAAATCAATCTTACATTGTACGTGTACGCCGGTAAAAACGGAAAATTCACTCTGTACGAAGACGAAGGTATCAATTATAATTACGAAAAAGGCAAATACAGTACTATTGGTTTTACTTACGACGATACAACAAAAAAACTCACCGTAAGTAAACGTAAAGGCAAATATGAAGGAATGCCGGCTGAAAGAATTATTAAAGTGATTTATGTTACACCGACCAATGCCATAGGAATAAGTAAAACTGAAAGCGCAATAACAATTAAATACAATGGCGAAATGCAAGGTGTTTTGCTGAAATAAAAAAATCCCGGAGGGGAATTTGAGTAACGAAAACTAACGTAAAATCTATAAAACTGGTCAGTATGAACGAAAATCACTTTTTTAAATGCTTAAAACTGCATTCGAAAAAATTATTAAAATTATTACTTGTGACTGCTTTGATATTTTCTGCCGGAAATATGATGGCACAGAGCGGAAAAATTACCGTAAAAGGGAAAGTAAGTTCGGGCAACGAAGCTCTTATCGGAGTATCGGTTCTTGAAAAAGGGACTACCAACGGTACCATCACAAATCTCGATGGAGAATACTCTTTGAACGTTTCGGCAACTTCAACTTTGGTTTTTTCCTATGTAGGTTATAAAACGCAGGAAATGCCCGTTAACCGGAAAAATATTATCAATGTCAGCTTGAGCGACGACAACGAGTTGCTCGATGAAGTAGTGGTAGTTGGTTATGGAACCATGAAGAAAAAACTCAACACCGGTGCCACTATTCAGGTGAAAGGTGAGGATTTGATGAAACAAAATACCACCAACGCACTTCAGGCGTTACAGGGTTCAACTCCCGGAGTTCAGATTACATCGGCTTCGGGTCAGCCGGGTAAAGGAGTGAATGTGACTATTCGTGGAAATGGTTCTATCTACGGTTCAAGTCCGCTGTATATTGTCGATGGTGTTCAGGTGGGCGATGTTTCATATCTGAATAATTCGGATATTGCATCGGTGGATGTACTGAAAGATGCTGCCTCAGCTGCAATTTACGGAGCGCAAGCTTCGAACGGAGTTGTAATTATTACCACACGAACAGGCGCAAAAGGAGCCAACAAGCTCACTTTCGATGGATATTATGGCATTCAGAATATGGCTAAAAGCATTGATTTGCTCGATGCCGGTCAGTATGCAACCATTATGAATGAACAAGCCATTAACTCAGGCAACACACCATTATACAACACAACAGGTAAAGCTCCGTTTCTGGCAAAATATGCCGATACCAACTGGCTCGATGCAATTATTGCCGAAAATGCCCCAACCTACGATTATAACCTGGGTGTTAGTGGAGGAAACGATGCTTCTGTATATTCCATGACAGTTGGTTTAACCGGTCAGGATGGAATTATCGGAGGGCATGATGTTTCAAGTTATCAACGCTTTAACTTCAGAGTAAATTCAGAACATAAAGTCATCGGAAATTTAATGAAAGTTGGTGAACATTTGACTTACGGTTACACCAATTCTGTAGGCGTAAACGAGGGTGGTTTATACAGCGGTAGTCCGATACGTGCTGCACTCAATACCAGTCCATTTTTACCCATGTACGACGATAACGGAAAATATTTGAATAACACCAGTGGAAAATCAACATACAACGGAACTGCATGGTCACCCTGGGAATCGGGAGAGTCAAATCCATATGCTTCGATGAACATGAGCGAAAGTCATTCCACCAGTCAGAAAATATTTGGTGACATTTATGCCGAACTCGAACCTCTGAAAGGACTGAAAATAAAAACCGTTATTGGTATCGATGCATTTAACGGTGGTTCCAGATCTTTTACTCCCGCGTATCAATTAAGCATGTATTCGTACAACAACAACGATTATGTAACCCAGAACCTGAGCAAAAGCATGAAATGGGTATGGGACAATACAGTAAGTTATGATTTCAAAATTGATGAACACGCCATTACAGCTATGATTGGATCGTCCTATCAGGAATTCCAGGGTGAATGGATGTATACCAAAAATGCTGATTTAGTTATCCCTGATTATGAACACGCCTGGATAAATAACGCTACCAATACTTCCAATTCAACTTTGTGGAGTTTTCAGGGTGCTCCTATGAACGAATCTAAAATGATGTCGTATTTCGGTCGTGTGAATTACAACTACAAAGAAAAGTATCTGTTAAATGCCACTTTTCGCGCCGATGGCTCTTCACGCTTTGCCAAAGGTCATCGCTGGGGTTATTTCCCTTCATTCTCGGCAGGATGGGCAATTTCAAACGAAGATTTTATGAAAGATATCAGCACGTTCGATTTTCTGAAAGTGCGTGCTTCGTGGGGTCAGGTTGGTAATCAGAATATTCCGGCATGGCAGTATTTAGCCACCATTGCCACCAGCAATGCATATTATTACTATGGTGTCGGTGTACCCGAAGGCAGTTTAACAGCTCCGGGTTCAACAGTAAATGTAACCGGTTCGTACCCGAATCAGCTTGGAAACGAAAATCTGAAATGGGAAACTTCCGAACAGGCCAATATAGGCGTTGATGCACGTTTCCTGAAATCAAAACTGGGTGTAAATCTTGAAGTTTACAACAAAATAACCAAAGACTGGCTTATCAACGCTCCATCGCTCGTAACCACCGGTTTCGAAAATGGATTTATCAACGGTGGTGATGTAACCAACCGTGGTGTGGAACTTTCAGCATCGTGGAGCGATAAACTGAAAGATTTCAAATACAGCGTTTCTGGAAATATTGCATACAATCAAAATATTGTTGGTAATATTCCTACAAAAGATGGAATTATTCACGGAACCGGAAATGAAGCATATAACAATGCCGATCCTGTTTATCGTAAAGCTCAGGAAGGTTATCCGATTGGATATTTCTGGGGTTGGAAAACAGATGGCATTTTGCAAAATACTGCCGAAGTAAATGAATACGTGGCTTCACTTGGAGGAAATGCAGGAAATGCATTACAGGGTAGAAATATTGCTCCGGGCGATGTTCGGTTTGTCGATTTGGACGGAAACGGTGTTATCAACGAAAAAGATAAAACAATGATTGGCAGCCCGAGTCCAGATTTCACATTTGGTTTATCTTTCAATTGCAGTTGGAAAGCATTTGATTTTTCACTAACCAGCTACGGACAGGCAGGTAACGAAATTTTCCAGTCGCTGCGTACTTTCGGAGGTTATGAAAAAGCCAACTACACCACAGCCATTTTAGGCCGCTGGCATGGCGAAGGCACTTCCGACAAACTGCCCAGACTTACTCAAACCAATACGGTGAATTACCGTATTTCCGATATTTTTATCCACAAAGGCGACTTCCTGCGTATCAGCAATATTCAGGTTGGTTACGATTTTGCCAAAGATATCAAATGGAAACAACTGAGTCAGTTACGTTGGTATGTGGCTGTACAGAATGCATTTACTTTCACAAGCTACGATGGCATGGATCCGGAAATTGGTTACGGAACAGATGCTTCCACCTCGGGTGTTGATTTAGGTTATTATCCACGTCCACGTATCTTTTTAACAGGTATCAATATTAAATTCTAAACTGAAAAATCAGAAAAAGTCATGAAAATATTAAAAAATATACTTACAGCTGCTGCAGGAATCGTTCTCTTTACCGGTTGTTCCGATTTTCTGGATAGCAATCCGATAACCACATTGGTGGAATCGAATTATTATAAAACCGAAAAAGATGCACAAACGGCACTTATCGGATGTTACGATGGCTTACAAGGCATCTGGACCGGCGATGATCTTCCATCGTTGGTTGGCCCCATGTTTATGTCCGACGAATGTTTTGCCGGCGGTGGAATTGGTGACGGTTCTGGTAACAGTATGCTCGATGAATTTGATAAGGACCGCTCACCTGCTGATGTAAACATGTACGAAGCACAATGGAAATCGAGTTACAAAGCACTTTATCGTTGTAATATGCTTATTTCTAAATTAGATCAGGTGGAATGGACCAGCACCGACACCCGTAATCAGATTGAAGCAGAAGTCCGTTTTATTCGTGCTTACATCTATTTTGAAATGGTAAAACTCTGGGGAAATATTCCGCTGGTAACAGCACCATTAAAACCCGAAGAAGCAAATATCCCTCAGGCAAATCCGGAAGATGTGTATAAAGTTATCGAAAACGATTTATTATTTGCTGCTGATAATGCACAACTGAAAGGGCAGCAATGGACAAAAGAATGGGCAGCTGTAAACGATGGACATGTAACAGTGTATGCCGCTAAATCGATGCTGGCTCGCGTATTTCTTTTCTACACAGGTTATTACAATAAACAAACTTTACCAAATGGCACAACAAAAGCTCAGGTAATAGCTGCGTTGACTGATGTTTATAACAGCGGACATGGCTTGGTTTGGAATATAAAAATCTTTGGCCGGCAGCCTGCTCGGTACGCGATGCTTCGGCAACACCAATAGGACTTACTACAACGTATGTCGGCGAAGGCAATAAAGAAACCGTTTGGGCAGTGAAATTCAATTCGTCAGGCTCATGGGGTACCAACGATGGTTTCTCTTCCATGCGACTTATTGGTTTGCGCAGCGGTCAGGTGTCAACTTTTGGAACTACCTGCTACGGCGATGGATCGTGGGGCTGTTGTCCGGTGAATCCGAAATATGAATCGAGCTGGAAAACTGAAGAACCTACTGACCCACGTAGAACAAATTCCATTATGGATTGTACTGCCGAAGGTGTGAAACTGACAACTTCTCACGATGTGCGTGACTTTACCGGTTTCTATCCCAAAAAATATATTTGCCTTGGTAATGGTTCTCAAAGTATTTATGCCTCTCAGGGTCTCGATTTCCAGATTAATCAGTATTCAGATTTTGTGGTTATACGTTATGCCGATGTATTGCTGATGTTATCGGAACTAACCGAAGATGCCAAATATATGAACGAAGTACGTGACCGTGTAAATTTACCTGCCATTCCATACAGTGTAACCGCATTACGTGCCGAACGCAAACACGAACTGTCTTTCGAAGGAATCCGCTATTGGGATTTACTCCGTTACGATTATACGCTGGATTATGCCGCTAATGCAGTAACGTTCAGCGGAACAGTAACAAACGGTGCAGGTAAAACCGCCACAAAAACCATTGATGGAGCCAAACTGAAAATCTGCAAAGGACTGAGCCAGATTCCAAATAATCAGATTACGCTGTCGAACGGTGTGCTGAAACAAAACGATGGATGGAAATAATGGCCTCTCCCTAAATCCCTCCCCAATAGGGAGGGACTTAACAGTGTGCAAAAAATAAATATTTAAACAACAATAATCTTTAATTTTAAATTCAAAAAAAAATCATGAAAACAAGAAGTTTATTTGCACTTTTATTAGGTGCGTTAGCTGTAAGTTTTACAGCTTGTAAGACCGAAGAACCCGATGTATTCGGAAAACCGGTTTTAGATCAGGACTTTACAGTAACCGTTAGCGGTAACAACGTAATTACGAAATGTACAAACACTACTATGACTTCGGTACTTTGGGAAGTAAACACAGGTGTGCAAAGTACAGAAAAAGTAGATACTTTTTATGTGCCTATTCAGGGTGAGTATAGCTTAGTTTTGAGCGTTAGCAACGGTGGCGACTACGTTTCTTCCGACACTATTCCTTTTACTATTGCAACCAGTGATGTAACTTTATTTGAAACGGGCATCTGGAAAAGTTTAACCGGAGGTCCAAATGTAAAAAAGACTTGGGTACTTGATGTAGAAAAGAAATTTTTCCATAAGCCTGTAGATTTCTATGGCGATCAGGAAGCTGGTTGGGATGCAGCAAAACAATTATCTTGGGGACCTTGGGGTGGATTTGACATTACAGATCCTGAAAGTGGTGAAATATCATTTGACGCAACTACTGGAATTGTTACTTTAATTTTAGATGGCGTAACAAAAACGGGGAAATATAATTTCAATGTTTATAACCGACCTGCCGATATTATTACACCAGCATTAGCTTCAGGCCAAACATTATGGGAAAATATGACTTCCGGAGCTTATAAAGAATTAACAAGTTTGAGTGCTCAAATGGGTGATTTAAAACTTCCTTCAGGTGTAAGATTTCCTTTACAAATTGGTAGAATGACAAATGATGGAAATACAATCTATCCAAGTCAATTCCTCACATCAGACTTAGAAAATGTTACAATTCTACACTGTTCTGATTCATCTTTAATTGTACGCGTAAAACGTTCATATGAGAAAGACGCTGTAAATAAATGTTGGATGTTATACAACTTCCGCGTGAAAGAATATACGTATGCTCCAAAAGTCTATACAGAACCAATTAACGTTAATTTTGATGCAAGCACTTTAGCTGGAACATGGAAAGTTTCAACTGCTCAAGCTTGTGGCTGGGTAAACTGGGTAGATGGAGCATTGTTTACTGCATGGGATACTCGTGATGCAATGATGACCGACTTGTTCAGTTGGTGGTCTTTTGGTGATCCTGCCGCAGCAACTTCCACTGTTACAAAGGATGCTAAAAATGCTGTTACATCTTTAGTTTCACTTACATTTAACAACGGCAGCTACACAATACACGATGCTAAATACGATGCAACTACGAGTGCGAATGTTGAAAATAATTATACCGGCACTTATACAGTAAGTAAAGGTAAAATTACATTTAGTTCAAATGTAACTATTTCTGCACTGACTGTTGAATTATCAGGAACACAAGTTGGTGTTATTGATCCAGCTAATGGTTCGGATGCCGGAATTTGGATTGGATATAAAAACGGCGAAAAAACTGAATCTTCAGTTATTCAAATCGTAAAACAATAAATTCGAGTTATTAAAACTAAAAATTAGGGGAGAGAACATTCTCTCCCCTAAATATTTTTCTCAACATTAAAAATTAATATTATGAAATCAAGATATTTTTTATCTGCTTTTTTGTTTTTGAGTATTTTAATAAATGCTACAACATTTACAACAACACTTACTCCTAATAATGAATTATCAACAAAAACATCAACAAAAAGAATTCAACCATATCCGGTTCAATATTCCTCAGGCTATTCTTTTTTTGTAGGTTATGAAATACCCTCTGGAATATCCGACAGATATATACATAGAGCATATTTAGAGTTTGATTTGTCTGATATCCCAAATTATGCAATTTTTACCAATGCTACTTTAAACTTAAATGGGGTTAATCGAATTGATTCAAAAAATGATAATGTTATTTCTTCTTTAAATTTGAAAAAGGTAGATTTACCACAATTATATTCATTGGGTATTGAAGACTCATGGAATAATTTAAATTCAACTACTAGTGGTTCTACATTATCAAGTTTCAATGCATCAGTTTTTAATACAACACAAGTTTCTAGTACTGCATTAACTCAGGACTTAAACTCAAAATTACCATACGACATTGTCAGTTTTGGAATTGTTAATCAAAACGAAACGAGTGATGGCCTTCAAATTGGTGATATTAGTATTTTACTTACCTACACTGTTGAAGTGCCAACTGCACCAGTAATCGCATCTATAACCAATATTTCTTCAAATTCTTGTACCTTAAACTTTTCTGAAAGTAGTGGTAGGGCAACTTCATATAAAATATATAAAGACAATGTCTATTTAACTACAACAAACAATACTAGCTATACTATTACAGGACTTAATTCTGCAACGAGTTATTCATTTAAAATTTCAGCACTAAATGAAGCAGGTGAAGGAGTAAAATCATTACAAGCAGATTGTTTGACTAAACCTCTTCCACCAATAAATGTGAATGCTGGATATTCTTATGGTATGGATCGAATAATTTCATCATGGAATTTATCAACTGGAGTTATTTCAGGTTATCGTGTATATATTAAACATAATACTTACGGAATCTACTTAGTAGGTAATTGCACGCCATCAACAACTTATTATATGTTTAGTGGTTCTTTTGAAAGTGGCTGGTCTGTATATTTGGCAAGTTTCAACAATTCAGGAGAGTCTGATTTGATAAAAGCAAATACTAGTTTAGTCGTTCAAAATTTCACATATAAAGATCTTGGCTCAGGTGCGCCAATTCAACTATCCTGGAATAATAATAATTCTACAAAAGTTTATCAAATAATTAGATGTTACCCAACTCCTTATACGACTTTAGCTTCACTTTCCGGAAGTACAACAACATATAACATACCAAAATCTTCATTTGGTACAGGTGTTTATGTTTTTGGAATAGTTGCTATTAATCCTATATGCGCTTCAACTATTACAACTACATCAGTAAACACTTCTCAATTGCTTAGAATTAAGAAATATTGGGGAGATAATACTGTAAGTGAAACAAATACTGAAAGTAGTAATTTAGTACTATATCCAAACCCTGTAATTGAACAACTTGTAATAGTGGGAAATTCTGATAATAAAAGAGTTACCATAACTAATTTGAATGGTCAAGTAGTAAAAATAATTGAAAATGTAGTAAATAATATTGATTTGAGTGATTTAATCTCAGGTACATATATAGTCAATATAAAATGTGGTTCTGAAATAATTACACAAAAAATTGTAAAAAAATAAATTACTAATACAGGAAGGAGTATTAGTACTCCTTCCTTTTTCTAAAAATCCCAAAATGAAGAATCCCTTTTTTCTGCTAGCTTTTCTCGTTCTTTCCTTTCTTTACTCCTGCAAAGATCCCGTTGTAGAAGATAAAAAAACACTTACCGTATCGCCCGATACGCTTATTTTTTATATCGAAGGTGGTAAAGACACTTTTGCCATCACTTCCACTGCCCGTGAGTGGTATATCAGTTCATCTGCCACCTGGGCTACTACTTCAGTTAATTTTGGTGTTGCCAAACAAAAAGATATTATCGTGTCGGTGGAGGAAAATACCGCCAAAACCGCACGAAATGCCGTACTTACCATTGCCGGTGAAGGTGTCGACACAGTGTATGTACAGATAAAACAAATCACTAAATCGGTCATCGGTACCGATTATCCTGATTACAGCATCCCCGTTGCAGCCGATCAAACCGGCATGACTTCGGATGCCAAAACACTGGCCAAACAAATGTTTATGGGTTGGAATCTTGGTAACACGCTCGAAGTTCCGGGTGGCGAAACCGGTTGGGGAAATCCCAAAGCCACACAATTGCTTATCGACTCGGTAAAAGCTGCCGGTTTTAACGCTGTTCGCCTGCCCTGCGCATGGAACAGCTATATCGAAAATTCTGTAACCTGCAAAATAAAAGAATCGTGGCTGGCGCGTGTAAAAGAAGTCATTGACTATTGCTATAAAAACAACATGTATGTGTTGCTGAATATTCACTGGGATGGAGGCTGGCTCGAAAACAATGTAACTATAGCCAAACAGGAACTGAACAACGCCAAACAAAAAGCCATTTGGCAGCAAATTGCCATGTATTTACGTAATTACGACGAACATTTGATGTTTGCATCGGCCAACGAACCCAATGTGGATAATGCCACACAAATGAATGTTCTTATGACTTATCATCAAACATTTGTAGATGCTGTACGCGGCACCGGTGGACGCAATGCATACCGTACTTTAGTGATACAGGGGCCAAGTACCGACATCACAAAAACCAATCAGCTAATGACCAAAATGCCGACCGATCATGTGGCAAACCGCATGATGGCTGAAGTTCATTTTTACACACCATGGAATTTCTGTGGAATGACACAGGACGAAACTTGGGGAAGCATGTTCTACTACTGGGGAACGGGTTATCATTCTACAACCGACACCGGCAGGAATGCTACCTACGGTGAAGAATCCGAAATCAACCGTCTTTTTGGATTGATGAAAGCAAAATTTGCCGATAAAGGAATTCCTGTGATTATGGGAGAGTTTGGAGCAGTGAAACATTCCACACTTACGGGCAATAATCTGACATTGCATTTGGCATCCAGAGCTTATTTCTACGAATATGTGTTCAAACAGGCAAAAAATAACGGTCTCATACCTTTTTTGTGGGATACCGGTATTCATGGTAATAACGATATGGGTGTGATCAACAGAAACACAGGCGCCATTGGTGATCGTCAGGCATATACTGCTCTGAAAAATGGAGCTACTGCCGGAACATATCCGTACTAAATTTAGTTTTTTGTAATTTAATTTGTGTTTATACAAATCAGGCCGGTTGTGAAACCGGCCTGATTTATTTTTACCGCAAATTATCTTCAAGAACGACAGAAAGCATTTCTGTCTTCCCAAACTCAGGTCTTTCGTACCTCGTGCGTCTATTTATAGCTGTGAAAGGGATGACAGAAATTCTTTCTGTCACTCAAAACAAAAAATCCATTTTTACTTTGCATCCAAAATTACCGGAGTACTGTTTTTTCCTCCGTTCATAATAATCAGTTTAGCATTAGGCGATGTGGCAATAGCTTTAATCATCTCGTACTGTAACTGTTTATCGCTAAGTCCGGTACTCAATATTTTCTGATAATCGGCAATACCCTGCGCTTCCACACGTTTACGTTCGGCTTCCTGTTTTTCTTTCTGGAGCACGAATATCATTTTTTGTGCTTCTTGTTCAGCATTAATTTTCGACTCAATGGTGGTTTTTACAGATGCCGGCAAGGTAATATTACGCACTAAAAGTTGTTCCAGCAATAATCCACGTGTTTTAAAATCTTTCTCGATGGTAGCAAAAATCCGTGCCTGAAACTCATCGCGCTTGGTTGAATACAACGCCACTGCATCGTAATACACTGCATTATCACGAATTTTAGTCCGGCAAATAGGACGAACAATGGTGTTACGGTAATCAGTACCGATTTCTTGTAAAATACGTGGTGCTTCAGAAGGAACAATTTTATATAAAACTGTCAGATCAATAACCACTTCCAGCCCATCGGCCGATAAAACACGGATAGCATCGTCGCCCGATTTATCGCCTTCGTCCTGCACACCCGACATGGTGTAATTTTGGGTACGAATATCAAAATCAACTACTTCCACAAGTGGATTTACCAGATTCAAACCGCTTTCAAGAATATCGTTATTCACTTTTCCGAAAAGTTTTTGAACTCCGATTTCTCCGGGATTAATCTGTACAATAGAAGCAAATACAGCTGATCCGATAATAAGAGCTAAGCCGACAATCTTCAATATCCCACTGTATTGCGTAGCGGGTGAATTCGATTTTTTTGCAGCAAAACCAACAAAAAGAACTACAATACCAACAATAATAAGGTAAATCATGGTAATAAATATTTTAAATGAATAATTTAAATCCGAAAGAATTCAATCCACAAATATAACCAATTCTCTGATTATTATTTATTAATTCGTGAAATCTCTGTATCTTTGCACCTCTTTTTTGATGAGAAATTGAGAAATTGAGAAATTGAGAAATTGAGAAATTGAGAAATTGAGAAATTGAGAAATTGAGAAATTGAGAAATTGAGAAATTGAGAAATTGAGAAATTGAGAAAATAGGAAAATAAGTTTCTGATAACTTTGAAACCTGAAACTCCTGAAACATTTGAAACTCTTAAAACATGACAAACTTCAAACGTACCACCGTAACTTCCGCTTTGCCTTATGCCAATGGTCCTGTTCATATCGGACATTTAGCAGGCGTATATGTTCCAGCCGATATTTATGTGCGCTATCTCCGCCTAAAGGGTGAAGAAGTGCTTTTTATCGGAGGTTCCGACGAGCACGGTGTGCCTATTACCATAAAAGCGAAGAAAGAAGGCGTTACGCCACAGGATATTGTGGATCGCTATCACGGAATTATCAAAAAATCGTTTGCCGATTTTGGAATTTCGTTCGATATTTATTCCCGCACCACCTCGGCTACGCATCGCGAAGTGGCTTCTGATATTTTCAAAACTATCAACGATAAAGACGGTTTTGTTATCCAAACCAGCGAACAGTATTTCGACGAAACAGCGCAACAATTCCTTGCCGACCGCTATATTACCGGAAAATGTCCGCATTGTGGCAACGAAAATGCCTATGGCGACCAATGCGAAGCGTGCGGAACGTCATTGAGTCCAACAGATTTGATTAATCCAAAATCGGCCATCAGCGGTTCAGCCCCTGTAATGCGCGAAACCAAACACTGGTATTTACCGCTTGATCAGCACGAAGCATGGCTCCGTCAGTGGATTTTGGAAGACCATAAAGAATGGAAACCAAACGTGTACGGACAGTGCAAAAGTTGGCTCGACATGGGCTTGCAACCACGCGCCGTAAGTCGCGATTTGGATTGGGGAATTCCTGTGCCGGTAGAAGGCGCTGAGGGAAAGGTGTTGTATGTGTGGTTCGATGCGCCTATCGGTTATATTTCGAATACCAAAGAACTTTTGCCTGATAGTTGGGAAAAATGGTGGAAAGACCCTGAAACCCGTTTGTTGCATTTTATTGGAAAAGACAATATTGTGTTCCACTGTATCGTTTTTCCGGCCATGCTGAAAGCTGAAGGTTCGTATATTTTGCCCGATAATGTGCCGGCGAACGAATTTCTGAATCTGGAAGGCGATAAAATTTCCACGTCACGCAACTGGGCTGTGTGGTTACACGAATATCTGGAAGAATTTCCCGGAAAACAGGATGTGTTGCGCTATGTACTCACCGCCAACGCTCCTGAAACCAAAGACAACGATTTTACCTGGAAGGACTTTCAGGCGCGCAATAATAACGAGTTGGTGGCCATTTTTGGCAACTTTATCAACCGTGCGTTGGTGCTTACACAAAAATATTACGATGGCAAAGTACCTGCGTTGGGCGAACTGACCGATTACGACAAACAAACGCTCGACGAATTTGTAAACGTAAAAGCTGATGTGGAAAAATTACTCAACAATTTCCGCTTCCGCGATGCACAAAAAGAAGCCATGAATCTGGCACGTATCGGTAACAAATACTTAGCCGATACTGAGCCGTGGAAAGTGGCCAAAACGGATATGGATCGCGTAGCAACCATTATGCATTTGAGCTTACAAATTGCTGCGAATCTGGCCATTGCTTTTGAACCGTTTTTACCGTTCACTTCGCAAAAGTTGCGCATCATGTTGAATCTTTCTACTTTCGACTGGAAAGAGTTGGGGCGCATCGATTTACTGAAAGCCGGCGATCAGCTTGGAACTCCCGAATTGCTTTTCGAGAAAATTGAAGACGAAACCATAGCTGCTCAGGTTCAGAAATTACAGGACACAAAGCTGGCCAACGAAGCGGCGGCTTACAAACCCAACGCGGTAAAAGAAAACGTGGCTTTTGATGACTTTATGAAGATGGATATTCGTGTGGCTACGGTACTCGATTGCCAGAAAGTGCCGAAAGCCGACAAACTGCTACAATTTAAACTGGATGATGGCATGGGTGAACGCACCATTCTTTCGGGAATTGCCGCTTCATACCCAAATCCCGAAGAACTGATTGGCACACAGGTTTGCTTTATTGCCAACTTTGAACCCCGCAAACTGCGCGGCATAATGAGCGAGGGCATGATTCTATCTGCCGAAAATGCTGATGGAAAACTGGTATTGATTCGCCCAAATGCTGTGGTAACGAATGGAGTGGAGGTGAAATAAGACCCCTAAATCCCGACCTCTATCCCCCTTCGGGTACTTTCTCCCATAGGAGAAAGACAGCGGATTTTTTTATTTTTTGAGAGGGAAAACAGTATAACGTCCGGTTGGTAAAAATCCAATCGGACGTTTTTTTTAAAGATATATGAAAATTATCGTGATGTTTATTATTGGTTACTAAATGGTTGTGTTAATATGAAAATTAAAATGTTTGCGTTGAGTTTTTGCGTAGTAAAAATTTTTGTTAATAGATTTTACATTCATACATTTGCATTGTCGAAAAAATCATGAATACAAAAAAGATTGGTATTGCCGGATATTATCAAATACCTCTAAAAAATTGAAATGTAATCACAAAAAATCAGTTCACCTTAAATTACTCCATATACCATAAAATTATCCTGTGAAAAATACAATAAAATTCTTCGTTCCGATATTCATTTTTATAGTATTCTCTACAACATTAGCTGCGGAAAAGTATATCGGTCTGTCAGCTATAGCCTCTGATAATAAATCAACTACATTGATGTTCGATAACAACCTGAGCACCCGATGGCAGGATGCAAGCAACGTGAACAATGCATCATTTGTTGTTGATCTGGGATCGGTAAAAGTGGTTAACACCATCAAAATATTTTGGGAGAATGCCAATGCAAAAGATTACAAGCTAAGTTTTTCCACTGATAAAACAAATTTTACAGGAGAGATAGGTTTCACCAATATGGCTGCAGGTGGACGTACCGATGCTATTACTGTTTCAAACGTAAATTGCAGGTATATAAAATTTCAGGGCGTAACACGAGCTTTAAATTACGGATATTCCATATACGAATTCGAGGTGTATTCCAGTGAGCCATCAATTTTTAGCAGCAACTTACCTCTTGTGCTAATCACCACCGACAATAATCCTTCAACAGGCAAGCCCTTAGATATTCCTGATGCTACGAAAGTATTAGGGAATATGAAAATTATTTACAGACCCGATGGTTCAAGAAATTACTCTTCCGATCAGAACACACCGGAATATCTGAACTACAATGGCCGGATTGGAATAGAGTTGAGAGGTTCCTCATCGCAGGAACTTCCAAAAAAACCTTACGGATTGACGACTCTAAAAGAAGATAATATCACGAATAATAATGTAGCAATATTGGGAATGCCTAAAGAAAATGACTGGATATTAAATTCTCTGGCTTTCGATCCTTCCTTAATCAGAGATTATTTGTCCTATGAATTATACGGAAAATTGGGCTATTATTCACCCAGAGGAACTTACTGCGAAGTCATTGTTAATGGCGATTACAAAGGATTGTATGTTTTTATGGAAAAAATTAAAATTGATGGAGATAGGGTCAATATAGAAAAAATGACAAATCTGGACAATACAGGGTCATACGTTACAGGAGGATATATTACTAAATGCGATAAAACAACCGGCAACGATCCTATTGCATGGTCAATGTCAGGAGCCGATTTTATTCACTCAAGTCCTAAACCCGAAGAAATTACAACCCAGCAAAACACCTATATTTATAATGTGTTCAATAATTTAAAAACTACAACTGCAGCACAAAATACGTCTGCCATAAATGGTTATCCATCTATTATCGATGTGCCCAGTTTTGTGGACTTTATGATTTTGAATGAATTCTCGTCCAATGTTGATGGTTATCAATACAGCACCTATTTTCACAAGGATAGAAACGGGAAACTAAGAGCCGGACCCATTTGGGATTTTAATCTGACATTCGGGAATGATTTATTTGAATGGGGATTTGATCGGAGCCATACCGATGTGTGGCAATTTAATAATGGCAACAATGGTGCAAAATTCTGGACTGATTTATTTAACAATCCAACTTTCAAGTGTTACCTGACAAAAAGATGGGTTGAATTAACAGCTTCGAATCAACCATTAAATTATACAGTGCTATCAAACAGGATTGATCAGTTGGTACAACTACTATCGGAAGCTGAAGTAAGGGAACAAGCCAAATGGAGTAAAATAAGCGATTATACAGGCAAAATAAGTGCATTAAAAAGCTGGATACTTTCCAGAACAACCTGGTTAAACTCAAATTTAAACAATTATCAGGCTTGCGCCAATGTTAGCGTTCCTCCGCTGGTTATCTCAAAAATCAATTACAATCCGGCTGCCTCCGGGAGCTATTTGAGCGACAGTCTGGAATATATTGAAATTACAAACAATGGAAACACA
The DNA here is from genome assembly GCA_963663115.2 of uncultured Paludibacter sp. Taxonomy (GTDB): domain Bacteria; phylum Bacteroidota; class Bacteroidia; order Bacteroidales; family Paludibacteraceae; genus Paludibacter. The sequence goes on from CAXXNE010000001.1 coordinate 2,259,895, forward strand.
ACAGTAAATCTGACCGGTATTTATTTACGCGAATTGGGAATTAGCTACCAATTCCCTGCAAATGCAACTATTGCAGCAAATGCAAAAATCACACTGGCAAGTAACTCTTTGAATTTTAAGCAGTTTTATGGCTTCGTCCCTTTTGGTCAATTTACAAGATGTATGTCGAACAAATCTCAAAAATTAGTTTTATCGGATGCTTTTGGAAATGTAATTGACATGGTGGAATACACCGATAGCGCCCCATGGCCCGTTTCTGCAGATGGTAGTGGTTATTTTTTAGAACTTATTAACCTGAATGACGACAATAGTATAGCATCGAATTGGAAAGAATCAGGCACAACATCGTTGGCAAATTTGGTTTCGTTTGATGACAAGGTAAAAATATATCCTGTACCTGCTACATCAAGCATCTCCATCATGTATGATTCGGGGTCAATTAGCTCGTATGAAATTACCGATCTTATGGGTCGAAAAATTATTAGCGATACTCCTTTTTCTAAATCAATTCATATAGAAAACCTGCTACCCGGAACTTACTTTATCGAAATTCATTTTGAAGAAGGTCAAACGGTTGTAAAACGAATTATAAAAAATTAGTTCATGCTGTAACGAAGCGGATAACTTTTCTTCAAACATTATTCAAAATGAAAAAAGGAGCGTGAAACGGAATAATCCCCGTTTTACGCTCCTTTTTTGTAATATTTATACAGAAAACTTTCTACCATTTAAAACAAATTGAGTAAGTTTGTGAGCTTTTTAAATCACTAAATCCTGTAAATAATACTTCTTCCATGTCACAAAAATCACAAACTGCTACATCACAACGACTTCTTTCTTTAGACGTTTTACGCGGCATAACCATTGCCGGAATGATTCTGGTCAACAATCCGGGCAGTTGGAGCTTTATTTATGCTCCATTGGGTCACGCACAATGGAACGGACTCACTCCCACCGATCTGGTTTTTCCGTTTTTTATGTTTATCATGGGCGTTTCCATGTATCTGTCGTACAGCAAATTTAATTTTCAGTTTTCAGGTAAAACGTTTGTTAAGCTGCTACGACGCTCGGTACTGCTTTTTCTTATCGGTTTAGGCATTGGATGGCTAAGTTTATCCATGCGGCAGTTTAATACGCTCGACGGAAGCGGATTGATCTGGTATGAACGCCTGTGGCAATCGGTTTCCGAACTTGGTAATTTGCGCATTTTGGGTGTGCTACAACGATTAGCATTGGTTTCATTTTTTGGTTCGCTGGTAATTTTAGTTTTTAAACCGAAACAAATACCCTGGTTAATTGCTGTAATTTTAGTTGGTTACTGGTTGCTGATAGCCTTCACGGGCAGTTATGCCGAAAACGACAGTAGCATTATTTCTATGGTCGATCAATCTGTTTTGGGAATTTCGCATATGTATACCGATCATTTGCCGGATGGAACTTCGGTAGTTTTCGATCCTGAAGGGATTCTGAGCACTTTGCCTTGTATAGCACACGTTCTACTTGGTTTTTGGGCAGGGAAACTAATTTCGGAAACAAAAATATTGGGCGAGAAAATTCAAAAACTATTCATTTTCGGTACTATTCTGCTCTTCATCGGTTTTTTGCTCGACTACGGATTTCCTATCAACAAAAAAATCTGGAGTTCGAGTTTTGTACTGGTCACCTGCGGATTAGGATCATTGCTTTTAGGTCTTTTAATCTGGATAATCGATATGAAACACAAAAAAAACTGGAGTGTGTTTTTTGAATCTTTCGGTGTAAATCCGATGTTTGTGTATGTGGTTGCAGCACTTCTGAGCATACTTCTTGGAAATATCAAAATTTATTTTGCCGGAGAACTTATGTCGCTAAAATCCGTGGTATTCAGTTATTGGCTTCAACCGTTGATGGGGGATTATCCAGGCTCGCTGGCTTATGCATTGATAATGGTAACTATCAGCTGGTTTATCGGACATATATTGTATAAAAAGAAGATTTTCATCAAATTATAAAAAATCAATATTCACTTTCGAACAGATATCAGGCTGCATTAATAATTACATGATGCATCTGATGTCTGTTTTTTTAATCCTCATAAATGAAGATATATGCTCATTTATGGGGATTTTAAGTTTATATCGGACTTTTCTTTATTACTTTCTGGCATTTAAATATTTAAATGCCTTTATGCCCTACAAAGTCTACAAAGCCATTTTTCTCCATAAAGTCAGTTAATACGCTATAAAAAAAACAGTTACACCTTCAATTCTGGCATTTTTTATGACAGAATTTTTGTAATTTTGCTACATTTTCAACAACCAAAATACTACACAGTTGTTATAATATCATTACCGAATGAATAGGATAAAAAAGATGAAAAAGATTTTTAACAATAACCGAAGAAATAATAACTTCAGATTATTAGTAACCTTACTCTTTTTTGTGTTGGAATATACAATTATATCAGCACAAACAACCACATTTACGGCAACAGGCACATATACTGTTCCGGCAGGAGTTACTGCTATCAAAGTTGAAACCTGGGGTGGTGGTGGTGGTGGTGCCACACGTTCAACCAATAATGCCAACAGATATGGTGGCGGAGGCGGTGGTGGTGCTTATGCCAGCAGTACAATAACCGTGACTGCAGGAACAGGTTACAATGTAGTGGTTGGTGGTGGTGGTACTGCTGGAAATGGAGGAACATCATCAGTTTTTGGTTCTAACGTCGTCGTTGCTGCCGGAGGAAGTGGTGTATCAACAAATTCAAGAACTGGAGGTGCTGGTGGAACTACTGCAGCATCAACCGGTACTACAAAATATGCAGGTGGAACCGGTGGTACAGGTTCTGCCAATGGTACATCCGGAGGTTCTTCAGGTGCTGGTGGAGGTGGAGCAGGCAGCAATGGTGCTGGTGGAAATGCATCGGAGGGAACTGCCGGTATAGGTACAGCGCAAAATGGTGGAGATGGTGCTACAGGAGTTGCTGCAGGCAACAATGGTACGAACGGAAATAACTATGGTGGAGGTGGAAGTGGTGGAGCTACAAACAGCAGTACAGACCGTACAGGTGGGATCGGCGCAAACGGATTGGTGGTAGTTACTGAAATAAGAACGGTAGAAGTTAATGCCACTTTAGGTACAACTCTTACTTATTACACCACCCTGAAAGGCGCTTTTGATAAAATTAACGATGGAACTCATAAGGGAGTGATTACCATTAAAATAAATGACAATACTACTGAAACAGCAACAGCGGCGCTTAATGCAAGTGGCGCAACCAGTCCAAATTATTCTTCAGTTACCATTTATCCTACAAAAAGCGGATTATCTGTTTCTGGCTCATTAGCAACACCTTTGATACAATTAAACGGTGCTGACAATGTGACTATAGATGGTCGGGTTAATCAATCGGGAAGTACTGATCTGACAATAACTAATACCAATACATCGGCCGGAGCCAGAACTATTGAACTTATCAATTCTGCTCAAAATAATATTGTGCAGTATTGTACAATAATTGGTGCAGGTGCTACAACAACACAGGGCGTTATCAATATTTCAAATTCTACATCCGGAGCTGGTAACGATGAAAACTACATTCAGTATAACAGTATTACAAGTGTAGCAGCTGCATCCCGACCGGTAAATGCCATTTTCTCTTTGGGTTCTTCGGGTTACGAAAACAATAATAATGTCATCAGAAATAATAAGATATACGATTTCCTAAAACAGGGAACTGCTTCAAACGGTATTTTTATTTCATCATATTCATCAGGCTATACCATAACGGGCAATAGTTTTTACGAAACAGCTTCTTTTGCCCCAACAGATAACGTAGAATATGCGGTTATCAGGATAAATAACACATCTGGAAATGATTTTGTTATTTCAGATAATTACATAGGTGGTACTTCTGCTTCGTGTGGTGGCACAGCATGGACCAAAACGAATGCTTTTAACAATACCTTCCATGCGATATTTTTCAGAGCCGGAAACACCAATAATTCCATTCAGGGAAATACTATACAAAATTTCAGTTATAGCAACTCAGGTGCTGCCATTTGGTATGGAATAACATTGAAAAAAGGTTCTGCTCTGATTGGAACTGCCACCGGAAATACCATAGGTGCTTCTACAGGTACCGGGTCGATTACATTTACAGCCGGAGCTACTAATGCTGAATTTAACGGAATTTATATGGACAGTATCACCACTGTGGATTGTTCTAAAAACATCATTGGCTCCATAACCGCAACAAATGCAGCTGCATATGCCACACATTTTTATGGAATTTTTAAATCGGCATATTCGGGAACTACTACCATCAGCAACAATTTTATTGGAAGCACTACAACCTCTAACAGTATCAATGCTTCATCAACAGCCACCGGTACAGCCCAGTTTGTACATGGTATTTACACGCTTGGAACAGGCTCAACCACCATTTCAAACAACACAGTTTCCAATATCATTAACGGAACATCAGAAACAACACTTTTATCGAAAACCCGGGGGATTTTTGCCAATGCAGGTTCAAACTCTATAACCGGCAATAGTGTTTATTCAATTAAAACCAGAGGAACTGCCAATGCTTTAAACTATACCGATGCTGCTTTAATAGGTATTTCCATTATTTCAAAAGCCGATGGAACTACGCAGGAAATCAGCAACAATACGGTTTACAACCTTGAAAATACAACTACATCTACAACTGTAAAATTTGAGACTTACGGTATTTACCTGGACGGACCTACAACAAGCACTTCCATTATTTCCAGAAATTTCGTACATACATTTATAGTTCCTTCCGGAAGCAGTGCCGGCACTTACTTACATGGTATTTCCATTTACGATGGAAATGTTACTTTGACAAACAATATCATATATTTAGGTAATAATATTACTATTGGATGTTCCATTTGGGGATTATGGACGAATAGTAATGATAATGTAAAAATATACCACAACACGGTTTACATTTCGGGAACTGCAACCGGAGGATCGAATAATTCTTTTGCATTTCGTTCGTTAAATTGCCCTTCGTCTTTGGACATCAGGAATAACATTCTTTGGGATGGTCGAAAAAATAATCCCGATGTGACAACTCACTATGCTCTTTACCTGAATTGTACATCTAATCTGACAATAAACTATAACGATTATCAGTATAGTAATGGTTTTGGAACAGCCGGGGGAACAACCTATACATCTTTTACTAATTGGAAAACAGCTTTTAATGTCGCTCCAAATTACAATGAATCGAACAGTTTAAATGTCAATCCTTATTTAGTTAACCTTGATGGAACTTCACCTATAGATTACCAATCATCTGTTCAGTTACAAGGCGACACACTACTACTTACAGAATCACCAACAGATTTTGATGAGATAACCCGAGTTACTCCAACCATGGGAGCGTGGGAATTTTTTGCTAATCCGGTGGAAGTTTGGGAAAACGGCATTTATAAAAATGCTTATACAACACTGAAAGGAGCTTTTGATGTGGTTAACGCAGGTACATACAAGGGTAAACTAACTATTATTTTCCGCGGAAATACCACCGAAACCGCCACTGCTACACTCAATGCAAGTGGTACAGGCTCTGCAGATTATTCTCATATTCTTATTTATCCCGGACGAACAGGTATAAAAGTAACCGGCAAATTGGCTGCACCATTAGTTGAGTTAGATGGAGCTGATAAAGTGACATTTGATGGAAAAGTAAATGGCAACTCTACTCCTTATGAATTTACATTTAACAACGACACTACTCTCAGTGGATCTACTACTTTCAGATTTAAAAACTCGGCGATAAAAGATTCTATCAGATATTGTAATATCAAGGGTGGTTGTCCGGATGCAAGTGGAGGAATTATTCATTTATCAACTTCAACATTGGGAAACGGAAACGATTCTATTGTTATTAGCAATAATAATATAACATCGGCCAGTGCCACCAAACGCCCTGTGAATGCTATTTTATCATTAGGAACTACGGGAAGAGAAAATAGTGGAGTTCAGATTATTAACAATAATATTTACAATTTCTTCCATTTAAGTTCAAATTCTTATGGTGTTAATATCAATTCATATTCTACTGATTTTACTGTAAGCAATAACAGTTTGTACGAAACCACTTCGTTTACACCAACATCCGGGGTTAATTATTATCCAATAAATGTAAACGGAAATCATACCATATCAGGAAATTATATTGGCGGTAGTGCAGCTAATTGTTCCGGAACATTTACAAAGAACAATGGATATGGAAATCAATTTGTTGGCATTACGGTAAATAACAGTTCAACCACCGCCTCTATACAAGGGAATGTGATTAAAAATATTAGCTGGAGTAATACCGGTAACTCTTTGTGGTACGGAATTTATATTCAAGCCGGGAAGGTCAATATCGGTACAGCAACCGGCAATACCATAGGAGCTGGCACAGGAACAGGAGCAATTTCAGTGACGAATACCACCACAGGAGCAAATGTTATGGGCATCAATATCAGTTCATCAGATTCAGTATATTGCCAAAATAATATAGTAGGTTCAATTACCGGAGCCAATGGGGCTACACTTGCAACAAATGTATATGGCATTTATAAGTCAGCATCAACTGGTGTAACCGTAGTTTCAAAAAATACCATAGGAAGTACAACAACTTCGAACAGCATTAACGCGTCCAGTACATCCACAAGTAATCCTCAATATGTATTTGGCATCAGTTCGGATGGCACCGGCAATGTTACAATCAGCGAAAACGTCATTGCAAATCTCAACAACGCCACTTCAAACACAACAACAGCTACTGGTGGCCGTATAAATGGTATTACTTTAAACGCAGGATCGGCAAATACGGTAACTGATAACACCATACGAAACCTGAGTATTGCAAATGCAAACAACACAACCGGCACTACTGCTTCGGTAATTGGAATTAATCTGTACAGTACAAGTCCTACAAGAACAATAAGCGGAAATACAATTTACAACTTGTCGAATTCATATACAAGTTTCACAGGACATATTCACGGTATTTATTACGAAGGAAGTACCAGTGGAACAAACACCGTAAGCCGTAACTTCATTTATGGTCTTACCACAGCTGCAACTTCAGGCTCTCCGGTAATTAACGGTATAAGAATAGTATCCGGTGTAACAACATACTCAAATAATATCATAAATATCGGAACGTCAGGAGTTACGAGTAGAAATATAATTTATGGTATTTACGATACCGGAGCGGCTTCTCAAACATGTAATTTGTATTTCAACACCATTTATCTGGCAGGAACTGAAGGTGGAGTCAATAATTCAGCAAATTTATACAGTGCTACCAACAACAACACCCGCAATTTTAGAAACAATATATATTCCAATGCCCGTACAGGTGGTACAGGAGCACATTATTGTGCATATTTTAATTATACAAATACCACCGGACTTACATCCAATTACAATGATTATTACCGAACAGGTACAACAAGCTATATAGCCCGTTATAACGCTACAAATTACACTACTCTTCCGTTTGGCGCTGATGTTTCAGGAAATAGTGTTATTCAAAATCCGACATTCAATAGTGCCGGCTCAACAGTGGCTACCGATTATAAAGTGGGTGTAACGCTGAATGGTATAAACGGTACCGGTATAACAACTGATTATGGCTCATATTCGCGGCCTGAGACGAGCCCTACCATGGGAGCATGGGAAAGCAATGTCAATAAATGGAAAGGAAACACATCAAACGACTGGAATACCGCATCGAACTGGACAGGTAATTTAGTTCCGGGCGTGGATGCCAATATTGTTTTTGATGATGCTCCGGCAAATCATTGCGTGATGGATCAAAACAGATCAGTTACAAACATTACAAACGCTCAATCAACCTACCGGATGGTAACAAACGGCAAAAAACTTACTGTAAAAGGCACGTTATATTTCACAAACGGTGCTCAGATTGATGCCAGATCAACAAATTCTGAAATTGAGTTTGCCGGCGCTGTTGCTCAGTCAATACCTGCAGGCTCATTGTATAACGACAGCATTTACAATCTGACAATGAACAACGCAAACAATGTAATTCTCAACGGCACTTTAAAACTTCTGAAAAATTTAACTGCTACTTCAGGTAAATTAGATGCTTATACTAATTCTCCAACTTTCAGTTATTCAGGTTCAGCAGTTCAGTACATCGAAAACAATTTGTTTCTAAATAACAAAGCATATAATCTGACTATCAATAACAGTGCTGGTGTAAATCTGAATACTGATTTTACTGTTTCAAATAACATGGTTATCAATTCAGGAAAAAAACTCACTATTTCTGTATCAAACAAACTTTTGGTACAGGGAACTGTAACTAACAGTGCAGGTACTTCGGGGCTTGTTATAAAAGCAAGTTCTGTAGCTCCGGGTGGTTCATTTATTTTTTATAATTCTGCCGCTAATCCTGTACAAGCAACAGTAGAAATGTATTCAAAAGCTTATGCTGGTACATACAATGGCGTTTCATATTCAAACTACAAATGGCAGTATTTTGGGATACCGGTAACAAAAATGACAAAAGCACCTGCAACTTTTAATGTTTCTACAACTTCTTATGTTCGTAAATGGGTCGAAAGTGGAACTACAATTTCAAATCACTGGATACAATTAGTTGATACAAATACAATATACTCATTTAAAGGATATGAAATAACACAAGGTTTACCAAAAACACTATCTTTTACAGGTACTTTGGTAAACTCCAATTATTCTTCAGGTAAATTGGCTTATACACCATCAGCACTTTATCCGGGACAGAATATACTGGCAAATCCTTATTTAGCTGCCATTGATATCAAACAGCTCGATTTTGGCACTCAAACAGAATGGACAGTATATTTGTACAACAGCGGTAGTTATGCAGATTGGAATAATACCGGCGGAGCCACTACACCCGGAAATAATCCGGGTCAATACACGGCCATTCCAAAATATCTGGCTGGATATGCGGGTTTACCTGCAACAATACCTTCGATGCAGGCATTCCTTGTAAAAGCCAACAGTGATTCTAACGACGCTACATTGAATTTTTCGTACAGTTCCGCTGTTACCAAAAACACCGAAATGCAACGCGCTCCCGGTAAAGCACAAAATACACTCGATGAATATGCGCCAATAACAGTTGTAACGGTAAAAGGAGCAACTCAGGCTGATAGAATGTGGTTATTTACACAATCAGGTTGTTCTCACAATTACGACAATGGTTGGGATGGCACTAAAACACTTAGTACTTCTACTCCACAGATTTATGCGAGCGAAGCCGATGGAAACTATCAAACTAATTCGGTTGATGACATCAATAATACTGTTTTGGGTTTCTACCCGGGAACTACAGACACAATATTCACAATAAGTTTCGATCACACAAATACGGAGGAAATATATCCTAACATGTATCTTGTAGATTTAAAGAAGGACACTGTAATAAATATCTCGGAAAGCGGAGTCGAATATCGCTTTACAAGACCCTCGAGCGACACATTGGTTAACCGGTTCAAAATTGTAACTTCAAACGAAATTACAACTGAAATTGAAGAACCAATAAATCCTGACAATACATTCAGAATTTATAATCACGGAAATACGATTTTTGTAAACAATTCTGCTGACAATCAGGGTTATTTGTATATCTACGATGCTGCTGGCCAAATGATTGAACAGCGCAAAGTCGGTTCTTATGAAAAATCAAGTTTTGAACTAAAACTCCCGGCAGGTGTTTATTTTGCAAAAGGTATTGCCGGAATTCATCAACAGATAGCCCGATTTATCATTAAATAAGTTGTCTGATTTTATTACTCATAGAAGTCTGAAAGCTTACCGTTTTTGGACTTCTTTTTTTTATAATTCACTTTCAATAAAACAAATGTTTACACTTCATCAGCTCGAAGAAAAATTAAATAAACCTCTGAAAGGCGTAGCATCACAGCTTTTAATGGCTCCCAACCACAGATTAGCCGAGCTGGAAGAAGCAAAATATGATACTCCCTGAAAACAGGACATAAAGTTAAGATATAATTATATTATCTTTAAACAAAAATTTTATGTCAACAACAAGAAGAAAATTCAGTAAAGAATTCAAAGCGAAAGTAGTTTTAGAGTCATTAAAAGAGCGTGAAACCATTGAAAGTTTAGCCAAGAAATATGAGTTACAGCCGACTCAAATTTCTTTGTGGAAAGCTCAGGCATTAAAGAATTTTGGTAATTTGTTTATAGTTGACAATGCCAAGGAGCAAGAAAAAGGAGTAGAGACTCAGATTTTGTATGCTCAAATAGGTCAATTGAAAGTAGAGAATGACTTTCTAAAAAAAAAGTTACAGTAAGAAGTCCTGAGGAACGAAAATGCATGATTGATTCAAATCATCCTGTTTTAAGTATATCAACTCAATGTGATTTACTTGGCGTGAACAGAAGCCGTTATTATTATGTGCCAGTTGGAGAATCACAAGAGAATTTATCTATTATGCGCCAATTGGATGAACAATACTTTCTAACACCTTTTTATGGAGCTTTGCGACTGACGTCCGTGCTGATAGTGTTGGGCTATAAGGTTAACATAAAACGAGTTCGCCGTCTTATGAAGCTTGTTGATTGGAAAACTATCTATCGTGAACCACGTACGACCGTAAGCCAGAAAACGCATTATAAATATCCCTATCTTCTAAGAAATATGGATATTGTAAGATGTAACCAGGTTTGGGCAATGGACATTACGTACATTCCTATGAAAAAGGGGTTTATGTATCTGGCAGCCATAATTGATTTACATAGCAGATATGTAGTTCATTGGTCATTATCCAACTGCATGAGTGCTGAATGGTGTACTGAGACATTAAAAACTGCGATAGAAAAGCATGGAGTTCCTGAAATATTCAATACAGATCAGGGAAGTCAATTTACAAGTGATGTTTTTATTAATGAGTTGAAAAACAATAAAATAAAAATATCAATGGATGGAAAAGGCAGAGCACTTGATAATATTTACGTTGAGCGTTTATGGCGTAGTGTAAAATATGAAAATGTGTATTTGAATGTATATGAAAATGGATTAACTTTGTGGAAAGGGTTGAATGATTATTTTCAGTTTTACAACGATGAAAGATTGCATCAATCATTAGGTTATAAAACCCCAAAACAGAAATATCAATCGGCGGCCTAAAACGAGAATAACTTTTTTATGGCTTTTGTGGCCAAAAAGTTATTGCCCGTTTTGTCCGAACTAATTTGCAGCAACTAAAAATATCTTAACATGCTGCTGAAAGTGTCCTAGAATTGGGGAGTACTATAGTAGTGAACCATCCCGGCCTACTACCAATCTTTTTGTTAACCTTAAATCTAATACTATGAAAAAATCACGATGCAAAGGTAAAGCGTATTTTGTACACTTGCAAGTTTTTGAATCAATATTTTGATGAAAAATGTGTTTTATAACATATTTTTATACTTAGCGAGACGTTTTTACAATAATTTAGTCAGTTTTTTTTTTTGCGATTTGCTTTCTCCAATCATTCGTGGATAATCCTGATTTCAATTGAACATATCTTCTCATAGAATTTACCGATCCAAAACCACAGTGATCACAAAGCATTTGGTTAGTCCACTTTGGATTTTCCCTTGCTGTTTTTTCCAGCTCCTGCATTCTGAATTCATTAACAAAAGTACAAAAGTTACTGTCGAACCTGTTATTAATCACAGTAGATAAATAAGTGCGGTTTGTACCTATTTCATTAGCCACATCGTTTATATTCAACTTACTGTTTCTATATATTTTTTGTTCGGCAAACAGCATAACCAGCTTTTCCAAAATTACTTGCTGGCTCTGTATTGAGTTTTCGGGAACTGAATCAGAGGAACTATTATACTCTTCATAATTCGGATTTAGTATTTTTTGTCTGAACCCCCACAGACCTGTCAGGAATATTATTGTCGAAAAAACAAACGAGGTACAGGCCAGACCGAAATCACTATTCTGAAATTTTACCTTACCAATAGAAGCTATGATTATTGACACTATAGCGGCCAAACTGAACATAAAATTCAACATTTTAACTCTACGGTCTCCTGTATCATCAAAATCTGAATAATATTGCTCCGCGTAATGACTGTAATTCAGAATCAATGTAACATTGCCGAATAAAAAATAAACCAGTTGTACAATGAAGAAAATTTTGATAACGGTACGTATAAATGACAGCGAAATGATGAAAAAATTATCAGAATTAACTTCGCCGGTGAATAGCCATGGAATAACCAACGATTTGTCAGTAAATATATAGGCAATCAGATATAATACAAACAAAACAACTGACAAAAACAAGTATCTCCAGTGCCACTTAAAGGAAAATTTTGGTTCAATTGTTAGTATTCTGAAGTAAATATAACACAAAGGGTAAACAACAAGTGATGCTAACTGATAAAAAGGATCAATAATATAATATAGGTCCAAATTATGCTTAAAATATAGAAAATGAGATAAATACACTACAAAAGCTGCCAGCATAAAAATCGCAAGAAAGCGTTTGGGCTTTTCAAAAGACTGTGTTCCAAAAAATAAAACCACAGCCCAAAATACACAAATATATACCGGGGTTAGCAGTAAAATGGTTCTCATCATAGCCTCAAATATTTTCTGTAAAAATAACCATTTTTTTTGTTTTTAAAAAAATTTGTACGAATTGAAACCGATTTTTTACGAATTGGGACGTCTGATTTGATGGAGAATTCATATCTTTGCTGCCGGAAAACTCATAGTCTTAAATTTAACCGGTTAATTGACAGGTTCGGTATTCAAAAAATTTACTTTGATAAATTCTACATATCAAACTTTGAAATTAAGCTTAACGAGATTTTTTTTAACCTGTTTACACTTTACTAAGGAATCAGAATTTATTTTCTGATTCCTTATGTTTTTTAATGCGCTTCTAACCAGTTAGCACCTACTCCACAATCGGCAATCAATGGCACATTTAGTTGTATGGCACTTTCCATTTCTTCAACTACCAGTTTTTTAGCCACTTCCACTTCATTTTCCGGAACAGAAAAATTCAACTCATCGTGTACCTGAAGAGTCATTTTCATTTGCAAATTTTCCTTTTCTATTCTGTTCTGAATCCGAATCATCGCTATTTTAATAATATCTGCTGCAGAACCCTGTATAGGTGCATTAATCGCGTTTCGTTCAGCATAACCACGCACCACGCTGTTTTGTGAGTTGATATCGGCCAGATACCTTTTTCTGCTAAAAATGGTTTCCACATAACCGGCTTCTTTGGCTCGTTGAATACTTTCGTCCATATATCGCTTTACATCCGGATAAGTAGCAAAATAACCATCAATCAAATCCTTAGCTTCTGCGCGGGGAATAGCAAGTCGCTCGGCCAATCCAAAAGTAGAAATTCCGTAAATAATACCAAAATTAGCAGTCTTGGCTTTGCGTCGCATATCAGAGGTTACATCTTCAATCGGTATTTTATTAATTTTTGCTGCTGTTGCCGAGTGAATATCGTATCCACTGTTGAACGCTTCAAGCATATTTTTGTCGTTGCTCAGGTGTGCCATGATACGTAACTCAATTTGCGAATAGTCGGCACTTACAAACAAACAACCATTGTCCGCAATAAATGCTTTTCTGATTTCCTTTCCCTGCGCATCTCTGATAGGGATGTTCTGAAGATTAGGATTAGTAGAGCTTAACCGGCCAGTGGCAGCCACTGTTTGATTAAATGATGTATGAACCTTCCCTGTTTTAGAGTTAACCAATTGTGGAAGCGCATCAATATACGTGCTCAAAAGCTTTCTCAGACCGCGATAATCCAGTATTTTTCCAACTATCGGATGCTTCGACCGTATTTTTTCAAGAATATCTTCCGATGTGGAATACTGACCGGTTTTGGTTTTCTTTGCTTTGTCATCGAGCTTTAATCGCTCAAAAAGCACTTCGCCCACCTGTGCCGGCGATGCTACATTAAAACTGTAACCTGCCAAATCGTGAATTTCCTGTTCTATTTTCAATGCTTCTGCTGTAAGTATTTCCGAACTGGCTTTCAGTGCTTCAATGTCAATTCGGACTCCATTGCGTTCAATGGTAGCTAACACCTTCATCAAAGGCATTTCAATTTCGTTGAAAAGCTTCTGCAAGCCATTATCGGCCAGTTCTCTTTCCAGAATTTGTTTCAACTGGTATGTGATATCAGCATCTTCTGCAGCATAATCACACAGAAGGTCTGTATCTACAAAACGGATATCTATTTGATTTTTACCTTTTCCGCCCACCAGTTCTTCGTAATGTATGGTACGATAGCGAAGATATATCTCTGCCAGGTAATCCATGCCATGTCGCAAATCGGGTTGTAACAAATAATGCGCTATCATAGTATCGAACATCTTGCCTTTCAACTCAATACCATACATCGACAACATCAGTAAATCAAATTTGATGTTCTGTCCAATTTTTTCAATATGTTCGCTTTGGAAAAACGCTTTAAATTCGCGGAGAATTTCTTCTGCCTCGCTGCGTTCGGTTGGCAATGTTACATAATAAGCTTCACCTTTACTGAAACAGAACGACATACCAACCAAATCAGCCGCAAACACATCAACTCCCGTAGTTTCCGTATCGAAACAAACGGATTTCTGCATAAACAATTTCGAAATCAGATCGGCACGTTTTACTTTGGTGTCAATCAGCGTATATTTGTGAGGCACATTTTTAAGTGTCAGCAGTTCATTTTCTGATACCGGTTCGAGTACCTGAATCACTTCTTCAGTTTTTGATTTGGGTTGTTTTGGTGTTGCTTCTGCTTCGTCGAAAGCATCGAAAAGTGAAGTTTGACCAGCAGGTGATTTTGGACGGGCAAACTGAATGGTAGTAGTTGGCGCATCGGGTGGAAGTGATGTAAATGGCTTTGCTCCGAATTTACTTTGCACCATAGTGCGAAATTCCAGTTCATCGAACAAGGCTTTGAGCTCGGCTTCGTTGACAGGCTCAAGTTCGAGTGCTTTTTCATTGAACTCTACAGGAACATCAATTTTGATAGTAGCCAGAAATCGGGAAAAAATAATCTGATCTTTGTTTTCTTCCACTTTCGTTTTAAGCGAACCTTTCAGTTCATCAGTTCGGGTAAGCAACACGTCGATACTACCAAATTCTTTCAGCAATTTCACGGCTGTTTTCTCACCAACACCCGGACAGCCGGGAATGTTGTCCGACGAATCGCCCATCAGTCCAAGTAAATCAATCACCTGTTCGTGACTATCCAAATCGTACTTCTCACGCACTTCTTTGGGTCCCATTACCTCAAAACCTCCGGTGTGTTTCGGGCGATACATATAAATATGATCGGACACCAGCTGACCATAATCTTTGTCGGGCGTAAGCATAAACACATCAAAACCTGCATTTTCGGCCATTTTGGAAACTGTTCCGATAACATCATCTGCTTCGAAACCCGGAACTTCAAGAATAGGGATGTTATATGCGCGGATAATTTTTTTGATATATGGCACAGCCAGTTTTATATCTTCGGGAGTTGCTTCGCGCTGCGCTTTGTATTGATCGTACGCTTCGTGACGAAATGTAGGACCACTTGGGTCGAATCCCACAGCAATATGCGTAGGTTTTTCACGCTTCAGCACATCTTCGAGCGTATTCACAAAGCCATAAATAGCCGATGTGTTCAGTCCTTTGGAATTAATACGCGGCGCACGGATAAAAGCATAATACGCTCTGTAAATAATGGCGTAGGCATCTATGAGGAATAGTTTTTTCATCTGTTTTCGTTTTTTAAAGATAACAAAGATACATTTTTTTGAAAAATATTTGCGAAACACGTTTACATAATATTTAATGATTATCCGCAAAGCGACCTGTTATAAATTCTGGATTTGAAGTCTGTATTGTATTTTGCAGCGGCAAATACCAATCTATCGAACAACTTTTCCCCGAAATATCTTCGGTTGAATTTAAAACAATACTCATTGAGATAATACT
The DNA here is from genome assembly GCA_963663115.2 of uncultured Paludibacter sp. Lineage (GTDB taxonomy): Bacteria > Bacteroidota > Bacteroidia > Bacteroidales > Paludibacteraceae > Paludibacter. The sequence goes on from CAXXNE010000001.1 coordinate 2,275,913, forward strand.
GTAAATACTCTTTTTTAAGCTGGTGGTGCATATCCAATAGTAATCGTTTTACGTTTGCAATACTGATATGAACCCATGGAAGAATCTTTTGAAGGTCTTCAGGTTTAATAACCTGTGCCTTGTGAGACTCTACAGCTTGGTTTAACTTATAAAATGTCTTTGAATCATCGGTAGTTAACTCTGCCGTTGAATCAATTTGTTCTTTGACAATTTCTACGGCAGTATCTGCTTTCAAATCAGGCACAACCTGCATTTTAATGTGGTTTATCTTTTTAGGCTTTTTGCCCGGCCTTGGATTTTCAACCACAATGCTTTCTGTCATTACAAGTACTTTTGACTTATTCTGACTGCCTGCGCCTCGTTTTAGTTCTTCATTCTTGCAGTCATCGCTTATCAAAGTAGTAATGAATGCATTGTCAAGTTCTATTTGACCTGAAAGTTGATATTCGTTATCGCGTTTGCCCATTATGTCGCCCAATTTCTTGTGCATTTCCCAAATGGGTTGATAGCGTTTATGTCCGAGCTGCCGTTGCAGTTCTGAAGCCGAGAATGACTTTTTTGTACTGGTCAGAAGGTGCATTGCAACATACCAGTATCGAAACGGCAGTTTAGTGCATTCTAATACTGTACCAGTACGTATTGATTGGCGATAATGACAATGTTTGCATTCGTAACGCAACTTGCCATTAAGCCATATATGTTCTTTGCTGCCACATTTTGGACATACAACACCGATTTGGTCACGTTGCGCTTTAAAATGAGCAATACAAGACTCTTCATCGGGGAAGTTTTGGATAAAATTCAAGAGATTCATAACACTTATTGTCGGGGTTAAACATACCGTAAATGTAATGAAAATCAGTGATATATCCAAATATTTCAATCGCTTTTTTATTATAAATTCAACCGTATTTCAGCCTATTCTTTCATAGGTCGCTTTGCGGATAATCATTTAATATTTTATACATGCAAGGCTGTATAAAATATTTCGTTATTTTTGTTGCCTTGTGCAACATAATGACAATGTTTTTACTCATAGTCATGTACTATTAACTCAATAATATTTTATGAAAATGAATCTATCTGAAAAAATCAACAAGCAACAAACATTATTGCTTAAAACCGTTCTTGTTATTGTCGTAATCACATCCTTCAGTTCCTGCGCACTCGATTATTTTTACACTTATCAGCCGGATAAATCACAGAAAGGAAAAATTGAGATGTTACCGATAGTTCCAACCTATCAAACCTTTGTAAAGCTTAACGATTCCATTATTATCAACCGAAAAAGTGTAAAATCTGTTACCATCGAAAATCTACCCGATGGTGAATACAGGCTTTCATATTTGAGTTACGACCCCGGATACAAAGAAAAAATGGAAAAAACCCTTTTTGTGAAAATTGAAAATGGCAATACTGTTACCGATTTAGTGAACGTTCCACCTTACAGTACAGGCTACTGGATATATGCCGGATTACTTACATCGACAATTTATCTGCTTTATTTACCATTGATGATGAACGATTAATTATGAAGAAACTATTGGTTGCAATGAGTATTTTCGCTCTGTTTTCGTGTGAAGATTCGGGTTACTATCCCCGTGTGATTGAACGTGTTTTTATCGAGAACAAAACTTCGGATACTCTGTTTGTTCGTCGTGACAGTATAATTGACAATCCATTTTACTTAGATAGTATTGCCCCTGGCTACACCTTAGGGCACACAATAGAGGGTAATTCGTATGACTTATGGATGTCATCGGATCAGTTGGAAGATTATTTTTCACACATCAATATTTTTAAAATCGAAGAAACCGGCGATACTGTTTTTTTGAAACAAGCATTATACAACCGTATTTCTGATTGGCAACATTCCACATACTCAGAATGGGACTGGGATGAAATGAAAATCGACAATCACATTTTGGTTGTTGATTCATTGATGTTTAAACCTTAACTAAATTACAAAATGAAAAAAAACCTACTTTTTATCTTTGTAATGACCATGTTGTTTGTTTCTTGTACTCCAACCTATTACGTGCCCACAAAACAGAATGTCATGGTTTTTGAGGAAAGCAAAGATGCAAGTGTTGCCATAACGGCTAGTTGGTTTAACATGCAAATGGGAATTGAAGGTGGTTACGCATTTACCGATCACCTTGGCGTTTACTCATCGGTTTACAGATTTGATGTATCGCAATATGGCGACTATAATAAGCTTATCAAAGATTATTTATGGGATAATGAACTGGTTCTTTTCGACAAAACTAAAACAGGTATTTACGCGGGAATAAATTTAGGTTATGGTTTTGCTGGATTCAATGTTGGAAACCCATATTACGATATCCGTTTAAACAGAATTAGCGCTTTGCCATCTGTAGGTTACGATTTATGCCCGGAATTCAGCGCTGCACTTTCCACCCGTTTCAGCTATTTGCATTACAATGTAAGTATGCAAAACTCACAAGGGTTTACGGATTACGACCGTGACATGTTCAACCAATATTTCAATACAGGAGACCTGACGAATCCCAACCATTTTCTGATTGAACCGGCTCTTACCTTAACTTTTAAAACAGAGTTTGTAAGACTAAATCTTCAATATTGCTGTATTCTGAATCCGGGAAACAAAAGTACATTTTATAGCCGCGATAACTTATCTGCATCGTGGATTTTTGATATAGGCAAAATGTTTATTAAACCTTATGAGAAAAATGGTAAACTACGATGGAAGTTTTAAAAGTCTATAATTTACCATTTGAAAAAAACAATACAATCGATTATTCGTTTTAACTTATATTATTTATTTAATGTGTTGAATAAACACTTGTAAATGTAAAAATAATTACTTTTGTAAACGATATTTACCGAAACAAATTTCATGGGGTTAATTGACGAAATAAGACTACCCATCCAAACGGAGCTGCATACTTTTAAGCGAATTTTTGCTGAATCATTAAAAAGCGATAATCCACTACTTTCGAGCATCCACGAGTATATTCTGGAAGGAAGTGGCAAGTTGTTGCGTCCGATGCTGGTGTTGCTTGCTGCAAAAACCTGTGGTTCGGTAAGTGCTGAAACTTACAATGGAGCTATCTCGATGGAATTGCTTCATAATGCGAGTCTTATTCACGACGATGTGGTGGACGACACCTACGAACGCCGCGGACGGTCATCGATTAATGCACGATGGACAAATAAAATTGCAGTACTTTCAGGCGATTATATGCTGTCCAACGCTCTAATTTCAGCTACCAGAACCAATAATTTGAATGTATTAAAAGCTGTGGCTAATATCGGCATGGAACTTTCGGATGGTGAATTGCTACAACTCACCAACTCGCAACAATCGAAAATAACCGAAGAGGATTACCTGAAAGTTGTGCGTAAAAAAACAGCTTTGCTTTTCTCTTCCTGTTGCGAAGTAGGTGGATTAACTGCAAAAGCGTCTGAAAATGAATTGGAATGTCTGAAAAATTTCGGAGAATATATGGGCATTTGTTTTCAGATAAAAGACGATGTTTTTGATTACTATCAGGATATAGAAATTGGAAAACCTACAGCCAACGATTTGCAGGATGGAAAAGTAACTCTCCCGCTGATTTACGCTATCCAAAACTCCACCAATGGTAAGCGGGAAGAAATCATGGCCATTATCGACAGTAAAGATTTCACACGCGAAAATGTGGACTTAGTCATGAACTTTGCCATTGAAAAGGGCGGTCTTGAATATGCGTCGAAACGCATGGAAGATTTTAAAACAATGGCTATCCAGCAGCTGACATCTTTCCCTGAAAGTGAAGCAAAACAGGCACTTATCAAATGTGCTGAATTTGCATCAGCCAGAAAAATTTGAGAAAAGGGACGACAGGCTACTGACGACGGACAACAGAGAAGATTGAATGCTGATGAATAACCACTGAAAATCTGAAACTTCCGGAATGATAATTTTGCGAGTCGGAACTCGCAACACCCGAAACACGAAATGTAAAACCATCTATCAGTAAATCATCATTTTTTGCGTTTTTCGCGTGGTTTTAGTGTACACCTTGAGCACATAGACGCCTTTCTTCAATTGCACATTGACATTGCCACTTGCGTTAAATGTACCTGACAAACACTCTATGCCACTCATTGTTACGATATAAAAAACAGCATTCTCCGGTTTTTTCAGGTTTACATGCAGCAAATTGGTTTGCGGAGTATACGATGCGTAAAAATTATCATCGTTTTCAGGCTCTTCAAAGTCTTTCGACCATGCATACCCTTTGTATTTTCCCCAAATATATTCGGCCAGTTCCGGATGATCAATAAACGGATTCCGGTTATGTTGCAAGCTGTAAACGGCATCATTTCGGTTGATTTCCTTATCGCTTACGGGGTCGTTGCGATGCCACTTCATTAATAAATTTACGCCGTACGTAGTAAAAACCGGATAGGTATTCCGACTCAGCACACTGGAAGTTCCCAAACTTTGCCAAACCGCAGAATAATCTTGGTAACAGGTGACCATGTACATATAATCGCGTGCAAAATCTCCTTTGTACTGATCATCCGGTTCAAACACACTACCGTTATAACCTGCAAATGTATTTTTTCCAACCTGAAAAACACCATTATCGAAAGTGGTTGTACCAACTTCACCCGGAGGATAATTTGATTTTGCGGAGTTTGCAGTGGCATCCGATGGATACAAATTATGTACATCGGTAGAAATTTCATAATTGTCAACCTGTTCCGATGACACGCCAAACCAGCTTTTTGGCAAATTATGTTCGCGGTTTAAACCAGTCCACGAGCTGCGTTGAATGGATGAATACATATCCCAGAAATAGCCGTTTGGATTCCAATCGGTAGTACGAAATGTTGTACTTAACGGATAATACTCAAGTTGTGTATGCGGTCGGATAATGGTAAAAAGTGCCGTTTTAAGTTCTGCATCCTTCTTTCCTTCCGCATTGTTGTAGTAACCAACAGGAATAACTGCCTGTACAACGATAGGTACAATCAGTAAGAAAATCAGCAGAAAACAAACTATTTTTAACTGCCCCAAGCCCCTAAAGGGGATGTAAAATACTTTCGTCTTTGAAAATTTAAACATAAAATCTAATCTGTCACAGTAGAATTAAAATGAATATCAGTATATTATTTTGGTTGCAAAGTTAGTTTCAATTCCTGTAACCCGAACAATACAGATACCTTTTTTAGGAATTCGTAAGATGGCAGTTTCACCGTTTGCCCGACATGAACCAATACAATTGCCAGTAAGCGAATACAACTGAACAATATCTCCGCTTCTGATTCCTGAAATATGAACGGAATTTTCAGTAACAAAAACATGAGGATTAAGCGATTCAGTTTTCGTAAATCCTGTACCTAAAGCTGTACGAACATGGATAGTTTCAGAATATGCTGATGTAACATTATCCCGGACAGCTGCCACTTTGTAAAAATAATCGGTAAGTTCGCTTCCGCCTGTAAATACATATTCGTCAGTTGTCAGATTATCAGGAATTCTGAAAAAAGTAGTATCCTGACTTCCATATCTGGCCTGCACATCGTCGATAGCCAGATTTCCGGCTGCTTTTTTATAGGTAAACCTGAATACTGTATAATTCTTCGATTTATCGAAAGTATATGACGGATATGTTTTTGCTGTTGTTCCCTTGTAAGCTACACTGTCGATTCGTGTCCAAACACTGCCTGAGAGTGCATCAAGTAAAAATGAAGAGCCTGTTGCTGCCGATGGAAAACGATACATAAAGGTGAAATAAGTGACCGGCTGAGGATAAGTTTTTGTTTGTAGCCATTCACCGTTAGTTTTCAGACCTATAGCCGGAGCTGCGAGTCCAAAACTTGTTGTTGTTCCATCATAATTTCCACTGGCAGTTCCTGTCCAGCCTGTTGGCAGTGGTTTTCCTGTTGTACCTACGCCCAAAAATCCTTCGGTAACAGTGGTATCGGCCGAGCCTGTTAACTGAAACATGCTCAGTATATAACGTTGTGCAAAAGGCGATAATTCCCAGCGTGCAGTAAATCCTGACGACGTGACATCGGTAGCTTCCAGTGCCAGCGGAACATCCAGTGCCGCTGTTTTGATCTGCATGGTATTGATAGCAGACACATTTCCGCCGGATTTTACCGCTACAACCTTGTAAGTTGAAGTGGTGAGTGGCGATAAGGTTTGAATATCGTAACTGGTGGTCAAACCGGTATTGGTTTGCAGAATAACCTGTGGCGAACCTGTGAGCAATGACATTTGATGTGCTCCCAGAAATGCAACCGAATCTATCGGAAGCGTTTTCCATTCAGCCGCATCAAAAGTTGTGGATGGATGAGTTACCGAACTTTTGCGCTGCAAGCCCAAATCCAATCCCCAGATAACATCCGCTCCGGCATTGGCTCGTCCCACCATATCGATAGTCACGCCACTGCGAACCAATCGGATGGCATCGTTTCCGTTAAACTGCAAAATGGTATCGGTCACTAAATTTTGTTTTGCCATTAAAGCCGTTCCTGCTTGTTTTTGTACAATAACATAGGTAGATTTTGGCGCCAACGTACCTATCAGTTTCAGCGTATTGGCAAAACTGCCTGCTCCGTTCGATTGTTTTTGCAGGGAATATTTCGACAAATCGATGGTTCGGTTTGTTCCGTTGTACAATTCCAGCGCTTTGTTCCAGCTCGTGCCTTCAATATAAGCCGAAATAATCAAATCTCCGGCCTCCTGATCGCCGTTATACGCCGTCAGTTGATAATCTGTTGCCTGAGGATCCGAAATCCATTGCAGCGTTCCTCCTACAGCCGTGATATTCGTTGGTTCGAGTGTAATAAAATCGGCAGAAGCAAGCGCTTTTACCGGCACACGTAAAGTATCGGTCATTCCGGCTCCCGAAATTTTTAATGTATCATGATATTCACCTGCTGCCGACGGAGAAAAAGTTATTTCAATGTCTTTCCCTTTCATAACACTGTCGGCATGCACATTGGGCAACGAAACTACAAAAGCCGGCTGACGGTTTTCTATTTTCAGCGGCAATGAAGTATTCAGATTTGCTCCTTCGAGATGCAGCTTTTGTTTGCGTGTATCGGTTTGCAATATCACACCGAAATCAATCTTTGTACCACGACGCGGAGTAACCAGAAAAGCGCCTGTTTCAGTCGGAAATGGATAAACTGCTGTGGTGTCGGCTCCCCAGATATATTCAGCCAGATTCGGAAAATCGATAAAAGGATTTCGGTTTCCCTGTATGGCGTACACATTTTCCTGACGGGCAAGTTCCTTGGCGCTTACCGGATCCTGACGATGCCATTTCAACAATAAATCGATAGCCCAGGGCTTCCAAACCGGCCAGGTATTGTTATCCATCATGGGCGATTGCCACAAGGCCGAAAGCGTTTCGTACACCGTGGAAATGTAAAAATACGAGCGGGCAAAATCGCCTTTGTATTCATCGGCCGGTTCGAAACAATTGCCGGTATAATAAGTTCCAAAACCGTTTTTCCCGATTTTAGTTACGCCATTGTTGAGCGTGGGTGTACCGGTAACTTCACCCAGCGGAAGGTCGTTTTTTGTGGAATTGGTCAGTCCATCGGCGGGATACAGGTGAAATAAATCTTTGTAAGCACCGTTTTCGTGCGCTCCCCACCAGCTTTTTGGCAGTGAATGTTCGATGTGCATACCGGAAACAGCTGTAAATCCATTGAATTTCCGGATGGAATCCGAATACATATCTATCACGGTATCGTTCCGGTTATCGGTTTTGTAAAATCCTTCCCAGGTAAATCCGGGACCACTACCATAATCCAGTTCGTAAAGTGGTGTGCTGTAAATGCGCAAAGCGGTTTTCAGTTCGGCTTTTTTCTTGTTCTTGGCAAAATAATAATAACCCGAAGGTATCGTGGCAAAGGCTGTGACCGACTGTATCACCAGCAGAAAAGCCAACAGTTTATTTGGAAAATTTTTTAGCATTTCAGAATAAAATTGTACCTGTTAATTTGTTTGACATTGGTACAACTCACAAATATAAAGCTTTTTATACGAAAGTTATTCTGATGGAGGTATAAAGAAAGTGAAACGGGACGTTTTAACGATTTACTGAAGAAAAAATTACAAAAGCATATCCTTAAGACCGGGCACACAATCTATACATTTATATCATCAGCTAATTTGTATTCAATACATTTTTATATTAATTCGACAACAACTATATTTGTCGCATAAAAACATGAGCAAAATGAATAGGAAACAATTCGTAAAGATATTTCAATTATTTGTGGTATTGGTATTTTCGGTATTTACAGGCAGTTGTGGGAATGATGGTGATTTTAGTACTGATGCTTTCACCGATCCACGCGATGGAAATGTTTATAAAACAGTAAAAATTGGCACACAGGTTTGGATGGCCGAAAATCTCCGGTATATTCCGTCTGTGGTTGGGCCGGTACGGGGCACCTCAGCAACTCTGTGTTACTATGTGTATGGTTACGATGGCACAAATGTTACAGAAGCAAAAGCAACAGCAAATTATCAGACCTATGGCGTTTTGTACAATTGGGTGGCAGCCAAAGCGGCTTGTCCTGCGGGCTGGCATTTGCCTACCGATGAAGAATGGACTCAATTAACCGATTATCTGGGAGATAGCAATGCCGGTGGCAAACTGAAGGAAACAGGTACAAAAAACTGGAACAGTCCCAATACCGGAGCAACCAATATTACCCGTTTCACTGCACTGCCGGGCGGAGGTCGTTTCAGTACATTTTCATTTAACTACCTTGGTGACATGGGTTTTTGGTGGACAGCCTCACAAGATGGAACCGGTCTTTATTATTACCGGTATATGCAGCAAAATGCCAAAAATGTGCTCAGAGGTTATGTTACTATGGATGCTGGATTTTCTGTTCGATGTGTGAAAGATTGATTTGAATATCTCTCTTCTGCATCTAAAAAACTTCCATTTTCCTGACAATATTCCGGTCATTAAAAATGGTTTGAACAATGAGTATTCCTTTGATTTTTACCGGGAAATACAAATCGCTTTGAACTGCTTTTGTGCTGTACAATTTATTTCCGCTCAACTGATACACATTCACCACAGCTCCCAAAGGCACATTCTCCATACGAATTCCGTTTTGAGTGCATTTGTATTTCATCGGATTATTGCTTTCAGGCGTTGTTTTGGTACTTACATCGGTATGCACTTTAATGGCATTCGATTCTGCTCCCGCAACTCCCAATGGCGTAACGGTGTAATAATACGTTGAATCGAGCAAAAGACCGCCAATATTGTAACTTAAAGCAGTACTCACATTTTTAGGATAGCTGCTCACGTATGTTCTCGACATAACCGGTGTAAGTTTCTGCACATTCAGATAATCGATATACACACGTTTTCCGGCAATTGCCGAAAGCGCTACCGTAAATGGTTTTACAGCTGCTGAAAAATCGACTGAAAATGTTTGGTTTGCCACAGCGGTTGTCCAAACAGCAGTAAAAACATTGTTGACTGTGGCAGTAAGTTTCGCGCCGTTATCGGAGCCGTATTGTTTTGCAATAACGGATAAACGGTAATTGGTTGCCGTGGTATCGGTTACCTGAAAACTCACTTTTCCCGGATTGCTTGTCGATGCCAACCGGATAGTACCTGAAATAAATTCTGTATAACCTTCTCTCACCCAAGAGGCTGGTAATGCCAGTGTAAAATCCTGCGTGAGAATTGTATCGATTTTAATTGCTCCGGTAGGAACCAGAGAATACAACTGTATAGTATATCCTGTAGCTCCCGGCGCTGCTGTCCAGTTGGCCGTAAAACCTGTTGAACTGATTCCGGTGGCAGGTAACGCAACAAATGCTTCGGAAGCATAAGCCTTCAGATGCACAGTTACGGGCTGTATGCCGCCGCCCGAAATCAGCAAATCGGCTTTATTTGCTCCAACCGTCAATGCCGAAAAATGTACCGGAATAAAACAACCGTTTTCCGCATCGGCTTTGGTTATACTTGTTGTGCCGGTTGTAAACCTGCCCGCATTGGCTCCGCTTACAGCTAAACTGATATTTCCCGTCAGGTTAACCGCTTTAAACGGAATCTGAATATCGCAACCATAACTGAGATAGGCCGCACCCATATCCACCGTATCGTTATTATCGGGATAATTCAGATACGGATAATCCACTACACCGTTCAGCGTAAAAGGCACAGTGGTTTTATTTCCCCACACATATTCGGCCATTTCGGGAAAATCGATATACGGATTCCGGTTTCCCTGAATACCGTACACCACATTGTTCCGGTTGATTTCTTTGGTGCTTACTGAATCCTGACGACACCATTGAAGCAATAAATCGACTGTCCACGGTTCAAACACGGGGTAAGTATTGTTGTCTAACTGATTTTCCGAGTCGCCGGTCCAGAGCGGTGCATAATCTTCGTATGCCGTTACCATGTACATATACACACGGGCAAAATCACCTTTGTATTCGTCGGATGGTTCCCAGGCTGAAAGTGTCATGCCCGGTTTCTTTTTGGTTTTTCCTACTTTGATAACGCCATTGGTATAAGTCACTGCAGAATCGATGAGCGACATCATATAGCTGCTTTTACGCTGATTAGCTGTTCCATCGGATGGATTCAAATGATGCAAATCTTTGTACGCCTGTGTTTCTGTTCCACCCCACCAGCTTTTAGCAAATGAATGCTCAATATTCATTCCTGTAACAGCCAGATTGCCGTTAAACGAATAATTCAGGTTGGAATACATATCCCACACCATGCCGTCGGCAGGGCGCACGTCAGTCTGGACAAAACCCGACCAGGTTTTGCCATCTCCTCCACCATAACCAAGTACATTGGCTGTTTTAATTTTAAGATGAAGTGCTGTTTTCAGCTGCGCTTTTTTCTTTCCAATTGCCGAATCGTAATATCCGGAGGGTATTTGAGAAAATACAAATAGTGAAAAACCCGATAGTAAAAATACAAAAAACTGTTTCCGCATTCAATAATTTGTTACAGCCGACGAATCGACAGACTATGAAGGATTATCTCAATTCTTCATTTGGTTTTACCTGTAACAAATAAACTCCTCTTATATTCAGGTAAAGCTATAATAAAACAAAGCCCCGAAAAACATTCGGGGCTGCAAAAATACATATTAATCCGGTTATTTATTCATTTTTAATAAACATTGTGTCTGAATATTATTTTGAGGATTTTCTTACACATCCTTGCCACTCAACTGACTCTAATATACCAGATACAAACCAAACAGAAAAGAAATATTTGGTTTATAATCTTAAATGATTATCCGCAAAGCGACCTATGAAAGAATAGGCTGAAATTACGGTTGAAATTATAATAAAAAAGCGATTGAAATAATTAGATATATCACTGATTTTCATTACATTTACGGTATGTTTAACCCCGACAATAAGTGTTATGAATCTCTTGAATTTTATCCAAAACTTCCCCGATGAAGAGTCTTGTATTGCTCATTTTAAAGCGCAACGTGACCAAATCGGTGTTGTATGTCCAAAATGTGGCAGCAAAGAACATATATGGCTTAATGGCAAGTTGCGTTACGAATGCAAACATTGTCATTATCGCCAATCAATACGTACTGGTACAGTATTAGAATGCACTAAACTGCCGTTTCGATACTGGTATGTTGCAATGCACCTTCTGACCAGTACAAAAAAGTCATTCTCGGCTTCAGAACTGCAACGGCAGCTCGGACATAAACGCTATCAACCCATTTGGGAAATGCACAAGAAATTGGGCGACATAATGGGCAAACGCGATAACGAATATCAACTTTCAGGTCAAATAGAACTTGACAATGCATTCATTACTACTTTGATAAGCGATGACTGCAAGAATGAAGAACTAAAACGAGGCGCAGGCAGTCAGAACAAGTCAAAAGTACTTGTAATGACAGAAAGCATTGTGGTTGAAAATCCAAGACCGGGCAAAAAGCCTAAAAAGATAAACCACATTAAAATGCAGGTTGTGCCTGATTTGAAAGCAGATACTGCCGTAGAAATTGTCAAAGAACAAATTGATTCAACGGCAGAGTTAACTACCGATGACTCAAAGACATTTTATAAGTTAAACCAAGCTGTAGAGTCTCACAAGGCACAGGTTATTAAACCTGAAGACCTTCAAAAGATTCTTCCATGGGTTCATATCAGTATTGCAAATGTAAAACGCTTACTATTAGATATGCACCACCAGCTTAAAAAAGAGTATTTACAGTATTATCTCAATGAGTACTGTTTTAAATTCAACCGAAGATATTTCGGGGAAAAGATGTTCGATAGATTGGTGTTTGCCGCTGCAAAATACAATACTGACTTCAAATCCAGAATTTATAACAGGTCGCTTTGCGGATAATCATATAATAGAAATAATCCTGAACAATGTATATTGCTTTCTGAATATCCGATAATTGATAGTTTGGATTTTAAAAAGTACAAAGAGGGCTTTAAATCTTCCCCGCCAGATTTAAATAAATATTATAAGCTTTGGTGGAACAAGAAATAATCACCGTCCCATCGGATATGATAACTAAATGGGCAATAAATTGTAGGTGTCGGGCAAATAATGACCTGTTCTCACGGATATATAAATAAACGAGCGAATGGTTGCGTACGTCGGATGGGTTAGCAAATACAACCTGTCCTCAGGGATATGTCCTTTAAATGAGTAAATAATGGCGTGCGTTCGACGGGATTTTTTTAATCCCGTCGGAATGTATTATAAGGATTTTTTAATCCGCTAAGCTAAAATTGTAAATTAAGAAGATATTTATAATTTTGTGGCAGTAAAAATTAATCGGTATCATATCGGAACACAGTTCCTTATAGTACAATTCCGACGGGATTCAAAAATCCCGTCGGAATGTAATATTAGGATTTGCAATCCACTAAGCTGCAATTGTAAATTTAGAATATATTCATAATTTTGTTGCAGAAAAAAACAATCGGTATGATATCGGAAAATAGTTCCTTATAGTACATTCCGACGGGATTCGGAAATCCCGTCGAACGTATGCGAAGCTTAGTGCTTTAAAATAGCATATCCGTTTGGTCGGGTGGCGTAGCTACACGTACACGCGAATATGTGAAACTGCTCGAAGGAACCAAAACACGCGTACTCGACACCCGTAAAACAACTCCGGGTCTCCGGCTTCTTGAAAAAGAAGCTGTAAAAATTGGTGGCGGCGTGAATCATCGTATCGGACTTTACGATATGATTTTGCTCAAAGACAATCATGTGGATTTTGCAGGAGGTATCGACAAAGCTATTCTTCGTGCCAAAGATTACCTGAAAGCCAAAAACAAAGATCTGAAAATTGAAATTGAAGTACGAAGCTTCGACGAGCTTGCTCAGGTAATGGCTATTGGTGGTGTGGATCGCATTATGCTCGACAATTTTTCGGTGGAAAACACCCGCAAAGCTGTTGAAATTATCGCAGGTCGCTACGAAACAGAATCATCAGGTGGTATCACTTTCGACACATTGCGCGACTATGCGCTGTGTGGTGTGGATTATATTTCGGTTGGCGCGCTCACGCACTCAGTAAAAAGTCTGGATATGAGCTTTAAAGCTATTTAAAAAATTCCAGTCAATTATATTCAAAAGAGACAATCAGTTTTTCTGGTTTTCTCTTTTTTTAAACTGCCATTTACCATATTGATCTGAATAGTTTCAAAAGCAAACTAAACCAATTGATGCTGCCATTTGTTTTAATAATAAATCACCCAACAAATAACTCATTTACCCTTAAAACTAATAGTCATGAAACACAACTACTTCTTTCAAAAAAAAGCTCTGATTACTGTACTGAGCATTCTGCTCATTATCCCTGCTTATGCACAGTTTACTCCCGGTGAAGGTGGCACTTTACCAGCATTTCCACAGTTCACACAATCCGAAGGAAAAATTGGCGGACTATTTCTGAAATACTCGCACCGTAGCAATGGTATGTTTGCCGGAAGCGGCAGCCGGCCTACAGTCGATATGGAATTTCCCGAACCAAGCACTATTGGAGCTAACAGTTACACTGTTCAGATTTCGGCTAACAACGGACAATCATGGAGCAACTATCAGCATTACTACGAAGATCTTACGCTTACCGGCGATAATTTCAGTCTGTCGCCAGATGCTTCCTACACATTCCGGCTCAGAGCCAATGGCGGACCAAAGGATGGATTTACCTCCAATGAAGTATTAGCCATATTATCCGGAATCGACACTTATTTCGGAGGCTGGAGTCTCGACGAAAGTATGTTTATAACCGGGATAATGGCTCCCAATATTGGCCGTGGTCTTCAAGCATCATTTACAGTTAAAAAGTTAGAAGATAACACCGAAGTTAGCGGACATCTGACTTATCAGTGGTTCAGAGTCAATCCGCTTACTTACGAAATGACCCCTATTGAAAATGCGACCGGACTGACTTATACCACTACCATTGCCGATGCCGGATACAAACTTGCCCTCAGAGCCACAGGCGACGAAACTCAGGCAGGCGGAATGGCTCAGATTATTTCGTCGTGGCCAAATCTGGTTTCGAACAATTCCTACACTTCAAACGCTGACCAAACAGGCTTCAATCTGTATTTACATAAACAGCTTTCAGGCCTCACTGCCAACGAACTTGAGCTTACCGATGTCGATTACAACCCGGTCGCCATTACCAATGTGCAATCGCTCAGCAACAATGCCTCTTTTCGTATTTCGGCTACACTCGATCCGTCTAAAACGCCTTACAGATTAATGAGCAAATCCGATTGCTGGCAAATTGTAAGTCAAATGGAAGGAATGCACATGACCATGCCCGGTGTGAGCATCGATTTCAACACAGATATCAATAATATTCGCGCGAATGCATCTTTTAATCTGAATGGCGATCTGCTTACGTTTAAGTCGCCTTCAATCATCAACAGAATCAGCATATCCGACATTAGCGGACGTATGATTTGCGAAGCATATCCCAAAACAAACTCGGGCGACATTCACATTCAATCATTGAAACCGGGCGTTTACATTATTCAATATCAGGCAGACAATCACACTTCTACTGAAAAAGTGATAGCCCGATAATTTTCAGTTAAGAAGCTGTATCAAAAGAGAAGAGAACTGAAAACTTACAAATCTATACACTACTGACCGACTAAAAATAGTTTGAGTTATTTTTTTCAGTTTGTTAGACTCTTCACTCGTTCGGAATGACAGGCAATCAATAAATTAGGTTTTTGGGAGGGGGTAGGTTAGCGGCTTCGCCGCCAACCTACCCCTTCCCAACCATAATCAACACAAAGCATTGTCATTCAGATCCGCCGCGGCGGAGACATGAAGGGTAAAGGGATTGATATTGAAACTGGTGATAAAAAGAAAGTCAACACTCATTTTTATGGTATAAGTGGTTGCGGTTTATGGTTTATTGATTTTAACCAAGACCCAAAAACTAATGAATATTGGTTAGACTACAGACTAATCGGAATAATGACTGAATTTAAAAATGGAAAGTACTTTTGCTTAGTTGCAAATAAAATTCACCTTTTTATTGAAGCATTCAAAGTAATTGAAGGATTAAAGTTTAACGAAATAAAAAAATAAAAACCATGAAACAAAGATTAATACTATTAGTTTTCAGCGTTTTTCTCAGCATAATTGTGTTTGGGCAATCCCAAGAAAAAATATACTATGATGAAAATTGGAAAGTTTGCAGTAAGTCAGATGCAGATTATTACAGATTAATAACCTTTGATGAGAAAGGAAAAATGGCAAAACATACATCAGGATATATAAAAAGGAAGAAAATTGCCAACTCAGGTAAAAACAATCTTTTTTATGAATTATTTGAACCAATAAATGAACCTCCAAAGGCTACTGTCCTCATTCTACACGGAATGCAGGAGCATAGCGGTCGTTATAAAAATTTCGCGGAATATCTGTCGAACAACGGTTTTGCAGTTCTTTTATACGACCATCTCGGACACGGAAAAACGGCGGAAAACCGGGAAGAACTAGGTTATTTTCAAATAGAAAATCCCAAACAGCAACTGATAGATGATGCCGCAACGATGGCAGGATTTTTAGAAAACAACTACCCTAACATTTCTCACTTTTTACTAGGTCATTCTATGGGATCTTTCATTGCAAGATGCTTACTTCAGAATCAGGAAGCTGATTTTAAAGGTGCGATCATTGTGGGAACGGGAGGAAAAATCAACGGAATCGGTCTAGCTAAATTTTTCCTGTCCATCAACAATATTATTGCTCCAAAACACCGGAGCAAATTCATCAACCGAACTTTTTCAAAAATTAATAATCAACAATTTAAAGGCGAGAAAGATGGCGACCTTACCAGTTGGCTGAGCCTCAGCAAATCCAACCGTGAATCATTTTGCCAGGACAGCCTATGCGGAGTACCTTTTACCAATAATGGTTTTTACGCACTCGTTTCTCTAAACCATCAGGCAACGGATAGAAAATGGGCAGAAAAATTACCAAAAGAATTTCCTTTTCTTTTTGTAAGCGGAGCTGATGATCCGATAGGAAACTTCGGAAAAGGTGTCGAAAAAACGGTAACACAAATGCAAAAAGATGGTTTTACAGATGTTAAAACTAAAATTTATCCTGCTATGCGGCACGAAATACTTAATGAAGATATTAAAGAATCTGTATATGAAAGTATAAAGGATTGGATCTATGAAAAAATATCACAGCCAGAAAAGTAAACAAAAAAGTATTTTAATTAAAAAAATGATTAATAATTAAAATACTTAGTTTTTAATGGAAATTAAGCATTTATGAATGCTTTTAAAAAAATCCTTTCTTTGCCATTCCGTATCAGGATATTTGTAAAAACCTTCGCCGAATTGCTGACCAATTTTCAATTTAATTGATCAAACTGGTTATCTGCTTAGAGCAAGTTGAATAAAAAGCGTATATTTGTACATGGAAATAACAGAACGCTACCCAAAGGATTTTCAAGAATTCCTTTCCCAATTTAAGTCAGATGATGATTGTTGGGACTATATATTTTGGATTAAATGGCCTAATGGATTTGTATGTTCAAATTGTAATAGTTCGAAATATTGGCTTACCAAAGACAAAACTATTCATTGTTCTATTTGCCAAAGCGAAACGACAGTAACAAGTGGCACTATATTTCACAAGACAAGAAAACCATTATTGCTTTGGTTTCATATTATGTGGTGGGTTGTTGCTCAAAAGACAGGTGCAAGTGCAAATAATTTGAAAGATTTTATGGGCTTCGGCTCTTATGAAACTGCTTGGGTATGGCTTCATAAATTACGTAGAGCAATGACAAGACCAATGCGAGATAAACTAACAGGAGAGGTTGAGGTTGATGAAACCTACATAGGTGGTATTGAAAAAGGCAATGAGAATAAAGGTAGAGGTGCTCAAACAAAGATTTTGGTTGTTGTTGCAACAGAGTGTATAGGCAAACAAATCGGCAGAGTTCGTTTTCGGATTATTGATGAAGCTTCAACTGAAAACCTTTCAAGTTTTATTGAAGAGAATATTCAAGAAGGCAGCACGGTAATTACAGATGGTTGGACAGGCTATAGTTACTTGAATAATTCAAGCAAATATAAATATGAAAAAAAAGTTATTTCAGGATCAGGAAAACAAGCACATGAATTATTACCTCATGTACACCTTGTCGATTCTTTAGTTAAACGTTGGATTAATGGAACTCATCAAGGTAATATATCACCGAAGCATTTAGAGTATTATTTAGATGAATTTGCATTTAGATTTAATCGTAAACTTTCGACCTATAGAGGAAAATTATTCTTTAGATTAATGCAACAGGCTGTAGAAACTCAGCCTATCACATTAAATGAAATCATAAAATAAATTAATACTTGCTCTAAGCAGATAACCAGTTATTTCTATTAAAAGAACTTTAATGGACAAGCGTTTACTAACCGCTTGAAAGATTAAATATTCAAGCGACTGGAAGTTACTTTTCCCTTATTTTCCCTTCCATTTCAATCTCATATTTTTTAAAATATAATCAATTTCATGTTTCGGAATATTAATTTCTGCCGCAATTTCAGACCAACCACTTACTGCATCAATAACCTCTTCTATTATATTATTCGTTTTTTTTATTCCATAAATTTTGCCAAATTCAACTAAATCATTTTGTGTGAAATTATCATATTTACCATTGATAGATGATTGATGTACATCGGTCCAAAGCCCGTCTGGTTTATACTGAAATGTAAGGTCGTAGGCAGGTGCTATTTTCCATTTTCCGTCTCTATTCATTAAAAAGGAGAAGTTTTTTACATGGTCGTCGTGATTGCGTGCTACCACGTTGAAAAGCATTCTGCGGTATTGTTGTTCAAACTGATTGTAGGGCAAACCGAGCCGTTTCATTACCCGAAACAACGTTTCGTAACTGCTCGCTTTTTGTATTTTATAATCAATACCTGCTAATGCCCCAAGTGTTTGTGTGTGAAGTTTTTCAGCATTATCGGTACGGTCAAATCGTTTTGTTAGAAAATGAAACCGACCATTTTCTTCTATCAACCGGCTTTCGGTCATTTCTATGCCTGCATTTTTTGCTAATAGGTAATAAGCATATTCTATCTTCCCTTTTCCTTCGCTTTCGCCAAGTGTTTTCTTGTTTGCTCCGTCAAATTTCATCAACCAATAACTATACCCATTAGGCTGAATAATATCTCCGGGTCTAATTTCTGTAATATCACCTTTATTATCAAATTGTAAGGCAAGCAATGCTTTAGCTCGCGCACCGCCTACCGACGTGCCAATACGCAATATTTCTATTAAACTTTCATGATTTAATTCATTGTAAACCGTATCTTTTTTACCATCTAACACTTTTTTGGCAACTTCAAGTAATTCTGTGATATTTATCTGATAATCATTGTTTTCTTTATGATTTATAGGTCTATATTCCAATCCTCCCATACCTCTGTTTCCAATATAGGTGAGTCTGTCAACTGGATTAATGGAATCGTACGACAATTGCCGTTGGCGCAACCACTCTTTCATCATTACATTTCCAAAATCGTCGGGCATAGAGTCCGATAATAAATAAGGTAGGTTGTGAAAATTGATGTGATTGCGGCTGGTTTCAAAGGTTTTCTCTTCCAATGGCATTAGTATGGGCGATGGCTCTATCCTTCGGTTTATGGTATCGCTACTGTATTGAAATACAGCACTATTTCGGTTCTTATTCCACTCTACTTGTCCCAATGTATCACCGTACAATTTTACTTCTACTATCATGGTTCTTTTATTTTTTTAGAAGCCCGTTTGCGTACCGTTTTTAATTTCGCTTTTTCAAACCTCATTTTCTGTTCTAGGTCTTCGCTTACCCTAAACACTACTTCTAAATCCTTTATCCGGTTCAGTCGAATAAGAATACGTATTAAGCTTTCCAATGTAGTTGGTTTTCCTTGCTCTATCAGGCTAATGGTCGAAACACTTAGCCCCACCTCTTTGCTCATTACCTTTTGGGTAAGGTTGTGCTGTAAACGGATTTCTTTTATGCGTAACCCTATTTCTTTTAGTATCTCCTGCTCGGTCAGGAATATCCAGTTGTCCATTTTATTGTTTTTATAACTACGTATATGTCATTAGATATAGTAATATTAAATATATAACTATTTATATCTAATAAGTTGATGCAAATATAATATATTTTTTTATTTTACAAGCAGTTTCCGCTTGATTGTAGTTTTCAAGCGACAGGGATGTCGCTTGACCCTAACTATCCTAAATCACAATAAATTTAACTTTACAACAAAAAAGACCCATCTCTGAGTCTTTTTTGTTGCCATTATGGCGATATCTGTATTTTATGTTTATCAAGTATTAATATGTAGAGATCTGCTTGTGGAAGACTTGCTATTTTTTCGTTTCCAGTCTTGATGATGCGTCCACTCATATCTATGATTTGGTAGTTTTTAATATCTTCTTTGAAGTAGAGTGTGCGTCCATTGACTATAAATGTTGGTTCTGGCTTTTCTGTGATTTCATTGATGTCCTTGCAATCTTCTTTGGTAAAGGAAAGGAAATGGTTATCTGAGGTAAGGTTATCGAAGGTAAAGCCAAAGGTAGAATTAAGTTTAGATTGATTAGAAATGATGAAATTATAGGTGGTGGAGATCTTCTCTCTGTCTACAGAAATAAGGATGAAGTTAAGGAAGTTGGTGAAGGGGAAGAATGTGGATGTAAAGTACATACATCTAAGAAAGTTGAAGAACATGACATCATTGAATTCTTGGAACAACAAGAGCTCAAGGACTAATAGAGTGTTGAGTTTTGAGTGTTGAGTTTTGAGTTATATACATTAATATATATTTAAAATCCAGAATTTAGTACATGACAAAAATTATATAGCGATATAATTATTTGATTATCAATAAAATAAGTGTCATTTTATTTGGTAAAGACCTTGAAATTTTGTATCTTTATAGCTGAATACCAATCAGTTATAATGAAAACAATGAATTCCAAGGTCTCACACAAAAGTAGTGATTTAACCTCAGTTTTGGTTGAATACTTCGGTAAAAGTTTAAACTTAGCCCGAATTAAGTTCATAAGCCTGTTTATTTGCGCTCTTTGCAAGGTTCAAGTCGTTTGTTTTGAAAAGCTTGCCAGTGGCTTTGAAAATGGCTGTGACAGCGACTCTTCATTGCGACGAATACAACGTTTTATGGCTAATTACAAACTTGACAAAGACTTGATTGCAAGATTGATATTTGCACTTTTGCCACATGAACCACCGTACTCGATTGCTATCGATAGAACGAATTGGAAGTTTGGACAAACAAACATCAATATCTTGGTATTAGCCATTGTTTATAAAGGTGTTGCCTTTCCTATTATATTCAAATTAATGCCGAAACGAGGTAATTCTCATACAAAAGAGAGAATTGAAATCGTGAATCATTACATTCGGTTGTTTGGGAAAGAAACCATTCAATATCTGGTGGCAGACCGTGAATTTGTAGGTGAACATTGGATTAGTTATCTGAACTTTAACCGAATTGAATATCATATTCGCATTCGGGATAATTTCTGGGTTTTGAATCCTAAAACAGGTACACAGTTTAAGGCAACATGGCTCTTTAGCAATTTAAAATTGAATGAAACAAGATTCTTACACTCGATATATAACATTCACAATCAGTTGTGTTACTTGTCTGCTTCAAAAATAAAAAACAAAGAAGGAAAACCAGAATTTCAGATAGTTATATCATTTTGTAAACCTGAAATTGCGCAAAAAATATACAAAGAACGCTGGCAGATTGAAACTGCATTTAGAGCAATGAAAACAAGTGGTTTCAATTTAGAAGACACTCACTTGACTGATATAAAAAGAATTGAAAAACTTGTAGCTTTAGTAACAATTGCATTTTGTTGGGCATATTTGGTCGGAATATATTTACACGAACATGATAAGCCAATCAAAATTTTAAACAATGGTAAAAGGCGCAAAAGCTTTTTCAAATATGGTCTAACTTATATTGCAACCGTACTATTAAATGCTGAATTTCAATCAAATATAGATATTTTCAAATTTTTGTCATGTACTTAGAATCCAGAATTTAAAATTTAAAATTTCAAAACAATGAAACTTATCGTTGGATTAGGTAATCCTTGAAAAGAATATAGTAAGACCCGCCATAATGCGGGTTTTCTTGTTTTGGATCAATTTGTGACAGGGGAGGCTCTGGGTCAATTTCGTTTTGATTCCAAATATCATGCGGAAATTTTGGAAACTAATTACCCTGTCCTTCAGGATATACTTTTAGTTTCGCGCCGTCTGAGGTGATTTGTAATCACCTCGTAACGTATTATTAGGAATTGTATTCCGCTAATGCTGCTGCTTATTCATTAGATCATCCGCAAATTTAACAAATACTTTTTAATCTACAACTGTAGCATATCGGATTACAAATCCTGATAATACAGAGAGTGGGATTAAAAAAAATCCCACTCAGCGATTCGACACTTTGCTCATATCTGAATAGATCGATTTTTCCTGAAAAAAAATTGGTATTAGTGTTTCTCAGTATGGAGAAATGGCTGAAATTTCTGTAAAATACTGTCTCCATTCGGAGAAAGGACTTAAATTGTTGTAAAATGATTTCTCAGGTCTGAGATTTCACTTTAAAATCTGAAAAATGATTTCTCAACATGGAGAAAGTACCTTTCGACCTGTAAAATGACTTCTCCGATCGGAGAAACAGTTTTACAGTTGTGTTGAGCATTTTCTCTGTTCAGAGAAAATATTTTTCAGTCCTGTATGCCGGTAGAAATCTGAGGAGAAAATGATTTTTCTGATTGTCATAACGAAGTTTGCTCATTTTCCTTTTCAACAAAAAAGCCGGAATTTTTCAATTCCGGCTTTATCTCTTTTCAGGAGTTCTGTTTAATATAGAATCTTCACTGTTTTCAGTCCGTCGGCTTGTTGAACCTGCAACAAATAAATGCCTCTGTTTTGCAGCGGTAGCAA
Organism: uncultured Paludibacter sp.; assembly: GCA_963663115.2. Classification (GTDB taxonomy): domain Bacteria; phylum Bacteroidota; class Bacteroidia; order Bacteroidales; family Paludibacteraceae; genus Paludibacter. The sequence goes on from CAXXNE010000001.1 coordinate 2,298,446, forward strand.
CATATCCGATTCTTTTGGCTCCAGCGTTTTCAGGCGCTTACCGGTAAGGTCGAGCAATGAAACGCAGCTGCCCGTTGGCAATCCACTAAGCAACACTCCACCTGCGATAACACGGTAATTGATACGGATGTTTTGCATATCCACTATGGCATTGGGTTGCGTGGTGTGTACACTTATTTTATCGGAAACCGTCACATTATTGCCAACAGGAGTAATGGTATAATAATAGGTAGAATCGCTTTGTAAACCGCTTACTTCATAACTTAGCACATTGCCGGTCTGTTTGGGAAAACCGCTGACAGAAACGGCCGATTGAACTGCTCCCTGCGTTTTAACTACCACATTATCCACATAAACTCTGCTGCTTGATGCAGCAGAGATACTGATAGTAGAGGTGGCTGTTGCTGCAGGAAAATCGAAAGTGTACTCTTTAAAATCCACTGCAGTACTCCACACGGTCAGTGGCTGACCATCCAACAACGCTGTAATCTTCGCGCCTGTGTCGCTGGAATATTGTTTGGCGCGAACGGTGATGGTATTTCCCGACGACGACAAATCCATGGCCGGCGTGGTAAGTTTACCCATGCTGCTGCCCGAAGCCAGTCGCATACTTCCGGTGAGTGAGGTATTATCGGCATAACCTTCTTTTGTCCAAGTTGAAGGTAATCCACTGGCAAATTCTTCTGTCAGCACTGTTTTTGGCTGTGTAGTGCCATTGCTTTGCAATGAAAACACATCGAGCGTGTAACCCTCGGCATAGGCAGACTGAGTCCAGTTGGCTGTAAAACCTGAATTTGTGATATTGGTAGCAGGCAAAGCCAAAAATTCATCCGAGCAGGTGGCTTTCAGGCTCACCACTGTATTACTGATTCCTCCGCCCGAAATGGTTAACTGCGCAGTTTTAGCTCCGGTAGTTTTGGCCGAATATTGAATGGTCAGGGTATATCCGGCTTCAGCATCGGCTTTGGTAATGGTAGCCGGTACGGAAAATTCCGAAGCATCGGTTCCGCTTACAGTAAGTGCCAAATCTCCTGTCAGATTCACTGCTTTCAGTTGCAAAGTAGATGTGCTGTTAAACTGATAAACCACTTTTCCAAAATCCACCACACTTCCGCTCGATGGCGTACTCAGATAAGGATAAGTCACATTTCCATCCGTTGTAAACGGAACTGTCATCAAATTACCCCAGATATATTCCGATAGCAACGGATAATCGATAAACGGATTGCGATTGCCCTGAACCTTGTAGGCTTCGTTGGTGCGCGTAATTTCCTTCTGACTCACCGGATCCTGACGACTCCATTTCAGTAATAAATCAACAGTCCACTGTTCAAAAACAGGATACGTATTGTTATCAAGCTGATTGATTGAATTTCCGGTCCAGAGTGTTGCATAATCTTCGTAAGCAGTCACCATATACATGTACATACGGGCAAAATCGCCTTTGTATTCATCAGCCGGCTCCCAGGCATCGAGTGTCATTCCGGGTTTGCTGCTCGATTTTCCTACTTTGATGCAACCATTCGAAAAAGTTACCGTGCCATCCACCACGGCCATTGGCCAGCTACCTTTCGATGAGTTAGCCGTGCTGTTCGAAGGACACAAATGCTGCACATCCTGCGCTGCCTGACGACCATCGCCCCACCAGCTTTTCGCAAATGAGTGTTCAATATTCATTCCGCTGGCGGCCGAATTACCGTTAAATGCCACATGATTGTTGCTGTACATATCCCAAACCGTACCATCTTCCGGACGCACATCCATTTTGGCAAAAGCAGCCCAGGTACTTCCTGCACCACTTCCGTACGAAGGAACATTGGCTGTTTTGATAATCAGGTGAAGTGCTGTTTTAAGCTCAGCTTGTTTTTCACCGATGGCCGAATCGTAATAACCGGCAGGAATCTGTGCTGTAACAACAATGGAGAACAGCAAAAAAAGAGATAGAGAAATTGTAGAAATTTTAGGCATCGAAATGATAATTCAAAAAAAGAGAAACTGCTTTTCATTCAGCAATCTCTCTTTTAAAAGTAAGTTACTAAAATATTTTTTTTTATTTGTTTACAACAAATTTTTGAATGGTTTTTCTCATACCAGCACTTAACTCCAATAAATACATGCCGTTATTGAGTAGGCTTGTCGAAATAGTTGAATTGCCGTTTACATCATTCTGTATCAACACCTGACCGTTCAAATTGTATATAATATAATGAAGTTGCGATTCATCCGATTTTATCCTTAACACATCCTGTACGGGATTTGGCGATATCGAAAATTCAATTTTCACGTCATCCACTGCCGAAGTAAACGACCATGGAATGCCTTTTTTAGTTCCCCAGATATGTTCGGCCAACTCAGGATAATCGATAAACGGATTACGGTTTTTCTGATAAGCTTCCACCGCATTGCAACGGTCTCTTTCTTTCTGCGAAACAGGATCCTGCCGACTCCATTTCAAAAATAAATTGACAGCCCAATCGGTTAAAGCCGGATAAGTAGTTTTATTAAATGACTCACCGTTGATGGTAGTCATTATGTTCTGATAACGCGTGGCAAAATAAAAATACGTACGGGCAAAATCGCCTTTGTATTCATCCACCGGTTCGAAAACCGTACCCGAATAACCCGGAAAAGTACATGAACCCAAACGACCTTTACCTCCCGATAATGTTGTTCCTCCGTTGCATTCTCCAAAAGGATAATTGCTTCGCTGTCCGTTTACTTTTCCATCGGTAGGATACACATGAAAAGCATCGCTTACCATGGGCGAAGCTTCGTTAAACCAGCTTTGCGGAATAGAGTGTTCGCGGTTATAACAATCGCAAACTACAGAATAGTTACCACATTTTTTCACTCCGGGAGTCCAGGTGCAGGTAGAGTACATATCCCATACTTTACCATCGGCTGTCACATCGCTGGTTGCATAAATGGTATACAAATAATCATAACCTTTAGATATATATCCGGCTGAAATTATATTGTATAGTTTTGTTTTTAATGCGGCATCACTCAACCCAACAGCTTCACTGTAATAACCAGCCTTAGGCTGACTGTACACAAACAAAGGCAATACAAAAAGTAAAAATAGAAATTTCTTCATTATCTGAATTTGAATAAAAAATAATCCATTGTCCGAAAAATTGGACAAAGGGCTGCAAATGTAATTATTTACATTCAATTAATCTGTGTTTTTAACAATAAATTCATGTGAATTGTTGCATAAAAATACCAAAAGCCATTTTGCAGTCAGCAAAATGGCTTTTGGTGTATTAATTTGATTCCTTTTTACTTCATCAGCATAGTATTTAGCAATGCAGTCATCTTTCCGAATTCTTCTTCATTGTACAACCGTGTAAGCATCACAATCTTTCCCGTAGGATCAATAATCACATTACGGGTGATTCCTGCTTCCCGCTGTGCATACAAGGCAAAAATGTTGGCACCCGGATCCAGACCAATCGGATAAGTGATCTTAGTGCTTTCTACAAATTGCAAAACGGTTTCCTGTGGTTCGTCGCGGTCGATAGCAATCAAAGCAAAACCCGGATTGTTATTATGTTTTTGCCAGATATCTCTTTCGATAAAAGGCATTTCCTTACGGCAAACACTGCACCAGCTGGCTGTAAACTGCAACATCACCACTTTTCCACGCAGCGACGATAATTTCACCGTTTTTCCATCCGTAAGTTTAATACTGAAATCGGGAGCCATATCGCCCACTTTCACAATATACCCTCTGTCGTCAGGCATTTGAGCCATTGAAAAAACGCTTAATAACAAAGCAATCGCAATAAAAATCTTTTTCATAACACGTATTTTTAAAGCACAAATGTAATCAATCCTCCCGAAAAATGAAGATTTTTGGCTCAGACAACTGCAAATTTTGGCTATTTACCGCAATTACGAAAACAGGTAAAACATCACATTTAATTTTGCGTTATCAAATTGTTCATGAACCAAAACAATTTTTCAATTATTCAAACTTTTAAAATTTAAAATGATGAAAAAAATATTGTATTCATTTTTTGCTTTGTCACTTTTTCTGGTGTCGTGTTCTACCGACGAAAACCTGGTGACAACATCGTTGACCGAATCCATTCAATCCTATGTTTCGGACAATTATCCTGATGTGACTGTAGATGCTATCGAAACTACAGGTACAAACGTAACAGCTACCCTCAGTAGTGGCGAACAACTTACTTTCAGCCGAGTTGGCTCATTTATCAGTTATGCCAACAATGCAGAAAGCGGCTTATCTACCGACAGTCTGGTGGTAACTACCGATTCGGTGGCAACAGATTCAGTGGGCGATAAACATCATCATCACGGAGATGGTCATGGAAAAGGACACCACAAAGGCGGTGGTAAAGGCGGCGACGATCACCACAAAGGGTACCAACACGGCGACAATGATTTGTCTGTTGATTCTCTTTCAACAACTATCAATGATTACCTGAGTGCAAATTACAGTGGCTATAAAGTTATCAATGCCAAAACCGACACCATTTGCGAAGGCGTTGTAACCAATGTAATGATTTGCGACTCGGTTAGTGAACCCGTAAAACTGGTATTCGATGCCAATGGCGCATTCTTAATGTCGAGCACACGCATGGATTATGCTGATGTCCCTGAAGCTATTTCCACAGCCATCACCACCAACTACAGTACATACACCGTTTCAGGTCGATGCTCTTTGTATACGTTGGCCGATGGTTCACTTCAGTATAAAGTCTATTTTAAAGAGAAAAAACAACATCTTTGGGTAAGACTTGCTGCCGATGGCACACTGGTTTGTTCGAAATTATAGAAAAAATTCACTAATTAATTTGAATTACTGAAATAATTCTTTATTGATTTAATTGACTCAATATCAAACTATTGAGTCAATTTCTATTTATAAATATATGTGTATTATAGTTAATTATTGTTATATTGTAGTCCTATCAGATTAGTAGGATTCAAAATAATATATAATTTTGACACGAAATTCCTGATAGAAAAATGAGAATTAATACAAGAATACGATACGGTTTACGAACAATGATAGAAATAGCAGGTTCGGATACATCTAACGGTGTTTTGCAAAAAGACATATCCGCTAACCAGAATATCTCGTTCAAATATCTCGACAGTATTATTTCTTGTTTAAAGTTGAAAGGGTTGATTAGCACGCAGAGAGGTAAAGGTAGTGGATATATTTTAGCCAGATCATCTGACGAAATTACTATGTACGATATTTATACTGCTTTTGAAACAATAAGTGTGGTAGATTGTTTGCAAAACAATCAGATTTGCGAAATTTCAGAACATTGCATGGCGCAGTGCTACTGGAATGAATTTAAAACAGATTTTGTTGAAATTTTAAAGAAGAAAACATTAACTGCGCTCATAAAAGAATATTCTAAGAACAGCGCCGTATTACTATAACTCTGTATAACAACCAATTAATATGGTTTAGTATAGAGTTTTTATTAAAAAATCAATCCTACTTTTATTATAGTATTTATCTTTTTTGTAGTATTTTATACTACAATTATTATAGTTTAAGTAGATTTATTACAACAGGCAAAACTATATTTTCTATAGTATTTATATTATTTCTTAAAAAACTTTCAAATAGAATGAAAACAACGTTCAAAAAAACAGTTCTGTTACTGACAATTGCCTTGTCGGCAACTATGCTTGTAAGTGCACAGGCACTTAAAATAAACCCAAAAAACTCGGTTATTACCATTCAGGGAAAATCAAATCTGCACGACTGGGAAAGTAAAGCTCAGCAGGTAACCGGACAGATTGTAGTAAACCTGAGCGCAAAACAAGTACAATCCATGTTTGTGGATGTTCCGGTAAAAAGTATCAAAAGTGGTGAAAAATTGATGGACACCAAAACTTATGAAGCTTTCAACATCGAGAAAAATCCAAACATTCAGTTTAAAATGACCGAAGTGAACAATCTGCAAATAAATGAAAGTAACATTTCGGCAACCATTGCGGGTAATTTAACCATGGCCATGGCGGGCGTTACTAAAAAAGTAGCATTTAAAGTGGTTGGAAAACCGGTAAAAGGTGGTTCGTACCAATTTACAGGAAGTCTTGCATTAAAAATGACTGACTTTAAAATGGCTCCTCCAACAGCCATGATGGGTATGCTTAAAGTGGGCGATGGTATTACGTTGAAATTTGACGTAACTGTTGACGGTGTACAACTTTCATCTCTCTGATAAAAACGGAATTATTAAAAATCAAAGTATAATTAAAAAAAACAATTTCATGAAAAAAACAATGATTTTATTGTCAGCAGGATTAATGACAGCTGCAATGACTATGGCCCAGATTCGTCCAAACGACCAAACTGGTTTGAATATGTTTGAAACTCCAAAAACGGATGCTCAATTTACAGGTCCGAAAGTAGAAATTGGCGGTGCTATTGCTATGCCTTATATTGCATTAACTCATAGCAACGCTGTAACTGAACAGGATCCTTCTAAAAACACACAGGCTTTATTTAAAAATTCACCAAACTTTGCTCTTTCGCAAGCAAATCTGAACATCAATAGCTACCTTGCTGATGGTGTTACTTTACAGGTTCAGTTGTATCTTGCCTCTAAACACCACAACGAAACATGGGTTAAAGGTGGTTTCGTTCAGTTCGACAAACTTCCGTTTCTGAAAATGGCTTTCGTTGATAACATTATGCAATACACAACCATCAAAGTTGGTCAGATGGATGTAAACTACGGTGACGCTCATTTCCGTCGTTCGGATGGTGGTGCTGCCATTTACAATCCTTTTATGGAAAACTACATCATGGACGAATTCGCTACTGAAATTGGTGCAGAAGCAGATTTCAACTACAATGGTTTGATTGGTGTGGCTTCCATCACTAACGGTAATCTGAATCCAAGTTTGGCTTTTATCGATACTACATTAGCAGCTTACAAATACTCTAATGGATTACACAATGCTTCTTTCATTGCCAAATTAGGTTACGACAAACAATTAACTGATAACTTCCGTGCCCGTTTAACAGGTTCTATCTATTATAACGCCGGTTCATTATCAAATACATTGTTCGGTGGCGACCGTACAGGTTCAAACTATTCAGCCGTTATGTACAATGCTGCTCCTGGTACAGGAACTGCTTTTAATGGCCGTGTTAACCCTGCTTTCTCCGACAGAATTACTGCAGTAATGGGTAACTTGTTCCTTAAATATAAAATCATGGACGGACTTTCAGTAGAATCTTTCTCAACTTACGAAGTTGCAACAGGAGCTAAAGCTTCAGAAGCAACCAACCGTAATGCAACTCAAATTGCTTCAGATTTAATTTTCCGTTTTGGTGCTAACGAAGATTTCTTTGTAGGTGGACGTTACAACACTTTAACTGCAGATCTTGCAAAAGCAAACGCTATTGCTCCTGTTGGTGCAGTACTTGGCCAGGATTTAGTTCCAGCTTACACACTTACAGTTAACCGTTTAGCAATTTCAGGTGGTTGGTTTGTAACTAAAAACATTATGGCAAAAGTAGAGTGGGCAAGCCAGACTTATCTGAATGTTCCAAATGTAAACTACATTTTGAATGGTGCTGAGTTCCACGGATTGAGTGCACAAGCTGTTATTTCATTCTAATCGGTTTATAAACAAATTTCAATTCGCAATACACAATGATCTCTGAAACGCAAAGGCCGGTTTTCTGTCCTTTGCGTTTCCTTTTTTTACCAGAAATGCAAATCAGGTTATTCATAGCCATACTTTTTTGCCTTGCACCGACAATTAGTTATGCACAACAAAAAATAAGCTGTAGTTTTTTAAACAACAGCCGCCTTTGTATTTCGGGAACGTCCAATATAGTTCCCTACAGACTCACGCAGGATTTTACCGGATTTTTAGAAAAGAATCTAACTTTTACAGCTACTAGAGTTGATAACAGAATTTTTCTTTCTACCGATAAACTTTCCATCCCGGTTAAAAACTTCAACAGCGATAATCCACTTATCTTGCCTGATTTCAGAAAACTGATGATGTGCGAACAATATCCTCATCTGAATATCAATCTGCTTTTTATCGAAACCGATAAAGAAAACCTGAATGCAGGTAAAACATCGGGAAACATTCATGTCAACATTACTATTGCCGGCCAAACCCGTCAGATGAAAATACCGGTTCTGGCTACAAACAATACCGGCATTATGAACATTTCCGGTCAAAGGAAATTGAATATCCGCGATTTTGGATTGCAGCCACCTGTTGATCCTTTTGGTATTATTAAGGTAAACGAATGGATTAAAATCGATTTCAATATCCGCTTAAAGTATGCACTAATCAACTGATTTTGTGCAGTTTTTCATTCCTCAAAAAATATTTCATTTACAACTAAAAATAATAATCCGACACTAAATAACGGAATATATTTAAAACTTTGGTTGTATTTCTGTCTTTTTATTTTAAAACTAAAACATATTTCCCTTTTTGGTTTCAATCTGTATTTTCGGCGGGTAAAAATCACAAAAAATAATTAAAGAAAAATTTCTTTAATCAATTATTTTCATCTACATTTGCGTCTCTTTTAATTAAGGAAAAATTTCCTTAATTAAATTCAAAAGAAATATCACAAAAATTTCAGATAAAATATTGGAGGGCAGAATTATGAAACAACAAAGAGAAATTAAGTTTAGTCTTGTTTACCGCGATATGTGGCAGGCCTCAGGCAAATATGTGCCACGTAAAGACCAACTGGAAAAAATTGCGCCTGTTATTATCGATATGGGCTGCTTTGCGCGTGTTGAAACCAACGGAGGGGCTTCTGAACAGGTAAATCTGTTATACGGAGAAAATCCGAATGAATCGGTGCGTGCGTTTACAAAGCCATTTAACGAAGTTGGAATTCAAACGCATATGCTCGATAGAGGATTGAACGGATTACGCATGAATCCGGTTCCGGCCGATGTACGTGAACTGATGTACAAGGTAAAGAAAGCGCAGGGTGTTGACATTACCCGTATTTTTTGCGGACTGAATGACGTCCAGAATATTATTCCTTCTATTCAATGGGCCAAAGCTGCCGGTATGATTGCACAGGCAACTTTGTGTATTACTTACTCCGAAGTTCATACCGCCAAATATTATATCGATATGGCTGAAGAACTTATTGCTGGTGGTGCCGACGAAATTTGTCTGAAAGATATGGCAGGTATCGGTCGTCCGGATATGCTTGGCAAAATTGTAAAAGCTATAAAAACAGCACACCCTGACATTATCATTCAATATCACGGTCATTCAGGACCCGGATTTTCAGTAGCTTCTATGCTCGAAGTGGCAAAAGCTGGTGCCGATTATCTGGATGTAGCTATGGAGCCGCTGGCATGGGGAATGGTTCATCCTGATGTGATTACCATTCAGGCTATGCTGAAGGATGCTGGATTTAAAGTTCCTGAAATCAACATGAATGCTTATATGGAAGCACGCCGGTTAACTCAGAGTTTTATCGATGATTTTCTGGGTTATTTTATCGACGAACGTAACAAATATATGACTTCGTTGTTGGTTGGAAGTGGTTTGCCCGGTGGAATGATGGGTTCGCTTATGGCCGACCTGAAAGGTGTACATGCCGGAATAAATTCATATCTGAAAAGCAATAACAAACCGGAATTATCTACCGATGAACTGTTAGTAATGTTGTTTGACGAAGTAAAATACATTTGGCCAAAATTAGGAAATCCACCATTGGTAACTCCTTTCAGCCAATATGTAAAAAATGTGGCTTTGATGAATGTGATGTTTATGGTGAAAGGTCAGTCGCGCTGGACAATGATAGACCGCAACACCTGGGATATGATTTTGGGTAAAGCCGGTCAGTTACCTGGTAAACTGGATCAGGAAATTATCGATCTGGCAAAAAAGAACAATTTCGAATTTTTCGAAGGAAATCCACAGGATAATTATCCGAATGAATTGCCAAAATTCTTAGAGGAAATGGAGAAAAATGGCTGGAGCAGAGGTCAGGATGACGAAGAATTATTTGAATTTGCCATGCACGAAAAACAATACCGAGATTATAAATCGGGTGAAGCCAAACGTCGGTTCGAAGCTGAACTGGAAGCGGCTATCAAAGAAAAATATGCTTCGCACCAAATAGAAATTCCTAATATCCGACTGCTGAAACACCCGAATGCAGAACCTGTTTTGTCTCCAATGACAGGTCGTATTCTTTGGGAACTTGATTTCAGCGATCATTCTATTGAGCCTGTATATGGTAAAATGGTAAAAGAATCGGAACCGTTATGCGCTGTTCAAACACGCTACGGATTGGAACGCATCGAAAGTTTTACTACCGGACGTATTGTTGGAGTGGAAAAGAAACAGGGAGAAATGGTTCGTAAAGGCGATATTATCGCCTATGTGGAACAACGTTAATGCAGAACTAATTCAACCGAAAAAAGCAAAGATTCAGAGAAATTCTGAATCTTTGCTTTTTTTATTTCATGAGCTTGAGTCTTTGCTAATTAATTTATTTCAGCGAATTCCAACCTTGAGCTTGTAATTCTATCTCCTCTCCTTCTCTGCCTACCAAATGCAAACCAAGTTCGGATTTTGTCATATGTCCAACGATACCCACATTTTCGAGCGTCAGCACTTTGTCGTAATCTTCCATCGACACAGTGAACAACAATTCATAATCTTCGCCGCCATTTAGCGCACATGTCACTATATTCATGTTTATTTCTTCTGCCATCACCACTGCCTGATAATCGATAGGAATTTTATCTTCATACACCCGGCAGCCGGTGTTACTTTGCGAACAAATATGCATCAATTCTGACGATAATCCATCCGAAATATCCATCATTGCTGTAGGAACAATTCCTTTATCAGCCAATACCTTTATAATGTCTTTGCGGGCTTCAGGTTTCAATTGACGTTGCAAGATATAATCTTTCCCTTCAAAATCAGGTTGCGCCTCGCTATTCGCTCCAAAAACAATTTTTTCACGCTCCAGCAATTGCAGTCCCATATAAGCCGAACCCAAATCGCCACTTACGCAAATCAAATCATTGGGTTTAGCTCCGTTGCGGTACACAATTTTATCTTTTTCTCCTTCGCCAATACAGGTAATGCTAATGGTAAGTCCTGTCATGGATGCCGATGTGTCGCCACCAACCAAATCTACGCCGTAAGCATCGCAGGCAAGTTTAAAGCCGGCATATAAATCTTCCAGATTCTCCACCGAAAAGCGCTTGGAAATGCCGAGAGAAACAGTTATCTGCTTTGGCTGACCGTTCATAGCATAAATATCGGAGAAATTAACCACAGCAGCTTTATAACCCAAATGCTTCATTGGCACATACACCAAATCGAAATGAACTCCTTCGAGCAGCAAATCAGTAGTAACCAACACTTGTTTGTCTTTGTAATCGAGCACTGCAGCATCATCGCCAACTCCCTTCAGTGTGGATGTATTTTTAATTTGAAATTTTTCGGTCAGATGTTTTATCAGTCCGAATTCGCCGTATGTTGATATTTCTGTTTTTGACATTTTTATATTTTTGTTTCTCGTTTCAAAGGTTTCAAGTTTCAAAAGTTCTTTCTTCTATTTTGCTTGTTTGGTGCACTTAACACTGTGGAATCTTATCAATTCTTCCCTGATGTCGTCCACCTTCAAAATCGGTTGAAAAGAAAACATCCACCATTTTGAGTGCTTGTTCCTCACTTATAAAACGTGCAGGTAACGAAAGCACATTAGCATTGTTGTGCTGACGAGCCAGTAACGCAATTTCTTCATTCCAGCAAAGTGCAGCACGAATTCCCTGATGTTTGTTCACTGTCATGCTGATACCATTTCCGCTTCCGCAAATCGAAATTCCGTAATCAAATTCACCATTTTCAACTGCCGAAGCCATGGGGTGAGCAAAATCGGCATAATCGCAGCTTTCAGCAGAAAAAGTTCCGAAATCCTTATAATCAACTGGTTTTCTTGATGTCAGATATTTGTTCAAAATTTGCTTCAGTTCAAAACCGGCATGGTCGCAGCAAATCGCAATTTTTAATTCATTGATAGCTTTCATTTTAAATAATATTGATTTGATTGTCGTCAAAAGTCTCCCTTGTGGGGAGATTTAGAGGGGCTTTTATCCAAACATCTCCACATCGTCTTTGGATATAATCTGACCTCCGAGAATGATTAAACGTTCCACTACGTTTCTTAGTTCACGGATATTACCGGTCCAGGAGCGCGATTTCAACAATTCAAGAGCTTTAGAGTCAAAATTTTTTGTCTGAATGCCCTGTTCGGTACAAATCAGTTCACAAAAATGCGAAACCAGCAGCGGAATATCCTCTTTGCGGTCGTCGAGCGAAGGCACATGAATGGGTATCACGTTCAATCGGTGAAACAAATCCTCGCGGAAATTACCTGCTTCAATTTCTTTTTTCAGATTTTTATTAGTGGCTGCCAGCACCCGTACATTCACTTTAATGCTCTTATCGCTTCCCACACGTGTAAGTTCGTTTTCCTGAAGCACACGCAACACTTTGGTTTGTGCTGAAAGACTCATATCGCCAATTTCGTCGAGAAAAATAGTACCTGTATCAGCTTGTTCAAATTTACCAATCCGCTGTTTTATGGCTGAGGTAAAAGCACCTTTTTCATGTCCGAAAAGTTCACTCTCAATTAATTCTGAAGGAATAGCTGCACAGTTAACTTCCACAAAAGGCGCGTTAACCCGATTGCTTTGTTCGTAGAGCAATCTTGCAACCACTTCTTTTCCGGTACCGTTTTCGCCGGTAATCAGCACGCGGGCATCAGTCGGAGCAACCCGGTCGATCATCATTCGCACCTTCTCTATGGCCTGAGACGCGCCCACCATTTGATGCCGTTTGGCTATCTTCTTTTTCAGAATTTTTGTTTCAGTAACCAGGCTGTTTTTGTCCAGAGCATTTCGCAAGGTTATCAGCATTCGATTCAAATCAATCGGTTTTTCAATAAAATCGAACGCCCCTTTTTTTATACACTCTACCGCTGTTTCAATGTTTCCATGACCCGAAATCATCACTACCGGAGCTTCAACCTCCTGGTCTTTTAGCGCCGATAACAATTCTATGCCATCCATTTCGGGCATTTTAATATCGGAAAAAATTACATCAAAACTGTTTCCCTGAACAGCTTCAAGTCCTACCCGACCATTTTCGGCCAGCACTACCTGATGCTTTTCAAATTCAAGAATATCCTTCAACGTATTCCGGATACTGCGTTCATCATCGATGACTAATATTTTTGCCATAGCTGTTTCGTAAAATTCGTGATTTACAAATCAAATCCTATATCTCTGCGGAAATATTTTTTATCGAAATCAATTACCTGCGCATTTTTAAATGATTGTGCCAGTGCTTCTTCCTTGCTTGCACCATAAGAACTAACAGCCATCACACGACCGCCCGAAGTAACGACATTGCCATCTTTCGCAGATGTACCGGCATGAAAAATAATGCTGTTTTCGGTTTTATCCAGTCCTGAAATCAGTTTTCCCTTTTCATAATCTTCAGGATAACCGCCCGAAACAAGCATAACTGTCACCGCACAACGTTCGTCGAACTCTACCGTCTTTTCATTAAGATTCTCATTAGCAACACCTTCAAGCAAATCTACCAAATCAGATTTCAACCGAAGCATCACCACTTCTGTTTCCGGATCACCCATTCGGGCATTGTATTCAATGGTGAATGGCTCACCGTTTACTTTTATCAATCCAAAGAAAATAAACCCTTTGTAATTTACACCTTCGGAGTATAAACCCTCTACCGTAGGTCGTATAATGCGGTCTTCAACCTTTTTCATAAACTCTGCATCGGCAAACGGAACTGGTGAAACAGCACCCATACCTCCGGTGTTCAATCCTTTATCTCCTTCGCCAATACGTTTGTAATCTTTAGCTTCGGGCAAAATCTGATAATGCTTACCATCAGTAATCACGAATACAGAACATTCGATGCCCGAAAGAAACTCTTCGATAACTACTGTTCTACTGGCTGCACCGAATTTTCCATCCAACATTGCTTGCAGTTCGCTTATCGTTTCCTCTAAGTCATTCAATATCAATACGCCTTTTCCGGCAGCCAGTCCATCGGCTTTCAATACATAAGGCGCCTGCAACCTTTTCAGAAATTCAATTCCTTCTTCCAAATTTCCGGAAGTCACACTAAGATAGCCTGCAGTAGGAATATTATGACGGAACATAAATTGTTTGGAGAAATCCTTGCTTCCTTCCAGTTGCGCACCGAATTTATCCGGACCAACTACAGGAATATGTCTTAAGTCAGCGTCTTCAAGAAAATAATCTACCACACCTTTCACCAGCGGATCTTCCGGCCCAACCAAAACCAAATCAATATTGTTTTCGATCACAGCATCCTTCAGCGCCGGAAAATTATCGGCAGCTATGGGCAAATTGATACCAACTGTGGCTGTTCCGGGGTTACCGGGGGCAATAAAAAGACGGGTAAGTTTGGGACTTTGTGCAATTTTCCAGGCAAGCGCATGTTCGCGACCACCCGAACCAAGAAGTAAAATGTTCATATCGTTTTTCTGTTTTCAGCTTACAAAAGTAGTGAATTTCGGGCGATTAACCACAGAGACTGATTAGAAAATGAAAGGTAGTTATTGAGTTTACTCTGTTTTTCTATTCATTCCTTATGATTGAGCAAAATGAATTTACAAAAAAAGTCTGTTGTAATTTTCTCACAACAGACCTTTATCAGCACCAAATAAAACTTAAAACAACAATCACGATTATTTCATACCAAACTTACTATCAGAGCCATAAAGCATTAATCCGAAAGTGAATTTAAAATAGTTCGGATATTTATCGACTGTTACTGAAGGTTGCTGCGGAGTTTGAAAATAAATATCAGGCATTAATCCAAGTTCAAGTCCGGCTGTCATTATCCCTTCTTCCACAGACCATCCGAGTTTATACCCTATTGGTTGTAAATTCTTCGCATTATCTATTTTATAATCAGAACCATTATACGTAATTTTGCCGGTACCAGTCCCACCGGCAAGCAAATGAACATATAAACGATTCAACAAATATTTCGTTTGTGAAACATTATCATAATGAACAATGCATTTTTTAATATTGGTATAACTCAAACCAAGTACTCCTCCGAAAGTGTTTTTGGATAAAAGAAACATATTCTGATCGGGATTTGATGGGATCAGATTCGTGGTACCGGAGATTATATAATTCGTACTATTGCAATATTCAACACCTGATCGCGAGTAATCGAAAATACCTGCAGTTCCGGCAATTTGATGACGTGTATCACATTGTGCTTTGAAATAAGTAGAACCAGAAGTTTGTACTTTAATTTTTCCTTTTGAAGTCCAGTCTAAAAAGGCATAATTACCTGTTACCTCGGAATAGAATCCTGTATTTTCAGGTTGCGTGGTAACCAGCGCCGATTCGTTTAATAAAAAATTCTTCAAGTAACCAATTCTTACCTGACCATTTAACGTAAGATGATCAATAAGACGGTAATCAACTGAAACACCCGCAGTAATCGGAGTGAGAAAATTCTCTACCCCAACAAGTGTCAGACCAACTTTCAGAGGAGATAACTGATCTGTACGGTTATCAACTCTATAATTTACCATTTGTGCATTACTCATCTGGAATGCAATAAAAAAAGCGAAGATCAAAATAATTTTTTTCATACACGATTAAATTTAAAATTAGAAATTTATATAAATCTGATTTGCAAATTTATATAATCCAGATTTCAAAAATGTTCAAATTTATAAAGGTTGACAAAGTTTTAAACTACAACAAATTAACATAAATAATTTACAAAAAAATAGTGTGTCCCGCATCCCGCTGAACACACTATCTGATTGTCCGTGTATGATAAAGTATCTATTTCTTTTTGGTTGTCGTACTGAGATATTGATAAACATGCTCTGTTTGTTCGGTACTTAGTTTGGCTTTTGGAGCCATTTTATTTACCCATTTACGCCATTGTTTGGCATTATATTTATCAGGAGCAAAAAGCGTATGACATTTACCACATTTATTTTCATAAATCACTTTTCCGGCTGGCGGTTCTGAAACCGCTTTATTGTCGTTTCCCGTATTATTCAGGGCATATACTCCGACAACTGCAAATACAAATACCGGAAGAAATGAATTTCGGGCAATGGCCGTTAATACAGTTGTAAACTTTCTTTTCTCTGTCTCCACTTGATCTCCTTTCTTTTTTAGTTAAACTTATATCCTCAATACAATAATCTCAATGTCCTGAAAAAACTAATAATAACAGTAAAAACTAAATTCGGACATTGTAATAATAAAACAAATATGCAGTAAAGGTGTTCAACAAAACGATGAAAAATCTGAAAATTTAACGTGAAATTGTTTTTTCAATTCATCAGTATAATTTTCCACCAAAACATGACATCGACTTTAGCAATATATTTATAGCATTGATATTCATTTATTTAAGCATACTAAAAATAGAATTTAAAAAACTTAACTCTCTGACATTGAGAAATTAAGATGAAAAACGCATTTTGTTTCATATCTTTGCACCCCAATTATAAGTGGAAAATAGTTTATACTAAAATCAGATAAAAGTTTACATGGATTTTACATACGACGTCATTGTGATAGGTGCCGGACATGCCGGAAACGAAGCTGCCTGCGCAGCTGCCAACATGGGTTCAAAAACCCTGCTCATTACTATGGACATGAACAAAATAGGACAAATGAGTTGTAATCCTGCTGTTGGCGGTATTGCAAAAGGACAAATTGTTCGCGAGATTGACGCTCTTGGCGGACAAATGGGAATTATAACTGATAAATCAGCCATCCAATTCCGAATGCTAAACCGCTCAAAAGGCCCGGCGATGTGGAGCCCACGATCCCAAAGTGATCGTCAGCGCTTTATTCAGGAGTGGATTCATACAGTTTCAAACACAACGAATTTATATATCTGGCAAGACACAGTTAAACAACTTACGGTTGAAAACGGAACAGTAACAGGAGTTATTACAGCCCTTGGTGTACATATGCAAGCAAAGTGCGTTGTACTTACAGCCGGAACTTTTTTAAGTGGTTTATTACATATTGGAAAAAATCAGCTTACTGGTGGACGGATATCTGAACCTGCTTCGTTTGGAATTACTGAACAATTGAAGGGAATGGGGTTCACTACCGATCGTATGAAAACTGGTACACCGTGTAGGATTGATGGACGTACAATCGATTTTAAAAAAACATTGGAACAACAGGGAGAAAATGACTTTCATAAATTTTCATTTCTGGAAGATGTGAAACGTGACTTAACACAACGAAGCTGTTGGATTACCTACACAAATGAACAAACTCACGAAGAATTACGCAAAGGATTATCCGAATCTCCACTTTATAATGGCCAAATTAAAAGTATCGGACCCCGGTATTGCCCAAGTATAGAAACAAAAATAGTTACATTTGCCGATAAAACATCGCATCAGCTTTTTTTAGAACCTGAAGGTGTAGACTCTCAGGAATATTATCTGAACGGTTTTTCATCTTCACTTCCTCTTGACGTTCAGATTAGAGCAATTCACACTATTCCTGGCCTAGAAAAGGCTCAACTATATCGCCCAGGCTATGCGATTGAGTACGATTTCTTCGATCCAACTCAATTAAAACATACATTGGAAACAAAAATAATCAAGAACCTATTTTTTGCTGGACAGGTAAATGGGACAACTGGTTATGAAGAAGCCGCAGGGCAAGGACTTATGGCAGGCATAAATGCACATATTAATTGTCATGGTGGAAACGAATTTATTCTTGCAAGAAACGAAGCATACATAGGTGTTTTAATCGATGATCTCGTAACAAAAGGAGTAGATGAACCCTATCGTATGTTTACATCAAGAGCTGAATACAGACTTATTTTGCGACAAGACGATGCCGATATGCGTCTTACAGAAAAAGGCGCATCCATCGGTCTTGTTAAGGAAAATCGTCTATCTCAATTAAATTCAAAAAAAGAGCATCAAAAGAAATTAATTGATTTTATTCGAACATATTCTATAAAACCAGCACATATTAATTCTTTTCTATCAACGATGAATTCGTCAGAATTGAAACACGGATGTAAACTTTCTGATCTGGTGGTTCGCCCACAGCTTGGCATAGCAGATCTGGCATCTGCTGTACCTGCGTTTCATGAAAAAATCGATGAAATCAACTCAAGAAAAGATGAAATCGTGGAAGCTACAGAAGTAATTTTAAAATATGAAGGCTATATTGAGCGTGAAAAATTAATCGCTGAAAAACTGCAAAGACTTGAACACATTCAGTTGACCGGACGCGTAGATTATGCAGGGATACAATCCTTATCGACAGAGGCCAGACAAAAACTAATTAAAATAAACCCTGAAACCATCGGACAAGCAAGTCGGATTCCAGGAATCTCCCCTAGCGATGTAAATGTTTTATTAGTTCTTTTAGGACGATAAAATCGATATTTTTGTTTCACGTGAAACAATATATTTACTAAACATATAAAGTTCCACGTGGAACATAGCTTTATGAAAACTATAGATACATTGAAAACACAGGTTAGCAATCTCCCAGAAGTTCCGGGAGTGTATCAGTATTATAATGTAAACAACGAAATAATATACGTAGGAAAAGCAAAAAACCTAAAAAAAAGAGTTTCTTCATACTTTAACAAAACACATGAGCCTGGCAAAACCAATATATTAGTAAAACAAATTGCTTCGCTTAAATATATAGTAGTCGAAACAGAAGAAGATGCACTATTACTTGAAAATAATTTAATTAAACAATACCAACCGAGATACAATGTTTTATTAAAAGATGGAAAAACATATCCGAGTATCTGTATAACCAACGAACATTTTCCACGGGTTTTCAAAACAAGAAATATAATTAAAAACGGCTCTCTATATTATGGCCCATACAGTTCGAATTGGACAATCAATTCATTACTGGACATAATTCATCAACTCTATCCTTTGCGAACCTGCAAACTTCCCTTAATTCCGGAAACAATTGAAAAGGGAAAATTTAAGGTATGCCTACAATATCATATACGTAAATGCAATGGTCCATGCGAGCTAAAAGAGTCAGCCGAAGAATATAGGAAACACATACAACAGGTAAAACAAATAATTGAAGGAAATGCAAATGAAATCAGCAAATTGCTGATTCAACAAATGCAGCAGTTATCCTCTGAATTCAAATTTGAGGAAGCTCATATAATAAAACAGAAATACGAGCTTATTGAGAATTATCGTTCAAAATCGGTTATTTCCAATACTGTATTAGAAGAAACCGATGTGTTTGCATATGAAGAAGATGAAAATTCTACTTATATAAACATTCTGCGAATATCTAAGGGTTGTATAATTCAGGGATATACTATAGAATACAGAAAGCGTGTTGATGAATTCAAAGAGGATATTCTGGCTATGGCTATTGTTGAATTACGTGAAAGACTTGGTAGTAATTCAAAAGAAATTGTGCTTCCTTTTGAAATAGAATTTAACTTGAAAGGTATAAAAAAAGTAATACCTCAACGGGGTGATCGAAAAAACCTTCTGGAATTAGCCATGCAAAATGTGAGACAGTTTAAGCTGGACAAATTAAAACAAACCGAAAAACTGAATCCTGATCAAAGAGCAATTCAACTATTAGACGCAATTAAAGATAAATTACAATTACCAAAATTGCCAATTCATATTGACTGCTTTGATAATTCAAATATTCAGGGAACCGATGCAGTAGCAGCTTGTGTGGTGTACATCAAAGGGAAACCTTCAAAAAAAGACTATCGAAAATACCTGATCAAGACGATAAAGGGACCCGATGATTATGCTTCGATGAAAGAAGTTGCTCTTAGAAGATACTCCAGATTATTAAAGGAAAGCCTTCCCCTACCCGACTTAATTGTAGCAGATGGTGGAATGGGTCAAATGGAGGTTATCAGACAAGTAATTCAGGATGAATTGAATCTGGAGATACCAATTGCGGGTTTGGTAAAAGATAACAAACACAAAACCAACGAGATACTAATAGGTTTTCCTCCGATGGCTGTAGGATTGAAGCCTACTGACCAATTATTTAAATTCTTTGCCGGTATGCAGGATGAGGTACATCGGTTTGCCATAAAATTTCACAGGGAAAAAAGAAGCAAACAACAAACAAGTTCTGAACTCGACAACTTACCCGGAATTGGAGATAAAACAAAAAATGATCTGATACAACATTTCAAAAGCCTGAAACGAGTTAGAACAGCCTCTTTGGAAGACATAACAAAAATCATTGGAAACAGCAGGGCATCAATTATTTACAACCATTTTAAGTCGGATTTGAAGCCGTGAGAATTGAATAAAATAAAAAAGCTGATAAATTATATAGATTTACGACACTCTCTAATGCTAAAAATCTGTTGTCGCACGTGGAACATAAAATACAAATAGAATATTATGATAAATTTAAAAATAAAATCCATTACATCTATTAAAGAGACAGCCGCAGAATTTTTAAAATATCTGCATAACGGAAAGATCTTTTTATTTAACGGAACTATGGGTGCCGGAAAAACAACTTTCATAAAAGCAGTATGCGAAGCACTGGGAGTTACCGATACCATAAACTCTCCAACTTTTTCAATAGTCAATGAATATGAAACAAGGAAGGGAGAAATTATTTATCATTTCGATTGCTACCGCATTAATAAAATTCAGGATGCATTAGAAATCGGACTTGAAGAATATTTGCATAGTGGTCATTATTGCTTTATTGAGTGGGCAGAAAACATTGCATCCCTCCTACCCGACAATGTTGTAAATGTCAACATAACAGAACAAGCAGATGGCACGAGAATTGTTGAATTGGATGCATAATCAGATATATGAAAACAGTATGAAAAAGAAAAACAAAATGAATCCTTCTTCTCCATTGGCACAAATTAAAGTTGCCAGAAAAGCTAGCCGGGAAGAAGAAATTACAATGCATGGAAAACCTATAGGCTATTCAAGAATAGAGGTTTCCAGGAAGATTTATAATCGAAAAAAATTTAAGGCTGATGCTGATGAGGCTCAGCCTTATTTTATTCTTCTTTGTTAAAATAATTTTTGTACTTTTGTTCCGTTAATGATTGATATTTCCAAGATAACTAACACACACTTTTCCATAATAAATCTATACTAATTTCTGAAAACGTTTATGATTACTTCTTTAGCCCGAAATTTATTTGCAAAAAGAATTGCTGAGATAAATAATTATGCCCAAAACGCAGAACAAATTCAACGTGAACAACTTAACATCCTTCTAAGTAAGGCAATTTCTACAGAATTTGGAAGAGACAACCAATTCAATAAAATAAAATCTGCCGAAGAGTTTGCCAAAAGACTGCCGCTTTATACATATGAAACCATTCAACCTTATATCGAAAAAATGGTTATGGGAGAAAAAGATGTACTTTGGAAGGGTAGAGTTAAATATTTTGCACAATCTTCAGGAACTACCGATGCTAAAAGTAAATACATACCAGTATCTGACGAAAGTTTTAAAACCATGCATTTTAGAGGTGGCATAGACTCGGTGGCTATGTATTTACATTTGAATCCGGAAAGTCACTTTTTTACAGGTAAGAGTATGGTTATTGGTGCCGGAAAATCATCGAAAAATGAATTTGGCTCACATATCGGATTATTATCGGGACTATTATCGGAATGTGGAAATCCGCTTGTAGGATTATTAAGGGAGCCATCTCTTGATATTTGCATGATGCCCGATTTTACTGACAAAATGGAAAAAATGCTTCCGCAAATTATTAATAAGAACATAGTTAGTATTTCGGGAATTCCATCGTGGTATCAGATTTTCCTGTACCGAATGCTTGAATATACAGGAAAACAATATGTGACAGATATTTGGCCAAATATAGAAGTTTTTTTTCATGGTGGAGTTAGTTTTGAACCTTATAAAGAACTATTTAAATCGATGATACCTTCAGAAAAAATGCATTATCTGGAAGTTTTCAATGCATCGGAAGGTTTCTTTTCCATCCAAAACGATTTCAATGATCCATCCATGCTACTCATGCTGGATTACGGAACATTTTATGAGTTTATTCCGCTTGAAAATATACATGACGAACAACCTGTGGCAATTCCACTGTGGCAGGTTGAAAAAGGTAAAAGTTACGCATTAATCATTTCAAATAACAGCGGTTTATGGCGCTATAATATTGGTGATGTGGTAACATTTACATCGGTAGAACCTTACAAATTTATCATATCAGGCCGAACAAAACACTTTCTGAATTTGTGCGGAGAAGAAGTTATGGTTGGGAATGCTGATGCTGCTATTGCTAAAGCAAGTGATTTGACAGGTGCCAATGTTTTAAATTACACAGCAACAGTTATTTGTGCTACACAAGAGCAAAAAGCCCGTCACCAATGGATGATTGAATTTGATCAGATGCCAAACGATTTGAACAAGTTTATCGAAATACTTGATAATACGCTAATAGAAGTGAACTCGGACTATGAATCGAAACGAACCAAAAGTATTGCACTTGAAATTCCAGATGTGATTGTGGCCCGAAAAAATCTGTTTACCGATTGGATGAAAAAATCCGGAAAAACCGCAGCTCAACAAAAAATTCCTCGCCTTTTACAGAGACGTGATTTGATGGAACAATTGATTGAAATGAACCATTGATTCCGAAAAAATGTGAATTTATACCGCTAATAAAGTATTTATACCATTTTGTGGTATATTTTTACATCATTATGCAAAAAATGTCACCCCTCATGTAAATCATAATATCTACATTTGCGTCTGAATTTTTTAAAGTGTAAATTTACATAATGAGAAAATATATACTTATTCTATCTCTTTTACAGATTTTTATATTTACGGCTACTTCTCAGGTACACTGGGAATCAATTGTTACAGGAAATTCCACATGGAGTTATCTGGCTGCCACATCTGAACCTGCTTCAAACTGGAATCAACCCACCTTTGATGCAAGCAGCTGGAAAACAGGAAAAGGAAGTTTTGGTTACGGAGATAATGATGATTCAACCATAGTAACTTCATGTAATTCATTATATCTCAGAAAAAAATTTATTGTCAATGTTACAGTTTTAAGTAAATTAATTCTGGATATTGATTATGATGATGCCTTTGTTTTATATCTAAACGGTAAAGAAGTAGCCCGATCGACAAATATTACCGCAGCAATACCTGCTTATAATTCAGCACTGACAGTTGACCATGAAGCTAAAATGTATCAGGGGCTCAAACCTGAACGATATTATCTGAATGTAAGTGATTTACACACCGGAGAAAATACCATAGCTGTACAAATTCTGAATTACAATGCATCGTCAAGCGATTTAAGCTCTTACTTATTTCTTCATAGCAAAGTAAAAAGTTACGGCGTACTTTACGGAAGCACACCTACGTGGTTTGAACCACCATTTGAATCAAATTTGCCTCTTGTTTTAATCGACACAAAAGGTCAAACAATTGTAAGTGAACCTAAAATTACCGCTACAATGCAGGTTATAAACAATCTTTCAGGCGTAAATTCACCTGTTGATACAACCTACGAGTATAATGGTTATATAGGTATCGAAACGCGCGGATCATCATCGCAAATGTTCGAAAAAAAGAGTTTTGCCCTTGAAACGCGCACAGATTCAGCAACAAATCTGAATGTTTCACTCATGGGAATGCCTGCAGAAAACGATTGGATATTGTATGCTCCCTATACAGACAAGTCAATGATAAGGGATGCCCTGGCCTACAATATGGGAAATCTGACAGGAAAATGGTCGCCACATACACGATTTTGCGAAGTGTTTTTAAATGGAGAATATCGGGGTGTTTACGCACTTACTGAAAGAATTAAAATTGATAAAAACCGATTGAACTTATCAAAATTGAAAACTGCTGATATTGCAGGCGATCAATTAACCGGCGGTTATCTCTTAAAAATCGACCGACCTGATTCAGGTTACTGGGTATCGCCATTTAAAGCGAGAAACGACATTCAGGTAGTACCGGTAAGTTATGTCGATCCGGAAGTAAAAAATTTATCTATTGAACAAAAAAATTACATAAAAGACTATGTAACTGCTTTTGAAACGGCGCTGAAAGCTGATAGTTATAAAGATCCAATAGCAGGTTACCGTCCGTATATTGACGTAACATCGTTTGTAGATTACTATATTATCAATGAAATAAGTCGCAACCTCGATGGGAACCGTGTAAGCACTTTCTTTTACAAAAACCGCGATAGCAAAGGTGGCTTGCTAACCATGGGACCGTTTTGGGATTACAATATTGCTTTTGGTAATGCCGACTTTTTTTCTGCGGGAAACACAGAGGGATGGACTGTGGATGGTGTTGGTAATGGTGATGAATATGGAATCACTTTTTGGTGGGATAAATTCAGAGCCGATCCGTATTTCAATGGTTGCCTCCGCCGCAGATGGGACGAAATGCGTTCCGATAAATTCAGTAATTCAAATCTGATGCGGATAATTGACTCGTGCGCTACAGTATTGTCGTCTGCTCAGGTAAGAAATTATCAGAAATTTAATATTCTAAGTACCTATGTATGGCCAAACAAATATGTGGGCGGTACTTACGAGAAAGAAATAACATATTTAAAAACATGGATTACAAGCCGGTTAGCTTGGATGGATAGCCAGATTGGTTTGCTTGATGCTGTGGACATTGTGAATAGTACAAATGGAAAAGTTGAAGTTTTTACTTATCCAAATCCATTTTCCGATCGGTTAAAGTGTAATTTGAAAATGGCGACTCCCGGAAATGTACGAATAAAAATACTGGATATAACAGGAAAACAATTATACAAAAAGTCAGCATATTATAGCTCAGGTATTCACGAAACCGATATTTCATACAGCGATTTAAATTCAAATGGAGATGTATTTATTTATCAGGTAAGTATTGATAATGAGCCTGTAGCAACCGGAAAGATTATGCACAGATAATTAAAAAAAGCAGGAAATTGAATTTCCTGCTTTTTTTAAGAATTTCCTACCAGATACTAACCCGATTTTCCGGTTTTACATACATTGGATCAGTTTCCTTAATTCCAAAGGCATCGTACCAGGCCTGAATATGTGGTAAAGCTCCGTTTACGCGCCATCTTCCCAACGAGTGTGGATCGGATTTAGTCAACACCAAGATTTCTTCAGGACGTATATTTCCGGCCCATACATTGGCGTATGAGAGGAAGAATCGTTGTTCGGGGGTAAATCCATCAACTTTTGCAAGCGGAGCGTTTTTAGTGGCGTTTCTGAAAGCCTGAAACGACACCTGAAGTCCTCCATGGTCTGCAATGTTTTCTCCAAGTGTAAATTTACCGTTTGCTTTAGTTCCCGGAGCAACTTCAATGGCATCGAAGAAATCAGAAAGCACTGTTGCTCTTACACCAAACTGCTCTTTATCTTTCGGAGTCCACCAGTTTTTAAGATTACCTTCTTTATCAAACTGGCAACCCTGATCGTCGAAACCGTGTGTCATTTCATGACCAATAACCACACCGATAGCACCATAATTGAAAGCATCATCAGCATTCATATCGAAGAAAGGTGGCTGCAAAATACCGGCCGGAAAGCAAATTTCGTTGGTTGTTGGGTTGTAATAAGCATTTACAGTTTGAGGAGTCATCAGCCATTCATCTTTATCCACTGGTTTGCCAGCTTTAGAAAACATCCAATCATGGTCGAAACGGTTAGAGCGCTGTATATTGGCATAATAGGAATCTTTTTTGATGTCGAGTTTAGAATAATCTCTCCATTTGTCAGGATAACCAATTTTCACATAAAAAGTACCCAGTTTTTCCTGTGCTTTGGCTTTGGTAGAATCGCCCATCCAAGGCAAGGCATTGATACGCTCGCCAAGTGAAATTTGCAGATTTTCAACCAGTTTCAGCATACGTTCCTTGGCTTTAGGAGGAAAATATTCTTTTACATACATCTGTCCTACAGCTTCACCCAAAGCTCCATCCACATTATCAACCGCACGTTTCCAGCGTGGACGTTGTTCCTGTTTGCCTGATAAAACCTTTCCGTAGAAATTAAAATGTTCAGCATAAATTTCGTCGGAGAGATAAGCGGCGGCATCATCTATCAGTTTCCATTGCAGATAAGCAATCTGATTTTGAATGGGTTCAGTACCAATGATTTTACCAACTTCTATCAACGATTCTTTTTGAGAAACGCTTATTTCCTTTGTATTATTCAGTCCGAGGGCTTTCAGATAATTTGTCCAGTTAATTTCCGGAACAAGTTTCTGTAATTCAGTCACAGTCATTTTATTGTAATTGGTCTGAGGATCGCGCAATTTTACATTGTCGTAAGCAGCTGTAGCCAAACGTGTTTCAATTTTCAGTACAGCTTCCATAGCTTTTTGAGCATCAGCTTGTGTAAAACCAACCAATTCGAACATTTTCACAACGTGAGTTTTGTATTTATCACGTATTTCTTTGGTGTGTGCATCGTTGTCGAGATAATATTCACGTTCATCCAGGCTGATACCACTCTGGTAAGTCTGAACAAGGTTTTGTTTACTGTTTTTGGCATCTGCATCAATATAAACCGTAAAATACGTATCCAAACCGCTCAAATACAAATCCGGCATTAAAGCCAGCAATTCATCTTTGGTTTTAAGTGCAGCAATTTTATCCAAATCAGTTTTGATAGGAGTAAAACCATCTTTGTTAAGTTTTACGCTATCCATGGCGATATTATACAAATCGCTGATTTTCTGTTCTATGGAACCTTCACTACCACCCTTTTTGGCAATTCCGGTAACAAGATCTTTCAACTGATTCAGGTTATTTTCCCGAAGCATGTCAAAACTTCCGAAACGTGAGTACTCACCCGTGAGTGGATGGTTTTTCATCCAGCCTCCACAGGCATATTGATAAAAATCAGTTCCGGGAACTGCAGTGGTATCCAGATTTTTTAAATCGATACCCGACGTAAGTTTGGAGTTATTGCAAGATGACATCATAAGCATAATGCCCCCTAACCCCCACAAGGGGAACAAGAAGCGAAATTTAAAATGTTTAAGCATACTAATTAATTTTATTTGTAATGTATTTGTAAAATATTGTTTTGTCTTATTATTCCCCTTGTGGGGGTTAGGGGGCTTTTATTGAATCAATTATTCCAAAAAGTTCGTTTAGTGTTTCGGCACGAAGCATGGCAATGCGTGAGTCTTTAAAATTCGGAATTCCTTTAAAAACAGGCGTAGCAGCCAAATGCCGTCGACTGTGGATAATTCCCTTCAAACGCTTATCAGCAACTGTTTCGAGCGAAGTATTTTCATCGATGTCGAGCCAGTAAACCGAAGCGATGACATGTTCTTTCAATATGGCTTTTTGTTCGTCAAAAGATAAAGCTTGATGAATCTCTCCGGTTTTAAAGAAATGCTTTATTTCTTCAAAAATCCACGGACGGCCAATAGAACCACGACCAATCATCACCGCATCTACTCCATATCTGTTGAAACATTCCAAAGCACGCTCAGGTGTAGTTACATCGCCATTACCGATAATCGGAATTTTCATACGTGGATTGTTTTTCACGTTACCAATCAGCGTCCAGTCGGCATCGCCTTTGTACATTTGAGCGCGGGTACGACCGTGAATTGTCAGCGCCTGAATACCGCAATCCTGCAATTGTTCCGCTAAATCCACAATCACCTTATTATCTTCATCCCAGCCTAAACGGGTTTTAGCAGTAACAGGTAGATTCACTGCTTTTACCACTTCCGATGTAATTTCCAGCATTCGGGGAATATCGCGCAAAAGCCCCGCTCCTGCCCCTTTGCCTGCTACTTTTTTCACCGGACAACCAAAATTTATGTCAATAATATCAGGTTGGGCTTCAGCTGCAATTTTAGCTGCTTCTGCCATCGATACCGGATCGTGACCGTAAATCTGAATGGCTATAGGGCGTTCCTGAGGATATATTGTCAGTTTCTGTTGGGTGCGGTTTACACTGCGTATCAGTGCTTCCGACGAAACAAATTCTGTATAGAGCATATCGGCACCAAATCGCTTACAAAGCAAGCGGAAAGCAGGATCAGTAACATCCTCCATGGGTGCCAAAAATAACGGTTTATCGGGAAACTCAATGTTCGAAATCTTCATATTTATACAAAACTGGGCTGCAAAGTTAGAAATTTATTGAGAAACAGCAATTGCAGAACAATAATAAACTCATTTTCAATATAAATTGTTCAAAAAACAGTCTCGACAATTCAATTATAAAATCATATATTTGCAATAAACTTTAAAATTTTATCCTATGGCTCATCATGGTGACATGTTTAGCAAAATGAAATACAATAAGTCTTTACGGGATGCAAACCGTGAGGTGTATAACTATTTCAAAAAACCTTTTTTGATTTACAAAAAATCTGATTTGAAAATTAATCATTCTGACTTATCTGCCGAAGAACATGAAAAGATCAGATCTGAAATACAAATCCAATCAAAAAAAAGATCTCGCATTGCATGGATAGTTACTTCTATATCTGTTATTGCACTTTTTATTGCTATTCTATATCTTATTGATTTAATGAAAGATATAGATTTTAGGTTTCCTTCAAGATGAGTTTTCTGCAAAAATTCACACAATAAAGACTACTAACTTATTTGTATTAAACCTCTGAAAATATACCTAATATTGGTGATTGTGGTCATAAATTCATTGCTGTTACTTTGCTCACTCAAAATGAGTAAAAACAAACAATAAATTACAAGCATGAAGAAAACAATGAAATTAATGGCTGTGGTTATAGCTTTTTTCGGAGTAGAAAACAACATAACAGCACAAGACAGACTCTTTACTTACACGTACCAGAGCGGTGTTTTAAATAGCGGACAACGCGAAATTGAAGTTTGGAATACCTTCAGAACCGGAAAAACGGACTATTTTGCACGTCTTGATAACCGCACTGAGTTCGAAATTGGTCTTGGAAAAAATCTTCAAACAGCTTTCTATCTAAATCTTACAAGCAAAACAAATACAGTGGATATTCTGGGAGTAAAATCGTTCGCAACCGGAAATGAACTAAGTTTTTCGAACGAATGGAAATACAAAATTCTCGATCCTGTAGCCGATCCAGTTGGATTGGCACTTTATGGAGAATACGGAATTAGTACGAGCGAGTACGAACTGGAAGGTAAAATAATTGTAGATAAAAAACTGGGCAATGTAACGCTGGCAGCCAACGCCATTTTCGAAATGGAACTCGAACCGGAATACAGTGGCTCTGAATTGGAACTTGAAGCAGAAGAGCACAAAGCTGATTTGAACTTTTCAGCTGCTTATACTTTAAATCCGCGTTTCAGTCTGACCATGTAAAGTGCTTACAAAAACGTTATTCAGGAAGGAGAATTAAAACACAGTGCGCTATACGCCGGGCTTGGTTTATCCTATGTTCAGAACAATTTCTTTGTGAATTTCACTGTTTTACCACAAATTACAGCTTTTAAAGGAGCAACTTCAGGTAATCTGAATTTAGATGAATTTGAAAAAGTACAAACCAGATTATTGATATCTTATGCATTTTAAAAGCAACATTCTATTTGTGATATTTGTATCTGTAACGGTGTTTTTTGCTTGTAAATCAGCGCTATATGTTCCAACTGCTGAAAATACAATGAATAATGCCAACATCAGTAAAATGCAAAAGGGGAGAGAGTTGTATGTTCAGAAATGCGCCGCTTGCCATACGCTCTATTTGCCGGAAAAATACAATAAGAAAGAATGGAGTAGGTGGGTATCGGATATGGCACAAAAAGCCAATCTGACCAACGAAGAAGAAGCTTTGATTATATCGTACCTGACTAAAAACGAATAAACAGAAACGCCGGAAAATTTTCCGGCGTTTCTGTTTCAACTTTACTTCTTAGCAGCTATTTCAGCATATTTTGGTTCATCCACATAAACTTCTTCTTTCAGCGGATTGCGTTTGAATTTCACAATCTTGTAAACATGGAAAATTAAAACTCCAACATTAAAAGCAAGCGCCAATGCACTTAAAGTCATATAAGCGGTAGGGTTATGCGATGCTTTTACTGAGAAAATTGTATCGTCGACAAACATGGGCAAACTCATGGTAAACATCATCCAAATAGCCAGCGTTTGCGCTCTGTGTTGCAACCAGGCTCCTTTTCCCATAAGAAATGCAGGAATAGTACAAGACACCAGCAAAGCAGCACCTGCGTAGAACGAATGGTCCGAAACGCAATTGTACACGTATGCAAAATTCCATAGATCATAAGCAATAATCCACCACCAAAGCTGATCGGGCCAAAGCATATCCTTTTTCTTGTCTTTACCAATAAAAATTCCCATCCAACCGGAAATAGTGATAATGTTCAGAATTCCGGCAACACCATTCATGATATTCCAAATGCCACCATCCATCATCACTTTGTTTACGATTGTTCCATACAAATCACCACTGTAAAGGTTGTACACCTGAAAATCGCGGATGACAGCTTCCAGAATGTTGATAGACAAAATAAGTGGAGGAAAAAGCAAAAGATACTTGTTTTTAGCGCCATTTTTACTGAAACGCAAATACATAAAACCAAGTACACCGGCAGTGGCAGAGTAAACTTTCACCCAGTGAAACCAGGTTCCGGTGCTCGAATTTGCTCCGGCAGTTTCCGGCCATACAAAAATGGTCAGTACTATCGGTACCAAAATATAAACTAAATACGAAAACCATTTGCTGGAACGGGTTAATTCGTTGATTAACATAAGTCCTGCAACCACACCGCACCACATCAGTGCAGAATACCACGGAATTGATTCGAATAAAAACATAATATTAATTTTTAGAGTTATTATACTGAAAATTAGATTCACAGTGCAATTATAATGAATATATTTGAATTATTAGTACATTTGTACTAATAAAATAATAAATATTCTCAATTCTTTAAAATGATGGTGATTATAACACATTTATCTATCTTTGCAGTATGAAACAAAAACCTGTACCCACCAAAAATAAAATTTTGGAAACCACGCTTCAGCTATTGAATGAAAGGGGGTTATCCAATGTAAAAATGCGGGACGTATCGCAGGAATTAAGCATAAGTATCGGCAACCTCACTTATCATTACCCAAAATGGGAAAACCTGATTGACGATATTTTTCAACAGTTTCAGGCTGAGGTGAATGAACTTTATGTTTATTTTCCGAAGGATATTTCGGAAGTAGTGAGTTATATCGAACGAATTTATGAAGTGCAAATCCGTTATGCATTTCTGTTTTCCAATTTTTACATTTTCTTTCAGCAATTTCCTAAATACAAGGCCATTGAGGAAGATTTTTTTCTGACAAGAATGAAAATCATGCGTCAGGCATTGGAAAAACTGGTTCACAAAAACTATTTGTATCCGGCAGGTTGTGAACATAATTACGATTTACTCGTTAAAAATACCTGGCTCGTTTTATCGGGCTGGTACGGATTTTCTATGATTTTTAAAGATACAACATACGCCATTACCAAAGAAGAATTTTTCTTGTCCATTTGGAATATGTATGTATATCATTTGACTGAATCGGGGAAGGAAATTGTGCGGAAATCGTATTTTGAATTAATGAACAAAGAATGAAAAGAGAAGAAATTGAAATAATGGCTCCGGCCGGATCGTGGGAAAGTTTATCGGCAGCCATCAAAGCCGGTGCCGATTCGGTATATTTCGGTATTGAGAAATTGAACATGCGTGCCAAATCGAGCAGTAATTTTACCACCGACGATTTACGCGAAATAGTGCGCATTTGCAAAGAAAACAATGTAAAGAGCTATCTGACAGTTAATACTATATTGTACGACAATGATTTAACTTTGATGCGCGAAATTATTGACGTAGCCAAAGAAGTACAGGTTTCTGCTATTATTGCTGCTGATGTTTCGGCATTGATGTATGCAAATTCGATAGGAGTGGAGGTGCATTTATCCACACAACTGAATATTTCCAATGTGGAATCGCTCAAGTTTTACGCGCAATTTGCCGATGTAGTGGTTTTGGCTCGCGAGCTAAACATGGAGCAGGTTGGCGAGATTTATCAGGCAATTATCAAAGACAACATCCGTGGAAAAAACGGTGAGTTGATTCGCATCGAAATGTTCTGTCACGGTGCACTTTGTATGGCAGTTTCAGGAAAATGCTATCTGAGTTTACACGAAAAAAATATTTCGGCCAATCGCGGTGCCTGCAATCAGATTTGCCGACGTGGTTATACCGTGAAGGACAAAGATTCAGAAATTGAACTGGAGGTTGACAATGAATATATCATGTCGCCGAAAGATTTGAAAACTATTGGATTTGTAGACGAAATGCTGAATGCCGGTGTGCGGGTTTTCAAAATTGAAGGCCGGGCACGTGGAGCTGAATATGTAAAAACTGTGGTTGGATGCTACTCCGAAGCTATTTCGGCAGTGCTCGACGGAACTTTTTCACAAGAGAAAGTGGATGCCTGGGATATCAGATTGAGTAAAGTATTTAATCGGGGATTTTGGAATGGATATTATTTGGGTCAGCGATTAGGCGAATGGAGCGCCAATTATGGCTCAGAAGCAACACATAAAAAAGTGTATGTAGGTAAATGCACCAATTATTTCCAGAAAATCGGCGTTGCAGAGTTTTTACTGGAAGCGCAATATCTGGAGGTAGGCGATGAAATACTAATTAGCGGCGAAACAACCGGCGCTTACGAAAATCATGTAGAAGAAATGCGGGTGAAGCTGAAACCGGTGGACAAAGTAGAGAAAGGCACCTATTTTTCTATGAAAACCAAAGACTTAATCCGCCGGAATGATAAGTTGTTTAAGATAGTGCCGACCGAACATGCTACAAAAAAAGCGGAATCAAATGAACTGTACCCCAAAAGTTAGACAAAAAACTTTTGGGGTATTTTTATGGGAAAAATTAGACGAAAGAATCTGAAACATAATTATTCGGATAAGATTAAGGTTGTAGAACTGTATAAACAGGGTTATGGTTCAACGAGTATTAGTAAATTATTGCACATTAGCGATACAGTTATAGAAACCTGGCTTCGTGTTTATCGAGCCAAAGGAGTTCTGGGATTTGAAAAGCCACCCAAGCAGATTTTAAGTATTGATTTAAAAGAGCAGGTAGTGCGGGATGTATTAGAAAATTTATTATCTTTCCCGTCTGTAGCACTCAAATACGGGATAAGCCAATCAGCAGCTTATCAATGGGTTAATTTAGTCAAAGACAAAGGATTTAGTTCATTAAAGGTAACACAACAAGGGTGCGCACCAAAAGATATGGGACGACCAAAGAAAAAACAACCAGAAACGGAATTAGAGAAGTTAGAAGCAGAACTTCGATATTTAAAAGCAGAAAATGCGTACTTAAAAAAAGTGAGAGCTTTAGTTCAGGAACGGCTATTACGCGAAAGCGGGAAACAGCCAGGGCTATCGAAGAACTAAGGCTCAAACATGAGCTTTCAGATTTGCTGAGAGCTTCGTCGATGGCACGTGCAACATTCTACTATCATTTACATCGTCAACAGCTACCGGATAAGTATCTTTCTGTAAACAAACAGATTAATGATATTTTTAAAGCCAATATGGGAAGATATGGCTATAGACGGATTACCATGGAGCTTCATAATAGATCCATTCAAATCAACCATAAAACAGTTGAACGACTCATGCGTGAAAATGGTATTAAATGCCAGGTAAGGATAAAAAAATACCGTTCCTATAGAGGGCAAGAAGGCAAAATTGCCCCCAACATATTAGAGCGAGATTTTGTAGCTACTGCTCCAAACTGCAAATGGGTGACTGATGTTACTGAGTTTGCTTTATTTGGTCAGAAAAGATATTTATCTCCCATTTTAGACCTTTATAATGGAGAAATAATTAGTTACACCATCAGTGAACATCCAAATCTTCTAATGGTTACAAATATGCTTACAAAAGCAATTAGGCGCATTAAAGATGATACAAATTTAATTTTACACTCTGATCAGGGCTGGCATTATCAGCACGCAACCTATCAAAATGCTTTAAAGAACAGAGGTATAGCACAAAGCATGTCCAGGAAAGGAAACTGTTTAGATAATGCTGTAATGGAAAACTTCTTTGGCATTCTTAAATCAGAATTGCTATATTTGCAGAAATTCTATTCAATAAAACATTTTGAAACTGAACTTGAAAAATATATTTATTATTATAACAACTTCAGAATCAAAGAAAAACTAAAAGGACTAAGTCCGGTTAACTTCCGAACTCAGTCCTAATAAATTTTAATTAATAATCCGTCCAACTTTTTGGGGGCAGATCACAAATTGATTCCGCTTTTCTTTATTCTTTAGTCCACGTTATTGTTTCATTAGCCCAACCGTCCATTTTCATGGATTTTTTAACCTGATCTTTCAGTTTTGCCGTAGAAGTTACGGCATCTATACCCCCATCCAGCAAAGAAACATCGGCTGTTATCATGGTGTCTTTTGTCAGATCAACAATCAGATAATGATAGTATTTATCTTCGTTATCAGGTTTCATATACAAAAACAACTTTCCATCCACTTTTGTGACCCACGCTGTTAGTTCATCGGTTTCCAGTGAATACATTGAACCACGCTCATTTACAACAATCTTGTATGAATAATTATCAATTTTCGAAATAGTTGCGCTTATTACTTCAGGATCTTCCTCGTTGTTAGTCCAGGTTCCAAGTAGTTTCGCATCAATTTTTTCTTTGCCGGGATTTCCGAGCGCATAATCAAGTCCCACAGGACAACCAAAGTTCAATAAAGCAATAATAAGAATTGCAGAATAAAGAAGAGTTTTTTTCATTTGACAATGCATTTTAAAGAGGTTAGTAATATGTTTAGATTTTAAACAAATTTTTGCAAAAGAAGTTCTTAATGGAGATAAAATAGCATGATTTTCAACATAAAATAGCATTTAAATAAATATTTTTAGAGTTTACCAAGAAAATATTGAATTTTATAACTACCCAATTCCAAAAATAATTATATTTGTGCAATATACTGTTGTTACTTGTCTGAAATTCAATAATGTTAGCCGAATGGTATATAAATCTAATCAGAATACTACCCGTTCATCTTACAAACAAAAAAAGATATTGAATATATTGAATATCAGGACATAAAGTTTTTAGAAATTTGTTGATTCTAAACACCTACTTTAAACATTGACGTAACAAAAATTTGAAATTATGGAACAAGCTTTACACGATAATTTTACGGCTCAATTCCTCGACCACTTACTGAAAGGTGATAAAGCTAAGTGCTTTGCTTTGGTAAAGCACTATTTATCGCTCCGTCCATCCATCATAGATTTATACGAGAATCTCCTTAAAGTATCGCTATACGAAGTTGGAGAACTTTGGGAAACCAATAAAATTAGTGTGGCAACAGAACATGTAGCAACTGCCATTACAGAAAGCATTATGAATGAACTGTTTGAACAAATTATTTTGATAAATAGAAATTCAAAAAAAGCAATTGTAACTTGTGTTGAAAATGAACTTCATCAGATTGGAATTAGAATGGTAACCGATGTTTTTGAAATGAATGGCTGGGATAGCTACTTTATTGGGTCCGGAATACCCACAAATGAATTGATACGATTTATTAAAGAAAAGCAGCCCGACATACTTGCAATTTCCTCAACTATTTACTTTAATTATGCGAATTTGCAAAAAACCGTAGAGTTAATATCAACAGAGTTTCCAACGCTCCAAATTCTAATTGGTGGTCAGGCTTTTAACAGACTTACAGATAAAGTGAACTTCCAAACCACAAATGCAGTATATGTGCCTGATTTGTACATACTCGACAGATATATTAAATCACTGAATACTAATGATTAAACTTTAGCGGTATGGATAAAAATGATTTACTTCTATCAGCAAGAAAACTACAGCAGGTAAGCGAAAAAAGCACATTGGAGTATGGGCTGAAAAAAGATATGCTTGTAGAACTGCAGAATACTAAGATGCAAAATCGACCTGATATTTTAGATTTGGTAGGCATTGGAAATGTAGAAATGATGAAAGACAATCATGCTAATCATGCTCGATTTTTAGAATCAATTTTTAAAGAATATTCAGCCGAAATACTTGTCGACACAGTTCTGTGGGTATTCAGAGCATATCGCTCGCGCAATTTTAGTTCTACATATTGGGCAGCTCAACTCAATAGTTGGATAGAAATTTACAAGTCAGAATTATCGGCGGAATGTTACAATGAAATTTATCCGTATTACAATTGGATGCAAATAAACATCCCGGCATTTAATGCCCTGGCTGAGGAAAATCTGGAAACATTCTATTCTGCACATTGAATATCATACTTAAAGTTGATTGTATAAAATGAAAAACACAGCACACAGTTTGAATAAATTGATTGAAGAACTTTTGCAAAACGGAAAATCCGTTGCAATTGGCACTTTTAGTGTTGACGGACAGTTAATTCATGCCAATAAAGCTATGTGCTTTTTTCTGGATACCGATCAGGAAAACCTTCAACCTAAAAACAAATTTGTAAATCCTACTTTCTCCAACCTGATAGCAAACAACAATTCTGACCTTATATTCGATGGATTAATTACAATTGGAAATTTACTCGATGTAAGCTATGTACTTAGTTCTAAGGTTTTTCGAAAAGATGACGAAATTCTGATTTTTGCTGAAGCAGATGTGCCAATGCTATTTGAAGCGAATAATAAAATGAGCTTACTAAATCAGGAAGTCAATAACCTGGAACGTCAACTTATAAAAGATAAAAACACATTACAAACCACGTTGGCCAAACTGGAGCAACAAAAAGTTATTTTGAAAGAAAGTGAAGAGCGATTCCAACTTCTCTTCAACAAAGCACCTCTTGGATACCAATCGTTAGATTTAAACGGTAATTTTATTGATATAAACCAAAAATGGATAGATACACTCGGCTACGAACGTGAAGAGGTAATAGGCAAATGGTTTGGCGATTTCCTTACACCCCTGTATCAGGATGGTTTTCGAAAACGTTTTCCCATATTTAAAGCGCAAGGACATATTCACAGCGAGTTTGAAATGGTTCACAAAAATGGATCCATCTTATTTATTGCTTTCGATGGCAAAATTGGAAATAATTTAGATGGCAACTTCAAACAAACACACTGCATATTGCAAGATGTAACACAGCAACGAAAAGCTGAAAAAAAATTAGCTGAAAGCGAAGAAAAATTCCGCAATTTGTTCGAACACTCCGTTGTAGGAAAATCAATTACAACAATTGATGGCAAATTAAATGCGAATAAAGCATTTAGCGAAATTTTAGGATATACGGAGAGTGAATTACAAAACATGAATTGGCGTGATATTACACATCCTGATGATATTGAATTAAATACCAGCTATGTAAATTCCATTTTAAAAGATGAAAAACAGTCGATACGCTGGGAAAAAAGATATATCCACAAAGATGGGCATGTTGTATGGACTGATATAAGTACAATTTTACAACGCGATAGTGATGGAAATCCACTCTATTTTATTAGTGAATTAATTGATATTACCGACAAAAAAATTGCTGAAAATGAACTAAACATAAGTCGTACAGAATTTATAGATTTATATGAAAATGCACCTGTTGGATATCACGAGATTGACTCTTCAGGCCGTATTGTACGAATGAACAAAACTGAGTTGAATATGCTCGGTTATAAAATTGAAGAAGTAGCTAATCATTATTTTTGGGAATTTTTTCAGGACGAAAAAGTATCGAAAATTAATATTCAAGCAAAATTAGAAGGAATTAGTATACCAAATTTTCCATACGAAAGGGAATTTGCACGAAAAGATGGGGTAAAAGTTCTGGTACTTGTACAAGATAAGATACTGTATAATAATGAGGGAAAAATAACTGGTATTCGATCTACAGTTCAGGATATTACCGAACGTAAGAAAGCAGAAATAGCTTTACAGGAAAGCGAATTATTCTTTAAAGAATCGCAAAAAGCTGCGGGTATCGGTTCGTACAAATTAGATTTTCGAACAGGTTTATGGAGTTCATCCGAAGTATTAGATAATATCTTTGGAATTGACAACAACTACATCCGTAGCGTGGAGGGTTGGCTAAACATCGTTTTTGATGATGATAAAGAAATGATGAACCAGCACTTTTCAGAAGAAGTTATGGGCAAACGTCGGAAGTTTGATAAAGTGTATCGTATCAAAAAGATTTCGACAGGCGAAGTTATTTGGGTGCATGGATTAGGTAAACTAACCTTTGATGAAAATAACCTGTTAGTTACAATGATTGGAACTATTCAGGACATTACATCCCGAATGAAAATTGAAAAAGCACTGAAGATAAGCGAAGCCCGTAACAGCTCCATCATTGAAACCGCCATGGAAGGTTTTTGGAGAGTAGATAAAACTGGCAAAATTTTGGAAGTAAACAACAGCATGTGCAGGATAACTGGATATTCTGATTCTGAACTTCTAACCATGTCGGTGTCGGATATTGAAGCTACAGAAAATCAGGAAGATGTAGAAAACCATATTAAATTGGTTTTTACTCATGGTACACACCGTTTTGAAACAAAACACCGACGAAAAGACGGGCGAATTATAGACCTCGAAGTAAGTTTGCAATTAGTGAATGAAAATGATGGGCAGGTTGTAGCATTTTTCAGAGATATTACTGAAAGAAAAAAACATGAGAAAGAAACTCTTCTGAATATTAAAAGACAGGAAGCTATTGTAGAAATTCTTCAATATAAAACAGATTCAGTTCAGGATTATCTGGATTTTGCTTTAAGCAAAGCAATATCGATGACAGAAAGTAAACTCGGTTACATTTATAATTACAATGAAGATAATGAGGAGTTTGTGCTAAATTCCTGGTCGAATGAAGTGATGAACGAATGTAAAATTGTGGAAAAACAAACCGTATATCAACTTCATTTTACAGGTTTATGGGGCGAAGCTGTTCGTCAACGGAAACCGATTATGGTGAATGACTTTCAATCACCACATCCACTCAAAAAAGGTTATCCCGAAGGTCATGCGCCATTGTATAATTACCTGACATTACCCGTTTTCAATAACAATAAAATAGTGGCAGTAATTGGTGTTGCCAATAAAAAAAGCGACTACAATACTGGTGATATTACCCAATTAACCGTTTTAATGGATATTGTATGGAAAACTTTAGAAAAATTTAAAACAGATAAGGCATTACAAAACAGCGAAGAAAAATTCAGAAAAGCATTCATAACCAGTCCTGAGTCCATAACTATAACTTCGATAGAAGATGGCACTTATAAAGACGTAAATAGTGGTTTTACACTAATTACCGGATATACTTATGACGAGGTGATTGGGAAAAAATCAACCGAGATTGATATTTGGTGCAATATTTCGGACAGAAATTATGTGATAAATAGTTTAAAACAAAATGGCGTTGTTGAAAACTATGTTTGCCAATTCAAAACAAAAAGTGGAGCTATTATTTTTGGAATGCTCTCGGCCACTACAATAGAACTCGACGGCGAAAATCACGTATTGCTTATAACCCGCGATATTACTAAAATAAAAACCATAGAACATGATTTACTGGAAAGTAATAACAGGCTTAATCTTATATTAGAAAACACACCAATAGCCATTTGGGACTGGGATGTTGTAAATGATGTATGGTATACCACTCCTAAGTACTACACCATGCTTGGTTATGAACCTGTAACAGGAAATTCAGATAGAAATATATGGATTAACAGAATTCATCCTGAAGACAAACAGTTTGTAAGTAAAAAAACAGCTAATGTGTTGCAACATAAAGAAGAAAATTACAGATATGATGCCCGCATGCTCCATGCTGATGGAACGTACAGATGGCAAACTGTTATTGGACAAGTTGTTGAACGCAATTCAGAAAACAAAGTGACAAGACTTATAGGGGTTAGAATGGACATCAACGAACGGAAATTAGCAGAAATAGCATTGCGTGAAAGTGAAGAATTACTTTCATTATATATTAAAAATTCTCCCATATATTCATTCATTAAAGAAGTAAGTGAAACTGAAAGTAAAGTGCTCTACGCAAGCGAAAACTTTATTGATATGATAGGTATTCCGGGGCATGAAATGACCGGTAAAACCATGTACGAATTATTTCCTCCTGAATTTGCCAAAATTATGACGGAAGACGATTGGAATGTACACAATACAAACGAAGTGTTGAAACTTGATGAGAATTTGAATGACAGAAATTATTTCACTATAAAATTTCCAATTGCACAGGGTCATAGAAACTTGCTTGCAGGCTTTACAATTGATATTACTGAACGTAAAAAAACTGAAAATGATCTTCGTAAAAGTGAAGAAAAATTAACTGCACTTTTCAATGGAATGTCAGAAATGACAGTCATACATGATTTGATACTTGATGATAAAAATCAACCCGTCAATTACAGAATTATTGATTGTAATGATGCTTTTACACAAATAACAGGTATAAAACGTGAAAATGCCATAGGTAAACTGGCAACAGAAGTGTATTCAACAGAACAGGCTCCTTATCTGAGCTTATATTCATCTGTTTGCATTTCGGGACGTAATTTAGAATATAGAACATACTTCGAACCCATGGATAAACATTTTTTGATATCGGCTGTAAGTATTGGTAAAAACAGATTTGCAACTATTACTGCCGATATTACTGATATACAAAAAGCACAGGAAGCAATATCGGAAAAAAACAAGGAGTTGGAAAATTATTTATATGTTGCTTCGCACGATTTACGGTCTCCATTAGTTAATATACAAGGATTTAGTCAGCGTTTAAACAAACAAATAACACAGCTCACCAATATAGTTTCTGAATTAAACATCAGTAATGAAATTGCTGCAGATTTGAGTAAATTTACAACAAACGAAATTCCAAAATCATTGAATTTTATTCAGAATAACGTTGATAAAATGGATATTCTCATTAACGGTTTATTACAGGTATCCAGAACTGGTAGGGTGCTTATGAATATTGCAAATTTGGATATGAATAAGTTGTTCCAAACAATTTCCGGAATTTTTGACTATCAGTTGAAAGAAATTAATGCAAGTATAATTATCCATAATGTAGAAAATTGTTACGGTGACATTAATCAATTAAATCAGCTGTTTTCAAATATTATAGGCAATGCAATTAAATACCGTGATAATAACCGAAAATTAGTCATTGATATTTCATCAAAAGTGAAATACAATAAAGTTATTTACTGTATAAAAGATACAGGAATTGGTATAAATAAAAGACATATCGAACGTATTTGGGATGTGTTTTATCGTGTAGATGCATCTGGTACATCTGGTGAAGGACTTGGATTAAGTATTGCAAAACGGATTGCAGATAAACATAAAGGGAAAATATGGGTTGAATCAGTAGAGGGAGAGGGAAGTCAATTTTTTGTTGAACTGCATATAAATAAATATGAAGAATAAATTAATGCTTAAAATTACCAACAAATGAAAAACTACAAAGATTTGATTATTCTGATAGCAGAAGACGACGATGGTCATGCTACATTAATTCAGGAAGGTTTGAAAGACTCGGGCGTATGCAATCCAATTATTCGGTTTAAAAATGGCATTGAAACCTGGCATTTTCTAACAGGTAGCTCCGAAAAAGAAAATAGAGATATCAACAAAGCTTATTTGCTATTATTGGACATTAATATGCCAATAATGGATGGGGTGGAACTACTTAAAAGAATAAAATCGAATGCCGCAATTAAAGATATTCCGGTGATTATGCTTACTACCACCGACGATCCGCGTGAAGTTGACGCATGCTACAAATTAGGATGTAACATGTACATAACCAAACCTGTACAATTTGATAAACTAACACTTATTTTAAAAAGACTGGGATTATTTCTGCAAATTGTAAAAGTTTTCAACTAAAAAAAATAATGAATATGAATAGCGCTCAAAATAAGATACTTATCATAGAAGATGATCTAGGATTAAATGAATTGATAAGCGAAAAAATAAGTGAATGTGGATTTCAAACACATTCAACCTCATCTGCAACTGAAGCTATAAATTGGTTGGTAGATGATAATTGTCCTGTATTAATGATTGTGGATTATAGTCTGAATGATATGAATGCAAAAGATTTTATAAGCAATATAAAATCAAAAAATATTTGCTTACCACCATTTATTATTGCCACCGGACAGGGCGATGAACGTATAGCTGTGGAAATGATGAAATTGGGTGCACGCGATTATATTATTAAAGATACCAATTTATTGCAATTACTTCCCACTGTTATTAACAGAATAGTGAAGGAAATTGAAAACGAAAATAAACTTATTCAGGCCGAAAAAGAAATAAAAGAAAGCGAAGAAAAATATCGCATATTGCTCGAAAATTCAGGTATTGGTGTAGGTGTTTACAGTGTCGATGGCAGAGTGCTGTTATTTAATCAAAAAGCACTACAAAATTTAGGCGGAAAAATAGAGGATTACGAAGGTAAATCACTTATAGAACTATATGGTGAAGAAACCGGATCTGCATATCTGAAAAGAATGCAAGATGCCTCTAAAAGCGATATAAGTCTTGAATTTGAAGATAATTTTCATTCACCATCAGGTGATTATTGGTTTTTATCAAATCATACCCGAATAAAAAATGCAAACGGTGATATAATTGGAATTCAGGTACTTTCGCATGATATAACTGAACGTAAAAAAGCAGAAGAAGCATTAGTGAAAAAGGTGAATGAACTTAAATTTTTGAATAGTTTAATGATTGACAGAGAATTAAAAATGGTGGAATTAAAAAAAGAAATAAATGAATTACTGGTTAAATCCGGTTTAGAAAAAAAATACGACTAAAAAAATTGCCCTGATGTGTTTTCAGGGCAATTTTTTTAATAATTCAGATAAGTTATTTTGCAATTTAATTTTGTATTCTCTTTCATTTCGAAAACCCATTTTTCGAATGCCGGCGGACCAAAATTGGCGTTCGGATTATTGGAATATCCATATCCTTCTTTAGGGATAATCAGAAATTTTGTATCTAATTTTTTATTTTTATTCTCGTCATGTATGTAATTAAAACCATACTTTCCGGGTTTTAAATTTTCGAATACAATAAGACATTTATTTTGCGAAATAGTAACATTACCTACCTTTAAACTTTTCTGATTCTGATCGAAAAGTTCGTAT
The DNA here is from genome assembly GCA_963663115.2 of uncultured Paludibacter sp. Taxonomy (GTDB): domain Bacteria; phylum Bacteroidota; class Bacteroidia; order Bacteroidales; family Paludibacteraceae; genus Paludibacter. The sequence continues at coordinate 2,341,774 of CAXXNE010000001.1, forward strand.
AGCAAATTACCATTGTTATTACGTAAACCTGTAATTTCTACGGTTAAGGTAAACTGAGCAAATATACTTGCCGGTAAAATAAATAACACTAAAAGCAAAATTGATTTTTTCATAAGTGCTTATTTTAATTAACTCATTTCCAACATTTTTAAAATAGGTTTTACCGCTTTTACTCGCACTTGTTCATCCACTAAAATTTCAGGCGATTCATTTAAAAGACATTGATAAAGTTTTTCCAGTGTATTAAGTCGCATAAAATTACATTCGTTACAAGCACATGTACTGTCATTCGGCGGTACAGGAATAAACTCTTTATCAGGGTTTTTCTTTTGCATTTCGTGAATAATTCCGCTTTCGGTAGCTACCAAAAATTTATTTTTATCCGAACTTATTGTATAATTAAGCAAAGCCTGTGTGCTGCCAATAAAATCGGCCATCAATAATAACGGACGTTTACATTCAGGATGAGCCAACACTTCAGCATCGGGATATTCTTCTTTCAGTTTTACTAATTTTTCTACAGAAAATTGCTCGTGAACATGACAGGCTCCATCCCAAAGCAACATATTTCGACCGGTAACACTGTTGATATAATTTCCGAGATTTCTATCCGGTCCGAAAATAAGTTTCGCATCTTTCGGAAACTGATCCACAATTTTCTTTGCATTGGTGGAAGTAACAACCACGTCAGTTAGCGCTTTTACGGCCGCTGTGGTATTTACATAGGAAATGACAGTATGATCAGGGTGAGCCTTGGTAAATGCCTCAAACGCGTCCGCAGGACAGCTGTCGGCTAACGAACATCCTGCTTCCAAATCGGGAACCAGCACCTTTTTCTGCGGAGAAAGAATTTTGGCAGTTTCGCCCATAAAATGCACTCCACACAACACAATAATGTCTGCATTGGTTTTTGCAGCCCATTGAGCCAGAGCCAGACTATCGCCAATATTATCAGCAATATCCTGAATATCTCCCATTTGGTAGTAGTGAGCCATTATAACGGCATTTTTTTCTTTTTTTAGTCGGTTAATTTCCGATATGAGTTCTGTTTTATTCATCAGTTCAAATTGTTTCAGGTTCGAAAATATCAGGTTTTCAAACAAAACATTATAATATTCTTTTTTTATTTTTCAAAAAAACTTTAATGAAGATAATAATAGGGTGTTGATAAGGTTGATAAAAATATTGAAATATATTTGCTTTATAAGTTATTCAATTCAGAGCATGCTTATATCAACATTTATAAAAATTAATTTATACTGAATTTCAGAAAAATACCGACTTTATCAACACCTTGTTTATAACTGCAAAGTTAGAAACTTTTCTTCAACAGAGTTGCTCATAACTGTAAAAAACAGGTTAAAAACAATTCTGAAAATACTCGCATTAAAATTTGTTGATGTAAAAACAAGTGATATATGCAGATGGTTTTTCAATTTTGCAAATAAAGTTTCAATATTTCTATTACCGTTTTATCAACAGTTTTCAACAGCTTGTTGATAGCTTTTACCATTAAAAAAGGCGTAAAATTGAATTACGCCTTTCAGAAAATACATTTCATTTCTTTTTTTCAAAATATCCGTTTTTTTCAAACCAGTCGTACGCATCATCAATACTTTTGGTGGTGGGTGTTATCTGATAACCAAGCGTTTTAATAGCTTTCGAACTATCGTACCAGGCATTCAGCGACATATAACGTGCATTTCCCGGATCCATTTCGGGTGCTTTGTCGGTGAAAGTTGAAAGAAATTCCATCACATAACCGTACAATACAAACAATCCGCGTTTCAGGATGAAATTCGGTGCCTTTTTGTTGAATTTGGCTGCAATCATATCAAACAGTTTTTTGTAGCTGATATTTTCTCCGGCACAAATATATCCTTCGCCCGGAAAACCTTTGGTAACGGCTGAAATATGTGCTCGGGCAACATCGGTTACATGGCAAAAACTGGCTCCACCGCCCGGGCAACCAGGAACATTGCCATCGCGCAAATCGAAAAACAATCGTCCGTATTGCAACGTAAAATCAAAAGGACCAATCATACTTCCCGGATAAATAACCACCACTTCGAGGCCTTTTTCATTGAATTCCAATACACGTTTTTCACCTTCACGCTTCGTTTCAGCATAATTGTAGCCCATACCGGCGAAATTAAAATCTTTCCAGTTTTCGTCGGCAGAACCTGCAGGGTTGCAACCAAAAATATCCACAGTGCTCGTGTGAATCAGTCTTTTAACTCCATGCTTAACGCAGGCTTCAGCAATAATGGAAGGTGCATCCACGTTTACTTTTCGTTGCCGTTCGAAGTGTTTTTTCCAGAACGATGTATCGCCGGCTACATTAAAAACCACTTCACAGCCAGCCACAGCAGTATCAACATCAGCTGGATTGGTAATTTCACCCTGAATAATTTCTATTGGTAATGATTGAATAAATTTTGTGTTCGAATTTTTTCGCACAATGACACGAACATCCCAGTCATCTTTTACAAGTTGGTGAACTAAATTTGTACCTAAAAAACCGGTTCCGCCGGTTACAAGACATTTCATTTTATATTACTTTGATTAAAGAACAGTAACAACTTAAGCGTAGAGTTTAGCAATAATCCATAGCCGTAAATCGGTTGGGAGTATATTGAAAAGATGATAGAAAAGCTGATTTACAACACCTGTAACGTAAAAAGTATGCATGCGTTTATTCAACACTTGTTTTACAATTGGTCGTGCCACAGCTTCAGCCATCATTCCGTTTTGCTCGTCTTTCTCCATACGACCAACCGATCTTTTCATTGTATCATAATATGGAGATTTTTTATTTTGCGAAGCCAGAGTAAATTTTCTGGCTGAAGTAAATCCGGTTTTTGTATCGCCGGGAAGAATAGTACAACACTGTATACCATAAGGTTTTACTTCGATAGAAAGTCCATTCATAAACAACATTAAAGCAGCTTTAACCGACGAATAAAATGTCTGAAATGGAATTGGAATTACACCGGCTAACGACGAAATGGTAATGATTTTGCCATAACCTTGTGCACGAAATATAGGCAAACAGGCCTGAATGGTTTTAACTACACCAAAAAAATTTGTTTCGAACTGATAACGTACTTCTTCAATGCTTGTTTCTTCAATTGCGCCGGCAATTCCGTTTCCGGCATTGGCAATTACCACATTCAGATAGCCGTGGTTATCAATTATTTTCTTAACAACAGATTGAATATCAGCTTCATTATTCACATCCATTTTTACAGGAATAAATTCACCTTTCGATAATTCATCTTTTTGCACTTCACCACCGTTGCGCGATGCTCCGTATACAATCACTCCGTTTTTCATTAAAATTTCACAGGTAGCTTTGCCAATTCCGGCACTTGCCCCAGTGAGTAATACAATTTGCTGATTCATTGGATAATTTTTTGGATATTTGCAAAGATATACCGATATTTATAGATTGATCAAGTTTGTTAGAAAAAAATATACAATTTAGAACATTCAACCTATATTTGATTGTTATTATACCAACAATTGTTACACGAATTAATAAACAAAATGGCTCATAGCGAAATAAAAACCTATCAATTTTCCGACAGTTCTGTTGATAACGAATTGTTTGCATTAAAGAAAATGGAAGATATATATCTAATAAGCAATGGTGAATCTGATTCTCCTCACCGACATAATTATTACACCATTATTTTTATTGAAAAAGGAAAAGGAACTCATTTTGTGGACTTTACGGAATATGTAGTTGAAGATAACACACTTTATTTTATATTACCGGATCAAATGCACCAAATGAAACTTACTGAAGTTCCACGCGGCTGGGTGATGATTTTTACCGAGGAATTTCTGATTGCCAACTCCATACCAGATAAATTGATAAACGATATTTATCTGTTTAATGATTATGGACAGTCGCCACCACTGGCTTTGAACGAAGCTCAAATGAATGTTTACCTCAGTTTGGTTACCCAAATGGAGCAATTTTCATCGTCGCTCGAAAAATACACGCTTGAAGCTATCGGGTCGTTGGTAAAGCTATTTCTGATTCAGAGTAACAACCATTGCTCGTTGTACAAACAAAATAATCCGCAATTGATAGAAACCACCAATCATTTGTTACGTTCGTTTAAACGGCTGTTGAATGAACATTATTCCACCAAACATATGGTTTCTGATTATGCCGATATGCTGGCCGTTACAGCCGATTATCTGAACAAAACCGTAAAAGGCATTACCGGAAAATCGGCCAAAGAACATATTCAGAGTAAAATAGCCACCGAAGCCAAACGTTCGCTGATATTTACCAACCTGTCGGGCAAGGAATTAGCCTATGAATTGGGTTTCGACGAATCGGCTCATTTCAATAATTTTTTCAAAAAAACCACAGGTTTTACACCTATCGAATTTCGGAATTCGGTACAAATGGCATAGACTATTTATCATTGATTATTTTATTTATTTCCTGAATAATCCGGGTACATTTTTGCTTGTTTAATCCTGTTTTCTCGGCTACAATCATCATATCTTTTTCTGTAGGCTCTCCATTCCCATTCACGGTAGTTGTGTGGTAGCCGTTAAATCCGTTTGAGGGCAATAAATCATATCCGGGTGATAATTTCCATTCATTATCAATTAATTGGAATGAAAAGTTTTTTGCATGATCATCTCTGTTTTTTATAAACACATTGAAAACCATGATACGGAAAAGCGCATAAACCTCTTCCATATTTTTTGTCAGAACAAGGCAAAGTTTCAATAACGATTCATAATCTAAACTTGGTTCACGATAGTTGGCGTGCAATAATCCGGCTGCACTAACCGTATGAATTTTACCCGTAGTAGTTCTGTCGAAACGCTCTACTCCAAAATATTTGCCTTCAAATAATTGAGTATCCGGCATATGAATGCCACATTTTTTTGCAAGCAATGAGTATTTATATTCTGTTTCTCCAATATTTTCCGGATCATTTGTTGCCTTGAATTTAATCAGCCATTCTTTATCTTCAGCTTTCACAAATATCTTTGGTCGTGCGCCACCCGCCGACCCACCTTGTTTATAAAGTAAGTCAACACCTTCGCCGGAATATTCTGTTTTGAGAACTTTTTCGGCTTCTTTTGCTAAAAAGTCAAAATCATGGATTTCATTTTCAGTGAATTCGCTTAAATCCGGCAGGTATTCAAGGGCGCCACGTCCATTGCTGCCTACCAATGCTAAACGTTGCAAAAGAGTAAGTTTTTCGGGTTCAATTCCTTTGGTTTTTAAATATCTGTTTAAAATCAGATTGCCCCAGCCATCTGGTAAACTATCATCAAACACACCAAATCCACCATTGAAGGGATGTAGTTTTGCTATAAATACTTCTTTTTTTAGTGGAAGAAAGAATGGAGAAATTGATTCTCCTGATAAAAGGTAGTTGGTATCATATTCAAATGCGCATAAATTGTATGAAGTTAAAGCCAATCGGCCCACTTTACGTTGGTTTTTAAAAACATCAAGTACATTAATATCAGTCATTTTTAGCTCCTCTCATCCGTTTTTTCGGTTCTTTCTGCTGAAGAATTTCATCGATACTCTGATAATTTTTTTTGGAAAAAAGAGTCTCAAAACTTTCGGTATCATCCAGTGCAATGGCGCATAATATCAGATTTTTAAGCGTAATCTCACCTGTGGTTTCAAATTTACGATAAGCATCATAACCTACACCTGTTCTTTTACAAAAAGATTTTTGAGTCAGGTTAAGCTCTAATCTTCGCTCCTTAACACTGTAAGCTATATTCTGGATGATTTTATCCGGCGATTTATTTATAATTGTGTCTAAATACATAATTAAGTCAAAATTATTAATATAATTGTGCCTAAAAGCATAAATACAAAGATAATACAATTATTAGTAAAAGATTCAGTATTCATCAATTTCTTTATTTTGTCCTGATTTTTGCAATTCTACACCTGATTTGTTTAACTCCCGTGCCTGAAAACGATTGTAATTTTGTATCGTCAATTAAAAACAACGACGATATGAAAACAATCTTACATAAAGCAGCTACCCGCGGACATGCCAATCATGGTTGGCTCAATACGCATCACACATTTAGTTTTGCTAATTATTACAATCCCGAACGAATTCATTTCGGTGCGTTACGGGTACTCAACGACGACTGGATTGACGGTGGTCAGGGTTTTGGAATGCATCCGCACGATAACATGGAAATTATTACCATACCCATGAAAGGTGTAGTGGAACACAAGGACAGTATGGGCAACCACGGAACCATTTCAGCTGGTGAAATTCAGGTAATGAGTGCAGGAACCGGTATTTTTCACAGTGAATTTAACCACGAAAAAGAAATTCCGCTCGAACTTTTCCAAATATGGGTTATTCCGAATAAACGAAATGTTACTCCGCGGTACGAACAAATTTCCATAGCCGATTTGGCGAAGAAAAATGAATTGTACCAGATTGTTTCACCAAATTCTGAAGATCAGGGAATGTGGATACATCAACAGGCGTGGTTTCATCTGGGCGATTTGTCGGCAGGCTGGGAGGGAAGTTATTCCCTGAAAAGCCAGCAATCAGGTCTCTATTTGCTGGTTATAGAAGGTAATGCCACAGTAGCTGGAACAGAACTGAACCGCCGAGATGGAATTGGAATTTGGGAAACAGATAAAGTTGATATCAAAGTGAATTCGGATAGTAAATTACTACTGATGGAAGTTCCGATGAAATAATGTGCCAATTAGCGAAAAGACAATTTAAAAATAAACAATAACAACAAATAAATGATTATGAATACTTTAATTAAAAAATTCTTTGCAACAGACACCACAAGCTGGTCGTTATTAATTTCCCGTTTAGCATTGGGAGTAGTTATTTTACCTCACGGAATGCAAAAAGCACTTGGCGCTTTTGGCGGATATGGTTTAGAAGGTACACTTGGATTTTTCCAGAGTATGGGAATGCCGTTTTTACTTGGATTAATGGTTATACTGGCTGAATTTGTCGGAGCAATTGGTGTAATTTTGGGAACAGGCACACGTTTTATGGCTTTTTCCATTTTCCTGACATTGGGTGGAGCCATGTTCCTTGGAGGACATGTAAATAACGGATTCTTTATGAACTGGTTTGGCGCTCAGGCCGGTGAAGGTATCGAATATTTTCTTTTGGTTCTGGGTTTAGCTGCTTCGTTGATGATTAGCGGTGCCGGTAAATTTTCGGTAGACGGATTGATTTCGAAAAAGTTGAAATAAAGCAGATATAAGAACTAAGATAAAAGAATAAAGATTTTGAAGAGACAATCCGGTTGGGTTGTCTTTTTTCGTTTATACAATCTATTCATGAAAAATATATACTTTTGAAGTAAAATATCAATCATTGAATATCAAATGAAAATTCTCGTTACCGGTGCTAACGGACTTCTCGGGCATCATGTGGTGATGCAATTGCAGCAAATGCATCACGAAATCCGGATTATACTTCGTGGTTCGCGCGATGTATATTTCGATACCAAAGACATAGAAATCATTCAGGGAACTTTTACGGATGATAAACAGATGAAATATGCTGCAGACGGGTGTGATGCCATTATTCATATTGCTGCGGTTACCGCAACCGATTTATTGCATTACGACGATTACCGGAGTGTAAATACTGCGGGTGCGGCTAATGTCATTCGTGTAGCAGATGAATTGAATATCAACAGAATAGTATTTGTCAGTACAGCCAATACTATTGGTTATGGAAATCCTGATAAAGAGGCTGATGAACGTTGTTGTATTGAATATCCGTTTAGTAAATCGTTTTACGCCCGAAGCAAAGAAGAAGCTGAAAAATTATTTGTGGAGGCATCCCGAAAACCGAATCGGCATATTATCATTATCAATCCCACATTTATGATTGGATCGCACGATGTAAAACCGAGCTCCGGTAAACTGATACTGATGGGTTATCGTAAACGCTGGATGTTTACACCCAGAGGCGGTAAAAATTTTGTGGCAGTAACCGATGTGGCAACAGCTGTTTGTAACGCGTTGACAATGGGACAAAACGGTGAGCGTTATCTGGCTTCAGGTGTAAATCTTTCGTTTGCTGAGTTTTACAAAATGCAAAGCAGAGTAGGAGAGTACCAGCAAAATATTATTGAAATTCCGGATGCGTTTCTCGAAATGGCGGGTAAAGCAGGAGATTTTATTCGTTTATTTGGTGTTAAAACCGAGATTTGCAGCATTAATCTGAATCAACTGACCATACGGGAATATTATACGAATAAAAAAGCTGTACTAGAGTTGAAAATGCCTCAGAAACCGATTGAGCAGGCAATTGAAGAGGCTTTGGAGTGGTTTAAAAAGAACAAGGGTATTTGATATAGTGGGTCTCGCGAGTTCCAAATCGCGAATAATTGTCTGTTTCTGTTGTTCGTATTTTATATATCAAAATTTCGCGAGTTGGAACTCGCGAGACCCGAAGAGTGCCTATTATTTCACCACGAATTCTTTTCTTTCCACTGTGTGCGCACTAAAATAACCCAAAACGGCTCCATTCAGATTGGTGTACGGATTGGCCGGACTTGAACTGTTGCCACCCATTCTTCCATTACTCATACTATCGAAATAATTAAAAACATTTTTGTCGATGCATTGCAATTCCACGCCAATAGTATCACCTTTTTTAATTTTCTGATCGTACATTATCAGATTAGAAATTACGCGGTTACCATTGTTGAATTTATCGGTTGATACACGGTTTCCGCTTTTAGGAACGCCGTTCACAAACAGAAGCGTACGATAATAATTTGTTTCCGAAGCCGGATCGGTATATCCGATGGTTATTTCGTAAAAATAAGCTGGCATTGGACCTATCGGGGGTCCTCCACCGGGATAAACTGAGTTCACCACGCTGAACGAATCTATAGCTACCTTCGATGGAATTGTACTTTCAGAACTAATTTCTTTTTCGCCACTGACTACATTCAGCGTATAAGTTTTTCCGGCTTTTCCTTTCAGACTCAACGATTGATAAATTCCGGGTTTTGTTTCAGTTAGTACTTCCGATTCACCATTTTTCTCTGTAATGGTTACCACGGCATTTTCTACTGCGGGAAATTCGTTGGTATCATCTAAATCGATGGATTTGGTAAGTGTCACTTCGGCAAATTCACCTAAGCCGACACTTCCTTCGGTAATAATTTGCGGATCGGAAGAATTTATCTGAATGTCAATTACTTCGGTACAAGAGGAAAGTATCAGCGTTAGAATTACCGTGAGGAGAAGTTTTGAGTTCATAAAGTTGTTTATTATCATTCTGTCTGTAGACTGTCGTCTGTTGTCCGTCATCTATGTTTCAAAATTTAAAATTATAGGTAACCGATGGCACGTAGGTGAATAAATAAGTCATGACGGCATTGGTTTTGGCAGGGTCGTTCTCGTCCTGTTCAAAATCGATAGAGAACGGATTTTTATGTCCGTAAGCGTTGTAGACTGAAAAATTCAGACTGCTTTCCGATTTTTTTGTTTTTTTCAGCATCCAGGTTGCACCCACATCCAGCCGGTGATAATCGGGCATACGGTAACCGTTTCGTTCGGTGTAATAATACTCCACATTGCCATTTATCAGGTATTTTCCACTTGGGAAAGTTACGGCATTTCCGGTGCTGTAAACCCACGAGGCGGAAAACGTCCATTTTTTATTCAAATCGTACACCGCCACCACAGACACATCGTGCGTGATATCCTGTTTGGCCGGATACCAGTTATTGTTGTTAATTCCATCGATAAGCCGTTCGGTTTTTGAATAGGTATAAGCTATCCAGCCGGTGAGTTTTCCGTATTTTTTACGCAACAGAAATTCAGCTCCGTAAGCTCTGCCTTTACCAAAAAGTAATTCACCTTCAATATGTTCGTTGGCATTTATGTCGGCACCATTGCGCAAATCCAGTTGATTTTGCATCCACCGGTAATAAATCTCGCCACTGAGCTGATATTTATCTTTGTTGAAATTTGTAAAATATCCGAGCGAAACCTGATCGCCAATTTCCGGTTTTACATTGTTGCTCGACGAAATCCAGATATCGGTTGGCAGCGACGATGTGGAATTGGATATTAGATGTAGATTCTGCGTGAAACGGGTGTAACTGGCTTTCAGCGAGTTTTGGTCGTTTACTATGTATGCAACGTTCAGCCGGGGTTCAATATTGTAATACGATTTTACAACTTCACCTTTTCCGTATGTGGCAGTATTGATGACCGCACCGTTTTCGTACGAATAAAAATCACCTGGTCCAAAAAGATGATAGGTGGATAGCCGAAGTCCGTAATTGATATTCAGGGCATAAAATGGTTTCCACACATTGCTGATATAAATGGCATTGTCCAGCGATTGCTTTTCCTGCAACTGAACCGGATTGATGGCAGAATCAGAATTGACTTCGAGTTGACCAGGGATAATATTGTGATAAACCGAGTTTATACCAAAAGTAATGGTGTTTTTACTGTTGGCAAAAAACTGAAATTCATGTTTAAAATTCCAGTCGCGAATAACGGATTTCAGACTGAAATCGAAATTCATTTTGATGCCAATTTTATAATCGTAATCGGAATAAATGACTGAAGTATTGCTGAAAAGTTTATCGTTCCAGATATGATTCCAGCGTAGTGTGGCGGTTTTGTTACCCCAGTTTATGCCAAAGCGGTTATTAAAATCGAAAACATCGCGTCCGAAATATCCCGAAAGGTAAAGACGGTTTTTATCGTCGATAATATAATTAACCTTGGCATTCAGATCGTAGAAGTACAGTTGGTTGCTGTTAATCAGTGAATCGGGCGAAAGTTTCAGAAACAAATCGGCATACGTCCGGCGTGCTGTAACCAGAAATGAAGCTTTATTTTTTACAATCGGACCTTCGATGTTGAGTCGTGACGAAATCAAACCAATTCCTCCTCCCACATGTAAATCCTGATTATTTCCATCGTTCATTTTAATATCCAGAACCGATGAAATGCGACCACCATATTCAGCCGGAGCAGTTCCCTTGAACATTTGAATATCTTTGATGGCATCGCTGTTGAAGGTAGAAAAGAAGCCAAGCAAGTGGTCGGCATTGTACACGGTGGCTTCGTCGAGTAAAATCAGATTTTGCGAATTATTACCGCCACGCACATACATTCCACCGCTACCTTCGCCCACCGATTTGATGCCGGGCATCAGTTTCAACGTTTTCATAATATCGGCTTCGCCAAAAATAACCGGAATTTTCGAAATTTCTTTCATTTCAATTTTTTCCATACCAATTTCGGAAGAAGTGATGTTGTTGTTTTTACGAACGGCAGTTATTTCCACATCGTCGAGTTGACGGGCATCGGGTTCGAGCTTAAAATTCTGCAGTTTGTTGGCATTCATTTTTAGTTCGGTAACGATGGTTTTGTACCCAAGATACGAAATGATAAAAGTGTAATTTCCATCGGGAACGGTCAGCGAAAAATATCCGTAACCATTGGTTGTTACACCTGTTCCGGGAAGTTCTTTTACTGTTATGCTGGCGCCTATCATACTTTCGCCGGTTGAAGCATCCGAAATGGTTCCGCTCAATGTATGGCGTGTATTACTGTAAATATTCACAGTTATCGACAGAAGAAAAAAGGGTAAAAAATTTTTCATTGTAATTTATTTCAACACAAAAATGCTACGTGGTTTTACTGGTTGTTAAATATTTGGTTTTTATGATATTACGTAAAGGATTCTCAAAAAACTTATAACTAATACCAGATACGATAAGCAATGTAATTAATGAAATGTAAAACACTGCCAAAGAGTTTGTTATGCCTGAATTATTTAACACATATTTTGATATTTCAAAAACAGGAATTTGTAAGATGTAAATGCCGTAGCTTATCTCACCCAAAAATACGAATGGTTTCCATTGGAAAATCCGGCTGATGAATCCATTATTTACGGCAAACAGTAATATGATAGGAACAAACAAAACTCCCATCAATCCATCATGAAAACAAACATAATCATTCAGATAAAGAGCCGATATTGAAATGATAATCAGTAGAATAATGATAATGTTAGCATTCATCCGTTTGTTTTTCCAAAACTTCAGAAAGTACAATGCTGCCAGATTACCCATCATAAATGAGCTGAGATGCATTACCGGAAAGTAATACAGGAAATTATAACTTGTGGTTCCGTATCCGGCATTAAAAGTGGAGTAGTTACCGATATTAAATACCAGCTGAGTTAAGATGAAGAACGATAAAACCAACACGGTGATAGCTTTTAAACTAGTACGGTTATAAATTTTATTAAAAAGATAAGGAAACAATAGATAGAAGAAAAACTCAACACTTAACGACCAGGCCGGAGTATTAAACGAAAGTGCTTTTGCCGGAATCCAGCTTTGTATAACTATTAAATTAAGCGCAAGACCGGTTCTGTCGAAAGGTGCTGATGCTGACAGAATGAAAATCAATAATAAAACAAGCGCAAGAAAATAAGCTGGATAAATGCGTGCAAATCTGTTTTTATAAAATTCCGAAGCGCTTATTTTTGCTTTATTCCCATAGGCTATAACCAATACAAAACCGGATAAAACATAGAAATAACTCACACCGATATTTGCCTGAAGTAACAGAAACGACGAAAATTCAGATTGAAAAGGAAACACACCCCGTCCAAAATGAAAAAAAACAATCGATATTGCAGCCAGAAATCGTGTAAATGTGAGTTGTTCGATGCGCATGTACTACCTTTTTTTGCAAAAGTATAACATTTTGTAACAGAGAATGATAATTCATGATTTAAAAATACCTAAATGTTGGTATTTCCACAACCAATTCATCAACCGATATTTGCATTCGAAATTTAAGCCATTTCAATTTGTATTAGTTAGTGAATAGATTTTGCCGCGATATGCTGAAAAGATATATCCGGCAAAAGCTATTTTAATACCAACAGAACTTTTTGCAAAAATTTCCGTTATTTTTGATACTGAATTACTTATACAACAATGCAACATAAATTCACTCCCCAAACCCGTATGAGTCATCTGATTGATGAAGATGCCACCCTTTTATCGACTATCAGCCGGTTTGGAATTTCATTTGGTTTCGGCGACAAAACAATTGCCGAAGCTTGCGAAGCAAATAAAATTGATACCGGAACATTTTTATCGGTGGTAAATTTTATTGCCGAAGGAAACATAGAAACAGTGGAAGTCGTAAAAAATATTTCCATCGAAACTGTGATAAACTACCTCAAAAACGGTCATTCCTATTTTCTGGCGTATAAGCTACCGTCTATTCGACAAAAGTTGCTCGAAGCGGTTGATTCATCGGATCAAAGCATATCATACAAACAGGTTTTTGTGCGTTTTTTTGACGAATATGTGGGTGAAGTTCGCAAACATATGGAATACGAAGACCGCACAGTTTTTCCGTACGTGATGCAATTGCTTGAAGGTAAAAAAAGCACTAAATACCGCATTTCAGTATTCGAGGAGCATCATACCGACGTTGATTCGAAACTCGCTGAACTCAAAAATATCCTGATCAAATATTATCCATCCAAAGGAAATAATTATCTGCTGAACGAAGTTTTATTCGATTTATATGCCTGCGAAAAGGATTTGGCCACGCATAACCGGATTGAAGATTGCTTTTTTGTTCCTGTTATTGAAGCCATTGAACAAAAACTGATCGACAGCCATGAGTGATGAAACGTTGAAAATAGCAATTTTTGAACCTTCGGCTATCATTCGAAGTGGTTTGGCAACTATTCTGAAAAGATTACCCGGTTTTCATGTTCAAACGTACGAACTTAGTTCACCCGAAATGCTTGTTGGTAATATGAGACTTTATAAACCTGATTTGCTCATTATCAATCCGGTATACTGGGGAATTCAGGATTTTCAGCGATTGAAAGACGAAACAAATCACCGGAATTTTAAAACCATAGCCATTGTTACCGGCATGATTGATGAATCGGTTGTTGCCAGATACGATGAAGTAACCGGTTTGTACGATACAGCCGAACAGCTAAAACAAAAAATCGATAAACTGTTTAACGAAGAAGAATCCGATGAAACTCCTGACGAAACCAATGCACTCAGTCAGCGCGAAAAGGAAATTATCAGTTGCGTGGTGAAAGGGCTTACCAACAAAGAAATTGCAACAGAACTGTATTTATCAACTCACACAGTTATAACTCACCGCCGGAATATTGCCCGCAAATTAGGTATTCACAGTGCTGCCGGCCTCACTATTTATGCCATAATGAATAAGTTGGTGGATATTAGAGATGTAAATCCGGGAGAATAGCCAAATTTTAATTATTGATTTTTTCTTTTGAAAAAATCAAAAGATCTTTTCATTAATTTATCTGTTTCAATGGAACCGCTTACAACTGCTTTTAAATTGTTTTTGAATAACTCTTCATTTGTAATCGTCAATTTAATGGAACAGTTATCTAATATCATTAAATCATAATACTGATTTTCATATTTATTTAAAAACATAACCGAATACCTATTTCCGTTTGTTTTTAATAGTTCTAGTTTTATAGCATAAAAATCAGAATTTTTACACCATCCTTTCTGAAAAATACTGTCACGATGAGTCATTTTTACATTCCGAAAATTGTTGTTAGGATAGTTATAGGCAAATTGTTTATTTATTATCCTAATGGTATCTAAAACAGTATTTGGATGAAGAATAACAAATATCACTGAATCAGAAATATCTGCCGTAGTTCCTGTTAGCTGACCATGTAAATCAACAGGTTTCTTTTTTTGGCATGAACTAAACGGAATAATAAGACAGATAATAAAGAAAAATAAATGTTTAGCAGTTGTTTTCATATAGAATTTTTTTATTGAATTTCAGTTAAAGTACAAATAATAATTTCGTTATTAGTAGAAATATCTGTTTTATTAATATATACTCTGTTTGTGTCAGTTGGAGAATTTTGAAATAGCAAAACTCCAGCGCATATAGCAGGTATCAAAATAGCAGCAACCTTCAACCAGATATATTTGTTTTTGATTCTAATTCGTTGATAATCTGTGTTTAATGGTTGTCTGAATTCGGGAATCTCTATTTCGGCGTTATTTTTAATTGCTGATTTTAATACAATTATCAATGCCGAATGTTTCTCATAATTCAATCTGCATTTATTGCAGTTTTTAATATGATGAAGCAATATTTTTTTTTCAGCTTCACCCAATTCGTTGTCCGCTAATTTTTGTATTTGGATATTTGAAAGACACTTCATATTGAGTCGTTGTTTATAATTATTTTTAATTTATCCAAAGCTCTCGATATTTTTTTTCCAACAGAATTGAATCTGATATTTGTTATTTCTGCAATTTCTTTATAACTCATATTTTCAGAATATAGCATCAAAAGTGCCTTATCAGATAATTTCATCTTATTCAAGGCGTTTTGTATTAGTAATTGTGTTTCTTTGCTATCTAATACGTTTTCAAAACTGTCATTTTCAGAAGCAGGTCTTTCATTAATAGTTTCCAATGAAAAATTTCTTTTTCTACGACTAATAAAATTAATGCATTCGTTCGTTGCAACACGATATAACCACGTTCTCGGATATTGGATTTCTAAATCTGCTTTTATCTGAATAAATAGCTTTAAAAACACTTCTTGCGTTAAGTCAGATACCTCATCCTGCTCATTAACCAATCGGCTAATGTATTTAAAAATTCGTTGATAATTCTCTGAATATATCTTATTAAACTTCTCCAATTTTTGTTTCTTTTAATCTATAGACACATGAAGTAATTGTTTTGTGACAAAATTAAAAAAATAAAGCCCCGAATTTAATTTTAAATCCGGAGCAATAATTTTATAGCAAAACTGCAACTATTTCTTTTTCTGCACAATCACAGAAGCAATAATTGAAATTGTCAGCAGTGAAACAATGACTCCGAGCGAAAGGAAATTGGAAATATGTACATGGAAACCAAACTGATCGCCATACGAATGACTGAATTCGTTTACACACATTTTTACGCCGATAAAAGTCAGAATTCCGGCCAGTGCATATTTCAGGTAATGGAAATAGCCCATAATTCCGTTCAGTGCAAAATACAACGACCGCAAACCGAGTATGGCAAAAATATTCGATGTGTACACGATAAACGGATCTTTCGAAACGGACAGAACCGCAGGAATAGAATCGACAGCAAAAATTAAATCGGAAACTTCGATAAGCAATAAAGCTACGAAAAACGGCGTAGCGTATAAAACTTTATTCTTTTTTACAAAGAAATGTGGCACCGACATATCGTCGGTCACGGGCATCAGCTTTTTAAATATTTTAATCGCAATATTCTTGTCCGGATTAAAATCTTCTGCATCCTTTTTTTCGAACAATAGGTTTAAACCACTGTATATCAGAATAGCTCCGAAAATATACATAACCCAAACAAATTGCTGAATAAGGGCAACACCAGCAAAAATAAATACGGCACGCATAACAATTGCGCCAATAATACCCCAGAAAAGAATTTTATGCTGAAATTTCGGGTCGATATTGAAGAAACCGAATATCAGAATAAACACAAAGAGATTATCCACGCTAAGCGATTCTTCTATCAGATAACCGGTTAAAAACTCCAATGCTTTCTGTCGGCCAAGTTCAAAGCCGGCTGTGTTTCCCACTACAAAGTATATCCCGATATTAAAAATTACAGCCAAACCAATCCAGAAGGCACTCCAAAGCAGAGCCGTTTTTACTTTCATGACCGAATCTTTTTTGTGAAACACAAAAAGATCGAGCAGAAGCATGATAAGAACAAAAGCAACAAAACCAATCCAGAAACCTAAACTAACTTCCATTTTTTATAATTATTGAATTAATGTACAAAATAAATCAAAAAAAGCGTGACCAGCAAAAAACACATTATCATGAAGGCATTACAGAGTCATAGTTAACAAATAATTGCAAATTATTACTATTTTTGCAGAAAAATAGATTGATAACCTGCATAATTTATGAACATTCAGGCTGTGCTATTGTTCAGAAAATTATAATTTCTTTTAGTGTGGTACTCATCTGAAAAAATCTGAGAATAAATGAAAATAAATCACTCCAAAACCTGGGTTTTTTTCGGAATAATGGTTGTACTGTTCATTGTTTCGTCTTACGTTCTGTTTCACAAAGCCGAAAGGTTTGAAGTGGCTATGCCTCATACAGATGCTACTTCAGGTTCACTTTCCATATCGCAAAGCTTCGAAATGTTTAAAATGTCGGTATTTCACAATGTTGCCGAACAAGCTGCATTGTTGCTGATGCAAATTATAGCCATTTTACTCGTTTCCCGTATTTTCGGTTTTATTTTTACCCGTATTGGACAACCTACCGTTATTGGTGAAATACTGGCAGGTATTGTTTTAGGTCCTTCACTTTTAGGATATTATTTTCCTGATGCGTTTAATTTCCTTTTTGCTCCTTCATCGCTGGGCAATTTGTATATTTTGAGTCAGGTTGGGCTGATACTTTTTATGTTCACCATTGGTATGGAGCTCGATTTGAATGCATTGCGCAATAAAATGGGAGTGACCTTTGTCATCAGCAATTCGAGTATAATTATTCCGTATTTTTTAGGAATGGTGCTGGCTTATTTCGTGTACGAAGAATTTGCAGCGCAACAAACTGATTTTGTCTCGTTTGCTTTGTTTATTGGTATTTCCATGAGTATTACTGCTTTTCCGGTTTTGGCACGTATTGTTCAGGAAAAAGGACTTACAAAAACTCATCTGGGAACCATCTCTATTGCCAGTGCAGCTTTTAATGATGTAACTGCGTGGTGTGTGCTTGCAGCAGTGATTGCTATTACTAAAACAGGCGACATCAGTAGTTCGTTATTCAATATCGGACTTTCGGTAGTGTATGTTCTGCTCATGCTTTATGTAGTTAAACCTTTTCTGAAAAAAATAGGAGAGATTTATAAAAACAGTGAGGTGGTGAATAAAAGTGTTTTTGCCTTTTTCCTCCTGGTTTTAATGTTATCGGCTTATACAACACAGGTTATTGGTATACATGCACTTTTCGGCGCATTTCTGGCGGGTGTAATTATGCCTCCACTGCCGGTTTTTCGTAAACTTATTATCGATAAAATTGAAGATGTATCGCTCACTCTTTTATTGCCTTTGTTTTTTGTTTACACCGGTTTGCGTACCGAAATTGGTTTGCTGAATACGCCTTATTTGTGGTGGATTTGTGGTATCATTATTTTAGTGGCCATCGGTGGAAAATTTGTAGGTGGCGCACTTTCAGCAAAAGTGTTGGGCGAATCGTGGCGCGACAGTTTATCGCTCGGAATTTTGATGAATACCCGTGGGTTGATGGAACTCATTGTGCTGAATATCGGATATGAAATGGGTATTTTACCTCCGCCAATATTTGTTATGCTGGTCATCATGGCTCTTGTTACCACTTTTATGACAACTCCGGCATTATCGCTTATCAATTTTCTGTTTCCGGAAAAGAAAAAACTTGAAGAATTGCATCAACAGGAAGTGCAGGGTGTTTTCAAGGCATTGGTGGCACTTGGAAATCCTGAAAACGGTAAAAACCTGTTGACGGTGGCTAAAGATATGCTCGAAGGAAACAAAAACAGCCTCGAGCTTACGGCATTGCATATTACTCCCGGAACCGACACCAATCCTATTTACAGTGAGCAATACTCGGTGGAAAGTTTCAAATATATCAAAGATGAAGCAGACCGGCTGAATATCCCGTTGGTAACCGAATATAAAATTACTGATAATATTGAAAACGGTATCGTTAAATCAGCCAACAGCAATCGCCACGATTTTCTGCTGGTGGGTGCCGGTTTGTCGCTATCGGGAATTCCTTTTGTAAAAGGCGGTTCAAGATTTACTCGTGTAAAATGGCTCAACAGAATTATCAACAGAGTGTCTGATACCCGCGAAATTTTCTATCCGGGTTCACTGCTGAAGGATAAAACACGCTATTTTATTGAAAACAGTCATTGTAGCGTTGGAGTATTTGTGAATCGTGGTTTTGTTGGGATAACTACCACCATTGTATTGCTGAACAACGAAAACGATGATTTTCTGCTTCGATACGCACGTAGGTTGATGCGTAACAATGCTTCGGCAAGCATATTTGTAGTAGATATGAATCGGTTATTGCAAACCTGCGACAAAATAAAAACTTCACTCAAAGAGATTGAAGCGTTGTTTCCAACCCGTGTAAAAGTGCTTAAAAGTTCGAAAAACAATGCTTCGCTCATTTCAAAGTTCAGCTTTTTACTTATCAGTTATGAAACCTGGAATGTACTTTCAGTTTCCAAAAATCAGGAATTATCCAGCATTCCATCCACACTTATTATCAACAAAAAAGCCGGTCGTTTCCACTCTTCGGCTCGTCAGAAACTTATACAAAGCGAAATTCCTTATACCGAAATTGAAAATTGATTTTTTATTAAAATCAAAAAACCAACGATTACCATCAAAACAGTGATAAAGTAATGCTAAGTATCTGCTTAATTTTGAGCGGTATATAAATCACCGATATTATCTTACATCTAATAACGACCGAATGAAAATAAGAAACTTTCTTGTTTCAGTTTTATGTGTGTTCCCGGCACTGACAGTTTTCTCACAAAATCTGCCTCCAAAGCCACAGGTTCTTGAAAAAATGCTTTTAGCCAATCAGTATTTTTTGACTAAATGGCCTGACCCTACTCAAACCATTGTCACCAACAAAACCCGCCCAAGTAATTTGTGGACAAGGGGAACCTATTTTGAAGGCTTAATGCAATTATATTACCTAACTCAGGATGCTACATTGCTTAAATATGCTGTAGATTGGGGCACTTTTCATAAATGGCAGCCTACCTACACAGGTACAGTTGCAACACGTATTGCCGATAATCAATGTTGTTTTCAGACATATCTGGAACTTTATCAACTCGATCCTACGAAAACTGAGCGAATAGCCACAGCGCAAACCAGCATCGATGCCATGGTAAATTCCACTAAAGTAAACGATTGGTGGTGGATTGATGCCATGCACATGGCCATGCCGGTTTTTACCAAGTTCGGAATTGTAAAAAACGACAATAAGTACTTCGAGAAAATGTATAATCTGTATAATTACACAAAAAATCAGGCTAAAGGAGTTGGTCTGTACAATCCGGTCGATTCACTTTGGTATCGCGATAGTGTATATCTTCCACCTACCAAAAGTCCGAATAATTTACCTGTATATTGGTCTCGCGGTAATGGTTGGGTTTTCGCAGCTCTTACACGTACCCTCGATGTGATGCCTCTGACAGCACCTCACCGCGATGAGTATGTCAAAACATTTAAGGAAATGGCCGGTAAATTAATACGTATTCAGCGCACTGATGGATTTTGGAATGTAAATCTCGGCGACCCGAATGATTATGGTGGAAAGGAAACATCGGGAACAGTATTTTTTACTTTTGGTTTAGCCTGGGGCATCAATCAGCATTTACTCGACTCTGCGACTTATTATCCCTGTGTTGCGAAAGCGTGGAATGGATTAATTGACTACGCATTACACACCGATGGAAAACTTGGCTGGGTGCAATCAGCCGGAAGTAAACCGGCAGACGGACAGCCATTGTCGTACGACAAAATGCCGGATTTTGACGATTTTGCTCTTGGAGGTTTTTTGCTGGCAGGCAGTGAAGTGTATCAGTTAGCTAAAAACACTACTGCAGGTTTATCTTTTCCGTCCGAGTTCAGCAATATTACTTATTTGAAAAAGCAGAATGAGTCCGGTGTTACGTTCTATCATGTTCCTGCCAATTCTCAGGTGTGTATTTATCATCAGTCAGGTAAAATGATTCAGTCGGATTTGGTTGCCGAAAACGGTGTGTACGAATGGTCGCCTTCTGCATTTAGAAAGCAAATTATTCTGTTTCGTTTTACTTCATCTGCCGGTAGCAGAGTAATAAAAGTGCTTCTGAATTGATTTTTGGAATTCAGGCATGTAAAATATTGCGTTAAAATGTATAAAAACAGAACAATGAAGTTGGATTAATGTTAAAAGTATGTTACAAAACATATTTTTAACATTAAAAATAGTTCAAATGCTTGCATCTCGTTCAAAAACACATTATCTTTGCATCGTGATTTTTTCATAGTATTAGATTTAAGGTTAACAAAAAGATTGGTAGTAGGCCGGGATGGTTCACTACCTTTCGTCTTTTTATATACCTACTCTGCCCCCTAAATCCCCCTCAAAGGGGACTTTATGAGCGCATTTTTATAGTTTTGTGCTAACTTGGGGCATATAAAATTATAACTTTAATGGATTTTTTTTGTGTTTAATATCGCACAATGATGAATAAAAGTTCTTAATAAGTCCCCCTTGATGGGGATTTAGGGGGCTGAATAATTACTTTTATTTTAGAATTCCAAGCAAAGCATTATCTTTGCAGTCGCATTTGCGGAAAATCCGCAGAACGTGTGCTTGAATACCACGTAAAAAAAACAAGAAAAAATGAAAAAACAAGTGTCAGTCACCTTTATGGTGCTGGGGATGCTTTTCACAGTATGCCTCATCGTTTCCAACATTGTAGAGCAGAAGCTAATTCAGATCGGCCCGATTGAAGCCACGGCAGGATTGCTCATCTTTCCTATTTCGTACATAATAAACGACCTGATAGCCGAAGTTTGGGGCTACCGCAAAGTGCGTCTCATTATCTGGAACGGATTTTTGTTGAATTTTTTGGCGGTATTGATTTTTAAAATCAGCATTATAGTGCCCGGATCGGCAAATTTCAGTAATCAGGCTGCTTTTGAATCAGTTTTAGGTAATACCGGACGTATTGTTGTTGCCAGTTTCATAGCCTTTTTGTTTGGCGCTTTTCTGAATGCTTATGTCATGAGCAAAATGAAAATCATGCAGCACGGACGAGGTTTTTCTATTCGCGCCATTGTATCTACCATTGTGGGCGAAGGCGCCGATTCCATAGTCTTTTTCAGTATTGCTTTCACCGGAATTATTCCTTTCGATGCGCTTATCATGCTTATCTTGACTCAAACGGGAATGAAAACTGCATACGAGATTTTGGCTTTGCCTGTTACCAACATTTTGGTGAAATGGGTGAAGAAAAAAGAAGAAACCGATGTTTACGACAATGGAATTTCGTATAATCCGGTTAAAATAAACGAATTATAATACACAATCACAATTTCTTATCACAATCACAGATTTTTAAATTTAAGTTGATAAATGCCCGAAAACTGAAATATGTTTCGGGCATTTTTTATTTCATTTGCCTGCAAACATCCTGAATGGTTTTTTCGACAGGAATAAAGGTCAATCCCAGTGCATTCATTATTTTTTCAGAAGAATAATATTCTCTGTTTAGCGCTGAACGGGCCATGCCACGGTCGAGCAATGGTTTGAAGCCGAATATTTTTCCGGAAATTTCCGATAAAAAACCTACTGTGAGCAGAACCGGTTTACCCAGACCAACGATTGGTTTTATTCGGCCAAAACCACTGGCTATCCACGATAAAATATCTTTGTTGGAGCAGTTTTCAGCTACCAGAATAAATCTTTCGGCCACAATTTCCGATTTCATTAACCACATCATCGCCTTTACCACATCTTTTACATCCACGTAACCACTGCCACCGTTGGTGTAAAAAGGCAAACCTTTTCTTACGCGATAAAATAGTTCAGCGCTCCCGGAATTAGTTCCCGAAAAACCAAGTATAACACCGGGATTAACAATCACGGCATTTAATCCTTCCCTGATGCCTTTCCAGACTTCCTGTTCCGAATAATATTTGCTGCGGGCGTATACAGAGCGACTTTCGGAATCTGTCCATTCACATTGTTCGTCGATGGGCTTTCCATCGGAGTTTTTTCCACAGGCAGCAATGGAGCTCACAAAGCAAAATTTCTGAACTTGACTTTGCAGAGCTGCTTTTACCACATTTCGGGTACCACTCACATTGGTGTCGGTAAGCAAATCGCTGCCATTTCCCAGCGAAACTACAGCAGCACAATGATACACTTGCGAAACATCTTTCATGGCTTCAAGTACGGAGTTTTTATCAGTTACATCGCCTTTAACCCATTCAATACGGTTTAGATATTGTTTTGCGTCCACATTATACGATGCAAAAATTAGTTCGAGACCATGCAACTGACTACTTTTACGACGAATGGCTCTCACAGTTGTGTTTTCTTTGAGCAAATGAAAAAGCAAATGTCCGCCCACCAAACCTGTAGCACCTGTTACTAAAATCATTTTCCGGCTTTTTTAAATTTGAAATTCAAAAATACAGAAAGAAAACAGTATTTTTGCAGACAAATGCTTTAAAAGCTCACAATTTATCATTGCATGAAGAATATTTGCGTCTACTGTGCTTCAAGTACACAAATTCATCCTGATTACTTCGAACAGGCTAAGCGACTGGGTAAGATTTTTGCTCAATCGGATATAAACCTCGTTTTTGGTGCCGGATGTGTGGGGATGATGGGTGTTTTGGCTGATAGCGTTTTAGAAAACGGCGGAGTTGCAACTGGTGTTATTCCGCAGTTTATGATTGACGAAAACTGGCATCATACCGAACTCACGGAGTTAATAGTGACACAAACCATGCACGAGCGAAAGGAAAAAATGGCTCAGTTGGCCGATGCTGCCGTGGCATTGCCCGGAGGTTGTGGAACGTTGGAAGAATTGCTCGAAGTGATTACCTGGAAACAACTCGGGATATTCACAAAACCCATTGTTATTGTGAATATTAACGGATATTTCGATCCTTTACTAGAAATGCTGAAAAAAGCCATCGACGGTAAATTTATGCGTGCCGAACACGAAGAAATGTGGGAAGTGGTAACTACTGCCGACGAAGTTTTACCGGCTATTGCCAATGCAAAAAAATGGCACGAATCTGCCAGAGGTTTTGCAGCAATTTAATAAAAAAAAAGAATAAAGATAAAAGAGCAAAGAATACAAATATAACCTTTGAAACTCAAAAACCGATTTAATATATGATTCAACAGGATACTACATCAGCATTGCTTACCGATTCACTCCGCAGTGATTCGTTACAGGCTGTTGACTCATTGGCAGCAAGAGATTCGGTTCATCATTTAGATACTATTGTTCAGATTGTCGAAAAACGTTTCGATGGAATTTTGCATCCTTCTTTTCCTCAGAGCGAGGCCTGGGTTTTTATTTTTTTGATGGTGCTTTTCGGGATGTTGATTTTTTCCGTTTCCCGGTCATACGGCTGGTTACGTGAATCGGTGCGAACATTTTTTCAGGTAAAAGACCGTTCGAGTATTTTCAGTACAGCCACAGTCAATGATTTTCAGTCGAGAACTATTTTGGTTGCTTTTTCGGCAGGGGTAATTAGCATGTATGCATTTATTTACTTCAGGTCACCTGATTCGGCATTTGCGATTCTTAGTTGGTTTAAATTTTTATTAGCAACAATTATTTACCTTGTTTTCAAGTATTTGGCTATTCAGGTTATTGGCTTTGTATTTCTGGACAAATCAGAGTTAAAATTAGCATCAACAACATATTTTAATATCGTTTCATATCTTTCCATTTTGCTATATCCTTTGTTGATTTTTCAGGTATATACAACCCCTGCTGTACAACATATAACTATCAGTCTGACTTTCATAGTGCTTATTTTAGCGGCAATTCTTGTCATAATAAAACTATTTCAAATATTTTTACATAAAATTGTAGCTTCTTTTTATATATTGTTGTATCTTTGCACCCTCGAAATTTTGCCTCTGATATTACTATTCAGCGTGTATAAATTAATGACTTAAGTGTTTAATTTATTAAGCTCTACAACATTGAAAATCAAGAAGATACTTGTTTCGCAGCCGCAGCCAACAAGTGAAAAATCGCCTTATTACGAAATAAGCGAAAAATACGGTGTAAAGATAGATTTTCGTCCTTTTATTAAGGTTGACCCTATTTTAGCTAAGGAATTTCGTACGCAACGTGTTTCTATTTTAGACTATTCTGCCATTATTTTTAATGCCCGTCATGGCATTGATCATTTCTTTCGTTTGTGCGAAGAATTGCGTGTAACAGTTCCCGAAACAATGAAGTATTTCTGCGTTTCTGAATCGGTAGCTGTATATTTGCAGCATTACATTCATTATCGCAAACGCAAGGTTTTTTATGGTGCTACCGGAAAAATGGCCGATTTGGTTACTATTATGAACAAACATGCTGACGAAAAATATCTTTTGATTACGTCGGATGTTCAGAACGAAGAAACCAATTCAGCGCTCGAAAAATCAAAAATTACGTTCACCAAAGCTACTATGTACAAAACGGTGAGTAATGATTTTGGACCGGATGAAGAATTTAATTACGATATGTTGTTGTTTTTCAGTCCAATGGGAATTGCATCCTTGTTGAAAAATTTTCCTGATTTTGTTCAGGGCGATATTCAAATTGGATGTTTTGGTGCTACAACGGCGCAGGCTGTTCGCGATGCTGGATTGCGTCTCGACCTGGAAGCTCCACTTCCCGGAACGCCTTCTATGACGATGGCTTTGGAAAACTACATGAAAGAATATACCAAAAAGAACAAAAAGTAAAATTACTTACCAACTTATAGCCATCCCAAAAGTATCGAAGATTTTCAGTACTTTTGGGATGTTTTTTTATGTATACAGGAAAACGCTAACCGCTGCGTTCACATTAAAAACCGAATAATTTACAGATAATGACAACCGGTAATACATTTCCTAAAGCAGAACATTTATGCGGAGAAATTCGTATATCACAACTGTTTACAGAAGGTAAAGCTTTTATAGTTTACCCTCTGAGGATAGTTTATCGGGTTGTAGATAAGAATGAAATTCCGGTAAAAGTGATGTTTTCAGTTCCTAAAAAGAGATTTAAACGAGCTGTGAAAAGAAACAGACTGAAAAGACTGATGCGTGAAGCTTACCGGATAAATAAAACTTTGTTGACAGAAATTGCTATTCATAACCATATTTCGATAGAGATGGCTGTCGGATATGTGTCGGACGAACTTGCTGATTTTGAGGTTATTCAATCGAAAATGATTTCTGCGTTAAAAAAAGTAGCAGCAAAGTTTACGGCAGTCACTCCCACAGCACAAACATCAGAAAATGAACATTAAAAAACTCCTAAGACAATTTGTTCTGCTTCCGGTATATTTTTATCGCTACAGTATTTCTCCGCTTATACCGCCCCGTTGCCGGTATACACCCACTTGTTCGCAATACACGGTTGAGGCCGTGCTGAAACATGGTATTTTTAAAGGTGGTTGGCTGGCATTGAAACGAATTTTCAGTTGTCATCCCTGGGGAGGAAGCGGTTATGACCCTGTGCCGTGAATACTGAAAAAATTCGTAGTTAATTCATTCAATTATTTTTTGCGAAGCACATCGGTCATTCGTTTTTGAATAAAAATTGTATATTTGTTGTCTTTTTATAAATTTTCAGCATTGAAGTACATCACCGGAAACATACTATTGGCACCCCTGGCATGCTTATATCAAGGTATCACGGGTTTGCGTAACCGGTTATTCGACATGAATATACTGAAATCGGTCAAATTCGATTTTCCGGTCATTTGTATTGGAAACTTATCGGCTGGTGGAACGGGAAAAACTCCTTTTACCGCGTTTATTACCCGTTTTTTATTGCCTGAATATCGTGTTGCGGTTCTTAGCAGAGGTTATAAACGCAAAACAAAGGGATTTCAATTGGCTGATGCAGCTAGTAAAGCATCCATCATAGGCGATGAACCTTATGAACTGAAACGTAAATTCCCTGATGTCTGTGTCGCGGTGGATGAAAAAAGGGTTCATGGCATTGAAAAATTGCGGGAAGATCAGTCGGACATACAGGTGGTTTTGCTCGACGATGCTTTTCAGCACAGAGCGATAAAAGCTGGATTAAATATCCTGTTGACAGATTATAACAGGTTGTTTACCAACGATTATCAACTTCCGTATGGGATGTTGCGCGAAAGCAGAAAAGGGTATAAACGTGCTGATATTATTGTGGTTACAAAATGTCCGGAAACAATTTCAGAAAATGAAATTTCTGACATCAGAAATAAAATTAAACCACTTGATGGTCAGGAAATGTATTTTGCCGGATTAGTGTATTCTGATATTTATCAACTTTTTAAGCCGGAGTTTCGTTTAAAGATAAATGAACTTCATGGTCGTGAAATTATTCTGATGACCGGCATTGTTTCGCCCGAACCTGCAATGAATTATATGACCGGATGCGGAACAAAAGTTGAATTGATGCAATTTCCGGATCATCATTTTTTTACTGCGGACGATTATCGGAAACTCATGAGCAAATCGAAAAATGAAAAACTGATAGTTATTACCGAAAAAGATGCGGCACGAATAGTAACTGATGAGAATTTTCCTACAGAATTAAAAGAAAAAATATATGTACTTCCGGTTGAAATAACTATTTTTCAAAACCGTGAACAACATCTAATTACTAAAATAAAAAACTATGTTACAGCAAATTAAAGAAACATCCGACTTCTTATTGGCAAAAATAAGTTCGCGACCTGAAACCGGGATTATCCTCGGTACAGGATTGGGAAATCTGGTTACGCAGATAACCGAAAAAACAGAAATTCCCTACGATCAGATTCCCAATTTCCCGGTTTCCACTGTGGAAGGTCACAGCGGAAAACTCATTTTCGGAAAGTTGGGTAACACCGATGTGTTGGCCATGCAGGGTCGTTTTCATTATTACGAGGGTTACGATATGAAAGCGGTAACTTTTCCGGTACGCGTTATGCATGCCATGGGAATTAAAACCTTATTGGTTTCGAATGCTTCCGGAGGTGTTCATCCCGACTTCGAAATTGGTGATTTGATGATTATTACCGACCATATCAATCTTTTCCCGGAACATCCGTTACGTGGAAAAAACTACAATGAACTTGGACCACGTTTTCCGGATATGAGCGAAGCATATTCCAAAGAAATGATTCGGAAAGTGAAGGAAATTGCCGCAAAAAACAACATCAAAACCGTGGAAGGTGTATATGTAGGCACTACCGGCCCGACTTTTGAAACACCCGCCGAATACCGCTATTTCAGAACTATCGGTGGCGATGCAGTTGGTATGAGCACAGTTCCCGAAGTGATTGTGGCCAATCATTGTGGCATGAAATGTTTTGGTATTTCTATCATTACCGATTTGGGTGTGCCCGGTAAAATTGTGGAGGTTACACACGAAGAAGTTCAGGAAATCGGTAATTCGGTTCAACCGCTTATGACATTGCTGATGAAGGAACTGATACAATAATCTTTCAAGCGAAGCACAAAAAACCTGTCAGAAAGCTTCCGACAGGTTTTTTTATGCCCTGAATTTTATGTATCAGCAATGATAAATGGTTATTCCTTTCGTAGCAAGTTCGGTAATTCTGTTGTAAAGTTTTACAGAATCGGCCCTGAAAAAACTGCTGCCATGACTTGAAAACTGCATAAATGTGTGTTTGTTCAGATGTTTTCTGACAAATTTTGGTACATCACGGTTGGTGATATTGCTGTGTGCTGCCAGCGTTTTTACAATCATAATTTCACCATTTGCAAGTTTTACTTTGCCATCAAAAACTTCGTCGGTTCTTGTTTTCAGCGGAAAATTTTCTTTCATCACATCTTCAGGGCAATGTACAAACGACAAAAAGTGAGAAGTCACACCCAAACCGACGATGATAGCGTTGTATTCCATCATTTTGTAATACGGACTAAGCTCACCGCATGGATAAATGGATAAATGGTGATCTTCAGTTAACTCCTGAGCATGTTTGCCAATGGCCAGGATAGAATTGATGGGATGTAAACTGCGAACAGCATTGGGTAATCCGCGGGCAATTTCGGGCAATACGCCCATCACTGTGCGCGAATTTTCCACATCAAAAATTTTGTCCTTTTTAAGATAATCTTCGGCGCGGTAATTAAATTGCCAGCAAGGAAAAATCAGAGTTCCTTCAGTGCCTACAATTTCGAGCAAAATCTCCAGAATTCTTTCCGGGGGTACAAAGGTGTTCAGAAAACCCACCGAACTGTGAATAAATGCCACCGAACCAGTTTTTAGACCAAGTTTTTGTGTGAAAATAAGTTTTAATTGCTCTTCGGTAAGAGGTTTATGCAAGCTTTGCCGGAAGTTGTAATACCTGTTTCTGATTTTTGAAAATTTCTTAACAGGCAAAATTTTGTATAATAATTTAGCAATAAGCATATTTTTACTTATTAAGTTGATTATTCAGATCAGAAAATGTCAGAAATTCAGCTTCAGGATATTTACGACGAACCTCATCGATAAACTGTTTCATCAGTTCAAAGGAGTAATTGCTCATGCTTTTGGGGTGCGAAATAACGCTTAGCATTATGCTGTCTGCCTTTTTGTGTTTTCGAACATTGTAATCAACAATTTTCATCAAATAGGATAGCGACAGCGTGTAATTGTCGAACGAAAGCATACGAGCCGAAAACAACATTTTAAGCTTATCTGCCAGCTTATCGGGGCCTGAAGTGTGAATAACTTCACCGCGGGAAGCCGGTGCCCGATGGGCGTATTTCTTCATTTTCAGAAAAGTGGGAACTTCAAAGGGAGTTTTCGGAATGGTGGCTATCGGAATTTCCAAAATTCCTGATTGTGATTTGGCTATTGACAGATTTTCAGGCTGAATATTCCAGTTGGGTAAAGCAGGTAATTTTCGGAAATCCACTTCCGAAATGCCCGATTTAAAATAGTAACCGGGAGCTATGGAACTATCGTATAAAATACCTCCGGCTTGCAATGCATCGAAAATTTCGATGGTATTTGGCGCAATATTGTATCCTCCGGCTCTGTAGGCAATACATTTGTAATCCGGTTTTGTTTCGGTACAAACTTCGGTTAGTTCAGTAATACTTTTTTTTACAATGCCGGAAATACCACCAAATTTTGTGTTTTCAGAAAAACAAGATAACCCAAAATCGTCAGATGGGATTACTTCGGAATTTTTGTAAACAGATGTAAGCCAGTGTGGATGAATATGCAACTGAACATCGTGACCGGCATTCAAAAATTGTGACAACTGCTCTTTGTAGGGCAAATAAAAGTTGTTGTAATCCCATTGCTTATATCGCGAAGCACATAAAATATCGGTAAATAAATTCACACGAACTCCGCATTGTTTTGCCACTTCATACACCTGATTTGTGGGCTCAAAAAGCGCTTCGCCAAGGGAAGTTTTCAGTTTTCCCAAAGGTAATTCGTGATCGAAAGTGAGGAAGAGTTTGAGTTTCATTTTAGATGTATTACTTAAAAAACAATGATGTTTATACTTTTTTCCATTCGGGACGTATAAACAAACCCGTAAATAACGTGAAATATGTAACACCTTTCTGAATAGAGAACGGCATTTCGATAAGCATAAGTATTAAGATAAGTACAATAAATAATATCAGTAATAAACTTTTACTTTTGAAAGCATAATAAACAGTAGCAGCTATCAAAGTCCATAAAACAATTGCTCCAATAATGCCTAAATGGAGAATTTCGCCATAATACTGGTTATGTGGATTGGCTATTATTTTGACAATCTGTTGCATACCTCCAGTGCCGGTACCAAACCATGGATGTTCTAAAATGAATTTTTTTGATTCGTACCACAAATTTATGCGGGTAATATCGACAAAATAATTTGAATGCATGAAGATAACATATAATCCTATGGATAATAAAATGACTGAAGTAGATAAAACCATGTAAAACAGTGTTTTTCGTTTCCGTATATGCCAGAAAATACTCAGGAAAACTGCTACAGGGAACATGGCCATTCCTATGCGGCTTTGCAAAAGAAATATAAGTGTATATCCAGCAAAAGCAAATGTAACAAGTTCTACATTAGTTATTCTGAATCTGTCGGTTTGTAGTGTTTTGGAAAGGTAAAAACCTATGCCAAATACCAAACTGAGGATAAAAGAAATAAAAGTAGGATGACCATAGTCAGCCCAGCCAAAAATATATTTATGATTTGCATCAGGGAGTCCCAGATAATTTTTTTTAAGCGTAAAACCTACCATCAGGCTGTTTTTTGAAAATAATGCTTCAAAAACATATCCAATTAATCCGATAAAAATAAACACCAACATTATTCGAAAGAAAATTCGAAGTAACCTGTTACGATCGTTATCCGAAATAATATAACAACTAAATGCAAAAGGAATAAGTAAATAGGAAATACCTTTATCCACGGTTTTTAGTCCATTGTGTATGTCGATAGACCATGAGAGTCCTACAAGTTGAAAAATGTAATAGCCTGCAATAAAATAAAATAAAGGATGAGGTGCATGAATTTTTTTATGAATTATAGCATATATCATAGCACAATCTGCAAAAATTATGGTGGTATAAACAGAAACAGGCACACTGAGAACCGTTGTTATCAATACACCAAGCAACGCAATATTCATCATTGAAGCAGATGTAAACTGTACTTTGTTTCTTGATTTAAAGATAAAAAAAGCAGTAAGAGCAGTGAGTGCGATGAATATCCCAACAAAAAAGCATTGGTACAGAATATTGTTTTCTGCAGTAACTGTATATTTTCTGAAAAAAAGAATTAGAGCTGTGCAAAATAACATAAACAAAGCGCATACAAAGGCAGTAAACCAAAGGCCGGGTGTTATTTTTTTTAACATCACAATAAATTTTTATACAGTGTTATCATCTTTGTTGCAATTTTTTCGTCGGTAAATTTTGCTGCATGTTTTAAACCTTCTCTCTTCATAAACTGCTGTAAATCTGAATCATTCAAAACCTGTAAAATTGCTGCACCCATTTCCTCGACATTATCGGAATGGACGTATTTGCTGAATTTCCCTCCGGATTCTTCTAAACAACTTCCGTGGGATGTAATAACCGGCGTATTGCTTAACAAAGCTTCGAGAACAGGAATTCCAAAACCTTCGAAAACCGAAGTATATATAAATAATTTTGCTGATTGATATAAAGCCGGTAAATCTGCTGTTGGAACATTGGTTAAAAAGAACACTTTATTCTGAATGTGTACATCGTTACAGTACTTCTGAAGGGTTTTGCTGTATTCGGTTTCGCGACCAACTATAACTAAGGGGAAGTCAATTTTTTTTAGAAAAACAGCATGCAAAAGATTCAATAAATTCTTCCGGGGTTCAATAGCACCTACAAAAAGCATAAAATCTTTAGGTAATGCGTATTTTTCGCAAGTAGAAATCAGGAAATCAGATGAATATTTTTCTCTGAAAATATTACTACAACCCTGATATATAACATCTACCTTTTTTTCATCGGCACAAAAAAACTCAATAACATCTCGTTTCGATTGTTCACTTATTGCCACAATTTTATCGGCTATGGCACAAGCTTTTTTATTTTTTATAGTAAATATTTTTCGGTAAGTTGCATCGTACAATTCAGGATAGCGTATAAATATAGCATCGTGAAAAGTGATTATTTTTTTCAGTTTTGAGTTTTCCAAACCCAAAGGCAGCTCCTGATTCAATCCGTGAAAAATTTGATCGCCATTTTTCAAAATCTGATTAGTCATGCCGTAACTACGCCACAGGGAATGAGGAAGTACCGAATACAATCCTTTGGGCAGAAAAATTCCGGTGTTCTGCTTGTTTACAGGAACATTTATTTTAATTTCAGGAGTATACAGATGATAATTATTTTCTGGATAGTGGGAGGATAGAATACGAACTAAATCGCGGCTGTAGTTTCCCAGTCCGCGATAATTACAAAATAATCGTTTGGCGTCGTATCCTATTTTCATGTTTATCAGATATTTGTTTACCGCTTAAAAAAATCATTGTTATATTTTAGCATAGCATCCCATGTTTCTTTTTGTGGAAAATTATTCAACTTTGAGTATGCTAATGCTATTTCTTTTAATATAAACTCGTTATCTGTTATCCGGTTAAAACATTTGCAACGTTCAGCCATCGTCAGATTTTTATTGAAATTCATTCTGTTTATATCCACTACTTTAAAATCAAATCCTTTCGCGGATTTTTTGAAGAGGATATTTCCGGGTGATAAATCTTTGTGTAAAACACCTTTTGCATGCATGTCCGATACAAATAATGCAAGGGAAGCAATAAATCCTTCGGGGATATTATTACCAGACATTTGCTCTCTGATGTGGGAGTACTCTGCCTCATATTTGTTTATAAAATAGGACTTACTCAGCCATCCTCCTTTTTTTAATTCAATATAAGCTACAGCTTCGGGAGTTTGTATATTAAGTTTGTGCAATATTAGCGAGTATTCGTAAGATCTTTTGGCTTTTGATTTACGTAGAAAAGTGTAAGCAACCCGATTAAATATATGGGGACGTTTAAAACTCTTTACTACAAATTGTTCATTCTCAAAACTGTATTTTTTTAGTTGATTACGAGCTTGATAAATCAATTCTCCTGAACTTTCAAATTCAGCAGGTATGCTTTGCAGCTGTTTCTTCAGATATTCAAATTTGGGTTGATATATAAGTTTCATTTCAAATATTTCATAAGTTTTTCAACAATCATTTCCGGCGAAATTTTATTCATACAAGCATTATCGCCTCTGTAACATGGTTTGTTTCCATAAACAGAACACGGACGACATTCCATATCCAACTCAACTTTGTAGTCGTCGGATTGTTGCCATCCTCCAAATCCGGCAAATGAATGCGTAGCACCCCAAACAGAAATAACAGGTATTTCGACCAGCGAAGCCAGATGCATATTGGCAGAATCCATCGAAAGCATTATATCCAATTGACTCATTAGCGCCATCTCTTCGCTTAAAGTAAAATTGCCGGCTACCGATATTGTATCGCGAAATTTATCAGCCCATTTATCAAGAATTATTTTTTCGTTTGCACCTCCTCCAAAAAGAATAACTCTGTAATTTTCGCGGATAGTCAACAACTGAATTACTTTTTCCATGAATTCCAAAGGATACATTTTTCCCTGATGTTTGGCAAACGGAGCAATACCAATGTTTTTTTTGTCGGTTTTAACTAACTCAGGGAGAGCCGATATGTTCAGTTGTAATGGTTTTTCAGCGTGAATATATAAACCTAACCGATTAAAAACATCCTGATACCTTTCGATGGTGGTTGGTAACGCCACAAAAAGTTTATTTTTTTTACGTGTAAGTTTACGTTTATCAGTTCTGCCTTTTTGTATATTCCGTGTTTTTACGCCGGAGAGGATAAAAAGAATTCGTAAAAAATGTGTGCGTAAAACAGCGTGTAAATCAGCAATATAATCAGGCTTCAGTTTTCTTATTTCCTGAAATAAGAGCCATAAACCGCTCAATCCCTGATGTCTGTCGTTAAAATCGGCACCAAACGCAGTTATATTACCCTGAATCAATGTAAAAAGAGGAACAAAGTTTTTGCGGGTCAATACTATTATTTCGTGTTGGGGATACTGTGTAGCCAAAGAAGCCACAACAGGAACTGTCATGGCTACATCGCCTAAAGCTGATAATCGTATCACCAGTATTCTTGCCATATTATTTTTTTCCGTATAGGACCGGATTCAATGAAGGGTCGTTGTACATTTTCATTTGTTTATACACTTTCATTGCTTTTTTCCCCGACTCGTAATCGTTTAATAATTGCTCAATGGAAGTGCTTAAATCAACTTTTTGTTCCAACAAGATTTTCAATTTTGAAGTGCATTGTTGAATATGTTCTGCCGAAGCATCTACACGTTGAACCTCTTCCTGCATATGGTAAATTTTCAGATGTAAAATACTCAATCTGTCCAGAGCCCAAGCCGGACTTTCAGTATTTAAACTACAACCGGGAAGTGTTTTTATTTGCTGAAATTTTTGAAGAAAATAACTATCCAACAATTCCACTAAATCAGTTCTATCCTGATTTGAAGCATCAATCCGACGCTTTAATACCAATGCATCAATCGGGTTGATTTCCGGATTTCGAATAATATCTTCCAGATGCCACTGTACTGTGTCAATCCAGTTTTTTAGATAGAGATAGTATTCAATTGATTTTAGTTCGTACGGATTGTTGATGGCTGCATCAACATGGTTTACTTTGTGATAATCATTGACGGACTGGTTAAAAATTCCGTTGCATTTTTCTGTAAAATTCATTTGTATATTTATTTTTTAAAAATCCTGTTCAGATAGGGAACTTTATTGAGCGGGAAATCGCGTTTTACCAACACTAAAAGGAAGATAAGCATTAAAGCCGTTTTTAAAGCCATGTTTAGAGCCTGCGAAGGTGTATTTATAAATAAACTGATGGCGTAAAGTACGACGGTCAGCCCGGTATAAAGTCCAATGGTTTTGAGATCGTATTTAATGGGCATATGTTTTTGTCCAAGGAAATACGAAACCACCATCATAATAAGATAACAAACAAACGACGACCATGCTGAACCTGTATAACTGATAACAGGAACAAGTAATACGTTTCCAACCAGAATTATGACTGTACCAAGCATCGAAAGCCACGCTCCATACATGGTTTTATCGGTAAGTTTATACCAAAGCGATAAATTGAAAAATACACCCTGAAAAATAAACGAAAACAGTACGATAGGTACAATATTTAATCCTTCCCAGTAGCTGCTGGCAATGATATATTTGAAAATATCGATGTAGAGCGTCATTCCAAGGAATATAAGCAGCGAGAACAGTACAAAAAACTTCATGGCATCCGCATAGGCTGCATGACTGTTTTTATCCTTGTTCTGAGCAAAAATAAATGGCTCGTAAGCATAACGGAATGCCTGAGTAAACATAAGCATCACCAAAGCAATTTTTGATGTTGCACCATAAATACCGAGTTGTGCTGCTCCTTCTTTGCCGGGAATAAGAAACGGAAACATAAGTTTGTCCAGAGTCTGATCCATAATTCCGGCAATGCCAAGTACCAGCAACGGTAACGAATACCGGAG
The DNA here is from genome assembly GCA_963663115.2 of uncultured Paludibacter sp. Lineage (GTDB taxonomy): Bacteria > Bacteroidota > Bacteroidia > Bacteroidales > Paludibacteraceae > Paludibacter. The sequence continues at coordinate 2,377,755 of CAXXNE010000001.1, forward strand.
AATGCTTTTGAGCAATTGTACATCGAAAGTAAATTTAATCCGGATAAAATAGGGAATAAGAAACAACGTTTGTAGGGCTGTGGATAAGATATTGGCCACAAAAACATAACCAACTCCGTAGTGCGGATTGTAAAACCAATCTATAGTGGAAGGAGCAACCTTCATCAACCACGGACAAACAATCAGGAAGAACAGATTGAAAGCGATGTTTAGCACCACAAACAGAAATTTGATAATGGCAAATTTTATGGGTCGGTTGGCGTAACGCAAATAAGCAAACGGAATACAGGCAAATGCATCGATGGCAACAACCACGCCTAACATGCTGATATATTCCGGATTATCGCCATAACCAAGCACATTGGCTATCTGATTGTCGAAAATCAAACAGAGCAAAGCAAAAAGCAATGAAGTAAAACCTACGGAAATGAGCGATGTGGAATATACCTTTTCGGCATTTTCCTTGTGTTTATTGGCAAAACGAAAAAAGCCGGTTTCCATGCCATATGTCAGCACTACCAGCAATAAAGCTGTCCACGAATACAAATTGGTTACCACGCCGTAATCGGCAGAACTTTCGAGTACATAGGTGTACAAAGGTACCAGCATCCAGTTCAGAAACTTGCCCAAGATACTGCTTACTCCGTAAATGGCGGTTTCCTTCGCCAGTTTTTTCATTTGTTTTTCTGCCATTAATTAATGTGTTAATGTGATAATCAGCAAATTTGATAATGTTTATTTTTTTCTAAAAAATTCGATAATTTTCTCAGCCCATTTCATTTCCGGAGATGGCTCAAAATCTTCAGGCTTCAGATAACCTCCTTCCATTAGCAGTTTGATGGCTTCTTCCGCTTTCGATTCTTCCACCTGAAGTTTTACACCTCCATTCACATTGGCCAGATATGCCCGGTTCATTACTTCATCACGACCAAAACATTCGATGCCCATCGATTCAAGATAAGCTTTTACCATTTGAAAATCCACTGAACTGCTGAAAGTTCTGATGGTTACCAGATTGTCCATAATGATAATGTTTAAGAGTTATTTAATTGATTCCTCTGTTTTTCTTCAAACTTTCGTATGCTTCGTTGATGGATCGGAACTTATCAGTAGCCGATTTTTTTACATCTTCACCAAGTGTGTGAACTTTGTCGGGGTGATATTTCATCGCCATACGTCGGTATGCTTTTTTAATTTCCTCGTCGGTGGCCGTTGGTTCAATTTCCAGTGCTTTGTAGGCCCAGTTTACATCCGTTGTTTTGGTGTAAGGAGCTTTCATCGAATCAAAATCCTGATATGAAAGACGGAAAATATCCGAAATTCGTTGTATAAGTTCCAATTCTGTGGGATGTACTTCACCGTCGGCGTAAGCAATGTCGAAAAGTAGTTTAACCAACTGAAGTTTAGCTGAATAATTCATATACTGATTAATCTGCATGGCCACTTCGGTTTCGTTGATGGGTTGTTCGAGCAGATTTTTTAGTATTTGCAATGCTTCCAGTGCGCCATCTTCTCCAAAATTTGCTATCAGAAAGCGTTTCACCACATCCAGTTCCGATTTCAGCACTTTGCCATCGGCTTTCATCACGCAGGCCATCATAACCAGCAAACTCATTTTAAAGTCGGCTTCGGTGGTACGGCGTTGTTGCGATGAGCCGGTAGTTTGTCCGGAAGGCGATTTATCGAACATAGAACCTACTGCAACACCAATAAGTGCTCCAATTGGACCACCAAAAGCCCAACCTAATCCACCGCCTATCAATTTTCCGAATATTCCCATAATTCCGAATATTATTTTATAAAAATTTTATATCCCGCAAAGATAACAAAAGTTGTTGAGATGTATTTTTTAAATTATGCTAAACGGCTTATGAGCAATTTATAAGTATTAAAGTGAAGGTAAATTTTTGGCCGCAACTCCACAGAATAGCCGCAACTTTTTGTTTTTGAATAAAATTTCGCAGAAATATTTTCTATCGATATTCAAAACAATAGTATTCATACCGGAAAAAGTCAATTTTTTATTGCTAATTTTCAGACTTCTCATTGAAAAAGACTATCTTCGCTTGTCGAAAAAATCATTTCTGCCATGAGAAAAGCGCTCCTTTTCTTTACTTTCGTACTGTGTTCAGCATCTCTTAATGCGGGTTGTCCGCGCAAACTCGTTGCGTCCATTCCTTTCGAAATGGTAGGAACTTATGTGGTGGTAAATGTCAGAATAAACGAATCGTCGCGCCTGAAAATGATTTTGGATACGGGCGTCAGAAATACGATTGTGACTGAGCTTCATCCCGAAGATGAAATTTCGATAAACAGCACCGAGTCGCGCGATTTACAGGGTTTGGGAAGTGGCAATGTGCTGAATGCCATGGTAAGTCACAACAATGTGCTGTCGGTCGGAAAAATAAAACTGCTGAACAAAACTGTGTATATCCTGAAAGATGATATTTTCAATCTATCGAAACAAACCGGCACCAAAATAAACGGATTACTGGGCGTCGATTTTTTTCAGGATTATATTATTCAGATTGATTATTCGAATCACCTGATTCGCTTTTACGATCCGGAAAATTTTACCGCTCCCAAAGCGTACGGATTTATGCCCATGACCATCGAAAAGCAAAAAATGTATATTCGGCTTTCCGTACTTGAAAGGGATACTGCTCGCCAAAGTATAAAAATGCTGATGGATACCGGCGCTGAACTCTCGGCATGGTTTCAAACGCTCACCAACAAAGCGGTGAAAATTCCCGAAAAATCAATCAAAGGCAGGATAGGAGAGGGGCTGAGTGGCGAAATTACCGGCTATTTTGCCCGTGTTCCTCAGATTTGTATCGCCAATTTTTGTGTCAGAAATCCCATTGTGGCTTTTCCAGATTCGGCCATGATAGCTGAAATTATTCAGTTTTCCGACCGCGATGGAACTATTGGCAGTCGGTTGCTGAGCCGCTTTAATCTGATTATCGATACCCGAAACAAAAAATTTTATTTCAAACCCAACGGAAATTTCAACAAAGAGTTTGTGTACAATATTGCCGGGCTCGAAATAGTTCAGGAAACAACGTTTTTTAATCAGTTTGTCGTGACCAATGTGTGGAAAGGTTCACCTGCTGAATCTGCCGGAATAAAACCTGGCGATATTATCAGCGAAATTAACGGAGATAAACTTTTTTCGTACACTGTTCAGCAAGTTAGAGCTTTCTTCGAAAAATCATCAAATAAACCGTTAGAGCTTGTTGTTCAGAGCGATAAAGGTGATTTTAGATGTTATCTTGATATGAAAGCCAGAATATAAAACCACAAAACCTGACATTTGCAAAAAATAACTTACAATTTATCCGAAATTATTAGGTAAAAATGAAAAATTAACTAACTTTGTTGCCGTTTGGCAATGATTTGTTATTTCCTTAAATACTATCAGGAGTCTGAACTTCAGACTCTTTTTTTTGTCAATTGAGTTAATAAATTAAATTACAATACTTTAAATCATTTTGTATTCACTATGCAACCGATTAAATTTTTCAGTGGCGAAAATCTGCCACTTGAGCTGCACAAAGTACGTATCGTACAAAAACTGAACTTAGTTCCCATCGAACGTCGTCTCGAAGCCCTTTACGAAGGTGGATTTAACACTTTCCGTCTAAGCACCAAAGATGTTTTTCTGGATATGCTTACCGACTCGGGTACCAATGCCATGAGCGATAATCAGTTGGCTGCCATGATGCAGGCCGACGATGCTTATGCTGGTTCGCAAAGTTACTACCGTCTGGAAAAAGCCGTTCAGGATGTGTTGGGTAAAAAATACCTGCTGCCTGTTCACCAGGGACGCGCTGCCGAAAACATCATTTCGCTGGCTTATGTTCGCAAAGGAAGTTTGGTTCCGATGAACTACCACTTTACCACGGCTATGGCGCACATTACCGACAAAGGCGGACAGATTGTGGAATTGCTTTACGACGAAGCTTACGTGATTAATTCAAATCATCCTTTCAAAGGAAATATGAATATCGAAAAGCTCGAAGAGGTGATTATTAACCACGGTGCTAAAAATATTCCGTTTATCCGCATGGAGGCATCAACCAACCTGATTGGTGGACAGCCTTTCTCGGTTCAGAATATGCGCGATGTTCGTGCTTTGGCCGATAAATATGGTATTCGCATAGTTCTGGATTGTAGTTTGCTGGGCGAAAATGCTTACCTTGTTTTGCAACGTGAGGAAGAATTCATAGGTTCTGACATGAAAACCGTGTTACACACCTTTACTTCGATGGCTGATTTGTGTTATTTCTCAGCACGTAAAATCAGCTCGTCGCGCGGTGGCGGTATGTGTACCGACAAACCCGAAATTATCAAGGAACTGGAAGCTTTGGTGCCACTTTACGAAGGATTTACCACTTACGGAGGTATTTCCATCCGCGAAATTGAAGCCATGGCCGTTGGTTTGTACGAAACTTTGGATGAATCGATGATTTCGCAAAGTCCGAATTTCATCAAATATCTGGTGGATGCACTAACCGACAAAGGTGTTCCAATGATTCGCCCTGCCGGTGTGCTGGGAGCGCATATCGATGCAATGCAGGTTTGCGCACACATTCCACAAACTGAATATCCTGCCGGAGCTTTGGCTGCTGCCTTGTTCCTGATTTCGGGAATTCGTGGTATGGAGCGTGGTTCCATCTCCAATCAGCGCGACGAATATGGAAACGAAACCTATGCCGATATGGAATTACTTCGTTTGGCTGTTCCGCGTCGTGTTTTCACATTGTCGCAGATTAAATATGTGGAAGATCGCTTACATTGGTTGTACGAAAACCGTCAGCTTATTGGCGGATTAAAATTCGTTTATGAACCACCGGTGCTTCGTTTCTTTATGGGCGGTTTGGAACCTACCAGCGACTGGCCACAAAAACTGATGGCAAAATTCAAAGAAGACTTCGGAGATAGTTTATAAGAATTGATATAAAAGCAAAATCACCGCTGAAAGATTATTCAGCGGTGATTTTTTTTGAAATTTACAATAAAAATTCCTCGATATTATCTTTATGAATCACACTAAAATCCGCTTCAGGATAGGCTTTGGTAAATGTTTTTGGTTCTTTTACTTTTGCCGAAGCATTCCATTTAAACTCATACGCATGTAATTTTCCATTTATTTCTTCCAGATAATCAATTTCGTTCTGCTGTTTGGTGCGCCAAAACCATACATTGGGCCATTTCATGTTGTAATGCAACATTTTCTTTCGTTCCGAAATCACAAAGTTTTCCCACAAAGCTCCTGTGTCAGCTCTGTTTTCTATTTGCGAAAAATTGGAAATCAATACATTTCGTATTCCGTTATCATAGAAATATATTTTTCGGCTGAATTTCAATTCGTTACGTAAATTACGACTAAACGACCCCAAACGGAAAATAATAAAACTCTGTTCCAGCACATGAATGTATTTTTCCACCGTTTTTGCATCCATGCCACAGAGTTGCCCCAGTTCATTATAACTCACCTGCGATCCCACCTTATAAGCCAGTGCCTGAAGTAGTTTTACCAAATAATCCGGTTTTTTTATCTGTTCGAGGCGCAAAATATCTTTGTAGAGGTAACTGTTCGATAGTTGTCGCAATACAACTTCTTCCAGTCCTTGTTGTGTTACCACTTCGGGATAATAACCATACACCAACCGGTGTGGAATTAACCGTTTTTCTTCCAACAATCCATGATGTTGTACCATTTCGGCAAATGACAATGGAAACATATTAAACTCCCATTTACGACCGGTTAATGGCTCGTTAAGCCGGTTCTGAAGTTCAAAGGATGAACTTCCGGTAACGATAAGCTGATATTCCGGCAAAACATCAGTGATAAGTTTTAATCGCAAACCTATATCCGGAATTTGTTGTGCTTCGTCTATTACAATGATTTTTTTTGTACCGAAAATTGCTTTAAATCTGGTGGATGACATTTCCGAAAACAGATTCTGAATATCTAATTCATCGCCATTCAACCATAGCACTTCTTCGTTCGACTGAAACATTGTTCGGGTCAGCGTGGTTTTTCCAACCTGGCGGGCACCAAAAATCAAAATTGCTTTTCCTGAAAACAACTTATTTTCAATTATATTTTTTAAAGTACGTTCTATCATTTTCCTGTAGATTTCGATGCAAATATAGCGGGTTTTATTTCAAATTCCAAACAAAAACTTAACTTTTACGGATTCAAATCCCTAAAAGTTATAACTTTTGAGGATTACAATCCTGAAAAGTAAAGAAAATGCTTTTTTTGAGTGAAAATTCGATGGAATGAACTTCGGCTTTTTTAATCTGAACGACAACCCATTGTCAACTTTATGTGTAATTTTGCGTTTTATTCGTAAAACTCAGAAAAATGACACCTACAAATCCCGGTATTACCCGACTCAACGATATAAACCTGCGCGAAATTGTACCATTTATTCACTGGACATTCTTTTTTATGGCGTGGCGACTGAATGGTAAATATGATGATATTCAGACTGTTTGCGATTGCAGTTCGTGCAAAGTAGGATGGCTGCAAAAGTTTCCGCCCAACGAGCGCGAAAAAGCGGAAGAAGCACTGAAACTCTACAAAGATGCACAGGAATTGCTCCGCCGGTTTGTGGATGAAAAAATTATCACTATCAATGCTGTTGTGGGAATTTTTCCGGCACATTCTGCCGACGATGATATTGTGGTTCAGGTGGATGGCACAGAAGTTGTGATTCCAACACTTCGTCAGCAAGTGCCTTCAACTGACGGTTTTTGTTATTCGCTCGCCGATTTTCTCCGGCCCGATACCGATTATGTCGGAGTTTTTGCCAATACAGTTCTTGGTGCCGAAGAGTTTGCTGCGGGATTTGAAAAAGATGACGATATGTACAATTCTATTCTGATAAAAACGCTCTCAGACCGTTTGGCCGAAGCAACTGCAGAATGGTTGCATTACAAAATCCGCAAAGAAATATGGGGGTATGTGCCTGATGAGAAACCGGATGTCAACGGATTTTTCAAAACGCACTATCAGGGTATTCGTCCGGCAGTAGGTTATCCATCGTTGCCCGATCAGTCGGTTATTTTTGTGCTGGATAAACTTATAGAATTCGAAAAATCAGGCATTTCGTTGACTGAAAATGGTGCTATGTATCCGAATGCATCGGTGAGTGGACTGGTTTTTGCGCATCCGCAAAGCAAATACTTCAACATCGGCAAAATTGACGAACAACAATTTCTGGATTACTGCCGTCGTTCCGGAAAATCGCCCGAAATTCTCAGAAAGTGGTTGGCGTCTAATCTGTAATATTGCTGCATTTTTCTGTATCTTTGCAAATCAGTTACTATGTCACCAATTGGTTGAATTCCAAATAGTAAATAGTAAATAACAAAATTGCAAATTTACATGATGCGTATCGATATTATCTCAGCCGTTCCCGAATTACTCGAAAGTCCCCTGAATTATTCCATTGTGAAACGTGCCCGCGACAAGGGTTTGGTGGAAGTCTTCGTGCATAATTTGCGCGAATATACCACCAACAAACATCGTCGGGTCGACGATTATGCTTTTGGTTTCAGTGCCGGTATGGTGATTCAAATTGAGCCTGTCGACAGGATTATTTCTCATCTGAAAAGCGAACGCAACTACGATGAGGTGATTTATACATCGCCTGATGGAGAAAAATTTAATCAGAAAATGGCCAACCGCATGTCGATGTACGAAAACCTGATTATTCTTTGCGGGCACTACAAAGGCATCGACCACCGCATACGCGAACATTTGATTACCAAAGAAATAACTATAGGCGATTATGTGCTGACCGGTGGCGAACTTCCGGCAGCCATCATGACTGATGCCATTGTCCGCCTTATTCCGGGAGCCATTGGTGATGAACAATCGGCACTTTCCGATTCGTTTCAGGATAATTTACTTGCACCACCCGTTTATACCCGTCCGGCAGAATATAATGGCTGGAAAGTTCCGGAAATTTTGCTTTCAGGTCATCAGGCAAAAGTAGATGAATGGAATCATCAACAGGCTGTGGAACGAACCAAACTGCTGCGACCTGATTTGCTCGAAGAATAAACTCACCAATATCTGTTAACTAAATAATACCTTGAAGATATGAGCATCAAACTTTTCGAAAGCAAGCAAATACGTTCGGTTTGGAACGAAACGGAGGAGAAATGGTATTTTGTTATTGAAGATGTGATTTCAATACTTACCGATAGCAAAGACCCAAAGCAATATATAAAAAAAATGCGCCAACGTGATTTGGAACTTTCCAAAGGATGGGTACAATTTGTACCTACCCTTATGGTTGATACTGCAGGAGGGCCTCAGAAAATGAATTGTGCAAATGCTGAAAGTCTGCTTCGTATCATTCAATCTATTCCATCACCCAAAGCCGAGCCTTTTAAACTCTGGTTGGCAAAAGTTGGTGCTGAACGATTGGCGGAAATTGAAAACCCCGAAATTGCCACACAACGGACGCGTGAACTCTACAAACTGAAAGGTTATCCGGATGATTGGATTGAGAAACGTATGCGAAGTATTGCCATTCGTGAAGAACTTACTGAAGAATGGAAAAACCGTGGAGTAAAGGAACAGATTGAATACTCAATATTGACTGCCGAAATTTCGAAAGCCACTTTTGGGCTCACTCCAAAGGAATATAAAGAAGTGAAAGGATTAAAAAAGTCAGAATCTGCGTGACCATATGACTGATCTTGAATTGATTTTTTCGATGCTGGGTGAGGCTTCTACCAAAGAAATTGCTGTAAATACAAATACTCAGGGATTTATCGAAAATCAGAAAGCAGCAAAGGCAGGAGGCAAAATTGCCGGCGATGCCCGAAAACAGCTTGAACTTCAATCAGGAAAAAGCGTTGTCAGCGACGAAAATTATCTGCCTGAAAATAAAAAGAAAGCTATTTCTTCAAAAAGCAAAAATGAAAAATCCCGCTAACATTGTCATTTTATATTTTGGTTGTATTAATCTGATAAGCGCTGTATTATTTTCATCCGATAAAGTTGCCGCGATAAGAAACCGAAAACGAGTTCCGGAAATTGTATTGCATGGGTTTGAACTGGCCGGAGGAGTTTTTTTCAACCTGATACTGATGTATTTTATCCGCCATAAAAACCGAAAATTCAGTTACCGGATTTGGACATGGATAATCCTGATTATCTGGATATTTCTTCTATCTGAAAAGTATCTTTTTGGGATTTAAACCCACTTCCCTGAGTTGAAATTTCAGTTTACCGCTTCTATCAAAGCAATACACATCGCCATAAACCGTATACGATTTAGCATCAGTCATATATACATCGCCGTTTGCGGGATTTACATCAATCCCGTACGGGGTTGAAAGCGGTGTGTTATCAGTAATAAAATTGTTGGTAATGATGGTATCCTGTTTACAATCGAAAACCATAATACTGCACTTTTGTGAAGTATAATCGTAGTTGTAAATAAAGGCTGTATCGTTATGAATCGTAAAATTAAGTGCATTAAAGCTTTCAAAACTGACTGATAATTCATCAGTCTGCGAATTAATTTTTTGCAATTTATTGGGATTTGTTCCGTAATTTCCGCGCGAAACCACATATACATCTCCTTCATTATCAGCATGAATTTGTCCCGGATTTATGCCGACTGTAATTTTTTTTATTTCCGAAAATAAAGCTGCATCAATTACCGAAACCGTGTTGTCGTAGTTGGGGAAGTTCAGTCCGCCTGAGTTTGACACATACAGTTTTCCGTTTGCCACACATATACCATCCGGATTTTTGCCACATTTTACTGTCGCATTTATCTGCAGAGTTGCTGTATCAATACGACAAACCGTACCATCAAAATTACACACAAAAGCATTTCCGCCTTCGAAAGCGATATATCTCGGTTCCCGTGACACATTTCTGTCATCAGTTATCTTTATCTGTTTGATGGATAGTCCGGTATTGGCGTCAATCACTTCTATACATCCCGAAACATTGACCACCACATACAGTTTTGAACCATAAACGCCCATATCGTTGGCAGTGTCGCCAAGACCGCGTTTGTTTTTAGTTCTGAAAAAATCGGGGATGAAAGTACCGGTTTTCAAACTGTAATCAGCAAGTGTACTGTTGTTGGAGTTAAACAAACCTTCGCAAAGTATATAAATGCTGGTAGCCTCACCGTTTCCGACGCTGCCATTCGGTTTGGGTTTGTCCAGCATATCATCGCAGCCCCAGAAAATCAGGAGAGTTACGATAAATAAGATTCCGGTGAACGGATATTTTAAAAGCACTTTGTTCATGTTTTTCTATAATTTATAACTGACCGTGGCTCTCACAGAACGTCCGGGCATGGGAAAATACCGAACGACAGCGTAGTTTTCGTTCAGCAGGTTTAAAACTTCCAGTTTTGCTGCCAGTGTTTTATCTTTCAAATAAAAATTGTGCGAAACAGAAATGCTGTGATCGGAATATCCCGGTAAGCGGTTTTCAGCATAGTTTTGGTAACCGGCATATCGAGCTCCCGACCATAAAACAGCGTATGCCACATTCACCCACTGTGTTTCAATAGCAGCTTTTACCGAACCCGAAACACGCGGAACATACGGAATTTGATGCCCGTAAGTTTCATCGCCGGGCGTAGTTACATCCAATGCACGTTGATACGAATATGTCCCTCCGAGGTTGAGCGCAATTTTTTTCGAGAGTTTAAAATCAGCTTCTGAGCTTACATCTATCCCGGTAATTTCCACTTTTCCCAGGTTTTTCATGCTCCAGATAAAGATATTTTTGGTAGGCATGGCCACAATTTTGTCCTTCACCATGTTGCGGTACACATCGGCAGTGAAAGTAAAAAGCGGAATCACTTTTTTATAGCTGAACGAGTAGGTTGCTCCCAGATTTAACTGATTGGTGGTTTCGGGTTTGAGCCCGATATTTCCAACCCGGGAATAATACAAATCATTGAACGATGGTAAGCGGAAAATATTTTTGTAGAATGTTCTGATACGCAAATCAGCTTTTTGAAATGGTTTGTAACTCACACTGAAATATGGAGAAAGACGGTTGTAAGAAGCAGTATTGTGAGATGTTTTGGTGTTGTCGGATACAACGGTTGACAGAACACTGGCAGTTGCCAGAAAATGATTCGAAACCCATTTTCCGGCCAATACAGACAAAAAACTGTAGCGCACAGGTCGGGCAAAATCGCTGGTTAATGCTTCATTATCAAATTCTGCTGATAAATTGCTGATGCTTCCATCGCCCGAAAACGAGAAACTGAGTTGTTCCATTGGGCGGAAATGGATTGATGTTGAACCGTAAAATTCATTTTGTCGGTAGAAATTTTCTTCCAAACCGGCATTGTTATGAACCACAGTGTCGGTATAGTGCGTATAACCGTGATTGTATTTTGCATTTGCCTGAACAGACCATTTTTGCGAAAATTTTTTCTGATAATGCGCCTGAGTGAAAAAAGTGTTGTCGTGCAGGCGTTGCGACGTAAAAGCACTTTCGTTATAAAAGATCGTTGCGCCCGGTAATCCTCGATCAGAATCGTAGAAATAAGCTTTTACATAAGCCGATTCATTTTCGGAAAATGTGGCATAAAGAGCCGTTTCGAGCCGGATATTCGAAACGTCAGAATTTTTACGCACTTCGTTCGTTGTTAGTCCGCCGTTATTGTCATATTGCAGTTTGTAGGGATATTCACCATTTGCTGTTAACCATTCACCACTTACCGATAGCGAATATCGCGGACTGATTTTGTTCTGAAACAAAAATGCAGGATTCAGTAAGCCGAATGAACCCGTTCGAAGAGTAGCCTTCCCGTTGTAGTTTTTATTTTTATCGAAAACAGGTACTGAAGATTGAATATTCAGCACAGCAGCAGCAGCAAAAGCTCTGGCCGGTTGAAAAATATTATCGCTCTGACCGTTGCTGAGCGAAACGGATTCAGTATTTTCCAGCGAAAACCGACCAATATCAATTTGTCCGGTCTGCCCATCGTTCAGCGTAATTCCATCGTAGCTAACAGCTGTGTGCGATGCACCAAGGCTTCGGACCGATACAGTTTTTAATCCACCGATACCACCGTAATCCTTTAGCGCTACTCCCGAAAAGAATTTCACTGCATCCGAAACCTGCAAAGCGTTTAGTTTTTCGATCTGATTGGTGGATAGTTTTTGAAGCGGAGCCGACGAACGAACTTCGTTTTTTCTGTTTTGTTCAGTTACGGTAAGTTCGGTAATGGAATATACTTTGGTGGTATCCAGCTTTTCGATAGACATAAGCTTGCCCGGCAAAACTCCTGAAAGAAGTAATGCCGAAAAGAATACCAACCTACGAAAAGGCAATTGACACATGGTTACTATTTGTTTACTGATAAACGAAATAGCCTGCAAGAATAAGAAAAATCAACAAAGCACAATGGATAAACAGGTATGCTGTATTGGTTTTTAGCTCTTTCCCCGAAAGCTTTAAACTAGAAATTGCATGGCAGGTCTTCTGACTTGCTCCCGATATTGAACGCCTTCCCAGCCTCCCCTAACCCCTCCACAAGAGGGGGACAAGAACCAGTGGCAAAAGTGTTGTTCAATACGTTTTCCTCTTTCTCCCTCTACTCCGGTAGAGGGTTGGGTGAGGTAGAGCTTACAGCAGCGGGACTGTTCAGGATTTTCACCTGATTCCCTTTTCATCACTAACAGCGGAATCTGTGTTGTGAACCAATGCGCTGCAAAGATACAAAAGAATTTTGGTTTGGGTCGAAAATATTTTTGTTTGTCAGGGAGGAAATAAATGCATAATACAGATTAATATAAAAACAAAAGACTTTCCATGTTACACGGAAAGTCTTTTATTTTTTAAAAGCAAACAATTATTTTTTTGCTTCACCTAAAGAAACTTTTCTGAATTCTTTCAGCATTTTTTCCAGTTCGAGAGAACTTTTGCGGGCACGAGTACCAGCAGCTTTGTTACCTTTTGCAATTTGTAAGTTAGCATCTGTTGCAAATGCATCAAATTCAGCTTTGATTTTGTTTACTAATTCTTCCATTTTTTTTGATCATTGGTTGGTTTATAATTGGCTGTAGATTACTACAGTCGTAATTCTTGGTTGCAAATATAATCAATGTTTGGGATTATTTACATTTGAGAAGCAAAAAATATTAAAAAGTTGCAATAAAAGTTGCAAAAATGGAAATATTTCATGTCAAAATCAGTGTTTCAGCATCTTGTAAAGCCCGAAAATGGAGATAAAATAAAAAAATGGTTGTAAAAAATTTTGTTAAGATGAAATTTGTAACTCTTCTTGAAATAGTTTCAATCAACCAAAGTATTCTTCACCAGTTCTATTAAAATAGCGGTCATTTGAGTTTCGGTATTTATTACAACTCTTTAATTAAAAATGAATTTTTGCAGAAGATTGTTAAATTGCAAATAAAATAAAATTTCCGATGTTACTTATAGTCTTTGATTTATAGTCAACAATGTTGCACTTTTGCAAAATGGAAATAAAAGATAAAATTGGTAAAAGAATTAAAGAACTTCGTGAACAGGCATCGATGTCTCAAAAGGATTTATCATACTCTGCTGATTTAGATCGAAGTTACATTGCTTCTGTTGAAAATGGAAGTAGAAATATTTCAATCGTAAATATTGAAAAAATTGCTAATGCACTTAATGTATCACTTAATGAATTTTTTAACGATGTCAAATTTAGCTAATAATCATACAGGAGTTCCATTTACTCAAATTCAAATTCAAACAGCTTTAAATAAAATAAAAGCAGACATAGAGAATGCAATAATAACTAATGGTGAAAATGGAAAAAATGCATTAATTAGAACTCAAAGACCAATAAAATTAATTCATGATGTAATTAAAACAGAATTCTTGAATTTTGGTGTTCATCCAAGTTTAATTAATCCAGAGTTAAAAAGATTACAAAGGATTGTTAACCCTACTTTGAGACCTAATAATAGACCAGTAATTTTAAGAGACAAAGAACTGTCTTTAGCTGGTTATCTTAAAACAAAAAATCAAGATATTTCAGTTATTGCTAATAATATTCATGTGAATGCAGAGATATTAAAATACCCAACATATTTAAATGGTTTTACTGATAAATTCGGTGACTCTTTTACTGAATCAGTACTTTCTGTGAATGTTAGAAGCCAATTAAGTAGTGTTGCCAAAAACTTTGATACGCTATATGAAAGAACTTTTGCAGAAGCTTTAAATTTTCATTTACGATTTCCAAATATGGTTTTAGGCGAAGTTTATTTGATAATTGCAAAAGAATATGACTCAGATGCTGCAGCTGATAATATTGTTTCATTTAAAAATTCAGAACATATAGAAAAGTATATTCTAGCATTTGAAGCATTGAATAATAGACTACAAGAGTCTGATCCACCATATAAATATGAAAGGATTGCATTGTTAATAGTGGACTTTAGTCAACAAATACCTAAGCTCTACAATACCACACAAGACCTAATTGCAGATGGCATAATTCCAATAAATTCATTGGCGAATATTGATAACTTGTCGTTCAATGGATTTATAGCAGATTTGATGCAAATATATCAAACAAGATTTCCTGAAAATATTTTTAGTTGATATTTCTCAATTAAAAATTCATCAATTTCTTGATTGTCATCTAATTTTCTTAAAATATTGATTTCTTCATTTGAAAATTCAGGAATAGTAAAATTTTCAATAAAATTCTTTTGATAGCAAGGATAACCACCTTCAATCGAGACACTTGTTTTACTTACATAATAGTGCATTACAATTGAATTTAGAACTTTCTGAACTACATCAATATTTTCTAAAAGTGAGATTGGATTACTTGGTTCATCAAAAAGCGACATACTAATATTCTGCTCTTTAAAGAAGAATCCATAACCATTTGTGAAAAATGCATCTTCCTCTTCAACTCTTAAAAATCTCGGAAACTGACTAAATGTAGGATTTAATATTTTTTTACCCCACTTATTTAACCCCTGAGTCCTTCCCCAAACATAAAATGGTTCATAAATAACTTTTCCTTTATCTCTTGATAGTAGATTAACTTTTTCTGATAATAAATAGGCATAACATTTCGGAAACTTCTCTTTAAATTGAAGTTCAGGAATAGGTGTGGCTACACCTTTGCTAATATTATAGGGGCAAATAATTCTTTTTGTATTGTTTTCAATTTCTTTCTGTGATTTGAAATTTGAAATTTTGTAAACAGATTTAGTTATATCTTTTTCTATTTCGAAAGTACCATTTTCAGTGTCCTTAATGTAGCAACCATTTTTTTCAACACTTCCATCCACAAAGAAAATCTCATCTTTTAAAGTTGCTATACCTACACAAATGTCAAACATCTTGCCTATTGGAGTACCAACTGTTTCAATCTGTTTTATATTTTTTTGTTCATCAGTTTTTAATAAACGCCATTTTTTATAATCTAAATTTTTAAAATAATTTGGCGAACCATTAGCTATGGGTAAAAAATTTTCAGGTTTATATCCTTCTTTTATTCTGTCAAATGTAAGTGCTTCGTTTTCATTTTTATTTAAAAATGTCAATGCTGTATATGTTTGAGCGTCGAAAACTTTATTGTGACTGAAATCGATAATACGTGTAACACATTTCTTTTGCTGGAAGTATTTACGAATAGAAACTCCAGCCAATGATGTGAAATAATTATTAGGAGTTATAAACCCAAGTTTACCCTTTGAATTAAGCAGTTTATATCCTAATTCAAAAAATGCGAAGTATAAGTTGAAACTGCCATTATCAACCGTTGTCCAGTTTTTTGCCAAGTACTTTCTATTTTCGTCAGACAGATCTTGAAATTTGACATAAGGAGGATTGCCAACAATATTGTCAAATTCAATCTTCCAATTGGCTCTTAAGCTATCCTGAGTATATAAGTTAAAATCAGATTCATTGACATTTTCTCCATTTTGAAGCGCAAATATTGTCAGGAGTAATTTTGCCCTATGAATATTGTATTCTAATATATCAGAACCATATATGTTTTCTTGTATTGTTTCTTTAATCGATTTGTTAAAGTTTGTTTTGTAGTATTCTGCAATACCAATTAAAAAAGCTCCGCAACCACAACTTGGGTCAAGATTTTTTGCATTTTGCGCTGGCTTCACTTCATTAATAATAAAGTCAACAATATAAGTTGGCGTGAAAAATGCTCCGTTAAATTTTCTATCTTGTTGAGGAATTAATAGTTCAAGATAATTTTCAAGGTCTTTTAATGAAGAAATCTCTAAGTTCTCAATTTCAAAATTTAGTTTTGTATTTTGAGTAAAAGTTTCTAAATACTTGGATAAAATTGTGTTGTTAGAGAAATCAAGACTATTTGATAATACATAATGATAAATCAAATGCATCTCAATATCATTGAGATTAAATGATTTGAGAATGCTATTAAATACTCCTTTTTTCATTTTCTTTTGTGTTGACTTTAAGCAATAAAGATAGTTATTTATTTATAATTATAACGAATGGTCATTGAGCAAAGTTTGACAAAGTTCGTAAAAATTTTTATTATAGATTTTTTATCGGGAACTTTTTCCTTTTTATAAATCTAAAATAAGAGATAATTTACATTTTAAGAATTTTATTGAAAACTTCGTCTGAAGTATCAACAAAACAGCAAAGTTTACGTCTGTTGATTATATATATTGTACTGATTCATGGAATTTCTGTTTCATGTTCAGTCAATCAGTTTATTTTTAAAGACTTATAAAAAAACGATTTTCAAAATATATTTATGAACAAAACAGATAAATCTGCTTTATCAGAATTAAAAAAAACGGCGGAAATTATTCGAAAAAGGGTCGTCGAAATTATTTATTCGGCTAAGGGCGGACATATTGGAGGCTCGCTTTCGTCGGTAGAAATGACAACCGCGCTTTACTTCCACGTCCTGAATGTCGATCCTAAAAACCCACAAAAACCTGATCGCGACCGGTATATTCTCAGCAAAGGTCATAGTGTGGAAACGTTGTACGCAACTTTGGCTCAAAAGGGTTTTATCGAACAAAGTTTGCTCGATACTTACGGAAAATTTAATTCAAAGCTGGCCGGACATCCCACAAAAAAAACACCCGGAGTTGAATTGAACAGCGGTGCACTCGGACATGGTTTATCTGTTGGCGTAGGCATGGCAATTGGTGCAAAAATGGCAAAAAATACGTTTCGCACCTATGTATTAATGGGCGATGGTGAACAGGGTGAAGGATCCATTTACGAAGCGGCTATGTCGGCAAGTCACTATAAACTCGGAAATCTGGTAGCAATTATCGACAGAAACACCCTGCAAATCAGTGGAAAAACTGAAAATGTGATGGCGCTGGAACCTATGCGCGACCGCTGGGAAGCTTTCGGTTGGGAGGTTTTCGACGTAAAAGGAAATGATCTGGAAGATATTGTCGGCACTTTCGATGGTTTTGATTATTCGAACGACAAACCAAAGCTGATTATTTCGCACACTACCAAAGGAAATGGAATTTCGTATATGGAACATGGTGCAAAATGGCATCACGGCGTGCCTAACGAGGAACAATATCAGCAGGCAATTGCTGAAATAGAAGAACGAATAAAAACAATGTGAAGAAGCCCCCTAAATCCCCCACAATGGGGACTTAAAGACTTATTCTCTAAAAATTGATTGAATTAAAACAATAATAACTAACTAAATATCCCCATTGTGGGGGTTAGAGGGCTTATAATGAATACTATTCCCTGCCGCAAAATGTTCACCGACACACTGGTGGAACTGGCAAAAAAAGATAAAGATATTGTAGCAGTCACCACCGATGCACGTGGTTCGGTGACTTTAGATAAATTTGCAGAAGAACTTCCTGAACAATTTGTGGAGTTGGGCATAGCCGAACAAAATGCTGTTGGCGTAGCTGCCGGACTTGTTTCAGCCGGTAAAAAGGCTTTTGTGTGCGGACCGGCTTGTTTTTATGTAGCACGTAGTCTCGAACAGGTAAAAGTGGATGTGGCATATTCGGCAAATCCGGTGAAAATTTTGGGCGTAAGTGGCGGTGTAAGTTACGGAGCATTAGGCTTTTCGCACCACAGTTTGCACGATATTGCTGTGTTGCGCACTTTTCCGGGAATGCACATCGTACTTCCGTGCGATATTTACCAGACAAAGAAATTAGTAGAAGAGTTGGTGGATTATCCATTTCCGGTGTATATACGTGTGGGCAGAAATGCAGTTCCCAATGTGTATGAAAACGAAAATATCGATTTTAAAATTGGCAAAGCTAATTTGTTGCTCGATGGTGATGACCTGACGATTATCGGAACAGGTGAAACTGTATATCATTGTTTGCAAGCCGGAAAAAAGCTGCATGAACAAGGCATCAAAACTCGCGTGATTGACATGCATACACTAAAACCATTCGATAGAGAAATTGTTGAGAAAGCTGCCCGGGAAACAGGTAAGATTATTACTGTTGAGGAACACAGTATTTATGGTGGTTTGGGAGGAATTGTTGCCGAAATTATTGCACAAAACGGCAATGCAAAACTCAAGATTTTAGGAATTCCTGATGAAAACGCCATTCATGCCACTTCACCTGAAATTTTTAAATATTATGGAATTGATACAGAAGGAATTCTAAAAATAGCAATGAACCTTTAAATCTGCCCCCTAACCCCCTGAAGGGGGAATAAGACGGACATCACGAATTTTACTTAAAAATCATAAATGAACAATAACAATTTTGATAACAATACTAGCTCAAAGCTCCCCCTTCAGGGGGTTGGGGGGCAGTTTGTTGTCGTTATAGATCAAAGCACTTCGGCCACCAAAGCTATGTTATTCGATGAATATGGGCAACTTGTAGCCCGCACTTCCGAAGATCATAAACAATATTATCCTCAGCCCGGCTTTGTTGAACACAATGCAATTGAAATTCTTGAAAACACATATAAGGCTGTTCAACAACTTGTTAAGAAAAATATTTCAGGAAATGATCAGATTATTTCTGTAGCCATTACCAATCAGCGCGAAACAGTAGTTGTATGGGATAAACGCACAGGAAAACCGGTTTATAATGCCGTAGTATGGCAATGTAATCGTGGAACAGCAATTTGTGAAGAATTGATTGCGCAAGGTCACGAGCCAACTGTTACAGAAAAAACCGGACTTATTATCAATCCGTATTTTTCGGCAAGCGGTGTAAAATGGATACTGGACAATGTGAAAAATGCACGACAGGATGCTGAAGCCGGTCATTTACTGTTGGGAACTATGGATAGTTGGTTGATTTGGAACCTGACCGGAGGAAAAGTTCATGCTACCGATTACACCAATGCTTCGCGCACTTTGCTTTTTAATATTCATACGCTCAATTGGGATAAAGAATTGTTGGAATTGTTTACTGTTCCGGCCAGCATGTTGTCTTATATAAAGCCTTGTGACAGCATTTATGGGTCAACTACATTTAACGGAATTATTCCGGAAGTGCCGATTGCCGGTGTTTTGGGAGATTCGCACGGTGCGCTTGCCGGACAAATGTGTTTTGCACCCGGAATGGGAAAAGCTACTTACGGAACCGGCTCTTCTATTATGATTAATATTGGTGAAAAACCACTGAAAGCACCTAAAGGATTGGTAACTTCCGTTGCATTTGCAGCTTGTGGAAAAGCTTACTTTGCTTTCGAAGGAAATATACATTGCACCGGAGCTACTATTAAATGGTTGCAGGATGATTTGAAACTGATTCAATCGGCTTCTGAAACAGAAGAATTGGCAACTTCGATAAATAGTACCGACGGTGTGTATTTTGTTCCTGCTTTTGCCGGATTGGGTGCACCCTGGTGGGATAACGATGCCAAAGCGTTGATTTGTGGCATGAATCGCGGCACCAACAAAGCACATATTGTACGTGCTGCGCTGGAATCAATCGCTTATCAGGTAAAAGATCTGATGGATTTAATTCAATCCTCGGGAGTAAATTTAAAGGAATTGCGCGTAGATGGAGGTCCGGTGAAAAACAATTTTCTAATGCAGTTTCAGGCAGATATGTTACAGGCTAAAATCAACAGAAGTCCTATTCAGGAAGCTTCGGCTCTCGGAGCATTTCTGATGAGTGGTTTTGCGTTAAAAACATGGAATTCGCTTTCTGAAGCTGAGAAATTGCGCTCAACAAACGATTATATTACTCCTAAAATGAATTCGGAATGGGTTGAACAACTACATTCAGAATGGAAAAAGGCCGTTAAACGCACCATTATGCAATAAATTAAAATCAAGAAATAAAAATACTCTTTTAAAATAGCAGAAAATATGGCTTATAAACAAAAACTCACCTTTGGTCTGATTGTAGGAACCAGAGATATCTTCAGTGCTAAACTTGGTTTAGCAGCACGCGAAATTTTGCTTCCTAAAATTGAAGCAATGGGTCACGATTATGTAATTCTTCCGGTTGATGCTACTGTGTCTGGAAGTGTGGATAATTACGAAGATGGTAAAAAATGTGCCAAACTTTTCAGCGAAAACCGCGACAAAATTGATGGTATTATTATCGTTTTACCAAATTTTAGCAACGAGCTGGGAATAGTAAATGCCATTAAATTAGCCAATTTGAATGTTCCTATCATGGTTCAGGCGATGGACGATGACAATGATAAAGTGGACGTTTACAGTCGGCGCGATGCTTTTTGTGGAAAAATTTCGGTTTGCAATAACTTCTACCAATACGGAATTCCGTTTACCGATACTACTTTCCACACTTATCCGTTGGATAGCGAAATGTTTGAAACCGATGTAAAGAAATTTGCTTCTATTTGTCGTGTGGTGAATGGCTTGCGCAATGCCCGTATTGGTGCTATCGGCGCCCGTCCGGCAGCGTTCCAGACTGTACGTGCCAGCGAAAAAATACTTCAGGCTTCAGGAATCACAGTGGTAACTGTTGATTTATCGGAAATTTTGGGTGCTGCCAATAAAGTAAATCTTCAATCGGCTGACCTCAAACTGAAATTGGCTGAAATTAAGGATTATGGTAAAATTGCCACTACTGTTCACGAAGATAAAATCATTCGTCAGGCAAAATTCGGATTGGCTGTCGAAAACTGGATTGCAGCCAACGAAATTGATGCTTCCACCATCGAATGCTGGGATTCATTACAACATAATTACGGTTGCGCATCTTGTTTAACCATGAGTATGTTGGGCGAAAAACTTATGCCAAGTGCTTGTGAAGTGGATATTGCCGGTGCAGTTTCTATGTACACTTTGATGTTGGCTTCGGGTGAAGCGCCTGCATTGCTCGACTGGAATAATAACTTTGGAACCGACCGCAACAAATGCGTTTGTACACATTGCAGCAACTATCCGAAAAGCTTCATGAAAAACGAATTGACCATTGGCTCACTCGATGTGTTGGGAACTGTTCTTGGACAGGAAGATACTTTTGGCGCTGTGAAAGGCAAAGTTGCTCCGGGCGATTTCTCGTTCTTCCGTATTTCTACCGACGATCCGAAAGGAATTATCAAATCGTATCTCGGACAAGGTCAGTTTACGCAAGATCCTTATGGTATGGATGGCGGTATCGCCGTTTCACAGGTTGATAATTTACAACAATTGCTTAAATATATCTGCAAAAACGGTTATGAACATCATGTAGCCATGGTGCGTGGCGGTGTTGCCGAAATTATTGAGGAATCCATTGAAACATACTTAGGCTGGAGTTTATATCATCACAAATAAGCTGTCCAATAACCCTTTAATGGTAGAATATGAATAAACCAACCATATGCCCTGGTATGAAATAGGGTTAAAATACCGCTAAAATACCGTTCATTTTATTTATTATGGGATTGATTGTTAGATTAAATGACAATCAATCCCTTTTTTGTTTGCCCAAACAATGAATCAAACAAATTGATTTCGCTATATTTGACGTTTTGAAAGTAAATTGAATGCAAGAAATCTTTTTTCAGAGAAATCAGATTAAAACTAAATTGACATACATTTGAAAACGATTTATCACCCTTGTTAACTGTAATATTCAAGTATTTTTGTACTGATAAAATTTGTAAAATAGTTTCCGATACTATATTACATGAAAATCAGCAAAAATCGATAAAATATTTTTCTTCTAATAAATCTAAAAATATGAATCACAAATTCCATTTGAGTATAATGCTCATTTCGGTTTTCCTTTTGAGCTTTTTGTTTTCATCCTGTAATAAAGATGATTACTACGATACTCCCGATTGGCTGAAAGGAAGTATTTATCAGGTATTGGAAAAGGATGGTCATTACACTATTTTCCTGAAAGGTGTGGAACTGGCCAATATGAAAGCCATGCTCAACGGGAAAAGTATCCTCACCGTGATGGCTCCCAACGATTCTGCTTTTACAGTTTATCTGAACGAAAATTACGGAGGTAAAAAAATTGAAGAATTACCATTGGATGAAGTCACCAAACTGATTGGTTTTCATGTGTTGTACTATTCTTTTAATAAGGAAAAACTTATTAATTTCCGTCCTGCCGAAGGTGATGGTGTTACGCTTGCCGATAAAAACATCAATGCCGGTTTGTATTATAAATTCCGCACAAAAAGCATGGACGGTATTACCATCGAAAAAGATACTGCCGGTGTGGATGTCAGTGTTTATCACCTCGACCGATTTTTACCGGTTTTTTCGTACCGCATGTTTCAAACCAAACAAATTGATGCCAAAAGCAATTATGAATATTTCTTCAGCGATACGCCCTGGAAAGGCGACGATGGATTTAATGTGGCCAATGCTGCGGTAAAAGATTATGCCATTATTGCCGATAACGGCTATATTTATACGGTGGACCGTGTGTTGCGTCCGCTCGAAACTATCTACAAAGAATTGGCTTCGAATCCCGATTATTCTGATTTTCTTGAATTATATAACGCGTATGAATATTATCAGTTGGACGCTGCTTTGTCGCTCGAATTTGGAAACGGTCTGAGTTTATACCAGCATTATCATACTTCGCCACTGCCAAGTATTGCTTGTGAATGGCCGGTTACCGATTATCGTATGATGGATCAGCTTTCGCTGAAATCGTTCTCCGTTTTTGCGCCCAATAACACAGCTTTACGCTCGTTTTTCGACGATTACTGGCGCGTGGGAGGTTACAGTTCGCTGGCCGAAGTAAGCAAAACATCGGTTAACTACTTGTTGTTCAACTGTGTATATTCGTCATCGATAGTTTTTCCTGAAGAAATTAAAAAGAAACTGATAAAAAACAGCTACGGAACAGTGATTAACTTCGATGTGGATGCTGTGCCGGCTGCCAATCGTAAAATTTGCGTAAATGGCGCTTTATACGGACTGAATGTACTTACTCCGCCGTCTATGTTTGGTTCGGTGACAGGTCCGGCATTTCAGTACAAAAAATTCAGCTATTTTCTGGATATGCTTTCAGTATCCGATTTGGTGCTGACGCTTAGTTCCGACGAAACCAAATACCTGATGCTCTATCCTGACGACGATCTGATGAATGCTACCGGCATTACCAGAGGTGTTGATGGCGGTTTGTATCGCGGTGCTACAAAACTGAATTCAGGAATTCAGCAGAATTACCTGTTTACACACGTTGTCAATCTGGATGGAACAACAGGCTCGTACCAATCATTACCAACCAGCGGAACACATGTGATGCGCACTTTATCGCCCAGTATGAATTTGTACTGGTATGTAAAAGATGGAAAAATTACCAACAGCATCAAACATAACGAATTGCTGTATATGCCTGGAATTACCGAAGACGATGTGTATGCCGATGTCACAGAACTCACTTTCCGCGATGGCTGGAGCAATGGTAAAACCTATACTTACCGCAATGCTACCAAACCATTTTTGCTCGAAGGGACATCCGTCAATGCGCTTTATCCGAAGTTTATTCCGTTGATGATTAATAACCGCAGCAACGATGCCACTATTTATCACGGATTTATTCAGTTGCTGGATAAAGCCGGACTGATAAGCGATCAATCCATTCTGCCGGTTATAGAAAGCTGTATGATGTTTGTACCAACTACCACAGCAGTGAAACAAGCCATTGTTAATGCCAAAATTCCGGGAATTGCAACAACAAGCACTGATGTAAATACAGCCAATTTCTTTGCTACCTGTACAGTGACCGATGCCACAGCGCTGCAGTATTATCTGTTGCAGTACTTTATTCCGCTCAGTTCTGCCGTTATTTCTAATTTTCCGTATGTAGGCTGGCAGGAAAACACCAGCGCAGGTTTACCAACG
The DNA here is from genome assembly GCA_963663115.2 of uncultured Paludibacter sp. GTDB lineage: Bacteria > Bacteroidota > Bacteroidia > Bacteroidales > Paludibacteraceae > Paludibacter. The sequence continues at coordinate 2,402,036 of CAXXNE010000001.1, forward strand.
CTACAATCGTACGATGTGCCGCTCGACGATGGTAAAATACAAACGAAAACAACCAAAATCCATGTTTCGGATGCCGGAAATAAACTCAGTATTCGGGTATTGAGTGCCGATGGTCTGACAATAGGAAATTGGGTGGATGTAAACGATACCTATCATTATTTTCCTTTTGTGTTCGACGATGGATGTGTTCAATTTATTAATGAAGTGCTCTGAACAGTGCGTTGATAATTATCTGATATGAATAAGAAAATTAATAGTATGAGAATAAAATATATATGCATTGTTTTGCTGTTGATGTGTTTTTCGGCAGGCTTTGCCCAGGGCAAACGGGTTATTCAGGGTACAGTTTATGAAAAAATCAATGGAAAAAATTCACCGGCATTCGGTGTAAACGTTGTTATTGCCAACGAACAAAACAGAACCCTTACCGGTACTGTAACCAACATCGATGGCAAATATTCACTTGTTTTACCGGCAACCACGGTCAAAATGAAAATCGTATTCTCATTTATTGGTATGAAATCGCGCAGTTACGATTATACCGGTCAGACAAATTTGGATGCGGTAATGCAGGAAGATTTTCAGTCGTTGCAGGATGTGGTGGTTACAGGACGACGTATCGAAAGTGAACTCGGAATTTCACAACGAGAACAAACCAACTCGTCGCAAAAAATTAAGATGGACAAACTTGTTTCCGATATGCCGGTTATTTCGGTGGAAGAAGCATTGCAGGGAAAAATTGCCGGTTTGGATATTCTTTCGGGTGGCGATCCCGGTTCACGCAGTTCTATCCGTATTCGAGGTACAGCTACACTCAACTCCAAAACCGATCCGCTGATTGTTATCAACGGTGTGCCTTATAAAACAAGTATCGACGATTCCTTTGATTTTAATACCGCCAACGACGAAGATTTTGCAGCCATGCTTAATCTCAATCCGAATGATATTGAAGCTATTGAAGTTTTGAAAGATGCCGCTTCCACATCCATTTACGGTACAGCCGGAGCCAACGGAGTTTTGCTGATTACTACTAAAAAAGGAGCAAAAATGAAAACATCGTTCTCGTTTTCGTCCAAAAACTCCATTAAATTTGAGCCGGATCCAATGCCAATGCTCAACGGAAATCAGTATGTGGCGTTTATGCAGGATGCTATCTGGAACACAGCCAACGCACGCGGACTTTCAAAATCGGGCGACTTGCTTGAACTGCTTTTCGATACCCCGGAAATTAATTACAATCCATCGTGGCGCTATTTCAACGAGTACAATGCCAATACCGATTGGTTATCATATATCGTAAAAAATGCATTTACTACCGATAATAGTTTTTCCATGTCGGGTGGTGGCGATAAGGCAACATACCGTTTCTCAATGTCGCAAACCAACGAAGGCGGAACAACCGTAGGAACAGGATTGGATCGTTTGACTTCAAGTTTGAATGTGGGTTACATGTTTTCAGACAAGCTGCGCGTGGAAGCCGATTTCAGTTATTCAGGTTCCGATAAACAAGACAACTGGACAACGGCAGTTCGTGCCGAAGCTTTCCGAAAAATGCCGAATAAAAGTCCGTATTGGATGACAACCGACGACAACGGAAATGTGATTCCGACGGCCAATTATTTCACCCGTCAGAATAGCGAAGAGTTTCAGGGAGCATTTACCGGTAGCGCCAACTTTCATCCCATCATTATGGCCAACGAAAGTTACAACAATACCAACCAGGACGAAGAACGCATGATAGTGCGTATGAAATACGATTTTCTGCCGGGATTCAGTTATTCAGCTTATGTGAGTATGCTTTTCCGCACGGTAAAAAACCGCAAATTCCTGCCACAACTTGCCACAGGCGTTTCGGCCGATAATTATTATGCCAATTTGAGTACCGATGCGTATTCGAACAACCTTTCGCTGCAAACCGAAAATAAACTGATGTACCGCAAAAACTGGGGATCGACTCATAATTTGGTTGCAACTGGTATCTGGCGCACAGCGCAATCAACCAGTTCCAGCTATTCCAGTACCATTTACGGTGCTTCTTCTGCCGGTTTATCCGATCCGGTTTCAGGTGGTTCTATCCAGACTTTAGGTTCGGGTGATTCCGAAGGACGTACCTTATCGGGCATCACCAGTGTGAATTACACCTTGCTGAACCGCTATATTTTATCTGGAACGATCAATTACGAAGGAAAATCGAGTCTCGGAAAATCGAATCGCTGGGGTATTTTTCCATCGGCCGGTGTGGCGTGGATTGTGAGCGACGAAGCATTCCTTAAAAATCAGAAATGGATGAATGAGTTGAAAGTGAGAGCCAGCTATGGTGAAAGTGGTCAGGCACCAGGCGGAACAGCTCCTTATGTGGGAACGTATACGTCGATTGGCGAATACAACACGGCCACAGCCATTGCTCCGTACTCCATGCAGCTCAACAAACTGAAATGGGAATCGTCGAAAGAATACGATATGGGAGTAGATTTTACCTTGCTCGAAAATAAACTGTCGATGACTTTCGATATTTATTACAAATACACCAAAGATTTGTTGCAGAGCAAAATAGCTATTCCATCGTCTACCGGATACAACAATTCGGGAAATACCATTTCGTATTTCAACTCGGGCGAAGTAAGCAATACCGGCTTGGAATACCGCATTGATTACACCATTCTCGAAAACAAAAAATGGCGCGTGGCAACTAATTTCAATTTTGCCCGTAACATCAATGTGATTGAAGCGTTGCCCGAAAATCTGTCGATGAATCAATACACTCTGAAAAATGGCGAATATGCACAGAAAATTATGACAGGAACACCCACAGGCTCTTTCTTTGGATACCAATATGTGGGAGTTTATCAGAATACTGAAGATACTTATGCTAAAGACGAGGATAAAAATGTGATGTATAACCTCGACGGAGAACCTATCGTCACCAAAAACGGAACTTACGTATGTTATCCCGGCGATGCCAAATACAATGATATCAACCACGATGGTATTATCAACGAAAAAGACATTGTGTATCTTGGTAACAATATGCCGATGGTGCATGGTGGTGGCGGTATCAATGTACGTTACACCGATTTTACGCTCAACGTAAACCTGCATTACCGTTTGGGACAAAAAGTGATAAACGAAGCCCGCATGAACAGTGAATCGATGTACGGAACCGATAACCAGAGCACAGCTGTATTACGTCGCTGGCGTAACGAAGGCGACGATACCGAAATTCCGAGAGCGTTGTGGAAATATGGTTTGAACTATCTAGGCTCCGACCGTTTTGTGGAAGATTGTTCGTACGTACGTTTGCAGAGCGTATCGCTCAATTATAAAATTCCGAAAAAAATTACCGATAAGTTTAAAGTTACAAACCTGAGTTTCTTCCTTACGGCATACGACTTATTTACATTTACCAACTATTCCGGTCAGGATCCGGAAGTTACGTTGCCAAGTAAAGTAACCGATCTGGCTGTGGACGATGCGCAAACTCCACGCAGTTTACGTTTGTCGGCTGGTTTTAATCTCAATTTCTAACATCAGAAAAATACACATTTGAAGTATGAGAACACTTAAATATATAGTACTTTTTATCGTTTGCATTCCGGTTTTATCGGGCTGTAACGATTGGTTGAACGTGTATCCTGAAAATGCGCAGGTGAGCGACGAATACTGGCAATCGAAAAAAGACGTGGAAGCGGTGGTTGTTTCGGGCTATTATTTTCTGCGCGAAAATGCCATTGGATCGCTTTTGCCCTGGGGTGAATTGCGCTCTGGAGCTATTTTCGACATAAAAGGAAACGATTTACAGAAATTTCAGGTAAAGCCTATCAATAAAGCATTATGCAATTGGGGTCCACTGTATCAGGTGGTGAACGTGGCCAATGTAGTGATACAAAATGCGCCCAAAGTGCAGAAAATTGACGATACTTATGCCGAAGAAGAAATGAAATCGCACCTTTGTGAAGCATATTTTCTGAGAGCGTTGAGTTATTTCTATATTGTACGCAACTGGCGTGAAGCTCCGCTGATTACCAAGCCTTACGAAGACGATTCAAACAATTACCAAATAGCTAAAGCATCCGAAGCTGAAATTGTGGAACAAATAAAAAGCGATATTCGTACGGCACTTGCAACCGGTGCAGCCAAAGAGTTTTTCAACACCACATGGGAAACCAAAGGTCGCGCTACCCGATGGGCGTTTTACGCACTGATGGCGGATGTATGTTTGTGGTCGGAAGATTATGAAACTGCGCTGGAATACAGCAATATGTTATTGAATTCAACATCAGCCCGTAAACCTGTTTTCATGCAAACAGCCTCACACGCATCGTGGTTTACCATGTTTAACCCCGGAAACAGCAACGAGTCGATTCTGGAATTGCAATGGAATTATCAGGAAAATCAGACCAATCAGTTACCGGTGTATTTCGATAATGTTTCGCAAAACCGTAAATATGAACTTTCGTTGCAACTTCTGCACGATTTCAACAACGAGTATACCGAAACACTTGTTGCCGGTAAAGAAGCTGTCAGAACCATGTTTGGCGGATATTATGTGGATAACAAAGATGCCTACGAAATAGCTACCCGCGGTTATTTGTGGAAATATTGTGGTGCCAAAACCTTGTCGGACAAACGTACCATTACTTACTACGATCCCAATTTTATCATTTATCGCGTAGCTGAAGTGATGCTTATGAAAGCCGAAGCGCTGATTTTACGCAGCAACGGTGGTAATGCCGCCGATTGGCAACAGGCTATCGATATTATGAACGAAGTACGCAGTCGTTCCAATCTGGAACCGCTGGAATACACCGAAAACCTGTCGGAAGAAGATATGCTGAAAATGCTGTTGCACGAACGTCAGATAGAATTTGCAGGCGAAGGAAAATCGTGGTACGATTTATTGCGTTTCGGTCGTCGCAACAACAACAAGTACAAACAACTGTTTATTATTCAATATGTTTCAACCTACAACGAACAAGCCAGCGAATCGTGGTTGCGTTCGGTTTTGGGTAACGATGACGCACATTTTCTTCCGATATGGGAAAACGAGTTGAAAGTAAATCCGTTATTGGTACAAAATCCTTATTATAATTGATTTGTTAGCGATAAAATGATGATATGAAAAAAATTAGTAGCATAATATTAGTGATGACATTGGTATTTTCGGCCTGTCAGGATCCGTTTCTGGGTTCGCAGTACATCGAAAAAACCAATGCCAATCTGGATTTATCCAATGCTGAATTTCTGAAAAAGCACGAAGATAAATATTCCATGTGGATAGAATTATTGAAATACGCCAACCTGTACAATGCGCTGAACGATGCAGCAGCTACATCCACTGTGTTTGCTCCCGATAATGAGGCTGTAACCAAATTCCTCGAATGGAAAGGAGTAAGCTCGATTCAGGAACTAGATCAGGAATACGCACGAAATGTGGCTAAAGCACATATTCTGAAAGGAATTATCAAGGAAAACGATTTTATTGCCTACGTGGAAAAAGGACAAATCCCCACCATGTCGTTGTTTGGCTCGTATCTCACAACATCCTATGGTTACCGCGATTTGGATGTGGATGATGATCAGTTGGAACAAGTGGCACTTCGCGATTCATTTTCCATTTATCTGAACAATCAGGCCAAAGTTGCCAATCTTGGTCGTGCTGATACAACGGCTAATGGTCGTATTTATACACTGCACGATGTCATTCGTCCCTTATCGGAAACAGTGCTCGAAGTGCTCGAAAACTACAAGGACTACACGATATTTGTAGAAGCTGCTAAAAAAACCGGTTACGATCAGGTGGTGAAAGTGTATGCCGATACAGTGTTGAATGCCAACGGAAGTATATCGGTAAACGATGTGCGCTTTACCTGTTTGGCAGTACCTGACGAGGTGTATAAAGCTGCAGGAATAAATTCGGCAACCGATTTGGCTTCGTATCTGAGTGCAGGCAGCGATTATACCAGTACCGAAAATGCGCTCTATAAATATGTTGCGTATCATTTTTTGGGAAAAACATACACTAAAACCACGCTGACTGACTACAATCAACCGGGCGAAGTGTTGATTTTCGACACCAAACTGAAAGGAAAAGTCATCACTGTAGAAGCCGAGAATGGTGTAAATAAAATCAATAAAACCGCTCAATTTATTCGCAGTAACATCAAAGCCCGAAACGGTGTAATTCACAAAATAGATCAGATTTTGCCGGTTTTTGATCCGAGTCCAATGCGCATTGTGTGGGATTTTTGCAACATGCCCGATGTGGAATCGTTTGTAAACTCGTATGGAGCTGCCAAATTTCTCGGGCAATTATTCTCTTCCGATTTAACCAATAAGGAATATCAGATCGACTTAAGTCTGGATAAACTTGAAGGGAATTACGGAACCATTACGTCTTTTATGTATGTGGGTAACGAAACCAAATCGCCGGTTAAAACATGGCGAAGAGTGGGCTATTTTAAATGCGCTTACAACAGTTCGGCCGATGCCAAAAACGACAAATACGGAGCGTTGATGCACAACCTGCTGATTCTGAATCTGGGTTTTGCCGGCAATGTCACCATGACCACGCCAACCATTATCAAAGGAAAATACAAAGTAGTATTGTATTATGCCGGTGCACCGGGTTTACGTTCATTTTACCCGACGGGAAGTAATACAAAAATTAAGCTCGACGATTATCAGAAATCGATTTTTATGTGGAAAGGTATTCCGGCAACCTTTGTCGACCCACTGAAACGATCTAACATCAATGCAAACGGAATTGCGTCCGAAGTACTTTGGGAAAGCATTACCTTTGATGAGTCGGGTACTCATTCGCTGAAAGCTACATTGATGGATATAAATGCCAAAACAAACACCAGCTACCGGCAAATGTGGGATTATATGGAATTTATTCCGATAGAAAATTAAGTCTTTGCTCTTTAATCTTTGTTCTTTAATCTTTATTCATTATTCTAAAAAAATATGAAACGAATAAAAAATCATATATTGTTCAGTCTGATACTGATAACCCTGTTTGGTACATATTCCTGCACCGATGCTTGGGATGCTTATTATACGTCGAAGATAATTTCGTCGGATAGTGTGGAAGTGTACACCGGAACGGTAAGCGAGTATGTGGCTCAAAATGCTGATCTCAGCGCTATTTCTGCCATTTTTCAGGAAACCGGAGTTCTCGAAACAGTGAAAGCCGACAACGAATATACGCTGATTGTATGCGCCAATTCCGTATTGACCGGAACAAACATTTCCGATAAAACCGGATTTGCTAAAAACTGTATTTCCGATGTGGCGGTTTCTCCATCGAAACTGATTCAGGGCGCTGGAATCACCACCCGTTTGGGGAAGAATATCTGGATTAGCAAATCAGGAAGCAGTATTTATTTTGATAATTTCAAACTTCAGAAAATGGTGAAAACCACCAACGGATATGTGTATTTTGTGAGTGGAGTAATTACAGCCCGTCAGTCGGTTTATGATTATTTTGAAGCTCTCGGGCCGGATTATTCCTACTTCAAATCGCTTGTAAAACGCTACGAAGAAAGTTATTTTGACAAGGAAAAAAGTACGCCGATTGCCATTGATGCCATGGGAAATACCGTTTACGATACCGTAATGACCAAACGCAACACGCTCATCGACCGCTATACCGAAGAAGGATTAAAACATTGGGATGTTTATTCGGAAGATTATCTGACCACCATGTTTATTCCTACCAACGACCAGATAAACAGCGCCATCAATACAGCTATGACGAATGTACCTTTGTGGCTCAACAGAGCTGCTACCAATGCAGATAAGTTGAAGTTCGAAGAATGGATAGTGCGCGCCTGTTTTGTAAACCGTCGTCTCGAAAGTTCCGATGTGGCAGCAACAGCCAAATCGGATATCAACTGTATCGATGGTTATCGGCAGAAAATTGATGTAACGCAGGATGCTAAAAAATACGAAGCCGTTGAACCTGCTATTTGGCGACCTTCCGTTCAGCGTGTTAATGCAGCCACGCCGGTAAAACTCAGCAATGGTGTGGCATACTACGTTACAAGTCTGAAAATTCCGAACCATGTGGTTATTTACCGCGTAAAAGCTAAATTTTACGAATTGTGGGGAGCAATGACGGAAACGCAACAGAAAAAATATTTCCGCTGGACCAACTGGGTTGAACCACTGATTGTGAACGATGCACAAACTGCATTTACCCTGTCGGAAACATTACCAACCATGTATTATCATGTGCTCACTGCCATTCCATCGGCACAGGCCATTGCCGATTCGTCTACGTGTAGCGTGACTTACGACGGAGTTTTGTATAATTCAACAACCCGCAAGCTGGCCGAGGTAAATCTACCGGCCGGTGAGTATTATCTGCGTATGGGTTTCAAACACAGTTTGCGTTATTCGGTTGACATTTATTTTAATAATGATTTGCTGGTGAGCGATATGCTGCTTTTCGCTCAAGGATCAAATTATCACTTCGATCGTGGTTCGGTGAGCGATATGGATTATTACGGAAGTTCCACCATTGGTTATCCCGAAGGATTTAACTGGCGCGACTGGATTGAAAAAGATCCAAAAGCCGTGGCATACGATACTGATGGCTATCAGGTAGCCATTGTCAATATTCCTGCGGATGGAAATTTCACTATTACCATTGCTTCGAAAGATAATGCAAAACTGTATAATACTGTAAATGGACGCTCCAAAAACAATGTAACGCAATTGATGATGTATCACTGGTGTCTGCGACCAACGAATAGGAATTATTAGAGTAAACAAAGATAAAAGAATAAAGAACAAAGACTTAAGAAAGCTAAGGCAAAGGCTGAGGCAAAAAAAACATATAAAATAAAATAGTAACTACAAAGCACCTCAATTGTTGCATTTAATTGTTTCAGTTTAAGAGAACAAAAAGGAGTCTGTAAGTACAAATTAATCTTGAGTAACGCTGTAGAACTCCCCCTTGAGGGGGTTGGGGGGCTGAGTAGTTACATAAAATAAGGCAAAATATGAAGTATATGAATCAAGTTGAACTGAAAAAATGGCGTTACGGATTGGCTTTCGCTGTTTTGTTGATGGCCTTATTGCCTGTAGGCATACTGCAATCGCAAACCAACGATTCCACACAGTTTTTCGGAAAAACAGTTTCGAAAGAAAAATTTAATAAAGAAGTTAGTCTTGATTTGGGTATTCAGGATAAAATTCCGGGATTGTACATGATAGGTAAAAGCGGAATGCCCGGCGAAGGTGCTTACCTCAATTTGCGTGGGATTCATACATTTACGGCTTCTAACATGCCACTGTTGGTATTAAATGGCATTCCTTATTTTGGAAACGAAGATATTTCGCAGATCATTAACGGCTATTCACGTAGTGTTTTATCAGCATTCAATGTGAAAGACATCAAAAGTATAACTGTACTGAATGGTGCTGAAGCTGCTTTATATGGCTCGTTGGGTTCCAACGGAGTTATTCTGATTGAAACCGAACAGGCAACTTCAACCAATCTCGAAACACGTATATCGTTTAGCGGTCAGTATGGCGTGCGTACACCCGGAAAATCAATTCCTACGCTTGGAGTAACCGATTTCAAAAATTATTTTCAGGATATAGCCGGCGCCCGTTACGGTAATGCAACCACGCTTCGTACCGATTATCCGTTTTTGCAGAACGAAGATAATTTTTACTCATATCTGTTCAACAATAATACCAACTGGATGAATCTTGTACAGTCACCGACGCTGGTTACCGACAATGTGTTTCGCGTTGAAGGTGGTGACGAAATTGCCAAATACAATCTGTCGTTTGGTTATACGTCCGATGGCGGAGTGGTTGGCTCTACCAAAACTGACCGTTACAACACCCTGATTAATGCCAACATTCTGGTGAGTCGTAAAGTGGATATTTTTACCAATGTAGGTTTGTCGTATATCGTGAGTAAATTGCAGGAGCAGGGAATGAGCGAAAGCACTAACCCAATTTTGGCAGCATCGCTGGCAATGCCCATGCTTAGTCCGTACAAAAAAGAATCGGATGGAAATATACTGAACCGTTATGCTTCGTACAACGAGTGGAATGTAAATGCCAATCCTACTTTTGGCTACGAAAACGTGAGCAATCCGCTGGCTATTGTCAATACTTTGCAGGCTTCCGATAAAATTTACGATGCCAATATCCGTTTTGGTCTGAATTATCATGCCAATCGTTACCTTACATTTACAGGAATGATGAATATCAGTCTGAATTATACCGAAGAAAGTATTTTTATTCCCGGCGTAACAACCAAAGCCATTGTTCCTCAGTATTATGGCGTTGGATTCAACACGGTTCGTCGCGGAGTAATTCAGAATCGCAGTAATTACTACGGACTGAATGCCGACTATAACCGTACTTTCAATACCGTTCATCAACTGAAAGGTAATGCAGGAGTTCGATACATGGATCGCACGCTGGAATCCGATTTTGGGTCGGGCTACAATACGTCGAACGACTTTTACCAATCGCTGAGCTATGTAACCGACGACCGGAATATTGCCGGAAATAACATAGAATGGAAATGGCTCAATTATTTTGCGAATGCTGATTACACCTACAACAATATTCTGAAAGCTCATTTGAATATAGCGTTGGATGGTTCGTCAGTGTCGGGTGTAGATGCTCCGCGCTTTGGTTTGTTCCCTGCTTTTGGAGTAAAAGCTATGCTGGGAAATATGAATATTCTGCCCGAAGAAATATCCACGCTGAATATTTCGGCCGATGTGAGTCGCACCGGAAACAGCCGTTTCTCGTCGAATTATGCCAAAAATTATTATCAGAACTACAATCTGTTCAATCTGGGAACTATTGTACGTTCCAATGTGCCCAACACGCAACTGGAATGGGAAAAGAACGACGAACTGGATTTGGGTGTCGAATTGTCGGCTTTTAAAAATTTGATAGACTTAAAAGCAAATTTATACAGCGCCAGAGCGCACGATTTGTTGGTGGCGCGAAATATTTCCAGCGTATATGGTTCGTCGGAGTATTACGACAATACCGGCGAAATAGCCACTCAGGGAATGGAAATTGCATTGAATGTACATGCCATACGCACCAAAGATTTCGATTGGTCGATAGGCGGTTCAGTTGCATCAGCAAAAAGCAAAATTATCTCGTTGGGTAATAGCAATGAGCTCGGAATTAGCTATCAGGGTTATAATAACGACGATGCCATGGTGCTGATGCGTGTTGGTGAATCGCCATATTCGTTTTACGGCTACCGCACCAACGGAATTTATGCCACCAGTGCCGAAGCTGCAGCATCGGGACTAAAAAATATCTACGGCGATCCGTATCAGGCTGGCGATGTGGTTTTTGTGAACGAAAACAGTACCGATAACGTCATAAATGCCAAAGATAAAGTGTTGCTGGGTTCGGCTACGCCCGATTTTTTCGGAACCATCAATTCTTCGCTTCGGTATAAAAAAATTACACTGACTGCCGATTTTGGTTATTCCGTAGGCAATAAGGCTTACAATGCATTGCGTCGGGAGTTGGAATCCATGTCTACTTTCCACAATCAGTCAGTTTCGGTGCTTAACCGCTGGCAAATTGAAGAACAGAGCGCTACTTTGCCACGTGCTTCGTACGGCGATGTGGCCGGAAATAACGTTTTTTCCGACCGATGGATAGAAGATGCTTCGTACCTGAAACTGCGCAACCTGACACTGCAATACAATTTCGGAAATCTCTGGAATTTGTGCCAAAGCGGAAATATTTACATCAGCGGACAGAATCTGCTTACATTCACCAAATATTTGGGTAGCGATCCGGAATTCAGCTATTCCTACGCAGCCTGGATGCAGGGTTTCGATTATGCCAAAGCAGCGCGTCCTAAAACAGTTCAAATTGGTTTCCAACTATACTTCTGATACGATATGAAATATATAATTCGATTTTTTTGCCTTCTGAGCGTACTCACACTTGCTTCGTGTGACGATTTTTTCAATACCGACCCGGACAATATCATCAATGCTGATGATTACATAGCTACCAACGACGAAGCTTACAAAGGATTTCTGGGTATCATAACCCGGATGCAAGCTGCCGGCGATCATGCCATTTTCCTGACCGATACGCGTGGCGATTACATGGAAATCACACCCAATGCGCCCGTACCGCTTCAGAATATTTATAATTACGAAGAAACGGATGGCAATGAATATGCTGACCCTACTTGCTATTATTCGGTGATTATTGCCTGTAACGATTTTATTTACAAAACAGGAAAATACAAGGAAGAACAAAAAGCCAGTCTGGATGAAAAAACGCTGACCAACTACAATGCGCTTATCAGTTCGGCTATTCGTATCAAAGTATGGGCATATTACACGCTGGGGCGGATTTATGGCAAAGCCGTTTGGTTCGATTCACCGCTCGAAGAACTTACCAACCTGAACAACACCGAAGTTTTCACCCAACTGAACGATATGCCATCGGTAGTTGAAAAATGTCTTCAGTTGCTCGACAATGGTGTGCAGCAAAGTGATACGCTAATTTCATCTGATTTGAAGATGGATTGGGTGGCATTTCTCGACGAAGAAACGCAGAACGTGGCCGAATATGAATACTGGAAATACCTGACGCCGGACTTCTTGTTGCTCAAAAGCGAATTGCTGTCGTGGAGAGGTACGCAAGCCGATTGGACATGGATACGTGATAATATCCTGCAACATCTTGACGATCAACACAAACTCATTTCCGACTACATGTACTCCTGTGGAATTCCGCTTACCGGCATGTACCACACCATGTTTTTTACCGAACGAATTGGCTACAATATGCAGCTTGTATCGTCCATTATGTACGATTATGCCAACGATCAAACCAACCGGCTGGTACAATATTTTTGTCCTGATTATCCCGGAGGCGGATATTTTTTACGTCCATCAGCTTATGCTGTGAGCAAATATCGCGAAGAAGATATACGCAGCAAAACGCAGCGACTGGTGATGAGTACGATTAACGGGCAACTGAGTTTCTCAAAATATTTCTATCATCGCGGTACGTATTTGCGTTCCAAGATTTTCGAAATTATGCCTTCGGTAATACTTCAGCGTGGTCACGATTATCATTTTCTACTGGCCGAAGCCGAAAATCATCTGGGTAACTGGGAACAGGCAGAATGTATTCTGAATCAGGGTTTGACGAACCGTTTCCCGTATGCCACATCGTTGCCGGCAAGCTGGAGTCCGCTTTATGCAAGTTGGTTTGCGCCTAACGGAGGTTATGGCGATATTGGAATGGTAGGTTGTGTGCGTGGAACAAATCATCTACTGAGTAAACCAACAGATGTGGGTTACAATCTTACCGAAGCACAACGAATTGAACAATATGATTTGGCTTTGGCCGATGAATATCTGCTGGAATATACCGGCGAAGGAAAATCGTACAGCTATCTGGCTAAAATGGCCGAGCGTTACGGTGATGCAAAAATTGTAGCCGACCGCGTATGTCCCAAATATCCTGCAGGCAAACAAGCCGCCATTCGCGCCAATATTGAAGCCGGTGGTTACTGGGTAAAATGGGATTTGAAAGGAGACAATAAATAGTTATTTGGCTAAAGCCGTTATTAATAGTTTAGAACGCGAAGCAAATAACGCCCGTAGGGCAAATAACAGTGAAACGAATAACAGCGAAGCGAATAACGCCCGTAGGGCAAATATCATACGAAGTATAAATAACACAAAGTATAAATTCACTTTAATAAATAGAATATCATGAAAAGAATCAGTTACTTTTTAATGCTTTTTGCATTGATGTTTTCGCTTGGCATGCAGGCCAAACAAACATTAGTAAAAAATGCCACCGAATTAAAATCGGTTTTTCCTGCGGCACAGGATGCAGACACAATTTTGTTAGCTCCGGGAGTTTACAATGTGAGCAATTCACTTTTTTTCCCACCTACCGGAATTATTACTCTGATGTCGAAATATACCAATATTCCGGATAGTATTGCCACTTTGCAAATGAACATGCAGGGTTCAACCATTGCTGCCGGAGTAAAAGCAGGTTTAATTTTCGAATATCTTAAACTGCAACACAATAACCCTACGGCAACTTCGGGACATATAATTTACATCAACAAAAAATTTGGCAATATTGCTAAGCTTGTTTTCCGCCATTGCGATATTTCCAACGGTGTACGCGGACTTTTCAGAAGTGTAAAACCTGATAATACCACCGATGTAACCTATACCAGTTGTGGCGATCTGGATTATCTAGAAATGACCAATTGTTTGGTTCACAACACTTTTGTTACTTCCGGAAATGCATGGCCATTGTTATATCTTGGTCATTTACCGTTGGAAGTAAATATTTCCAATAATACTTTCTATGATTTGGCTTACATGAAAAATATTTTCACCATGAGTTATGCCGATCCTAATTCGGGTAGAAATGCTAAAATTAATTTTAAAAACAATACCGTTTGTACATCAGTTTCGAACAACTATATAGCAACCAGCAATTATTTAGGGGAAGAAACTGAATTCAATATCGAAAACAATGTGTTTTTAATGCCTAACTGGACCAATACCTTAAACGTTGCAAACGGTGTACTACCTGCCATTGTTAGTTGTAAAGGCGGACTTATTACTGCTAAAAACAACCTTGTGGAAGGTCCAAAAGCATGGATTAAAGGTCAGACTTTGGATGCTGAAGGTTTAGGTGGTTTTGTATTGATCGATACAACCAATACTTACACGATGGCTAACCTTGAACAAGCATGGACTGATTTTGCTGACCCTGTAAACGGCGATTATTCGTTTCTTTCAGGGAAAAAATTAGCCACTTATGGCGTTGGAGGAACTCCAATCGGAGATACTCGGTGGTTGAAAAACTTCACAACACCACGTACTTTATCTGTTTCGTTTACCCCTGAAACCATTACTCCGACCATTACTCCGACCAGAGGTTTTTATGAAAATGGAACAGCCGTAAAAGTCACTTCTTCAGCGGTGGATGGATACACTTTTAAAGGTTGGAAAGATCTGGCAACCGGAAATGTAGTTTCTATGGATAATCCCTACACTGTAACATTGTCGTCCGATTTGAATTTACAAGCGCAGTATATAGTTTTGCAGCCACGCGCTGTTGCGGTTACTGTAAGTGGATCAACATCGGCTACGTACACAATAACTCCTGCAAAAACAATTTACTACGAAGGTGATGCCATTACTATAGCTTTGAACAAACATTTTATCAATGAATTTACAGGCTGGAGCGATGGTAATACCGATATGACGAGAAATATAACCATTGCCGGCGATATAAATCTCACAGCCAATTTCACAGAACATCCGTATATTCTGGCCTGGGATTTCCACCAGCTTACTACAAATAATTCCACCTTTGCAAAACTGGAATCGAATCATGCTAAAGATGCTGCAAATAAGGGTTATATGATATATATGAGTGCCGACACAGTAGCTAAAATTGAAACCCGTAACAATAAATTTACTACTGTAGGCAAGGAGTTGTACAACTGTTTAACCCGCAAAACGCCTATCGAAAACACCTCAAAACCAAGTTATGTGTATATCAAATTCTCAACCAAAGGACTTTCAAATTTGCGTGTGAAATCGATTTATGCAACTGATAATTCGTTCTTTAAAGTTCAAAAAATGGATTACTCGGTGAATGGAGGAGCATATACCACTTTTGCAACCGATACCGTTTCGGGTAATATCGACCAGATTTGGAGACCATTTTCTGCAAAATTACCTGTAGCAGCTGAGAATCAGGATTCAATTGCTATTCGTTGGGTAGCTGATCCTACAACAGAACAATTGTTTGCAACCGGTGTAACTTCGTATGCATTGGAGCAAATATATATTACCAATATCATTGTAATCGATAATAACTTCACAGCATTGAACGATGTAAATGCCGGTAATAACTGTAAAATCTATTCTGTGAATAACCGATTGATTATTGTTGCAGAAAACGCCGGAAGAGCAGAAATTTATACTTTGATGGGTCAGAAAGTACGTGATGCGCAGCTAAGCGAAGGCCAGAATGAACTTACAGGTTTTAATACCGGCGTTTATCTGGTGAAAACCGGTTCGAAGGTTCAAAAGATTCTGATGAAATAAAACCGTTCAGCTAACATAAAAAAACAGAACATGGTGTTGATAGCACTATGTTCTGTTTTTTATTTTCATACAATATGTGATGGCTGAATTGTACGAAAATGCCGGTTAAATGAATTTCAATTCACCAAAATATTCAGGCAAATGGAAATCAGGATTTTCAGACAGGATATTGTTCCAGCTGATATAATGAGGATCGGAAGTTTCATCACCGCATTTATAGAAATTTGCCAGAAGAATCTCTTTGTTTTCAGCACCAATGAGTTGCAATGGGATTCCAACCGTCAGTTGCCATTCAAAATTACCCGATTGTTCCTCAAACGCTGTGCGTGGCAAACTTGAGTGTCGTTCTGTTTTTTCCAGTTGCTCTGGAGTGAACGGAGTGATATTCAGCTCACGACCTTCGCGTTTGCTGGCCAGGCAAGTTCCAATACAGTTAAATTCAAAATTAAAATAATGCTTCTGTCCCGGAATTTTGCAGAAAAACTCCACACAGCTGTCCTGCCACACCGGATCCTGATCGGTTGTATTTACTGCACGCAGATTTTTTTCCTTCACATCGAATCTGATATATAGTTTAGTCGCCGACCGGGCTATTTTAAATTTGCAAAGTGGTTTGTAGGGATAACTTACAGGCCAGTTAAGCATATCCACATAATTCCAGGTTAACTTATTGCTGAAGAAATGAAATACATCGCTGATGGGCATGTGATTTAATTCTTCGAAAAATTCAATATTCAGTGTTTTCATTGACTTATAATTTCATTGATTTTTCAACTTAATTTATACTCCACAAAGGCTTCAATCGCTTCGTATGAGGCTAAACCGAGATTTCGGTAGAGTTCAGCGGTAGCACGATTTCGGTCTTCGGAACGTTGCCAGAAAAGTCTTTCGTCGTTACCCAGAAACGGAGCACTTTCCATTTGTGACTGATGTTTCAGAATAGAATTTCGTTTCCTTCGAAGTTCTTCGGGACTGATAGGAACTGCCATTTCAATATGGTCGATTTCCCATTCGGCCCACGCTCCGCGGTACATCCAAATACGGCAGTCTTTCATCCATTCTTCATTTCTGAGTTCGTACAGAGCAGCCAGAGCAGCATCCAGACAAACTTTGTGTGTTCCGTGCGGATCGGCCAAATCACCGGCTAAATAGATCTGATTTGGCTTTGTTTCCTGCAACAATGGAATAATTTTCAGCACATCTTTTTCCGATAATTTGTCTTTCTGAATTCGTCCAGTTTCGTAAAACGGAAGTTCAAGAAAATGAACATTTTCAGGTTTCAGACCAACATACCGGCAGGCTGTGCGGGCTTCTTCTTTTCGGATTTGACCTTTCATAAAAAGTACATCGGAAGTATCATAGTCGCCGGTTTTCTTTTCCTGAGTAAGAAAGTCCAGAATAGTGTTGCATTTTTCAGATAATGCCGCTTCGTTATGGTTTAGCGACTCATTCAGATGCCTGATAAGTGAAACGGTTCGAATCACATCCTCGTCGCTTACAGCAATATTTCCCGATGTTTGATACGCTACGTGTACATCGTGATGCTGGTCGACAAGCCGCTGCAAAGTACCGCCCATCGAAATAACATCGTCGTCGGGGTGTGGACTGAAAACCAGCACTTTTTTGGGGTATGGCAGCGCTCTTTCCGGCCGGTTTGTATCGTCGGCATTGGGTTTTCCTCCCGGCCAACCGGTAATGGTATGTTGCAAATCGTTGAAAATGCGGATATTCACATCATAAGCCGAACCGTAAAGCGATAAAAGTTCGTCCAGCCCATGTTGGTTGTAATCTTTATTGGTGAGTTTCAGAATGGGTTTTCCAGTCACAGAACATAACCACACAATAGCTCTGCGAATGAGTTTATTGGTCCATTCGCAGGGTCCAACCAGCCACGGTTGACTAATGCGGGTAAGTTGTTCTGCCGCGCTTAAATCGAGCACCGCCATGGCGTTGGCATGGAGTTGCAGAAATGATGCCGGGATATTATCGTCTACTTTTCCCTGAATCACTTCCTTCATGATATTGGCTTTGTGTTCACCCCATGCGGTAAGAATCACTTCCGATGCTTTCAGAATGGTTGCCAATCCCACTGTTATTGCGCTGTCGGGAACTTCGGATACCGAAGAGTAAAAGCGTTTCAAATCCCGACGGGATTCATTGTCGAGCAGCATAAGTCGTGTGAGCGTACTCATTTGTGAGCCGGGTTCGTTGTAAGCAATATTTCCAACAAGTCCCACACTCAGCAACATTAAATCGATGCCGTAGTGTTGTTCAATCAGGTTTTCGTATTGCCGGCAATATGCGTAAATATTACCTTTACTCAGGTTTTCGTTTGGTGTAATAAAGTTTTCTGTGGCGATATTCACCTGCTGAATCAAATGTTTTTTCAGCAGTTTACCATTCGAATGCCGTTCGTCGTTGTACACCGGATAAAATTCCGATACATTGAAAACCACCACATGAGCGAAATTCAGTGCTTCGTCGTTGTGCATACGTACCAGTTCGTCGTACACCATCAGTGTCGAAGAGCCACCTGATAATCCCAGCACGCAATTCTGACCCGCTTTTTCCTTGTTGCGGATAAGTTCAGCTATGTGTTTGGCAATGAACACGGATCCTTCACGGGCATCATTGTAAATACTGGCCGGAAGTTTTTCAAATCGTTTTTGTCGCAGACCTTCCATCATGTCGGCAGGTTTGTAATAGCGCTCCGGAATCATTTCGAGCGTTATTTCAGAACTTAAATCAAATTGCATATCTTTTTATTTTCCGGCGATTAAACTGTTTATTTCTTTAAAATATTTGTATGTTCCCACACGAAGTTCCGAACAGGCTTCTTCGTCGCATACAATAATGCCTTTGGGATGTAACTGAAGGGCAGTAATTGTCCATATATGATTAACTGAACCTTCCACTGCCTGCTGAAGCGCGCGTGCTTTGACATGTCCCGTGGCGATTATAAGTACTTCGCGGGCATCAGTTATAGTTGCTACACCTACTGTAAGAGCTTGCCGGGGAACTTCTGCGGTATTATTTCCGAAAAACCTGGCATTGGCAATCACTGTATCGTTTGTCAGTGTTTTGATGCGTGTTCGCGATTGCAGCGATGATCCGGGTTCATTGAAAGCAATATGTCCGTCGGAACCCACACCGCCCAGAAACAAATCAATTCCGCCGGCATTCCGTATTTTTATCTCATAATTAAGACATTCCTGTTCCAAATCGGGTGCATTGCCATTCAGAATATGTACATTTTCAGCAGGAATATCGATATGGCTGAAGAAATTTTCCCACATGAATGTATGATAACTTTGCGGATGTTGTTGTGGGATACCCACATATTCGTCCATGTTGAAAGTGACCACATTCCGGAATGATACTTTTCCTTCGTTATATAACTCAATCAGTTTCCGGTACGTGCCGAGTGGCGTGGAACCTGTTGGGAGACCCAACACAAAAGAGTGTTGGGCATTTTGGTGTTTATTAATTTTGGTTGCGATATAATTTGCAGCCCATTCCGAAGCTGCATCGTAGTTGTTTTCAATAATGAGTTGCATGTAGTAAGTGTTTGTAAAATCAGATCAGTTGTTTGATAAACAGTTTCATATCTTCGTATTTCAATTCGATATCGGTCAGAAGTTTGAACTGTGCTTTTGTACGTTCCAGATTATGCTGCGGGCATTTGATTTTATAATAAGTATCGCCATTCAGATAATCAGCCAGAAAGCGTGTTACCTGCATGTAAGTAATTAATTTGGCGCCAAAGGGCAGAAGTTCAATTTCGAGAGGAGTAAGAAAACTTTTAGCTTCTTCCAGATAACCTTTGGTGTACGCCTTGAAAATATCCATATTGAAAGTCACATTTTCCAGGTTTGTATCATCTTCGAGACCGGTATTACCTGCCGAACGCATAAAATCGCCAAAATCCGATACCACAAATCCGGGCATGGATGTGTCCAAATCAATCACACATAGCACTTTTCCGTTTTCGTCAAAAAGCATATTATTTACTTTGGTATCACAATGGTTGATACGTTTCGGAAGTTTGCCTTCGCGGTACAATTCTTCGCAGACACACATTTCTTTCGCGCGTTTTTCAATTTCATCCACCAATCCGGTAACCTCGCTGAGGCGGTTGGAGGCATTATTTGTCACCGCTTCTCTGAATTGTTTCAGGCGAAATTCCATGTTGTGAAAATCGGGAATAGTTTCGCCAAGTGGTTCCGGAATATCAGCCAGCATCGACTGAAAATGACCGAAGGCCTTACCGGCATAACCGGCATATTCCGGTGTAATGGCCTGAAAAGTTTTGGAACCGGGAATCAGTAAGGTCATTCGCCAGTAATTTTCTCCGTCGAAATAATACAATTTATCATCCAATGCAGGAATAAGCGTCAGCGTTTTGCGGTCGATATCTGTTTCGCCGGCTTCAGTCAGTTTTTTGCGGATATGGTCGGTAATGCGCTTAATATTATTTTGCAGCAAATCTATATCCCTGAAAATATTATGATTTACTTTTTGCAAGACATATTCTGTGCTGCTGTTTATCAACGATACCCGGTAGGTATTGTTGATCATTCCTTCGCCAAAAACAGAAACTTCGGCTACCTGTCCGTTGATACGGAATTGGTTTACAATGAGTTTTAGATTTTCCATATGCTGATTTTTTTCATTTTCGTTTTACAAGATAGAAATTAGTGTCGGTATTGTTGGCATTGCAGGTAATTTTTATTACAGTGCGCTGACCTTTTGCCGGCATTAATTCGATGTTTTTATTTTCTTTTGCCAACTGCCATTTACCGGCTATTTCCATTTCTATGACTGAATTTCGCGCAGGATTTTTCACCCATGGCAATGAATACACGCTACGTTCCATAAGTTTTCCGTTTGCGTCGAACGTGAAATCAGCTTTTCCATCAAAAAAACGCAAATCCGGATCGGACACGCTCATGGTTAAACCTTCACGGTTTTTCGATTCCATCACCAAACAGGGTTTCGAAACCGACAGAACAGCGGTGTTGTGCAAGTCGCTCACTGTTTCGAAAAATACATAAGCGGTAATTCCTGTCGCCTTATCGCGTACAATATGTGCCAGGGAATCCTGCCGGATAAGCTGATACGGTTTGTTGGCCGATGTCATTTGTTTGCTTGTCTTTTTCAATTCATCCACTGTGGGTTGCACCAGAATCATGTAATTGTATTGTCCGTTAGCCGGAAATTTTCCATGATCTATCACTCCCAGCCAGAAATTACTCCGTGTAGGTTTTTCTGTTTCTTCATCGAAAGAGTTTTGTACTGATTTTTTCAGCAGAACTGTTCTGTTGGTCACAAAAAAGTAGTTGTTCAGCCCATCAGAAACGGTGGTATTTTTTTCTGTAACAGTTTTCTGAAATGGAAAATCATTGTATTTTTTACCATTTATTTCCACCGCCTGAAGTGAGTCCGGCAAATATACCTGAAACAGGGTGGTATGAACATTCTTTTCGGGTTTGCCTCCGTTGATATTCGAACCAAGACAAATCACGCGGGTATCGAAAAAGAAAACCGATTTACGGGCTTTCAGTGTACCGCCATATTTGGGGTTTTCGTGCAGTTTCATAGCAAAAATGCCCTGTTTTCCCTGAAATGACAAGCCACCGGCAAATGTTTCGTCGGACAGCAACATTTCTTCGTTTCCGGAGTTTTTATCGGGATTAATGACATTGGCTCTGAGTTCGGTCAACGGTAATTCGGTGGCAGTTGTTCCCGGAAAATGATTCCAGTCCCAGCCTTCCTGATGAAATCCCGAACCGAAATTCGACACCGGATTTCCGGTAGCAGTAATTTGCAAGTTTCCGTAGTTCAGATACCTGCCGTACATATTAGCACCGGGATACGTTTCGGTAGCCCATAAATAACGACTGAAACCCATAGCGCTCACCATCCAGTTATTGCGGCGATGAACATTCAGACATGAATAACTGAAATTCCGGTTGCCTTCGGGCGATGATTCAGGTTGCAAGCCTGTTTGTAAAAACTGTTTGCGGTATTTGGCATTGGTTTTAGTTTCGAGCCGAAGATAGGCCGAAGCCAGATCTTTGTCAGTTTTTTCGGAATAATCCGGATTTCCGGTCAGTGCCATCAGCGCATAATGTTCAGGTATCAGATGTCCTTTCCCGTCGGGATGACGACCCGACAGCGACAGTGGCCAGATTTGCAGATTGCAATAGAACCGCATGGCCAGCAAAGCATCTTTTAAATGAACTCTTCCGGTGGGATGAAGCTGAAAAGTAGTTTCGTAAAGCAAATAATTTGCAGTGACAGCACCTTCCAGCCCACCAATGGCATAAGCCGGATAATTGTGGCGGTGATGGTAGACCGATCCGTCGGGTTTAAAACCATCTTCGGTGCCGGACGTGTACAAAAATCCGTTATCGAGCCAGCGTTTGAAGGCTGTCATGTAACGGGTTTTGTACGATGGTTCGTCTATCAGCAAAACACTCACTAACCGGCCAATCAGACTGGTATTGAAGGCGTCGATGTCCATTCCCGGTTCCGACGGGGCAGTTTTTAATTCTCCGGTTCCTGCAAACCATTCGCAGGCCTGTTGCACTGAATCCAGCAAAGCGTTTTCGCGAAGTAAGTCTTTCATCAGCAATGCAGCCGGGTAAAAATTGCGGATGCTGTATCCCAAATGATGTAACGTTCCCATGGCGCTACCGGCCTGAAATCCCTGATCCTGTAAGTGCTGCATCAACTGAATGTACATTTTGCCGACTTCAGCCCGTGTTTCTTCGTTGGTTGTTTTGGTGTAAGTAACCGCCAGTTTCAGCAGAAAATCGCAGGTTTTTGACAATCCAGATGCATCAGCGTATAATTTTTGATAATTCGGGCCACCCAAAGCCGTGTAGGTTTCGCCATACCGTTCGAAAAACACAGGCAATCCCTTCCATGAACCATTGCTGTTTCGGGTTAAGCCATACTGGTCGAATTCTTTTTTCAAATCAGCCAAAACAACCGGTTTTTTACCTTCGAGCAAAAAGGTTTTTAACCGGGATTCGATAGTTTGAATGCTGCTGTTTTGTTGTGGTTCTGTTGTTGGCAGGTTTAAATCAAATTGTTTATTCCACGATTTGAGCAGAATAAGCCAGTGTGTATCGGTTAGCGGATTAATGTATGGAGCCTGAAAATCGGCAGTGTGCTGACGTGAATCTTCGTCAGCAGAAAGGATGATATGATCGAAATACAACTCGCCGGCAGTACTACCAATAGCTGTTACGCGCATTTCGTTCATTTTTTCTTCGGGTTTTCCCTGCATGTCGCGGTCGAATGCGAGCCATGCACCACGCCAGCCGGTAAAATTCAGGTGATACATAAAATACGAACAAACGCGGCCATCTTTCAGAAATTCCACTTTCAAATCACCTTCCTGAGGCTTAACAGCGTACACCCAAAACACAAAAGTGGAAATGCCGTTGTCGCCATTCTGTTTTATGTGATAGGGAATTTCAGCTTTCATACTCCAACCGGCATCCCTGTTGTTCCAAACCCATTTGAGTGAATTCTGTTGATGCTTGTAATGGTCGGCACTGACAGTCAGTACGGAGTTTTTACCAGCCTGAGCAGGCAAAACACCCGTTTCGAAAGAAATAATAGCCGGATGTAGAAATTCTCCGGCTATTATAGAAATTGGAAAACTGCAAATCAAGAGTAGAAATGCAAAAAATATGCGTTTCATACAAGACGTTTTTAGTGATTAAAATTACTTTTCCAGTGCTTTTTTTCTTGAGAGTGCTTCCAGAAAATAATAATCGGCATAATTGAGTGGTACATCCACTTCGCTGTCGTGCGGAATACTTCCCACCGAGTGCATCAGCACAAAGTTACCATTGGTTCCCACAATAGCCAGATAAGCCGGCGACGACAGACTTTCGATGATTTTATCGGCTGTTTTTTTGTAATCAGGTCTGCCCAGCGTCGACAATTCGTACAAAGCAGAAGCTGTGATGGCAGCAGCTGAAGCATCGCGAGGTTCGTTTGGAATATTTGGCGCGTTGAAATCCCAGTAAGGAATCAGATCGGCCGGCATATTTTTATTGGTGAAAATAAAATTGTAGATTTTATCTACCATATCCAGATATTTCGGATTTTTGGTTTCGCGGTAGCAAACCGTAAAGCCGTACAACGCCCATGCCTGTCCGCGTGCCCAGGCCGATTCGTCGGAAAATCCCTGAGCCGTACATTTACCACGAACTTTGCCGGTAATGGTATCGTAATCCACCACGTGATAGCAACTGAAGTCTTTGCGGAAATGATTTTCCATGGTTTTATCGGCATGACTGATAGCTATTTTCCGGAAAATCGGATTTCCGGAGTAATCCGAAGCTTTGAACAGCAATTCCAGATTCATCATATTGTCGATAATCACCGGACACATCCAGCCTCGGGTTGCCTGCCAGCCTTTATCGACATTCCATGACTGTGTGATACCTGCAACCGGTCTGAAGCGGGTTGAAAGTGATTTTGCCGTTTCGATAATCACATTTTTATAGGCTTCGTTTTTTGTAATTCTATAAGCATTTCCGTAGCTGCAACCAATCATAAAACCCACATCGTGATGCCATTTCAGATTTTTTACCGAATCCAGTTGTTCGGTGTATTTCACGCCGTATTCCTTCCATTTATTGTCTCCTGTCAGGTCGTACATCAGCCACATGGTGCCGGGGAAGAACCCACTGGTCCAATCGTCCATAGGGATGTACATCACTTTATTATCGTACACGGTTCGCGGATTCAGAAATTTTCCGGAAGATTCTATCAATTGAACCTGATGTTCAATTTGTTTTTGAGCTGTTGAAATATCGGTGTTAATTAATTCTATAGTACTCCCCAATTCTAGGACACTTTCAGCAGCATGTTAAGATATTTTTAGTTGCTGCAAATTAGTTCGGACAAAACGGGCAATAACTTTTTGGCCACAAAAGCCATAAAAAAGTTATTCTCGTTTTAGGCCGCCGATTGATATTTCTGTTTTGGGGTTTTATAACCTAATGATTGATGCAATCTTTCATCGTTGTAAAACTGAAAATAATCATTCAACCCTTTCCACAAAGTTAATCCATTTTCATATACATTCAAATACACATTTTCATATTTTACACTACGCCATAAACGCTCAACGTAAATATTATCAAGTGCTCTGCCTTTTCCATCCATTGATATTTTTATTTTATTGTTTTTCAACTCATTAATAAAAACATCACTTGTAAATTGACTTCCCTGATCTGTATTGAATATTTCAGGAACTCCATGCTTTTCTATCGCAGTTTTTAATGTCTCAGTACACCATTCAGCACTCATGCAGTTGGATAATGACCAATGAACTACATATCTGCTATGTAAATCAATTATGGCTGCCAGATACATAAACCCCTTTTTCATAGGAATGTACGTAATGTCCATTGCCCAAACCTGGTTACATCTTACAATATCCATATTTCTTAGAAGATAGGGATATTTATAATGCGTTTTCTGGCTTACGGTCGTACGTGGTTCACGATAGATAGTTTTCCAATCAACAAGCTTCATAAGACGGCGAACTCGTTTTATGTTAACCTTATAGCCCAACACTATCAGCACGGACGTCAGTCGCAAAGCTCCATAAAAAGGTGTTAGAAAGTATTGTTCATCCAATTGGCGCATAATAGATAAATTCTCTTGTGATTCTCCAACTGGCACATAATAATAACGGCTTCTGTTCACGCCAAGTAAATCACATTGAGTTGATATACTTAAAACAGGATGATTTGAATCAATCATGCATTTTCGTTCCTCAGGACTTCTTACTGTAACTTTTTTTTTAGAAAGTCATTCTCTACTTTCAATTGACCTATTTGAGCATACAAAATCTGAGTCTCTACTCCTTTTTCTTGCTCCTTGGCATTGTCAACTATAAACAAATTACCAAAATTCTTTAATGCCTGAGCTTTCCACAAAGAAATTTGAGTCGGCTGTAACTCATATTTCTTGGCTAAACTTTCAATGGTTTCACGCTCTTTTAATGACTCTAAAACTACTTTCGCTTTGAATTCTTTACTGAATTTTCTTCTTGTTGTTGACATAAAATTTTTGTTTAAAGATAATATAATTATATCTTAACTTTATGTCCTGTTTTCAGGGAGTATCATAATATGATCGGTAGTCCGTTTAGAAAAACAATCAGGTCAGGACGACGACGGATAAACTGTCCTTGTATCCAGAGTTGCGAAACAACTAAGTAATCATTTTTGGTTGGTTCATTAAAGTCAACCACTTTTACGTTTACTGTTTCTTTTCGGCCGTTGGCGTTGTTGATTTCGAGCTGAATACCGTTTTTGATTAAACCCGCAATTTCTTTGTTTGCTTCAAATTCCGATTTATCCAGGCGTGTTTGACAAATTTGTTCGAAAGCCTCATAAATGGCCGATTCGGGAAGTCCTTTGTTTAATTCAATCAGCTTCCGACGGAGTAATGGCTTTATGACCACTTCCGTTTCAGCCTGACGACCCGTGGTGTCATTCTCCATGCAATTGATATGGCGGTAACCGAGGTTATGCGTAAACACCTCTATAATTGCCTTTTCTATTTGATCTTCCGATATGTAATTTGCCATTTCCGTTTTTATATTTATTCAGAAAGTGTTTGTAAATTTCGTGTAAATAGTTGTTTTTCAGAGGTCACCTGTTTTCAAAAGATACCGCTTGCGCTATATTTTGATAGATTTGATTATTGCAAGCGGTTTGCAAGCGCCTAAAACACATAACAATTTAATAACAAGCAAGATAACCGTTTGTATTATTTCAATACTTTCCAATATCCAGATTTTCTTGAACCTTCCCGCTTCAATATACCTGCTTTTTGCATCGCTGCTATATGGTATTGAACACCTTTATAGGTAATTCCCAGCATCGTTGCAAGTTCTGTTATCGTAATGTCTCTATTTGAAATTATACAATTAATAATTTTATTCCGGCTATCAACTTTATCACCTAGTTTATCACCTAGTTTATCACCTAGTTTATCACCTAGTTTATCACCTAGTTTATCACTTTTTGAAATAGGTCTATTAAATTTAATTGTAAACATACCATCAGTGCTAAATTCGGGCAATGGTAAATCGGCAGTTTTCATCAAATCATTCATTCGGTTTATGCCCGAGCCAACCTGTTCCACCAAATGCATACGGGCAAAAAGCCCGAAACCACGAAGTGGTTGAATTTGACTAGCCCCGTATGAAATGCGGGGATGTGAAATATCAATTACAACAGAACCCTGAAAGGGGTTCAATTTACAATAAATATTTCTCATCATATTCAATTCCATGCTCAATTAATAATTCTATCAACTCTTCTCTGAATGTTTTGTTTTTATGGTGTTCTTCCTGATTTTTTACATATTCTATCAGCCTATCTTTTTCTGTAAATGTATAAGTAAAACCACCATAACCATCTTGTCAACCTCCAAATTTAGGAAATAATTGATTTATTTTAATGAATTCGCTACTTGACAATTTAATATCCTTTATCAATGTTGCAGGACAAAGGGTGGGATGAACATGAGTTACAATATGGATGTGGTCTGAAACGCCACCAATTTTATATAAATGACATTTTTTATTGTTTAAAACTCCCCAAATGTATTTATACAATTGGGTTCTTTGTGCTTCATCTAAGGTTTTCTCTCTGTTTTTTATTGCGAAAACAAATTGATATAAAAACTGGGTATACGTACTCATAATCAAATATTTATATTCAACCCCATTCGGGGTTGTTGTTTCTTTGCATTCATTGACCATAGGTTGCACCTATGGCTATTCTTGTTTAACCGCTTCGCGGTTTTGATTTGATATTTATATTTTTCATCCACAGTTTTCGCATACCTCTTTGCTCAGCTCCTTTACTTTAGAGGGAACCGACACCTTAAATTCTGCATTGTAACCTTCGCCACCGGCTATCAGTAATTGTATATCTTCGGGTGTAACCATTGTTATATGTTTTTCAAGTCACGTTTACTCTTCTATTTCATTTTCTTTCTTCTTCAAAATGCCTTTTTTGGCGTTCAATGGCGAAATTACTTTTTCGCCTGTTTTGGCTTCCAGTTCCAGACGAGCATTCCGGGCAATTTCTCCGCCTTGTTTGGCAACCTGTTCATGTTCTTGCATAGTATCGGGGTTCGTTGTCTCCGATATGCGGGTGGTGGAAAGCTCCGCCAACATATTCAATACCAATTCGGTATTCGTCATATTATCACGAAGATTTTCTTTTTTCAGTCCCTTGAATTGTTTGTATTCTTTAGCCGTTTTATCGGCCCAAGTCTTATAAATAATATCAGTAAGGGTTGCAAACTGAATACCTTCTTCCAATCCTCTCGATTTCCATTCGTCGGTCAGGTCTTTACGGATTTCAATGCTTTTGATTCGTTGGTTAATCCAGTTATCGGAATAGCCCAGGCGTTTGTAGTCCATCATGGCTTGCTCTATGGATAATTCAGGGTCTTGAATCTGGTCTAAGCGCTCTTTGGCCACTTGTGCAATCCACAGTTTAAATGGTTCTGCTTTGGGCGACGGTATGGATTGAATCAAGCGGAAAAGTTGGTCGGTAGTTACCACATCCGATTTATACTTTTTGCCATCGGCAGCAAGCAATTTCAGTTGTCCGATTTTTTCGGACAACTCGCTTCCTTCTTTTTGTAGCTTTTTCTTTAAGTCGTTCCAGTATTTGCGTGGACGGTCTGTATCTGTCAATACTTCCACCACATCGATAACCGAGAAATACCATTCCTCCGTTTCGTCATCCCACACGGTGCGGACTTTCTTTTCTTCGAATAATTGAATTTTATTTTTCATTGTTATAAAATTTCTCTTGTGATTCTTACCTGTATTCTTCAGTTGTCCGATTTTTTCGGACAACTCACATCTTTTTTTGTCTGTAGTGAAATTCTTTTCAGTTGACTACAGTTTGTAGTCAACTCACCAATCCTTATTTCACCTCCAGTTTTCCACTTATCAACCGTGGCAACAAACGGTCACGGATTTGACGAAGTTGGGTGTTTTGCTGCTGAAGAGTTTCAATTTGACTTTTAATTGGGTTAGTATGTTTGTAAAATTCAACAATTAATTTCTCAGAAGGAATAATGACATTTATTTTCTTTACAGACGCTATAGTTAAAGCCTCTTGACTCGAGCCAATAGTCACGGAACTTAATGAATTTGTAAACGAGTCACTTATAAAGTAGAAATAAAGATACATACTCAAAGAGTTATCGTCTGACGTTTTAATCCAAATTAAATTACCATCCTTAAAATAGAAATCATCATCTGATTCATTTACACGATAAATATTACCAATTGTTCCTACAGCTGTTATCAAAATATCTCCAACATTAGGCACACCGAATGTTTTTTTTATATTTTCAAATTTCTTTTGAGAAATATAGAGAATATCACTGAGTGATTCATTTTTCGATTTCAAGGAAATTTCTTTTCCTCTATAAAATGGAACTCCTTCACTTACATAATCAGAAAGATAAATTCTTTTGCTTGAAGTAACTTCGGCAGCTTGGTCAAGATTTTTCAATTCCCACCCTTCCGGCACCCCTTTCACAAACTTCGCTTCTTTATGCCCCGGAAACCGCATCCGCACAAACCATTCTTTATAAAGTTCACGGGCTGTTTCTTCCAATAACTTAATCCGCTGATTATTGACTTCGATTAAGTCGTCGTAAGCGGATAAGCAAGTAACAATTTGTTGTTGTTCATCAACAGATGGAAGTTTTATAACTGTTTTTCGAAGTATATCCGTGTTAATGTTTTGAATAGCAGCTCCTGATGAGAAATTGTGAAATGCTTCAGAGTAATAAATCAGAAAATAATATAGAAACTCTTTTACAATTAATTCTTTTTTGAAATTTGAAGTATAAAGCCATCCATCATGAATACATCCTTTTACACCTAAAAATTTGATTTGCCCCAATGATACCCCACTGGCTGCAATTATCAAAGATCCCTCATCTAAATACCTGCTAAATGACGCTCCAAATTCATTTACGTGTTCTTTTGTTTCATAGATATATTTGCCTGAAGCAGTAGCATCTGCAATTTTAATCCACGGAATTTCACCATCTTTGAAATATCTTTGATCAATTATTGGACGAGGTGAAGAACCTCTACCGACCTCACATAAATCGCTAAGTTTATATTCTTTCCAACTTTCCATGTTAATTTTCAAGAGTAATTAAATTCTTATTAATCAAATCACTTAAATCAATGGCTTTTGCATTCAAAGCATTCAATGATTCATGTCTTACTTTCATTTCCGCCAAAAATTCTTCTTCGGTCAATCCATCTTCTTCAATTACTACACCCACAT
The DNA here is from genome assembly GCA_963663115.2 of uncultured Paludibacter sp. Lineage (GTDB taxonomy): Bacteria > Bacteroidota > Bacteroidia > Bacteroidales > Paludibacteraceae > Paludibacter. Next base: position 2,432,553 of record CAXXNE010000001.1, read on the forward strand.
AGCGTCCGGGGTTCATGCTCCAATCCTGTTCTTCAATTTCGGCAAGGGAGGCAGCTTTGCACAGTCCCGTTACATCTTCGTACACTCCGGCAGGGAAACGCTCGTTAAGCCATGCTATTTGTGCTTCGAAGTAGTGTTGTTTGGCAAGTAGTGCTTTGTACACGTTTTCGGCTTCTTCCGCTTGTTTTTCCCAACGTTTCAGTTCTTTATCCAGTTCCGGCTTTTCGGCTTTCAGTTTCTCTACCACACGTTGTTGGTCAAACGCCTGATTGGAAAAGTCAAGGACTTGTGCTTCGTATTTTGCCAAAAGTGCAGTCAATCGGTCGGTTTCGCCCCGGTACAGGCGTACAATAGTGGCGATGTTCTGAATTTGTTCTTCGGTAAATTCGCGGTGCGCACGGTCTATTTGTCTAAAAATGTTGCGAGCATCTATAAACAATACTTTTGGTTCGCTACCGGCTTTGCTTTTATCGAAAAACCACAAGGTAGCAGGCAAAGTAACGGTATAGAACATATTTTTAGGCAAGGTAAGCATACAGTCAATTACGCCACTGCGTACCAGATTTTGCCGTATATCGGCTTCGCTGTTGCGGGCATCACTTGCAGAGTTAGCCATAACTAAGGCAGCTTTTCCGGTAGGTTTCAGCGAAGTGGCAAACAGGTTTATCCAAAGGTAATTGGCATTGGGAACGGTGTTGGGATTGTCTTTTTTCTTTCCCGTATTTTTGGTTTTATTTTGAGGTATGCCGTATTCGTTGAAACGCTTTTGGTCTTTTACCTTATCCAGATTTACTTCATCCACATTGAAAGGTGGATTAGCCATCACATAATCGAAATTGCCATAACTATTGTATGGGTCATCATAATAACTATTTGCAGGTTTTATTTCACCACGCAAGCCGTTTACGGCAATATTCATACGAGCCAGTTTTACGGTTTCCGGTGTGCGTTCAGCACCGTACACCATCAAATCTTTTGTGTCGTTGTCGTGTAATTCCTCACGTCTTCTGTCTACAAAATAAGAACTTTGTACAAACATACCACCACTACCACAAGCCGGGTCGAAAATAGTACCGTGATAAGGTTCAATAATTTCTACCATGAGTTTTACAACGCTTGTAGGTGTAAAAAACTCCCCGCCACCCTGACCTTCGGCCAATGCAAACTCACTCAGGAAGTACTCATAAACTTTCCCAAACACATCACCGGTGGCATCTTCGGGTATATCGGCAAAAATTTTCAGTAATGATTTTGGCAATGTGCGGTCATCATCCGAATAGAGTTTGAAATATTCGTCCTTAGGTAAACTGTCCGCCAGCTCCGGTTTGTATTTCTCAATTTCCTCCATGGCGTGTTTTATCGCTTTGGCAATATCCTGTTCTTCGGGCAATGCCAGCAGGTATTCGTAGCGAGCCACTTCAGGAAGATAAAAACCACATTTGGCAATGGCAATTTCCACTTCCGTTTGTTGCATACGGCTGTCTTTCTGTGCTTCCAGTTCGGCTTTTATTTCGGGTACAATGCGATTGTAACGCAGGGAGGCAAAGCGCAGAAAAATCAACCCCAGAATAGGTGTTGCATATTCACTGGCTTTCAGTCCACTATCCACTCTCAACTTATCGGCAGCCTGCCAGAGTTTATTTTCTAAATCCTTTAATTGTTCGGAGGTCATTTATTATCGTTTTCTTTTATTTAAAATCAGTTGGTTGGGTTTGCTGTTTCAACCCTTCAAAACTACAAAAAACAATTTACAATTCACCTGATTTGTTAAATTATTTTGGGCGTCAAAAAAAAAATCGTACCATCTATCACTTGCATTGACTACCTGTTACATGACTGCCAGCACCTTTCCCGCACCTGCGCCTTTCAGCGCTACAGGCTTTCCAAAATCGTCGTATGTACCAAACTCAACGGCAATGGAAAGTACCAGGGTGTCGTTGTGGTTAAACGTTATTTCGGGATGTTGCAGGTTCAGACGGATATCGAGTGTTTGTGCGAGAATTGTACCCGATGTCGGAAACCATGCTGTGGAAACCAAACGGCGGTCAAGTCCTATGGTATCGTGCATAGGTGCGTAGTTGGTTTTTTGCGGGTTGAGCACCATATCGGTCACCACACCCAGACAGGCGCTTATTCTGAAAAGGCGGTGCTTTTCATACATCTGCAAACCGGGACCACAGGCAAACTCCGGGATGGAAAGGGTGGCTGAGGTGTTTTCCCGATCAATTTTCCATTCGGGCAGAATGCGCAACACACTGTCGAAGCGGTTGGTGCGGTTAAAGTTAAAGCCGGCAAGGTATTGTTTATGTACCGACAGAAAGATACCACGTTCGCCCCACACCCCTTGGGTATCTGCTGCCTGTATGCTTTTCATAAGCGAGCAGAGAACAGGAGCCAGGTTGTAATCAGCCACCTGATGCAGTCCGTAAAAAGCGATACGTATGGCTTTGCTCATTTTGGAGCAACCGCCAAATTCCTTGTTGTTTTTACGCACATTGGCAAATTCGGGCAGGCGTTTAATCTGATCTTTGGTAGCACCCCCCTTGGTACGAACAAAAATTTCGTCGCTTCCTTTGCGGGTATAAAACGATAGTTTGCCGATATTACCGGTAATCCGGTCGAGTTGTTTTACACGTGCCATGTTGATTGAGTAATGAAGAAAATGGAAAATTAAGAATAAGAAATTAAGATTCTTTCAACGCGAAGCCACCTTGGAAAATTTCTTTCCGGTTTCGTGTGGTTGTGCTGTGGCGTTAAAAAGCAATGTAAACTTTACAATAAAGTCCATGTAGTTTCGAAACCTCTCTACAGGATTTTATTCTTATACACATCATTGTTGTATCTGCTTTACTGTGCAAATATAAATAAACCAAATGATATTCAAAAAAAAACTGTATATAATCCATTTATCTTAATATGGATTATATATGATTTATATATGAATGATATATGGGTTAAATACGGATTATATAAAGTTGAACAATTAATATACTGCGGATATAGCTAAAAAAAGCACGAAGATAGTGGGCAGTGGTTATTAGGTGTGTGAGAGAGTTATATACGATTTATTGTGTTTTTCAGCGCAGAGAACACAGAGTTTTTTCTCTGTGCTCTCTGCGGTTATATGTATATTAAACCAAATTTGTGTGTTCTTTAAACGGACTTTGAATATTGTTTTGCACTTCTTCCGGTCCATCGGGTGGAGCAGATTCCAGTGCCAGGGATATTTCATTATCGAGAACTACTATTTTTATTTGTGGTTGAAAGTATTTTTTCTTTTCCATTTATTTGTTTTATTAAACCGCAGATGGAACATTGATTATGCTTGGCACGCAGAGATTTCTCTGTTTTCCTCTGTGTTCTCTGCGGTTATGTAATTACTTAACGATAACTCTTGTAGATTGATGATTTACTTTTACCACATAAACTCCGTTATTTAGTTTCGTGTTTCGTGTTTCACGTTTTGTATTTATAACTCCGTTTTCGATAATCTGCCCTACTACATTGTATATGGAGTAATTACTTCCTGCATTGGCATGGATAACAATTTCGTTTTGTGCATTTACAAATACCGATATGTGTTCCTTTTCAGCGTTGGTGGTGCTGGTGGTAACTCCGGGAGTTTTGAATACTAGGCTAAAACGTGTTTCGTTATTAGAAGCTATCTCTGAATTAAAGTTGTAAGAATCTGTCATCAGATTTGTTTGTTCGCCGGTGTTGTTGTCGTAGAGAAGCAGTTGAGTGCCGGCTGGAATATTCTTTATCGACGGAGTGCTTATAGTGAAATTTCCGGATGTAAGTGTGTTGAAACCCAATGGAATAACCGAGTCGGTAGGAATTTGAGACATCCCGTTGATAACCAAAGCATGGTTAGCTGTTTTTGTAAATACTTCGGGAATAGCACTGTTGTTGTTCGACATTTTTTCCGAATCGTATGCGTCCAGTTCATTCGACGCTTCGGGATGAAATACCAGAATGGTTTCATCCGTATTCATACCATTACTCACTGTCAGGTGTATTGATTGTTGTACTTCATCTCTGACAGCCTGGATTTTCAGCGCTGTGGCTCCACCGGTTTTATGCGACCGCATACTATTGTTAAACGTCACCGAACCCGATGTTTGTCCATCAGCTACACGCACCCATACGGTTTGCATAGGTGGAATAAGTCCGGTTACCGCAGCAATTCCATTGGTGTTTGTGCCTTCGTGACTGGTGGCGTTGTACGTATCGAAAGTATAAGCTCCGGCTTTGGTTTTAGTCCGGTACCATATGGTGGAACCGATATTGGTTTTCACCGCCGATTCCCAATTTACGTACGACGGATAGGGATTTCCGATAAGATGAAAACCTTCCTTTAATTGACCTGTTGTGCGGTTAACTGTGATGGATTTTTCGCCGGTATTCAATGTGCCGCTAAAATTTAGTGTTCCATCGGCGCCCAGATTGACAATGTAACCTTTCATGGTGCGTAATGTGCTGTCGTTGGTGGTAATTTGAGCCCAAGGCAATGTTGAACCATGCGCTTCGTCGTACCAATACATCTTATTGGAATTTCCTGCAGGATTTACAACGGCACTGGTTGCAGTACTTACCGGACTGCAGATATACCAGTTTCTGCCGGAAGATAACCATTGCTGAACTGAAGCGTTGCCACTCAGTGTTAATCCTCCGGAGGTATTGCTGTCTACAAAAGTACCTGCTTTTGCCGTATCAGCCTTGATAGTTAACGAAGAGGCATTGAGCGTTTTTCCATTATTCAAGGTCAGCTGTCCTCCTGCATTAATTACCAATGATGATGAAGTTGAGCTTGCAGATACAATTATTGAATGACCATCCTGAATATTTATTGAAGCAGCTTCAGAGTTTGGAGTTATTGAAGATGAATTCCAGTTATTGTTATCTGATGAAATTTGCCAGATAGAAGATGTCCCCCAATTACCAGATGAAAGTGATCGAAAGTTATATCCATAAAACTCATAAGCTCCCACAGAGCGTGTACTGGCATAATTATAGCCTGATTTATCTGTGCTCCTACCTGTACCGGGAATTGAAAGCCCCTTGCCTATCAAATCAGATCCTGTTGTCAGCTTCCAGTTAGCCGTTAAAATAGAACCGTCAGTTACAGAGTTTTCGTTACCAACCCCACTGGAAACAGATTTAAAATTCGGTGTAGTTGTTACTGCATTCCCAACTATGGTTGATCCATTGTTGCTAAATGCTGTTCCTTTTGAATAATTATTAGCAATATAAGATCCGGTCGTAATTGTACCTCCAGTAGCTACATCACTTGCGACACCCCCCTTGAGATTATTCCAACACACATTATTTTGAACAACATGAATCCCAACAGCAGAAGTTGCATATAACACTTTTAATCCGGCAACACCTACTAAAGTTCCTTTATTGTTTGCAATAGTACAGTTATAAATAGAGTCATAAGTACTGGCAGTTGTTGATGAATACGCGTCAACAGCGCATCCATTTGACATACTTGCATCTGCAGTTCCTGCTGGTATATAGGTCATTTCATTGTTATAAATCAAACTATTATAAACTGTAGCGCCTGGTGATGCGGCTCCGGCAACATGCAAAATTAAACCACGCGCGTTAGATGTGGCTATATTGCTATAATTTAAAGCAACTGTATTATTTCTTATTACTGAATTATACATTTTTCCCCCTTCAATTGATATTGTCGGTGTTAGGGTACCATTATTTGTTCCATTTACCGTAATATTGTTCTTTTCAAACAAACAATTATAGACCACACCTACACTTTTGAATAAAATCGAATAAGTGCTTCCTGTCATTGAAACTGTCAGGGAACAATTTTTAATTGTGTTATTGACAAATACGTTTGTGGCATAACCAACTGTAATAAACCTATTATTGAGGGTTAAAGTTGTTGTAGGCTGGGTGAAGGTAAACCCATCGATACTTGTACCTGAATTACCCGCATAAGTAAAAGTACTTGAGGTATATGTTGATGATAAAGTTGTTGGATTGGAAAACTCCCAAGGTTCAATTATTCCATTATTATCAATGTCTGACATAGGTCTTTGTGTTGGAGATGATTCAGTTCCTACACAACTTCCATAGAACTTTCTTTGAATTGCAAAAGCAAATGAAGATGTAAAATAATAGGTCCCGGTTTTGACCATAATACTATCCCATTGAGTCCCTAAAACTTGTGCTTCAGCTATAGTTTGTTTTGATGTGGCCCACGTTAAACCATCTCCACTGGCGGAAACAGATGCATCTACATAAAATTTTGTTGCAAAAACCGATGAAGATACAGATAAGCTGCAAAAAAATAAAAAGAGTAATGTTTTTTTCATGCAATATCAGATATAAAATTGTTCGTAAGAAAAATTTCCCAAAGCAAAAATACATCGTCATATAAAACCACACCGGTCAAAATAATCCTTTTTACTCCCGAAATTGTACAGCGAAAAAAAAGCCTGCCGGAGTGACTTCCGACAGGCTCTGCAACTCAATTTTCAGCAAAATGAATACTGTTTTCTTTAGTTTTTCAGAAATATTGCTTTCGAAAACTGTTTATCGTGGTAAAATATACAGGCTATGTAGCATCCTTTGGGTAATTCACTCACTGATACACTTTCTGCCGGTTGTTGTATATCCATCACTATTCTGCCTGTCATATCTTCTATCAGCCATCTGGCTACCGGTTTTCCGGAACGGATATTCAGCACATCTCTAACCGGATTGGGATAGATAACAGGATGTTCGTCCGATACGGGCAGAATTTCGGTATTCAGTTTCTGATACACACGGATATAATCCACTTCGTACGTAATCTGTGAAGTTTTAACGCGTGGTGTACCACCGTTCGACCCGACGGCTAAATTCAGCAAAAAGAAATGTGCCTGTTGAAATCCGTTAGCCGGTGTGGTACCTGCCGGATTGACAATGGACGAAACCAATACCGAATTCATCAGTACGCCATCAAGATACAGTTTGATGGAATCGGCAGTCCATATTTCTGTCCACAGGTGAAATTTCTTCGCCCAATTGCTGTCGCCACCAGTTACTGTCGCAATGGTTTTATTTACACATTTGCTGTAATTGGCTGCACCTACAGCACCGTAAATAGCATTGGCATATACTTTTTTGTTGTAAAATTCCATGATATCCACCTCGCCACATGCCGGCCATGAACCTGTAATACCTTTTTGCCAAATAGCCGGCCAGGCTCCGTAAGTAGTGTCGATACGGGCGCGGACATCAATTCGTCCATACTGAAAGGTTTTCAATCCCTGCGTTATCAAACTGGCTGATGTCCAGTATGCGAGCGAATCTTTGTAGCGCCAGTCGGTGCTGCCACTCACATATTTTGAGTTCACAACCGTATCGCGTTTTGCAGTCAGAAGCAATACACCGCCTGTGCAGGTAGCATTTTTTAACTGATAATATTGCAATTCCTGATTACGCACAAAACCTGTTTCGGGTTTCCAGTTGGCCGTATTCGGAGCGCCGTTTACATTAAACTCATCGTTCCACATCAGTTGCATACCGCTAACTGAAGGAGGTGTTGTAGCATCCGGTAAGTATGGGTCAGTAGTTTGAGCCATCAATCCGGATGTCAACAACAGTAAAAATAATAATTGTCCTGTACTTTTCATTTCAGTATTTTTGATACACTTCTTCCTGCAAATTCATTCTGTGGCATATTAAACAACAGTTCAGATGTCTTGCCCTGTGTTTGCAAAGTTACTTTGATGGTTGCCGGATTTTTTGTTTCGCAATACGGATTAGCAATGTTCATTTTTTTTGAAATGCTATTCCACATCAAAGCACAGGGTGTATCCACCGTTATTGCATCACCATTGGGCAATTTTAATGTTCCTGCCTGATAGAATATTACTTCTGTCAACTTCAAACTGCTATGTTCCACAGCCTGAATATCAGTTGTATTCGAAAGTATTTTCACCGGAATACTTTTTTGGTATTTGTCTGCATCCGCGGCATTGGTCAGTCCGGGTTTTACCACATAGGCATACGCAGCATTTTGCGGATTGGTGCCGTGGTTGATATTCAGGCTGAAAAGTGCAGTGTCGAGCGATATTTTGTATTCGGTATTTGCCATCAGATTAAAATATGAGGCACTTCCATACTGCATCCACTCGGGCGATGGAAGGGTTTTACCTTCTTTCAGACTTTCGGTTTTACCTCCGGCTGCATATTGCAGTTTTCCATCGTAATTGGTCTGATTCAGCGTGGTGTAGACATCGGCTTTTCCACCGGTTTGTGTTATTCCGGCTCCCAGACAAACATATTCGTCATCGAAATAAAACCAGGCTTTATGTGCCTGAAGCCCGCGGCGATCCAGTATCATGGCACATGCACCATAGGTACTGTCCGAAACACCACCGGCAAAAGCATTTCCGTTATTGCCAAACTCACCCCAGTTGGGAATGGGAAGTTTTTCGTTATCCTGCTCGGCAGTGATGCCCGGAAACTGTCGGTTGTTGAATTTCTTAAAAAAGTTGCGGTCGTATTCCTTTCCGTTGACAATCAGGTAATTTGTACCGTTTCCGGAGTAAAAATTGAATTCGCCGTCACCATTGCCGGCTTCAGCTCCAACTGTTCGTGTCGATGCCATGCGGGTACTGACAAAGTAATTTGCCCGGCGGTTAATCATATAATCGAAACGCCAGAACATGCGGTTGCCGCTCAGGCTGTTTTCACCGTTTATCCGTTTACAAACGGTTTGAATATCTGCTTTTTTCGGTCCTTTCAGTTTCTGGAGCCGGTCAGTCAAGACTTTAATTTGTTCGTAATACTGGTCGGTACTATTGTAACGTCCGGAGTTGTTCGGGTCGTAATGTTTGCTGTAAAAAATCCATTGTACGCCGTTGATAAACAAATCCTGCAGCAACTCCACTCCGGGAGTCTGATATTTTGTGCCATTGCAGTATTCCAGGTAATACATCACCGAGTTCACAAATTCTTTTCCGTAGTTGGTGAAATACAACTGACGACCTTTGCCACAGTGTTGAGCAAACAGGTAATCGGGCTGAATACCTTCGTCCAGCTGAATGGTAAGTAACTCAGTCATTTTGTTTTTGTATTTCATCATTTGAGCATCGTTCTGTGTCAGAATAGCGGCCGCCAACGCTCCCATAATAATATCGGCACCGTTGGCTCCGGTGAGTCTGCCTGGTTCCGAATTGTCGTAAGCCCATTGCAGATATTGCATGGTTTTATCGAACAGATTTTTATCCGCTTTTATTTCGTCGGACATCAAAATCACACTTTTCGACAGTTCTTTTGGATACGGAATGTATCTGAACCACCAGTTAGATGCCTGATGATTAGTGGTTACCCAAAAATTCAGAGTGCGCAGATAAGCATCCTTCACTTCATCCTTCATGAAATAGGGATTTTCAGGACTTTTATAAGCCGCTGCCAGCGAAATCATATTTTGAACATGTTTACGTGGAGCTCCATCGGTTGTCTGATAGTTGATATCAGAAAAACTCCCGATTGGATTGATCTTTTTTAGTAAACTTTCTACCGACGTTTTCGATGGATTTGTCAGGTAATCGTAATACATCCTTTCATATATTTTGCTGAAATCGGATGCTGTAATGGTTTGATTCAGCATCAACAGACCAAGAAATGTAAGTTTCAAAAATGTTTTCATAAATGATAAAATAATTATTTCGAAATTTTTAATACTGCCGGATGTCCGGCATATTCATCCTGTGGTAAATCAACACTGTATTTTTTTCGCCCTATCGACAAGGTGATCTGTTTCAGGGTTTTATTCATGGTCGGATCCTGAATGGCTATGGTGTAATTGTCGTTATTGCTTTCGAACAACAGCACGCAGGGATCGGAAACCGTCAGAAAAACGCCCGAACAAATCAGGGATGTTGCTTTATAGAACACAGCTTCCACGGTTTTTAAATCGGTCGACTGAATGGCCTGCACGATGGTGTCGTTTTTCAGCACAGTAAATGGCAGTTCGGCCGGAACATTATCTTTTCCGGCATACACCACATAACCGTAAGTGTCGTTCACCGGTTTTTGTCCATGGTCAGTCCACAAGCGCAGAATTTCCACAGTTGCAGGTGCGTTGGGCTGATTCTTATTCGATACATTCATTTTTTCCCAGTCAGCCTTCTTTTTTTCGATGACATACGAAGCTGAACTACTAAATTCCGGTAAAACTGTGTAAGCAAATTTGTCTTTCTGAACCACCCAAACCGGTTTGTTTTTAACGATGAAAGGCTGAATTCCTTTTTTAATTTTCACAGGTTTACCGTTAGCAATAACCGAAACTTTGCCAACAAACGAAGTCTGGTCGATGGTAGTGCGGATATTTCCTGCCATATCTGGGTACAGGTTGGTGATACCTGATCCAAGCGCTATAAAATAATCGCCCAGCATAAAACAGGCTTTGTGCGCCTGAACGCCGTAAAGCGTATAATTCTCGTCTTTATTGTTACCCTTATCGTTTACTTTTTCTTTTTCCGAAGCATTCATTTTCTCAAAAATATAACCTGAAACGGCATTTTCACCTCCATAGGTAGCAGCTCCCGCAAAATTGAATTTACTGCAGTAACCCCGCCAGTTGGTGACAGGTTTTAGTTGGTCCATTCCTTCCCGGGCTGTGACTCCCGGCGAAGCAGTTACATCCCAACCTCCAATAATTTTGTTGTATTCATCGCCGGTTCGCTGAAACAAAGTAAGACCATCTGTTGTGAAAAAATTATAGCCATCAGCCATATCCGGAGCGCTTTCCAGTCCATCGCAACGCACCGAAGCCATATTTACCATGATATGATAATTACTGTTTTTCTTTATCAAATCATCGTTGTTGAAAAACCAACGGGTGCCACTGTAAATGCCCGGCCCCCAGTTGCTTAAATCGGGTTTATTCATATTGGCTTCCAGAATAAACTGCGACAATTCGCCCTGCTGTGCGGGAGTAAATGAATCTTTCCAGTCTTTCACCATTGTTTTTACCAGGTTCAGCGACCGTATATTCTGAGCTGTTACATTGTATTTCATTGAATTACGATCCAGACAGGGCAAATGATAACCGTTGTAATAATACCAAGCACTGCCGCGAATGAAATTCAGCAATGCATTGACATTTTCCTGTGTGAGTTTGCCCGCCCATGGCGAACCTTTCAGCGTAGTCATTACGGCCAGCGCATTGTTGGTTCCATCAATCGGATAGCCCCAAATGAGGCACTGACGACCATGTCCCCAACCGGCTCCATCAGTGGTGAATCCTTCGCTCCAGAACGACGCTTCGTTGGTGTTTTGTGAAGTGCTGCTCAGTGCATTCTGACATACTTCGGCAAGTACATCCACCATTCCAACCGAATGGTACATCATAGCTACCGGTAAAAGTGACCTGTATGCAAGCGCATTGCCACCTACCCACCATACGTGATGCTGAAATCGGGAAATCTGTACCACATTGGCATCGGTTTCGTCGTTGCGGAAAGGTTGAGTCCATGCCTGCAATCCTATTATTTTCAGCATATCGGCCGCATCAGTAATGTTTTTGTCTTTTACATTTCCGGCTTCGGCATCGTCCATTTTTTTTAACGTCGAAAAATAGATATTCACAGCCGCTGTGGGCATGGCAAAACACGAAGAATGAAAGCGGCTACCGTTATTCGGGCGGCTGATTTCGATATTACCGTAATGCACAATGGCTTTCAGAACTTTCTGTGAAAACATGGTATTGTCGTCGGTTTCTCCTTTGCGGTATGCTTCTGCAATGCTCCAAATGCGGTTGTAGGCTTCGGTGAGGAAGTTAGCTACTTCGTTTTCGGTACTGCCAAACGATTTCCCGAGCAGATTTTTACTGATGATATTTTCTTCCTGTTTCACTAAATCACGGAATTGTCCGTCGTCGTTTAGCTGATCGAAACAGTTTTTCCAACTGTTCAGCGAAGTTTTGAGCGTGTAAACCCGATAGGATGTTTTCGAAAAATAGGAACGATATTGCTGAACAGCCATCACTTTATCGGGTGTTCCGGTGGCAACGCTCTGAAAATATTTCTGATAATTAGCACGTGCAATAGCCTGCTCTTTTTCGCCGGCTACTGATTTGAATACGACAAATGAAAGAAGTAAAAATAATGTAATTCGTATCTTCATATTGATTAGTTTTTAAAGGGTATAACCATATTCCATGACCGACTGGCGTTTTCGAAACCGCCCGGGCCATCCATGGTGGCAAAGAAAATGTAAACCGGTTTTTCTTTTTCGAACAAGATAAAAGGCCTTTCCAGTTGCCCCATTTTCAGGGTTGTTCCACCGGCAAAAGTCAGAGTTTTGGAATATGCCTTCGGAACGGGATTAATAGTCCAGTGAATGGCATCAGGAGAATTTGCCAGTACTCCTTCGCCTTTTTCGCCGGTATATTTTCCCACATGATCTTTGAAAATCATATGAAAACCTGTTTTATCTTTCCAGAAAAAAGGATCTTCTATTTCCGGTTGACCTTCGCCTCCCAACACGGGTTTTTCATTGTTCAGTACACGAAATTTGCTGTAAATACTTTTCGCCTTGGCCAGTCCGAAACACATTCCTGAATAGCTGTTGTTTCCCGTATAACTCCGTGCCTTGAAAATCATCAGCACTGACCCATCTTTTTCTATCACCGGACTTGGATTCGAAGTCAGGAAGCTGTAAAAAGTTCCCGGTTTGGTGTCGAGTACCGGTTCGTCGAACCTTTTCCATGGACCGTAAGGCGAATCGGCAATGGCCACACCGATACGTTTATTGCTTCTTCCCACAATGCACCACTTACTTACCAGCGAGAAATCCCGCACATTCGGTTCTTCAAAAGGATGCGTAGAGCCCATATAATAAAGAATCCATTTGTTTTTATAGCGTAAAATCCGCGGGTTATGTGTCGACCGACCGTCCCAATACTGTGCTCCACGGGCAGGCAAAGCCATATCGCTAAAAGTATAAGGACCTTCGGGGTTTTTGGCGATGGCATGAACCACTTCCGAAGCCACCATCCAACCTGGATGAAATAACAGTGAATCTGGCCAGCGGGAAGCATACATATGATAAAGCTGATCGTCGCCTTTCACCACGGAACTGCACCAAACCCAGTAACCTTTCATTTCAAAAGCCGGTTCGGAGTATGCCATTCCAAGGTTCTTGTACATTGAGTTCCCGTTTTCACTGACTTTCGTACCCTTCTGAGCCAACAAAACCACAGGAAAAATAAATAGAAGTATGGTGAAAATTTTTTTCATTTTTTTCATCATTAATACGGAATAATATCAGATAAAATGCGCTCATTGTACCACGGATCATTCGCATTTTTCAGCAGGTTGGGCATCAAACGGCACAGCGACTGAAACAGTTTTTTGTTTTTTTCCACAGGCATATTGTGCATTTGGTACGGATCTTTCACATCGTCGAACATCATTACCTGTTTCAAATTATATTTTCTGTCGATAAAAATGACCAGTGTGTAGCGGTCGGTTTTTACACCGCGTGCTCCCGGAAAATAGCTGATGACTTTTCCTTCAGCATTTTTTTTGCCATCCATATTCTGAATAAATAAAACGGCTTTGGGTGCACCCGCCGATGGTTTTTTTCGGTTTAGTTCAGTCGATAAATCGATTCCCTGTACGCCCGCAGGAATACTGTTTTTCAGTCCAGCCAGCGAAAGAAGTGTAGGCATTACATCGGGCGTCGAAAGCAAAAGACTGGTGACATGCGGTTTGAGTTTTTCAGGATACCGGATCAAAAACGGTACATTCATGGCCTCGGCATAAGGTGAATTTTTAGCATCTTCTACATGACTTGCCAGAGTTTCGCCATGATCGGACGAAAAGACTACAATGGTATTTTTGTCTAATCCCATTTCTTTCAGTGTTGCGATTATTCGTCCGAATTCGTGGTCGACTCCAGTAACGGAGGCAAAATAGTAAGGTGCATTAGCCATTCTGCTTTTGAACGACTGATTTACATTGGGACGAACCAGCAATTTCATCAGCGGAATATTTTTATACAGTTCAAAATCCTTTTCCTGACAGTCATCCAACGAATTATACGGACTGTGAGGCGGATTCATGCTGACCATCAAAAAAAACGGTTTGTTTTTATCGCGGATTTTTGTGATATATTCAATGGCTTTGTCGGCTTCGTGAACCGGTGACCATACTTTCGGGTCGTGGCGGTTGTTATCGCTGTCCCAGTAATGCGGGTTTTTATGCTCGTCGAAAGTTCCGTACGAATACCAGAAATTAAATCCATGCCGGCGTTCTTTGGGAGTGAAAGCATCCCACACAGGATTGCGGTCTTCCACATAAGTTCCGGGATTTTGCGGATTGTTTTTAGTGGGATAATCCACGTGCAGTTTTCCAATGTAGGCACAATCGTAACCGTTTTGCGATAATACATCACTGATAGCCATCACATCCTGTTTCAGGTTACTGATAGGGCGGGTATCGTTGCAGTTCAGCGTAACGCCACTGCCATCGGGATAGAGGCCGGTAAGCAACATTCCACGGTGTGGACTGCTCAGCGGACAATTGCTTTGAGCTGATGTAAAAACCACAGCTTCACGGGCAAACTGATTCAGATTGGGTGTAATTACCGGGTCGGCTTTGAACCGTACCTGCTGACGGAAACCATTATCGCTCCAGAACTGCATGGCGCTGTTGCGAAACTGATCGGGGAAAACGTAGATGATATTCGGGTGTTGCGTAGTTTGAGCCGATAAGCCGGTTAAAAAGCTTAAACTTAGAATTGTGGAAAGTGATTTCATCGATTATTTAATTAGCAGTGTAAAAGTACAGCATTAAAATGCAACGAATGTACATAAATTTGACTGAAAATGGTATAGAAAAGTTCATCGGGTTTTAAATTTGAAGCTTTCAATTATCTTTACAAAAAAATCAGAAATATGGATAAAGTATCAAAAGTCGTTTGGGGAATCATTGGTGCCGGTGATGTGTGCGAAGTGAAAAGTGCTCCGGCTATGAGTAAAATCGAAAATTCCGAAGTTAAAACCGTGATGCGACGAAATGCTGAAAAGGCAGCCGATTTTGCCCGCCGTCATCACATTAAAAACTGGTCGGACGATGCCGGTACAATTTTTTCGGATACTGAAATTAATGCGGTGTACATTGCCACACCACCCGATTCGCATGCGGAACTAACGATAAAAGCAGCACAGGCAGGAAAAGCCGTTTATGTGGAAAAACCGATGGCACGAACCACGGAAGAATGCCGACAAATGATAGATGCATGTGAAAATGCCGGTGTTCCCTTGTTTGTGGCTTATTATCGCCGGGCTTTACCGGGTTTTCTGAAAGTGAAGGAACTCATTGAATCCGGAAAAGCAGGCGAAATCAGAACGGTGACCATCGAAATGTATCAAAAACTATCAGAAGCAGATACATCCGCTTCTAACTGGCGGGTGCTTCCCGATATTTCCGGAGGTGGATACTTTCACGACCTGGCATCACATCAACTGGATTATCTCGATTTTCTTTTCGGAGAAATTACTGAATGTTACGGAATTTCCGGTAATCAAGCTGGTTTATATCCTGCCGATGATATAGTTACGGCAGTTTTTCATTTCAAAAACGGAGTTACCGGCACAGGGAACTGGTGTTTCAGTACTTCTGCTATTTCCGAAAAAGACAAAATAACATTGATAGGTTCAAAAGGAGAAATTTCTTTCAACTGCTTTGGTACTCCCATGTATATCACCATTAAAACAGGAGATGGCGACGCCGAAATTCTGGAATATACGCATGTTCAACCAATCCAGGAGCCACTTGTGCAGCTTATTGTGGACGAACTCAGCGGAAACGGCACGTCACCTTCCAGAGGCGAAAATGGCTTGCGGGCTACTGATGTAATGGCAAAGATGACTAATGAAAAAAAATAACCAATAATATTGTAAGTATAATTAAAATATATAGTATATTTGCGTAATACTATAATTATAATTACAATAAATGACAATTTATTGAATTGTTATAAACATAATTACACTCATGAAAGCAGTTACTTATCCATCAAAACTCATCAAAAGAGATAAATATATTTCTGATATACAGCCGTATATAAATAAAAATATAATCAAAGTACTATCAGGTCAGCGACGGGTAGGAAAGAGTTATTTGCTTTATCAATTAATGAAACTTATTGAGGCAAATGATCCAACTGCGAACATTATTTATATCAATAAAGAAGATTTGTACTTTGATTTAATTCGAAATGCACAGGATTTGAATTCTTACATTGAGACACAATTGAAAGAGACCGGAGTAAACTATATTTTTATTGATGAAATTCAGGATATTGAGGAATTTGAAAAGGCTTTACGATCGTTGCTTCTGAATGAAAAAAACGATATCTATATAACCGGCAGCAATGCAAAAATGTTATCGGGAGAATTGGCCACATATTTAAGCGGAAGATACATTGAATTCACCATTTTTAGTTTAGCATACCCTGAATTTCTTCTATTTCACCAACTTGAGGATAATGAAGATGCTCTTAACAAGTTCTTTTTATACGGAGGACTACCATATTTAATAAATTTCCCGCTTAATAATCAGGTTTTTGAATATCTGAAAAGCATTTATACCACCATTGTTTACAGAGATGTTGTAAGCCGTTACAATATCAGAAACACCGCTCTACTTGAAAAACTAATTATTTTTCTGGCAGATAATACAGGAAGTATTTTTTCGGCAAAAAGAATCAGTGATTTTTTAAAATCGCAACAAACCATGACTTCACCCAATCAGATTCAGTCATTTACAGAATATCTGGTGAATTCATTTTTAGTGCATAGGGTAAGCCGATTCGATATAAAAGGTCGTCGAATTTTTGAAATTGGCGAAAAATATTATTTTGAAAATACCGGCATACGAAATATTCTGATTGGTTATAAGCCGGATGATTTAGGTAAAATACTTGAAAATGTAGTTTATAATCATCTGTTATTTCTTGGTTGGGAAGTTAAAATTGGTGTTTTAGAGAATAATGAAATTGATTTTATTTGTCAGAAGAATGGTGAAACTATTTATGTTCAGGTGGCTCTGAAACTTGATGAACAAAAAACCATAGACAGAGAGTTTGGTAACTTGTTAAAAATCAAAGATAATTACCCAAAGTTTGTTATAACCAACGATAAGTTCATGGGCAATACACTTCATGGGATTAAACATATCAATATACATGACTTCCTGATAGTCGGGTTTTGACTTTCTGCTAAATTTCAGCTTCTTCTTCCATTGGTTCTTCACCGGAATCATCGCCTTTACGGAATGCTGAAGGTGACATGCCAAACTGTTCCTTGAAGCATTTGGCAAAATACTTGGGCGAATTGAACCCGAGCATCCAGGTAATATCCGATATGTTGTGTTCCGGATGATTGTTCAGCAACGACGCTGCTTTCTTCATTTTAATTGTCAGAATAAAATCGTTGGGTGTTTGTCCGGTAATCCCTTTCAGTTTGCTGAAAAGTTTGGTACGTCCCATAGCCATTTCCGATGAAAACAACGGCACGTCAAAGTCCGGATTTTCCATATGTTTCTCGATGATTTCCACAGCTTTGTCAATAAACTCACGGTCCATGGTATTGGTGGCAATCTGCCGTGCCGAAGTATCAATCTGATGACTGAATTTTTCCTGCAGGAGTTTGCGTCCGTTCACCAGATTATTGCAACGGGTTATCAGTGTTTTTACGTTGAATGGTTTGGTAATGTAATCGTCGGCACCCAAACGCAGGCTTTCCAGATTATATTCAACGGCAGTTTGAGCTGTAAGCAGCACAACAGGAATATGACTGACAGCAAAATTATTCTTGATTTTGGAGCACATTTCGTTGCCCGACATAAGCGGCATCATTAAATCGCTCAGCACAATATCGGGTTGCAGTTCGATGGTCATATCCAACCCTTCCTTACCGTTGGAGGCTGTGTAAATTTTGTAGATGGGTTCGAAAATGGTTTTCAGCATATTCCGCAATTCATCGTTGTCTTCCACTATCAGCATAGAATATTGCAACTCATTGTTTTTGAGCTGAGTGATGATTACTTCTTTCATAAAATCGTCGTCTACTTCCTGTATGGTATTCAGGCAGCTCACGTCGGCATCGATATATTCGGCTTTTTGTTCGTCGGTAAAATGTGCCGATCCTTTACGTATAACCACAGTAAAGGTACTGCCCACATTTTGTTTGCTTTCCACCGAAATTTCGGACTGATGTAATTCCAGAATATTTTTGGTCAGAGCCAGTCCGATACCTGTACCGGGCACCATATTACTAATCTGTATGCCATTTTCGGCCTGATAAAAGCGGTCGAAAATTTTATCCATATCTTCGCTGGCAATACCGGTTCCGCTGTCAGTAATTTTTACATACACCACGTCGGCTGCATCGGTGACCGATATTTTAATTTTTCCATCCTTGGGTGTGAATTTAAAAGCGTTCGAAATGAGGTTGTAGAATACCTTTTGCATTTGAAGCGGGTCGAACCACAGTTTCAGATGTTCGGGTTCACAATCAAAATCGAGCCTTATATGCCGATAACCGGCATATTCGGAGAAAGATAAATAAATTTCGTACAGGAATTTGACCAGATCAATTTCTGATGCTTTGATTTTTAAATGCCCCTGTTCGGTTTTGCGGAATTCGAGTAATTCGTTAATCAAATAACTCATGTTCACTGTGTTGCGCTTGATGTTCAGAATGCGGTTGTAAATGGATGGTGGCACATTGTGCATTTGCAGCAACATGTCCACCTGCCCGGTAATAAGGGTGAGCGGTGTTCTGAATTCATGCGAAATATTGGTAAAAAAGCGCAGTTTAGATTGATTCACTTCCTCAATATGTTCCTTTTCTTTTTTCTCGTATTTCAGCGATGTTTCGAGAATTAATCTGGACCGGCTGAATTCGATATATCGCCAAACGATAAATAAAATGAGCGCTATATAGAAAATCCAGGCATACCAGGCCAGATAAAACGGCGGGTTGACGCGTATTTTCAGACTTGTGCTGCTTATTACAGAGCCATCGGCAGGCGATACTGCTTCAAGAATCAGATTGTATTTGCCGGTTCCCAGATTCATAAAGTTCAGTTTGGTGACACCCTGCGGAAGTTCTGTCCAACTGTCGTTCATACCTTCGAGTTTGTATCTGAAAACAGGTTGATTGGCCGGAATGTAATTGTTCGAGGAGAATTCCAGGGTCACCATGGTTTGTTTGTGATTCAGTTCGATGGTTGAAGTATAAGGCAATGAAAACTCCAGAATATCGTTGACGTCGTTGGGAAGTACCAGTTTGTTGTTGATCCACAAATTTACCAAACTGATACTAAACGGACGTGCAGGAATCGACAGATTTTCTTCATTGAACGACACCATGCCATTCATTCCGGTTAGAAATACCGTTCCACGGCTTGTGAGGCAAATCCCTCCTGAATACAGAGAGTTGAGTGGCAATCCGTTTTCGGAACTGTAATTGTATATTTTATTGTTTTCCACATCCAGCATCGAAAAACCTTTGGTGGTGGAAATAATCAAATAACCGAATTTCGATTCGAGTAAATTGCTGACATAGTCGTTTTTTAAACCGATATGTTTGCTGTCGTAGTGCCTGAAAGAGTTTGTTTTGGGCAAAAACAGATTGACACCACCACCACTTGTAGCTAGCCAGATGCGGTTTTTTGTGTCGATATAAATTTTTGACACATTGTTGTTGTTCAGGCTGGTTGAGTCGTTGGGATTGTTGTAAAAACGCTCTGTTTTTCCGGTTGCCGGTTGATAGCGGTAAACACCGTTAAAACTGGCAATCCAGATATTTCCGGCATTATCGGTTTTCACATCCTGAATATAGCTGACCTGATTATGCAGTTTTTCGGAAAATAAGCTGAAAGTGAGCAGTTTTTTGTCGAACAGGAAAAGACCACCGTGTGTTCCCACCAGCAAATTATTGCCGAAAGGAATGACCGAACTAAGGATGTTTGTTTCAGGCCATTCGGGCTTTATATTTCTGAATTGCTGAAACCTGCCGGTGCGATTGTTGTACATGCATAATCCACCCAGGTGTGTGCCAAGCCACAATTCTCCGGTGGTTTTATCGTAATAAGCCGCTTTTATGTTATCCGCCGAAAGACTATTCTGATTCCGTTCATCGGCTTTCAACACTTTGTACTGATTGCTAGGTGTGTTGTAAATAATCAACCCTTCACCTTCGGAACAAAGAAAAAGATGTTCGTTATCTATTTCTACAATATTGCTGATGATGGGAAAGGGTTTGTTCTGAAAAATGCCGCTCTGCAGGTTATGAAAAGTGTAGAAATTGATGTCCGGATTGAAATAATTCAGTCCGCCAAAATAAGTCCCGACCCATATAGTTCCCTGATTATCTTTGTATAACGACCAAACTGATTCGTTCGAAAGCCGGGTGTTGTTATTATAACCTTCAGAATTGTAATGCTTGAATTCGCCGGTTTCCACATTCAGTCGGTCGAGACCTTTTTTGGTGCCTATCCACAGAAAATTGTTGTTTTCCTCGCAAACACTGCGGGCAAAATCCGACGAAATGGACCGTTGCGGATTGGCTGCATTGTAGCGATAGTTCACTACATTACCTTCACGGTCGATTTTAAATACACCTTTCTGCCATGTAGTTACCCAGATATTTTTTTTGCTATCTTCGAATAAATCAGAAACCTGACTGCAATCGGGCAGAACGCAGCGGATTTTTTTGTTTTTATCAACCAAAAAGACACCCGACGAGAGCGTTCCCAAAAATATTCGTTCGTCGGAAGTTTGTAAAATCCTTTTTATAGGCGATGTTGATGCGTTAACAGTACAATAAAGTTCTTTTTTGTCATTTTCGTAAGCATATAACCGGTTCGATTCGGCAATCCAGAGTTTTGTCAGTCCGTAAGCAATACCATCGGTTGCTTTTTTCTGAATCAGACGCATGGCCGAAGTTTTCAGGTTGTAAACATTCACACCGTTTTGCGTATGAATAAAAACATGTCCTTTCATGTCACCGCAAACGCTCAGAATCAGGCTTTCACCCAGAGAGTTAGAATCGTTGGCTACGGGACGGAAAACTTCCACACTATTGCCGTTAAAACGGTTCAGACCTTCACGTGTCGCCAGCCAGATAGCGCCAAGTTCGTCCTGATAAATGCTCATAACCGAAAGCTGGGATAAACCCTGCTCAGTTCCTATTTTCGAAAAATATATATCGCTGGCCGAAAAAACAGGTAGTGAAAGCAATGCAAACAGCCAACTGAAAATGTGAATTCGTAATTTCATGGATATTGATTTTAAGTATTGGTTAATAATTTAACAATTAATACTTTACTCAAAACAAAAGTAATGATAATATTTTCAATCGATGGAAGTAGTGGGTATAAAATTGTCCGGAATTATTCCCTGATAGTACATCTTTTGCTGTGCGGATTATTTTATACCCAAAATGAAATCAGGATATTTTATATTTGCTGAATAAAAAGAGTGAACTATGCATCTTCAAAACATAAAACTGATTGTTCCGGCCATGGCAGGAATTGTGCTGCCTCACCTGCTTGCTGCGGGCGAAAAAGTATCGAAACCGAATGTAGTATTCATTCTGGCTGATGACATCGGTTATGGCGATTTGGGTTGGTTGGGTGCTAAAACTATTCTAACACCGAATGTCAATAAACTGGCTGATGAAGGTATTCGTTTTACCAATTGTCACGCCACCTCATCCATCAGTACTCCGTCGCGATACGGTTTGCTGACAGGTTTGTATCCGTGGCGAACTGAAGGAACCGGCATCGCTGCGGGTGATGCGGCTATGATTATTCAGCCAAATCAGTTTACTCTGCCCGATTTGTTCAAAAATGCAGGTTATACCACGGCTGCTGTTGGTAAATGGCATTTAGGACTCGGTGCCGAAACCGGAAAACAAAACTGGAACGGATATATTTCACCCAATTTATCAGATATCGGGTTTGACTATTCCTACATTATGGCCGCCACCGCCGATCGTGTTCCGTGTGTGTTTATCGAAAACGGAAAAGCGGTACATGTTGACCCAAACGATCCTATTCAGGTGAGTTATAGCACACCTTTTGCAGGCGAACCTACCGGTAAAAAAAATCCGGAACTGCTCCGTATGCATCCTTCTGAAGGACATGATATGGCCATTGTCAACGGAATTCCGCGTATCGGATATATGAAAGGTGGAAAACAGGCACTGTGGCGCGATGAAGATATTGCCGATACCATCACCCGAAAAGCGATTGATTTTATCAGCAAAAATCAGCAACATCCGTTTTTTCTGTATCTTGCTACCAACGATATTCATGTTCCGCGTGTTCCGAACGAACGTTTTGCGGGTAAAAGCGGCATGGGGCCAAGAGGTGACGCTATTCTTTCGTTTGATGATTGCGTTGGCAGGGTTATGAATGTGCTGGATAGTTTGCATCTTTCCGATAATACCATTATTATACTTACCAGCGATAACGGTCCGGTGGTGGATGATGGTTATGAGGACAAAGCAGTGGAATTACTTGGTCAGCATCGACCGGGAGGCTTTTACCGGGGAGGAAAATACAGTATTTTCGAAGCCGGAACCCGGGTGCCGCTTATTATCAGATGGAAAAACGGGATGCAAAAACCTGATGTTTCAGATGCATTGGTATCGCAACTTGATTTTCTCCGGTCGTTTGCATCGCTTTTGAATCAGGAAATACCTGCCGGTGCAGCTCCAGACAGCAAGAATATACTAAAAACCCTGACAGGAGCAACAGAAAAAAGCAGAAAATACCTGATCGAACAAAATGTAAACAATACGCTATCGGTGGTTACAACACAGTTTAAATACATAGAACCAAGTAATGCGCCAACATACAACAACGGAACTGCTACCGAACTTGGCAATTTACAGCAGGAACAACTTTACGACCTGAAAGCTGATCCGACAGAAAAAAGCAATTTGGCAACTGCGAAAAAACCGATTGTGAACAGGCTAAAAAAACTACTGAACAGGGAGCGAAATTTCAGGAGATAATTGCCGGTTGACAGAAAACGACTTCGGTAGATTATTACTCTATCCTTTTTTGCGTTTTCTGTATTCGGTAGGCGAACACCCCATGATTTTACTGAAAATGCGGCTAAAGTAAAACTGGTCGTCAAAACCGGTCATCATGGCAATCTGATTTATCTGCATATCAGAAAAATCCAAATGGTGACAAGCAGCCTGCACCCGAAGCTGATTGAAATAGTTCAACGGACTGTAGCCTATTTTCTGTTTAAACAAAATGCTGAAATGTGATGCGGAATAGCCTGTGTATGTGGCAATTTCTTCCAGTTTTATAGGACGTTGTAAGTTCTCCCGCATAAAATGAATGGCTTCTTCTGTTATGTCTCTTTTCAATTGCCGGTCGGATAGACTGCTGCGGAAAGCTTTGATAAATTTCAGCGATCCCAAAAAATGGAACAAAACGGTAACGCTGTAATCCAGATTTATTTTACTGTAACCGTTTTTCAGTATGGAGAAAATATCTTCAAAAAGCTCCAGTCTGTCTTCAATACGCGAATCTTTTCCGGCATCAATTATCAAAGGTTTATCCATGTCTTCGCAAAAATAGGGAGCCATAGTACCATCGAAATGAATCCAGTAAATACTCCATGAGTTTTTTGACTGACTACCATAGCTGTGTGCTTTGTTTTTTGGTAAAATAACCACGGTACCCGTAGTCAGTTTCTGATGAACGCCATCTATTTCAAACCAGCCTTCACCATCAATGCAATACATTAAAATATACTGAAGTGCTTCATTTTCTACTCTTTTACGAAAATGATAGCCTGCTTTCGGATAAAACCCGATATCAGTAATGTATAATAATTTTCCTAAATCATCATTTTTGAATTCCTGAATAACGGTTTCAGGAAGTATGATGGCTCTTTCACCCGGAAATCCGCTCTTTATTTTTGCCATTATTCATTAGGTTTTTGTGTTGTAAAAATAGTAAAATAATCCATGTGAATCATTTTTTTATCTATTTTGCAGAAATAAAAATCCTTGTTATTTTGCATCTGATTTTAAATTCAATACAACAAATGAAAAACTTCAACAAGTCTTATATTTTGGGCATTTCTATGGTTTCGGCCATGGGTGGTTTGCTTTTCGGTTACGATTGGGTGGTGATTGGTGGTGCCAAACCATTTTACGAACGTTTTTTTGATATTACCACTTCAGCCAACTTACAGGCCTGGGCTATGAGTGCTGCGCTGATTGGCTGTGTTATCGGAGCAGTAACTTCGGGGGTGGTGAGTGATAAATTCGGACGGAAATGGCCTCTCCTGCTTTCTGCATTTCTTTTCACGTTTTCGTCAATTGGTACAGGAATCGCTTCATCTTATTCGATGTTTATAGCTTTCAGAATTATCGGAGGTGTGGGCATTGGTCTTGCGTCAGCTTTATCGCCTATGTATATTGCCGAAGTAGCCCCGTCACATCTTCGGGGCAGATTTGTGTCTCTAAATCAGTTAACTATCGTCATTGGAATTTTGGCGGCACAGGTTATTAACCTGTTGATTGCCGAAAAAGTTCCCGTAGGTGCAACCGATGAGTTTATCCGTGCCTCGTGGAACGGACAAATAGGTTGGCGCTGGATGTTTTATGCATGTGCAGTACCTTCGGCTGCTTTCTTTTTGCTTACTTTTTTGTTGCCTGAGAGTCCACGGTGGCTTATAAAAGCAGGAAAAAGTGATAAAGCATTTCCTACGCTAAAGAAAATCGGAGGAGAAGAATATGCCCGTGAAGAAATGGGAAATATCCGGGCAACATTGAACGACACAACTGAAAAAACTGATTTAAAATTACTTTTTCAGCCTAAATACAGAGTTGTTTTAGTTATTGGCATTGTATTGGCCGTTTTTCAGCAGTGGTGCGGTATTAATACGGTGTTTAATTATGCCGAAGAAATTTTCACTGCGGCCGGTTATGGGGTAAGCGATACTTTATTCAATATTGTGATTACCGGAAGCGTCAATCTTGTATTCACGCTGGTAGCCATGTTTACAGTGGACAAGTGGGGACGCAAAAAGCTGATGATTTTGGGTGCTTTGGGATTGGGAATTACCTATATTTTGTTGGGAAGTGCTTTTTATTTTCAGTTAAAAGGAATTGCAGTGCTTTCGTTGGTGGTTCTTGCTATTGCCATTTATGCCATGTCGCTTGCTCCGATTGTATGGGTTATACTTTCTGAGATTTTCCCAAACCGGATTCGTGGTGCTGCCATGGCTCTGGCAACTTTTGCTTTGTGGGTTGCATGTTTTATACTTACCTACACATTTCCTTTGTTGAATGCTTCTTTAGGTGCTGCTGGAACTTTCTGGGTGTATTCCGCCATTTGTCTTATCAGCTTTGTGTTTATTTTGATAAAGCTTCCGGAAACCAAAGGGAAATCGTTGGAAGACATTGAAAAGGAATTGACCCCCAACCCCTCCCGCCAATAGCGGGATAAATTGCGGGGAGTAAGAGATATTATAATTGATAAAAATGAAAAGAAATGAGTTCTAAAAAGAAAATACAAGACGAAGTTAACTCAGTTCCCCTCTCCTCAAGGAGAGGGGTGAGGGGTGAGGTGATTGCTTGGCACGAAGAGGTAGCCATACCAACGTATGAAATTGGCAAAGCGGAAAAAAACCCCATTTTTCTGGAAAAACGTGTATATCAGGGTAGTAGTGGCGTGGTATATCCTTATCCGGTTATCGAAAAAATTTCGGATGAAAAGCACGACAAAATATACAATGCCGTATTTTTAGAAAACGAGTATCTGAAAATTATGATTCTGCCTGAGCTGGGAGGACGTGTTCAAATGGCTTATGACAAAATCAAACAACGTCATTTTATTTATTACAATCAGGTGATTAAGCCTGCGTTGGTTGGACTCACCGGTCCGTGGATTTCCGGAGGGATTGAATTTAACTGGCCTCAGCATCATCGCCCGAGTACTTTTTTGCCGGTGGATTATACCGTTGAGAATAATTCAGATGGAAGCGTAACTGTTTGGGTAAACGAAAATGAGAAAATGTTCCATCAAAAGGGAATGGCTGGCTTCACATTGCATCCCGGAAAAGCATATCTTGAAATAAAAGGAAAACTGTATAATCCCACACCTGTTCCGCAAACTTTTTTGTGGTGGGCTAATCCGGCTGTTGCGGTCAACGATTTTTATCAATCTGTTTTCCCGCCTGATGTGCATGCTGTTTTTGATCATGGAAAGCGCGATGTTTCTACTTTTCCTATCGCCACAGGTACTTATTACAAGATAGATTATTCGGTAGGAGTGGATATTTCCAACTACAAAAATATTCCCGTTCCCACTTCGTACATGGCTATCAATTCGGAATTTAATTTTGTAGGAGGTTACGAAAACGATACACAAGCCGGTGTGTTGCACGTGGCAAATCATCATGTGTCGCCCGGGAAAAAACAATGGACATGGGGAAATGGCGATTTTGGGAAAGCCTGGGACCGCAATCTGACTGACGAAGACGGACCTTACATTGAACTAATGGCCGGTATTTTTACCGATAATCAGCCGGATTTCAGTTGGTTGCAGCCTTACGAAGAAAAAACATTTACGCAGTACTTTTTGCCTTACAGGGAACTTGGTGTTGTGAAAAATGCTTCGCAGGATATTTTAATGAATATGGAATTGGTTGAAGGAAAAGCAGCGATCAAAATCTTTGCTACGTCACTGCAAAAAAAAGTGACCATCAGATTAAATGATTTCCTAAACGAAAAGGTTGATCTTAGTCCTGAGAGTGTTTATACCAATGAGATTGAAGTTGGAAATGTTGCTTTCGAAGATTTAAGTCTTGTTGTGTATTCCGAAACCGGACGTAAACTGCTGGCAATTGAAACGCAAAAAACGGAAAAACCAGCCATACCGGAAGCTGCAAAGCCTGCTTTTTCGCCTGAAGAAACATCCACTTGCGAACAACTTTACCTCACCGGATTGCATTTGGAACAATATCGTCACGCTACTTACAATGCTGCCGATTATTATCTGGAAGCTTTGAAACGTGATCCGTCGGATGTACGTAACAACAACGCCATGGGACTTTGGCTGCTCCGACGTGGCAAATTCGCAGCATCGGAAAAATACTTCAAAGTAGCTGTGGATACTCAATTGCAACGAAATCCGAATCCATACGATGGTGAACCATTGTATAATTTAGGCTTATCATTAAAATTTCAGGGAAAAACCAAGGAGGCATACGACAAATTCTATAAATCGTGCTGGAATGCAGCCATGCAGGATGCCGGTTATTTTTCATGTGCTCAAATTTCGTGCATACATCAGAACTACAGCGATGCATTGTACGAAGTCGATAAATCATTGGTTCGCAACTGGCACAATCACAAAGCAAGAGCTCTAAAAACAACCATTTTGCGTAAAATAGGGCAAGAGAATGCTGCATTAGAATTAATTGAAGAATCGTTAAGGATTGATTTGTTTAATTTTGGTTGTCACTTTGAAAAGTTTTTGATAACAAGGGATGAATCAGATCTGGCCAAATTAAACAAACTAATGCGTGGCGAAATTCATAATTACGAAATCATTGCATTGGATTATATCGCTGCAGGAATGTATTCCGAAGCAGTTTCAATTTTGGAAGTAGGTGCGAATGTTTGTTCTTCTCTTCCCTCTCCTCAAGGAGAGAGTGCCCGTAGGGCGGGTGAGGTAACTCCAATGACGTATTATTACATGGGTTGGGCTTTATATTTAGATGGAAAAAACAGTCATTCGGCATTTGCAAAGGCGACAGCACATGATCCTGAATTCTGCTTTCCGAATCGTTTGGAAGCAATTTTGGCATTGGAATGTGCTCAGGTTGCAAACCCGAATGATGCGAAAGCGCCTTATTACCTCGGAAATCTGTGGTACGACAAGCGTCAATATACCGAAGCTGTAGAATGCTGGGAAAAATCAGTTGCCATCGATAATACTTTTCCAACTGTTTTGCGCAATCTATCGCTGGCTTATTTCAATAAACTAAATGACGAAGCACGAGCCGTTGAATACCTCGAAAAAGCATTTCATCTGGATAAAACAGATGCTCGTGTTCTGATGGAGCTCGATCAGTTGTACAAACGCCTTTGCCGACCACATGCCGACCGATTGGCGTTTTTGGATAAATACTTCAATCTGGTAGAGCAGCGTGATGATGTGTATCTTGAATATGTAACTCTAAATAATCAACTGGGAAATTATGCAAAAGCAATAGAGTTGATTGACAAACGGATTTTTCATCCCTGGGAAGGCGGCGAAGGTAAAGTCCCCGCACAATATCAACTGGCAAGGGTTGAGCTGGCTAAACAGTTAATAGCTAAAAGAGATTTCTTACAAGCTATAAAATTGCTGAATGAATGTCTGGTATATCCACATCATTTGGGCGAAGGAAAATTACACGGAGCGCAGGAAAACGATTTTCATTACTGGTTGGGATGTGCTTACGAAGGATTGAATGAATTGACCAAAGCCCGGAAGTATTGGGAGCTGGCTAAAGATGGTATTACGGAACCGGCAGCTGCCATTTTTTACAACGATCAGAAACCTGATAAAATATTCTATCAGGGATTGGCATTGCTGAAGCTTGGAAGAGAAAATGAAGCCAATATTCGTTTCGAAAAACTGATTGCTTTTGGCAAAGCTCATATCGATGAAACTATCAAATTAGATTATTTTGCGGTTTCGTTGCCCGATCTGCTTATTTGGGATGATGACTTAACGTACAGAAATAAAATTCATTGTCACTACATGCTCGGATTAGGATATCTTGGAAAAGGCGATGCCGATTTGGCAAAAAACCATTTGAAAAAAGCTGCTGAAATGGATATCAATCATCAGGGAGTACAAGTGCATTTGATGATGGTTGAATAATACTAATTTCAATAATTTCACATAAGGTGAGTTTGTAGTGTATATATCAACTTTTATAATTTCAAAACAAAAAACCACTTACGAAATTTCGTAAGTGGTTTGTTTTAAGTGACCACGATAGGAGGATGCCCTCTGTATCAAACACTTACTCTTTGGATTTTCTTTTCTTGCATTAATTTAGTTACCAGCTAGTTATAAATGGAAAACCAAATCTTAAGGAATGCTAGTAAGATCTAAAGTTCCTGAGCATGATCAGTTTTTGGGGAAAATATGGGGAAAATCTCCTAAGTTTGCTCCATATGGCAACTGTAAAAGCATTCATTAAAGCATATAAAACAGATACTCCTGTAAAAGTAAGATTTAGATTACGTTCAGGAAAAGAGGTCGATGCTGAATATACCAGTGAAATTGAAGTTCTACCCAAATATTGGGATTCTAAGATTCAAGGTATAAAGACATCACCATTTTATTCTATTTCAGACAAATTAAAAATTGACTCTGAAATCTATGAACTTTGGAAACTGATTACAACAATCTATGTCAATACAAAGGATACTTCAATAATTGATTCAAAGTATCTATGTAAACAAATCAAACTATCACTTGAGAAAGCAAAAGCAGAAAGTATTAATTCTGAAATTAAAGAAGAAATAGTTGCACAACCTACTGTTGATGAAGTAACGAATTTCTTTGACGTCTTTGACCAATTCCTCCTGAGAAATGATTTATCTGATGAAAGGAAAGAATCTTATGCAGTTGTAAAAAACACCTTGATAAGATTCGTTTACGTCAAACGAAAAACAACACCTGACTTTATACTTTCATTAGATAGTACTGATGATATAATATTGTCTGAAATTCATACATACCTCAAAAATGAGTATTACATAGCACAAGAAGATAAAAAGTTCTGTAAATTATTTCCAAAATATAATTCAAACAGACCGAGGGGAGTCAATACCACAACTGGTATGATGATTAAAGTTAGAGCATTTTTTAATTGGTCAATTAGGCATGGATACACTCGAAATTACCCTTTTTCAAAATACATCCTACGTGAATGTATTTATGGTACTCCTATATTTCCAACAGTAGAAGAACTTACCAAAATATATGAAAAAGACTTCTCCAAAAGACCTTTCATCGAAACACAACGTGACATCTTCGTATTTCAGTGTATGTGTGGTGCAAGAATTGGAGACCTTATGAAATTTACACGCAACAATATAATAGATGGTTGTATAGAGTATATTCCACATAAGACAAAAAGAGAACGTGTCATAACCGTGAGCGTCCCTTTGAATTCAATTGCTCAAAAGATTTTGAATAAATACATTTCCTACGAAGTTGAACCTTTACTCCCATTTACATTCGAACAAGAATACAATAGAGTCATAAAAACCATTTTCTTCGAGACTGGAATTATACGCAAAGTAACAGTTCTGAATACCATAACTAGATTTGAAGAGATTAAACCCATCAATGAAGTTGCAAGTTCTCATATGGCAAGAAGGTATTTTATTGGGAATATGTATAACAAAATTCAGGATCCAAGTCTAATATCTTCATTAACCGGACATGTACCGGGTAGCAAAAGTTTTGAACGGTACAGAACCATTGATAAGGAGGTAAAGAAGAAGTTGGTCAATTTTCTTGAATAGGATATTTCTAATATTTTCCCATTAGTTTAAACTTTTCAACTCAAATTAGATACAATATTCTATAATCGTTCATTCGATAAAAAAGAATCCAATTATGTATGTTGAAGGTACATGCAATTATCAAGAAATACAAATCAAAACCTACTGCAAATGTCATGTTTCGGGTGCGTGACGGTAAAGCAGTTGACTTATCATTTACCAGTGAAATAGTGGTTGATGTAAATCTATGGGACAAACTCAATCAGGGATATTTGAGAAAAGACACTTTATCAGACCCAAACAAAGAATTAGTCAATCAACAAATCTCTGACTTGATTAAAGTCATACGTGAGGTCTATTCTAATAAAGACAATTTAGTTGAACCTAGTTCTAAGTGGTTAACTCTAGAAGTCAATCAATGCTTATTAAATATCAAGAATAAGGAGGACATAAATAACATAGACTTTATCAAGGAATTTGATTATTATATCAAGAATTACGACATATCTGATTTGAGACGAAAAAGTTTCAGAACCGTATTTAATAGTTTTGTCCGATTTCAGGATTACTCTTCTTTAATAAAAGGTAAAAAGATTGTTCTTAGATATTCTGACATTGACTTTTCTGTATTGACAGAATTTAGACAGTTCCTCAATACTGAACATGAAATAATCAAAACATATCCTTCATTGTACACCCTACAAAAAGGGGAATCAATTAGTAGAAGGGGGAATAATACGATTATTGGGTATATGAAAAAACTGAGCAGTTTTATTTATTACTATAAATCGAAGTACAATCAGACTTATAATCCTTTCGAAAATTACAAAATTGGTTCAGAAGTATATGGGAATCCAATAGTCCTGAATAAAACTGAATTCCAACACTTACAGAACATAGAGATACCTGATAAGAGACTTCAAGTTATACGGGATATTTTCATATTAAATTGCATGATTGGTTTCAGGGTGACTGATTATTTCAATCTGAAACACTCGGATATAATCAATAATAAAATAGAGTATTATCCAAGTAAAACACGTAAGTTCCAAATCAAGGTGAGTGTTCCATTGAATGATTTAGCAAAAGAAATTATATTTAAATATAAGAGTGATTCTGATTATTTAATTCCAAGAATGAGTTTAAAAATGTACAGAACAGGATTGAAGAAATTATTTAAAACAGTTGGTCTTACAAGAAGGGTTACTTATTTAAATGGAAAAACAAACGAAACAGAGCATGCTACTTTAGACCAATTGGTTAGTGCTCATCTTGCTCGGAGGGTGTTTTTATCTATTCTTCTGAATATGGGATATAATAGTGAAGTAATCTACTCTATGAGTGGTCATAGAGTGAACTCAAAAGAAATAAGCAGATATTATAGCATTGAAGACTCAACACAGACTGAATGTGTCAATGGATTAGATTTAAGGATTGACAAACAACAGAAACCAGTTTTCAGCATTAACAGAAATGAGGAATTTTCAGTTATTGAGGAAAAAGAAGGAAGTGTGGATTTGTTTGATCAATTGAAAATGGTATAATGAATTCTTTATAGAGAGTACAATGATTCAAACTCACAAGAATATTATTTAATCTCATTCTGGTGAGTTTTTATCTAATCAACGGATATTTTCTTCAGTTTATAGAAAATTATCACGTAAAACGAAAAGAAAGAATTTGTGGGTTTGATTTAAGGATTTAATGAATCTTGGAAAACAGTTTTGCACTATTGAAAAAAGTATAATCCATAGAAATAGACCATTATGATAAAGGAAAGCAGATTATCGTTCATGGAAAAAGTTTGCACAATTGCATATTATATTGCATGTTCAAACTGTTGTAAAACATCTATTATATAACGAAACTTGGTTACAACTTCAAAAGTTGCGATAATGCGATTGATATTCTCGAACGATTGGGTATTGTATCAGAATTTGATGCGATTAAGTTGGAACGAACAATTTTGGTTGTGACAATTGAAGAATCGGAACAGAAATTGGATTTTTAATGTTACATTACTAAAACAGGTATTTTTATCATCAGCGATAGAATTGCCCCAGCTTTTAGCCGTTTATATTTCTTTCCTCTTTGTTTCAATTCTCAGTTCGAGTAATGAAAAAAAAAATCAGAATAAGATGGCTTACTCTTACTTTTCAAAAAAAACTAATACTTTTCCCTATAACCTTGTATTGATCTGCCCCCAGAAAGTTGGACGGATAAATAATTAAAATTTAATTGGACTGAGTTCGGAACATAACCGGACTTAGTCCTTTTAGTTTCTCTTTTGATTTGATTATAAGACTGCTTCTCTAAGCCTAAACAGCCTTTGTTTTTATAAACCCGAATCCAATACTTTACTGAAGATGCCTCTATATTTAATCTTCTACCTATGATTGTATTGCCATAACCGGATTTATACAATTCTATGGCTTTTAATTTCTCTGAAAGGCTATGCTTTCGATTTTTCCTTTTTGCTGACATAAGAAAACACCCCAAAAGTTTTTTGTCTAACTTTTGGGGTGCAGTTCATATTCTTGTGATTTTCAAATATAAAATCCCCAACCTAATGCACTTGCTCCCAATATCGCAGCATCAGCTTCCTTCAGCTCAGAAAGTATTACTTTAATCTTATTTTTCCACAAAACAAGGATATTCATTTCCATATTTTCTACAACCGGTTTTAAAATTAAATCTCCAGCTTTAGATAATCCTCCAAATAATATTATTGCTTCCGGTGCACTAAATGCTACAAAGTCAGAAAAAGCTTCTCCCAATAATTTCCCTGTGAAATTAAAAATTTCCTTAGCAATTTCATCGCCTTCAAGGGCAGCCTCGTATACATCTTTTGAAGTTATTGAGTCTCCGGGAATAGTTCTCAGCAAACTATCTTTATTTGTTGAAGCCAAGACTTCTCTTGCTGTACGGGCTACTCCGGTAGCAGAAGCATAAGCCTCGAGACAGCCTTTTCTGCCACAACCGCATTGTCGGCCGTTCTCCCTTACAACATTGGTATGTCCAAGTTCTCCGGCAAATCCATCGTGTCCGTAAACCACCTTTCCATCTATAATAATACCACTTCCTACTCCGGTACCAAGGGTTATCATTATAAAATTTTTCATCCCACGAGCAGCACCGTAAGTCATTTCTCCGTAAGCAGCTGCGTTGGCATCATTGGTAAGAGCAGCCGGAATTTCAAATTTTTCTTCCAGCATTTTTGCAAAGGGAATCACACCTTTCCAAGGTAAATTAGGAGCGTGTTCAATATTCCCAGTATAATAATTTCCATTAGGGGCTCCCAGTCCAATTCCACGAATTTTTGAGATTCCACCAACACTATCAATCAACGGCATTAATTCATTATATAAGTCATCGACATACAAATGAACATCACTATGAACTGCAGTTTTCACTGCACTCTTTGCAACTACGTTACCACGTGCATCCACAATTCCGAACACGGTGTTTGTACCACCCATATCCATTCCTACAACATAGGGTTTTTCCATAATATAATATTCTTAAATATAAACTTCCAACAACTCCGACTTTTCTTGCGGGATTAATTTTACATAATTTATCTGAGCCGGGATCAACAGCGTCTCTCCTTTTGTTACATGCACAGTGCAATGTCCACATTCGATATAGAAATTACCCGACAAGCACATGTAAACAACAAAAGAATCCTTTCCTGAATAATCACATTCCAAAGAGTGCGTAAAATTAATTTTATTTGTTTTAAAATAATCGCAACTTACCAAGGAGCAAACCTCATTCTCTTTTAAATGGTACGCCGTTTTCGGTTTCGGGCTTGCCGAAAAATTGATCACGTCCAATGCCTGAGCAACATGAAGTTCTCTTTCATTTCCATTTTCATCCGTCCGTTTATAGTCGTACATGCGGTAAGTAATATCACTGCTTTGTTGAATTTCTGCAATGACTACACCTTGCCTAATAGCATGAACCAGACCTGCCGGAATAAAAAACACATCTCCCTTTGCAACAGGAACTTTTTGCAATAAAGACTCAACAGCCCCCTGACTCAAAACATCAAGGTATTGTTGTTTTGAACAATTTTTTATAAAACCAATTATTAAAGAAGCTCCAGGTTCAGCATCAACCACATACCACATTTCCGTTTTTCCGAAAGAATTATGACGTATCTTGGCAATTTCATCTCCAGGATGTACCTGAATCGATAAATTATCATTCGCATCAATCAGTTTAAACAGAAGAGGAAAAGTCTCTCCGTATTTTTCATAAACCTTTTTACCAACAATATCGTGTTGATATTTTTCAATCAGGTTGCGAAAAGTTAGTCCTTTAAGTTCTCCGTTTGAGACGATGCTTTCATCTCCTGCAACATCCGAGAGTTCCCAACTTTCACCCAATTTTTCGGTAGAAGCCTGCTTATTGTAAAACTTCTGCAATTTGGTTCCACCCCATATTTTATCTTTTAAAACAGGGGTAAATTTGAATGGATATAATTCTATCATTTTTAAATATAATTTTTTGTCAGGCCTTTTTTACTTTTATTCCAAAGGCGCAATAGGTAAGATATAATACACAAAGCAAAATTACCAGAATACCTCCGATAATTCCGAAAGAATCAGTAGCAAATCCAATTGCAGGAGTAACAGCACCACCTCCGGCAACAGCTGTTATCATTAAACCGGAAATTTGATTGGCTTTTTCGGGGCGACTTTGTACTGCCATTGAATAAATAATCGGGAATATACACGATGCCAAAAATCCGACAGCCCCAATTGCAACGAGATTAATTGTTTCATCATTAACAAATGCAAGTACCAGAATTGCAATAATGGCTGTAAGAATATTGATTTTGAAATATTTCAGTTCGGCTATTTTTGTCATTAAAAAAGTACCAAGCAAAGCTCCGACAGTACGACTAAAAAAATAAATTTGAGGAGCGATACCTGCATCGCTTTTATCCCAGCCAAAACGGGTAATCAGAATCTTTGAGCTTATAAAGTTTGTAGCAACATCCACTCCTACAACGAAAAAAATACCCAAAAACAGTAAAAGAATTTTTCTATCTTTTAGCAGAGAAAGTGTGTCGGAAAACGATGATCCGCTGGAAGTTTCATCTGCTTCCCGCGTTATTGGGGTTAATAATAGCCAAATTGCAGAAATCAGAGTTATAGCTCCAAGAATCGGGAAACTGTAATACCACAGTCCGGTATCTCCATTTCCAAAATAATTTACTGCCAATAACACAATTTGCGGACCAACCAAAGAAGAAATAGCTTTTACTACTTGTCCGCCGGTCAGACTACTAGTCAATAATTTATTGTCAGTTACAACATTATTTAATAGCGGATTTAACGAGACCTGTAATATAGCATTACCAATACCTAAAAGTGCATAAGCAACCATAGTAGTTACGCTGTTATAGTTAACTAAAGGAACAATCATACCTGCAACTGTAACTGCCATACTCAATAAAACGGTGTTTTTTCTGCCCCATTTATTCATGCTTATGCCTACAGGTATTCCTAAAAACAGAAACCATACAAAAACCATGGATGGCACAAACCCCGTCATAGTATTCGACCAACCGAATGCCGATTGAGCATAATCGGATGAAATACCTACGATATCGCAAAATCCCATAACAAAAAACCCAAACATTACTGGCAGGATTTTATAAATTGATTGATTCTTATTCATACTTTTAATCATACTAAATTTAAAATTATCTGTGAATTAATTAAATATTTATTTTACATCGTTAACTATCTAATAAATAATATGTTTGTAAACTTCAGTTTTTGCATCAACATTAATTGAAATTATATAAACGCCTTTCTCTATAGGTAGAGTTATGTCTGTAACATCCTGTTTTTCACACAAAAGTTTACCATAAAGATCAATTACCTTAACAATACAACCAATTGGCAACTCTGATATGTGAAGTATACCATCACGACTGAATATTTTGAATGAGGAATTACCAGAAGAAATAATCTGACCTATTGCAGCAGGAATATAATTTAATTTATTATCTAACCAATCAATCCGGTTTGAAACATAATTACGGACATTATCAACCTCAGCGTCATAAGAGCCGTAAATAACAGGATTTTCATGTACCAATGTATTCATGATAGGCCAACGTTTAAAATTCAGATCCTGAGAAACAGACAGTAACGTTGCGCAACTGTCGATAACATTTTCGAGTGACTCTTTCGAAATTACCTGATTATCTCTATAACCCGAATATATTTCCTTCAAACGTGTTATCATGTCTACATCCGAAAGTATACGTCTTATCATATTTTTAGTTCCACCGGCAGCACTGGTTTCAGTCCATAGAGCTATCCACTCGTTATATGTCAATGCTTTATCGGTAATGGAATATGTGCGATGATCGTTTTCAAAACCTAAGTCGAAATCCCAAACCGGACCAAAATAAAAATGATCATCGCTTTTCTTCTTTGACATCTTTACGCTCCAATACGTATCTGTATTTCCCGAATATTCTCCAACCAGAAAATGTCGTAAAAAAGTCTCAACATCGAGATACTTCCTGAAACCTGTTGTTGGATTTTTATAATCAGATGCATTTACTGAACTGACAAATTTTTCAAACTGATTATTTATGTATGTCTCATGTTCAGTTTTAATTACATCTTCATCCGGATATTTTATTGATACCGGAATTCCGTATGTTTGAGATGTGAATTTCTTATTTTCAAGATAAGCATAAGCGTCAATTTCTATCATATAACCGGTGTCGACTGTTGTAGAATCGAACTCGTCTGTTTCGACCCGATCAGTACGTACCTCAATTTGATCGCACAGCTGATAACAACCTTTGTAATCACCATTGAGGACAACATCCACAGCTTCGGCAGGTGAAGTATATGGCATTTGTAACCGACGACTGAAATCGAAGGCTAACATATTTCGCATAAGTGTTTTATCGCCATAGCTATTAATTAATGTCCACTCTTTTGCTTTGGCTGGTAAATCTAAAAGATGAGCTGAATGATACAGCTTCATTTTATAAGGTTTTTTGGGATGTGTCCAGCTGTTATTTCCACGGCCTTTTATTTTGAGGCTATCTGTAAAGAATTTTGTTCCGTTATCATATACTACTGAAACAATTCCATTTATGTATTCCTCTTTGCTTGTGATGTCCTGAGCTGCAACTGTGTGTATCGATATGGTAGGTAAATTTGTAATTTGAGGAAAATGAGTGTCATTTCCTTCATCTGCGTATCCGTAAAACTTTAGTTCACTCATGTAACTGCTTTTTCCATCGGTTTGAGCATAAGGAAACACAAAGCGAACATACCTAAAAGCTCTTGTGCAGAAAATTTCTTGTGTTGTTAGTTGTCGTTCAACTAAACCGGGTATCACAAACAACGTCACAGCGTCTCCGAAATCAGGATTATTCGCACCCTCAAATACTCCAAGTTGTAATCGATCACGATAATCAGAATCTACTCTGGGACAATATGCCAGCCCGGTAATAACGCATTTTTCTCCAAGATCAAGTCCAATCCAGTTCCCAAAAGGTGCACATGAACGAAAATAGGTATTAATATCATTGTCAAATGCATTGGCAACAGGAAAATAATCATCGTTACATTTGTCATACGAAATAATTTGTCCGGTTAACTCTTTAAATACTTTAGTATTTGCAAAAGAATTAATCGCTGCAAAAAATAAAACAAATACGATTGCAAGTAGAGATTTAAAATTAAAGTTTAGCACGTGTTTTTTAGTTGTATAGTTGAATAACGACATTTACAATTTGCACAATAATTTAACAAATTTTTATGGATTAGTTCTTTATCAAGAGCTTCTGTCTAAAATATTTCCCCAGAATAAAATATAATCCGCAAGGTATATTCCCCAATACAATATGATTGTCACCTTCTTGCAAATCAAATTTATACACGATTTCTCCTGAAAGATTATATACAGACACATCTTTTTCTGTTGTGGTACAGCTAATAGTTACATCTGTACTAGCAGGATTTGGGAAAATACTAACCTCATCGAAATAATTTTCTGAATAACCTGAAGTATTTATATCTTCAATTTTCAAAGA
Source organism: uncultured Paludibacter sp. (assembly GCA_963663115.2). GTDB lineage: Bacteria > Bacteroidota > Bacteroidia > Bacteroidales > Paludibacteraceae > Paludibacter. The sequence continues at coordinate 2,471,231 of CAXXNE010000001.1, forward strand.
AGAAGTTTTGTCATTAAATGCATCACCAATCCAACTACTGCTTCTGATAAATACCAAAGAATCTCCGGCAAAATTATCTTCACTATACAAAGTAACTTTGTATCCTGATTTTACTTTTAGAGAACTCACATCGTTGTTGGCTAAACCATACCTTACCATATCCAAGGTTTTATAATTTCCAATTTTCAGATTTATATTATATCCACCATAGTCTTTATCTTCGCAAGAAACTGCAACAATACTATCAATAGGAGTTTCTAATAACGATCCAAATATACGGTTAGTGGCAACTGCATATTTACTCAAATTCCATGTCTCGTCATTGTATACCCAAAAAAATCCTCCGACCACGTCTTTTTCATTTTTCCATGTCTGCATTACTGTCTTGGTCTGGTTAAAATCCTGATAATTTAAACGTCCAGCATGCAACGGGATATTGTTTATATGCCAGTCAGAAGGATTATTTCCGGCACCACCATCGTAGCACTGTATAAGAATACGGTCGACTGTGCCGGGAATATTGTTGTTAATGCCAGTGGCAATAGCAGTCCAGTATGATTTATTAGTATAAGGAGCTAATGAGGATTTGAACCCGAGTTGAGCCATCATTACATGAAACCTAATGGCAGTATTTGAATCATAAGCATGTTCATCATCATTATTCACTGCGTCGATTTCGGGAATGGAATCTTTTAGTATTTTAAAGTTTTTATATAGCGTTGTAGAAGATCCTGTTCCACTGAGGTTTATCAAAGATTTTATATGATCGTAGGATTCATTTCCCCAACCTCCTATACAAATTTCAATTCGGGTAACAGAAGTAGGAGGGACTTTTAATGATTTTACATCCGAAATATAATATGGGTGTTTTTTTGCAAAAACATATTTGCCCTGATAACAAATTGTATCGCCGTCTGTTGTCAGTGTACCATCAGTTTCAACGTTTACGTTAAATAAAATAACATAGTCAAAACCTGAACTTTTAAGGGTTGTAACAGTATAAGGTCTTTCTCGTCTAAAATGCCCTCCAACGTATATCGATGATTGGGCAAGTAATTCTACTGCAACAGAAATTCCCAACAATATAGAAGCAAGGATATACATTTTGGTTCTCTTCATAACACTTTGTATTAATAAATACTAAACAGTTTTTGACATTAATTACAGCTAAATCATGGCATAAAATCATGATAAATTTAAGCAAAACAACTTACATTTACATCTCAAAATTAATTTCAGATTCCTTTGCTTTTAATAAAATTGGGAACCGGATCTGCAACAACTTTTTTTGAGGGATCATAAATAGCTACTCCAACTTTAGAATCGGCACATCCATAATATAAATACCACTTGTTTTTATAATATACTAATCCCTCAATAAAAACAGTTCCATCCAGATATTGTCCGCTTTTCTCATAAGTTTCCATGGGGCGGAAAAAGGGAACATCCAAGCGTTTGATTAATTTTGTTGGATCGTCGTTGTCGAATAGCATTTGACCGGCACCATAAGTACCCGGGTTAAATCGATAATCACGGTCGGAATCAGTTCTGTTCTTGCCATTATAAAGTAATAATATGCCTTTATCTGTAACAATTGCCGGAGGACCACATTCAACAAGGTCACTGTCAAAATAGCCTTTTCGGGTATTTGCAAGTACCAACAAGTTTCCATTTTCATCTTCTACAGGAGTCCAATCAATTAAATTGTCAGATACGGCAGCATGTGTTTTATATTCCCCCCAATACATAAAATACTTACCGTTCAATTTTGTAATTACCAACTTATTTTTTTCGAGTTTGGTTACAACAGAGGCTGATTTGCTCCAGGTATTTAGATATTTGCCACTGTAAGCTTTTGCAAAGGCAGGACCATGTTTTGTCCAATTAATCAGATCATGTGATGTGGCAATGCATAGACGTGCAACCTTACGATTCCATGCGGTGTAGAAAATAACATAAGTTCCATCTGGTGTTACTGCAACACGGGGATCTTCACATCCTCCCGGCCATTCATTATCTTTGTTATTCTCATTTGGAAATAAAACGGGTGACGAGCGTTTGGTCATTGTTATGCCATTTTTTGTTTGAGCCAAACCAATACGGGAGACCCTTTTTCCAATTCCTATAGCAGAATTATCTTCTGCACGATATAAAATATAAATTTTCCCGTTTTTTACTACTGCGGCCGGATTAAACGTGTCGCTTTCCTCCCATTTTACTTCCGCCTGATTCATGGGACAGAAAAATGTTGACTTAATATTTGGTGAAATGGCAGGATTAGCATTTAAAGGTCTTTCAAATCCACCTAAAGCCCAATTGGGAAGTATATTTTCAGAGGTTTGAGAAAATAGATTTATTTGAATTAAATAAAAAAGAGTAAAAAATACAATTTTAAATTTCATAAAAGCATTTTGTATTAGAAGTCAGGAAAATTAACGAGTTAAGAATGATTATATCTCTTGTATTTGAAAAAAATCCCGGTAAAGCTATTTAACCGGGATTCTTTTATGTAACCTAGATGTTATTTGACAATTAATTTGGCTTGTTTAATTATTTTATTCTCAGTAAGTTTAATTATATAACTTCCTTGTGCAAGAGAACTTGTCGAAATACGCGTTGCGCCATTAATCTCTTTTTCAAACACTAAACTTCCCTGAAGTGTATATACTTTAAAATTACCGGTTTCATTCAGATAAAGTGCATTACCTTGTTTAACTGGATTTGGATATACAGTGAGTCTTTCTGCATTAGATTTTATCTTATTCAATCCGCTTATAGGTGCTCCCCCATAAATTTCAAATTCTCGAACACGATTCCAATTACTACTTTGCATTTCTAAAGGAACTGCCAATTTTACAAAACGAGCATTTACTGGAACAGTTAGTTTCCCAATTTTAGGATCAGGACCAACAACCACAGTGTCAAGTTCAAAGTTTGCATTTTCAACTTCTACACTATCCGGGGTGTAGGTTCCACTATAAACTTCAGTCCAGTCAGCATCATTACCCGTAGTATTAACAGATACTTTATACCCTTTGAGCCAATCAGCATTGTCATAAACTTTGAATGAATCTACACTGTAGGTGTCTTCAAGATCGATAATTGCATAACCATCGCCTTTGTTTGCGTTAAATGCCCAAGGGTCACATTTTACAGTATTTATTTCTCCAGTAGTTGCATCTACTACTTCATAACCGATATTTCCATCAATAAGATTGCTAGGAGTTTCGCGATCACTCGCATAGCTGCTATAATTTACAATTGACTTTCCTACACTTAACAAATTCCCTCTTTCTACTGACTGATTTTTAGTCCCGTATATATCAACTCCGTAAATCCATACAGCATTTGAAGTACTACCATCAGATTTTAATCCTTTATATAATGTAAGCTTAATATAACGTGCATTATCAGCAAGATAGTCAATATCTATTGTATTTTGACCATCAGTCCAGTCTTCATCAACAGTAATGAAATCTGTCGCATTGGTTCCTGTTGTACTGAACTCAAGTTTATAACCCGAGATATTAACAGCACCTGATTCGATGGTTTGACCATCGCGAATCACAATTCTATTTATATTGTAAATGTCAGTTAATGAAATTATCACCCAAGGTTCAGCAGAACTATTATCGCACCATTTGTTACTGGTATTACCATTTGTATTCAATCTTTCTCCTAAAAATAGTTTGTATGGACTTTCATTGTCATTAGCTTTAGCACTGTAAGAGTGAATATTTACAATACGTTTTCCTGCAGGGAGACCATAGTTAACACTAATCAATCCTTCCGGTTCAACATCGACAGTGATAGTATATGTTTTTGTTACAACCCCATCTTCAGCAGTAATAACAACATCAAATACAGTTTCAGCACCTGTTAAAGTTTTTTCGCCCAAACCTGATATTTGTGCATGTTCTTCCGTTGCTTCGGCAGAGATTGAAATTTTTTCTGTTCCAAACGGAACGTCAACAAAATAGTTTAGAGAATCTGAAATAAAACTTGGAGAAAAGAATCCGACATTACATGTTAAGTTTTTCAATGTGGAAATTTTAGACTTATCAGCACGATTCACTACAACTGTATATTTCTTTGTACTTATTCCATCTGCAGCTGTCACAGTTACATCAAATGTGTTTGCTCCAATAATTAAAGCTTGTTCTCCAGCACCAATTACAGTTGCTTTGCTGTTAGTAGCTGAAGCAGAAATAACAACACTTTCAACTTCTTTATCAACATTTACTGTATAAGTTGTTATATCACCACTGAACTTTGGTGATATAGAACCTTTAGACACACTCAACAAACTTAATGTGGCATCGTCAGAACCAACAGCTGCAGGCGAACCATAAACCTCAGCTTCAAATATACGGGATGATTGATTCGCATCACCGGCTTTATCATAAGGAATTTCAATCTTCACAAAACGTCCCAAAACTCCTGTTAATGGATAATCTTTAATATCTTCAAGTTCTTGCAAATTTGAATCTACAACTTTTGTCCAACAGTCATTGGTATCTTCATTGTACATATTGATCAAGCTCAGGTCTGGTGCATATCGACTTACATATATATTGCAACCCTGCATATTAGGAGTTCCAGGTTCAAGCAAATTGGAATCGTATATTTTAATGTCAGATATATCATATAATGCTTCCAAGTCAATAATTGTATAACGCTGAATAATATCAGTACCATAGCTACCAAAACACCATTTATCGTAAATATTGGTTATATTACCATCAATTATATTAATACCTGTTTCTCTTTTGCTTACTGAATTTTCGGTTGCTAAAATTGTTTTACCAACACTGATTAAATTTCCACGATCTATTTCTGAATTAAAAGAACCATAAATATCAAAACCATAAACACGAATAGCATTTTCAGGATTTCCATTATCGTGTCGTACACCTTTATTGAGTATTAGCAGTTTAACGTATCTTGCTTTTATGGGAGTATCTAACTTCACTGTTTTAACAATGCTGTCACCTTCTCCAGACCTATATGCGACTTCAGTCCAATCAGCATCATCCCATCCACCAATAACTCCATCATAAGCTTTATCAGTTACGAAAATTTTATACTCAGAAAAGTTTCCATTGTTAAGTTCCCGAATCCGAGCATCAGTAATAACAAATTTGTCAATATCATAATAATTCGACAATTCTAGAATTACCCAAGGCTGTGCAGTACTTGCGTCGCACCATTTATCCGTATTGGTAGCCATGTCCGGAATTAATAAATTGGTTGCACCTTCGTTTGGATTTGTTTGGGCACTAAATGAGTGAATACTCACAATCTGCTTCCCAACACCATTAGTCGGCATACGACTTATCAGTTTAGATTCCCCTTTCGCAAGAAATCCCAGTGATATTATTGCTACAGCAATAAAAGAGAGTAGTTTTTTTGTTTTCATAACATTTTTTTATTTAAGTAAGTGTTTATTTTTTGAAATTTTATGGTAAACCTACTTATGGTTAGCATTAGTTGAAAATGCTAACCATAAATTTTAAGTATCATTTTAAAACTTTTTGACTCATGGAAACCAAACCATCAGATCTTAGCCTGTTTGAGGTTAGGTCAGTAAACTTATATGTCATATCCAATGTCGTTACCACATTTTCATATCGATTATCGCTCGTATTATCTTTTTTCACAACTGACATTGTTATATTTTCCAATACAAAATTTAAAGCGGTAATAGCAGAATTCATTGTAATTGTACCATTTTTATGAAATGTGACATTAACAATATACTTATCCCTGTCAGTACTACTACGATCTATTTGTCCGGCATAAAAATAACAGGTACTATCAGTTAAAGCATATAAAACCTTATTTGATATGGTAACCTTCTGCTCTTCATCATTAATCTCTGCAGTTCCCTTAGTTTTATAAATAATTGTTGATCCTGTATAAGTGCCTGAATAATCATTTTTTAACTGCAAATGATATAACGCTTTTGTATAAATATTATTAGCTAAGACATATCTCGAAGTATTTAATATCTGAACCGGAATCACATAATCTTTATACTTATCGGTAATTTTATTCAAATCAATAATTAATTTTGTTACTCCAGAATCATTATTTTTTTTGATGTTAACTACAGTGTTCTCAAAATACACAGCACTATCTGGAACATTTTTATAATATAACAAACTGTCATTTCTGTATTTACCAAAATTATAGTTAAACAAAGTGTCTGGATCGAAGCCTAAACTTACTTCTACATCTTCCATGTTACTTGAGGTTCCACTAATAGAAGTTGCCAACGGAATCTCAACAATACCTGACTCAGAGATATTGATGTCTTTATCAATCCAACCATTTTTTGTTAGCAAAACAAGTTTTTCAAACTGTTCATCAGGTAAACCATCACTACAGCTATAATTAAATGCTATTGATAATAAGGCTATAAAATATATTATTTTTTTCATATTTATTTAACTTATAATTTTAATGATTACCAACCTGGATTCTGAGTAAGCTTCTTATTACGCACCAATTCGTATTGAGGAATTGGCCACAAATACATACTTGGAGCGATAAAAATTTTTGGATAAGTACTTACCAATGTCGATCTGTAAAAACTCTGTTTTTGTGAGTTCGTTTGGTTCATCTCAACATTATATCCATAAATTGGGATATTTTCTTCTACCTTAGCATCTTTCCATCGCCTTAAATCGTAATAGCGTTTAGATTCGGCAAATAATTCTATTTGTCTTTCGTGCTTCAAAGCAGTTCTAAATGCAGCCTGATCTTGATAAACATTATCAGCAAAGTCTGGTAATCCAGCCCTCATTCTAACTGGTTTAATCCCTTTACGCATTTCATTCACATCTCTTTTAATCTCAACTTCTTCTCCATTATATAATGTTTCTTTGTAAGTTTGAGTTAATTCATTTACAGCTTCAGCATACCAAAGTAAAACATCAGCATAACGAATGGCTGGTTCAAATTTTTCTACAATATATCCACCAGTTGTTAGTGCATCTTCCGGATTATAGTATTTTTTCATTCCGATTCCTGTCACTGGATAGTTTCCTTCTGTTCCAAATTTCTTTCCATCAGCTTGATCTTTGTAATAGAAAATCTGTTTGTTCTGATTAGTAGTTTCCTGAGCACTTAAGCACTCCCAAATACTCCCAGGATAAGCAATTGACGCATAGAAACGGGGTTCACGATTTGCATACTGTAATGATACTCCTCTAGGAAGAAAATCATGGCTTGTAGCTGTTGTTGTGAATCCATCTTCAACATAATCACCTGTTGATTTTGCTTCATCAATTGTACGACCATCTTTCATACTATAAGCATTCACCTGTTTTAGTGTTACAGCAATAGCATTGGTACCCTCTAAGGAATGTGGCATTAAGAGTCGAACCAAATCAGAAATTCCATAATCTTTATCATTTGGTCTTGTGAAGATTATTTCAGGATTTTTGGAAACAGACACTGCACCATTAAAGACTTGACGATATGATTCAAACGGATCAATATTTGCCCAACCTTCGGGGAAATTTTTATCTGAATATTTACTATTATATGGAGGTTTTACTGTCGACGACGTAGAATCAATTGTTAGTAAGTTATATTGTTTGAGGTTTATAACATCCAACGCAGCTGCTGCAGCTTTAGCCCATTTGCTTTCATCATAATCCTTTGAAATAAGTTGTACTCCATCACTATTTTTCAACTCAAACATATCTGTATTCCCATTGTATAGTGGACTCGCAGCATATAAAAACAGTCTGGCTCGTGCAGCCAAAGCCGCACCTTTTGTAGGACGTCCAATGTTATTTGCAGTACGTGTTAATGGTAAGTTCTGAGCCGCTAAAAGAAAATCATTTGCGATATTATCCACACACTCATCAAAGGTACTTCGTTGAACTGAAAGCTCTGAATAACTCATACTAATATCAAAACCATCTTCCGGAATCAAAGGAATCGGACCGTACTGACGCAATAGCACCCAATAAGCATATGCTCTTAGAAAACGTGCCTGCGCTTTTAAATCAGACCTTTCAGCCAAAGTCATTTCAGTACATTTATCAACATATTTAATAAATGTTGAAGCTTTACGAACTGGTTCAAATACGCGTTTCCATTTATCTTCAAGTAAAGTTTCTGTTGCACTATATTCTCCATTCTGATATCGTTTAGTGTAATCATCCATCTTTAGGAGGTCATCGGAAGCATAGAGAGCGTATCCTCCGGTGTAAGAGGCATCACGTCCACCTGAACAAATATCAGAAACATCGACATACATAACTTCGAAAGCGTTGGATAAAAAACCTTCCACATAGGTTCTTTTGGTAAATGCAGAATCTAAGGTCAATGTATCATCAAAGTATTGATCAACATCAAGATAATGACATGAAGCAAATGTTAACAATACTAACAACAATCCAGCAATTTTAATTTGCATTTTCATAATATATCTTTTATTCATAATATATTTAAGATTAGTAATTAATAGTAAAATTGAATGAAAAAGTCTTTGATAAAGGATATCTTGCTCCATCACCAGAGCCTAGTTCAGGATCCCACCATTTAAATGGACTAAATACCAAAAGATTTTGTCCAATAAAACCAAGTCGCATATTGGTAGCATGTAATGTTCGCACCAATTTCTTTGGAAAATTATAACCAAATTCTAAATTCTTGAGTCTCAAATAGCGACCATCACGTAACCAATATGTCGAATTTTGAAAGTTATTTTTGCTTCCTGAACTTGAGCCATATGATAATCTAGGTAAAATTGCATTTAAATTCTCAGTTTCAGCCGTACCAGAAATTTCTCGAGAAATCCAACGATCATTCGGATTTGTTAAAACTTCTAAGATATTTCCAACACTTCCTCCTGAAAATGGCTGAACACTATTACCGGAAAGGAAGAAATCAACCATACCAGCACCTTGAAAAAGCATATTAAAATCGAAATTATTCCAATTAAGACTTAATCCGGCACCATAGACGAAAGATGGAACTGTAGTATTTCCAATAGGCACAACATCATTGTTATTTACAATCCCATCCCCATTTACATCTTTATATTTAATATCTCCGGGGAAATAAGTTCCATAAGTAGATTGACTTGGGCTATTGTCGATGTCTTCCTGATTTTTGAATAATCCTAATGCAATTAAGCCTCTTGTTTGATTCAAACGATAGCCTTTTGTCATTTGATACCATAATGCATTATCTGCCTCATCATAATTCAAAACATCGGTGGTAGCATAAGTAAAATTCCCCCTTAATGTAAAATTCACTTTCCCAATTTTATCGGTGTATGAGAATAGTCCATCCATACCTGTAGACATCATTTGACCAATGTTTGCCCAAGGTTGTAGATCCTGTAATCCGGTTGAATAAGGCATTAAATTACGTTTCATAAAAATATTGCTCCGATTATCGCTAAAAGCATCAACTGTAAGCGTAAACTTATTGTTTAACAGAACAATATCAAGTCCAATATCATGTTTTCTGGCAGTTTCCCATGTTAAGTTGGCAGAGCCTATGGTAGTAATTCTATAACCTTGTACATAATTAGAATTATATTCTCCCCAATTGTAAGATGTTGAATTGCCAATAAAAGACATGTATGGAAATCTGTCATTTGTTAATTGATCATTACCAACTTCCCCGTATGAATAACGAATTTTGAGCTGATCCAGCCATAAGAAATTGTTTGTTATAAAAGGTTCTTCCGAAATAACCCATGCTCCTGAAACGGCAGGAAAGAATCCAAACTGTTCGCCGGGCTCGAAGTTCTCTGATCCTGTATATCCAAAGTTAAAATCAAGTAAATACTTATTTTTATAGCCATAGGTAGCGCGACCAGAAAGTCCCAAATTTCTGTAAGGAATCGAAGATTTCACATCACTGATATTGACGCTATTAATTCTCTCTTGTTGATAATACATTAAAAGACCTGTAATTCTATGATCTTGACCAATTGTAGTATTGTAATCTAGTTTTCCTTCAGTATAGGTTCGTCTGTTACCATCTGCTGAGCCAGATTGACTCATTAAGGATTCAGTAGCAACTCTGACCATTACTAATCTACCATTACTGTCGCGATTTCTTTCTGCGCGCCATAATTCCGGACTTTTTGAACGTTCTATTATATTCTCATTTTCTGTGTCGAAAGAGAATGTTCCTATAAAACGCAATCCTTTTGTAATAAAATCCAGATTTTGTTCTAAGATAAGATTTGTTTCGGCTTTGCTTCTCCAAACTGTTTTATATCCGGTATTATTCAATTGCACTTCGGGGTTCATTTGATCTGAAGTTCCATAAGTAGGTATTAATCCATTCGAATACATTCGAGGAACAGTTAATGGGGTAAGATTTGATAAAGATCCCCAGATATCATCAGATGTATAACGTGGCTTAGTTTGATTTATAAGATATCCAGACACTCCCATTTTCAACAAAGTGCTTTTTGTAACATTAATATCAACATTCGACCGATAGTTGTATCTTTCGTATGAAACGTTCGTACTATATTTATTAATATTATTAGTTTTATAAATACCATTTTCATTGTAATAGCTTCCTGACACATAATATCGTGCCGTTGATCCACCTCCACTTAGCGACAAAGTAGAACGATAATTTGAAGCTCCGTTCTTTAATATTACATCCTGCCAATTTACATTCGGAAATAAATCCGTGTCTAAATTTCTGCGGATAATTTCAAGATCCTGATCAGAGTAAATTTTATCCTGATATCTAGTCAAACGGGCTTCATTTGCCATTTCAGCATATGTAATACCGTCGGTATACGAAGGAGTTCTTGAACGTGTATTATAACCATATTCTTCTTTAAAATTAATATTCACTTTACCAGAGCTACCTCTTTTGGTTGTAATAATAATAACACCGTTAGCACCACGCGAGCCGTAGATAGCTGTAGCAGAAGCATCTTTTAACACACTGAAAGATTCAATATCTTCATAATTTAACTCATTTAAAGAACGTTCAATACCATCTACCAAAACCAATGCTTTAGAGTTAGCACCAAAAGTACTAATCCCTCGCACCCAAAATTCTGTTGAGTTTTCGCCAGGCTCCCCACTAGTTTGATGACCGATAATACCTGCAACATTTCCAACCAATGCGTTACTTAGATTTGCAGTCGTAACACTTAGTTTCGACACATCTACCGTTGTAATTGCACCTGAGAGTGTAGCTTTTCTTTGTATTACACCTGCAGCAGAAACAACAACTTCATCTAATTTTTTATTGTCACCTTCCATTTGAACGTTAAATTCTCCCTTAGCAACCGGCAATTCTACTGTTTTATAGCCGAGGTATTTTAGGACTAAAATATCATATTCTCCTGCTGAAATTTTATATTTACCCTCAATATCGGTGGTAGTACCTAAACCTGGTTGATCTTTTACAATAATTGCCACACCAATTAATGGCTCCCCCTTTTCGTCTGTGATTCTTCCGGTTATTGTATTTGTTTTGGACTGTGCCAATAGGCTAAGAACGAAAAACATTAACAATAAAGAACTTATAATCCTTTGGTTTATTTTTTTCATATTATTAAACTATTTCAAGATAATTAACTTACTCAACAAGAATTTTTCTAATCAAACTATTTTCCCTGTCGGCTACATACCAACCATCATCTGCCGGATTGTAAGTAATACATTCGGGATTATTGAAAAGCGATTCCAAAGGATCACCATCTTTATATCCAGAAGTACCTCCAATACCTGCAAAGGTTGTAACAACACCTGCAGGTGTTATCTTCCGAATACAATGATTGCCTTTGTCCGGAATATAAAGATTTCCATCGGGATCGAAAGTTCCTTGTCCCGGAGTATTGAATTTAGCTGCAATACCAATTCCATCTAAATATCCACTTGCATTCCACTGACCTGCAAAAACTGTTGGATTTTCTACTTTACGAGTTGTTGAATTATATTTGGCACGATATATACAGTGTTTATCTTTAACTATAATATAAAGGTATGTGCCCTGTGGATCGAAAATCATTCTCAATTCATTGTTGGTTCCATTTACCTGACATATATTTTCGTATGCTCCGGTATATTTATTTGCTTTATATATAGACCCATCAACATAACTATTAAAGAAAATGTCTCCGGTTTTTGGATGTATTGCAATACCAGTTGCCCTAAATGTCAAGTCGGTTTTAATATAAGGTTTGATTACGCTAAATCCTTCATTTCTTGTAAGGTACGCAATCGAGGCTGTAGAAGTCATATTATTGGCACTATAAATAGTTTGTACCATAAATAATGTATCTTGAGTAGCATTAAATACTAATCCAGTAGGAGATTGTAAAACTCCTGATGAGTTCCTCATAATAGTTTCTACGTTACCATCTGCATATTTTCTTAAACCACCATCTGAACTAATTCCACGACCTTCATCAAGAAAAAACAAAGTTCCATCATTATCAAATGCAATATTCCAAGGTCTTCTTAAAGTTGCAGTATTCACATCTCCATCTTCAATACCTGAGATACCATTCTGCCCACAAACAGTAGTTACGTTTTCCTTGAAAAAATACTTAAATTTTATTGGATAAATGTATTCTTTAATATTTGCAGATTTTCCTATAACAACCCTAACTTCTCCAGAGTCTGCTCTCGAGGGAACAATTGCATAAATTGCTTCACCATCACATCCGATAATTGCAGCTTTTTTATTGTTAACATACACTTTGATGTATGAAGTATCTGTACCGAAATTTGTCCCATGTAAAATCAATTTTGTAGCTACTCCTCCACTATCGGGATAATAATCTGAAATTGCAGTCTCAATGTTTGGATCCGGAGGTGCAATAACTCTTTCATCATCGGAGCTTGCATTACATCCAACAAAGTTGTATGCAAGTAGAATTAGAATAGAAAAAAACAATATGCCCTTTACTGGATATTGTAAATATTTTTCTTTTGTTTTCATGAAATAATATATTGTTTTTATTTGTGATATTTAACGTCGTCTACCATTTTCTCATCAGGCTTTGTGATTCGCAACAAAATTAAAAATTTGATTCCTGACACAAAAAGTATATTTCATTTGAATTATTTAATGGCGGGAAAGTAAACTAATATGACAGTATAATTTACTATGTTATAATCAGAGTTTTGAATTTTATGGTTAACATTTTGCCTATCCAAACCAAATTATGTGTAAATTCTTCACTCCGCTTATTTTGATAAACTAAATTGGTCAAAACATGCTATTGTGTTTTATAATGTATTGATTTTCTGCTGTGGATTACAATTAAATTAAAAAAAGACAATCAAACATAATTAAAAATGCCTTATAGTTTAAATGTTCTCACCATAATAAAAGCACATTCTTTGATTTTTACATCCAAGAATGTGCTTTTCTAATTAGTCTATTTATTTCACAATTAATCTTGCAAATTGACTTTTATTTCCTTCTGTGAATTTCACTATATAAGAACCATGCGTAAGGTTGCTTTTAATTGTTGCACTAGCTTCAATATTCAACTTCTCTAACAAAGCACCTTGTAAACTATATATACTCAACACACCTTTTTCTGAATTATTTACTTTAAAACTTTGACCTTCATTCAGCAAATTCGGACATATTACCAACTGATTATTTGATAGAAGATCGATATTTGAGGTTGAAGTAGGACTAAAAGCAAGTAATTCTGGATAACTAACACCTTCATTTATTTTCCAAATGCTGGTAAGATCCCAACCTAAAGTTCCTGTATAGAATAAAGCTGTTTTAGCATCAGCATCTGAAGTAAGATTTGCTCCGTTGCGTCCGGTTGTTGTTAGTTCTACAGTTGCAACTCCACTAGATGAAAGATCGGCTTTACCAATTAAAGTATTACTTATAGAATAATTATTAGTCAAAGTACAAACTCGACTATTATGATCAAAGATTCTAAATGTTTGTGCGGGATATTGATTCTGAGATAAAATTGAGCTTGCGAGATTTATATTATTCCGAACAATAATGTCTCCTTCTACTGCACCACTATTGTCATGATATCCTGCCAAGCCTATAGCTCTATCCGCATTGTTTTTGACTGTTCCGGCGAAATAGCATTTTTCAATTAATCCTTTTGATATTGTTCCAGTCAGACCGCCAGCCTGATAATTGGTTGAATAAACACTGCCATTTCCGTAGCAATTACGTACAGTAGCACCAGTTCCAGAATTATCGTAGATACCTCCTATCAAAGAACCTACATGATCGTATCCATTGATTTGGCTGTTTGTAACATAACATTCTTCAATTAAACCACCTTGCATTTGCCCAATAATTGCCCCTACATTTTGATCAATACCAGTAATAAGTGCAGACTTAACACCTAATTTTTTTATAGTTGCTCCTTTAGTAGCATTAAACAAGCCTGTACCTTTAACTTTTGCTTTTTGATCGGCCCATTTTGTATTTGTTATATTTGATATTACATGACCATTACCATCAAATATACCAGTAAATGGTACTGTAGTGCTGCAAAGGCCATCGAAAACCACACCGGCCATGTCCAAATCTGCCATTAACTTATAATTTTTTGCTGGATAAGCCCCAATAATAGCAAGATCTGCTACACTTGATATTTCAACAGGATCTGCAGCATCAGGTACTAAAGCTACAGTTAATCTCGTTGGTGAACCTGAAGTAAGAATGAAGTCAGGTTTAGCAGCAATATCGATTGTTACTGTTTCAACTGAGCTTACAGAACTATTCATAGTAAGAACATTATTTGCATCGATGGTAACATTGCTACTACTTGGTGTAAATGTAATCGCATTTTTAGCATTATTAGTAACAACCAATTTATTCAAGTCAACTGAACCGGTTGATATCAGTGCCCCGTTATTAGCTGAAAATACGGTAACAGCTTGTGGTGTAGTTTGCCATTTTAGTACAGGATAACCTCCTGTTGGTAGCATAGCCCAAGTGTTAGTAAAATCCCATCCTTGGGTTGTTGAATAGAATGTACTTGACAAAGCATCTGCATCACTAGGTAAATTTGCTCCATGCAGTTTATTTGTTGCCACATTTGAATCTGTAGGTGACATAACAGACCCATTAGGATTCATAATTGTTGAACTGATTGAATAATTTGATGTAAGAGTATAAGTGCTTTGACTTCCGTTTTGAATAATTCTACAATTCGAACCACCTATAATTGAAGATGCCAAATTTACGCAATACTCTATTGTTATTCCATTATTATTGTCTATCAAAGCCACTATACCTCCTGGACGGGTACTGCTTGTTGGGATAGTCACTTTCCCAGAAAAATAACATTTCGAAACTTTAGAATTTGCATCTAAAATAACTCCTCCGAGACCACCAGCTTGAGATGATCTAGAGAAAATAGTCGCATTTGAATAGCAATCATGAATTACTGCTCCACCATAGATTTTACCAGCTAGTGAAGCTACATGGTCATTACCTTCGATATAACTATTACCTACATAACAAGCTTCCATTGTTCCCCCACTCATTGTTCCAACAATGGCAGCGATATCGTTTCTACCAATTATATTTGCTTTCTCAATGCCCAAGTTTTTAATAGTTGCACCGTTCGTTGCGTTGATTAAAGCAAGTGTATTTGTGGCTGTATTATTATAACTCAAACCTTTAATTACATGGCCATTTCCATCAAATACACCTGTAAATGGTGTTGAAGAACTACAAAGTCCAGAAAATGCAACTCCAGTCATATCCAAATCGGCAGTTAATTTAAAACTCATACTTGGAAATTGAGTTACTGCGTTTAACTCAGCAGGTGTAGAAATAGTAATTGGACCAGTAGGAAACAAATGAATGATCAACTGATCTGTTTCAGTAAAATCAGAATTCACTGAAATTGAAATGATAGCATCTTCCGGAGTGTTAATATCATGAGCAGTAGCAATGTTACCTGCTATGGTAATTTTATCGCTAGTAGTACTAAATGATAATACCAAACCACGATTTGAAACAAGATCATTCAAATTAATTTGATTGCCATTCTGTAATGAATAACTACTTGCTAAACGTAAAGCTGAAGAGTTAACCGGAGCTGACTGCCATTGTAATACAGGATATCCTGCACCTAACATTTTCCAAACACCTGTACCTTCAGTAAAATCCCAACCTAAAGTTGTTGCATAAAAGTCTGATGTCAGTGCATTAGCATCTCCTCCGGGAATGTTAGCTCCGTGTCTTTTGCCTGCTCCATAGTTTCCATCAGCTGTTGGAACTGTGGAACCATTATAATTATTTATATCAGAAGATAGTTTGCAGTTTGCTAAAGAATAGTTTTCTGTCAAAGTTACACCATCATTTCCAACAACTCTTAAATTATCATTACCTAAAATATAAGGAGCAAGATTTACGCAATACTCAACGGTGTTAGTGCCATTATCTCTCCATGCAAGAATACCTGCAGGACGACTGTTAGCTGCACAACGTACAATACCTGAGAAATATGATTTTGAAATTTTGGTATTATCCTCATTGATTACGCCAACTAATCCTCCAGCTTGATATTCACGTGAATAAATATTTGCTGTAGAGTAACAATTTTGTATGATTGCACCTCCTTTTATTTGTCCGCCGATAGAACCAACGTGGTCACGACCTTCGATATAGCTATTGGCAACATAACATTTTTCAATAAGACCGCCAATCATAAGGCCAACAATAGCTCCTGTTCTTTCATTTCCTACAATAGACGCACCTTCAATTCCAAGTTTTTTAATTGTAGCACCATTGGCGGTAGAAAATAATCCTCTTTCCGCCGTAGTACTTTGATTTACTTTTAAGCCTGAAATAATATGTCCATTACCATCTAAAGTTCCTGTGAACCCAACAATAGGTATCCAGTCGCCAGTAAGTGTAATGTCGGCAGTTAAAATATAACTACCACTTAAATCATTTGAAATTGCCGCCAATTCGGTAGCATTTGAGACTGCTGTTTGACTATAAAGAAGCGTAAAACTGACACCTAAACAAATAAGCATTAGCATCCTCTTTAAGGCAATGTAATTTTTCTTCATAAATTTAAATTTTTAATTAACTATTTTGAATAATATCGGAAGCAAAAATATATAAATTGATTTTAGGAATAATTAGAGTTTTTGAAGATGTCATGAATGTAAACTATTATGTCGTTTAAATTTACTATTCGCCAATAATTATAACTCAAAATAGTAGTGATTGAACTCATTTTTAGTAAATCAACTAGGCAATTTATAAAATATCGGTGTTTTTTCAATATTTTAATTCCACCACTACAGGGTAGTGATCGGATGGCATTCTTGGTTTTCCGACACAGACAGTTGTTTCTGCAGGAAAATCACGTGGATGATTTGTCATTCCGGATTTGTCACTCCAATAAATATCAGTGAGTATACCATATCGTAAGGCTGTAAAATGTTTACTAATAAAAATATGGTCAATTCTTTGATTAGTAGTGTTATTTATGTCAAAACTATTGAACGTCCCATTAGGATCATGTACAATTTTAGAAGACGTGTAGCTATCCGAGAGTGTTTCGCTGTTTGTAATTATTTTATAACCCTCAGCAAATTGATCAGTATTAAAATCTCCTGTTAAAACTACAGGTTTTCCTTTTGTAATCTCTTTTATTTCTTTGATGACCAATTCAGAACTTAATCTTCTGGCCTCTTTTCCTTGATGATCCATATGAAGATTAAAGACATAAAAAACGAAATGTGTTGATTTGTCTTTGAATTTCCCCCAAGTGCATATCCTATTTAAGGCTGCATCCCACCCTTTACTAGGTATATCTGGTGTTTCTGAAAGCCAAAAATTACCGGAATCCATTAATTTATACTTATCCGTTTTGTAAAATATCGCTGAATATTCATCATCGGTTGGATTTGTTCCCCTACCACGCCCAATATAATTATAATTAAACTTAGACAGAACGCTTAGCAGATCTGTAATCTGATTACTTTTACATTCCTGGGTTCCCACAATATCCAAATCGTGAAAAAGAATAATGTTGGCTATTTCAGGGTAGCGATTGGTCCAACCATTGCCATTAGCAGCATCATTCGAATTTTCGTTACGAACATTAAATGATGAAACTTTAATGGTTTTTTCTTGTGCCGATAAAAGGATAAAAGATAAAATTAATACTAATAATAAATTCGTTTTTCTCATGTAACTATATTGTTTGAAATTTTATATAAAATCGTGGTTTTACAATGGTGTGTTATTGCTAAAAAAACTTGTAAGTCGACAGGAACAAGTTATATCGTATCGACTTACAAGCAAAAAAATTACGATGTCATATTAATGTTTGGTGACAAACATTTTTCCTGTGCCGAGCAAATTAATTTTGTTACCTCTTATGGCCGATACTTTATAAATGTAAGCCCCTGCCATACCTGTAGTATTTTGCCAAACCAAATTATTATTTCCCTGAATTGCTGAAAAAGCATCGTGACTAATTAAAACTCCTGCTAGATCATAAACGTCAAGTAATAGTCTTTCTGCACTTTCCTGCAAATTGCATTTAATGGTCGTTTTATGACTAAATGGATTTGGAAAATTTTCGATACTTGATTTTTTGTCTGATTTTATATCCCCAATGCTTGTAATAGAACGACTTCCATACACGTCAAATGAGTATATTCTTGCTATAGTAGAAGTGCCTTGTGTTGGTTTAATGATTTTGAGTCGAATCTTGTCAGTAGTAAACGGGGTTACGGTTCGAACCGTTTTATTGCTCGTATTTCCTGTAACTGCATCTACGTCTATCCAACTTCCATTATAGTATTGCAATGTAAAATCCGAAGTGATATTATCATCATTTTCAATACCGGCATGAATAATATTCCACTGACAAATCTCCACAGGCTCATTAAAGGTGTAAATTAAGTATTTACCTGAACTTCCCTCATCACACCATTTTGAATATGGGTTATTATCGGCAGCCATAGCCGAACGTTGGTACGCATTAACTGACCCCGAAGCTGTAACTAATGTTGGTATTAATCTTTCTCCACATAGTTGAGATTCACCAATAGGGGTAATGTGTTCAAAATCCGGTAGATTATCAATGGTAGTAACAGGAGTTACATCATCATTTTCATTGTCGGAAACTGTTACAGCAAATACAACCACATTTGGATCGTTTGGTAACGTGATTTTTTCGGTTGTAGCTGTAATAGGAATAATGTATTTGAAAATGTAGAGATAAGAATATGAATCATTTACATTAGTCAGAACATTATGCCTGTGTGTAGATAAAAAAGCTATGTTTTCTTTTTTGTATTTTCTAGTGCCATATATAGTTCCCCATTCACCTACATTGTCAGCCAGATATTCAACTCGAACCGGATAAGCAGTTCCGTCGACTGTAAAGTCAACATTTGAACCATTTATATTCTGACTTGCAGCAAGTATATATATTTTTTTGTTGGTTGCTGACTGAGGAATGCTAATTTCCTGCCCGATACATTTCACTGCATTTAGTAAACCATTTCCACGAGGACCAACTGAGAACTTAATTCCGTCAGAGTTAATCTCATTGGAAAGCAATTCTGCAGGATATGCATAATTTGTATCCAAGAATTTACCATCTTTTTTTAGTGAATCGTTACTCATAACATCAATGTTATAAGTTAGTGAAATTGGGGTTGAAGATGGGCTCTGTGCTATTGAACCAGTTGGTGCAGTGAGTCTTACTGCAAAAGACCGTGGTTGGAAGCGTGCAATTGAGAATGACAACTTATTACCAATGTAATTTACAGCTCCTTCAATTGAATCCTCCCGTCCATTAACTTCTCTGGCAGAAATGATATTTGTAGGGAAAGTCATCTCTACATTACTTTGAGTAGCTCCTGTCAATTCATAAACACGAACGATTGTTTCGTCAGATTCCTCAGCTTTTTTCAAAGCCTTAATAGCTACTTTATCAGTATTAAGAGATACAAATTCAAAACTTTTATTCAAAACTCCGTCATGTTTTGGGGTCTCATATGCATACATTGGCTGATTTAGTTTTGCCGCCTGCCATTGAGTCGATTCGTTCCATGCACCTAAATGACGATAGAAAGAATAAGTAAATTTATTCAGCCCAAGATCCTGATATTTTTGGAAAGGTCGGTCTCCATCAACTCTAGGAGTATGAATCAGAGTCAAACGCAAAGTGTTATTGTCTTGTTTGTCCCAACCATATTTACAATCATTCAAAATGGAAACTCCGTATGATTGATCATTGTTTGTCAAGTCAGCCCATTGATGGCCTGCTACTTCATACAAGTTGCTAACGCGATTACCACGCTCGATAGCTCCTATTGATAAATCGAAAGTTGCTTTCTCGTTAGTCGCATTTAGTGGGAAAATAGCCTTAAGTAATGTTTCTTTCGATTGCCAGTCAACTTCGTTTACAATATCTATCCTGTCTTCATTTACACCAGAAGTCATTCGGATGAATTGAGCAAATTGAGAACCATTTTTAGAGCGGGTTATTTTAAGAGCGGAACGCAGAGGACCTTGTTCTGCGACAGATACTTCAACACTTTCATCAACATAAGCAAACGGATCACGGGTTATGTCCCCCCAACTTACTTCCCATGATGCCCAATATCCGGGTTTGTCAAGTTGCATCGATAATTGGATGGGTGATTTGAGCAGTTCTTTATTGTTTTGCTTTTTATCAATAATCGAATAGATATCTCCATTTTTATTTACTTTTAAAATATATTTGGATATTCCGGTCAAAATGACCAGTCTTCTCCGGATGAAATTGACCACCCACACAAGACTGAGCCCGAGCTAGTATTTTCAAGCTTAATAGCGGTTACAAATTTATATGTTTTTCTTAATAATGTTTGTATTTAATAAATACTGCTTATCCCTTTCGGTCAAGTAAAATTTTGTAACTTTGCATCATGAATACAAACGAACATTACCCAAATGATTTTCAAGAGTTCCTAATGCAATTTAAGAACGAAGAAGACTGTTGGAAATACATTTTTGAGATGAGGTGGCCGAATGGTTATGTTTGTCCTAAATGCAATGGCAATAATAAGTACTGGTTGACTGGACATAAGCTAATTCATTGTGCTGGTTGTGGTTATCAAGCTTCTGTTACAGGAGGAACTATTTTTCATGGAACAAGAAAACCATTATTACTTTGGTTTCATATTATGTGGTGGGTTGTGGCACAGAAGACAGGTGCAAGTGCCAATAACCTAATGGATTTTATGGGTTTTGGTTCATACGAAACTGCTTGGTCATGGTTACAGAAACTCAGAAGAGCCATGGTTCGTCCAGAAAGAGATAAACTTTCAGGAGAAATTGAAGTTGATGAAACATATATTGGCGGAGTAGAAATTGGCAAAGGAAAACAAGGTAGAGGAGCTGAAACCAAAACATTGGTCGTAGTTGCCACTGAATGTATAGGAAAACAAATTGGTCGGGTTAGGTTTGAAATAATTCCGGAAGCCTCGTCTGAGTACTTAATGCAATTCATTGAAAATAATGTAGATACAGGAAGTAATATAATAACTGATGGCTGGAGAGGATATAGTCCTTTGACAAATAATACAAATTACAAACACGAAATAAAGGTTATTTCTGGAAGCGGAAGTGAAGCTCACGAACTATTACCGCATGTACATTTGGTTGATTCGTTAGTTAAACGTTGGATAAACGGAACACATCAAGGGAATATTTCACCAAAGTACTTGTCGTATTACTTAGATGAATTTGCTTTCAGATTCAATCGAAAGCTATCAACATATAGAGGGAAGTTGTTTTATAGACTTATGCAACAGGCTGTTGACACCTCTCCAAAACCTTTTAAAGAACTAATAAAAGAAGCTTGACCGAAAGGGATAAGCAGTTAATAAATTAATTTTTGTTTCCTCCTCAATGATTCCCCAATGAGTTCAACCCGATGCGACTCATGAACCAATCTGTCAAGTATTGCATCAGCCAATGTGCTATCTCCAATTACATCGTACCATTTAGCAACAGGAAGTTGTGATGTGATAATTGTTGAACGATTTCCATGCCGGTCTTCTATAATCTCCATAAGCACAGATCTCATCTGGTTATCCATGGGTTGAAGTCCAAAATCATCAAGAATAAGCAATTCTTGTTTTTCTATTTTACTTATTTCTTTGATGTAAGAGCCATCGGATTTTGCCATTTTAAGGCGTGAAAACAGTTTGGCTGTATTTGCATAAAGAAC
Source organism: uncultured Paludibacter sp. (assembly GCA_963663115.2). GTDB lineage: Bacteria > Bacteroidota > Bacteroidia > Bacteroidales > Paludibacteraceae > Paludibacter. The sequence continues at coordinate 2,493,450 of CAXXNE010000001.1, forward strand.
TTTATATCCAAGCATACAAGCCTGATTACCGATTGCCGAAGCGATATAACTTTTGCCGATTCCGGTACTTCCTGTTATCAAAACATTTTCATGTTTACGGATAAAATTACAATCAGCAAGTCGCATTAGCTGATTTTTGTCCAGATTTCTATCCACATCAAAGTGTAGCTGTTCTATGTGCGCTTTGTATCTAAAGCGTGCATTTTTTACCTGTCGTTCAATCCGACGATTGTTACGGTCATCCCATTCAGCGATAGTTAGCTGTGAGATCATTTCATCTGTTGTAAAATCGTTTAAACTTCCTGTTTCAAGGCTGGTAGAAAAAGCTCGTGCCATACCCAGAAGTTTCATTTGTTTCATTTTTTGAAGCGTTTGTTCATTCATATGCATTTTTTAAAATTGTGTTTATTGATTACATTGTTCTTGGAGTGCAAGCAGTTTATTTGTAATAATCTTTTCCTCTGACATTTGGATGTTCAGGAAGGGATATATCATCTTGTTCTTCCAGGTAAGACTTATCTCTGTCTTTCCCTTGCTCTAAAATAACACGAATGGCATTATATCCTAATTCTCCAAAGGTAAGGGCTCGTTGACAAGCATTTTCTAATCTTTCATTACCTGCTTTTGAAGCGAAGCTCAACACCCCTTGTGAGGATTTATATGCCTGTTCCGGGTGTTGTCTTGAGTTTAGTATGCTGGTTATATACGCTTTGGTATATGGTCCGACTTGCTCCGCCTTTTCTATAAACTTAAGTGGGTTCCAATCGCTCTGATAACGGAACTTTGGAGCCAGATGTTCCTCTTGATGGGTATACTGAAACATATACCGATTACGTTTATGAACAGCAATGCGTTCATAGCGGAAAAACACTTCCACTTCATTTGCACTGTAAAGAATCGACACCCGAGAACCTACATACTGATATGGAACGCTATAGTAATGCTTATCCTCCGATAAACAGACGTAACCGTTCTTCATTACCATTACCTGGGCTTTGCGTTTGATCTCATACTTTTTAGTTGGAAGTGCAGAAAGAGCCTGACGTTCAATATCCTCAAACAATGCTCTTCTACTGTAAGGACGATTGCTTCTGAGTTTATTGTTGTAGTCCTCTAAAAGTAGGCTAATAGCGCTGTTCAATCCTTCAAGGCTCGTGTGGGTTTGTTCCCTGAGCTTTCCATAAAAGTGTCTATATACATATTTTACGGATAGCTCTACCAACGCTTTATAAGTTGGCTTATAGGGTGCAGCAGGAAGAACAGTCATGGAATAATGACTGGCAAAATCACGGAAGGAATCGTTTAATGAAGGTTCATAGCGACTGCTTTTGATCACGGCAGATTTTAGGTTGTCTGTCACTATTGCTGTTGGAGAGCCGCCAAAATAATGCAATGCATTCTCGCAGGAAGTAATAAAATCTTCTTTTTTCTGAGAATAGCTTGCGTCAACATAAGTCAACTGACTTCCTCCCAAAATGGCAACAAAGACCTCGATAGAGCTTACTTCACCGGTTGCAGGGTCTACAATTGATAGCTTGTCTCCGGCATAATCAACATACATTTTGTCTCCAACTTTATGTTCGATATGCATTTTATGATTACGAGACTTGTACCACTGGGCATAATGATAGCAGAACTGAGAACGACTATAACCCCCTGAAGTTGATTCGAAATACTCTCGCCATTGTTGCTCCTTAGTAACCCCTTTCTTTTTGAGTTCTTTCTCCATTTTGGGAAAGAATGATACCAGACTTTGAAAACGAGGATCATTCTCTAAATGAAACCGAGAGCTCATCGAAAGGAACATCTGCTCCAAATCGGTATCGCTCATAGTCTCAATATCGGTGACAGACAAATTAGATGCTAAGAACAGCTGAATGTACTTCTTTACACTATTGCGGGGCAGTGATAGGCGATCACTGATTGAACTTTTACTTACACCTTGGGTGTATAACTTAATAATACTTTTTACTTTGCTCATGTGAATTAAATTGTTTGGCATCTCGATGTAAATTGGTTTGGACGGCCAACTTACTCAAAATGATTGCCATGAGCAAGAAAATAATAGCTAAATCAGATGGTCAACTTCAACCGGAGAGACCTGGTCATTTTCATCCGGAGAAGGGTGGTCAATTTCATCCGGAGAAGGCGGGCATTTTGATCCGGAATATCCAGTAAACTGCTGAACAAATAATTCAGCTTTGTAAAGCTCGTCATGTGTGGTAATAATACTTTCAATAGCCGAGCTATCTTTTGCTTCCTGCAAAGCCAATGTATTGATAAGAATAGAAGCATTAGGCATAGATTTTACTACACCTTTCAACTCGGCTAATCGACGGTTGGCTTCAATAGTCTGTTTGAGTACTGCTTTGGTTTCCACATCGAAACTTAGCGGTAAATTGGGGATTTTATAATTCATATTACTTGATATATATTGCAAAAGTAAATATAAAAATTTATTATAAAGCATTATTGAATTTTTATCATTGTGATATTGTATCTATTGAGTGAATCTGAAATAAATTCATATATTTGCTCTCACAAACATTAAACCTTTACCTAATGACAGCCCAAATCGGAGACCGCATTTATATTAACAATAAAGAATATACACTAGCTTGTGAACCTTTATCGAGCTATCTGTATGACAATAAAGTTGAGAAGTTATTTACTAGTGTAAATACTGCGTGTTATAGGGGGTACTGTGCAAAATGGAGGATAGATAACGGTAAAATTTATCTTATAGACATAGAATCTCCGAGTCAAATAAGAAGCAAGAAAGGGAATGATTCTGATGAACCAATTTCAGCAATGCAGAAGCTCTTTCCTGAACAATCTGAGGTATTTGCCCACTGGATCAACGGAACACTGAAAATTCAATTCGGAGAACTCTTAAAATACATACATATAGGTTATGAGTCAATCTATGAAACAAACATATACCTAAAATTTGAGAATGGCATTTTAAAGGAAGAAAAAACAGTCAATAATACTCCAAAAGAATAAAGATACACTATATTCACTATCACCAATCTCTAAACGCAAGTTTCAATCCCTGGCAATAAAAAGTTGTTGGGGATTTTTTTATTTGCCTTGTTTGAATCTGTGATAATATAAAACGCAACTTTCAATTCGTTACAATCATCCTTATTTTACCCTAAAATACAGTTAAAATCAAATACAAAATAATCAATTTTCAATCAATGTGGGGAAAAAATGGGGAATTTAACTAATTCACAAATAAAAACCCCTTGATAATGATTTAATTATCAAGGGGTTATATAAAAACTATAAGTGACCACGATAGGATTCTAACCTATAACCTTCTGATCCGTAGTCAGATGCTCTATACAGTTGAGCTACGTAGCCATTTTTGCTTTTTGCGAGTGCAAAGATACGGTTATTTTTGTGTTTTGCCAAAGATTTTGCCAAAAATGTTACTTTTTTGTCAATATTCTGATAGCAACTACCTTTTTTACCTTTAATTATCAGGCTAATACAAAGTCCAGTTGTTTTTTATCCAGATTAGCCCGGGCTACCTTTACCGTAATTTCGTCACCCAGTTGATATTTTCTGTGGTACCGGCGACCAACCAGACAATAATTTTTATCGTCGAAGGTGTAATAATCATCGTCTAAATCGCGTATTGGGATCATTCCTTCGCATTTATTCACGGTAAGTTCTACATAAACTCCCCATTCTGTCACACCCGAAATAACGCCATCGAATACCTGACCGATATGTTCGCCCATAAATTCCACTTGTTTGTATTTGATGGAAGCCCGCTCGGCATTGGAAGCTAGTTGCTCCATATCGCTACTGTGCTGACAGAGTTCCTCGTAATCATGCTGACTCACACTTTTTCCACCTTCGGCATATTTTTCGAGCAAGCGATGCACCATCATATCGGGATAACGACGAATGGGCGACGTAAAATGCGTGTAATAATCGAATGCCAGTCCGTAATGACCAATATTTTCGGTAGAATAAATGGCTTTTGCCATTGACCGCACTGCCAGCGTTTCTATCAGGTTTTGTTCTTTTTTGCCCTGCACTTCGTCCAGCAAATGATTGATGGCCGACGACACCGCTGTGTTTTTCCCCGAAGTTTTCAGATTATACCCAAAACGTTTGATAAATACGGAGAAATTCTGAAGTTTATCGGGATTTGGTACATCGTGAATTCTGTATACAAATGTTTTGGCTTTCAGCCCTTTCCCGGGTTTCCCAATATGCGTGGCTACTGTTTTGTTAGCCAGTAACATAAATTCCTCTATCAGTTTATTTGCATCTTTTTGCTCCTTGAAAAAGACAGATACAGGTTTTCCCTTTTCATCAATTTCGAAACGAACTTCCACCCGGTCGAACGCTATGGCTCCGGTTGCAAAACGCTTTTCGCGAAGTGTTTTTGCCAGTTTATCGAGCGTAAAAAGTTCTTCTTTGTAATCGCCTTCGCCGGTTTCGAGCACAGTTTGTGCTTCTTCATACGTAAAGCGCCGATCGCTGCATATCACAGTTTTCGCAATGTCGTATTTCAGTACTTCGGCTTTGTCGTTCATCTGAAACAACACAGAATAGGTTAGTTTTTCTTCGTTTGGCCTTAGTGAGCAAATGCCGTTGGATAAATGCTCGGGCAACATAGGAATTGTTCTGTCCACCAAATACACCGATGTGGCACGTTCACGGGCTTCTTTTTCTATAATGCCATCGGGACGAACATAATGCGTTACATCGGCTATGTGAACGCCAACTTCCCACAGTCCGTTTTCAAGTTTACGGAGCGAAAGCGCATCGTCAAAATCCTTGGCATCGCGTGGGTCAACAGTAAATGTGGTGACTTTGCGCATATCCACACGTTTGGCAATTTCGGAAGCTGTAATTCCGGCATCAATATGGTCGGCTGCGCGTTCCACATCTTCTGGATATTTGTATGGCAACCCGAACTCTGCAAGAATCGCATGCATTTCGGTGGTGTTATCGCCTTTGTTTCCAAGCACATCAATCACTTCGCCCACCGGATTTTTTAGATTTGGTTCCCATTCCATCAGTTTTACCACGGCTTTTTGTCCGTTTTTACCACCGTTCAGTTTCGATTTCGGGATAAAAATATCGTTGGTAAGTGTTTTATTATCAGAAATAAGAAAAGCAAAATTTTCCGAAACTTCAAGAATTCCCACGAAAGTGTCTTTGGCTCTTTTAATAATTTCCACCACTTCGCCTTCGGGCATTTGACCTTTCCGGCCGGCATACAGAAATACTTTCACTTTATCGTTCAGAAAGGCGTGATTTGTTTTCCGTTCAGGAATAAATACCTGCTCACCACCATCGTCGGGATTGAGATATGTTTTTACACCCTGACGCTCGATAGTTCCGGTAATGTAGCCGCCACGGGAGTTTACCTTGAACTTTCCGCGCGAACTTTCCACCAGAAATTCTTCGAACTGCAGTTCGTAGAGTAATTCGTTGACAAATATCCGTTGCGATTCAGAACTGATATTCAGTTCAGCCGATATTTGTTTGTAATTGTAAGTCTTTTCGGGATTGGCATTGAAAATATTGATGATATTCCGCATCAGATCTGACTTGCGAACCCGGGTACTTCCATCGCGATGTGTTTTGCGTTTTTTAGCCATAAGTGAAGGTATTATAAAAGTTGGCTGATACATCTCAGCTAATTGCAACAAAGATACAACAATCGGTGTTACATAAAGGTTACAAATACCATATAATTTTTCTATCGTTTGATAAATAATTTGTAATTTCGCCGACCATTTCAACTCTCAGGAAAAAATATTACATGAAAAAGAAAATTGCTTTTATCATTAACCCCAAATCGGGGACATCCGGTAAGGAAAATATTCCTGATATTATTTCGCAAGAAATTGATAAAGAACTCTACATACATGATGTGGTATTTACAGAATACAGAGGTCATGGTTCAGAACTAACAAAGAAGTTTGTTTTAGAACTATATGATGTCGTAGTAGCTGTGGGTGGCGATGGAACTGTGAATGAAATTGCCCGTGAACTCCGACATACCAATGTTTCGCTCGGCATTATTCCTATCGGTTCCGGAAACGGGCTGGCAAGGCATCTCGGCATCCCAATGAACGTTCGAAAAGCTGTACAGCAATTAAATCATTCCGAATCTGTTTTTATGGATTATGGTTTGGTCAACAATCAGCCGTTTTTCTGCACCTGTGGAACCGGTTTTGATGCTTATGTAAGTATGGAATTTGCCAAAGGGCAGAAACGTGGCGTTATGGCTTATGTCGAAAAAATGATTACCGGATACTTCAGTTATAAACCACAAAATTTCCATTTGAAGGGCGAAGGTATCGATTTCAAATCCAAAGCTTTTGTGTTGACTTTTGCCAACGCGGCGCAGTGGGGAAATAATGCCTATATTGCACCTCAGGCAAGTGTGCAGGATGGCAAACTCGATATTTCCATCATGGGTAATTTTCCTATTATAGCCATACCAACCCTGGCGCTTCAGTTATTTACTAAAACTATCGACAAAGACTGGTTTGTATCCACCTTCAGAGCCGGTGAAGTGATACTCGAAAGAGAAGAAAGCGGCCCTTTCCATTACGATGGTGAACCTTATGATGAAGGCACAACCATCAAAGTAAGCATTGTGAAAGATGGACTCAAAGTGCTTGTAAAAAAGAGATTTTAAACCCTGCAGTTATTGATAAATGTACAGGAAAATGTGCAAAATTTTAATTTTCTGCACATTTTTAGTAACTTTGTGCCGAATTTTAAGCATAAATGAACTTTTTTCGGATAAAAGTATTGTATAGATAGCAATAAGATAAAAAGTACATTTTATCAAATAACTAATATAAAAGAAATGGGTAACAATTTATTAAAAGGTAAAAGAGGAATTGTGTTCGGTGCATTGAATGATATGTCAATTGCATGGAAAGTAGCTGAACGTGTGGTAGAAGAAGGTGCTATTATCACCTTGTCAAACACACCATTGGCAGTACGCATGGGTACAACCGACGAACTGGCTCAAAAACTCAATGCCAAACTTATTCCTGCCGATGCCACCAACGTTGAAGATCTGAAAGCTGTTTTTGAACAATCGATTGAAGCATTGGGTGGAAAAATCGACTTTGTATTACACTCTATCGGTATGTCGCCAAACGTTCGCAAAAAACGTACATACGACGATTTGGATTACGATATGCTGGCAACAACACTAGATATTTCAGCTATTTCGTTCCATAAAATGCTTCAGGTAGCTAAAAAAATGGATGCTATTAATGATTGGGGTTCAGTGGTAGCTCTATCGTATATGGCTGCACAGCGAACTGTTTTTGGTTACAACGACATGGCTGATGCCAAATCGATACTTGAATCAATAGCACGCAGTTTTGGTTATATTTACGGACGCGAAAAAAATGTACGTGTCAACACTATTTCGCAATCGCCAACCGTAACAACAGCCGGAAGCGGAGTGAAAGGTATGGACGGCTTATTGGATTTCTCAGAACGTATGTCGCCACTCGGAAATGCAACTGCTGCCGATTGTGCCGATTTTTGTGTGGTAATGTTCAGCGATTTAACAAGAAAAGTTACCATGCAGAACCTGTATCACGATGGAGGTTTCTCCAGCATGGCTATGAGCTATCGTGCTATGGAACAATACAATAAAAGTTTCGAAGAATTTAAAGACGAAAACGGAAAAATTATTTACGGATAATATCCAGAAAACTTATAATGAAAGGCTGACAGATTCAATTTTGTCAGCCTTTTTTGTGAAATTAGTTCATAAAATATTTTCAAAACAAAGTGTAAATGTAAATACTTTTATCTATATTTGACAAATAATGTCAAGACAAAATAAATCAATATGTTATTTGCAGAAAAAATAAAACAACTAAGAGATTTCCGCCAGATGCCTCAAAGGCAAATTGCTGCTGCATTGGAGATTGATACAGCAACCTATTGCAAAATAGAAAAAGGAGACAGACGTGCAAAAAGAGAACAAGTATTTATTCTTTCAGAAATATTCGAATGTAAGCATAATGAATTATTGAAAATTTGGCTTGCGGATCAAATATATGACGTTGTGAAAAACGAGAAAGAAGCAAGTGAGGTGTTGAATATAGTACAAGAAAATATTGTTGAATATGGAAAGAAATAATAATACTGAGAATAAAATTAGATTTATCGACTTGTTCGCTGGAATTGGTGGAATTCGTTTAGGATTTGAACAAACAGCAAAAGCATTTGGATTAGAAACTGAATGTGTTCTAACTTCAGAGATTAAACCTTATGCCGTAAAAGTACTGAAACAAAATTATCCTAACGAAATAGTAAGTGGAGATATTACGAAGATACCAACTTCAGAAATCCCTGATTTTGATTTCCTTTTGGGAGGATTTCCTTGTCAATCATTTTCGGCAGCTGGTAAACGTTTAGGTTTTATGGACACTCGGGGAACTATGTTCTTTGAAATTGAAAAAATATTAAAAGAAAAGAAACCCTTTGGTTTTATTCTCGAAAATGTTGAAGGCCTTATAAACCACGACAAAATTGACAAAAATGCTAAAACCGGTAGAACTTTGGCCACAATTATTGACCATTTAGAAGCTCTTGGATATAAAGTTAAATGGAAATTGCTAAACTCCAAGAATTTCGGATTGGCTCAAGACAGGAAACGCGTTTATATTGTTGGAACAAAAATTGAAGCTCCTTCGCTTGACAATTTTAAAGAACAGACAACAAAATTAAAATCTGTAATTGAGTATGGTAAGCCAACAATTAAAAGTAAATTTACCGAATTGCTTTTATCGCACTATTCCATTGAACAATTGTATGGTAAGTCAATAAAGGACAAACGTGGAGGAAAAAACAACATTCACAGTTGGGATATTGAATTAAAAGGGAAAGTCTCGGATGAACAAAAGAAATTACTAAATCAACTGTTTAAAGAGCGAAGAAAAAAACGCTGGGCAGAGGAATTCGGAATTGACTGGATGGATGGAATGCCATTAACATTACAACAAATATCCACATTCAATAATCACGAGAATTTGGAAGAAATGCTCGAAGACCTTGTAAAAAAAGGGTATCTAAAAAAAGAACACCCAAAACGACTTGTGAAAGAAACAGATCTTCTTGGAGAAACCAGAACTGTACGTCAACAAGATCCCACGTTGCCACTTGGATACAATATTGTGTCAGGCAAGCTAAGCTTTGAAGTAAATAAAGTGCTTTGCCCAAATGAAATTGCTCCGACTTTAGTCGCAATGGACATGAAAAAACTATTTGTTGCAGACAATGAAGGCATACGAACTCTTACTTTAACCGAAGGTCTGAAACTTTTCGGTTATCCTGAAAACTATAAATTTGATGTCGGAATAGATGAAGGCTACGATTTACTTGGGAATACAGTAACTGTTCCTATCGTGAGAGCCGTCTCAGAAAGATTATTAGCCATATGGAATAAAGATAAAATCAAAATATATGAAATTAACCGCACAAGAAGTTTTCAACAAATTAATGCTTGAGGACAAAATCCTCGAAGTAAAAGGGCAAATAAAATTTTATTTAGGAAATGTTGACATTATAGTTAAACAACGAGATGTTGTCGGAAACATTATGCAAGAGTGGCTCGAAGGCTGGTTGAAACAAAATGAAATAGTTTATAAACTTAATCCGAATTCGCAAATGCCTCCTGACTTCTACCTTAATCCGGAGGACAAAACAGCGGAATTACTGGAAGTGAAAGCCTTTAACTACGATGCTTCCCCCGGTTTCGATATTGCGGATTTTAATGCTTATCAGTCTGAAATTATTGACCAACCCTTTATGCTTAATACTCAATACCTGATTTTTGGTTATCAAATGCAAGAAGATGGGTATGTTGTTATTAAAAAACTATGGCTTCAAAATGTTTGGGAAATTTGTAGACGAATGGAAAATTGGCCACTTAATCTGCAAATAAAAGATAAGGTTGTTCATAAAATCAGACCATGTACTTGGTATTCAAAAGGAAGAGCGATAAAATACAAACCATTTGAATCTCTTGAAGATTTTATTTCTGCCATGGAGCAAACTGTATATCAAAATCCAAAAACAAGAGAAAAAAGTGGAGAATGGTTGAAACTTTTCCTGAAAAGTTACGAGAAACATTATAACACGAAACTGAAAATTCCTCGGTGGAATGACATTGAAGAATACTATGTTGTGAAGAAAGAAAAATAATAAATTGTACACAATGAAAGGCTGACAGATTCAATTTTGTCAGCCTTTTTGCTATAAAATTATCCCGCAAGAAAAATTATTCCTGATAAAAGTACTATTACCGGTGATAAAAACACCACAGTGGCCACTATCGACCAAGACAACAATCGTAAATTCATCAATAATTTACTGCCATTTCTTTTATTTTTTGTCAGTTCGTGAAGTTTTTCTACATTTAGTGAAAGTAAATTTTCGCGTGAAATATCCAGTGCTGCAATTCCCGTATCGTGGCTTCCTTTGCTAAAACCTTTGTATACAGATGCCGGATGTTTCCATAAACCAAAACCCATAGTCCAAAGAGGAAAAATGCACAGTGGAAAATACTTCCAGAATCCGGTAGCTATTTCCCAGGATGCAATAAACATCTCGCCTCGCCAGGTGGTATCCTGTTTGTTCAGAATGTGCTCCAGATCATGTATATAAAGTCTTTTTCTTCGCCAATTGAAATTTGGCAAAGTGAGATGGAAAAACGGCAATGGAACGCCAAAGGTTTTGTCGTCCACACCACCGTTTTCGGGTAAATGATATGTGGCATAGAATTTATCCAGTTCCTCTCTTAGAGTCATGCGGTACATATTAGTTATTGGAAACTTCTAAAAACCCTAAAATCAAGGCTTGCGACTGAGGCGAAAGCGGAGTTACTTAAAACCATTTATACCATTTATCTCTCTCCAAAAGGAGAGAGTACCCGAGATAACGGGGGAGAGAGGTTTAAATGAGCATTTTGCCGAAGGAGCGTAACGAAGAGTTTGGGGTTTTTAGAAGTTTCCTGTTACAATTTCACAGCAGCAGCCTTATCCAGATAAAACTTCACATTGCTGTTACGAGCCACAATGTGGTGTGTAGGATATATTTCAGAGCCAGCTTCTTTTTTTATAATTTTTCTCAACACATCGGCTTTATTTTCGCCGGTAATAAGAAAAATAATTTTTTCGGCATTGCAAATAGTATTTCCGGTGAGTGTAATCCGTTTTTGTCCGGTAATCGGCTGTGTACCAACACTGACCGAAAATTCTGAGTCGAGCAGACTTAAATCGTCAGGGAAAATGGATGCTGTATGTCCATCAGCTCCCATGCCAAGCAGTACCAAATCAAGTACAGGAAATCCGTTACGTGCAGGTAGTTCACTCCACAGAAGTTTTTGGTATCGTTCTGCTTCGTTTTCAGGAACATCTTCACCTTTCATTCTGAAAATATTTTCGCCTGGAATAAATGTCCGTTGTAAAAGGGCATCGTAAGTCATTCCAAAATTACTGTCAGCATCGGTTGGTTCAACGCATCGTTCATCCACCCAGAAAAACCTTACAGCATCCCATGGTATGCTGTTTTCGTATTCATCTCCCAAAAGTGTGAAAAGTTGTTTTGGTGTACTTCCACCCGAAATGGCTATGTTTAATTTTTTGCCGGCTTGTTTTTTTGCTATTGCTTCGTTTTTAATCAGTTCGGCCACTGCCACAGCACTTTCATTGGCATTTTTAAGTATGCGAATGTTGTCTTTCATGAAAATTCTTAGTTTTATTGTGTGTTTTTATATTTGTTCTATTCGGTTTTAAATTTCTCGAAAGGCTGACGCCATTTGATATATTTATCGCCAAACAATAGGTTCGATTCTTTTGGACCCCATGTACCTGCTTCGTAAAAATACAGCGGAATCTCCGGATTGTTTTTCCAGGCCTGTAAAATAGGGTCTACAAACTTCCAGCTTGCTTTTACAGCATCGGCACGGGCATAAAGTGTAGAGTCGCCAATCATGCAATCGAGCAAAAGCCGTTCGTATGCCTCCGAAATTTTCTTTTCTGCCAAATCGGAGTAATGGAAAGCCATATTCACATTTTGAACCTTATAACCCTGACCTGGAATTTTCATTCCGAAATCCACAGCCACACCGGCATCGGGATGGATACGCAGAATAATCAGATTATTTGCCTCGGTCAGACAAAGTTGATTAAAAAGCTGATGCGGAGCAGGTTTCAGGTGAATAACCACTTCGGTTACACGTTCGGGCAGTTGTTTGCCGGTACGGATATAAAACGGAATTCCACCCCAGCGCCAGTTGTCGATAAAAACTTTCATGGCAACAAAGGTTTCTGTTTTGGAATTTGGAGCCACACCGGTTTCCTGCCGGTATCCTTGCTGTACTTCTTCACCCACCTGTCCGGAAATATATTGTCCGCGAACCACAAAATCCTGTACATCACTGCCTTTAATCGGTCGCAATGCCTGGAGTACTTTTACGGTTTCATTTCGGATAGAATCGGAATCGAAAATGGCTGGCGGCTCCATGGTAACTACGGCCAAAACCTGCAACAAGTGATTTTGTATCATATCGCGCATGGCGCCGGATGTATCGTAATATCCTCCACGATTACCCACACCAATTTTTTCGGAAGCTGTAATTTCTACCCGGTCGATGTATTTCCGATTCCAGATGGGTTCGAAAAATCCGTTGTAGAATCGAGTAACCATAATATTCTGAACCGTTTCCTTGCCCAGGTAATGGTCGATACGGTAAATTTGCTCTTCGTGAAAACCGTTGTGCAGTTTTTTGTCTAAATCGATGGCTGTATCGAGACTGTATCCAAATGGTTTTTCCACAATAATGCGTTTCCAACCGTTATCTTCGGTGTTTAATCCGAATTTTACCAGATTGGCAGCTACCACTTCGTACAAAAATGGCGGAATGGAGAAGTAATAAACAATGTTCTGTGGAATACCTTTATCGGCACTCAGCTTATCGATATATTGTTTTAAAGCGCCAAAATCTTCTTCGGTTTGATTGTGTACTTTCTTGTAGAAAACCTGCTGCAGGAATGCTTTAAGTCCATCTTTATTTTCTTCCACCGATTTTTTGGCAAATACGCACAGCGTTTCGCTTACTTCGCTCCTGTATGTTTCTTCATCTTTTTCCTGACTTCCGGCTCCCAAAACAGCAAACTTTTCGGGCAATAAACCATCCAGAAACAACTGAAAAACAGCAGGAAGTAATTTTCGTTTGGCTAAATCGCCATTCGATCCGAAAATGACAAGTATCTGACTTTCAACATTGTTTTTTTTCATTGTTCATTATTTTTCTTTCATTCTTTAACAAGTATCTAACGCATTTGTTTATAGGATAATACAATCCTCTTATAGATTTAAACAAAAACCATGCGTTAAAACCATTTTTTACGTTTAAAATACCAAAGCATAATTGCTGTGAGTATGATCATTGCGCCCCACATAGCAAAGTATCCATACTCCCAGCGAATTTCCGGCAAATTCTCGAAATTAGTACCGTAAACACCAACAATAAATGTAAGCGGGATAAAAACAACTGAAAACACAGTGAGAATGCGCATAATGTCGTTCAGTTTGGTACTCATGGTGGTGTGGTAAATTGTCAACTGATCGTATAAAATTTCGCGATAACTATCGGACAGTTCCGAGGCTTCGTTTATATTGTCCTGCAATTCGCGGTAATGAACCCGGTTAGATTTTGAAATATAATCTGATTCCAATTTCGATAAATTTAGTATCAGTTCCTTGGCTGGTTTAATACTTTTGCGAATGAAGTTCATTTCCTTTTTGTAGAAATTTATTTCATCAAGCAGTTCACTTTTAGCCTCTGTAGTGATTCTGTCTTCCAGATTTTCAATTTTATCGCCCAGTAATCCAATCACATAAATGTAATTGTCCACTATCACATCGAGTAATGCAAATGCCAAATAGTCTGTTCCTGAATTGCGGATTTTATATTTGTGTTTGCGAATGCGTTCGCGAATAGCATCAAAAGTTTTCGATGGCTGTTCCTGAAACGAGATGATGACTTGGTTAAAAATCAACAAACTGAAATTGTCCACCACCAGCTGATTCTCTTTTTCGGTGTATCGGAGTATTTTAAGTGATACAAAAAGCCCATTGTCAAACTCCTGCATTTTTGGTCGGAGTGAAGTGTTCATAATATCAGAAAAGATATTGGCAGGTACGTCAAATACTTTGGCAATTTCTTCCATTTGGACGGCATCGTGAAGTCCGTACAGATTTATCCAGCTTATTTTTTCCTGATTTTTCAGGTCGGCAAGTTTCGAAATGTTTTTTACATCGTATTCATTGATGTTTTCAGCATCAAAACTGATCACTGATACGCTTGTTCTTTCTATTTTCTTCTGACCACGGAAGACAAGTGCATAGGGTGATAACCCGATTTCTTCTTTTTTCTTTTTAATGAAGCGTGCCATTTTTATGAGTTGAACGGTTTAAAGAAACAAAGTTATAAAATACTTTCACAAACTTTGCGGTTATTCGTAAATATTCAGTCGGGTTGCTTTATTTCGCTAAAAACATTTAGGTAAATATGTTTGTTATTAATATCGTGCTTTGAGAACTTAACAGGCTGAAAAAAAAGTATTTACAATTTGTCTCTTTAATAGGTTAAGTTTCAGTACAGAAGATTTATTAACAAAAATGAAAACAAAAATGTAAACATACCAAATAAATTATTATTTTTGCTTTTCAAAAATTACAATAAACACCGGATAAACGCTATGTTCCGAAAATTAATTGCTTTCTATCGCGATGGTTTTAAAAATATGACTGTAGGTAAAACACTATGGATTATTGTTGCCATCAAACTTTTTATTATGTTTGCCATTCTTAAAACCTTTTTCTTTCCAAATTTTTTAAAAACCAACTTTGCCACCGATGAGGATAGGGCAAACCATGTACGTAAGGAATTAGTAACTAAATAGTACTCACAACCTTTAATTTAATTAATACTTTTATTTTTATGGAACTATTAGATGTATCGTTAGTCAATTGGTCGAGAGCGCAATTCACGCTCACAGCCATGTATCACTGGATTTTTGTTCCCCTCACTTTGGGTTTGGGAATAATTCAGGCCATTATGGAAACCATTTATTATCGCACCGGCGACGAGAAATGGAAGAAAGCAACCAAGTTTTGGATGACTTTGTTTGGCGTTAACTTTGCCATTGGCGTTGCCACAGGGATTATTCTGGAATTTCAGTTTGGTACCAATTGGTCTAACTACAGCTGGTTTGTAGGCGATATTTTTGGAGCGCCACTAGCCATAGAAGGAATTCTGGCATTTTTCATGGAAGCCACATTTATTTCTATCATGTTTTTCGGATGGAATAAAGTGAGTAAAGGTTTTCACTTAGCATCCACCTGGCTAACCATTTTGGGAGCTACCATTTCGGCATTCTGGATTTTAGTTGCCAATGCATGGATGCAACATCCTGTTGGTATGGAGTTTAATCCTGATACTGTTCGTAATGAAATGGTCGATTTCTGGGCAATTATTTCGCCTTTTGCCATCAATAAATTTTTCCATACAGTGTGGTCGAGCTGGATTGTAGGTGCATTATTCACACTTGGAGTTAGTGCATGGTTCCTAATTAAAAAACGTGATGTTGATTTTGCAAAGAAAAGTATCAAAGTAGCTGCTGCATTTGGTTTGGTTGCTTCGTTACTTACTGCATATACAGGGGATGGATCAGCTTATAACGTAGCTCAGGAACAGCCAATGAAACTTGCAGCAATGGAAGGTTTATATGAGGGACAAAACGGTGCAGAATTGGTTGCTGTTGGAATATTAAATCCTGATAAAAAGGCATATAACGATAATGTAGATCCTTATGTGTTTAAAATTGGAATTCCGAAAGCATTGTCATTTCTTGGCTATCGCGATTTCAATGCGTTTGTTCCGGGTATAAAAGACATTATTGATGGTGGCTACGAAACCAAAAATGGTGTTGCATTGTCGTTTGCCGAAAAAGCCGAAAAAGGCAAAATTGCCAAGCAGGCATTAATGGATTATAGAACTGCAAAATTAGCCAACGATACTGTAGCTGCTGCAGCAAGCAAAGCAAAACTTGATGCCAATTATGCTCAATTCGGTTATGGCTATCTTGATGCTCCTGAACAAAGTATTCCGAACGTGCCTCTTACTTTCTATTCGTTTCACATAATGGTGACATTAGGAATGTATTTTATATTGATTTTCGGAATATTTACCGTGATAAGTTTTAGTAAAAAAATGAATATCGAAAAATTCAACTGGTTATTGTGGATTGCATTATTAAGTATTCCTTTGGGGTATGTTGCATCACAATTAGGTTGGATTGTTGCTGAAGTTGGTCGTCAGCCCTGGGCAATTCAGGATGTTTTACCTGTAAAAGCTGCGGTTTCGGCCATTAGCACACAGTCGGTACAAATTACCTTCTTCTTGTTCTTAACACTATTCAGTGCATTGCTGGTGGCAGAAATCCGAATAATGCTGAAACAAATTAAACAAGGTCCACATCACGAATAATGTAGCCCATTCATCTCCGAAAGGGGATTTTCAGGCAAACTACTGACAATTAATTTATTAATTTAATAAAAATATACTATGTTCACATATTCATTTCTTCAGCATTACTGGTGGTTTATTATTTCCCTTTTGGGTGGAATTTTAACCTTCCTGTTATTTGTTCAGGGCGGTCAGACAATGATTTTTTCGTTGTCGAAAGACGAGAATGAACGTCGGCTTTTGGTTAACGTATTAGGTCGTAAATGGGAGTTTACATTCACAACTCTTGTGACCTTTGGTGGCGCATTTTTTGCTTCGTTCCCATTGTTTTACTCCACCAGTTTTGGTGGCGCATACTGGGTTTGGATGGCCATTTTGTTTTGCTTTATTATTCAGGCAGTTTCGTACGAATATCAATCGAAACCGGGCAATATATATGGTAAAAATACCTATCGTGTGTTCCTGTTTATCAACGGATTACTAGGAACAATTCTGCTTGGAGCTGCCATTGCAACTTTCTTTACCGGATCGGAATTTACTGTAAACAAAGGCAATATCACCGATCAGTTAAATCCGGTTATTAGTCAGTGGGCCAACGAATGGCACGGGCTGGAGGCTTTACTTAATGTACGCAACTGGCTACTTGGTTTGGCTGTATTTTTCTTGTCGCGTACACTGGCAGCGCTATTTTTTGTAAATCGCATCAGTAACGAAAATCTTGAGAAACGGTCGCGTAAAGCTGTATTAATCAATGCACTTCCATTTTTGGTATTTTTCCTTTCATTTGTTATCTGGACTTTATTAGCCGAAGGGTTTGCTGTAAAAGCCGATACCGGTGAAGTGTATATGGAACAATACAAATATTTCTTCAATCTGATTGAAATGCCAATAGTATTGGTGGTATTCCTTATTGGAGTAGTTGGTGTGCTTTGGGGAATTATTGGTACAGTTATTACTGAGAAGTTTAAAAAAGGTATCTGGTTTGCCGGACTTGGAACTATTCTGACTGTAACAAGTCTGTTGTTGCTTGCTGGTTATAACAATACAGCTTATTATCCCTCAACGACTGATTATCAAAGTTCTCTGACTATTTTCAATTCTTCGTCGAGTGAATTTACATTAAATGCAATGACAATAGTTTCGATATTGATTCCATTTGTGTTAGGATATATCATTTATGCCTGGTATTCGATGGAAAAGAAACGCACCGATGTTGCAGATGTTCAGAGTGACGATCACGCTTATTGATACGAACTTAAAAATGTACTGAAAGAAGCTCCCGGTGATATTTTGCCGGGAGTTTTTTTGTACAATGTGTAAAGATTTTTGTCAATTGATTGATATTTTTGTAAGTTTGTAGTTCATTAATAAAGTTTATGGAAATTCTTATTTTATCTATTTTAGTACTCCTGAACGGTTTTTTTGCACTATCCGAAATTGCATTGGTATCGAGCAAAAGATCCCGATTGGAACAAAAAAGAGGAGAAGGTAGTAAAGGAGCAAAAACTGCTCTGAAATTACTCGATGATTCGGAAAATTTTCTTTCCGCAGTGCAGGTTGGCATTACGCTTATCGGTATAGTTACAGGTATGTACGGCGGGATAAATATTGCCGATGATATTACACCGTTTTTTGAGAAATATGAGTTTTCAAATGTATACGCATCCGAAATTTCGCTATTTCTGACTGTTTTGGTCATTACCTATGTTTCGATTGTAATTGGAGAATTGGTGCCTAAAACAATAGCTTTGAGTAATCCCGAAAAAATTGCTGTGAAGGTTGCTCCTTTTATACATTATTTCAGTGCAGCATTCTATCCATTTGTGAAACTTTTGTCCTTTTCTACTAATCTGATAAATAAGCTGCTTGGGATTAAAAAGCATACCGAACAATTGACTGAGGCTGAACTGAGGCAAATGATAAAAATTGCATCAACCGAAGGTGTTATCGAAAAAGAGCAAAATATTATTCACGAAAAAGTTTTTTATTTCGCCGATAAGCGAGCAAAACATATTATGACACATCGTACTGATGTAGAGTGGATTGATATAACTTTGCCGGATAAAATACTTCGTGAAAAACTTTTTGCTTTACAACATAGTAAAGTTGTATGTTGCGATGGTAATCTCGATAATTTTGTGGGTGTATTAAATCTGAAGGATTATTATAAATCTGTTAGCTGCAAAAATGAGCTAAATATCCGCGAAAAATTAATTGACCCGGTAATTGTTCCCGAGAGTACCGATGCACAAAAAGTGTTGGCGATGCTTCGTCAAAAGAAAACGCATATTTGCTGCGTAGTAAACGAATACGGTGGATTTGAAGGTTTAATAACTCTGCACGATATAATTGAAAATATCGTAGGACAAATACCTGAAGAAGGCGAGATATTTGAGCCGGATATGTTTGTGCGCGAAGATAAATCGGTACTCGTGAGCGGTGATGCTCCCATCGAAACACTTTTGGAAGTAATAGAGGATTTTTCTGTCGATTTCGAAAAAATAGATTATTCAACCGTTGCCGGTTTTGTTTTTAACCTGATAAATAAAATTCCTGAAATAGGCGATAAGTTTGAATATATGGATTACAGGATAGAAATTATGGATGTTGATAACAACAAAATTGATAAAATTCTGGTAACAAAAATCAATTGATAATTTGGGGCATATAGTAAGAAACAGGGCAATTTCTTTTACGAGAAATTGCCCTGCACTTTAATCATCTAAGATTATTAAATGGTTTTTGTAATTTTTGTACTGATAACAGAACCGTTCACCAGCGTTGATTTTTTGATATACATGCCGGGTAACAGCGAGTTGAAGTCTTTGCCGATACGAGCACCGTTAAGACTGTAAAATTCAACTGCCATTATTTGACTTCCGGAATTATCCAACACATCAATACCTGTAGTGATTTTTGCAGAAATATTTGTCTGGATTTGAGTTTGGGTAAGTGCTCCTGAATAAATGGCTACATCGTCGAATAAATACGCAGGATCCGGATCGCCCCAGTTCCATGCCTGATTTCCACCCAAACAAATGTAAGTTAGTAATGAGCCGTTTGAAAACAAACCACTTACGGTATGGCCATCTGTTCCATTACAATTCCATGCATTTTTCTGCACGCCATCAATATAAATTTTAACTGATGTTTCAGTAAAAGTAGCAGTATAGTAATGCCATGCGGCATCGTCTATCCATGCTGATGTTTCAAGGTTTGTAGTATTCACATTATCAGCATTTGCTAAATCAGTCCAACCGGCACAGTTTACCTGAGCAAGTAAACGAGATTGTAACACCATCATTGGCCATGTATTTCCTGTAGAAAGTGGAGCAGCACCGTAAGCAGAAAAAATAGGTGAAAACCAATAATCAGTAGCTGTACCTTTGTTTACCCAAAAAGCAATAGTTACTTCTTTTATACCACTCGTTTGCAGATTTGCAAAAACGGTGTTTGGTAATAACAAATAATTTGTTCGGATAGCTTGTCCTCCGGCAGCATTATGAAATACGTTTCCGTATTTAGAGTTTCCGCTGGCTTCTATAGCGCCATTTCCAACAATATTGGCATCGCCAACACCTGTTTCAAAAGTGTTTGAGTAAAGAACTGTTTGTGCTTGCATGGATACAAATGCAAACAACGCAAAAGCAATTGTGTAGATTTTTTTCATGATAAATTTGTTTTTAAGTGAATTAATACCACAAATTTACGTTTTACTGCGTCGTTCTATGGAGGACATTAATTTATAACGGGAGGATAAATAAGTTTCATAAATAGATAATTGGTGTTCATATGTGCACAGTGGTGTAATTTAGGGGTTAATAAAAAAAACAGGCCGACAAAATCTTATCGGATTCTGTTGGCCTGTTATAAATTGAGGGTTGGGAGTTTATTTTATACCCAATTTTTTCAGTATTTCTTTCGGAACAGCATTTTTATTCACCACAATGTTGATGGTTTTGTGACGAACAAATGTTTCGCTCACATACCAGATTCCTTTGTACTTACTGTCGGTTCCCCAGGAGTTTTTTACCAGATAGTATTTTGTGCCGTTCTGATCTTTGGCTATGCCGTAAATTACCATTCCGTGATCGTCGGTAGTGAGGTAATTGTCAAAATCCTTCTGACGAAGTTCCTGTGTTACTTTTACTTCCTGTTGCGGGCCATTAAGTTTGTATATTTTCTCTTCCATTTCTTTTTGCGAAATGCCAACCCACTTAGCCTGATCACTGCCGGCGAAGTTGGTGAGTTTTATTTCAGGATCAACACCAACACCATCGCGCGAGAAACCTTTTTCGCTCACATCCGAGCCCCAGGCAATACAATAACCGTTGTTAATGGCATTATCAAAAACGGTCATAAATTCATCCAACGGAAGATTATACGAAGGTTCATCGCGCCAGTTATCAGGTATTTCGATATTGAACGAACTGTAAAACGGATGATGTGTAAATGATGTTAGCGAGATATAATCATCGGCATTTAATCCCAGCGACTGAACATAAGTTAGCGGAGTATATTTCTTCCCTTTTACCGTGAATTCTGTTGGAACTTTACCCAAATAGGCATCCAGAATTCCGTCGAAACCGGTTTTCCATGCTGTAGAAAGTTTGCGGTTCGGATTTGATACGATCACATCCACATAAGCTTTTGTGAGCGCATCCAATTCTCCGTGGCGGTGTTTCTCCTCACCATAATTGTAGCCGTTCATCAACGAATCGGGAACCATTCCGTAGTTTTTCAGTACATAAAGTACATCGTAAAACGAACCACCTTCTGCAAAATTCGCAGCTGCATGGCGACGGACATAATTATCCGCTTTATCGGAGTAGGAGTGATGCACCACAAACATTTCGGATAAATCTACTTCTGGTTTACCCATGCGAAGCAATTCCGATTCGAAAAAACCAATGGTTGAAAAGCTCCAGCATGTGCCTGTACTTGCCTGATTTTTTATTGGCGTAATTTTGTTTTCTTTTATGGTGGTAAAACGAAAAGTGTCAACGGCAGTTGTATCTTTTTTTTCAGCAGAGACTGCCAGACTGCTAACAGCAAGTGCTGCGATAATGAATAGTTTGTTCATGGATTTAAAAGTTATACGTTTCGTGTTTTGCGTTCAAAGTTCCGTGTTTTAATAACACTGAACACGAAACTTGGAACACGAAACATAGAATAATTATTTTACAGGAATATTTTCTAAAGTTGCTACCAAATAATCCCAGAACATTTGCACGGTGGCAATGTTCACTTTTTCATCGGGTGAATGCGGGTAACGGATGGTTGGACCGAACGAAATCATGTCCATTTTAGGATAATGCGTTCCCAGAATTCCACATTCCAAACCAGCATGAATAATCATGATTTTGGGTGTTTTGCCAAATTTATCTTCGTACACTTTGGTCATTTCTTTCAGAATAGGAGATGATAAATTCGGATTCCATCCCGGATAACCGCCGGTAAATTCCACTTTAGCACCTGCAAGGGCAAATGTGCTTTCTATCATCGAAGCCAGTTCTTCTTTGCGTGAATCCACAGAACTACGTAGTAAACAACGGATTTCCACAGCACTTCCGTTCGATTTAATGATGGCTAAATTATTCGATGTTTCAACTACGGTTGGTAAATCGGATAAAAAGCGATATACACCATTGAAACAAGCAGTAACGCCGTTAATTAGATCGTCCTGAATTTCTTCGGGTAAAAGTCCGGTAGGAAGTTCAGTTTGTTCAATTTTTAAACTGATATTATTTTCCACGCCATTAAATTCTTCGCGGAAAAGTTCTTCAATTTCATCTGCCAAATCTTTCAAATCTTCCAACCCTTCGGCAGGGATGGTAACAACAGCAAATGCTTCGCGTGGAATGGCATTTCGCAAACTTCCACCGTCGATGCTTGCCAAACGGGCTTCATATTCAGCTACAGCAGTTTTCAGAAAACGGAACATCAATTTGTTGGCATTAGCACGTTGCAGATGAATATCCACGCCTGAGTGACCACCTTTTAAACCTGTAAGCGAAACTTTTACAGCCACATCTCCTTCGGGAACTTCAGTTTCAGAATAACCAAAACTGATATTGGCATCCAATCCACCGGCACAACCTACATACAATTCACCTTCGTCTTCCGAATCCATATTGATCAGAATATCGCCTTTCAGAAAGCCTGGTTTTAGTCCAAAGGCTCCATGCATTCCCGTTTCTTCATCCACGGTAATAAACATTTCAATAGCAGGATGCGCCAGGTCTTTCGAGGCGAGAACTGCCATTGCAGCAGCAATCCCAATACCGTTGTCAGCACCAAGAGTTGTATCTTTGGCTGTTACCCAGTCGCCATCGATGTATGCCTGTATCGGATCTGTTTCGAAGTTGTGAGCTATGCTGCTGTTTTTCTGCGGAACCATATCCATGTGAGCTTGCAGTACCACCATTTTACGATTTTCCATTCCCGGAGTGGCAGGTTTGCAAATCAATACGTTCCCTGATTCGTCGCGCAGGGTTTCAAGTCCAAGCGATTTGCCAAAATTTTCGATAAATGTGCCTATCGGCTCTTTTTTACCTGAAGGTCGTGGAATTTGTGTAAGACTATAAAAATGCTGCCAAAGCGCTTTCGGCTCAAGGTTGCGAATGTCGTTTGCTTCCATAAAATTATTTTGTTTTGTATAAATATTCTGATTTTGTTAAATGCAAATATCCGATTTTTTTTCGAGAAAACATTTTGAAATCAGTTTTTTTAATAATTATTTTAGCTCTTATTTTTGTGAGTGAGGATACAAACTTCAAAATATTTATCAAACCATTTAATTAAAGAAATATTTCTGTAATTAGTGGTCGATTTTCAAGGTTTTTCAAAATATATTTGGTAATTTTGTGCCCGAATTCAGAGATGAGAAAGAGTGCTGTTTGCATTTTATTAAACACCTGTTATTCAGTAGTTTGATTTATAATATAGAAAATTATCAAAATAAACTTATGCTCAAAGATGCTTTTAAATTTGTAACTGCTGAAGAAGCTGCCGCTTATGTAAATCATGGCGACATTATTGGTTTCAGCGGATTTACACCTGCCGGTTGTCCTAAAGAAGTACCGACAGCCATAGCCAAACGTGCTGAAGAATTTCACGCAAAAGGAGAAGATTTCAAAATTGGTATTTATACCGGAGCTTCTACCGGCGATTCGCTCGATGGAGCTTTGGCGCGTGCTAACGCCATTCTTTTCCGTACACCGTATCAATCGAACAAAGATTTGCGCGAAGCGCTGAACTGCGAACGTGCGCCTTATTTCGATATGCACTTGTCGTCGATAGCTCCGCATTTGCGTTTCGGCTTTATGCCAAAACCAAAATTTGCCATATTGGAAGTGTGCGATTTTACCGAAGATGGTGAATTATATCCAACTACCGGTGTGGGAATTTCGCCAACAGTAGCCGGACTGGCCGATTATATTATTCTGGAATTGAACCACAATCACCCGAAAGAATTGCGTGGTTTTCACGATATTTTCGAACCCAAAGATCCTCCTCACCGTTTGCCTCTGACGCTGCTTACGCCATCGGACAGAATGGGAACTCCGTACATTAAAGTTGATCCGAAGAAAATTCTTTGTGTGGTGGAAACACATCGCGATGATGAAGTTGGTGGATTTACACCCACAGATGAAGTGACTGATAAAATTGGTCAGAATGTGGCTAACTTCCTGGCTAACGAAATTAAATCGGGTCGCATACCGCACGAGTTTCTACCAATACAATCGGGAGTTGGAAATATTGCTAATGCAGTTATGGCTTCGTTGGGTACAAATCCAGAAATTCCAAATTTCGAAATGTACACCGAAGTTATTCAGGATTCAGTTATCGACCTGCTTAAAAACGGAAAAATTAAATTTGCCAGTGGATGTTCTCTTACCATTACAACTCCGGTATTGAAAGAGATTTACGAAAATCTTGAATTCTTCCGCGACAAACTGGTTCTTCGTCCGCAGGAAATGTCAAATAGTCCTGAGTTGGCTCGCCGTTTAGGTTTAATAACCATCAACACTGCTTTGGAAGCCGATATTTTTGGAAATGTAAACAGTACACACGTATTGGGATCGAAAATGATGAACGGTATCGGAGGTTCGGCCGACTTTACCCGTAGTGCTTATATTTCTATTTTTACTACGCCTTCTACAGCTAAAAAAGGTAATATCAGTTCTATCGTACCAATGGTAAGTCACGTTGACCAAAACGAGCACTCGGTGAATATTATTATTACTGAACATGGTGTTGCCGATTTGCGCGGAAAATCACCTATTCAGCGTGCCGAAGAAATTATCGAAAACTGTGTGGATCCTGCATACAAACAAATGTTGCGCGATTATCTTGATCTTTCGGGACCATGCCATACTCCAACCGATCTTCATGCTTGTTTCGGAATGCATACGCAGTTTATTAAAACGGGAAGTATGCTCGGAACCGATTGGAATAACTACAAATAAAGTGCAGTTTTAAAGGATTCAAAAGCCTTTGGTTTTACGACCGAAGGCTTTTTTAATAATGATGCCAAAAACAGTTGGTGAAACCTTTGTATTTTATTGATAGTATGCAAGATACAAGGAGTTTGCTGAAAAAAATCATTATATCGAAAACAATTTGAAAACATATGTTGTTATTCTTACTCAAAACAATTCATTAATAACAATTTAATATAAACTAAACAAATTAAGAATTATGGCTGATGATCCCGTAATATGTACATGCCTCGATATGTGCAAGAGTGAAATTGTAGAAGGTATTCGCACACATGGTTGTAAAACTATCGAAGATATTGGCGATGCCATTGAAGCTGGAGCTGTTTGTGGAAGTTGTCATGACGACCTTCAGGAAATACTCGACGAGGTAAACGGAAAATAAGAAGGAGAAAGTCCTATAAATGAAATCACCCCGAAGTTTGATAAAAACTTTCGGGGTGTATTTTTTTAATACCACTCGCAATGACAATCTTTTGGTTTATCCGATCCTTTGAATATTACATAAAGTATAGATAATGAGGCATTGGCAGTAAAATCAGTTGGGTATTTCATGCCGGTTGTCGTAGTAGGAAAGCCTCTGCCGTCTATCTGGTCGCTGAATATATAATGCAAATCAAAATCAGCACCCACCCTGAATCTGTCGTTGATTCTGTACCGGTAACCTGCACCAAATGGAACTACAAGCGATTGCGTGGTGACTGGCTGTGGAAGATTAACTTCCAATTCTCCATTTATTAAATTGCTGTAAGAGTGACTGCTATACAAATAGCCTACTCCGGCATGAGCAAATACTGAGTTCTGACTTTTTCGTCCCCATTGAAATATGATATATTCTGCTCGGGCTGTAGCTTCAAATACATCAGACTTGTAACTTTTATTTTTGATGGTATCAAACGATTCATAAATTGAAGAATGCACTGAAACTTTATAGGCAAATTTCTGACTTAATTCCTGATGAAAACCAAAGGTTATGGTAGAGTTTACAATAGTAGCTTTTTCTCTGTATTGTGTATGAGTTGTGTCGATAATATATTTGTCGTTCAGCGGATTACCCACATCGCCAATTAGCGCCGATGGACCAAATGATAATTCAAAAGAACTATCGCCAAAAGGTAGTTTATATTGCTGAGCTTCAACTGATAATGCCATAAAAAAGATAGCTATCGCCAAAAGACCAATATGTATTTTATTCTTCAATAATAAATTCATCATTCTATTATCTGTATGGGTTACCTAACGAAAAATTGTATGAGAATGTGATGTTGAAATTTGTCAGTACATCGTTATTATCTGAATCGGGGGTTTTTAATCCGTCCAGAAAATCTCCGTACGCGTATCTGAATGCCATTTCTCCTCCTACGGAAAAACCATTTCCCAAATAGTATTCATAACCAAGGCCAAAAGGTAAAACGGGTGTAATACCTACCACATTGGTTTTAATGATATCTGTCGCGCGATTATTCCCGGTTAAATGTGGGGCGCTCACAATAACACCACCACCGGCAAAAAGATACAACGAGTGTTTTGTGCTTCCCAATTGTCTTGGTCCTCCGATTAAAAACAACTCCCCCTGAATGGAGCTTTCAAATATATCTGACTGAAAAACATATTTTCTAGCCTGCAATTTAGTTAATGTGTCAGTTCCAAAAAAAGAGCCATACATCGCATTAAATCTCAGACTGAGATTATTCGGAAAAATATATCGATACCCCAGAGCTACAAAACCACGTGTGCTTGCAAAATTGAATGTAGTTCCTTTAAATAGGGTAGATTTCATGGAGCCTCCCACATCACCAAACAGATATGCAGGACCGGTACCTCCCATTAAAATAGAATACCCATCCCCATTTCTATGTCCGTAAAGCCCGTATCGGCGTTGTGCACCAACACCTGAAACAACCGAAATGAATAGTAATATGTAAAGAAACCTTTTCTTCATTTATGCTACCTGAATATAGGTAAACGGCAAAAATACGAAATTCTTGTCAGCCAGCCAATAATAAACTATATTTAAGGCAATTATTAAGCCACAAATATTATTTTTAATACCTAAAACTACTTCCTCCCACAAACTCACGTAATAGTGATGTTGGCGGAATTTCCCGTTCGGGTATCGATACAAAGTAATTTAAAAATTTAATTAGTCGATGTGCTTCGGTATATTCGTCGCAGTATTTTGGCACTTCGGCAAGTATAGGTTCAGCATGTTTTTTTAATACTGCCAACTCAAAAAGTAATGCTGAATTAAACATCACATCGGCATTTTCCTGAAACGGATAAATCCATTTTTCCTCACCTCGCCGAACGCTTGGCCAACGGGCTATGGTTTCGCGGGCGGAATAATTTCTGAAACGATAATCGCGAATTATCCGTCGCAAAAGCCGTGTATCGGTTGTCGGAATCCAGTTATGATTATCGATAGAAATGGTTGTTAGCGCTGAGACATATATTCTGAAGGTAATTTCCTGCGGAATATCCGGAATTAAATCGGGATTCAGCGCATGGATACCTTCCATAATCAGCACATTATCTTCGTTCAGTTTTAACTTTTCTCCCTTGTAATATCGTTTTCCATCTTCAAAATTAAAAAACGGAATTTCTACTTCCTCGCCGGCCAACAGTTGTTTTAAATTTTGATTGAACAATTCCAAATCCAGCGAATGAAGATGTTCGAAATCCCAATCGCCATTTTCATCCAGCGGTGTATCCTCGCGGTTGACAAAATAATTGTCGAGCGATAAAGCCACCGGTTTCAATCCGCTTACCATCAACTGAATGGACAAACGCTTGCTAAAAGTGGTTTTTCCGGATGATGAAGGCCCCGAAACCAGTACAAATTTCACTTTATCGCCACGCTGCGAAATCATATCGGCAATAGAAGCCACTTTTTTCTCGTGCAGCGCTTCTGATACTTTTATCAGATTAAACGATTGATTATTATGACATGCAACATTAAACTCACCTACATTGTTCAGGTTCATAATCCGGTTCCAGCCCACATATTCTTTAAAAATATCGTACATTTTGGGTAACAACACCACTTCTTCAAGTACCAGCGGATTATCGCGGTTTGGAATTTGCAGCAACATTCCATCGTAATACGGAATTAAATTCCAAACACTCAAATAGTTTGTGGATGGCAGCAAAACGCCATTGTAATAATCGATATAGTCGTCAATTCTGAAAAACCGGCAATATGGTGTACCCAGAGTTTCGAAAAGTGATTTTTTGTCGTGCTGAGCCATTTGTTCCGAAAAAAGATCTTTCACCACCATGGTTTGTTTTTCTTCGGAATAAATTCTTTTTCCCTGCTGAATAATGATATTTACTTTTTCTTTGATTTGTTCAATCAATTCGGGAGTAATGGGTTTATCAAAATTATCGAGTTTGCAATAATATCCCTTTGAAATGGGGTGCTGAATAGTGAGCGAAGCTTCAGGAAATAATTCCGATATGGCTTTCGACATCACCATGCTCAACGTACGGACATAAACGCGCATCCCCGAAGGGGTACTCAGGTCGATAAATTCAATATCTTTAGGTTTGTAAACCAAAAAATTCAATCCTTCAACCTTGTAGTTAACGCGTGCTGCAACCACCTGAAAACGAAGTTGTATATTCAATTCATCATAAATTTCGATGAGCGAAGTGCCAATCGGGAAATTATGATATGATTTGGTATTTTTGCAATAAATGGTTACCTGTTTATCCATATGAAAAATGATGTTTTTGTCTTAAATTTTAACCGACGTAAAAATACGTTTTTTTTTAAATATAATAACTAAGTACATGACAAAAATTTGAAAATATCTATATTTGATTGAAATTCAGCATTTAATAGTACGGTTGCAATATAAGTTAGACCATATTTGAAAAAGCTTTTGCGCCTTTTACCATTGTTTAAAATTTTGATTGGCTTATCATGTTCGTGTAAATATATTCCGACCAAATATGCCCAACAAAATGCAATTGTTACTAAAGCTACAAGTTTTTCAATTCTTTTTATATCAGTCAAGTGAGTGTCTTCTAAATTGAAACCACTTGTTTTCATTGCTCTAAATGCAGTTTCAATCTGCCAGCGTTCTTTGTATATTTTTTGCGCAATTTCAGGTTTACAAAATGATATAACTATCTGAAATTCTGGTTTTCCTTCTTTGTTTTTTATTTTTGAAGCAGACAAGTAACACAACTGATTGTGAATGTTATATATCGAGTGTAAGAATCTTGTTTCATTCAATTTTAAATTGCTAAAGAGCCATGTTGCCTTAAACTGTGTACCTGTTTTAGGATTCAAAACCCAGAAATTATCCCGAATGCGAATATGATATTCAATTCGGTTAAAGTTCAGATAACTAATCCAATGTTCACCTACAAATTCACGGTCTGCCACCAGATATTGAATGGTTTCTTTCCCAAACAACCGAATGTAATGATTCACGATTTCAATTCTCTCTTTTGTATGAGAATTACCTCGTTTCGGCATTAATTTGAATATAATAGGAAAGGCAACACCTTTATAAACAATGGCTAATACCAAGATATTGATGTTTGTTTGTCCAAACTTCCAATTCGTTCTATCGATAGCAATCGAGTACGGTGGTTCATGTGGCAAAAGTGCAAATATCAATCTTGCAATCAAGTCTTTGTCAAGTTTGTAATTAGCCATAAAACGTTGTATTCGTCGCAATGAAGAGTCGCTGTCACAGCCATTTTCAAAGCCACTGGCAAGCTTTTCAAAACAAACGACTTGAACCTTGCAAAGAGCGCAAATAAACAGGCTTATGAACTTAATTCGGGCTAAGTTTAAACTTTTACCGAAGTATTCAACCAAAACTGAGGTTAAATCACTACTTTTGTGTGAGACCTTGGAATTCATTGTTTTCATTATAACTGATTGGTATTCAGCTATAAAGATACAAAATTTCAAGGTCTTTACCAAATAAAATGACACTTATTTTATTGATAATCAAATAATTATATCGCTATATAATTTTTGTCATGTACTAAAATATAATAATTTTAATCTGACTGAAATTTGAATTACATTTGCATACTGATTTTTCTTATGTAAAATTAATATAAACTATATATTTTCAGGAGTTTACAATTAAAAACGACTCCAATATGCCAATAATTTTGGCTATTTTCTATTGAAAGAACTTCGATTTTCAACAATTTAAATTTTATTTGAATGGAATTATTTAATGTTTATCCGCTTTTCAATATCGAAATTACCAAAGGTATAGGTTGCAGAACTTACGATAATCAGGGCATTGAATACCTCGACCTTTACGGTGGACATGCGGTTATTTCCATTGGTCATTCTCATCCATATTACATCCAGAAACTGACTCAGCAAGCTGAAAAACTTGTCTTTTATTCAAATTCTGTTGTTAACAAACTCCAGATTGAACTTGCACAGAAACTCGGAAAACAATCGGGTTACGAAGATTATTTCCTGTTTTTGGTAAGTTCGGGTGCTGAGGCAAACGAAAATGCGCTGAAACTGGCATCGTTTCACAACGGACGGCGTAAAGTGGTGGCATTCAATAAAAGTTTTCATGGACGTACTTCTGCTGCGGTGCGGGTAACTGATAATCCCAAAATTGTAGCTCCGATAAACGAAGGTTTCGATGTGGAGTTTTTGCCTTTCAACGATATTGCTACCACAGAAAAAGTGTTGAAAAACGGCGATGTATGTGCCGTTATTGTAGAAGGAATTCAGGGTGTGGGTGGTATCAGAGTGGCTGAAGCCGATTTTTTACAGAGTTTACGCAAACTTTGCGACGAAACCGGAACTATTCTTATTCTCGATGAAGTTCAATCGGGTTACGGTCGGAGCGGAAAATTTTTCGCCCATCAACACGCAGGTATTCGCCCCGATTTAATTACCGTTGCCAAAGGTATGGGTAATGGATTCCCGATTGGCGGTGTACTTATCAGCCCAAAATTTGAGGCCTCACACGGGTTACTCGGAACTACTTTTGGTGGTAGTCATTTGGCTTGTATGGCAGCTATTGCCGTTCTCGACGTGATGAAAGCCGAACATTTGATTGAAAACACGGCTGCTATCGGCGATTATTTATTGGCCGAACTCAGCAAAATACCACAGGTTAAAGAAGTGCGTGGACGTGGCTTAATGATTGGTATTGAATTCGAAAACAATGTGAAAGACATCCGCAGTAAACTACTTTTCGAAAAGAAAATATTCACCGGGGTAAGCGGAACAAATACCATCCGTTTATTGCCTCCATTGTGTTTGTCGAAAGCTGATGCCAAGCTATTTATCGACAAATTTAAAGAAGTACTGAGCGAATTATGAAACAGCTGAAAAGCTTTCTGATCCTTTGTTTTGTGCTTTTTATCGTCAATTCTGTCAGTGCACAAAATACGCTGCGCGATAAGGTTGTACTGAAAACCGGTGAAACGTATACCGGCGAAATCGTTGTTCAGAATTCGGATATTCTTATCATAAAATTAACCGATGGTTCGAGATTTCAGTTCAGTGCTGCTCAAATTAAGTATGTTACCAAAGAAACGGAGATGATTCCCGAAAATGAAAATCTGCCAAAAACCGACTCGGTAAATGCCGGAAACATTTGTGGCATGCTCGATATTGCAGGTGGAAAAAATTTTGCTCCGATGGCTTTTGGCTGGTCGCCATTTTTGGATGTTTCGTTGTCGTTTGGTATAAAGAGCAGCGGTGAAAATTCGCTTTTTGCAGGTGCCGGAGTAGGTTTCTCCAATACTTTTCTGAACGGCTCTCAATTACGTTATATTCCTGTTTTTGTCCGGTTTGGCAGCAATAATCTGGCAAAAAAAAGAACCTCTCCTTATTTTAGCATGGATGCAGGCTATGCTTTTGGGTTGGATAATTCAGCAGCGTACAAAGGTGGATTGTTGGGAAAATTATCGGTAGGCATTATTCATAAAATGAATTACAAAACCGCGTTTTTTATCGGACCATTTGCCGGTGTTCAGCGTTTGAACGGACTGATAACTGAAACAATCAACTCCACCACTGTTACTTACAACGGTTATACTACGCTGTATAGTTTAGGACTAAAAACCGGAATTCAGTTCTGAACGGAAAAAACTTTTAACGAGATATCCGGGATGACAGGTTTTCAACCTGTCTGGTAATAAGAAATGACAGATTGTAAATCTGTCATCCCAACCAGAGCAATTCCGTCATATTTTATCACAATTGTTAAGCCAAATAATTATTGTTACCGATGTCAGGGACGACCGGCTTTCAACCTGTCCGGTAATATGAAATGACAGATTGAAAATCTGTCATCCCGGTTTAAAATACCACTACAAATCCGCCATTCGGCTTCACATCCAATTCCAGTTTATTGTTAGTAACAGAAGCTTGTTTCTGGATAAAACTGCGGTTGGTGTCGCCGTCGGTGATAAGAGTTACACTATTTCCGTCCGGGGTTTTCAATTTAGAAATGTCAATGATGACTTTTTGATTTTCAGTTTGTGAGTTGATGCCACCAATATACCATTTATCGCCACTTCTGCGCGCCATAACCACATATTTTCCGGGAAAACCATCCAGTAGTTTCACATCGTCCCATTTGCGCGGAATGGTTTGCATGTATGTTTTTACATAATCGGGCTGTTTAGCCATACTTTCGGGAATTTCTACAAAATGCTGAATTCCCGATTGCAAAACAACTGTGAGAGCGAGTTCAAATGCATTGCTGGTGCGACGTTGTTTTCCTCGGATTTCACCAAAACAAACCGGCGTAAAATCCATCGGTCCAACCACATTGCGGGCATAAGGCATCATGGTAAGGTGTTTGGGTGCTAAATCGGTATCTTTCTGATCGAAGGTTGTAAATTCAAAACCACGGATAGATTCCATGGCTACCAGATTCGGGAATGTACGTGACCAACCGCGCGGCACAGTAGTCCCATGAAAATTCACCAACAGATGAAAATCGGCAGCATCTTTCATAATATCGTAATAATACTGAATCGATGATTGTCCATCGCCCGGCCAGAAATCCACTTTTATGCCGGCAATTCCCATATCGTGAATACGCTGAAATTCTTTGCGACGAGCTTCACGTTCTACCAAAGCACCTTTGGGCGTATATTTAGTTGAATTCCAAACACCGGAGGAATTATACCAAAGCAAGACACCAATGTTTTTCGTTTTAGCGTATTCGGCTAGTTCTTTAATTTTATCGTATCCGATTTTCCAGTCCCAGTCGGCATCAATCAGGCAGTAATCCCATTTCATTTCGGCAGCATAATCGATAAATTGTTTCTGAACAGGATAAACCGTGGCATTATCGCCCAAAACAGCCCAACTCCACGACGATACGCCGGTTTTTACCCAACTATAATCCACTTTTTTATCTGCAGGAAGTGCCAAATCCGAAATCATTTGCGATTCCACCACTGTTGCCAGCGAACCGACAACTATAACGCGCCATGGTGAAGTTACATTGGCCGAAACCACGTAGTTCGGATCTTCATCACGAACGGTTTCTCCTTTTTGAGGAAAACCAATGGCATATTCACCATCGGGGGATAGTTGTGCGAGACGTGTTCCCACATAATCAGGCGTCAATCCGGCTTCGGTGATTAATACCCAGTTAGCATCGGTTTTGAAAAGTGCAGGGAATGACCAACCTGCTTTCATTGGAGCTGCAGTGCCCACAGGAATATCGTACATATATTGCTCTTCGTAGCTTGGCTGTGTTTCGCACCAACCGGTTTCGGCATCGGCATGCGGGTGCAACCAGGCATGAGTTGATGTAGCAAATTTAAACGTTGTCAGTTCTGATTTTATGGCAATCGGAGTTTTACTTTTGGTGATATACCGGAACGCCACACCCTCGTTGGTGACTTTGAATTCTACGGTTAATTTCTGTCCTTTAGGATTCTGAACTTCCATTCTGCCAAAATTTGCTGTAAAAGTTCTATTTGCTCGTTTTTCGCCCGGAGCATTGTAAGTTTCAGTTTGCGTTTTAGCTTTTGATACTGATTTTATTTTCAGAGCTGAGCTGAAATCAACATCGCCTTTTATGCCCATTTGAGATGAAGAGATGACAGTTTGGTTGTTCTTTTTTACCTCATACACCAATGAGTTTTTTTCGTTCAGTCCGGTTTCAATAACCAATGAACGATCAGGCGATGTAACAATGATTTTTTTTGATGCAGATTGCAAGGTAAAAACTGCTAATAAGAGAAATGTGATGGATAGAAATTGTTTTTTCATGAAATATTGAATTGAGATTTTTTGCAAAGATAAACGATTGTTTCGTATAAAATGAGGATGAATTATTCTACTTAAGGTACAAAATTAAATATTTACAACCATGGTTCCGTGCATGTTTATGTTTTTCGGGTGGACAAACTTACTAAATCCAAAAAACTTTGGTTATAAGGTAAAAAATATCACTTTCTGATATTGAAAATAACATTTATTTAAATATATTTGCAAACAAATAAAGTCAATTGTAACGACAATTGCATTTACATATTAAAAACAAAAGCGTTTAAGATATTATCCTTTTCAGAAATCTCGACAATTTCGTAACACCAAGGATGATAGCAACAAGCGCTCCATGTCTATACTTTATAGGCGTGGGGCTGTTGTCTGTCATTTGGTGTAGGGTGTCGAGACCCTCTGAGAAGTGATATGACTAACAGTTCCCACGCTTTTTTTATGTCTAATACTGAAGAATCAAATATAGCGGAAGCCGAAAAGCTTATGAGTAGGCAAAATATTAAACATATTTAACATCAATACTGTGTTATTTTTATAGTTAAATAATTGAAAATCAATTAATTAACCTATATTTTTATTTGGTTAACTTCCTGAAAATCAGTATCTTTATAGATTATACCACTAATTTATAAAGTATGATTTTCACAGAAGTTAACACTTTTATTTCAGTTGTCAGTACTGCTTTTAATGGTTTATCACTCAATAAATGGCGACGTGACTTTTTAATAGAAATTTTTATGTTGTACATGGTAATTCCAGGTCGTATTAATTTTACTCAAATGAGTCGATACAGTAATTACAGCGAACAACGATTTCGAAATCAATTCAAACAAAAATTTGATTTTATGAACTACAATACATCACTTATAACACCATTTGTTGGTTCGCGAACAGCCATTTCATTTGACCCGAGTCATATTGAGAAATCGGGCAAAAAGACACCCTATCTTGGTTCGTTTTGGTCAGGTTCAGACCAATGTACTAAACGAGGGCTTGAAATTGCTCAGATCGCTTTAATCGACATCGACTTAAAGCAAAGCTTTCATTTGGAGGCTGTACAAACTGTGCCGGCAAAAACATTAAAAGTAGCCTCCATGTCGTTAGTCGATTGGTATGCACAGACAATCATTAAACGAAAAGAGGATCTTCAAAAAATATCTAATATCGTTGTTGCCGATGCATTCTTTTCAAAGATAACATTTATACAACAACTTATGAATGAAGGTTTTAATGTTATATCTAAACTCAGAGACGATGCAAACCTACGTTATAAATTTACAGGTGAATACTCTGGTGTAGGAAGACCACCTCATTTAGCAGGCAGAATCGATTTGGACAATTTGAACATGGATATATTTACTCACATTGAAATTAATGATACAACCCAGGCATTTTATGCTATTGTAAACTCCAAATCATTGAAAACAGACATTTTGCTCGTTGTCGAACGAAAAACCGACGAAAACGGAAAAACAATTCAACGTTTGATATTCTCGACCGACACCAAAATGAATGCACTTGAAGTTTTATTGTATTATCACTGTCGATTTCAAATGGAATTCAATTTCAGAGATGCCAAACAGACTACTGGATTAAATCATTGCCAAGCCAGAGATTTAGATAAACTCGATTTTCATTTCAACTCTTCGCTTACAACTGTCAATATCATGAAAATTATTCACCTAAAGGATAAAAACAAAGCAGGTAAACCATTCTCAATTGCTGACTATAAACTACTGTATCACAATACGTTTCTACTAAATCGATTTATTGAGGCTTTCGGTATAAAACCGAAAACCCTAAAAAGTCACCACCATGTCAAAGAACTACTGTATTTCGGCACTAAAGCCGCTTAATATTAAATTTTTTCTAACGGACTATTGTAACATGAAACACCATTTATTTATCATCTTAGTTATCGTCACTTTAGTAAGTTGCTCAGATAACTCACCACAAATTAAAGGTTCTGATTGTTTGATTTATGCTGTATTATCCGAAACCGATAAGACTGCGTATTTAGTGGGTATTAACTCAGTCAATTATGCTGGTGATATTATTATAGACTCAGAAGCAATAATTGAGAACAAAAAATATAAGGTAGTTTCAATTGGGGTAAATGCCTTTTCTAACTGTCGTAATATCAGGTCTGTTAAAATGCCAAACACAATTACACAAATAAACAATGAAGCATTTTTAAACTGTGAAGCTTTAAAATCAATTTCTTTATCGAATTCAATTACTACAATTGGAGAATATGCCTTTTCTGCTAGTGCTATTGATTCAATAATAATTCCCAATTCAGTTAAGTCAATTGGTGCTGACGCATTTGGGTATTGTCAAAGATTATCTAAAATAACAATGTCAACAGCAATCACTTCAATTGCTGATGGTATCTTTGAGTCTTGTTATAAATTATCATATATTACGATCCCTGATGGAGTTACTAAAATAGGAGCAAGTGCTTTTCATTCATGTTCAAGTCTAAAAAGTATAAATATACCTAGTACAGTAAAAATAATTGGATATTCTGCATTTAAATATTGCAAACAACTCACTTCGATTACTATTCCTAACTCCGTTATTTCGATAGATGAATTAGCATTTTCCAACTGCTCCAGTATTGAGGGCGTAACAGTAAACGCAATAACACCACCAAGTTTGAAAGGTTTAGTAAGTAATATCTTCTACAGCGCAGTGAACAACACTTACAATAAGCCCCTTTATGTTCCTAAAGAAAGTATTGAATTATATAAATCAGCAAATGGATGGAAACTGTTTTCAAATATCAGGGCTATCCAATAGATTTATCAGCCAAATAAAGAAAGTGAGATCTAATATTTAAACAGATAGAAAATCGCTAAGAACTTAAAAATTTAAGTGTTGCAATCATACTGATAAGCTCCCCCGCTGGCGCACTTTTGCAAAGTGTGCCACAAAAACACCATCGGCTGAATTTCACAATTGAGATTCAGCCGATGGTGTTTTCAGACAAATGATATTTTAATGTCTTTTGTTGTTGAATCAGTCGGATGTTTTAGTATATTTGCATTGAAATTAAATGAAAACATTTATGATTAACTCAACTATTCAGGCTTATTTACCCAAAGTAATAGAGTTATTTAAAAAGCATAACATAAAAAATGCCTATATTTTTGGCTCAGCCGTAACAAGCCGATTTAACCACGACAGCGATGTTGACTTTCTGGTTAATCTTCAGGATGGATTGAATCCTGTAGATGCCGGTGAGCATTTGTGGGAGCTGGAGTATGAGTTGAAAGATTTATTGCATAGGGATGTTGATTTGCTAACAGAACGTTCGCTGAAAAACCCCTATTTTATTTCAGAAATCAATGCAACTAAAGTAGCTATATATGGATAGTAACTCAAATAAAATACTTAAAGATATTTTAATAAGTATCGAAAATATTGAGAAATATCTGGGTGAGAATAAAATTTTCAGCGAATATGATGAAAATTACTTGTTGCAGGATGCCGTAGAGCGCAATCTTATTACTATAGGTGAGGCTGTTAATATGTTGCTAAAGAAAATACCTGAAATTGCTATTTCAAATGCACGTAAAATTGTTGATACAAGAAATAAGTTAACGCATGGATATGATGAAATTGAAAATGTGCAGGTGTGGAATATCATAATTAAGCATTTACCTATTCTAAAACAAGAAGCAGAAGATTTAATTTTGAAATAATATCGCCAGCTGGCGCACTTTTGCAAAGTGTGCCACAAAGCCCCTGCTGGTGCACGTTTGCAAAATGTGCCAAAACTCCATTCAACGAAGCTATCTTTTCAAGATAGCTTCGTTTTCTTAAATAACATCAAACTGTTGGTTTTACTATTTCAATTCTCATACCAAGAGCCGGAAGAAAGCGTCTACACTTGGGGAAATGAGTCCATTCTCATTACAAGAGATGAATAATCTTGAAGA
Source organism: uncultured Paludibacter sp. (assembly GCA_963663115.2). Taxonomy (GTDB): domain Bacteria; phylum Bacteroidota; class Bacteroidia; order Bacteroidales; family Paludibacteraceae; genus Paludibacter. Next base: position 2,531,706 of record CAXXNE010000001.1, read on the forward strand.
TTTTACTGTCCAACACCTGCAAAATGGTATCAACAGTTGTTGACAGGGCTTTGCACTCGATGTAAAAAGGTTTCGGCAATTGCCGACAGGGCTTTGCACCTCTTGCAAAAGGGTATCAACAGTTGTTGACAGGGCTTTACATCTTCTGCAAAGGGGTATCAACAGTTGTTGACAAGGCTTTGCACTTGGTGTAAAGGGGTTTCGATAACTGCCGACAGGGCTTTTCACTTAATGTAAGGAAAAAAACTTGAGAATATTTGCAAAATGATATAAAATAATATATCTTTGTTTCGTCAAAACCTATAATTGAGATATGGATAAACTGAAAACCAGAACCGTAATAAAAATGCTTGAAGATGATGGTTGGTATCTCGACAGGCAAAAAGGAAGTCATAGGCAATACAAGCATCCCACAAAAAAAGGAACTGTAACCATCAATGGCAAGCCAAATGAAGTTCTATCTCAATTTTTATTAAACAGTATTTTTAAACAAGCAGGATGGTAAATGCTATCGCATTGCAACAAAACAATTAATATGGAAACTATCAAAGTTACAGTAGACTGGTTGGATAATTACGGAGCTGTATCAGAGCAAATACCCGGCTGTGTAGCTACCCACAAAACCTATGAAGGAGTAAAAGAAGCTTATGTTTCAGCGCTCGCATTTCACCTCGATGCCATGGAGGTTGATGAACTGCCGCAAGGTTTGAAGGGTGAATACAAACTTGAGTTTGAAGAAACTACCCGTGCGTTATTATACCGTTTAGATGGTATTGTAACACGTGCCACCATTTCGCGTCTCACAGGTATAAATCAGAAACAACTCAGGCATTACATGTCTGGCTTTCGCACAGCCCGACCTGATAAACGTCAAAAAATTGTAACTGCAATTCACAATATTGGAGAGGAACTTTTGTCGGTTGTGTAATATACTTATCCAAATATATCTGTTATCAATTGTCATTTCACTTTCTTTCCCCACACTGAACAACCATTTTTATCTAATCCGGTAAGAAGCAGGGTTTCAGTTTCGTTTTCCCAGTCGTGTCCGGCAAAAACAATGAGGTTATAGATGGTTTCATTTTTCAGTATTAATGTAATCCCTGATTTTGCATCGAATTTCCATTGGCCATCAGAACCTTTCATTTTGCCATTTTTACAAAATTCTACGGTTTGTGAGGCGTTTATTTCTGTTGGTCGCAACTGACCTTCGCCCCAGAGAATCTGTCCGAATTCAAGTTGACGATCGGTTTTGGCATCCTGAATGCGGATAATTTCCCAATTGCCGGGAATATTATGTTTGGTAATAAGCGACTTGGAATTACTCCCTTCGGATCGTGACCGTTGGTTCGCTTGATCCGAAGTTGTACTACCCGCATTTCCTGCAAATCTTTCGGGAGAAACTACCGGCCAGCCATCGGTTGTCCATTTTACTTCGCGCACATGCAATACCATCAGTTGATTATCGGGCGAAAGTCGCGATTGATGCGCCATAAAGAAATCTCCTTTTTCGTTGGCAAAAACGCCGCAATGACCTGTTCCAGCCCAACCTGAATGGTTTTTAAACTGATAAGGATGCGTCAATATCGGATAATGGTTGATGGTGTCGCGTAAATCTTTTCCGAAATAATCCACAAACGGACCTTCGGGTTTGTCGGCTCTGCCCACGCGCACATTGTAAGTCGTCATCAACGGGTCGTAAGAGGTGAACAGATAGTATTTTTTGAATGTCGGGTTATAAATAATTTCCGGAGCTTCGATATTGTCTTTGCGAATGTGAGCGCGTGTTGCCACAAAATGTCCCTGATCGTCGGTCAAAACCGGAAAACCTGTTTCGGAATTGAGTTCTACGGTGTATAAACCTCCAAAATACGAACCGTAATGCATCCACATTTTGCCCGTAACGGCATCGGTAATTATACTCGGGTCAATAGCATTCATGTTGTCGCCACGTTTGGTTTTTACCACTTCGCCTTTCAATGTCCACGGACCAAGCGGAGAATGAGATTCAGCCAGACCGATGTACGATGTTTGCAATCCAAAAGCAGAAACACAGTAATAAAGTCGGAATTTATTCTTGTATTGAACAGGATATGGCGCCCATATATTGGTAGCTCCTTTATTGTCGGCATGAGTCAAGACCCAGCTTTTGGCTTCTTGTGGAATAGAGTCAAATGCCCAACCTTCAAATTTCCAGTTCACCAAATCTTTCGACGAACGAATCTGAATATTCCCGGTTTTTATGTTTGGTCGTTTTTCTCCCGGATTTCTTCGCTGAAAATAAATGGCATCAGTTGAATACATATAATACGTGTCTCCAACTCGTAAAACTGCCGGATCATGTACATTGTATGTCCCCCATTTTTTATAATTTTCCAGCGATGAAATATCGCGGTAATCGTCCTTCCATGGATTGGGAGAAGCAACCGGATTTACTGCAAAAAGCTGTAATAAAAAAGATGAGTTTACAATTAAAAGTAACAGAAAGAAATATTTAAATTTCATTATTTGATTAATTGGTAACTATATAACTGTGTCTGTGATAAGCAGGAACTAGGTTTGCCATCTTTTCCCCTCTCCATTGGGAGAGGGGTTAGGGGTGAGGTGTTATTTCAATTCAATGGTTACCAGCGAATGAGCGGGTAATTTAGTAGTCAGTGTACCGTTTTTGTATTTGGCATCCTTGAAATTCAGTAACTGCACCTGATACGGATTGTCGAACGTATTGTAAGTGCCGATTTCTTTTCCGTTGATAACTTGGCCATCGGTGATTTTTGTAGTTTTAGCTCCACGTACATCACAACTTACTTCAATGTCGTTTTTCGGATCCATATTGATAAAAGTCACATGTATAGTACCTTCTTTATCCTGCGAAGCAGTTACTGAAACTGCTTTTATATTGCGGTTCAGACGGCTGTAATCGGGACAGTTGATGGTCATTGGCAGAAAAGTAGCATCCTGATGCACTTTGTACATGTCGAACACGTAGTATGTTGGTGTCAGAATCATTTTCTCTTTATCGGTGAGAATAATAGCCTGAAGCACATTAGCCATTTGCGCAATGTTGGCCATACGAACGCGGTCGGCATGTTTGTGGAAAATATTCAGAATTTCGCCGGCAAGCAAAGCATCGCGAAGCGTATTTTGCTGATACAGAAAACCCGGATTTGTTCCCGGTTCGCAATTGTACCACATGCCCCATTCATCAATCACAAATGAGATATTTTTTCGTGGATCGTACATATCCAGAATTACAGAATGACGCGAAATCAGATCATCCATTTTCAATCCATTTTCAAGAACCTTGAAATAATCGTCTTCGTTAAATCCGGTCGCATTTCCCTTGTTGGTCCAGCTGGTGGTAAAGGTGTAATTGTGCAGCGAGATGCCCTGCATCATCCAGTTTGGAACGTTTTTCATCAGCACTTCCGTCCATCGATAATCGTCGGAATTGGCTCCACCGGCAATTTTATACAGATGATTATCGCCGTAGTTACGGCAGAAAGTAGCGTACCGACGATAATTTTCGGCATAACCTTCGGGAGTCATGTTGCCACCACAGCCCCAGCTTTCGTTGCCCACACCAAAATATTTCACTTTCCATGGTTTTTCACGACCGTTCTGACGGCGTAGATTGGCCATGGGACTTTCGGCATCCGAAGTCATGTATTCCACCCATTTCGACATTTCTTCCACGCTTCCGCTGCCCAAGTTTCCGCAAATATAAGGCTCTGTACCTATCAGTTCACAGAAATTCAGAAACTCGTTTGTCCCGAATGAATTGTCTTCAACCACACCGCCCCAGTGTGTATTAATCATTTTTGCCCGTTTTTCGCGAGGTCCTATACCGTCCATCCAGTGGTATTCGTCGGCAAAACATCCGCCCGGCCAGCGAAGATTAGGAATTTTGATGCGTTTCAGAGCTGCAATTACGTCGTTGCGATAACCGTTGGTGTTGGGAATAGTTGAGTTTTCGCCCACCCAGATTCCTTCGTACACACATCGTCCGAGATGCTCTGAAAATTGTCCGTAAATGTGTTTATTGATGGTAAATGTGCCCTGATCGGCATTTACAACAGCTGTAGCTTTTTGCTGAGCCGAAGCTGAAACTGCCACTATCGACAGTAAGGAAATGAAAAGTAGTTTTTTCATGGAAATTATACTGTTTAAATTTTAACCATTATATAAGTTAGTGAATTTCTTTAAATTTACAGATAAACGCAAAGTACGCAAAGTTTAAATATGCCAATTATTGTAAGATCAAATATCCGCAAAGTACGCAAAGTGAAAAACTTAGAAGTTTTTCTTTGCGGCTTAGCAACTTTGCATTCTTTGCGTTCAACAAAATATTATTCAATAAGTGTCTAACTTGTCTGAACTTTTTTATCGATTGGAATAAACTTGACATTACAAAAATACACAGAAATAATTTCTGATAAGAGGACATTTTTTCCGTAAGGGAGGATAATGTATGATGATTTGCGGGTTAATTTGTAAACAACAAACTAAGCAATTGTATTTGGTAAATTTTGGATGGTATTTATCCTATTGGATGTTTTATGAAGTCTGTCAAGCATATCATTTATTTTTTCTTCATAATCAACCAAATAATCCGGATGAAGTTTTTTGGTCACGAGCGTAATCAGTCGTTTCACCAGCAATCCTACTTTGTAATCGTAACCGGAGAATTTTGCCCCAAAAATGCGCGTAGATTGTTCGAATTGTCTTTCGAGGATAGATAAAATGAGGTCAGCTTCCAGTTTTTTATTTTTAGTTTCTACCGTAAATTCGTTGATACGTTTTACGCATGCACCAAGCATTTTTACCCGCTGATGTTGTATGGTTCGTCCTTTAAATTCTTTCAGGTAAATCAGTTCCAAATCTTCGAGTGCTTCATCAAAAAGCATTTCTTCGCCACTTTGCGGTTCCAGTACATTCACAAGCAAATACTCATAATTGAATCTTTTGGCTGATAGTTTCAGTACCATCTCCATCAATTCGGTTTTGGTAAATTGTTGTAATTGTGACTTCAGACTTGCTTTATCTCTACGCATTACAATGACCGGTTATGGATTAATTACGCCTGTAAGTAACGATTCTCTGATTTTCTGGCGTATTTCCAGTTGCTTTTTGCCAATTTCGTTGCGCGATGCAGGACGATAAAGGTTGGCGTATTTGCACTTTGCAGGACGAATGCATTTCATAGGACTGTTCATTAACTCATCCATCGTTCCTTTTACATCCACTCCCAGTTTTACAGGCAATGGCGAGTCGGTAATTGAAATATGATAATCGAACGACATATCCAGATTATGTCGGCCTGCAACCACAGCTTTGTATTTGTCCATCACAATAAGGAATGGATAAATATCAACTTCGTTTCTTAAAATGGTAAATTCGGCCGACAGACTATCAACTTTATTTTCTGATTTTTTATTGAAATTAAGCGTTTTTGCTATTTCCGAAAACGTTTCACCATCCATCAGTACAAGATTTTCTCCTTTGATAGACGATACGCCACGAAGCGTTGATGTTTTCATGTTATACATCGAATCCAGATAGGTTTCGACAGCAATATGAAATTCACCTTTTCCGCTAAACGATCGTAACATGGGCATAATGGTATCAATGTCCGGTATCATTTTTAGCAATTCGCTGATTTCCATATCCATCATATGAAAATCAACTCCTAAATAAAGATGATTTTTTCGTGGGGTTTTATAGATGCTGGTTAGTTGCATACGTGCCGCCGAAGTACTGAGTCGTACATCTTCGAGCACAAGAAGCCCGTTTTTTACATATACATTGCCAAGCACATTCTGCGCTGAATCATAACCCAGTAAAACCTTGTTGACATCTACATGCAATTTCACATCCATGCCTTTTGGCACCATATACGGACCGGAAGATGTGGAGGTTTTCTGGTCGGTCTGAACAGTTGGAGCTGAAGTAGAGTCTTCCACCCCAAAGCCGTTTGTAAGCGCCATTAGTTGATAAACATCGGTGGTTTTTGAGTCGAAATAAAAATCGCCTTTTAATAAACCTTTGTCGTTCATATAATCAGCAATATTCCAGAGTTTCCCGTTCAGACTGAAATCGGAGTTGTCCACCAGAAATTTACTTTCATGAATATTAAATACATCGGGTGTGAAATCCATTCGTAAAACCGGAATTTTTACCGGAGCTTTCAATCCATCTGCAGTAATTGTTCCTTCGCGCAGCCACATATCACCCTTTGGCAGCCATTGCTCCATAAGGTTCTTTTTTGTGTCGTCGTAGGTGATGTTGGTGTTTATATCCAGATACTTACCAGTCATAATCTGAGTTCCGCGTACAGCCTGGATAAAACCGGTAATTCCCTTTATGTCGAAAACGGATATGGCAGGATTGTGCTGTGCAGCGTACATTTTAAAGGTTCCTTTCGGGTAGTTTATTACAGCCGATGTAGAATCATCCACCACGGCATTCAGTTTTACTACATCAAAATCACAACTTACCTTCGGAACTGTAACCGAATCGCTGAAATTCATTTCCATCGCCAGTTTTCCTTTCGATTTATCGAGCAAAGCCAGCATGCCATCCATCGAGCCGGTCATATCATCAAAGTTGAAGTCACAGTTTATGGTGTTTAATTGGTCGGTTATAATTAAATTGGAAGTTTGCGCCTTCATATTGGCGTTCCGAATGCTTGCTGACATGTTTTTGCCCTTATTTACACTTAACCTATCGCACCATAAACCGGCATCCATAAACCCTGTTTTGGAACTGTTTTTATTCGGAATTGCAATATCCAGCTTTGCTGTTGGCGCACGCATTATCAGACTATCGTAAGTAATTCCCAGGTTTCGGGCATCAAATTTTCCGCTGATATTCATTTTCTGAATATCCATATTCATAGCATCCGACAGCAAGAATCGCACATGTCCGGTTCCGTTTGCAAATCCATCGAAACTGATATTCATATCATCAGGCATCATAGGTTCAAGTTCCGGCAAATGGAAGTTCATTTTTACATCCAAATCGAACAGCATATCATCCAACAAAATATAGTTAATCAAGCCACTTGCTTCCAGTTCCGACTGACCGGTTTTTGCAACTACTTTTTTGAGAATTATTTTGGATTCCGCTTCGTTGTTCAAGTCAATTTTCACATCTGCTCCACCTGTAATATCGTGAAGTTTGTACGGAAGCGAACTATATTCAAAAGTTCCTTTATCCATTGTTGCCAGAACATTGATGAGCGGCATGCTGTTTTCATTATAAATACCTTTCACTGTTCCGGTACTACTCACAAAACCATTCACATTCATCCCTTCGAGTGCTGTGGTATACACAGCGGGAATCATTTCAATCAGAGCTTTCACCGGATAACTGGCGGTAGTGAAAGCTATATCGGTTATCGTGTTTTCGCTGTCTTGCGTAATAGTTCCGTCAACACCGGCATCAAGGCCGTTAAACTCCAGTTTCGCGCTATTAAGTTTAATTTCCTGTTTATCAGTATTGTATTCCAGTGGTAAATGGAGTTTTACATCTGCATTGGAACAGTACTGAACACTGTCTGTTAAATACGAAACCGAAGGAGTTTTAGCTTTCAGCAGAAAGACAACTTTTTCATTCTGAAGATGAAATTTCAGATCGGCATACAAATTTGATACAGCAGCGTGCATATCCGATGTTTCATCCACATACGAAATGTTTGCTTTTTTTAGCCTGATTTCGCGTAAGTCAATTTTCTTAAAAGGATTTACAAAACTTGAAGTGTCTGTGGTATCGGTTATAAACACATCGTAGTTGGATATGCCGGATTTGTCGGTAAATGCGTTTACAAACACATCTTCAAAAATAAGTTTATGAATAATCAGATCATCGTTTTTCCACAACGCTTTGATATCCAACGAGGCAATTCCTTTGCCGGCATGAAGCAATGTGTCGTTGCAGATGCCATTTTTCGGATTTATCAATGTAAGTCCGTTTATTTCAATTCCAACATTGGGAAAAGTACTGAAAAAAGTGAGTTCCACCTCACCAATTTCGGTTTTACAGTTGATATATTTGGATGTTTGACTGCGTACAATTTTTGTCAGACGTTCAGGAGTAAACACAGTGAGCATAACCACACCAAAACTTATCAGCAAAATGCCGATAAATACAGAAAAGCTAATGAGGAATATTTTCAACCCTTTCTTCATAGGATAGAAGTTTTGGAGTTATCAAAATGGATAACCATCAAAAAAACGCAAACGACAATTGATTAGTTCACTTTCGTAAAACTATACGATTTTCCAAAATCGTCGGAGTATTCAAGTGTTGTGGCTGTGAGTTTGGTGACTGTGTATATTTTGGTTACTGTAGAGCCACTTATCTCCATCAGGTAAATATGTGTAAGTTCCGACTGATCTAAAACCCAGGTAAATCCCTGTCCTTCAGCTTCAGTTACATCGTCGGCAGTGTCCCAGGTAACTCCCGTTCCGCCTGTATCGTATCGGTAGTTCAGCGTTCCTTGTTGCCATTTTCCAATTAACAAAGCATCGTCGAAGTAATTGTCCATTGGCAAACACGATGTTACCATGAATATGACTGCAACCGAAAAAAGCGAGTAAAATAAAGTTCTTTTCATAAACAACTGATAATTATTATACTTGAATTAATAAACGCAAAGATAACCGATTTGAAATTAAAAACATTATTTCCGGGCTAAAACATGTTATTCCGCTACAAAAAAAGTGCACATGGTAAATGTACACTTTTAAAAAATGGTCTGCTTTTTTGAAATCTCTAAAAACCTATCGCTTTGAGTCCAAGTCCTGCTTTTTCATCCAGTCCAAACATCAGATTCATGTTCTGAACGGCCTGACCAGAAGCGCCTTTCAGCAAATTATCAATCATCGAAACTATCAGCAGTTTATTGCCGTGTTTTTCCAGATACACAATGGCTTTGTTGGTATTTACTACCTGTTTCATATCCGGGTTTTTATCGGTGACAAAAGTAAATGTGGAATCTTTGTAATAGTTTTTGTACAATTCTTTGGCTTCAGCCAACGATAAAGCACAATTTACATACGAAGTGGCATAAATTCCCCGTGCAAAATTCCCGCGCACCGGAATAAAATTAATTTCCTTGTCGAATCCGGATTGCAACTGACGCATCGACTGACCAATTTCCTGCAAATGCTGATGATCGAAGGCCTTGTAGATAGAAATATTGTTGTTTCTCCAGCTGAAATGTGATGTTGACGATGGTTTTACACCGGCTCCTGTTGATCCGGTAATGGCATTTACATGCACTTCATCGTTCAGTAATCCGGCAGCAGCCAGAGGTAATAATGCCACCTGAATGGCTGTGGCAAAACATCCGGGATTGGCAATATGATTTGCTTTCCGGATGGCTTCGCGTTGTAATTCGGGCAGACCGTACACAAAATCATGGTCGGCACGTTTTTCGCGATAATCAGTCGAAAGGTCAACAATTTTCAGGCTCGCAGGTACGCTGTTTTCGTCCATAAACTTTTTACTGTCGCCGTGCGCCGAGCACAGAAACAATACATCAACCTTATCGAACGGAAGTTCGGACGTGAATATCAAATCAGTTTCGCCAATCAGGCCACTGTGAACTTCGGAAACAGGGTTTCCGGCATTACTGCTGCTGTTTACAAAAACAATTTCCACCTGAGTATGAAAGATCAATATGCGTAAAAGTTCACCTGCTGTATAGCCAGCACCTCCAATTACCCCTGCCTTAATTTTTGCCATTCTGAATAAATATTTATAAAAGTTTTCGCTTTATAAAAATACAGTATCTATCTGAATATCTGCATTTAGTAAAACAACAAACTACCTTTAAAACTGTGTTCAAAGGTAGTTTATTTATTTTGGATATACAAACCTGCAATTTTATGCAGGTATTATTCCTTTTTCCTGCTTTTTGGCATACGACCGCTTTTTTTGAGCGCCTGATCGAGCAAATACAGAATTTGTCCGTTGGTGCTGCGAAATTCATCGGCAGCCCATTTCTCAATGGCGTTCATCAATTCTCCATCGATGCGTAGCACAAAACTTTTATTTTTACTTTCTTCAGCCAAAACAGTTTTTATTATTTGAAGATTTGAAAATTGCTTTTTATTGGTGTAAAGTTCCGGCATTCACCACCGGTTGAGTTCCTTCTTCGCTACACAATACAACCAGCAAGTTACTCACCATAGCCGCTTTTTTGTCTTCATCCAATTCTACAATGTGTTCATCGGCTAATTTGTTCAACGCCATTTTCACCATACCCACAGCGCCGTCCACAATTTTTTCACGGGCTGAAATAATAGCATCGGCTTGTTGGCGACGAAGCATAACCGCTGCAATTTCAGGGGCATACGCCAGATAATTAATACGCGCTTCCACCACTTCTATGCCCGAAATGGACAAACGTTCATTAATTTGTTCTTCCAGGATGTCGTTAATTTCCTGACCCCCTGAACGCAATGTGAGTTCAGATTCTTTGGCATTTCCGGTGTGATCGTATGCATACTTACCAGCCACATAACGTAATGCTGAATCGGCCTGAATTTTCACAAAATTTTCGTAGGCTTTCATTTTCTGATTTACATTATCCACATTAGGCGTTCCGGGAATTGAAACAGTCATCGATGCATTATCCACCTCAAACGAAGCTTTGTAGGTATCGGCCACTTTCCAAACAACTACCAAACCAATCATTACCGGATTTCCTGTTTTGTCGTTCACTTTAATAGGTTCAGCATCCAGGTTTCGGGCACGCAACGTTAGTTTTTTCTTGGTGTAAAAAGGGTTTACCCAGAAAAATCCATTGGTTTTTACAGTTCCTTCGTATTTCCCGAAAAATATCATAACACGCGCTTCGTTAGGCTCTATCTGCATAAAACCACCAAAGACAAACATATTAACCAGAAAAAGTACCACATCGGCAATGACAATTGTTACCGTCAATGCTGTGGAAAGTTCCGCATTTACTGTCCATATAAACAGAACAATAACGCCAATTGTAACTAAAATATTAAACAACAGGGTTGGAATTCCCGATAGTTTAACGCCACTAAAATCCTGTTCAGAAGTTTTCATAAAATTATTATTTAAAATGATATTATTTTGATATCACAAAGGTTCAGAAAAATATTCTGAAAATCAAAATAATATTCGAAATATTTTCAAAATATTTTGCATCAAAAAAAATATAGGTTTTCTGAAAGCGATAAAAGTGGTAAATTTGCACTTCAATTTGAAAAATGCGGAGAAAAATGAAGAAACTGATAATTTTTGATTTGGATGGAACATTGCTGGATACCATTGAAGATTTGGCCAACAGCGTAAATCATGCGTTAGCGGTTTATCATTTTCCTATACATGCCATCGAAGCTTATCGGTTTTTTGTTGGGAATGGCGTAAATAAGCTTTTGGAACGTGCTTTACCGGAGGATAAAAAGCATCCCGATTTTGTGTCGATGCTGAAGGTGGAGTTTATCAAGCATTATTTTGCACACTCCGAAGAGTTTACAAAACCTTATCCCGGAATATCTGATTTGATTTCGAAACTGTACAACGAAGGTTTTCAATTGGCAGTGGCTTCGAACAAAGTACATGCAGCAACTGTTGAGTTGGTTCATCGCTTTTTTCCGGATATTGAATTTTCGTCGATTTTGGGTCAGCGCGAAGGATTTCCGGTAAAACCAAACCCATCGATTCTGGAGGAAATTATTGAAAAAGCCGGAGTCAGCAAAGAAGAAGTGCTTTATGTGGGCGACTCAGGAGTGGATGCTGCCACGGCGTATAATGCCAAAGTGGATTTTGTGGGTGTGCTCTGGGGATTTCGTCCACGCAAAGAACTGGAAGAAGTGGGAGCAATGGTTTTTGTAGAAAATACAGATGAACTGTATAAGATAGTGGAAAGCAGCAGGCAGTAAACGGCAGAAAAATGTAAATAATTAAATAGTAAATTGAGTTATGTTCAAAACAAATCAGTATTTTGATGGAACGGTAGTTTCTATCGGACTTGAATCAGCAGAAGGAACTGCCACAGTAGGTGTAATGGCTGCAGGTGAATATGAGTTCGGCACCGGCACAGTAGAAGTTATGACAGTAATTTCGGGTGAGCTCACCATTCAGCAACCCGGCGAAACAGAATGGAAATCGTACAAAAAATTTGAAAGCTTTGTAGTGGAAAAAGGTGTGAAATTTAAAGTGAAATGTTCGCAGGATACGCCTTACCTTTGTTTGTACAAATAAATGAAGGTTATAAAAGCAATGGTTAGTTATAAAAAAATACATTTTGAACGCAAAGACACAAAGTCACTAAGCCAACCTCTATCCCCCTTCGGGTACTTTCCCCAACAGGGGAAAGAAAGTTGAAAATAGTTTTTTAAAACTTTAAAGTTTTCTTCTTTGCGTTCTTTGTGGTATTGCTTTGATTATTAGCATATTATTGAAATTGTTAATTTTGCGTCTTTGCGTTTAATTTTGTAAATATAGATATTATAGAAAAGATTTATTTGCACTATATGTAATTGATTATGAATGTATTATATAATTTTATAACGACCCATTGAAAAGCAAAAAACCGCAAAATTACATTCGCGGTTTTTTGCTTTTATATTTAGATCAGATTATTTGTGGTTTACCGACCCTGAACCAGTTATATTGGTGTTAACAGTAGGAGTACCTGAATATTCAATACTTCCCGAACCTGAAATTGTTGCTTTCAGGGTACTTGTGGCATTGGTATAAATGTTACCACTTCCTGAAATTGCACAATCAGAATTTACTGCTACAAGATTTGCAAGTTTCAAATTTCCACTTCCTACAATTTTTGCTGTCAATGAATTCACCGTACCTTTTGCAGTTATATCTCCGCTTCCCAATATCCTTACATCCAAATCATTGTAAGATCCACTTTCAGTGATATTCATATTTCCACTTCCAATAATTTTCAGCGTATTTAAGTCGTTGAATCCGGAATTGATGGTAAAATCACCACTTCCGGTTAAATAAGCTGAATACAGTGGATCGGGCATTGTAATTTGAACTTTGGCTTTGCTGTTGAACAAAATAGTAGTTTCGGGTTCGTTACGAATAATCAGTGTATTATCTTCCACTTCGAGATATAGGTACTGAATAATGTTTTCGTAGTTGGAAACTTTCACTTCGAGAGTAGCTCCTTTGGTAATTTCCACATCGGCAGCACCCATTAAATCAACATTGTTGAATGTGCTGACATTACGGGTTTCGGTAACAATACTTCCTTTGCCGGTAACTCCAAACCAGTTGGTAATACACGACGAGAACAAAAACACAATACTGAGAACCAGTAGCTGACCGGTTAATTTGATTTTTTGCATACTTGTAACTTATTAAATTTAAAATGAATAACCTGTGTTGGGTTTAACAAATGTTATGCCACAATTGACATTAACAATTTAATAGAATATGATATGCTTTTACAAATGAATTGATAAAACATACATTTTATTGCTGTTACTTAAATCTGCACTTATTTCTTATTTTCTCCCGAAATCAGCCGGAATTTCGCCCCATATTTCTGTTTCCCATTTCAGAATTGGTGTGGAATAATTATTCTCTGCCAGCCATTTCTCTGCCCGGGCTATCAGATCGAATAAAATCTGATTTTTGGACGTGAGTTCTAATTTGGTTCTTGCTTTTTTTGCTTTTACCCAGGCAATAGCAGTTTTGCTATCGGTATAGAGTGGCAAGTTCAGATTTTTCTGCTTTAATAGTGCAAGTCCATGTACCAAAGCTAAAAATTCACCTACATTATTGGTGCCATCTTCGAATGGTCCCTGATGAAAAATCTGCTCGCCGGTTTTTACATATACACCACGGTATTCCATTTTTCCCGGATTGCCACTACAGGCTGCATCCACCGATAGGCTTTCTTTTGCGGGCAGTCCGGCTTTGATAATTTGCTCGTTGGTAGGTTTGTTTGCAGGAGCATTTTTGCCAATATAATCCCAACAGGGCGACAGGAAAGCTTCTTTTGCCTCCGCTTCGGTGGCAAAGCCTTTGTACAAAGCACCTGCAAAACCATGAATTTGTCGCTGACATTCTTCCCACGAACGATAAATTCCGGGCTCTTTGCCTTCCCACACTACAAAAAACTGATTTTTTTTACCCATGTTGACAGGTTGATTTTTACTTTCTCGTTAAAATGATGTATTTTTGTGCTGCCTTTCGGAAAAATACTTCACAAAGATATAACACGAAACGGGAAACACGAAATTTCAGCTAAAAAACCTGCCCCTGTAGTTCAATGGATAGAACGAAAGTTTCCTAAACTTTAAATTCGGGTTCGATTCCCGGCGGGGGTACATATAGGCCCTTAAAACCCTTATAATAAATTCATTGTAAGGTTTTTTTTGTTTATGAGTAACTGAATAGTCACAATGTTCAACGAAAATGTGTTTATTCTTTTCAGAAATTATCAAATCAGCTACTTCATTTAATCCCTGATTAATTATTTCTGATCGTTTTTCTGAAGAAAGACATTCTCCGTCTTTAAATACTTCTGAATCTATAATTTCATGCATTCTTTTCAGTTGTTTATCCCCGAACTAAATTTATCAGGCAAATAGTCAGTTGTCAACTTAGAACACTCAATCCTATTTAATAATGATTGCTTTCAGTTGTTTAAAAACATTTTACTACATTTGCATATAAATATATTTGATCTCTTATCCACAAAATGAGTAAAATGATTTACAGGATTGTTTTAATTTTAATTTTTAATTTTCTTTCAATTGGATTAATCGGACAAAAGTATATTTTCCGCCCATTAACAATGGATAATGGTCTGTCGAATTTTGTTGTAACTTCGTTTTATAAGGATTCTGCCGGGTTTATGTGGAACTAACGCTAATCAGCAATTTCTACTTTTAATGGAGAGTTAATAAAACTCATTTCTACAAATGCCGGACAAACAGAACTAAACTTAAACACAGGTATGTATGTGATTAAAGTTGGTAATAAAGTTATGAAAGCTATTTTATAAGTCAATTCAAAATAAGTTGTATGGCAGGACTGTCGGGTTAACCCCGACAGTCTTTTTTTTGTATGGTGTAATTTGTTGATATATTGCAGTTTGAAATGTTTTGCAATAGAGAGTACAAGCTAAAATTCAGAACGTCTCATGTTTATATAATAACTTTAAATTTGATTCACATGAAAACAAAAATTTTTACTCTGGTATTGCTTCTATTTGCAATTACTTCTCAGGTTTTTTCTGCAACAAAAGTTCCAATTCCTCCAACAATTGTAACAGTAGGTACAACAGGCGATTATCAAACAATTGCAGCTGCAATTACAGGGCTTGGAACAATAACAGGCCCCACATTTATTGAACTAAAATCGGATTATGCACAAACAAAGGATATTATATCAGCGGTGGCAGGTGCAAGTGCAGTTAATACTGTTACCATCCGACCTCAATCTGCATTGACGGTTGCAGGTAATGATACAATTGCAGGTTTTGTTTGGAAAATGGATGGCTGTCAGTATACAATAATTGATGGACGTATCGGCGGTGTAGGTGAACCTGCATTAACTTTACGGGCCGACACTTGCGTTGGCAACTCACTAAGCACTTTGGGTCATTTGCGCAAAGTATCTGCATTAACAGTTACTAATAGTAATTATATCAATATTCAGTTTGTAAATTTCAAAGGTGGAACCAATGAAAGTTATCGGGCAGCAGGACCTACCACTGCCCCTACAATGGGAGTAGTTACTCTTGCAGCAGGAACAAATAATTTACTTTTAGATAATTGTAATATCGGGGCATTAGATAGTATTAAAGGAACGCCAACTGTTGCATTAATCTCATTAGGCACAAGTTTATTGCCGAATTCTAATATTACAATTTCCAACAATAAAATTCATGACTACTACCCTGTTGATATGAATAAAAACACCACATATCCATCAACAGGTGTAGGTGTTCAAATATCAGATTTCAATTCAAATTGTGTTATTTCGGGAAATAGTTTTTACAAAACTTATGCACATTCATCAAATGGAGTTACAAATAACAACAATGCCAGAAGCAGTGCTATTGCCGTTGTAAACACTTCAGGGACTGGTTTTATAGTTAAAGATAATTATATTGGAGGTTCAGCACCTTTGTGTGCAGGCAATCCTTATACTGCCGACATTAGAAATAACACTTCATTTAATGCAATATACATGTCGGTTGGAACAGGTAGTTTAAGTGCAGTATATGGCAATACTATCAAAAATTTAATGGTATTATCCCATTCACAGGTAGCCCAGACATATCAGTGTTCTGGAATTTACATTAATGGAGGCAATATAAATGTAGGAGTTAAAGAGGATGGTACAACAGCATCTGCTAACATTATCGGGGATATGACCACCAATGCTTCTATAAAATTCTGTGCAACCAATAACAATGCAGCTTTTTCAGGAATTGTTTATAACTCATTGGCTAGTGGTAATGTGAAAATTGCAAACAACAAAATTGGTGGTGTAACTGTAGGCTTTTATGCAGGATATAACACATTGCGAACAGGATCGTTTGTTGGAATAAATATTCTGGGAACAGTTGCTTCAACAATAGCAATCGACAATAATCAGATTGGAAATAATGCAATTGGAGCTGATACAACTTCAATGTCTATTAAAAACTATCTGAGTCGTTCAAATTATGGTATTAATGTAAATCCGGCATTACCTGCCACTACTGTATTGTCGATTACTAATAACCTCAGTTCGGGATAAAGACATCGTTAAATTGTGTATACTTAAGAAATAGCGATTGATGGCGATTGATTTGACTTACAATCGGCATAAATATATTCAGAATAAATTGGTAGAAACTTAATAAAGTTCTAATTGCCCATATTGAGGTTCGATATCGAACTTAATGGCAGGCTTTTTATCAAAGAAGCAATATGCAGCCAGTGCCGCGATAAGGTTCATCACGAAATTGTGCATTGCCCTGTGCCGGGTGTGTTCAACCTGACAGATGTTTTTTAATTCATCATTAATTGTTTCAATCACAGAACGTTTACGAAGAAGAATTTTGTCGTGCAGACTCATTAAACGGTTTTTCATATTGCTTCTGATACCTGTAACCAGATGTATACCATCATTGAAAAGCATATCGAAGAGCGTGGATGAGATATAGCCTTTATCCCCAAATAGTTTCCCGAACAGGTTCTTTGTCAATGTTTTCAATGTTTGCTGATCCCGGTCATCCACATTACCTGGTGTAAGGCAAAAACTAAGCAGTTCTCCTTTGTCATTACATACCAAATGCAGTTTGAACCCATAAAACCATCCCATAGTGCCTTTCCCAACTTGTGCGATGCCATCGAACACCTTATTGCGCTTGATGCGTTTATTGTGACAAACGCTTATCTTGGTAGAATCCACAAAGGTAATCCCTGTACATTTACCAAAACAAACTACATTCAGAAAAAACATCATGCTGGCAAAAACCTTGTGTTCTATCTCAACGAACCGGTTGTATGACAACTGCGTGGGAAATTCTTTTCGAAGGTGCACCCCGATGTAATGCAGGTAATAATGCTTGAAATTTCGAAATGAACCGAAGTGAAAGAGCAATAGTACGGTCATGATTTCACTATCTGTCATTGCGCTGGCGCGGTTGCGCTGTCTTTTGTCCGAACTTGGCAAACAGGGGTGTTTTGAGAGCTCTTTTGCATATTCTTTGCAGAAATCGTCTGCAATACAATATATTTCTGTAATTTTATCGTTGGTTAGCATAGTTGAATTTATTGCTTATTTGTTTGATTTTCAGCTATAAATATAGTGATAATTATTCGATTATGCTAACTTTTATCTCGCTTTCTTATCCCGAATTCAGGTTAATAATAAAATCAACAATATGTATCATGCTCAACAAACCACAACCCAAACTTATAATAATGGTATTTTTATTAGTACCGCTGTGTTATGTCCGGTAACTATCACCGGCAATGAAATTCGTGATATGATTTTTACGAATGGTCGGGTAAATGATACACCTGCTAACTGGGGAGGTGCTATTTACTCCGGTGGTCAGGGAACAACTACAATTAGTGGCAACACAATTTATAATTTAGTCGGTTTAAATGCAGCATCAACTAATGTTGTAGGTATTCAATTGAATCCAACTGTAAGTGCAGCAGTAATGAATGTTTATGGAAACAATATATATAATCTGTCTTCGAATGTAACCCGCCGTGTAGGTCAATATGCAACAGGTTGTACCGGAATATTAGCTCATGCTACAGGTGCATTTACTCCAACTATAAATATTTACAATAACATGATTCGCTTAGGAGCTGATAGAAATGGAAATGATTTGACAAACTTCAACACTCTGGTTGGTATTCGTGATTCCATTATTACAACTTCAGCTGCCAAGGCAAATTATTACAACAATACAATAAATATTGGAGGATTAAATGTTACTTCAACAGATTCAATTCATACATTCGGAATGAATTTTGCGACAGTGGCAACAAATGCGGTTGTTCGAGAAATAAAAAACAATATTTTTGTAAATAATCGCTCCAATGCTTTACCAGAGGCTTTAGCTAAGCATTATGCAATAGCACGTGGAAATTCAACAATTGCACAAACAGCACTTACAAGTAATAAAAATAACTACTTTGTTTCGGGAACCGGAGGAGTTTTAGGAAGATTTGCTTCTAATACAACAACTTTAGATCAAATTCAAACCGCTACTGCTGGTGATGCCGGTTCAATAAATATATTACCTGTATTTGCAAGTGCGACTGATTTACATTTGAGTCAAACAACTTATGCAAATAGTGCATTAAATATCGGTGAAGTATTGACTTTAGTACCTACTGATTTTGATGGTAATACAAAATCAAGTTCAATTTATGCTCCTCCTACAATTGGCGCTGATGAATATACAGGTCCTGGTACAGCAACTCCAACAACCGGTCGTTCGGATATGTTTGTATCAGTTACAGGCCGTCAGGCAGTAGTTAATGGCACAGAAGCCGGACAAACTATCAGCGTATACAATGCAGGTGGTCAGTTGGTAAAACAACTTGTAGCCCGCGGACAACAAACAGCATTGAACCTGAACGCAGGTATTTATATTATCAAAGCAAGCAATCAGGTAATGAAAGTGGTTTTGTAATTCAATCTACTATAATACTCAAAAGAGGCTGACTCATTTTATATTGAGACAGCCTCTTCTTATATTTCTGGAACTACGTTTCTTGAAAATTCATATGCAGAATCTACTTCAATTCTTTTCTGTATTCGGCCAGTTGTTTAATCGATATTAATTTCACATTGTGTTCGCGGGCAACGAGTTTCAGATCGTCGAGGCGGGCCATACTGCCATCATCATTCATAACTTCTACAAGCACCCCAGAAGACTGTAAACCTGCCAACATTGGCAAATCCACCGAAGCTTCGGTATGTCCCATGCGGCCAATAACGCCCTGTGGATGAGCTATCAGTGGGAAAATATGTCCGGGACGTCCCAAATCTTCAGGTTTTGTGTTTTTATCTACCAGCGCTTTTACGGTTTTTGCTCTATCGGTAGCTGAAATGCCGGTTGTACAACCCTGCCCAAGCAAATCGACCGATACAGTAAAAGCAGTTGCCATAGTTGCCGTATTGTGCTGAACCATGCGCTCCAGTTTCAGGTCCTGCGCACGTTCTTCGGTAATGGCCACGCAAATTAATCCGCGACCAAATTTGGCCATGAAATTGATAATTTCGGGAGTAACTAATTCGGATGCAGCGATAAAATCACCTTCATTTTCGCGTGCCACATCATCAAAAACCAACACAACTTTACCTCTACGGATATCTTCAATAGCTTCTTCTATTGAATCAAAATTTTCAAACATATTTATTTACTTGCTCTTTTTCAGAAACTTACTGTAATGATTTCAGAAAATTTCTGTCAACATTTTTCGGCTGCAAAGATAACAATTAATTTTAAAGCGGGGAAGACACTAACAGTCGCACAAATGCAGGTCTTTATCTGACAATTACTCTGTCACTTTGCCATCTTTCATGGTAATTACGCGGTCGGATAATGCTGCAAGTTCTTTGTCGTGTGTAACAATAATGATGGTAAGTCCGAACTTGTCGCGTAAATCGAACAGAAGTTTGTGTAACTCTTCTTTGTTTTTTGAATCGAGACTGCCCGATGGTTCATCGGCCAGTATTATGTCGGGCTGATTGATCAGCGCACGTGCCACCGCCACACGCTGTTTTTCGCCACCCGAAAGTTCCGAAGGTTTATGTTCCGACCGGTCGGTCAGTTGCAAATAGTCGAGCAACTCTTTGGCTCGTGCCAGTGTTTTCTTTTTATCTCGCCCGCCGATAAGCGCCGGAATCATGATGTTTTCGAGCGCTGTAAATTCGGGCAACAACTGATGAAACTGAAAAATGAAACCGATATTTTTGTTTCTGAAGGCTGCCAGTTCATTTTCGCCAAGTTTGCTGATATCGGTATTGTTTAAAAACACCTGTCCCGCATTTGGCTTGTCAAGCGTTCCCAAAATCTGAAGCAAGGTAGTTTTACCAGCACCACTTGGGCCAACTATCGATACAATTTCGCCTTTTTGCACAGATATATCAACGCCTTTCAACACTTCAAGTGTATCAAAACTTTTATGAATATTGGTTGCCTTAATCATTTTTGTGTTTCACTTTGTTATTATCCGACAAAAGTATTTATTTATCGTGGTTTTACAAATTCTTAATTCATAAAAAAAAGTACCTTTGCAGGTAGATTTTAAGTAGGATGTATGGAAATTGAATCGTCGGAATTTGGAAAAATTGAAATTGTGCGAAACGAACGTTCGCGCAGTATTCGTGTCCGCATTCTGCACGATAAACTGGTGGTTAGCATTCCTGTGCATTCGTCGCCCGAAGAAGCGTTGAAATTTATCTCCGAAAAGCGGGATGTAATTCTCCGCAAGCAACGTTTGGCCGATAAAAAAGAAAAAAATAATCCCACCCGTATCGATGAAAATTTCAAACTTAAAACACTGACTTTTGATGTCACACTGATACGCGCTCAACGAAAAGAATTGCATTTTTCGTTAAACAGTGGTATCCTGACAATTGAGTTTCCGGCAACTGCGGATATTTCGACAGAAATAGCTCAGAAGCATATCTGGAATGGAATAAGTTATTTTATGCGGAAAGAAGCCAAACGACTTTTACCCGGTCGTACCCGGCAATTGGCTTCGAAATTTGGTTTTTATTTTACAGATGTAAAAATTCAGTCGAGCAAAAGCCGGTGGGGAAGTTGCTCTCGCGAAAAAAGTATCAATTTATCGCTTTATCTGATGTTGCTTCCAGCTCACTTAATTGATTATGTGATACTTCACGAACTTTGCCATACCAAAGAAATGAATCATGGCGACAAATTCTGGGCATGGATGGACAAAGTAACCGACAGTAAAACGTACGAACTCAGACAGGAATTGAAGAAATACAATATGCCAAGATAAACCCTTCAGGCGTTATTCGCTTTGCTGTTATAACACGAACGTAGTGAGTAATAACGGCGCAGTCAAATAACTATCAATAACACGAAATAAATAACGGCTTTAGCCAATTATCAGCGAAGCGAATAACACGAACAAAGTGAGTAATTTATGAACTGGAATCAATTATTATCGACCAAAAGATTTGGGATGGAGGATTACCATCAACACCGCGACGACGACCGCAGTGAATTTCAGCGTGATTACGACAGGCTGATTTTTTCATCGCCATTCCGCCGTTTGCAAAATAAAACGCAGGTTTTTCCGCTTCCCGGAAGTGTATTTGTTCACAATCGCTTGACCCATAGTCTCGAAGTGGCTTGTGTTGGCCGTTCGCTGGGCGATACGGTTGCTAAAAAACTTGGTTTAAAAGGTGTAAAATCAACTTATATTGATGAGATTGGTTCTATTGTTTCGGCTGCTTGTTTGGCACACGACATGGGAAATCCGCCCTTCGGACATTCGGGTGAGAAAGCCATTGCGACCTATTTTTCCGAAGGAAAAGGCGCAAGACTTGAATCGGAAATGACCACCGAGCAATGGAAAGATATTACCTGTTTCGAAGGAAATGCAAATACATTCCGATTGCTGACCCATCAGTTTAAAGGTCGCCGGAAAGGTGGATTTGTGCTTACATACAGTACTTTGGCGTCGGTAGTTAAATATCCGTATGCTGCCATTTATTCTGATCCGAAAAAACAAAAATTTGGTTTTTTTGATGATGAAAAACAGGATTTCGAAAAAATTGCTGCTGAACTTGGTATCATCCAAAATCCATCGTTTCCTGATCGGTTTGTACGTCATCCGTTGGTGTATCTGGTGGAAGCTGCCGACGATATTTGTTATCAGATAATGGATTTGGAGGATGCGCATAAACTGAAAATTTTATCGACCGATGAAACCAAAAATCTACTTCTGAACTATTTCAGCGAAGAAAAAAAACAGCGTCGCCTCGAAACTATGGAAATGGTTACCGATGTGAATGAGCAAATTGC
Organism: uncultured Paludibacter sp.; assembly: GCA_963663115.2. Classification (GTDB taxonomy): domain Bacteria; phylum Bacteroidota; class Bacteroidia; order Bacteroidales; family Paludibacteraceae; genus Paludibacter. Next base: position 2,554,252 of record CAXXNE010000001.1, read on the forward strand.
TTATCTGCGTTCGTCGGTTATCGGACTTTTAATTGAGCAGTGTGCTACCGTTTTTGTGGAACACGAAAATGAAATTCTAGATGGAGTTTTTCAGTCGGCTTTGATAAAGGAATTACCGCAAACAAGTGCCAATGCATATAAAAAGTGCTCCGAAACGGCTGTGAAGAAAATATACCGCTCTCAGGAAGTGCTGGATGTGGAACTGGCCGGTTACAAAATTATCATGACTTTGCTGGAGCATTTTGTAGAAGCAGTACTTTTTCCCGATAAAGCTTACTCCAAACAGTTGCTTATGCGTTTTCCCGATCAGTTCGAAACGGAAAATCCAACCACTTACGGCAAGATCATGGCTGTGCTCGATTATATCTCCGGCATGACCGATGTGTACGCGCTGGATTTGTACCGCAAAATTACCGGAATAAATCTGCCGGGAGTTTAATAGTTTTTTTGAATGATTGAGAATGGATGTTGACAGATTTTCAATCTGTCATCCCGTACAGAGCATCCTAAAATTGCGACACACTTCTACAAACTGATGTCCGGGACGACAGAAATTCTTTCTGTCGAAGATAATGATGGATTGAAAGTTGGTATCGTTAATGATGAAGAATTGACATAATTAAAAATCTGTCATCCCAGACAGAGCATCTGGAAATTGCGACACACTTCTACAAACTGATGTCCGGGACGACAGAAATTCTTTCTGTCGAAGATAATGATGGATTGAAAGTAGGTATCGTTATGTTGAAGAATTGACAGATTGGAAATCTGTCATCCCAGACAGAGCATCTGGAAATTGCGACACACTTCTACAAACTAATGTCCGGGGGGAAGACAGAAATTCTTTCTGTCGAAAAAACTATCTGATAAAATTCTTAAATTCTACAGGAAATCAGTATTTTTGAGTTTTTATAAATAACATTGCTATGGAGAAGAAGGAATACACACACCGTCATTTACCCCATTTTCAGCAACCGGGACAAGCATATTTTGTTACATGGTGTTTGAAAGATGCTGTTCCTCAGAAAGCAGTTGAAGAATATACCTTTCAGCTTAAACAACTCCGTTCTGAAATAGATTTTCTAAAAGAGAATGGTTCTGAGGAAGATAAAATTAATCAACTGAAATTAAAGTATTCGCATGTTCGTCAAAAATATTTCAACGCATATGAAAATTTACTCCATCTTCAAACCAATGCAATTGTCGATTTATCGAAACCAATAAACACTCAAATAATCATAAATACACTTTGTTTCTGGGAAAAGAAGAGACTTGAAAATTATGCATTCTGTGTGATGAAAAATCATGTACACTGGGTTTTCAGAACTTATGAAATCAATGAAAATGGTAATTCAAATTACTTGCAGGATATACTTCAATCAGTTAAAAGGTTCTCTGCTGAAAAAATAAATAAAGCTGAGAACTTAAGTGGAAGTTTATGGCATAACGAAAGTTTTGACACAACAATACGTGATGATTTTCATTTAAACAACACAATAGAATACACAATAAATAATCCGGTAAAAGCAGGATTAGTGAAAAATTGGTGGGACTGGGAGGGGACAAAGTCTTTTTAATAGATTGAGAATGAGTGTTGGCAAAAAGAATTTCTGCCATCCCCGATAGAGCATCCGGAAATTGCGACATATTTCTACAAACCGATGTCCGGGACGATAGAAATTCTTTCTGTCGAAGATAATGATGGATTGAAAGTTGGTATCGTTAATGATGAAGAATTGACAGATTGGAAATCTGTCATCCTGTACAGAGCATTCGGAAATTGCGACATACTTCTACAAACTGATGTCCGGGACGATAGAAATTCTTTCTGTCGAAGATAATGATGGATTGAAAGTTGGTATCGTTAATGATGAAGAATTGACAGATTGGAAATCTGTCATCCCAGACAGAGCATTCGAAAATTGCGACACACTTCTACAAACTGATGTCCGGGACGATAGAAATTCTTTCTATCGAAGATAATGATAGATTGAAAGTTGGTATCGTTAATGATGAAGAATTGACAGATTAAAAATCTGTCACCCCCAACAGAGCATCCGGAAATTGCGATGCACTTCTGCAACCCGATGTCCGGTACGATAGAAATTCTTTCTGTCGAAGATAATGATGGATTGAAAGTTGGTATCGTTAATGATGAAGAATTGACAGATAGAAAATCTGTCATCCCAGACAGAGCATCCGGAAATTGCAACATATTTCTACAAACTGATGTCCGGGACGATAGAAATTCTTTCTATCGAAGATAATGATAGATTGAAAGTTGGTATCGTTAATGATGAAGAATTGACAGATTGGAAATCTGTCATCCCAGACAGAGCATTCGAAAATTGCGACACACTTCTACAAACTGATGTCCGGGACGACAGAAATTCTTTCTGTCGAAGATAATGATGGATTGAAAGTAGGTATCGTTATGTTGAAGAATTGACAGATTGGAAATCTGTCATCCCAGACAGAGCATCTGGAAATTGCGACACACTTCTACAAACCGATGTCCGGGACGACAGAAATTCTTTCTGTCGTCCAAATGAAAGATTAAAAATCTGTCATCCTGCAACTTCTACCACTTTTTCCAAGCTCACGTAACACAAATATCCTTTTGCAGAGTAACCCATGGTGGCAATAAGTTCCAGATACCGGCTTACCTGACGATGATATTTATCGGACTCGGCATCTCCGAATTTATAATCGATAACGATGGCTGTGTTTCCACTTATAACCACTCTGTCAGGACGATAAATGTCGCCGGAAGGTGTCAGAATTGATGCTTCGTTCAATACTTTTTTATCGGCAGTAAACCAATCGGCTACACTGGGAATTTCCCAGAAACGTTCAAATTTTTCTTCGATATACCGCTTTTCTTCAGCATTTATTCTGCCCTCCATCAGTAATGCGTCGATGGCTTTGGACTGATCTGATTTGTACCGGATATTGCGCAAAACATCGTGCATAATAATGCCGTAGTTCAAACGGCTGTCGGTCAGTTGCTGGTTTTCGAGCAGAAAATCGAGACTTTGATGCCGGATATGCAAGCGGTCGGAGGTACTTACGGATGGAAAAATAGTCGCTTTCAGTTTTGATAAACCTGCATTTTCATCTTTCCTTTCGGGAATCAGAGGATGTCCAATGCTGAATTCACCGGTTTCGGCCGAAAAATAATTATCAAGTTGAATTTCGCCTCCGGGATAAGTCTGTGACTGGTATAGCCACAGCATAATATTGCCGAGTGTGGATATTTTATCAACACCTTCAGGGGTTTTTGCGGGTTTGGGCATAGTGCAATGCAGTTCGTGCTTGGCACGAGTAAAAGCTACATAAGCCACATTCAGATTGTCGATATATTGATGCATTTGCTCGTTGAAATAATCGGCAGCAAAAATGGAATTTCCAAGTTTTGATGAGTATTCCACCGGCAAAAGTGGTAAAGCGTTGTAAGGTTCAGTTTTGGGTTCGCACCATAGAATATTTTTGAAATAGCCCGATTTTTTATCCAGTTCCCAATCGCAAAATGGCATAATCACCACTTTGAAATCGAGCCCTTTAGACTTGTGAATAGTCATAATACGGAAAGCATCTGTGCTGTCGGGAGTCGACATGGATTGTTTCACACCAAACTTATCCCACCATTTCAGAAAACTGTAAACATCGGAATTTCGGGTGTTTGTATATTTGTAAACCATATCCTGAAATGCCTGTACAAATACCGCTTCGTTTGTCCAGCTACCTACACTGAACAGCGATATAATTTTTTCAATCATATCGTAAAGTGGCAACGAGCGCAACCGGGCAAGTTCAGTTTTTTCTGAGGCTGTGAATATCATTTTATCTTCACCGGTCTGCGTGAAACATGCAGCCATAGCCTCATCTTCGGGCAATTGCAAAACAGCCCGGGCATATTCGAAATTGACAATGGTTTGCTGAATGCTATCGTTGGCTTGCAGCAGAAGTTTCAGAATGCCGCTGATAAAACGGACAGATGGTGCATTGGAAACGGTAATGCCTTCCACGCCCATAATATCGTAACTATAACCCGCTTTGGCTTCGGGAGAACTTTTATAATTCAGAATTTTTTGAATGACCTGCTGTGCTTCCTCATTCTTTTTCACCAGAATAGCCACATCGCCGGGTTTGTAACCGCGCTGCTGAATATCTTCGAGCAATGCGGGCAAGCGGTTCAGACTTTCGGTTTTCCAGCCATCTTCATTTTCGTCGGTAGGAATAAAACTCATGTGTACATAACCAGTACCCGCTTTGGGCGACGCCTTCTGATACAAATGACCATAAGCATGTTCAATTTTTCCGGTAAAATGTCCTAGTTCGGGATATACATTCAATACCGGATCGAGATTCTGATTCAGTTTTTGCTGAAGTAATTGCGCTGCACAACGGAAAAATTCGTTGTTAAAATCGATGATGTTCTTATCGCTTCGCCAGTTGGTATCCAGATTTTCCTCGTGAAGCTGTTCTGGTCTGAAATCAGTCATAATCTGCTCGTCGAGCAATTTCCAGTCTGAATTTCGCCAGCGATAAATACTTTGTTTCACATCGCCCACCACCAGATTAAATTTATCGGACGACAGACTGTTGTCTATCAACGGAAAAAAGTTTTTCCATTGCAGTGTGGACGTATCCTGAAACTCATCAATCATAAAATGGTCGATATGTACACCGGTTTTTTCGTACACAAAAGGTGTATCGCTGTTGTCGATAATGCGGTTGAGGAGCATATTGGCATCCGAAATAAGCATGGAATTCTGCTCTTCGGTGAGTTTTTTTATCTGTACAGCCAAATCGGACAAAATACCGAGCGTATTGAGATGTTTCAGTATCAGCGACGCTGTATTGTAGTAAATAATATCCTCCGAAAGTATGCTTACAATGTCTTGCATATTTTGCTGCAAGCCTCCGTAATAAGCACTCTCAATGGCATTTTTGATGTGTTGTGGCGTTTTGGCAGCATAACATTTTGAGACATCCTGCGCCATATCCTGAAACCGTTTACCCACTTTGATTTCGCCATTCACCAGTTTATCGTATTCTTTAGTGGCCGAATAGGCAAAATCGGCGTGAGTCAGTCCGTTTGTCTGCAAAATATCGAGTCCCGCTTGTGCGGTTGATTTTAGTTTGCTTTCAAAATCGGTTTCAATTTGCCGGAGTTTTGCCCGGTAATCCTTCAAAAACTCTCTGTCGTGCAGTTTTCGGTTGGTATCTTCGGCTTTGTGCTGATAGTTTTCTTTGAAAATTTCGTGTCCGAGTTCCTCGATATTTTTCCGTGGATTCCAGTTGTCGGAATTTTCAATCCGGTCTTCGGCAAATTGCGTGAGCCAGTTGAGCAACTGTCGGTTTTCTTCTTTCGATAAATCGAGAAACAGGTTATCAACCGATTGTTGAAGGGTGCTGTCGCTGTCGAGTTCCAGATTATAACCGCCGTGTACACCAATTTCGCGGGCAAAAGATCGGATAACCTGCTGAAAAAACCGGTCGATGGTGCTGATAGAAAACGAAGAATAATCATGCAGAATGGAAATCAGAATTTTGCGGGCTTTGGCATTCACTGCATCTTCACTCATGCTGAATTTCTGCATCAATCCTGCGCGGTAATCCGATTTTTCGCCCTGCGCCAATGCGTGCAATTCCTTCAGAATGCGCGATTTCATTTCGTCGGTGGCTTTGTTGGTAAAAGTTACCGCCAGAATGCGACGATGTACGCGCTCCCTGTGGGGATCGAACAGCAGGTGAATGTAATCCTGCGTTAACCGGTATGTTTTGCCCGAACCGGCGGAGGCGCGATAAATATTGAGCATGGTTTCTTACTTCAGGATTGACAACAAAAGCAACTGAATAACATCACAGTCAATCTTTGCAAATTTACAAATACTTTTCAAAAAACAGTTGTAGCTAAGCAAATGAATTACTTTATCCAACTGTTTAGGTACTCTTTAACCTCATTTCAAAGAATATATCCGATTTATCGTATTATTTACATGAATTTGTTTATTTTTGCTTTTTTAAACAGTTTTGTGTGGTTAAAGTGCAATTCTGAGAATGTATTTAAAGTTTACCGGCATAACAATTAAAACTTCCCTGCTTTATTTTTCTGTTAACCCTGATATAAATTAATCTCCTGTTGCAAAACAGAATTTTATAAATCTGATATTACTAACCAACATCACAAAGAAAATGAAAACTTACAGATTAAAAATTGAAGAATCGACGGGTGAAACTAAAAAGTACACACCTCAAATACGTTTTTTTGCCTGGATGTATCTCGATATTAGAATGGAACATGGAGAAGCAATTCTGTCCAAAGGCAAAGATTGCTTTCTAAATTCGCGTGAAGAAGCGATTAAAGTTATCGATAGTTACAAAAACAAAGCAACTGTACTATCGGCAAAAATAAGTTATGAGTATTTCTGAAAAACAGATATAGAATCTGAATTTATATGTGTCTGTTTTTCAGAATAGCTATCGGAATTTTTTATCAGCTGTGCTACAGTTTAACCTTAGCCACTCCGTAAAATTAGCGAAATACATTTAATATTCAATTGTAATCTATCGGATTATAAATCCATATAAAACAGAAGGGTCGGTTTGCATCCCGAAGCTTCGGGATTCACCCGACAGTTCGATACTTTGCTCATATCCGGATGGGCTGGTTATATCCGGCAAGACAGGACTATATTAATGCTACTCACCACAATAATCTCCAATTAAAGTAATTTTATTGTTTTGATATTTTAGTGAAAGACTTAAACTTCCACCCGGACTGGAAATTTTATCCTTTTCAATAAAATGAAATCTCTTTTTTACATTATAAACTTCTATGAATTCACTTGGAGTATTATTTGTCAAAAAGAATAATTGATTGTTACAAGTTAAATAATTAGTAATTTTTACTTTGTAATTGACATGTTTTGAATATTCAGAAACATGGATATATACACCTTGTTTTAAGTTTCGTTTTTCAAAATGTAATAAATAAATTCCAGTATTTTCATAACATGGATTTCTTTTAATTATAGAGTAAAGTTGTTTTTCAAAATTCGTTATTTTGAAATTTGCTTTTTTTAATTCAATAGTTTGAGAAATACATAATATTGAAGTATTTAATAAAAGCAATAATATTATTTTCTTGTCCTCATCATTATTTAATTTTATCTTTTGTTTCGAGCTCATTAATAAAATGAAGTCCTCGCGCCGCTGCATGTCAGCGACATGCCACGCATCCTTTCTGACGTGCTATTTAAAAGAGCAATGTTTCGCGCCATCTGAGGTAATTTGGATCAAATAAAACATCAGAGAAAACAGGCGCTCTATTTAAAATTTATCTTCTTCACTTTATATCCCATTCCCAGAAGTATATCTGCAATTTTCACCCGGAAATCTCCCTGAATAAGTATTTCGCCATCGCGGGCTGAGCCTCCCGAACTGCATTTTACTTTCAGGGTTTTGGCTAATTCTTTCAGTTCTTCATCTGTTCCCAGAAATTCTGTTATCAGCGTGGATGGCTTTCCGTTACGTTTGTCCATCTCTACCCGCAACGGCTCTTTTTGCAGTTTGCTTTTTACATCCGCTGTGTCTGTTTCTTTTACCTCTTCGCCTTCTGGTAAATCTGTTTTAAGTGCGTTTAATTTATCTCTCCAATCCATAAAGCCCCTCCAAACCTCCCCATTAGGGAGGATTTTAAAATGTACATTTTATTAATAATCATTTGTAATACAATTCTTTTTATTCCCCTTCAAGAGTTAGGGGTTTTAGTTTCTTGAAAAACTCCCAGATAATAATTCCACCGGTTACGCTAACATTCAGCGAGTGTTTGGTGCCGAATTGCGGAATTTCTATACAACCATCGCACATATCCACTACTGATTGCTGAACGCCTTTCACCTCATTACCCAGGACAGCAGCATATTTCCGGTTTTTTCCCAGTTGCAGGTCGGTAAGCATGGTGCTTTTCTCCACCTGTTCGATAGCAAAAACCTGATAACCTTTGCTTTTTAATTCAGTCACTGCATCCTGCGTGTGTTCGAAATATTTCCATTCCACAGTATCTTCGGCTCCGAGGGCAGTTTTGTGTATCTCGGCTTGTGGTGGCACGCTGGTTATTCCGCAAAGATACACAGCCTCAATAACAAAAGCATCGCCGGTGCGGAAAACCGAGCCGGTGTTGTGCATGCTCCGGATATTGTCGAGTACCACAATCAGCGGAATTTTGCGTGTTTCTTTAAATTCGTCTACCGTAAGCCGGTTGAGTTCTGTTATTTTTAGTTTCTTCATGTATTGAATATGCTGATATGTTGATGTGCTGATGTGTTAATGCAATATGGTGAATAAAATCTCCAAATAGCTATGGATTAACTTTTTTCTTATTTTCCTACTTTTTTATTTTCTTGTTTACTCCCTGAAAGTTATCTGGGCACATTTATCGGTTTAAATAAAAAATGGCTTTCTCAATGATAGAATCATAACCATTATTTGCATCGGCAGTGGTCATATCCTGTTTTATGTCCGGGTCGATGCCCCATTCGGTATGTTGCATATCGGCGTCGTACATCGGGCAAGCCGAAAAACGTACCATCCAACCGTTGGGTATTTCGCTCGAAAGTGGTAAACCGCCACCTCCGCCGGTTTTATCACCAATAATTACGGCATTGGGTGCCATCTTCATCCGAACCACAAAGGAATTTGTTGCGCTGTACGACATGCGGTTGGTGAGAATTGCCACCGGACGTTGCCATTGAATTTTCTCATGAGCCGGTGTTTTTACGGCTTCCGGTGCCGAAAAATCGGTATGTCCATTGCCAGTTTTGTGGCTGATATAACCTGTGATTGTATCGTTGGTAAAAAAATAGGATGACAATTGCTCAGCCAAAGTGATATACCCTCCGCCATTGTTACGCACGTCGATAATCAGTCCGCGACAGTTCGAAAAGTAACTCAGTATATTGCTCATATTTACATCGGTAAAAGTATCTGAAAAATCACCGTAATAAATATAGCCAATACGTCCGTTGTCGATAAAATTATAACGCATACCACCGGCTACGCGGTAATTTTCGCCCAGATACCGATCAGAGTAAAGAATGTTTGAATTGAAATTGGAAGGATAATCGGTAAACCATTTCCAGTACCTGCTGCGGTCGAAATCGGAATACAGATTCACATGTCCATCTTTCAGCTCGCCAAGCATGGCTCCCATCAGATCGAAGAATACATATTTGTCCATTCCGCTATCCACTCGAGCTTTGTAAACGGTATGAACTGAATCCCAGTTGATATGCTTGTAATCGAGATAACAATATTTGGTGTCAATAATTTTCCAGAGCGCTTCAAAATTTCCGGCATTGGTATTTACAGGAATTTCAGGATCCTCAATGCAGGCTGTGAGCGTGAAGCAAGATACAATAAAGTACAAAATTCTGTATTTCATGTGTTTATAATTGTTTTTTAAGTTGTCACATGGAACTCACAAAACAAAATTTAATCATTCTTCTGTGTGTCTCCCGATAGTTATCGGGATGATTAAATTTTGTCATGTTCGTTTCATAAGAGTGTTTTTTGAAGGTTAAAGATTACAATCCGGCATTTCTGAAGTTAGCAGGAGCACGGTTTTTCATTCCCGAAAAGATATACAAATCGTATTTCACACCGACGTTCAAAAAAACAGTGTTTTGCCTGAAAAGCAAATTATTGGCTTTGTATTTCAGATTTGAACTGCCAAGTCCGAAAGTCCATTCGGTATGTTGGAACGGAATATCGATGCTTAATTCGGAACTCGCTCCGGTTTTGTTGTGCAAGGAGCTGAACAGGAAAGCGTTTTTAAGGATTCCCACATCGAACATTTCGTAGTAAGAAGCTCCATCTTCGGGAACAAACATACAGCCCAACACAGGTGTTTCAATTCGATAATTCAGTCGCATAATCCGTTTGCGGGTTGCAATGTCGTATTGTACAATTCCCGAAAGGTTCAGATTGGTTGCCATGTCCATGTTGTAGGGGTTGTTCACATTCCGGTCGTTTGTTTTCATGGCATAATTGGCATCCACGTTGGCACCGCCATACAGCCTGAAGCCATACACATCCGGAAGTCTGTAATGCACACCCCAACTGTATGCAGCACCTAAATAAGACATAGTGCCGGTATACTGAGGATTCATTGTCATGCCTGCCAAAGCAAACCATTTGCCGGTAGCAATAAAATAATCGTTATCGGAGAGCAGATATTTTGACTCGGCATGTTCGTAACGAAGTCCTACGCCGGTATATACCAGAGGCGAAAGATAAGAATCGAGGATATCAATGCTGCTGAAACCATATTTATTCGTCACATTTGTGAGTTTGTATTTTACATTGTCCTGTGCCGAAACAGCAGAAACTATTAGCAGAAAAGCAAAAATGAATTTTCTCATAAGCAGGTAAAATTTATAAATTGATACAAAAGTAAAAAAAAACAGACATTCCACATCAAAAACAAAATATGTATTTATCTTTGTTTGTCAGAACATCAATCAACTTCCATCATACAGAAATGAAAAAGTTCTTTTTGAAATTGTACGATAAATTTATTATGGGTATTTTGCTGTCGGCTTTTTTGCTGTCGGCATGCGAAGAACCTGAGCCACAGCCTGAATATGGCGTTGTTCCCATGTATGGAGTAATCCCGGCTAATACTATTCAGATGCCAGCGCAAACTGCTGATAGTACTGAAGTAAATAGTTGATGCAACATTTTTAGTTGAATGAACATCAATAAAGAAAATCTTAAACTCTTGTTCAGTATGAAAGCAAAACTTATCAGCCGGTTCGATAAAATTCTGATGGCAATTTTATCCATATTCGGAATGACTTCCTGTGGTTATCCTGTGGCAGAATACGGCGTACCGTATGCCGATTTCGAAATCAATGGCATCGTGACCGATAGCGTAACATCACAACCGCTGAAAAACATCCGGGTTATTCGTCAGGAAACCAACAATCCTAATTATGGCGACACAGTATTAACCGATGCTTCGGGTAAGTACAAAGTAACTTTTTCTGATTTCCCTGTCGAGCATCCTGATTTTATACTCAAAGTAGAAGATACAGATGGTGAACTGAATGGCGGAAATTTTGAAACCCGCGAAGTTTCAGCGCCTATCAACGCAGCCGATTGGATTGATAAAGATAATAGCGGTTGGTATGCAGGCAAAGCGGTAAAAACGGTGAATATAAAACTCAAACCAAAACAATAACTCATTGGCGGGTGAAACTTAAAAAGAAAATAATTCTCTCTCTTTATCAGCAACACAAGCGCAATCAGGCCAGACTACATGAGCTTTCGTACCTGTTTTGGGAATGTACACTCCGCTGTAACCTGAACTGTATTCATTGCGGAAGCGATTGTACCAGGGAAAATCTGGTAAAAGATATGCCTTTGGATGATTTTCTGCAAGTGTTGGACAGCATTTCTCCACAGGTGAATCCCGCCAAAACTATGATAGTCATTACCGGAGGCGAACCACTTATGCGTAAAGACCTCGAGAACTGTGGCGCAGAAATTACCAAACGTGGTTTCCCATGGGGTATGGTGACCAATGGTTTTGCTCTTACTCCCACAAGATACAGTAAATTGCTCGCAGCGGGTTTACGATCGGTAACTGTCAGTTTCGATGGACTAACTTCCGAATCGCATGATTGGATGAGAGGTGTCTCCGGTTCTTGGGCAAAAGCGTTGGATGCCATAAAAATGATAGCTGCCACGCCCGGTTTAACCTACGACGTAGCTACCTGTGTGAATAAACGCAATATCAACGAACTCACTGACCTGAAAAATCTGCTTGTGGATGCCGGAGTGAAAAACTGGAGATTGTTTATCATTTTTCCCAAAGGCAGAGCTGCCGGAAATCCCTTACTTAAACTGAACGGAGAAGAATTTCGTACGTTGATGAATTTCATTCGCGATACCCGCGTTGAAGGGAAAATTCATGCTTCATTTGGCTGTGAAGGCTATTTGGGCGACTACGAACTTGATGTGCGCGATTATCCGTTTCACTGTCAGGCAGGAATTAAAATAGGCTCGGTGCTTGCCGATGGTTCCATTAGCGCATGCCCAAGTTTGCGCGCCGATTTTATTCAGGGAAATATCTATCAGCAGGATTTTATGTCTGTCTGGAATAACCGCTTCCAGATTATGCGCGACCGCTCATGGACTAAAACCGGAAAATGTGCCGAATGTAGTTCATACAAATATTGCGAAGGTAACGGTCTGCACCTGCGCGATGAAAAAACAGGCGAATTGCTTTGCTGTCATCTCGATTTACTTCAATCCTGACACTTTTTAAACACTTCTTAATGGCTGTTTTCATGAAGAAATTCATTAAAATAACTATCTTTGCGCTTATTCATTTCTTTATTCATGAAAAAACTTGTTTTTGCCACCAACAATGCTCATAAACTGGAGGAAGTAAAGGCTATTCTCGAACCTGAATATCAGATTGTCAGTCTGATGGAACTCGGTTGCTTCGATGATATACCTGAAACTGAAAAAACACTCGATGGCAATGCGCTTCTGAAAGCACGTTATATTTTTGATAAGTATGGAGTTGATTGTTTTGCCGACGATACGGGATTAGAAGTAAAAGCGCTCAATGGCGAGCCGGGAGTGTATTCTGCGCGTTATGCCGGCGAGGCAAATAATGCTCAGGAAAATATGAAAAAACTTCTGAAAAACATGACCGGAGTTGAAAACAGAGAAGCCTGCTTCAGAACAGTTATTGCATTGATTGAATCGGGTGAAGTGCGTTTTTTCGAAGGGAAAATTGAAGGGAAAATTGCCGAAGCTCCCAAAGGAACAGCAGGTTTTGGTTACGATCCGGTTTTTGTTCCCAATGGATACCAATTGAGTTTTGCTGAACTGGGTTTGGAAGAAAAAAACAAAATCAGTCACAGAGCACTGGCTGTTGAAAAACTGACAAAGTATCTGAAATCGAAAAACTGAACGATAAAATTCAGGTCTGAAAAATAATTTGGCTGAAAATCAGTTAATATTCATCGGACTCGAACAATTTAATCATTATTTATACCATGAAGTTATTTTTTAAAACTATAGCTGCAATTCTTATATTGTTGACAACTGTTACCACCAGTGTTAATGCACAACAACTGGCTATGGGTAAGTGGAATACGCATATCGCCTACAACAGTGTGGAACAAATTGCACAATCTGCCAACAAAATTTATGCAGTAAGCGAAGGCTCCTTGTATTCTGTTGACAAGGAAGATGGTGGAATAGAATTCTACAGCAAGCTCACAGGCTTAAATGACGCAGGAATATCACGCATTGAGTACGATACAGTAAACGATCAGCTTCTCATCGTTTACACGAATGGTAATATCGATGTTATGAACTCTGGTGGTGTCATAAATCTACCCGATTTGTTTAATAAGCAGATAAGTTCCGGGAAGTCGGTAAATCATATCTTTTTTTACGATAATAAAGCGTATTTATCATGTAGTTTTGGTGTTTTGGTTATAAATATGCAAAAAAAAGAAATTGCTGATACATATTTTATAGGACCAAATGCATCGGAAGTGAAGGTGCTGAATGTTAATATTTTGAATGGGAAAATATATGCAACCACCATAAATGCCATATATACGGCGGATGTAACCAATCCAAATCTTGTAAATTACGAATTCTGGACAACAATAGCTTCTCTACCCGGAAGTGGAGACATAAAGAAACTTATTACTTTTAATAATCAACTAATTCTGCATCGTGGTACTGCTCTTTACCGGCAGAATAGTGATAATACATGGGAACAAATTGCCTCAGATTTGTCGGTAAACTACTGTAATGTTTCCGGAAACAAACTTTTTGCACTTAGTTCTGACTCAAAGTTATATCTTATTAATACTGATTACAGCAAAAGTTTAATTGAGGGCATCGGAGTAGTTTCAGATACTGAGTATGATTACGAAAACGCTACTGCATGGTTTGCTGCATCAACCTTTGGTGTAATATCATATACTAAAACCGAAAGTTCAGCGCCCGAAATAAAAACGTATAAACCTGTAGGTCCTTCGGTGAATAGTCCGTGGAGTATGGTTTTTGCAGGTCAGAAGCTCTTTGTTGTACCCGGTGGACGATGGGCTGGTGAATATAACCTCCCTGCCTATGTTATGATGTATGAAAAAGGACAGTGGAACAATATTGATGGATTGACAATTAAAGCTATCACAAACGGTCCGGTACGCGATTTTATAAATATTGCTGTTGACCCTGTTGATAATACTCATTTCTTTGTAACATCGTACGGTACAGGATTGTATGAATTTAAAAATAATGAGTTTTTTAAATGGCATAATTATCTGAACAGTACGATTGAAACGATTATTCCGGATAATCCATTCAACTATATGCGCGTAGATGGTGCTGTTATCGATAAATCTGGTAATTTGTTTTTAGCCAATATGGGCAAAAATATTAAAGTGTTGTTAAACGATGGCGTTACCTGGACAGAACTATCATATCCTGAGGCTGCGAAGCCAAATTTAGGGCAGATACTTATTTCAAACCAGAACCAAAATCAGAAATGGATACCGGCTTACAGGTATACTCCGGGAATTTTTATTTTTGATGATGGTGGCTCAATTACAGATCAAAGCGATGATAAATCCATTTTTCTATCATCGTTTGCCGATACTGATAATGATGGCGGAGTAATAACACCAACAAGTGTTTATTGTCTGACACAGGATAAAAATGGTGTTATTTGGGCAGGAACAGAGCAGGGCCCTCTCTTATTCTATAATACAGCAAACGCCTTTAAAACCGGATATACCTGTTCCAGAGTAAAAATTCCACGTAACGATGACACCAATCTGGCTGATTATTTATTAATTGGAGAGCGTATTAAATGTATAGCTATTGATGGTGCGAACCGTAAATGGCTAGGAACTGAAGGCTCGGGGGTTTATTTGATGTCGGAAAACGGACAGGTTACTGTTGAGCATTTTACAACTGCAAACAGCCCGCTGTTGTCCAATAACATTATGTCGATAGCCATAAATCCGGTTACCGGTGAGGTGTTTTTTGGAACGAGTCAGGGAATAGTATCTTATCAAAGCGATGCATCAGAAGCAGAATCTACTTTTAAAGATGTACATGCTTATCCAAATCCTGTACGCGAAAATTATAATGGTGTTATTACCATTACCGGTCTGGTAGAAGATACACAACTGAAAATTACTGATATTACCGGAAATCTGGTATGTCAGACAGTTTCCAACGGAAGTATTGCCACCTGGGATGGTAAAGATATACGTGGAAATAAAGTAAGTACCGGAATATATCTTGTCATTGGTGTGAATGCAGATGGTACTCAAAGTACAATTACAAAAATAATGGTGATAAATTAAGCTAAAATTTCATGAAGCTTTCAGTTGTAGTATCGGTTTTTAATGAGGAGCAGGTTATTCAATTATTCCATGAATCATTGAATGCAGTACTGAACTCATTGACTATGGATTTCGAAATCATTTATGTAAATGATGGAAGTACTGATAACTCATCGGCTATTCTTGAAAGCTTTACCGGGAAAAATAACAACATAAAAAATATCCATTTCTCCAGAAATTTTGGTCACGAAGCAGCCATGATTGCCGGAATTGATTACGCTACGGGTGATGCCGTGATTTGCATGGATAGCGATTTACAACATCCGCCTACTGTTATTCCCGAAATGATTACTTGCTTTGAGAAAAATAAGGTTGAAATTATTTCGATGGTACGAACCAACAATAACCACAACAGTCCATCGCCCTTGTTTTATCAGCTACTGAATAAAATATCTCCTTACGAAATTACAGCAAATGCATCCGATTTTTTCCTTATTTCAGCTAAAGTGGCTGATATATTGCGGAATGACTACAGGGAAAGAGTGCGGTTTTTGCGTGGTTTTATACAAATTATCGGGTTCAAAAAAATGAATCTGGAATTTGAGGTGGATGAGCGCAAAGGCGGAAAAAGCAAATATAGTATTCGAAAATTAGTATCTTTGTCGGTCACAGCAGCAGCTACATTGTCTAAACTACCATTAAAATTCGGCATTTATATGGGGTTGGCTTCCGGGCTTTTCAGTATTTTGCTTGCTGTTTATAGCATAGTTATGAAATTTATTGACCAACCGGTTTCAGGTTATACTACCATTGTTGTTTTTCTTGGGTTAATGTTCAGTATTCAATTTCTGATTTTAGGAATTTTGGGTGAGTATATTGGGTTTTTATTCGATGAACAAAAAAAACGCCCTATTTATATTGTTGACAAAACTTCGAATATCTAAATAAGTTCATCAAAATGGTTTTCACTGACAATAAAAGAATTCAGAATATCCTGCAAATACTTATTTATTTATTTGTAAACAGTATGTTTATTCTGAAGTATTTGCCACGACTTTACGACGGTAGCGTTTTGGTTTTAGCAGGTTACCTTGTGTTTACGGCTTTCTTTATCTTGTTTTTTCCCCCGTTTACTATCCGTTTTCCCGAAAAAATGCACCGATTCCTGTTCTGGGGAGTCATTGTTTCTGTCATTTTAGGCATAACAGTAATTTTGATTAAAATTGACCCATTTACAGTCAGAGTGGATCGTTGGTCGGCTGTTTCATATTTTTTGGATGCCATGTTCAAGGGAAATTATCCTTATGGCGTCCATACACATGTGAGTACAACTAATTACCCATCGCCATTTCCGGTATGGCAATTTCTGAATATCCCCTTCTTTTTAATGGGAGATATGGGGTTGGCACTAATTTTCTTTTTTCTGCTTACGGCATTTTCAGTTTATAATTTTTTCCGATCGTATCGAAAATCTACTTTCTTTTTAATTTTATTGTTGATTTCTCCGGCTTATTGGTGGGAAATAGCTGTACGTAGTGATTCGTTGAGCAACGCATTGTTGGTTTTTAATTTTTTACTGCTTTATAAAAAATATAATTTCGATATAAAAAACGATCTTGTTTTTACTGCCATTATTTGTGGATTAATAGCGGGGACCAGGTTGTCAGCGCTGATTCCAATTGCATTATTTTTCTTCAAACCATGGCTGGAGTTACTCATCAGAGATAAAATAAGATTCGTGCTTATTGTAGCGGGTATATTTCTGTTAGCATTTTTGCCATTTGTGTTTTGGGATACAAAAAACTGGATATTCTTCAGCCGCAATCCGTTTATGTCGCAAACCAGTGTAGGTAGTCCGTATGTATTAATGGTGATGGTGGGTTTAGGCGTATGGTTGTCACTGAAATGGACAAACTTTGTGTCATTTGCAGGTATTATGTCGGTATTTTTACTCCTTTTTATGCAAACCTCACTTATAACTCTGAGACTTGTAAGAGATGTTGACGTTCCGATATTCGACGATTCGTTGTACGATATTTCTTATTTGAATCTGCTCTTGCCATACTGTATTTTTTCTGTTGTATGCTTGTCGAACTGGAAGATGGCAGAATACAGAGAGAGACTTCTACAATATGAAATGAGCTAATAAAAAACTGACTCAGAAAGAGATTCTCTGAGCCAGTTTTTTTATAAAGTTATTAATATCCAAGTATTTTCAACATCGATTTATAACTTTGTTCTTTCGCAAATAGCTTGGTATAATACTCACCATCTTCATCTTTATCAATAATTACCAGTTTTGGCGCCGGTATTAAGCAGTGTTGAATTCCACCGAAACCGCTGAGCGATTCCTGATAAGCGCCGGTGTGAAAAAAGCCGATATATTGCTCGCGGTCTTCCTGCATTTTTGGTAGAAAGATTGCATTGGAATGCACTTCAGCATTGTAGAAATCTTCACTGTCGCATGTCAATCCACCAAGGTTCACCCGTTCGTACTCCGAATCCCAGTTATTGATAGCCAAAAACACAAATCGCTGATTTATTGCCCATGTATCGGGCAGGGTAGTCATGAATGAACTGTCAATCATATTCCAGAGCTCACGGTCGTTTTGCTTTTTCTGGTTTACAATGGAATAAAGCATTGCGCCGCTTTCGCCAACGGTGTACGAACCGAATTCTGTAAAAATATGTGGTTCGGGCACTCCGTTTTGAGTACAAATAGTTTTAATCTGTGCAACAATTTCTTCGGCAATATATTCGTAATCATAATCCATATCCAAATGAGTCTGGATAGGAAATCCACCACCGATATTCAAGCTGTCGAGCTCAGGACATTTCTTTTTTAGTTCGCAATATAGGTTAACGGCCTTGTTTAGCTCGTTCCAGTAATAAGCTGTATCCTTAACACCTGTATTGATAAAGAAATGAAGCATTTTTAATTGCACCTGTTCGTTTCCGGCAATGTGTTTGGTGTAATAGGGAATGATGTCGTTGTATCTGATTCCAAGCCGTGAAGTATAAAAATCGAATTTAGGTTCTTCTTCGGCGGCAATTCTGATTCCTACTTTAAACTTCATATCAAAGTCTTTCAGCAGCAAATCCAGTTCAAATTTATTGTCAAGTATCGGAACTACATTGGTAAATCCCTGGCGCATTAGGTTTTGAATATTCTCGACATACTGAGGACGTTTAAATCCGTTACATATCACGTACGATTCCGGATTAAGTAATCCCTGTTCGTACAAAGATTCCATGATATTGATATCGAATGCCGAAGAAGTTTCGAGATGTACTCCATGTTTTAGTACTTCTTCCATAACAAACGAAAAGTGCGAACTTTTGGTGCAATAACAATAATTGTAGTCGCCATTGTAGTCAACCTTTGCCATAGCCACATTAAACATACGTCTGGCTTTCTGTATGTTACTTCCAATTTTTGGCAAATAAGCAATGCGTAGCGGAGTTCCGTATTGCTTAATAATATCCATCAAAGGAACGTTGAACCATTCCAGTTCATTTTCAATAACATTGAACTCATCGTTCGGAAATTCAAAGGTTTGTTCCAGTAGGTCTTTGTACTTGTTTTTCATTTTATTGTTTTTGTTGCAAAAAGAATGTAAAATCCAACTCACTTAGATTCATCAAAATATTGCTATCTAACTTAATTAGATTTATTAGTTTTGAAGAAAAAGTCTGCAAAAGTAATTAAAAAAACAGATTGTTGTTCTTTTTTGAATGCAATTAATTGGTATCACCGGTTTAATTTAACTCTGATAGTCTTTATTTTACAAAACTTCCCAACGGTTATTTGTAAATTAATGAATAAAAAATAATTTAATTGAAATATGCTTTTTTATCAGAAGCAAATCATTTAAATGATATAATTATTACAAATCTCGAAAAATCATTGACATATTATTATCTTTTATACCGCAAAACACGAATATTTATACTAAAAGATTGTATTTATTAAAAAAACATTTCTATCTTTGTCTCCCTTTTTTGAATTTTTAATTAATTCATAATTATAATTATTGTAATCCGGTGTTGCCGGATTTGTTTTCAATATAAGAACAGTTTATTATTTATACGTTTTGCGCATGAAAAAAGCAATTTTACTTTTCGTTCTGGTTTTTTCTTTTTTTGTTGAAAGCAATTTACTTGCTGATACGTATACTCATAACATTGTTGCACAGGCATGGACATCTTATACAAGTGCAACGCTAACAGGAGTCAATTGGACAGCCGCTGCTACTGGTGGAGGATATTGGGGATATGATGCGACAAAAGGTCAACAATTTGGATCTGGTAGCAATGCTGCTACTGCTTTGAGTATTTCTACCTCTGGAATCAGCGGAACAATAAGCTCGGTGAAAGTTAATACATCAGGAGCATCCAGTATTGCAGGAAATATATCAGTAACAGTAGGAGGTACAGCATTCACAACATCGGGCAATGCAACTCAGGCACTAACAGCAACAGCAACAGAATATACTTTTACAGGGTCTGGCAGTGGCACAATAGTGCTTAGTTGGACTCAAACAAGTTCAAAAGCACTTTATCTGAAAGCAATCACTGTGGAATATGCAACAGCACCTGCCTGCACATCTTCAAATTTGTCATTTGCTACGCCGTCATATACTAAAATTGTAGGTGCTGCAAACTTTACACAAGCAGCTACTTCGTTAAATCAAACAACAGCCATAACTTATTCGAGTTCAAATTCTGCAGTTGCTTCTGTGAATTCTGCTACCGGTGAGGTAACTATTGTAGGTGCGGGTTCTGCTACCATTACTGCTACGCAGGATGCAGGTACTCATAATGCTGTAAGTTATTGCGCGGCCACAGCAACATATACTATCGACGTGGCTTCGAATACCCCTACAATTACAGTAACTGATATTACAGTTCCTGAATTAACTGCTACCGTAGGAAATTCGGATACTGAAACTATCAATATCAGCGGAGTAAATCTTTCGGAAAATATTATTTTGTCGCTTACAGGCACGAACGCCGATCAGTTTTCGCTTTCGACTTACAGTGTATCGCAAACCGCTGGCACAGCTGCCAACACATTGGTGGTGATAAGCTATATTCCAACAACTGCCGGAACGCATATAGCCACTATGAGCTGTACAAGTGCCGGAGCTACAACAGTTACACGTACTCTGAACGGAGCATCAAGCTGGGCATCATTGTCAACTCCGGTTGCAACTGAAGGTACAGGAATTTCAGATACTGGTTTTACTGCAAACTGGAATGCGGTAAGCGGTGCTACATCGTACAGTTTGGATGTGAAAAAAGTAACTGTATCAAATAATGGTTCAACATCAAAACTATCTGAAAACTTTGCAGGATTCACAGGTGGGACAATTTCAACTCCTGGCTCAGAAATTACTTCAACCTTCGACACTTATACTCAAATACCCGGTTGGACAGGAACAAAAGTTTTTCAGGCAGGCGGTGCTGTGAAATTGGGCTCAGGTTCTGCGTTGGGTAATATGACCACTCCTTCGATAGATTTGTCAGCCGAAGGTGGTAGTTTTACCCTTACATTCAAGGCGGTGGCATGGAGCGGTGATGCAACAAGTGTTAAGGTTTACCTGAATAATGTATTGTTTCAGACTGTCACAGGACTATCAAACGATCAATCTACATTTAAAACATTTACGGTAAATATGACTGGAGGTACAAGCACTTCAAAAATCAAAATTGAAGGATTGCAAGCATCTAGCAGCCGTTTCTTCCTCGATGATGTTGCCATTACTCAATCAGGTTTATCAACTTCTGAAGTTGCTATTGATGGTTCGCCATTTACTGTTACTGAAAACAGCAAAACATTTACAGGCTTAACTCCGGGATCCACATACAAATACTCTGTAATAGCTTCGAACGAGCATGTAACCTCTACGGCTTCAAATGTAGTGTCGGTTACCACAAGTGGCAGCACAGGACTGTTCCCTGTATTTGGAGGTAACGATCTTCAGATTTCGGTGGTCAATGGCAAATTGCTTGTTAATGCATCTGTAAATCAGAAAATTGTTCTTTACAATGTGGCTGGTCAGAAAGTTTACGAGCAACGTGCTGCTGAAGGAATCAACACTATAACAGTGCCGGTTTCGGGAATGTATATTGTAAGTGTAGGTACTAAAAGTGCAAAAGTGATTTTATAAGAAATTCAACATAAACAAAGAAGGTTGTCACTTGCGGGACAACCTTTTTTGTTTATACTAAATTTTCATTGATCAGTATTCAATTTTATCGGGCTTTTCGCTCCAGAGTTTGAATGCTTTTATGGCCTCGTCGTGCAGAAACTTCACTGTTTTTACTTTTCTATTTTCGGGTTTCAACTCTATTTCGTCGTAAATAAACGAATCGTCAAAGCCAATAGCTTTGGCATCGGATTTTGAATTACCGTAATACAATTTATCCAAATGCGCCCAATAAATAGCCCCCAGACACATAGGGCAGGGTTCGCACGATGAATAAATTTCGCAGCCTGCCAAATCGAATGTTCCGAGTTTTTTGGCTGCTTTGCGTATGGCATTTACTTCGGCATGTGCAGTGGGGTCGGTATGTGCAGTAACCCGGTTTACGCCGGTAGCAATTATTTTACCATCTTTTACTATAACGGCTCCAAATGGGCCTCCGCCTTTTTCGATATTCTTCACGGATAAAGCAATGGCTTTCCGCATTAGTTTAATTTGATTATTCATTGAAATTTAAAATGAAACAAAAAGTTATCAACATCCAATATAATTACAGATTATTCAAATTGTCTTCTCTAAAATTACATTATTACAAATATATGGCAAAATCATCTACATATATTTACTTAAAGAGCCCCAACAGTGTTGTATGTTCAAGGAAAACAATTACTAAATTATTGAGTTGTTGATAAATATTCACAATATTGACACAATCTTTAAGATGACTTAGCATATATTTGTATTCAAAACAAAAATATCCATACTGATCTGTAATTTCTAAGTAAAAACAAATCTATAATTAAATTAATTATCAATGAGAAAAAACTTAATTAAGCTATTTTTAGTGGCAACATTTATATTTGTTGCTACAGGTTTAAATGCTCAGGTAACCACTTCCGGCATAAACGGGAAGGTTATTTCCAAAGGGGAATCCATTATTGGAGCTACAATTGTTGCTACCCACACACCTTCGGGAACTACTTACGGAACTACGACCAACTCTGAAGGTCGCTACAGTCTCAGCGGTATGCGTGTTGGAGGGCCTTACACAGTAGTTGTTACTTACGTGGGGTTTGGTAAAAGCACAACGAACAACATCACGTTGAGTTTGGGCGAAAATTATGATTTGAATGTGGTGCTTTCAGAAGAATCATCCACTTTGAATGAAGTTTTAGTTACGGCAAATCGAACCAAATTTACAAGTGAGAAAACCGGTGCGGTAACGAATATTACAAGCAGTCAAATAACAAATTTACCTTCAGTAAGTCGTAATATTACCGATATTACCCGTCTTTCTCCTTATGGAGGAAACGGAATGAGCTTTGGTGGTACAGATGGTCGTACAGCTAACTTTACAGTGGATGGTGCTAATTTTAACAACAACTTCGGTTTGAGTTCTTCTCTTCCGGGTGGAGGCAGTCCAATTTCCATTGAAGCTATCGAAGAATTACAGGTTGTAATCACTCCCTATGATGTTCGTCAAACTAACTTCATTGGTGGTGGTGTAAATGCCATTACAAAATCGGGTACAAATACTTTCACAGGTAGTGCTTATGTTTTTCATAGAAACGAAAACTTACGTGGAGATGCGGTAAATAGTAAACAAATTGCCGGTGCAAGAGATATTGACCGTAACACAACATATGGTTTTACATTTGGTGGCCCAATTATCAAAAATAAATTATTCTTCTTTGTTAATGGCGAAATGGCGAAAACACCAACAATAGTAAATCGCTGGAAAGCTTCAACAAATGGAGTAGCCGATGCAAATAATTATATTTCACGCACGACATTAAGCGATATGCAGACAGTTTCGGATTTTGTGAAAACCAAATATGGATATGAAACAGGATCTTATACAGATTTCCCTGCAGATGAAGGAAACAACAAACTTCTTGCTCGTTTAGATTGGAATATAACAAACAATCATCGTTTGGCTTTACGTTATAATTATACCAAAAACCGTTACTGGTCATCTCCTAATGCTAGTTCAATGGACGGAGGAACACGTATGTCTGAGGCGAGAATGTCACAAGCATCCATGTCTTTTGCAAATTCAATGTATTCCATGGATAATCTTGTTCATTCATTCTCTGTTGACTTGAACAGCCGTCTGACCGACAAATTATCAAACCAGTTTTTGGCAACTTTCTCAAAACTTGACGATGTACGTGGAACCAATTCAGAAGAATTTCCGTTTATTGATATTCTGAAAGATGGACAAGCCTATATGTCATTAGGATATGAACTTTTTACATGGAACAATGGTGTTCATAACGATGCTTTGAATATTAAAGATGAAATTACATATTATTCAGGTAACCATAAGATTGTAGGAGGTATAGCCTATGAATACAAGATGGCGGATAATGCTTATATGCGTAATGGTACAGGGTATTATCGCTACTCAAGTCTTGACGATTTTTTAACCGGAGCAGCACCTGAAATCGTAAACTTAACTTATGGTTATGATGGAGAAGCCAATCCTGCAGCACGCGTAAGAACAAACAAAATAGGAGCTTATGCACAAGATGACTGGAATGTTACCGAAAATCTCAAACTTACGTATGGACTTCGTATTGATGGTCTTTTCTTCAATAATAGTGACCTGATAACAAATAACGCCATTCTTGCTCTTGATTATTCCGGTCGTAATATTGATACAGGAAAATGGCCTGCAACAGATATCATATTCTCTCCTCGCGTAGGTTTTGTATGGGATACATTTGGCGATAAAAGCATGAAAGTTCGCGGAGGTACAGGTCTTTTCTCGGGTAATTTACCGCTTGTATTCTTCACCAATATGCCTACAAACGGTGGAATGGTTCAGTATCAGGCGCAAATTAATGGTAAAACTAAAGTTTTTGATGGATATACTGGTACGTTTACTACGACAAGTGGAAGTAATTATATTGATATGACACAGTTTAACGGAGGCCTAGTAACTGATGCTGCTGGAAAAGTTACTACTGCAGCACTTTACGACAAGTTAATTGCCTTGGGGTATCCTTCAACTATTTCTCCTGAAAATGGAACAGTTCCTTCTGCAATTGCAGCGGTAGATCCAAATTTCAAAATGCCTTCAGTATGGAAAACCTCACTTGCTGTTGACTATTCATTTAAAACATCATTCCCATTATCTGTGACGGCAGAAGGAATTTTCAACAAAACAATCAACGGTGTTTCTATTTCCGACTGGAGTATTCCATCGGTAGGAGGTTTTGCCCGTTTCAATGGAGTCGACAACCGTCCGATTTATCCTTCAAGTTATCGTGTAGGTACAAAAGCATTTGTATTGGAAAATACATCACGCGGTTATGGTTGGACAGCTAACGTTACTTTAAATGCTCAACCGGCAAAATGGTTGAATTTAATGGCTGCTTATACACACACAGTTGCTAAAGACGTTACAGGAATGCCGGGATCTAATGCAGAATCTGCATTTACATACGTTCCAACTGTAGAAGGTCCAAACAACATTAAATTGCATAACTCTCAATACACCACACCCGATCGTCTTGTAGCATCGCTTACAGCTCACGACAAGAGTGGTAATCACTATAGCCTTATCTATGAAGGATGGTACGGCGGATATAACTATTCTTATATGACAGTTAACGATATAAATGGTGATGGTTACAATTACGATGCAATTTATGTACCTACGGATGAAGAAGTGGCAAACAACCAATTCCGCTTTGTTTCTGAAGGCGATAAAACCCGTTTTATGGACTATGTACATGCTGACAGCTATTTGAAAAATCAACAAGGTAAATATGCTGAAGCTTACAGCGTTTATTCTCCATGGGTGAATCGTGTTGACTTTAGTTACAAACATGATTTTGTTATCAAGACCAACAGCACCAAAAATACTTTGCAACTTAGCTTTGATGTTAAAAACGTTATGAATCTTTTCAACTCCAGTTGGGGTGTAGCTAAATATCTGAATCCGGAAATTGGTACCGAAGCTCGAATTTTAAAATATGAAGGTGTTGATACTGAAGGTGTAGCTACTTTCTCTACACCATCTTCAATCAAAGGTAATACCCAAACATTTACCCCAAACTACTCTTTGGGTCAAACCTGGTATGCATTAATCGGTGTTAAGTATATTTTCAATTAATCAAAAAGCATCAATAAATATGAAATTCAAAAAAATAATTCCATTTTTCATTGCAATACTTGCCTTGATGACAAGTTGTACAGATGAACCAACAGTGACATTGCTTGATGAAATTCAAGTAACTTCGTCTTATGTTTCGATACCGGTAACGGGTGGTTCCGACACCATTACCATAATGGCTATAGATAGTTTTAAAGTTGAAAAGCCAACTACAGTTCAATGGTTAACAATATCTTCCGTTTCCGGTGCTGCAGGTGAATCAACACTTATATTTACCGCTGCTGCTACCTTAAATGGTCGTTCTACTGAGGTATTAATTAAATGTGGAGGCAAGACCCAGAGGATTAATGTCATTCAGGGTTTGGCGAAAACTACAACTGCCACATGTGCAGAGGTGATTGCCGGACTTGATGGCAAAAATTATCAGGTAACAGGTGTTTGTACGTCAATTGCCAACACAGTTTATGGTAATTGGTATCTTAAAGATAATACCGGAACTGTTTATGTTTATGGTACGCTTGACGCTAAGGGAGCTACGAAAAACTTTTTAAGTTTAGGACTTGAAGTTGGAGATGAAGTTACTGTTCTGGGTCCGAAACTCACATACGGTACTACAATAGAATTAGTAAATGTATCTGTTCTCAAGATCACTAAATCACTTGTGAAAGTTGATTCGGTAAAAAATGCAATAATTCCAGGGGAAGGTGGTGAGTTTACCGCTTACATTACCTGCAAAGGACAAGGTGTTTCAGTAAGCATTCCTGATGATGCAAAATCTTGGTTGTCAATTTCGTCGATTCAATCGGTAGGGGTTAAAACCATAATGAAATTCAGTGCAATTGCAAATCCCGGAGGTAGTCGTTCTACAACGCTTACTTTCAGTACTACAGATGGAACTAAAAACTATACTACACAAAAAGGTCTTAGCCAGAGAAGTGTGATAATAAATGCAACAGTAGCAGAATTTATTGCTGCTCCGGTTAGTACTTATTCATATCGTTTGTCAGGTACTATTAGCAAAATTGACGATGCTGCAACCGGTCTGTTATACTTAAAAGATGCAACAGGAGAAGTGTATGTGTTTAAAATAACAGATTTTGCCTCGAAAGGTAAGAAAGTTGGTGACAATATCACAATTGTTGGAACGCGTGCCGCATATGGTGGGACTCCTCAGGTAAATGGTGCTTTTCTGGAACTCTAATCTTATTAAAACTGCGGTATGACTTGAAATTCATATCGCAGTTTTTTTTTACAAAATCTCCATCACTTCTTTCAGCGATTGAATTTTATAGGTCGAAGTCTGTTGAGGCTTATCATGTCCCGGAAGCGGATAATAAATCTGGTCGATTCCGGCATTTTGTGCACCTCGGATATCAGCCTCATAGCTATCACCTATCATGATGGCCTCTGTTGCTTTTACACCATTCAAATCCAGCGCATATTCAAAAATCCGTTTGTCGGGTTTCAGTGCTTTGGCTGCTTCGGAAAGTACCACATGCTTAAAATAACGACCAAGTCCGCAGCTATCCAATTTTCTGTATTGAACTTCCACAAAACCGTTCGAAACAATGGTAAGCGGATATTTCGGATAAAGATAATCGAGCAATTCCAGTGCGTAAGGCATCAAAGCCGTTTTGGTTGGAAGAATATCGAGATACTGAATACCAATCTGCTCAGCCAGTTGTTCATCATCGACGCCCATTTTCGATAAAGGATAACGGAAACGTTCTGCTTTCAGAAAATCCTGTGTTATTTCACCTTTTCCATAGGCTTCCCAAAGTTCGATATTCTTTTTGGCGTAGATAGTAAAAAACTCATCAAAATCGGTAAAATACCTGTCCAGCTTGCGGTCGGTAAACATATCTTGCAACGATAACCGGGCATTGGTGTGAAAATCCCAAATGGTATCGTCCAAATCAATAAAAACAGCTTTGTACATCATTGTATATAAAAAAATGCGTTCCTTCAAAATTAGTTTCGGGAACGCATTCTTGTATTTTGGTTATTTCTTAATCAACTTCAATCACCAAATATTTACTAACACTCCAGAATGCTTCTGTGTCCAGAATCAGCAGTACAAAGTTTCCATTGTCTTTTTCCAGTGTGTACGACGATTTTGGGTGCGATGTCAGTATTTTTGCACGGGTAGAATACAGCGGAATGGATTTGGTTTTACGGGCATCGATACGAACAAAATAGCTCTTGTTGAAATCGCTTTGCAGCACTCTTGAAGGACTGAAAATACCTTCGGAAGTAATGATTTTCTGTTCTTTAAGTTCTTTGCGTGTGCCAAAAACATACCATGCTGTATGTATAGTTTCGTCCTGCTCGTTAATCTTTGTTTGTTTGCTATCGTTGTCAGTTTTGAGTGTTTCCACATCGTTGCCCAGCGCTTCCACTTCACCTCCGAGTTTGGCAATGAGCGAATCTTTTTCCATTATCTGAGCTTCGAGCAGTGCTACTTTCGACGATTCATCTTCCAGAGCTTTGGTGAGTCGGGTAATAGTGCGTTCCAGTTCTTCCGATTTAAACTGACTTTTTTTGATCAGCTTTTTCAATCGTGCCAGTTCATCTTTGTTGGCCTGAAGCATTTCGTTCAGAAAAGTAAGATCCTGATTTATTTTAATGCGGGCATCATTGTCAATTTCTTCACCAACAGGCTGAAGCGAAATAACATTCTCGGTATTTTTAATTTTTTCAATGTTTTGTTCTATCTGATTCATGGCCGAAAAATAGCCATCAATCTCTTCCTGCATCGATTGTTTTGCACGCATTAATGAGTCATTTTGCTCTTTAAGTGCCCTGTATTCGGCTGATTGATAGCCACATGATGTAAGGAAAACAACCACAAAGCTCAGAAAATATATCTTAGTTTTCATACCTTAAAAAACGAATTAAATGCAGTTATTTTGAGGGGAAATTTGAAAGTGCAAAGTTAGTGTTATTCTTCTAATCCTGCAACAATTACAACTATTTCTCCTTTCGGATTTTGTTGTGTAAAATGCTGTATAAGTTCGCCCAGCGTGCCACGTTTGGTTTCTTCGTGAAATTTGGAGATTTCGCGCGAAACGGAGGCTTTACGTTCGGTACCAAAAACTTCGGAAAACTGAGTGAGAGTTTTTAAGAGCCGGAACGGCGATTCGTAGAAAATCATGGTGCGGGTTTCGCCTGTCAGATTGTTCAGTTTGGTTTGTCGCCCTTTTTTCTGTGGCAAAAACCCTTCGAAGCAAAAGCGGTCGTTAGGTAAACCGGAGGCAACCAGTGCCGGAACAAAAGCTGTTGCTCCGGGCAGGCATTCCACATCAATATCATTTTCCACACACTGCCGAACAACCAAAAATCCGGGATCGGAAATAGCCGGCGTTCCTGCATCGGATATTAATGCAACTTTTTGACCACTTTTAATGCGTTGAACCACAGATTCTACCGTTTTATGCTCGTTGAATTTATGATGCGACTGCATGGGCGTGGTGATGCCAAAGTGTTTCAGCAAAAAACCACTGGTACGCGTGTCTTCGGCCAGAATTAAATCGGCATCTTTCAGCACATTGATAGCCCTGAAAGTCATATCTTCCAAATTACCAACAGGCGTGGGAACTACAAATAACTTCATTCTTGAGTTTTGTTTTTAAAGGAATTTGCGTTTTACAATCTGCATAAAATCTTCGGCCGCCTCTGTTTCTTCTTCCCAGCCATATTTCGATTGCAGGAAAGACACCACTTCGTTCAGTGTTGCTAATTGATTGATATAGCTCAGGGTTTTATTCATATCTTCACCGTTTCCTTTAAACAGCTCGCGCTGAAAACGGAATCGATCGCCAATGCTGATGGCCTGTTTAATGTCATCAATCTTTTTGTTGGCAATGGTAGAACTTAATGTATTATCGCTTTTGGCCATCATTTCGTTGCGCGAAACCACAGGATGTACAATTTTATCGGCAATGGTGGTTTTCTTTGTTTCATCTGTTACCGTTTTTACTTCGTGATTTCCTATCACTTCCGTAGTTTCGGTCACTACATTGGTTTCTAAGGTCATTCTAGTTTCTTCGGCAGTTTCTACTACCACTATTTCTTCTTCCACCAGGTCAATTATTTCAATTTCTTCGGCAGAAGGCTCCGGCTCTACAATTGTTTCCACTACCGGTTTCGGTTCTTTGGGCTGTAGTTTTTCAGGTTCCGGCTCCGGTTGCGCTGGCTGAGATTTTAATTGCTCTGATTGAATTTCGGGTATAACCGGTTTTATATTCGGCTTTTCATCTGCGACAGGAGTTGCTTTTTCTTGTTCTATTTCGCTCAACTGATCTATAATCATCTGAATATCTTCGGTTTTACGTCGTGCTAAATGAACGATAGCCTGTGGATAATCAGTCATATCCATAAAGCTCTCAGTTATCATGCTAAGTTCTTCAATATTTTTGTGAAGCAGGGTTACTAACAATTTTCTGTTCATATCTTTTTGTTTAAAAAAATGTGGTAAGCAGGTATTTTTTTTAACTTTGCCGTAAGAATTCTTTACAGCATTGAGTTCAGGCTGTAAAGTTACAACAATCAACAGACAATAAAAAGAAAAAGAATACTAAAATTCAGCACAATACCATGATTTATTCTGAAAAGAATCATCCGATACAACAAAAGAGAGGCAGTATAGAAGTTATTTGTGGCTCTATGTTCTCCGGAAAAACCGAGGAACTTATCCGCCGTTTAAAACGTGCCCGTTTTGCCAAACAATCCGTAGAAATTTTTAAACCGAAAATTGACACCCGCTATTCCGAAGATGAAGTGGTTTCGCACGATAAAACATCGATACGCTCAACGCCTGTCGAATCGTCGGGGAGTATTTTGCTGATGGCCGGTGATGTGGATGTGATTGGCATTGACGAAGCTCAGTTTTTCGACGAAGGACTGGTGGAAGTTTGTACACAACTGGCAAATCAGGGTGTGCGTGTGATTATTGCCGGACTGGATATGGATTTCCGTGGAGTGCCATTTGGGCCAATGCCGGCGCTTTGTGCTGTGGCCGAAGATGTGTATAAAGTACATGCCATTTGCGTGCGTTGTGGCGCGTTGGCCTATGTGTCGCATCGGTTGGTAGATAGCGACAAGCGCGTTTTGCTGGGCGAAATGGCCGAGTACGAACCTATTTGTCGCGATTGCTTTAATGCAGCTACCGGAGTGACTTACGTGCACGATTAAAGCATTTTGGCGATATTAGGCTACGCCTGATATTTGCTTCGCTGTTATTAGGCTTCGCCGTTATTTATTCCCGTTATTTATTCCCGTTGGTCATGACCGTTGGTTGCCCTTCGGGCGATATTCACTTCGCGAAAGCAATGAATAACAGCTTTAGCTAAATAACGATGAATAACGGCGTAGCCGAATAACAATGAATAACGGCTATAGCCAAATAACTACCAATAACACGAAGTAAATAACCATTAATAACTCAAAGAAATGATTTCATCAAAACCTTTTACGTTCGACAGAGTGGTTCGGTTGCTTATCGGACTTACGGTGATTATATTGGTTTTTTTGCTGCTGAAGCGTTTGAGTAATGTTTTGTTGCCTTTTCTGATTGCCTGGTTGATAGCTTATTTGTTGCATCCGGCTGTCAATTTTTTTCAGTACCGGTTGAAATTTAAAAGTCGCATTCTGTCCGTTGTTACCACGCTGATACTTGTAACCGCCATTTTCACCGGTTTTGTTTTTCTGCTTACTCCTTTGGTGTCCAACGAATTTTCCAAACTTTCCGATATTATTGGTGCGTATTCGCAAAATCTGAGTGTGGATAAATTTCTGCCTTTAGCCTGGCAGAACGATATCAGAACTTATTTTAGTTCGATGGATTTAAAATCCATTCTGAACGATCAGCAAATTATGGAAATGCTGAAAAAAGCTGCTCCAAAACTTTGGGAGTTTCTGAATGGATCGCTAAGTTTGATTTTTGGCATGTCGGTGCTTATTATTATTTTGTTATACCTCATTTTTATTTTGCTCGATTACGAAAAAGTCTCGAAAGGTATTTTCAATATTATTCCGGTAAAATTCCGCCCTATTGCTACCGAAATTATTCATGATATTGAATCGGGCATGAACCGTTATTTCCGAGGACAGGCATTGGTGGCTTTGATTGCCGGTTTATTAAGTTCCATTGGTTTTTATATTATAGGTTTGCCACTTGCCATTGTTTTCGGGCTTTTTCTGGGCGTACTTACGCTGGTACCTTATCTCAAAACACTTGCATTGATTCCGGCTATGTTTCTGGCTTACCTGCAATCGGTGGAAACAGGTCACAGTTTCGGGTCGGTCATTCTAGGCGTAGCCATTGTTTTTGTAGTGGTACAGGTTATCGAAGATTTGATTCTTGTACCCAAAATTATGGGAAAAGTTACCGGGCTAAATCCTGCTGTAATTCTGCTTTCATTATCCGTTTGGGGCTCTTTGATGGGTTTTGCCGGGTTGATAATTGCACTGCCGTTTACCTCGCTTATTATTTCGTACTACAAACGGTTTGTGTTGAATGAGGTGGAAGAAGAAACCATATTTAGTGAATCCAGTGTTGAAGAAAACAATATAACAGAGAATCCTAACGAAACTAATGCCATATGAATACAATAAAAAACAGAGAGCATTTAAAAGAAAAATTTCTGGAAGTAATTCAGAAAGAAGTTGCTCAATTTAATCATGCAGTTTCTACTGATAATGGCGATTGGGTTGTTAAGGGATTTATCGATATTGCCAAAAATATTTATACAATTTCTGTTGATACTAAAGTTATTTCAAAAATCATGGAATTGCTTATTTTTCCATCAATTTGCCAATTTGCTGAAAAAAATCAGTTAAAAATGATGTTGAGTAAAGAACAAAATTTTTATCCTGACATTACATTTATTGACAAGGCTGGACAAAAATATGCAGTTGATATAAAAAGTACATACAGAAAAGATAGCAAATCGGTTAATGGGATGACTTTAGGTGCTTTTACTGGATATTTTAGAGACAGAAAAAGCACTAAAAACATCACTTTTCCGTACGATGAATATGTTGGGCATTTTGTTCTTGGTATTATTTATTCAAGAAATGAAAAAGTGACAGATGAGCGAAATATTTATAAAATTGACGATTTGCAAAATATCACTTCAGTAGCCAAGGATTTTGACTTTTTCGTTCAGGAAAAATATAAAATTGCTATTGATCGTCCGGGTAGTGGCAATACAAAAAATATAGGTTCTGTGAGCAATATTGAGTCTTTGAAAAATGGCAAAGGTCCATTTGTGGATTTAGGAGAAGATGTTTTTGATGATTATTGGGCTTTTTATCTTACAAAAGATATGGCTAAGGCGGCTGAGTTAAATAAGACGCCATATAGCAATTTAAAACAATACAAAGATTGGAGAAAAATAAAGTAATGCAATTAGGGCTTTTTTCAGATATAGAAATTACGGCAAAATTTCCTTCAACCCGTTATCAGGGAAGTAAATTAAAGTACATTGATTGGATTTGGCATTGTATAAAGGATATTCCTTTTAATACAATGCTTGATGCTTTTGGAGGTACGGGTAGTGTAGCTTACAGAATGAAACAAGAGGGGAAATCTGTTACTTATAACGATATTTTAAAATTTAACTCAATTATTGGTAAAGCCCTTATAGAGAATGAGTCACACATTTTAGAAAAGCACGAAATTGAATATATTCTAAAGCGCCATGCAGATATAGTATATCCAGACTTCATCGAAAAAACTTTTCCTGATACCTACTTTACTGATAATGAAAATAGATGGTTGGATGTTGTAGCCACAAATATTCAAAATATAAAGGATGAATACAAGCAGTCTATTGCATGGTTTAGTTTGTTTCAATCTTGCATTATAAAACGACCGTACAATCTTTTTCATCGAAAAAACTTATACATACGTACACAGGAAGTAAAAAGAAGTTTTGGAAATAAAGTAACATGGGATACTCCTTTCGAAGTTCATTTCCGGAATTTTGCTGAGGAGGCTAATAATTCGGTTTTTTCCAATGGTCAGATAAACACTGCATTGAACAAAAATATATTTGATATTAAAAATAATTTTGATTTGGTTTATATTGATACTCCATATGTTTCAGAAAAAGGAGTTGGTGTTGATTACCGCGATTTCTATCATTTTCTAGAAGGAATATCAGATTATAATCATTGGGGAAATAAAATTGATTACAATAGTAAACACAAAAGATTGCAGGTTGTTGGTTCCGATTGGACAAATGCAAAAGCAATTGAGAATGCATTTGATAAACTGATTAGTAGATTTAGAGACAGTGTTTTAGTTATATCATATCGTTCGGATGGCATTCCTACAATTGAAAGAATTAGCGACATTCTTACCAGTTACGGTAAAAAAGTAGTTATACATGAAAGTAGAGAAATGAAATATGTTTTAAGCACAAAGCAATCTACTGAAGTACTAATCATTGGTCAATAGCTTCATTACTTGTTTTTTTGCATTATCTATTCTGAACATATTACTTAAAAAGTGTGTTTAAAAAAAGTGAATATCTTAAAAATACAAATGAACTATGGATAAAGATGCGGATAAAAAAGAGTTAAATATGACCACCATCAAAGAATTGTGGTCGAAAACTTACAATACCGAGGGCAAACCCGACTGGTCGCACATTTTTAAATATTACCACAAAGACATCATTTTTCAGGATACCATTCAGCGCATCGAAGGGATTGAGGAATTTACTGCTATGTGCAACCGGCTCACAAAACGTACCAACCAACTCAACATGGAAATTGTGTCCATAGCCCAAAACGAAAATGTGATTATTTTCGACTGGATTATGACCATGATTTTCAAAAAGTACCCGAGCACACCTATTTATGGTTCTACAAAACTTACTATCAGCAACGATGGGTTTATTCTCGAACAGCGGGATTATTACGATTTGTGGGGTGATATCTTCAACAATATTCCTTATTTCAAAAAAATGTACCGCCGTTTCTTAGTTAAAAAGTTTGGATAATGAGCAAGAAATTTGAATTTCCCGAAGAACTGAACTTCATTCCTGTGGGTCGTATGCCTCAAAGAGTTTCCACCACATCGATGGAAGGAAAAATATGTGTTATAAGCGGAACAACATCGGGTGTAGGGTATCAGGCAGCTATCCGTTTAGCAAAAGCCGGTGCTAAAATTGTGATGATGATAAGGGATAAAGCAAAAGCTGAAAAAGTTAGTAACGAGATTAAAACCATTTCCGGAACTCCTGCCGATTATTTTCTGGCTGATTTTTCCGATTTAAGTCAGGTGAAAAAAGCTTCGCTCGAAATTCTGGCAAAATATCCGAAAATTGATGTTCTTATCAACAACGCCGGAGTTCACATGACCACCCGACAACTCACCGTTGATGGTTACGAAACGGCTTTTGCCGTAAATCATTTGGCTTCGTTTCTGATTACCAGTTTACTTTTAAAACGAATGGTTGAAAGTGCACCCTCGCGCATTATTCAGGTGAATTCCGAAGGACACCGGTTCAATGGTTTAAAAATTGACGACCTCAACTGGGAAAAACGCAGCTATGGTGGCTACGGCGGTTACGGAGCTTCGAAAACTGCGCAGTTAATGACTGTTTGGGAACTGAATGATTTGCTGGCAGGCAAAGGTGTAACTATAAACGCCATGCATCCCGGAGCCGTAAAATCGAATATTGGCAACAACAATGGAATTTTGTATAATCTATTCTCACGGTTTATTATTCAGCCAACACTCAAAAATCCCGAAATATCAGGCGAAGCTATTTATTATCTGGCTTCATCACCCGAAATGGAAGGTGTTAGTGGTAAATTTTACAACCTTACCAACGAAGAAATTCCGGCTAAACATGCCCGCGACAGAGTAGTTGGTAATCAGATTTTTCAAATCAGCAAACAATTAATACATTTGGATAAAGAAAATGTCTATGAAGTATGATGCAATAGTTGTAGGTGGTGGAATTGCCGGATTAACAGCGGCTGCTTATCTGGCAAAAGCCGGAAAGTCGGTTATTATTTTCGAAAAGCAAAACAAATTAGGCGGTTTGGTTCAGACTTTTAACCGTAATCAGGTATATTTCGATGGTGGATTGCGGTCTATCGAAAACTCAGGTATCGTTTTTCCTATGCTCAAACAACTCGGAATTGATATAGAGTTTGCTAAAAGTCCCATTTCTATTGGTATTGCCGACAAAGTGCTTACCCTGAAAGACAAAAGCTCTGTTGTTGCCTACGAAGATTTTCTGAAAACTCAATACCCTGAAAGTGCCAGTGACATTGAAGCCATTATCAGCGAAATAAAAAAGATAATGGAATATATGGATGTGCTTTACGGTATCGACAATCCGGCTTTTATGGATATACTGAAAGACAAGGAATATCTTTTTAAAACACTTCTGCCGTGGATGCTGAAATTTGTAATGACTATCCGTAAAATCAACAAACTGAACGAGCCGGTAGAAGAATATTTGAAACGATTTTCGAAAAATCAGTCGTTGATTGATATTATTGCACAACATTTCTTCCAAAAAACTCCCACTTCATTCGCATTAAGTTATTTCAGTTTGTATCTTGATTATCATTATCCGAAAGGCGGTACAGCAACCCTGATCAATAAAATGACTGATTTTATTG
This sequence comes from uncultured Paludibacter sp., assembly GCA_963663115.2. GTDB lineage: Bacteria > Bacteroidota > Bacteroidia > Bacteroidales > Paludibacteraceae > Paludibacter. Next base: position 2,590,632 of record CAXXNE010000001.1, read on the forward strand.
TGGCGAATGGCGGCGTTATAAAAACATCGACTACCATCGACTACCTTCAGCCGGAACAAAAATACGTACTGGATTCGGATGGAACACGAACGGAATACAAGGATGTGGTTTGGGCGTGCGACCTGAAATTTCTTTACAACATTATTCCACTCAATGAACTTACCGACAGAAAATTAATCGGCGCTATTGAAGAAAAACGTGCTTCACTCAAAGATTTACGTGGCGGCGATTCGGTTTACACCGTTTATCTGACAGTGAATGAGAATAAAAAATACTTTTCAGATATTTGTACCGGTCATTTTTTCTATACACCCGATAAAAAAGGACTGTCGGCGGTAGATAAAACGGATATGGAAGATTTTCTGAAAATGAAAACCATCGAACCCGATAATATTGCATTAAAAAACAAGGTTAAAGAATACCTGAAAGCATATTTCTGTCTGAATACTTTCGAAATTGCCATACCGGTTTTGCGTGATGCGGATTTAGCTCCCGAAGGCAAAGTGGGAGTTGTTATCAGTTTGCTGTACGAATATCAACTGGCAAAAAAAATTGATGAATTTGGATGGACAGACGAAATAAAAGTTTTTCTGGAGCAACTCACCATTGAAATAATGGACGAAAGTATTTTTCCGGGTTTCAAAAATAAAGTTGCAGAACAATTTTCGTCATCACCGCTTACCATTGAAAAGCTTACCGGCAATACCGAAGGTGGAATTACCGGTTGGGCATTTACAAATTCACACATGCCGGTGGTAAATAAAATGCTCAAAGTGGCAAAATCGGTGGAAACTATTTTACCATCGGTATATCAGGCCGGACAATGGTCTTACAGCCCGGCGGGCTTGCCAATTTCTATTCTGACAGGGAAACTTGCTACAGATAAAATACTTAATTCAAAATAATACCATCTGATTTTCAAAATTTCTGCATGAATTAACCCGTCATTTCCAAAATATTTTCTAATTTAGCACCCGAAATATCTTCATTCTCACTCAATGACATATTCTACTAAATACAAAGGCAATATACTCCACAAATCCGGAAAGGGTTTGTACGAGTGCTGGATAATTTAAAATCTCTCCCCAACCTACCCCTAACTCCCCTGAAGGGGACTTAAGAGGGTGCAACCATATAGGTTTACTTTCACTTCGAACGTACTTTTTCAACTATTTTTCTTTTTTTAATATTCCCCTTCAGGGGTTATGGGTCATTTTATGGGCATTATTTTCGACATCAAACGCTTTACTGTACACGACGGTCCGGGAATTCGCACAACGGTTTTCCTGAAAGGCTGTCCGTTGGTGTGTGCGTGGTGTCACAATCCCGAAAGTCGTAGTGCTGAAATACATACAGTACGTAAAACCGTGTGTGTAGGCGATCGTTGTTTTATGGAAAAAGAAATTGTGGGACGCGAAATTTCAGTAGAAGAACTGATGAAGGAACTGGAAAAGGAACGGATTTTTATGGAGGAATCGGATGGGGGAGTTACGTTTTCGGGTGGAGAACCCACGTTTCAGCATACTTTTCTGAACGAAGCGCTGATTGCCTGTAAAAAGGCAGGAATGCACACAGCCGTCGACACGTCGGGGTATGTACGTTGGGAAATTCTATCGGAAATTGCTCAGCATACCGACTTATTTCTGTACGATTTGAAAATTATGGACGAAGAACTTCACCGGCAATATACCGGAGTTCCAAACAAACTGATTCATGAAAATCTGACTAAGTTGTTGGAAATAGGAAAATCAGTTTATATCCGAATGCCCATGGTGCAGGAAGTTTCGTTTTCTGAAACAAATATACGGCAATCGCTCGGTTTTCTCTCCGGATTAAGTAAAAAACCGGAATTGATAAACCTGCTACCATTTCATAACACAGCATCGCACAAATACGAACGGTTCGGGATGGACAATGCTTTTTCAGACATGAAATCGATGGATAAAAAAGAGCTTGAAGAAGTGAAAAAACAATTTGAAAATGCCGGTTTTCAGGTGAAAATTGGTGGATAATATACTTTCAACTTTTCCAAAGTTCAAAACTTGGGAAAAGTTAATTCTTAACAATTATGACTGATAGAATTCAACAACTTCGCGAACAGAGTCTGAATGCCGTTTATACCATTTCGGCTGAAAGAGGCTTATTGATGACTGAGTTTTACAAAAACCATCTGGCTTTTGGCGATAGCATTCCGGTGCAACGTGCCAAATCGTTCGAATTTATTCTCACTAACAAATCCATTTGTATCAACGATATGGAACTGATTGTGGGTGAACGCGGACCGGCTCCAAAAGCAACACCAACCTACCCCGAGATTACTGTTCATTCGCTGCAGGATTTGGAAATTCTGAATTCCCGCGAAAAAGTGTGGTTTCGGGTAGACGAGGAAACAAAAAAGGCTTTCGAAGAAACAATTATTCCATTTTGGACGGGTCGTTCTAACCGCGACAGAATGATGAATGCCATGACTGACGAATGGAAAGATGCATATTCAGCCGGAATTTTTACCGAATTTATGGAGCAACGTGCACCGGGACATACGGTAGCCGGGTATAAAATCTTCCAAAAAGGTATGCTTGAAATTATTGATGATGTAGAAGAAAGTATTTCAAAACTCGATTTTATCAACGACCCACTGGCTTACGATAAAAAAGAAGAACTGAAAGCCATGAGAATTGCTGCTGGTGCAGTCATTCTTTTCGCCAACCGTTATGCTGAAAAACTGAAAGAACTGGCTGCCATTGAAACAGATGCACAGCGCAAAGCAGAACTAACCGAAATGGCTCGCATTTGTCGTCGCGTACCGGCACTTGCACCCGAAACTTTTCATGAAGTACTGCAGCATTACTGGTTTGTGCATCTCGGAGTGGTTACAGAACTGAATCCCTGGGATTCGTTTAATCCCGGTCGCCTGGATCAGCATTTGAACCCGTTTTATCAAAAGGAAATTGCTCAGGGTTCACTCACCAAAGAGAAAGCCATAGAATTGCTTCAGTCGTTTTGGATTAAATTTAACAATCATCCTTCGCCGCCCAAAATTGGCGTTACAGCGCAGGAAAGCAGTACATACACCGATTTTTGTCTGATAAATCTGGGTGGACTTAAACCTGACGGTACGGATGCGGTGAATGAAATGTCATACATTTTGCTGGATGTGATTGAGGAAATGCGCTTGCTGCAGCCAAGTTCGATGGTGCAGCTCAGCAAACTGAATCCCGATAGTTTTATCGACCGTGCTGTGAAAATTACCAAAACCGGTTTTGGTCAGCCATCCATTTTTAATACGGATGCCATTATTCAGGAATTGCTGAATCAGGGAAAAGATATTGTTGACGCCAGAAATGGTGGTGCGAGTGGTTGTGTAGAAAGTGGTGCTTTCGGAACGGAAAGTTATATTCTCTGCGGATATTTCAATCTGCCGAAAATACTGGAAGTGACCCTGCACAATGGTTTCGATACACGAACAGGAAAACAAATTGGATTGAAAACCGGTGATGTAGGAGGATTTCAGTTGTATGATGATTTGTTGAAAGCATTCAAAGCGCAGGTGGAGCATTTTATCCGCATCAAAATTACGGGCAACAATACCATCGAAAAGATTTTTATGACACATATTCCCACGCCGTTCCTGTCGCTCATTATCGACGATTGTGTGGCACGGGGTATGGATTATATTCAGGGTGGATCGCGGTACAATACCAATTACATTCAGGGTGTGGGCATGGGAACTATGACCGATGCACTTACAGCGCTAAAAAAATTGGTATTTGACGATAAAACCATTTCGTTACCCGATTTTGTAAAAGCACTGGAGGCGAATTTTGAAAATAACGACGAATTGTTGTATAAACTGCTTTACAAAACACCGAAATATGGCAACGACGATGAGTATGCCGATAAACAATTGGTGGATACTTTTGATATTTATCACGATGCGGTGAAAGGACATCGCAGTCCGCGTGGTGCCGAATACCGTATCAATCTGCTTCCAACAACTTGTCATGTGTATTTCGGAAGTGTAATGCATGCCAGCCCTGATGGACGCAAAGCCGGATTGCCTGTTTCCGAAGGAATTTCGCCGGTGCAGGGAGCCGATAAACACGGACCAACTTCCGTGCTAAAATCGGCAGCAAAAATCGACCATTTACATACCGGTGGCACTTTGCTGAATCAGAAATTCAGTCCGAATTTCTTTGAAGACGATACGGCTATTCGCAAAGTTTCGGGATTGGTGCGCAGTTATTTCCGCATGAACGGTCATCATGTTCAGTTCAACGTGGTGAATGCTGCTATGCTGCGCGATGCGCAGAAACATCCCGAAAACTACCGCAATCTGATTGTACGTGTGGCCGGTTACAGCGATTATTTCAACGATCTGGGACTGGATTTGCAAAATGAAATTATTGAGAGAACAGAGCATGAGGTTCTTTAATGATAGATACCTTGCTAAAATTTGTTTTCGGAGTAAAATACAATCATTTAGATTGTAAATACTTTTTTGAACGCAAAGACGCTACGTTGCTAAGACACGAAGAAAAATTACTTTCCGACTTCGCGACCTAGCGTCTTTGCGTTAAAAAAATAAAAACATTAAAATGCTTTGACCATAAACATCGCCATCTAACTATTATTCCTAACCTGTATTAAAAAATGGTTGGAGCGATAATTTTTTGCGTACTTTTGTATAACCAAATTTATCAGAAAAATGAATCAGAAAGTCAGAACCTTCTTGTCCGCCATTTTTATATCGGTGTTATGTTTCAGTATCTCAGCACAAACCGACAGTATTCACGAAAAGCAAATCAAGGAAATAACGGTCTATAGTTTGGCGGCCAATTCGGTGGCTTTGCCCTATATTACGGTTGATAAAGCTAAATTACAGTTGAAAGATTTCAACTCCACTGCCGATGCGTTGCAACAGGAAACTGGTATAAGTTTGTCGCGTGACGGAATGTGGGCGACTTCGGTGAATGTACGTGGATTATCGGAACAACGTCTGCTGTTTCTGGTAGATAACGACCGCATTCAAACCGCTACCGATATTGCCGGAGTGTTGTCGACCATCAATCTGAACAGTCTGGATAAAATTGAAATCATAAAAGGTGCTGCCTCTGTTCTGTATGGTAACGGCGCTATGGGCGGAGTGGTGAATTTTGTTACTGCTCGTCCCGGATATTCGGATGGATTACAATCCAGCGGACAACTTACTACCGGATATCAGTTGGTAAACAATTTGTGGGCAACCAACGCAACCGTCAATATAACGAACAAGGACTGGTATTTGTCGGCAAACGGAAGTTACCGCACTGCAGGAAATACCACCACACCCGAAGGAATTCTGGCTAACAGTCAGTTTCACGATAACTCGTGGGGACTTACCGGCGGCATGAATTACCGCGATAATCAGGAACTGTTGGTCAGTTACAATCATTATCAGGCTTGGGATGCCGGTTTGCCGGGTGGAAATGCATTTCCATCGTCAGCCACCGTGCGTTACCTAAATTTTACCCGTAATCAGCTCAGTGGCGAATATATTTTTACCGATCTGACAGATGCGCTCAACCGACTGAGTATAAAAGCCTATACACACAGTATTGGTCGCGATGTGGAAAACAAAGCAAGTGCAAGCACCACTTTGTTTCCATCGAGTATCAACACCACATCGGGAGTAAAAGTAACGGGCGATTTCGAATTTAATGAAGAAAATCTACTGACTTTGGGCGCTGAAACATGGATACGCGAATCGCAAACAATTCGTTATAAAATAGTGACTTCCGCTATCGATACTACTGTAACCGGCGAACAGCCCACGCCACGCGCCTCGATGTTCGACGCCGGAATTTTCAGCTATTACAAGCACGAATTTATCCCGTCGAAACTGAATTTGCATGCAGGACTTCGTTTGGATTTTCTGCAAACAAAAAACGACACTTCTTTTGCTGAAATTCTGAAGTATAAAATTGATAACGGTGAAAGAATTGCCCTTACACGTAACGGTGCGGTTCTTTTTCTTCCGGCTACAAAACCCGAGCTAGCTTATTCCGCGCATATCGATCTGGAATATATGCCAACAAAACTGCAAAAAATCATGCTGTCGGGAGCTACTTCGTACCGTGCCGCATCCATCGAAGAGCGTTATAAATATATTAATCAGGCCGGAGGAATTGTGCGTAAGGGAAATCCGAATCTACAACCCGAAAAAGGTTATTTCAGCAATCTGAGTTATTCGCTGACAGGTAAAAAAATCAGTCTGAAAGCCGATGTGTTTGCCAATTATCTGTTCGACTTAATCACCGAGCAACAGACATCGCCGACTCTTTTTGTCAATACCAATGTGGCAGAAGCGTTTTTCACTGGTGCAGAAATGGAATTTCAGTGGTTAATCAGCAAACATCTCCGGCTGATGACCAATGCCTCGTATGTGCGTGGTCGCGATGTGTTGGCATCGACCTATCTTCCGCAGATTCCGCCACTGCATGGATATGTATCTGTAAATTATATGCTGGAAAAATTGCTCGAAACTTCGCTTTCTGCTGAGTGGGCTGCCAAACAAACCGAAGCCGCCACTACCGAAACGCAAACCGATGGCCATATCGTGTTCAACTGGAATGTGCGTGCTGTGCCGTTTAAACTGACAAAGAAAACTAACCTGCAACTGACTGGTGGTATCGACAATATCCTAAATACCGCCTACTATAATCACCTCACTTCGGTACGAATAGGTGGTTTGAAATACCAGGAACCGGGACGGAATATTTATGCCAAAGCGCAGATAAGCTGGTAGAAAACAACGACACAAAAACAAAGTAGTCCAAAAAGTTCATTCACAATTTTGTGTACTTATAAATTATAAGTTAAGTTTTGAATAATTCATTTTTTGAACGCTAAGTCGCTACGACACAAAGCCACAAAAGTTCTTTCTTCGTGTCGTAGCGACTTAGCGTCTTAGCGTTCACAAAAAAACACTTTCAAATTGAAAGGTAAGCATTTTTTATGTAAACTTTTGAGACACCCTTGTTTTTTATGTTTTATTTCACCACCGTTGGTTTCCATTCATACGCACCTGCATCGGGTTCGTCGTCTTCCATGCGGTTATTGCCGTTCAGGTCGATAGGAAATTGTTCGGCAACCGATTTTTTGGCAATGCCGCGAGCCGGAGAAATGGAATCGGGCATAAAGTTAAAATATTTGTCTTTTTTGTAGTCGTAATCAGGGTATTTAAACACCGTATCTTTTTCGGCATACCAACGAATAGCGGTGTATTGCGTGGTTTCGGGAATTGTTTTTTTGCGGATATAGCAGTTTGTGAAGTTCGCACGGAACTTATCCACAAAACGGGTGGCAATACTCAGTTCGTTTTCCATACTGCCCATGATTATGCAGTTGGTAAATTCAGCTTCCATAGGAGCATTGCGGTACAAATCCATAAGCATTACCGCCGGATTTTTATCGCGCGAAACGGGAGCGCCGTCGCTGGCATTCATGTAATTCGCAATGGTGCTTTGCACAAAAACATGCTTACCACCATTTAGATACACGGTGTAACTACCCGTGTTGGTGATTTCGGAATTGGTTACTTTCAGATTTCCGTTTTGTGCCACAATGCCGTAATACACAAAATTATGTATGCGGCTGTCCTGAATCTCCAAATTGGGCAGGGTAGAGCGGTCGCTGTTTACAAAATACAATCCCACATAACCGCTGGTTATATTCAAATGTTTTATCAGGTGATTTCCGCCATTCCAGAGCAGATATACGCCTCCCCACTGCCCGGCCACATATTTGTAAGGTACCGGTTTGTCGAATTTAATGGCATCGCTTCGGTCGCCCTGCATAATAACCGGATTTTCGAATGTTCCGTTTACATTCAGATTTCCATATACAAGCAGGTTGGCATTGTTGTGAAAATATAGTTTACAACCTGCAGGAATGTTCAGTGTTTTGGCAGAGTCAACGGCCAGATAACCGTAAATCAGGTACGGTTTATCGGTAGTAAGAGTGGTGTCGTTCACTATCAGTTTGTTTTTAAACAGAACCACATCCTGTCCGAAAGCTTCAAAGCGGACTTTCTGGCGGTTGGTATTGGTGGTAAATATGAGCGAATCGGCTATCAGCAATGGTGAATTCTGATTGGCAGGATCAACCGTCACTTCCACAAAAATATAAATACTGTCTTTGCCCGGAATTTCGATATTGACAAATGAATTATCATCACTTTTCAAACCATCCACATTGATGCGGAAAGGAGAATCTTTACCACCCGACAAGGCAATGGAACTGATACGCAGTGCCTGAGAATTGTTATTATAAACCAATAATTTATGCGTGGTACTTCCGAAAGTTGTAAACACCGTATCGAAAGTGAGCGTATCGGTAGAGAATTCAAGTTTTTTAGACGTGTCGGTGCTGATAATTTCGTCGTTGCAGGCAGCAAAATAGAGCACTATTGCATTTAAAAACAACAGCAGGAATGCTTTAGAAAAGTATTTTGGTGTAAAATTCATAAACTTAGTTGGGTTGAACAATCACTAAACGTGAAAGCTACGTTTTTATTTTTGCAAATTTACAGTAAAAGATAGTTATGTCATAATTATCGAGTATATTTGTGCAACAAACAGGTTCAATAATTAAAAATTACTCCTATGGCCAGCCGCAGAAAATTAAAAAAGACCATTAAATTTGTGTCATCCGAACTGATTACCGACATTTATTTCCGTTTATTGATGTCGAAAAATGTAAAAGAAGAAGCAGTAGATCAGTTGGTAGTAAAAATTGTGGATTTAAACCGCGAATTTGTACTTCGTTCCAATCGCCCGGATGGAAAAGATAACCGGAAAATTGTAAAACAATTCTACGCTAAACTATATACTGACTGGCAGGATAAGCTGGCCGGTATTTTGAAGGAAATTGAGGCGCTTTAAAAAGTTATATTTGGTTATTCATAGTTATTTGGCTTCGCCGTTATTCATTGTTTTTATCTCATCACAACGCATGAAGGGCAACCAACGGTCATGACCAACGGGAATAAATAACGTGAAACAAATAACGCCATAGGCAAATAACACGAAGTAAAATAACTTAAAGTAATGTCAGAGCAACTTTTTATTCCCGAAAACACTTCCAAAAAAGAAAAATACGCATCGCTGCTACCGCAACTGAAAGCATTAACCGAAGGCGAAACGGACATGATTGCCAATATGGCAAATATATCGGCTGCACTTCATGCTGCTTTTGGGTGGTTATGGGTAGGTTTTTACGTGGTGCGAAACGAAGAGTTAGTACTCGGACCGTTTCAGGGACCGATTGCCTGCACACGCATTAAATTTGGCAAAGGCGTTTGTGGTACCGCCTGGAAAGAAAAGAAATCGCTTTTGGTTCCTGATGTGGAGCAGTTTCCCGGACACATTGCCTGCAGTAGTTTATCCGTTTCTGAAATTGTAATTCCGGTATTCGATACTGCCGGAAATGTAAAAGCTGTACTCGATGTGGACAGTGAGTATTTTGGTGTTTTGGATGTGACTGATGTGCAGTTTTTGGAGCAAGTAGCACAATTTGTGAGTTGATCTATATTTAACAAAAAACATGCTGACAGGCATAGATGAACCTTCCGGTTTATTTGTGCCTGTTTTTTATGTATCTGTTTTGAAAAACAGACATATAAGATGATTTTTTTAACACAAAAAAAAGAAATAAAACATGTAAATAAATGTATTTATTTTATAAATTTGCAGGTGTTTATTTCTATCAATTTATTATTAAACTTTTTTGCCTTATGAAAAAACTTACTTTCGCTTTTGTAATGTCACTAGTCGTGACAAGTCTTGGTTTTTTGAATGCTCAGGTCTTTATTGTTGAACATGTTGGCGGAATATTTGCTCCGTATTCAAACATGAAAGCTGCTACAGATGCCTTACAGGATGACGATATTTTGTATATCCCACCCGGAAGGCACGTTATCAACACCTACACTTTTTCATATAACGGTAATCGTAATGGTATTTGTATCGGTAAAAGAGTGAAAGTATTGGGAGCCGGATATAATTTGGGAATAAATTCATCAATTCTGGTTGGTGATTTGTGGTTCACTTCAGGGTCATCTAATTCTATTGTTTCAGGATTAAAAATGGAGAGCAGTTCTGTAATTTATTTTGATCACACTTCCCTTTGTTACATTTCCAGATGTATGGCTAACCAGTTTATTGTCCAGAATACAGCCCAGAATAATACAATTACAGAATGTGTTGCAAACTATTGTTTTTCTGTTGATAATTCCAGTAGTTGTATTATCTCAAAATGTATCGGACTAAACAACAATGCAGAAATTTACAATTCCACAGTTTCGAATAATGTAATGTCAATAAATACATTTCACAATTGCACTGTAAATAATAATATCCTGATTAATCGTACAGATGATGTTGCTAATAATATGAATGTCCCTAATGATAATAATTCATACAGCTACAATCTATGGGTGGGTTGTAATCCTATAGCTACAGGTAATTGTACGTTGAGTCATGAAATTATTGGTCAATTTGCCAATAATACTTTTGTCAACTATTCAACAGGCGATTTACATTTAAAGGGCACCTCACCTGGTGTCGCATCGGGCAGTGATGGTACCGACCGGGGGTTATATGGAACATCTTTCCCGTTTAAAGAAAGCAGATTGCCCGGCACACCTTATTTCTCGGTTAAAACGATTTCTTCGGAAACAAATGCTGCCGGAAAGTTACCTGTAAGTATCGTTGTTGAAGCTCAGGACAGATAATTAAACCTTAAATCCATTGAAAATGAAAAGGTTTATTTTATTAGTTCAATGTGTATTTGCAGTGTTTCTTGTCAGAGGTCAGACAAACAGTATTCTTGAATACTGGTACGATAATGTATTTAACGATCGAAGGCAAATAACCACCAGCGAATACGTTGTCAATGTGAGTGAACTTGATGTTTCTGCTTTGTCAGCAGGAATTCACACCGTCAATTTCAGGGCTAATATTGGCGTTGGTCACTGGACTGTGGTACATACACACAGCTTTTACAAAACAGCTACTGCTGTAAGCGGAACACAAATGGCTACATGCGAATACTGGGTGGATGATAATTTCAGTTCCAGAGTGAGTTCTACTGTTACGGGAAGTACTGTTCTGCTCACTACACCGTTTGATGTGTCGGGAATATCCACAGGTATTCACCGGTTCAATATCCGATTGAAAGATTCGAATGGCGATTGGAGTATGGTTCAAAGTCAGATATTTTACAAATTACCTGTCGTGTCCTCGGGTGTGGAAATAACCAATTGCGAATTCTGGGTTGATGATAATTTCAGTTCCAGAGTGAGTTCCACTGTTTCAGGAAGTACCGTTCAGCTCACCACGCCGTTTGATGTATCAGGAATTTCCACAGGCATTCACCGGTTCAACATCCGATTGAAAGATTCTAAAGGCGACTGGAGCATGGTTCAAAGTCAGATATTTTACAAATTACCAGTCGTATCGTCGGGCGTTGAAATCACCAATTGCGAATACTGGGTTGATGATAATTTCAGTTCCAGAGTGAGTTCTACTGTTTCTGGAAGTACCGTTCAGCTCACCACGCCGTTTGATGTGTCGGGAGCTTCCACCGGAATTCACCGTTTCAATATCCGTCTGAAAGATTCAAAAGGCGATTGGAGCATGGTTCAAAGTCAGATATTTTACAAATTACCAGTCGTATCGTCGGGTGTGGAAATAACCAATTGCGAATTCTGGGTTGATGATAATTTCAGTTCCAGAGTGAGTTCCACTGTTTCAGGAAGTACCGTTCAGCTCACCACGCCGTTTGATGTATCAGGAATTTCCACAGGCATTCACCGGTTCAACATCCGATTGAAAGATTCTAAAGGCGACTGGAGCATGGTTCAAAGTCAGATATTTTACAAATTACCAGTCGTATCGTCGGGCGTTGAAATCACCAATTGCGAATACTGGGTTGATGATAATTTCAGTTCCAGAGTGAGTTCCACTGTTTCGGGAAGTACTGTTCAGCTTACCACGCCGTTTGATGTATCGGGAATTTCCACGGGCATTCACCGCTTCAACATCCGATTGAAAGATTCAAAAGGCGACTGGAGCATGGTTCAAAGTCAGATATTTTTCAAATTACCAGTCGTATCGTCGGGCGTGGAAATCACCAATTGCGAATACTGGGTGGATGATAATTTCAGTTCCAGAGTGAGTTCCACTGTTTCAGGAAGTACTGTCCAACTTACCACGCCATTTGATGTGTCGGGAATTTCCACGGGCATTCACCGCTTCAATATCCGTCTGAAAGATTCAAAAGGCGATTGGTCAACTGTTCAGAGTCAGATGTTCTACCAAACCGGAGTATATGTGGATGGAAGTAATAAAATTAATGCTTACCGGTATTGGTTCGATACTGATTTTGGCAATCAGCAGTTAACTGAATTGCAAACTCCGCAAAATCATCTGTCATTATCGCTTGAAATAGATGTCCCGTCAGCATTTCTGGTTGGCGAAAAACATGTTATACGCTTTCAGAGCAGAGATATAATGGGGAACTGGAGCGCTGCATCAGTTGATACTTTTGAGGTAGCATCGTTAGCCACCGGGTTGTTGAATAATAAGATGGAAATCAGCGTCTCTCCAAATCCATGCAACGATGTTGTCAATTTGAGAATATCAGGTGAAAAAACGGCTGTATTCATAACCATTTATGAATTGTGTGGAAAAATGGTTATGAACGCTAAATATCAGATTTCAGGGGGTAAGGTTCAAATTAAATTGCCCGATTCTATGCAAAAAGGGCTTTATATCTTACAGATGAATAACGGTTTTGAAACCATTCCTGTAAAATTAGCGAAGGAATAGCTGAAATATTCTGATTGCTCAATATTGAACGGAGGCTGATTCAAAACAAATTGAATCAGCCTCCTGTAATTTTTGAATTGATAGAAAACTTAACAAGTTTAATTTGTAAGTAAAGTATAGTTATTATACACATCACCTCTGTTAATTACTTTTACTCTGAATAGGCCTGTATAGCGAGGATACCAGGAAACATAACAATGTCCTGAATTGTCGTCATCTTTAACAATAAGGTTGTCGTTTTCATCATATACATATATGTCTAAATCAGTATCACCATCTCCAATTATTCCTATTTCGGCTAAAGCGCTTCCATCGAAGTTAATGTAGTCTGTATAGGAACTATTTGATGAGACTGTTCTTGAAACTTCAGCAGGGCCAGCAGAACGACCTCTTGTTCCTGCGGTTGCAATTTTTTTAACCCCATTAACTAAGGCTAATAATGTAGCATCATCACCGGCCATTATTGTGGCATCGGCAAGTAAAGTGTCAACATTCAAAGTAACTTTGCCTTTTTTCTCTCCTGTGTTTTCGTTTTTGGTACCTTCTTCCGATTTTGAAACTTCAAGTTTACGAAGATCCATCTCGCATAGAATTTCTGCAGCCTGTGCTAATGCCAAAGCAGAATTTTTTGAATAACCATACACAGCTAACTCGCCAGCAAGTTTCGCTTCGTTTAATGGTTCACTAACTGCACTTTTTGCAGCTTCTTTAGTCTCTGCATCACCTGATTTTTTTGTACATGAAGTACTAATTACTAACATGCTAATAGCAATGAATAAAACAACTTTTTTCATAAATTTGAATTTTTAAAATTAATAAAAACAAAAATCTAAGTACATGACAAAAATTTGAAAATATCTATATTTGATTGAAATTCAGCATTTAATAGTACGGTTGCAATATAAGTTAGACCATATTTGAAAAAGCTTTTGCGCCTTTTACCATTGTTTAAAATTTTGATTGGCTTATCATGTTCGTGTAAATATATTCCGACCAAATATGCCCAACAAAATGCAATTGTTACTAAAGCTACAAGTTTTTCAATTCTTTTTATATCAGTCAAGTGAGTGTCTTCTAAATTGAAACCACTTGTTTTCATTGCTCTAAATGCAGTTTCAATCTGCCAGCGTTCTTTGTATATTTTTTGCGCAATTTCAGGTTTACAAAATGATATAACTATCTGAAATTCTGGTTTTCCTTCTTTGTTTTTTATTTTTGAAGCAGACAAGTAACACAACTGATTGTGAATGTTATATATCGAGTGTAAGAATCTTGTTTCATTCAATTTTAAATTGCTAAAGAGCCATGTTGCCTTAAACTGTGTACCTGTTTTAGGATTCAAAACCCAGAAATTATCCCGAATGCGAATATGATATTCAATTCGGTTAAAGTTCAGATAACTAATCCAATGTTCACCTACAAATTCACGGTCTGCCACCAGATATTGAATGGTTTCTTTCCCAAACAACCGAATGTAATGATTCACGATTTCAATTCTCTCTTTTGTATGAGAATTACCTCGTTTCGGCATTAATTTGAATATAATAGGAAAGGCAACACCTTTATAAACAATGGCTAATACCAAGATATTGATGTTTGTTTGTCCAAACTTCCAATTCGTTCTATCGATAGCAATCGAGTACGGTGGTTCATGTGGCAAAAGTGCAAATATCAATCTTGCAATCAAGTCTTTGTCAAGTTTGTAATTAGCCATAAAACGTTGTATTCGTCGCAATGAAGAGTCGCTGTCACAGCCATTTTCAAAGCCACTGGCAAGCTTTTCAAAACAAACGACTTGAACCTTGCAAAGAGCGCAAATAAACAGGCTTATGAACTTAATTCGGGCTAAGTTTAAACTTTTACCGAAGTATTCAACCAAAACTGAGGTTAAATCACTACTTTTGTGTGAGACCTTGGAATTCATTGTTTTCATTATAACTGATTGGTATTCAGCTATAAAGATACAAAATTTCAAGGTCTTTACCAAATAAAATGACACTTATTTTATTGATAATCAAATAATTATATCGCTATATAATTTTTGTCATGTACTAAAAACAAAAATAATTAAAATATTTAAAACAAGACATAAATCTCAAAAATTTTTTTTTTATTTTTATATATATCTGCAATATAGCAATAAAGTAACCTCTATGTTTAAAAAAAACATCAATTACTTACCGGAATTACTAATCCACCATGACAAATGCCGCCCAAAAATATGGATTTGGATTTGATTTTCTCACTTCGTTTTGAGCTTTTGTAAAAGCATTGTGCTTGGTCATGCCACTTAACCAATACTTATAAAAACCCTGCATCAATTGTGAGGTTTGCGTGTCCGGCACTTT
Organism: uncultured Paludibacter sp.; assembly: GCA_963663115.2. Classification (GTDB taxonomy): domain Bacteria; phylum Bacteroidota; class Bacteroidia; order Bacteroidales; family Paludibacteraceae; genus Paludibacter. The sequence continues at coordinate 2,605,849 of CAXXNE010000001.1, forward strand.
CCAAAGGCTTATAATCAGCGTTTGTACACCGGCCATTTTGAAGGAACGTTGTAAGCCGAACACTCCTTCGCTGCCGCCATCATCTCCTAATCCAGTTTCGCAAGCCGAAAGAACAACCAATTGTGTCTTGGTCAAATTGAGTTGCGTGATTTCCTGCGCCGTTAGTATACCATCTTCCCAGTTATCCGGGATGCTTTCGCCTTTCCATGCTTTGTTAGCACCGGCAAATATTAATCCCGAACGCAACAGCGGATTTTGATACACCACGTTTCGGCGATTATCTTCCATACCCATAAATTTGAAATCTTCCTGTCGGGTGTCTTTCACCGGTAAGTAAAATCCATGGGTAGCCACGTGAATTACTTCCGTGGAAGTGCCTGTCAAATGTTTAAATTGAGCTTCGTTAGCGGCAACTCCTGTTAGTAGCTGACTACTGCTTCCATTTTTCTTAAATTCTGCATCAATGGTATTTACTTCATCGGCGGTGCCTTTCAGATATCCAAATGAACCTGAGCGTTGATCACTGTCATTTACAAAGATGGAACGGTTGTTATTATCTTCGTTTGAAGTTGTTTGTACCTGTGCTAATTGTTTGTCGTCCAATTCATATTGTATGCCTCCGAATAATACAGCCTCATGGGAAATTTTCTTTGGTGTGTTTGCTGCTTTTACAGTGTTTGTGGCATTGTGCTTTATTACTTCCCGTGTACTTGTTACCTGATACAGATTGTATTTATCGCAAAGCAAAATAGTGGAATCAACGGGAATAGCTGCAAACGATACCTGATGTAATTTACCGGAAGGTGAATAGTAAACGGTGTTTATTCCTTGCAATGATTTTTGTAATGGTTTCCAAACCAAATCATACAACTTTTCGCCATAGTTTAATTCCCGAACCAAACTATCCTCACGTAAGTTGGATAAGCGAAATGTATATAGCTGGTTGACATTGGTGGTACTTTGCAGAAACAGACTGTCCAACTGTTTGTTTTCAAAAAGTGGTATCAACTCTGGGTACGGACTGTTTTTCTTTAGCACCAATGCATAATTGAGCATGCTGTCGGTGTATTGTTTATTGTAATACCTGAAACTCACAAACTCTATAGCTGCTTCGTTGGGCTGAAGACTATTCTGTACATCTGTCCATTTTTGCTGCATTTCGGTCTGACTTTGTTTGTAGAGTTGCGATTTCTTTGTGAGTACCTTGTCTATGCTGTCGGCCTGATTTTCCAATGCTTGTAGTCCTGTTTGTTCTGCTAATGGTTTTGATTCGAGCATTTTTATTTGTTGCCTGAGGCTGCGCATGGTATTCCAACTCGCTATCAAAGTGGAATCGCCGCTTTGCAAAATGGCGTTTTGTATCTGTACGGACGTATTAAGCAACAATCCTTTGGTAAACAAGGCATTGTTGTATGCAAAGGTGGAAATTGAAGGTTTTTCGGGATAATATTTGTAAGCAAAAGAGGGATAAATATCTTCGAATTTATTTTTCTTGGTTTCCCAATAGAATCCACGTTCTTTTTCGGAAAGAAAAGAAAAACCAGTCTTGATATTGCGCCCCGATACTGAATAGTTTTCCAGAAACATCGGTTCGGCTTTAGCGTAATTCCCCATGGAATTGTATAGAGCAGCTAAATTATTGAGTGAAGTGGCATAAGAAGGGTGATTTTCTCCTAACGCTATTTTGTAAATTTTCATCGCTTGCAGATAGAGTGGTTCGGCTTTGGCGTAATTACCCATTGTTACATATAAATCAGCTAAATTATTAATTGAAGTGGCGTAAGAAGGGTGATTTTCACCTAATGCAATTTTATAAATTTTAATGGCTTCCAGATAGAGTGGTTCGGCTTTGGCGTAATTTCCCATTGATTCGTATAAATCAGCTAAATTATTGAATGAGGTGGCATTATCGGGGTGATTTTCACCTAATGCTATTTTAATAATTTTCATCGCTTCCAGATAAAGTGGTTCAGCTTTGGCGTAATTTCCCATAGTTTTGTATAATAAAGCTAAATTATTTAGTGAAGTGGCATAATTTGAGTGATTTTCACCCATAATAGTTTTTGCAATTTTAATGGCTTCAACATAAAGTGGTTCAGCTTTAGCGTAGTTTCCTATTGAGTAATATAAAGCAGCTAAATTATTGAGTGAGTTGGCATAATCCGGATGAGTATCACCCAATACCGTTTTACGTATTTTCAAAGCTTCCAGATATAGCGGTTCAGCTTTGGCATAATTTCCCGTATTGTAGTATAAAAAAGCTAAATTATTGAGTGAAGTGGCATAATCGGGGTGATTTTCACCCAATGTTATTTTATCAATTTTTATGGCTTCCAGATAAAGCGGTTCAGCTTTGGCGTAATTTCCCATATTGTTGTATAACAAAGCTAAATTAACGAGTGAAGTGGTGTAATTCGGATGGTTTTCTCCTAATTTTATTTTATATGTTTTCATTACTTCCACATAGAGTGGTTCTGCTTTAGAATAATTTCCTAAAGATTCATATAAACCTGCCAAATTATTTAATGATGTAAGATATTTCGGATGTGATTCCCCGAGAACAGTTTTTCTTATTCTCAAGGTTTCAATATAAATTAGTTCAGCTTTTTCGTAGTTTTGCATTGTTTTATATAAACCTGCCAGGTTGTTAAGCATTGTAGCGTAATCAGGATGATTTTCACCTAAAACAACTTTCATTATTTTTATTGCTTCTACAAATAATGGTTCTGCTTGGCCATATTTCTCATTATTGTAGTAAAGAACTGCTAATCCATTCAAAGATTTAGCATAATCGGGGTGGTTTTCCCCTAAAGTCTTTTTTCTGATTTTTATGGCTTCTAAATAAAGTTGTTCTGCTTGATCAAAATTTCCCATTGATTTGTACAAACCTGCCAGGTTATTTAACGAAGTTGCATAATCAGGGTGACTTTCGCCAAAAACAGTTTTCCTGATCTGTAATGCTTCTAAGTACAAAGATTTAGCTTGAGAGTATTGTTCTAATAATTTATATAAATCAGCCAAATCATCCAAAGAGCTAGCATAGTCCGGATGATTTTCGCCTAATACTTCTTTTCGAATTTTCAACGCTTTAATATAAAGGCGCTCAGCTTTCGTATAATTTTCTAAACTATCATATATCAAAGCAATATTGGTCAGATTCGTTGCAAATAATGCAACTCTTTGTCTCATTGTATCCACAACATTAATATCAGCACCTTTATCTATCCATTGCATCATTTCCTTCTCATTACCAGCTTTTAGAGCATCAATGAATTTTTGATTAACATCACCCTTCTGTCCAAAAACAGTGTAAGAAAATGATAAAAAGATCAAACATATTGTTGTTGTTAGTTTCATATAGCTGATTTTTATGAATATCAGATTTGTGTTCTTAAATACCTTTTCAATCCACCATTACAAACGCCGCCCAAAAATACGGATTCGGATTAGATTTTCGCACTTCGTTTTGCGCTTTTGCAAAAGCATCGTGTCTGGTCATGCCACTTAACCAGTATTTATAGAAGCTCTGCATGAGTTGTGAAGTTTGTGTATCGGGCACTTTCCAAAGACTCATAATGAGAGTTTGCACACCGGCCATTTTGAATGCCCTTTGCAGTCCAAACACACCTTCGCTGCCTCCATCATCTCCAAGCCCTGTTTCGCAGGCTGATAGAACAACCAATTGTGTTTTGGTCAAATTAAGTTGCGTAATTTCTTGCGCCGTTAATATACCATCTTCCCAATTATCCGGAATACTTTCGCCTTTCCATGCTTTGTTAGCTCCGGCAAATATTAATCCCGAACGCAACAGCGGATTCTGATACACCACATTTCGGCGATTATCTTCCATACCCATAAATCTGAATTCTTCCTGTCGGGTATCTTTAACCGGTAAGTAAAATCCGTGGGTCGCAACGTGAATAACTTCGGTCGCTGTACCTGTCAAATTCTTAAATTGTGATTCGCTGGCGGTAATGCCTGTTAGTAAATGACTGCTGCTTCCATTTTTCAAAAATTCTGTATTAATAACATTTACTTCATCAGCTGTGCCTTTCAGATATCCGAATGAACCAGAGCGTTGATTGCTGTCATTTACAAATACGGAACGGTTGTTAGCTTCGTTAGAAGTAGTTTGTATCTGGGCTAATTGTTTTTCGTCTAATTCATATTGTATTCCTCCGAATAATACTGCCTCATGGGTTGTTTTCTTTGGTGTGTTTGGCGTGTTTACTGCTTTTACGGTATTTGTGGTATTGTGCTTTATTACTTCCCGTGTACTTGTTACCTGATACAGATTGTATTTATCGCTAAGCAAAAGAGTGGAATCAACAGGAATAGCCACAAACGACACCTGATGTAATTTACCGGAAGGTGAATAGTAAACGGTTTTTATTCCTTGTAACGATTTTTCTAACGGTTTCCAAACCAAATCATACAGTTTTTCTCCATAGTTTAATTCCCGAATCTCATTGTCCTGGCGTAAGTTGGATAAGCGAAATGTATATAGTTGGTTGACATTGGACGAACTTTGCAGAAACAGACTGTCCAACTGTTTGTTTTCAAAAAGAGGTATCAACTCAGGATACGGACTGTTTTTTTTTAGCACCAATGCATAATTTAGCATGCTGTCGGTGTATTGTTTATTGTAATACCTGAAACTCACAAACTCAATGGCTGCCTCATCGGGCTGGAGATTATTTTGTACATCTGTCCATTGTTGCTGCATTTCGGCCTGACTTTGTTTGTAGAGTTGCGATTTCTTTGTGAGTACCTTGTCTATGCTGTCGGCCTGATTTTCCAATGCTTGCAATCCTAATTGTTCTGCTAATGGTTTTGATTCGAGCATTTTTATTTGTTGCCTCAGGCTGCGCATGGTATTCCAACTGTCTATCAAAGTGGAATCGCCGCTTTGCAAAATGGCGTTTTGTATCTGAACGGAGGTATTGAGCAACAATCCTTTGGTAAACAATGCATTGTTGTACGCAAAGGTGGAAATTGAAGGTTTTTCGGGATAATATTTGTAGGCAAAAGAGGGATATCGATTATCAAACTGCATTTTTTCGTTTTGCCAGAATTGTGTTCTTTCATTTTCGGACAAAAAAGAAAAATTATTGAAAATATAGGCTTTGTTTTTCTCAAAAGCATCTATATATTTCGGTTCAGAAGCTTTTAGTTCATTCGCTTTGCAATAGAGGTTTGCCAAAGCATCGAGCGATAAAATGTAATCATGATTATATTCTCCCAAACTTAATTTTCGGATTACTAAACATTGATTATGAGCTGATTTCGCTTCGTCATTTCTTCCGGTAAAGCTGTAAACTGTAGCCAATTGAAAAAGTGTTGAAGCATAATCGGGATGGAGCTCTCCAATCAATTCCTTTTTTAATTTCAAACACTCCAAAAGTATCGATTCGGCTTTTGAATAATTTCCCATAATTGCATATAATCCACCTAAATTGTTAAGTGAGTTTGCATAATCGGGATGATTAACGCCGAAAACATTTTTCAAAATTTGCGATGCTTGTAAAAACAAAGAATCAGCCTCGATGAATTTTTTGGTATTACAATAAACCGAGGCAAGATTATATAAAGCTAAAGCATAACTACGGCTATCTTCATCTTTAAGTTCTTTTCTGATTTTTATCGATTGCAATAAAAGCGATTCTGCTTTCGAGAAATTTCCTAAGTCGTAATAAATCAGCGCCATACTGTTAAGTGCATCGGCATACTTTTGTGGATTTTTTCCCGATTCTTTTTTGCTGAAATCTAATGCTTGAACTAATATGCTTTCCGATTGAGCATAATTGCCTGTTTCAATGTATAGGAAAGCCAACCCATTTAATGCAGATAAATATTCTGTATAATTTTTGGTAGATGAAAGCTTTAAAACACCTAAAGCCTTTAAATAATAAGTTTCAGAATTCGTATAATCGCCAGTATCGAAATAATAAACCGCTAAATTATATAGAGCTTTAGCATAACCAACCGAATCGCTGCTTGTAATTTGTTTTTGAATGGAAAGTGCTTTATTCAAAAGCGGTTTAGCTTTATCATTGTTTCCCATACTGTAATACATTGTAGCTAAATTACTTATAATAGAGCAATATGCTGAATTATTTTCACCCGATTTTTCCTTCTTCGCGTTAAGTGCTTCCAGATACAGTGTTTCTGCATGTTGATATTCTTTCAAATTACGATAAATGTATGCTAAATTGAGAATTGAATTCAGATATTGAGAACTTTTATTACCAGGTATTTCCTTTTGAGTTTTACAAATATCAATATAAAATTCCTTAGCTTTGGGATAATTTTCGGTTGTGAGATATAAATTTGCCAACGAACTCTGAACTTTACTAAATTCGGCACTTTTTTCACCTGTCAACTCTTTTTGTAAACTTATCAGTTCTTTGAAAAGCTCTTCGGACCGTACAAAATTTCCTCTTTTAAAGTAGAAAGTTGCAAGCGAGTTTAATGTGCCTGCATAATCCGTGTTTTTTATTCCTAAAATATCTTTTTGAATATTTAAAGATTTGATTAGTAGCGATTCACAACTTTCGAATTTTTCTAAATCGTAGTATAATGAGGCTAAATCAGTCAATACAAGCGCATATTCTTTGTTGTTCTCGCCATACTTTTCTTTCAATTTCTTTAACTCAATTTCCTTTTCAATTTTTTCAACTTCAAAATAATAGGGAGCTGCCCGGTCGTACTCTTCCATTTTATTATAAAGTAACCCTAAATTTTTAATGGTCGAAATATTTTCAGGATCATTTTCATCAAATAGTATTTTTTGCATTTCCAAAGCATGTATCAGCAAAGGTTCAGCACGGTTATACTCATGTGTTTCAATATATAATAATGCCTGATTGTTCTGAATATTAATTTTTAGTCTATGATTTTTAGTCAATTCAATCTCTGCACGCTGAATTGCCTGCTCTCCGCATGAAATTGCCTGAATGAGCTTTCCGGATTGTTTTAGTTGTGTTGATTTCTGAAAATATTCCAAACATGTTGAGTCTGAACTATACGATTTAGGATAGACTAAAAACTGTTTTACACGCAAATAACCACCATTTTCGGCGTAATCTTTTGCTGTTTTATTGTTTTTATCCCGATATTTAAAATTTCCTTTGTGTTTGTAAAGAAGATAACATATTCGCAAATCGCCATTTTCGGCCGCATACATTAATCCTGATTTTCCAACAGAATCGATAAAATTAATTGTCGCTCCTTGTTTTATACAGTTCTCTGTTTCAATAATATCTGCTACTTTTATTGCTTTTATATACTGTGCGTTAATTTGGCAATCTTTTGCTTCTAATACAACAATATTATAAACAACAAAGACTACAAGCACTAATATTTTAATTATCTGTGATTTAAACAGATATATAGACAAAAGTTTTATGTGTTTTTTTAAATTAGTCACCATATATTCCAATCATATTGTAAACTTTCTCTACGACTGGTCGGTTTTTGCATCCCATTAGTTAGTCGTTCTACTTCTTTACTCACATAATCTTTAAGTTCAGAAATAGTGACAGTTTTATCATCATTAATATCTGCTTTCAGGTTTTTTATACCATTTAATACACAATATGTAAAAACTCCATTATTCCATTCTGCAGATTCAAGTGCAAATCCAGTACCTGCAGCTGCAGAAATGACATTAGCTCCAGTACCACGACTCAGATTTGCAAAAAGATCCTGCATTAATTCAAAACTGTTCTTTTGTTCGAATTCGGAGTGATTATTTGTATCTTCCTCATCGTTACTGTTTGAAAGACCTTTGTATCCATAAGTTTTTAAAACTCCCTTTGATCCATCAGCGAGCAACAATGGTGAGTTTTTCTCTTCAATTTCGTCCTTGTCAACTTCGCCACTATGACAAGCGTCAATTAACAACAATTTTTTTCTTGCTGGAATGCCATCCAGTAAGCCTTCCAAATTGTCATATAATATTCCATTTATAGCAGGATTTTTAAAATCAATATCATAAGTTGCAAAATAGAAATCAAAGTTATTATCCAGTAAACCATGACCCGAAACGTATATTATAACCTGATCATCAACATTTGTTTTCATAAGTTTCTGTTTAAGAGCAAGTATGTTTTTACGTGTTACATTTGAATTGAATATTGTATCAATAATAGCTCCTGGTTGTGTTAAAAATAGTCCTGCCATGTCGCGCCCATCTTTTACAGCATATTTTAGATTATAGTGAGAATTTTGATATTCAGAAACACTAATCGTAATGACATAAGATTTTGCATTAACTGTTGTTCTTGGCTCATAATTTACTTGAGTTGACTCTTTTAAACTTTCTACTCCTTTTTCATTTATACATGAAACCTGAATATTGTTCTCGCCTTTTGATAGTAATAAGTTGATTTCTTTTTGTATTGAATCTGTTGCTAAAGATTTAATATCGATTCCATTTATACCAAAAATAGGGACATCATTAATCCAGACATTAATTCTGTCAAGTTTATATTTATTATCTGTAGCTTTTACCAGTAGTTTTAATTGATTATTTTCTGTGCTGACAGGCAATGACTCAATATTTAATATTTCTGACTCCGGCACATGAAACTCTGTCGAAAACATTGTTTCATCAAATTTCATTTTTTTTAATCGTTTATAATATGCTCTTCTATACGCATTAATCAACATTGAATCAGCTAAACCAATGCGTTCAAGCACTATATCGGGTCTATTGTATTGAAGATCAAAGATGTCAATTGGATATATTTCATTATTTATTCTAATTGCTATATTCTTAATACCATTCCTCGATGAAGAATAATAGTTATCCGGTGTTATAAACAAATATCCTTCAGACTCAAAATTCAACATAGAAACTGCTTTATTTCTATTTTTGAAGTCATACAAATCAATAATACCTCTAAAATCAATACTTGCTAAGAATTTTGAATCCGGCTTTATTTCAAAACAAAATCCCGGATCAATATCAAGCCATAGACTGCTTGTATCTTTAGGATTAATACAATCTAATCCATTCTTAAGTGAATTGGCTGCATACAATAAACCACCTTTAACAAATACGGGACTAACAGAATTATGGGACGTACATTGAAATTTACGGTTATCTTGATTAAAAACAATTAAATTATTATATCCCGATGGATCATAGTAATTGTAAAGTAATATCTTTGAAGCAACTCCATTTAGATTAATACAATCAGCATAATGGTTTTTTGGTAATGAAATAATCTCACTTGATATTGTATTGTCTAATTTTAAAATTTCAAATTTATTTACAGAACTATTTGATAAATTATGATAATCTCTGTAAATATAAGCGGCTAACTTGCCATTATCGGAAAATGAAAAATTTTCAGGATGAAATGCTGTGCCAATTTTAGGTATGATTTTTAAATCATATTTTTTTATTTCCGCTTTGCCTATCATTTCTCCTTTTTTATTAATATCCCAACCGTATTCTCCAAGCAACCATTCTTTAAAAACTAACTTTGACTCACCAAGACATTGTCCTAACAATAATACTGATTTGTCGTCGGGGCTAAAAGTAAATGAAGTTATATCAAGTCCAGTAAGTATATTATTATTATCTGTAAAACAATTTTTTTTGAAATCGTAAGTTTTTATCCTTGAAACATCTGTGTTTATACCAAGTATATTTCCATCATGACTAAAAATCAGACTAGTGTTGTGAAAATGATCAAAAGTATATATGTTTTTTAAACTTAGTTTCTCAAAATCCCATAGATTTACTTTTGCTTTGGTACACGAGGCTAATAAATTTTTATTGGGCGAAAATGTAATTCTTTCCGGAAAAGTTTCTTCACCATATGATTTAAATTCACCTGTTTTATAATATCTACACAAATCCCAAAACTCTATAGATTTGTTTCCGATAAAAACAAGGTTATTTAATGTTGAAATTTTAGCTTTTCCAAATGAACTAAGAATTTCATGGGATATTTTTTTTGTTTCCATATTCCACAAAATAGTTTTGAACGCTTTTGCTTTAGTATCATATAAATTCACAGCAATGTTCAACTGTTGATCATCAACATCTAAACTATTAATTTCATATCTGTTTCCATAATCGTTACTTAAATATTCAATTTCAATAGAATCATTTTTAATTACATTTAAACTTTCAGAAAGCTTAATTACATGAATATTCTTGTTGTTTGAATAGTTTTGGAAAGTTATGATCGTTATTACTGAATTTTTATAAAAAACCTTTGTGGATTTATCATCTATTATATGACTCAAATTTATGGAGTTCAATAAAACAGGTCTTTGGTACTTCCCATTTTCAAAATCTATTTGAGAAATATCCCAAATATCTATACTTTTTGCTCTAATAGTTACAACCTTTTTAAAACTTTCATTGGAAGCAATATTCCGGATATTTGAACTTCCATCCCTTGAGGTCGGTTTGTATGTAGACCAGGCGATGGGGTTGTCGAATTTCTTATCATTTAATTTATATATCCCATAATCATACATATTGGAATTACAGATATATGTCATTTGATTGTTTATAAGGTAATTAGACACATATTTAACTGTATCTATTTTGTCATTTTCATGATAGCTCCATAAAAAAAGACTTCCACCTCCCGAAATCATTAAAATGTCATTATTTGGGGCAAATTCAAGTTTATCAATAGATTCTTTAAATATCTTCTGATATATTTTTAATCTCTTTTTTATATCCCATATTAAAACATATCCATCTTTGCTTGCTGAAGCTAAATACTTTTCATTTTTATCTAATGCAAATGCAGAAATATCTGAACGATGACCATCTTGCAAAACTATTTCTGTTTTTTGAGCAAAACCGGATATCCACAAAAATAAAATAAAAAATTCTATAAGACTTTTTGTTTTCATATTTCAAAATAATTACTCTATTTAGCACTTTTCACCACTTCTTCAATAATTTTCGTTGCCAGAGAATTTAAGTCTTTTTTCTTGCCGGTAATTTCGGTTTGAAGAAGAGGTTCACTGTTTTTCACCAAACTCACTTTACAGATAACATCTTCACCCGTTGTTTGATAAATAATGTTGATACTGTTGGCATTTGGTGTTTCCTGACGTGTGAATATGATCTTAGTGTCCACACCTCTTTCCGATATTGCGGACAGTTGCTGGTTGATCAACTCTTTCAGTTTCAGATCATCACTGAAAATGGAACTATTCAATACATTCGAGCAAATCACTATTGGTTTTTCTGCGCCTAATTTTATATTCTGTTTCAGCTTTTCGTCTACTTCACCTATGCGGATATTGGCTGTTCCAAAAGGTTGTGCATTTTGGTTATAACCTAAGCTGGTTACCAACTGTTGAAGGTATTTTTCTGTTTCCAAGAACCATTTCTGTACATTCAGGAATTTCGTTTCGTCCAGCACTTCGGGATTGTTTTTTAATGTATATAGTAAACTATACGTTAGTAATCCATGACCATATTGCGGAAGTTCATAAGCACTCTGATTTGGGGCTGAGGCTGCCAGAATAAACATGCCTGATTTATCTTTCAAATCTTCCACCTGACGTATTCTCTGGGTTTCGTCATCGTTACGTGCCATTGCAAGTAATTCTTTGGTTGCCTGCCCGCTGTTACAGGCATCGAAAATCAGAATAGTTTTGTTCACCAGCATTTTGTTTGGTCCATCGTAACTTAACCACGATTGCAATTCTTTGGTGTTAATACCTATGCGATTATTTTCGGAAGTTTCTGCTGTAAGAAAGGTGAAAAGTTTTTCATCGTTACTTTGCATTACGCCGTGTCCGGCAAAGAAAATCAGTAACACATCTTCGGGTTGAGCTTTTTTGCCTATTTCTTCCAAAGCCTTACGGATACTTTCCTTTTCGGGTGTGTTGTAACCGTTATTTCCTTTCACATGGCTGTTTATCTGATATAAAAATACATGGTCATTTCCTAATAGTTTTTTGGCACTTGCTTCGAGTGCTTTACCAAAATCCTGTGCATCGATGGCCGGAAAATTTAATTGCAGTTTACTGTCTTTATAGTTATTGATTCCAACAACTACTGCATAAAGATTTGGTAACACTTTGGGCTTATTTATTTCAGTTTGTTCAATGGTATTGGTCAATCCTCTTGATTTGAGCATGCTGCCATTTTGGTTTACCACGCCTACTACTTTCACGTTGTTTTCGGCACCGGGAATATAATGTTTTGAAAGGTTCTTTTTATTTAATTCAAGCGTGTAAGTTTGATTCTGTTTTTTTAGTGTTGTGCCCGGTATGGTTTGTATTAATTTATCGTTGACATATACTTCCACGTTTTCAAGCGGAAGCCTGCGTTGAGTTATGGTATAGTGATATTTGCCGTCGTTCTTTTCTTGTTGCTCAATGAGTGGCAAGGCATCGCATATTTCCAAATCGGCTAATTTTGGATAATTTATTTCCTGTCCGTTCATTATCTTCTCTACCAATCCGGGCACGTAAAGTGCATCTTTCATTTGGGCTAAATCGATGATTTCATCACCACATACATAATAAAGGTAATCGCGGGCTGCAGGAGTGCCATCGTAACGGTAATATTTGTCGAATACCAGATAGTCGGTAGAATCAATAGCTATAAATGAATATTTTTCCTCACCGGTGTCCATATCCCAAAAGGTCAGGACTGAGTTTTTTTCTGAAATAAACATACTTTTTTCAAAATTAATGGCTAAACAGGATCCTTTTATTTGAATATCTTTCAGTAATTTTCCTGAATCTGCATCCCATATTTGGACACCTTCATCAAAGGAAATCGTCACTATCTTTTTTCCATCCGGGCTAAATTGGGCTGACCAAATCGTGTTATTATATCCCTCTATGTTAAAAAGCATTTTCCCTGTTCCGGTATCCCATACTTTAACGGTGTTATCCCAGGAAGTAGTTACAATATTATGACCATCCGAGCTAAATTCAGCTGAATGAACAATGTTAGATTGTCCCTCAAGAGTACTGAGCAGTTTGCCTGTACCTGAATCCCACACTTTAACATTATCCCGGGAAATCGTTAAAATTTCATTGCCATTGGGACTAAAATGGGCTAATTCAACAAAAGTATTAACAGGAGCAATGTACCCATCTAAAGTATAAAGCAATTCCCCTGTAATTGCATCCCATACTTTAGCGGTTCCATCACTGGAAGCAGTTACAATTTTTTTTCCATCTATACTAAATTGAACTGAATTAACCTCAGAAGTATGCCCTTCTATAGTAAAAAGTAGTTTCCCAGTATTATTATACCATACTTTAGCAGTACTATCTCTGGAAGCAGTTACAATTTTATTTCCATCCATACTAAATTGAGCTAACCAAACCCAGTTAGTATGCCCATATAAGGTTTTAAGCATTTTGCCAATACCTACATCCCATACTTTGGCTGTATGATCTTTGGAAACCATCACTATTTGACTTCCATTCGAGTTAAAACGAGCTGACAGAACCGTGTTAGTATGTCCCTCTAATGTGTTAATCAATTTTCCATTGGATGCATCCCACACTTGGGCTGTATGATTTTTGGAGGTTGTAACAATTTTTTTTCCATCCGGGCTAAATTGGGCTGAATTAACATCAACTGTATGACCATTTAAGCTACAGAGCATTTTTCCGCTTTCTGTATCCCATACTTTGGCAGTATGATCTTTAGAGGCTGTAACAATTTTTTTTCCATCCAAGCAAAATTCGACTGAAATAACATTTTCAGTATGCCCTTCTAAGGTACTGATTAATTTCCCTGTATCTTCATCCCATACCTTGGCTGTATTATCCAAGGAAGCTGTTATAATTCTTTTTCCATCAGGACTAAATTGTGCAACACTCACTTTATCAGTATGCCCTTCTAAGTTATTAATCAGTTTCCCAGTATTTGAATCCCATACTATGACCATACTGTCAGCAGAAGCTGTAACAATTTTTTTTCCATCCGGACAAAATTCGGCTGAATAAACCGAGCTTGCATAACCCTCAAAGGTATATATCAATCTCCCTGTATCTACAGCCCATACCTTGACAGTACTATCGCAACAAGCTGTAATAATTTTTTTTCCATCTGGACTAAATTTTGCTGAATTAATCATAGAATGTCCATTTAAGGAATAAAGTCTTTCCCCGTTATCTGCATCAAATATTGTGACGTGGACGGGTTTCTCTGAAATACTCCAATGTAGATATAGTTTATTTTGAATAAATGTCGTTATAAATTTTTTTCCATCCGGGCTAAATAGGGCAAGATTGATTGATTCAGCAGATGGACTTGTGGTAGTGAGTATTTTGCCGGTACTTACATCCCATACTTTGGCGGTATGATCACAGGAAGCCGTAATTATTTTTTTTCCATCCGGACTAAATTGAGCAGAATATACAAAGGCTTTATGTCCTATTAAGGTAGTGAGCATTTTTCCAGTCCCTGCATCCCATATTATGGCGGTACAATCCTCTGAAGTCGTAACAATTTTTTTTCCATCCGGACTATATTTTGCTGAATAAACTACTTCAGTATGCCCTATCGGCAACATTAACTTTGGATCATTTTGTCCTAAAACTCCAAAATAGTTGACAATTAACAATGTGAGTAATAAAAAAACTTTTTTCATATTTATGCTGTTTTGTAATCTTCTATTTTCAACTATTTTTCATTTAAAAAGACTAAAATTCTGAGTTATTTTGCAAATTTCAGAACCTGCTCAATTATCTTCGCCACTAACGAATCTATATCGTTAATTTTACCACTTATTTCATTCTGATATAACGAAACTTTATTTTTCACCAAACTCACTTTACAGACAACATCTTCACCCGTTGTTTGATAAATAATGTTGATACTGTTCGCATTTGGTGTTTCCTGACGTGTGAATATGATCTTTGTGTCCACACCCCTTTCCGATATGGAAGACAGTTGCTGATTTATCAACTCTTTCAGTTTCAGATCATCACTGAAAATGGAACTATTTAATACATTGGAGCAAATTACTATTGGTTTTTCTGCACCTAATTGTATATTCTGTTTCAGCTTTTCGTCTACTTCACCTATGCGGATATTGGCTGTTCCAAAAGGTTGTGCATTTTGGTTATAACCTAAGCTGGTTACCAACTGTTGAAGGTATTTCTCTGTTTCCAAAAACCATTTCTGTACATTCAGAAACTTCGTTTCGTCCAGCACTTCGGGATTGTTTTTTAATGTATACAGTAAACTATACGTTAGTAATCCATGACCATATTGTGGAAGCTCATAGGCACTCTGATTGGGAGCTGAGGCTGCCAGAATAAACATGCCTGATTTATCTTTCAGATCTTCTACTTGTCGGATTCTCTGGGTTTCGTCATCGTTGCGTGCCATTGCAAGTAATTCTTTGGTTGCCTGACCACTGTTACATGCATCGAAAATCAGAATGGTTTTATTCACCAGCATTTTGTTTGGTCCATCGTAACTTAACCACGATTGCAATTCTTTGGTGTTAATACCTATGCGGTTATTTTCGGAAGTTTCTGCTGTAAGAAAAGTGAAAAGATTTTCTCCGTTACTTTGCATTACGCCGTGTCCGGCAAAGAAAATTAGTAACACATCTTCCGGTTTTGCTTTCTTACCTATTTCTTCCAACGCTTTACGGATACTTTCCTTTTCGGGTGTGTTGTAACCGTTGTTACCTTTTACATTGCTGTTTATCTGATATAAAAATACATGGTCGTTTCCTAATAGTTTTTTGGAACTTTCTTCGAGTGCTTTGCCAAAATCCTGAGCATCGATGGCCGGAAAATTTAATTGAAGTTTGGTGTCTTTGTAATTGTTTATGCCTATGACTACCGCATACAAATTGGGCTCTACTTTTGGGAGATTATTTTCTGTTTCTTCAATGGTGTTCGACAGTCCTCTGGATTTTAAAACGCTGCCATTTTGTTTTACCACGCCAACTACTTTTACGTTGTTTTCAGCACCGGGAATATAATGTTTTGAAAGATCCTGTTTATTTAATTCAAGCGTGTAGATTTGATTCTGTTTTTTTAGCGTAGTACCAGGTATGCTTTGTATCAATTTATCATTGACATAGACTTCCACGTTTTCGAGCGGAAGCCGACGCTGGGTTATTGTGTAGTGAAAACTACCGTCGTTCATTTCTTGTTGCTCAATGAGTGGCAAGGCATCGCATATTTCCAAATCGGCTAATTTGGGATAATTAATTTCTTGTCCATTCATTATCTTTTCTACCAATCCGGGCACGTAAAGTGCATCTTTCATCTGGGCTAAATCGATGATTTCATCACCACATACATAATAAAGGTAATCGCGGGCTGCAGGAGTGCCATCGTAACGGTAATATTTGTCGAATACCAGATAGTCGGTGGAATCAATAGCTATAAAGGAGTATTTTTCCTCACCGGTTTCCATATCCCACAAGGTTAGGATAGAGTTATTTTCTGAAATAAGCGTGTTATTTCTAAAGTTAAATCCTAAGTAGTTTCCGTTTAAGAATAAATTATTTAGTAACTTTCCTGTATCTGCATCCCAAACTTTGACGGTTCCATCATCAGAATCCGTCACAATTTTTTTTCCATCGGGGCTAAATTGAGCTGAATTAACCGAGTAAGTATGTCCCTCTAACGTATTAAGTAGTTTGCCTGTATCTGCATCCCATACTTTGGCGGTACTATCCATTGAGGTCGTTACAATTTTATTACCATCCGGGCTAAATTGAGCTTCTCCCCCCTCAATGGAATAAAGTAGTTTCCCTGTATCTGCATCCCATACTTTGACGTTCCTATCATTATTGGTCGGCTGTATCAGCTTCAAACTGAATGTGTTTTTATCCCATACAAAGGTGTTTCTATAAAAGGAAGCCGTTACAATTTTATGACCATCAGAGCTTAATTCAACTGAATGAACATCTTTTGTATGTATCTCCAAAGTACAGATCAGTTTGCCGGTATCGGCATCCCATACTTTGGTAGTTCTATCTTCAGAACCTGTTACAATTTTCTTACCATTCGGGTTAAATTGGTATGAATAATGTTCTTTCAAAGTACATATAAGTTTCCCTGTACCTGTATCCCAAACTTTGGCAGTATTATCTTTGGAATCTGTTACAATTTTTTTTCCATCGGTGCTAATTTGAGCTGTTATAGTACCAACAGTATGCCCATCTAAGGTATTAAGCAGTTTTCCTGTATCTGCATCCCAAATTTTGGCGGTACCATCCCAGGAAGCCGTTACAATTTTCTTTCCATCGGTGCTAAATTCAACTGACGAAAGTTCATCAATATGTCCTTCTAAAGTATTAAGCAGTTTTCCTGTATCTGCATCCCAAACTTTGGCGGTACTATCCAAGTCTGCAGTTACAATTTTCTTCCCATCAGAGCTATATTGTGCTGAAAAAACAACACTAGTATGTCCCTCTAAAGTACAAAGCAATTCTCCGGTATCTGTATCCCATACTTTTGCGGTTCCATCAACAGAAGCCGTTACAATTTTTTTATTATCCGGGCTAAATTTTGCTGAACTAACATCACTAGTATGTCCCTCTAAAGTATTATGTCCCGCTAAAGTACAAAGCAATTTTCCGGTATCTGTATCCCATACTTTTGCGGTTCTATCACTAGAAGCCGTTACAATTTTTTTATTATCCGGACTAAATTTGGCTGAAATAACAAGGCCAGTATGTCCATCCAGAATTCTGAGCAGTTTGCCGGTATTTGCATTCCAAACTTTCGCGGCACTATCAAGGGAAATAGTAACAATTTTTTTTCCATCGGGGCTAAATTTGGCTGATAGAACACCATCAGTATGTCCTTTCAAAGTACATATAAGTTTCCCTGTACCTGTATCCCATACTTTTGCGGTACTATCTTCAGAGGCTGTTACAATTTTTTTTCCATCCGAACAAAATTCCGCTGAAAAAACTGATCTAGCATGCCCCTTTAAGGTTTTGAGCAGTTTCCAGGTATCTGTATCCCATACTTTGGCTGTACCATCCAAGGAGGCGGTTACAATTTTCTTCCCATTAGGGCTAAATTGGGCTGAATAAACAGCAACAGTATGCCCTTTTAATGTATTTAGTAGTTTTCCTGTACCTGTATCCCATACCTTGACGGTACTATCCTCAGAAGCGGTTATAATTTTTCTGCCATCCGGGCTAAATTCGGCTGAATAAACCTTCCCAATATGCCCTACCGGCATTACCAGCTGTGGATGCGTTTGACTTAAAACCCCAAAATAATTGACAATTAACAATGTGAGTAATAAAAAATCTTTTTTCATATTTATACTGTTTTGTAATCTTCTATTTCAAATATTTTTCATTTACAAAGACTAAAATTCTGAGCTATTTAGCAAATCTAAGCACCTGCTCTATTATCTTCCCAACTAACGAATCTATATCGTTAATTTTACCACTTATTTCATTCTGATATAACGATACTTTGTTTTTCACCAAACTCACTTTACAGATAACATCTTCACCCGCTGTTTGATAAATAATGTTGATACTGTTGGCGTTTGGTGTTTCCTGACGTGTGAATATAATCTTTGTATCCACACCTCTTTCCGATATGGAAGACAGTTGCTGATTTATCAACTCTTTCAGTTTCAGATCATCACTAAAAATGGAACTATTCAATACATTCGAGCAAATCACTATTGGTTTTTCTGCGCCTAATTGTATATTTTGTTTCAGCTTTTCGTCTACTTCACCTATGCGGATATTGGCTGTTCCAAAAGGTTGTGCATTTTGGTTATAACCTAAGCTGGTTACCAACTGTTGAAGGTATTTTTCTGTTTCCAAGAACCATTTCTGTACATTCAGGAATTTCGTTTCGTCCAGCACTTCGGGATTGTTTTTTAATGTATACAGTAAACTATACGTTAGTAATCCATGACCATATTGAGGAAGCTCATAGGCACTCTGATTGGGAGCTGAGGCTGCCAAAATAAACATGCCTGATTTATCTTTCAGATCTTCTACCTGACGGATTCTCTGGGTTTCGTCATCGTTACGTGCCATTGCAAGTAATTCTTTGGTTGCCTGACCACTGTTACATGCATCAAAAATCAGAATGGTTTTATTCACCAACATTTTGTTTGGGCCATCGTAACTTAACCACGATTGCAATTCTTTGGTGTTAATACCTATGCGGTTATTTTCGGAAGTTTCTGCTGTAAGAAAAGTGAAAAGATTTTCTCCGTTACTTTGCATTACGCCGTGTCCGGCAAAGAAAATTAGTAACACATCTTCCGGTTTTGCTTTCTTACCTATTTCTTCCAATGCTTTACGGATACTTTCCTTTTCAGGTGTGTTGTAGCCGTTGTTACCTTTTACATTGCTGTTTATCTGATATAAAAATACATGGTCGTTTCCTAATAGTTTTTTGGAACTTTCTTCGAGTGCTTTGCCAAAATCCTGTGCATCGATGGCTGGGAAATTTAATTGGAGTTTGGTGTCTTTGTAATTGTTTATGCCTATGACTACCGCATACAAATTGGGCTCTGCTTTCGGGAGATTATTTTCTGTTTCTTCAATGGTGTTCGACAGTCCTCTGGATTTTAAAACGCTGCCATTTTGTTTTACCACGCCTACTACTTTTACATTGTTTTCAGCACCGGGAATATAATGTTTTGAAAGATCCTGTTTATTTAATTCAAGCGTGTAGGTTTGATTCTGTTTTTTTAGCGTAGTACCAGGTATGCTTTGTATCAATTTATCGTTGACATATACTTCTACGTTTTCGAGCGGAAGCCGACGCTGGGTTATTGTGTAGTGAAAACTACCGTCGTTCTTTTCTTGTTGCTCAATGAGTGGTAAGGCATCGCATATTTCCAAATCGGCTAATTTGGGATAATTAATTTCTTGTCCATTCATTATCTTTTCTACCAATCCGGGCACGTAAAGTGCATCTTTCATTTGGGCCAAATCGATAATCTCATCACCGCATACATAATAAAGGTAATCGCGGGCTGCGGGAGTGCCATCGTAACGGTAATACTTGTCGAATACCAGATAGTCGGTAGAATCAATAGCTATAAAGGAGTATTTTTCCTCACCGGTTTCCATATCCCATAAGGTCAGGATAGAGTTATTTTCTGAAATAAGCGTGTTATTTCTAAAGTTAAATTCTAAGTAGTTTCCGTTTAAGAGGAAATTATTTAGTAACTTCCCGGTACCTGCATCCCATACTTTAACGGTCCAATCATCAGAATCCGTAACAATTTTTTTTCCATCGGGGCTAAATTGAGCTGAATTAATCCAGTCAGTATGCCCCTCTATGGTATTAAGCAGTTTACCTGTATCCGCATCCCAGACTTTGACCTTACTATCTATAGTAATCGTTACGATTTTTTTTCCATCCGGACTAAATTCAGCTGACCAAAGGTTATTATTATGTTCTTCTAAGGTATTAAGCAGTTTCTCTGTACCTACATCCCATACTTTTGCAGTCTTATCAACAGATACCGTTACTATTTTTTTTCCATCGGGGCTAAACTGAGCTGAATGTCCCTCCAAGGTACTGAGCATTATCCCGGTACCTGCATCCCATACCTTGGCGGTACTATTATTCATATAAGCCGTTACAATTCTCTTTCCATCGGGGCTAAAATGAGCTGAATTAACATTGCCAGTTTGTCCATCTATCGTATTAAGCAGTTTGCCGGTATTTGCATCCCATACTTTGGCAGTTCTATCTCCAGAACCCGTTACAATTTCTTTTCCATTCGTACTAAATTGGGCTGTAATAACATAGCCAGTATGTCCCTTCAATGTAATGAGCAGTTTTCCGGTATCTACATCCCAAACTTTGGCAGTACTATCCTTTGAAGCTGTTATAATTTTCTTTCCATCGGGGCTAAATTGGACTGAATGAACACCATCAGTATGTTCTTTCAAAGTACATATCAGTTTCCCTGTACTTGTATCCCAGACTTTGGCGGTATTATCTTTGGAAGCAGTTACAATTTTTTTTCCATCGGGGCTAATTTGAGCTGTCGTAGTACCAACAGTATGCCCTTCTAAAGTATTAAGCAGTTTGCCGGTATTAGCATCCCAAATTTTGGTGGGACTATCCTTGGAAGTCATTACTATTTTTTTTCCATCCGGGCTAAATTCGGATGACCAAAGTTTATCAATATGTCCTTCTAAGGTATTAAGAAGTTTCCCTGTACTTGCATCCCATACTTTGGCAGTATGGTCATCAGAGGCTGTTACAATTTTTTTTCCATCCAGACTAAATTGGGCTGATTCAACACAGCCAGTATGCCCCTCTAAGGTGTTGAGCAGTTTCCCTGTATCTGCATCCCAAATTTTGGAAGTATCATCATAAGAGGCAGTTACTATTTTTTTTCCATCCGGGCTAAATTGAGCTGACCGAACAGCATAAGTATGCCCCTCTAAGGTACAAAGCAATTTTCCAGCATCTGTATCCCATATTTTGGCGGTATGATCATTGAAAGCCGTGACAATTTTTTTTCCATCCGGGCTAAATTCAACTTTATTAACATTTTTCTTTATGATAAATAGCAGTTTACCAGTGATGGCGTCCCAAACTTTGGGAATAAAAATCAAACCTTCGCCGCCGTCGTCGGTACTATCGCAGGAAACCGTTACGATTTTTTTTCCATCCGGGCTAATTTGAGCTGAAAAAAGCCATTCAGTATGCCCATCTATGGTACGTCTCTGTTTGCCGGTATCTGCATCCCATACTTTGGCGGTATTATCTTGAGAGGCTGTTACAATTTTTTTTCCATCCGAACTAAATTCGGCTGAAAAAACTGATCCAGCATGCCCCTTCAAGGTCCTGAGCAGTTTGCCGGTAGTTGCATCCCATACTTTGGTGGTACAATCCAAAGAAGCCGTTACAATTTTCTTCCCATTAGGGCTAAATTGGGCTGAAAGAACATCAGCAGTATGCCCTTTTAATGTATTTAGTAGTTTCCATGTACCGGCATCCCATACATTGGCGGTAAAATCCTCAGAAGCGGTTAGAATCTTTCTTCCATCAGGGCTAAAATCGGCTGAATAAACCTTTCCAGTATGCCCTATCGGCATTACCAGCTGTGGATGTGTTTGTCCTAAAACTCCAAAATAGTTGACAATTAACAATGTGAGTAATAAAAAAACTTTTTTCATATTTATGCTGTTTTGTAATTTCCAATTTTTAAATGAATAATTATCTGTAAATATCTAGTTCATACATCCAACCTTTAAAAACAAACTCAACAGCACACAAACAACTTATCTACAATCTTTTCAAAATTTCATTGACTTTTTCGCTATAATCTTCGCTATTCAACAATTCGTTCAAATATTTTTCTGTTCTGGCTTTGTGGTGCAATTTCAATTCGGTAAGTGCCAGATACCATCGAACATCCTCATAGTAGGCAAAGCTTTCGGGAAGTTGGTAAAGTGTATAAAGTGTTTTTTGAGCTTCCTTTGTTTCATTCATCTGTAGGAGGTGTATTGCATTAAAAAAGGTATCTTCGTCGGTATTCGTTTCTCCCGAACGATATGTCGGTTTTACCGGCGAAGTATACATCTCAGCATACAATAGATCCATCCTGTTATTTACAAATTGCTGATTAACAAAAAATACTCCAATAAAAATAGCAGCTGCCGATAATACAGCAATCCTTATTTTTTGAATGGTTTTACGACGTTGGTCTGATTTTCTGATAATTTCCTGAATATAACCACGCTGTTTAATTTCCAAAGTCAGCATTTGTTGCAGCTTTACAGATTCAGACAAGTCAGGATTATTTTCCATTTGTTGTTCAAAATCTTTACGCTCCATCTCATTCATTTTATGGAGAATATATTTATCTATCTGATCCTGATAATAAGTCATATTTCAAATATTTTATAACAGATTTTCAACCTTTAATCGAACTCTCAATGCTTCTTCCATACCTTTCTTGCATTTATAACTTTTGGTTTTAAGTGCGTCAACACTGGTATATCCATCTACTTTTCCTACCATTTCTTTCAAACTTAATTCATGAAAGTAAAACAGACTCAAAATAGTTTTGCAAGGTTCTTTTAATCCTTTTACAGTTTCAGAAACAATGATCTCGCGCTTATCCTGATTAAAATCGTAGCTTGAATTTGTTTGGAAATTTTTATAAACAGGTATTGAGAATTCTTCATTATAAGCATCTGAATATTGTTCTGTGCCCCGAGTCAGTGGAATGATATGCTCGTTTTCGATAGTATCTGACAACCCGGAATTATGTAATCGCTTGCGTTTTTCAGGATACACTTTATAAAGTTGATCCAGCACTTTATAGCTCATAATCTGGTTTATATATTCCTTTATTTCAACGGTTAACACACTTAATTTGCCTGATTTTATATTCTGATAAAAAACCAGAAATGCTTCCTGATATGCTTCCTTAATATCTAATTCAGAGTGTTTTATGAATTTCCCACGTAAAACTTTTATCAGAAAATCACATTCTTCATAAATTTCGGTAATAACGCGATGGTTGTCCTCACGCACTTTTTGGATGCGCTTATTGTCTTTTTCTATTCGTAACTCACGGTTTGTTTTCATAAAAAACACAATACGGATTTCAATGGATTAAAAATTTACATTACTTTTCGGTTACAATGAAACTTTTTTTATCGATAAATACCTGATTGGCATCGAAAACCGGAACTGCTCGTTGCCCACTATACAAATCACTAATCCAACTTTCAAATTCAGTAACATCACCACGGGTAGTTTTTTGCTTCTGCGTTTGTAATGGCGATAAATCCAGAGCTTTTTCTGATGCAATTAACACAATGGTTTCCATGCCGAGTGGAGAACCCTGATCAAGTCGTAAAATATCTTTACTAAATACTTTAGTCTGACCGGCAGCTAAATAATAATCAAACTTTGTTTTTTCACTTCTTCCCATTATAAGCCCTATTTCATCGTTGGGCGAAATATCAACCAACTGAAAATATACCGGTACTTTACTCTTGTTAGTAACCTCAATTACAAACCTATCGCCCCATTTAAAAAGCACATTACCATTTCTGATGAGTTTGTCAAGATAAATATCTTTTCCTTGTGCATCAATAGGAATTATTCTGAACCTAACATCTTTTGAAGCAGAAGACGCATTACGCAAATTTCGGGCTCTGGCTTGTTCAGGCGTTTCATGACTGTTCGTTTTGTAAACATATTTAGTTACAAATACCCAGGCATTTTGAATTTTCTTTTTGTCAATATTGGCCGGAAGTGTAAGTATGGATTCGACTAAATTAGCTGTATCAACTTTACATTGTAAAATCGGTGTGGATTTTTTTCTGTCGTATGTATCCGGAGGATAAAATGCAAATTCAGCACCTTTGTATATACCTGCAAGATTTCCTCCACTAATGCTTATTTTTTGTCCTTTTACATTGTTCACCGTAAAATAAACAGGAATGTTCACCGTTTTTCCACCCATAAATGTACGATCGGCTTTTCCCTCCATTTGTGGTGTTTGATAATGTTTACGACCCATCAGAGGCAGCATTTCATTTCTGATTTGTTCAAAAAAGGTTACATAACTCATACCCGACATGTTCTTTGACATAACTTTGCTTATTGCATACGACAGCGATCCATACCCAACCCCATTATCGTCACAATACTCTTTGTTTGTTTGTTCGGCCGAACATGCGCTAATAATTAACATGGGTGCTTGAACTACTGCACTACCTCTACTCACAGGTGTTTCTTCTTCAAAAGTTGTTGTATCAACTTTCTGAATATTATTCTCGTAACCCGGAATCTTGAAAATCTCATTTGTACCTCTATAAATCGCGTCCTTATCATCCTCTTCTATTCCCCTTGCTCCTGTACCACTATGGCAAGCATCGATCCACACCAAAACATCTCCCGACGATCTAACTTTGGTTCTAAGTCTTGATAATAAAGAATTTAGTTCATCGTCTAACAAATGATGACTTGCATTTCCACTACCATTTAAATTTGTTTTCAATGCATCGTAAGGAACAAGTGCTTCGTCGAGACCATCTATTTCATCTCCATTAGTGTCAGTGACTTGCTGCCCATGACCGGAAAAATGAAAAACAACAACATCGCCCGGTTGCGATGAATTAATTAGGTTGTTAAAAGATGTCACAATTCCAGCTTTCGTAGCATTCTCGTTTTTTACAACTGCGATATTTTGACCGTTAAATCCTTGTTTTTTAAGCGATGTTGTAATTAATGAAACGTCATTGTCGGAACTTATGTTAGGCCATCCGCTTTGTGTGGAATATTTACCTATGGCAACTATAAGCGCTCTCTTTTCAGCAGTTACTAAATTGATAATCAGACATAAGAAGCCTATTAAAATTAAATATCTGAGTTTTATAAAATTATTCATAATGCTGATTTTTTAGTCCTTTATATTTTTATTTACAAACTAACAATTTAATAGAAAAACAAACTTAAAGTAGAGTTGTATTGATGTGTTTTTCGCGAAAATTTTGATTGAGTTTTTTTATATTTAACATTTTCAACCGAATAACAATTTAATGTAAAATCCTATTTAAAAAAAAGATGATACCAAAAATGGATGATTTTTACCACCCATTTTAATTATATCTCCAAAGTTATTAAAAAGTAATTACAATTTAATTGAGACTTTAAATATTTTACAAAAAAGAATATTAATCCCTCTTACAAATCCATTCTTTTCTTTCCCACACCTTCATCCACCACCACTTTTTCAGGTGGAGTCAGTAGCATTTCAGGGTTTGTCAGAATTTTATTCAGCAAGCGCATCGACGAAGCATAGTAGAATCCATCGCAGATGCGTTCGTCCATCACAAATTTTAGTAAAATACTTTTGTGAGGCACCAGTTCACCATGCTTGTTAAAACTGTGCTGGCGCGATTTTTTACCCATGGCTACAAACATGCTGCAGGTGCCAAATTCGTATAAATGATGATAAATTGACTCAACTCCGATGGAACCAATATTAGTCAGAAATACGCTGCAATGCCACGGACTTGCTTTTTCAATGAACTTTGGCATCATTCCCACTTTGTCGAGCCAAAGTAAAATAAATACAACAATGCGCATGAGAAAATCAGGAAGAAGTCCCAGAATTTTTGAAATCAAATCTGACGAGTTTTGTTGACCAACCTGCTGATTGGCTTCCTGTTCCTCGCGGGTTCTTCTCACAATGTCCTGAATTGTATCGGTGGGTTGAAAATATGGTTTGATTAATGTTTCTTCTCCTTCGTCCGAAAGCGAGCGTTTTACGGCAATTGAGAAATTAAGATGATTACGGGAAAATATTTTATTCCACATCACAAAACGGTTTAGATGTGGTCGTTGGGAGTACAGACGTACAATACCAGCCATTACCACATGCATGATGGATAAATCAGGAATATCTTCTTTGTGTTTTTTGATAAATTCTTCAATATGGTCGATAGGTACTCGTTCCTCGAAATAATTCTGGGCATCCATGCGTGTTCTCAAAAAATAGGGAATCACCGAAAATACAGCATCCACTTTACGCACTCTCCAACCATCGTAACGGTCGCCCAAACTCCACTTGTAGTAATTGAACTTATCTTTTTTATTCATTCCTTTGTGATTTTTAAAGTTAACGAAGCCAAAGATACAGTTTTTTTTGAAGTATAGCTGAAAACGACCTTATTTTATTTCTAACTTGAAATGGGTGTTTTCACTTATTTTGTTGTTGTCGATAAGGTGTTTTACAACTTTCAATACCTTTTTTTCTTTGTGAGAAATAAGTCTGACCAAAGCTGTAACAGCCAAAGGTTCTGTTTTCAATTGACTTAGTATTTCCCGGCTGATCATCTCAAATTCATCATCTGTCAGTTCATTTTCTTTTTTCTTCTGACAAATATCACATTTGCCACAAGGCTTTGTGTTTTTCTCGCCAAAATAAGCCAGCAATACCTGACTGCGACAAATATTTTCTTCCTGAGCATAATCCAGAACCGATTTTGCTCTGGTGATATAGCGTTCCCGTCGGCTGTCGTAAGTTTCTTTGCCAAGTACAATGCGTTGGGCATCGATACGTTCCATAGTAAAAGTCAGAAAGGGCGTTTTTTTTCGGGGAACATATTTTATGACGCCTTCTTTACTTAGTTCCACCAATCGCTGGTACACATCATCGCGCTTCCATTCCAGTCGCTTTGCCATCAAATCTTCGTTTACATAAGCCGGATCAGTAAAAAGCCCGGTATACGAACGAAGCAAAATGTGCATCAGTTTTTCTTGTTCGGGTGTATGTTTGTAGTTGTACAAATCGTCTTTGCCAACCGTAAAAACTACCGATGAAGAACTGTCTTGTTCATCAGTAAGTTCAAGATAACCGGCTTGTTGCAAAAGTTTCAAGCTGCTAAACGAAATAAGAATAGGCAAACTGAATTTTGAACAAAAATCGGCAATATCGAATGGAAAAACAGCATCCAACCCTGAGCCGACGCCTATTTGCAGATAATTGCAAAGCGAATCGTACACTTTCCGAATCATATCTTTTTCCGGAAAACTATCCGTCACCCGTTTTCGCATTTTCACGGCGTCGCTGTTGTTGTAAAGCATCACTGCGTAGGCTTTTTTCTCATCACGTCCTGCCCGTCCTGCTTCCTGAAAATATGCTTCCAGCGAATCAGGCAAATCCAAATGAACCACCGTGCGCACTTCGGCTTTATCAATTCCCATCCCGAAAGCATTGGTAGAAACAATCACGCGTGTTTCGCCACTTTTCCAGCGACTTTGTCGTTCGTCTTTGGTGTCGTTGTTTAGTCCGGCATGAAAATATTCTGCCGAAATGCCGTTCAGATTCAAAAAATCAGCCACTTCGCGCGTTTTTTTGCGGTTTCGCACATACACCACCGAAGTTCCCTGTACTGTCGACAGGATTTTCAATAGATATTCGTCTTTGTTTTCGGTAGTTCGCACCACATACGCGAGGTTAGAACGCGAAAAACTTTTCTGAAAAATATTTTTTTCTCTGAAATGCAATTTCTCCTGAATATCGTCCACCACTTCGGGCGTAGCAGTAGCGGTAAGTGCCAGCACAGGCACACCCGGCAAAACTTCGCGAATATCAGCAATTTTCAGATACGACGGGCGAAAATCATATCCCCACTGCGAAATGCAATGCGATTCGTCGACTGCAATCAGGCAAACACGCGTTTGTTTGATTTTTTCCAGAAAAATGGAGGTTGATAAACGCTCCGGCGAAACGTACAAAAATTTATAGGCCTCGAAAACACAATTATCCAGAGTGAGCAGAATTTCGTCGTTCGTCATGCCTGAATAAATGGCAGCAGCCTGTATACCACGTTTTTTCAGGTTATCCACCTGATCTTTCATCAAAGCAATGAGCGGTGTAACCACGATGCAAACGCCATCCATTGCCAGTGCCGGCACTTGAAATGTCAGCGATTTACCGCCACCGGTAGGCATTAGGCCAAGCGTATCCTTTCCGGCTGCAATGCTTTGTATAATATCGCCCTGCAACGGACGAAAAGCATCGTAGCCCCAGTATTGTTTGAGTATGGAAAGGAATTGGTGCATAAAGCGTTGAGAGTTATTTTGAAATAGTGATTAATTTTTTACAAAAATCAGCCATAAAGAGTGGAATATTCAGAAGATTTCCATCCTTTTTTAAATTTTTCAGCGAAAAACGTATTCTTAATTCGGGCTGATACTGCTCCTGATAAACAAAAAGACTTTTGCTTTTCACATTTTCATCAGCTTTAACTTCAACAGGAATTATTGTATTCTCATGTTGAATAATAAAATCGATTTCGGCTTTATTTCCAGATGTCCAATATCGTGGAGTTTGTTCGAACTGTAAAAGTAAACTTTGTAAAATATAGTTTTCTGTCAATGCGCCCTTGAATTCAACAAAAAGTCTATTGCCTTCAACTATGGCGGAAGGATGTAGTCCTGCTAATCTGCGCAATAACCCAACATCAGCTAAATATACCTTAAAGGCTGATATATCGTCGTAAGCCGATATTGGTAATGCTGGTTTTGTTGAACAGTAAATTTTCTCAATTAATCCTGCTTGTTTGAGCCACAATAACCCATCCTCATATTCACGGGCTCGTGCGCCTGATTTTACCGCCTGATATAAAAATTTTTTATTTTCTCTGGCAAGTTGCGATGGAATTGAATTCCAAAGATATGATATTTTTGGCACCAACGGTGCGGTTGTATATTTTGAAAAATCGAGTTGATAAGCGTTTAATATATTCAGCAAAATTTGTTGTGTTTGCTCCAAATTACCGGTGTTATATAATTCACCAATTGCTTCAGGCATTCCTCCGGATATAAAATACAACCTGAAATTTTCGAGAATCTGTGT
Source organism: uncultured Paludibacter sp. (assembly GCA_963663115.2). Lineage (GTDB taxonomy): Bacteria > Bacteroidota > Bacteroidia > Bacteroidales > Paludibacteraceae > Paludibacter. The sequence goes on from CAXXNE010000001.1 coordinate 2,635,187, forward strand.
AAAAAATATCTCAGGAATCGGCTCTAAATCAGTCTTATTCTCCAGATATTCAGCTAGCTGTGGTTTAAATACACCGAGAAATTCCGTAAAAGAAACAGGATGCACTGTAATAAAGTCCACTTTCCCCACAGGAAATGATGCTCCTTTTGTTAATGCAACACCCAATAACGAGCCGGCACACATTATTGCATATTCAGGAGCATTTTCGTTAAAATATTTCAGTGCATTTAAAGCCTCGTTACATTCCTGAATTTCATCGAAGATAATAAGGGTGTTTTTTGCATCAATTTTTTTTCCAAATACCAACGACAGTTGATTCACTAATCTGTTTACATCTTTTGTTTGTTGAAAAAGCTCTTTCAGTTCGGGCTGTTCTTCAAAATTAAAATATGCTACATTTTCGAAGTGCAATTTTCCGAAATACTTCATCACCCAGGTTTTTCCAACCTGACGGGCTCCTTGCAAAACGAGTGGTTTTCGTTTTGGAGATGCTACCCATTTTTCTAAACTGGTAATTATTTGTCTTTTGATTTCCATTCTAATAATTTTACCAAATAGTTTTTCGATGCAAATATAGTAATATGAAATTCAAATTCCAAACAAAATCACATAATAAGTGCCAATTATGTGATTTTATTCACATAATTGGCACTTAAAACGTGATTTCAACGTAAAAATGGCATAGTTAAGTAATGGGATCTATATAATTGTAGTATCTTAATTATTCAAATACGATGCTAATTAACATTACCACAATATCTCCTGTTCAACTTAACTCACGCTATCGAGCGCCGGCACTTGAAATGTCAGCGATTTACCGCCACCGGTAGGCATTAGACCAAGCGTATCCTTTCCGGCGGCAATACTTTGTATAATATCGCCCTGCAACGGACGAAATTCGTCGTAGCCCCAGTATTGTTTGAGTATGGAAAGGAATTGGTGCATAAAGAAAGATTATTGTAATTTGAAATTTACCGGCATCATATATTTAACAGCAACAGGTTTGCCTCTTTGTTTTCCCGGTATCCAGTTTGGCATAGTTTTAATTAATCGCAAAGCTTCATCAATCAACATAGGATATCGACCTCTTACAACTTCCACATTTACAATATCACCTGTTTGACTAATAACAAAAGTTAGGATCACTCTCTCCTCCTCATTATTTAGTTTTGAGATTTCCGGATATTTAATGTTTTGGATAAGATATTGAAATAAAGCTGGATCACCTCCGGGGAAAATAGGCATTTGTTCTACCACTTGAAAGACAACATCTCCGTTTACAATTTTAGTTGAATCTAAATATTGTATTGTTTCAACCATTCCGGGATTAGATTTTGTTTGAAAAGAAAATTTAATGTCTCGTGGCTTCGATTTTAGTGTTATAAGATTATTTAGTTCTAATAAACTCACATCAAATTTATCAGGTAAAATAATATTGTCTAACATAACTATGGGTTGATAACTTCCTTCTTCTTTTTGAACATCAAAGAGACGTACTACTCCAATTTTATTTTTCTCAATTGTAAAAGAATATGGAATTGATATAAATGTGTTACATCTTTTGTTGTTCAAGGTGTAGGGTATCCAGTTTTTTATGGATTTTATCAGATTCTCAATTTCTAACTGAAACAACTTTAATCCTTCCTTTTGAAAACCAATATGTACCAAATTACCTGTACTGTCAATCACAAAATGCAAAACATTACTTTCTTCAAGTTGAAGTTCCTGGGCATTTACTCTGTATCTTAAATTTTCATTGATATATTTTGCAAATTCTGATTTTCCTCCATTGAAAACAGTTAGTTCTGTTGATGCATCTACAAGATTCATTTCTTTTTTTAAAGAATCTAATTTATTCAGCGAAATAATACCAGGTTTTATTGAGTTCAAGAACAAAACGCCATTCATAGCTCTCATACCAAACTTTTTTGCCATTTCAGTTTGTTTTGCTTTGGGATAAGGCTTTTCAAAAGTTCCCGAAGTAATGAAATCCATATTCAGAGAAGCAACATTAAAATTATCAGGCATTAATAAACTATCTATAACAACGGGAATGGAAATTAATGGAACAGAAATATTCATTGTGTCTTCAGGGATACTTCTATTTTGTGGCTTGTCGATTATAAAGCTAACAGGAAAATCATAATAAGAAGACACATTCTTTCCTGAAATCTTTGCAGGAATCCAATCAGGGAAACTTTTAATCACTCTGACTGCTTCGCTGTCTAATTCCTGATTTATTCCTTCGATAATATTGTAATTATCCGCTTTTCCATTGCTTCTAATTATAAACTTAACGATAACTCTCCCTTCAATTTTATTTTTTAGCGATGATTCCGGATATTGCAGATGTTGTTTTAAGAACTTAAATGCTTCCGGTATTCCTCCCGGGAACTGAGCTTGAACTTCAACCCCCATATAAACAGAATCATTGTTAAGTGTTATATGATTGTCATTTGCAGAAAATAGCAGAGTAGACAGCAAAACAAAATTTAATGATAATAACAGCATTTTAAGCGCTGATTTCTTTAGTAATTCTTTCATAGGAAAATTGTAAATAAAAGTTTAGAACAAAGATACAAATTTATTAAATATTATAACAAAAGTGGCTCAAAGATTTACTTCTTTGAGCCACTTAATTGTATCAATATCTATAGTACTCCCCAATTCTAGGACACTTTCAGCAGCATGTTAAGATATTTTTAGTTGCTGCAAATTAGTTCGGACAAAACGGGCAATAACTTTTTGGCCACAAAAGCCATAAAAAAGTTATTCTCGTTTTAGGCCGCCGATTGATATTTCTGTTTTGGGGTTTTATAACCTAATGATTGATGCAATCTTTCATCGTTGTAAAACTGAAAATAATCATTCAACCCTTTCCACAAAGTTAATCCATTTTCATATACATTCAAATACACATTTTCATATTTTACACTATGCCATAAACGCTCAACGTAAATATTATCAAGTGCTCTGCCTTTTCCATCCATTGATATTTTTATTTTATTGTTTTTCAACTCATTAATAAAAACATCACTTGTAAATTGACTTCCCTGATCTGTATTGAATATTTCAGGAACTCCATGCTTTTCTATCGCAGTTTTTAATGTCTCAGTACACCATTCAGCACTCATGCAGTTGGATAATGACCAATGAACTACATATCTGCTATGTAAATCAATTATGGCTGCCAGATACATAAACCCCTTTTTCATAGGAATGTACGTAATGTCCATTGCCCAAACCTGGTTACATCTTACAATATCCATATTTCTTAGAAGATAGGGATATTTATAATGCGTTTTCTGGCTTACGGTCGTACGTGGTTCACGATAGATAGTTTTCCAATCAACAAGCTTCATAAGACGGCGAACTCGTTTTATGTTAACCTTATAGCCCAACACTATCAGCACGGACGTCAGTCGCAAAGCTCCATAAAAAGGTGTTAGAAAGTATTGTTCATCCAATTGGCGCATAATAGATAAATTCTCTTGTGATTCTCCAACTGGCACATAATAATAACGGCTTCTGTTCACGCCAAGTAAATCACATTGAGTTGATATACTTAAAACAGGATGATTTGAATCAATCATGCATTTTCGTTCCTCAGGACTTCTTACTGTAACTTTTTTTTTAGAAAGTCATTCTCTACTTTCAATTGACCTATTTGTGCATACAAAATCTGAGTCTCTACTCCTTTTTCTTGCTCCTTGGCATTGTCAACTATAAACAAATTACCAAAATTCTTTAATGCCTGAGCTTTCCACAAAGAAATTTGAGTCGGCTGTAACTCATATTTCTTGGCTAAACTTTCAATGGTTTCACGCTCTTTTAATGACTCTAAAACTACTTTCGCTTTGAATTCTTTACTGAATTTTCTTCTTGTTGTTGACATAAAATTTTTGTTTAAAGATAATATAATTATATCTTAACTTTATGTCCTGTTTTCAGGGAGTATCATAATCAATGCTATTTTTTCACATATCCCAAAGCTTCGGGTAAGCATTCCTTCATTTTAGTTATGCGGTGTTCGTCGGTAGGGTGTGTGCTAAGAAACTCAAAAAGCGAACCTGAACCGTTTGCCGACATTCTTTGCCAGAAATCGATGGCCTGATTGGGGTCATAACCTGCCATGGCCATAAAAATCAGCCCTAAACGGTCAGCCTCATATTCATGTTTGCGGGAGTAAGGTAAAATAATACCTACTTCGGCACCAACGCCGTATAAAATGTTGATTGTTTGGCGGGTAGCTGCAGATTTGTTTGACAACAACATGTCGGTTAAAGCAGCACCGTATTGGGCTATCATTTGCTGGCTCAGACGTTCGTTACTGTGTTTGGCAATAGCGTGGGCGATTTCGTGCCCCATTACCACTGCCAGACCGCTTTCTGTCATTGTTACAGGTAAAATTCCTTCGAAAACCACCACTTTTCCGCCGGGCATACAAAAAGCATTTACCGACGTGTCTTTTACAAGATTAAATTCCCAGTTCAATGTTGCAACATCGGCTTCGTGTCCGTTGGCTTTCAGGTAAGTTACCACAGCTTCGGCAATTTTATTGCCTACTTTTTTTACTAAAGCAGTGTTTACCGTGTCTTTCGACGCAGGCACAGAGTCGATAAATTCCTTATAAGCAGTTGCGCTCATCGACAGTACATCGGCATCCGAAACAAGTAAAAGTTGTTTTCTGCCGGTAATTAACACGCTTGAACATGCTGTCAGAATCATAACAGCCAATGTGAAGAATAAAATTTTTTTCATGTGTAAATAATTGTTTTTTTAAGGTCACATGGAACTCGCATTCGATTTTCAGCTGGATTGGTGAACGATTGCATTTATGCTCGTTTCATATGACAATAGAAAATTTCAGAGGTTTATAAATTGTTTATAATTTGCTTTGTTCGATATTTTGATTTAATGTTTTGTATTTATGGCTAATACTTTATCTTTGCAAAGATAATTATTCATTTAGAAAATTGGATAAAAAGTTTTATCAAATCACGTCAATTGTATTAAATATGACTTAAGCCATGAGGAAATTTTTGTTTAAATATTGGAAATCTATCGTATATATTGTCGGTTTGTGCTATTTGTCTTTTGCGCCAGCATCCGATTTCCGATCATTTCCGGTTTTTCCGGGTATCGATAAAGTTGTTCATCTTTTCCTGTATATATTTTTAGCTTGCATTTTAGTGTTTGATAACCGGGAGTTGATTGCCGGGAAACGTTTTGTAAAACTTCTGGTTTATGCTATGATATTTCCGGTGGTTTTGGGTGGTGTTATCGAAATTGTGCAGGAAAACTTTTTTCCGCCACGCTCAGCTGAATGGTTGGATTGGTTTATGGATATTGCCGGAGTGCTGATGGGTTATTTCATAACTGCAAAGTGGTTTAATTACAGGCTAAAGCAAAAGAGATGAATGATATGTTGAAATATCGCATAGGTCTTACGCTGATAAAAGGAATCGGGAACAATCTGGCTAAAAATCTGCTGGCTTATACCGGAAGCGAAGAAGCTGTTTTTCGGGAAAAACAGAGCGTTTTGGCAAAAATACCCGGAATAGGAGAAGTGCTGTCCAAAGAAATTGTGCAGCAAAATGTGTTGGCAAGAGCCGAAAAGGAAATGGCTTTCATCGAAAAGAACAAAATTACTCCGCTGTATTTTACCGACCGTGCCTTTCCGTACCGACTGAAAGAATGTCCCGATTCGCCCATTATGCTTTATACCAAAGGAAATCTGTCGCTTAACGAAGGTAAGTTTGTGGCTGTGGTGGGCACGCGAAATGCCACTGAATACGGTAAAGAAAATTGCAAAAAACTTATTTCTGATATGGCTGAAGCCGGTTTACATGCCGTTATTGTGAGTGGTTTGGCTTATGGCGTTGATATTTGTGCACATAAAGCTGCTATCGATTCAGGTTTGCCCACCATAGGCGTTATCGGACATGGACTCGATCGGATTTATCCGGCTGCGCACCGGCCAACTGCTGTAAAAATGCTCGAAAACGGATTGTTGCTCACCGAATATCTGAGCGAAACCAATCCCGACAGGCAAAATTTTGTTCAGCGGAATCGCATTATTGCCGGATTGTGCGATGCCACTGTTGTGATAGAATCAGCCAACAAAGGTGGAGCCTTGATTACTGCAGAACTAGCCAACGACTATAACCGCGATGTTTTTGCATTTCCGGGCAGAGTGACGGATGAATGGTCGGCTGGATGCAATGCCCTGATAAAAACCAATCGTGCTGCGCTGATCGATTCAGCTGCTGATGTCCTTCATTTTATGAGTTGGGAAACAGATGGCATAAATAAATCAACGCCTGTACAAACCATGTTATTTGCCGATTTGTCGGACGATGAACAGCTGATTGCGGGTATTTTACGTCAAAATGCCGAGGGATTACAGGTGAATGAACTGGCATTTAAAACCGAGAAACCGGTCAGCAAAATATCATCATTGTTGTTGGGAATGGAATTTAAAGGATTGGTTAAATGTTTGCCCGGAAATCTGTATAAAATTGTAAAATAGAACCACTAATGCTTGATGTGTCTGATATATAATTGCCTAAACTTTATAACTTGTAGCTTTTTAACTTTTAACTAATACGATGTATACCAAAGAAGAAATTAAAGAATTAAAAAAGGAATTTTGGGAAGGATTCGGAATATATTGCAGTCAGATTCCGGCATTGAAAAAGCGAAAAAGCAAGTTCATGCTCTACAACACCAAAATGAAAGGTGTGGAGTTGAAATTCGATGCCACACGCGATGGCGCTTATGTGATTCTCGAAATTAATCATCACGACGATACGAAACGTTTTGAATTGTACGAAAAGTTTGAACTGTATAAACCCATCATGGAAAGGCAATTTCCTGCGGGACTTATCTGGGATTTTGCTTTTGTACGTGAATGTGGTACCGAAGTTTGCCGCATTTACACCACAAAACAGGGTATAGATATTCACCGCCGGATTCAGTGGATGGAGTTTTATAAGTTTATGGCTTCCGAAATGAATAAACTGGAAAAAGCTTTCAAGACGGTGAAGGAAGCATTGGAATAAAGCCGGGGAAATATTTTAATTCTGATTTGGAGTCCGAACTAAAGTTGGAAAAAGATTCGAAAAAACGATAGCGGAGTTAAGAAGATAAATAGCAAAATTCAAACAATGAAAACAGATAAACAATTAAAAATCAGAAATAGTACCGTTGATTTTTTGATTTTCACGCGTCAAAATGGTGAAGATGGTATTGCAGTACAAGTTGCCGACGAGTATTGAGTTTGTCGAAATTTCCGACAAACTGCCGTAAAATATATAGAAACGTTGAATAAAGCACTAAAAACGCAAAGAGTTAAATAATAAAATGAAGAAATTAAAACAAGAGATTACAATAAGGAGTTCGGCAGCCGAATATTTAACCTTTGTAGCAGCCGGTGGCAATGGCGGTGTTGATGCCGTGTACGCTGATGAAAATATTTGGTTAACACAGCGCATGCTCGGAATACTTTACGATGTTGAAACACACACCATAAACTATCACTTAAAAAAAGTTTTCGCCGATTCGGAACTCGACGAATCTGCAGTTATTCGAAATTTTCGAATAACTGCGGCCGATGGTAAAACCTACGACACAAAACACTACAATCTCGCTGCCATTTTTGCGGTTGGGTATAAAGTGAATTCGGAAAGAGCCATTCAATTTCGGAAATGGGCAACCGGAATTATCGAGAGCTTTACTATAAAAGGCTTTGCAATGGACGACGAACGTTTGAAAAATGATGGTTCGATACTTACAAAGCGGTATTTTGAAGAGCAGCTTCAGCGCATACGTGAGATTCGTCTTTCGGAACGTAAATTCTATCAAAAAATTACGGATATTTATGCCACTTCTATCGACTACGATATTTCGGCGCAATCCACAAAACGGTTTTTTGCTACGGTTCAGAATAAATTGCATTGGGCAATACATGGTCAGACAGCTGCCGAAATCATTTTTAAACGTGCCAATGCTGAAGAGGAAAATATGGGTTTAAATACATGGACAGATGCTCCCAAAGGTAAAATCCAAAAATTTGATGTGTCGGTTGCTAAAAACTATTTAACCTCAGGTGAAATGACGCAATTACAACGTTTAGTTTCAGCGTATTTGGATATGGCAGAAGATATGGCAATCAGAAAAATACCAATGACGATGCAAGATTGGGAAGTTCGTTTAAATCGATTTATTGATGCAACCGACCGAAATGTATTGCAAGATGCAGGTAAAGTAACTGCCGAAATAGCTAGAACTCATGCCGAAAGCGAGTTTGAAAAATATAGGACTTTACAAGATAGTACTTACAAGTCGGATTTTGATAAATTGTTGGAACAGACAAACTCATTAAACTTTGAATGAAGAATTGAATTGTAAAAAAGCATTAAATAAAACATAACCAACTTTATGTGTTTGCATTTTCGGTGTTAGGTAAAGGTAGAACCGTCATATTATCCGGCTTCTTGAGGAGTATCAGTACCGACCCTACCATCATCGGCACTACAAAATTCACCAACCAAATGGTTATTCCTGCCAGAGCAATTCCCGTGAACTGAGTGGAGAAAGCACCAATGATGAGCACGGCTGTTGAACCACGCACGCCGGCTTCCGAAAACGAAAATGCCGGAGCCAGAGTTACCAGCAGGTAGTTGGTTGGAAGAGCCAAAATAGCCTGCCACACCGACAAATCCACCCCGAAAAAGCGCAGCATAAAATAAAATTGAACGCTGAAAATAAGATAGCGCAAAAAAGAAAAGTACAGAACTTCGAAAAATGTTTTGCTTCCGGCTCTCATAAATGTCAGTTTCATTCTCAGCAACCATTCAGGCTGATTTATTCTCTGGGTAAATCGGATCATAATGAAAAAAAACACAATGCTGATCAGAAGTATAAGTCCTGATTTCAATAGAATTTGGTAACTAAAAACAGGTTGATTTTGCGTTGACAGGAGAAATAATATGGCCACGGGAAATCCACAGGCAATTAAAATAATATTTTGAGTAAGGCTGTTCAGCACCGAAAAAGGGATCACCTGCGATTGGTTTTCTTTTTTCAGGTATAATCCACGCCCCACAAAATCGCCTGTTCTGTTCGGACTGAAAAAAGCTGTTGAAGAGCCGGCTAACACCGAAAGGATTGATCTGTGTAATGAAATTTCTTCGGTTAGTGAAACAATTTTCTGCCATTTGCGGGCTTCAAATAGCCAGTTAAGCGGTAAAAGTAGCAAAACAGGAATTAGCCAGATGCCGTTGTTGCTGAAATTAGATGAAATATAGGAGATGAAGTTTTGATTGGCGCTGAAATCAACAAAAATTTTCAGTAGGTAAAGCCCGGTTACCAAAAGAACAATCCATTTTAAAACTATCGTTATCAGTTTTTTATGTTTGCCGTATACCGATTGTAGCCGTATGATGAAAGGCTTATCCATTTTAATCCTGTTTAGTCAGAATTTTAAAAGTGAATTTTTTCTGCGAAATGTAACTGAAAACAGTAAGAACAATGGAAATAACCACATTGGCAATGGAAGGGTAAAAATGAAGAAGATCGACCAGTATTTTAAACCCTATATAATTCAGCAACAGATTGATAGTTCCTACAATGTAATAACGCCATATTTGTTCTTTACCTTTGTTGGACGAGTCGGTAAACGTTACATATTTCTGAAGCAGAAATCCCGTGGTCATTGTTATCGGAAATTTGAATGCAAGCGTTGCAATGTGCGAACTTAACGTGACAAATCCCAAAAAGAGCATTTGTTGGTGTAAAACATAGTTATAAATAAAGAAATACAGAACCCAGTCGAACAGCAAATTGGAAACACCAGTAACACCATAACGGAAAAACTGAAGGGACATGTATTTACTGAACGGGGGATAGAAAAAATCCACAGCAGCAGTTATTTGTCGTCCGATAAATTCGAGCAGTTTTCTCATCATGTATTTAGTTATCTCTGTTTAACACGCTGCAAAATCAAAAAACTAGGATATTCAAACTATTTTAGTTACTTTTGTGCGCCGTAATTTTAATGTCTGCAAAGATAATATAACTCGTTAAACTAACGGCAATTTCCACTTTTTCATATCTATTTTTCACAATTAAAAACGTTATGCCCGACGACTATCATAGTTATGACCCAGGTACGTGCCAAAAAACATTTGGGACAGCACTTCCTTCGCGATATGGAAGTAGCACGTCGTATAGCTGCGAGTTTTCCACTCGACGGGCAAACTTCTGTGCTTGAAATAGGTCCCGGAACAGGCGTACTCACACAATTTCTTCTTCAAAACCCCGATATAGACTTAAAAGCAGTAGAGCTCGATGGCGAATCCGTTCGTTATCTGCACGAACATTATCCACAATTAGAGGTTTTTGAAGCCGATTTCCTGAAAATGGATTTGAAACAGGTTTTTCCTGACAAATTCATGGTTATAGGTAATTTACCTTACAATATATCGAGCCAGATTTTCTTCAAAATGCTCGACAATAAAGATTTAATTCCGTGCCTTGTAGGTATGATTCAGAAAGAAGTAGCCGAACGAATGGCTGCCAAAGCAGGTAACAAAACCTACGGTATTCTGAGTGTACTGATGCAGGCATTTTACTCCATCGATTATTTATTTACTGTTCACGAACATGTGTTCGACCCTCCGCCGAAGGTCAAATCGGCTGTTATTCGCCTTGTTCGTAACGATGTTTCTGCGCTAAACTGCGACGAGAAACTCTTTAAAACGGTGGTGAAGACAGCCTTTAATCAACGACGAAAGCAAATGCGCAACTCGCTGAAACCGATTATTGAGAAAGAAAATCCTGTTTTTCAGGATGCTATTTTCGATAAACGACCGGAACAGTTGACTGTGGCGCAATTTGTAGAACTGACTAATATGATAGAAAAAGCGTTGCAATAAACGTTGATTCATATTTGGTTGGATTAGAGTTAAAAAACACAACTAATAACCTTTAAGTACGCCGCACTTCGGAGCGCATACTTACGTCAGACGCATAAAAAAACTTCGTGATGAATTTTTAGTGTGACGAAAAAAGTGAAAGGAAACAATACTATGTCCGAATTAAGATTATTTTACCAGGAAAACGGTAGGCTTAAAATATCGAAAAGCCTCGAAACATTGAAAAAGGTTGATCTAAAAGACCTTATTTGGATTGACCTGAATGATGTTCCGGATGCTATCGAAACTGAGTTGGAACAATTTCTGAAAATTTATATTCAGGAAGATGAAGAAATTGAAGAAATCGAGATGAGTTCGCGTTTTGTGCAAACCGAAGATAGTGTGGTGGTAAATGCCAGTTTTATGCTCGATAACTTTACACTGGAACCCGTTTCGTTTATTTTGAAAAATGGTATTCTGGTATCCGTTCGCAATGCCGAACTGAAATCGTTCAGCGAAACTATAAAAAAAATATACGCAAATACCCGAAGTTTTCCTTCAGGCTACCATGTGCTTGTTACATTGCTCGAAACTCGTGTGGAATACGATGCGGATATGATTGAGGATATTACCGATCAGATTACAAGTTTGTCTAAAACGCTGAATACCGAAGACGATCTGGATCAGGAAATTCTGATTCGTATCAAGGATATGCAGGAAAAGGTGATGATTATTCGTCAGAATGTGATGGATAAACAGCGTATGGTTTCCAATTTGTTGAAATGTCATCTTTTTGCTCCCGATCTTATTCAACGATTGGCTATGGTTATCAAGGATATCAACTCGCTTTTCGATTATATCCGTTTTGGTTTCGACAGACTTGACTACCTCCAGGATACTTTCCTCGGTCTTGTAAACCTGCAACAGAACAAAATTATCAAAATCTTTACCGTGGTTTCTGTCATCTTTATGCCACCTACACTCATTGCAAGTATGTATGGAATGAACTTTAAATACCTGCCCGAATTGAGTTGGAAATATGGTTATCCGTTTTCAATTGGATTAATGGTTGTGTTTTCAGCCGTTGTTTTAATCTATTTCCGAAGGAAAAAATGGTTGTAAAAAGTTCTTTTATCTTAATTTAAAACCTAGAATATGGACTTTAAGTCCAAATAATGGCGTAAAATATGGACTTGTACTCCATATTTTACGCCATTATTTGGAATATAACAAATCAAACCGTATCTTTGTGGTGTATATTCGATGTACAAAAATCATTACTGATATGAGAAACAGACAATACTCCCCAATAATTTTGCGCAAAAGTACTTCAAAATTTGGAAGAATTTTGGTTTTAACTGGCGCACGGCAGACCGGAAAAACAACGCTTGTAAAGAAACTTTTTCCTGATTTTACCTATATCTCGGTAGAAGACCCTGTTATGCGTAGTACGTATGCTCATCTTACCGCACAACAGTGGAATTCACTCTACCCGAAAGCTATCCTAGATGAAGTTCAGAAAGAACCACAATTGATAGAAAGTATAAAATCTACTTACGATCAATGGGAAGAACCACGATACATTTTGTTAGGTTCCAGCCAATTGTTATTGATGGAAAAAGTACGCGAAAGTCTGGCAGGAAGATGTACAATTCTGGAGATTTTTCCACTGACACTTCCCGAATTGCAAACTAATAGTTGGGATGATACAGTGAAACCCTCATTGTTTCAGCAGGAAATGCTGCAAGAATCCAAAATGGACTATTTGCCATCATTTTTGCTGGATATTAACAATACGCAGAAGTTAAAAGCTTTTCAACATTATCTTTCATTTGGAGGTTATCCGGCAGTAAGTGATGACGAAACGAGTTCGGAAGAAAAAACCGAATGGCTTAAAAATTATGTTCGTACATATTTGGAACGTGATGTTCGTGATTTAGCGACATTTCGTGATTTGGAACCATTTATTAAACTTCAGCAGTATTTGGCTCTTAATACTGGTTCGTTAACAAATGCCTCATCTATCGGAAAACAATTAGGCATTACTGTAAAAACTGTTCAACGTTACATTAAGTATTTCGAAATGAGCTATCAGGCTATTGTTCTTTCGTCATGGTCGCGTAATCAAAACAAACGACTAGTTAAATCTTCAAAAGTTCATTATATGGATCAGGGTGTAGTTCAGGCTGTGTTGAATAAAAGAGGAGGACTTACCGGCAACGAATTCGAAAGTGCTATTGTATCAGAAATATATAAACAGACAAGAACTGCCGACATATCTGCGCAATTTAGTTTCCTTCGAACTCACGATGGCAAGGAAGTTGACCTTTTGCTTGAATTTCAGGACTATTATTACGCTTTTGAAATTAAGATAGCTGAAAGAGTCAATAAAACCGATGCCAAACATCTGTTCGGACTCGAAGAAATATTAGACAAACCCGTTAAAAAAGCATTTATTCTTTCGAATGATATAGAAACTAAATACTTCGACGAAAAAACTGTAGCTGTGAATGCAGCTATGTTTTTGGGATAAATATTGGTTTGCAAACAATTTTTTTGACGATTATAGTAATATTTTCAATAATTACACTATATTTGCAGCACAGTTCAGCACAGAAAGTAAATGAAAGTAAATTTCACACATTCCACATCGAAAAAAAAAGCGTTGGCAGATGCCATCAGCAAAGCCATTATGAATGGCGATTTGAAGGTAAACGATAATTTACAGTCGATTAATGAAGCAAGTGCTAAGCATCAGGTTTCGCGCGATACGGTTTTTAAAGCGTACAACGAATTGAAGCAACGCGGATTGATTGACTCCAACCCACAAAAAGGTTATTATGTGAAAGGTGAAGTAAATAATGTATTGTTGTTACTCGATACGTATTCTTCATTTAAACAAAATTTATATCGTCGGTTTGTGGAAAATCTTCCCGAAAATTACAAAGTAGATCTGATTTTTCATCAGTACAATGAGCGGTTGTTTGATACCATTGTTCGCGAAAGTGTTGGCAAATACAGCATGTATGTGGTGATGAATTTTTCGAACGTACAATTCTCGGAATCGCTGAAACTCATTCCGGTGCAGAAATTGCTGCTGCTCGATTTTGGAAATTTCGAAAAATCGTCGTATTCATACATTTGTCAGGATTTTGATAACTCGTTTTACAACAGTCTGGCTCAAGGCAAAGAACTTTTGAAGAAATACCGGAAATTAGTTTTTGTTTTTCCTGAAGAAAACTGCCATCCGGTGTCGTCTGTAGATTATTTTGTAAAATTCTGTATAGATGAGAATTTTGAGTACGAAATTATTCGTAAACAGTCGGAATGGAAAGGGGTGGAACAAAACGTATTATATCTCTGCATAACCAGCGAAGATCTGGTACGTATTATTAAGGATGCGGAGATGTCGGGATTGTGGCCCGGTAAAGATATAGGATTAATTTCGTACAACAACGAACCGGTTTTGGAAGTTATTCAAAATGGTATTTCGTCGATAAGTGTGGATTTCGGACTGATGGGTGAGAAGGCTGCACAATTTGTGAAAACCAAAAGTCCAATTCAGGAATATCTTCAAACAGAACTAATAATCCGGAATTCAATCTAATTTTTTTTTAATAAACAACAGCACAGAACAGCATAGTAAAAAATAAATAATCATAAGAATTTAATCATCATGAAAGCAACAATTACAGAAGGATTTGTACAACAAATTCCGCAAAACAGAAAAGAAAAAGCAGGTCGCCTGCAGGGTGAAAACCCAAAAATCGGTATACGTCCAACCATCGATGGTCGTCAGGGTGGTGTACGTGAGTCGCTCGAAGATCAGACCATGCGTATGGCGCAAAATCTGGCAGGTTTTATTTCATCAACGCTGAAATATTCGGATGGAACTCCTGTGCAATGTGTAATTGCCGATACGACCATTGGTCGTGTTGACGAAGCTGCTGCCTGTGCCGAAAAATTTAAAAAAGAAGGAATTGCTATAACAATTACTGTTACACCTTGTTGGTGTTATGGCTCGGAAACCATCGATATGGATCCGCAAACCATCAAAGCTGTTTGGGGATTCAATGGAACAGAACGTCCCGGAGCGGTGTATCTGGCAGCGGCGCTGGCCGGTCACAACCAAAAAGGATTGCCTGCATTCGGCATTTACGGACGCGATGTGCAGGACAGTAGCGACACATCCATTCCGGCTGATGTACAG
This sequence comes from uncultured Paludibacter sp., assembly GCA_963663115.2. Lineage (GTDB taxonomy): Bacteria > Bacteroidota > Bacteroidia > Bacteroidales > Paludibacteraceae > Paludibacter. The sequence goes on from CAXXNE010000001.1 coordinate 2,650,316, forward strand.
GAAAAAATTACCCGTTTTGCTAAAGCTGCTATTGCTGCAGCTACTATGAAAGGTAAATCCTATCTTTCCATTGGTTCGGTTTCGATGGGAATTGCCGGTTCAATTGTTGATGCCAATTTCTTCCAGGAATACCTCGGAATGCGTAACGAATATGTGGATATGAGCGAAATCAGTCGCAGAGTTCAGTTGGGAATTTTCGATCCGGAAGAATTTAAAAAAGCGATGATTTGGACTGATAAAAACTGTAAAACGCAGGAAGGCACGGACTTTAATGATGCTGATAAACAAAAATCACGCACCAAACTGGACGAAGAGTGGGAATTCGTTGTAAAGATGACTATTATCATCCGCGATTTGATGATTGGAAACCCAAAACTGCGTGAACTTGGTTTTGGTGAAGAAGCATTGGGACACAATGCCATTGCTTCCGGTTTTCAGGGACAACGTCAGTGGACAGATTTTATGCCCAACGGTGATTTCTCGGAAGCGATTTTGAACACTTCATTTGACTGGAACGGTATTCGCGAAGCATTTGTGGTGGCTACCGAAAACGACTCGCTGAATGGTGCTGCCATGTTATTTGGAAAATTGCTGACCAATACAGCTCAGGTTTTTGCCGATGTGCGTACATATTGGAGTCCTGAAGCAGTGAAACGTGTTACCGGTTATCAACTGGAAGGTTTGGCAAGTAATGGTTTAATTCACCTTATAAATTCAGGTTCGGCAGCATTGGATGGTAGCGGACAGCAAACCGTAAACGGTGAGCCTGCCATGAAACCTTTCTGGGAAATTACTGAAGAAGAAGTGGAAAAAACACTGAAAGCAACAACCTGGTATCCGGCGGATGGTGGTTATTTCCGCGGTGGAGGATTTTCGTCGAATTTCCTGACCAAAGGAGGAATGCCGGTGACTATGGCGCGTATCAATATTATCAAAGGACTCGGACCAGTACTCCAACTGGCTGAAGGTTGGACGGTGGAAATTCCTGTGGATGTACACAAAACGCTGGACGATCGTACTAATAAAACATGGCCAACCACATGGTTTGCTCCACGAGTAACCGGCGAAGGTTGTTTCCGCGATGTGTATTCTGTTATGAATAATTGGGGTGCAAATCATGGCGCTTTCAGCTACGGACATATCGGTGCTGATTTAATTACACTGGCTTCTATTCTTCGCATTCCGGTGTGTATGCACAATGTAAGCGACGAAAAAATCTTCCGTCCGAGTGCGTGGGCTGCTTTTGGCATGGATGCCGAAGGTCAGGATTACCGTGCTTGTGCTACTTACGGAGCACTGTATAAATAATAAGATTGAAATAAACTTTTCCAAAGCTCAAGACTTTGGAAAAGTTTAAATTCAATTTTTATATATCGAATAAAATGCCGAAATTTGCGAATACTTCTATAAATATCATCATGGAAAAACACAAAATTGTCAGTAAGCAAAACTTACTCCCTTTTATATTAGTTACAGCTCTTTTTTATCTTTGGGCAATCCCTAATAATCTGAATGATATATTAATACCTCAGTTTATGAAATCGTTTGAGCTTACCCGCTTACAGGCAGGTTTGGTTCAATCGGCATTTTATATGGGGTATTTTCTGTTGGCTTTACCGGCCGCTTATATTATGGACAGGTTTAATTACAAAACAGGTATCATAACCGGATTATTGCTTTTTGCCATTGGCAGTTTCTTGTTTTATCCTGCAGCTACATCGGGTAAATACGAAATGTTTTTGCTGGCACTTTTTGTTATTGCCAGTGGACTGTCGTTTATGGAAACAGGAGCTAACTCGTTTATTGCAGTTTTAGGCGATCCGGCTACATCGGCTCAGCGTTTGAATTTTTCGCAAGCATTTAATCCGCTTGGAGCGATGAGCGGTGTGTTGATTGGCAATGTATTCATTTTTTCCGGTGTGGAACATAGCGAAGCACAGGTAGAGGTTTTGAAAGCCAGTGGCCAGTATCAGAGTTATTTACAAAGTGAAATTCTTCGGGTTATTCCACCGTACATGATTATTGGCGCTGTTATTTTGATATGGGCTTTTCTTATCTGGAAAGTTAAATTTCCGGCTGAAACGGAAACAGGAACGCATGATAAATTAAATGAAAAGGAAAAAAGCAGCCACGGTCATTTTTCGAAACTCATGAAGTATCCACATTTTATTAAAGGCGTTATTGCCCAGTTTTTCTATGTAGGCGCACAGGTAGGAACCTGGAGTTATATGATTCCATATATCAAAGAAAATTTACATACACCTGAAAAAGAGGCAGGATATTTTCTTTTAGCCTCGTTGCTGGCATTTGGTATAGGACGTTTTGTCTCTACTGCATTAATGCGTAAAGTAAATCCGGCTAAATTGATGGGGATTTACAGTATTGCCAATATCGTTTTAATGATGACAGCTGTTACTCTGCCTCAGTTGATTGGACCTTATGCCATTGTTGCATCCAGTTTCTTTATGTCGTTGATGTTTCCTACCATTTTTGCACTTGGAGTGAAAGGTTTGGGCCCGAATACAAAAATTGGAGGTTCAATGATTATTATGGCTATTATCGGAGGAGCGATATGGACACCAATTATGGGGTTAATTTCGGATAAAACTCATAGCCTCTCCCTTGCTATGATTATTCCGGTAATTTGTTATCTTTACATTCTCTATTATTCGTATTTTGGTTCTAAACCTTCAGGACCACTTTACGAAACCGATGAAGCTGTAATTATATCACACTAAAAAAGTTTTTATTTGGAAAATACTGATTTGCAATCGGAATTCAGTAATGTTATCAAAGCCGATAACCGACTGAACTTTGGACTTACAGTGAATTCTGTGGGGTATAAAACCATTTTGCCCAACGAAAACAGTGCCCGCGCCGGGAAAAGCCGCGATTACAAATATCAGTACAAAAAAGGACGTGTTTCCGACGAGTTCAAACTGATTTACATTACCAAGGGAAAAGGTATTGTGCAGTTTGAAAACTCGGAGGAAATGGATATTTCGAAAGGAAAAATCCTGATTATTCTGCCACATCAGAAATACGAATACTACCATATCAACGATACCGAATGGAAAGAATACTTTATCCGTTTTGAGGCCGATTCCATTTATTTCCATCTGATAAATTCTCTCTTTGGTGAGACGCATCAGGTGCTCGAAATCGGCTTTAACGAAGAGTTGATACGATTATTTCACCGTGCAGTGGATGTGGTGCGTATAGGGCTGGATTCGTCGCAGGTTTATTTATCAGGAATGTTGCTGCACATTTTGGGGTTGATTATTACCGAATCGAAAAATGTGGCAATTTCAAAAAAAGAAATTCAGGATATAGAGCAGGCAAAGGTGATAATGAACGAAAATGTGTTGATAGAAATCAGCCTGCAGGAGATTGCATCCCGATTGAATATCAGTTACACTACTTTCCGTAAAAATTTCAAAAAATATGTGGGAGTGGCTCCGGCTAAATATTTCAGCGAACTTCGCCTCACTAAAGCCAAACATTTACTTACTGAAACTTCGGATTCGATCAAAGAGATAGCCTACATGTTGCAGTTTTCGTCCATCGAACATTTTGCCACGATTTTCAAAAAAGCTACCGGAATGACTCCCAAGGATTACCGACAGGCAAAACAATAAGAAAAAGTTGATTTGAAACCTGCAATTTGAGGGAGTTTTTTTAGAAAAAATTTCGGTAATTGAAAAAATGAACGTATATTTGCACCCGCTTTGAGAGAAAAGCAATGTTCAATTGACAATGAATAATTCACAATTGAAACGACCAAAACAAATTGCGAAAATAGCTCAGTTGGTAGAGCACGACCTTGCCAAGGTCGGGGTCGCGGGTTCGAGTCCCGTTTTTCGCTCAGCTTTTATAAGCTACTCAGGAATCATTCCTGCCCGGATGGTGGAATGGTAGACACGAAGGACTTAAAATCCTTTGGCTTCACGGCTGTGCGGGTTCAAGTCCCGCTTCGGGTACAAAAAGCCCTGTAAATCAACAGATTTACAGGGCTTTTTATTTTTCTGATTGAGGTTTTTCCAAACATCATTTCTTTTTCTTTCCTTTTCTGGCTTCTATACGTTTATACCAGGCTTCGCGTTCTTTTACCAGATCGTATCCACGTTTTGAGAGATAGTTGTTGATACGTCCTTTGTATTTGCCAAACATTTCGTGTTTTTTGTTGGAGCTTTCGGCATCTATTGCCAGTTCGCGGGCTTCTTTTAGCCAGACCAGAATCTGCACTTTTTCCTCTTTGGTTAAGGAGGGAATCATGTCCAGCGTTGCATCGTAGGTTACTTTTACTACGTTGTAGGTCAGGCCGTCCTTCACCATTTCAATTTGTTTGGGATTCAGATATATGGATAAATCGGCATCAAAAGCAAAATGCGATTTGTACAGTGCTGCATCTTTCTCGTTTTGTGCGGCATCCACCAATTTGTTTTTTTCTTCTTTGCTTAACGAAGTTGCGTTTTTAGCATCATTCACAAGGCTATCTCTGCGGTTGTAAATATCGTTCAGTTTGAAATATCTGTTGGCAATGATATTGGTTACCTGACGGGCTTTTACTGTGTCTTTCAGATGCAATTGTACCACAATTTTAGAGCTTCGCTCTAAAATTGTCTGTACATATTTTGCATCACGGTTTTTCGAGTCGAGTTCTACCGAAAACGCTGAAACAGAAGTAATCAGTAAAATCAATATAAGACCAATATCTTTTCTGAAATTATTCATTCAATATCTTTTGTTGGTAATTTGAAGTATTGAAATTACATTAAACTGCCTTTTTTAGCCAGCGTATCGTAATTGTTTTTTGCTTTTGTCCAGTCTACCTTTTTCTTCGGATTAATACCGTTGATATATTTTTCGATGTTGGTATAGCCATCGCCATTGCAATCTTTGATAGCATCCGAAGGATCGTTTGGATTCAGGCCGTATTTCTTTTCCCAAGCGTCAGGCATACCGTCTTTGTCGCTGTCGATATATGGAGTTCCTTTGTATTCAGGATATCCGCCAACCTGACGAATGTCGGTAATAATGCCCTGTTTGTACGAATCTTTGGGTAAACGACGGTGTTTGAACTGATAAAAATCTATAGAGTCAACACTTTGGTCGTAGAATACTTTACCGGTGCGTACTTGTTCAATAACATGTTGGTCAACAATATCGCGTTTTGGGAAAGTAGCACCTACATTATCCAAAACAAAATTATAGGCATCTTTGGCGTTCATAATCGGAAATTCCGGCATTGGGAACGGTTGATTCCATTTCATTGAATCGGTATATTGGGCAGCATTTGGTAAATCTTCCACCTGAACTCCGCCGTCCCAATTGTTCTTCGTTACTTTCTCATTGCCTTCCATAATATTTCCGTTGCAATAAACGCGACCAAAAACAAGGTAGCCAAGTTTACTGCGACCTGATTCAGGTTTTACCATTCGGTATCCAATCGGACTGTCTTTAGGAGTAAGTGGACCTGGTTTGTAGTAGTTATTGATAATATTATAAAGAGCAGTATAATCACCACCATCTACGGAGCGGTGAACCCAGTTGTAAACAATATTATTCACAAAATTGAAAACGCCATTCCAGCCGATTGAAGGATTGCGACCTGCATTATCAGCCCACAGATTACGCATGAAAGAACAGTTTTCTCCACCCAATGTGCTTCCGAAAGCATGATTATAGGTATCAAGTGCTTGTGCGGAAATCGTGTTTTGAATAGTTACATTGACTGTAGGAAGCTTTAAATCTTTTGTTCCATCCTGTGGGTTGAACATGTGGCGGTAAAACGAGATATTTTCGTCAAGTCCCCACATGCACGAGCAGTGGTCTATCATAATATTTCCAACCGGATTCCCTCCAAACGAGTCATCGCGGCGTTCAACTTTTGTTTCGCCTCTACGGAAACGCATATGACGTACTACCACATCGTGTGTATTTACCCAAAATGACTCACCTGCTACGCAAACACCATCGCCCGGTGCAGTTTGTCCGGCAATAGTCAGATAAGGAGCATTGACTATGACAGGCGTTTTTAGCCGGATAATACCTGCTACATTGAAAACCACAATACGTGGCCCTACTGTTTCTTCGCAGGCTTCACGTAAGGTTCCGGGGCCACGATCTTCGAGGCTGGTAACTGTAAGAACTTTACCTCCGCGACCACCAAAAGAATATTGTCCGCCACCCATTGCGCCGGGGAACGCCGGGATATTGGCCTGGGGTAAATCTGTAGGTCGTGCAGCCCAAGGAATAAATGGTTTTCCTTTTATTGTCCACTGACGCATTTCTTCTTTGTTGTTTTGCAAAACGGCATCGGCAATATTGCTTTCTTCCTGAATCATTTTATCTGCAGCAGCTTTTAAATCAGCCGGAACATCAGGGTATTGAGCCATGGTTGCGAGTGTCATTAATGTTGCAAATAAACTGAAAAATAGTTTTTTGTTCATTGTATTTTAATTAGAAAATTAGTATTGCAAATTATTTTTTGTACATAAAAACGACGCTGTGAAAGGATCAATGTACTCAATAACTATGCTTGTTGAAGTTTGTTAACTTCGTCTATAACTGCTTAAAGTGAACTCTTTCAGGATTTAACTTCATTTTTACCCAAAATAAATGATTTTATCAAAAATAGTTTTGATAACAATACAACACTGATGTGTCAAAAAGTTTACTTTATGTGCCAAAAAATACACACGGGCATGGATTAATTAACATAAATTTGCCGTCAACATTTACAACTCTAAAAAAGCTGTAAAAATAAATCATTCACCTTAAATTTAATTTACAAATGAAGAAAAACAATTCCTATTTTAAAAGGGTATTGTTTCTTTTGCTTGCTGTATCATTCGCAGGGATGATGATGGCACAAAAGAAATCAATCAGCGGTGTAGTAAAAGATGCAGCCGGTGAACCAATTATCGGAGCTTCGATTGTAGTCGTTGGTACTACTGTCGGAACAGTAACAGACTTAAGCGGTAAATTCACCCTCGAATTACCAGCGAATGCCAAAAATCTCGAAGTTACCTATGTGGGGATGGAAAAAAAGACAGTTCCCATCACTGGTACAGAAATCAATGTAACATTACAGGATGAGTCAACAGGCCTCGACGAGCTCGTTGTGGTTGGTTATGGCGTTGTAAAGAAACGTGATTTAACAGGTTCAGTAGCTTCCATTAAGGCAACCGACATTATGAAAACTACCGGTAGTAACGCCATGCAAGCTATGCAGGGTAAGGTTGCAGGTTTGGATATTCAGCAATCGAGTGGTCAGGCAGGTTCCGGAATCAGCATTAATCTACGTGGAAATCGTTCAATTTCTGCATCAAACAATCCTCTTATTTTGGTGGACGGAGTGGAATATGGGTCAACTCTTGACTTAAATCCTTCCGATATTGAATCGATGGAAGTATTGAAAGATGCTTCTTCCACAGCTATTTATGGAACACGTGGTGCTAACGGGGTTATTATAATTACTACCAAAAGAGGAAAAGCAGGTTCAACCAAAGTTAATGTAAACTCATATCTTTCAGTAAATACGCCTACCAATGTTCCGCAAATGATGTACGGCGACCGCGAAGTTCAACGATTGATTGACAAAGCAAATTATCCGGTTGACAAAGCAGCTTATGCGCTTGATCCGGTTAATTATGTATGGGGCACAAGCAATAAAACTCCTGAACAGGTACTGACTGAAAGTCTTGCCGATTTCACTGAAATTGGAATTTATAACGACAAATCGTATACAAACTGGCTTGATATGATTATGCAAACCGGATATACCAAAAACATTGAAGTTGGTGTGTCGGGTGGTAACGAAAAAACAACTTTCAGCATGTCGCTTGGAGGTATGTTCGAAGAAGGTTTGATGAAAAACGATTTGCAGAACAGATATAACTTCAAATCGAGCATTGATCATATTCTGAATAAATACATAAAAGTTGGAACTAACTTTATGTTTACAAATAAAGATAGAAATGCCAGAAGTTCGAGTGTTTATTCACAAGCCATGAAAATGACGACCATTACCCATCCTTATACTACAGATGGCGTAATGATTGACACGCCCAATCCACGTTATGCAGCGCATTGTAATCCATTACTCGACGAAGTGGATGGAGCTTACGTGAACAATACTCTTTCAAACAGATTATTTGGTAATGCTTATATCCAGATTACTCCTATAAAAAGTTTGATCTTTAAATCTAACTTCGGTTTGGATAAATCTGATTCAAGAAACGGAGTATATGCCGATTATAAAAGCGTAGGAAATTATCAGTCTCCAAGTAAGAGTACAATGTCTGAAAAATATGACATGAATACTTCATTTACCTGGGATAATACTTTAACGTACAGCACTGATTTCGGTGGTTCAAAACACGATTTAACGGCATTAGTTGGTAGCTCAGCTATTCAAAATGTGTATGAATCAACTTATACTTCTGGTGTTGCTGGTCAGGAACATTTTTATTCCAGTTTGTTCTACGATATGTCTAAAGTTGGTTTGGTTCAAACTACTACATCGTACACAAAATCTACCATGTTGTCTTTCTTTGGTAGAATAAATTATAAATTCAACGACAAATATCTGTTAACAGCTACTATGCGTTCGGATGGTTCGTCACCACTCTCAGTAGGATACAAATCGGCTAATTTCCCATCGGTGGCAGCTGCCTGGAGAATAAATGAAGAATCGTTTATGAAAGGTATCAGTTGGTTGGATAATCTGAAATTGCGTGCTTCATGGGGTATTTCAGGTAATGCGGCTGTGAGCCCATATCAAACAATGGCAACATTAAGCGATAAACCTGTATATTATTTTTATGGAAATACAACAGTAGCGGGTAATGTGCCTAATGCTTTAGGTAATACAAGTTTACGTTGGGAAACCACAGATGCTAAAGACATCGCTATCGACTTCGGAATTTTCAAAAACAGAATTTCGGGAACTGTTGATTATTATTTTAGTCATACTTACGACTTGCTTTACCCACGTAGTTTACCACCATCATCAGTTTACTCTACTGTATTATCAAACATTGGAGAGTCTGAAGGACAAGGTATAGAAGTAACTTTAAATACTTTGGTTTTTGATACCAAAGATTTTAAATGGGATATTAACTGGTCATATTCCAAAGGAACTGATCAAATCACCACTTTGTATGAAGGTGTAACAAGAAATATTTCTGGTAATACTGGTCAGATTGTAGGTCAACCATTGAAAATTTTCTATGATTATAAAGCCAATGGTTGCTGGGGTGTAGGCGAATATGCTCTTTATAAAGCTGAATGGCAAGATCGTCATGCAAACGACGATGGAGACAATAATCCAGATACCAAACCAGCCATTGGATTTGTATCAGGTTATGGAGATCCCGGAACTATTAAACTTACCGACCAGAATGATGATGGTAAACTGAATGATGATGATAAAGTGGTATACGATCGTACTCCAAAACATATTTTTGGTATGAATAACTCTATTACGTACAAAAACTTCACATTGTCTATCTTTGCTTATGCCCGTTTAGGTGCGTACATCGAATACGATATGAATACACAGCTGAATTACGAAACTGCAAACTGGGGTAATCTGGATTACTGGACTCCGACAAATACTACTGCACGTTTCCCAAGCCCTGGTGCTGCAAGTTCAACATGGGCAAGTTATGGTGGTGCTTTGAAGTATGAAGTGGCCGATTATCTGAAAATTAAAGATATAACGCTGAATTACAGACTTCCAAAGAGTGTTATTAAGCCAATTGGTTTAAGTAATGTACAAGTGTACGGATCATTGAAAAACTACTTTACATTTAGTAATATAGAAAATTATGACCCTGAAAGAGGTGGTTCAATTGCATTCCCATTGGCAAAACAAATGGTGTTTGGTTTAAACATTGAACTATAATACATAATTAAAATACTTAATAATTAAAATTCACAACAATGAAAAAGATAAAAAATTTAATTATACTGTTAACTCTGGTATTCTCACTTGGGCTGACTTCTTGCGAAGGATTTCTGAATGAAGATAACAAAGTGGGGCAAACAGCCGACCTGGTGTATAATACGGCGGCAGGCGCTCAGGGTCTGATGGCTTCGTGCTATAGTTTTGCGCGTGGCTGGTACGGTAAAGAAGCAGGATTAGGACTCTCGGAAATGGGAACCGACTTGTTTTATTATGGATATGATAACAAACAAAAATCGCTTTGTTCGTATAACATTACGGCTGAAAGCTTAAATGACAATACAGCAGATAATGCTTGTTTAGATCAATATTGGGAAATGTTTTATTGCGCTGTAGATGTATGTAATACCGCTCTGAAATATATTCCTCAAAATACAGCTATCGCTGAATCATTGAAAAAACAATATGTGGGTGAAGCTTATTTTATGCGTGCATTTTATTACTGGCACATGGTGAATCTTTGGGGAGCTATTCCTTACAATGCTGAAACATTTTCGAGCATGGTAACAACGGCTACAAAAACTCCGGAAGAAGTAATTTACAGTAACATGTTAGCCGATTTGGATAAAGCTATTGAAAACTTAGCGGGCTATAAAACCAAAGCTGATGGACATGCTGATTACTGGGCTGCAAAAGCATTACGAGCCAGAACATTGTTGTATGCAGCTTCATGGTTGGGAGCAACAAGTATAACCACAAATGCAAATTATGCTGGTCAGAACTTATATTCGCTTGCCGCAGTCGAAGCCAACGACATTATTGTGAATGGTCCTTTTACCATGTATGATAAATATGCCGATACATGGTCGATGACAAATGAAGATTATACCAAAAACAGAGAAGCTATTTTTGGCATCAGATATTCTGCAGATCTTCTGACAACTGTAAATACAATACCTTATCGTTATAAAACTAATGCAACCGGAGGTCAGTTGGAATACAACGGTTTGATAACCCGTACAGGTTATACCAGAGGTGGTAGTGCTATGTTATTGATGTTTGTTGGTATGTGGAACAATGGTGCAAGCGATTTAGGTGATAACGGAACAAAAAACACAAATGTTTTTGTTCGTGTTTTGGGTGCTTCTACCGATACTATTCGTAGTAAAAAAACGGGTCTTCCAGTGAGAGTTTCAGAAAAATACTCTCCATACGGTCGTGGATTTACCCGCTATTTACCTTCCATGTATTTGTGGCAATTACTCAATAAAAACAGAGCTACAGATCAACGTACAGAAGCTACTTTGTTGGATCATTACGATATTGCAAGTCCCGATTTGAATAAAAACTCGGTGAAATATCCAAACCTGAATGACACAGCTATTTATTATTGTCCGCTGGACGGAAATTCTCCAGAAGGTATTGCTAAACAAGCATGGGCAAAAACCCGTTATCGCATTCAGTTTATGTCGGGTGGAGATATTCCAATTTACACTACAAACAATCCTGCTACAGCCAAACCTACTGAAGCAGCCGTAGCATTATCGTCTGTATATAACGACAACCGTTATAATTCATACAAGATTGGTGGTTGGTGTTCGTTCCCGGGCATTAAAAAATTCCTCGACAATGTATATGATCCAACATATCCAACAAATGATATTTCGGGTCGCGATGCCGTGGTAATGCGCTTGGCAGAAATATATTTAATCAAAGCTGAAGCTGAACTTGCTACCGGTGGCGATGCGTTAGCTACTATTAATGCTTTACGTGCGAAACGTGCAATCACTGGCAAGGATAACTCCATTACCGGTCCTGTAACTATCGATGTTATTCTCGATGAACGTGCAATAGAATTGTGTGGTGAACAACAACGCTGGTTCGACCTGAAACGTACGCACAAACTCATTGAAAGAGTAACTGCTTACAATGCACAGGCTTCGCCCAATGTAAAACAAATACATTATTATCGTCCTATTCCGCAGGCTCAGTTAGATGCAGTTACCAATAAAACTGACTTCCTGCAAAACGAAGGCTATTAATACCTGAAATCAAATTTTCAATATTGATTCAATAAAAATTCCGACAGATAATTGTTCAGGCAATTGTCTGTTGGTTTTGTTTTTTTTATCGTATACAAAAAAAGAACTCCCGACGAATTCAAATTCACCGGGAGTTCTTTTTCCCCTCCAATTAATAATTTTCCTTTTCCTTTCCCTTGTTGGGGAAAGTACCCGAAGGGGGATAGAGGTCAGGAGAGGGGTTAGGGGAGAGGTTTGAGTTATCTTATCCTACCTTATAAATATCCACATTATCTACTTCAAAAGTTTTGATAAATGCAGCGTGACGACGAACTTCCACTTCGCCGTAGTTCAGATAAACTTCGGCCGATTTGCGGAATAAATCTTCGGTATCGCGGGTTGCATCAATCAGCAGCAGATAGCCCATAATGATATGTCCGGCCATTTCTACCAGGCGACGAGCCTGAAAATCGAGGTATTCCTGATTTTTGATTTCGTTGACGCGAGCCACAGCATTGGCATACAGGTTAGTCATAATCTGCAGACGTTTGCGGAACGAAGTGAACTCAGGTTTGATAGGTTGCGCATCGTAATCGCGAATCATTTTCAGGTAATTGCCGGTGGTGACGTGGCGGATAGCCGCTACAACCTGCAACTGTGAAGTTCCTTCGTAAATAGTCATGATACGGGCATCACGGAAGTGACGTTCGCAGGCATAATCTTTCATAAAGCCCGAGCCACCGTGAACCTGAATACTGTCATAAGCATTTTGGTTGGCATATTCGCTGGTGAACATTTTCAACATAGGTGTTAATGCATCGGCTAATTTCAGATATTCCTTGAAATCAGCTTTTTCTTCCGGAGTAAGTTTACGTTCAGCTTCAATGGCTTCGTATGCTTTGTAGACGTCTACAAAACGGGTTGTTTCGTAAAGCAACGCACGTGATGCATCTAATTTGGCTTTAATGATAGAAACCATTTCGAAAACCGCAGGAAATTCAATAATAGCTTTATTGAACTGACGACGTTCACGAGCGTAGTTCAACGCTTCGGTATAAGCAGCTGCCGAAAGTCCGGTAGACTGAGCGCCAATACCCAGACGGGCTCCGTTCATCAACGACATAACGTATTTAATCAGTCCCATACGACGTGTTCCAACCAGTTGAGCAGGTGTGTTGTTGAACACAAGTTCGCAGGTTGGCGATCCTTTGATACCCAGTTTGTTTTCAATGCGACGAACCAAAATGGTATGGTCGTGTTTGTTGTCGGCAACAAAATACGATAAACCACGACCATCGCTGGTGCCATCTTCGGAACGAGCCAACACAAGTTTAATTTGTGCATCACCATTGGTGATAAAACGTTTTACACCGTTCAAATACCACATACCGTCGGCTTCGTTGTACGTAGCTTTCAGCTGAACAGCCTGTAAATCGGAACCTGCATCAGGTTCTGTTAAGTCCATCGAGCACGTAGCGCCTTCACATACACGTGGAAGGAATTCTGCTTTAATTTCGTCCGAAGCAAATTCCGAAATAGTTTCGGCACAGTCCTGTAAGCCCCAGATATTTGCAAAACCGGCATCGGCACGCGATACCATTTCGCCTGACATGACGTAAGCTACCATCGGAAAGTTTAAACCACCGTACTGGCGTGGTAAGGTGATACCGTAAACTCCGGCCTGAATAAGAGCTTCGTGGTTCTCCTGAGTTCCACGGGCGTATTTTACACGGCTGTTGATAACTTCAGGTCCATCGTGGTCAACGCTTTCGGCATTGGGTGCGATAACGTCGGCACAAATTCCACCGATGATTTCCAGAATCTTTTCATAGCTATCAATAGCATCTTCAAAATCGCGTGCAGCGTAATCGTATTTATCTTTATCAGCAAAATTGCGCTCCTTGAGGGCAACTATTTTCGGCATCAATGGATGCGAAAGCTGAAACTTTATTGCGGGATTGTCATTAAAAAAGTTCATATTATAAATGACCCCCAAACCCCTGAAGGGGAGTAAGAAGGATTTTGTTAGTTCGTGAATAATTACTTATGCCCGGAATTCCCCTTTAGGGGTTAGGGGTCTTATTTGCTGTTTTTCTTATAGTATTTAATCATTTTCGGAAGTACATCTTCCACCGTCCCTGTAATTACATAGTCGGCAATCTGATTGATAGGAGCTTTCGGATCGTTGTTGATAGCAATAATCATAGAACTTTCCTGCATCCCTGCAATGTGCTGAATTTGTCCTGAAATACCACAGGCAATATACAGTTTTGGACGAACGGTTGTTCCTGTTTGTCCAATCTGACGTTCGTGTTCTGAAAAACCGGCATCCACTGCGGCACGTGATGCACCAACTTCGCCACCCAGTGTTTCGGCCAAACTGTGAAGCAATTTGAAATTATCAGCACTTCCCACACCGTAACCGCCGGCTACAATAATTGGTGCGCCTTTGATGTTCAGTTTCGATTTTTCCATGTGACGTTCAATCACTTCTATTACGAAGTCTGTGTCCGAAATATATTTCGAAACTTCCAGATTTACAGTTTTGCCTACATGCTTTGCATTGCGGATTTCTTTTTTCATTACACCTTCGCGAACGGTTGCCATTTGCGGACGACAATCAGGATTCACAATGGTTGCCACAATGTTTCCGCCGAAAGCAGGACGAATCTGGTACAACAGATTTTCGTATACTTTTCCGGCTTTTTTATCTTCGTATGTTCCAATTTCAAGCGAAGTACAGTCGGCAGTTAATCCGCTGAACAAAGCAGAAGAAACGCGTGGTCCTAAATCGCGGCCAATAGAAGTGGCTCCCATAAAAGCGATTTGTGGTTTTTCTTCTTTAAAAAGGTTTACCAGCAACGAAGTGTGTGGCAGTGTGGTGTAAGGAGCCAAACGTTTGTCGTCGGCCAGATATAAAGTATCGACGCCGTAAGGAAAAACCTGTTCGCCAACTTTATCGAGTTGGTAACCGGCTGCTACGGCTTCGAGCTTGCATTTCAACTGATCGGCCAAAGTGCGACCCTTGGTAAGCAGTTCAAGACTAACATCGCCTACAATGCCGTCTTCTATTTCGAGATATACAAAAAGGTTATTCATATAAAAGCCCCTTTTAATTCCCCCAAAAGGGGAAAACGCCGAGGTGCGTTCAATTAGTTATAATTAAGTGATACATTCTTTAAGTCCCCAAAACTTTTTTCCATTTCCCCTCTCTTTAGGGAGAGGGTGTCCAAAGGACTGGAGAGACAGGGGATTTAGGGGGCTTTACCCAATAGTATGATTGGCGATTAATTCAACCATCATTTCCTCAATATCGGTATCGGCAGCCGTCAGATGTTTACTCTCTTTGGCAGTGAAAACCACATTTTCAATTTGTTTCACCTTGGTAGGCGATCCCGATAGACCTAACCATTGAATTTCATGTTCAATATCACTCACACCCCATTCTGTAATAGATAGGTACGGATGTGCATTGTATAAATCGGTGTAATCGGAGCCGGCTTCCTGTTTTTCGGAAAGAGTGGCAGCACGTTTATATTTCAGGGTGAGTTTTGCATGACGCGGACGACATTCGGGCGCAGAACCATTTACGGTTAGCAGCATGGGAAGCGGACCTTTTACTACTTCCACACCGCGTTCGAGACGACGTTTTACCGTAATTTTATTGTCCGATAAATCCAGAATATCTTCGGCATATGTAATCTGAGGTAATCCCAGTTTTTCGGCAACCTGTGGGCCTACCTGAGCAGTGTCACCATCGATAGCCTGACGACCACAAACAATCACATCCACTTTGCCCATTTTGCGGATAGCACAAGCCAGCGCGTACGAAGTAGCCAGGGTGTCAGAACCTGCAAACTCACGACCGCTAAGCAGATAACCTCCGTCAGCACCACGATACATACTTTCGCGGATAATTTCGGCGGCACGTGCCGGTCCCATGGTCAATACATGAACGGTTGCACCTGCAACTTTGGATTTCAAGCGGAGAGCCTGTTCAAGCGCATTCAAATCTTCGGGGTTGTAGATGGCGGGAAGCGCTGCACGGTTTACTGTTCCGTCGGCTTTCATTGCATCTTTTCCCACGTTGCGCGTGTCGGGCACCTGCTTGGCAAGAACTACAATTTTAAAACTCATTTTTTGTATTATTTTGGGTTAGTAATTTTCTGATCGACAGATTCTTTCGCAGAGCTTTGTATTTTTCGTTCAGCCTCAATTTTCTTGTCATCCATTTTTTTGAAAAATAACACGCAAAATTAGCATTTTTCACCTAAATAACAACATAAAACTGCACAAAAACACAAAAATGTGCAATAATTAATTGATTGAGATAAAGCGCCTTTTGTATAATCCACTGAATTTTATAATTTTGCTGTGAACAAAACAATTATTTTGTTGTTGTGCAATAGTAAATCATAGTAACATTTTAAGTAGTATGGAAGCAAAAGAATTGGTATTGGATGCCATGAAAAAAGCGGGCGTACCTGTAAACGCAGGTAAAATCGCAGAACTTACAGGTCTCGATCGTAAAGAAGTAGATAAAGCAATGAAACAACTGAAAGCCGAAGAAGCTATTGTTTCACCTAAAGTATGTTTCTGGCAACCAAAGTGAAAAATTCAGAATTGGGTTAGTTCTGAAATAGCCGTTTTGCAGGTATGCAGAGCGGCTGTTTTTATTAGCTAATCTGCTGGCTAACATTTTTTGTTTTTTATTTGCTGGAAATTAAAAATCAGTATATTTGCATGTGGATTTTTTGTAAATCCAAATTTATATAAAAATTAAGAGACAAACTGACACAGCCGCTCTGCAGTGATGCAAAACGGCTGTTTTATTTCTTTTTCAGAGTTGCTCATTTCCAAAAACGGTTTATCTTTGCAAAATAAATTATCATTAAGAATAACATTCCGGTTATTGTTCTCCGCAGCTATATAAGATTACCTCTTTAATAAAAATGCAAACCTAACAATATGAGTACTTATTCACAGAGTTTAATTCAAATCGTTTTTAGTACAAAATACAGAGAAGAAACGCTGATAAAAGCACATAGAGATGAGTTGTATAAATACATTTGGGGTGTTATCAAAAACAACAATTGTCATTTGTATCGCATTGGTGGCATTGAAGACCATATTCATCTAGCCACCTCTTTAAAATCTACTATAACCGTTGCTGATTTGGTAAAAGATATAAAACTTGCCAGTTCCGATTATATTAAGAAAAATAACTTATTCCCTGATTTTAATGGTTGGCAAAATGGTTATAGTTGGTTTACTTATTCATTTAATGCCAAAGATAATTTAATTGAATATATTAAAAATCAGGAGACACATCATAAAGGAAAGTCATTCAAAGAAGAATTGATTGATTTGCTAAAAGAGCATGGAGTTGAATATGACGAAAAATATTTATTGTAAATTGTGTTCTATATATTGAACTGCTTTGTAGTTCTTTCTAATTTAACAATTCCATTTAACAATACGTTTCTAATTCCATGCGTTTCACACATGGCTATTCATATTCAACCGCGTTGCGGTTATGTGTATTAAAAACCCCGAAGTGGGTTAAATATGAATAGCTGCGGGTGTAACCCGTAGAAAATATGAATAGGTGCGGGTGTAACCCGTAGAAAATGATAGAATAGTGCGATGTTGCAACCCCGAATGGGGTTGAATATGTAAGGCAATCTTACAAATTAAATGTGTTCTTTTGTCTTTTCAATGCACCGACAGCGGCTTCCCTTTCTCTCCCAGAAAAACGGCAAACAGCACTACATCTTCAGTTCCATGGTTGGTGCCATTATGCAGTATGTTGATTACTTCAGAGAAAGATTGTCCTTGTGAGAAAGTCAGAGTTTTGTGGCCTTTAACTTCTACAGTAAGTGTGCCTTTTTCTACAAAAGCAAAAACCGGAAACGTATGAAAGTGCCAGCCTGTGGAAGTACCGGCAGGGATGGTGATTTTGTAAATGGAAACCTCAGCATTCGCAAAGCTTGGGTACTGAATTTTTTGCCCGATGGATGTAGAGTCGGTTTTCAGCAACGGTTCCAGTTTAATGCCGGTGTTATACTGAGCATTAACGAGTAAATAAGCTCCAATAAAAACTATAATAAGTAGTATTTTCTTCATTTTCTGTAGTCTTTACTCTTTGTTCTATGTTCCTGGCTCTTAATTCTTATATTTCAGTTGTCTGTCGTCCGCTGTCAGTCGTCTGAATCACCCTAAATCAATATGTTCAGCTTCAATTTTTTCGTTCAGAAAGATAGAGGCGGATGCCGAGAATTTCTCTACCGATTCGGTGGTGAGATAGCGGATTTGTCCGTTTTTCGTACATTTTGCATCCATATCGGTGTGGCGGTGCAGGTAATCAACCAGACTTTTAGCCACAATATCGCCCTGCGAAACTATTTGAATTCCTGCCGGCAGATGCTTTTTTATTTTGGGGAGCAGCAGCGGATAATGGGTACAGCCGAGCATAATAGTATCTATCTGATCGTCTTGTTGCATCAGGTGAACAAGGTTTTTGTGCACAAAATAATCCGAACCCGGCGATGTATGTTCGTTGTTTTCGATAAGCGACACCCAAAGCGGGCAGGCCTCGGAGGTTACGATAATGTCCTGATGCAGTTTGGCAATTTCAAGCGGATAAGAGTTTGATTGTACAGTGCCCGGTGTGGCAAGTAAGCCAATGTGATTTGTTTTGGTTCTCGATCCTACAACTTCCACGGTGGGGCGGATGACTCCAAGTACACGACGGTTGGGGTCGATGCCCGGCAAATCGTTTTGCTGAATGGTACGGAGTGCTTTGGCCGACGCGGTATTGCAGGCCAGAATCACTAAATGACATCCCATATCGAAAAGCCGGTTGACGCATTCCAGCGTGTAGCGGTACACCACTTCGAACGAACGTGTGCCGTAAGGCGTGCGGGCATTGTCGCCCAGATAAATGTAATCGTACTGAGGCAATGCTTCCCTGATTTTTTCAAGAATGGTGAGTCCTCCGTATCCCGAATCGAAAATTCCGATAGATCCCGGTTGGTTTGATAAAATCCTTTGTTCGCCCATATTATAATTCTTTTGAGTCGTTCGTATCTGCGCCGTTTGCTTCCTGCGGTACTTCCGTGGCAGCTTTTTCTATCCAACCCGAATCGGAGATATTGATAACGTTTTCCAGTTCGGGAAAATCGGTGCGGGTGAGTTCCTGAATAAGATCAATGACTTTTCCGCTGTTGTCGTATTTTGGAGCCTGATATTTTCTCTGATAGGTGGGGATAATCTGAGCTTTCAGAAATTCACCTTTATGGTTGGTATAAATCTGAAATAAAGGAGCTACGCCGCACAATCCGGCTACGCTTACCCGGCTGTAGGTGCAGAAATTCCCCATACTGTAAGCGATAAAACGGTTTTTGTACACTTCCACTGCCCGTGTTACATGCGGTCCGTGTCCCAGAAGCACATCGGCGCCGGCATCAATCATACGGTGTGTAAATTCATATACATTCCCGCGGTCCTCACCAATATAAAATTCTTTTTCACGTTTTACATTTTGCGCATCTACCCCTTCGGCGCCTGCATGAAACGACACAATGACCACATCGCACAGCGTGTCCAGATACTGAATCAGCTTTTGTGCTTTATAAATATTTTTAATGCTTACAGTTCCGGCGTTGTGCGAAAAAGCACAAAATCCGTATTTTATACTGTCGATGGTAAATGTATCAGTCGGACATTCGGTATGTCCGGCAAAATTAATTCCTGAACGGTATAGATTCCTTCTGGTCGATTTTCGCCCCACATAACCAAAATCGTTCTGGTGATTGTTGGCAATACTCAGCAGGTTGAAGCCTGCCTGTTTCAGACTTTGCGCAAAGCTGCCGGGCATGGCAAAAAAGTAACACCTTCCTTCGGTTTTGCATTCTTTTGCCTGCGATAAATCGTCGGTGAGCGTTCCTTCCAGATTCCCAAACCGGATATCCGCATCGTCGAAATAGGGTTTAAGAGGTTTGAATAGACGCTGCACATTGAACTTCGGCAGGAAACTACTATCTGGATACGATGTGCCAAGCATGATATCACCCACAGCGGCAATTTTTATGGTGTCCTTTTGTGCATAAAGACTTTTGAAAATCAATACCGACAGAAAGATGAATAGCGTCCGTTTCATTAGTCAAACATTTGGTTCGAGTTATTACTCATCTGTATCATGCGGTCGTATTCAGCCGGCGAAAGATCCATGTAGTAGTAGTTGGCCGGATTCATAATCTGCCCTTTGTAATGCACTTCGTAATGCAGGTGAGGACCGGTTGATTTTCCGGTACTTCCTACAAGCCCAATCACATCGCCACGTTTTACTTTTTGTCCGCCACGGGCTTTTATCACGCTCATGTGGCCGTAAAGAGTAACATATCCAAATCCATGACTGATTTCTATACAATTTCCGTAACCCTGTTTCCATCCCGAAGTTATGACAGTACCATTTCCGGTAGCAAATATTTTAGTTCCGGTGGGAGCGGTAAAGTCCATTCCGGCATGAAAACGGCGGGTGTGATACACGGGGTCGATACGCCAACCGTAACCCGAAGCCATATATTTCAGATTTTTATTCATTACCGGCTGAATGGCAGGTAAACTTTGCAGCATTACATCCTTGTTTTTGGACAGTTTTACCAAATCGTCGTACGATTTTGATTGAATATACAGCTGTTTTTTGATTTCATCCAGTTTTTTTGTGGTCGAAACTACAATTTCCGAATTCGTCATTTCCTGCAGCTGATTGTAGTATTCGGTATTCGAAGCGGTGGATTTTCTGACATCTTTCGAAATAGGATCGGCCATAAAAACCACGCGATACATATTATCGTCGCGTTGCTGAAGCGCATCCAATACTTCCTGAACTTCGTCGAATTGTTTTTGCAATAATCTGTACTGAGCCTGCATACGGCTTTTTTCAAGACTCAACTGCTTTTCTTCCGGCGAATCGAAAGTGGAAACGAATATGATAAAAAACAAAGCTCCCAGCGAAATCCCTGAAAATAAATGAATAAGTACCTGTTTTAGCCAATGCGTAAAGGTATGAACTATGGGCTCATAATTCAATGTCTCGGGATTAAAGTGGAATTTCAGTTTTTTAGCCATAGCTCGTGCGTCAGAAAAGAGAAAAAAGAAATTTTGCGTATAAAAATACACAAAATGCAATTATACTGTATATTAAATTGACAAAATCGGACATAAATATAAACTTTTATCTCCGGTTTTGGTGCAAAAGTAATAATTTTGAAGTACTTTTGCAGTCCTAATTTGGTAATATTAACCCTCTAAAGGATATTTACCTTCGGCGATATGACCTTCGGTGATATTATTTTATGATATTAACCTTTCGCTGATGTTTATATTTATCGATATCACGATTGTGGGGAGTAATATCAATGCAATTAATATCGCGACCGTAGGGAGCAAATATCAACATAGTTTAATATCGCCCGCAGGGCAAATATCTATATAATAAATATGACTTCACAGGAAATTCGTCAATCATTTCTCGATTTCTTTGCCTCGAAAGGCCATAAAATTGTACCATCAGCTCCGATGGTTATCAAGGATGACCCCACCCTGATGTTTACAAACGCAGGGATGAATCAGTTTAAAAACATTATTCTGGGCAACGACCCGATAAAATATTCGCGCATTGCCGACTCGCAAAAATGTTTGCGAGTAAGCGGTAAACACAACGATCTGGAAGAGGTAGGACACGATACTTACCACCACACCATGTTCGAAATGTTGGGCAACTGGTCGTTTGGCGATTACTTCAAGAAAGAAGCCATCGAATGGGCATGGGAATACCTCACTGAAGTGCTGAAGTTAGACAAAAACCGTTTGTATGCCACCGTTTTCGAAGGTTCGCCTGCCGAAGGTTTGGGTCGCGACGACGAAGCAGCAGCCATTTGGGCGCAATTCCTGCCTGCCGACCGTATCATCAATGGAAATAAAAAAGACAATTTCTGGGAAATGGGCGATACAGGTCCTTGTGGTCCTTGCTCCGAGATTCATATCGATATTCGTCCTGATAGCGAACGTGCAAAAGTGGACGGATTGACTCTGGTAAACGAAAGCCACCCACAGGTGATCGAAATCTGGAACAACGTATTTATGCAGTTCAACCGCAAAGCCGATGGTTCGCTCGAAGGACTTCCGGCGAAAGTAATCGACACCGGTATGGGCTTCGAACGTTTGTGTATGGCCGTGCAGGGAAAACTCTCCAACTACGATACCGACGTGTTTACGCCTATTATTGCTGCTATCGGCACAGTGTGTGGTGCTGAATACGGCCAAAACGACAAAACCGATATCGCCATGCGCGTTATTGCCGACCATATCCGTACCATTGCTTTCTCCATCACCGACGGACAGTTGCCATCCAACGCCAAAGCAGGTTATGTCATTCGTCGTATCTTGCGTCGTGCTGTGCGTTATGGTTATACTTTCCTCGGACAACGCCATGCCTTTATGTATAAGTTGATTGATACGCTTTGCGAGGTAATGGGCAAAGCTTATCCGGAACTATTGGCACAAAAAACGCTGATCGAAAAAGTCATCAAAGAAGAAGAAGAATCGTTCTTACGCACACTCGAAACCGGCATCCGCTTGCTCGACAAAGTAATGGATGATTCGAAAGTTGCTGCTAAAACTGAAATTGAAGGAAAAGTGGCCTTCACACTATACGACACGTTTGGTTTTCCATTGGATTTGACTGAATTGATTCTCCGTGAAAATGATTTTACAGTGAATATCGACGAGTTCAATTCTGAAATGCAGAAACAAAAAGAACGTGCCCGCAATGCAGCGACTGTTGAAACAGGCGACTGGGTAACTGTTCGCGAAGGTGACAGTCAGTTTGTGGGTTACGACTTTACGACTGCCGATACCGAAATTCTGCGCTACCGCAAAGTGAAACAGAAGAATCAGGAATTTTTCCAAATTGTACTTTCCAACACACCTTTCTATGCTGAAATGGGTGGACAGGTGGGCGACACAGGATTCCTGAAATCGGACAGCGAAACCATCGAAATTATCGATACAAAAAAAGAAAATAATCTGGCGGTACATATCGCTAAAAAATTACCGGCTGATGTTACCGAAGCGTTCACCGCAGTAATCGATGTAGAAAAACGTCATGCTTCGGAGTGTAATCACTCGGCTACTCACCTGCTTCACGAAGCGTTACGCGAAGTGCTGGGCACACATGTGGAGCAAAAAGGTTCATTTGTGAGTCCTGAAGCATTGCGCTTTGACTTTTCGCATTTCCAAAAGCTGACCAAAGAAGAAATTCGCGCTGTGGAAACGATTGCTAATCGTAAGATTCGCGAAAACTATCCACTGCAGGAAAGTCGTGAAACACCGATTGCCGAAGCGCAGGCTATGGGTGCCATGGCTTTGTTTGGCGAGAAATATGGCGAAACCGTTCGTGTGATTCAGTTTGGTACTTCGGTAGAACTTTGCGGAGGAACCCACGTGGCTTCCACAGGCAATATCGGATTGGTACGTATTGTGGCCGAAAGCTCAATTGCCGCAGGTATCCGTCGTATTGAAGCCATCACCGGAAAAGCGGTGGAAGATTTGCTGGACAAACAGCAGGATTTTATCGGCGAAGCCAAAGAAGTGCTCAATAACGCACCGGACGTATTGGTAGCCATTAAAAAATTAGCGGAAGAAGCTGCTGATCTTCGTAAGAAAATAGAAGCCTTCCAGCATACACAAATTCTGGCTTTGCGCGACAAGTTGCTTTCTGAAGCCAAAGAAGTGAATGGTGTAAAAGTGATTCGTTTCGAAGGCGATTTGTCGGCTGATCAGGTAAAGACGCTTGCTTTCCAAATCCGCAATCTTCTGAGCGAGAAACTATTCTTCGTAGCAGGATGTGTGGTGGATGGTAAACCATCGCTCACCGTATTGCTAAGCGACGATCTGGTAGCCACAGGACTCAACGCCACCAATATTGCCCGCGAAGCAGCCAAAGAAATTCAGGGTGGCGGCGGCGGACAACCGTTTTTTGCATCGGCAGGTGGTAAAAACCCGGCTGGCATCCAGAAAGCCATTGCAAAAGCATTGGAAGTGGTGAAATAACACTTCTACTTAGTTTGTATTTAAATAAAGAAGTCAGACCGTATATAACTGTCTGACTTCTTTATGTTTGATCCCAGTTGGGTAAGATGCAGCTGTTTTATTTAGCAAGATCCATTTTTTTTTATGACATTTCTGATATTTTTACATTTTTTGTTGCATATCCCAAAATAATTAACTTTCTTTGCGTCGATAAGATACTGTATTTCTTTCGAATGGTTATTCCCGACTTTTGTTTTATGGAACAGATTTTTGATTTAACCTCGCTTGCTTATGCTGTTCTTGAATCAAAAAAATTAATCATTTATTTATTATCTTTATGAACATTTACGTAGGTAACTTAAGTTACAAAGTTCGGGAAAACGACCTTCAGGGTATTTTGGAAGAGTATGGTAAAGTAGACTCTTGTAAAATCATCAAAGACCGCGAAACCGGAAAATCAAAAGGATTTGCCTTTGCTGAAATGGCTGACGATGCAGCTGCAACAAAAGCAATTGAAGAACTGAACGGTGCAGAGTTCGATGGTCGTACCATGGTGGTTAAAGAAGCCCGACCAAAAGCTTAAGCTCATTCAATTTCGTATTTTAACTTCTGCCGGATAATTCCGACAGAAGTTTTTTATTCTCCCTGTCTGAAAAATGAAAACGATAAAAAATCTTTTGCCCGATACACGACTCTCTACCAGAGCATTCTTATTTGTGTTTTTAGTGCTTGTTTTCGGATTGATTTCCATTTTATTGGTCAAATTTATGACCGATGGCGATTATAGTAACCTTTCAACTATCAGAACGGCTCAGTTTATCGAATCTACCTTTATTTTTATTCTTCCACCGCTTTTCATTGCACTGCTTTTTAATGCCAAACCTTTCCACTGGTTGGGTATGGACAGTAAAGTTACTGCAAAGCAAATACTTTGGGTAATTGTATTGATGATAGTTGTAGTGCCGTTTATTAATCTGGTTACATCGCTCAATCAGCAAATTACACTTCCTGCCGGCTTAAAAAGTATAGAAGATGCCATGAAACTGGCCGAGGAAAGTGCGGCGACACTTACAAACAGACTTTTGCATGTACATTCCATATCTGCTCTGCTGTTTAATGTGTTTCTTATTTCGCTGGTACCGGCCATTGGAGAAGAGTTGTTTTTCAGAGGAGTTATTCAGAAAATGTTTTCAGAGAAAATAAATGCTGTTGCAGCCATTTGGATAACCGCCGTTATTTTTAGTTTCTTCCATTTTCAGTTTTACGGATTTATTCCCCGGGTTTTGTTGGGAGCATTGCTGGGCTATTTGTATTTTTGGAGTGGAAATTTGTGGTTGCCGGTTATAGCACATTTCCTGAATAATGCTTTTGCGGTGGTCTTTTATTATTTGCAGTTCAACGGAATGGTCACTTTTAATATCGATACAGTTGGATCAGGCTCAGGTTATTATGTCGGAATTATCAGTGGAGTACTTGTCGTGCTGATTGCCCTAAGAATCTACAGGAGTGAAACAGTGGAAAAAATAAAACCAAATTGAACGTTGTTTGTCCGTTAAAAAGTACTTTTTACTGAAACATTTAAAAATATTTGTCCGAATAATTTGTTTTTTTAGTTTCATTCATTATATTTGCAGTTCAAACAAGAATTATTAACTCTAAAAATTTTAAACGCCTATTGTTATAAGATTACTCTGAACCCCTAAATTTAGAAGTAATGAAAAATCTGAGTCAATTAACCGATGATGAATTGGTAAAGTTGTATGAAGAAGGCCACAACAAAGCGTTTGAAATTTTATTGATGCGTTACAAATCGAAAGTGTATTCTTACATTTTTTTGATTGTACGTAACCGGGAACTCACCGAAGATATTTTTCAGGACACTTTTATTAAAGCCATCGCCACTATTCAACAAGGTCGTTATGTTGAATCGGGTAAGTTTTTGGGCTGGGTAAACCGCATAGCTCATAACCTTATTATCGACCATTTCCGCCGCGAAAAAAACGAAAACACGTTTTCGGCAGATGGAGTGGATTACGACATAGTGAACAACGCTAAGTTGTCGGAAAAAAGTGTGGAAGACACAATCTCCAACGAACAGGTACTGACCGATGTGGTGAAACTCATCGAATATCTGCCCGATTCGCAGCAGGAAGTGGTACGTATGCGATTTTTTGAAGACTTGAGCTTTAAAGAAATTGCCGATAAAACCGATGTAAGTATCAATACAGCTCTCGGACGTATGCGTTATGCATTGCTCAATATGCGTCGCATAGCCATCGAGAAGGATGTTTATCTGGAAATGAAATAAATTTTAATTTTTTTCGGCGGACATATAATTTTTTGATAAGAACTGCGTTTATAGAGTAAACACTAAAAAATAAGCGCGGTTGCCTATGCAAAAAATCTCTACTCCGTTAAACAAAACTGATTTACAAAACAAGAAAACAAAAGGACTACAGGAAATGAATCCTTCGGACCGGACACTTGATAATATCCTTAAATTTGCCTCTGCATACAGAGCGCAACAAATAGATAAAAATCAGTATGTTGATATGATACTCAACTAACAATGAAAGCTTTCGGGAAAATTCCGAAAGCTTTTTTGTTTTTACAATAATCGGTTTAATAAGGGCTCGCTGAAAAACTGAAAAAAGAATAGGAACGTTGATTTAGCTGATTCGGCGGATTTGCGCTGACAAATTTCAAACTGATTTATCCCGGATTCTCGGAACGGATTTTTCGATAAATCGAAACGGATTTGCAGCATTGGTCTTAATCTGCTGTTTTCGAAGAAAACATAATCAGAAACAAATCCGTAAATAATTTTCAAATCTGCTGACATCCGCCTAATCCGCTAAATCAGCGTTCAAATTATATTGACTGTAATGCATAATATTCTATGATTATAATAAATTTTATTTGAACTAAAGAATGATAATCTTGATTTTATAAAGCATAATATCAGCCAGAACGCCTTAATTACAATGAATTATCCTCATTGTAATTAAGATTCAGAATGAATTACCAAAAAACAAAACATCCGAAAACCAATGGATGTTTTTTTTGTTATTTTTGCATATCAATAATACTGAAAATGACTAAAATAATTTCTCCTTCCATTCTTTCGGCCGATTTTGGAAATCTGCAACAAATGTGCGAAATGATCAATGCCAGCGATGCGGAGTGGTTGCATATCGATGTGATGGATGGCGTGTTTGTGCCCAATATTTCTTTCGGATTTCCTGTGCTTGAAGCTGTAAAAAAGCATTGCACCAAATTGATAGATGTCCACATCATGATTGTTCATCCCGAGAAATATGTACAACGGTTTGCTAAAGCCGGTGCTCAAATGCTTACTTTTCATTTTGAGGCAACCGAAAATCCGCAACAGGTTATCGACCTGATTCGTGCCGAAGGAATTCAGGTGGGTATCACCATAAATCCTGATATTCCGGTGAAAGTTCTGGAGCCTTTTATCGATAAAGTAGATATGGTGCTGTTAATGACTGTTTTTGCCGGGTATGGCGGACAGAAGTTTATCGAAGAAAGTTACACCCGTATTGATGAACTGAAAGAAATGATCGACCGTCTCAATCCTTCGTGCCTGATTGAAGTAGATGGCGGTGTGAACGAAGCCAATGCGCCAAAGCTTTTCGAACACGGTGTTAATGTGCTGGTTGCCGGAAGCACTGTGTATAATGCTCCTGACCCCGCTGAAATGATTCGCAAGCTTTTGAAATGAGTTGATGCGGTGATGAGATAATCTGAAGATAATTTCTGAATTTAATCTGATTTTTTCGTAAAAAATAAATCTGCAATGAGCAAAGAAAAGAAAAGTGCTGCCCTTTTATCAGTTGTGGCAGCAGTGTTTTTAACCACCTTCAAGTTGTTGGTTGGGATACTGACAGGTAGTTTGGGTATATTGTCCGAAGCATTACATTCTGCACTCGATATGGTAGCAGCTATTGTTACCTATTTTTCGGTTCGTGTTTCGGATAAACCTGCCGACAAAGAACATAACTACGGTCATGGAAAAGTTGAAAACCTATCAGCGCTCATTGAAACAGTATTATTGCTCATAACCTGTACATGGATTATTTACGAAGCCATTAACCGACTTGTGACAGGAAATACCCATATTGAAATAACCATTTGGAGTTACATTGTTGTGATATTTTCGATTGTGATTGATATTAACCGCTCGCGAATGTTGTACAAAGTGGCTAAAAAGCACAATAGCCAGGCACTTGAAGCTGATGCTCTCCATTTCTCAACAGATATTTGGAGTTCGTCGGTGGTACTTTTGGGTTTGATCTGTGCTAATTTTGGTGTTTATTGGGCCGATTCCGTTGCAGCACTTGGTGTTGCAATCATTGTACTGTCGGTTTCGTATCGTTTGGGAAAAAGAGCTATCGATGTTTTGCTCGATAAAGCTCCGGCCAATACGCTTGAAGTTGTCAGGGAAGTACTGAAAAAATATCCTGACATTAAACAGTATCACGGACTGAAAGCACGAACTGCCGGTGCGGATACATTTATAAAATTCAACATACATCTTGATCCTCTGATGACATTGTCGCAGGTGCATGTGCTTTGCGATAAACTGGAAATGGAAATATCAGAATTAGTTCCCCGAAGTGAAATCTATATTCACACGGAGCCACACGAACCCGGACATGTTGATACAGAAGTGAAAGATGATTTATAAATTCATTTTCTTTTGCTATGAATTTTTTACAAAGAACACCTTTTTTTCGTTTGCTTATTCCTCTGATTGCCGGGATCGTTGTCAGTCAATATGTTAAGCTGCCTGTCTTTTGGCTGTTTATTTTGCTTATTCTGTCTGCGCTGTTTGTCGTTTCTTCCTTATTACTTAAAAAACCGGGTGTACAGTTCAAATATCGCTGGCTTTTTGGAACAGGAATTTTTCTTTTTCTCTTCAACTTAGGATGTGTTCTGACAGAATCGAAAGATAAATCCTCAGAATTTCTGTTTTTAAATCAGAAAGAAATTTACCGGGTGGAATTAACCGATGCGCCTGTAGAAAAGGCAAAATCGTATAAATGCGAAATTGAATTGTTATCGGTATTTCGTGAAGGAATCTGGCAGCCGGCTCACGGAAAAGCCCTTGTATATTTTCAGAAAGACAGTTTAAGTGCATCGTTGCTTTTTGGAGACAGGATGATACTTCGTACAGAGTTTAAAACACCTATTGGAGCAGTTAATCCTGATGGGTTTAATTACGCTGCATATCTGAAACGACAGGGAATTATGGCTACAGCGTATATCTCGTCGGGTATGTGGCAGTTGAGCGATGCAAATACATCATTCTCCATCCGCCGGTTGGCCGACGAGTCACGCCGGAATTTATTAAAGATATTCAGTAAGTTCGAAATTGCCGGTGACGAATTTGCTGTGCTGGCAGCATTGACACTTGGTTTTACCGATGCTTTGCAACCCGACATTATGACGAGTTATAGCGCTACAGGAGCCATGCATATTTTGTCGGTGAGTGGTTTGCATGTAGGCATTGTGTATGTGGTGATTGCTTTTGTGTTAAGCTTTTTTGGAAAGAGTAAAAAATCACAGGTACTGAAAGCGGTTTTTATTTTGCTGTTTTTGTGGATGTATGCTTTTCTCACCGGTTTATCGCCATCGGTTGTTCGCTCTACGCTCATGTTTAGTCTGGTAGCCATTGGGAGTGCTTTGGATCGGAAATCGCAGATTTATAACACGGTATTTATGTCAGCATTTGTTATGTTGCTTATAAATCCGGATTTCTTGTTCGATGTTGGTTTCCAGTTAAGTTATGCTGCCGTTTTGAGTATTGTTTTCTTTCAGAAACCGTTTGCCTCCCTTGTTCCGGTTAAAGCGAAATGGCTTCGCTGGTTTCGCGATTTGATATCGGTTTCCATCGCTGCGCAATTAGGGACTATTCCTGTCACGTTGTATTATTTTCATCAATTTCCCAATTATTTTTTGCTGACGAATATTGTTGCCATCCCGTTGTCAACTCTTATCATTTATATGGCTATAGTATTGTTGGTGGTCAGCTTTATACCGTATCTTTCTGCCGGAATAGCATTTCTACTGAAATGGTGTGTCTGGTTGATGAATTTTCTGATTGCTGGCATTGAGCATCTTCCGCATTCACTTTCGGAGATTTCTTTTAATTTCAGTCAGATGTGGCTGTCGTTTATTGCACTGGCTCTGATAGTGACATATTTCTATACAAAGAAATTTACGGTACTGTTTGCCGGGTTATCTGCTGTTTTGTTTGTTTTGGTTATTTCGCTGCAAACCCGCTGGGAAACCCTTCATGCCGAACGTGTAATTGTATTCTCATCGCAAAAATCGCTGCAAATGAATTTTATCGATCATGGAAATAATTTTGCGCTATCGGGCGATTCTGCTGAAATGCTCAAAATTGCGGGTACATACTGGAAAAATCATCAACTTAAGAAACCTGTGTTCGTCAAGTCAAATAGTTGGTGCGAAAATAACTGTCTGGAATTTAGCGGGAAGAAATTTCTTATCCCTGATGAGAAATGGTGGAAAGGAATTTCTTTCGAAGGTATTTTGGAGGTTGATTATTTGATTATCAGCAATAAATCGAAACCCAAAGTGAAAAATCTGTTCCGGAATATCCTGCCCAAGAATGTGATTGTCGACAATACAGTGTCCGATTGGTATACGCAATCGGTAAGGCAGTATTGTGTCGATAATCAAATTCCTTTTTACTCCATTGCAGAACAGGGTGCCTGTGTTTTGAATATTCAACGTTAACGAATTGGGTTTTTGGCAATGATTCAGAATAGCGATTTTTTTGCTATTTTTGCACTCAAATTAAAATCTACTTGCATGATTTCTAAGATTATTGCTGAAGACCTGATACACAAGGTTCAAAAAGAACTCGATAAGGCCGATAAAATTGCCATTGTGGTACATGTGGGTCCGGATGGAGATGCTATGGGATCGTCATTGGGCTTATGGCATTATTTAATGACTTTGGGAAAGGAACCGGTGGTGATAGTACCCACAGCTTTTCCGGGTTTTTACGCCTGGATGCCCGGTGTAGAATGTGTTTTGGTATACGAAGACAAAAAGGAAACATGCGAAACCTTTCTACAGAATGCCGATTTGATTTTTACGCTCGATTTCAATGTGCCTAACCGCATGGCTAAAATGGAAGATGCAGTGATGAATGCGCCTGCGCCCAAGATTCTGGTTGATCATCACTTACATCCAGGCGATTATGCAAAAGTAACCATATCCTATCCTGAAATTTCGTCGACTAGTGAATTGATTTTCAGGCTTATTTGCCGATTGGGCGATTTCTCGAAAATCAATCTCGGCTGTGCTGAATGTATTTACACAGGAATGATGACCGACACAGGAGCGTTTACATACAATTCGAACAAACCTGAGATATACACCATTGTTCATGAACTGATAAAGATTGGTGTTGATAAGGATGATATTTACCGTAAAGTGTTCAATACCTATTCGGCTGACCGTATGCGTTTGATGGGTTATTCGCTGTACAAAAAAATGAAGCTTTATCCTGAATATCAGGCGGCACTGATTACGCTCACAGCCAAAGAACTGGAAGAATTCAATTTTCAGAATGGCGATAGCGAAGGTTTGGTAAACATGCCATTATCTATTGCAGGCGTTGTCTTTTCGGTATTTATGCGCGAGGATTTGGATAAAATAAAGGTTTCGTTACGCTCACAAGGAACATTTCCAGCCAACAAAGTGTCGGCTGATTTGTTTAACGGAGGCGGACACCTCAATGCAGCAGGTGGCGAAAGTTATACAACCATGGCAGAGGCAGTGAAGAAATTTGAAGCTGCTTTGCCGGATTATAAGGACTTTTTGTAGATTTTTTACCAATAGTTTGATATGAATAGAATTGAACAGTTATATAAGGAATGGCAATCGTTACAGCCGTTGCAACCACAAGATCAAAGGCGGTTGGATGAGAAGTTTCGGTTGGAGTTCAATTATAATTCAAACCATATTGAAGGAAACACCCTGACGTATGGACAGACAAAATTATTGTTGATTTTTGATAAAACAGATGGAGTTCACGAGCTACGGGATTTTGAAGAAATGAAGGCTCATGATGTAGCTCTTAAAATGATTATTGAAGAAGCAAAAGACAAAGAACGTCCACTGACAGAAAATTTTATCAGAACGTTAAACCAAAAGATATTGGTTCGTCCGTTTTGGAAAGATGCCGAAACCTTTGATGGGCAAAAAACGCGCGTAGAAATAAAAATTGGAGAATATAAATCCAGACCCAATCATGTACGTACTGCTTCGGGTGAAATTTTTCAGTATGCGAGCGTTGAGGAAACTCCGGCGATGATGAAGGATTTAGTTGAATGGTTTAATGCTGAAATTCAGAAAGGAGAACTTACTCCATTAGAAATTGCGGCACTACTTCATTATCGATATATCCGCATTCATCCTTTTGAAGATGGCAATGGACGTATTGCCAGATTATTGGTGAATTATGTGTTGTTTCGTTATGATTATCCAATGGTTATTATCCAAACAAAAGATAAAAACAACTATTTGCGGACGTTGAATCGTTGCGATGTAGAAGTTGGGTTAGAGCCTATTCAGGGAGCAAATGCAGGTATTGGAAAGATTCAACCTTTTGTTGAGTACGTTGGCGAACAACTCGCTCATTCGTTGACAATTGCAATTAAAGCAGGAAAGGGCGAAAGTATTGAGGAAGATGATGACTTTGAAAAGCAGTTAGCGTTAATCGAGCGGAGATTTAAACAGTCAGAGGCAAATAAAATATTATTTAGCGAAGAAGAAGTCTGGAATGTATTAGAAAATTTCTATTTCCCATTTACAGAAAGATTGACTGAAAAAATTGGACCAGTGAGTAAATGGTTCAATTATACTCCAATCTCAAATCTGATTTCAAAGGAAGTTTACAGTACGGGTGGTGCTCACCTAAATTCAATACAGAAAGGGAATTCATGGATTGAAGATTACGTAAGGAATGCAAAATCAATGCATTTTATTTATGAAATGAAATTTCCCAAAAAACAAGAATTAGCAGATTTATCTTATGAAATTCATATAAGTATTCTGTTTGAAGAAAAGGGCTATAGAGTTAATTGTTTTAATGATAAGATATTTAATTATGGGCAGTATCCGGTTCATGAAGAATTAGATATTATTATAAGTAAATACAAACAAGAAGTTTTAAGAAAACTTGATAATGTAATAAAATAAATAAAACAATACTAACCAAATCCCACTTTAGGGGTTAGGGGTAATTATATGAAATATTTAATAATACTTGGCGACGGAATGGCAGATGAGCCTATTGCGTCGCTTCAAAATAAAACATGTCTTCAGGCTGCCAATAAACCGGCAATTGATAAAATTGCTGCTTTGGGGCGTTGTGGGATGCTCGATACGATTCCGGAAGGCTTTGCTCCGGGTAGCGAAATTGCCAACATGAGTGTAATGGGTTACGATGTGCCTAAAGTTTTCGAAGGACGTGGTTCGCTGGAGGCAGCAAGTATGGGTGTGGCGATTGAGGATGGCGAAATGGCCATGCGTTGCAATCTGATTTGCATAGAAAACTCCAACATCAAGAATCACTCAGCCGGACATATCAGTAATGAAGAAGCCGAAGAGTTGATTCTTTTTTTGCAAAAAGAATTAGGCAATGAGCAAATTAATTTCTTTCCCGGCGTTTCGTATCGTCATTTACTGAAAATTAAAGGAGGAAAAAAACAATTGAAATGTACTCCTCCGCACGATGTGCCGGGAACGCCGTTTGCGGATGTTATGATTGAAGCCGAAAATGAAGAAGCCCGGAAAACGGCTGATTTATTGAATGATTTGATTCTGAAATCTCAGCAATTGCTCGAAAATCATCCTGTGAATCTGAAACGTGCTGCTGCCGGAAAAGACAAAGCCAACAGCATTTGGCCATGGTCGCCGGGCTATAAACCCGATATGAAAACGTTACTCGAATTATACAATCTGAAAAGTGGATCCGTAATTTCTGCTGTGGATTTAATTCGTGGTATTGGTGTTTATGCCGGATTAAAAGTAATAGAAGTGGAAGGCATAACCGGACTTTATAATACCAATTACGAGGGTAAAGCGCGGGCTGCTATTGAAGCTCTGAGAACGGATGATTTTGTGTATCTGCATATTGAAGCCAGCGATGAAGCCGGACACGAAGGTGATGTGGATTTGAAGATTAGAACGATAGAATATCTGGATAATCGTGTGGTAAAACCTATTTGGGACGAAATATCGAAATGGGATGAGCCTGTTACAATTGCCATTTTACCCGATCATCCAACTCCTTGCGCCATTAAAACACACACCAACAAACCGGTTCCGTTTATCATTTATCGCCCGGGTGAAACTCCTGATAATGTTCATATGTACGATGAGTTTGCCTGCGAAAAGGGAAGTTACGGATTGCTCCGGGGAATGGAATTTATGCAAACATTGATAAAATGAAATATTACAGTACCAACAAAAAAGTAAGCGGCGTAAGTCTGGAAGAGGCAGTTATAAAAGGATTAGCCGAAGATAAAGGCTTGTTTATGCCCGATCACATTACCGAAATTCCGGCAGTTTTTTACGAAAACATTGATAAAATGTCGTTCGAAGAAATGGCCTACACGGCTGCATTTATGCTATTTGGCGAGGATGTGCATGCCAATATGCTGAAAATGATTGTGCATGATACGCTCAGTTTTGATGTGCCTCTGGTGAAAGTGGAAGAGAATATTTATAGTCTGGAGCTTTTTCACGGACCTACGTTGGCATTTAAAGATGTAGGCGGACGGTTTATGTCACGCATGCTGGGTTATTTTATTCAGCGACAGGAAGAAAATCACAAACTGGTGAATGTATTGGTGGCGACTTCGGGCGATACCGGAAGCGCTGTAGCCAATGGATTTTTAGGCGTGGAAGGTATTCATGTTTTTGTGTTATATCCCAAAGGATTGGTAAGTCCTATTCAGGAATGCCAGTTTACTACTTTAGGGCAAAATATTACAGCGTTGGAAGTGGATGGCACATTCGACGATTGTCAGGCATTGGTAAAAGCGGCCTTTATGGACGAGGAACTGAATGCCAAAATGAAACTGACGTCAGCTAACTCCATCAATGTGGCTCGTTTTCTTCCGCAGGCATTTTATTATTTCTATGCTTATGCCCAATTGAAAGCAATTTCGGAAGCTGCTGCTAATAATATGGTGGTTTGTGTGCCGAGTGGAAATTTTGGAAATATCACAGCCGGACTTTTTGCGAAACGGATGGGATTACCGATAAAACGTTTTATTGCAGCCAACAATCGTAACGACATTTTTCTGGAATATCTGAAAACAGGCAAATATAATCCGCGTCCTTCGGTTTCTACATTGGCAAACGCCATGGATGTGGGCGACCCGAGCAATTTCGCACGTATTCTGGATTTGTATAATCATTCGCACGAAGCAATTTCGGCAGAAATAAGCGGCATAAGTTATACCGACGAACAAATTGCCGATACCATGCGTAGCTGTAAAAATGAAACCGGCTATCTGCTCGATCCGCATGGAGCTTGTGGTTATCAGGCATTAAAAGATATGTTGCAACCCGGTGAAGTGGGTGTGTTCCTCGAAACTGCACATCCGGCTAAATTCCTTGATACGGTAGAAAACATCATCGGTGAAAAAATTGAGATTCCTGAAAAGTTACAGGAATTTATGAAAGGCGAAAAGAAAAGTGAATCCATGACGAAGGAATTT
Source organism: uncultured Paludibacter sp. (assembly GCA_963663115.2). Classification (GTDB taxonomy): domain Bacteria; phylum Bacteroidota; class Bacteroidia; order Bacteroidales; family Paludibacteraceae; genus Paludibacter. Next base: position 2,686,138 of record CAXXNE010000001.1, read on the forward strand.
GCTGACTTTAAAGCATATTTGATGGGGAAATAGAAGCCCCCTAAATCCCCCAACGGGGACTTAAAAACATCTATAGTGTTTAATATTTATCAAAACTAATTATAATCTTCCCCTTGTGGGGGAATTAAAGGAAGCTATATGTTTTCAGGAATTATAGAGGAAGCAGCCAAAGTAGTTGGATTGCGAAAAGAGCAGGAAAATCTGCATCTTACCATGGAATGTTCGTTTGTAAGCGAACTGAAAATAGACCAGAGTGTAGCTCACAACGGTGTTTGTCTTACTGTGGTAGAAATGACCGATAAAACTTATACTGTTACGGCTATCAAAGAAACGCTGGACAGAACCAATCTTGGAAAACTGGAAATTGGCAGTAAGGTGAATCTGGAGCGCAGTATGATGATGAATGGTCGTTTGGACGGACATATTGTTCAGGGACATGTGGATCAGACTGCTGTTTGTACCGAAGTGAAAGAAGCTGATGGCAGTTGGTATTTTACTTTTGAGTATGCTTTTGACAGCGCCATGGCAAAACGTGGTTACATGACCGTGGATAAAGGTTCGGTTACTGTAAACGGAGTGAGTCTGACAGTATGTAATCCTACCGACAACTCATTTCAGGTAGCCATCATTCCATTCACCTACGAACATACTAATTTCCATCAGATAAAAGCAGGCACAACCGTTAATGTCGAATTTGATATTATCGGAAAATACGTTAGCAGAATGATGTCGTTCTGATAAGAGAATAGTTTTTTCAATCATTTTCAAACATATCGGACAGTTTTTTGTTAGAATTTCGATGAAAGAAAAGTTGAAAATGAAGAAACTGAGGTCGCAGATATACGAATCGTTTTTTAATCCGGTTTTGCATTTTCTTCCATTACTAATTTTTATGGTAATGGAAGATTTTTTTGATAAACGTACTGCGTGGATGGTTGCTCTGCCTGTAAGTTTATCTTTGCTTGTATATATTTATATTGTCTACAAAAAACTTTTTGAGTGGTTTGTGGGCTCAACCCTTATTTTTGTTTCGGTTGCAACCATTATAGGTTTGCTTTCTATCGTGCCTACACCTCCCGAAATTCAGCACGTACAATCAGAATACGTGGTACTTATTCTGTTTATTGTTTCGCTTATTTTCCGAAAAAAGATTGAAAAGTCCATAGAGGAACGGAGTTCGAAGCGGTTTTCCATGATCAATAATATGAATGAGTTGTTCAGAATGATTTGGATTCTGGGTGTTGTGTTGTTTGTATATGTTCATGCCTATACAATTATATCTCTATTCAGAATAGAAAATGAAGCAGAGATAAAACCGTTTTTGAATAATCTGTATGTCAGTTCACTTATATTTATACTTGCCTACGAGCTTATCAGAGTGACCATTGTGCGCGTACGTTTGCTTCGTGAAGAATGGTGGCCTATTGTGAGTGAAAAGGGAAAGGTTATCGGGCACATTCAGCAGGAGTTGAGTTTGAAGGATGACAAAAAATATATGCATCCCATTATCCGTGTTTTTATTATCGATAATAACCGGATTTATCTTCAGAAAAGAAAGAGTGATTCCATTGTTTACCCAAATATGTGGGATATAGCCATTACTAATCATGTGCGAATGGGCGAAACCGTGGAGCAATGCGTTATGCGGACAGCAAATGAAAGATATGGTTTTGAGGATTTAAAAACAATTTTCCTTTCAAACTACACTCATGAGTCGATAAACGAATATCATTACGCTTTTTTATTTGTTACTTGCAAAATCAGCACTTTTGTCCCTAATCCAAAATATATTGAGCACGCCAAGTGGTGGACCTTACAACAAATAGATGACAATCTGAATTCAGGTATTTTTACCGAAAATTTTCTTATTGAACTGGAAATTCTGAAGCGAAGCGGTTTGTTACATTCCGGTGTTTGTGAATGCGATTGTCGCCTGAAGGAAGTGGTTGCCGATTTTATGCGCAACGAAAATTTATGATTTTTTTCTTCGGGTTTTATACCTTAATATATGTATACTTACACCGGTAGCTATAATCAGCAGGATTATTTGCAGCCACAATTTCTCCCTCGCAGGAACAAATACGGCAAACAGGATAGATGCCCACAGTGAGCTGATAGAAATGATTTTAGCGTATAATGGAATAGATTTATCTTCCTGGTAATCTCTGATAATCTCGCCAAAAACCTTATGATTCAATAATTTCTTGTGAAATTTTTCGGAGCTTTTGGCAAACAAACCAGCCGCAAGTAAAACAAAAGGCGTGGTGGGCAGAATGGGTAAAAATGCACCGATGATTCCCAGAGCCAGCGATAAAAATCCTAAAAAAGTCAGCAGTTTCTTCATAAAATACAAAAGTAACAAAACAGATAGAGTGTATGTTTTTCAGAGTTGCAAAATTACAGTTTTTCAACAGTTTTGTTATGTCTGTTTATGGGAGTTAAGCACCTGCTGCAGTATTCTGTAACTGCATAAATGTCATCATTTTAATATTAATGAAAATATTTCGGGAAGTCCCATTGCAGAATTAAAAAATGTTCGTACCTTTGCAACCCATTTTGGATAAAAACCATTTGGACAGAAAATTAAGTAGTTAAAGTAATAAAAACAAAGTAAGATGCCTACAATTCAACAATTAGTTAGAAAAGGAAGAGCAGAACTCATCGACAAAAGCAAATCACCGGCTTTGGATTCATGTCCACAGCGTCGTGGTGTTTGTGTTCGTGTGTACACAACCACTCCTAAAAAACCGAACTCGGCCATGCGTAAAGTAGCCCGTGTACGTTTAACTAACCAGAAAGAAGTGAATGCTTACATTCCGGGCGAAGGACACAACTTGCAGGAACACTCTATCGTAATGGTACGTGGTGGTCGTGTAAAAGACCTTCCGGGTGTACGTTATCACGTGGTTCGCGGTACATTAGATACTGCAGGAGTAAATGGTCGCACACAACGTCGTTCGAAATACGGAGCAAAACGCCCAAAACCAGGACAGCCAGCAGCAAAAGGGGCACCGGTTAAAGGTAAAAAGAAATAAGCTCTGAATTCAGTTCGAAATTTCATTCTTTCTAAAAAAGATTTTAAAAATCAAGTTTAAAAACTTGTTTCAGGTAGCAGATGATAGGTTGAGTAAATAATCCGGAGGGATTGTTGAAGTAAGACTAAAAGCAACCAAAAACAAAAAGTAATTTAATTAAAATGAGAAAAGCGAAACCAAAGAAACGGATCGTATTACCTGATCCCGTTTTCAGCGAATCGATGGTTACAAAATTTGTAAACCACCTTATGTATGATGGCAAAAAATCTACTGCCTTCGACATTTTCTATTCAGCGCTCGAAGTTGTTAAAAATAAACTTCCGAACGAAGAAAAAGCTCCCCTCGATATTTGGAAAAAAGCACTCGAAAACATTACTCCACTGGTAGAGGTTAAATCTCGTCGCGTGGGTGGTGCTACATTCCAGGTTCCTACCGAAATCCGTTCGGATCGTAAGGAATCAATTTCAATGAAAAATCTTATATTATATGCCCGCAAACGCGGTGGACGTTCGATGGCCGATAAATTGGCTGCCGAAATCGTTGATGCGTTCAATAATCAGGGTGGTTCATTTAAACGTAAGGAAGACATGCACCGTATGGCTGAAGCTAACCGTGCATTTGCTCACTTTAGATTTTAATTGAAAACATACAAATTATAAAAAAGAATTCAATAGTTAACAAATGGCTAAAGGAGATTTAAGTTATAACAGAAATATCGGTATCATGGCGCATATCGATGCTGGTAAAACAACTACGTCGGAACGTATTTTGTTTTATACAGGTCTGACTCACAAAATTGGTGAGGTGCACGATGGTGCTGCAACTATGGACTGGATGGAACAGGAGCAGGAGCGTGGTATTACCATTACTTCGGCTGCCACAACTACTTCCTGGAATTATGAAGGTGATAAATATAAAATCAACCTGATTGACACTCCGGGACACGTTGACTTTACCGTAGAGGTAGAGCGTTCATTGCGTATTTTGGATGGTGCTGTAGCTACATTCTGTGCAGTTGGTGGTGTTGAGCCTCAGTCTGAAACAGTTTGGCGTCAGGCCGACAAATACAATGTGCCACGTATCGGTTTTGTAAATAAAATGGACCGTTCAGGTGCTGATTTCTACGAAGTTATTCGTCAGATAAAAGATGTGCTTGGTGCTAAACCTTGTCCAATTCAGATTCCTATCGGAGCTGAAGAAAAATTTAAAGGCGTTATTGATTTAGTGCAAATGAAAGCAATTCTTTGGCACGATGAAACAATGGGAGCTGAATATTCTATCGAAGAAATTCCTGCTGACCTGTTGGCTGAAGCTGAAGAATGGAGAGATAAAATGCTTGAAGTTGTGGCTGAATACGATGACGTATTGATGGAAAAATACTTTGATGATCCTTCAACAATTACTGTTGACGAAATTAAAGTGGCTATCCGTAAAGCTACTCTGTCGATGGAAATAAATCCAATGATTTGTGGTTCAGCTTTCAAAAACAAAGGTGTACAAACTATGCTCGATGCAGTTTGTGCTTACCTTCCAAGCCCGCTGGATACTCCTGAAACTATCGGACATGATCCACGTGACCCCGAAAAACAGGTTGTTCGCCATCCAGATGCAAAAGAACCATTGTGTGCTTTGGCATTTAAGATTGCAACTGACCCTTACGTAGGTCGTCTGTGTTTCTTCCGTGTATACTCAGGTCAGCTTCCAGCCGGTTCTTATGTGTATAATACCCGCTCTGAAAAGAAAGAACGTATTTCACGTATTTTCCAGATGCACTCAAATAAACAGAATCCTGTAGAATTAATTTCTGCCGGTGATATTGGTGCAGGAGTTGGTTTTAAAGATATTCGTACAGGTGATACTTTGTGTGATGAAAATCACCAGATTACTTTGGAATCTATGGATTTCCCTGCACCGGTTATCGGAATCTCTATTGAGCCTAAAACTCAGAAGGACCTCGATAAGTTAGGTATGGGATTGGCTAAATTAGCTGAAGAAGATCCAACATTTACCGTTCATACACAAGAACAATCAGGTCAGACTATTATTAGTGGTATGGGTGAACTTCACCTCGAAATCATTATCGATCGTTTGAAACGTGAGTTCAAAGTAGAATGTAATCAGGGTCGTCCTCAGGTATCGTACAAAGAAGCAATTTCCAAAGCAGTTGAAATCCGTGAAGTTTACAAAAAACAATCGGGTGGTCGCGGTAAATTTGCCGATATGATTGTACGTGTTGAGCCTGCTGATAAAGATTTCGACGGAAGTTTACAATTTGTCGATCAGGTAAAAGGTGGTAACATTCCTAAAGAATATATCCCTGCTATCCAGAAAGGTTTCAACACAGCTATGAAAAATGGTGTGTTGGCAGGATTCCCGCTCGATAAACTGAAAGTAACCGTTATAGATGGTTCTTATCACGCAGTTGACTCGGATCAGTTGTCATTCGAAATTTGTGCTCAGATGGCTTATAAAGAAGCTTGTGCCAAAGCTAAACCAATTCTGTTGGAGCCCATCATGAAAATGGAAGTGGTAACACCGGAAGAAAGCATGGGTGATGTTATTGGTGACCTGAACAAACGTCGCGGACAGGTTGAAGGAATGGAATCGAGCCGTACAGGTGCACGTATTGTTAAAGCTAAAGTTCCGTTGGCAGAAACCTTCGGTTATGTAACAGCTTTGCGTACTATCACTTCAGGTCGTGCAACTTCTTCGATGGAATTTGATCATTATGCTGAAGTTTCTGCTTCTATCGCTAAAGAAGTAGTAGCAGAATATAAAGGTAAAGTAGAACTTTTATAAAACAATACAGACAACAGACCTACGTTTGTTGTCTGTTGTTGTGAAAAAAAATAAAACCGGATAGTGAATGACTCTTATCCGGCAAAAAACAAAAAAATTAATAAATCAAAAATCGACATGAGTCAAAAAATTCGTATCAAACTGAAATCTTACGATCACAACCTGGTTGACAAATCAGCCGAAAAAATCGTAAAAACAGTAAAAGCAACAGGTGCTGTAGTAAGTGGTCCAATTCCATTGCCAACACACAAACGTATTTTTACTGTGAACCGTGCAACATTCGTGAACAAGAAATCACGCGAACAATTCGAACTGTGTTCTTACAAACGTCTTATCGACATTTATAGCTCAACAGCTAAAACTGTGGATGCGTTGATGAAACTTGAATTGCCAAGTGGTGTTGAAGTAGAAATTAAAGTTTGACCAAAAACTTCCGTTAGGAGGTAAAATAGGAACAAAAAAAATTATTTTTTAAACAAACCGATCCCCCTTAAGGGGTTAGGGGTTAATAACAATTGAAATGCCAGGATTATTAGGAAAAAAAATCGGAATGACATCCGTTTTCAGTGCCGACGGTAAAAATGTACCGTGCACTGTTATCGAAGCAGGTCCTTGTGTTGTTACTCAAATCAAAACTGTTGACAATGACGGTTATGAAGCTGTACAGGTAGGTTTTCAGACAAAAACTGAAAAACACACCAACAAAGCTGAAGCCGGAATTTTTAAAGCAGCCGGAGTAGCACCTCAAAGACACTTGGTTGAGTTCAAAGGATTTGAAACTGAATTCAAATTGGGTGATGCAATCACCTGCGAAATGTTCGAAGCAGACACATTTGTCGATGTGGTAGGAACTTCGAAAGGTAAAGGATTCCAGGGTGTTGTAAAACGCCACGGATTTGGTGGGGTTGGACAAGCTACTCACGGTCAGCACAATCGTTTACGTGCGCCGGGTTCGTTAGGAGCTTCATCATATCCTTCACGCGTATTCAAAGGTATGCGCATGGGTGGACGTATGGGTGGAGATCAGGTAACTATTCAAAACCTGCAGATATTAAAAGTAATTCCGGAACATAATTTGATTTTGATCAAAGGTTCTGTTCCAGGAGCTAAAGGTTCAATCGTAATCATCAATAAATAACCATGGAACTGAAAGTAGTAAACATTAAAGGAGAAGACACCGGTAAAGTAGTATCGTTAGACGATGCCATCTTCGGTATTGAGCCAAACGACCATGCTATTTATTTAGATGTAAAACAGTATTTGGCTAACCAACGTCAGGGAACACACTCATCAAAAGGCCGTAGCCAATTGTCAGGTAGTACCCGTAAATTAGGTCGTCAGAAAGGCGGCGGAGGAGCTCGTCCGGGCGACATCAAATCTGGTGTTCGTGTTGGTGGAGGTCGTATGTTTGGTCCAACACCCCGCGATTACAGCTTTAAGCTGAATAAAAAAGTAAAACAACTGGCCCGTAAATCGGCACTTGCGTATAAGGCTAAAAATGAACTTATTACAGTGGTAGATGCTATCGAATTCGCTACACCGAAAACGAAAGATTTTATCGCCATGACAAAAAGTTTGAACGTAGCAGATAAAAAACCATTAATTATTTTAGCAAATGCAAATAATAATGTATATTTGTCGGCTCGAAATTTGCCAAACGCAAATGTCGTAACTGTTTCGGAATTAAACACTTATAAGGTGCTTAATGCCAAAACACTTGTCTTTACACAAGAAGCAGTTGCAGCAGTAGAACAAATATTAAAAGCATAAGGAGGAACAGAAATGGCAATTATCATTAAACCCATAGTAACGGAAAAGATGACAAAGCTAAGCGAAAAACTGAACCGCTATGGCTTTAAAGTACAGAAAGACGCAAACAAGATCCAGATCAAGGCTGCTGTTGAAGCTATGTACAATGTAACTGTAACTGATGTAAATACAATCATTGTTGCTCCGAAACAGAAGAGCCGTTTTACAAAAAGCGGAGTCATCAGCGGATCAGCATCGGCTTATAAAAAAGCTATCGTTACAGTGAAACAAGGAGAACAAATTGATTTTTATAGCAATATTTAAAAAGAAAAATGGCTGTACGTAAATTAATGCCCACAACACCGGGGCAGAGACACAAGATTATTGGCACATTCGAAACAATTACCGCAAGTGCGCCAGAAAAATCTCTTGTAACAGGCGGATCAAAATCCGGTGGTCGTAACCATGATGGTAAAATGACCATGCGCTACTTAGGTGGCGGTCACAAGAAGAAATATAGAGTAATTGACTTTAAAAGAAATAAAGACGGTGTTCCCGCAACAGTAAAAACCATCGAATATGATCCGAATCGTTCGGCACGTATTGCTTTGTTGTTTTATGCTGACGGGGAAAAACGTTACATTCTTGCACCAAACGGATTGCAAGTTGGTCAGGTTATTCTTTCGGGAGAAAATGTAGCTCCTGAGGTAGGTAATGCATTGCCTTTGCAAAATATTCCACTGGGTACCATAATTCATAACATTGAATTACGTCCGGGTCAGGGAGCCGCTATGGTTCGTTCGGCCGGTACATTTGCTCAGTTGACTTCACGCGAAGATAAATATGCAATTATCAAATTGCCTTCAGGAGAAGTTCGTAAGATTCTTGCTACATGTAAAGCAACAATCGGTACTGTAGGAAACTCTGACCATGCACTTGAAAGATCAGGTAAAGCAGGTCGCTCACGCTGGCAGGGACGTCGTCCACGCGTACGTGGTGTAGCAATGAACCCAGTTGATCACCCAATGGGTGGTGGAGAAGGCCGTTCATCAGGAGGACACCCACGTTCACGTAAAGGCTTGTTGGCTAAAGGGTACAAAACACGTGCTCCGAAGAAACAATCGAGCCAGTATATTATTGAAAGAAAGAAAAAATAATCAGAAAAAGTAAGTAAATAATATGAGCCGTTCATTAAAAAAAGGACCTTTTATCAATCTGAAGCTCGAGAAAAAAGTTTTAGCCATGAATGAAAGCGGTAAAAAAACCGTTGTAAAAACATGGTCTCGTGCTACAATGATTTCACCTGATTTTGTAGGTCATACAATTGCAGTTCACAATGGAAATAAATTTATCCCCGTATATGTAACCGAAAATATGGTGGGTCACAAGTTGGGTGAATTTTCTCCAACTCGTAACTTCCGCGGTCACGGTGGTAAGAAAAAATAATCCATTGAAATATTAAACAGAAAAAATTAAAAATTTCGAAAAAATGGGTGCAAGAAAAAAAATATCAGCCGACCAAAGAAAAGAAGATAACAAGACTCTTTACTTCGCTAAGCTAAACGATGTTCCTACCTCACCACGCAAAATGCGCCTAATGGCCGATTTGATTCGTGGCATGGAAGTGAATAAAGCGTTAAGCGTGCTGAAGTTCTCGTCGAAAGATGCTTCTATCAGATTAGAAAAACTGCTTAAATCTGCTATTGCTAACTGGGAAAACAAAACAGAGCAAAAAGCAGACAACGCAAACTTATATGTAAGTAAAATATTTGTTGATTCAGCAACTATGCTTAAACGTCTTCGTACAGCGCCTCAGGGTCGTGGTTACCGCGTTCGCAAACGTTCTAATCACGTAACAATATTTGTAGATACCAAAAATACTAACGATAACGAAAATTAATTGCTCGATGGGACAAAAAATTAATCCGATAAGTAACCGTTTAGGAATTATCCGTGGATGGGATTCAAACTGGTACGGTGGCAACAATTATGGTGATACCATTCTTGAAGACAGCAAAATCAGAAAATATCTGAATGCCCGTCTTGCAAAAGCAAGCGTATCGCGTATCGTTATCGAACGTACGTTGAAATTGGTAACTATTACCGTTTGTACTGCCCGTCCGGGTATCATTATTGGTAAAGGCGGACAGGAAGTTGACAAACTGAAAGAAGAATTGAAAAAGATAACCGACAAGGATATCCAGATCAATATATTTGAAATTAAACGTCCGGAATTGGATGCAGTGATCGTTGCTAACAACGTAGCTCGCCAGGTGGAAGGCAAAATCGCTTACCGTCGTGCAGTTAAAACTGCTATCGCTTCAACCATGCGTATTGGTGCCGAAGGTATCAAAATCATGTGTTCAGGTCGTTTGAATGGTGCCGAGATGGCTCGCTCAGAAATGTATAAAGAAGGACGTACTCCGCTGCATACTTTCAGAGCTGACATTGATTATGCTCACGCTGAGGCTTTGACAAAAGTTGGTATCATTGGTATCAAAGTTTGGATTTGCCGTGGAGAAATCTATGGTAAAAAAGACCTGGCGCCTAACTTTACAGCCAGCAAAGAAAACTCTTCACGTGGTGGAGAACGTTTCAACGATCGTAACGATCGCGGCGACCGTAAAGGTGGTTTTAAAAAGAGAAAAAAATAACTGTTATTAATGAATTTGAAGTAAGTAAATTATATGTTACAACCTAAAAAAACAAAGTTCAGAAGACAGCAAAAGGGGCGCATGAAAGGCGAAGCCCAAAGAGGTAATCAATTGGCATTCGGTTCATTCGGAATTAAATCTCTGGAATCAAAATGGTTAACCGGTCGTCAAATTGAAGCTGCCCGTATTGCTGTAACCCGTTATATGCAACGTCAGGGACAAATCTGGATCCGTATTTTCCCGGATAAACCTATTACCAAGAAACCAGCCGAAGTGCGTATGGGTAAAGGTAAAGGTGCTCCCGAAGGATTTGTGGCTCCTGTAACACCAGGACGTATGATTCTTGAAGTGGAAGGTGTACCTTTCGATATCGCTAAAGAAGCATTGCGTTTAGCAGCTCAAAAATTACCCGTAACTACAAAATTTGTAGTAAGACGTGATTATGATTCAACCCAAAATGCGTAAGGAAAAATGAAAACAAGAGAAGTAAAAGAATTAACAACCAAAGAAATTCAGGAAAGATTTGAGGCTGAAAATGAGCACTTGTCTCGTCTGAAACTTAATCATGCCATTTCTCCGCTTGATAATCCTCAGCAAATTAAAGTGGTACGCAGAACCATTGCACGTTTTGCAACTGAGTTACGTCAGCGTGAAATTAATAAATAAAAAATTCAACTCTGATGGAAAGAAATTTAAGAAAAGAGAGAACAGGTGTTGTTTTCAGCAATAAAATGGACAAAACCATTACTGTTGCAGTAAAATGGAAAGAAAAACACCCTATTTACGGAAAATTCGTAAATAAGACTAAAAAATATCATGCTCACGATGAAAAAAACGAGTGTAACATTGGCGATACAGTTCGCATTATGGAAACCCGTCCGTTGAGTAAATTAAAAAGATGGAGATTAACTGAAATTATCGAAAGAGTTAAGTAATTATGATACAACAAGAATCAAGACTCACTGTAGCGGATAACTCAGGTGCTAAAGAAGCATTATGTATCCGTGTATTAGGAGGAACCAGCAAACGTTATGCTACCCTTGGCGATATCATTGTAGTGGCTGTGAAAAGTGTAATACCTTCATCAGACATTAAAAAAGGTATTGTTTCGAAAGCGGTTATCGTACGCACAAAAAAAGAAGTTCGTCGTCCGGATGGTTCATACATTCGTTTCGATGATAACGCTTGTGTGTTGCTTAATAACGCCGGTGAAATCCGCGGAAGCCGTATTTTCGGCCCTGTAGCCCGTGAATTGCGTGCTACAAATATGAAAATCATTTCACTCGCACCGGAGGTGCTTTAATCTTCGTAAAATAATTTAGAGATGAGTAAATTACATATTAAGAAAGGTGATACCGTATTCGTAAATACCGGAGTTGACAAAGGCAAAACCGGTCGCGTGTTGGAAGTTCTTGTAAAAGAACAACGCGCTATCGTTGAAGGTATCAACATGGTATCAAAGCATACCAAACCTAATGCAAAAAGTCCTCAGGGTGGCATTGTGAAACAAGAAGCATCTATCCATATTTCAAACCTTAACCCGGTTGAAAAAGGAAAACCCGTTCGCGTTGGACGTAAATTGAACGCTGAAGGTAAATTGGTGCGTATTTCTAAAAAATCAGGAGAGGAAATTTAAGAATGAATACATCAAGTTTAAAAAATGACTACAGAGAACGTATCGTTCCTGTGTTAATGACACAATTCGGATACAGCAGCGTAATGCAGGCTCCTAAGCTTGAAAAAATAGTGTTGAATCAGGGTTTGGGAATAGCCGTTGCCGATAAAAAAATTATCGAAGTAGCTATTAACGAAATGACAACTATTACAGGTCAGAAAGCAGTTTCCACTATTTCGAAAAAGGATATTTCGAACTTTAAAGTTCGTAAAAAAATGCCTATCGGAGTACGTGTAACATTGCGTGGCGAACGTATGTATGAATTCCTTGAACGTCTGGTTAAAGTAGCACTTCCACGTGTACGTGACTTTAAAGGTATCGAAAATAAATTGGATGGACGTGGTAACTACACTATGGGTATCACTGAGCAGATTATTTTCCCAGAAATCAATATCGATAACATCAATCGTTTGTTAGGTATGAACATTACATTTGTAACTACAGCCAGTACCGACGAAGAAGGTTTCGCATTATTGAAAGAGTTCGGATTACCATTTAAGAAAAACTAATTTAGACAGATACAATGGCAAAAGAATCAATGAAAGCCCGCGAGGTGAAAAGAGCCAAGCTGATTGCTAAATTCGCAGCAAAACGCGAACAAATTCTGGCTGATGGAAACTATGATTTACTTCAGACACTTCCACGTAACTCGTCGCCTATCCGTTTGCACAACCGTTGCAAAATCACCGGTCGTCCAAAAGGATATATGCGTCAGTTCGGAATTTCACGTATACAGTTCCGCGAAATGGCTTCGAAAGGCTTAATTCCGGGAGTGAAAAAAGCAAGCTGGTAAGCACATTTACGATTTTATCATTTACGATTTACCATTTGATTGGTATCTCTTAAATGGTAAATAGTAAATTTACAAATAGTAAATTTTATAAATATTGTCCCGACAGCCGGGATCAATTTAAAAACAATTTTTATGACAGATCCAATCGCAGATTATTTAACCCGATTGCGGAATGCTATTAAAGCAAACCACCGTGTGGTGGAAGTTCCCGCATCGAACTTGAAAAAGGAAATGACCCGTATTCTGATGGAAAAAGGTTATATCCTGAACTACAAATTTGTAGAAGACGGACCTCAGGGCACTATTAAAATAGCTCTGAAATATGATCCGGTAAACAAAGTGAACTCTATCAAGAAACTGATTCGTGTTTCTACTCCGGGTTTACGTCAGTATGTTGGCTACAAAGATATGCCACGTGTACTGAACGGACTTGGTATTGCTATTCTTTCGACTTCGAAAGGTGTGATGACAAATAAAGAAGCTCAAGACCTTAAATTAGGTGGTGAGGTAATATGTTATGTTTATTAATCGTAGGAGGAAAGAAGAATGTCAAGAATAGGAAAATTACCAATTAGCATTCCTGCGGGAGTAAGTGTAACAGTACAGGATAGTGTTGTTACAGTAAAAGGTCCGAAAGGAACTTTAGTACAAGAAATTAATCCGAATATTACTGTGGTTATAGAAGGCAGTCAGTTAACTGTAAGCCGTCCAGACGATGAAAAACAAAATCGTGCAAATCATGGTTTATATCGTTCATTAATCCAGAACATGGTTACAGGTGTATCGGAAGGATATACTAAAAAACTCGAACTTATAGGTGTGGGATATCGTGTATCAAATCAGGGCAATGTTCTTGAACTTGCTTTGGGTTATACACACAATATATTCCTGGGTTTACCGGCCGAGATTAAAGTTGAAACCAAAACAGAACGTAATCAGAATCCTTTGATTACTCTGGAAAGTGCCGACAAGCAATTGATTGGTCAGGTTTGCGCTAAAATCCGTTCATTCCGTAAACCGGAACCTTACAAAGGAAAAGGTGTTCGTTTTGTAGGTGAAGTTGTTCGCCGCAAAGCTGGAAAATCAGCAGGTAAAGGTAAATAATTCACGTAAACTTGTAAAATTATGACTGGAAAATCAGATAGAAGATCAAGAATAAAAGCTCATATCCGTCACAAAGTATCGGGTACAGCTCAGAAACCCCGTTTGACCGTATTCCGCAGTAATGCTCAGATTTACGCTCAAGTGATTGACGATGTAAAAGGTGTAACATTAGCTGCAGCATCATCGCTGGGTTTAAAAGATAAAGTAACAAAAACGGAACAAGCCTCAAAAGTTGGAGCATTGGTAGCAAAAGCTGCTCAGGAAGCCGGTGTTACAGAAGTGGTATTTGACCGCAACGGTTACCTTTATCACGGAAGAGTTAAACAATTGGCTGACGCAGCTCGCGAAGCCGGACTTAAATTTTAATCAGGTAAGGCAACAGATATGAACAAAGTAAAAACAACCAATGATTTGGAATTGAAAGACAGACTGGTAGCCGTAAATCGTGTTACCAAAGTTACCAAAGGTGGACGTACTTTCAGCTTTTCGGCTATTGTTGTAGTTGGAAACGAAGATGGTATTGTTGGCTGGGGTCTTGGTAAAGCCGGTGAAGTTACTGCAGCAATAGCTAAAGGAACTGAAGCTGCTAAAAAGAACCTGATTAAAGTACCCGTGTTAAACGGAACTATTCCTCACGAACAGTTAGCTAAATTCGGTGGTGCGCAGGTATATATTCAGCCTGCATCGCACGGTACCGGAGTAAAAGCAGGTGGTGCTATGCGTGCCGTACTCGAAAGTGTGGGAATTACCGACGTGTTAGCAAAATCGAAAGGTTCATCGAACCCTCACAACTTAGTTAAAGCAACTATTGTGGCTTTAGGTGAATTGCGCGATGCTCAAACTGTGGCTCAAAACCGCGGTGTATCGCTCGATACAGTGTTTAACGGATAAATCATAAAAAATTATGGCAACAATTAAAATAAAACAAGTACGCAGTAAAATTAAATCTCCTAAAACCCAGAAATTAACGCTGGAAGCTTTGGGATTGAAAAAACTGAATGCCGTAGTTGAACATGAAGCTACACCTCAGATTTTGGGAATGGTAGACAAAGTGAAACACCTGGTAGAAGTGATTAAATAAAATAATTCTTAGAATCTTTATAATAAATAAGATATGAACTTAAGTAATTTAACCCCTGCAGAAGGCTCTGTTAAAACACGCAAACGTATCGGTCGTGGTACCGGTTCTGGTTTAGGCGGAACTTCTACAAAAGGGCACAAAGGTCAGAAATCACGTTCAGGTTATTCCAAGAAAATTGGATTCGAAGGTGGTCAGATGCCTATTCAACGACGTTTACCAAAATTTGGTTTTAAAAACATTAATCGTGTTGAATACAAAGCAATCAATATCGAAGTATTAGAAGCTCTTTCGAAAAGTGCCAATATCACAAAAATTGGTTTAACTGAATTGCGCGAAGCCGGATTCCTTTCGAAAACTGCCCTTGTGAAAATCTTAGGCAAAGGAGCTTTAACAGTAAAAATTGATGTTGAAGCTAATGCTTTCTCTAAATCGGCCGAAGAAGCAATCGTTGCCGCAGGTGGAACCGTAGTAAAATTGTAATAGTATGAAATTCATAGAGACACTTAAAAATATCTGGAAGATAGAAGATCTTCGTAGTCGGTTATTAACAACATTGTTGTTTGTATTGGTTTACAGATTCGGATCGTTCATTGTTCTTCCGGGTATTGACCCAACTGCATTAACTGCTTTGCAAGCGCAAACCAGTGGTGGCTTATTAGCTTTGTTGGATATGTTCTCGGGTGGTGCTTTTCATAATGCATCTATTTTTGCATTGGGAATCATGCCGTACATTTCGGCTTCCATTGTCATCCAGTTGCTGACAATTGCAGTACCGTATTTTCAGAAAATGCAACGCGAAGGCGAAAGTGGTCGCCGGAAAATGAACCAGTATACACGTTACCTCACTGTAGGTATCCTGTTGGTTCAGGCTCCATCGTACCTGATTAACCTGAGTGTTCAGCTTGCACAGGCTGGTTCAGCACTTCCGGGTGGATTCTGGTTTGCTGCTACAAGTACACTCATACTTACCGGTGGTAGTATGTTTGTGATGTGGCTTGGCGAACGTATTACTGACAAAGGAATTGGTAATGGTATTTCATTTATCATTATGGTGGGTATTATCGCTCGTTTTCCGGAATCAGTTATCAAGGAGTTTGCTTCACGTTTAACCGATGCCGGTGGTGGTCTTGTAATGTTCCTCGGAGAAATTATATTCCTCCTTTTAGTGATTGCTGCAGCTATTTTGTTGGTTCAGGGAACACGCAAAATTCCTGTACAGTACGCTAAACGTGTAGTTGGTAATAAACAATATGGCGGTGTACGTCAGTATATTCCTTTAAAGATTAATGCTGCCGGTGTTATGCCTATCATTTTTGCTCAGGCAATTATGTTTATTCCTCTTACACTTCAGGGATTTTTACATTCAGAATCGATGCAGAGTTTCCTCGGAGCTTTCATGAATAACAACGGTTTCTGGTATAACTTTGTGTTTGCCATACTGATTATAGCATTTACGTATTTCTATACTGCTATAACCATTAACCCAACTCAAATGGCCGAAGAAATGAAACGCAATAACGGTTTCATTCCGGGAATTAAACCGGGAAAAAGAACTGCCGAATATTTGGATGATATCATGTCGAAAATTACACTTCCGGGCTCAATTTTCTTAGCAATTGTAGCTATTATGCCTGCTTTTGCGAGTTTAATCGGAGTTAGTCAGGGATTTGCTCAGTTCTTTGGAGGTACATCACTTTTAATTCTTGTTGGGGTTGTACTGGATACACTGCAACAGATTGAAAGCCATTTATTGATGCGTCATTACGATGGACTTTTGAAATCTGGTCGCATCAAAGGACGTTCCGGAGCGGTATCGGCATATTAAGCTGTAAATTGAAAGAATGATATTCTTAAAAACAGACGAGGAAATTGAACTTCTTCGGATCAGTAATCAGATTGTTGCTAAAACGTTAGCAGAAATCGCGAAAGTAATAGCACCCGGAGTTACTACCGGACAACTTGACAAAATTGCTTACGAATACATACACGACAACGGTGGCGTGCCGGGATTTCTCGGATATCACGGTTTCCCCGGTTCGATATGTGCTTCGGTAAACGAACAGGTTGTACACGGTATTCCATCCAAAGATGTATATCTGAAAGATGGTGATATTATTTCGGTTGACTGTGGTGCGTATAAGAATGGATTTCACGGAGACTCTGCTTACACTTTCTGTGTGGGTAATGTGGATCCTGAAATTATTCGGTTACTAAAAACGACAAAAGAGTCGTTGTACAAAGGTATTGAACAGGCTCAGGAAGGCAAAAGGTTAGGCGATGTGGGCAATGCTATTCAAACACATTGCGAACAACAGGGTTTTTCAGTTGTACGTGAAATGATTGGACATGGCGTTGGACGCAGTTTGCACGAAGCCCCTGAAGTTCCGAATTACGGACGGAAAGGAAACGGACCAATGTTGAAGTCAGGTATGACCATTGCTATCGAACCTATGATAAACATGGGTAAACGACAATTGGTTTTCGAAAAAGATGGTTGGACAACACGTACAATCGATCGTAAACCTTCGGCACATTTTGAGCATTCAATAGCCATACGAAGAGGAAAAGCAGATATTTTATCGAGTTTTGAATATATAGAACAAGTATTAGGAAACAGAGAATTTTAATAAAACAATGGCCAAACAAACAGCAATTGAACAGGACGGAACTATTATAGAAGCATTATCTAATGCCATGTTTCGCGTAGAACTGGAAAACGGTCACGTAATTACCGCCCACATTTCAGGTAAAATGCGTATGCATTATATCAAAATTTTACCGGGCGATAGAGTTAAAGTGGAAATGTCTCCCTACGATTTGTCGAAAGGCAGAATCTCATTCAGATACAAATAAACGAACCCATAAGGTTCGGAAGTACAGTATTACAAGCTAGAGTAATTAAAAAAACAATAAAATATTTTCATTATGAAAGTAAGAGCTTCAGTTAAAAAGCGTACCGACGATTGCAAAATCGTACGTCGTAAAGGTCGCTTGTATGTTATTAACAAAAAAAATCCCAAGTACAAACAACGTCAGGGATAAGTAAAAATTTATATTAGCAAAATAAAGTAAGTTTATGGCTATAAGAATTGTCGGAGTAGATTTACCCCAAAACAAAAGAGGGGAAGTTGGATTGACTTATATCTACGGAATAGGTCGCAGTAATGCAAAAAAGATTTTAGAAGAAGCTGGTGTTGACATCAACATCAAAGTCAAAGACTGGACTGACGACCAAGCAGCTAAAATCCGCGAAATCATTGGCGCCGGATACAAAGTGGAAGGTGATCTTCGTTCGGAAGTGCAATTAAACATCAAACGTTTGATGGATATTGGTTGCTACCGCGGAGTTCGTCACCGTATCGGTCTCCCATTGAGAGGACAAAGTACGAAAAACAATGCTCGTACACGTAAAGGTAAAAAGAAAACAGTTGCTAACAAGAAAAAAGCAACTAAATAAGGTTTAACTGTTAGCGAATTTTAGAAGAGCTAAATAATTATCAGAAAATAATATGGCAAAGAAAACAGTTGCAGCCAAAAAAAGAGTAGTAAAAGTAGACGGTGTAGGTCAATTGCACGTACACTCTTCGTTTAATAACATTATTGTTACTCTTACTAATGGTGACGGTCAGGTAATTTCGTGGTCGTCGGCAGGTAAAATGGGATTCCGCGGATCGAAAAAGAACACTCCATATGCAGCCCAAATGGCAGCACAGGATTGCTCTAAAGTCGCTTTTGACTTAGGATTGCGCAAAGTAAAAGCTTATGTGAAAGGACCGGGTAACGGACGCGAATCTGCTATTCGTACTGTGCATGGTGCTGGTATTGAAGTAACCGAAATTATTGACGTTACTCCACTTCCACACAACGGATGTCGCCCTCCGAAACGCAGAAGAGTATAATTTGAGAATTTGAAACTTTGTCCCGATAGCTATCGGGATTGAAGATTAACCGGTTCGTTGAACAGTTTTTAATCACCGATTTATTTAGGATTGCAGTATCTAACCTCTCAGCAATCGCGGCTGTAATCGGAATTTGAAATGGCAGACAGAACCCATTTATAAAATAAAAAAACAAAAAAAAATGGCAAGATATATTGGACCAAAATCAAGAATTGCCCGTAAATTCGGTGAAGCAATCTTCGGACCAGACAAAGTGCTGTCCAAAAAGAATTATCCTCCCGGACAACACGGACAAAACCGTCGCAAAAAAACATCGGAATACGGTATTCAGTTGCGCGAAAAACAAAAAGCCAAATATACTTATGGTGTATTGGAAAAACAATTCCGTAACCTTTACGAAAAAGCTCATAGCACCAAAGGTGTAACCGGGGTTGTATTACTTCAATTACTCGAATGTCGTCTCGATAACGTTGTTTATCGTATGGGAATGTCTCCAACCCGTGCAGGTGCACGTCAGTTGGTAGGTCACAAACATATTACTGTGGATGGTAAAGTAGTGAATATACCTTCGTATCATGTACGTCCGGGACAGGTAATTGCTGTACGCGAAAAAGACAAATCGATGGAAGTTATTGCCGCTTCGTTAAACGGATTTAATCACACTAAATATCCATGGATTGAGTGGAATGCTGCAAGCTTGACAGGTACATTCCTTCATGTCCCTGAACGTGAAGATATTCCGGAAAATATCAAAGAACAATTAATCGTTGAGTTGTACTCTAAATAATAAGTGAAACCATGGCTATATTAGCATTTCAAAAACCTGAAAAGGTAATCATGTTGGAAGCTGACAATTTTCAGGGAAAATTTGAATTTCGTCCGCTTGAACCCGGTTACGGTATTACCATAGGTAATGCTTTGCGCCGCATTCTCTTATCTTCACTCGAAGGTTTTGCTATCACTTCGATTAAAATTGAAGGTATTGATCATGAGTATTCAACAATACCCGGAGTAATCGACGATGTGACCAATATCATTCTGAATCTGAAACAGGTACGTTTCAAACAAATTGTGGAAGATGCAGACAGTGAAAAGGTGACTATCAATGTGGCAAATACCACGGTGTTTAAAGCAGGTGATATAGGTAAATATTTCACAGGATTCGAAGTATTGAATCCTAATCTGATTATTTGCGAACTCGATAGCTCGGCAAGTTTCCAGATTGATATTACTGTAAACAAAGGACGTGGATACGTTCCTGCTGAAGACAATAAAGTGTCGAACGGCGAAATGGGATTGATTCCTATCGATGCAATTTTTACTCCTATCCGTAACGTGAAATACGCTATTGAAAACTATCGTGTGGAACAGGTTACCGATTACGAAAAATTGGTTCTGGAAATCAGTACCGATGGGTCGATTCACCCAAAAGATGCGTTGAAAGAAGCTGCTAAAATTCTGATTCATCACTTTATGTTGTTCTCCGACGAAAAAATTTCGCTGGAAGTAACCGAAGGTGAAGGAACTGATGAATTTGATGAAGAAGTGCTTCACATGCGTCAGCTGTTGAAAACTAAACTTACTGATCTTGAATTATCAGTTCGTGCATTGAACTGCCTGAAAGCAGCCGATGTAGAAACTTTAGGTCAGTTAGCCGGTTTCCATAAACACGATTTGTTGAAATTCCGTAATTTCGGAAAGAAATCGCTTACCGAGTTGGATGAAAAACTCGAAAGTCTGAATCTTTCGTTCGGGATGGATATCGCTAAATATAAATTAGATAAAGAGTAACGAAATGAGACATAATAAGAAATTCAACCATTTAGGTCGTAAAACGGCCCACAGAAAGGCAATGCTGTCAAATTTGGCTATTTCTCTTATTCAACACAAGAGAATTGCTACAACGCTTGCTAAAGCTAAAGCATTGCAGGTGTATGTAGAACCATTGCTAACTAAAGGCAAAGAAGATACAACACACTCACGCAGAACAGTATTCAGTTATCTTCAGAATAAAGAAGCTATTACTGAATTGTTCCAGAATATCTCTCAGAAAATTGCTAATCGTCCGGGTGGATATACACGCATACTTCGCACTGGTTTTCGTCAGGGCGACAATGCCGAAATGTGTATTATCGAGTTGGTAGATTACAACGAAAACATGTTGAAAGAAAAAGCTGCCAAAAAAGCTGCCCGTACACGTCGTGCCGGATCAGCTAAAAAAGCTGAAGCTGCTCCTGTAGCCGCTGCAGCTCCTGCAGTGGAAGCAGCACCTGTTGTTGAAGAAAAAGCTGAAGCTGCTGAATAATTTCTTTTAGAAATTCAAAATCGCTTGAAAAAACGTCGTCCTGAGAAGGATGGCGTTTTTTGTTTGGTATATGTTATCATGAGTGTCCACTAAAAAAAATTAAGAGTTAGTTGTTCCGACAAAAGTTCTTTGACATCATTTTTTTCTGCATCAAAAAACAGTTCACCAATTGCCGAATTGTCTAATAGAGAAATACCCAAAATCTGCAAAACTTCATAAGTTGGGCGATTTAAGACAAGGTCTTTTTCTACAATTGCAACCAGGCAATATGTTATAATTGCACAGTATATTTGGATACGAACAGCATTTTCGGTTGTTCCCCAGAACGACTTTATTTTCAAATGTTGTTTAATCCATTTAAAGAAAAGCTCTACTTGCCAACGATTTTTATAGAGTAAGGCGACTTGCTCAGAAGTTATTGTCATGTTGTTGGTCAGGTAAACAAAAGTTCTATTCGTTTCTTTATCATAATACACAACTTTGCGAATATCATCAGGGTAATACTGTGAAATATAAAAGCCTGTAAGTTTTCCAATTTGATCACTCATTACACCAGTTCTTTCATTCACTTCGTTGAGTTGACTATATTTGAATTGAAGATTCTTTTTGGCTCTAATGACAAAATAAGCTGAGTAATTTGTTATGTTGAACAACCTTTTGTAATCCACATAACCACGGTCAAAAACGTAATAAGCGCCATATTCATAAGGAATTACATCCATTGCATTCATATCGTTTACGGACGCTTCCGTAATATGAATAAAAGCTGGTATTTGAGTGGTAATATCGAAAAGTGTATGAATTTTAATTCCTGCTTTTGCTTTTCGAAACTTTGCCCACCAAAAGACATTTAAACACAAATCTACGGTTGAAGAATCAAAAGCATAAACTTTACCTTTAATTTCAAAGTCATTATTTGACCGTTTCTTTCGTGCAATATCAATCAGATAAAATGCATAATCTTCAAAGATTTTGCTGTCTCGTTTTTCATTTGCTTTCGAAAGATTGCTTCGAGTAACGCTTTTACCAAAGCCCAAATGATAACTTTTTTGATTATGTGCATCTATAGCTACAATCAAATCACGAAGGCTATCACGGTTTGTAAGTTGACCAAACATCATTACTAACAATTGATTCCAACAACTGAAGTGTTTTACATATTTGTCTCCTGAATACTTGGAAGCCAAACCATCAAAAACACGTTTAGGAAGAAAATCAATTAGTTGACTGAAAATATACTTCTTTGAATACATTGCTCTAAATTTAACTATTTAGAGCAAGATAAAAAATTCAAGTCGACACGCAATGAAAATGCTTATAAAATGCAGACATTTAATGACTTCAAAGAACTTTACAATATTTTTAGTGGACACTCATGATATGTTATCATTAAATTAAAGCAACTCAGGTGCTATATACATTCCTGATCTTGTTTTTTGAATTTAGCAGGAATACTAATGTCTGAACAAACATTTCTTTTCATTCTGATCAATTTATTCATCATGTTTGACCCAGATGAGTTTGTCTGTATCAAACCCGAGAGAACGGGCAAGGGTGAGATAACTTTGTTTTACGTCATCAGGAATGGTTTTTTCACGGGAGAGAATCCACATGTATTTTACATTGTTGCCAACCACAAGCGCATATTTATAATCTGCGTCGAGGCCTATAACATTATAACCACCATAAAAAGGGCCGAAAAACGATACTTTTAACCGCGCTTCGGTTTTATCGCCAACAAATTTGGCAACACCAGTTGCATCGCTCCATTCCTTCTTTATATAGTTGTAACCTCTGTTTTTCACCTGAATGGATCCATCGGCATTCAACGAATATGTGGCAGTGGTGTTGTTTAAATTCCGCTCGAATTGAAAATCAAAGCGGGCAATTTCGTACCATTTGCCGAGGTATTTTTGCGCATCAAACGGTTTTATGGCTTCTGCACCTTTGGGAATACCTGCACATGCCGACAATGAAGTAAACGAAACAAAAAGGATGATAAAAAATTTGATGGTTGTTTTCATATCAGATAGTATGTTTGTTAACAAAATGAGTATACGACAATAACAATTGAATCTTGAAAATCGTTCAGAAATTACCGTTGATTTTGCCCATCCATTCGGATGTGAGCAAAATGTTGAACTGTCGGGTGTGATTTGCCGCTTGGCTTGCCAAGAATCACACCCTTCTGTATTATACGGACTTGTAGTCCGCTACGCTACAGTTGTAAAATAAAAATAATTTGTTAAATTTGCGGAGTAGTTAAAGGATAAGAGGTAGCAATAGCGGACTAAAAGTCCTGATAATATGTTACGAGGTGATTACAAATCACCTCAGACGATGCGAAACTTTGTTCATTTAATGAATATATCCACAGGAACGGGATAATTAAATCGCGAAAATCGTTCAGAAATTCCCGTTTGATTTATCTGGAAATGAAAATGTTAAATGACCAGAAATACGAAAGTTTCTATTACACTCTTTATTTGGAGAGTTAGTGAACGTGAGTGCGATATAAGATTACATTTATTTTGTTTCAAATTCTCTTAAGAATAAGATAATGAGGTTTACTGTTTTTTTTGATTTCATTTCTACTGAGGGTGAAAAATCAGAAAAATGTTGTCTTAAACTTCAGTAATACAATAATTGCCCCTTGTTAAAACCTTATTTTTATTTTATTTATTTGATGTACAATTGTTTATGTTTTACCTGATATCGAACTCACATTAATTGATATCCTCCGACTCGATAGCGCTTGTTGGCACAAACTCAATAAAATCGATTTGGAACTGCCCGCCGCTTAATCCGCGAACGGTGAGGTAATGGTGTTCTGCTTTATCGAAAGTATAGGTATTCAGAATTTTGCGCAGGTTGCTGCCGTTATAGCGGGCGCTGGAACCAGAGTACCAATCCTCTTTTACTGCTTTAAAACTGTTCGGCCCTTTCATATATCCACGGTTGCGCATCATTTTGTCGTTCAGAAAACCCAGAAGGTCATCGGCATCATTGCCCGGTTTTACATATCCGATAGACGGATCGGTTCCTACCGTATTCAGGTTTACCGGAACGCCCGTAGGAATGCCATCGATATAAAACTGAGCTACACCACGTCGTCCGTTCGATTGATAACCGAAGCGTATTTCGTATGTTCCGGCAGGGATGGGTGGCAGTTTAACTGTGAAATCGTACAACTTTCCGCTCTGAACCACCAGAAACACTTCATCGCCTTCGTAATTCATCAGTTTGTCGTGCGCGTTGGAATAGCAAACAACTGTCTGGTCGGTACACTGGAGTCGTTCCAGATAGCCTTTGGGTAAAGCATTGCGGTAAAGTGCACTTGCATTATCGCTGGGTCGGCCACGCATATTGTTGTTGGTAAGTTCGGGGAAGATGCTTGAAAAATCAAACCTCAGTCTTTTCGAAGATAAGTTTGCATCCACATCGGGAGTATAAGCCAACATATTATCTATTTGATGATATACACCATTTTCGGCAACAATATTGTATTTAGTGTCTTTTACAATGCGAATGGCTTTGTTGGTATCTTTGTTATAATTAAAAATGTTTGTTTCACCTGTGGTTCGGTCAATTTTCACTTCGAGCAGGGTATTCGGACACATGGTTTCGATATATTCATACAAATCCACAATTTTAGATTGATGATTAGTGTCGTAATTCGAAATAAACTTGCTGTACGTTAATTCCTTGTCCATCAAATGATAGGCAATAAATCTGTTCAGGCTATTCCGGCGGTCGATGGGACTCGTAATATTTTTATCTTCGGGATACATTTGATCGTAAATACCGGCAGCGTATTCTTTCAGTTCACTCAGATTATGGATATTGTTTTCGGCCATTGTTTGGTTGCTTTCCATCAGAATGGTATAGCCATATTCACGGGAAGTTGGTGCGTGCCGTTCGCTTGTGATGGTTGTGGTTATCGCATCCTCCAGTTCTTTGGCAAATGCAGCCGTGATACTGTAACTTTCGTCTACATTTTTCATCAAAGAATCGGCAAGTCCTGTAGCTTCGAGCGCTGAATAAAACAGACTGAAATCCGTATCGAGTGATATGAGTTCTACAATACCCTTACGAACAGGGTCGAGCACTTTATTGAGTTTGTGAATAACACCATTATGAACCACAATGTCTTTCTGAATCAATAGGGACTTGTTTATATAAGTGGTACCGGAATCAGTGGTCATGGCAGAAATCTGGTGTTTACTCATCGAAGGCAGTGAAAGAAAATCGCCATTCGGGAAATGTGCATACATGATGACTGCGCCATTGATAATGTGGTCGTAAACAATTTGTTTCAGTGAGTCCGCCGGAAATTCTTCGAGTGATTTTTTGCCTTTTTCTTTGTAGAAGGTACGCATTGCCTCGTTGGTAGGCGCAAAAGTGGTGTAATATCCGTAGGTGTTCAACAGATTTTTGGTTTTTGTCAAATCCAGAAGTTTGTTGAATTCGGTAAGGGTTGTATCTCCGGTCTCAAAGTATTGTCCCATCATTTTTTCTGTAAAAGTATACAGATTACCCTTTATGTCGTCGGAATTACAGGATGCAAGTCCTGCAAAACAGGTAGCAATGATGCCAAGAAATGCGAAAGTCTTTAGGTGATTTTTCATGATGCCGATATCAGATTTTTGTACCGATGTAATATTCATCAGTACAAAAATACTATCCGATAACGATTTAACGGATGAATATCAGGTCAAAAATTCAGAAGAATTGAATCAGGGTTTGTTTTTACCAGGTGTTTGGTAAGCCGGCATCGTTAACGCACATGGCTTGTGCCAGTTTAGCACAGAGTATCAGTCCTTTTTTCTGCGCAGCAGCATCACCCAGACCGGTTATTTCCGATTTATAGTTAACGCCATAAGGCCAGAAGTGCATGTCGTCGC
This sequence comes from uncultured Paludibacter sp., assembly GCA_963663115.2. Lineage (GTDB taxonomy): Bacteria > Bacteroidota > Bacteroidia > Bacteroidales > Paludibacteraceae > Paludibacter. The sequence goes on from CAXXNE010000001.1 coordinate 2,712,136, forward strand.
CTTTAAGAACTTCGCCGGTTTCTTTTAAAAGCAACGCTGAAGCTACAGAGCCTGTCCAGTTACCGTTGGTCAATGCCTGCCACGATGAAGTTGTACCGGAGCCTACAAAATGGCACATTTCGTGCATGGCTGTCCCAACCCACATATACGTAGTGTTTGAGCCAAATCCGATAGAACCATGGTACGAAGCCTGCGCAGTTGGTATTCCTGAATTGTAGTAGCAGTAAATATTGCCACGGAAAGTAGTGTAACGATTGAAATACCAGCAAGCACTATCCATTGCAGCTTTAATCAGGTTGTAGTACGTTGGCTGTGTGGTAGCTAAATCTGCCTGAATGCTGTAAGTTACGGCGCCCATCAGTGGCTGCACTTTTATTACATTTCCGTAGGCTGTGCCTACACAGTTGGTGGCATAAGTGCGAACATAGTAAACTGAATTTACAACCAGATCGGACATGGTACCATAAAATTGTCCGACCGTGAAACCACCAAAATATTTGCTGTTATTAATAGTTGGATTCGAAGTTGTCGACCAGCAGATTCCACGTTCTGTTAATGTACAACCGCCATTTGAAGTTACTTTTGCTACAACAGTGGCTTTGTTGGTTGTGTAATTAAATGTGGCCGATACAGTTTCCACTGTGGGCAAAGTATAATTGGTGGTAGTGAAACTTTTTTCCGGACTATAAACTGTATCTGTGGCATTGATGGCGTAAGCACGGATATAATAGGTTGTGGCTGCTGTAAGTCCTGTAATATTAATTTCAGAAGCAGATGAAAGTGATGTTGAAATCGACTTGTTGTTTTTAATTGTTGGTTGAGTTATGGTGTTCCAGCATACTCCTGTTTGAACGATAGAACTAATTCCTACTGATTTTATGCTGAATTTAGCTGTTGCTGTTGTATTCAGAATGGATGAAATGCTTACTGAATCGAGCTGAGGAACAGAATCAATATCGGTTTTAAAATTCATACTGTCAACCGCAGCCATTTCGATAGTGGACTGGCTATTGTCGTTTTTATAAATTTGCATATTCACTGCACCTGTATCAAATTTAATACTGTCGATGTCGGTTGAATTAAGGTGAAGCACAGTCAGGTTTTTAAGAAATAAATTGACAGGATTTCCTGCTATCAGCAAAAAAACAAACAATGCACCGGTTATTGAGATAATATATTTCTTCATGATCGGAATTTTTTCTGAAATTAAAGTTTTACAAATTTAGAGGATGCACCATTGGAGAAAATAAAATACGCACCCGGTTTCAGGCTTGAAATGTCTATTTTATTGTCCGGCGAAATGTTTTTTACTGTTAACATTAACTGTCCGGTGACAGAAAAGATAGTAACAGCGTCATTGGAATGAATTTCTCTGCTCAACCAAATATAATTAGTGGCCGGATTCGGGAAAAGGAGCATTTTTTCTTCATTCTGCTGTGGATTTATTACCTCAGAAACAGGACCAAACATAATTTTCCGGACGTCAGTCATCAGAAATTCACCGGTGTTGCCATTGGTATAATGCAACACCAGATTTGAATTTTGAAAGGTAATTTTTTTAATGGACGTGAGTTCTGTATTGGATAGTGAGTTGTCCGCTTTCTGAATAATTAGTGCATTGTTCTGACTGTTTGCCTGTTGCAATCCGGCAAAAACGATGCATAGTACGATTAAAATTCTGTGTATGTTCATCTGAATTCTGTTTTATCTGAATTATAACGCAAATGTAGTGATATTCACACGATGCTATGGTATACAATAAATTTAAAAATGAGGATAATTGTTTTGTTTTTGGAAATGAAGTCGTAAAAACAGATTTGAGTTCATCAGAACAATGTTTTTACATAAACCGAAACCCTGTAAATTCTTCCACCTTATTGAATGATTTATATACTTATCCTATGTATTGAACTTTTAATTTTGTATCAGTAAAAATATTCATTCTTCTGATGGATAATTTCCTGATTTTGTAATTGTGTTTAAATGAAATTCAAGCTACTTATATTTTCTTTTTTATTCTTCAATGCTTTTATGGGTTTGGCTAAACCTCATAAAAGTGAGGTGTTGCAGTGCATTGATAAAGCAAACAAATACTGGCAAACCACCCATTCAGACCCCGGAAATCCATTTTGGGACAATGCAGCATACCATACCGGAAATATGGAAGTGTATAAACTTACAGGCGATACATCTGCCCTTAATTATTCTTTGAAGTGGGCAACACAGAACAACTGGCAGGGCGCGACAGGAACTGATAAATCGAAATGGAAGTACAAATACGGCGAAACTCCCAATCATGTGTTGTTTGGCGACTGGCAAATCTGTTTCCAGACCTATATCGACTTGTATAATGTTTCAGCCGATAGTGTGAAGATTGCCCGTGCTTTTGAGGTGATAAACTACCAAATAAGTACACCAAATTCCGATTATTGGTGGTGGGTGGATGGACTTTACATGGTAATGCCCGTGATGACTAAAATGTACAAACTTACCGGCGACGAGAAATATCTGGATAAACTGTACGAATATTATACCTATGCCGAAAGTATTATGCTCGATACAGAAACCGGACTTTTCTACCGCGATGCCAAATATATTTACCCAAAACACAAAAGTGTAAACGGTAATAAGGATTTTTGGGCGCGTGGCGATGGTTGGTTGTTTGCCGGATTGGCCAAAGTGTTGCAGGATATGCCCAAAGATTATAAACACCGGGATGTTTTTGTGAATCAGTATAAAAAAATGGCTAAAACTCTGCTGAAACTTCAGCAAAAAGAAGGTTACTGGACGCGCAGTCTGCTCGATCCGGCTCATGCGCCGGGTTACGAAACCAGCGGAACAGCATTTTTTACCTACGGATATTTATGGGGATTAAATAACGGCTACCTGAAAGGTTGCAACTATAAAAAAGTTGCCTTAAAAGGCTGGAAATATTTGTCGACAGTGGCATTGCAGCCCGATGGAAAAGTGGGCTACGTACAACCGATTGGCGAAAAAGCCATTCCGGGGCAAGTGGTTGATAAAAATTCGACGGCGAATTTTGGTGTTGGAGCTTTTCTGTTGGCAGCTGCTGAAATGGTAAGATTTTTAGATAAATAATTATTGGTATAAACGTATGAAAAAGATTTTCAAGATATTAGTTTTATTGTTTTTTGTTTTTTCGCAAAGCACTAACCTTACTGCGCAAACCAACACGTTTGAGGTTGGTAAAAATACGTTTTTGATGAATGGAAAACCGTTTGTCATTCGTGCCGGAGAGTTGCATTACACCCGCATTCCGCATCAGTATTGGGAGCATCGCATTCAGTTACTCAAAGCAATGGGGATGAATACGGTTTGTATTTATCTTTTCTGGAATATCCACGAACAAACTCCCGGAGTGTACGATTTTTCAGACCAGAACGATGTGGCCGAATTTGTTCGACTTATTCAGAAAAACGGCATGTTTTGTATTGTTCGTCCCGGTCCGTATGTGTGTGCTGAGTGGGATATGGGCGGTTTACCCTGGTGGTTGCTGAAAAAGAAAGATTTGCAGGTTCGTCGAAAATCCGATGCATACTTCATGGAGCAAACAGCTAAATATCTGAAAAAAACCGGTGAAATTCTTGCTCCGTTACAAATACAGAACGGTGGGCCAATTATTATGGTACAGGTGGAAAACGAATACGGAACATGGGGCAGCGATGGAAAATACATGGAAATGATGCGCGATAATATCCGTGAAGCCGGTTACGACAAAGTGAATCTGATTCGCTGCGATTGGTCATCGAACTTTTTTAAATACAATCTTCCGGGAGTAACCAATGCATTGAATTTTGGCGCGGGCTCTAATATCGACGATCAGTTCCGTAAGTTTAAAGAAATGAATCCAGAATCGCCGCTTATGTGTGGTGAGTACTGGACAGGCTGGTTCGATCAGTGGGGACGTGCGCACGAAACCCGCGATGTGAACAGTTTTATCGGTAGTCTGAAGGATATGATGGATCGTAATATTTCGTTCAGCCTGTATATGGCACACGGTGGAACAACCTTCGGGCAATGGGCAGGAGCCAATGCGCCGGCTTATGCGCCAACCACTTCGTCGTACGATTATAACGCTCCGATTGACGAAGCCGGAAATCCGACCGACAAGTTTTATGCTATCCGCAATTTGCTGAAAAACTACTTGCAGGAAGGCGAAGTGCTGACCGATATTCCCGCAAATCCGGAGAAAATTATTTCAGTTCCCGAAATTAAATTCACACAGGTGGCTGCCGTTTTTGCTAATCTGCCCGAAGCTAAAAAATCGGAACTGATACAACCTATGGAGTTTTTCGATCAGGGTTGGGGAACCATTATTTACCGAAACACCTTACCTGCAAGCGCTAAAAAGCAGAAACTGATACTCAAAGATGTGCATGACTGGGCTGTGGTTTATATCAACGGTAAAGCCATTGCTACCCTTGACCGCCGGAAAGGGGAGAATACGGTAGAATTGCCTGTGCTGAAAAAATCATCTCAACTCGATATTTTAGTGGAAGGAATGGGTCGTGTAAACTATGGCGAAGCCATTATCGACCGCAAAGGGATTACCGATAAAGTGATGCTTGTAACCGATAATCTACAGACTGAGCTCAAAAACTGGCTTGTTTATAATCTGCCGGTTGACTATAATTCTCAAATCAATAAAAAATTCAGCCGGAAAAAAGTAGTTGGTCCCGCTTGGTATAAGGCTAATTTTACATTATCGGAAACTGGTTATACCTATCTGGATTTGAGTTCGTGGGGCAAAGGTATGGTGTGGGTAAACGGTCATAATATGGGACGATTCTGGAAAATTGGTCCTACGCAAACGCTTTGTGTTCCGGGTTGCTACCTGAAAAATGGTGAAAACGAAATTGTTGTTTTCGATATTGCAGGCCCGTCAAAAACTGTTATCGCCGGATTGAATCATCCAATTCTGGATAAAATTGCCAAAGAAGAAAACAACGGCATTAAAACGAAAACACTGAATCTGAATGGCGCTAACCCGGTTATAGCTGCTACTTTAACCGATAAAAACGAATGGCAAACGGTGAATTTTGAAGAAACGGTTTCCGGTCGGTATTTCTGTATCGAAGTAATGAGTGCGCAGGATGCAGGCGATAACGCTGCTTCTTTAGCTGAAATAGAATTGATAACCGAAGATGGAAGTACTGTTTCTGCGTTGAACTGGAAAATCGTTTTTGCTGATAGCGAAGAAACTACCAAATTTGCCAACGGTGCCGATAAACTTTTCGATAAACAGGAATCGGTGGTGTGGCAAACAAAACTTGGCGAAAAGAAAGGATTTCCGCACACAGTGGTGATTGATATGGGCAAAGAATACAAACTGAAAGCAGTAAAACTGCTAAACCGTGCCGACAAAAACCGTCGTGGGAAAGTGAAGGATTTCCGCTTCTATCTGCAAAAACAAGCGTTTAAAATTCAGTGATTTCGAAAAAAAGTAAAAGCTTTAGGGAGTTTATATAGATGGAAGTTAGTGGGGGACAAGCGACTTCCCAGTCGCTTGAGCATTCCAATAAGTGACCAGAAAGTCACATTTTTTTTTATTAAAATCAACAATAGGTAATTTATTATAAACAAAAAATACCATGAAAAAACACTTCAGAAATGCACTTCTGATACTTTTAGTGTGCTTTACTTCAGAGCTCACAGCACAAAATTACAGCACCACAGCCAACGGAGTAAAAGCAACTGTCGAAGGTGTTGATGTCGAAATTCAGTTTTTAAGTCCCGGCATTGTCCGCGTATTGAAATTTCCGGATGGAAGCATTATCAACAAAAAAAGCCTTTCGGTAATAAAAACTCCGGAAACTATCCAACTCAGCAGTAACAAAACCGACGATAAAGTGATATTGACAAGTTCGGCCTTAACCGTTGAACTTAATCTGCACACAGGTCGGGTTACTTTTTCCACATCGGAGAACAAAAAGCTCTTTACCGAAAAAGATTACGGAACTCAGTTTACAGCCACTGTGGATGTGAAAAAACAAACATGGCTTGCCCGTCAGGCATTTTTGCTCGATAAAACAGAAGCAATATATGGTCTTGGTCAGCAGCAAAACGGCACTTTGATGCAGCGCGGACAACGTGTTGCTCTCAAAAACGAAAACACCCGTATCTGTATTCCGTATTTTCTATCGGTGAAAGGCTATGGCGTTTATTGGGACAATTACGCCTCCACTGTTTTTACTGATAACGCACAGGAAACTTCCTTTGAATCGTTAGCTGATTGCAGCGATTATTATTTTATGTACGGAGTCACTCCCGAAGGTGTGATTGCGGCAATGCGGGACCTCACCGGTCAGGTTCCCATGATTCCGAAGTGGGGTTTTGGCTATTTGCAGTCGCGTGAGAGATATAAAAATCAGGACGAAACGGTAGGTGTGGTTCAGAAATACCGCGATTTAAAAGTGCCTATCGATGGTATTGTTCAGGACTGGCAATACTGGGGCAACGATAGCAACTGGAATGCCATGAGTTTCGATGCAAAAACATTCCCGCAGCCACAGCAAATGGTAGATAAAATTCACCAACTGAATGCGCATCTGATGATTGTGGCATGGCCGGGCTTCGGTCCGAAAACACCGCAGTATCAGGAGTACAAATCGAAAAATATGCTGATCAATTTCGATACATGGCCGCCAAAATCGGGTACAAAACCTTACGATGTGTATAGCCCGGAAGCCCGTGATATTTACTGGAACTACCTGAACAAAGGTGTTTTCTCGTTGAATACCGATGCATGGTGGCTCGATTCATCGGAACCGGACCATATCAATATTAAAGAATCCGATTTCGATCAACCGACTTTCCTGGGTTCGTATCGTTCAGTGGTGAACGCCTTTCCGCTGACACATGTGGGTGGTGTTTACGACCATCAGCGCGCAACTACATCAGCCAAGCGTGTTTTTATCCTTACACGTTCAGCTTTTGCCGGTCAGCAAAGGTATGCGGCTAATTCATGGTCGGGCGATATTGTGGCCAGCTGGGAAACATTGCAAAAACAATTGCCCGCAGCGCTCAACTTTACCCTGACCGGAAATCCGTATTGGAATGCCGATATCGGTGGATTTTTCCTCTGGAACTACAACGGTTCAAACGCACTGAAACTGAAATCGTATCAGGAATTGTATGTGCGCTGGCTTCAGTTTGGTACTTTTACGCCTATGATGCGTTCGCACGGAACGGATGCTCCACGCGAAATTTATCAGTTCGGCAAAAAAGGCGACTGGACCTACGATGCCATCGAAAAATATATCAACCTGCGTTATCAGTTATTACCTTATATTTATTCCACCGCCTGGAATGTAACCTCCAATTCCGGTAGTTTTATGCGTGCACTAATGCTGGATTTCAGCAAAGACGAAAAAGTGATGAATATTAACGACGAATACATGTTCGGTCATCAGTTACTGGTAGCACCGGTGTTGAAATCGATGTATGTAAATAAAAATGATGGTCAGGAGAATATTGATTTTTCTCTGATAAAGAATCGTGAAGTATATTTGCCGGCAGGTTCTGAGTGGTTCGATTTCTGGACAGGAGAGAAGGTGCAGGGAGGAACTAAAGTTCAAAAAGCAGCTGCCATCGATATTATTCCGTTATTTGTAAAAGCAGGTTCGGTATTGCCTGTTGGTCCGAAAGTACAATATGCTTCAGAGAAAAAATGGGATAAGCTTGAAGTCCGGATTTATCCCGGTGCCGATGGCGAATTTGAGCTTTTCGAAGACGAAGGCGATAATTACAATTACGAAAAAGGCGTTTTTTCAACCATTAGGTTAACATGGAACGATAAGAATAAAACGCTGACCATATCCGACAGAAAAGGAAATTTCCCCGGAATGTTGACGAAGCGAACATTTAATTTTGTTATAGTTTCACCAAAAAGCGGCATTGGAAATATCCCGGCTACAACATTCAGGAAATCTGTACAGTATTCAGGAAAAATGCTGAATGTAAAATTTTAAGGTGAAAAAAGAAATTAATAATTTGATGCATATTAATATTCGTAGATTTCTTATTATTAATTATATATAGCAAAGTTCTTGCTTAAATTTGGTTATGTAATTTATTGCATTCTTAAACTCCGGAGGAGTATTCTTTGCATAACCCCCAAATTCATTTGGGGGTAACATGCGAAAATCGATATGTAACTCTGTAGGAGTTACCTGAATTTAAAAATTCTTTTATAAGGCAACCTCTGTGAGGTCTTTGCCATTTTTCATTCACACTCCCCCAAATGAATTTGGGGGTTAAGCACGGGAAATCCCTATGGGATTTTATGTCAATTAGAAATTTTAGAATATTATAAAATAGGTTTGTACATTTTCTTATAATTTTAAATACTAAACAATGTCTACTCTCAAAAAGTATTATTACGCATTTCTGTTGCTGACTTTGTCACTCAATATTTTGCCACTGCAGCCATTACATGCGGCTAAGAAGTCCTGTTGCCATTCTAAAGCAACTTCCGCTTATCTGTTTGTCTATTTCACCGGAAACAGAGTGGAGGAGGAGCAAATCTGTTTTGCGTACAGCAACGATGGCTACAATTACAAAGCCCTAAACAGCGGTAACCCGGTGATTAATTCAAAGGATATCAGTCTGACAGGTGGCGTGCGCGACCCGCATATTTTGCGTGCTGAAAATGGCAAAACTTTTTATATGGTTGCTACCGATATGACTTCGAGCAAAGGCTGGAACTCCAACCGCGGAATGGTACTCCTCAAATCCACCGATTTAGTAAAATGGACTTCAACAGCCATCCATATTCCTGCTGTTTTTCCTGCAGAATTTGGCGATATTTTGCGTGTGTGGGCTCCACAGACTATTTATGATCCCGTAGCAAAAAAATATATGGTATATTTTTCTATGCTGAAAGACGGAAATGGTGAGTACGATAAAATTTATTACAGCTACGTAAACAAAGATTTTACAGCACTCGAAACTACGCCTAAACAGTTGTTTTTCAGTCCCGATCAAAAATCATGTATCGATGGCGACATCGTATTTTATAACGGAAAGTATCACTTGTTTTTCAAAACTGAAGGTCACGGCAATGGAATTAAAAAAGCTGTTTCTGATAAACTGACCGAAGGCTGGGTGCTCGAAGACCGTTATTTGCAACAAACTACCAGTGCTGTAGAAGGTGCAGGAGTTTTCAAGCTCAATAACTCTGCTGATTGGATTCTGATGTACGACATGTACACCAGCGGTCGTTATCAGTTTACACGCAGTTCCGATTTGCAAAACTTCAAACTGATTGATCAGGAAGTGAGTATGGATTTTCATCCACGTCATGGTACTGTGTTGCCCATCACACAAAAAGAAGCAGAGAAAGTATTGCAAAAATGGGCTCCTGTAGCCGATGTGTTGCGGTCGGTAGTTGCACCGGAAATTAAAAAGATAAATGTAACTGTCGATACCGAGAAAAAAACCATCGTTCTGCCGGTGTTACCCGGAACCGATTTGAAAAATTTCGATCCTCAGTTCACTGATAAAAATCTGAAAGTAAAACCTGCCGGAGCTGTTGATTTCAGTAAAGGTGCGGTAAGTTTTAAAATGAGCATGTTTGGCAAAAAAGCGGAAACTTATTCCGTGTCAGCTGCCGAAATGCATAATCCGGCTATTGCAGGTTTGTTTGCCGATCCGGATATACTCTATTCCGAAAAAACGGGTAAGTTTTATATTTATCCTACCAGCGATGGTTTTAATGGTTGGTCGGGTACGTATTTCAAATGTTTTTCGTCGCCCGATTTGGTTTCGTGGAAAGACGAAGGCGTTATTCTGACGCTCGGAATGGATGTGAAATGGGCCGACCGTAATGCATGGGCGCCCTGCATAGTGGAAAAGAAAATCGACGGACAATACAAATATTTCTATTACTTTACAGCTGCACAAAAAATTGGTGTGGCGGTGGCCGACAATCCCGAAGGACCATTTGTGGATAGTGGAAAACCGCTTATCGACACCCGCCCCGATGGTATTACCCGCGGCCAGGTCATCGACCCGGAAGTTTTTACCAACCCGGTTTCGGGTAAAACATATTTGTATTGGGGAAATGGATTTGCAGCAGCCGCTGAGCTGAACGACGATATGGTTTCGGTCAATGTCTCCACAGTAAAAGTATTGAATGTGCCCGGCAGTTTTCGCGAAGGCTCCCATGTGTTTTACCGCGATGGCAAATACTACTTTACCTGGGCTGTGGACGATACCCGTAGTCCGAATTATTGTTCGGCGTATGCGTTTTTGTCTTCGCCGCTTGGCGAACTCACCGTGCCCGAGAACAATATCTTTCTGAAAAAAGATGAATCGAAAGGCATTTACGGCACGGGTCACCACAGCACTATTCAAATTCCGGGACGCGACGAGTGGTATGTTATTTACCACCGCTTCAATTATCCCAACGGCATAAAAATGGGTGGTGCTGCCGGCTTTAACCGTGAAACCTGTATCGACAAAATGGAATTCAACGCCGATGGAACTATAAAACAGGTGGTAGTTACCCACGAAGGTATAGTGCCGGTAAAGGTGAAATAAGGAAATATTTTAACAGGAAGAAAGGGTGTCGCTTATTAAAGTGATGCCCTTTTTTGTTGGAAAAACCTAAAGTTCTGTTGCTTTTAATTTCCGTGCTTTAATACGCACAACTTTACCATTTTTCGACACAACGAGTTCGCCGTTTTCTTTTCCTGTTTTCCGCATTGGGACACCCTATAAAAATTTGATTACATTATAAAGTTCTGCCTGTTCATCATCCATTTTCAAAAGTTTTGATTTTGTATGTTTAGATTGCGGGAGCATATATGTTATTTGATACATATTATGAGTTAATTCAACTGACCTTTTAACTGATAAATTTGATTTCGCTTGTTTTAATAGCCTTTCCAATTCCTTGTAAATACAATATGCTGTGAACGAAATACAAATATGAGCCTCTATTCGACTTTTTAGCCGGTGATATATTGGACGTATGCGTAAATCAGTTTTTGACATTCGAAATGCACGTTCAATATTCCAAAGACTTTTATAATTCTCGATTACTTCATCGTTTGTCAGCTTGGTATTAGTTATATAGCCTTTCAATCCATCCCATATTGCATCTGTATTGAATTTTTCATAATCTATTTGAATGCTAATCTCACCTTCCATTTTCAAATATTTGTTGTAACCCCGGTTGTTTATATTTGATTTGGTCAATTTGCCTGCCCTGATTTGTTTTTCGAGCCTTTGTAAACCTCTTTTACGATTGTGCTGGTCTTTGGTTGCCCGTTTATTAGAGAATGCAACTATCAGTCTTGTTGCTTCTGACTTATTAATACAGATGGTTTGCCCATTGGAAAATTCATGCTCAAAGATTTGCTTTTTTATTTTATCAGGTTCGTTTTTTATTCTTGCTCCCAATATATATTCGTATTGCTTGGCTTCTAAAGCTTTTATGTTTTCAGTTGACAGTAAGCCGGCATCGGCAACGACAATTGGTTTGTCCAAATTAAACTTAGCACTTATTTTTTCAAGAAATGGAATCAGCGTATGTCCTTCGAATATATTTCCTTCATAAATATCATATCCAATGGCATAGCCTCCTGTTCCGACCAATAAACCAATATAAATCTGTGGATTACTGTGTTTTCCGTCTTTGCTAAAGCCCGTTTTACGTAAATCATCCTCATCTTCCGCCTCAAAATACAAGGTAGTCATATCATAAAATACAACACTAATTTTACCATCCAAAACTTTCAGTGTATGTGCAAATGAAATCTGCTCTACTTGTTCTTTGAGTTCCTTATTCAGTTTATCTAAAAAACGATAAACCGTGTCTACATCGAGCGTTAGCCCTTGATAACGATATAAATAATCAACTGTTTTTAATTTACTCAATGGATAAGCAATACGAGCAATTACCAAATGTCGAAAAAGCTCCTGTTGTATTGATCCAAATCCAATCTTATCATACAATTTTCCAAAAATAAGTTCGGGACCAACAATACGAATGCTTGCATTACTTAAATTTGAAAATATCTGTTCAATCTGTAAATCATTTTCCCAAACAAACAATTCTGGCTGATTTGACAATCGATCTATCTCTTGTTTTCCTAAATAATTGAGTTTGATTAGTTCCTGTTCCGTCCGACCACTACCAATGGTTTGCAAAACCTTGTATTTACCTCGCAACTTCTGGATTATTTGAACACTGACACTACCTGATTTATTCTTTTTTTCTCGTAAAAACATGACCTTTGTATTATGGGACACCCAAAATTACAAAATATATTTTATTACTAATTGATTTACTGCATGTTGGAAGTGTTAATGATTAATGTGCGGAAAACAGGACCTAAAGTTCTGTTGCTTTTAATTTCCGTGCTTTAATACGCACAACTTTACCATTTTTCGACACAACGAGTTCGCCGTTTTCTTTTTGAGTTGTTTTCAATAACTTTTGAAACGAAACTTCAAGTCCTTTCAATATATTCGACCGTAAACTATTTATTTCCTGAGTTGTCATTAGGAATTTGGTATATTTACTTTTTATACAAAGATATATTATATTTTCAAAAGCAATAGATTAAATTACGCATTTCACTTAACGTGATACCTTTCTTTGTTGGAAAAACTGTTGAAACTACACTGCGCTTGGTGCAAAGCACTGTCAACAGTTGTTGAAACCACTTTGCGCTAAGTGTAAAGCCCTGTCAACAACTGTTGATACCATTCTGCACAAAGTGCAAAGCCCCTCCAACAACTATTGAAACCATTTTGCAATAGGTGTAAAGCTCTGTCAACGACTGTTGATACCCCTTTGCAGATAATGGAGAGTGAAATTGTTTATTTCTGAGTTGTTTGTAGTATGGTTTATTAAAACAATTTGTTAAATTTGCGGAGTGTTAATGGGTAAGAGGTAGTAATAGCGGACTACAAGTCCTTATAATACATTACGAGGTGATTACAATTACTCTCTCGCCATTGGCGAGATCATGACTGTTAGTTCACCTCAGACGTTGTGAAACACTGCACATTAAAGGACAAATATGAATGGACATATTATTTTTGTTTAGTTTTACAATATCCCATTTTATTAATGAACGTCTTAACTAGAATGATCTATATGCTCTAACTAATTTCTTACTGCTTTTAGAAAATGAATAAGGGGAATACTCAAATCCTAAAGCTTCATATTCTCCATATTCACTGGATGACCAATGTGTGAGTCTTGTCGTAAGCCCCCCAATTAAAGTTCGATTTAGATAAAGTTGACTCAACTCATCAATACTAGGCAAATACCAATCACTATAACCATTTAAAACTAAATCATAACATAATCTGGCAGCATAATTTCCTGTTCCTTGACTATAAACAATTGTAATTGTATTCGAATTACCCGTACCTACCGCACTGCCAGATGCTCCTGTTCTCAAAGAACTGCCATTGTCCCATTGTATGCCTGTACTTTGATCTGTAGTTGCGACAATTAATCCATGAGTCACATTTGCCTCAAATCCAATATTATTAGGCTGTAAAATATACACAATTTTACCACCCTGATAATTCTCTCCAATTTCATGAGATGAAGTTGTGAAATTAATTTCGTTGCCATAAGTTATTCCAAAGCTATTAATTGCGTAGGCTCTAAGAAAATATTTAGTATTTTTTGCAAGTCCATTTACCTTACACGTAAATTTTCCATTATCAAAACCATTTTTTATTTTACTATTTGTTGTAGTTGGATTTGTAGAAGTACTCCAACAAATACCTCGTTCAAATACATTTGTACTATCTCCATCGGTTTCAATATTACCTCCACATTCAGAGTAAGTTGATGATATTGCAGTAAATGTAGTCTCAATGTTCAAAGATTTTGTTTTAAAAGTTACTTGCAAACCGTAAGCGGTACCTTTCTTATTTGTTGCATATGCTCTTATGTAATATGTTGTACTTGGTTTTAAACTATCAATTGTACTCTCAAATGAACCACTCCCAGCTGCATCAATTGTTTTATTATTTTCAATAGTTGGATTTGGAGTTTCGCTCCAGCATACTCCTCGTGACAACACATCATAACCCGCATCGGAACTAATAAAACCGCCACTGTAAGCAGTAGCTTCAGTCATTCTAACAACTTCGGTAGTGCTTAGTACCGGAAGAAGTTTAGGGTCAACTGTTGTGTCACAACTTGATATTAGAATAATGATACCGATCAAGAGTAAAAGATTTAGTTTCATAATATTGAAAATTAAGAAGCGTTATTATTTGATTTTTTCTCAATTTCGGCTGTTAAATTTTTAATATATGTCGTGATTTTATTATCAAAAGATTCATACATTTCTTTTATTTGCAAAATAACGTCAATCTTTTTTTCAGCCTCACTGTCAATACCGTTTTTCACAATGTAATCAGTTAATTTCGGATGCAATTTTATTGCATCTTCTAAATATGCTTTTTCGTTTTTTCTTTGAGCATCAAAACATTCTTCAAGTCGCTCTTGTAATTCAGTTAAATTCATTTTTTGTTATATTTTTCCATCCCTCGTCCCCAGAGTTCAGTATTAGACATAAAAAAAGCGTGGGAACTGTTAGTCACACACTTCTCTGAGGGTCTGGACGGCCCTTTCAACAGTGATAGACAACAGCCCCACGCCTATAGGTATAGACATGGAGCGTCTGTTGCTATCATCCTGTTGAGATTGAAATTGTCCAGATTTCAGAGAAGGATAATATCTAAAACGCTTTAATTCGTATGTAAATGCAATTGTCGCTACAATTGACTTTATTCGTTTGCAAATATATTTAAAAAAATGTTATTTGCAATGAAAGAAAGAACTATTTTTCTTCTGGATGGATGATTTTTTCAATTGAAAATTATTACCTTGTTTAGCGTTATTTTTGTTTACTCAATACGCCAAAAGCTAAATCTTTAATTTAGATTCAATTCAGATTTTCCATTCAAAACCCGTCGAACTAGATATGTTCTTCGAACAATAAACGCACAAAATATCGAACTGTCGGGTGTGATTTGCAATCACACTCTTCTGTATTATCAGGACTTGTAGTCCGCTTTGCTACAATTGAACAAAGATTTGACAGAATAAAATTCTGTTATCCCCTACACCTCACTCCTGAAGTGCACAGGGCTTTATTAACCTGCTGTCAGGGACGACAGAAATTCTTTCTGTCGATAAATAAAAAACTGACAGATTGAAAATCTGTCATCCCTGACAGAGCAATTCAAAACGTTGTAGCATACATAAAACGGGAGAAACGATATTAATATCCATTCAAAACACACCACATAAAGCGGTATACGGAGGTAACTCTATATATCGCTTTTTTTTGTGTACTAAAATGAACGAATTATCGACCGGCACAAATGGCGTGGTAGTTATTTTTGTATGGCTAAAGTGGAGAAAACTTTTTATTACAATGGTACATACAGAAAAAAAACATTCCGGGCTCAGATATTTCGTGATTTTGATAACTATGATGTTATCGATTGGAGTCGGTTTTTCGCAAAATACTTCCCATATTAAAAATGGAAATCCCATGGTAGACATGGACGGCAAACCTATCAATGCGCATGGTGGTGGTTTCCTGAAAGTGGGCGATTATTACTACTGGATAGGCGAGAACCGCAATAACGGCATTCTGGTGTCGTGCTATCGTTCCAAAGATTTAATCAACTGGGAGTTTCGTGGCGATTTGCTTACCCGGCAGTCGCATCCCGAGTTGGATAAAGCCAATATCGAACGTCCAAAGGTGATTTACAACGAAAAAACCAAACAATTTGTGATGTGGATGCATTACGAATATGGACGGGATTATTCGTATGCACGTGCTGCGGTAGCTTATTCGTCGGATATCGAAAAGCCTTTCACCTTTGTGAAAAGTTTCCGTCCGTTCGAGAATATGTCGCGCGACTGTACCTTATACAAAGACGAAGATGGTACCGCTTATTTTCTGTCGGCTGCCCGCGAAAATTACGATTTGATTCTCTATAAACTTACCGACGATTATCTGGATGCCAAAGAGCAGTTGTTGACGCTCTGGCCCGGCGGTCATCGCGAAGCTCCGGCCTTGGTAAAACGTGGCGATTATTATTTTCTGATAACTTCGGGTTGTACAGGTTGGTCGCCCAATCAGGGCAAGTATGCCTATGCCAAATCGCTGACAGGTCCGTGGTCGGAACTAATGAATATAGGAAATGAAACCACTTTCGAATCGCAATCCACCTTTATACTGCCTCTGGAAGGTAAAAAGGGCACCAGTTACCTGTATGTGGGCGACCGTTGGGATGGTAAACATTATTTCAATTCCAGATACATTTTTCTACCGCTGAATTTCTCCGGTGATACCGATATGTCGCTCAACTGGATTGAAGCCATCAAACCCGATTTGAAGAACGGAGAAATAGTGACAATCGATAAATGAAATAGAATCAACTTCTCAATTGTACTAATATAGCTCCCTCTCCTTGGGAGAGGGCTGGGGGAGAGGTCGAATATAAATCAACTGTTAAGTCTTTCCAACAGCAATTCCACACCTTTTGCCACCTCCTGCGTTTCGTTCAATGCTTTGATAAAGGCCGAACCTACAATCGCTCCCGACGAATATTGGTTTACGGTATTCAGCGTGGCTTTGTTGGAAATGCCAAATCCTATCAATCGTGGATTTTTCAGATTCATGGCGTTAATCCGGTTGAAATAATCCACTTTGCTGTCGAAGGAATTTTGCGTGCCGGTCACGGCTGCCGACGATACCATGTAGATAAATCCGTTGGTGTGGCTGTCGATTTCGCGAATGCGCTCGTCGGATGTTTCGGGTGTAATCAGGAAAATAAATTCCAGTCCGTAACACTCTGCAATGGCTTTGTACTGATTCAGATAATCGGCCATAGGCAGATCGGGAATTATCATTCCGTCCACGCCAACTCTGCTGCATTCGGCACAAAAAGCCTCAAACCCAAACTGCATAATGGGGTTCAGATAACCCATCATCACCAGCGGAATATGAATGGATTCGCGCACATTTGTGAGTTGGTCAAACAGTTTGCGGATACTCATGCCGTTGCGTAATGCCTGCTGACTGCTGTTTTGTATAACAATGCCGTCGGCCAACGGATCCGAAAAAGGAACACCCACTTCTACCAAATCCACACCGTTTGCCTGAAGACATTCCAACGTGGGTAATGTGTCATCTATCTTTGGAAAACCTGCTGTAAAATATACCGACAGGATATTTTTGTTTTTTCGTTCGAATAATTGATTGATTCTGTTCATAATTCTATTTCCTTATTTCTTTCAAAAAACTTCTTAGTAACTCTATGTTTTTTTCTCCCGGTTTCAATTCAAATTTGCTGTTCAGATCAATTCCCGACATTTTCGGATGATTGATTTTCAGGATAGTTTCAGCATCATCGGCAGAAATCCCACCACTTAATAAGAAAGGCATTTCTCCCTTGTATTCATCCAATATTGTCCAATCGAACTTTATACCCGAACCACCGTAAGCCTCTGTTTTAGTATCAAAAAGAAAATAGTCGCAAACTCCCTCGTATGTTGCTGTAACCTTAAAGTTACTTGCATCAGAAATCGGAAATGCTTTTATCACTATCAGTCCGGTTTCTTTCAGTTTCTGGCAGATATCTTTATTTTCTGTTCCGTGTAACTGAACGCCATCAAACTTGTATTTGAATACCAATGTGAGTATGCGCTCCAAATCCTCGTTCACAAATACGCCTACCTTTTTTATCGATGTTGGTAGCGATTGTAACATTTCTACATCCAACGGTTCGGCATAGCGTGGCGATTTAGGATAGAAAATAAATCCCATCAGATCGGGCTGCAAAGCTGCAACGGATTTTATGTTTTCGGGAAATTTCATCCCGCAGACCTTAATCAGTAGTGACCTAATCATTTTCAATTGGTATTTGTTGTTATTTACTTCGTGTTATTTGGCTACGCCGTTATTTATACTTCGTATGTTATTCTGCACAATTAATAACGCCCGAAGGACAAATAACATTAATAACGCGTAGCAAATAACTATTTCAGTCCTTTAATAAATCTTACCAGTGCTTCCGCCGGATCATCTTCCTTCATAAAGTTTTCGCCCATCAGGAAGCCTTTGTAACCCACTTCGCGAAGTTGTTTGACGGTTTCTACCTTCGAAAT
This sequence comes from uncultured Paludibacter sp., assembly GCA_963663115.2. Classification (GTDB taxonomy): domain Bacteria; phylum Bacteroidota; class Bacteroidia; order Bacteroidales; family Paludibacteraceae; genus Paludibacter. The sequence goes on from CAXXNE010000001.1 coordinate 2,730,326, forward strand.
ACCGCTTTCGCTCACTTTTACAAATTTGTCGGGAATTAACGCCGCCAGATCGAACGAAGTTTGAATACTCTGTTCAAAAGTTTTCAGATTACGGTTGTTTACGCCCAGCATATCTACATGGTCGTTGGCATGGCCGAGTTCTTCGGCATTATGCACTTCGAGCAGAATTTCCAATCCTAAATCATGAGCTTTACGTGCCAATTCAAGCGTTTCTTTTACTGTCAACGCTGCCGCTATCAGCAAAACCACATCGGCGCCCATCGCTTTGGCTTCGAACAACTGGTATTCATCAATCACAAAATCTTTGCGAAGAATTGGACAGGTTACCTGTGGGCGCGCAGCCATTAAATCCTGCGGCGTACCTCCGAAATACGGAAAATCCGTCAGAATGGAAATGCCCGATGCACCGGCACGGCTGTAACCTTCGGTCACCTGTACCACATCGGCATGTTCGTGAATCCAGCCCAGCGAAGGCGATTTGCGTTTAAACTCTGAAATAATGCCCGATTCGGAAATCAGCAAATTTTGTTTCAGCGACAAACATTTCCGTTCGAAAGCAGGTGCTTTTTCGAGGTCTGCAAGTGGAGTAGTTACTTTACGTGAAGCCACTTCAAGGCGTTTGTCGGCTATTATTTTGTCTAATATTGTCATTTGTTACGTGTTATTCGGCAGTGCCGTTATTAACTTCGTGTTATTTGGCTTCGCCGTTATTTGTGCTCGCACGTTATGTTTCTTTGATGCTATTAATAACGCCCGAAGGGCAAATAACTTAATAACGGCGAAGTCAAATATCTATTTATATACTTCCAAAAACTTCTCAAACACCTTCTTCGCATTTCCACTCTCAAGTGATTCAGTTGCTTCGGCAATGCATTGTTCCAGAGGCTTCATTGGTGTGCGGGTCTGAATGGCAAAAGCCGAATTCACCACCACAGCATTGTGTTGTGCTTCGGTGGCTTTGTTTTCAAGCACATTCATAAATATTTTAGCTGCATCGTCTACCGATTCGCCTCCCCAAAGTTCCTTTTGTTCCAACCGTTTGAAGCCGATTTTCTCGGGCGTATATACAAATTCGCCCATATTGCTTTGCACTTTAAAAGTATCGGTCAACGAAACTTCATCGTATCCGTCTAACGAATGTACGATACTGTATTGTACGCCTAAATTCTGGTAAATATAGTTGTAAAGACGCATCATTTTCAGATTATAAACACCCAAACACTGATATTGCGGACGAACAGGACTGATGAGTGGCCCCAAAATATTGAAAAAAGTACGCACGCCAAGATTTTTTCGTACCGGTGCTACATTTTTCATAGCAGGATTGAAAAAAGGAGCGTGTAAATATGCAAAACCGGCTTCGTCTAATGCCTTTTTTATCAAGTCAGTGTCGGTAGTAAATTTAGCACCAAAATACTCCAATACATTTGATGCTCCACTGACCGAAGTAGCTCCGTAGTTTCCGTGTTTAGCCACTTTATAACCGGCTCCGGCAACTGCAAAGCAACTACATGTGGAGATGTTGAAAGTGTTTTTTCCATCGCCACCAGTACCCACAATATCGAGCGCATCAAATTCCGATAAATCCATCTGCAATGCCAGTTCCAGCAAGGCATTACGGAAGCCTATCACTTCCTCAAGTTCAATGCTGCGCATCAAAAATACGGTGATAAATGCGGCGATTTGCGCATCGTTGTATTTTCCGGCAGCGATATTGGTCATTACTTCAGCCGCTTCTTTGCGGCTTAATGACTGGTGATTGAAAAGTTGATTAAGTATTTGTTTCATATTCAAAAAATGATATATCTTTGCGTTTTAATACAATTCAAAATTATGAAAATCCTTTTAGAAATACCTGATAACAGAGCCGTTTCATTGATGGAAGTTTTGCGAAGCATTTCGTATGTAAAAGCAAAACCCCTAACTGAATCTAAAGCCCGTTTATTATCAGAATTAAAAGACGCTATTGATGAAATTAATTTAATCAAAGCAGGTGAAAAAACAGCTCGAAATGCAGAGGAATTCCTGAATGAGCTATAATGTAAAAACAATTGCCGTTTTCGAGAAGCAAGCCAAAAGGCTTATCAAAAAATATCCTTCTCTGAAAATCGAACTTATTTCTTTGATCGCAACACTCAAAGATAATCCTTCTCATGGAACAGCGCTTGGAAAGGATTGTTTTAAAATCCGAATATCAATTGCTTCAAAAGGTAAAGGAAAATCCGGAGGCGCCAGAATTATTACTCACTTTATTATAACCGACTCTACGGTATTCCTTCTTTCTATTTACGATAAATCAGAAAAGGAAAATCTTAACGATAAAGAATTAAAAGAATTATTGTTGTTTATCAACGACTAGCTTTCCAGCCAGTTTTTAAGCATTTGTTCTCCTTTTGGTGTCAGTACCGATTCCGGATGAAATTGTACGCCACGCACATCGTAAGTTTTGTGCGCCAGTGCCATAATCATGCCTTCCTCATCCACAGCGGTGATTTTCAGACATTCAGGTAACGTTGATTTTTCTGCAGCCCAGGAATGGTAGCGTCCCACTTCCAATTTCTTGTCCAAACCGTTGAACAGCACATCGTCTTCCACCACTTCCACCACTGAGCATATACCATGATGCACTTCGGAAAGATTAATCAAAGTTCCACCAAATGCTTCGGCAATGGCTTGTTCGCCCAGACAAACGCCCAGAATGGGTTTTGTCGGCGCATAAGTCCGAATCACGTTGAGCAAAATACCTGACTCAGATGGCACTCCCGGTCCCGGTGAAAGGATAATTTTATCGAAACGAGCAATGTCTTCCAATGCTATCTGGTCGTTGCGATGCACTTCCACATCGGTATAGCCCAGCTTTTTAACGGCATGTACCAGATTGTATGTAAATGAATCGTAATTATCGAAAACTAATATTTTCATCGTCTAAACTATGATTTATTTGATTGTTATTATTAAAATGATTGTTGGAATTTCTTATTCTGAAGTCGTTTGAAATTCAAACTTCGTTCTCCAAAATTAATGAGTAATCCAACTTCTACGTTATAAGCTTCTAAGTAATTTATTGCCTGTGCAAAATGAACATCCTCTAGTTTTGTAACTGCTTTCAATTCTACTGAAACCACATTTTCAACAAAAAAGTCAACCCTTCTTGTACCAATATGATTTCCTTTATAAAATATTGGCATCTCAAATTCACGCTGAAAATTTATTCCAATCAAAGAAAATACAATTTCTAATGCTCTTTGATAAATGACCTCCTGAAAACCATTTCCGAGCGCAGAATGTACATTCATCGCGCATCCTATAATTCGGGATGTCAGTTCTGAGTATTTATATTTTTCGTCTATCATAATTTCGTATTTTCAAGAGAATCACACAAATCAAAGAAATCAAGGTTCAGACATTTTACCTTCCTGATGCTACTTCAACGGCCCGCTTTAGCGCAGCCAGTTTGTTATTCACTTCCTGCAATTCGCTTTCTTCGCTCGATTTGGCCACTACACCTGCACCTGCCTGATAATAGAGCGTATTGTTTTTGCTTACAAACGAACGAATGGTAATGGCCTGATTCATACTTCCATCGAAACCAATATAACCCAGACAACCGCCATAAGGGCCACGGTCGTGTGGTTCTATGCTGTCAATCAGTTGCATGGCTTTTATTTTTGGTGCGCCCGAAAGTGTTCCGGCCGGGAAAGTATCCGCAAAAAGTTTGATGATTTTTGTGTCCGGCTTCATTTTTCCACTTACACTCGATACCAGATGTAATACATGCGAATAATACTGAACTTCGCGAAATACATCAACAATTACGTCATCAGTATTTCTGCTCAGGTCGTTACGAGCCAAATCCACCAGCATCACATGCTCTGCATTTTCCTTTTTATCAATGCTGAGTTTTTCGGCCAGTTCTGCATCCTTTTCGTCGTTGCCGGTGCGGCGGAACGTTCCGGCAATGGGTTTGATGTAGGCTTTTTCTTTCTTGGCATCTACCACTAAATGCGCTTCGGGCGACGAACCGAATATACGGAAATCGCCAAAATTGAAATAAAACAAATACGGTGAAGGATTAACCGAACGAAGTGTGCGATAGAGTTTGAAATCATCACCTTTGTACTGCTGATAAAACCGACGCGAAAGCACAATCTGGAACACATTTCCTTTGTAACATTCCTCTTTGCCGCGGGTCACCATCTTGCGGTAATCTTCGTCCGAAATATCTGATTTTTCTTCGCCAACGGCTTCAAAATTGTAAGTTGCGATATTATTGTTCTCCAAAATTTCTTCTATGGAATCAATCTGCGAAGTTTCGCCTTCCAGCAAATTTTCAATGATGGTTAGTTCATTATTGAAATGATTAATGGCTATAATGTATTTGAACAACTCATAATGCAGTCCCGGCATACTTCCCGGAACGGTTTCACGAGCCGAAAGTTTTACATCTTCGAAATATTGCACCGACTCGTACGACGAATAACCGAAAAGTCCGTTGATACCCACCGGATTGTTGTTTTTAATGATATCCACCGATTTCAAAAATGCATCGAAGCGTTCAGCTACTGTTAGTTTTCCGGTAACGGGAGTTTCTATTTTTGTTCCATCGGGGTATTCTTCTTTAATCAGAAACTGATTTACCGAAATTCCTCCTATCGGACAAAAACCAATGTACGAATAACTGTTTTCCACTCCATGATAATCGGAACTTTCCAACAGCACTGAATTGGTGTACAAATCACGAATTTTTAGATAAATACCCACCGGCGTTTGCAAGTCGGCGAGCATGGTTTTTGAATTAACAAAAAGCCCCCTAAATCCCCCTTTAGGGGACTTTAAGTTAGCATTGTCTGATATTTTCTTTTCTATATTCATAAATTTTAGAAATGTCCTATTATAATAATCAATAGTAATTATTTAAGTCCCCTAAAGGGGGATTTAGGGGGCTGTTTTAAAGTATTTTATATACGTATCCATATCTTTATCTCCGCGTCCCGAAACAGTCAATACCACAATATCTTCGGGCTTGAAGTTTTCTTTTTCTTTTTTGAGCAATGCCAGCGCGTGAGCCGATTCAATTGCCGGAATAATTCCTTCTAAACGTGTCAGTTCAAAAGCAGCTTCTAATGCTTCGTCGTCATTTATCGGCAATACTTTGGTGCGGCCTGATTTGGCGAAAAACGCGTGAGCCGGTCCAATTCCGGGATAATCCAGCCCTGCGGAAATGGAATATGGTTCGATAATCTGACCATCTTCATCCTGAATCAACAGTGTTTTTGCACCGTGAATAATTCCTGTAGTTCCCAATGTAATAGTCGCTGCGGTCTCACCTGTTTCAACGCCCAGTCCGCCTGCTTCAGCCGACACAATCTTTACGCGATCGTCGTTCAGGTAATGATAATAAGTTCCCATTGCATTGCTGCCACCACCTACACAAGCCATCAGATAATCTGGATAATCACGCCCAATCTGTTCTTCGAGTTGCCATTTTATTTCTTCGCTGATAACCGATTGAAAAAATCCCACCATGTCGGGATAAGGATGCGCACCAACGGTAGAACCCACAATATAAAAAGAATCAGGATTAGAGCACCAGTAGCGGAAAGCCTCGTTGGTGGCATCTTTCAACGTCATATTTCCACTTGTTACCGGTTCAACCGTCGCACCCAGCATGCGCATTTTCTGCACATTCAGAAACTGACGTTCCACATCGGTTTTGCCCATAAACACCATGCATTCCAACCCCATTAGCGCGCAAGCTGTTGCTGTTGCCACGCCATGCTGTCCGGCGCCTGTTTCGGCAATAATGCGGGTTTTGCCCATGCGTTTGGCCAGTAGAATCTGCCCCAATGAATTGTTGATTTTATGTGCGCCGGTATGGTTCAGATCTTCGCGCTTCAGATAAATATTAGTGTTGTATTTTTCCGAAAGGCGTTTTGCAAAATACAAAGGAGATGGGCGACCTACATAGTTTTTCAGCAGTTCGTAATACTCCGCCTTAAATGCGGCATCGTCTTTTACAGCGTAAAATGCTTCTTTCAGTCTTTCGAAAGAACCGTGCAGAATTTCAGGAATATAAGCACCTCCAAATTCGCCGTAATAACCCGAATTATCAGTGAACTCCAGCCCCCTAAATCCCCCATAAGGGGACTTTTGGTTAGTTTCGTTTTGTTTGTTATCTGCTTTCATATATCATTTTCAAATTATTACTGTTTTTAAGTCCCCCTTGTGGGGGATTTAGGGGGCAAAATAAAAAAAGGCTTATCGTGAGTTCCGACAAGCCTTTTTGTATATTTTTAATTCAACTGTATACATAGGTGTAACCTCTCACGGATTAGCTAATCTGTAAGTGCCACCACCAAAATTTGTTTACTGTTTGAACTGATTTCATTTCGTTTTATCTTTAAATCGACTGCAAAGTTGATAAATTATTTTTATTTGTGCAAGAAAAATATCAATTTTCTTAAAAACATTAGCATAAAATGTTCCTTGAATAAAAAACTGTCAATCTGTCATTTTGTTTTGCTTGGCATTTTATTTGAATAAGAGCCCACGGAAAATAATTTTAAAAAACTAAATAATTTATCAGAAAAATGAGTAAAGGTAACATTGGGGTAACGAGCGCAAATATATTCCCCGTCATTAAGAAATTTTTGTACAGCGATCACGAGATTTTTCTTCGTGAATTAGTGTCGAATGCAGTGGACGCTACTCAAAAACTGAAAACATTATCGTCGGTTGGCGAATTTAAAGGCGAGTTAGGCAACCTGACTGTCAGAGTGTCGGTAGATAAAAAGAAAGGAACGCTGACCATTTCGGATAGTGGAATTGGGATGACTGCCGAGGAAATTGAGAAATACATCAACCAAATCGCTTTCTCCGGAGCCGAAGAGTTTCTCGAAAAATATAAAAACGATGCGCAGGCTATTATCGGTCATTTCGGACTTGGATTTTATTCTTCCTTCATGGTGTCGAAAAAGGTGGAAATCTTCACCCAATCGTTTAAAGATGGAGCTACAGCACAACATTGGTCGTGCAAAGGCGATCCTGAATATACCCTCGAAGATACTATAAAATCTGACAGAGGAACCGATATTGTGTTGCATATCGACGACGAAAACAAAGATTTCCTTGAAGAATCGAAAATTCAGGAGTTACTTACCAAATATTGTAAATTTCTTCCGGTAGAAATTGCTTTTGGCAAGAAGAAAGACTGGAAAGATGGTAAACAAGTAGAAACCGATGAAGATAACATTATCAACAATCCGACTCCGGCGTGGACTAAAAAACCTGCCGATTTAAAAGAGGAAGATTATTCGGCTTTCTATCGCGAGTTGTATCCAATGAGCGAAGAACCTCTGTTCAATATACATTTGAATGTGGATTATCCGTTCAATCTGACAGGTATTCTCTACTTCCCAAAAATCAAAAACAACATCGATATGCAACGCAACAAAATTCAGTTGTATTGCAATCAGGTGTTTGTAACCGATCATGTAGAAAATATCGTTCCTGAATATCTAACATTGTTGCATGGTGTGATTGATTCTCCTGATATTCCGCTGAATGTGTCGCGCAGCTATTTGCAAAGCGATGCCAATGTGAAGAAGATTTCAGGACATATCACCAAAAAAGTGGCTGATCGTTTGCAGGAAATTTTCAAAGCCGATCGTGCTGATTTTGAAAGTAAATGGGATAATCTGAAGATTTTTATTCAGTACGGAATGCTGAGCGATGAGAAATTCTACGAAAAAGCCGAAAAATTTGTATTGTTCAAAAATGTGGATGGCAAATACTTCACTTTAGATGAATACAAAGATATGGTGAAAGAAAATCAGAAAGATAAAAACGGCGATGTAATTTATTTGTACGCCAACAATACCGACGAACAATACAGCTACATCCAACATGCCAAAGATAAAGGTTACGATGTATTGGTAATGGACGGACAGTTGGATGTGCATGCCGTAAGCCAGTTCGAGCAAAAATTCGAGAAAACCCGCTTTGTTCGTGTTGATTCGGATGTGATCGACAAAATAATTCAGAAAGATGAGGTGGCAAAAGTAGAACTGAACGACGAGCAGCGTGATGCTTTGGTGGCTGTTTTCGAATCGCAGTTGCCAACCAACGATAAAGTCAATTTTATAGTTACTTTCGAGCAACTCTCAGCTACATCGAGTCCGGTATTTGTCACTCAAAACGAATTTATGCGTCGCATGAAAGAAATGTCGGCTTTGCAGGGCGGTATGATGAGTTTTTATGGAGAAATGCCAGATAGTTTCAATCTGGTGGTGAATACCGCTCACCCTGTCGTTCAAAAATTACTGGATGAAGAAGTAACTGCTTGTGGTAACGATGTTGCTCCGGTTCTGTCGGAAATTACAGAAGTGAAAGCAAAAGAATCAGCACTGAAAGACAGCCACAAAGGCAAGAAGGATGACGAAATTCCTGTTACTGAAAAAGATGAACTGTCTCAGCTATCTACCAAAATCACAGAACTGGAAGCTCAGAAAAAAGCTATTTATAAGAGCTTTGCTTCCAAAAACAAACAAGTACGTCAGTTAATTGACTTAGCTCTTTTAGCCAACAATATGCTGAAAGGTGAAGCGTTGGCCAACTTTGTGAAGCGAAGTGTGGAGATGATGTAAAAGACAAAAAAATCCTGCTGAATTCAATCAGCAGGATTTTTTTATTCAATAACGGTTACCCAACCATGCGTATCGGGCTCATCACCGTACTGAATGGCTTGTAATTTATGATACAGTTTATCGCAAACCGGTCCCGGTTTTCCATCGTGCGAGAAAATGTAGGTTTTGTTTTCGTCGTAATCATCAATTCGTTCAATCGGACTGATAACCGCTGCAGTCCCGCAGGCACCAGCCTCTTCAAATGTTGATAATTCTTCAACCGGAACATGGCGCTGTTCTACTGTTAATCCAATTTCTTCAGCCAATACCATCAGACTTTTATTGGTGATAGAAGGTAAAATTGACGTTGATTTTGGTGTAACGTAGGTGTTGTTTTTAATTCCAAAAAAGTTAGCAGCTCCACACTCATCGATGTATTTTTTTTCTTTGGCATCCAGATAAAAAATATTGGAATATCCCAGTTCGTGCGCTCTTTTTCCGGCAACCAAACTAGCGGCATAATTTCCGCCAACTTTGTATTTTCCCATTCCCAGAGGCGCTGAACGGTCGAATTCACGCATGATAACGAATGGTGTTGTTTGGAAACCCCCTTTGAAATATGGACCAACAGGCGTTACAAATATGATGAACATATATTCTTCAGCGGGTTTTACACCAACCTGCGGACCACTGCCAAAAAGCAATGGACGGACATACAGGGACGCCCCCGATTCGTATGGCGGCACAAATCTTTCGTTCAACTTTACTGCTTTAATTACGGCTTCTTCAAATATCTCCACCGGAACTTTTGCCATCAGAGTTCCATCAGCAGTATCCTGCATACGTTTGGCGTTTTCGTCCATGCGGAAAACACGAATTTTTCCGTCTTTGCCTTTAAACGCTTTTAAACCTTCGAAGGCTTCCTGCCCATAATGCAGACCTGTAGCAGCCATGTGAATGCTCATGTACTCAGTGTCATGAACTTCCAATTCGCCCCATGCGCCATTTTTATAGGTACACCGGATATTAAAATCGGTTTTAATATATCCGAATCCGAGATTTGACCAATCTATTTCCATCATAATTTCGTGAGTTTATTTAGAATCATCAGAAAATCAGATAATCAACTGACTTTCATTTCCCATATTAAACAATAAATCAAGTATACTCAATCCTTTCTGAAATCCAAATTTCTGACTGAAAACCTGATAATAAGGTGGTGTTTCTATCAATTGATTTTTCTTTGGATGAATCATTTCGCGTACATCAAATACTTCCGGCAATTGCAACTCATATTTTTCAGTAAGCAGGATTTTATTATCAATTTCGAGCAATTCCATTACTTTTTGCAGTAACTGAAAATTGAAATCCCACAAAAATACCCATTTTTTTTCATAAAACGGTCGAAAATCATCAGAATAATATTCAAAAAAGGGACTTGAATTATACGCAGCCTCAATAGTACGCCAGTGATGTGTTTGCCAATCGGTATGTTCCGATATTTTTATGTCGCGCACAAATTCTTTTCCCGATTTCTCCACAGGAATTGTCAGATCTATGATTCCGTTGGCTGTAGCAATTCTGCAACGGTTGCGGTAAGTTTGTTTGATGTAAAATTCACACTGCTCCAGCATAACCGTATTGGCCTGATTTATCAGTTTGAAATATTCTACAGGAGGTAGATAAAACAACGAGAAAAGAACCTGTGGTTGCTTTTCCCGTTGAATATTGTTTGTTTTATCTTTCAGCATTTTTAAAGAATCTGTTGAATCTTATTTTACCATCGAACAATCCTTTGTCTTTATCCAGCGACAGCCAAACCAGAACTGGACGACCTACCACGTGATCTTCCGGCACAAAACCCCAATAACGTGAATCCGCTGAATTATGACGGTTATCGCCCATCATCCAGTAATAATCCATTTTAAACTTATAGGTGGTTGCAAGTTGGTCGTTGATATAAATTTCGGAACCTTTTACTTCCAGTTTGTTGTGTTCGTACACCCGTATAATGCGCTCATAAATTGGTAAATTTTGTAAACTTAGCACCAGTTTCGATCCTTTTTTCGGAATCCAGATAGGACCGAAATTGTCTCTGTCCCATTTAATTTTCGCACCCAGTGGAAATACATCACCACCACGCCACGAAGGTTCAATTTTCATGGCAATTACTCCCGGTGTGTTTCTTATTTTTTCATATCGTTCCTCATTTAGCGGAAAATGATATACAGGCAAATTTGGATCAAGTTTAAGAGCTTTTAGTTCTTCCATATTTTCGGGAGTATTCATAATCACTATATTCCCATTCTTATCGGCATAATCATCTTTGCTGATACCAATTTCGCGAAATATTTGCTCAGTCAGTTGCGTTCCATCTGTTTGTACAAAATAATTATACTGCAAACCCGGAAATTTCTCCTGTTTCTCACCATTTATAAATAGTTGATTATCTTTAATCTGCATCCAATCGCCGGCAATTGCCACACAACGTTTTACATAATTTTCGCGTCTGTCAACCGGACGGTAAACAATATCGCCAAAAATATCTTTACGGCTACGAACCATATCTCTGCCGTAATAATAACACAAAGTATAGTAATCAGGATTTTCCATTTTAGTACAAACGGTATCTCCTGTAGGGAAGTTAAATACAACAATGTCGTTTCGCTCTATCTGGTCAAAACCTTTCAGTCGTTTGTATTCCCATTGGGGATTTTCGATAAACGATTTGGTTCCTAAAATAGGAAAAGTGTGCTGAACCAACGGAAACGAAAACGGCGTATTAGGTACACGCGGACCGTAACTCGCTTTGCTTACATACAGAAAATCGCCCACCAACAAACTCTTTTCGAGTGATGAAGAAGGTATCTGATAGTTCTGAAACAAATAAGTGTTGATAAAATACACAGCCACCAAGGCAAACACAATGGCATCAACCCAACCCATAAAAGCCACAAAAGATTTATTCTTCGATTTTTTCCACCATGTCCATGGAATGTATTTCGTAATAAACGAATCTACAATGAGCGGAAGCAGAATTAACCACCAATAAGTGCCTACCCATACAATAAACAAAATGTAAATAATGCTCCACACAATGGCTTTAACCCATTGTTTTAATGGTTGATGAAAACGTGAAGCAGGTTTTTCTGTTGACATAGATTTTGTATTTTATAAAATTATTTCAGTTGTTTGTCAGAATTTCAGTAAGTCGGTCATTCCCAGAAAACCTTTTTTACCGGCTGTAAATTCAGCGGCAATAACAGCGCCGAGTGCCAGACTTTCGCGGTTTTTGAGTTCGTGTTTTATCTCGATAAAGTCCACATCCGAGTCGTATCTGATGGTGTGAATTCCCGGAACCATACCTTCACGCACAGCTTTTATAGCCAGTTCTTCAGGTTTTGTTTCCACTTCATTTACCCAATTGGTTTTTCTGTTCAGATTTTCCAGAATTCCTTCGGCCAACGTTATGGCTGTTCCACTTGGTGCATCCAGTTTCTGTGTGTGGTGAACCTCGGTCATTTCCACATTATAGTTTGGAAATTGATTCATGATGGCTGCCAGATATTTATTTACAGCCATAAAAATATTCACTCCCAGACTATAATTCGATGCCCAGAATAAAGTATTGCCATTTTCAGCAATTTCCTTTTTTAGTTCCGGCAAAGCATCGGCCCAACCTGTGGTACCCGAAACAACCGGCACACCAGCTGCAAAAGCCTTTTTAATATTATCTAATGCCACATGCGGAGCTGTAAATTCAATGGCAACCTGAGCACTTTTAAAAGCTTCAGATTCAAAATCGTTGATATTATCCACATCGATAATTGATACAATTTCGTGTCCGCGTTCCAGAGCAATGCGTTCAATCACTTTGCCCATTTTTCCATAACCTATTAATGCTATCTTCATTTTATTTTTTAGAAATTATGAAAATCAGAAATTATGAAAATGAATTCTGATTTTTCAATTTTACAAACTAATATTGCCCTGTTCCGAGTAAAACCAACGTACAGGCTTCTTCAGCTTCAATACCTTCTTTGCGCAGCATAGCTTCAAATTCGTCGTTTTCCGTACCCGGATTGAAAACTACCCGCTTCGGCTGTAAAGACATGATATAATCGTAATATTCCGGCTGACGTTGTGGCCCTACGTAGAGCGTTACTGTGTCAATTTCCTCATATGCTTTTTTCTCGGTATCTATCGTTTTTCCGAAAATTATTTCGGGTCTTAATCCAAGCAATTCAATATCGTGTCCGTGGCTCAAAAGGCGTTCAGCAGCTTTGTAAGCATATCTTTCAGGATTATTGCTGGCGCCAATAATTAATGTTTTCTTCATTTTTAACTTGTTTATTCAATGTCATATACCGGCAAAAAAATCAAAGCACTCAAAAATTTCGTCTTTTGTTGCAGTCTGATTAATTTTTATTTCTCCAATATCGGATAAGAAAGTGAAATTTATTTCTTTCGAATCGTTCTTTTTGTCGTGAGTCATCCATTCAAACAGTGATTCGTAATCGTTACAGTCAATATTAAACGTTCCGTAATACTCTTTTATTAAATACTTTAACTTTAATAAGTCATCTTTTGGGAAATTTAATTTAACATATGATAAATACAATTCGCACAGCAAACCCCACATAACTGCGTAACCATGTAAAACCGGACGGTTGGTTTTATACGAATGACTCTCAAAAGCATGACCAAAAGTATGTCCCAGATTCAACGCTTTGCGAATATTGGCTTCGAATGGATCCTGTTCAACCACGTGTTCTTTTATACGTATACTTCTTTCTACCAACACTTTCAGTGTTTCAAAATTGACATTTTCCAGATCGAATTTCAGAATTTCGTTCCATTCCGTGCGGGTGTCAATCAGTGCATGTTTTACCATTTCGGCAAAGCCGGAACGTAAGTTTTCAGCATCGAGTGTACGGAAAAAATCAATATTGATCAATACCTCATCGGCCGGAGAAAAAACGCCAATCTCATTTTTCAATCCCATGAAATTTATGCCGGTTTTGCCACCTGTTGCTGCGTCCACAGCGCCCAGCAGCGATGTAGATACGTTAATATAGCGCATTCCACGCTTAAAAGTAGAAGCCGCAAATCCGCCAATGTCTGTAATCATACCGCCACCAACATTGATCATAAGCGATTTACGCGTCGCGCCGTTTTCGCTCAGATATTTCCAAATCTGCACTGCCGACTCTACATTCTTATTCTCGTCACCACTTTTGATATTTATTGTATGGCAGCCTTTCAGTTTTTCTGACGTCAAAACCAAAGGCAAACAAAGTCGTTGCGTATTATCATCGGTTAAAATAAAAATACTTTCGGGTTTTACATTTCCGATAGCTTCGTTCAGCTCGGAAATAAAATCGTTACATATTTTTGTTTTATGTTGTTTCATTGTCATGTCAATTAGCCTGCAAAGATACTTTTTTCTTTAAATACTTTGGTAATGAAAACTATAAAACAAATTTAAAATAAAGACACTGAGACTTATTTCATTAAAAAAATCAAAAATAATTTGCATACATGAAAACATGTTCATATATTTGCCAAAAATTTCAGCAATGGATCAGAATACCGATATAATTAAGATGGACGAAGCTGCTTATACGCTCAAAGCAATATCAAACGGAACGCGTTTGTGTGTTATTTCGCTGCTATCGGATAACGATGAAATGAATGTTTCGCAGCTTGTGGAAGAATTAAAATGTGAACAGTCGTTGCTGTCGCATCATCTAACTGATATGCGTGCCAAAGGCATTCTTAATTGTCGCCGCGATGGTAAAAACTGCTATTATTCACTGAAAAATAAACAGATAGTGCAGATTATCGATTGTATCCGCACCTGCAATTGTGCAGGCTAAAATTTTTAGTCAGTTGTATGAATATATGTTTGATTATACATTTAATGTAAAATGAAGAACTTTTTGAAAAAATACCTTATTCAGATCATTGTAACCTTAGTGGGAGCCACCGGAGGTTTTCTGTATTATTATTTTATTGGTTGCAGTAGCGGAAGTTGTCCGATAACGTCGAATCCTTACATAAGTATTATCTGGGGAGCAGTTATGGGTTATTTGATCTCTGATATTTTTAAAAAGAAAGAAACCAAAACCGATGGAAGCAATTAAAAAATATTTCAGAGAGTGGGATTTTACCCGTATTTTCAGGCTTGTTTTAGGCTTAGCCATGGGTGTAGGATATTTGTCGACCAAAGAGAGCATATACCTTGTTGGTGGATTGATTTTAACTGTGCAGGCTGTTTTGAATATTGGATGTCCCGGTGGAGCTTGTGCTGTACCGGCACCCAAAGATGAGAAAAAACAGGTTATGACATTCGAAAAACCGGAAACTAAAGATTAGAAAGATGTATAGTACTTTTTATGTGTCGAAATCGCAGTGTATGACCTGCGACAATAAAGTTTTGAAAACACTGGGCACTTTGCAGGGTGTATTTGGGGCTGAAATGGATAGGATTGAGGGGCGAATTGTGGTGAATCATACCGACGAAGTAAGTCGTGAAAAAATTGCTGCCACGCTGGATGATCTCGGCTGGAAAGAAATTCCTCAGGAAGGTGATGACGTAAATTACGATGAACCATCGATTTGGGGATGTGCCTTGTGAATTAGAAATTGAGAAAATTAGAAATTAGAAATCAGAAAGATATGAAAAAGATTTTAAGTGCAACCTTGTTGCTTGCCATTATCACTTTTGCTGCCTGTGCAGGAAAAACAAACGAAAAAAACGCTGAAGAAACAACTACACCCAAAGAAGTGAAGACTGTAGGAACAATTCATTTGACCAAAGCTGACTTCCTGAAAAAAGTGGCCAATTACGAAGCAAATCCGAAAGAGTGGAAATATCTAGGTGATAAGCCTTGTATCATAGACTTTTACGCTACCTGGTGCGGACCGTGCAAAACCATTGCTCCGATTCTGGAAGAGCTGGCAAAAGAGTATGATGGGCAAATTTATGTTTACAAAATTGACACCGACGAAGAGCAGGAACTGGCAGCCGCTTTTGGCATTCAAAGCATACCTTCATTGCTGTTTTGTCCGGTAGATGGGCAGCCACAAATGGCTCAGGGTGCTATGCCGAAAGAGGGTTTCAAACAAGCCATTGAAGAAGTGTTGCTAAAGAAAAAATAATCCGGTTTTTGAGATAATTGAGCAATGAGCCGTATTTGTTGGTATTTACCGACAAATACGGCTTTTTTGCTTTATAAATGTGAATGAAGTTCAGGAAGATTATATACTTTTGTTGCAACAAATTATCATCCATATCATGAAAAAAATTCAACTCCTAATCGTTTCCGTAATTTTGATTTTCGTTGCGTCGCAACCGGTTCTTTCTCAAAAAGTTAATGGTAATAAAACAGCAGTATCTTCCACCAACGAATCGAAACTAAGTGTGAATGAAAAGGTGAAGATTATGACCAAAGAACTTCAGCTAACTGAAAGTGAACAGACTCAAATCAGAGCCATCATGAATTCTTATCAGCAGGAAAAGGAAAAAGTGAAAAATCAGAACCTGTCGAAAAAAGAAGAAAAGAAGAAAATTGAAGCGCTGAAAGAGATTCAGAAAGCGAAAATTAAAAAGATTTTAGGAGCAAAGCGTTTTGCAAAATATGCTGAAATGAAGAAGAAGGATATTATATAGATAAACTGAGGATAGCAGCTGCAAAATAATTTTCACAATAGCAGGATGTGTTGTTAATTGATGAAAATCTTTTTATTGATTTTAAACCTGCGATAAATATCTGAGTCAAAGCTAACAAATACAAAACTTAGTAATCACTTTTAAAAAATTAAAATCATGAAAAAGTTCTTATTGTTAGCTGTAGCAGCCATTTTTGCATTCAGTGTTTCAGCACAAAACCAACCACCACGTAACGGAAACGGCGAAGGTCGTGGACAAGGACCAAGACTTACACCCAAAGAAAGAGCCGAAAGACTAGCCAAACAACTCGAATTGACTACCGACCAAACCGCTCAATTGGAACAATTCTACACCAAACAGGACAAAAAAAGGGAAGAATTGAGAACGCAGGGCGAAAACGACCGTGAAGCTATGCGCGCCAAATTTGAAGAACAACGTAAAGTAGATGATGCTGAACTTGAAACAATTTTGGGCAAAGAAAAATTCAAACAATTTGTTGATTGGAGACAAAAACGCATGCAGGAACGCAACAACGGAGGAAATGGTGGCGGTGGCGGTCGTGGTAATGGAAACGGAAATGGAAACGGACCAAGACCACAATAACGATAACGCAGAAACAAAAAATTCCGGACAGCACTTGTCCGGAATTTTTTGTTTTAATAAGTCAGTCGCATCAGCCAGTCGGCAATTTCGTCTGCTTCTGGTGAAGTGTTTCTTATCTGAACATCGCCCCATTGGTATAACAATACTTTTTTATATCGCCCTGTCGCATTGTTGAAAATATAAGCAGCGTAAATGGTCATCCCGGCATCGGCCATAACGGTTTGCGGTTCAGTTAACGTACCCTGCGATGCTTTGACAATCAACGATGAAAAATGATTGAGACTATCGGCAGAAATTTGATTAGTGGTTTTGCTGCAAAGGCTCAGATTATTTTTCATGTCAGTTTCTGAAATTTCATCATTTTTGTCAGATGTTTTCCATGAAGCGTCATTTTTGGATATGTCGAAAGTGTAAACGTAACCGGCACTGTCAATCATGGTGCCTGTGTTGGTATATCCCCATGCATAGTTGACATGATGAACTTCAAACAAAACCTTGTTTGTGCTGAAGTTTACATCGTCGTTACATGCACAAAACAGCAATGTCAGAAAAGCGAGAGTAAGTGATTTTATGTGCATACAATTCTTTTTTTACTGATTATTCTATTCTGATATATTTTCGTTCGGTTCTTACCGGAGCATCAGCCGGATAGGTTGTGTATTCGAGGGTAAGTGTATCTTTATTTAAAACGTAAGAGCAATCCTCGAAAATTTCCTGATCGTTTTTCTGCGATGTCACAGCGGCATTTTCAAAAAAACTATCCCAACTGCTTACCTGACGGGAAATGAAAAACATTTTCCCTTCCGAAACCACATAATTGCCAACTGACTCTGACCACCCGGAAAGTACCTGAATTGCCTGACCTTCGTAAATTCCATAGGATTCCGAACGGGAAACGAAGATGCCATTTTCCGAAAAAGTGAGCAAATGGACTAATTTTCCTTTTGGTTGAGCCTGAGTAGAATCAGCCCAAACACCCACAATATCGCTTTTGGCAAATCCCAGTTCCATATCATAGTTCGACGAACAGGCACCGAGCAAAACAATTATCCAACCGGCAAAAAGCAGTTTTTTCATTTTTATAAATTTGTTGGAGTAAACGGAATTTTACTGAGCAGGTGTATATTCGACAAGTCGGAATAATCATACTGATAAAGTCCGTCTTCGGCAATCATCATTATCACAGAATTGAACGGAATAACATCGAAACCTTCCAGACCGGTAAAATGAGCAAGTTTATTTGCCATTAAAGTTTCGGGTGTTGTAATTTTGTATATTTTCAGTCCATCGTCGCAGATAAACAGTTTTCCATCGTTAATTCCCAAACCTTTTGGGCCGGTCATTTTGTAGGTAACCAGTTCGGTAGGATTTTCCACATCTTTTACATCGACAATAATCAGTTGATTAACGTTTTGTCCGCAGGTGTTTCCCGAATGTACAGTGATATAAGCCAAATCGTTATCCACAACTACCGGATCGCAACCAAAAGCATGTGTCAAACGCGATTTGTAAACCGGTTGCAGCGGGTCTTTTACCGAATAAATAACCATTCCGGTAGGTGTTCCCATAAACATATTGTCTTTATAACTGAAAATGGTTTCCACATTCCAGCCAATGTAAATGTTGTCGGCAGCTTTTGTTGGTTGCTCGGTTGTTAAGTCGAAGATGGTCATGTAATCGTTTAGTACAGCGTATAATTTATTGTCGTACAGCGTGAAACGCGACATAGAACCGTTGATACCGGTTGTAGATCCGCCATTCTGTCCGGTTGCCGAATCGTACATGAGTTCACCTCTCCAACCCCAGCCCCAATACCAACCACCGGTATATTCGTCGATATTTTCTGTCTTTTCAACCAATTCCCAACCTACAACTACACCACCATCGGTGCTGTCGGAATAACATTGGGCGTAATCAAATCCGTACTCGTTGTCGATGGCCGGCAAAGCGGTTGGAAATACATTTTCCAGACGACCTTTCAGTTCGGGAGTTGCAGGATTTGTTATATCGAACCAAACCAAATCGATGTAGGAATCGGCATACAATAAATTGTTGCGAATAGATAAATCGGCATTTCCGAGCAATTCGATAAAACCAACAATTTGTGGTTGAGCCGGATTGCGGTCGTCGATGATATGAATTCCTTTTCCGGATTCAGAAATGTACAAATAACCTTCGTAATAGCACATTTTGCCGTAATTGGTTATGGCATGAGCATTTGTAGTGACTTTTACCGAGCTGCGAAATGTTTCGTTCGACATAAAAACAGGCTCGTTAATTTTGTAGGTTACAGTTTCCGACACTGAATCGTCGCAACTTGTCAGGCCAACTACAAACAAAAACATAAGGTAAAATAGCTTTTTCATATTTGTTGTTATTATTATTCTTTTGGTTGTAAAAGATCGATTTTTTCGTTCACTTTATCAATAAATTCATGGTATTTAACCGGTACATTGGATTTCATTTGATCTATCAACCAGAACTTATGAACGCCGTTGTAGCAATATTCCACATATAATCCGCCCCAGTCGCCGGCATCGGGCATTCCGATAACGGTATCAGTTTCGTTTAGTAATGTTTCCGGGAAATAACGAACAATATCCTTCACAGAATCGAATTGAGCTTCGGATAGTTGTATGAAATTTCCGGAATAGAAATTTGTTGAGCCCGGATATTTGTCATTGGTGTCTTCAAGCAATCTATCTTTCTCTAAACGGAATATTTCTACACAACCTTCGCCAAAACATTCACCATAGAAATGTCCAAAAACGATATAGTCGTTATCAGCTAACTGAATTTCAGTCTCACAGGAAATGAATGAACAGCCTAAAATGATGATAGTAAGATAAATAGCTTTTTTCATATACTGTATTAGTATTTTGCTGGATTGCCCATTTTTCCGATAAACAGAATCACACCGGTGCTTCGTTCACGTATGAGATAAATGAATGGTTTATTCACGTAAAACATAGGATAATCGGGCAACGAAGTTGTTTCAAATCCGATAGAAGTAACAGCAGCAGCTTCGGTGCCATCTTCATCCACCGTAATATAAGTTTTGTGCAATACCTGCGAAATGTATAAATCGATATCGGTAATGCCGGAGAAATCAGCTTTGTTTGAATCGAAAGCATCAGCCATTCCCATACTGATGAGCATGTCGTTCAGCGTATATTTGGCTTCCACTTTAAAACGTGGAATCTGCAACATCACTTTGGTTTCGTACATTTTGCCATATACGCTTGCCAGCGATGCCGCGTCAAGACTTTCGAGTACAGATGAAACTGTATTTTCGCCGGTTGGTAAAATAATGGTCATGCCATATGATTTGTTTCCGTACGGAAGTTCGAGATACTGAGCTTTGGTGTCGGCATAAAACGGAAAGGTATCAGTCATCGACATCATATTTACGGGCACGTACACATTTTTTTCATTTTTAAAAGTGCCTTCATGTGTGTCGTCTTTATCAAACTTTTTAACCCAAAGACCCTTGAAATACACAGCATTAACTACATACAACATAGCTTCTTCCGGAATTGGCTCTTCCAGAATGGTTTTTATCAGACCATTTGTTTTTTTAGAACACCAGTTGTTGATGGTATCTTTCGCCCAGGCAGCCGAAAAATCCATGGTTTTGATATATGCATTGAAATTGGCAGCGTTGACATCCAGAAAACCTTGCTTCACAGGAAAACCTTCGCGACACCACATCGAATTGGCTATGCTGAGTTTAGTTTTGGAGTCGACATACGGCAATGTGGATTGCATTACACGATAATATTCATTCAGATCGTCATCACTTAGTCCGCTCATACCAAGGGCAGTTTCGATGCCTGTTTTTGTGTTTCCTGCAGCGCCATTGCGAGCCATCCCGAAAGCCACACTGACACTCAAAGGAGAAATAAACACATTCTCATCTTTCGAAAACTGAATGGTTTTTTTCAGAAGTCCGAAAGCAAAATCGTTATCCTGCACAACGCGTTTTTCCAAACCGGCACGCAGTTTTAGAGTCTGATTATCGGTTTTTACGTCAGGATTCAGTAAGTCGCACGAAACCAGTGCGAAAACTGTGCATACAAGTAAAATAATTCGGTTCATAGCAGTATAATTTTTTAATTGTTCAGCCCCCCCAACCCCTCAAGGGTGAGTTTTGGAGCATTACTCAAGATTAATTTGTATTTACAAGTTCTTATTTTTAATTCCTAATTATTTATAGTTCAATTTTACAACCCGCATTTACTCCTGCAACCACCGGTCGGGTGGTACGAATGCTGATAGGTTGATTGTTATCGAAAAAGTAAGCAAATTCAGGTTCCAGATACAGCTGTAATTTATTTTTTAACTGATAAGCTACTCCCATCGACGAATTGACCGACCATTGTAATCCATTGATTTTGATGGAAGCATTGGTGGTGATAATTTGAGTTCCCCAATACTGATGTTGTTCGTAAACGGAGCGCAATCCTTTTTCCACCATTCCGCCCGCCGAAGCATACAAGGTCAATTTGTTGAATTTCAGTATGTCGGCAGTGATATTCACGGGCAAACCAAGATAATGCAATGTTAGATCAGCATCGATATTTGTATCTGAAAAATGCGACATCAAGAAGGTGTAATTTAAGCCTGTTTCAATTTTCAGTAACTTATTGAGTTTTTTGCCCACCAGAAAACTAATACTTATAGGCGCATAAAAGTTTTGATTGTCAAAATCCTCCGGAGCAAAAATATAGGTATTCTTAGCTGCGACTCCCACAATGCTGGTACGTAAAGCATCGGTGTAAACCGGAGCAAAAGTGCTAACCGAATTTCCTGAATTTCCGGTTCCGGCAGCAACTGCCAGAAACCATGTTTGTTTGTCATCCGGTTTTACAAAGTCTTCGGTCCAGTCTTTTACAGGTTCCTGTACATCATTTTTGGAAGCGATATTATTTTCGACAGGTTGATTCCGTTCTTTGATTCCGGTAACAATGTCGTGCATACGGCTGGAATCTTCTTTTGCAAGTGCTATCTGCACGGTATCCTGAGTGGAAATAACTTTGGTTTTGGTTGTATCCGTCGATGTTTCAATTATTTCAGGAACTGAAATAACTGATTTAGATGCTTGTAAATTCTTTGTTTTAGTAACTGCAAAATTTTCTTTTTCATTTACTTTCACTTCAGACACTGGCTGATGAGTATTGGTAGTATCGATAGAGTCAGTATTTTCCATCAATACTGCGGTCGAATTTCCGATTTCAGGTTTTTGCATTAATACGCTTACCGATAGTAAAATAATGGCCACTGCAGCTGCTCCACCCGACATCCACCACCAGAATGGCACGATGCGGCGTTTTTTCTGCTGCATCCTGGCTTCAATTTCGTTCCAGCATTCGGCATCGACAGGCACTTCAAAGTTCTGAAGTTTCTCGCTGAAACCCTTCAGAAAAGCATCCTGTTCTTCTATATGATTATTTTTATCGTACATTTTCTGTTTTAAATAGCAGTTCTATTTCTTTTTGTAAAATTTTTCGCGCCCGCATAAATTGTGTTCGCGACGTAACTTCGTTTACTCCGAGCATTTCTGCAATTTCAGCATGACTATAACCTTCGATGGCATATAAGTTGAAAACTGTTCGGTAACCATCGGATAATCTTGATATACACTCCATCATTTCCGCAGCGCTTAACTGCTCAATAACAGTTGCATCCGGGGCGGAAAACTGATATTCCAAATCGTCAATATTGCTGCTTTGCTTCAGTGCATCGTTATGCCTGAGATATTCGAGCGCCGTGGTGACAAAAATGCGCCGTACCCAACCGGCAAAAACACCCGTTCCCGAAAAAGTTTCAATTTTTGTAAACACCTTTACAAATCCATCCTGTAACAAATCTCTTGCAGTCTCTCTGTCAGGCACATACCGTAAGCAGACAGCCATCATGGCAGATGCATATCTGTCGTAAATCGCTTTTTGCGCCCACGATTTACCTTCGATGCATGCCTGAATAATCTGAATTTCGTCTGTTACGGGATATTCTTTCATTTTTACAGAAGATGGAAATGCGTTTGAAAACGTTGCATTTACAAACATTAAACAACAAAAATACTTTTTTTATCGATAACCTGATATAAGTATTAGATATTTAAAGACAAACAACGAATGTCCTCAAAAATACCATTTTCATCTCCCTGCGTTCGGAATAATTCGATTAATTTTGTGTCCTAAATTCAATTGTAAAAATGAGAAAATCAATAATTTTAGTTATAACTTTCATTACGTTTATTGCCTTACCGGTCTTTTCAGCACCATCCGTTTCGCCTGCAGCACCCGATTCAGCTTATATTTTTGCATATTCAACACTAAAAAACGGAGGGCGTGGAGGATTGCATTTCGCCTGGAGTGCCGACCGGAAAAACTGGTTTGCCATTGGACCTGAAATGCGTTTTTTGTTTTGCGATTATGGTCGCTGGGGAAGTCAGAAACGGTTGGTGACACCATTTTTATTTCGCGATAAGGCGAATACCTGGCATTGTGTGTGGAGTGTGAACGAAAATGATGGCGTTTTTACACATGCTACCTCCAACGATTTGGTTTACTGGTTTCCGCAAACTTATCCGCAGGTTTCTGCAGGCCACTGTTTGTTGCCCGAAATTTCCCAAAATATAAACACAGGAGAATTTCTGATTACCTGGCTGGTAAATAACGGAACGTATGGTAGTCAAATTTTCGGGACAACTTCCTCCGATTTTAAGAAATACACACTCTCAGTTCAGATAGAAAGCAGTTCAAGATTAAACTCAAGAGAGCAGGTTTTAATCTCCGGAAATATGGAAACGGGTACAGTTCAAAAGGTTGCCTGGGCTGAAATAGAAACGCTACTCAATAAAAAACTGATAGAAGATCGGAAAAGCAGTCAGAATGCAGAATCGACCAAAGATGATGCCGTTCGTTTTGCGGGTTTAAAACCCTTTGATGCCACTTTAACGGTAAATGCTTCGGAAAGCAAGAAAATCAGTGATATGCTGATTGGTGTTTTTTTTGAAGATATTAATTATGCCGCTGATGGCGGACTTTATGCTGAACTTATTCAAAACCGCGATTTCGAATACAGTTTAAGCGACAAGGAAGGCCATGATAAAAACTGGAATCATACAAAAGCATGGACGCTAACCGGCGAAGGAAGTACTTTCGGGATTGATTCGGTTCAGCCTATCCACCAGAACAATGCGCATTATGTCGTGATAAAAACATCGAAAGCAGGTGCTGTTTTTGCCAACGAAGGTTGGGATGGCATTGTTCTGAAAGCCGGTGAGAAGTATGAATTTTCCATGTTTTCACGCTGTGTAAATAAAAAATCCACAAAAATACGGATTCGCCTGATGTCGAAAAGTAATGAAATGCTGGCTGAAACAACGCTTGGCATTTCGTCGGGCAATTGGAAAAAATCAGCAACAGTATTGACTGTTTCCAAAACGACAACCGATGCCCGAATGGAAATTATTCCGCAAAATGCAGGTGAAATTCAATTGGATATGATTTCACTTTTCCCGCAAAAAACATTTAAAAACCGCAAAAACGGACTTCGGGCAGATTTGGCGCAAACAGTTGCTGATATTCATCCTCGATTTATTCGTTTCCCGGGTGGTTGTGTGGCACACGGAGATGGCATTGGCAATATTTATCGTTGGAAAACAACCATCGGCTCATTGGAAGGTCGCAAACCCATGCGTAATCTTTGGGGATATCATCAAACTACCGGTTTAGGTTATTTTGAGTATTTTCAGTATTGCGAAGATATTGTTGCCGAACCGCTTCCGGTATTGGCAGCAGGCGTTCCGTGTCAGAATTCGGCGTGTGGTGGTGCCGGTCAGCAGGGTGGAATTCCGATGTGCGAAATGGACGAATATGTGCAGGATATTCTCGATTTGATTGAATGGGCAAACGGCGATGCCAAAACCAAATGGGGGAGAAAACGTGCTGAAGCTGGTCATCCGAAACCTTTCAACCTGAAATATATCGGCATTGGTAACGAAGATCTGATCAATGATATCTTTGAAGAACGTTTTACGATGATTTACAAAGCCGTGAAAGCAAAATATCCTGACATAAAGGTGATTGGAACGGTTGGTCCATCGTTTGAAGGGACGGATTATGTGGAAGGATGGAAAATTGCCGATAAACTGCATGTGGATTTGGTGGACGAGCATTATTATCAATCGCCGGGATGGTTTATCAATAATTATGAGTATTACGATAAATATGATCGTTCGAAATCGAAAGTATATCTGGGAGAATATGCAGCTCATCTGCCGGGACGACCGAATAATCTGGAAACAGCTTTAGCCGAAGCGCATTATCTGACAGCTGTTGAACGCAATGCCGATGTGGTGACGATGACTTCGTATGCGCCTTTGTTGGCAAAGGAAGGACATACACAATGGAATCCGGATTTGATTTATTTCAATAATGCAGAGGTAAAACCAACGGTTGGTTATGAGGTACAGAAGTTGTATGGTGAGAATTCCGGAAATCAGTATCTTTCAAATTTATTGCAACTTACCAATAACTCCGACGATGTACGCAAACGTGTTTCAGCTTCCGTAGTACGCGATGCAGAAACGAATGATTTGATTGTGAAATTAGTCAATATTCTACCGGTGGAGGTGAACACCAAAGTAGTTCTGGAAAATTCAGCAGACATTCAACCTGTAGCTGTAAAAACAGTGCTAACCGGTCAGCCCGGCGATAGAAAACTTCAGCCGGCAGTATCAGAAATTCCGGTAAGTAAGGAATTTTATTGCGCTTTACCTGCCTACTCGTTTACGGTTTTGCGGATAAAGACAAAGTAGAAAAAATCCGTTGACATTCAGGATTATCGGTTTGTCAACGGATTTTATTATTTGGCAAATTCTTTCCACGAAACCACATTTACACCGGTTCTTGGCTGCGATTGATTGCCTGCGTAAATCAGAGTTTTGGTAAGCGGTTGGTTTTTTACCAGATTTTCGAAATAATTCAGACCTTTGAATAAATCACTCATGATTGTTTCGGTGGCTTTAAATTCATTCAGGCAAAAGTCAGCTCCATCCTGAATAATTAAATCCACTTCGTGTCCGGCAGCATCACGCCAAAACCATATATCCTGTACATCATTCTTGTGGTACATTCGTTTTACCTGTTCAGCTATCATCATATTTTCGAAAAGGGCACCTTTTACCGGATGAGTCAAGATTTGCTCTGTTCGATGAATTTTTAGCAAATGACACAACAAACCTGTATCATAAAAATACAATTTTGGTGTTTTTATGATTCGCTTGCTGTAGTTCTCGTGCAATGGTTGTAGCGTAAAAATGATATAACTGTTTTCGAGAGCAGATAACCAGGATTTTGCAGTAGGTTGCGAAATGCCGCATTCGTTCGCCAATGCGTTCATGTTCAGTAATTGTCCTGCTCTTGAAGCACATAAACCAAGAAAATTCTGGAATAACCGGATATCTTTCACTGAAATCAATTCGCTAACATCGCGTTGAATATACGTTTGAATATAATTGGAGTAAAAGGTTCGCGAGGGTATGTCACGGTCGTATATCGCCGGATAATATCCTTTCAATATGTTTTCTAAATAATTCTCGTTCAACAAACCACTCCTGCTTAATTCCTGATGATCGAACGGAAAAAGTTTGAAAATTGCGACTCTGCCAGCCAGACTTTGCGTGATATTTTGCATCAAATGAAAGTTCTGCGACCCTGATAAGATAAACTGTCCCATTATACCACTTTCGTCTACAATAGTTTGCAGATATGAAAAGAGCGCAGGAACACGTTGAACTTCGTCAAAAATCACATATTTATCGTAAAGTTTCAAAAAGCCATTCGGATCATTTTCGGCAAAGCTCCGGTTGTCCGGATTTTCGAGACTTACATATCTGAAATCAGGGAAGGAAGTTCTCAACAACGTGGTCTTACCAGATTGTCGCGGTCCTGTCAGTGCTAAAACAGGATATTTTTTCATGATATCCTGAACCGAATTTCTAAGTTCTCTGAGTAGTGTCATATTCTGTTAGTTATCAGGTGCAAAGATAATATCAATTTTGAAATTACGCAATATTTATTTTGAAATAACATGATATTATTTTTGAAATATCGTATATATAACTTTGAAATATCGTAGTATCAATTTTGAAATTATAATACACTAACTTTGAAATTGTATAATTCAAATATCAGTAATACAGTTTATTAAACAAAATAGGGCTAAAATTTCAACACTGAAATTTTAGCCCTATTTTTATTGTGAAGTTTAAACTCAGAACAAATTTGGTCGTTTGTTTTTAGCTTCGTCCAAACTGAGTAACTGAACTTTTTTTGTTTGTTTGTCGCGTAGAGCCTGGTATTCAGCCTCAATGTTTTCCATAAATACCGGACGCTGATTTTCGTTCATAAGCTGAGCTACAACGCTGGTATTTACCGATGCATCTTTTACATACACTACCGGGCCGCTGTAGTTGGGCGAAATTTTTACAGCCGTATGAATTTTCGATGTGGTAGCTCCACCAATGAGCAATGGAACTTTCAGTCCGGCTTTTTCCATTTCACCAGCCACATGCGCCATTTCTTCCAGCGAAGGAGTTATCAGTCCGCTTAATCCTATTATGTCCACTTTTTCATCGATAGCCGTTTTTATAATTTTTTCGGTTGGAGTCATGACTCCCAAATCGATTACCTCAAAATTATTACAAGCCAACACCACCGAAACAATATTTTTACCGATGTCATGTACATCGCCTTTTACTGTGGCAATCAAGAATTTACCAGCGGATGAACTTTGTCCCGGAACTTTCTGTTTCTCAATTTCAGGTTGCAAAATAGCCACAGCTTTTTTCATGGTGCGAGCTGTTTTTACTACCTGAGGCAGGAACATTTTTCCTTCACCAAACAGTTCACCAACGATATTCATCCCGCTCATGAGAGGTTGTTCAATAATTTCGATGGCTGAATTATATACTGTCAGCGCTTCAGCCAAATCTTCTTCCAGATAATCGCTGATTCCTTTTATCAATGCATATTCCAATCTGCCCTGCAAATTACGGGTACGCCATTCGTCAATTTTTTCTTCTTTTTCGCCGGTAGCCTGATTTTTTACTTTTTCAGCCAGTTCAATCATTCGCTCGGTAGCATCCGGACGACGATTCAGAACAATATCTTCCACATGTTCCAGCAATTCAGGTTCAATATCCTGATAAATCTGCAACATACCGGCGTTGACAATACCCATGTCGAGTCCTTCTTTGATGGCATGATACAGAAATACCGAATGAATGGCTTCACGCACTACATTGTTACCGCGGAACGAAAACGACAGATTACTGATTCCTCCACTCACTTTGGCGTAGGGGAGATGTTGTTTTATCCAGCGAACCGTATTAATATAATCAACACCATAATTGTTGTGTTCTTCAATGCCGGTGGCAATAGCCAGTACGTTCGGGTCGAAAATAATATCCTGTGGCGGGAAACCAATTTTATCCACCAACAGGCGATATGCGCGTTCGCAGATTTCAGTTCTTCGTGTAAAAGAATCGGCCTGACCTTTTTCATCGAAAGCCATTACTACCGCAGCAGCACCGTATGAACGGATTTTACGAGCTTTTGTCAGAAAATCTTCTTCGCCTTCCTTCAAGCTGATAGAGTTGACGATACATTTTCCCTGCAAACATTTTAAACCGGCTTCAATCACTTCCCATTTTGAGGAATCGATCATCACAGGTACACGCGAAATTTCAGGTTCAGATGCCACATAATGCAGAAATGTTTCCATTTCCTGTTGAGCTTCCAGCATGGCATCGTCCATATTTACATCGACAACCAAAGCTCCATCTTCCACCTGTTTGCGGGCAATGGTCAGGGCTTCTTCGTATTTTTTCTCATTAATCAGGCGTAAAAACATACGCGAACCAGCCACGTTGCATCGTTCGCCAATGTTGGTGAATAGTGACCTCACCCCCGACCCCTCTCCTTGAGGAGAGGGGAAAAGCACCTCACCCCCTAACCCCTCTCCTCGAGGAGAGGGGAGCGGTGATTCGTAGCGAGAATTCGTCTTTTTTCGTGAAGGTAAATTATCAAGTTGTATCTTAATTTTATTAGCTACAATAAACGGATCTTTTAAAACTTCATCATTTGTATATCTTAAAACTAAAAACCCATGATTATTTAAAACTTCAGTTCTGAATTTATCATGTTCCTTTTGCTCAGTAGTTTCATGTATTTCTCCATCTACTTCAATAATTGCATTTTTTTCAACACAAAAGAAATCAGCTATATAACCCTGTATTATGTGTTGACGACGAATTTTATAACCTGTTTGTCTGTTTCGAAGTCTTTCCCACAATTCTTTCTCGGCTTTTGTTTGTTCTCGCCTCATTTCTTTTGCTTTTTCAATTAGCAAATTCCATGAAATTGGGTCGGTAGTTATATTTGCATGGTCTGTTGAATCCCACCAAACTTCTCCCCTCTCCTCAAGGAGAGGGGCTGGGGGTGAGGTGATTTCTAAGTGCTCAAGCCCACTCAATATTAAGTTGTATGATTTTTCAACAGGCTTTCTGATTTCTTTTCCTTCTATCAGTTTCAGATAGGTTGCAATATGATCGGGAGTTGTGCCGCAGCATCCGCCAATGATATTGACCAGTTTTTCATCGAAATACTCCACAACCTGTTCGGCCATTTTTTCAGGAGTTTCATCGTATTCGCCAAACTGATTTGGTAATCCTGCATTTGGATAAGCGCTCACATAGCATGACGCCAGTTCGCTCATTTCCTGAAGATACGGTTTCAGATCTTTCGCTCCGAAAGAGCAGTTTAATCCCACCGAAAGTAAATTAGCATGCGAAACAGAAGCCATAAAGGCACGAATGGTTTGACCGGACAAAGTGCGACCGCTTACATCGGCCACTGTGGCCGAAAGCATTAAATCTACACGTTTTCCGGTTTCGTTCATGGCTTCTTCTGCAGCATAAATGGCTGCTTTGGCATTCAGCGTATCAAAAATGGTTTCAATCAGAAAAGCATCAACACCGCCTTCGAGCAATGCCAGCATTTGTTCTTTGTAAGCTACAACCAAATCATCGAAAGTCACAGCACGGTACGCGGGATTATTCACATCGGGCGACATGGACGCTGTTTTGTTGGTTGGTCCCACCGAACCGGCGACAAATCTTGGTTTATCCGGATTTTTTTGTGTGAATGCATCGGCGGCTTTACGAGCCAGCCGGGCAGCTTCGATGTTGATTTCACGGACGAATTCACTCATTCCGTAATCATCCATCGAAATGCGCTGCGCGTTAAAAGTATTGGTTTCAATAATGTCAGCACCTGCTTCGAGGTATTTACAATGAATATCGTAAATAATCTCCGGCTGAGTCAGAACAAGCAAATCATTATTGCCTTTCTGAAGAATTTCGCAATTTGCAAAGCGTGAACCACGGTAGTCAGTTTCCATCAGTTTATGACGCTGAATCATGGTTCCCATTGCACCATCCAGTATCAGGATGCGGTTTTCGAGTTGGGATTTTAGAGTCATATTAAGCCCCCTAAATCCCCCTTAAGGGGACTTTGAGGAGTACTATTTGAGTTTTTTATTCACATTCTTAAGCCTCCCTTGTGGGGAGGTTGGTGGGGCTTTAGTTAATCAGATTCCTGCCGGTCATTTCTGCCGGTTTTTCGATACCCATAATTTTGCAAAGAGATGGAGCCACATCGGCTAAAATACCATTTTCCACCTTTGCATCCTTACGTTCTGTAACGTAAATAAATGGTACTGGGTTCAGTGAGTGTGCTGTATTTGGTGAACCATCTTCGTTTTCAGCATTATCAGCATTTCCGTGGTCGGCAATGATAATTACTTCGTAATCGTTGGCTTTGGCAGCTTCCACTACCTGACTAACACATTTATCAATGGTTTCCACTGCTTTTACAATGGCTTCGCGAATACCGGTATGACCAACCATATCCCCATTGGCAAAGTTCAGAGCAATAAAATCAAATTTCTGTGTGTTCAATGCAGCTACCAATTTATCGGCTACTTCAGGAGCGCTCATTTCTGGTTGCAAATCGTAAGTTGCTACCTTTGGTGAAGGAACAAGGATACGCTCTTCGCCCGGAAATTCGCTTTCGCGACCGCCGGAAAAGAAGAATGTTACGTGCGCAAATTTTTCAGTTTCTGCAATACGTAATTGTTTTTTACCCAAACTTGAAACGTATTCACCCAGAGTGTTTTGCACATTGTCTTTGTCGAACAAAATGTGTAAACCTTTGTACGAAGAATCATAGGGAGTCATACAGTAATATTCCAGTGGAATAGTAGTCATTCCTTCTTCAGGCATATCTTTTTGTGTCAACACTACGGTTAATTCTTTGGCGCGGTCGTTACGATAATTGAAGAAAATCACCACGTCACCAGCTTCAATTTTTGCCAGCGGATTTCCGGCTGCATCAACAGCCACAATCGGATTCACAAATTCATCGGTCACTCCCGCTTCGTACGATGCAGCCATTGCGCCAACCACATCCGTAGTAGCTTCGCCAACACCATTCACCATCAAGTCATAAGCTTTTTTTACGCGGTCCCAACGTTTATCGCGGTCCATAGCGTAATAACGACCAATGATGGATGCTATTTTGGTAGTTGTACCTTTGGTATAAGTGTCGAGTTGTTCTATAAAGCCTTTTCCGCTTTTAGGGTCAGTATCGCGACCGTCCATAAAGCAATGAACATACGCTTCGGCATTGTATTCTTTGGCAATGTCAACCAGTTTCAATAGATGATCGAGCGAGCTATGAACGCCACCATCAGAAACCAGTCCGAGGAAATGAATTTTCTTTTTGTTGTCGCGGGCATATGAATATGCGCTCACCACTTCAGGATTTTGTAGAATGCTGTTATCGCGACAAGCTATGTTGATTTTTACCAAATCCTGATAAACCACGCGTCCGGCACCAATATTCAGGTGACCAACTTCTGAGTTACCCATCTGACCTTCAGGTAATCCCACGTCTTCGCCTGAAGCCAACAATTGTGAGTTGGGGTAGTTGGCTAGAAGTGAATCCCAGTAAGGAGTTGGTGTGTTGTATATAATATCGGCTTTTGAATGATTTCCGATTCCCCAGCCATCGAGAATCATAAGTAATGCTTTTTTGCTCATATCTTTTTGATTTATATTATTTTATACCTTAAAAAATACCTTTGTTCTTTCGGAGTGCAAAATTACTCAAAATTTTGCACATTTTAATTCTGTTTGTTCCAATAAATCAATAGAATTGCTCTATACGTAAATTCTGAATATTAATTCCTAAATCTTATCTTTGTAGTCTCGAAAACCAATACTAATTAAATGTTCACAGTAATTCTATGTATGTTTGCCGGTTTAATTGCCGGATTCCTGATTCGGAAAGTAAAAATTAGCTTTCTGAATGGAGTTATTCTAACGCTTATTCTGGCTCTATTGTTTTTGCTGGGTTACGAGGTTGGCATTAATAAAGAGGTGGTTCATCGATTTCCCGAACTTGGTTTGGAAGCATTACTTATTGCGTTGTTTGCCACGCTGGGAAGCATTACTGCAGCAAAAATGATACTGCCCCCGAAATCTCAACCTCACCCCCGAACCCTCTCCTTGAGGAGAGGGGAGAAAGAAAAGGGACTTAAAGAAGCAAATTCTTCATTCAAAATATCATTTGCTGATTTGAAAAATCTGAAAGGAAGTCTGATTATTTTATTCTTTTTTGTAGCAGGATTAATTCTCGGGATTTTCCGGATTATTCCGGAAGGCATTATAAGTTCCAATGTCAGTTTTTTTGTATTGTGCGGACTCATGTTTTCGGTGGGATTTAGTTTGGGACATCAACCCGAAACCATCAAACAATTTCGCCATATTCCTGCACGAACCTTGCTTTTGCCCTTTACTACTATGGTGGGAACTTTCGTCGGCGCAATTTTGATAGGATTCTTTTTCACACACACACTTACCGAAACACTGGCAGTCAGTTCCGGTTTTGGTTATTATTCGCTTTCAGGCATACTTATAACCCAATACAAAGGAGCAGAACTTGGCACAATAGCACTGTTAGCTAATATTTTCAGAGAAATTATCACGTTGGTTTTTGCGCCTCAAATGGTTCGCTATTTCGGACGACTTGCACCAATTGCTGCCGGTGGTGCTACTACCATGGACACCACTTTCCCGATCATAGTTCAAACTTCAGGAAAAGAGTTCGCTATCGTTTCAGTTTACAGTGGTTTTGTACTGGATTTTTCTGTGCCTTTTTTAGTGACTTTGTGGTGTAGTTTGTAGGGGGAAATAAATATTAACTCATAAAATTGAATTGCAAAATACGCGAGTCGGAACTCGCGAGACCCAGAGAAAAAATCCAATCAAAAAAACCGATTACAGAAAAATTTCCGTAATTTTGCACTTCCAAAAATGGTAATCCCGATGCTTCGGGAGTAAATGTATAAATTGTAAATAAATATATGGCTAAAGAATTTAAGTATCAAGACCCATTCCCGATGGGAAAAGACAAAACCGAGTATTATTTGCTTACCAAAGAGCATGTTTCGGTGTCACAGTTCGAAGGACAGGAAATCCTCAAAGTGGAACCGGAAGCGCTTACAAAACTGGCGCGTGCTGCCATGCACGATTGTTCGTTTTTGCTTCGTCCGGAGCATCAAAAACAAGTGGCGGCCATCCTTGCTGACCCCGAAGCCAGCGATAACGATAAATATGTGGCTGTAACTATGCTCCGTAATGCTGAAATCTCGGCAAAGGGCGTTCTTCCTTTCTGTCAGGATACCGGAACTGCTACCGTTTATGCAAAAAAAGGCAACAACGTTTGGACCAATGGCACTGACGAAGAAGCCTTGTCGAAAGGTATTTACGAAGCGTATACCGAAGAAAATCTGCGTTACTCACAAAACGCAGCGCTGAATATGTACGACGAGGTAAATACCGGAACCAATCTTCCGGCACAAATCGACCTTGTGGCATATCATGGCAACGAATATAAATTCCTGTTTATTGCCAAAGGCGGTGGGTCTGCTAATAAATCCTATTTATTTCAGGAAACAAAAGCATTGCTGAATCCTGTTTCGCTCGAAAAATTCCTGACAGAGAAAATGAAAACTTTGGGTACAGCTGCTTGTCCTCCTTATCATATTGCTTTTGTGATTGGTGGCACGTCGGCTGATGCCTGTATGAAAACTGTAAAGTTAGCATCTACCAAATATTACGACGAATTGCCAACCGAAGGCAACGAACTCGGACAAGCTTTCCGGGATGTGGAAATGGAACAGAAAATACAGAAAGCAGCACAGCAGTCGGGCATTGGTGCTCAGTTTGGCGGCAAATATTTTGCGCATGACATTCGTATTATTCGCTTGTCGCGTCATGGAGCTTCGTGTTTTGTAGGAATGGCGGTTTCGTGCTCTGCCGATAGAAATATCAAAGGTAAAATCAATAGAGATGGTATCTGGGTGGAGAAAATGGAAGACAATCCCGGACAATATATTCCGGAAGAATACCGCCGGCAAGGTGAAGGAAATGCCGTAAAAATCGATTTGAATATGCCAATGAAAGATATTCTGGCTACTTTATCACAATATCCTGTTTCTACACGTTTATCGTTG
This sequence comes from uncultured Paludibacter sp., assembly GCA_963663115.2. GTDB lineage: Bacteria > Bacteroidota > Bacteroidia > Bacteroidales > Paludibacteraceae > Paludibacter. Next base: position 2,764,880 of record CAXXNE010000001.1, read on the forward strand.
AGTGGAACTATTGTGGTAGGTCGCGATATTGCTCATGCCAAACTCAAAGAATTGCTCGATGCAGGAAAACCGCTTCCGCAATACATAAAAGATCATCCGATTTATTACGCAGGTCCGGCAAAAACACCTAAAGGAATGCCTTCAGGTTCGTTCGGACCAACAACGGCAGGACGCATGGATTCGTACGTGGATTTGTTTCAGCAGAATGGTGGTAGCATGATTATGATTGCCAAAGGAAATCGCACTCAGCAAGTAACAGATGCTTGTCAGAAATATGGTGGTTTTTACTTAGGTTCTATTGGTGGCCCTGCTGCTATCCTGGCGCAGAACAGTATCAAAAAAGTAGAATGTCTGGAATATCCTGAACTCGGCATGGAGGCTATCTGGAAAATTGAAGTGGAAGATTTTCCGGCATTTATTTTAGTCGACGATAAAGGAAACGACTTCTTTAAACTCATTAAGCCAACAATGATTTGCTGATAAAATAAAATATTGTTCTTTACCGACCGGTTTTGATGTAATTCAAAATCGGTCTTTTTTTTGCACAGCAGCGTGTAAATAGTGCATAAATATCAGAAATGTTTGTATATTTGTGCGAAACAAAAAAACTTTAAATCACCTACAATATGGACGCACAGCACTTCTCAAATCTGGTTTTCGTTCAGGCAAATAAGTTCGGAAACAAAACTGCATTGTACCATAAAATTGGTTCTGATAGCAATTGGAGCGAAATAAGCTGGAAGCAATTTGCCGATAAAGTATTTGTTATTGCCAAAGCGCTGGCAGAGCTTGGCGTTTCGGAACAGGACAGGATTGGTCAGTTTTCTCAAAATATGGCAGAAAATCTGGTTGTCGACTTTGCTCTTTATGCCAACAGAGCCATTATGGTGCCTATGTACGCTACTTCGAGCGAAGAACAGGTTGATTTTATCACAAAACATTCCAATATTGAAGTGATTTTTGTCGGCGATCAGACGCAATATGATATTGCCTGCAAAGTAGAAAAAACATCCGGCATTATAAAACGAATTATTTCGTTCGATCCGAATGTAAAACTTTGCGATGACATAGCCTCCATGTATTACTCGGAGCTTGAAACTCTGGGTGAAAAATCGAACCGCCATTTTGAAGTACACCAACGTCAGCAAGAAGCCAGCGAAAATGATTTGGCTTGCATACTTTACACATCCGGCACTACGGGTAATCCCAAAGGAGTAATGATGCCGCATTCGTGTTTTCTGGAAGCTATGAAAATACACAAAGCAAGACTTACTACTATTAGTGCCGATGACAAATCGGTGGCATTTCTTCCGCTTTCGCATGTTTTTGAACGTACCTGGAGTTATTTCCTGATGTATATGGGTGCATCCAATTATATCAATTTAAAACCTTTGGAAATTCAGAATGCACTGAAAGAAATTCGTCCAACGTTGATGTGTGCTGTGCCTCGCTTCTGGGAAAAAGTATATGCAGGAGTTCAGGAAAATATTTCCAAAATGACTCCGTTTATGATGGGAATTGTAACCTGGGCGGTGGCAACAGGTAAAAAACATAATCTTGATTACTTGCGAATAGGTAAAAAACCAGGATTGCTGTTGTCGATAAAATATGCGATTGCAGACAAACTGATTTTTTCCAAAGTGAAGAAAACGCTTGGCATAGAAAACGCTAATATGTTTCCAGTTGCCGGAGCGCGACTTTCCGACGAAATTTTGATCTTTTTCCGCAGTATTGGAGTGCCAATAACCTATGGGTACGGATTAACCGAAAGTACCGCCACCGTATGTTGTTTCGATTATTCCGGATTTGAAGTGGGAACCGTGGGGCTGGTTATGCCTGATGTGGAAGTGAAAATTGGTGAGGATAGCGAAATTCTGCTTCGTGGAAAAACTATTTTTCCGGGATATTTCAAGAACGAGGAAGCCAATGCAGCAGCGTTTACCGAAGATGGTTGGTTTAAAACCGGCGATGCTGGTTACCTGAAAGGCAAACAGATTGTGCTTACCGAGCGTATCAAGGATTTATTCAAAACGTCGAACGGAAAATATATAGCTCCACAGGAAATAGAAACACGACTGATTTTGGATGTGTATATTGAGCAGGCGGCGGTTATTGGTGATGAACGGAACTTTGTAACAGCTATTATAGCACCGAATATAGATGCGCTCGAAAATTATGCGAAAAAGACTAAATTGGTATATTCATCCATCGAAGAGTTGCTCAAACTACCAAAAATTATTGAGTTGATAGATGAACGGATTAAGAATGCGCAAAAAGGTATGGCCAATTATGAAATGATTAAAAAATTCAGTCTGATAAAGAAAGGATTTAGCATAGAATCCGGCGAGTTGACCAATACACTTAAAATGCGCAGAGCTGTAATTATGCAAAAATACAAGCATCTAATTGACGAAATGTATGTTTAAAAACATATTTCAGTAATAATAATCTGTCTTATTTATTAAATTATGTGCTAAATAACATATTTTTTGTATCTTTGCAGCGATATTGATTTTGTTTTACAAAATTTCAACACAAACTATTATGTTATCAGAAAAAATCGGAGCCAATGCCGGACTTATTTGGGCAGCATTGGAAAACGGCGAACTAAATGTAAAAGCCGTAAAAAAAGCAACTAAACTGGCTGAAAAAGACCTGAACTTAGCTTTAGGTTGGTTAGCCCGCGAAGGCAAAGTAAAATTCAACGAAGTTGAAGGTGAATTGTTTGTTAGCTTAGCGTAACAAACCAAAGCGTATACGAAAAACGGGTAAGTGGATAGCACTTACCCGTTTTTTGCATCATTTAAATTAGAATGTCAAAACCAAATAGAAATTGAAATACGCAAAAAAATCTTATATTTGTATTTTCATACTGAAATTAACAGCATTTTGCAGAATTTTATACGTTTAAGATGATAAAAATGAAACAATTATTTACATTTCTTTTATTGCTGTTTGTGGTGGCAGGTTTATCTGCTCAAAACAAAACAATTACCGGAAAAGTACTGAGTGCCGAAGATAACGAACCCGTTATCGGCGCATCGGTTTTGGTAAGAGGAACTACAAATGGCACCATCACCGATTATAAAGGTGGTTTTTCTCTCAGTTTACCCGATGGTAAATCAGTACTTGTTATATCCTATGTTGGAATGAAAAGTATGGAAGTGGAAGCCAAAAACGGGTTGACAATTACCTTAACTTCAGAAACTTCTGAACTCGACGAGGTTATGGTTGTGGCATATGGCACTACCACCAAAAAATCGTTTACAGGTGCTGCAACAGTTATAAAAGGCGATAAATTGCTGAAACTGCAATCGTCGAGTGTAACAAAATCGCTGGAAGGAACAGTTTCCGGTGTTCAGATTTCAAGTGCTTCGGGGCAGCCGGGAAGCGATGCGGCCATCCGCATTCGTGGTTTGGGTTCCATTTCGGCAAGCCAGTCGCCACTGATTGTGGTGGATGGAGTTCCTTACGAAGGAGCACTCAGTTCTATTTCCACACAGGATATTGAAACACTTAATATTCTGAAAGATGCTGCTGCCAACTCCATGTACGGAGCGCGCGGATCGAATGGTGTTATACTGATTACCACCAAAAAAGGACAGGCAGGAAAAACGAAAGTAACATTCGAAAGCCGTCTTGGAGTAAATAGTCGCGGTGTTTCGCCTTATAATGTGATTGACAATCCTGCAGATTATTACGAAATGATTTGGGAAGCCGGACGTAACAGTTTGGTGGAAAAAGGCAAATCGTATTATCAGGCAAACAATTATATGAGTCAGAACCTGATTCCGGAATATCTGGGCTATAATATTTACAGTGGTGTGGCTGATGCTGCGCTTATCAATCCCGAAACCGGACGATTAAATCCGTCGGCAACTCAAAAGAAATGGAGCGACAGTTGGTTGACTGAACCTTTCCGCAGTGGAATGCGCCAGGAATACAATCTTAATATCGGTGGAGGTACAGAAAGTACTTCGGCATATCTGTCGGCAGGATACCTGAACGATAAAGGTTATGTGGTAAATTCAGATTTTACACGTTTCAATGTACGTATGAAAATTGATCAGAGTTTAAACAAAAACATCAAAGTAGGTGCAAATCTGTCGTATGTAAAAACTGACACCAACTCGCCTGTAGGTTCATCGGGCGGTTCTAATTACTCCAATTTGTTTATGTTCTCGCAAATGATTGCACCTATTTATCCGGTGTATGCTTACGATTTGGGAACAGGAAGTGCAATTCTGGATACCGATGGAAATCAGGCGTACGATTTTGGATCGAATCTGGTGGAAAACGGAGTAGCAACTACCAAAACGCGTGCCTATGCAGCACAACAGAATCCCGTTTTTACACAGATGAACGACGTGTCGACATCGGGAGACGATAATCTGAGTGCTCATGGTTATGCAGATATTTCGTTTCTGAAAGATTTCAAATTGACTTTTAATATAGCTTACGATGTATTTAATTCAACCTACACATCATTTTCTACGCCTCTGGCCGGCGATGCGTTGGGTTATGGTAACGGAACAAAAATTGCACAGCGATATGCAGCATTAAATGCCAATCAGTTACTGACTTATTCGAAGAAATTTGGCGATCACGACATCAATATTTTGTTGGGTCATGAATCGAAATCGGACGATAACTGGTATCTGGAAGGAAGCAAAAAGAATTTTTGGGATCCGTATAATCCTGAATTTGCCAATGCAGGAGCTACTACCGGATTGACTTCATTTACATCTCAATACCGAATAGAAGGATATCTGAGCCGTGCGGAATACAATTATAAAGATAAATATTACGGTTCGGTAAGTTTTCGTCGCGATGGTTCATCGAAATTTGCTCCTGAAGTTCGTTGGGGTAATTTCTGGTCGGTTGGTGGTGCCTGGCGATTAAAAGAAGAATCGTTTATGTCAGAAATGAATGCTGTTTCCAACCTGAAACTTAAATCGAGTTACGGTACACAGGGAAATGATGGAATTTCGGGAAGTAACCTTTACATGGATCAGTTTAGTATGGTTTCGGATGGAACAAATGCTTCACCGGTATTTTCATACAGAGGTGCACCTGATTTGACCTGGGAAAAATCGAATAATTTCAACCTTGGTGTAGAACTTGGATTATTCGACAGAATAAATATGGATTTGGCATTTTTTGTAAAAGAAACCAAAGATATGATTTATGCCAAACCTTTACCTCCTTCAGGTGGAGCGCCTACATGGCAGTGGGATAATCAGATTGATATGAAAAATACCGGTTTGGAACTGGAATTAAATGCCGTTGTTCTCAAAACTAAAAATATAAAATGGGATGTAACTTTTAATGCCACTACCTATAAAAATCAACTTACACGATTACCTGAGGATAAAGATCAAAAAGGCTATCAGGCAGGTAGTTACTGGCGCAAATTAGGTGGCTCGTTGTATGATTTTTATTTATACGAATATGCAGGTGTGGAAGAAAGTACCGGATTACCTATGTGGTATACCAACAACGACAACAATGAAAAAGTAACAACTACCGAATACTCGGAAGCTAAATTGTATGAGGCCGGAAAATCGTCGATTCCTGATTTTTATGGTGGATTAGCCACTTCAGTAACTGCATATGGTTTTGATTTTTCAGTACAAACAGCATTTCAATCGGGCGGATATGTGTACGACAATGTGTACGCCGACCTTATGGGAGCAGGTGAAGCCGGTACAAACTGGAGCAAAGACATTTTTAAACGTTGGACACCTGGCAATATCAACACCGATGTACCGCGTGTTTCGTTGAAAGATCAGAATGCCAACGGACAATCGACAAGGTTCCTGACTGATGCATCGTATTTCAGTTTGCGGAATATCACTTTAGGCTACACTTTACCAAAACAATTGGTAAAGAAAATCAGCATAGAAAACGCGCGTATTTATCTGGTTGGCGACAATCTGTTGCTTTTAAGTGCTCGTCAGGGACTTGATCCACGGCAGTCGTTCTCGGGAAATACTTACACCGGAACTTATGCGGCTTTAACAACGACTTCGGTAGGATTAACCGTGAATTTTTAATGAAGGAGGAAAGAAATAATGAAGACATTTAAAATATATTTTTTATCAGGATTATTGCTATTCACTGCATTTTCATGTAGCGACGATTTTCTAACAGTTAAAACAACAGGATCGCTTACTTCAGCCGATGCTGAAGCTGCTTTAAAGGCAGATCCCACAAAACTCGAAAGTTTTGTGAATGCTATTTACTCGCTTATGGTACAATTTGATCTTGTATCCGACAGTCATGATTCATTTGGTATTATGTCGATACTTCACTCTACCGACATGATGGGTGAAGATATTGTACAAAGTAAGTTTTCTCACTTTGGTTACGATTACGAACACGATAATCATGAAAAAGAATATCGTCGTACTTATACAGACTGGACATATCTATACTCAGTCATTTCTAATTCCAATATTGTTATTAATATGACAACCGATAGCACTGAGCAGTTTAAACCATTTCGCGGTCAGGCATTTGCTTTGCGTGGTATGGCCTATTATTATCTGATTCAATTATACCAGCATGACTATAATTTCCAGATAGAAAAAAATTTGCCCGGAGTACCCATGTATTATGCACTGAACGAAGGTAAAGCAAATATCAATGGTCGTGCAACAGTAGAACAAGTGTACACTCAGATTGAAGCCGACTTAACCAAAGGAATTGAGTTGCTCGATGGCTGGAATCGCGCAAACAAAAATCAGATTGATTATTATGTAGCCAACGGGTTGTTAGCCCGTTTTTACCTGATGAGCGAACAATGGGAAAAAGCCAATGATGCAGCTACCATTGCACTCGAACGGTATGAAATTATGACAAAAGAAGATTTGCACGATGGTTTTATGAACCTCAACAACAAGGAATGGATGTGGGGATTTGATCACACGGCCGAAACTTCTACCGTTTATGCATCGTTTTTCTCTCATATATCGAATATCTCTCCGGGATATGCAGGCTTAAACTATGCTCCACGTCTTATCGACCGTCGTTTGTTCGACCAAATACCGTTAACCGACGAGCGTCGCAAGCTGTTTCAGGATGAAGATACCATGACAATTACTGCCGACGAACTAACATCGAGCAATATGGAATCCACATCGGCCACTGCATGGAAACTTCCGTATGCCAACGTAAAATTTGGTTGGGATGGCAACTGGACCATGGATTATCCGTATATGCGTGCTGCCGAAATGGTGCTGATACAGGCCGAAGCTTTGGCCGAAATGGGATTGACCAGCGAAGCCGCTAACAAACTTTCGGTACTGATGGTAAACCGCGATCCGGCATGGAACAAAACTGATGTAACGCCTGATGAAGTGTATTTGCAACGACGGATTGAATTGTGGGGCGAAGGTTTCAGTTTCTTTGATTTGAAACGGCTAAACAAAGGAATTGATCGTACTTATGCCGGTACAAATCATCCTGCTAACGGACAAATAAAAGTGGCCGCCAAAGCAAAAACATGGATTTATCAGATTCCGCAAAGCGAAATGCAGGAAAATACAGCCATCAAAGAAAATAACGAATAAAAATATCGGTGATGAATAAAATAAAATATAAAAAAACATTAGTGTTTATTTTCAGCACTATTTTACTGGCTTCGTGTACTGAGGATATTCAGAAATCGGATTTCGATTATGTTCAGGATCCGACAAAATTGCCTACCGTAATTATGGAAGTGGGCGAAGTAACCGGTGCAAGTGTTACCTGCGATGCATCCATTAGCTACAATGGCGATGAAGAAGTGATTGAAAAAGGTTTAGTATGCGCTAAGAACATAGAATTTACTGATGGCGTTATTTCAAAAGCTGTAAAAACGATAACTTATTCGGGCATATTAATTGGCCTTGATGAGTTGAGCGATTATTTTGTAAAAGCCTATGTTATTACCAAAAACGGTATTGCATACAGCGATTTTGAAATAATTACAACACCAAAATTCATTAATCCATTACAACATCTGTTCGGAAAATATATCGAAAGTGATTATGCATACAACGGTAATGCACTTGATGGAACCTATTTGGTGGAGTTCGAAGCATTACCTAAAAATCCGGTTCAGCTTAAAATGAAAAATTTTTGGGGAGGTGACACCGCAGTTATTGTTGATGTAAACCTGACAACTAAAAAAATATCAATTGCTCCACCACAGCCCATTTATGTACATGAAAGTTATGGCGATATTTTTGCATTCCCAATTAAAAATCGCGCTGTGGATATGAGTGGAAACCCGGTGGTTGGAATTATCAACAACGACGGAAGTATTACATTGTCGGCATGGGCTGCAGCCATTGAGGCCGGTAATTTCGGATTGTATAGCAAATCCACATTTGTACCTGCCACCAATCAACTGGCTGGTAAATATACCGAAACTGATTACGATTATCCCGCCGATACCATTATTTCTACCTATGCCGATACTGTTCTGATTGCTCCGGTTGCAGGTGATTTAAGTAGGATACAGATTTCACGATTATGGAAACCCGGCAAAAGCTTGAATATTTATGGCATTGTAAATTTCGACGAAAGCGTTATCAGTATTGAAAAACAACTACTTTACACTGATCCGGTGAAAGGCGATTTGTACATTTGTGCTTTGAACGAAGATGGTACTCCTGATATGTTGGGCAGCAAAAATATCATTGCCGGGATACAGGAAGATGGAACAATAGTGTTGAAAAATTGGGCTGTGGCCAGTGCTACGGAAACTATCAATGCGTACACAAAAACAAAATTGACTTTGCCGGATGGCAGTTTGCCGGTAAAGAAGAAAAGTGTAAGATTGCTGAAATAAAAATCTGATATTGTTGTATTTAGTGAGGGACAAGCGACATCCCTGTCGCTTGATGATAACTCAGACAACCGGAAAGTTACTTGTTACGCGATAAGTTCGTAAGAAGAAATTATCAGAGAACAGGGAAATGTGATAACTCGCATTTCCCTGTTTCGTTTTCAAATCTTACAACGCTGACAGGTTATACTGACGCTGTCAGGTTTCAATTATTAATCGACAAAATATTATTTCAAAAAAAATGGCCGATTAATTTCGACTCAGCATTATTTTTGTCGTATCATATACAATGGTTAGTTATAAAAAATACATTTTGAACGCAAAGACAGAAAGACACAAAGACACAAAGTCACTAAGAAAACTTTTAAGTTTTCTTCTTTGCGTTCTTTGTGGTATTATTTTGATTATTAGCATATTATTGAAATTATTAATTTTGCGTCTTTGCGTTTAATTTTGTAAATATAGATATTTTAGAAAAGATTTATTTGCACTATATATAATTGTATATGAATACATTATGTGATTTTACAACGACCCATTGATATACAGAAGAGAAATAAAACGAGCGTTATAACCAATCATGCAGATACATCCGCAAACATTACAGAATTGTATTGAGCAAAGTTTGAAGAATGATGAAAAGGCATTCCGGACGATAGTGGAGAGTTATCAAAGCATGGTTTACACGTTGGCTTTCCGGTTGGTTTGTCAGGAGTCGGAAGCTGAAGATATTGTTCAGGAAACGTTTATCCGTGTTTGGATCAATTTGCACCGATACCGGCACGACATGAAATTCAGCACCTGGGTTTATGCCATTGCTACCAATATTTGTCTTGATAAACTGAAATCGAAAAAATATAGGTTCGAATATGGCAAAGCAGATTATTCGCTGATAAACCAACAGATTTCCGAAGAAAAGGCAGATGATAAATTGCTCAACAACGAGATGACTGAAATTATTAAAACGCTGACAGATGAATTAAGTCCCAAACAAAAAGTGGTTTTTGCCCTGCGCTTTTTCGAAGATCTTGAGGTGGAAGAAATCGTGAAGATAACGGGAATGTCGGCGGCGAAAATAAAAAGTAATCTGTTTTTAGCCCGAAAATATATTCGCGAAAAATTAGAAAGTCAATAAAAGTTATGGAAACATCTGAGAATAAATTAAATCGTATAATTTTGAAAATTCAGCATCAACAACCTGAAATTGAAGATTCCGCCGGACTGACTGATGACATCATGCAGAAAGTACGCAATCTGCCACGAACCAAAGTACCGAAAACGCTAATTTGGTTCAGAGCCGTTTCAGGTACTGCAGCTGTTTTTCTGTTGGGATTATTCATGGCTCAACCGGATGTTCACGAAGTAATGGCTTCAAAATCAGGCCAGGCCTTGTTGCATTTTACAAAAATAGAAATTGATTCAAGTTGCTTTCAAAACAAAAAAATCAGTCAACGTAATTTGCTGGAAAGTTACGCCTGCTATCTGCAAAAAAATGCTATCGAAAACAATCGCTTTAAAAATATAAAACAATCCTCAGAAAATTAATTCGCCATGAAAACAACCGTTTTTCATCTGCTTTTTATTGTTGCTCTTGCAGTTAGCTCCTGCACCGAACCTACCGATATGCTCACCGTTATCAACTCTGACGGTTCGTGCTATCGCGAGTTTAACGAATGTCCCGATTCCGCATTCCTGACCGGTAATTTTTCCGAAGATCACAATCCGTTTCCAACGAAAGTAGATTCTACCTGGGAATTTGCCTGGAGATACAAGAAATCAGAACTCAGAAAAGATTTTCCGATCAGCAAAGAGGTATTTGACTCCCTGAAAGATTTTAGTTTTTCGAACAGAAAAATTGAAGGTCGGAAAAATAGAGGCGATATTCTGGTTTATGTCAGAAAAAACTATACATCGGTAGAAGAAATGGATAGCTCATTCCATTTTAAAACTTCGAACGAATGGAGCGATTTAAAGGTGAAGCACAGCTTGGAAACCAGTTTTCGCTGGTTCTACACTTACTACACCTATACAGAAACTTACCCAAAAATTGAAACGGAATTTAACATCCCTGTTGAAAAATACATGACCAAAGACGAAGCAATGTGGTGGTTTACCGGTCGGCCCGATATAACTAAAGGGATGATTGGCGTGGAAGTGCGTGAGTTTGCCGGAAGTATCGAAAATAAATTTCAGCAATGGTATAACGACAATTTATGGAGTCAGGAATTCAGGGTGTTGCTTTTCAATTATCAACAGGTGAAAAATCCACCGGTTTCGCAAACCGAATTGCGTTCTTTGCAGGACAGTATTTTCAATTCAAAAGTAAAACAGACAGAAGATTTTAAAATGGAACAGGTTTTGGACGATTTCTTCAAAACAAAATCTTTTTCTGCATTTTGGAGCGAGGAAAACAATCCAATGAATAAGTATGAATCTGATTTGAAAGAATCAAAATTTATGCAGTATTTCGGTAAAGAGTTCGTTTACAAGCTTATTCTTCCCGGTAAAATCATCCAGCCTAACAATGCTATTGTTCAAGGCGACACATTGGTATGGAAACTCACCGCTTACCGGCTTATACCAGCCGATTATGTAATAGAAGCACAATCGCGCAAAGCCAATGTGTGGGCGTTTTTACTCACCGGAATTATTTTTTTGCTGGCTATCGGTAGTTTTATTTGGAAACCAAAGAGATTCTAAATTGTAATAAACTTTTCCAAAGTTTTAGAACTTTGGAAAAGTTACCTGCAAGTTTATTCTTTTTTACTGTTTTTATACTCCAGCGGTGTTACGCCATACTTGGCTTTGAAGCATTTGGCAAAGTACTTGGTGTCCGAAATCCCTATCAGATAAGCCACTTCCTTCACCATATACTGACCTGAAGCCAAAATCTGAGCAGCACGTTTCATTTTTATATCACGGATAAATTCTACGGGAGCAAGTCCCGTAAGCGCTTTTACTTTTTTGAAGAATACGGAGCGGCTCATCATCATATTTTGTCCAAGTTCCTCCACGGTAAAATCGAAATTTTCCATATTTTCTTCAATCACCTTCATTACTTTTGCCATCAGAAGTTCGTCCTGCGAAGTGATAAGCGCCGGTTGCGGAAAGTATTCCTGTGAATGAACTTCGGAAGCAGACTGTGGTATCAGACTTTCCCGGAAAATTTCCTGCAACTGTTTGCGTTGCTGAATCAGATTGCTGATTCTGGCCTGAAAATACGGTACGCTGAATGGTTTGGTGATATAATCGTCGGCACCATAGCTTAATCCTTCCAGTTTACTTTCGATGGTGGTTTTGGCAGTGAGCATCACCACCGGAATATGACTGGTAATTTTGTCTGTTTTCAACTTTTGCAGTAACTCAATGCCATCCATGCGGGGCATCATAATGTCGCTCACAATAAAATCAGGGCAGTGTTTCTGCGCTTTTTCCCAACCATCCTGTCCGTCGAAACCTTCGTAAACCGTATAATCTGCTTCGATAATACTGCGGATAAAAGCGCGCAAATCTGCGTCATCTTCCACCACCAGCACTGAGTATTTGGTGTCCTGTTTCTCGGATTGTTCGTGCTCTTTTGGTGGCAGATTTTCTGTCGCTTTATTTTCGGTGTTCAGTTCAGTTTGGGTAGGATGTACAGCAGCCAGAATTTCCACATTCTTATCAAAATGAGTCACACCACGCTGGAAACTTACTGTAAACGTACTTCCTTTGCCTTCTTCACTTTCCACATTTACTTTAGCACCATGTTTGTCGGCCAGATCTTTCACCATCGACAGCCCGATACCTGTACTTGGTTTGCTTTTATCCTCGTTGAACGAAGCAAAGCGCACAAACAGGTTTTTCTGTTTTTCTTTTGATAACCCGCTACCGTGGTCGCTCACTACTACCGACACAAACTTATCGTCGGAAGTAACTTCCACGCCAATGGCTTTGCCCGGAGGTGTGAATTTAAAGGCATTGGAAAGCAGGTTCATCACTATTTTCTCCAGACAATCCGGATCGACCCATACTTTCTGACCGACAGCCCGGTTGGTAAATTTGAATTTGATATGCTGATTTTCCGATATCTCAGCGAAATTATCGCAAATATCTTCCACAAACGTACCAATTTCTGTTTCCTGTACTTTCAGATGCATAAACTGAATTTTACGGAAATCCAGAATCTGATTCACTAATCGCAACATGCGTTTGGTGTTTTGTGCGATGGTTTTCAGTTGTTTTTTTACATCTTCGGGAGTTTTGCTATCGTTCATCAGAAATTCCACCGGTGCTGTAATCATGGTGAGTGGCGTACGTATTTCATGCGAAATATCGGTAAAAAAGCGCAGTTTCATTTCGGACATTTTCTTTTCCAGCTCCACATTTCCGCGCAAACGATAAATGGTATAAAGTATACGAACTACCAGAAAAACAATACCACCCAGAATCAGTAAATAAAGCATGTAAGCCCATATAGTTTCCCAAAACGATGGTAAAACTTCTATTTCCAGCGTCCGTTCATTGTCCATCCACACACCTTCACTGTTGGTAGATTTTACCCTGAAAGTGTATGTGCCTTTGGGTAGATTGGTATAATTGGCTACCCGTTGTTTTTGCACATAATTCCAGTCCTGATCCAATCCATCGAGTTTGTAGGCATACAGAATATTTTCAGGGTCAACAAAATCGAGCGCAGCATATTCCAGATTGATAAAATTCTGTTTATGGCTGAGCTTTAATTCGGTTATAGCATTGATGTCGTGATGTAATGGCGACCCGGATTCACCAATTTCCACGTTTTTATTAAACAGTTGAAGATTGGAAAGAGCAATATACGGACGATAGCTGCTGTTGATAATCCGTCGTGGCGAAAATCTGACAATTCCTCCCGAAAAACCGAAAATCAAGTCCTTGTTTTTCAACCGAAAAGTAGATGCTTCGGAAAAACTGCTGGCTGCCATCATTCGTTTTACTTCGGCAAAATTTTCGAATACATTTTTGTCCGGATCAAATTTCGACAGGTTATTTTCGCTGCTGATCCACAGTTTGCCAAATTCATCTTCCACCACGGCAAGGGTCACATCAGATGGCAATCCATCGTTGGCAGTGAAAGCTTTGAACTTAACAGGGAAACCCTGTTTGTCGAACTCAGTTACTTTAGTCAGTCCGCCACCAAAAGTAGCCATATACATTTCGCCTTTCCGGGTGACGCAAATGCCATGCACATCGTTGTTGGTCATACTTTCCTTGTCGCCGGGTTTGCGGGCATACTGTTTAAATTCGATATTTTCAGGTGCATCAAAACCTGACGAAAACATCATCAACCCGGCGGTAGAACCCACACATATTTTACCCTGACTATTCTCGGTAATAAACCGCACACGGTGTGCAGATTCGATGGGGTAGTTTTTCAGATTATTGCGGTGATTTATAAAAATTATTTTGCCATCAGCCGTTTTCTGTACCAGATTAAGTCCTCCGCCATACGTTCCAATCCAGATATTTTTTTTCGAATCCTGAAAAATGCTATAAATACTGTTGTAGCTAATGCTGTAAACATCAGTATTATTTGTGGAGAAAAGTTCCATTTTTGTGTTTTTACCACTCGGAAACAAACTTAGTTTGTACAATCCATATCCTTTAGTGCCAAACCACATATTTCCTTCAGAGTCCTGCATGATGCTGTAAACCATGGCAGGCAAAAATGCATTTGGCACAATGGTTCCTTTGGGCGATAAATTGCCAAGTCGTTTGCCGGCTGCATCATACACAGTTACACGACAATCCTTGGTAGCAATCCATTGTTGTTGGTTTTTGTCTTCGTATACACAGCGCACGTCGTTGGCTATTACCGAGTTTACATCGGTATTTATTTGTTTCACCTGAAAGAAATTCTGATCGAAAACCACCTTTTCCAGTCCGTGTGACCGGGTACACATCCATAAATTACCTTGTCGGTCGGAGAAAGCTGAATGCAGAATATTGGAAAAACGCCACTCACCTGAATTTCGTGAGTTGTAAAATGGTTCGAGCGTATTATTTACCGGATTGAATAACGAAAAGCCACCACCTTTGGGTTGCACCCAGAGCCGTCCTTTCACATCTTCGAAAACCATGGTGCGTGGAGGGAAAACAATGGTGGCAGCATCGTCAGTTTCGAGCCTGAAGTACAGCAACGCGCCGGTTTGCAAATCGAACCGGTAGATACCAACTTCTTCGGTGTCGAACCACAAATAGCGCGACTTGATTAAAAAAGTTTCAACGATATTTTCGGAACGCAGGTTTGGTAGGTTTTTGCAATTGTATGATACTGATTTTCCGAAATTTATATCCATAACCACCCATCCTTTTCCGGATGTTATTGCAATAATTTGCCGATTGTTAACGCTGATAAATTTTGAAACCGGTGCTGATACGGGCAATTGAATCAGTTTAAATTTTCCTGTTTTCTTGCTAAACTGCCATATTCTTCCGTTTTGCGAACCAAACAGAAGTGTTTTTCCACGGTCGATACCATAATAGAAAGCTTGTTTTTCGTTTTTCTGATTGGAGGTATTTTCGTAGAAATACGATTTTGTTTCGTTGGTGTTATGGTTTACAAAGCAAATTCCATTTTCGGTCATCAGCCAGGAATTTCCTTCCTTATCTTCGAGCACCGAATTCACCGTTTCGGCTTTGATATTTCCGGTTTCGATATCGAAATTTTTGGTTGTGAAAACAGAATCTTCTACCAAAACGCAACCTTTGTTTCGGGACAGAAGCCACACTTTGCCCGATGGCTTTATTTCGATACGATCGGTGGAGAAAGGATATTTCTGCAAATCTCTGATAAGCTGAACACCCCAAAACCTGCGCGTATCGGGATTGAAGCAATGTATTTCGCCATCGTAGGTAGAAAACCAGATGCGACCGTATTTGTCGTCGTACATTCGCTCTATGCGGTTGCTTTTCATAAAGTAAATGTCGCCGGGCTGCACCTTGTAGTTTCTGAACTTGTAGCCATCGAATTTACTGAGCCCGTCCCAGGTGCCAAACCACATAAATCCTTTTTTGTCCTGCAACATATCCATAATGGTATATTGCGGTAAACCATCCTCGGTGGAATAGTGGCGGAAATGGCATACAGGCTCAGCCTGAAGAGTTGTGCTGAAAATGAAGATCAGCAGCAAAAATAAGGTGTTTCTCATGTGATTTCTTCTATTAACAAATCAGCACAAATATACAATTTATATTTCCGCCATTCACCCTTAAAATCATTTTAACGCACATGAACAATACATTTCACTGCTGTTGGGTGAGAGATAGTGTATTGACGATTGAAAGCGAAACTTATCAATATTGTTAAGTTATAAAAGGTTCATAATACAAAAACATGTCAACAGCAATTTTTTAAAAAGTAACTGTTTTGTCTGCCCAAACTACCACATTTACACAGTCTATCATAGTGGACATTGGGCATGCCTCTGTGCTGTCGAGTAGCCTTGATTTTAAGCAGGTACCACAGGCAAGAATTTCACCACCTATTTCTACAAATTTTTTCAACTGTTCATCTACATTGTATTTTTCGTGAGTTAAGCCCTCACATTCAACGGCCTCGCCCATTAAAATACTTTTACTTCGTGTTCTTGTTTTTTTGCAGTGACTGCAAACCGAAAAGCGTTCCATGCTTTTTCAAATTCTTTTGTTTCGAGAATAATTCCGATTTTCATGGGTTTTAAATTTTTGATATGATTAATCCAAAATGAAATGGTTCAATGATAAATGGTTGTTTGTCGATGCGAAATTTTTGGTTTTTCAACCAGTCTGTTATTTGTTCCGGTGTTGGTCTGATATTTAAGTCGGGCCCTCGTGGTGTCGGTATGTCGCTTCTCCAGTGAATGATTCCAATTTTACCATTGGGCTTTAAAATCCGATAAGCTTCACAAATAAAATCCAAAGGTGATTCGTGGTGTAAAATATTAAATAGCATTACATAGTCAATTGAATTTTCGGAAAGCCCAGTTGTGTGAGCAAGAATGTCTCTTTGTTCCAACACAATGTTGCTGGTATTCTCTTTGATTATTTTTTTTTGGAGAATTTCAATCATTTTTTCTTCAATGTCAAAAGCAAATAATTTCTCCTGAATTAGTTTTGCCGTCGGTATTGTGAAAGTACCATATCCACTTCCAATTTCCACTAAGTTATTGATTTTACTGTCAATATTTAACTCCGACAGAAGATAATCAATCTGAAAAAAGGTATTCCATAGGACTTCTTCCGGCATACCGCTGTCTCTTACTTTCATTGAGTTACTTGTGATTTCAGTAATAATTCTGATTTTTCGCATAGAATATTGCGACAAATCAGGCATAATTTTTTTACAAATATACATGTATTCTATTAGTTGTACCATTGTTACTTTCTGATTTTTAAATACCGAACATGGCAATTTTTGGTAACAACTTATTTTTTGTCAAAACTATTTATCTGTATAATCCAATCAATTTGTCCCCCTTCGGTAAAATTAAAACATATTAATATTGTATTCGCAATTTTTTGTATTTCTGATATATAAACAAAGCAGCGCAGATTTTTATTACGGATAAAAATTTCGACAACATAAGCAGTTTTCAGTCAGTCAATTAGTATTTCACTTACAATCAAATATAAAATGAAACACATTTCAACTTTCATCTGCGCTTTCATCATCTTCTCTTTTTCGGGAGTGTCACTTCACGCAAAAAAATACGAATACAACTATTTGTACAAAAATCTGCCTTTTGAAATGCCCAAAGTTCAAAAACCTGTTTTTCCAAAAAATGTGGTATCCATAACCGAATGTGGAGGTGTTGGCGATGGAATGACGCTGAATACAAAGGCTTTTGAAGCCGCCATGAATAAACTCAGCGCTCAGGGTGGAGGAACCTTGCTTGTTCCTTTTGGTGTTTGGTTTACAGGGCCAATTGTTTTTCAGTCGAACATCAATTTGCATTTGGACAAAGGTGCGCTGGTACTTTTCACTTCCGATTTCGATGCCTATCCACTGATTAAAACATCGTTTGAAGGGCAGGAAACGCGTCGGTGTCAGTCGCCAATATCCGGTAAAGATTTGCAAAACATTGCTATTACCGGCGAAGGAGCCATCAATGGTTCTGGCGAAGCATGGCGACCGGTGAAAAAAGGTAAAGTTACAGAGGGACACTGGAAAACAATTGTGAAATCAGGTGGATTCCTGAAAACGCCCGATTATTGGTTTCCAACGGCCAAAGCGTTGAAAGGCGAAAAAATGATTGAACTCAATATTTCGAAAGAAGGATTTACCGAAGTACAATGGGATTCTATCAAGGATTTTATGCGTCCGGTGATGGTCAGTTTTATCGAGTGTAAAAATGTATTGCTCGAAGGTGTACTTTTCGAGAACTCGCCAAGCTGGAATATTCATCCGCTGATGTGCGAAAATGTGATTGTGGATGGAGTTTTTATCCGCAACCCGGCTTATGCTCAAAATGGCGACGGTTTGGATTTGGAATCGTGCAAAAATGCCATTGTGGTTAATTCTACGCTCGATGTGGGCGACGATGCCATTTGCCTGAAATCGGGTAAAGACGCTGAAGGTCGTAAACGCGGCCGACCAACAGAAAATGTGATTGTGGATAACTGTAAAGTATTTAAAGGTCATGGTGGATTTGTGGTTGGCAGCGAAATGTCGGGTGGAGTGCGTAATATATCGGTGTCGAACTGTAAGTTTATGGGAACCGATGTTGGTTTGCGTTTTAAAAGTTCACGCGGACGCGGTGGAGTGGTTGAAAATATTTATATCAACAATATCAGTATGTTCGATATAGTCACTGATTCATTTCTTTTCGATTTGTATTACGGCGGTAAATCGGCCAGCGAAAGTCTGGAAGATGGTGACGAAAACAACTCTAAGCCCGAAATGATGATTGCTGATGAAACGACACCTGTTTTCCGGAATATATATGTGAAAAATATCGTATCACGAAATGCACGCAGAGCCATGTTTTTCAATGGATTGCCAGAAATGAATATCACCAATATTCATGTGGAAAATGCTGAAATATCTTCGCTCCTGGGAGCTGAAATTTCTGAATCGGATGGAATTTCGTTGAAAAATATACATATCGAATCGAAACAGGGTTCAGCGCTGATATTGAACAATGTAAAAAATCTGAAAGCAACCGATTTGACATATCCTGATCATTTGAAAAACCCTATTGAAACCAAAGGTTCTAATTCAAAAAATATTGATATTTCACTTAACAATAATTTATTGACAACCGTGAAATAAATTTCATAAATCTAATAAAATTACTGAAATGAAAAAACTAATCACATTTCTTTTTGTGTCGTTTTTAGTGACGACGAAACTACTTGCAGGAGCTGCCAGTTATCAGGTTGCGTCTGGAGCATCTACAACAACCATACAAGGTTATATGTCGGCAGCAGTAACTGCAGGTAATACCGACATTACCTTACAATTTGCCAAAGGTGGAACGTGGGGAACAACAAGTGCAGATATTACAATAGCAGTACCTGCTGGTGTTACCAAACTTACATTTACTGCCGACCCGGCTACTACGGGTGCAACGCCTGTCCTTTATTTGAACACTCTTACCTATGCCGATGGTTTGATGACTGATGGAATCGTATTTAATGGTGTTAAGTTGATAACTGCAATTGCAAACAGGTATCTTATAACACCTACATCTACATTAACGAGGATTCCTGCTAAAATAACCATAAAAAATTGTTGGGTCGAAGGGTATAGATCTGTCTTCTCTTCTACTTTAGCTACCGTTACTACTGAACTCATATACATTAACAGCGTTTTTAAGAATCTTGCCAATGAAGGTGCATTTAGAGTTTCAGTAGGTACAATTCAAAAAGTCACTATCAGAAATAATACATTTATAAATGTTGGAGGAGATGCATCAGGAGCAACTGGAGCAGATTATTTCATTGATTTTAGAAGTCCAAACTCAGTAACTTCACAAATTAATTTCTCAAATAATACTATTTATTATCCAAGAACTCAAGGTCGGGGTTTATTCCGTACCTCGGGAAACTTTACAACAGGTTATTTAAAAGAAAACAACAACTTGTATGCAACAGGAAATGCTGCCACTTTTGCACTCCAATTGCTATATAATAATTTAACAGCAGGTACCTCGACCGATGCTGACTCTACCAACTATTATTCCAATAAAATGACACTTGGAGGAAATAAAGGAAGTATGATTGCGACCACATATGTCGAAAATGATCCTTCAAACTTGTTTGTAAATCCTGCTGCTGATAATTTCACCATCAACGATCCTAATTTTGTAGGTAAAATCAAAGTTGGAAATCCGAGTTGTTTCTTTCCTGCCACAGTTAATATTACAGGCAGCAACTTAGTGAACTTCAATTACAATGTAGGTTCAGGTCCTTCTACAGAGCAAACATTCACTTTTAGTACCATTGTCCTTCGTGGAGCAGTTACTTTGACAGCACCTGCCAATTACGAAATTTCTACTGATAATTCAACTTACACCGGAACTTTGACATTGGGAGGATTAGGTAATGATTTAACCAATCAAACCATTTATGTACGCTTAAAAGCAGGTTTGTCTCTCGGAACGTACAATGAGTCAATTACTTTGTCCACCACTCAAGCTGCAGATCAGTATGTAACTTGTTCGGGAGCTGTAACTATTGCACTACCGGCATTAGAAACTCCGGCAGGTTTAACTTCTTCAGCTATAACTTATACCGGATTTCATGCCAGTTGGGCTGCAGTAGCTAATGTAACTTCGTACACCCTCAGAGTATTATTAAATGGATCTGCTGTACAAACAATTACAGGTATCAATGGAACTTCGTATGATATAACCGGACTTACTCCTGGTGGCAACTATACATTCGCTGTAACAGCTATTGGCGATGCAGTAAATTACAATAGTTCAAATGAATCGTCTCAATCAGGCTCCATACAACTTCCTTATATTTATCTGTACACTAGTAAAAACAATGCGAGTGCAGGTACAGTAAGTCCTTCAAGTGGCACATATAGCCCAAATGCTTCTGTACAACTTACAGCCACCAAAAATTTCGGTTATGCATTTGTGAACTGGGTGGACTCTGTTTCAGGTTCAGCACTTTCAACAGCTAACCCGTACACAGTTACTATGGATGGCACGAAACACATCAAAGCTATATTTAACACATTAAATACCTATAAACTAACAGTTGACTTAGTTGGTGGAGCAAAAAGCTACATGGTATCGGCTGCTCCGGCTGCTACTGTTGTGAATGGGAATAATATGTATGAAGACGGAACTGTTGTGACTTTAACAGCAAGCAATAATTCTATCCTTACATTCTCGAACTGGAGCGACAATTCAACAAACTCTACGCTTACACTTACAATGAATCAGGATCAAACAACAACAGCAACTTATAGTGCTGTTGATTATATTGTAGGTTGGGATTTTTATGCATCAGGAAACACTAGTCGACCTGCTGATTTCTATTCAACATCCGATAATTCAACTTCAACCTTAATTACCCGAAATGCAGCAGGAACATCAAGTTCATGGTTGGATAAATCAGTTTCTTCTGGTAGTTATTATGGTCGTGGTGCTGCAGTAAACTGGAAAAATGGTGCTGACCTTTACCAGTATTATTATCAAACCAGTTTTGTGGCTACAGATTTCACAGACATTAAAGTCGCAGCAGGTATGCTTTACAATTATAATGCACGCAGTATTCAGAAATGTGAGTATTCATTGGATGGAAGTACATTTATCCCGGTAGATACATACACCATGTCAGTTGCACAAACCTGGTATGATAAAACAATCAATTTACCTGCTGAATGTAACCATGCAAGTAGAGTGTATGTACGTTGGATTCCCGACAATACATCAGCAATTGTGGGAGCTACACCTGCAAATGATGGAACAGCCATTTCTGCCATTTACATTACAGGAACACAAGCTGCCTACAACGATGGACTTGCTCCTACTTTAAGTTCTTCTGTCCCTGCTAATAGTGGTACAGGAGCATCCGCTACTGGTAAAGTTGTTCTGAATTTCAGTAAAAATGTGCAGGTTGCAGGAGGTACAACAGCTACTTTGGGAAGTAAAATCCTGACTCCTGCCGTATCAGGAAAATCAATTTCTTTCTCCTACTCAGGATTGAATTATAATACCAGCTATACTTTCACGTTGGCTGCCGGTACAGTGTCAGATATTTTTGGCAACACACTTTCAAACCCTGTTACGTTCAGTTTCACAACAATGAACCGTCCTACAGTTACCAAAAAATCATTTGACTTTGTGGTAGGCGTTGACGGCAACTTTAGTGCGGCTATTGCGGCTGCAACGGCAGCGTCATCTTCAGGTAATCGTTTCCGAATATTTTTCCCTGATGGACAATATAACATTGGTACAGCTACCGGTAACTCAAACCAAATGACAACCATTACACTTCCTAATGTTTCGTTTGTTGGTCAGAGTTCAGATGGTACAGTACTTTACAATCAGAACACGACAGAAGGTATTAGTAGTACGGCAACAATGTATTTTACCAATACAGCCAATAACTTGTACATACAAGATCTAAGTTTAAAGAATAATGATTACAGAAGTGGTTCGGCTTCGTTAGGCAGATGTGTGGCATTATGGGATCAGGGAACCAAAAACATTTATAAAAATGTGAATGTTTTAAGCAATCAGGATACATATTATTCAGGAACAGGCAGAACTTATTTCGAAGGTGGAAGTATTCATGGTACTGTTGACTTTATTTGTGGTGGTGGTGATGTATTCTTCAACGAATCTCTGATTTATCTTGAAAGCCGTACGGGCAACTGTATTACAGCTCCCTCTACTACAACAAGTTATGGTTATGTATTCTCCGGTTGTACTATCGATGGTTTTGCAAATACAAATGGCAATTTCAATTTAGGACGACCATGGCAAAATTCACCAAGAACTGTTTATATCAATACAACTATGAATGTTTTGCCAACTGCTGCAGGTTGGACAGAAATGGGTGTTGTTCCTGCTTTGTTTGCAGAATATAACAGCGCTAACTCATTAGGAACTTCAGTGGATGTAAGCATGCGTAAATCAAGTTATACCTACAATAGCGTAACCACTCCGGTTAGTCCGCAGGTTCTGACAACTGAACAAGCAGCAACTTATACCATTGATAATGTTTTGGGAGGAAATGATGCATGGCAACCACAACAAAGTACCGACCAAGTGGCAGCTCCGATTATTAGAGGAGTGATTCGAGCAATTAATTGGGATGACAATGATTATGTGTTGTGTTGGGGAATATTCAAAGATGGCAACTTTGTACAGTTTGTAACAAGCAATAGCTACACCATTCCAAACGATGTTACAATTGGAAGTGTTTATACCGTTCGTGCAGCAAACGAAATGGGTGGTTTAAGCACTGTATCAAATTCATATACATTAAATTCTACCGATTATTTCAGAACAAAGGCTTCTGGTAACTGGTCTGAGATTAACTCTTGGCAATCATCTTCAGACAATTCAAACTGGACTCCAACTTCTGCTGCTCCTACATCATCTGCCAGTAATATTATAATTCAGGAAGGAAATGAATTAACTGTCGATGCAGATGCTACTGCATCGTCATTAAATATAAACCCAGGTGGAAAACTGACTTTGAACGCAACTAAAACCCTATCTATTAATTCATTAATCTTAAATAGCGATGCGAACGGCACAGCCACTTTTGTAGATAAAGGAACGACAATAATTAACGGCTCAGCTACTGTTCAACAACACTTAACAGCCGGTCGTAACTGGTATATGTCTATTCCGGTTACCGGGTCTGCTATTGGCACATTGAACGGATCTTCGGTAGTTGCTTACAGCGAACCTACGGCAAGTTGGGTGACTGAAACTATTGACTCTACACTTCATCCTTTAAGAGGCTATATATCGGTAAATACAACTACTACGGGAGTTGCAACTTTTAGCGGAACGCTTAATACAGGAACAAAATCCATTACACTAACCCGCACTAAGGGACAAACTAAAGAAGGTTTTAATTTGGTTGGAAATCCATATCCGTCGTACGTAAAATGGAGTACAGCAACTCGTACGAATTTAGAGCCAACTATTTGGTTTCGTAGCAGAAACTCAGGAAATTCAGCATATATTTTCGATACATACAATTCAGAAAGTCAAGTTGGCACTGGTTTAAACGGCATTGCTGTTACTGATAGCATTCCGCCTATGCAGGCATTTTGGGTGCGTGTAAAACCAAGTGTATTGGGCAATGACACTACAGGAACATTAATGTTCGATAATTCGATGCGTTGTCACAAAGGTGTACTTACTAATCGCCTGAAATCTCCATCGACAGCGTATTCGGTTCAAAAAGTATTACGACTACAAGTTTCTAATGGAATAAATGCCGATGAAACTATTGTACTCTTCAACCCAAATGCTTTGGATGGCAGGGACAATTACGATTCACCCAAAATGACAAATGCGAACGCAGCCGTACCTGAGATTTACACAAAGGCAAACTCAGAGAACCTGGTTATCAATGGATTGAATAGTATTGAAACTTCAAATATCATTCCATTAAGCTTTACAACCGGTCAAACCAACGCTTATAGTATTAAAGCAACTGAAATAAGAAACTTCGATAGCAATACAAGCATATATATTCGCGATAATGAACTCAAAACCGAAAAGGAAATAAGCGACGGAAGTGCATATACTTTTACTTCGAATGCTTCAACAACTGATACACGTTTTACTGTTATTTTCAAAAGTCCATCAATTACAACAGATAACCATCTAAATTCAACCTTTTCGAATATAACTGTTTTTGCAAATAGAAACAATCAGATTTCGATTAAGAGTAATAAAGTCTTTGGAGTCAATGACCGGGTAACAATTTACAACAGTATAGGTCAACAACTTATTCACTCCAAACTTATAGAATCATTAACCGTAATTGACCAACATTTTAATCCGGGAGTATATGTTGTTACTATGGAAATTAATGGTGAAATTAAAAACGAAAAAGTTATTGTAAAACAATAAAACAAAGAACCTACTTCTATTCATCTGAAAGACTCATAGAAGAAAGCTCTTGAAAAAAAATATATGAAAACGAATATAATACAAACTATAAAAAGCGAATATATAATTCCAACCATCGAAATAATTCGACTGGACAATGAAATATCGTTAGAATTGGAATCCGACCCTCCAATTCCGGGTAGCGAAACACATAGAATTGCTCCTGAGCACTTTAGCAACGAACCTTATTTCACCTGATATAGTTAATTTATAAAAACGATATTGAAAACAAAACTTCTCATAGTATTTAGTGTAGTTATGTTGGTATTCACTGCCAGCAAACCACGCCCCATTCATATATTTATGGCTGGTGATTCTACCATGGCTGAAAAAGTATTGTCGAAAAATGTGCTTGATTCAACATCGGGAGTAACTTACAGTGAAATTTTTCGGGAACGCGGTTGGGGAATGTTACTGCCTGAATATCTGAAGAAAAATACCGAAGTAGTAAATCTGGCTCAAAACGGACGCAGTTCCCGAACATTTATAGAACAGGGTTGGTGGGAAAAGATCATTACACAGGTTCAGCCGGGTGATGTGGTAATTATTCAGTTTGGTCATAACGACGGCGCCAAAGACAAACCCGACCGTTATACCACTCCCGAGGATTACAAAACCAACCTTATACGGTTTGTTACCGAAACAAGAACAAAAGGCGGATTTCCGATACTTTGTACGTCAATTGCCCGGCGGAAGTTCGATAAGGAAAACAAAATTGTAGATGTACATGGTGTGTATCCGGTTATTACCCGCGAAGTGGGCAAGGAAATGAATATTCCTGTAATTGACATGTATCAACAAACCATTGCGTGGCTCGAAAAAGAAGGCCCTGAAGCGTCGAAACAATATTTTCACAAAGTATCCAATGATGGTCGCAGCAAACTTTATCCGAAAGGATTAGACGACAATACGCACCTGAACGAAGCAGGAGCACGAATTGTTGCCGGATTCTTTGCAAAGGAAGTTAAAACGCAAAATATTAAATCAATTTCAAAAAAAATTAAAACATCACTTTAAATTAAAATTCTTATGAAAACAAAAATTACTTTTCTACTAGCATTATTTTGCTATGTGTTTCTCTTTTATTCGCAAGCAGCAGAATTAACAGCAACAAGTTCAACAATATCTACTGTTTACTTAGGTGCCGGCGATGGCGATGTGATTCTACTTGATGCAGGAAGTTATAACTATGGATTCCCCATTCAAGCATCGAAAACAATTACTATCAAAAAAAATCCGGCTGCAGCTACTACACCAATTATTACAGCACAACTTGTAGATCCAGCGGGTGATAATGGTGGACTTATTTTCGATGGTGTAAAATTTGTTCGTGGAGTCGTAATGAGCGGCAGCGATTATGTAATAAACTATTCAAGCGGTATGCAACGCCCGATTAGTACCTTACAATTTAAAAATTGCGAAATGACAGGTTTTGGTCGCAGCTTTATTCGTATGCAGGGTGCTGCATTGGCCACAGCTACTATTGGAAGTATTTTAATTGATAATTGTTTGATTCATGATATTGGTAATTCGTACACCTTTATACAAACTAATCACATATTAGGAGCACTTACAGTTACAAATTCAACACTTTACAATTATGGTGGTGATAAATTTTTTGCTCCCAACAATTCAACTCAGGCAGCCTTTACACTAAACTTCACAAATAATACTGTTTATAAATGGAGCAAAAGTGGTCAAAATTTCTTTGATGTTTCTAATAAATTCACAAACGCCTCTGTTTATAATATTAAAGACAATATCTTTAATTTAATTTATTCAGGTACAAAAGGAACAAACTATATCTTAAATTGTACAAACGGTGGAACTTTGAATGCTGCAAACAATCTTTCAGTGGATTTTTATGGATATAATATGACAGGTACAGGTGCTACAATAAATAATACAGATTTGGCTCTTAATACTGGTGTATTAGCCGGAGTTACATCGATTCCATTCGAGGATGCAAGTACATACAATTTTAGCATATTATCGTCTTCTGCTTTAGCTACAGCAAGTAGTACAAATGGTATAATTGGCGATCCTGGTTGGTTGAAAGTGGTTACTGCTCCAGTTTCGTTTTCAGCTTCTGTAAGCCCGACAAGTTCAGGTACTGTTTCGCCAGCTACTGCAACATACAATGCAGGAGATCAGGTAACAGTAACAGCTACAAAAGGATTTGGTTATGTATTTAAAGAATGGCAAGATGCCAATAATAGCAATGCACTCGTTTCTACAGCCAATCCATATACTTTTGCAATGAATGCTAACACTTCTTTGGTTGCAGTTTTTGATCCGGTAACTACTTACGATTTTACATTGACAAAAGCA
The DNA here is from genome assembly GCA_963663115.2 of uncultured Paludibacter sp. Classification (GTDB taxonomy): domain Bacteria; phylum Bacteroidota; class Bacteroidia; order Bacteroidales; family Paludibacteraceae; genus Paludibacter. Next base: position 2,792,147 of record CAXXNE010000001.1, read on the forward strand.
GGAAGTACCTGGGGAAATGTAACAGTTTCGCCAGCTGCTACCAATGGTAAATACGAAACAGGTACTGTTGTAACAATGACTATAGTGCCAAACCCTGTAACATCGTTTGTAAACTGGGAAGATAATTCTACTGCAACTCCACGTACAATTACCATGGATGGCAATAAATCTTTTACTGCTAATTTTACCGAAACTCCATTTATAGCCGGTTGGGATTTTAAAATTGGTTCGCCAACAACAGCTCGTGTAGGTGACTTTTACTCAAATGCATCAAATAAAGGAGTTCTGAATATTTATGAACAAACTGGCACAGCAACTTCATGGTTAGCTCATTCTGGCTGGTCAACTCCTACAACTCCTTGTGCTATACTTTGGACTGGCTCTGCTGATTTTGCAACAAACCGTCGGTATTGGCAAGCTACTTTCTCAACGTCAGGTTACACTGGCATTCAGGTAAAATCACTGATGTCCGGTTCATATCAATACTATACTAATCAAAAAATGAAAATTTCGCTTAATGGTACTGACTTTAGTGATTTAGCAAATGTAAATTTAACAACATCATGGAGCGAATTGAACGCTTCATTACCTGCAATTTACGAAGGTCAGTCAACTGTTTATATCAGATGGGTTGGAGATGCCACAAGTACATTAGTTGGAACTGGAAATGATGGAACTGCAATTACCAATATTTTTGTATTCGGAACTCCAATTGGAACAGGTTTGAATAACAATGCTCTTTTAAATGCTTACGCCAACTCAAATACCAATGGCCAGATTATCATCAATTCATCATTGAAAAACGGAAAAGCTACCATTTACTCATTGATGGGTCAAAAACTGGAAGAAATGTCGCTTACGAATGCAAGTATGTTGAGCAAAAAGCTGAACTCGGGCATTTATCTGGTAAAATTTGAAGAAGCCGGAGTTGTTTCAACTCAAAAAGTGATTGTTGACTAAGCGAGTTGATATTCAAGCCTGATTTTTTAATATTAATTTCTAAGTCTGATACAATTTTTGTATCAGACTTAGAAATTTGCATCCATAATTTTTCGATTTATACAAATTTTCAAATACAAAAAATGAAGAAAACTACTTTCACCGGACTCATTATCTTTATTTTACATATTTTTGTCCTGCAAACCTATGCGCAGGACTTAAATACAACCGTAGATATTACCTGGACTTTCGATCAGGGAACGTCGACCCAAACAGCTGCTTATACTGCGGGTACCGAATCTTATTTTAATCCCGATTATTTTACTGTTGGTAGTAATTTAAAATTGCTCGATAAAAATACAACCAACAGCATTTCGTACACACGTTTTCAACCCATTTCCACTGCCAGCGTAGCCAGCGATGCTGATGCTGTGATTTTTGGTTTTCGTCCTAAAAAAGGTTTGAGTTTTAAACCAACTGTGGTTTCGTTCAATGCTATGCGATATGGTACCGATGGCGGATCGATTGATGTGGTGTGGGTGGCCGCCGATGGATCAAGCACAAGTTTGGGAACCGCTATCAAACCCATTAGAAATAACAATACAGTGGACAGTCCGTTGAATACCATCGACTTGTCAACATTCAATATTCCTGCCAATGCCGGCGAGGGTAAAATCAAAATCATTATTTATTCGCTCGGTAATACCAAACAAGCGGGAATCTCAAACATCAAAGTTACAGGACAACTTACCGGTTCTGTTATTTCAGTTCCTGCGTACACATTCTCTACATCTGTTTCTCCTGCAAATGCAGGTACAGTTTCTCAAAGTATTGTAGGAAATTCTTTCGATGCCGGAACCGAAATTACCGTTGCTGCAAACCGTAATTTTGGCTATAAATTTGTTCGTTGGGAAAACGCTTCCGGACAAACAGTATCTTCTGAACCAATTTACAAACTGACATTAAACGAAAATACAGCGCTTACAGCTGTTTTCGAAACCATCACAACCTACAATTTTACGGTAAACAAAGCAGGTTCCGGAGCTGATTGGGGTGCATTATCAATTTCTCCGTCGCCCACAAACGGAAAGTTCGAAACAGGTACTGTCGTAACTGTTACTGCCGAATCGAATAAAGTGAGCAACTTCCTTTATTGGGAAGATAATACCACATCCCTCGCCAGAACTATCACTGTGGATGCCGATAAAACACTTACAGCAAACTACGACCAGATTCCGTTTATTGTAGGTTGGGATTTGAAAGTACAAACGCCAAGTTCCTCGCGTCCGGGCGATTTTTATTCTGAATTATCCAATGCAGGTACATTTGGTCTGTATAATGCCGATGGAAGCTCAGCAGGTTGGTTGCCTTCAACTGGCGCTTTCAGTCCGAGCCTGCCTTGTGCCCGCATGTGGACCCCGGTAGCTAATTTTGCCACTCCCCGCTATTATCAGGCTACATTTTCTACTGTCGGATACAAAAACATCCAAGTAAAATCGCTTGTAGGAGCATCGTATCATGCCTATCCGGTTGTTACTATGCAATATTCCACCAACGGAACTACATTTACCGAGTTGAATCGTGTGGATATAACTTCTACTTATAACGCTGCATGGGCCGATTTGAATGGAGTTTTGCCCGATACTTTAAATGGAAAAGCAAAAGTATATATCCGCTGGATAGCTGATACAAACAGTACACCTACACTCGGAAATGCTACCGATGTGGATGGAACGGCCATTACCAATATTTATGTATATGCCGATGTGGATGCAGTGAACGATGTTATTGCTCCAAATTTAATTTCGGCTATTCCTGCCGAAGGCTCTGCTTATGCTTCGGCAAACGGCGCAATTGTGCTCACATTTAACGAACGTCTAAAAGCTGGTGCCGGAAATTGCACATTGGGTTCATCGGCATTAACGCCCGTTTTTGGTTCGCGCACGGTAACTTTTGCCTACTCAAAACTGAGTTATAATACCGATTACACATTCACTGTTCCGGCAGGCGCATTAACCGATATGTCGGGCAATGTATACGCAGGTTTGGTGCTGAATTTCAAAACCATGAACAGACCCATACCTATGGCTCGATTGTACGATGCCGTGGTAGCCAAAGATGGTTCGGGCGACTTTAGCAGTATTCAGGCGGCCATCAATGCCATGCCTGTGGGACGAACTGCGCCATGGCTGGTATTTGTGAAAAACGGACGCTACGAGGAACTGATCAATATCCCCGCTAACAAACCGTTTTTGCACTTAATAGGTCAGGATAAAAATAAAGTTACACTCACTTACAAATGTTATTCTACAAGTACACGTATTGTAGAAGATACCGAGGGGTACAGTGGTGCAACAGGCGAGCAAACCAACACAGGATCGGTGCTTTATTCGCAGGCAAGTGATTTTTATGCCGAAAATATTTCGTTCGAAAACCGTTGGGGTGTCGAGAAATTAGCCGGTCCGCAAGCTTTATCGCTTAAAACCATGGCCGATAAATTTGCATTCTACAATTGCAATATGCGTTCGTTTCAAGATACATGGCAAACTACTTCTACCGATAATCAACGCCATTATGCCAATAAATGTCTTATAGAAGGTGCTGTGGACTATATTTACAACAATGGAAATGTGCTGATTGAAAACACAACTATTTACAATCTGCGTAAAGGTTCGGTCATTGTAGCTCCTTCGCACAATACTTCCACAACCTGGGGTTATGTGTTCCGCGATTGTGTGATTGATGGTAATGCAGCCGCTATGGAAGGTGGAAATGCATTTGGTCGCCCCTGGCATAATGCACCGCAGGCAGTGTTTATCAACACCAAAGTGCTTACACCTATGAGTACCGAGGCGTGGATTAATATGGGTGCTATTCCGAAAATTTTTGCTGAATACAACAGTTTTAATGCCAGCGGCCAGCAATTCGATTTATCGGGACGTAAAAAAACATATTCGTACACTAATTCTACAACCGGTTTGGTGGTTACCGGCGATGTTCAGAAAAATGTGCTGACCGATGTGGAAGCAGCTCAATACACCTATGAAAATGTAGTAATGGCTACCGATGGCTGGAATCCGCGCGCCTATTTTGAACCAGTATCAAAACCAACAAATTTACAGACAAACAGCCGTACTATTTCTTGGAATGCAAGCGATTATGCTATCAGTTATGTGGTCTTGCGCAACGATAGTGTGATTGGTTTTACCAAAGAATTGAATTTTACCGATAATTTGGCAATGAATAATACCAATTATCAGTATGCAATAAAAGCGGTGAATGAGTATGGTAGTTTGAGCGAAACTTCTGAAGGTTTGAACGTCCTTTTCACGGGTTTCAATGATGTCAGTTTCCAAAAACCTGTGATTCATACAACTAAAAATCATGAATTGCTGATTTCCAATATAAAAGAAGGTACGAAAATATCAATATATTCGTCTGATGGAAAGAAAATATTCAGTGATACTGCTTACTCTGATGAATACAAACATAGTTTCAGCCAGCTCAAAGGTGTCTTTGTTTTGAAACTTGCTGAAAATTCTTACAAAATAATATTTTAATTGGTATAGGCGCTTAGGTCGCCCAATGATTTATTGGCTGTAAGCCAATTATAATATAGCCCAATGGCAAAGCCTTGGGTTAGATTAGATATATACGAAATATGCGCCCTGCAAGGGCAAAATAATAATATTGCCCTTGCAGGGCGCATATCGATTTCTATTATTACAGCCCCAAGGCTTTGCCATTGGGCTAGGATATATTGCCACTTTGTGGCGAATGTTGGGATGAACATGAAGTTGTCCCGTATAAACTTGATGAAAATGTTATTCAAATCAACTATAATATACATTTATTTGGGCGGTCTAAACGCCTATACTAATATTTTAAATTTTCCGGAAAATAGAACTTTCCCAAAGCTCAGAACTTTGGGAAAGTTTATTATTAAAAGGTTCGTATGAATTTATCACAGCGTTTCATATATATTTTGTTTTTGTTGTTTTTGTTGCCTGCTTCACAAGCTCAGAATCATCTTAAACTCTGGTACAATCGCCCTTCCGAAGCATGGACGGATGCATTGCCGTTAGGAAACGGACGACTTGGTGCTATGGTTTACGGTATTCCACAGTCGGATACAATTCAGTTGAACGAAGATACTTTCTGGTCGGGAAGCCCGTATCAGAATACCAATCCGAATGCCAAAACATCGCTCAAGCTTATTCAGCAGTTGATTGAAGATGGAAAATATGTGGAGGCACAACAGTTAGCCCTAAAAGATATTATTGGCGACCGCACTACAACTTCGCACGGACAGGTTTATGAGTCGGTAGGCAATATAGTGCTGACTTTTCCGGGACACGAAAAATATACGAATCTGTATCGCGAGCTTGATTTGAAAACAGCCATTGCCACTACCAAATACAATGTTGATGGGGTGGAATTTACCCGTGAGGCTTTTACATCGTTTACCGATCAGCTTATTATTATCCGTCTTTCGGCTTCCGAGAAAGGAAAAATCAGCTTTACAACATCATTTGCTCAGCCTTTAAAAGCGAACAGAGTTACAGCCTTAGGTTTTATACCCGAAGGAAGCAATAATACACTGGCCATCGAAAGTAAATGTACCAAAGAAAAGGAAGAAAACATCCCGAATTTATTAAAAGCTTACACGCTGATAAAAGTGATCCCGAGCGGAGGCAAACAAATGGCAAACGGAAGTAAAATTACTGTGATCAATGCCAATGAAGTGCTTATTTACGTATCGACAGCCACCAGTTTTGTGAATTACAAAGATATATCGGCCAATGCAGAGCAACGTGCGGCTGATTATTTGAATAAATTTTCCAAATCGTACAAAAAAGCGAAGGCCGATCACATTGCATTTTATCAGCAGCAGATGAACCGGGTTTCGTTGAATTTGGGCAAATCGGGAGCGGCACAATTGGCCAAACCTACCGACCAACGCATTGCCGAATTTGCCGAAAATAACGACCCTGAACTGGCTGCCACCTATTTCCAATTTGGACGATATTTGCTTATTTCATCGTCGCAACCGGGAACACAACCAGCTAATTTACAGGGAATATGGAATCCGGATGCCGGCATGTATCCTGCCTGGGACAGCAAATATACGACCAATATCAATGTGGAAATGAATTACTGGCCGGCAGAAGTAACCAACCTCAGCGAATGTCACGAACCTTTTATTCAATTAATAAAGGATGTGAGCGAAACCGGAAAACAATCGGCAACGGAAATGTACGGAGCACGTGGCTGGACATTGCATCACAATACTGATTTGTGGCGCTCAACCGGTGCTGTGGACAAAACTGCCGGGGTTTGGCCTACCTGCAATGCCTGGTTTTGCTCGCACTTGTGGGAAAAATATTTGTTTTCGGGTGATAAAAACTACCTGACAGAAATTTATCCGATACTAAAAGGTGCTTCCGAATTTTATCAGGATTTTCTGATTCGCGATAAGAAAACAGGTTATCTGGTGGTTTCACCTTCGAATTCACCCGAAAATACTCCGGGATTTTGGAGTTATGAAGAAACTAAACCGGATGGAACAATTAGTAAAGAACGTGCTTGTTTTTTTGCGGGAGTTACTATGGATAATCAGATGGTTTTCGATTTGCTGTCGAATACCATTGATGCTGCAACTCTTTTAAATGCCGATAAACAATTTGTTAATGAACTGATAAAAGTTCGCTCACAGTTACCTCCCATGCATATTGGCCAATACGCGCAATTGCAGGAATGGCTCGAAGACTGGGACAGGAAAGTATCGGGTCACCGGCATGTATCGCATTTGTGGGGCATGTTTCCGGGCAGGGAAATTTCACCCTTTACAACACCCGAATTGTTTGAGGCAGCCCGCAATTCACTTATCGGACGCGGCGATGCCAGTCGGGGTTGGTCTATGGGCTGGAAAGTGTGTTTGTGGGCACGCTTTCTGGACGGAAATCATGCTTATCAGTTAGTAAAAAATCAGTTGAATCTGAAACCTGCAATCGCCACCATCAAAGATCAGGATGGAGGTACTTACGCCAATATGTTCGATGCTCATCCGCCTTTTCAGATTGATGGAAATTTCGGGTGTACGGCCGGTATAGCCGAAATGTTGGTACAAAGTCACGATGGCGCAGTGGCATTTTTACCCGCATTGCCCGATGTCTGGAGCGAAGGACGTGTGAAAGGATTGCGATTGCGTGGTGGTTTCGAATTGGTGGAAATGACATGGAAAAACGGGAAAATAGTATCGGCAACCATTAAATCAACACTTGGAGGAAATTTGCGGTTGCGCTCTTATCAGCCTTTGAAAGGAAAAAACCTGCAAACGGTTCAGGGCGATAATCCGAATCCTTTTTACAAAACACAACCAACGCAAAAACCTGTGATATCAGAAAAAACTGAACTCAAAGGTATCGGTATTCAGCAGGTTTTTGAGTATGATGTGCATACAAAAGCAGGTCATGAATATGAGTTTATCATAAAATGAACAATGATATGTAAAACACTCCAGGAGTTTAAAACTAAATATTAGTTTAAAAGAAATATTTTCAGTAATATCGTATTAATTTTGTCAAAATATATTTTATCCATTATGAACAAATTACGTATTTTCGCTTCATTGGCTTTTTTTGCTCTGTTTAACTTTTCGGTAAGTGCTGCTACTGTTTTACTCGATAGCTGGAGCAATGTGGTAGGTGGCAAATGCAGCGACCAAACTACCGGCTGGTGGAGTTCTGCTGAGGCTATCCGCATAGCCAACAATGTATTGCTTTACCAGAAAGATTGCGGTGGCTGGACAAAAAATGTGAACATGCAACTGGTGCTTACCGATGCCCAAAAAGCTGCGCTGATTGTAGATAAACCCAAAAATACCGAAGCTACTATCGACAACAGCGCTTGTCTGTATGAACTGCTTTATTTATCGAAAGTGTATAAAGCCGTAACGTCCGATTCACTTAAAAATGTGCTGAAAGCATCGTTTACCAAAGGAATTTTGTATTATCTGAAAGCACAATATGCCAATGGCGGTTGGCCACAGTTTTATCCTTTAAAATCAGGGTACTATACGCATATTACCTACAACGATAATGCCATGATTAATGTGATGAATAATCTTCGACATGTGTATTTGAAGGATACTTATTATTCAATTATTCTGTCCGACAGTATCGCAAATCTGGCAAAAACTGCTTTCGATAAAGGAGTGAACTGCATTTTAAAAACACAATATATTCAGAAAAATAAACTCACCAGTTGGTGTGCACAGCATGATGAGAAAACGTTCCTCCCAACAAATGCGCGTGCTTATGAACTCGCCTCTTTAAGTGGAGGTGAATCGGCTAATATTATTAAACTGCTGATGTCGCTTCCTGTTCAAACCAAAGAAATAAAGAGAGCCATTTACAGCGGTGTTGTGTGGTACGATGGCGTGAGAATTAAAGGTCAGCGTTTGGAAAGCTTTACTAATTCAGATGGATTAAGTGATTTACGAGTAGTGTCGAGTTCCACTGCTGCCGATATGTGGGCACGATTTTATACACTTGCCGACAACCGACCATTTTTTTGCGACCGAGATGGAATTATGAAATTCTCTTTGGCCGAAATTGGTTACGAACGACGCAATGGTTACAGTTGGTACAATACTTCGGGTAATGATGTGATGACAGCCTACAATACCTGGTATCCGGTTTACAGTTCAACTCTAATTGTAAGTCCGCTGACAAACAGTACATTCAATAGCACTGATACGATTTCGTTGATAGCTTTTGCAAACAGGAAAACAGGTAATACGCTGAAAAAGTTTGATTTGTTGATTGATACGCAGACCACCAACTCATTAACTGTTACCAACATGAAAATTCCGTTGACCGGTTTGTCAGCCGGAAATCATACGATTATCGTAAAATCGGAATTTACCAATGGTCTGACCGAATCGGACACCTGCAATATTATTGTAAAAGCGCCCAGCGCTCTGGAATCAGTGAACGGTAACAGTCAACTTAAATGTTATTCAACTGCAGATGGTAATGGTGTGACTATCGATTTACAAAATCAATACATGAAATCTGTTGAAATTTTTCATTTGAACGGACAGTTGGTTTACCGGTTAAATCCTAATCAATCGAAAATTCAAATTCAGAATACTGCATTAAAAAGCGGAATTTATATTGCCCGTGTTGTTGATGACAACAACCGACTCTACGCGCAGAAATTTACCACAGGATTGCCCGGTGAAAGATAGAATTGAATTAAAGACAACTTCCACCAACTAATATGACCCATTTTTATATGCCTCCGGCTTTGGCCCGAGGCATTTTATTTAAGTCAATTTATTCAAATAACACATTACCAATACATATCTGAATCAATATGTAAATGTAGAACATGTTTGTAAATGTTGATTTGGTGTAAAAATTGACGTAAATTGTATCATCTGAGCGCAAACAAATTGAGTCATTGATAATAATTATATATTTGCATAAGCGCGAATAAAATCATTTGCAAAAAAACACTACTTTTTTTGCGAATATAATAAGCACCCTTTTTTCTAAATACTAATTTCAGTACGAATTATGCGTAAATTATTACACTTATTACCGGGTAAATTGTGTTTACTGGTCATCTTGTTTTCTTGTAAAACCATTTTTTCCTTTGGTCAGACTACCGAAGGTACAGAATTCTGGTTATCGTTTATGGGTAACGAAAAAACACCTGAATTAAGCATTATGGTCTCGGCCAAACGAGCCTGTACACTAACCATTACAAATCCGAACACAGGCTATTCACAAACAGCCACTCTGGTTCCGGGCTTAAATAAAATTCCTGCCTCATCCACACCTGTGAGCGAAGCTTACGTGAGTTCTTCCGAAGTGGTGGAAAATAAATCTTTGTTAATCAGTTCAACCGACACCATCGCGTTGTTTGCCTCGAACTATGTGGCAAAGGTTTTCGATGTAGCTTCCATTCTTCCAACCAAAGCGTTGCTCGACGAATACATGATTCAGACTTACAAAAACTCGTCGCAGAAGCAAAGTTTTCCGCCCGAATTTCTGATTGTAGCCACCGAAGACAGTACCATTGTGGATATAACTCCGGCGTGGGCAACTTTATATGGTAAACCTGCCAACGTAGCTTTCGAAGTGAGACTAAACAAAGGCGAAAGTTATCAGGTACAAGCAGAAAAAGCGCTGAATAGTACACTTTCGGGTTCGCTGGTGAAAGCCAGAAACGGAAAGAAAATTGCAGTTTTCAATGGCGATATGTCCGAAGCTATTCCTTACGGAAGTGGTGATGATGGAGACCACTTGTTCGAACAGGCCATGCCGGTTCCGTATTGGGGAACGCAATTCGTGGTAACGCGCTCTATGAACCGTGCTGTGGATAAAGTGTGTATTACGGCCAAAAACAACGATACGTCTATCAAGCGTAACGGTACGCTGATTGCCACTATCAATTCAGGGCAGACTTTTGAATTTGAAGTATTGAATCCCGACGAGGCGGCTTACATTGAAACTTCCTGTCCGTGTGCGGTTTATCTGTATCTGGTGAGCAATCATAAGTTCGATACCAGCAGTGCGCTGGGTGGTCCATCCATGATCTGGATAAATCCGATTGAACAAATGATTAAGGAAATCAACTTTTGTACTTACACAACAGCCAATACATCAAATCATTACATGAATCTGGTTACCAAAACTACCGGAACAGCAGGTATAATACTGTCGGGTGTATCTACCGGCAATAAAACCCTCACTTTTACACCGGTGCCTGGAAATACGGATTATTCGTATGCCCGCACCACTTTGGCCGACGATTCATACTCACTCAAGAGTACTTCGGGTGTCATTGCTCACGTTTATGGATTGGGTTCAAACGAATCTTATGGTTATTCGGTGGGAGGCGCTGTAAAATCTCTCGAACAGTTTGTAAAGATCAATGGCGAAGAATTTGCTCCCGGAGCTGATATAAAACTTTGTAGTCTGGATACCATTCATTACAGTTGCGATTTGAACTTCGAAACTGAAAATATTATCTGGAATTTTGGTGATGGTTCACCTTCTGTATCGGGTAAAACACTCACGGCAGTAGATCATTATTACCCCAATGCAGGGCAATACAATGCTTACATGATTGTGCAACGTATGAGTTCTAATCTGTGTCAGGGTCAACTTGCCCGCGATAGTGTGGCTATCAAGGTTAATATCGAAAAAATTCAGGTAAGCATCGATACACTGTCGCGTTTTATTTGCGCCAGCGAAGGTAAGTTCAATGCTTATTTCACCAAACAGGCTGTAAACAACATTACTGCAGCCGAAATTAAATTCAGCAATACGGCTAAAGCACAGGGATTCAGCGATGGGTTTATTCAGGTGAAAACTAATTATTTCGAAATACCAATACCAGCCGGTGTGGCTCCTGCAAAAGTTTACACAGCCGATATTATTGCTTACGGTGTTTGTACCAAAGACACTTTCCCGATAAGTTTTATGGTGAATTATCCTGTTGAAAGTGTACTTACACAGCGATGGAACGATGTGTTGGCTGTGAAAAATGCAACTGAAAACGGTGGATATAATTTTGTGGATTTTCAGTGGTATAAAAACGATAATATTATGCCTGCCGATACCATTTCGTACATTTATCTGGGCGGAAGCAGTTTCAATACCACAGATCAGTATTATGTGAAGTTGACTACTGCGGAAGGACTTGAACTTTGTACCTGCAAAAAAAGTCTTGCGGATAAATCGGGCGACGAAAACAACTATCAGTTTGAGCAGGATATTCAGATTGAATCTACTTTTGCCAGAGTATCATCAAAAATTAAAGTTGAAACTATTGTTGCAGGCGCTGTATATTTCAGAGACCTGACAGGCAGAGTTTATTCTTCGTCCACTATAGTTGACTCCGGCGATTATGTAACCGCTCCCGACCGTGCCGGTATCTATTTAATGGATGTTCGATTGAGTAACGGACAACGTAAAGCTATTAAAATCAATGTTATCAAGTAAATCCGGATATGAAGAATACACTAAATAAATCAGTTATAACAGTACTTTGCGTACTTGCGTCAGTTTTCGGATTTTCTCAGCAAACAAATAAAACGGCAACAACCAACATCCAGCCAACTCAATATATTAGTGTGTGGGGTGGAACCGGCTATTCCCTGTTTTTGAATAACAGTACCAATATTAAAGACCTCGGTGGGTTAGGTGGCGAACTGGGTGTGGGTTACGAATTGCAAATGAAAAAGTTTCATGTAAGCAGTGGTCTGGAGTTTAATTTGCTGAATTCAAAATCGGATATTTTCAATTATGCAGTCACCCGGCAAATGTTATTGCCTTACCCTACAATGACCTATCATTATGCTTTTTCTGATTATACCGAAAAGTGGAATGCCGGTTATTTGAACATTCCTATTCTGTTAAGTTACGATTTTGGGAAACGATATTTTGCTACTGTGGGAACCAAAATTGGTATAGGTTTAATGGGTAATTATGCATCCACAAGTACCGCTACAATGTACGCCACCGATTCGGAAATTATCGACGATTTAACCGGTATGCCTAATCATGACCTGTCGGTAAATACAGTTGGTGGCAATGGCAATGTAAATTTCAGTATGAGTGTGGCTGCCACTGCGGAATTTGGCGTAAATCTGGACGAATGGCTGGCTGTAAAACAAAAACCTTTACGCCGCGGACAACGTCCAAGACCAAAAACATTCCGCGAAAGTTTGCATTATCGTGCATCGGCATTTGTTGATTATGGATTGATGAACATAAACGATTATGCTAAAAATCAAACAGTAAACGGCATAATTCCGAATTTTGTGAGTGATCAGTCGCCGTTGGTAAGTAATCTGAACTCAGCACTTAGCTCGCAGGAATATGCCACTCAGAGTGTCAATCCGCTGTTTGTTGGTGTGAAGTTTGCCGTATTGTACGAAATTCCGAAGAAAGTTGTGAAACGTAAACCACCGGTACGGAAAACAACTCCTGTTGTTGTGCAGAAAAAACCGGTGGTACAAAAACCGCCTGTTGTTGAGGTTGTACCTCTGTTGTGTGGAGTTACAGTAGATTCTGAATCAAAAATCCGTATTGCAGCCAGTATTGAATTGTTCAGCGAAGATGGTTCAACATCTGTATACAAAGGAACAACGGATGCAGTGAAAGGTGCGTTCGGTACTCAACTGAAAGCAGGAACTTATATGTCACATATCACTGCACAGGGATATTTGCCATACGACGAAAAAATTGTATTCGTAAAAGACACCCTGACAATACCGTTACAGAAAGCCAAACAGGGAGTAAAAGTTGTACTGAAAAACATTTTCTTTGCCTTTAATAAAACAAATATTCTTCCTGAATCCGATGAAACGCTGGAAGATTTGTATAACTTCCTGAAAGAAAATCCGTATATTCGCATCCGTATTACCGGTCATACCGACAATGTTGGCTCTGCCGAATCGAATTTGAAACTTTCGCAGGAGCGTGCCAAATCGGTTATGAACTATATTATTGCTAAAGGAATAGCAGCAGATCGTATCAGCTACGAAGGTAAAGGCGAAACAGAACCTTGTGCCACAAACGACACAGAGGACGGTCGTGCAGCAAACCGCAGAGTTGAATTTACAATTCTGTAAACTTAAGTAAAAATCACATGGATATCAAACATAAAATACTGGTAACATTTGTTCTGATTGTTCAGGTTTTTTGTTCGTACTCGTACGCTCAGACACCTACTACGGAAGGGAAGGAGTTTTGGCTTTCGTTTATGAAAAACGAAAAGACACCTGAACTCAGCATCAATGTATCAGCCAAAAGAGCCTGTGTGATGACAATAAAAAACCCGAATAGTGGCTATACTTCTACGGTAAATTTGGTTGCCGGTTTAAATAAAATCCAGCCAACACTTACACCAACCACCGAATGTTATGTGACATCATCCGAAGTGGTGGAAAAAAAAGCGCTGTACATTACTTCTACCGATACCATTTCGTTGTTTGCATCGAATTACGTATCTAAAGTGTTTGATGTTTCTGGTATTCTGCCAACTAATGCATTGCTGGACGAATATATGATACAAACGTATCCAAATTCGTCGCAGAAACCGGATTATTCGCCTGAGTTTTTAATTGTTGCCACCGAAAACAACACCATAGTTGATATTACTCCAACTATGGAAACTGCCGGGGGAAAAGTTGCAAATCAGTCATTTTCGGTCACATTAAATAAGGGTGAATGCTATCAGGTTCAGACTAAGAATAAAGTGGAAGGCAGTGATCTTTCCGGCTCCTTAGTAAAAGCCCGAAATGGAAAGAAAATAGCAGTATTTAATGGAAATGAACGTGTAAACATTCCGTATGATGGATCGAATGAAGGCGACCATTTATTTGAACAAGCCATGCCGGTGTCATTCTGGGGAACTCAGTTCGTTATTTCCCGATCTTTAGACCGAGCAGTGGATTTTATTCGTGTTACAGCACGTAACAACGACACTTCGATTAAAAGAAACGGAGTGGTTGTTGCTACCATCAATTCCGGTCAAACCTATCAATTTGAGCTACTTACTCCCGATGAATCTTGTTTTATTGAAACATCGTGTCCTGCTGCAGTTTATCTCTATTTGGTTAGTAAACATGAATATAATGGTGGCGAAAGTATTGGAGGTCCTTCAATGATATGGATTAGTCCGATTGAGCAAATGATAAAGGAAATCAATTTTTGTACGTACACTACCGAGAATACAACAAATCATTACATTAATCTGGTAACATTAACCGGCAATACCGGAAACGTATCGTTAGCCGGAAAAACGGCCGGAAATGTGGCGTTGAAGTTTAAACCGGTGACCGGAAATGCCAGTTATTCGTATGCCATGACTACTTTGCTGGACGATTCCTACACGCTGAAAAGTAAAACGGGTGTTATTGCTCATGTGTACGGATTGGGCGATAGTGAATCTTATGGATACTCAGCCGGTTCGTCAGCTAAAATTCAGAAAGGAGTTTCTGTCAACAACAAACCTTTTATCAGTAGTTTCCCTGATTCCATATCGTGCTGTTTGGGCGATTCGCTTACTTTTGTTGCCGAAATGAAGAACATTCAGTCGGTAAACTGGAATTTGGGCAATGGTGTTCAGAGAACTGATTCCACATTTAAATATGTTTATCCTACAGCAGGTAATTACAATCTGGTAACAACCATCAAAAGTTTCAATAACACCTGCGATAATACCGGGCTTTTTACCACTATCAATATAAAAATCAAGATAAAAAATGCAACGCCAAAGCATCATTATCAGACTATTTGTATGCCGGGTAATCCGCAGAATACCTTACACACGACGATTAAAACCGACACGGTAAGCTATCAGTGCGACAGCGTGGTTTACTTTCACAATACCATCAACTACGAAACCTATAATGTAGACTCAAAAACAGCATTCGACTCATTAACATGGATTGATGGAAAAAAATATTACGAAAGCACTACCACGCCATCAATAAAACTGAAGAACAAAGCCGGTTGCGACAGCATTATTTCCCTGAAATTAAACATACTCAAATGTTTGGAAATTAAGGTAGAAGATTCTCAGTTGAACCGTATATGCAGTAATTCGTCGCAGTTTTCGATACCTTATGTTTTATCCAAAGGAAAATTCAATCGGTTTTCGGCTGAATTTGATGATAATGCCAAAGCAGCAGGATTCTCGCAGGCTTCTGTCACCGATAATGGATCTGAATTTATTGTATCGGTTCCGGCGGTACCGGTGCCAAATAATTATGTGCTGAATCTCACATTGTTCGACGATAATATATGCGGTAGAAGGGAGAAATTCATTTTGCCGTTTACCATCAATTATTCGGGTATAATTTCGCAAAAATGGAACGATGTTTTAGCCATCTCCAGCAAAACAGGTTATGAATTTACCGGTTTCCAGTGGTACAAAAACGGGAATATTATTGAAGGCGCTACAGGGCCTAATTATTATGTTGGCAGCGATGGGTCTACGCTTGATTTCAATGCTGAATACTCTGTTGAACTTACCCGAAACGATGGCGTAAAGGTGATGAGTTGTGGTATGATTCCAACATTAAGATTGACGTCATCCATTATTTCAGTTTATCCTACGGTAACAGACAAAGGGCAGACAATACATATTTTAAATACCGAAAATTGCACAGCCACACTGGTATATCCTATTGGTGTGAAGCAAACAAAATTCAAACTGAAAAGTGGAAGTAATTCCATTAATTCGCCTTTAAGTAGCGGTGTGTATTTATTGAATGTGGTTTTCGATAACGGAGATCAGCAATCATTCCGGATCATCGTAAAGTAAAATGATTTACGGGTAGTATAACAACCTTAAAATCAAAAACAAGGTATGAAACTAAATAGCAGGATATTATTTTTACTGATATTTCTTAGTCAGATATTCATTACTTCTGTCTATTGTCAGATACCAACCACCGAAGGCAAAGAGTTCTGGCTGGCATTTATGGCAAATGAAAAAACGCCGGAAATCAGCATCAGTGTATCTGCCAAAAGAGCGTGTCAGTTAACCATAAAAAACACAAATTCTACATTTACCACCACTGTAAATCTACAGCCCGGACTAAATAAAATTCCGGTAGCCTCCACGCCTGTTGCCGAAGGATATCTCACATCTTCGGAAGTGGTGGAAAATAAATCGTTTCAGATTACAGCTACAGATACAGTCTCAGTTTTTGCTTCTAACTATATTGCAAAGGAGTTTGATGTAACCTATGTACTTCCGGCTAATGCACTGAAAGATGAATATATGGTGCAAACCTATCCGAATTCTGCTGAGAAAATACTGTTTTCGCCTGAATTTCTGATTGTAGCTACCGAAAACAACACCGTTGTGGATATAACTCCAGCGTGGAAAACTGCCGCAGGAAACCTTGCGAATGTAAAATTCTCTGTTACGCTCAATAAGGGACAAAGTTATCAGGTGCAAACGGAAAATAATGTGTTAGCCAGCGATTTGACAGGAACGATAGTAAAAACGCAAAACGGAAAAAAGATAGCGGTGTTTAACGGAAATCAGTTCGAAGCTATCCCTGTTGTCAGAAATCTGGCCGATTCTATTGTTTCGGGTGGAAACGATGGCGATCACCTGTTTGAGCAGGCAATGCCTGTGGCCTATTGGGGAACTGAATTTATAGTTACCCGGTCGTTGAACAGAGCTTTGGATAAAGTCCGCATTACAGCCAAAAGCAATGACACAAAAGTAAAACGCAATGGCCTGGAAATCGGAACACTACAATCAGGTCAGACTCTGACTATTGATTTGAAGTGGCCGGATAAATCCTGTTACATCGAAACTTCCTGCCCGAGTGCCGTGTATAAATATCTGGTAAGTTCGCACAAATACGATACAAGTAATTTCCTTGGAGGTCCTTCGATGATTTGGGTAAGTCCGTTAGAACAACTGGCTAAAGAAATTGATTTTTGCACGTTCAATACTTCGAATACAACGAATCATTATGTCAACATAGTTGTTCCGGCAACAAATACTTCGGGTGTTTCGCTCACCGGAAAATCAACCGGCAGCAAACCGTTGACTTTCTATCCGGTAGATGGAAATTCGGCATATTCATATGCCCGAACCACCATTGCCGATGATGCGTATACTTTAAAAAGCCCGAAAGGCGTTGTAGCCGATGTATATGGTTTGGGTGCCAATGAATCTTACGGATTCTCGGCCGGATCGGCCACTAAAGTACCTCAAGCCATCATGGTAAATAATAAGTATTTTACTACCGGTGTGTCCGATTCTCTGTCGGTTTGCTATGGCGATTCTGTTACATTGCTCACCGAAATGAAAAATGTGGAACAAGTAACCTGGAACCTAGGCAACGGTACAACAAAAATCACTACGGGTACAATGTTGAAATATCGTTATCCAACTATCGGCACATACAATGTAACTGCAACTATCAAAAAGAAATCACTTCAGTGCGACGATACCGGTTTGATTTCCACCGTTAATGCAAAACTCAAGGTGAGAAATCCGTTCGAAAAGCATTATTACACTTCAGTTTGTTTGCCGGGCAACGCAACGAATAGTTTGCCGGCCATTCACCTGATTGATACCACCTATTATCAGTGCGACAGTATTGTTTACCATCATCATATCACCAATTACGAGACTTATGCAACCGACACCAGAGTTGCTTTCAACTCCCTGAAGTGGATCGATGGAAATACTTATTACGAAAGCACCAACATGCCTACGTACACCATAAAAAATAAAGCCGGTTGCGACAGTATTATTACGCTGCATTTGTCCATTCAGGAATGTTTGGAAATGGTGCTGGACAAAACGCTTGTGCACAATGTTTGCAGCAATACCACCCGCCTTTTTATTCCGTACGATATTAAAAAAGGATCATTCACCAGATATACTGCTGAATTTAACGCCAATGCCAAAGCGTCAGGCTTCTCGTCGTCGTCGGTTACCGACAATGGTTCTCAGTTTGTCGTTACATTCCCGGCAACCCTTGTTCCGAATAACGACACGCTGATTTTGACCATTTATGATGAACTGGTATGCAACAAAAAAGAAGTTTATACCATACCATTTACGATATTTTATTCGGATGTGATTGCACAAAAGTGGAACGACATGTTGGTTGTTCGCAAAAATACTGGCTTTGATTTCACCCATTATCAGTGGTATAAAAACGGGAATGCTATCGACGGAGCAACTGACCCGATTTATTATGTGGGACGCGATGGTTCAATGCTTGATTTCAATGCCGATTACAGCATCGAACTTACACGGAAAAACGATTTGGTGAAACTAATGAGTTGCACTATGAGACCGGTTATGAAAGCAAGCACTTCAATACTGGCTGTTTATCCAACTTCGATGAATGCAGGCGAAACTATCCATATTGACAGCAAAGAGGATTGTACTGTCAGTATTATCGACCCGTTGGGCGTTAAAAAAACAAATACACCATTGAAAAGTGGTAACAATACCCTGAATTCACCGGTAAAAAGTGGCGTGTATATTCTGAATGTACTGCTCGCCACCGGAGAACAGCAGTCGTACAGGTTAATTGTAAAATAAAAAACGACTGTTTAATATAAACGAACTTATAATTTATATAGCGTGAAAACATTGATTAAAATTCTTATCAGCGCAATAGCAGGCATACTGAGTATAGGCAATATGAGTGCACAATATACTTCTTATGTCAATCACAATATTGTTATTTGGGGCACAGGTGGGCAAAGTGCCTTGTCTACCGGCCTTACAGGCATGCATTCGTTGTGGGATACCGGTTATGGCGTGGGCGCCGGATACGAATTTCAGTACAAAAACCTGAGTATACTTACCGGAGTGGAATATACGCAGTTGAAATCTTCGCTGGCGTACGACAAATTTTCTATCGATGTCGACAATTTGTACGATGATGAAGGCGATCGGTTTATGGGACATTATACATTTTCCGATAATCTGGATACTTACTCGTTGGGAAATATAAACTTTCCGCTGGAATTCGGACTGAGAAGCAAGAAGTTATATTTCTTAGCCGGTGTAAAACTGGGATTAAATATATTAGCCACAAGTCATACACAAAGTCTGGTTGCTTTTTCGGGAACGTACGAAAACTATTTGGGTACTTTTGAAAATATGCCGAATCACTCATTCGGAAGTTTTACAGCCACAGGTGATTATATTCCCGTTTTAGCGCTGAACTGCTCGGCCACCGCCGAAGCAGGTGTGAATCTGGGCAAGAAAGCAAATTACCGCCTGGGTGCTTTTATCGACTACGGCTTTCTGAACATCAATGGAAATGCGTTGCAAACACCGGTTTTATATGGCACAGGAAATATGCCTTATCTGAATAATTTTATGATGGGTACTGCTATGCCAACAACATTGATGTATGGCGGATTGAAATTAACCATACTGCTGAAACTGAACGAAAAGCCTGATTGTAATTGCGATACGTATTCAAATACTAAAAAACGCAAATAACTGGGTTAGATAAAAGATGTTTGATGGTTTAAATAGTTAAACAACTACTCTTTGATAATTAGTTTTTAATCTTTCGTTTTTTAGTATTGATTTGAAATTTTCGCTCAATTTAAAATCCCAACGGGATTACCTGTAAGTAACCCCCAAATTCATTTGGGGGAGAGTGAACGAAGAAAGGTAAAACAACCTCATCGAGGTTGCCTTATAAAAGTATTTATATAAATTGGCAACTCCTCCGGAGTTACATTACTGTTTTACTTGTTACCCCCAAATGAATTTGGGGGTTATGCACAGAAAACTCCTCCGGAGTTATAATAAATCAGAATAATATATTCGAATTTCAGTGTTATACTTAGCAACTTAGAATTATTACTTTAAAAATCTGAATTCCATGAAAATAATTACTTCCTCCAGAAAACAGGCACTCATAGTTTTTATTTTTATTGCACTGCTTAGTATAACAGTTGGTAATGTGATGGCGCAATCTTACACCTATGCTGTAGAAGATTTCGAAAGTGCTACAATGCCTACCGCCGACCCCGGAAGTACTGCAATAAATTGCGTACTATCAACCGGAACCTGGAAACTTGCCAAGGCTTTTTACAATAGTCAGTATACCGCCTATTCAGGCACCAAATACATTTATTGTTCAAGCACCAGTTTTCAGTTGGTTTCGCCGGTGTGTAATTCCGGTGTGGGAGTTGTTACTTTTTACGCTTATTCCTCAGGTAGTTCTAACCGCACATTAACCATTTCAAAGTCAGTGGATGGTACTACCTACACAGCTGTAACCACCACAGCCAATCTGGATAAAACCAAATATGCCTTAATCACTGTTCCGGTGAACGATGTTGCTGCCCGGTATGTGAAGATTACGGTTGGTGGAGGTTCGGGTGTAAGCATTGATTATATGCTGATAACTTCGGGAATCGAAGCCATTGCCCCAACTGTCACCACACAGGATGTAACTGCAATAACGAAAACTACAGCCACCGGAAATGGCACTATCACAGCTTTGGGCGATGGTGTGTTTACAAGTGGCATTTGCTGGAAAACAGCAACCGGCCCTACCACAGCCGACAGTCGGACAACGGATGGTCCTTTAACTGCCACAGGGTTTACAGGTAGCATGACAGGTTTAGCTCCAGGACAGACCTATTATGTAAGAGCTTATGCTGCTAACGGAACTACCGGATACGGAAACGAAGTTTTATTTACTACGCTGGCCGATGTAACAACGGCTACTGCATCGGAAGTTACTCAAACTACAGCTACCTGTGGTGGAATGGTTATTTCGACGGGTGCTTACACCCAAAAAGGTGTTTGCTGGAGTGCCAATGCAAATCCTACCATTGATGATAACAAAACCGCTGACGGAAGCGGAACAGGTAACGTAACTTTTGTCAGCGCCATCACCGGATTATCGGCCAGTAATGTTTATCATGCCAGAGCTTATGTAACCAATGCCACAGGAACAACCTACGGCGAAGATATTCAGTTTACAACACTGAAATGTGTTACACCTGCCAGTTTTACCACCGCTGGTACAACGGCTATCCGTAGCTGGGAGAGCGCTGTGGTATACCTCACAGGATCGGAAGAAAATGTTACATACCAGTTATTAAAAGATGGCGTGCCATACGGATCAAAAGAAATTGGTTCTGAAAACGAAATTGACTGGTTCGTAACCGAAGCTGGTACATATACCGTAAAAACAACAAGCGACACCGGTGGCTTTTGCGAAACACTTATGCCGGGCAGCGCAGTTATTACCATTATAAGTTCTCTTAAAGATATTGATGCAAACCGTGGCGCTGAAATAACTATAAAATCGGTAGATAATCTGGTATATCTAAGTGGCCTGGAAAGCAAAGCAACGCTATCAGTTTATGATGTTGTAGGCAGATTGGTTCAAACCTTTAAAAATGTAAGCAACGATGAAACTTTGACCCTAAATAGCAAAGGCCTTTGCATTATTGATATAAAAACGGCAACTCAATCGGTCAGAACCAAAGTGATGGTGAAATAAAAAAGCCGATTAAAGCCAACTCATATTGATTTATTAAAAAGAGTTTACCTTTCAAAAGCAACAATTACTTTTAATTTAAATTGTAACTTAGCTGAATACAATTATTCGCAAGCTCATGACCGCTGGTTCCTTATAATACAAAAGGGTGTGATTACAAATCACAATCAATAGTTTGATGTTTTGTTCGTTTAAATGATTATAACTAAATGGACTGGGTACATTTAACAATGTCTTACATTTTCTAATTACGAATTACTAGCACAAATAATGTAATAGATAAAATAATATGATTATCCGCAAAGCGACCTGTTATAAATTCTGGATTTGAAGTCAGTATTGTATTTTGCAGCGGCAAACACCAATCTATCGAACATCTTTTCCCCGAAATATCTTCGGTTGAATTTAAAACAGTACTCATTGAGATAATACTGTAAATACTCTTTTTTAAGCTGGTGGTGCATATCTAATAGTAAGCGTTTTACATTTGCAATACTGATATGAACCCATGGAAGAATCTTTTGAAGGTCTTCAGGTTTAATAACCTGTGCCTTGTGAGACTCTACAGCTTGGTTTAACTTATAAAATGTCTTTGAGTCATCGGTAGTTAACTCTGCCGTTGAATCAATTTGTTCTTTGACAATTTCTACGGCAGTATCTGCTTTCAAATCAGGCACAACCTGCATTTTAATGTGGTTTATCTTTTTAGGCTTTTTGCCCGGTCTTGGATTTTCAACCACAATGCTTTCTGTCATTACAAGTACTTTTGACTTGTTCTGACTGCCTGCGCCTCGTTTTAGTTCTTCATTCTTGCAGTCATCGCTTATCAAAGTAGTAATGAATGCATTGTCAAGTTCTATTTGACCTGAAAGTTGATATTCGTTATCGCGTTTGCCCATTATGTCGCCCAATTTCTTGTGCATTTCCCAAATGGGTTGATAGCGTTTATGTCCGAGCTGCCGTTGCAGTTCTGAAGCCGAGAATGACTTTTTTGTACTGGTCAAAAGGTGCATTGCAACATACCAGTATCGAAACGGCAGTTTAGTACATTCTAATACTGTACCAGTACGTATTGATTGGCGATAATGACAATGTTTGCATTCGTAACGCAACTTGCCATTAAGCCATATATGTTCTTTGCTGCCACATTTAGGGCATACAACACCGATTTGGTCACGTTGCGCTTTAAAATGAGCAATACAAGACTCTTCATCGGGGAAGTTTTGGGTGAAATTCAAGAGATTCATGACACTTATTGTCGGGGTTAAACATACCGTAAATGTAATGAAAATCAGTGATATATTTAAATATTTCAATCGCTTTTTTATTATAATTTCAACCGTAATTTCAGCCTATTCTTTCATAGGTCGCTTTGCGGATAATCATTTAAAATAATATAAATTGCAACTACAGTATTCCCAATATGACGAGATGTTTCTGACTCTTTATCAAAATAATTTAATATTTTGTCTGCTATTTTAGGAATTGCATAAGGTATTGCCATAATTATAAAAATTAAAAATAGCCAATAGGGAGGGAAAATCCTATATAAATACTGGTAGAGTGTAATTATATTTAGTATTATCAATCCAAATAGAACTCCTATATGTGACATCGCAAAAGGCGTATCAGTATTTGATATGAGCATATATAAATTATAAAGTTTGTAAAATAAATAATTTATTGGCCAAGTAATAATAAAGATAATTTTTTTAATATATTCCATTGTTTCGTCTTATAATTATATCTGGTAAGTAACCTCGCCAAAACATTTCTATATTATCCCTGCCCTTTCGGATATGTAAACTAAATGAGCAAAGTTTTGCACTGTCTGAGGTGAACCAACGGTCATGACCGAAGGGAATAATTGTAATCACCTCGTAATGTATTATCAGGAACTGTGTTCCGCTATTGATTCTACATATTCATTAGTAACTCTGCAAATTTAACAAATTCATTTTAATTTCCAATTTAAACTATAAAATATTGATGTAACCGGTTTTTCCACCATAAAAAATTGCTTTGTCAACTATTCATCCGGAAATGTGATGGTATCTTTGGAAATTAAAATACAATGAAAAAAATGCAGCAGTTCAAATATCTATTTCTGATTTTCGGTGTAATGCTAAGTGGTGGCATACGGTCACAAGTGGTAGTAAAAGATACAAGCTACACCGTATATCAGACTTACGTAAAATTAAAGAAGAATAATCCTGCTATTCGAATATCAGAACCCATAAAAAATGCAGGAATAATAGCAGCCGAAGAAGTGGTTTACAGAACACTGGCTAACCGTCAATTGCATTTGGATATATACCGGCCTGCAAAACCAGGAAAGCATCCGGCACTTATGATGATTCATGGCGGTGGTTGGCGATCAGGCAATAAAAGCATGGAGCACCCCATGGCGCAACGTATTTCACTGAACGGTTATGTAACTGTTTCGGTCGAGTATCGTCTTTCATTGGAAGCAAAATATCCGGCAGCCATTCACGACATAAAAGCAGCTATCCGTTTTATAAAAGACAATGCCGAAAAGTACGGCATTGATACCACACGTATTGCTATCGAAGGCGAATCAGCCGGCGGACAATTAGCTATGCTGGTGGCTATGACGCACGGTGTGGAAAAACTGGAGGGAGACGCAGAGGGTAGCAAATCATCCACCAAAGTTCAGGCAGTAATCGATGTGGACGGCATTGTAAGTTTTCTGATGCCCGGCTCACTGAATATCGACCGCAAACCGGATTCTCCTGATGCGTTTTGGCTTGGCTGTACCTTTGCCGAACAACCGCAGGTGTGGAAGGAAGCTTCGCCGCTGTTTTACGTGGGCAAAAACTCTGTGCCTGCACTTTTTATTTGCAGCGCTCAACCACGATTTCATGCTGGCAGAGACGAAATGATAGACATACTGAATCAGAACAAGGTTTATTCCGAATCGTATACGCTGCCCGACACTCCGCACTCGTTCTGGTTATTTGAGCCATGGGCAGAACCTACAAAAAATTACATATTGAAGTTTCTGGATAAAGTATTTTAAAAATGTCTGCCCCCAACCCCCTAAAGGGGACTTTTGCCGGGTAAAAAATATTGATTATATCTACAATTCCCGAACTCCTACAGCCCCCACAACTTATCCCGTTTTTCGGGAGGGTTGGGGGCAGAAGTAAGTATTTCAAATAACATAAGTTGATTTCGAACCAATACTTACATTCTTATCAGAAACAAACAATAATACATTCTGATGATTCCGGTTGAGAAAAAATATCAGGAGTCAACCGACAAACTTTGTAATTAAATGAATATGTAAGACCAATTATATCATTTTTTACACCTCAGTTTAATTTAATAGTTATATTTTTGAGCATAATTTTTTTCACCTTTAAAATTTATTTCCATGAAAAAACAAATTGCATTTTTAACATTCTTATTTACCCTGTTTTCGCTTTCATTAAGCGCTCAAACGGTGAATACAACTACACAGATTTCGTGGCCGTTGAATTTAGGAACAGCCGATCAGGTTGCTACATTTTCATTAAATACGGGTCAATATTTTAGTCAAAACTGGCTCGACAAAGGATCCAACATGACTTTTAAAGATGCTAATACAGCCATGACTGTTACTTATACTCGTTTCCAACCAATTGTTCAAAACAATTCAGTAACCGAAAACGATTTTGTAAGTTTTAATATTCGTCCAAAAACAGGACTGAAATTTACACCAACCTCACTTACGTTCGATTGTCAGAGATTTGGTACCGGTGGTGGACTTATTGATGTAAAATGGAAAGCAGGTAATGGCAATATTACAACAATTGCAACAGCACTAAAACCAGCTCGTGATCAAGCCGATGGTACTACACACGCATCTTACGATTTGTCTGGTTTATCTATACCTACCGAAAATGGGGACTGCTCACTTTTAGTCTACATTTACAGTTTAGGGAATAATAAACAAGTTGGTTTAGGTAGTATTGTATTAAATGGAACAATACTGGGAACTATCATTGATATTCCAACATATACGCTTTCGACTTCTGTATCACCAGTAAATGCTGGAGATATTACAACACAACCTGTTGGTAAAATTTTCGATGAAGGTACAGATGTTACACTCAGTGCAACACGTAAATTTGGTTTTATATTCTCGCATTGGGCCAACGAAAATGACCAACAGCTTTCCACTCAAAATCCATACACCGTAAAAATGACTGCCAACACAACTGTAAAAGCAGTTTTCACTCCTATCAACACGTACGAATTGAAGTTCAATGTTCAGGGAGGTGCTAAAGATTATATGATTTCGGTTACGCCTGCTCCTACAATTATTGAAACTAAAAAAATGTACGAAGAGAACACCAATGTCACTCTTACTGCCAACAATAATCAGCTAATGACTTTCAACAACTGGGGCAGCGGCGAAACAAACGCTCAGTTATTGGTTAACATGAACGGCAATAAAGAAATTACAGCGGTGTATAGTTCTGTAGATTATGCTGCCGGATGGGATTTCTATTTTGCAGGTGGAAATAGTCGCACCGCCGATTTTTATTCAAATGCCGACAATCAGGTTTCATCACTAATTCTACGAAATGCTGAAGGTACTGTTTCGGGCTGGCTCGACAAATCGCAGATGGCTGCCGGAGGTTACGAGGGCAAACCTGCTGCTGTAAACTGGCGACCACTTACCGATAAATATTATTATCAGGCAAGTTTTAATGCTACCGATTTTACCGATATTTCGGTTTCTTCAAGCATGTTGCTTAATTATAACGCGTATTCAATCCAACGTATTGAATATTCTATCGATGGAACTAATTTTACCAAACTGGATTCTATCGAACTGACAACAGCCAAAGTGTGGTATCCGAAAACAGTCACTCTTCCGGCTGACGCCAATCATGTGGCTAAAGTATATGTACGATGGATTCCGAATTACAATTCTGCTTCTGTAGGTACAACATCGGCCAACGATGGTACTTCCATTGCCGAAATATTTGTGTTTGGTAAAACAGCCTTTGTAAACGATGGTGTTGCTCCTGTACTGGTTTCTTCTGTCCCTGCTCCCAATGGAACAGGTGCTTCTGCTACCGGTAAAGTGGTGCTTACCTTCGACGAAAAAGTGCAAGTCGATGCACAGGCTGCTGCATTGTTAAATGGTAAATATATCAAACCAACTGTGTCGGGTAAAACTCTTACTTTTGCTTATACAGGGCTCGAATATAATACTGAATATACGTTCGATTTTGGCGAAAATAATGTTTCCGACCTTGGAGGTAATAAGCTGACAAGCAAAATCAATTTCAAATTCACCACCATGAACCGTCCGGTAGTAACCAAAAAGGCATTCGACTTTGTGGTGGGCGTCAATGGCGATTTCAAAGCGGCACTTACTGCTGCCCAAACAGCCACTGCAAGCGGGAACCGTTATTATATTTTCTTCCCCGATGGCGAATACAATATCGGAGCTAATACCGGCGATACCAATCAGAAAACAACCATTGCTACTGCCAATATCTCTTATGTAGGACAAAGTTCGGATGGGGTGATTTTGTATAATAAAAACACTATCGAAGGTATTGGTTCAACGGCAACACTTAATTTCACTAGTACTGCCAATAATATTTACATGCAGGATATAACTTTGCGCAATAAGGATTTCCGCAACGGAACTTCGCTGGGTCGATGTGTGGTTTTACAGGATCAGGGAACCAAAAATATCTACAAAAACGTAAAACTCCAGAGTAATCAGGATACGTATTATTCAGGCAGTGGCCGTTTGTATTTCGAAAATTGCGCATTGCATGGCACGGTGGATTACTTGTGCGGTGGAGGCGATGTGTTCTTTAACGAATGTTTGCTGTATCTCGAAGAACGTGGCGGAAATGTGATTACTGCTCCGGCAACATCTTCCAACTGGGGTTATGTGTTCTCAGGTTGTACCATCGATGGTTTCGAAATCAACAACAATAGTTATCGTCTCGGTCGCCCGTGGCAAAATGCTCCGCGTTCTATCTATATCAATACACGCATGAATATTCTTCCTGCAGCCGATGGTTGGACTGAAATGGGCGTTGTTCCGGGTTTGTTTGCCGAGTATAACAGTGTGACATCCACTGGTGCTATTGTAGACTTAAGTATGCGTAAAAAATCGTTTACATACAATGGCGTTACCACACCGGTAAATCCATATCTTACTGCCGAACAAGCTGCAACATATACTATCGAAAATGTATTGGGCGGAACCGATGCATGGCAACCAAAACTGTACACCGATCAGGTTGCTGCTCCGGTAATTTCTTTAACCGGAAATGTGATCAATTGGGCCGATAATAATTATGTGCTTTGCTGGGCAATATTTAAAGATGGTAAGTTTGCCCAGTTTACCACAACCAACAGTTATTCCATTCCAATACTCGCAGGAGCAGGTGGCATGTCAGCAACTTATACTGTACGTGCTGCCAACGAAATGGGTGGACTGGGTGCTGCGTCAAATGCTGTGACTTTTGCAATTGATGGCGTAACAACTCCTGTTACTGATGCACAGATTGTAAATAAAAGCTATTATTCAATCGAAGGAAAACAGGTTTTCACTCCTGAAAATCACTGCGGTATTCTTATCGAAAAAGTAAAATACTCCGATGGTAGTGTGATAACCAATAAAATAATGAAGACAGACTTCTGAAATTATTAATAACTCTCATAAATTCAGGCTGACTTACATTGTTAAGTTAGCCTGAATTGCTTTTATAGAATAATGATTATCACAATATCCGGATACACTAACTGTGTAAAAAAGTGCAATTATTCTCTGGTCAATTAATTTTCGTATTTCAGAATAACAAATCATTGGTTTTTGTATATTTGCAAATTAAATATGTGATTATTATGAATATTCAGGCACAAAAAATAAGTCTGGCAAAACTTATACTCGAAACGGACAATCCAAAAATTTTGGAGTCAGTCAGGAATGTTTTTTCAAAAGCTAAAACACAGGATTTCTGGGAATCATTATCTGAAGCAGAAAAACAGGAAATTGATAAAGGATTAGCTGAGATTGTAAAAGAAGAAATAGTTAGTTATGAAAGTGTTGTAAATAAACATCGAAAATGAGAGAAATTGTCTTTTCGAAATCAGCAGCTTATAAACTTGATAATTTACTTCAATATCTCGAAAAAGAATGGTCTGAAAATGTGAAGCTGGGTTTTATTCGGAAATTAGATAAGGCAATACATCAAATTCAAAACTATCCTGCGAGTTTTGGAAAATCTGAATTTAAACCGGATTTATATCGTTATATAATAACAAAACAAACCTCTCTTTATTATACATTTAATGATAAGAAGATATATATTGTTGCATTGTTCGACAATAGAATGAATCCTGAGAAACTGATTGAATCCGATTTCTAATTCTTTTTGGAATTTCGATTTTCTGAAACCGGTTTGGAAATTTTTCCAGACCGGTTTTTTTTCGATAAAATTGCTAACTTTGTGCAAATCAAAATACACTAAAGTATGAAACGAATTTTTACGCTGGCACTTGCAGTGATTTGTATTGCTGCACTTTTTGCACAAAAACAGTATTTCAAAAAATCGAAACTGGTTACAACAGGCGTATATTACTATCCCGAAGCCTGGAATCCTGAACAATGGGACAGGGACTTTGCTAAAATGGCTGATATGGGTTTTGAATTCACCCAT
This sequence comes from uncultured Paludibacter sp., assembly GCA_963663115.2. Classification (GTDB taxonomy): domain Bacteria; phylum Bacteroidota; class Bacteroidia; order Bacteroidales; family Paludibacteraceae; genus Paludibacter. The sequence goes on from CAXXNE010000001.1 coordinate 2,821,847, forward strand.
TTAGCGGAATTTGCCTGGGCGCAAATTGAACCGGAGGAAGGTAAATTTGATTTTAAATGGCTCGATAAAGCCGTGCAGCTGGCCGATAAACATCACCTGAAAGTGATTATGTGCAGCCCAAGTGCCACTCCGCCTGTTTGGCTTACTAAAAAATATCCCGAAGTGTTACTTGTGAAAGCTAACGGACAGACAGCCATGCACGGCACCCGAGAACATTACTCGTGGTCGAGTGAAAAATACAAAGAACTTACTGTAAAAGTGGTAAATGCTATGGCGCGCCATTACTCTGGCGATGCCCGTGTTTGGGGATGGCAAATTGATAACGAACCTTCGCACTACGGTGCGCTCGATTATAGCGAAGCCGCTCAACAAAGTTTTCGTAAGTGGCTTCAGAAAAAATATGTAACTATCGATGTTCTGAATAAAGCATGGGGTACAGCCTTTTGGTCAGGTATTTACAGTAGTTTCGATCAGATTGAAATGCCCAACGAAGGTCGTCTTATCTCAGGTGTGGCCAGCCCTACGTCGATGCTCGATATGAAACGCTTCAATGCCGACGAATGTGCTTCATTTGTTTCGTTGCAGTTCCAAACTATCCGAAATAATGTGGGAACATCGCAATTTGTAACCACCAATTTTATGAACGACCATAGCGATGTAGATCCGTGGCGCAATGCCGATTTGGATTTTATTAGCTACACGGTTTATCCGGTAGCTGGCTATACCGATGGGGTAGGAGAGCAGGGTTTTCGCCTTGGCGATCCGTGGCGTATTTCTTTTGCCAACGATTTCTTCCGTCCACTGAAGGGTGTTACCGGAGTTATGGAGTTGCAACCCGGACAGGTGAACTGGGGAACATATAATCCGCAACCATATCCGGGAGCTGTGCGTATGTGGTTATGGAATGCGTTTGCCGGTGGACTGGATTTCATCTGTTCGTATCGCTTCCGTCAGCCGGCTTATGGTGGTGAGCAATTCCATTATGGCATGGTGGGAACCGATGGTGTGACTCCTTCCATTGGTGGATTGCAATATAGTCAGTTTATGAGCGAAATTCGTGAACTCCGAAAACTATATTCCGAAAAAACTGTCATGCCTGCTGAATATGCAGCCCGCAAAACGGCTATCGTTTACAATCAGGACAATGTGTGGGAAACACAAATTCAACCGCAAACTTTTCAGTGGAACGAACGCAAACACATAGCGAAATATTACAATGCCGTTAAACTGCTCACAGCGCCTGTCGATTTTGTGAGCGACGACAAAGATTTGTCGCTATATCCTTTTGTAGTGATTCCGGCTTTCCAAATGTGCGATGATTTGCTTGTTCAGAAGTGGCAGAAATATGCGCAGAACGGTGGAAACCTCATTATCACTGTTCGTACCGGACTGAAAGATCACAACGGACATTTTCCGGAAGCTCCGTGGGCAAATGCCATCAGTTCGCTGATTGGAGGAAAAATAGTGATGAACGATATGCTGAATACCAATAAATTTGCCAAAGTGACTTTCGACGGAAAAAGTTATGAATGGAATAACTGGGGCGATATCATCGAACCGGCAGCCGGAACAGAAGTATGGGCAACCTTTGCCGATCAGTTTTATGCCGGTAAACCCACGGTGATTCACCGCAAAGTTGGCAAAGGAAGTGTAACCTACATTGGTACAGATACCGACGATGGCAAAATGGAAAATGCCGTACTGAAAAAAGTGTATGAAACTGCCGGTGTGCCGGTAAATGTAGTACCTGAAGGAATGATGATAAACTGGCGCGATGGTTTCTGGATTGCCACCAATTACTCTTCCGATAAAATTACGTTGGATATTCCGAAAGATGCTAAAATAATTTTTGGAACCAAAGAAATGACTCCGGCCGGTGTGTTGGTTTGGAGATAAGTGATTCATATTTATTTTGATATGCTTTATAGTTGTAGATTATAGTGAGGGACAAGTGACTTCCCAGTCGCTTGATGATTACTCAAGCGACTGGGAAGTCGCTTGTCACCCGATAAATATCGTCAATATAACTTAAAAACCATATCATTATTTATTGCTTCCTACTTAAAAGGATGTTGTTAGCATAAAAAAAACCGAACTTTCTGTTCGGTTTTTTTTATGTTTGTATTATTGTTTCATGATTTCTTGCTGATGACGTACCGATTCTTCGTGTATCGCGACTAAAACAGTTTTCATAAATTCTCCGTCCATTTCCATACGCTGTGCTTGCTCAATGCGGTTATGAAGAATTTCATCGTAACGCTGCGATTGCAAAATTGGCATGTTATGTTCCTTTTTATACTGACCTATTTCGCGCGAAACACGCATACGACGGGCTAAAAGCTCCAGCAAACTATTGTCCAGCTCGTCAATCTGACGACGTAAAGCCGATAGATTTTCTGTAGTCTGGTTGGTGTCGCGAATCACTAAAGTATTCATGATAAAATCGAGTACATCGGGCGTAACCTGCTGAGCAGCATCGCTCCACGCTTTTTCGGGATTGCAATGTGATTCCACAATCAGTCCATCAAAATTTAAGTCCATTGCCTGCTGACAAAGCGGAGCTATCAATTCCCGTCGACCACCAATATGACTCGGATCGCAGATGATAGGCAAATTTGGAATCTGACGTTTCAGTTCGATAGGAATATGCCACTGAGGAAGATTGCGATAGATTTTCTTGTCGTACGAACTGAATCCACGGTGAATAGCACCGATTTTTCGGATACCGGCATTGTAAACGCGTTGAATAGCGCCAATCCACAAATCAAGATCAGGATTTACAGGATTTTTAATCAGCACAGGAATATCCATTCCTTCTAACGCATCGGCTACCTCCTGTACAGCAAACGGATTGGCTGAAGTACGGGCTCCAATCCACAAAATATCCACATCGTGCGCCAAAGCTTCGCGTACATGCGCAGCTGTTGCCACTTCTACGGCAGTATACATGCCTAATTCGGCTTTTACGCGTTTCAACCACGGCAATGCAGTCACGCCATTTCCTTCGAAACCTCCGGGTTTGGTGCGGGGTTTCCATATTCCTGCACGGAAAATTTTTACACCACGTGCAGCCAGCTGACGCGCAGTTTCCATAACCTGCTCTTCCGTTTCGGCGCTGCACGGACCGGCAATCAGCAAAGGTCGTTTTGCATCCACGCCGGGCAATAAAATTGATTCTAATTCCATATATTATTTATTATTTTTCGTTTCGTATTTTGTATTAAGTAGAGACGTGACATGCCGCGTCTTAACTCTCAATGTCAAAAATTTCTTAATTTCTCAATTTCCTATTTTCTCACTTTCACAATTTCTTATTTTCCTCATCAACTCATCAGCAAATTGCTTTAATTCTCTCCAAAGCTTCACCAAGCATTTTATCGTTGGCACACAGCGAAATGCGGATATATCGTTCTCCTTTGTTGCCGAAAATAAATCCGGGAGTGATAAATACGTTGGCATCGTACAGCACTTTATCCGCCAGTTCGCCGCTGTCTTTGTATTTTGCAGGGATTTTTCCCCACAGAAACATGCCAACCTGTTTAGAGTCGAAAGTGCATTCGAGCGTTTCCATTATTTTTTCAGCCAACTGACGACGGTTGCGGTACAAATTTATATTCATTTCTCTGTGCCATTCTTCCGAATTGTTCAGCGCTGCCACTGCTGCCACCTGCATTGGTTTAAATTGCCCGCTGTCGATATTGCTTTTTACTTTAAGCACCCATTGCACAAATTGTGAATTCGAAGCTAAAACGCCCATACGCCAACCCGGCATATTGTGCGATTTACTCATTGAATTCAGTTCAATACAAATATCTTTGGCACCTTCCACCTGAAGGATACTTAACCGGTTTTCGTTCAGGATAAAACTGTAAGGATTATCGTTGCAAATAACGATGCCGTGTTTTTTTCCAAAAGTAACCAACTTCTCAAACAATTCAGGCGTTGCTGATGCTCCGGTAGGCATGTTCGGATAATTGACCCACATCAGTTTAACATTGCTCAAATCCAATTGTTCAAGAGCAACGAAATCGGGTTGCCAGTTTTTTTCTTCTACCAAATCGTAAGTGATAACGTTGGCCTGTACTAGATTGCTTACCGAAGAATAGGTAGGATAACCCGGATTTGGAACCAGAACTCCATCGCCCGGGTTCAGAAACGCCATCGAGATATGCAGAATTCCTTCTTTAGAACCGATGAGTGGCTGTACTTCGTTAGCCGAATTCAAGTCAACTGCAAACCATTTTTTGTACCAGTCGGCAAACGCTTTTCGCAACTCTGGAATACCAACATAAGGCTGATAGCCATGTGTGTTAGCTTCTGAAGCCGATTTCGACAATGCTTCTATGGTTGCGGCTGATGGAGGTAAATCCGGACTTCCCACACCCAGACTGATGACGTTCAGTCCGCGGGCATTCATATCGGCCACTTCTTTCAGTTTGGTTGAGAAATAATATTCCGAAACGGAATTGAGCCTTTCGGCAGGGATAATTGGTTTCATTTCAATGAATTTACTTTGTCAAATTAGTTTTCAGCGGGTGTAATTCCCTCGGGATATTCACCCAGAGTTTTAAGTTCGTTGATAAGTGGTTTTATAGCCACGAGCGATTGTTTGTACCGTTCGTGATCTGAGAATTTAAAGTCCACATAAAACTGATACTCCCACTCACGTCCGATAATGGGCAGCGACTGAATTTTGGTGAGATTAATATCGTAGAATGAAAAAACTGAAAGTACTTTGGATAAACTTCCTTCGGAGTGAGGCAGTGTAAAAACAATGGATGCTTTGTTGATAGCTTCATTTTTCTGAATTTCCTCTACTATCCACTGATTTCCAAAAATCAGAAAACGGGTGAAATTGCGTTTGTTTGTTTCGATACCCGAAGCCAGAACGTTAAGTCCGTAAATTTCGGCAGCACGCGCACTGCAAATGGCTGCTACTCCGTTCATGTTGTTTTGGGCAATATCGCGGGCAGCAAGTGCCGTATCTTCATGTTCCACAACTTTTACGCCGGGAATAGTGTCCAGGAAATCGCCGCACTGCATTAGGGCAATAGGGTGTGACTGCACCTCTTTTATGTCGTGAATGGTTTGACCCGGCAACGCTGCCAAACAATGAGAGATACGCAGTTTGTACTCACCGGCTACCGGCAGTTTGAATTCTTTCAACAATTCATAATTCGGGAGCAGACTGCCTGCAATGGTGTTTTCGATGGCCATAATTCCCACCACATTCGGGTCTTTTTTAATTTCACGAAAAATATCGCGGAAAGTAATACAAGGAATAATCTGTACATCTTCATCTGCAAAGAAATTCTCTGCTGCAATACCATGATAGGCTCCTAAACCTCCCTGAATAGCTACTTTTTTCATATTCTATTTTTGCATAATAAAAAATCCTGCCCGTTTTTAACGAGCAGGATTTTTATATGTATTGTTTTAAATTTTCAATTCTTTGTTTACATACGGCTATCCTGCTCTCACCTGTTAAAGTAAAAGTAAAAATAAAAGTATGTAAAAAATCGGTTCATATCTTTTCTGATTTTCGGTGCAAAAGTAATATTATTAATTTAATTCCGAAAACAAATTGTAATTTTTTTGCTCGATTTATTTTCAAACTAAAATTATAACAACCGAAAAGCAGGAAAGTTTATGCTCCTAAAGCTTTCAGTGCTTCATATACTAAAAATGCGGGCCACACCAATGCTTTCAGAAATCCTAAAACTCCCAACCAAAATGTGGTGGATGTTGAGATAAAATAAATAGCGGCACCAATAAGTCCGAGACCGTAAACTGCTCCGCCTGATGCTGCTGCCTGACGGTTGTTGTTTTTACAGCAGTCTGAATTTTTTTCTTTTTCCATGATTTTCTAATTTGAGTTCACTGTTTTGCATGTTAAAATACAATGCAAATATAGCCTGAAAATTCATATATATTCATTTTGTGTACATATTTATTCTTTAAACGATACGAATTTGCGAAAACTGATAAATTAACTATTAAAATAATTAACAATAATCAAATTTTTTATATATTCGCATAATCATATATGATATAACATACACATTTCTGATATTCAATTCTGCTGTTAAATGAGTACAACTGCATTTGTAATTTCATTACTTGCCATTGTTAACCTCTCAATAATGACAGTTTTTTGTTGGATGAAATCCGGCAGACAACATGCTTTTTTGTGGTTTGGCTTCATGTTTTTTGCAACAGCCATGGCTATTCTGAACAATACCACCATTTATAACGGTCACGGGAATATTCTTATCTATCATATTTCTCTATTCTTAAATGTATCCTGGGGTGGTTATTTGATATTGTTTGTTAGTGATTTGCGTCGACCAACGAAAAGGTTGAAGTTTAGATATGCTTGCTTTATTCCCTCGTATATTTACATACTTTATATCATTTATACCCTGATTCAACCTAAAGCTGGAGAAGAAATTTTGAATTTAGCGCAACAGGGACAAATGAATTTGTTTTCCATTCTTTTTAATGTTGTCATTGTTTTTTATACTATTGTAAGTAATATAGTGTTGTTAATCAGAGAGTATCTTCCTGCTCATGCTATTCACAACGAAAAGCCGGTCAAGTTGAAAGAACGAAAAGAAATTTTGTGGATCATGTTGGTGCTTCAACTTATGGCATTTACACCTTTAATTTTCGCATTAAACCTGGAGTACATTATTCTTTATATGCCTGTTTTCGGGCAGATTTTCTTTATTTATATCTTCTTTAAACTTTCCAGTTCATCTATATTGTATTATAATCCGGTTGTTCAATATCTGGCAGAGTCTGTAAAAAAGCAATCGGTAAAATATGCAAACATAAAGCTCGATAGTTCAAAAGCTGAATTTATTTACAAACAAATTACTGATTATTTGGAAAGCAGCAAGCCTTATTTAAAAAGCGAGTTCAATATTAAAAGCCTGTCAGAGGAACTGAGCATTTCTTCCAATATTATTTCGATGGTGATAAACAGTAAAGCAGGATCAAATTTTCCGGACTATATAAATTCTTTAAGGGTTCAAAAAGCCACGGAATTACTCAAGGAAAATAAGTCACTTAAACTTACGATAGAAGCAATAGGATTTGAATGCGGATTTAATAACCGGACAAGTTTCTATAATGCTTTCAGAAAGCATACAGGTAAATTACCTACTGAGTATATAAAAGCAACAAAAGACATGTAGCATAACTACATGTCTTTTTGTTCTATTCGCGGATTACCCATTAATTACCTGCGACGAAGTCGAGACTATAAATGTCATTATCTTCGTAAAGAAATACCTTTGCAATGTCGTTTGCTGTGAAAATGCCATCAAAACATAATGTCTGTTCGTGAAAACCATTTGTAGGATCTACAGAATATGAGCAGCAATATAAACCACTTTCCGCTTTTGTTACATAATTATGTTTGAGAGTGTAATCTTTTAGAATAATCATGACGTGGTTCATTTTTGTCCAGTACAAGGATTTTGATCCGTTATTTAGCAGATACATAGAAATAGTAGTTCTGTCATTTTCAGGTTCATTTTTAAGTGTCAAAGGATATACACCTACCGTGTAATCTATTGTTTTGGATGAATTTGAAATAACATTTAAATACACTGGGTCACTTGCCCGAAGAGAGTTTGTCAGTAAAGCGACAAATAAAAAAGCACTGATGAATAAAAATTTTGTTTTCATAACTTTTTCAATTTTTAAAATGAATAATCAATTTCTGAGCTTTGTAATTGGTATCAAACCTAAACGCAAATTTATATTAAATAGTTTTATGATCTGTCAACTTTTATAAAGTTTTACAACAGAAATATTGAAAAAGTGAATAAATTGGTCGAAAATATTTATAAACAGCATTTTTTTAGTCAGTTCTCCAGCGTTTTGTCAGGTCTTCAAAAGCATCAATTCGCCTATCGCGGAAAAAAGGCCACCAACGACGAACATTTTCCGAACGTTTCATGTCAATTTCCAGAACGATATTTTCTTCCTTTGTGTTGGAAGCTTGCGTTAGTAGTTCGCCTTGCGGTCCGGCTACAAAACTATTTCCCCAAAACTGAATACCGTTGGTGTTTCCCGAAGGATCGGGTTCGTGTCCGGTACGGTTGCACGAGAGCACATGTAATCCGTTAGCAACCGCATGTCCCCGTTGAATAGTAATCCATGCATTTAGCTGACGGTTTTTTTCTTCCTCAATATCACTGCTTTCCCAACCAATGGCGGTGGGATAAATGAGTAACTCAGCTCCTGCCATAGCCATAAGTCGCGCTGCTTCGGGATACCACTGATCCCAGCAAACCAATACTCCAAGCTTCCCGATAGACGTTTGAATTGGTTCAAAACCCAAATCGCCGGGCGTGAAGTAAAACTTTTCGTAATAAGCCGGATCGTCAGGGATATGCATTTTGCGGTATTTTCCGGCTATTGTACCATCTTTGTCGATAACAACAGCTGTGTTGTGATACAAACCGGCTGCACGTTTTTCGAACAATGACAGCACCAAAACAACCCCGAGCTCTTTTGCCAGTTGACCAAATAATTCGGTGGATGGGCCGGGGATGGTCTCGGCTTGTTCAAAACCAGCAGTGTCTTCGGTTTGGCAAAAATATAATCCGTTATGTAATTCCTGCAGAACAATAAGTTCAGCGCCTTGCCGAGCACAACTGTGGATGTTGCTGGTTAGTTTTGAAATATTTTCAGCGCGGTTGGCTGTGTTTGATTGTTGAATTAAAGCGATTTTCATATTTATTGCTTTTGTAACTTTTCCAAAGTTCTGAACTTTGGAAAAGTTTGGTTCATTTTGGAAACTGCATGGTTACGCAGTGCAATGATCCGTGTTGTTTAATCAATGCACGGCAGTCGATACCAACAATTTCTCTGTCGGGAAATGCTTTTTGTAACTGCTGTTTGGCTATTTCGTCTTTTGGCGAATTGTATGTCGGCAACAATACAGCTCCATTGATAATCAGGAAATTGGCATAGGTAGCAGGCAGTCTCTCTCCATTTTCATCGTACACAGCATCGGCCATAGGTAATGGAATTAACCGGTAAAAACCGCCTTCAGAAGTGCGAAAACTGCGCAGTTCCTTTTTCATTTTGCGTAATTCCTCAAAATGTTCATCTTTTGAATCCTCGCAATACACATAGGCAATGGTACTTTTATCGGTAAAACGGGCAAGTGTGTCCACATGACTGTCGGTGTCATCGCCGGCCAGATAACCGTGGTTAAGCCATAAAACCTTTTTCACCCCAAAATACTCTTTTAATTTTTCCTCGATATCATCTTCCGACAAATGATTGCGGTTGTCTGAAAGCAAACATTCGGCTGTTGTCAGTAGCGTTCCCAAACCATCCGACTCAATACTGCCACCTTCCAGAATAAAGTTATAACAATTGCGGTGCGCACGGTCTTCGAAAATACCCGCCATATACAAACGGCGTGTAATCAGATTGTCGTAATTAGCTGCGAATTTCATGCCCCAACCATTAAATGTAAAATCGTAAACTACGGGTTTGCCATCTTCTATCACGGTAATTCCGCCATGATCGCGCGCCCAAGTGTCGTTTGTGGGCATCTCGGCAAAGGTAATTTTCTCTAATTCATCTTCAGTAAAATGACCCTCCACCTCATCGGAATCGACGCAGACAATAACAAGATTCTCGCGTTTCAGAATCTCACGGGCAATATTAACGAAACATTCGGTGACTTCATCAAGCATTTCAGCCCAATCGGTGTCGGAATGTGGCCAGGTAAGCTGAACAAATTCCTGTTCGGCCCATTCGGCAGGAAGATATTTTTGTGTGTTTTCGGACATTTATTTTTTTAATAATCAACATACAAAAATACAAAAAATACTTGTTCATTCAATTTATCTCAGAAAGCCTTAACTTTGCAACCAAAATTTCAGTTTAAATGAAGGATATTATAATTCTATATTCCGGCGGAATGGATAGTTCGGTGGCTTTGTACAAATACGCCGACCGCGTCCGTTTGGCTGTGTCGTTCAATTATGGTTCGAAGCATAATGAGCGCGAAATTTCTTATGCAAAGCAAAATTGTGAGCAGCTGGGCATTGAACACAGAGTGATAGAAATGGATCTGAACAAAATGGGTTTTGTTTCCGTTTTATTGCAATCGGGAGGCGCTATTCCCGACGGACATTATGAAGATGAGTCGATGAAAAAGACCGTTGTGCCGTTCCGGAATGGTATTATGCTGAGTATTGCAGCCGGTTTGGCAGAGAGTACCGATTGTAAGTACCTGCTTATTTCCAATCATGCCGGCGATCATGCCATTTATCCCGATTGTCGCGAAGAATTTATTGAAGCGATGAATGCTGCCATCCGTTTTGGCACCTATACCAATACCGAAATTCTGGCGCCCTTTACCAATTTGACAAAACGCGACATAGCACTTATAGGCAGGGAAATTGGCGTGCCGTTCGAAAAAACATATTCGTGCTACAACGGGAACGAAAAGCACTGCGGAACATGTGGTACCTGCACTGAGCGAAAGGAAGCATTGGAAGGATTTGACCCGACAGAATACAATAGAAAATATTAGTTTTCGGTATTCCCCAAAAAACTGTATTTTTGTATTGTAATAATTTATAAATCATTTATACAAAACAAGGATAAGAAGTCTCAAAGTCTTTGCTCTTATATCTTTGTTCTTTATTCAATAAAAAATGGGAAAAGTATTGATTATTGGTGCCGGAGGTGTAGGAACCGTAGTGGTACATAAAGTAGCGCAGAATCCGGATATTTTTACTGAAATCATGTTGGCCAGTCGCACCAAATCAAAATGCGATGTGATTGCTGCCGATGTGAAAGCGCGTTACGGTGTTGAAGTGAAAACTGCTCAGGTAGATGCCGATGTGGTTCCTGAACTGGTTGCTCTGCTCAACGAATATAAACCGGAGTTAGTGATTAACGTGGCTCTTCCTTATCAGGATTTGACCATTATGGATGCCTGTTTGGAAGCCGGTGTGAACTATATGGACACCGCTAATTACGAACCGAAAGATGAAGCGCATTTTGAATACAGCTGGCAATGGGCTTACAAAGAAAAATTTGAAAAAGCCGGTTTAACAGCCATTCTGGGTTGTGGTTTCGATCCCGGCGTAACCAGCATTTACACCGCTTATGCAGCTAAACACTATTTCGACGAAATTCATTATCTGGATATTGTGGACTGTAATGCCGGCGATCACGGTAAAGCTTTTGCCACCAATTTCAATCCTGAAATTAATATACGTGAGGTTTCGCAACGCGGAAAATTCTGGGAAAACGGCGAATGGGTGGAAACCGAACCGCATGAAATTCATAAGCCGCTGAATTATCCTGAAATAGGTCCGAAAGAATCGTATGTGATATATCACGAGGAACTTGAATCGCTGGTTAAAAATTTCCCGACTATCAAACGTGCCCGTTTTTGGATGACTTTTGGACAGGAATATCTGACACATTTACGTGTGATTCAGAATATCGGTATGGCACGCATCGACGAAGTGGAATACAACGGCGTAAAAATCGTTCCTATTCAATTCCTGAAAGCTGTGCTTCCGAATCCCGGTGATTTAGGCGAAAATTACACCGGCTGGACTTCCATCGGTTGCCGAATCAAAGGTATCAAAGATGGTATGGAAAAAACATATTACGTGTACAACAACTGTAGTCACGAAGCTGCTTACAAGGAAACCGGAACTCAGGGCGTAAGTTATACCACCGGCGTGCCGGCCATGATTGGTGCCATGATGTTTATGAAAGGTTTGTGGAGAAAAGCGGGTGTATACAATGTAGAAGAATTCAATCCAGATCCGTTTATGGAACAACTGAACATTCATGGTTTGCCATGGGTGGAGTTGCATAATGTGGATTTGGAATTGTGATAGATTAGAACAAAGACCAAAGATTAAAGAATAAAGACAGGGTATGACAAATTTTTGTTGTACCCTGTCTTTTTTTTATTTTGTTTATTCCAATGGGTCGTTATAAAATTGTATAATACATTCATAGACAATTATTTATTGTTTAAATGAATCATTTCTGGGATATTTATATTTACAAAATTAAACGCAAAGACGCAAAGTTAATAATTTAAATATTATGCTAATAATCAAAATAATACCACAAAGAACGCAAAGAAGAAAACTTAAAAGTTTTCTTTGTGGCTTAGCGACTTTGTGTCTTTGCGTTCAAAATGTATTTTTTATAACGAACCATTGTATTCAGTACATGATAAAAAAAGAATAGGAACGCGGATTTGGCGAATTAGGCTGATAAACACGGATTAAATTTTCAATAAAGCGGATTTAATTCTGATTTATTTACTTCGTAAATGACGGATAAGTTTCTGCAAAATATTTTCAGCTCATTTTATCACCTTTAGGTGAGAAAAAATCCGAAAAAAATCCGTTCACAAATTGTATTTGAGTATTTAGGCGAAAATCCGCTAAATCTGCTAAATCCGCGAATCTATTCATATTTACCGTTATCAAATGATATTTAGTAAAATATTTTTTGTCAGGCACTCAGTTTTGTTTATCAATAATTACTTATTTCACTTCAAAAGCTCCTAAATCAGGGGCTTTTCCTTTGAAGGGAAATCCGGTTTTTGCTCCTTTGTCAATCACCTGACTGTTTTTTGACAGTTTTAAAAAATCAATATCAGGTAAACTTCCATCGGGCTTGCGTGGGAGCGTGAGTTGCTTCTCATCTAAACTTACAAAATCATTATCAGTCAACAGAGATTTGAACTGAAAGGAATTGTTTGTGAGCGTGCATTTTGCCAGATCGATGTGCTGAGTAATGTAATTTACAGGTTTGAACGACAGATTATTGATAAGTGTATGACCGTAGCCGGGAACGTCCTGTGTAAAAGCGGTGTCACGGTTGAGCATATTGTAGTTTGTGCCATTCCGGTACGCTGAGTTATTCAGCCAGTAACTTCCGGCAGGGTGATGATTGGAGTAAAAACCATTGGCACGATTGCCCACAGCCACACAAAACAGCACTTTATGTCCCTGAATGCTGTCGGGTACGCGTTCATCTTTTCTTAATCCCCAACCGCCGGCTTTAAAACCGTTTCCATCGCCCAGAGCAGAAAAATCCTGTTTGTAACCATTGTAGAAAGCCCAGCAATGATCGAAAGTCACTGTTTCGGCAGCACGGATGCAATCGTAGCCATCATCGCTGTTGAACCAGGCACGGCATCCACGGAAAATATTGTTTTTTCCGCCGGGTTGCGGATGACAACCGAAACCATCGGCATTTCCGCCTCGTCCACCTTCGGAAGTAAAATCCCAGTTGTTGTATGCATCGCAATTCAGTATCAGATTGTCAGAGCCCTGCGTGAGATAAAATCCGATAGCCTGACTATCGTGCATAGCCAGATTTTCGTAAATATTGTGACTGCCTTCGTTATGAAAACTTTCCGATTGTGTATGCCCGAGCATGGTTACCTGCACGCCAATCACTTCAAAACCTTTCAGATGAATCCACGAACCGGTAATGTCAAACGCCATAACCCGCAGATTTTCAGGTTTTACATTGCTGAAATCAAGTACAGGTTTTTCGCCTGAAAATGCCCAGTAATTGATTCGTTTATGGGGAGTTCCGCTTTTGTTCAGATAATGTACAATGGCGTTTATTTTTTGCCGGCGAGAGATTTGTTCTTCAGTAAAAAGATATTTGCCGCCACGTATATACACCGTATCGCCTGGTTCAACAACTTTCTGAGCCTGCATAATGGAAGCAAAAGGAGATTCTTTTGTTCCGGAATTGCCTGCAGAGCCATCGGTGGCAACAAAATAGGTTTTTGCCTGCAAAGCGCAAAAACTGCACAGCCAAATCAGGAGAGAAACTGATTTATTCATGATAAATGGTGATTAGTTTTTAATTTAAATCACATTAGAACACAAAAAGTGAATCTTCATTAAGAATATCCCGTAAGGAATGATCTGTGTATAACCTCTTTGGAATTTCTTAATTAACGCGACAAACCGCTTAAAGCGGTTGCGCGCTGCTCTCCGAACAACCGCTTTAAGCGGTTTGTCGGCTTTATAATTAGAGGTCATAAAAGTACCCTATTTCAGTGTAACAGCAATTTACAATTTGATAATTTTATTGGTGTAAATGCTTTTTTCGGTCATAATTCGTACCATATACATTCCTTTATCCAAAAATGAAACATTCAATTGTTGTGTTGCAGGGGCACTGTAGCGGAGTTTTCCGTTCAAATCAAGTATTTCGCAGGTAGCCGGAGTTGATATGCTGAAATACAATATGTCTTTGACAGGATTTGGATAAAAGGGCAAAATACTGCTTGTAGGGTTTGTAACTTCGGTGGTATAATTGGTTTCAAAAGCTCCCAAATCGGGTGCTGACCCATAGAAAGCAAACCCCAGATTTTTTCCTTTGTCGATGATGTCACTTCCCTGTTTCAGTTTCAGAAAATCAACATCGGGCAAATTTCCATTTGCCTGCCTTGGAGTAATAATGAGCGATTCTACAACGCTTATAAAGTCATTGCCATCCACCGTTACACCAATTCCGGGAGTAAACGAATTAAACAGATTGGTACACGTTCCCAGATTCAGTGTGTCGCGCTGTGTGGAGTATTTGAACGAAAGATTGTTGTTCAGTAAATGTCTGATGCCGGGACAATCGAGCGTAGTATCGTTTCCGGTAATGCTGCTTTTGGTAATTTTTTGACTCAGCATATTGAAGTTGGTGGAATTCCGGTATGCAGTATTGTTGTACCATGTATTGCCCGTTTCCACATGATGATTGGCATAAAAACCATTGGCTTTGTTGCGGTAAGCCATGCAAAACCGAATAGTGTTCGAAGGTATCGGACTTGGCAACGATGAAACCACCGGCGCCTGACCGTAACCGCCCATTTTGAAACCATTACCATCGCCACGGCTGACAAATCCGGTGGAATATCCGTTGTAAAATGCCCAGCAGTTTTCAAAAATCACGCCTTCCATATTGTTGATACAGTCGTAACCATCGTCGCTGTTGAGCCAAGCTCGGCAACCGCGAATCACATTTCCGGTACTGCCTTTGTTACCGTGAAATCCAAAACCATCCACATTTCCTCCGGCACCCGATTCTGAAAAACTGTCCCAGTTATTGTAAGCATCGCAATTCAAAACCAGATTATTAGCTCCTTTGGTGAGATAAAAACCAATGGCCATGCCATCGTGCATCGATAATTGCTCGTAAATATTATTGCTTCCTTCATTGTGAAAACATTCCGATTGCGTGTGAGTTAAAATTGTGACCTGAGTGCCAATCACTTCCAATCCTTTGAAATGCAGAAATGAACCTTTTACATAAAACACATAAACGCGATAATTCGCAGGTTTTACATTTGATAAATCAAAGACAGGTTTTTCATTTTTGTAAGCCCAGTAACAAATTCGTTTTGAAGCAGATGTGCCACTTTTATCTAAATTGAGAACATAAGCGTATATGCCCGATTTCAATGCAATTTGTGCTTCAGTCATTTTATAAGTGCCACCCCGCAGAAAAACCGTATCGCCAGCAACCACCGATTGATGTGCTTTCATGATGGTACGATACGGCAAATCAATCGTTCCTGTGCCGGTGGTGTCGTTACCGGTTGGAGCAATAAAATAGTTTTTAGCTTGAATCTGTAAAATAGTGACAAATGCTATTATTATGAGTAATTTAAATTTTGTTATCATGGTGTAATTGTAACAATCAATATTATTTTCTGTTCAACCATTTGTCCGGAACCGGAATAATACAGATATTCATCGATTTATTATCTGCAGGAAGCATGGCCGACTGAATTTCGATTTTAGTGCCATCGGGACTAAAAGTAGGATGCGGATGATCGGCCGCTGTTGGTTTATGACCAGTGGAGAGCAATATCATTTCGTGCGTCCGGCGGTCGATGAGGTAGATGTTACGCGCAAAATCATCGCCAACCACAAAACGTTTATCGGGCGAGCCACTTACATGCCAAAACCCGCTTCCTGAAGGAGTTTGACCAGCAATGGTCATTTCGCGGGTGTTGATGTTTACAATACCGAGCCCCGTTGGTTTTTCGCGTGTTCCGCAGTCGCCCCAACCGCTATCCTGACCCGGATTTGCGCCATACACATCTGTTCCTTTTGTACTTGTAGTGTCCGTTTCGGTTTTTATTTTACGATGTCCCATAATAGCAATAGCTACTTCGTCGGGACTGATTACAGCTTCGTGTGTCACCCACTCAAACGATGCTTCAGGATACAGCGGACGCAACCCAGATCCATCGGAATTCACAATCCATGTGCGTTGAGGAGATTTGCCACCGGTTTCCCAGCAGAAAATAATTTGTCCCGCTACCCAGGGATTTGTTTGGATATGTCCCACCTGAAACGGAACAGAAACTACATATTTCAGTTCGCCGGTTTTAATGTTCATTCCGGCAATTCCGGCAGGTCCTTCGCCCATTTTTCGCGGGCCGAAATCGGGTTCTATTTTTACATCCGAAGCCAAATGTTTCAGGGCATGCTCTTTCCCCACCCGAAACCAAACCCATTCTTCTCCGCCATCCAGCGCCATATCACCTCCAGCCTGTAATTCAATGGGAGTAATGCCACAGATTCGTTCGTAAGCAGTTTTTTCTTTCAGATTTCCCGATTTGCTGTCGGCAAAAAGAGTGGCCAAATCAACTTCTACTATAGCCAGCGAGCGACCGATGGTGTCGTTTTCAGTTTTGCGCATAAAATAAAGTTTCATGCTTTTGCGAGCCACATTGAGCATTCCTGTATAACCGCCTTCGGTTACTTGTACCATTTCGCCGGTTTTTTCGTTCACAGCCATGGCTTCACCTTTCACTCTGTTCGATTTGAAAATAAGCCATTCACCGTCTGATGTCCACTGGTTGTGTGTTTGGTAAATTTTGCCGTCGCCGGCAGGTTTGCTGGTCAGAAAGATGAGTTTATTGCCGGTGACCGGGTCTTTTATCACTTTTCGTTCCGAAGGAAAACGCGTGCCGATTTGGGCATCAATGGTAAGATTCAAGCCCAGAAAAAATAACAAAAGTATTTTATATTGAAGTTTCATTTCAATTTTTTTAAATTGTACTTACAAGACACCAATGTTTTACAAAGATATATTTTATTTGGATTTTCTGCTGACTTTCAACTAAATGAATTTGTTGTTTTTTGATAACTAACAATTCAGGAGTTCCGGTGATTGCCAAAACTCCTGAAAAATAAGAAACTGTTTAAAAATAAATCTTAAATTGTTTTTCAATTATTTTTTTAGGCTATTTGTGGCTTTGATTTTTGAAAAATAGCGGGCTATTTGAGAAAAGCAAAGGTGCAAATAGACAAAAAAGAATGAAAAACAATAAGATAGTTTATAGTTCGAAAAAACTGATAAAATTTTATTCCGCTAAAAGTCATCCGATTTACTGTGTTAACGTTTATTTTTAAACAGTTTTTAAATAGTTTTATACCGTAAATGTTTTGTACGGGTCGTCAGTAATACATCCGGGAATGTTGTTTCTGGTTTCTCCTTCAGGAAATGGAGGATCTGACTCCAGCGCTAAGGAGATTTCGTTGTCCAGTCGTATACATGTAATTATTGGAGGAAAATATTCCTGTTTTTTTGTGTTTTCTGTTTTCATTTGTATTTTCCTCTATTTTACAACTACTTTTTTAACCAGATGATTTACAGTTACCATATAAATTCCTGTACTGTAATTGTCCTGAAGAACTTCTTGCTGTGTCTGAATTTTTCGTTCTGTAATTTTCTGACCTATAGCGTTGTAAACCAAAACTAAACTACCCGGTTTAACTCCGGAAACCACCAGTTGAGCGTTTTTATTGACATATACCGACCAATCGGTGTTCATTTCTGTCACAAGTTCAGTTTCTGTAACAGTACTATTTGCCTTCAGTATCAGACTAAAGCGGCTGGTTGTATTAACAGCATCCGAGCTAAATGTAACTACGTCACCTTCTGTCAGTTCTTGCTCCGTGTCCATTAATTTATCTTTCAACACCAATGTCGTACCTTGGTCGAGATTTGAAATCTGATTCGCTTTGATGGTAAAACTATTCGGTTCACCCGTTTTGAATCCAAGCGGTATTTCCACATTTTCGGGAAGTTGATTAAAACCATTTATAACCAGATTTTCACTACCGATAACTGTATACAATTCGGGAATGGCTACGTTGTCGTTAGTCATTTTGTGAGAATCAAATCTATCGTAACTGTTTGAAGCATTAGGATTGGTATATAAAATTGCTTCGTCGGCAATAATTCCATTACTCACTTGCAAACGAATAATTTTTTTCGACGATGTTTGCTGAGGTGCTTTCAGCGCTGTTGTAGTTATTGTTGTTTCTCCTACTGTCGGATTACCATGATAGCGCATATCGTTGGTAAAGGTTAGTGTTTCGCTGTTGTTCAACAATGGATCTGCATTTGGCAATACGCGTACCCAGAATGCCTGCATGGGCGGTATATATCCGGTAACACCACCAGTACCTATACCATCGGCTGTAGTAACTGTTTGGAAACTATAAACATATTTAGTTCCATTCCAAACGGCAGTACGATACCAAATGGTTGGTTCTAATTTTGTTTTTCCGGTAATTAACGCACAAGGATTCAGATACGACGGATATGGATTAGCAATCAGATTAAAACCGGGTTTGGAAGCAGCTGTAACAGTTCGGGTTACTGTAACAGGGAAATTTCCTGTATTTAAATTACCCGAGAACGAAGCATTGTTTGTTGCCGAGCCTGCATTCGATACTGCAATATAGCCTTTACCCGGGGTAAGAGGACCAGAGTAATTATTTTCCCAAGCTCCTGCACTTTCATTCCAATAACTTACCGATGTGGCACCTGCAGATGTTAAAGCGCTTGCCGTAATGGTTTCGCCCACATTAGCAACCGGAATACTTACATACCAATTACGTCCTGTTGGTAAATACTGCTGTACTGTGGCGGCGATGGCAGTACCGGTAGCATCAGCATCTACGAAAGTGGCGGTGCCGGAAACGGAACTTTGAAGTGTTACACTCGAGGCGCTAAATGATTTTGTAGCTTGTAGGCTGACTTTTGCACCGGGAGCAACGGTTAAACTACTTAAAGTTGTGTTTTGATTCAATGTTAATATATTTCCGGTATTTACAGTTAGCGCAGGATTTGAAGGAAGCGTTAATGCAGTGATATCGGTATTTGTTGTAACTGAAACATCAGTTCCATATTTTAAATACCCGGTTGCAGCATTGAATGAATATCCGGCAGGAATATTTACCGTACTAAAGCTACTACTATAACTTCCCGCATTGATGAGCTTAATACTTGTTCCATTGGCAGGAGCAGCAGCATTCACAGTAATGTTTAAAGTTCCGCCATTGGTTACTGCACCGGTTACATCGATTACATCGTATGCAGAAGTGAAATCTGTAACAGTTAAATTTGTTGTACCAGCAAGGGTTAAAGTGCTGCCAAAGTTTAGAGAGCCAGTTAAAGTACCTGAGCTGCTTATGGTCGTTGCTCCAGAAATTGTTAGAGTTCCCTGTAAAGTTCCATTAACCGTTGCTGAGCCATTAAGAGTTCCCGTTCCTTCTAATATTTTTCCTGAAGCTACTGTTGTTGTTAGATTGGCAGATCCCAACGACCCATTCAAAATAACTTTACCATTATCAACAAAGAAACTACCTGAATGATTTGCATTTGCTACCCCTGTTAAAGTCCATGTACCTGTTCCTTCCTTGTGTATATCGATTGGAGCATAACCTGTAGAAGAGTACATTGCAAATTGTCCGGAATAAGTTGCATCAGTATTTAAACTTCCAATATAATATGATACAATTCTGGATGTATTGGTTGAAAAACCACTAATCAGTTTGGGTGGATTTGCCGATGGAGTCGTACTGGATGAAAGTTCTCCAATATACATGCTAACTAAACCAGTTTGGGAATTTACCCTTGCTACGGTAACATTATCACCAAGATACAACTTGCTATCTTGTAAATATAAATCATTTGCTAAAGGGAATGTTTGCCCACCTTTTATTGAAGAAACATTAAATTGAGTATTTAATGGTGCTTTAGTTGAGCCACCAAAACCAACATTGTAAGCACTACCTCCTCCAACAACTCTTATTCCGGTAACATCGAGCAAAGGATTTAGAATGTAATTAACTGTCGTTATGCCTGAAAATGTTGGATTAATAGTATAAATTGAGGGCTTAGAATTTGGTACAGTATCGAGTTGAATAGAAAGTGAACCTGTGCCTGTAATTGTTGGTGCAAAAGTATAACTATTTCCCGTAAAGACTTTAGAAATTTTCAGTGATGCACCACTTTCAGTTGATATATTCGTGGGAAGAATATCTGAACCTATTGTAAGTGGATTTACATTTGATTTTACTAATGTTGAAATAGAATTACTCTGAGGTATCAATGTTGCCGGATACCAAGTATTCCCGTCTGAGGAACTTTCCCATGAAGATAAAGCATCCCATCTTCCGGTTGTGACTTTGGTGCGGAAATAATCAGTTGCATTTGAATTTGGAGGAGTTACTTGAGTTAAAGTAGATGGTGAATCAGTTTTGTAATTTTCAGAACCAGAACCACCATCTTCGAAACTAAACACTGCAAAATAATATGTTGTATTTGCAGTTAAGCTCGACAAAGCAACACTGTTTCCTGTACCAATGTAGGCGATATTATATCCGGAAGCAATTTCAGTTCCAGTAGTATAAGTTGTTCCGTCAATAGGTATATTTGCTGTTGCTACATCGCTATTTGTAGAATACAGAACAATGGATTTTGAACCACTTCCTTTAGTCCAACCTAAAGTCATTGATGTTTGCAATACATTGCTTGCAATAGCTGAACTTGCTTGAGTTGTTGGCTCAGCTGCTATGCCGATACCTGTTAAGTCAATATATTGTGTGCTAACGTTAGTACTAACAATGCTAATTCCATTCACACCTGAATATGAATAGGTTTGAATAGCTGCCGGAGCAAAACGCACAAAAATAGTAGTTGTTGCTACACTATTATCGCCAAGACGAGTTAATACAATGTTTGACGTGCTAAAATTAGAATCATCGGTTGATAACTGATATCCAGTTGGTGGAGTTATTGTTATATTTCCTGCTAAACCAGTACCTGAAACTGTAAAATTCTTTGAGCTTGATGTGCTACCATTTGCTACTTTGCCATAAGTACTTAATGAAGTAGTATTAATATTGACAACCGCACTTGAATTAACTGCTTCAACTGTAGTTACAGTTGAATATTCTGACGAACATGAACCACTTTGAACTAAAGCTTTGTAATAGTATGTTCCTGTACTCAAATCAGGAGTTGTATAAGTAGCGGTTGTTGCACCACTACCACCTGATACAACAGAATAATCAGTTCCATTTGTAGAAACATACCATTGAATATTTGACCCAGTATTTCCCGTTAAGTTTATATTTGTGTGGCTGTTGACCGGAACGGTTGCATCTACTGCCGTAGCTGTACCACCCACAGATAACGGATACACTGTAACGGCTACTGGCGAGCTGGCATCGCTCCAAACACTTCCGGTTGTAGTTAACGAACGTACATAATAATTTCCTGAAGTGGTTACTGTATACGTTGAGGTTGTTGGATATGTTGTACTTGTACCACTAGCAGAAGTTTGCCAATAATAAGTCTGTCCACTTGGAGCTGTTCCTGAACAAGTCAAAGTAACACCTGTACCTGTACATTGAGGTGAATTACTTGATAAAGTCCCTAAATCGGTTGTCTTATATGTTTGAAAATTATCGATACCTACATTTAAAGCAGTATTTGACCCATTTGTTCCTGTTGAATTTGTACGAGTATTTGTTAAACAAATTTTTGATAAATTTGATGCTGTATTTGAAATAAAATTTAATCCAGCTGTGTTTTCATATGACGTTAAACCAGTAGTTGTATTTGATATTTTCAGATATGTTATTACATGTGTACTAAAATTTAATGTTGCTTTAATATTAATAATATTTCCTGCTGCCCAAGAACATGTTGTTATTGTGCTTGAATTTGCTGAATTACAAAGAGCATCAGAAGTGCCAGCTTTAAGGAAGCTACCAGAAGCGGAATTGTTTTGGAATACTGCATTCATATTATCTATGTTTTGACAATGAATTTTCCCATCTGTTCCTGAACAATATAAAATCAACACATCACCAGTTGTAGTAAATGATGCTGCAACATTATCTTGTAAATATAATCCTAAAGCATTTAATCTACCAACTGTTGCTCCAGTAATTATCCAATCAAAATCAAGATAAACTAAACTCTCACTTCCACTTGTTGGAAATGTCACTTTAATTCCTCTATTTCCAGTTCCTCCACCAGTTAAATTCAACCGGTCAGAGGGAGTGTTATAATTAAATGCACCACTGCCAAATAAAGAAAAATTTGCATCTGTGCCACTTGACCAGCCCGCAGGATGAGCAGCTACTCCAGTGAAATCCTGGTTTACAAAATAGGTTTTGACTGTTTCAGAATAGATATTTGCCGTCCAAAACACGGTCATTATGACTAATAATAAAGTAATCTTCCTCATATTCAAAAAAAGTATTTGATTTAAAGTTTCTCATTGAATCGAATTAATTCAATTTATCGGATGCAAAGAAAACAAACAACCTCAGTTCGGGATAAAGACATCGTTAAATTGTGTATACTTAAGAAATAGCGATTGATGGCGATTGATTTGACTTACAATCGGCATAAATATATTCAGAATAAATTGGTAGAAACTTAATAAAGTTCTAATTGCCCATATTGAGGTTCGATATCGAACTTAATGGCAGGCTTTTTATCAAAGAAGCAATATGCAGCCAGTGCCGCGATAAGGTTCATCACGAAATTGTGCATTGCCCTGTGCCGGGTGTGTTCAACCTGACAGATGTTTTTTAATTCATCATTAATTGTTTCAATCACAGAACGTTTACGAAGAAGAATTTTGTCGTGCAGACTCATTAAACGGTTTTTCATATTGCTTCTGATACCTGTAACCAGATGTATACCATCATTGAAAAGCATATCGAAGAGCGTGGATGAGATATAGCCTTTATCCCCAAATAGTTTCCCGAACAGGTTCTTTGTCAATGTTTTCAATGTTTGCTGATCCCGGTCATCCACATTACCTGGTGTAAGGCAAAAACTAAGCAGTTCTCCTTTGTCATTACATACCAAATGCAGTTTGAACCCATAAAACCATCCCATAGTGCCTTTCCCAACTTGTGCGATGCCATCGAACACCTTATTGCGCTTGATGCGTTTATTGTGACAAACGCTTATCTTGGTAGAATCCACAAAGGTAATCCCTGTACATTTACCAAAACAAACTACATTCAGAAAAAACATCATGCTGGCAAAAACCTTGTGTTCTATCTCAACGAACCGGTTGTATGACAACTGCGTGGGAAATTCTTTTCGAAGGTGCACCCCGATGTAATGCAGGTAATAATGCTTGAAATTTCGAAATGAACCGAAGTGAAAGAGCAATAGTACGGTCATGATTTCACTATCTGTCATTGCGCTGGCGCGGTTGCGCTGTCTTTTGTCCGAACTTGGCAAACAGGGGTGTTTTGAGAGCTCTTTTGCATATTCTTTGCAGAAATCGTCTGCAATACAATATATTTCTGTAATTTTATCGTTGGTTAGCATAGTTGAATTTATTGCTTATTTGTTTGATTTTCAGCTATAAATATAGTGATAATTATTCGATTATGCTAACTTTTATCTCGCTTTCTTATCCCGAATTCAGGTAAACAATAAACGCTTCGAAAATAGAGGATTATACAAATTAATGGAAAATAATTGAAGGGTGGCATGGAAAAATTGGCAGTACAATATGTATTGTAGTAAAAACTATATTTATGCTGTTTATCAGCATATTAAATCCGTAAAAGAGCGAAAATTACATGTAAAATTGTACAATAACGGGTCGTATGGATAAATTTTACATAATAGGAACATAAAAAAGCCTGAATGAAAAAATGCATCATTCAGGCTTGAAATTCTATAGATAAAAAGGAGTTTTATCAATCGTAGGTATGTTCTTTTAACTGCACTTTCTTTTTCTTTATGGTAAGAGGTTTACCGTTTACCACTACATTTTTCAGTTTAATAGTTTTATATTCTGTTTTTAATGTAGGGTCAACGGCTGTGGCTGTAACGTTTTCGAAAACGAAATTGGTGATTTTGTCATCGGGGTTGCCTTTAATTTCGGCAAAATCATCGCAGCTTACATTGATATTCTTCAGTGTAACGTTGCGTACAATTCCGAACGGTTTTACATTTTTACCTTCGAGCGTAAAGAATTGTTTCCAGGGTTTTAGTTCCACTATGGTTCCGCATGAGCCTGTTACATTTTCAACCCGTATATTCTCGAAAATCTGATAGGTGTCGGGGCGCATTTTAATACGCAAAAGCGGTGTGTTGCTGTTTACTGTGCAGTTTCGCACATGGATATTGCGTGCATGCAGACTTTCGCTCCCGAGGGTAATAACACCATGTGAATCGCCGAAATTGCAGTTTTCCACCAATACATCTTCCACAATACCGTTCTCCGATTGTTTGTGCGCCAACGGACCTTTACCGCCTTTCACGCACACAGCATCGTCGTTGACGGAAATGTAGCAATTACGTATCGTTACACGTTTACATACATCGATATCGATGCCGTCGGTACTGGGTGCTTTTACGGGTTTGAACGGTGAGCGGATATCGCAGTTTTCGATCAGTACATCGTTACATTGATACAGATGCGTTGTCCAGAAACCGGAATTGTGCAGTTTAACGCCCGAAATTTTCACTTTATCGCATCCCCACAGAAAAACCAGTCGGGGACGATGCACCTGAAGATTGGTCGCCGATTTGCCCACCTGTTTCATTGAATCGCGCACAAACCAGAAGTATTTCCAGTATTTCAGGCCATTACCATCAATTTCTCCCTGGCCGGTAATTTCGAAATTATCCACCTGATAAGCATTGATAAGCGCAGCATAATAATATATGCTTTTACCTTCCATGCGCGAAGGCAACAACGGGTAGTTGGAAATATCGTCGGAACCTTTCAGAACGGCACCTTCTTCCAACCGTAACTTTGTATTAGGTTTGAAAAACAGTGCTCCCGATAAATAGACACCTTTAGGAACGACGATAGTGCCACCACCGGCTTCTTCAGCTTTATCAATTATTGTTTGAATGGCATTGGTGTTTAACTGTGTACTATCAGTAGAAACGTTGTAATCGGTGATTTTGAAATCGACAGCATGCACTGCGAAAAACGCTGTTAGAAATAGAAGTGATAATAAAAATTGTTTCATTGGAATTGGATTTGAAATTTAATGGAACGCTGATTTACGCTAATTTAGCGGATAAATACGGATTTGAATATTGCCTTTGGCAATATGATTTTTATTCATTATTCATATGATTTTTATATTTGTTCGTAAATATTTTCCTTTTGTATTCTGCTTCTTTACCAAAGTTCATTAAAAGACCAAGTTCGATATCTGTTGCTTTTAAATAATTAATTAACTGACATTCATGTTCTTCAGTCAATTCACTTGCTGCTTTTAATTCTAAAACTATAAGATTATTAACTATAATATCAGCAAAATACTCACCTACAAGTTCATTTTCATAATGCACTGATATTGGAAACTGACAATTGACTTTTAAACCATGTTTTTTCAATTCAACTGCCATAGCATTTTCATATACCTTTTCTAAGAATCCATATCCAAGCGTGTTATATACTTTATAGAAAGATTTGATAATTTTGTTCGTAATTTCTTCATGTAATAAGCTCATATAAATTAATTTAGATTGTACATACATCATATTTCCTTTATGAAATATTTTTATCTGTTTTTATCCGCTAAATTCGAAAAAATCAGTTTTTAATTCTTTTTAAATATTATTTAAATCATATCGTTTTAACGATATATTAATCCGCTTTTATCCGCTAAATTAGCGTAAATCAGCGTTCTATTCTTCTATTTGCCAATTATAATCAGTTTCCATCCGGTTTTAAGACGTTAACCGATGGACTTTCGAACCACCGAAACTCATTGACATCATCCGGCTGTTGCGGATTGAAGGTTTTCCAGTCGTTACGAATATATTTTTTAAGCTGATAATGATTGTCGATAATAGCCTGAACCACACATTTGGCAAGTTCGTAAGCGCCATACGGATTAAAATGAGTGTCGTCGGCCAGTGCTTTGTCCTGTCCCTGATAAGAATTGGCAGGATAATGTACAAAAGCTTTTTTCGAGTTTTCAGGTCCCAGTGCTTCGTACAAATCCTTGCTCATGGCATTTAAATCAATGAGCATAACTTTTTCTTCTTTGGCCAATTGACGCATAGCTGCCGGATAATCTTCGAGCGTATTGATTATTTTTCCATTCTCGTCGAAGCGTCGCCGGTTTGTGGATGTAACCAAGATAGGAATACCGCCTTTTTTTCGGGCTTCACGAATATAATATTTCAGTTCATCTTTGTAAGTTGTGAATGCTTCCAAATGATTGCCACCGGGTTTCTGGTCGTTGTGAGCAAATTCCATCAACAGGTAATCGCCTTTTTTCATCAGGCTGAGAATCTTTGCAAGTCTGTTTTCGCGCTTGAAAGCCAGCAAAGTTTCTCCGGATTCAGCATAATTGGCAACCACCACATTGGGTTTCAGAAAACAGGGAAACATCTGTCCCCACGATGCCCAGGGTTCGTATTCCTGATCGGTAACAGTGGAGTTTCCGGCCAGAAAGATAGTTGGTAATTCGTTGGCAGGTGCAATTTCGATGGAAGAAATACAGGGGTGAGCTCCGGTAAACTCAAGTGTTAACTTATTGTCCCAGTTGATATAGGATTTTTCGCGTGGTTTCAGTTTAATTGACACCGAATCAGAAATTTTAGGTGTGCGAACATCTACAATAATGGTTTTCTGCACCGTTTTACCTTTGGGAGTCGTAATATTTTCAAACATCAATCGGCGCGACTCAGCTTTTAATGTTGTGGATGAACCTTCGGGATTTCCACCCAATGTGAGTTTGATTTTGTAATGTCCTTCGGGTAATTTTACCATGAAGTAAAAGGGCTTTTCGGACGATAGAAAATTAGGTTTTGTTCCGGATGCGTTTATTGTCAGTTTCCCAATGTTTATTAGTCCGATATCTGTTTTTTCGGAAAATTTCGTCGCTGTATCTATTTGTATTCCTGTGCTATGCAATGAGATATTGCCAAAAAGGAAACATTTTGTTTTCGGTTTTCCCTGAAGTATAGCAGGAAAAATCAGAATCAATAATATTAAAGTGAAAACTGTTTTCTTCATTTTTTTTGATTTTTCAATTCAGTATCTGATAAACATCTTTCACCTGCACAAAATTATCAGAGCTGCCATATATTGTTTTGGATTTATCTGTCCAAACAGGATGTTCGCCGGATACCTGTATCTCTATCCAATAACTGCCTTTCTTCAATACTGGACTCACAAAAACCTGCGAAATGGTTTCATTTTTTGAATAACAGTCGACCACAGAAGACAAAATCGTTTTGTTATTGCTGTCAATTATACGGATGCAGGCATAACCGCTTTTGTTATTTGTAAGCATCTTAACTCCAACTTTATTTCCGGTGAATTGAAAAGTCAGCGTGGCATCTTTGTCGTTCGAAACAATCATGTCATTTTGGTGAGTCCAGTTTCCATATTTCGAAAAGATGGATTCATTCATCAATGATTTTGTGTTGTTTGTTATTTCCGAAAAACCACTTGCAGAGTTCACGGGTTTCCAACCTTCAAGATATTGAGGTAAGAAAATTTTTCCCGAATCTAAACGTACCGGTTGCCATACATAAGTGGCAGCTGAACCTTGTTTTGGGAATGACCATCGGTCGCCCATAAACATCAACATCGTATCTTTTTTATTAACCACAGGCAACACAAAAGTGGTTTGCGAGTTCCATGTAAGTGAGCCCTGCGGTGCAAAAAGTCCCTGAAAAGTCCACGGGCCTTCGAGCGAAGTAGCTGTGAGATACATATTATCGTTTTTCTCCCAACTGCTCAGGTTAGAACTCAGCCAATAATATACGCCTTTACTTTTGAAAATAGCCGGAGCTTCGCCTCCTTGTTTCTGATTGATAACCAATCTTTTTACGGATTTGTAATCGTCCGAAAGTTCATAAATATATCCATGATGAATCAGCAAATAACCTTTTCCGTCGGTATCCTGAAAAGTTCCTATATCCCAGCGTTTTATCGGTTTTCCATCAAATAAAAGAGCTCCTTTAAATTCATAATTGCCGTTAATCGTTTTGCAGGTGGCATACGCCGTGTGCGGATCTTTGTACTGCAAATTATCAGAATGCATATACATCACAAACTCACCGGTAGACGGACATTTCATTACTTTTACGCGCTCGCCAACCCGATTCGGTCCCATCAATCCGTCTGGCTGAACAGGCAATACTATCCTTTCAAACTTCCAGTTTATCAGGTCGGTGGACGAGTAACAGCTGAATCCAGTAAACACATTGGCCGTGTCCGATTTATATTCGCCAAAAAGATAATATTTGCTGCCTTCTTTCACAATGCAAGCCCCGTGTGCATTCACTTCTCGGTTGTTCTGGTCGAACCAGGGCGTACCGCTGTAAATGGCATCGTATCGCTTGCTATTTGCTCCAATACAGATTGTAGTGTAACATATTAAGAAAGTCAATATTGTGTTTCTTACTTTCATTTTTCTTACCAGTTATCCGTTCTGAAATT
Source organism: uncultured Paludibacter sp. (assembly GCA_963663115.2). Taxonomy (GTDB): domain Bacteria; phylum Bacteroidota; class Bacteroidia; order Bacteroidales; family Paludibacteraceae; genus Paludibacter. The sequence goes on from CAXXNE010000001.1 coordinate 2,850,663, forward strand.
TGGTGTCCAAAGTTCGTTTTTGTTCATTAAACTTGCCGGCGGATTTGTTCCCCAGCAATAACGTACTGCAATCGGTTTTTCAATTTCTTTGCTTGATACAACCACTGTTTTACCAACAATTTTCGCATTAGCCCATACCCATTTTTTATCTTCGCCACAAATGGCAAAACCGGTTAAGCTATCATTTTTAGCTATCAAACCTTTGCCTATATGATTGAAAGATAAAACTATCGCGCTGCCTTTTACTTTGTAGCTTTTGTACATCGGTCCCGAAAATTCTATTTTCTCTCCATACACTTTTGCGCGGGCAATCAGTGCCAATCGCCGTCCTATTTCTTGTTTGTTTTTCGGATGAATATTGGTGGGTTCGTTGCCGGCATTGTCGATGGCAACTGCCATTCCGGTTTTTTTAACCGATAAATTCTGAACCTGTGCTTCACGCACTATCATCATAGAGCCATCTTCCACCGGTTTTGCCATCGGTTTTCCGTAATTGGCTAACTGAACATAGAAGAATGGAAAATCGCCCACGCCAAATTTCGAACGCCAATCGGCTATCAGTGTTTCCATAATTTCGCGGTATTGATTTGCTGATGAGCCGTTCGATTCGCCTTGATACCACAATGCTCCTTCGATGGCGTAAGGAATAAGTCCGTTGATCATACCGTTGTAACAGACATAAGGATTATGCTGGTCGAGTTCGGGGTCGGGATTTTTGGGTACTTTCGGTTTTTTGGCCGTTACATCGCCGGCTGATGCTTGAATAGCCACCATGTCGCCTTTGAATTTTTTCATTTCTTCCCGGTATTTTCCCATGGTTACAGCACTGTCGGCCACAAATTTGTCCCATTTAGCGGTGTAAGCATCCAGCAATGGTTTCAAATTCGGGTGAGCTTCGAGTGCATCTTTGCTGATCCAAGTTTCGGCAGTGCTTGCTCCATAAGCCGAAGTGACCATTCCCACCGGAATTTTATATTTCTGATAAATTTCGCGGGCAAAAAAATACGCCACTGCCGATTGATGTCCGACAGTTTGCGGCGAACAGATTTCCCATTTACCGGTAACATCGGTTTTTACTGTATGTGAAGGCGTATAATCCACATCGAAAAAGCGAATCATTGGGAAGTTCGCATTCGCAACTTCTTCGGCTTCGTTGTTCACGCCACACCAGTAACGGTCTTCTTTGGCTACCGTCATATCCATGTTAGATTGACCGGAACATAGCCAAACATCTCCCACATATACATCGTCTATCGTTATGGTATTATCGCCGAAAATATCCATTTTAAATGGCCCACCGGCTTTTTGTTTAGGAAATTTCACCAACCAGTTGCCTGTAGAGTCGGCTATAATTTCTTTTGTTTTCCCATTCAATAAAATGCTTATTTTCTCGCCGGGGCGTGCTGTTCCCCAAATTGGAATTTCCACTCCACGTTGCAAAACCATGTGGTTACAAAATATGGCCGAAAGTTTTATTTCGGCAAAAATTGATGTATTCAACATCAAAAGAAGGGAAATAAAGAACGTAGTTTTTCTCATTTTGAAATTTTTTAAATAAACAACTTTTCCAAAGTTCTAAACTTTGGAAAAGTTTTAATATCAACGAAGTTAATATCGCGAACGAAGTGAGCTAATATCTGCCGAAGGCTACATATCGCGCTTCGCGCAAATTACTCCATATAAAACACTTCCGGCAATGGAATAGAAACCGGCGAATTATCCGGATTGGTTTCCATGATATCGGCCATATATGCCCACCAGCGTTGTACAATTTCGGTAGATCCCAAATCCTGTGAACCACCTTCGCCGGTATTTTTCTGCACAGCAAAAAGAATATTGGTTTCTTTGTCCCAGAAAATGGAATAATCGCAGACTCCGGCATCCTGCAGCAGTTTTTTTAACTCAGGCCAAATGGCATTGTGGCGTTTTTCGTACTCGGCTTCGAAGCCCGGTTTCAGAAACATTTTAAATGCGGAACGTGTCATGTTTGTATTAGTTAATTGGTTGATTTGTAAATAAGTTAATTAGTTTTTGATGATTTATTTGATGATGGTCAATTATTTGACCCAAAATATCGGCTGTTCAGTTTTTTGTTCTATGGGGTAAAACTGTACGGCACTGTCGTTCATTTTTGGATGTGTGTTTTTCAGCAGGCGAATAATTTCGCCACCGGCTAAAATAACCGGTCCGTAACCGTGCGCAGCATATTTATGTACCGGGCGGTAATAGTAAAAAGCAGCATCGAAACCCATTCCGGTACCCACGCAGGTATCTTCCACTTCGCCTTCGGCATTCACTTTTGTGGAAGTTGCATTCCAACCGAGCATAGCCACAGGTCCGTAAGCCAGTGCATCTATCCAACCTTTGTTAATACCGTGAGCTATGCAATAGGTATAAATGGCGGTGGCTGAAGTTTCCAGATATGAATCATTTTTATCCAACAACTGATGCCAGAATCCTTCGCCCGATTGCAGTGCAGCTAAACCCTGCACATGTTCCTGATACAATTTCAGAATTTCATTACGTCCCTGATAGTTTTCTGGCAATACATCCAACACTTCGGTCATTGTCAAAATAGCCCAGCCGTTTGCGCGTCCCCAGTGAAAAGCCGGATGCGGTTGCATACTTTCCACCCAACCATGACGGAAAAGTTTCTTTTCGGGTACCCACATACGCTGTTTGAAAAGCAGGATTTGTTTCACGGCTTCGTCGTAATATTTGGTGTCGCCGGTCAGTTTTCCCATGTTGGCAATAGCCGGAATAGCCATAAACATATCGTCGAGCCAAACGGTATTGTGCTGCGGACGGTTACGGGCAAAAATTCCATCGGCCAACCGGTATTCTTTGTTCATGATATAATCCATATAATTGTCGATGAGCGGACGACCATCGAATTTGAGTCCAGCAAGCTGTGCTTTGATCATAGCCGAACAAACTGCGCCAGCATCGTCCAATGCTTCGGGGTGCAAAATCTGGCGCATTTGCGGGTCAACGATTCCTTCTTTTTGTAAAACCCTGAAAGCCGGTGCAACTTTTGATAAAAATGTAAACCGATCGGAAACATAGTTCGAATAGCGTGTGTCACCGGTGGTTTCGGCAGCCAATAACATGGCGGCATAAGTTACGCCCCATTCGTAACTCGCCAAACGAAACTGACCACGCTCTAATTGCGAGTTTTTATCAATTTTACTGAAATCGGTTATTTCGGCTTTCGTTTCTTTGTTGATGACTTTGGTTGGCGTAGCTTTTTCAAGAAACACCAATACGCGATCCAAAACTGCTTTTACATCTGCTTGTTTAACCACTCCGTAAGGCGTTTTGTAATCGGGTTTCATTAGATGCAGCGGTGTGTTGGAATCGTTTATTTTCTCCGGAGCAAGGTTTTGCTGTGCTTTGCAGGAAAGGGAGAAGAAAAGTAAAAAGAGAATACCCCCAACCCCTAAAGGATTGAAAAAATGATAATTATGATTTGATTTTTTCATTTTAAAATGTATTATTTGTGTCTTTGTGACTCAGTGTTTAAATTTCTTATTTGGCTCTAAAGTTAATCACATTTTCGTGAATCTGAACTTTATCGCGAATACTATCAGCTGCCACGTTTTTCAGAAAAATATTTTCGACCGGCAATTCCTTTTGACCCTGAATGTGCGAAATAAATCTGACACTTCCGGCTTTAATATTTTCGAGATATACATTTTTTATTGGCGTCAGTTTGCTGACATAGGTAGGTGTGAGGTCTTTCCACTGATAAAGCACATCGGTTTCGATACCCAATATTCCAAAATCCATTTTGCCTGCTTTGATGTTCTTTACAAAGATATTATTCACGTAACCACCCATGCGCTCGTTGGTTTTGATAAACACCAGATGAAACATTTTTGCACCATTTTCCACTTTACAATCGTGCAGATACACATTTTCGATACCGCCCGAAAGTTCGCTCCCGATAGCCAGTAACTGATGACCGTTTTTTACCAAACAATGGCGGATAACCAGACTTTTGGTTGGTGTTTGCGAGCGCCAGCCTTCCTGATTTCGTCCCGATTTTACAGCTATGGCATCGTCGCCCTGATCAAATATGCAGTTCTCCACCAGAATGTTCTGACTCATTTCGGGGTCGTAGCCATCGTTATTGTGCCCGTGAGCATATACATTCAGGTTTCGCAATAAAATATTTTTACTCAGATAGGTGTGAATAGTCCAGAACGGACTGTTTTCGATGCTGAAATCTTCGAGTCGGATGTTTTCGCACCTGTTAAACTGAATCAGGTGCGGACGAAGATGTGCCGTGTCGTTCACCATAATGCGTTCCGATACAGGCGTATTCAGGTAAGACATATCGTAAAGCCGTTTCAAACTGTTCATGTGTGGACGCGGACGACCAGCCCACGTTTTCCACAATTCCATTTTAGCTTTTATCGTTCCTTTGCCGGTAATAGCTATATTTTTACACTGATAAGCATAGATGAGCGGAGAATAATTCATGCACTCCATGCCTTCCCAAGTGGTGTTCACGGCGGGCAGGTAATCGGTTGGATCGTCATCGAAAAGGAGAGTTGCTCCTTCGTTCAGTTGCAGATTTACATTGCTTTTTAAATGCAACTTACCGGTAATCCATTCGCCGGCGGGAATTACAACTGTACCGCCACCGGCATTGTTTGCCGCCGAAATGGCTTCGGCAATAGCTTTGGACGTTTTGACTTTGTCGCCCTGTGCAGCGCCAAAATCAGCAATGGAAAATGCAGGACACTTTTTAAAATCCGGAACAGAAATAACCGGCATTTTAAAAGGTGCATTGACCTTAATTTTTTCAGTTTTAATTTGTGCAATTACCTGAATTGTAATTATCGAAAAAAGGATGGATAGAAAAGTGATTTTTTTCATTTACAATTTATAATTTAATCAGAACAAAGAGCAAAGAACCAGGATTAAAAGACTTTATAACTTTATGAACTTTATAAACTTTATGAACTTATCCCGTTGGCATTTTTGCACATTATCACTTTACTTCTTCAACGCTTTTTTGAGTTTTTTTAGCTGTTTATCTTTCGATGCTTTGATACCTTCGGCCATGGTTTTAGCATTGAGTTGCGCACCCAAAAGCGAAGTATGTGTGTGGTCGCCGTAAAACATAAGTGGTACCTGCGTTTTTCCCATTTTGTCGTATTTGTCGGCAATAAGTTGATTCAGATCAATAAACGGAACTTTTTCCATTGTCGCGGCTTCTTTGGTCCATTTGCCAAGTCCATCATTATTTCGGATAACATTGGTGCTGTCCTTGGTGGTAAACATATTCCGGGGGATGTGCGATAACAATATTGGTGTAGCACCTTTTGCTTTCACGTCCTGAGCATATTTACGCATATACCAGCCAAAGCTATGAACGGTTTCCGGTTTGCCGGTCGATTCCATAATTACTGTGGTGTCGTTATCGCCGTTTCCTTTCAACGAAGCACGTGCTCTGCCTATATTCAGCGAGCCGGCATCGTTGTGCCCAAACTGAATCAACACATAATCGCTTTTTTGTACGCCGGCCAAAACTTTATCCCAAAGTCCTTCGGTAATAAATGTACGACTACTTCGTCCGCCCAACGCATGATTTTCGACACTTACTTTGGTTGTATCGCACCATTCCCAGAAGAAATGTCCCCAGCCCCATTGCTTGTTGCTGCCATCGTCTTTGCCGTTTTTTACTGTTGAATCACCAATAATAAATACAACAGGACGACCTTTTTTTCGACTGCTTCCGGGTGCTTTGCCTTTCAATGCCTTGGTAGGATCGGCTCCTGATTTCAAACCAAGCTGATCTTCGACAGTGAGTTTTGTGTTGGTGTTTTGCGCTATTGCGCCTGTGCAAATAAAAACTGAAAACAATAAAACCAGTAGAATGGATGATTTTTTCATTGTGTCTGAAATTAAATGATACGGGATTTTTTAAAGCAACAAATATCCTGAAAATTATGCATCTTCAGAATAGAGAAATGTACATTTGTCTGAAAAAACATACATGGATATACCATTGACTGAAAACTAAGCGGTAAGTTTAACTGTGGATTTTTTTCTATAATAATGAACATAAGTCTATTTATGCACTGTGGTAAATTGATTTTCTTTGTAATATAAATCATTGTTTCTGAATGGAAGCATGACGAATTCAAATCACAATATATCATGAAAAAATTAATTTCGGTTTTTCTCCTCTTTTTTGTCGCTTATTCTTCTTTTGGTCAACGACCTATGGAAAAACTCGACCGCAGTGTTGTAGCTCAAAAGGTCTCCAACGGTGTTTACGTAAACTGGCGTATTACTTCCGACGAATGGTACAACACGGCATACAAACTTTACCGCGATGGTTCGCTTATTTATACCACAACAACCTCCGGAGCATCCAATTACCTTGATGCTGCTGGTACAATAAACTCAAAATACTCGGTTTCTGCAGTGAAAAACGGAGTAGAGCAATCTCAGTCGGCACAAAGCTCTGTTTTAACAAAAAATTATCTCGAAATTCCTGTACGCGATATAAAAAAACTGGGTAAAACAGGATATTATCTCAATGATGCAACTGCTGCTGACCTTGATGGAGATGGGCAATATGAAATAATTATTAAGCGAATGAATCGAAACTGGGAAGCCTCTTGTGTCGATTTTACCTATTTTGAAGCCTACAAATTGGATGGTACTTTTTTATGGGCTATCGATGTGGGTCCTAACATTACTATGGATGTGGAAATCAATATTGCTGCTTTTGATTTTGATGGAGATGGCAAGGCAGAGGTGTTCATGCGTTCGTCCGACAATACAGTTTTTGGTTTGGATATCAACAATCAGGGAGGTGTGTCGGTAGGCGACCGGGATGGCGACGGCTATACCAATTACCGTCAGGCACCGTTTAATGGTATCGGTGGCGATGGTTTTATGAATGCAGGTCCCGAATATATTTCGCTGATTGACGGTATGACAGGGAAAGAACTCGATTGGAAAAACTTTATTGCCCGTGGAAGTTCAAGTGACTGGGGCGATGATTATGGTCACAGAGCGAATAAATTTTTCTTTGGAGCGCCATATCTGGATGGTAAAAAACCAAGTTTATTTATTGGCCGGGGTATTTATACGCAAACCAAAATGCAAACCTACGATGTGGTCAATAAAAAATTAGTTGCCAAGTGGTTTTGGGAATCGGGAGGTTGGTCAGATCTGCAACAGGGAAAATGGGATGCAACTCCCAAAGGCTATTGTGGACAGGGTTATCATAATTATACTATTGCCGATGTGGATGACGATGGTAAAGACGAAATTAACTGGGGCTCAATGACTGTAGATGATGATGGTAAACCATTGTATTCTACTGAACTGGGACATGGCGATGCGCAGCATTACGGCGATTTCGATCCGTACCGTAAAGGTCAGGAAATGTTTGCCTGTAATGAATCAAAACCCGGAACCAATTTGCGGGATGCAAAAACCGGGAAATTATTGTACCGAAAAGTGGCAGCAAGTGATGTAGGTCGGGCGTGTGTCGGAAATATTTCTGACGCTTACAAAGGCGCAGAATGTTGGGGTGGAGGAGTTGGAATTTCGGCCACCGACAGAGTAGAATTGACTCATTTTGGAACAGCAGAAAGTTATTGTATCTATTGGGATGGCGATTTATTGCAGGAAATGGATTATCATACCGGATTTTCAACCGGTACAGGAGTTGGTTATGGTGAAATTACAAAGTTCAATGGATATGGAAATATCAGTGTTTTACTCTCGGCTGATGCTTATTCATGCAATTACACCAAAGGAACACCTTGTTTGCAGGCCGATATTATGGGCGACTGGCGCGAAGAAGTTATCTGGTGGAGAGCCGATAGTCTGGCTTTGAGAGTTTATACCACGCCTATTGCTACCACAAATCGTATTTATACGCTGATGCACGATCATCAGTATCGTCAGGCTATTTGTTGGCAAATGTGTGGATACAATCAACCTCCTCATACAAGTTTTTATCTAGGTGGCGATTTCCCAACGCCTGTTCCCGCTAAATCGACCAATGGAAAATTGGTTTGGAAAGGCAATTCAACCGTTTTGGATGCCAATGCCACTAATTTTATGGATGGAAATGACGCTGCGGGAATTATTGCAGACAATGCTGCTGTTATTCCGTTTGCAAATGGTAAAAGCATTTTACTCGATGAACGTGGAGTGAATAAAAATATTACACTGTCCGAAAATATTCAACCCGAACTTTTGATGGTTGCCGGAAATATCGACTATTCAGTTTCCGGAACAGGAATATTGGGTGGTGCAATGATACTGGATAAAGTGGGTGAAAGTACACTCTCATTAGATGGAAATCATACCTACACCGGAAAAACGGATGTTTGGGAAGGAAGTTTGTGGTTGGCAGGAAGCTTGACTGCTTCGCCGGTAACAGTACGTCGTCATGCCAAATTTGGTGGCATTGCTACTCTGGGTAACGGATTAAACACAGAATTTAATGCAGGAGTTTACGTTGGAGGGCTGAATGTGGCCGACACCATGAAAATTACCGGAAATCTGAATCTGGTTGCGGGTGCTAAACTGGTGTACGATTTGTCTGATAACCCGAATGTGTTAACCGGAACAAAAGGTGTAACTTCTACTTTCAAAAACGATTATTTACAACTTAATGGTACACTGCAACTCGGAGCAGGAGCAATTATTCTTGTTAATCCACTGACTGATTCCATTACACCCGGAAAATATCTGCTGATGAAAGCAAATGCAGTGACCGGTACTTTGTCGACTGTAAAAATTCAGGGCACTTCCGGAAAATCAGTGGAATTAAGTTATGATGCAACAACCAAAGAACTTTATTTAATTGTAAAAGGAACACGTAGTGCATCCAAAGTTAGCTGGACAGGTAAAACAGATACCAACTGGAATATTGCAAAAACGGCTAACTGGAGCAACGATGGTTATGCTGATATTTTTGTGTCTAACGATAGTGTAGTTTTGGATGCAACCGGTCTCAACCGTGTCATTAATATTACGGATAGTATTCCTGTTTCTAATCTTGAAATGAACGGCAGTTTGTCATATACCATCAACGGAACTGGAGTTTTAACAGGACCCATGGATCTGAGAAAAACTGGTACAGGAACATTAACGCTCAATACACGAAATAACTTTTCGGGTAAAACAGTAGTGGAAGAAGGTTCACTGGTTATGAAATATGCACCTTCGGCCACTAATAATGGCGGAATAGGTACAAATACCACTGCTCCTGCTAACTTTGTTGTACAGGATAGCGCAATTATTCAGGTAACTACGGCAAACGAAGCGACCGACAGAGGTCTGACTTTAGCCGGTTCGGCAGGTGGACTTATGAATGTAGCTTCAGCTTTGTACTGGAATGGAACAATAACAGGTACAAAACTTACCAAATATGGAACAGGTACTTTGTATATCGGAAGTAATAATAGTACATTGAATGAAACGGTTCTGAAAGCAGGTACAATAAAATTAAATACTGATGTTTCTGTGTCTTACGGTATTGGTAAAAAAATTACTATGCTTGGTGGTACACTCGAAACCATGAACAGTACCGGAGCTTATCTGGCAAGTAATAATGCTTTCGATGTGCCGGTAGGTAGTACAGCAACTGTTATTGCCGGGGCACGATGCGATTACAATGGCGTTCTTACGGGCGGTGGAATTCTTAACTGGAGTTGTGATTACATTCGCTGTTATCTGAACGGAAACTGGTCGGCTTTCGAAGGAAATTTGAATGTTACTGCCAATGGAGCTAATTCAACCTACGAAAATCATTTTATCTGGAATAACAGTAACGGAATGCCTAATGCTACGGTTTCACTGGCCAGCGGAGTAATTATGAGTTATAAAAACGGAACTTCCGATAACGGAACAGCTACTATAAAACTGGGAATGCTTACCGGTGCAGGTACATTCTACAATGCAGGTCTGGAAGTGGGAGCCGGTAATGCTAACGGTAGTTTCTCCGGCGTAATTTCCGGTGTGTCAACAGTGAAAAAACTGGGTACAGGTCTGTGGATTTTATCAGGAATTAATACTTATTCAGGTTCAACAACGATCAGCGGAGGTACACTGACACTGACAGGAAAATTGAAAGGAGCCGGAACTGTGACTGTGTCGAACGGAGCTATAATGAATGCCAATGATTCAATTGCTGGTTCGGTGGTGGTTGCAGCTGGTGGTGTGTTGAATGTCTCCGGAAATATTGTTGGATTATTGTCGAACAGTGGTACTGTGAAAGGGACAGGTATTATCAAAGGAAATTCAGCTTTGTCGAATAATTCAGTGACAATGCCCGGAAATACCACTATTGGAACACTTACCTTTAAAGGCAATTTAACGATGGCAGCCACTGCAACGCTTGAAATGCAGATTTCCGGAACTGCCTCGGCTGATAAACTTGTTGTTGGAGGAGCATTAACCTGTGGTGGAACTTTAAATGTAAGTATACTTTCGGGAGCTCCTGTTGCAGGAAATTCTTATCAGATAATTTCTGCCGGAAGTATGACAGGTACATTTGCGACTGTTAACCTGCCACAATTGGATGCTTCGCTTGAATGGGATCTGAGCGAACTTTATACTGCAGGAGTTATCAAAACAAGAATAAAAACAGCGCTCGAAAATCCGGATGTTCGTATCAGTCTGAAACAAAATCCTTCGAACGGAATTTTTGATGTAATGTTCTCAAGTCCGGTTTCGAATGCCATGGTTGTTGTCACCGATTTACAGGGAAAGATTCTTTTCGATACTAAAATTAGTGATTCAGAACTCAATATCACTGTTGATATTCAAAATGAACCTGATGGTTTGTATTTAATGAGAATAAAATCAGGAAATTATACGAATATGTATAAACTAATAAAGAAACAATAAAGCACAAAAAAATGGTTGACTTCAATCAAAGTCAACCATTTTTTTATTTGTTAAATCCCCTGTAATTATTCTTTTACAATTTTGAAAACTGCCTTTCCTGCATCGGTATTTACTTCGAGTAAGTATAAACCGTTTCTTAAACCTGAGATATTAACTTCGTTATTGTTTCTTTCAAAATTTACTTCGTGTCCCTGCAAACTGTATAATTTTACCGATTTAACCTGTTCGGTTTCTGATGTAATATAAACAGTGCTGTTGGTTATTGTTGGGAAAACATGAACATTGGCTACCACCGGATTTTCTACGGCATTTGTAAAATTAATTTGTCTGTCGGTATATATCAGTAATTCACCGGGTTGCATAGAAATGGTCATGCTGGTATTGGCTACATACATCGATTGTCCGGTTAACAAATTGTACCATAGACCTGTTTTTGAGAATCCGGGATTTCCGAGAATAGCAGTCGATGACTGGAAATTACCGAGTGCCACCATGTTCAGATCATTGTGAGCAAGTGCAATGCGTCTTCCGGCTGACCAATCGGAATATCCAACCTGAGTTGAATATGTGCCCTGAGTAAATGCAGTTGGATACATTTTTCGCAGACTGATAATCTTCGCACAGGCATCAGCAGCTGCTTTACGGTGAGTTAGGTTCAATAAGCCCCAGGCTGCTGGTTTTGGGTTGGTACGGCCACCGTTCGAGTCGATAGAATAATCAAAACCCATTTCGCCAAATTCCCACATCATTTTAGGACCGGGCAGTAAGGTTGAAAAGGCTATATTTAATGGAACGCGACCAATTCTGACAATTGAATCCGTTTTAATGATTCCATCACCGTAAGTTTTTGCTTTGAAAAAATTACGTTCTTCGTCATGACTTTCGGCATAACCAACCCATTGGCGTGGCGATGTAATCATGCCACTAAAATCGCTGCTCGACTGAAATCCCGTGGCAGCCTGCGAGTAAGCATTGTTTGAATTTCGCCACAAATACATGCCTTTGGCGGCAAGTGCAGCCTCTTCGCTGTAATCACAGAAATGTTCCAATATAAACATTACATCACTTTTGGCCTCTTTGGCAGCATTGTAGTAATCGGTCAGAATATCAATACGCGACTGATCGTAAGCCGAAGCTGTAGATTCGGTGCTCGATGTCTGAGTCAGACCTTTGGTGAGATCCAGACGATAGCCATCCACTTTGTATTCATTAATCCAGTATTTAACCATGCGTTTGAAGTATTCGCGCGTGCCGCTGTAGCTGTGGTTAAAATCGTTCAAAACGCTGTAAGGGTGCGGTGCTGTTACATTCATCCACGGATTGTTGCTTGCAGGGCGGCTATTGGCACTATCCCAAAACAACATGGCAAAAGGATGTAATCCGGTAGAGTGATTCAATACAATATCCAAAATCACAGCTATTCCTCTTTTATGACATTCATCAACAAATTTCTTATACATGTCTGAATTACCATAAGCCTTATCCGGTGCAAAATACAGACTTGGATTGTATCCCCAGCTATTATTGCCTTCAAATTCCTGCACCGGCATTAATTCTATAGCTGTAATTCCCAGATTTTTCAGATAATCCAGTTTGGTAATGGCGGCAGCTAACGATTTTTCTGAAGTAAAATCACGAAGAAGTAATTCGTAAATCACCATGTTTTCGCGTGATGGCGTTGCAAAATTTGTTACTTCCCAACTGTAAGCGGTTTTTGCTGTTTGGAGTGTGGCAACAAGTCCTGTTGTTTTTCCGGTAGGATAAGCCGGCAGGTTAGGATAAATAGTGCCGTTATAGTTAATCCATTGATCGTTCCATGGGTCGAGCGCTAATTCGGTATAAGGATCACTTGCTTTAATTGTGCCATCAACCAGATACTGAAAACCATATAGTTTCCCTGCGGTTAAACCTGTCAGTTTTATCCACCAATAACCTGTTGAAGGGTCTTTTTTTAGCTGATATGCGTTTTGAGGTATCCAGTTATTCATGCTGCCAATTAGCAATACATTCGTTTTGTTCGGGGCATCAAGAACCAGCGTAACGGTGTTGTTGTCAATATAATTTATTCCCAACTGAGCATTCGAAGGCTCAACAGCACCTGTAGTCACAGCATTTGGAACGCAAACGTTTACTGTATCATAAACAGTGGTGGTGTTGGTAGTGGCTGATGCAATAAACTGATAATCGCCGGTTGCCGGAAAAGTGTATGAAGTAATCAGGCTGGTAGAATCTGTACGCGTGGCAATGGAAGTTCCATTTACTTTAATATTCAATGCCGAAGATAAAGTTGTACTTATTTTTAAAGTTTGCTTTGCTCCGTTTGTACTTGTTCCGTCGGTTGCAGGTGTAATAAATTCTACCGCATATCCTACAGTTATAAAAATATCTTTGGAACCTGTGTCTTTTCCTTCGAGGTAAGCCGTGCCTGTTGTTGGATAATATTCACCACTTCTGAAAACAATAGCTAATTTTCGTACAACTTCCGTAGATCCCAACCCAAAATAGTCTTTCATGTTGGATATGGTAAGTTGCCATTTATTATTTCCCAACGATGTACATTTATACTTGGCAGAATTATCGCCCCATTTTGATGGTGCATGTTTCCAATCGGTATCACTTGTGCTTGCGTTGGTAATAACGCCGATATGCGCATACACTGTACCGGCTGCATTTTTTGTAAGATAATCTTTCAAACCGGCAGTTCCTTTTGTTGCATCAAAAATGATGTTAATCGCATCTGCATAGTCAGTAGGGATATACGTCGGGACGGTGGTTGCAACTTGCGACCAACTCATGACCGTCAGTAATAAAATTAAAATTGTTAAAGTAGACTTTCTCATTATTGTATGAATTTTGAATTTTAAAGGTTTGAAATAGAGTTCTGTATTATTGTTTGCAAATGTAAGAGATAATCGGTTCACTTACTAAACCGATAAAGTTTATTTCGTTCAGAAATTGTTGCAAACGTTTGCAAAGGTAACTTTTGTTTTTGAAACAGAATTTATTATATCCTGTATTATCCTTTGTATCTTTGAAATCAAAATTGAAAACACTATAAAATGAGAAAATCACCCTTTGAATTTATTGTTATTTTTTTGCTGATGTCACCTTGTTTTATTCAGGCTCAAACACCGTTTAGCAAAACGCCGGAATGGGCAAAATCCGTTATCTGGTATCAGATTTTTGTGGAGCGATTTAATAACGGAGATAAAACCAACGACCCGAAACCGGAAAATACCACCGTTTCCAATATGAATATCGTTCCGCCTGTCGGTTGGAAAATCACGCCATGGACTGGAGATTGGTTTGCGAAGGATGATTGGATGAAAGGCGACGATAAAAATTTCGGCAATTGGTTGCAACACCGGCGATATGGTGGAGATTTGCAGGGAATTATGGATAAGTTGGACTATCTGCATGAACTCGGTATTACCGCCGTATACCTCAATCCAATTAACGACGCACCATCTCTGCACAAATACGATGCCCGGAATTACCATCATGTGGATGTGAATTTTGGGCCCGATCCGGAAGGTGATATGAAGCTTATGGCAACTGAAAATCCTGCCGATCCGTCGACATGGAAATGGACTTCAGCCGATAAAATGTTTTTAAAACTGATACAGGAATTGCATAAACGCGACATTCGCATCATTATGGACTATTCATGGAATCATACCGGAACACTTTTCTGGGCATGGCAGGATATTCTGAAAAATCAGGCGGCATCACCTTACAAAGACTGGTATAATCTAACTTCATTTGATAATCCGGCAACTCCCGAAAACGAGTTCTCGTACAAAGGCTGGTATGGCAATGCGTATATGCCGGAATTTACCAAAACGGATATTCAGGGCGAACGTATCAATGGTGTTCCATACGAAGGAAATATGACTGCCGGTGTAAAGCAGCATATTTTCGATGTATCGAAACGTTGGCTTGCACCAGATGGCGTACTTGCAAATGGTGTAGATGGTTATCGCCTCGATGTAGCCGATCAGATTGGATTAGGTTTCTGGCGCGATTACCGTACATTTATCCGTTCGGTAAAAAGCGATGCATATCTGATAGGTGAAATATGGTGGGAAAAATGGCCTGATAAACTGATGGATCCGCTTCCGTATATGAAAGGCGATATGTTCGATGCCGTTATGTTTTATCAGATATATCGTCCGGCGCGCTATTTCTTTGCAAAAACAAATTTTCCTATTGATGCCGCGCAACTGAAAGATAGTCTTAATTTTCATTGGAATCGCCTCGACAAAGATAAACGCTATGCAATGATGAATACGTCAGCTACACACGATACACCCCGAATGCTGACTGACTTTTTTAATCCGAATAAATACAAAACGGGCGTATCGCCTCAGGATAATCCGGCGTACAAAACCGGTAAACCCGATGCTGAAACATATCAACGGATTAAATTGTATCTGGTTTTTGCATTCACATCGGTGGGAGCACCGCAAATCTGGAATGGTGACGAAATGGGCATGTGGGGTGCCGACGATCCCTATGGACGAAAACCGCTCTGGTGGAAAGAACTGAAATTCAGTCCGGAAAACCGGAATAATTTCCAATCAGCTAAAAAAGCTGTATACGACAAAGTAGAATTCAATACAGATATGTTTGCTTACTACAAAAAACTTATTTCATTGAGAAAATCGAATCCCGTTTTGTCAACCGGAGAATTTGAATTTATCGAAGCTACCGGTACACGGCTCTCATACAAACGTTTCGATGGGAAAGATGAAATTATAGTCTTGTTTAATATGGGCGCAAAGGCGGAAAAGTTTGTATTGCCACTCGCAAAAAATGTTCGTAATTTGCTAAATGGAAATCAGTTGATGAAAAACACTGTTATCTTGCCAAAGTATTCTGCTGCGGTGCTGAAGGTAGGAAAATAGTTATTTCACAAACTCCACTTTTTTAAAATAAAACTCCTTCATTTCTCCCGTTTCGGTTTGCAGCGTCAGCTTGCCATCGAGAGAATTTTTTATCAAAATGTTGAATTAAATTTGTTTATTCGGTTACAAAACCAATCTTATTTCGTGGCCTATCTATTTGTTTTTTGTCAGCATGCAACTCTGCAAGTGATTGATTAATAAGCTCAATTTGCATACGGGTATCTTCGTTTATGTCGTTGTAGTCTGTAAAAACATCTTCAATATAGGCTTTTAGCTCAAACAGTTCGTTTTTAATTTCCTCCACTTTATTTATCGGAGAATTCAATACAAGTTGGCGAATAGTTATAAATGCTCGCATAATGTTCATGTTAATTTCTATTGCTGTATCAGAATTCAGTACGCTACTCAACATAGCTACACCTAGTTCCGTAAAAACGTACGGTAGTTTTCTGGTTCCACCCCAACTTGATGTCGCAATTTACGACTTCAAGTTTTTAAATTCTTCCTTTGTAAGTTGGAACATGAAATCTTCCGGGAATCGTTTCATGTTGCGTTTAATCTGTTCATTCAAACGACGGGTTTTCACACCGTACATTTCGGCTAAATCACTATCTATCATTACCCGCAGTCCGCGAATAGTGTAGATTTTATTTTGAATAATTTGTAAATCCATAGTCAGTAATCTAATGATATTTAACAAAATAGTTGTGCTAATTGAAAATCTTTCATCTCACAAACTCCACTTCTTTAAAATAAAACTCTTTTAATTCTCCCGTTTCGGTTTGTAGCGTCAGCTTGCCGTCGGGAGTAGTTGTCTATTCCTTATCGTATGCTAAAAATCCAACAGGATTTATGGGTTTGTTTTCTTTTTCGTCCTGGCTTGCTAGTTCGGTAAGTGCCTGGTAAATATCGCTGAACTGCATATTTGTTTCTACCATAAACGTTTCTAACTTTTGGTTTAACTCAGCATAACCTAAAGCGTATTGGCGAAGTGCAATAAATGCACGTACAATCTGTATGTTTATTTCAATGGCTCTTTCGCTCCTCAAAATACTTGCTAACATTGTTACACCATGTTCGGTGAAGGCAAAAGGTAGTTTACGGGTGCCACCCCAACTTGATATCACAATTTGTGACATCAAGTTATCAAACTCTTTGTTGGTTAGTTGAAACATAAAATCAGTTGGAAATCGATTAACATTGCGTTTAACAGCTTGATTAAGTACTCTTGTTTCAACTTCATATAATTCAGCCAAATCGAACATTACCCGCAGTCCGCGAATCGTGTAGATTTTATTTTGAATAATTTGCAAATTCTTGGTCAGTAATCTAATGATATTTAACAAAATAGTTGTACTAATTGAAAAAATTTCGTCTTACAAACTCCACTTCTTTAAAATAAAACTCCTTGATTTCTCCCGTTTCGGTTTGCAGCGTCAGCTTGCCGTCGGGAGAAATGTTTTTTATACTGGCATTAAACGTTTCATTTTCGGATTTATATGGATAGAAACCTTTTCCACGATAGAGGTAGCTGATATATTTTTCACGCAGATGATCAAAAGTGCTAAATTTGTAATTAAGTTCTATTCGTTCACAGATTTTCTCCAGAAGTTCTTCTCTGTTCAGTTCTTTTCCGGTTATCTGAAACAACGAAACCGGGTTTGGCGCATCGCTTCTGAAAACAGCCTGATTCACATTAATACCAATTCCGGCCACGGTAGAACTTATTTTACTGCCCTGAAGCGTGTTCTCGATTAAAATTCCACCGGCTTTTTTATCGCCAAAATAAATATCGTTCGGCCACTTTACCTGAAAGCCGGACGTAATTTCATTCAAAACTTCCACTACCGAAAATGCCACTAATTGAGAAAGGATAAAGTGCTCTTCGATAGAAATATGCGTCGGATAAAACAATATGCTGAACAACAGATTTTTGTCTCTTTCTGATTCCCAACTATTGCCGGTCTGACCTTTTCCTGTAGTTTGAAAACCAGTGTACACTACCTGAAACTCGGGTAGTTTCTCTTTACGTACCATTTCCCGCATCAGGTTGTTGGTGGAATTTATTTCTTCGATGTAATATTTTTCTATCATTGCATTCTGAACTTTTCCAGGGTTTTAAACTTTGGAAAAGTTGAGTTATTTGGTAATATCTAAGAAAAACTCTTCCATTTTCTTCACCACTTCCTTCGATGCGCCATTTGGCTCATTCACCATCAACGAAAAAACCAGCGTTTTGTCACTCAATTCAATGTACCCAACGTAACATTTTACATTCTGAATGGTGCCACTTTTGGCATGTATTTTTCCTTCGAGCCTTGTTTTGCCAAGTATTTCTTTCAGAGTACCACTCACACCTGCAATGGGTAAACTTTTAAAATAAGTATCGGCGTATTTGCTGTCGTGTTTCATGTAGGTGAGCATATCAACAAAAAAACGTGGTGATACGGCATTGCAGGCCGATAAACCAGAACCGTCATATTGAAAAAGTTCGTCAGTTGGCAATCCTTTTTTCTTCCAGAAAAGTTCAATATTCTTTTTCGCTGCATCGTTCGTGGCAGGCGACGAAAATTTGCTGCCAATCAGTTTAAACAGATATTCAGCATAATGATTATTGCTTTTGATATTGGTTTCGGTTATCAGTTCCGATAACGGTGGCGACAGATGTTTGTATATCACTAATTTTTTACAGCAATTGTTGTATATCACTTCCGGTTCAGCAGCAATAATGCTCCCGGCTTCGGCAAGTTTGGTATGAAAATGCTGAGCCAGCAACAATCCCGGATTCGGAATATCGCCTTTTACAACAAATTCTGCTCTGTTGGCAGGAATATCGCCGGTTACATAGCGGTAATCGCTGAAAGGCGCTCCGTAGAAATAGGCATTGTCAGAACCGATAGCTGCGCTTTTCACCAGATTTTCGATGTCCAGTTCCGGAATTTCGGGTTCTGTGCGGAGAATTTCGGTGGCCGTGCCGGCTTTGCCTGATTTCAGAAACATTTTGTAGGTATTATCCATGTACGAGATGCCATGAATTCCGGGAGCGTAATAATTGCCCATATCTTCCCAACTCCATTTGGGGTTAATCACCTGTTTGTCAAAAACACTTTCATCGACAATAATTCGTCCGTTGATATTTTTTATTCCTGCTTTGCGAACAGCTTTTACCCAGGCATCCAGAAAGTTTTTGTCTCCGGTTTTCTCCGAACCCAGCGACGGATCGCCACCACCAATGATATATAAATTTCCTTCCAGTGTACTGTCGCTAAGCAATTCACCATCGATGGCCAGTTTTGTTTCGATGCGATAATCCGGACCGAACATTTCGAGTGCAGTGGCGGTAGTGATGGCTTTCATGGTGGAAGCTGTGGTGCGGCTGTTATCGGGGTTTAGCTCATAAAGCGTTTCACCGGTGTTGAGATTTTTAACCAGTAAACCCACGTTAGCATGTTGCAAAACCGGATTATTGACAAATTTTTCCACCGGATTGATGGAAAATGCAGGAATTATGCTGAAGGCAAGCAACGAAATGAATAGTTTTCGAGTCATATAGTTGTATGTTTGGTTGATTGTCATTTTCTACAAAAATACGCAGAATCAGTCAAAAAACACATTTTTGTGATAATTTTATATTTCCAGAAATTATATCGTAAACAATCAGTATTTTTGTAAGGTTGTAAATCTTTAAAATTCAGATGATTTTATGAAACGAGCATGTTTTACAAACGCCAAAGTTTATGTAAATATTTGCATGCGAGTTCTCCCGCCTTTTGCGGGACAAGCTATGTGACAAATTAATAACAATTATTTACACATGAAAACAATCAGCTTTTTTCTTGTTTCTTTCATTGCTTTTTGGTTCTCATCATGCAATTTACTTCATGAACAACCCAATCCGAATATGCTGAAATGCGTAGCTGTTTACCGAAATGACAGTACCGCAACCGACACGGTGTTTTTCACCGAAGAAACCATTGAATATTTCGATACAGCCACCTGCGAACTGAAAATAAAATCGGATTTCAATTATAATGAGATCATGATTTTTAGCAGGCTTGTGTTTTATCTGCAATCCGATTCTTTATTTATAGCTCAGCCGGTAACTGATATTGTTTCGTCAACCCGAAACGATTTGGTTTTACACTATAATCTTTTCGATAATAAATTGTATCTCGAAGATGGTTACCCAATGAGTATTGATAATCTCGGATTTACCACGCAAATGGCTCAGAACAAAGCCAAACGGGCAGCTAACTGGAAACGGTTTGTTGGTAGACTAAAAGTTGTTGGTAAACTGCGTTAATCTTCCCGACGGATAACTGCTGAAAAACGGCATATTTCGCCTTTTGGTCCGATTCCTTCCAGTTCCACGTTGTAATGATTAGCTCTATCAGCAGTGTAAAACTTTAACTGACAGTTACCATTTACATCGGTTACAACTGATGGATTCCAATAAATGGTGGTTCTCAAATCGGAGCGGCTGAGATTCCGGATGCTGTCAACTTCATATTTCGGCACATAAAACTCTGCAGGTTTCTGGAAACCAAGAGGCATAATGTGAGCCAAACTTGGTGGTGTTTGTGCCTGACGAACAACTCCTTTTTTCAATTCGATAGCAACTACCCCATTTCCTCCTTTCGATCCAAAAATAGCCGTGTTAGCTCCTTTGAAAACAGAGATGTTTTCGAGGTCGGATGAATTCAGGTACGAAATATCTTCGATGCGTTCGGTTTCAATGCCATCCACCATAAACAGCGGATTTCCCTGACTGCCACGTATTGAGATGGTTTCGCCATTCACCACAACACCCGGTGTCATGGATAAAATATCGAAAATACTGTAACCGGGATATTGTTCCAGTTTTTCAGCCGTAAATTCATTATCAGCCATACCTGAGTAAAAACGGGTTTCGCTGGCTTTCGTTCTTCGCGCATCGGCGTTTACTGTAAATTCGTCCAGATTCACCATCAGCATTCCGCCATCGTTGTAATATTTTTCTTTGCTTACCAACAGATAATCTGCCGAAGGCATTGAAGTTGAGTTTGCTATCGGGAAATATTCTTTCAGTTTCGGAAAATAATCCATGTCCGGAATTAACTCCACATCCACTAATTTTGTTTTGCTTTTTGCTTTCAGAATAAGGCTGGTGCTGTCAGGAAATTCGATGCCTGTAATCAGAAAGCGACCGACAGAATCGGTTTTTTCGATGGCAATCCGATTTTTATAGGTCGAAAACATGATAATGTCACAACCAGTGGATGGTTTATTCAGCAGATTCAGCACTTTTCCTGAAACTGCCTGTCCTGCTTCGAGGTAAAAATCAGGCGTTTTAAGTTGTCCTTTTGCCAAATTTGCTGTGCTGAAACGCCGCCATCCCTGCGTACACATCAGTAAATCCAGTTTTTCGCGTGTGGCAGGTTTGTTGTCGGAGAAATAAAGTGCAGGTTCTTCAATATAGCCTTTTAGATCGGATGAGAGCAACAGGTACGTCAGAATATTATCATTCACTGTGTCTTTTGGCACAAATTTGCTGTCGGTTACACTCACCGAGAAATTTCCCTGCAATGGTTTTCCTGCTTCGTCGGTAATTGTGAATCCAAGTTGAACTGGCGCTCTTTTTCCGTAAAACGGTTTATCCTGACTCATACTCATTATCGGCAGATGCATGTTTTTGATAAAAACCAACCGTTCGCAATACACATTTCCTGTTGAGTCGATTACCGAGAACGATGCTACACCAGCCGGAAGAAGACTTTCGGTAACCTGTCCGGTTAAATTTGCCAGAGGTAAAACCACATAAACCACGCCTCTGGAATGTATCATCAACGATAGCGATGAATCCTGCTTGCCCGATTTGTTAGCAATCTGATAATTTATTTTACCCCGATTGTAAGTGAGATTAAGTGAAATTCCGGTTTCGGAAGGAGCGGGTAATAGATATTTTTTCTGAATTCCATCATCGGAAGTGACAAGCGCGTAATAGCTCTCGCCGGGATTGGTTTTTATGGATATTTTGCCCATTCCTTTGTAAACACTTGTAAAATCGGTTATTTGTTCATTTGCATTGTTGAAAATAGTACCGGTAACATGAATACCAAGGCCATTTTTGCCAATGGCTTTAAACGCCAGTGATTGCAGTTCGTCGCTAAGGAAAACGCCGCTTTCGGGCAGGAACTGCACATCAAAGTCTTTACTCAGCTCGGGCAAAATAATCTTATTTTTGAATTTTGTGCCCGGTTCTGTTATAGATACTTCCAGAATTCTTTTGACTGAATCAGTCAGATTATAGGGAATACTCAGACTTATTTTTCCTTTATCGTCGGTAGTTTGTGAGAATTTTGGTTTTCCGGTTTTTATCCATGTCTGGTTGATGATGACGGCTTTTCCTGTTAACGGACTTTTAAAAGTGTTGGAGAAACTAAGACTAACAGGTAATTTTCCATCGGCAAAAGTCCCGAATTTCACATCGCAATTGATTCTGTCGTCAATTCCGTTGCCAATCTGAATGCGTTTTTTGAAAAAATAATCGGCAGGAACATTTTGCATCCAGTAGGTGTAAGCTCTCAACATGTAGGTGCCTGCCATAAGCTCGGGTTGTAGTTTGATATGCCCGCGAAATCCCAGCGAGTCTTTGCGGATTTTTACACGGCAAATAACGGAGTCGGACTGATCTACCAGTTCGGTGTAAATAAACCGGCTTTGAGTATTAGGAAATAAGGTGGATGCGTTAACGAGGTAGGCTTTGAACCATATTTCTTCACCAGCGCTGTAAAATGGCTTGTCGGTGTGTAAATACACTTTTTCCTGAGGAAGTTGCAACCATAATTTTGAAAAACGGGTGGCTATGGTTTTTGTAAAGTCGTTCGACTGACTGAAACTTACCGTGCAAAATGCCAATAACGAAACGAATGAAAGCAATAATTTGCGTGAGCTCATAATGTATTAGTTCAAAGTAATTTTTGACTGCAGATATAGATTTTAGTTTAACGTGTGTGCAATTTATTTGCGATAAATATTGAACTTCCAGGCAAAATCGATACTGATAACATGATCATACCTGAAATTAGCAGTGGTTTTGCCAAATTGCACAAAAGAAGGACGATAAACAATGCCCAACTGGAAAACTTTTCCGAGTTGCAAATACGCAGGGAAAACCATGCCAAAAGTCATGTAATTTCTATCTCTGTTGACATTAGGATAAGAAAGTTCGGAATATGAATTATAATACCACATATTGTACGAAGTCGATAATCCTGCACCAATGGATAAAAAATAGTATTTGTAATTTGCGCTGATGGTGGAATAAAAGCTACTGGTTCCATAATACGAACCAAAATAATCTACTAATGCCGGAAACGGAAATGGAAAATTGTTGGTATGTCCGGCAGTGAAATTCAGAAATGAATGATGAGCGTAATAGTAATCGGCACCCAGACTCAGGCCAAAAAATCCTTCCTGCACAGTTCTCCAGTTGGCTGATGGAGCAAAATTGTAAAAATTGATGTGTGGAAACGACAGATTTACATACCATTCTCCCTGATGATTGTAATTTACCAGTTTGCTGAATTTCTTCTCGGGATTTTCAGGCGTTAATAAGATTTGCTGCGGGTAATCGAACATTTTGGGTGTATTCAGATCGATAATGGCAAACGGTATTCCATAGCAGAAAAGTAAATCATACAGGAAAAAATTAGAAAGAGTCGGACGTATTTTTACCGGACACGAACCACTGTCGGTCAGGATATTAAGTTCCAGATTTTTTGGTGCTCTGACAGGTTGAATGCGAACTCCGTTTAAATCCGTTGACAGTGTATCTTCCCTGTAAACAAACCTTTGTGGTGTTTTGCTGTAAACATCAACGTTGGTTGTTGGTTTGTTGAATAACAAAGCGCACGAACTCAACGTAAATGTCATTATGAATACATAGAAATACAGTCTCATAGGTAGATTTTTTGCAAATCTAACCAAAAAAGTTAAAATTTCAATTCTGTTAAAGCAGTATTTTTTAAATAATAGATATTTTGCCGTATTTTGAGATTTTTTTTACCGAAAAGTCCACTTTTTCCCATAAAATGAGATGGGACAGTATGCCCGGTTTTAGTTCATTTGGTTTGTTCAGGAGCAGGGCAGGAGCTGATGTGCAGGCGGTAATAATGTCAGAAAAACTGAATTGCTGAAAAAATGCGTAATTGTCAGATATTAAATTATTTATTATGGAAGTTTCAGTAGTTCCAAAATCGATGATAAGTTTTTTGTCGCTCGAAAAGTGAGTTGTGTCGATTGTTTTCCCGAATAAACTGATCAGTTGATATTCGGCCTCTAACTGGTCTGTCCAACGAAAATCGGCTTCTTGCAGCGATAACACGGGAAGTGAAATAACTCCATCGTAAAAAATGGTATTAGCCGGTTCCGACAGACTCTCATTCAGCGGAAAAATCCGCTGCACGGCATTTGAATCGGACAGTTCAACGACCGAATTGTACCGGATGTCAGTCGAAGAGCAGATAACGCATTGTGATGCAAATCTTTTCATCGGAAAGAAGATGGTAGAATCATTTCGCTTGAAGGATGGTTTTTTCTGAAACGCAATACCTGCATGCGAGGTGTTGGCTGTTTTTCTGTGCCCGATAAAGTAGTTTGTTGAGCAGCCATTGCTTTTATTTCAGCATCTTTTATCAGGCTGTCCTGCACGGCAGGGATATAGCTGCGTGTTAAGGCAATACTGTCGATGTTGGTTTTAAAGCGAATATCTTTTGTAGTTGTTTTAGCAATTATGCCGGTAATGGAGTCAATTTTCTCCTGACGACAAACACGATATTTGAGCGTATATTTGCGCAAAATACTGTCCGTTTTAATTTTAGCCACAAGAGAATCTTTCAGCCCGTTTTGGTAATGAATGCGCATCACCACACTCTGATTTTTCAGTTTACCTGAGGTACGTAACCGGAACGACAGGGTGTAAAGATCTTTTTCCATCAAATTCTGGAATTTTACCACAAAATTATAGCCGTGGGCATTCACCGAATCCTGATTGATCAATATCGAATTTCTCCCGTTCCAGATACTGTATTTATTTATCTTGTAAGCCAATAATCTTTCAAATTCTTTGTTCTGAGCTTTTTGAAGGCTGTCTTCGAGCATTAGTTTATCCATTACATGGGTATAAATTTTCTCAAAGTTTTTTGGATTTTTGGCGTACCACGATAGTGAAGAATCGAATTCGGCTTGTGTGATACCGTATTTTTTCAGAAGTGAATTGTAATAATACACATTTTGCCGTTCTTGCACTGAGCCGAGTCCTTTCACAGCCAGCGCTCCATCCAGTTTGTGCATTTCCACCAGAAAATCTGTCATCTCGCTTTTGCTCAAAACACCTTTGGGGCGACCAGAACAGGCTGCCGTCAGCAGAATAACACTCAGCAAAAATGCGAGTAAACCAATATGTTTAGTTTTCAGGTTCAACAGATTCTTTCTTTTTCGATTCGAGACTTGTGTTCAGATCTTTTCTGAAGAAAATCAGAATAATAGCCACTGCCACACTAATGGCTGAATCGGCTATATTAAATACCGGGCTGAAAAACAGTGTTTCGCCCATATCATTGCGGATGATCGGGAAATAAAGCATATCTACCACTTTACCGTAAAATAGAGGCGCATAACCTCCGCTATCGGGCAGAAATGTAGCTAATTCGCCATAACTATCGGAAAAAAGTATGCCGTAAAAAAGCGAGTCGAAAATGTTTCCGGCAGCTCCGGCGGTGAGTAAGGCCACAGTGAGAATATACCCGGGGCGTGCCTGTTTTTTAATCAGTGTATAAATAAAATAGCTTAATCCGCCTACAGCTATAATCCTGAATAATGTCAGAAATAATTTGCTGATAATTTCCATACCAAAAGCCATTCCGTTGTTTTCCACAAAAACAATCTGAAACCAGTTGAAAACATGAACAGGTTCACCCAGTACAAAGTGAAGTTTTACATATATTTTTACAGCCTGATCAATAAAAAGAACCAGAAAAATAAGCAATATGGATTTTTTAGCAATTGACATATTTATTTACAAATTTTGAATTCAGAAGCCTTGTTTTTAAACACAAATTCGGCAACAGACACGAATCCCATTGCCGAATTGTAATTGATTTTATTCAGTTTATCTTTTGTCGTTTTTCGCTTCGATGCTTAATGTAGCATGAGGTACGGCACGCAAGCGCTCTTTGGGAATCAGTTTTCCTGTTTCGCGACAAATACCGTATGTTTTGTTTTCGATACGAACCAAAGCCGCCTGCAAATGTTGAATAAACTTCATTTGGCGTTGTGCCAAACGACCTGATTCTTCTTTCGAAAGCGTAGCAGCACCTTCTTCCAATACTTTGAAAGTTGGTGAAGTGTCCATTACATCGTTGCCGTCGAGGTTAGTGATACCATTGCGCAACAGTTCATAATCTTTCTGAGCTTTTTCTAATTTTTCGAGGATGATTTGTTTAAATTCATCCAGCTCTGCATCCGAGTATCTTGTTTTTTCCGACATAGCAATAATTTTTTAATAGATTCGTAATCGTGATTCTTCAACGGTCTTATCGTACCTCAATTTTTATAAGGTGCGAAAATAGCAAATAAGTTTCAGTTTGCCAATTATTTTGATATATAAATTTATCAGACTTTCTTCACCGAAACTTTAACAATGTAATCTTCAAAATCAAGTTCAGTAGCATCCTGAATTTCAGTTACTAAAATTACCGAGTTTGCCAGCGTTTGAGTGGCAATATAACCAGCATATTCTTGAACAGCATCCTGGATTTCGGCGCGATTTTCAATTTCAACAAGAATTTTGTCAGTGATCTCAAAACCGCTGGATTTTCGGATATTCTGAATGCGGTTCACCAACTCGCGGGCAATACCTTCGCGGAGCAATGCTTCGGTTACGGTAATGTCCAATGCCACAGTGAGTTTGCCTTCGTTGGCTACCATCCAGCCCGGCATATCTTCGGTAATGATTTCAGCATCTTCAGCTTCAATCAATACATCGCCTGTTTCCAGTTTCAGTGTGTATTGTCCGTTTCGTTCTATTTCGCTGATTTCGTGTTTGGTTAATGTTCCGAAAGCCACGGCAATTTCTTTCATCTGTTTGCCGTATTTCTTACCCAGTGTTTTAAAATTGGGTTTGATTTTCTTTACCAGATTATCCACATCTTTGTCTGCCGAAATAACTTCCAGCTCTTTGATGTTTACTTCGGTTTTTACCAGATCGGCTACATAGCTCAATTGCTCGAAGGTTTCATCGTCCGGAGCAGGAACTACAGCCTTACTAAGCGGTTGGCGCACTTTCTTTTCAGCTTTTTTGCGTAAGGCCAAAATCATCGAAGTGGTTTGCTGTGCCAGTTGCATGCATTCCTCAAGATTGGTGTCAATCAGCGAAGCATTGTACGACGGAAAATCAGCCAGGTGAACAGATTCGTTGCTGTCTTTTCCAGTTACAGAGTTCAAATCGAGGAACAATTGGTCGGCAAAGAACGGAGCGATAGGTGCCATCAGGCGGGCAACAGTCTCTAAACAAGTGTAAAGTGTTTGATAAGCAGCAATTTTATCGTCGTCGTACTCACCACCCCAGTAGCGTTTGCGGTTCAGACGAACGTACCAGTTGCTCAGGTTTTCGCCCACGAAATCGGAAATAGCACGACCTGCACGGGTTGGCTCGTAGTTTTCGTAGTGTTCCTGTACTTCTTTTACCAATGTATTCAGCAGCGATAAAATCCAGCGGTCGATTTCCGGACGTTTTTCCAACGGGATTTCGGCTTCAGCGTAAGTGAATTTATCAACATTAGCATAAAGCGCAAAGAATGAATAAGTATTGTAAAGTGTTCCGAAGAATTTACGGCGTACTTCTTCCACGCCTTCTATGTCGAATTTCAGATTATCCCATGGCGATGCATTTGTCATCATATACCAACGCAGCGGGTCAGAGCCATATTTTTCAATACTGATAAATGGGTCAACACCATTACCCAAGCGTTTCGACATTTTGTTGCCGTTTTTGTCCAATACAAGTCCATTGGAAATAACACTTTTGAAGGCGACAGATCCACGAACCATAGTGCTGATAGCATGAAGCGTAAAGAACCAGCCGCGGGTTTGGTCAACACCTTCCGAAATGAAATCGGCAGGGAAGAACGAACCGTTTTCCACTAAATCGGCATTTTCGAACGGATAGTGTAGCTGAGCGTAAGGCATTGCACCCGAATCGAACCAAACGTCAATCAGATCGAGTTCACGTTTCATCGGTTTACCCGAGGCGGAAACCAATACAATGCCATCTACATACGGACGGTGAAGGTCGATGTTTTTTACAGCATAATTGTCAGCAGTATATTCGCCAACTTTGAAGTTTTTGTACGGATTTTCGGTCATGAATCCGGCAGCGATTGATTTCTCAATTTCGCCTACCAATTCTTCCACCGAACCAATACAGATTTCCTCACTTCCATCTTCTGTGCGCCAGATAGGTAGTGGAGTTCCCCAGTAACGACTGCGGCTCAGGTTCCAGTCCTGAAGGTTTTCGAGCCATTTACCGAAACGACCGGTTCCTGTAGAAACAGGTTTCCAGTTGATGGTATTGTTCAGTGCCATCATCTCTTCGCGACAAGCAGTGGTACGGATAAACCAGCTATCCAGCGGATAGTAAAGAACCGGTTTGTCGGTTCTCCAGCAGTGCGGATAATTGTGCGTATGTTTTTCTATTTTGTAGGCCAGACCTTGTTGTTTCAGCATGATGCAGATAGAAACATCGAGTGTTTCGTCTTGCTCAGTGAGGTTGGCATCGTAGGCATTTTTAACATAACGACCTGCAAATTCCATGTATTTCTCAATATCTACTTTTTCGGTTACAAACGCTGCATCCAAATCTTCGATGGTGAAGAATTTTCCGCTGCGATCCACCATAGGTTGGCGGTTGCCGTCTTTGTCGATAAGAAGCATTGGCGGAACGCCGTTTTGTTTTGCCACCCGGTCGTCGTCAGCACCAAAAGTAGGGGCAATGTGAACAATCCCTGTACCGTCTTCGGTGGTTACAAATTCGCCGGTAATCACTTTGAAAGCCCCTTCGCCCGGATTTACCCAGGGAATCAGTTGTTCATATTCAGTTCCGGCAAGTTCAGAACCATTGTATTTGGCAATGATTTCGTATTCGTTTTTGCCAAGCACTGCGCCCAACAGGTTTTCCGCCAGAATAAATTCAGCCTCAATTTTGCTGTATGGATTGGCAGATTTTACACGAACGTAATCGATGTTCGGACCCACGCAAAGAGCGGTATTCGATGGCAATGTCCACGGAGTGGTAGTCCAGACCAGAAAGTATGCGTTTTCTTCGCCTTTTATTTTGAACTGAACGGTAGCTGTGGTATCTTTTACATCACGGTAGCAACCAGGTTGGTTGAGCTCGTGTGTGGAAAGTCCTGTTCCGGCAGCCGGAGAATATGGCTGGATTGTATAGCCTTTGTATAATAAATTCTTGTTGTAAAGCTGTTTGAGTAGCCACCAGAGCGTTTCGATATAACGATTATCGTAAGTGATGTACGGATCGTTCATATCCACCCAATAACCCATTTTGGTGGTCAAATCTTCCCATTCTTTGGTGTATTTGAGTACGTCTTTTCTACATGCAGCGTTGTATTCGTCGACAGTAATTTTTTTACCAATATCTTCTTTGGTAATTCCCAGTGCTTTTTCCACGCCAAGCTCCACAGGAAGTCCATGGGTATCCCAACCGGCTTTACGCTTCACCTGAAAGCCTTGCATGGTTTTGTAACGGCAGAAAACATCTTTGATAGTTCGTCCCATCACGTGATGTATTCCCGGCATGCCATTGGCCGAAGGAGGTCCTTCGTAAAAAACAAAGGATGGTTTTCCTTCACGTAGTTCTATACTTTTGTGAAACACATCGAGCTCCTGCCAACGTTTGAGTTGTTCTTTGTTTACGTTGGACAGGTTGAGACCGGAATATTCTTTAAACTTTGTCATATACAAATTGTACGAATTAAAGCAAAATGAGACGAATTAATGATCTGTCAAACAATGAATAAATGAACTGATAAACTGATTATTTCATCAGTCAATTATGTTATTAACAGATAACTAATTTAGGGGTGCAAAAATACTATTTTTTTTTGGAAAGAGAAAGGGGAGTAATACTGTTGTTTTTTATGATAATTCGAAAATTCAAATCTGAAAAAGTTCTTCATTCAGAAGTTTTTCTACTTCAGAAATATATTTAATTGCTTTCGGTAATACTTCTTCTATCATTTGTTTGTTAAATGTTACAAAGTCATCGTAATCTCCAGACATTCTGTCGTTAAATAATTGGGTGTAAAACCTACCAAGCTCTGCACTTATTCTATTTGTAGAAATGAAATGTAATCCTAACATTTGTTTTACTCCGGCATGGGTATTTGCTTGAATGTTTTTAGATACAAGTAGGGCAATTGTAGCATAGTAACAAGCATAATAGATTCTGTTTACAGCAGTATTGTAAAGTTCACTTTCAAGTAAAATGTTAACCTCATTCAGAGTGATTTTAGCTTTGTTTAGTCTATATTCTGTGAGTGCTCTTCTACTGGTATCATCAAATACTTCGTTCATATTCTTCTCCCTTCGTTCATTACATTTACATAAAAAGGTGTTTTAAATGGTCGGTTGTACCATTCTTTTTTTGTGGTAACTATTGGACTAATGGATACACCTGTTTCGAATTCAATATCGTAAAGCGGGTAAGTAATTCCGGTTTTATCACTAAAAGTAATTTTTTCCTGATCTACAATTACAAGAATGTCTATGTCGCTGTCAGGTCGGGCATCACCACGAGCTTCTGAGCCATAAAGGATTACTTCGGCTGTGGGATTTTGTTGATGTACAACCCGACTAATTCTCGTTACTATTTCCTGACGATTCATTGTAAATTTTTATGATAAAAAACAAAGATAATGAATTCTTTTTAAACTGATTAAGTTGATTTGATATTTCTGTTTATTATTTATACACTTCCAATCCTATCAACCGTTTGTTGTCTGTTTTTTGCCAAAACCATTGGTTTATTTTCCAGGTAAGCCAGGCGCTTCCGGCACCTAAAACTGCTCCTGCTAATACATCGGTAGGATAATGAACGCCGAGATTCATACGGGAGTAGCCCACGGAGCCTGCCCAAAGATACGCCGGAGCTATAACATACCATTTTGGATAGGCAATACTCAGCGAAGTGGCTGTGGCAAATGCATATGATGTGTGCCCGGATGGAAATGATTTTGATGAAAGTGTTTCAAGTGCATTAATGTCGGGATAGGTAATATACGGACGTGGTCGGTTAACCACACTTTTCAACGAATAAGTGAGCAAAACATCCACAGCCAGACTTCCGCCGATATAAATGCTTGTTTTGAGCATGTCGTCGTCGTGTTCAATAAGTGCCACTGTGCCAATAATCAGTGGAACTGAGGTTGCAATATATGCGTGAGAATCGGATATGATTTTCGAAAATGTATGAGTTGATTCAATGCCATTTATGCTTCTGAGTATCTCAATATCAGAATTTTGAGCTCGTGTTGTGTTGCAAAAAAGCAAAACAACCATATAAACCGGAATAAATATCGTAAATTTGTACATCGAAATTTTTTTATGCAAAAGTAATTTATTTTTAAACAGCATGAACAGTTTGCTGTTTTATATAACGTGGAAAAACGGCAGATGTTGAAAATAGCTATTATCGGACCTGAATCGACAGGTAAATCGGAACTTGCAAAACAACTTGCTGCATATTTCAGATGTGATTGGATACCTGAATTTGCCCGTGAATATGTTGAAAATCTGGACAGGTTGTATACGTTTGATGATGTGTGTAAAATTGCAGAAAATCAGATACAACAGGAAATAAAGTACGAAAAGGTTGAAAAAGACATTGTTATTTTTGACACAGAGTTAATAATAACCAAAGTTTGGTTTTTGTATTGTTACAACGAGTGTCCGCAGTTTTTGCAAGATCAACTGGATAAAAAATATTTTGATATGTATTTGCTGTGTGCTCCGGACTTGCCCTGGGAACCGGATTCGGTAAGGGAACATGGTAGCGACCGTGAATATTTTTTTAATTGGTACAAAAAAGAAATTGAGTGTCTGAATAAGCCATATTTTGTGGTTTCGGGAATTGGCGAAATCAGAACCCAAAATGCGATAGAAATGATTGAGAATTTTAAAAGGAAGCAGATAATATGAACAAAAAAATTCTGGATACCATCAAAAAACTTTCGGACATAGAAAGTTTCAAAGATATTTGTCATGAACAACAACATAATCATCCAATGCCATCGCAGGATGTGTTGACTGAAATAGTGCGGCTGACACGAGCAATTTTGTTTCCCGGCTATTTTGGGTCAGCTGATGTCACATCGCGAACCATGCTATATCACATTGGTGTGAATGTAGATAAACTTCATGCGTTGCTAACTTCGCAGATAAAAGCGGGTTTATGTTTCGATGCACGTAACGATGGCGATGTTTGCAGTAAGCTGGATGTTGATGCCACCGAAAAGGCTACAGCATTTATTGTTCAGTTATCCGAAATTCGCGAAAAACTGCATACCGATGTTATTGCAGCATACAATGGTGATCCGGCAGCAAAAAGTTTTGGCGAGGTGATATTGTGTTATCCGAGCATTCGTGCCATCAGCAATTATCGTATTGCCAATGCTCTGCTGAAGTTAAATGTACCACTCATTCCGCGTATTATCACCGAAATGGCTCATTCTGAAACCGGAATTGATATCCATCCGGGTGCAACTATTGGAAATTATTTTACCATCGATCACGGAACAGGTGTGGTTATAGGCGAAACTGCCACCATCGGAACGAATGTAAAAATGTATCAGGGAGTGACTCTGGGTGCTAAAAGCTTCCCGCTCGACGAAAACGGAAATCCGATTAAAGGCATACAACGTCATCCCCGAATTGGGAATGACGTAGTTATTTATTCTAACTCAACCATTCTTGGAACAATTACTGTTGGCGATGGCGCAGTCATCGGTGGTAATATTTGGGTAGATGCTGATGTGGCTCCGGGAGCAAAACTGGTACAGAGGAAATAAAAACCCCTGATTTCTGCTACTATTGACAAACTCATAAAGGAGGAAAAGCTGAAGCTATGTTGAGAATATATAGAAATTAAGAAATTGGAAATTAAGAAAATAAGTTTTTCAAATTATCTAACGTTTGAAATTTGAAACTTCTGAAACCAAAACAATAAAAATCCTGCGAAAGCAGTCATGAAACACGAAACAAGGAACACAAAATAAACTATATGGAATTTGAAATGATTGCCAAAACCTTTATGGGTTTGGAAGAAATACTGGCTGCCGAGTTAATTGCTCTTGGAGCCAATAATGTTGAATTACAACGCAGAGCCGTAAGTTTTACGGGCGATAAGGCTCTGCTTTATAAGTCAAATATTCATTTACGTACAGCCACAAGGGTTTTGAAACCTATTGCAAATTTTAAAGCATTAAATCCGGATGAGGTTTATGAACAGGTAAAAAAAATTAACTGGACGGATTATATGGATGTCAATACCACTTTTGCTATCGATGCTACCGTATATTCCGATCATTTTACGCATTCTAAATTCGTAACTTACAGGGTAAAAGATGCTATTGTTGACTGGTTCACCGAAAAATTCAATGACCGACCAACTGTTAGCATCGAAAATCCGAAGTTGATGATTAATATTCATATCTCGCAGAAATTTTGTGCTATTTCGCTCGATAGTTCAGGCGATTCTCTTCACAAGCGTGGATATCGCGGTGTACAAAACGAAGCGCCGATTAATGAAGCACTTGCTGCAGGAATGTTGCTACTTGCCGGTTGGAATGGACAGTCGGATTTTGTTGATCCTATGTGCGGTTCAGGAACCTTTCTGATTGAAGCCGGATTAATTGCACTGAATATCCCGCCGGGCATTTATCGTTCTTCCTTTGGTTTCGAAAAATGGAAAGATTTCGACGAGGATTTATTTAACGTGATTTACAATGATGATTCCGCTGAAAAGGAATTTGAATTTAAAATTTATGGATCAGACATTTCACAAAGAGCCATACGCTTGGCTGAACAGAATATAAAAAGTGCCGGGCTTGGAAAATATGTTCACTTGCAGGTAAAATCGGTGAAAGATGTGGAACCCCGAACAGAAAAATGTTTGATGGTAACAAATCCTCCATACGGAGAAAGATTAACAACCGAAGATATTGCAGGTTTGTATGCTATGCTTGGTACTACGATGAAACATAGCTTCCAGGGAAGTAGCTGTTGGGTTATTAGTTCCGATATGCAGTGTCTGGATAAAATTGGACTCAAACCATCGAAAAGAATTCCATTGCTTAATGGAGCTCTTGAATGTTCGTTTAATAAATACGATATTTTTGCCGGCAAACGAAACGAATATGTGACTAAAATTAAATCGGGAGACTAATTTCAAAAATAATTGCACTGTTTTTTGCCACATCCAAAAATTATCTTACTTTTGTACCCGCTAATGCCCAGATGGCGGAATTGGTAGACGCGCTGGTCTCAAACACCAGTGGATTCACTTCCATGCCGGTTCGATCCCGGCTCTGGGTACCAAAGAGTAAAAACCCTAATTGATTTTTAATCAGTTAGGGTTTTTTGTTTGTGTTTTTGTCAACAAAATGTCAACAAAAAACGTATCAAGTCCAAAAGTTGGGAATAATAAAATAAATTAATAATTTTGAAAAGTAATATATTTCCGTTCTCAATACTTGTATTTCAAAATTGCTAATTCAATATAGGTATAGTTCTAAAAAATGATATTGACGAATTAGAGAAAGTATTGGATATTTTATTTGAAAATCACAAAAGAGGTTTAATGATAAACAATAAGGTGATATTATGATTCGTGAAACTCACCAGAATATTATTTAATCTCGTTCTGGTGAATTATTATACTCAAATAGATAATTTCCCCTCACTGAGAGGGAAGATCTTCTTAAAACGAGAAAATCAGCAAATCAGATCCACACTCAGAATATTTTGCAAGTTCAATTACTCTTTTAAACAATCTAACAATATCCTCATTAAATCCGATATTGTGAATTTATTCAAAACCCAAATGAGAGTTTTCAATCCTTAAATTTTAGAAATTGATAATTCAGCATGGGTATTTCATTACATTTCAATAAAAGTCAATAGTGATTAACATCCAATAATTTCATTCAAACATTAGTATATTTAATTTTGGTTTGCTTGATTATTCGGAGAGTCTTTAAAATTCGCAATATTTTCATGAATATGCTTTTTACTTTCGCGAATTGTATCTGCTACAACACCCGTCAGAAATACATTTTGGATAGGAAGTTCCTTATGTCCTAAAATACGTGTGACAAATTCTACGTTTTTAGCTTTCACATTCTCTAAATAAATATCCTGAATGGGTGTAAGCCTGCGTTCAATGGTTGGCACAAGGTTTTTCCATTGATACAACACATCGGTTTCTATACCCAATATCCCAAAGTCCAGTTTTCCACCACTCACATTGCTCACATGTATGTTTTTTACGTATCCGCCCATACGCTCATTGGTCTTGATAAATATCAGATTAAACATTTTGGCACTGTCGGAAACAGTACAATTAGTCACAAAAACATTCTCAATACCACCTGACAATTCACTACCAATGGCAAGTAACTGATGTCCGTTCTTAACCGTACAGTTACGAATAACGATATTTTTCGAAGGGGTTTTTGAACGCCAACCCTCGGGATTTCTACCTGATTTTATGGCAATTGCGTCATCGCCCTGATCAAATACACAATTCTCAACCAACACATTTTGGCTCATTTCCGGATCTATTCCATCGTTGTTTCGCCCATGAGCATAAATATTCAAATTGCGAACTACAATATTAGTAGAAAGGTATAAATGAACCGTCCAGAA
Source organism: uncultured Paludibacter sp. (assembly GCA_963663115.2). GTDB lineage: Bacteria > Bacteroidota > Bacteroidia > Bacteroidales > Paludibacteraceae > Paludibacter. Next base: position 2,886,446 of record CAXXNE010000001.1, read on the forward strand.
AGGACTGTTTGTTATTTTGAATCCATCGAGTAGAACATTCTCACAGCGATTGATCTGGATAAACTGAGGACGAAGATTTGCCGTATCGTTTACCATCAACCGCTCATTTACAGGCACATTATGAACCGACAAATAATACAATCGTTTTAAACTATTCATGTGTCCGCTGGGCCGGCCAGCCCATTTTTTCCACACGTCCATTTTGGCTTTAATTTGCCCCTGCCCGGTAATGGCAATATTCTTACATTGATAGGCATAAATCAAAGGAGAATAGTTGTAACATTCCAGCCCCTCCCATGAGGAGTGAACAGCTGGCAAATAATCGGCTGGATTTTCGGAGAACAGCAGTACTGCACCTTTTTCTAAATGCAGATCGACATTGCTTTTCAGGTGAATCTGACCTGTCAGCCATTCGCCTTGGGGTATAACTACTACTCCACCGCCAATTCTATTCGCTTCGGCAATTGTTTTGGCTATTGCCTGCGAAGTACTGAATTTATCACCAATTACAGCTCCAAAATCAACAATCGATAAGCTTTTACAGTTTTTAAAATCAGGTACTTTGATAGCTGGCATTTCAAAAGGAGCCTGAATATTAATTTTTTTATGTGTTATTTGAGCTTGTGACGGATATACAATATAAATTAAATTAAGAAATAGATAAAGTCTTTTAAAATTGAACATATCAGATTGTTTTGTAATTAATAATTTAATCATTATTTAATCTTCTTCCCTATTTTATCATATTGCTCATCTGCGCAGATTTCCGTATATTTTGGCGCATCAATCATTTCAACTAAAGCCCGAAGTACTGGCCCTTCACCCATAGGGTCGTTTTGCTGAATAGGTCTATTGTAGTAATATTGAATAGATGGCATTATTCCTGTTCCTACACAAATTGCAGTTACATCGCCTTGAGAAGATAATTTAGACATAATGCCTCTCAAACCTTGTTGAGCCACATAAATAAAATCAGGATGTAACCAACCTTCTTTTACTCCACGAGCCAAACCAAAAACAAACATAGATGTGCCTGTAACTTCTTCATACGAATCCGGTTTGTCTAATAATTGATGCCAAAGTCCGTTTTTTTCCTGATATCGGGCAATACCGCTTGCTTGCTGTTTGAAATTTTCAATCACCGCTTGTCGCTTTGGATGATTTTCAGGCATACGCGATAACAAATCGGCCTGAGCCATAAAAATCCAACCGTTGGCACGACTCCAATGGGCAACCCCATGTTCCTTGTTATCGGTATGATAGCAGTGGTAATAAATTTGTTTTTCAGGACACCATAAATATTTATTATATTTCAGAACCTGATTAGCGGCATCAGTATAATATTTTTCGTCACCGGTGAATTGTCCCATACGACTTAAAAATGAGATAGCCATAAAAAGGTCGTCAGCCCAAATGGTGTTCTCATGTGGCCAAATTCGTGCTATTGTACCATCGGTCAACCTGGGCTCATTCTCATTTAAGTGTTCTGCCGTTTGGTTGATGTAATTTAAAAACGCTTGATTTGGATACTTACGCTGAAGCTCGATTAAACTAGCTCCCATTGGGCCATTATCGTCCAAACGTTTAGCACGAAAAATCATGTGCCAACTCACATTTCGAACAGCACTCCACCCATTTTCAGCCAAAGTCTGATCGTAAAGTCTTTTGAAATAATCCAAATTGCCTTCATTAAATACAAAGTTCATATTTCTCAATACGTAAGTTTCATATTGCTTATCTTTCAATTGATCGCCAAGTTCCATTAGTGCAATGTTAGTTACACCGTTTGTATAGTGCCATTGGTTGTATTTCGATTGTACTTGTACATCAGTCGATAAAGCTAATTCCTTTACTGTTTTGTAAGTTTCACCTGTTTTTTTGTTTTCAAAAAGATAGGTAGTTGAATTGACAATTCGGTTTGCTATTAATTTTGCCATTTCCTCCGGGCTCAAATTGCTTTGTGCAAATGTACAACTAAAAATCATCCATGTAATTGCTATAAGGTTGCTTCTTTTAATTTTCATATTAATTGGGGAACAGAGTTGAATATTGTTTGATATAGCTATAAACAATTGGAGTAGTGTTATGTATTCAATATAAATTTAGTGATTCGTTGCTGTATATCTATCATAAAATATGGTAGAATTTTTTTATCTGTAAACGGTTTTTTTGCTAACTACACCATTGATAATTAAATGAGTTTTATTTGTTACGTAATAACTCAATAAGAAATATATCTGACAGATTAATCTGTCAGATATAAAATTTAATTATTAGAATCAATAATTTTTCGATAATAATACCCCACACTATAATGTTTGTTAACAGCAAATTAGAAAATATTTATACAATAAAATAATAAAATAGTTTCCATTTTTTTTAAACAACAAGATCTAATATAGCTGAAAATCAATCGTTATTTTGTGTTGACTTTTGATTTCGAATAGTTTATACCTATCCCATTTCAATTTTATATGGGTTTTGAACTTTCATATTTATCAAGTTGACTGACTCACCATCCTGAATTGGTGGATCTGACTCCAACGCTAAAGAGATTTCGTTGTCAAGTTTAATCATCACAATTTCCGGCGACTGATAGTTTTTCAGTTTTTTCCGGAGACGTATTTCTATGTTCATTTTTAATTTCTCTGCGCCGTTATTTATTTAAACTTACTTTTGCTGTGAACGATTTGCCGTTTACAAGGGCATTAACCACATATACTCCCGAAGTCTGTATTTCGTTCATTTCGGTTACCGACGATACAATGCTTTTTTCAGTCAGTTTCCTCCCAGTAGCATCAAACACTTTAATGATATTTTCGCCTGTAAGCATTTCGTTGGTTACAAACACGATATGATTGTTGTGATTCACATACACGTGCACCTTGTCTGTTTCGATTTTCAAATCACCGGTAGTAAGTGCATTGGCTTTAAATATCACGCTGAAACGGCTTGTGTTGTTGATCAAATCCGAGGTAAAACTATACTCGTTGACTGTGTTAAGTTCTATTTCGGTATTCAATAATTTATCCAGCAAATACACACGGGTATTTTCATCCACGTTTGTCAGTTCAGTAAGTTTTAGCGTGTAAGTGTTCGATTGTCCTGTAGCGAAGCCAAGCGGAATTTCGGTGTTTACCGGAATAGCCGACATGCCATTGATAACTAATTGATTGGTTCCTACCTGTGTGTAAATTTCAGGAATTGCCACATTGTTATTGGTCATTTTTTGTGAATCGTAGGCATCGTAAGCATCAGAAGCTTTTTCGTTGAAATACAACACAGCTTCATCTGAATTAATACCGTTGGAAACTCGTAACCGAACAACTTGACTTGGAGCTGATTTGCGCACCTTCATTGCTGTTGTTGTAACAGCAGTATCACCAATAGTTCCATTGGCATGATAACGCATGGCATTGGTAAATGTAATTGAATTATTGTCAGTAATTGTTCTAACCCAAAATGCCTGCATGGGTGGAATTAATCTGGTTGATGTGCCAGTTCCAACTCCTGAAGTTGCATTTACTGTTTCGAATAAATAAGCAGTTGCATTTTTTGTACGATACCAAATTGTTCTTTCCATATTTGGATTAGCCCGAATAGCCTTAACAGCATCTAAATACGAGGCATAAGGATTGGCAATAAGGTTAAAGCCAGGCTTTGTAGATCCACGTCGGGTTAAAGCTACTTCAACGTTACCTGTATTTAATTCTCCACTAAAATCGATATTTCCGGTTGAAGCAGTTGCAACTGAAATATAACCTTTGCCCGGAATCAAATTTCCACTGATAACAGTTTTCCACGATGAAGTAGGTTCATCATAATACTGTACAGAACCGGCAGTGCTTAATTCGGTGTATGAAGTGTTTTTTGTAGGACACGAAATATACCAGTTTCGACCTGAAGTTAAATGCTGTTCTACGGTTGCTGTAATGGTTTTACCTGTGGCATCAGCATCCACGAAGGTGGCTGTATTTCCTGTAGTTCCACTTTGTAATTTCATACTTGTAACAGTAAGATCGGAACCAGAGTTTAATGTTACTTTAGCTCCCGGAATAACTGTTAGATTGGTAACAACTGCTGTTTGATCGATAGTTAGACTTCCGCTTGAAACTACAATATCTGCTCCGCTGTCGGGAGTTGTAGCACCTGACCAGTTAGCGGCAGTCGACCAAGTAGCATCGCCTATCCATTCTTTGGCCGAACCTACATAAGTTAAAATATTGGTAGTTTGATTAAATGAATAACCCGAAGTTACAGTTCCCATGGTAAATGTACCGCTTTGTGAACCAACTTTGAATAACCGGATTTGTGTGCCAACGGCAGGGGCAGCAGCAGTTATATCAATGTTTAATGTACCACCACGTGTAAGTGCTCCGGTAACAGCTATTGTATCGTACTGACTAATAGCAAATCCACCAATGGTTAAATTGGTTGTGCCTGCTAAGGTTAAACTACTGCCAAAACGAAGTTTACCTTCGAGTATACCATTTACGGTAGTAGTACCGGTAATAATTCCAGTTCCTTTGAGTATTGATCCCGAAGCAACTGTTACTGCACCGGTACCATTTACTGCACCAGTAACTTCGAGTGTTCCAGCGGTTACATTTACCGTACCATTATGAGTTGATGTCCCAGAAAGTTTCAATTTGCCAGTACCTACCTTATCGAGGTTCACATTATTTTTTGTTGGGTCATTGTTGAATTGTATCAATGAACCTGCAAATTCACAGTCGGTATTCAAACTTCCAATGGTATAAATAATTTCTTTAGAAATATTTATTAAAGCACTATTTTCACCTTCAAGGAAAGAACCAGCTACACCGTTAAGTTCTCCAATCGAATATACACCCCCGTTTCCATCACCACGTGTTATGGCTACGCCTGAACCTAAATGTAGTTTTCTATCTGTTAAGGCATCACGCGGAATCTGTATACGAGCTGTTCCACTGGTATTATTAGTCGCATTGAGTTGAACGCCTGCAGGATAGTTAGCTTGTGACACACCGTTCCAGTTAAAGGTAGTTGTGCCTGTTTGCGCAGCATTGCCCAACCCTACATTGATAGTTGTAGTGGTATTACCTGCAGCAGCAAAATTGATAAAATAATTGGATGTTGTAAGTGATGGCGATGATGATATAGCATCAAAATTAACTGTACCTGTTCCTTTAATCGCTTTCTTAGTACCTGAAGTTCCAAAATCAACAGCTGCATTCCAGATAAACTTAGTTCCATCTTGCATGCTGAATCCCGGAGCAAGAATATCGGCCGTTGCTGTTATTGGACTACCGGCTGTAGTAATTGTTACCGTATTGGCTGCTGCTACGGGGGCTAAACTTGCTAAATGCCAGCTTGAGTTATCAGAAGAACTATTCCATATAGAGGTAGTTGCCCAGTTGCCCGAAGTTGTCGACTGGAAGTAATCGTTTGTATTAGACGCTACAATTGTAATAGCGTTTGCACTAGCCGGTGAGCCTGTCAGGTAATTTTCGAAACTATTTGAACCATTATCGTTAAATGTAAATACTGCAAAATAATTGGTTGAACCGGCTGTTAATCCCGAGATATTGGCTGAGTTTCCAGTCCCAACATAACCAACAATACATCCTGCATGAGTGGTACTTCCAACGGTATAGGTAGTGCCTCCGACTGGTGGATAAGCTGACAGGTCACTTGCATTGGTAGAAAACAAAACCAGTGTTTTTGTTCCATCGCCTGCTGTCCAACTCAAATCGGCAGTGGTATGCAGTACATTCGAAGCAGAAGCATTGCTCGCCTGAAGTGTTGGAACAGTAGCCAAAACCCTACCCGAACAAGTTACCGTTTGATCGGTAACATCAGTTGATGAAATCGTAATAGTTTCATTATTATATGCTGTTGCTGTTGATAATCCTGCTTTTAATCTCACATTAATTGTGGTAGAACTAACCGCTCCACTGCCATCTTTTGCAAGAGTAATAGGACTTATTGCAACAAACGAACCTTCTGTTCCGGTTGATATTTCGTAATTAACAGGAGCAGTAATACTGATATTACTTTTTAAGTTTGTGCCGGACACAGTAAATGACTTTTCTGAGGATGGACCTGCTCCCGGAGCATAAATAAAATCGGTAAGCGTACTACCTGAAACAAGAACTGTTGGCGTACCTGTAGAAACAAAATTGGCAACCAAAGTGCGACTAGCGCTTACTGTAAACATATACGAAGCACCCGCACCAACAACTGGAGATTCACCTTCAGTCCAACTATCAAAGGCATAGCCCTGCGCAGGAGTTGCAACTAATGTACAACTTGAAGAAACATCATAATTTCCTGTGCCAGATGTTACTGTTCCACCCGTACTGGCAGTTGCAGCAATATTATATTGAATCACCTGATTTTCATAAGCACCTGCATCGGTAGCATTTACTCTCGATTGACCAATCTGGTCGATTGTTATTGGAGAACCAAGTTTATTGGTCGTCACATAATTTCGTGCTGTACTTGTATTGCCAATAGTCAGAACCGGAGTTGCATGGGCAGATAAAGAGCCTGCAAGAGCTAAATCTGCTACAACAGCATTGGTTTTATTATTGTAATCGTAATCATTAGTCGTTGCTTGATTATTTACACCCCAACTATTATCATAAACCCCCAAAATGCTATTTGAGACATAGGAAGAACCACTGGTAGCAGTAGTTTTGATTTTCGATTGACTTACAGCATCTGTACCAACCTGAGATGCATTTGAAGTAGATCCGCTGTTACCCACGACAATACTATTATTAATTACCAGTGATGTAACTTGACCTCCCCCATTGGCAACACACACTCCATCGCCTCCTGTACCTGACACTGTAGTATTCCCTTTAACTGTCACATGATTTAACGTAATGTTATTTGCCATACTGGTAGTGACTCCCGTAGAATAATAAATAGCACCACCACATTTTGCAGCCCCGGTTACAGTATTTCCATAAAATGTTGAATTTGTTATTGTTATTACATCAGCACCACCAGTATTACCATCTGTTATTAAAATTGCGCCTCCATTACCTGTGGTAGTATTTGTTGAAAAAGTGCTGTTGTTGATTGAAATTGTAAAAGCTTTATTCCCAGAAATACCACTATTAGGGCCGCTTATAACACCACCTCCTCCAGTACCAGCAGAATTGTCATGTAAGTAGCAATTGTTAAGTGTGATTGATGAAGTTGATAAAGTATTTGGACGCAAGAATATAGCGCCACCACTTGAACCACTATTTCCACTAAATTCACAGTCTGTTAATGTGGCAATATACCCCCCCTGTAATCTTAATCCTCCTCCATTGCCTGAAGCAACATTATCCAAAAATAAAACATTCGTCATATTTAATGTTAGAGTGTAAGTAGTACTTGAAGAAATTGCTCCGCCTCCGTCACCACTAGTTCTCTTACCATTTTTTATTGTAAGGTTGCTTATATTTACTGTATTATTAGCAGTGCCACCATTAAGGTTACCGAACACAGGGGAAGTTGCAGTATTTTTTGCAGCATTAGCCTGAATTATTGTTCCAGCTTTGCTAGTTCCCTGAAAAGTCAAAGTTTTATTTACAGTAATGTTATTTTCTGTATAAGTTCCATCTGCAATATGAATAATATCATTTGCAGCCGCAGAAGTTATTGCATAAGCGATTGTTTGAAAAGGTGCAGCCGCAGAAGTCCCATGTGATACATCGTTTCCGTAATTAGATGTCCCTACATACCAATCAGCCGCATACACAGAACTGGAAAGAAAATTGGTGAATAAAATGGCTATGACAGCCAATAGTTTTGTAATTTTTTTCATACATATATATTTAAAGTACAATGTTTTATAAAAGCATTTACATAAAATTAAAATTAAAGTAGGCGTTCCGTCACCGGAACACCTACTTATCAACTCAAATTCACCTCAATCTTATTTATATAATAAAATGCGTTGTACCTTTACTGAATTATCGGCAAAACGAGCTTTTACCAAATAACTACCTTCCGATAGTTCGTTCAGATTCATTGTTGTTTTAATTGCAGATGCTTTTATTTCTTTTACTGTTTGTCCCACTAGGTTTATTACTTGTATAGACGTAATATTCTCACCTTCAATCTGTACCGAGTTGCGAGTAATTGTAGGATAAACTTTGAAGTTATTGATGTTGCTTTCCGATAATTTTGTTCCTACGGTATAAGTAAGTATTCCTGTTGCATTATCGAAAGTGTAATTAGCAGGAGTGTTAACAGTGGCAAATGAACCTATATATGCACTTGCATTAATAAGTTTTATTGTGGTATCCATAGCCGGAGCAGTAGCATTAACTGTAACATTTAGAGTTCCTCCGTTAGTTGTAGTACCAACCACAGAAACTACATCAAATTGATTTGCGTCGAAACCGTTAACCACTAAATTGGTAGTTCCGGCCAATGTCAGATCACTACCAAAATTCAATCTACCTTCGAGTATACCATTTACTGTTGTAGCCCCACCAATACTTCCTGTACCTTTAAGTGTGGCTCCTGAAGCAACTGTTACTGCACCCGTTCCATTCAGAGCGCCAGTTAGTTCTAATGTTCCTGCTGTTGCAGTTACAGTGCCATTTTGACTCGATGTTCCCGAAAGTTTTAATTTACCTGTGCCTACTTTAATAAGGTTCACATTATTATTTAATGGATTATTGGCGTATTGTATCAATGAACCTGCAAATTCGCAGTCAGTATTCAAGCTTCCAATAGTATAGGTTATTTCCTTAGTGACAGCAATAATGCTATTCTCACCTTCGAGGAAAGAACCTGCAACACCATTCAGTTCACCAATGCTAAATACACCACCATTTCCATCGCCGCGTGTTATAGCTACACCTGCACCCAAATGTAGTTTTCTATCTGTTAAGGCATCACGCGGAATCTGAATGCGAGCGGTATCACTTGTATTGTTTGTTACGTTTACCTGTACGCCTGCCGGATAATTTATCTGCGATACACCCAGCCAGTTAAAATTAGTTGTTCCGGTTTGAGCTGTATTACCCAGCCCTACATTGATAGTTGTAGTAGAATTGCCCACAGCTGCAAAATTGATGAAATAACTTGACGTTGTAGTTGATAGCGATGGTGTTACTGCATCGAAGTTTACTGTGCCTGTACCTACTATCGCTTTTTTAGCTAATGTAGTTGCAAAATCTCCGGTACCAGTCCATTTTAATTTGGTATTATCAGCCATAGTTACAGATGCAGCAGAGGTGCTACTTAACAATTCTACCGTTCCACTTTGCACATTAACTCCACCGCTAAGATTATTCATGATATCTAACGTTGTAGTATTTCCTGTTCCCGGATTAACATATAAAATTCCAGTTCCACTCAAAGTACCAGCTCCTGAGAATGCATACCCACTACCCGACACGGTAATATTCTGGGCTGCAAAATCCATTGCATTAGGTATAGTTATAGTTTTATTGGATGCAGATTCTGGAAAAGAAACAGCATTTCCAACCTGATAGGCCGACGGATTTCCTCCGGCATTGAAATTCGAAATTAATTCGTTCCAGATTCCGTCAGTAGCACCTGTCCAATCAAAGTTACCGGTATAGGCTGTAAATTTTTTCACCAATACATCTACATGAGCCAAACCATCAGCAGTAACAGTTTGATTATCTGATTGCATACTGCTAAAAGTGTAATAAAAACCACCTTGAATAAATGATGCTTTATCTGTGGTAGTAGCAGCATAAACAGCATCAATTGCCTGATCTGCCATTACAGTGGATTTAATTAATGTTGATGTATTATCTGCATCGTAATAGTTTACAGTAACATTCGCAAATGGCATTGCTAATGTTGCATTTACATAAGCAATTCGAGCAGAATATGCGGTTGTAACGCCTGCGATAGCAGTTCCATTTGTATTGTCAATTTTCCAGGTACCATCTCCATTGTCAACTAATTTAGCCTGCATATAAATCCTGAAAGATTTAGTACCTACAGGAATAGAACTAACAGTTGATGCTGCTAATCCACCACGACATTTGGACAGTGTAAATGTTGTAAAGCCTGTAATTTTATTTTCATCAAAAGTAGATGCATCAGAAAACAAAAGTCCGGCAGTTGTGCCGTATGTTGTATTGCTGGTTGTCCCATTGATTTGTAAGCCGGAAATGGTAGTAGCTGCACCGGTCACTTTACCTTCAAAAAAAGCAGGGAACGTAACTGTAAAATCGGCAGTAGCAGGTATCTGAACATTAGGACAAACAAAGTCAGTTGTATTTCTGTACGTATCATTTTTAGATGCATCTGGTCGTACAGTTAGAGGAGTGGTGGTTATACTACTGATATTAAAAACCATTTCATCGCCCGCTACATTTATATTCGGGTCAACTGTAAAAGGATAAGAAGTAGAAGCGGTTGGAAATGCAATACCCGATGGTGCGAGAATTGTCTTCAAAGTAGTGGGATTCCAATCTCTCCCCATACTGTTAACTACTGCAGCTTTTGCTGATTCTATTCCAAACATCGCCATAACGGCAAATAAAATTGTAATTTTTTTCATATCATATTAGAATTTTGTAAATAATTTTAAACCTATCGCAAAATTACAGCGACGACACAAGCTGGTATTGCAAAATAGTATTTATAATAATAGAAAATTGTGTCGTCGGCTAACTTTGTAAATTGTTAGTGCAAAAATAGACTGTAATGTATTGAGCTAAATAGCACTTTAGTACAAACTTTAGGACTCATGTTCAAATGTGGTTTTTGTTATTGAATTTGTACATTTTTACTATGTGTTTATTCGTTCTATTTACTTATTTTGCATCGTATAAACTACAACTTAATAAATGTAGAAGTATAAAAATCAGGTAAAGCGTTGATAATTTGAGATTTATTGCACAAAAAGACATTTCGGGTTATTTATCTTAAAAACAATTGTAGGAATGAAATATAAAATGAACAATCTTGGATAAGCAGAATAAATATGTATAATAATAAAATAATCAACATGAGAATCACGTCAGTATTTTTGACACTATTATTCACGTTATCGTTATTTGCAAATAATAATAACGACAAAGTTCGGATAAACACTCTATTTAATTTTGACTGGAAATTTAAAGCAGGCGAAGTGCGCGATGCACAAAAACCCGAACTGAATGATGCCGATTGGCGTCAACTCAATTTACCTCACGATTTTCAGTTCGACCAGCCATGGGACAAGGCCGGTGGCGGTGCGCGGGGCTATAAGGTTATGGGCGAAGGCTGGTATCGAAAATCTTTCAAAGCCGACAGCACATGGAAAGGAAAACAGGTAGTATTAGATTTTGAAGGTATAATGTTGACCGGAGATGTGTGGTTAAATGGTGAGAAGATTGGCGGAACAGATTATGGATACCTGGGTTTTGAAGCCGCCATAACCAAGTTTCTTAAATATGATCGGGATAATGTTGTTGCTGTTCATGCCTCCACCGGACAAAAAGGCAATTCGCGCTGGTACACAGGAGGTGGCCTGTTCAGGGATATACATTTAATTGTAAAAGATAGCATAGCAGTAGCCAGGCATGGAGTGTTTATTTCCACGCCTAAGGTCTCCGAAAAAAAGGCAGAAATCAATGTTCAGGTTGAAGTTAAAGGTTTTAGTGGTAACAACAAGGAGTTGGAAATTGCTGCGGTAATTTACGACCCGTCCGGGAAAAAAGTAGCTGAAACGAAAAGTTTAGCACCTAAAAAATCAAAAAAACAAACCGATGAAGTGTTACTGCCGGTTATTGGAATTATACAACCTCAACTTTGGTCATGTGAATCTCCAGCACTTTATTCGGCAGAAATAACATTAACCCTCGATGGAAAAATTATTGATAAAGTTTCGGAAAAATTCGGTATTCGTTCCATTGAATTCTCGAAAGAGTTTGGTTTAAAACTCAATGGCAAAAAAGTATTTCTAAAAGGTATTGCCAATCATCATGACTTGGGTGCAGTGGGAGCAGCAGCCTACGAAACGGCCATTGCACGGCAAATGGATAAACTCAAAGAGTTTGGGTTTAATCATATCCGCACATCGCACAACCCTTATTCTGAATCGTTTATGCGTATAGCCGACGAAAAGGGAATCCTCATTATAGACGAATTATACGACAAGTGGAGTAATAAAGATTATTGGGCTGGCACTAAACCTTGGACTGATTCATGGTATAAACATATACCTGAATGGATTAAACGCGACCGTAATCACCCTTCGGTTATTATGTGGAGTTTTGGTAACGAACTACAAATGCGAGAAGATTTATGTGGATTTGCTACCAGTGACTGGGGCGTAACAACCTACAAAATTCTCGACGTGCTGGCTAAACGCTACGATCCCACACGCAAAACTACTGTTGCCATGTTCCCCTCACGGGCAGGTGCTATAGGTAAAAACGATGCCGATTTCAATGTAAAAATACTTCCTCCTGAATTGGCAACAGTTACCGAAGTTGCAAGTTTCAATTATCGCTGGATGAATTATGCCGATTACCTGAAACATGCGCCAGACATGATTATCTATCAAAGCGAAGCAACAACCAACGAGCTTCTTGCGCCATTTTATGGCATGGACAGAGACAAAATGGTTGGATTGGCCTATTGGGGTGCAATAGAATACTGGGGAGAATCGAACGGATGGCCAAAGAAAGGTTGGAATTATTCATTCTTTAATCATGCATTAGAACCATTTCCGCAAGCTTACCTTTTAAAAAGTGCATTTTCTGAAACTCCCTTGGTTTACATCGGAGTTGTTGATAAGGAAAGTGAAAAAATAGAGTGGAACGAACAAACCACCGGAACCGCCAATGTATCATCGCATTGGAACAGAGAAACAGGCAAACATTTTAATATTTATACGTACACAAATGCCGAAGAAGTTGAATTATTGGTTAATGGAAAATCAATAGGTGTTCAGAAAAATAATACCGATGTAAATAATCGCAATATGATTTTCTGGAAAAAAGTGCCTTATTTGGCCGGTAAAATTACTGCTATTGCCCGCACCGGAGGTAAGGAAGTGGCCCGTCATCAGTTAGAAACAACCGGAAAAGCAGTGGCACTCAGAATAGAAACTGAAAATGCTAACTGGAAAGCCGATGGTATGAGTCTGCAATACGTTAAGGTGTATGCAGTTGATAGCAAAGGACGAAAAGTGCCAACGGCTACAGGGGAAGTAAATTTTGAAGTGTCGGGTCAGGCCGCATTAATTGCCGTTGACAACGGTGATCACATGAGCGATGAATTATCCAGTGGAACAAAACGGCAATTATACAAAGGATTTGCCATGGCAATTTTACGAGCCGGTATGAATCCTTGCGAAGTGAAAATTAAAGTTTCAGTAAAAGGATTAAAAAGTGCTGAACAAAAATTGCTGTTGAAATAAATTTTTCAAAGATGAAATTAAAAAGGAATGCAATTTTAATGATACTAATTTTCAATATACAAATTGCTTTTTCGCAGCAAAATGATGTATATGCAGATAAATATTATGAAAATCCGAAAGCTGACATGCATAAAATCCTCGAAAACAGACTGGATTTAAAAAAACTCTTCCATATTGCAAAGTTTAAAGATGATAAAGAATGTGCTATAAGCTACACTTTCGACGATGGGTTATTGGAACATGCTACACTTGTTGCTCCAAAAATGGAAAAATTAGGATTTCGGGGAACTTTCTGGATTAATGGCAAAACTATCGATAACAATGATTCAACTAAACCTCGGGTAACATGGAAACAATTAAAAAAAATGTCACGCAAGGGGCATGAAGTATCTAATCATGGGTGGTCGCATACAAACTTAAACCGACTTACTTTGGACGAGGTAAAGAAGGAAATTGTAAAAAACGATAGTGCAATCTATATAAACATAGGTGTTTATCCTCAAACTTTTTGCTATCCTTTCAATGCAAAAAGCGATTCAGTTATTGCTGTTGCCTCCGAAAATAGAATTGATACCCGTACAGAACAATTTTCAGTTGGTAATAAAAGTACTCTTGAAAATTTAGACAGACATATTGATGAATTATTAAAAAACAATGATTGGGGTGTGACTATGACCCACGGTATTTCGTATGGGTACGATCATTTCAAAGATGCCCGGATATTTTGGGAATATCTGGCAAAGGTAAAAGAACAGGAAGACAAAATCTGGATAGGTACTTTCAGGGAAGTAGGCGCATATATGAAAGAGCAAAAAGCGGTTAGCTACAATATTGTACAAACCAAAAAAGGACTGATTGTTACTCCCAAAATTGATTTGGAAAGAAAACTTTTTGATATGCCACTTACAGCTGTTTTAACACTATCAGGTATTCGAAAAATAACGGTTATTCAGGACGAAAAAAAACTTAAGACTGTGGTAAGTCAGGATAAAGCTGTTTTTGATTTTAATCCGTATGGAGGTTCGGTTTGTGTTCAATTTACAGTAAAATAAAAATATGAAAACACAATTCAAATTTAATCTGCTAGCTGTAATGTTATCAGCTACTTTGATTGTTTCAGCAATCAATCCTAAGGCACCTTCAAATCTGAGCTGTTTCGATAAAAATAATCCTGTGGGAGTTGCAAGTCAACCATATTTTGGCTGGCTGATAAACGACAAGGATAACAATGAAGTTCAAACGGCTTATCAGATTATTGTAGCAAGCTCTATCGAAAAAATCAACCAAAACACAGGCGATGTGTGGGATAGTGGAAAATTATTATCGGATAATCAGAATTACAATTATGCTGAAAATATACCCTTAATTCCAGCTGCCGGGTATTATTGGAAAGTTAGGACGTGGGACAAAGATAATCAGGTCAGTCCGTATTCTGCAACGGCACAATTTACCACCGGACTTTTCGACAATGTTGATTGGCAAGGTGCCAAATGGATAAAACGGGATTCGAAAGATTTGGACGACTACACTTATTTCAGAAAAAAGTTTGATGCTCAAAAGTTGAAAATAATAAAGGCAACAACTTTTGTTACTGCATGTCACGATTACATATTGTATCTTAACGGCAAACAGGTTGGCAAAGGTTATGTTCACCACTATCCTCAGTATGCATATTACCATGCTTACGATATTACTCCTGAACTAAAAAGTGGGTCTGTAAATTTGTTATCATGCCTCACTCACTGGTATGGTGGCGGACAAGGACGGGCAACCGGAGCTAGAGGATTGTTGGTAAAAACCATTATTGAGTATTCCAATGGATCAAAGGAGTTTTTTGTTTCAGACCAAAGTTGGAAACAGCACAGGGCAACACCATGGCTCACCAGGCAAGCTCAACGTGGTGGCGAAGGAGTTGGATATGTTGAACGATACGATAGCAATCTTGAAATTTCGGGTTGGAATACATTCAGTTTCGATGATTCGAAATGGGAAAATGCCAATGAAATTGGGGAACACCCTGTAAAACCATGGACTGGTACATTGCGACCAGATTTAACCCGACTTATTGAGCATAAAATATCTCCTGCTACGGTAACAGAACTCGGCAAAGGGCATTATATGATTGATTTAGGAAAAATCTACACCGGCAGTTTTCAAATTAATTTTATTGGTGGCAAACCCGGCGATACCATTCAAATGACTGGTGGTTATGTATTGAAAGCCGATGGAACTGTCAACACAAAAATGAATCAGAGTACCAATCTCGATTTTTATTTTATTCATAATGGTACAAGTGCAGTGTTTTGTCCACATGTTTATTATGGGATGCGCTATCTTGAAGTAAAAAATTCGCCCTGTAAACTTACGAAAAACAACGCAGCATTTATCTTCCGACATTTCGAACTAAATCCGGCCCAATCTTCATTTATTTCGTCAAATAGCACATTGAATAATGTGTGGGATTTGATGAAACACTCTTTATTGCTTGGTGCTCAGGAAAATTTTGTAGATACGCCAACCCGTGAAAAAGGTGGCTTTTTGGGCGATGGCTGGTCGCAGGCAGTACCTGCATTAAGTACCATGTACGACAGAACCATGAATATACGTGCTCTTACTGAATTTCTCGATTCTCAGGATCAGTTTTGGCCCGATGGGCGACTAAATGCCGTTTATCCAAATTCCGATGGCGGTCGCGACATTCCTGACTATACGCAATCATTTGTGGTGTGGGTGTGGGATTATTATCTGCAAACGGGTAATAAAAAGTTTCTGGAAACTCATTATAAACGACTAAAAAAAATAGTAGATTATGTGGCTGCCCATACAAACGACTCTTCAGGGTTAATTTATAAACTGAAAGGTGGTTTTAATTCGAAAGGAGGGCTTACACAATATTCTTACGGTATAATCGATTGGCCAGAAACAATGCGTTACGGTTACGATATGAAAACCACTTCAAGAACAGTTATCAATGTGTATGCTTATGCCTGTTTCGATATTTTTGGAAAAATAGCAGGGCTAACTGCACACACCAACGATGCTGCTGAATATCAAACCAAAGCTTTAAAAATAAAGCAGGCAATCAACTCACAAATGTTGAATGAAAATGGCATATATATTGACGGTATTTATGATAATGGAAAAGCCAGCAAACACGTTTCTCAACATGCTAATATTATGCCGCTGGCGCTTGGAATTGTGTCACCTGCAAACAATCCAAAGGTTGTGGATGAGGTGAAAAAACGCAAAATGAATGTGGGTATGGTTTCGCTTCGGTGGTTACCCGAATCTCTTGGCGAAGCCAATGAAGGAGAACATTTAGTTGAACTTTACAGCAACCCTGACTGGGATGGTTGGGCAAAAACGCTTCGGTTGGGTGGCACATGTACCTGGGAATCGTGGGATGCCGACCAAACCGGGCAAAGTCTTTCGCATCCTTGGGGTGCTGTAGGTTTGCTTGCCATGCAACAATACATGCTGGGCATTAAACCCCTGAAACCACAACATGCATTAATACAGATAAAACCGCTTTACTTCGGCACTAAACTCACTTCGGTCAGTGGAGTTTACCCTACCGACAGAGGACAGATTACTCTTAGTTGGAGTTTTAAAAACAATGATTACAAACTACAAGTGAATATTCCTGCCAATATAAATGCAGAAATTTATGTTCCCAAATGTGGAAAAACCGGTAATCAGGTAAAACTCAACGGCGCAATACTATCAGCTACAGAATCCGGCGATTATTTATTGGTGGCTAATGTCGGTTCCGGAAAATATACTATTGAAAGATAAAATAAACTATTAAAAATGAAAACAAAATTTTTGTTGTTGCTGCTTTTCGTAACGAGCATGCTTTTCGCTCAACACATTCAAAAAACTTATTTATTATCAGACACAACTCGTTTTTCCGACAAATCAGGTCATGGCTATGATATACTTAGAACTCCGACAAAACAAAATAGAAAGCCATTTTATTATTCCATCAGTTTACCCGATGGAAATTATAAAGTTACTGTCAAATTGGGAAGTAAAAAACAAGCAGGCGTAACAACAGTCAGAGCAGAATCACGTCGATTATTTGTTAATCAGCAAATAACAAAGAAAAAAGAGTTTGTTGAATTATCTTTTGTAGTTAATAAACGAACGCCTTATATTTCCGATAAGGAAAAAGTGAAAATCAAGGAGAAAGAAAACACTTCCCTAACATGGGATAATAAACTGACATTGGAATTTAATGGTGAAGCACCCGTATGCGAAAGTATTCGGATTGAGCCTGACACTTCAGCAACAACAATTTATTTGTGTGGTAACAGTACAGTGGTGGATCAGACCCGTGAGCCTTGGGCGAGTTGGGGACAGATGATTCCGTATTTTTTCAATACCAATGTAGTATTTGCCAATCATGCCGAAAGCGGATTAAGTGCCGATTCTTTTATCGGGAGTGGTCGTCTAAAAAAAATTATTTCCGAAATAAAAGAAGGAGATTATGTGTTGATTGAATTCGGACATAACGATCAAAAACAATCCGGCCCGGGTGTAGGTGCTTACTACTCATTTATGACAAACCTGAAAATGTATATTGATGAAGCCAGAGCAAAAGGTGCTATTCCTGTGCTAATAACCCCAACCCAAAGACGTAAATTTGATGAAAACGGGAAAAATCAGAATTCTCATGGAGAATACCCTGATGCAATACGCTGGTTAGCTGCCAAGGAAAATGTAGCACTTGTTGATTTGAACGAAATTACGAATACACTTATTGAAGCATTTGGCTCTGAAAATTCCAAGAAATTGTTTGTACATTATCGTGCCGGTACATTTTCAGGACAAAACAAAACTCTTGCAGATAATACACACTTTAGTTCCTTTGGAGCATACGAAGTAGCAAAATGTGTAATAACCGGAATGCTCAGTGCAGTTCCAAAATTGACAGCACAACTTAAACCCGGATTTTTGTTCAATCCTGAAGTCCCGGATCCATTTGAAACCTTTAAATGGGACTTGTCAACTTTTACAGAAAATGAGAAACCTGATGGAGATTGAAAGAATGAAGTTCTAAACTTAGCACATTTACTTTTATGATAAAAGCTAATTCTAAATCAAACTCTGATTTTAAATATATCGAGGATTATTTGTTAGATTCAAATTTTGGTGTTGTTGTCAATAATGTAGGTTTTCAGCAAATTGCTCCATGTACCCTATATCCGCCACGTTGTCATCTAAAAGGATACTATTTCAACTCAAGATTTGGAAGGAAATTGTCCGAATTTCAGTTAATATATATCACACAGGGTTCAGGTGAATTACAAATTGAAGGAGAACAATATAAAATTGGGAAAGGGGATGTGTTTATTGTTTATCCAAATCAATGGCATACATATACTCCAGACTATGAATCCGGTTGGAATGAGTATTTTATAGGTTTTTCAGGAAGAATGGCTGATATTTGGATTGAAAATTCTTTTTTAGCATACGACAAACAATTATTTAATATAGGTTTTAATGAGGATTTAGTACGTCTTTTTAAACGGGCTATTGAACTTGCTAAGTTCTCGAATTGTACTTTTAATCTACATTTATCGAGTATGGTTCATCACTTCCTCGGGCTTTTAATATCTGAATATAACAATCAAGGATTAGTTTCAGAATATGATTTGCAAGTTATTGAAAAGTCTAAAATAATTATGAATGAAAATATCAATAACTACTTATGTATGGAAAGATTATCGGAAGAACTGAAAATTAACTATACAACATTTAGGAAAAATTTTAAACAAATAACCGGGTTTTCGCCTAAACAGTATTTTTTAGAATTGAAATTAAATAAAGCGAAACAACTTCTTTTAGAGACCGCATTTTCAATAAAAGAAATTGGTCTTCAACTTGGATTCTCTTCATCTGAACATTTCACAACCACATTCAATAAAAAAATTGGATTTGCTCCTCAAAAATTTAGGGGTTTATGTAGACCAAGTTAATCATCCATTTATAACAATTTATACCATTAGTTAAATTTAAAGCATTAGTCAGTATGCTAATTCAGCAATTTTTAAAAAACATGAATAAGAAAATCGTTTTAATTTTAGTTTTTAGTTTATTAATAACTAAAATGTTTTCCATTACAATTTATACAATTGGTGATTCCACCATGGCAAATCGGAATGAAAGTAGCACCGAACAAGGCTGGGGTACGTTCCTTCAACAGTTTTTTAAAGACAGTACAATTGTAGTCAAAAATTATGCGGTTGCAGGGCGAAGCACCAAAAGTTTTATTGACGAAAATAGATGGGAGGAAGTGAAAAGTTTATTGAAACCTGGTGATTATGTGTTTATTCAGTTCGGCCATAATGACCAAAAAGCCGATCAGGTTAAATTATATGCCGATCCGGATAGTGCGTATCGTGAAAATCTGACTTTATTTATCAGCGAAACGCAAAAAGAAGGAGCTTTTCCAGTACTCCTGACTTCGGTTGTGCGCCGTCAATTCGATGAAAATGGTATATTAATAAATTCGCTTGGAAGATATCCGGATGTAGTTAGGGATTTAGCAGTAAAACTAAATGTTCCTATGATTGATATGGAAAAGAAATCGCGCCAATTAATTGAACAGTTAGGTGTTGAACAATCCAAATCATTTTATATGGTATCTGCGGGAAAATCAAAAGACAATACACATTTTACAAGAAAAGGTGCAATAAAGATGGCTAAACTGGCTACAGAAGGTATTAATGAAAGTGGATTACCTGTAGCAGAATATTTGATTCTCATGAAATAAAAGAAATTGTCTAAAGAATTTGTACTATTCAACAAATACAGTTCAATCTATTAAGTTGCTTTCAACCCTCTCCTACATACAGCTTGTAGGAGAGGGTTTTTTATTTGTCTAAAACACCCTGTACAACTACTCTTAACTGATAATGAATAAAAGTCCTATCATTTGAACAATCGGACAATTTTAATTCGAACAAGTAAAATACTTTTGTTACATAAAATAAACAAAACAATTTATTAGTATGAAAAAAACACTTACACTTTATTTTCTTGCCCTGTTAATGGTAATTATAAATGTTGGGCAGGCTAAATCACAAGCACTCCCTAACTACAAAGCATGGCATATAAATCAAGATTTCAATGGCATAGCTGCATTTAATGCGCAAACTCCTATTTTAGGTGTAACGGGAGAAACCATGCCCGCTACTTGGAGTTGGAACAATAGCAATACAAATTATTTCACAAATGGAGCAAGTTATTATTTTGTTAACTCAAAAGACACTTCACTTTTTAATGCATTTCAGTGGAGAGCAGGTGGTAGTGGTGGTCGTGGTGGTGAATTACGTTTCCCATCAACCTCCACAAGCGAAGATAAAGATTCGACAATTTGGTATGTAGAGTTTGACTGGACAAGTAGTAATGCTCTTTACAATACTTCAGGTAAGAACGCTATTGGTTTGATGCTTTCAGGGTCAAACAGCAAAAACTTTTCTGACGGTGAAAAGGCAGGCGATACCTGGTATGGTGATTCATTTTTTTTATTATATGCTTATAAACCCGATAACGTTCCTGATTCACTTGGGGGACCCGGACATTTACATTTGGTAAATCTTGACCCTAAAGGACAACCTGCAACTGTTACCGTAAAGGATGACCAAGGAGTTGTTATCCGTGTTGACACTATTCCGGGTGCATATTATAGACCATTTCACGCACTTGGCGGTGCTGATGTTGCTCGTTTCCGTCGTGCCGGTGCAAACTGGCATCAAGCTGACAGCATGAACCTTAGCACAAAATTGCAAGTGGGATACAGAGACAAACATGCCTATCATATTAAGTTAAAACTGAATATGAAAACTCAAATTATTGAAGAGTTTACTATTTCACAAAAAGACAGTGTAGCCAATTCACAAACACTAACGAATATTCCGTTTCTGGCTCGCAATATGGCCGGAAGGAACAGCATTGTACCTGATTCAGCACGTATAATTAAAGACATATCTCGCATTGAGGGTTTTGGTCTTAGAACCACTCAGTTAGGTTCAGGAATCAACTCAAATTTCGAATACCTGATTGATAATCTCGAAGTATATGTAATGAAACCATCGAAAGGGGTCGAAGATGTGACCATTAGTTATATCGACCGCGAAGGTGGTGTGGCAAAAACCGCTCGTAAAATATCAGCTCAGGAAATTGATTTTAAAATCTCATTGGAATCGGAGGACAAACTACGTTTCGAAGATGAAAATAATTATTATGCTTATGACGAAGCAGCAACGCATGCCGCAAATGCAAACCGCGATGCTAGCGGAGAAAGTCTTAGTGTAGTGAAGGATAGTGTCAACACATTATTCGTAGTATTTAAAAAATCGCAAAAAGCTAATGGTACGTATATTTGGAATGGTGCCAATAGCACAAACTGGAGTGAACTTGAAGACAATTTTAGTGTAAACGGTGTTTCTTCATACAGTTATCAGGTGGGTAATGCTGTTGCATTTTCTGATGCTAATATCACAAATAAAGAAGTAATTGTAAGTAGCGCCATACAACTGAATGATGCATCTATAACTATATCTACTCCTGATTATTTATTTAGTGGCGAGGGAAGTTTAGTTGGTAACGACACATTATTTATAAACGCACCAACTACTTTAGCTCTAAATGCATCGACACTAAAAGGTGGTGCAATCGCCAATACAAATGAGATTACAATTAAATCACTTACACCACTATCGAATTTAAAGTTGAAGCAGGATAATTCAGTTGTAAAATTTGATGCGCCAAGTGGTTCTTTATCAATGAATATTGAAGGACAGGGTGGTACTGTAAACTACGATGCGATATCGAATACTATTTACAGCGTAAAAACTAAAAACGTTTCTACTGTAAATGTATTATTGAAAACATCGGGAGCAAAATCTTCAAATTATTGGAGTGGAAGTTCTACATCATTACCCAGGAATGCTCAGGTAAATGTTTCTACGGATATTGAAAATAGCAAGATGCCAATTGCATTTGCAACAAATCTAACCATGTTGGATAGTTCCAAAGTTCATTTGGGTAATAATATACGTATTATTCGTCATGCTAACGAAGGATCAGGAGGATCGGATCGACTGAAAATCGGAGAATTGACAGGTAGTGCAAGTTCGTATATTGAGGGAGGATATGTTGATGGACGAGCAAGTGGGTATGAAATTGGATCATTGGGGACTGATGCTGTTTTTGATGGTTCTATACGTCCCTGGTTATCGAAAATCGTACAGGGTGCTGTGATTGACAGTACAACAATGCTACGTCAGCCTGATACCTTGGTTTGGGGACGAAGTGGAATAAGACTCGATAAAGTAGGAACAGGGAAATGGACTGTAAACGGTTCAATTACTTTTCCGGGAGTTACTTCAACAACAATGTACAATTACATTTATGTAAAAAAAGGAACTTTAGAACTTAATAATAAAATTTCTTTTAGTGATTATATTACCAAAAGTAAAGCCGGACTGGATTCTGCAGTTATTGCACCACATGCCATTAATATATATCCAAAAGCCACACTTATTCTGAAAGATTCATTGTTGGCTCCTGCAGTAAATCTTATTACATTAAGAGTAGATACAACCGGAACATTGGAATGTAAAGGCAACCATATTGGTGCATACAATTTTGATGTACTTGGAAACTTCAGAGGGGACGTGAAACTTGCAAACTCGTTTTCAAGTTACGACAAAGCTACAATCTCTATGAATGTAAATAGTTTTGTTGAAGGGAATTACGATGTAATTGATGCGCAAGGTGATGTGACAGTTATTAGTAGTGTACTGGATATTACAGTAGTTAATGCAGTAAAAGGTCAAAGTATTCCAATGATAAAGTCAATGGGAAATATAAATCTTACATTCTCTAAAGTCCTGGTAAACGGTGTTGACATTACAACTAATACTCCCGACACTGAAGGAGCAAAATATGTGTGGTATCTTGATGAAGCAACAAATGCCGGTACGCTCCTTAGTTTAGTTAGCGAAACTTCAGTTCAAAATCCGAACGCATATAAAGTGATTAAAGAAATTCAGCTTTTTGATGTTTTAGGTCGTAAAATTCATAATAGAAGTAAAGGATTAGTACTTAAAAAGATAATTTACGATGACAATACAACTGAAATTCAGAAGTACTTTATTCAGGATAAATAAAAAATGAAATCATCCGGAACTCACCATTATTAATTTTATAGGTGAGTTCCGTTTTTCATTAAAAACAAAATAAATTTATTTTTTACCAATCAAAGTCAATTAAATATATTCAATGAGAAAAATCATACTTTTATATATAATTATATTGTTTGCTATTCCTACATTTTCACAAAGGCAAGCTGAGAATCTGGATCGAGGCGTTGTTGCCATAAAAAAAAGCAGCTCACAGGTCTTTATTTCATGGCGTTTACTTGCCACCGACCCTGATAATATTTCTTTCAATGTATATCAGGGTTCAACCAAACTTAACACTTCACCCATTACAGCCTCTACAAATCTGTTGGCTAGCGTAAACACTAACAGTGCGGCTACCTATTCGGTACGTCCTTTAATAAATGGTGTGGAAAAACCCGCCGATGGCTTATGGGAAATGTCAATTGATCAACCTGCCAATCGGGTAGTGAAGAATATAGATTTTGCACCACTACCCGCTGGTTGGGGTAAAATGAGAACAAAATATTGTTGGGTAGGTGATCTGAATGGTGATGGTAAATTTGATTATATTATCGATCGTGTAGGTGGCAGTATAGCTGACGAAGAAGAGACAACAGCCGATACACCTCCGGTAAGTAAACTGATTGAAGCCTATACTTCTGATGGCGTTTTTATGTGGCGAATTTATGTAGGAACGAATGTTCCTACAATGAGTGCCGGACATGCCGATCAGGTAACAGTTTATGATATGAACGGAGATGGATACGCCGAAGTGCTTTTCACTTCAAGCGAAGGAACTACTTTCCCTGACGGTACAGAAATCAAAAATGCTGATGGTTCTGTAAAAGATTACAATCTAAGTGGTATGACTACCCATCCTCAATTCATAACTGTTGCCGATGGTAGAACCGGAAATTTAATCAACAAAATAAGTGTTCCTAATTTCAGTAGTTTTACATCAACTAGTAGTGCCAAATGTATATCGGGGCATTTTATTATACATTATTACGATGGAATTAACCCGTCTTTGATTTACCAATATAAAAATGATGTGAAGGGTGGTATCTGTTCTGTTCGATTTTCAAACGGAAACTTGATTACAAATTGGTCTCGTCTTTCATCATCAACCGAAGTATCGCGTGCAGGACATCAAGTAAGAGTAGCCGATACAAATGGTGATGGCAAAGATGAATTTGTAGAAGTAAGCTATGTTATTGACCATGATGGTACCTTATTACCTTATCCATCTGACAATCTCCGGCACGGTGATCGTCATACCCTTGCTGATATTGATCCGGATCGTCCGGGAATGGAACATTTTAGTATTCAGCAAAGCAGCGTGATGGGCATGGGACTTTGGGATCCTGCTACCAGTGAAGTAATTAAAGGAAATTATATGGCTAGCATTGGTGATGTAGGAAGAGGTGTTTGTATGGCTGCAATTCCTTCAGTACGCGGTATGCAATATTGGTCAACTATGAATAGTAATCAAATGTATGATAGCAAAGGAGAACCTGTTGGAGCCATTAAGGGGTCATTTCCTAACGAACCATTATGGTGGGGGGCTGATTTAAGCCGTTATCATTGTATTTCAGTTGGTGGAGGCGGTACGAGTCTTGCCTTCGAAAAGTTCGTTCCTGAAAACTCAAGATTGGAACGTGTTACCCCTAACTTTTATAGTGAAAGTGGAATTTCTGAACTACAAGCCTACGGTTCAGGTAGGCCTGCTTTTTGGGGTGATATATTAGGAGACTGGCGCGAAGAATTGGTACTTGTAAGAAAAGACACCACAGGCTTTGCTATTGTTTCTAACTGGGATGTAACTACATATCGCCAATATTGTCTGATGCAAAACCCGGCTTATCGTTGCCAAACTACAGCCAAAGGATATTACCAAACGGCTGATGTGGACTTCTACATGGCTTCCGATATGGTTCCTCCTCCAATAGCGCCCATACAAAAAGCTGACGAATATATTACTTCTGCTTCCTCTTTAACAAGTGCAGTAAACGGTAAAAGTATTATGTTTGATATTCGTAATCCAAATATGAATATTAATATTGACGGAAACGTATCTCCAACCCGTTTATGGTTGATAAATCCAAAAGGACACGACTATACTTTTGGTGGAACGGGTACTTTTTCCGGTAATATGGACATTGTAAAATCGATGCAGGGAACTGTTACTTTGAATGGAGATTATACTTACACAGGCAATACACGAATTTCAGAAGGTAAAATAATAGTAAATGGCTCGTTGCAAAGTAAAGTTGTGGTAGAAGCTCGTGGTACTATTGCAGGAAATTGCACGTTGAACGGTGGAATTACATTGAACGAAGGATTAAACTATGCCGGTGGACGTATTGAGCCAAATGGAAAAATTACCATTGCCGGTAATGTGACTGGAGCCGGACGAAATACTTTTGCTTTTGACGTAAATGCAAATGGTACAGGAAATGATACAATTGCTATTCTGGGAAACTTCAATGTAACCGGAAACAATAATTTTCTGGAAATTAATTTTGCAAGCGGCACTCCAATTGCAGGAAGCTACACGCTCATGACTTATAGTGGCACAACCGGAGCTACTCCGGCAAAGTTTAAAATTCGTGGCTTTGAAGGTAAACCTTACAATGTTCTGATAAGTAACAATAAAGTAATTCTCGAAATTATATCTACACGCTCCGCCGATAGTATTGTATGGTCTGGAAATGCAAGTTCAGCATGGGATTATCAGTCAATAAATTTCAGAAAAGAGGGAGGTGAATTCTTTTTTGTTCCGAATGATACAGTTTTATTCAATGACGATGCCACCAATAAAAATATTGTTATAACTACCGAACAAATGTCGGCAGGAAACACCGTATTTGCGAACACTTCTGGAACATACATCTTATCGGGTACAGGTGGAATTGGTGGCTCTGGTTTTTTAAAGAAAGAGAATACCGGAACATTAAAAATTACTACTGTAAATAACACCTACACAGGCGAAACTCAAATACTGGGTGGAACTGTTGAAGCAGTTAATATTCAGAATATAGGTGTTGAATCTTCATTTGGTAAAGGAAGTTCGGTACAGTTAACCAATGCAACATTACGACTCACAGGAACGAGCGCCACAGATAGGAACATTACATTAGGGGGCGACACCGTTGTACTAAATACCGTTGGAACTGCTAGTATTTATGCTCAGAACAGCATTAGTAGTGTAAACACCAATCTTGTAAAAGAAGGTTTAGGTGTTTTAAATCTTAATACCGGTAATACATTCAAATCAGTATTATTAAAAGAAGGACGAATCTCACTCTCCACACTCGATGCCAACCGCACCGGATTAGGCGATGGAAAAACACTGACCTTTTTAGGTGATTCTGCAGTAAATATACCTTCGATTGCAATGAAAGACAATAACAGTGATGGTAATACCGCGACACCTTTTGGCAATCCTATTGTTGTTCCTGCAGGTAAAATTGGGCGAATAAACTTCCCTATGCGTTGGAAAATTTCAAGTAACCTCACAGGTGCTGGCAGGCTACAATTGTCAATTCCATACATTCGTTTAGATTTTAGAGGAAACTGGAATTCATTTACAGGTACTGTGCAGGTTTTTGCAGTAACCGATGGTGGGCAATTCCGTATCAATAACGATTATGGTTACAGCAAAACTACATTTGATCTGGCAAGTGGTTCGCAAATATATCATGTAACAAGTGGTAAAACCATAAAAATTGGTGCTATTACTGGCAGTGGTAGTTTAACTGGTGGTTCAACTACATGGCAAATAGGAAGCAATAATATTAACACAACGTTCGCAGGTGTCATTGCAGGTACAAGTTCTAAACTGGAAAAAGAAGGAACAGGTATACTGAAACTTACTGGAGTTAACACTTACACAGGTTCAACTACAGTTAAAACCGGTACTTTGATAGCTGCATCCACCAATTCTGTTGGAACATATAATATGACTGTTAATTCAGGGGCAACTTTAAGTACTGAAAATGGTATTTGTCAAGCGCTTAATATCGGAGGTTTGTTCGATTTGAAATCTGGCTCTACACTCACTATGGAGGTAAATCCTTCTTCAGGAGCAAGCGATGTACTTAATATTGCCAATAACGCAGGTTTAAATGGAACTTTAAAGCTAGTAAAAGTTGGTACTGGCGAATTTAGTGTTGGAAATATCTTTACGCTCTTTAATGTACAGGAAGGTATTACTGGTAATATTATTCTACCGACACTTCCTATAGGAATGAAATGGGATAAGAGTATGTTGTATTCAAGCGGGATGTTGGCTATAGCTTCAGATGCTTCGGCCGTGGAGGATATTTACGAAAACAAAGAAATTAAATCCATTGAATATTATGATATTCTGGGGCACAAGATAAATGAAAATTCAAAAGGGCTAGTAATCCAACGAATTATTTTTACGGATGGTAGTTTTGTTGCCAAAAAGAATTTTATTAGAGAAAAACTATTCTAAAACAGTTATCCAATTAATTTATAATACATAAAAATGAAAAAATTTAAGCAAATAATCTATTTAATAGTTGCAATATTGTTTTATAGTGTACAACTCGTAACTGCACAATCATATTTCAACGATTATGCTATTAATGAGAATTTTGAAACCGGAATTGTTGGTTCGGCTTTCAACTGGGGTCTATCTGGAAATTTTGGTACAAACTCAAAATGTGTCAGCGCTGCAACAGGGCAAATCGCAGGAATAACATACGGCAAATCACTTGATACCTATGGCGGTTCAGTAAGTACATCTGTTAGTGGTGTAAAAACTCTTGAAGGTTTGACACTAGATAATCAGGGAAGACTTTGGTTAGATTTTGATTGGCAAGTGAATAATGGTCAGTCACTTTATGCTAGTGGGAATGGAGGATATGTATATTTTAAAGATACAGATGGCAAGATTATTTTAGGATTAAATGTTGCTAAAGATGATCCGGGGAGTACTGGAAGCTATTTACATTTACTAAATCTAAATAATACAATTGTTGATGTGCCTGATGCTGCAACGACCTCAATTGTACCAACTTCGGGAACTGGCTCATTTGCAAGAACCAATCAATGGGTTCATATTCATGCAGTATTGAATTTTAATTCAAAAAAAATTGACACTTTGGTTATTCATAATAATACTGCAAAGTATGAGAACTATTCATTGTCATTTCACGACAACACTGCCGGAATGTTGTCTAAACTCGAACTTCGATTTAAATATTCAGGCAGTAATGCAAGTAAGTGGCGACCACAATTGGATAATTTTAAAATATATCGAATACGTGAATCACTCGGTCTTGCCAATGTTACACTTAAATTTCAGGATCAGAATGGGGATTTTTTCAAGCCCGATAGCATATTTGCTGGTCAACAAATCGGAACACGCTTTACTGTACCAGCAAATTTACTGAAAACAGAACGCATCAACGGTTTCGATTACATTTTTGATGCAGTAAATTCGGTTACAACCATCGACAGCATTGCAGGTAATACTACATTAAATCTGAAGTTTAATAAAGTTTCAACCGCCAGTGTCAGGTTACGTTTCAGTGATCAACACGGTACATTCTTTAAACAAGACTCCGTATTTAATAATTTGCAGATTGGGGCTTCATTTGTAATTCCAACTTCATTGGCTGATACAATGCGCACCGGAAATCATTATTATACTCCGGTATTCTCAACTATGACAGGAATCGGAAGTATAACCGGAGATAGTACTTTAATTTTGCTTTACAACAAAAAGTATGCTTGTACAGTTACGGTTAAGTTTCATGATCAGGAGAATAAAACGATTAAACCCGACGAAGTTTTTCCAAATTTATTCGAAGGCGATGCATTTAATACAACTGCCAGCCAAAAAGCATCTGTAATAAGTGATAGTTACTATACACTTAATCCTAATTCTCCAACTGGAGTCAGTTTGCTGGTAGGCGACACTACATTAATACTAAAATATTTTAAGTCACCTTTGGTGTCAGGTACTTATATTTGGTCAGGGGTTAACAATAATAATTGGAACGAAATAGAAAAGAACTTTTTGATTAATGATACTCAAACAGCTTATCAAACAGGTAATAATGTGCTTTTTAATAATTTGGCAGGAAACACAACTGTTAATCTGGCTATGAATGCATATATTGATGGAACGGCTACTGTAAATGCACCAGGCTACGAATTTACCGGCTCAGGAGAAATAAGTGGCTTTGGAACATTTAATGTAGATTTAACCGGTAATGATTTGGTAACTTTTAATATTGCCAATCATCTGGAAGGTGGTATTCAGGTAAGTGGAGGTGTAGTAGAGTTAAAAAATGCAGCAGCGGCAAAAAAACTCAGAATGGCTGATAATACGAAACTTGTTTGGAACACCAATACAAATATGGGTGTCGCTACCACTAAGTTGCCAATATCAACATTAGATGGTTCAACAAAAATTTCGATTGATGCTGTTTCTGCCAGGGAATATTATGGTTTAATTGAAAATGCAACCACTTTAAACATTGCTATTGGTAGTGCAGATAACACTGGAGAAACTTTTGTGAATTTTGATGGAACAACATTCCCTGCTGATTTACAACTCAATGTAAGCAACTTAACCGCTGGAACTTCCCGATTGGGTATAGGGCGTAGCAATCCGACTAAAAAAATCCATTTAGGAGCAGGTGTTGCATTAGGTAGAGGCGCTACAACTTACGGTGATATCTTCACAATTGGTGAACTTTCAGGCGAAGCTGGTTCGTTTATCGATGGTACAAACAATAGAATTAGTGGTACAAGCCGCGATATGCGTTACCAAATCGGAGGATTGAATACTGATGCAACTTTCAATGGAATAATTCGCGCATATCAGGGTAAAGACAGTTTGAATAGTGTTTTTGTTGAAAAAACAGGCTCGGGCATATGGACTCTTTCAGCACAACACACATTCTATAAGGGCTATTTTCATGTAGATGCAGGAAAAGTAGTGTTTACCGGAGGCGGATTGCATGATAGTATCCCACTTGCAGTTGCTGCTAATGCTACATTAAGTACCGAAAACGGAAAATGTTCTGTGACGAAAGTGGGTAAATCACTCGTTTTAGCTGATAATGCAATTCTTGATATGGAAATTAATCCAACAGAAAGCAACTCAGACATAATATCAGCAACCCGTTACATTAAACTGTCAGGTACATTAAATCTTATAAATCTGGGAAGCGAACTTAAAGAGGGTGAAGAATTTCATTTGTTCAATGCAACTGATTCAATTACAGGAAGTTTTACAAATATCTCACCTATCCAATCAGACAGCCTTATTTGGGATACTACCAAACTTCTTTCAGATGGTATACTCAAAGTGAAAAATACAATGACAGGTACAAATGATATTTTTGATAACAGAATTATTCAAAATACAGAATACTTTGATGTTACAGGACTAAAAATTAGTGTAAAAGAGGATTTTATACAGAATGCAGCTTGTTATCCACGCATAATTATAAAAAGAACAAAGTTTACAAATGGTGATTCTATGATTGAAAAATTGATTATAAAATAAATTTTATTTGCAGAAAATTAAAAAAGTAGACTATTTAAAATGGTCTACTTTTTTTATGCTCAAATACTGAATCTATCCTTTGTCTTTTCTGAACTGCAAAGGCGTTTTTCCAAATTGTGATTTAAAGAACCGTATAAAATAAGATGGATCTTCAATACCTACTTCGTACGAAATTTCCGAAATATTCAATTCGGTTGTTGCCAACAGTTCTGCAGCTTTTTTCATACGGATAACGTTAATATATTCGTTGGGTGAATGACCTGTAATACTTTTCATTTTTTTATAGAAATTAGTACGTTTTATCCCTGATATTTCGGACAATGTATCGACAGAAAATTCCGTATCAGTCAGATTATTCATAATCTCCTGTTGTATTTTCTCTATAAACTCCTTGTCTTTATCCGTAAAATTGATTTGATAGGAGCCAATTCCTTTCGACTGTGAGAATTTCGTTTGTAGATTTTCACGCTGTTCTATTAACTTTAGTATTCTGGCTATCAGGTATTTTGGGCTGAATGGTTTGGTGATATATGAGTCAGCACCTGCCTGAATACCTTCCAGCTGATGTTCTGCCGAGCTCATAGCCGTTAATAAAATAATGGGGATATGACTGGTTTCAAAATTATTTTTCAGTTGTCGGGTTACTTCAAATCCATTCATACCCGGCATAAGAACATCGCAAATAATCAAATCACCATCAAATGACTGAGCCTTTTCAAGACCGGTAATACCGTCGTTGGCAGTAATCACATCAAAGCAGTTGCTTAGCTCATTGGATAGAAATTTGCATATATCAATATCGTCTTCTATCAACAAAATCTTTCTTGAATTGGCTGGTTTTTTATCGCAGTTTGGTTCGTCTGGATTGTTTTCATTACTTATAATATCTGTGTCAACTTCTGTATTCAGTAAAAACTGTTCTTTCAGAAAATCTTCTTTTGAATAGCCGGATGTATCAAGTGGTAAAGTTACCGTAAACTCAGAACCTCCTTTGGGAAGGTCGATGTATGTGATTTTTCCTTTATGAACATTCACAAGTTCATGTGTCAGGTGCAATCCAATACCTACGCTGTCATTTGAAAAACTGCTTTGCATAAATCTCGAAAATAGTTCTCCCTGTTTCTCAAGCGGAATACCCACTCCTGTATCCGATACTTTTATTGACAGAAGATGACTATTTTCATCAACATTAACTGAAAATACAATATCTCCTTTAGTAGGGGTGTATTTAAAGGCATTCGAGAGTAAATTATATACTATTTTATCTGCCTTTTCCTTATCTATAAACATGTTGTAATGTTGTACAGATGGTTCGAAACGGTAATTTATTTGCTTGTCATGAGCTATTTCCTCGAAATTATGATATATTTCGTAGAATAAAGTTATGACATCCATTTGTTCCAACGCAAGTACAAGTTTATTGTGCTGCATTTTACGGAATTCAAGCAATTGATTGATAAGCCTGAGCATACGGTCAGTGCTTTTTTTCATAATTTGCAAAGGAATGTTCAACTCTTTGGAAATATTATTGGTGTCTTCAATTTTTTCCATTGCTCCTTTTATCAATGCAAGCGGTGTGCGGAATTCATGCGAAATATTGGTAAAAAATCGTAACTTGTAGTCTGTCAGCTGTTGTTCTAACTGTAACCTGTTACGTAAAGTGTAGAAATTTTTCAGAATGCGAAATGAAAGAAGAATAATTGCGCCTACCAATATGAAATAAATTAAATACGCCAGAGGTGTTTTCCAAAATGGAGGTTTAATCTTAATCTCAAGATTTGCTTCAATTTCGCTCCAGATACCTGCCGAATTACAGGCTTTCACCCTGAGATGATAGGTACCAGGTGGCAATTTTTTATATACGGCAAAGTTAAAAATAGAGGGAGTACTCCAATCAGTATCGTAAGGTTCTAACTTATAGGTGTATTTTGAAGTTTTCGTATTTGAAAAATCGAAGGTAGAGAATTCAATAGAGAAAGAATTCTGATTGTATTTCAGTTCAATTTCGTCAGAATAGGTTATGGAATGTGTTAAAGGTGAATCATCATCATTCGGCTGCATAGAAATCCCGTTAACTTTCAAATCAGTAAATGTAATATTTTTAATTGGACTAGGGGTTTTAATATTACGTGGGTCAATTATTAGTATTCCATGGTATGTGCCAAAAAGCAGTCGGTTATCAGTAAGTCGTAAAACACTATTTTCGTTAAAGATATTTCCTTGTAATAACTTTGAAAAGAAAAAATTCTCAAATGAACTTGTCTCGGGAGAAAACCTTGATAAACCGTATTCTGTTGCAATCCAGATTTTACCTTCCATATCCTCGGTAATTGACTGAACTACATTGTTTGATAATCCCTGATTTGTTGTATAATGTGTGAATGTAAGGTTACTGTAATCGTTCCCTGCCTGACACATACTTATACCACCTCCCAAGGTTCCCAGCCAGATTCTGTTTTTACTATCCCGGAATACGTGTTTTACTCTTTGTGCAAGTAATTTATCATTATCAAAATTATATTGATAATAATTATCGGGCGACGCAATCAAAGAATCAGGATGAAACACTATTAGTCCATCGTCAGTCCCAACCCACATCCAGTTATTTTTATCACTTATAATAGAACGAAAACTTGTTGCCTCTGCACTGTCAACATAAAAATTCTGGAAAGTAATCCTGTTATCCTGTTGTTTCATTAGCGACAATCCTCCAGTAAAAGTCCCTATCCATTTTCTGTTCTTGAAATCATTGAAAATAATTGATATTTTTTCACTAGGAAGCGAAAAAGTATCGGATCCTTTGGTAATATTCAATTTGTCAACGAACAGACCATGACCTCTACTACCGTACCAGATCTTACCATCATTTTCTTCCAATATACTATATATACTCGATGCAAATTGTTTTTTTTCTATTTGTTTTGTCATTTGTGAATTATACCTATACAATTCCCCATCGCGGTTTCCTATCCAAATCTCACCGTTTTTCATGGCGTGAATTAAACGAACAGAATTAGAATTATTCATTATATTCATATTTTCCGGGAAAAGATAGGTTATATTATTTTCCAGTACGCTGATATGAGTCAAACCAGCCGATTCAGATGAAATCCATATACCGCCGGAACGATCTTCTGTGATGTATGCCAGCGAATTAGAGCCAATATAATTCTCTGCACCAATCTTGTTTTCAAAGTGTGTTACCTCATCATTGATGGGGTTATAAATATAAAGTCCGTTTCCAAATGTAGCAAACCATACCCAACCTCTTGAATCCTGTAAAAATCTACACCAGTTATTTACAACCATGTCCTTGATGGGAATATGAAATTCCTTTACTTGCCCGGTCGCAAAATCAAAATAACGTACAATACCTTTATCATTGTAAAAACATACATTGCCACGATCATCCTTGCTAATCTGTCCATTAGCTATGTCAAACAACTCATTGTCTGTAACTTTCTCTGTTCTAAGATTAAACACATGTCCTTTAACCGGTGTTATAACAATCCAGTTATCTTTATTAGTAAAATTAGTTGTGATGCGTGAATTAATTTTATTAGCATCCAATTGTATGATAAATGTATAGGTTTTACTTTTCTCATCTAATTTATATATTGAGGCTGTATTTGAAAGTACAAATATTTTATTTTTATTAAATACAATATCTTCTATATAAATATCCTTTTTATAATTGTAATTTTGAGTTTCCGTAATTTTAACTACACCCTTGTCTGTACACACCCATATATTTCCATTTCGGTCTTCCCTTATTTTTCTTACATTGTTCGACGGTAGTTTTTTGTTTTTCAGATTAAATAACATCGAAGTAAATTTTTTATCACTATACCTGATTCTGCGACATCCCCCATTCGACTCCCATAACCAGCTATCGCCATTGTTTGCTTCAAAGCGATTTGAAAATTTTTCTTTATGTTCACCAATACCCGTAAAATCAACATACTGTTCATTTTTCAAATCGTAACAACTGAAAAATTCAGGAGAAATTTGTATCCACAAAAAATTATTTTTGTCTTCGGCAACCTCTCTCACATGATGATCGGCAAGTGAGATTTTATCACCTTTCTTCGGTTGAAAGTTTAAAAAAGTATGCCCGTCATATCTGGTTAAACCATTTAGGGTACTCATCCATAGAAAACCTTTGCTATCCTGATATATGTGTCTTACGAAGTTATTTCCAAGACCGTCATTGGTAGTATAAAATGTAGAATTTAAATCTACTGCCGGCAAATGAGGCAACCAGAGTAGTACAAAAAGCAATACAAAAAATGAATATCTTTTCATTCAACATCAGATTATGATTAATAAAGCAAAGGTACAAAAATTAATGTACTAAATAGTTTGTTCACAATATGAATCAGTATTTTAACCTTAAAAAAAATACTTTTTCCTCGACGTTTAATTCAAAACATCAGTTGATCATAAGAAATATTGGATGATGAATTTTTGTCCTATGAATTGTACAAATGTCCTTTTTTGTCATTTTCATTAGTCTTTACTTTGCAAATAAAAAAATCATCGTTTCATGAGACACTTTAAATCTATAAAAATAAATTTCATGCCTGTTTTTGTCATGATGTGTTTAATTCTTTTTACAGGCTGTGACGATAAGAACTCGTATTATGATAGACCGGATTGGAAAGAGCTTTCAATATATAAAGTTTTACAAAACGAGGGCAGATTCAACACTTACCTTCAGTGTGTAGATAAAACGGAATATGCAAATATTTTAGATGGTGCCGGACTATATACCGTTTTTGCACCTAACGACGATGCATTTGCCACATGGCTTTCACTTAAAGGCTATGCTTCTATTAACGATATTCCTGCCTCTGAATTGAATAAACTTGTTGCGTATTCAATAGTCAATGGAAAATGGATAAGCGAACATTTGTCCGATAAATTTTTATCGAATAATTATGTGGCTGGTGCATTCAAACGAAAAACTGTCTATTATTCTATACCATACCGTGATCCGGAGTTCGATAATAATTGGGTTTTTGACGAGCCGCTCGATGGAACTTACGAAACCACAATCAAGGATTACCAAACATTGTTAACCAAGCAGAATTATAAATACCTGCCTGTTTTTAACGACAAGTATTTCAGTATTAATTCTCTAAATGCCGAGAGCGATTATCAAATTTTTTATCCTAATTCCACTTATTCCGGAAATAATGTCGATGCTGGTATTATCCTGAAAAAAGACATACTTGGCGAAAACGGTGTTATTCACGAAGTTTCCACTGTAAATGAGCCTAAAAAAAATATAGATGAAATTCTGAATGATCCAAAATATGCCGGATTTAATAATCTCTTAGATTTTCAGACAGCACCTAATGTTTATGCGTTTAAAGAATATGAAGAAGTTCCCAATGAACTGCTTCAAACTTTCCAACTGATGCTGCCAAATGAAAACATCGACAAAGTATATATTAAAGGGTATTCAAAAAACCAGACAGCAAAATTGGGGTTTTCTACATTGTCTGAAAACATAAAGGGCGAAAGTGGCTACGATTCTGAAAGTTTAGGAAATACATTATTCGTTCCTCAAAACGACGTTTTAGAACAATATATTCAAAATAAATTGCTAAAATATTATGATAGTCGCGAGCAACTACCATTGGAAGTGATTACTACTCTAATAAACACACATATGGTAAAGGAATTAGTGTGGGGAACGCATTATCAAAAATCAAAAAATTATACTGGTGAATATTTGAATGGTGAAGGTAGCACTGGAAAAGCCTTTGCCGAAGATGGTATAACGGAAAAAAACATGGCAAGTAATGGGTTTGTTTACCAAATCGATCATGTCATAAAAAGTCGCTTTTTCGAAACAGTATATTCAGAGATATTATTAAACCCTACGCACAAATGGTTGAATACAGCTTATTTAAAATATTTCAGTTTAGGTTTACGTGAAGATTTAATGAAAAGTATTTTGAATGATTATCCAAACCAACGCATTACATTGCTGAACTTCTCTGATGACTTATTAAAAAAAGATGGTTTTACTTATCAGGGCGAAGATAACACTTTCAAAAATCCAGTAGGGGGTGCCGATTCCCGATTAACACGACTTATACAATTGCATATTTTCCCCGGACAACTGAACGTACAATCTTCAACAGGCGTAGTTAATGCAGATGTAAAAGACTTCGACAATTTGCCCAAAATTTCTCAATATGAGAATTGGTCGTTCCTTACAAGCCTTAGTGGTGATATGATACGTTATAAAAGTGGGATTGGTATGCAGGCGGCAGGTAACATTGAAGATGGAACTTTCGTGAATTTAACGAAGCTGAATGATGATTTTAACAACGGACAAATATACAACGTAGATAAAATGTTGGAGTATGCACCACGTGAAAACGTAACAAGTACACTATATGAAAGAGACTTGTGGACATATATAGACCGTGCACGTACCGAGAATCCGAATGTAAAAACATTTGTTAATTATCTGGAGCGTTGTTTGAAAAGCGTAGATGGTAATACATTAGCTGGAATTAAGACCGAAAATTTTTACACCATTTTAATGCCTAATAATACTGCAATGACTCAGGCTATCAGCAAAGGTTACATTATGCCTTTGGATTCAGTTACGTCTGATAAAGTGAATTATTTTGCCCAGGCAACCAGATTTGTAAATGCCCATTTTTTACTTGGGCGTGTTTTGCCCGACGATAGTCAGAATTATTTGTATCCGGTCAATATTGATCTTCCCGATAGTATTCCAATGCCTACTTTATTGAAAGTCACCGATGAAGCGTGGGGCTTGGTTAATCAATCAACTTTAGTTTCAGTTAAAAAGAACTCTAGTGGCTTGCTTATTTTTACGCCACTAAATGTGAAATCTGCAGGTCAGGTGGCTGTGGAATCAGGTTTAGGCATTGCAACTGCCATACGCATACAACGGGGTAAACCATCGGGAAGTCAGGTGCAAAATTCATATAGAAGTAACCGTATAGCAAGCAAAGCTGTTATTCATGAAATAAATAACTTCTTCACTTTTACCGTAAAACCACGAAAGTAAATATAACCAAAAATAAAAGAATAGATTCAGAAATTTGAACATTTGAGAAGTTCATCAAAGAATTATATTGGCATTGTTCTTAAATATAGTAAATAAATGAAAGACATAAAAAAACTTGTTCTTCTGGGCATATTAATATTGTTTGCCTGCAGTATATCAGCGCAGGAGAGAATCCTGATTCGTGGAACAGTTTTATCCTCTGGCGATAATTCTCCACTTATAGGGGCTACTGTAACCGAAGTAAACAACGATAATCGAATTGTATCAAGTACGATTACAAATATCGATGGTAATTTCAGTATGTATATTATTGATCCAAAGAATAAAATATCCTTTTCGTATGTTGGGTTTAAGAAAAAGGAGATTATAATTGGACAAAATAAAACAATAAAAATTATTCTTGATGAAAATACCAGACTTTCAGAAGTTACAATAACTGCAAAACCTAAACAATCTGTAGGTGCAATGGATATAGATGAACGCGATATTTCAATGGCTATCAGTAAACTATCCGCAGCCGATATTGGAGAATTGCAGGTAGCATCTATTGATGAGGCAATGCAGGGGAGAATGTCGGGGGTAGATATTGTTGCCAATGCCGGTGACCCTGGAAGTGGTATGTCAATACGAATTCGCGGAACAACATCTATTTCTGGTGACAATAAACCACTCATAGTAGTTGATGGAGTACCATTGGAAACAGAAATCGGTGAATTTGATTTTAGTACAGCTTCAGAAGAGGACTTCTCGCAGTTGTTGAACATAGCGCCTAACGATATTGAAGAAATTGTAGTATTGAAAGATGCAGCTGCAAATGCTATTTGGGGAGCACGAGCTGCTAATGGGGTATTACAAATAACTACCAAACGAGGAAGTATTTCTCCCCCAAAAATTACTTTTCGTACTACAGCATCTTATAAACCATTGACATCCCGTATTCCTACATTAAGTGGCAAAGAATATACTACGCTGGTACTTGAGGCTTATGCTAATGCAGGTATTATTTTAGATCCTCTTCTTTATCCTGAATTTGCTTACGATGTCAATAACCCGGTTTATTATTACAACTATTCTCAAAATTCAGACTGGGTAGGAGCTGTAGAACGACCATCATATTCACAACAATATGATCTTGCCGTGCGTGGAGGAACAAGCAAACTGCGTTATTCAGTATCAGCAGGTCTTTATCATGATGTCGGGAATACACTCGGTACATCATACGATCGTATCAATACGCGTACAAATTTGGACTATTTTGTATCTGACAAACTAAATTTCCACGCTGATATTTCATTTACACACGGTGTAACCGAAAAAAACTACGAAAATGTACGTGGTCATGCTTATTCTAAGATGCCCAATATGAGCATCTATTATATGAATGAATTGGGAGAACAATCGCCCACTTTCTTTACACCGGTTGATAACAGACAAGGGGCTTATCCAAATTCTTATAATCCTGTAGCAATGGCACTTTACAGTCAATATACTACCACTGCCGATGTAATTTTGCCTAAACTTTCACTTACATTTCGCCCGAACAGTTTGATTCGTTTTACCTCCGATGTTTCATTTCAAACATCCAACAACAAAGTAAAAATGTTTTTGCCGCAGTCGGCTACAGGTTTACTCTGGACGGAGAAAGAATCAAATAAGGCTAACGATGGAGATAAAGAGGGATTCTCTTTCTCAAGTATCAGCAGACTTTTCTTTACACCCCAATTTAAAGATGAAAAAGTTCATAAAATGACTACCATGATTGGGATGAATGTTGGTTTTTCAGAAAGTTTCTCCTTTTCGGCTCAAACCACAAACTTACCGAGCGAGTGGTTCACCGACCCATCCATTCCTTCAAGAGTCACACCGGGTGGTAGCATTAGTTCGGGTTCGGGACGTGGTCGTTCGTTGTCGAGTTATGTAAATGTAAATTACACATTGCTTGACAGATACGTTATTTATGGAAATCTGAATCTGAATGGCAGTTCGAATTTTGGGAGAGCAAATAGATTTGGATTGTTTCCTGCAGTATCAGCCAGATACAGGGTTTCAGGTGAAAAATGGTTCAAGGATTGGAAATGGTTAGACGATTTCTCGCTCCGAGCCTCTTGGGGTATTTCAGGTAAAGCACCGGATGCAAACTTTTACAATGATTACAGCACTTATGCATGGTCATATGGTGGTCAACAAGGTAGTTACTCCACCAATCTCGAACTTAGTGAGTTGCGTTGGGAAAAAAGCACTACGTATAATTATGGTTTTAATTTTGTGGCTTGGAAGAATAGAATTAACATAGAGGGGGAATATTACACTCGTACCGTGACAGACCAGTGGTCTGATGAAGCTGCCATGCCTTCTACTTCAGGTTTTTCGGAAATGGGTTTAAATCAGGGTATCGTACAAAATCGTGGCTGGGAAATCAATGTGAATGTTACACCTTATCAGCAAAAGAATTTTAAGTTTAATATAGCATTCAATATAGCTAGAAATGAAAACGTAATAAAGGAAATTTCTCAATACCGAAGTCTTGAAGGCGGAAATTGGGATCAGCCGGGTAGTTATCTTTCACGTATTGTGTTGAATAAGTCGGTAGGCTCATTCTTTGGTTATCTTTACGATGGAGTGTATCTTAATGAAGAGCAAACAATTGCACGCGATGCCAACAATGAAAAAATTTATACTATTGATTTAAGTGGTAATAGTCAGCCAGTGTATATGCGATTTGGATACCCGACGTATTCTTATCAATTCAAACCGGGCGATGCACGTTATGTAGATGTTAACCACGATGGTAATATAAATTATCAGGATATCGTGTGGCTTGGCGACAAGAATCCGCTTTTTACCGGTGGCATCACACCTTCCATCAGATGGAAAGATATAACACTGAATACAGTTTTCTTTTTCCGATACGGAAATTACATTAAAAACAGCGCTCGAATGAATCTTGAGGCGATGTATGGTTTTAGCAACCAAAGTACGGCAGTATTAAAACGTTGGACACATCCTTACGAAAATCCGGCTGATGCTCCTGCCGACCTCTTACCGCGTGCAATGGTAAATAATGGAGACTATAGAGGATATAATTGGATGGCGTCGAGCCGTTATGTGGAAGATGGTTCATTTTTACGTTGGAAATCACTCACAATAAAGTATAATTTTAAAAGAGATATTATTAGCAAATTGGGATTGACTGAATTGTATCTTTATGGAACTATGAATAATCTATTTGTATGGACAAACTATACAGGACAGGATCCCGAAGTAAATTTAAGTACTGGAGAAGACGGTTCACGTACACCTGTTGCCAAACAATTCACAGTAGGGTTAAATTTGGCATTTTGACATAGAAATCAATTAATGTAAAAAAAACAGATATGAAATCTCATAAGTATATCATTATATTATCACTTCTCTCTATTGTATTCTCTTCATGCACTGACTGGCTCGAAGTTCCACCTGAAGACGGTGTAATACGTGATCGCTTTTGGAAAACCAAAGAAGAAACTTTCTCAGGATTGATAGGATGTTACATCTCTTTGAAAGGTGGGAATGTGTCTTCGGGAAGTCAAGCTGATGTTAATGAAAGTGTAAAACGCTATTTTGTATGGGGTGAACTTCGTGCTGATATGGCAGCTCCTGTGCAAATAGTTCAACCTACGCAATCACAAAAAGAATCAGCCTTATTGGAAATCAATACAGGTGAAATTTCAACATTGAACACATATACCGATTGGTCGTTGATGTATCGTACCATTAATCAGTGTAATACGGTTATTGAATTTGCTCCGGCAGCACGTGAAAAAGATTTGTCGTTTTCCGACAAGCTATTGAAACAATATGTAGCTGAGGCTGAATGTATTCGCAGTTTGACTTATTTTTATCTTCTGCGTACTTTTCGTGATGTACCTTATATTACAAAAGCAAGTGTTTACGACAAACAGGATTATTTAGTAACCCAAACTCCACAGGCAGCTATTGAAGACTCATTGATAGCTTGTCTTAGTCGGATTGATAATGAAGATATTTTACCAAGTTCATACAATACACTTGTGTTTACCAAAGGTCGATTTACTAAATGGGCTATGAAAGCGCTGCTGGCTGATATTTACCTTTGGCACAACGATTATGAAAATTGTATTAAACAATGTAATCAAATCATAGCATCAGGACAATTTTCGCTCATTTCGGTAGGCATAGAACCACTTCTTGTTGAAAATTTGCAAGCTATGACTACAGATACTGCCTATATTCCAAGCGAAGGTGATATTGATAATTTATATACAAAAGTTTATGGAGATGGAAATAGTACGGAAAGCATTTTTGAATTACAATACTCACTCGATGACAAACTTGCAAATCCTTTTTTCACTTGGTTAGGCTCAACTAAAGGTAACATTGCTCAGATTGTACCAAACATGAACAACCTTCGTGGAATGTTTTTTCCTGAATCACAAATTGACCGCGATTATTATGATATTCGTAGTGAAAAGTTCTCATATAACTCGGCAGGAAATATTTGGAAACACATAGGGAAAACGCGTACTGAAGGATACGAAGGATCTTCCTATACAAATTGGATTTTCTACCGCTTGGCCGATGTGATTTTGATGAAAGCGGAAGCCCTTACACAGCAGGCTATTGCGGAAGGAAACAATCAGTCCAAATTATTAGAAGCCAAAGCATTGCTTGATAATATTAGAATAATGAGGAATGCTACCGAAACTTCGAATGCATTTTACAGACAAACAGGAAGTATTGATGGTAAAACCTTGGAAAAGGCGATATTAATGGAACGTGCCAGAGAATTTTGTTTTGAAGGTAAACGTTGGTTCGATGTGTTGCGTCATGCCCGTCGCAATAACTATAGTCCCGAAAACCTTAAGTACCTGGAAGATATGTCGCTAATAAGTACTACTCCTGAAAAAGTTGGAACCCTGCAAAATAAATGGCTAAATAGTTTTGGCAGTCATTACTTCCCTTTAAATGCGGATGAACTTAAACGTAACAGCAAATTGGTGCAAAATGAATTTTACAAATAAACAAGGCATTTAAAAAATATAATATCATGGAAAACATATTAACAGAAAAGATGAAGAATATACACAGGGTATATCTATCGACATTTGCAATGCTTTTGTTTTTAGCGGTACAGCTAATGATGACTTCGTGCGAGCGTGAAGGGGAGAATACTTTATACAAAGTGTATGATGAACAGATGATTGACGAAATTATTGAAGAGCAGGGGTTAACCGAGTTTTTATTGCTTATTGATCGTGCTAAATTCAGGGGAACAATTCACGCTTATGGTAATTATACTTTGTTTGTTCCTTCCAACGAAGCATTAAAAAAATATTTACTATCTATCGGGAAATCGAGTGTAAATGAATTAAGTGAACAAGAAGCTGCCGATATTGTAAAATATCATTTGTTACCGGATAGTATTTCCACTTCCGATTTTGAAGAGGGGCGATTATCTTCAATAAATTTTAGTCACAAATATATTACAAATAAACCGGTTACTCTAAATGGAAAAAATACTTATCTCATTAACAGGCAAGCAAATATAATTACTCCGGACTTACATGGTGCTAATGGTTTTTTGCACATTATCGATAATGTGCTTACACCACCCACCCAAACTATTACAGATTTTGTACGTACATTACCCGAGGCAGAATACTCGATGATAAAATCATTATTTGAAGAAACTGGCTGGGCAGATACTTTTGCCATAGTACAGAATGACCGTTATTTTACTTTTTTTATACAAAACAATACTGCCTTTGCAAATGCAGGAATAAATTCACGTGAAGATTTGCTTGAATTGTTACACAAAAACACACCAACAATAGTTAGTGATTCACTCATTTACAATTATATAGGATATCATGGGTTAAACAGACAGCAATATACCCTGGATTTAATGCGTGCATCTTCTATCGAGTCTATGATTAAGGGACAGGTGATTATGTTCAAAGCTAAATCAAACAGCATTATTGTTAATGAACTTATTATGCCAACAATAACAGAAGAAGGCGTACCTCTGCTTCGTGAAAGTGAATATTCAAATTTTTCTTGTTCAAACGGAGTTATTCAAGAGATAAACGGAAATATTACTATAAAAAACCGTACAGCCTATCGCGTTTACTGGGATATTGCCGAACAACCGGAGATTATGGCATTGAAAGTATTCAGAAAAGGTGGAAGTGCAACTTTTCTACCCGGTGAATTATCCGAAATTACCTGGGGAGGGAAATCGCCACAGCCGGTTGTTTATGATTCGTGGAGTATGCCTAAAACTTTAGGTACTGATATGTATACATATAATGATAGATTAAGATTTCGTATGTCGACCAAATTGAATGGTTGGATGGAATTTAAAACGCCAGTACTAATTGGAGGAAAAAATTCAATAACAGGTGAAGATGGAATTTCATATAAAGTATGGATTGGATACCGTCGAACTTCAAGTTCGATACTAAAAACTGTTTTCAAACAGGAAGGAAAAGAAGATCAGGTACTTCCCTATGTTTTTAAAATGAGCGATTACATGCCAAGTTTAGCAAATTCGCAACCAGAAGTAGCATTAGCGCAAGGATGGAAACAGTACACTGGTGTTTATGCCAGTGTGATGTGTATGCATATTTTAGGCGTAATAAAGGTATATTCAACCGGAAGGCACACATTACGCATAGAATCCACTAATGATGGAACCGAAGGCTGGTACGATATGATTCAGTTTATACCTGTAGAAGAAGACCAGATATGGCCTCGAATAGATATGGCTGGCAAGTGGGTGTA
Source organism: uncultured Paludibacter sp. (assembly GCA_963663115.2). Taxonomy (GTDB): domain Bacteria; phylum Bacteroidota; class Bacteroidia; order Bacteroidales; family Paludibacteraceae; genus Paludibacter. Next base: position 2,931,421 of record CAXXNE010000001.1, read on the forward strand.
CGAAGGAATGAAAGATTGCGAGATATTTCCATATTCAGAATGTACCACTGAATAACTATACCACAAAAAAACTGAAAAAATTACTGAATGAATTTCCTATGTCCGAAGTACAATTTATTAAATTGAAAAAAGAATGAAAATAGTATCAAAAATATCAATACTCTTACTTGTCTGTTTGCTTGCAGCATGTAATACGTGGGATGATGATGAAAAGTTGCGCAACAATGCTTCGAACGAAGATTTGTACCAACTCTGTCAGTCAACCTCAGAGTTATCGACCTTTACAACGGTTCTACAAAAAACAGGTTACGATAAGTACCTTCAAAACGAACATTCACTTACAATTTTTGCACCCAATAATGATGCTTTAGTAAATTTAAACCTCGATAACATGGAGGAATTAAATGTATGGATAAGAGATTATATTGCCTGCTTACTCTATTATGTAAATGCCGATGGGAATTTTGATACTGAAAACATCCGGATGATAAACGATAAAAATGTTCCTGTGGGCAATAATACCATTTCAGGTGCAACTATCGTTAAAAGTAATATTTCAGGCAGAAACGGTGTAATACATATTATTGATGCAACTATTATTCCAAGAAAAAGTATATGGGAATATATTAAAGAACAAAGTGGTTATAAACAAGTTTCCTTTATCCAGTCGGAATTTAGGCAGGTAATGGACATAAATCGAAGCGTGCAAAAAGGTGTTGATGCGATTGGACGACCAATATACGATACGATTTGGACTACACAAAACGATTTTCTTACAAAATTTCCAGTCGACAACGAAAAACAGAATTTCACTGTTATTCTGCTTGATGACGAGGCTTATGACTTACTGAAAATCAAATATACCAAGTATTTTTATCAAAAGAATGCTGTTGAAATGGAGCGGGAAATTTTAAAACAAATTACCGGCGATTTGGTATTGAAAAACGTAAAAATTAATGCCGTTGGTCGTTATCCTTCTATCAATGACGTATTAGTGAATATCGATCCGACCAATATAAAAGAATCTTATCAGGCTTCAAACGGTATGGTGTATAAGTTAAGTGCGGCCGAGATTAAGTTATATCAAAACAAAATTAAAGAGCAAATTATTGATGCCAACGATTATGTGGAGCGTTATCCTCAGGATCCTTGGATTGAACGATATAAACCGTGGGCATTGGGTGGAAATGATATTGTTTTGAAAGGTGTTACTGTATTCAATCATGACTATATCAGGCGCTTGTTTGCGCTTAACGGAAGTGATTCACTCATTTACGTTAATCAGTCATCAGGATCATTCAGATACGATGGAGATAGTAGAACTAATACTATCAACTGCTATTTGAAATATGAACCGACTCTTTATTCAACAAACTACGAAATTGCGTGGAATGCTTACGATGATGTAGCCTCACATTTGATAGGTATGAGAATTGACAAAGGCTATAATAACGATAAGATTCGGATATATGACACTATCCCAATGGCTTTACATCAAAAACTTATGCTGAGCTTTCCCGGAGAATCAGTTGTTAAAAGAACTGCCGATGGATATATTGCTAATAATTTTAGTGCATTTACCTGTATGGGAGGAATTGACTCTGCAGGTATTTTTACCGAGACTATTCTTAAACGCTATAAAAAAGCAGTAAACGAAACAGAAGCAACTTCGAACTTTGTATTAGGTGCTCCCGCTACACTCTGGACGGAAGCAGATGTTTACGGACAAGGAAGTAGTATTATATGTCCGGCTTATGGGAAAGCAACTTTTCTGGTTACAAATACCTTTGTACGTACAAGTTATCCTGGACTTATGTTTCTCAATTATATTAAAATAAAACCAATTGTTGACCCTAACGATTAACTGATTCTAATATCCATCGAAAATCTAAAATTACACATAAAAATATGACTAAAAAAATTATTTTTATAGCAACAATACTTTTTTTTCTCTCAGGCATTTGTTCGCTCCGGGCGCAAACAGCCACCCAATATCCCTATTCAGTCCAGGGAAAGGTTGTTGATGCTGTTACAGGTAAATCACTTGCAGGCATACACGTGGATCTGACAGGCGTAAGTGGAGAAATTACCGATGATAATGGCGAGTTTACTATTAAATTAGCCAAAAACGACGTAATACTTATTATTTCTGGTGAGGGTTTTGATAAAAAAGAAATTCCACTTCGCGGTCGAAATCAATTAGTAATAAAGCTTTTTGAAGATGGATATAATGGTTCTCAAAAGGATATTTATACACCTCAGGGTAGTTTTATCAGTTCATCTTTATTGCCTAATTCATGGAATACAATAAGTGAGAATACCGATTTGAGTGTTGCAGTATCAGTTGATGCATTATTGCAGGCTTATGCCAGCGGTGTGAATGCTTTAACACGTTCAGGATTACCGGGAAGTGGTTCAAATATTTATATACACGGATTTAACTCAATGAATGCAGGTGCAAAACCGCTATTTGTTTTAGATGGCATGCCTATTGAAAACAGCAATTATTCGTCATCTCTTATTGGTAATTATTTTGACAATCCTCTTTCCACAATTGACATAAAAGATATTGAATCAATCTCGGTGCTTAAAGATGGAACCTCAATTTATGGGGTTAAGGGTGCAAATGGGGTTATACTTATTAAAACAAAAAAAGCAAAAGAACTAAAAACTACGATTAATGCTCACGTACACACAGGTATTAATTTTGAACCGATACAAACACCTGTATTAAACGCAGCAGAACACAAAAGCCTTCTTGCCGAACTCATTCAACGACAAAATCCTCAAATGTTGTATTCTGACATGTTGAATTTACCCTATTTTGACCAAACGAAGCCTGTATCACAACCCTGGGGTTATGAAGGTAATCCTGATTATTATCGCTACAACCACAATACAAACTGGCAGGATCAGATTTATCAGGCCAACTACAATCAGAATTATTATCTGAATGTTTCGGGAGGTGATGAAGTGGCGAATTATATGCTGGCATTGGGTTTTCTGGATCAGAAAGGCACATTGTTGAATACCGGTTTTCAACGGTTCAACACACGGTTCAATGCCGAAATCAAACTAACTAACAAATCGTACTTTCATACCAATATGAGTTATGTGTATGGTACTAAAACTTTGATAAATGAAGGTGCGAATTACCGGAAGAACCCAATGCTTTCTGCTCTTTTTAAAGCTCCCTTTACAACTTCGCACTATTATACCGAAGATGGAATGCTTTCACCAAATGTTGAAGATTATGATGTTTTTGGTAATTCAAATCCTTATGTATTAGTGAATAATAATTTACTTGAAAATTTGAATTACCGTTTTTTAGGCAGTTTCTTGTTAGGCACAAAAATCAACAGGTACCTGAACATTAACGCAATGTTCGGCTTAAATTATAATAAAGGTCGTGAAAGAACTTTTTATTCCACCAAAGGTATTTATTACGACCCAATCAACGACACTGATATACGCAATCAATCTCAGCATCGGGTAGATCGGTTACTTTCTCTTTTTGGTAATGCTTATGCAAATTACATCAGACAGTTTTCAACTTCACATAAACTTTCTGTCAATGCAGGTATAAGGTATCAGAATAACAATGCTGAAGACGATTACGGTATGGGCTTTAATTCCTTGTCCAATGATTTTAAAGGGATTGGGTATGGCGATGCTTTGTTACGTCGTGTAGGTGGTAGCATTGGTTCATGGAATTGGTTTTCAGCTTATACCAATGTAGATTACACACTTAAAAATCGTTACTTACTGAATTTTGCTGTCGCTGGCGATGCCACTTCACGTTCGGGCGAAAATGCACCTTCTCTATTCGTTTATCCTCAGGCTGCAGTTGCCTGGCTTATTAGTAGCGAAGAATTTATGAAAAATACAGACTGGATATCATTGCTGAAATTGCGCTTGAGTTCGGGTAGTAGTGGAAACGATGAAATTGGCAATTATACTGCACGACGCTATTATGTATCACAAAATATACTTGGTAACTATGGAATGGCTATCGGAAACCTGGCTGAAACAGCTCTTAAACCGGAAATAACAACCAAAATAAATGTAGGTTTTGATATTTCAGTTTTAAACGAAGGGATTAACTTATCACTCGATTTATATTCTAATACTGTTACGGATATGATTTTACTAACCACGCCCGATCAACGTACCGGGTTTACTGCAGGTTTTTCTAATGCAGGTAAAATGCGTAATACCGGAGTCGATGTAACTTTGAATATCAGGGCGTTAAATTTTGAAAATTTCAAATGGGATATTGGTTTAAATCTATCGAATTATAAAAATACAGTATTAGATTTGGCTGGTGAAGAGTTTATTACCGACGTGATGGGTGCAAGTATTCAAACCAAAGTAGGACAGCCACTTGGAGTCTTTTATGGATATAAAACAAATGGCGTTTATTCCACTAAAGACGATGCTCAAAATGAAGGTCTTTACGAAATGCATGGTTTAGTACAAGTACCATTTGCAGAAGGAGATATGCGATTTGTGAATCAAACTGGGGACGATAAATTAATTGATGAAAACGACCGTGTAATAATTGGCAATCCTAATGCGGATTTTTTTGGGTCTTTTACAAGTTCCGTAAAAATCAAAAAACTTACTGTGAATGCACTTTTCACTTATTCTGTAGGAAATGATGTGTATAATTACACTCGTTCTCAATTAGAGAACCTTTCAACTTATAATAATCAGTCAATAGCTACCTTGGGAAGATGGGAAAAAGAAGGCGATATAACTACTATGCCAAAAGCTATAATTGGCGATCCAATGGGAAATGCACGTTTTAGTGATCGTTGGATTGAAGATGGTTCGTATCTGCGTTTAAAAACTTTATCAGTAGCATACGAATTTCCGAAGTATTCAAAAATGTTTGTAAATAAACTGACTGTTTTTGCAACAGCTGAAAACATACTGACATTTACCGGATACAAAGGAGCAGATCCGGAATTTGGATTTGGTCAGTCCCCATTGTATTATGGTATTGATCCAAGTGTATTGCCTCAACCACGTATTTTTTCAGTAGGATTAAGTTTGGGATTATAACAACTAAATGAAATTGTCAATTTTATGAAAAGTGTAACTAAAAAAACAAGATTTTCTTTCATCATATCGGCTTTAATTAGCTTATTTGTTTCTTTCTCTTCCTGCAACTCGGAACCGCAGGAGGTATTGGATTACAAACAGTTTTATACAGGGGTAGATGATGTGGATGCCGCAATTCTTGGCTTATACGGACGTTTCTCTGAATTACAGGCGCAAGTTGTTATTCTTAACGAACTTCGTGCTGACTTGCTGGATATTACACCTAATGCTGATTACTATCTGGAGGAAATAAATGTCAATCGTCCTTCTAAAGAAAATCCATGGTCAAATGTATCCAAATTTTATGGCATAATACAGTATTCTAACGACATTTTGGTTAATCTCGATAGCATGCTTACAAAGAAAAGAATTACCACCGATGAATATGTCGAAAGATATTCCGATGTAGCATCCGTTCGTATATGGACTTATCTTCAGGTTGGAATTCACTTCGGAAAAGTCACCTATTTCTCAACTCCGGTGTATGCTGAAAAGGATTTGAGTAAAGGCACTGAGCTTTCTCTTGACGAGTTGATTCCGGTACTTATCGCTGATATGGAAGAGCTACCTACATTGGATGAATACAAAGTATCAAATTTGATTAAAGATAAAATAGATGATGTTTACTCTCTTGCTCCTATGTTTATCAATAAACATTGTTTGCTTGCCGATTTATATCTGTTTAACGATCAGTACGACCAGGCTGCAAATCAGTATCGGTTGGTTTTGGCAACAGGGGAAGAAAACGGTGATGCTTCTAAATTCCGTTTAGTTGGGCCTGGAGGTGCGGAAGTAGTAGAAAAAGGTGAAAGTTTACCTACGTGGTATGGAGTGGGATATTACAGATATTACGAAAGCGATATGAATTCGATGTTTAATACATGGCGAAGAATATTTGTATCGACAACTACTTCCGGATTAAATGAAATGATATGGCATGTTAGTTATGATAAAAGATATAACAATGATTTTCTGGCTTTTCGCAAACTCTTTGATCCGCTGTCAAAAAACGGCACTTATAAGTTGAAACCATCTGTGTATGCCGTTGATTCTGTTTGGGGTAAACAGTTGCAATTCAATGGAGCACCCTTTGATGCACGTGGTTTAACTGGAGCATTCGACAAGGTAGCTAATGATTATGTCATTCGGAAATACTCCATGTTCGACGAATTTCCTAATGGAAATTATGCAGGTGGATGGTGGCTTTACAGAGCTGGTGGTTTACATTTACGCTTTGCCGAAGCAGCCAATAGAGCAGGATATCCAAAATTGGCATGGGCAATGGTAAATTCGGGATTGAAAGGAAGCACTTTTGTTTACACAAAACCTGATGGTACAATATATCCGGGAGATTCCATTAAAATTCCGGGAGAAAATCCCTTTAATCTGTACCCCTACCCATTTACTTTCGATGCCCGTCAGAGTGATCAGCCATATATACGAGCACCCTGGCGCAGTAGTGTAGGTATTAGGGGACGAGTATCTTTACAATCTATTCCGTTTCCTGAATCATGTGTTACCAAAGATGATTCTATTCATTTTATGGAAAAAGTAATTATTCAGGAAGCAGCGCTCGAACTCGGCTTTGAAGGCCACCGATGGGAAGATCTTGTCAGAGTGGCTCGTAGGCTAAATAAAGAACAACCGGGCAAAGGAGATCATTTTTTGTGGGATGAAAATATCAAGCACAAATACGAAAAATCAGGTAATTCAGCAGCAGATTTAAGTTCTTCAGACAAATGGTTTTTGCCTGCACAATATTAACACTGAAGCATCTCTATTTTTTTCAAAACACACTTTCAAAAAACATAAAATTTCAATGAGACTAAAATTCAATATATTAATTGTATTTTGTTTGTTGGTATATACAGGTCAATTTAACGTAAATGCACAGGGAAATTTTCCGGATGGGACTACAATTCCCAATTGGTTCTCACAAACTGAACGGACTAATATTGCCAAATTAGGGAAACAATATGTTGTTACAGATTTTGGTGTAAAGAATGATAGTAGCTTGGTGCAAACAAAACAAATTCAGTCAATTATAGATAAAGCTGCCATAAATGGAGGTGGTGTTATTATTATTCCTAAAGGAACTTTTCTGAGTGGATCTTTGTTTTTCAAACAAAACACACATTTATATCTTGAAAAAGAGGGTGTGCTGAAAGGAAGTGACGATATTGCTGATTTCAAAATAGTTCCCACCCGAATAGAAGGTCAAACACTGAACTATTTTGCCGCACTCGTAAACGCCGATAGTCTGAATGGATTTACAATTTCTGGCAAAGGTACTATAAATGGCAATGGAGAACGGTATTGGAGAGCGTTCTGGCTTCGTCGGAAATGGAATCCACAATGCACCAATATGGATGAACAACGTCCGCGATTATTATATGTCTCAAATTGCATTAATGTACAGGTTTCAGGTATTAGTCTCATAAATTCACCCTTTTGGACTTCTCATTATTATAAGTGTGAAAATTTAAAAATTCTTGGACTTTATATTTATGCTCCCACCAGAGAAACTGGAACTTCTGCTCCAAGTTCGGACGGAATAGACTTAGATGTCTGTCAAAATGTATTGATAAAAAATTGCTACATTGCAGTAAACGACGATGGTATATGTTTAAAAGGAGGAAAAGGTCCTAAAGCAAACTCTGATTCAAATAATGGAAAAAACTATAATATTATTATAGAGGACAATATAATAGAAAAATGTCCGGCTTTAACACTAGGTAGCGAATCAGTACATACGCATAATGTTATATTCCGTCGATGTAAATTAAAGGATGCTCACAATGTGCTTCTGTTGAAGATGAGATCTGATACACCACAAATACACGAGTATATTTTAGTCGAAGATATTACAGGAACTTCAAGGATATTTCTGAACATAAGTCCCTGGACGCAGTTTTTTGATTTAAAAGGACAACCCCAGCCAAAGTCAGTGGCAAGTTCTATTGTTATGCGAAATTGCAAAATAGAATGTAATATATTTTACAATGTCCGAAAATCTAATCAATACCAACTATCAAACTTTACCTTCGAAAATTTAGATATTAAAGCTAAAAAGGGTGATTATGACAAACTATTGATTGAAAATTCAGTTTGGAAGAATATAAATATCAATTAATTTAAAAATTGAATAATCAGATATTAATATAATGACGAAAAAATCATTTCTATTACTTACAATCATTTTAAATATCCTATTTTGGAGTAGTGCTGAATATCTCAATGCGCAAAATCAACGTACAAAATATAATTTTAATTCCAATTGGGAATTTCTCATTGGCGATATCGGAATAGAGCAGGTTGCTATAGCCAAAAATCTCAAAAAAGTTACTTTGCCATTTGCGTTCAACGAAGATGAGTCTTTTCGTGTAGCCATTGATGAGCATACCGATACGATTGTATGGTATCGAAAGCATTTCAGATTGCCCCAATCAACTTTAGGAAAAAAAGTCTTTCTTGAATTTGAAGGAGTTCGCTTTGGAGCTGAATTTTGGGTGAATGGTAAGCACATTGGAATGCACGAAAACGGCGTTATGGCTTTTGGCTTCGACATTACCGATGTTGTTAACTACAAAGGTGACAATCTCATCACTGTTCGAATTGATAATTCATGGAGATATAAAGAGAAATCCAGTGGTTCAACGTATCAGTGGAACGATAAAAATTTCAATGCTAATTACGGAGGTATACCCAAGAATGTTTTTTTGCATATTACACCAAAACTATATCAAACTCTTCCATTGTACAGCAACCTGAGAACTACTGGCACTTATATTTATGCCAAAGAAATCAATGTCGCTAAGAAGAATGCAATGATTTATGCTGAATCTGAAGTCAGGAATGAATTTTTAACCGACCAAAAAATTTCTTTCGAAATAATGTTGGAAGATATGGATGGTAAAATATTAAAAAAAATATCTGGAACTGAGTTCAATATTAAAGCCGGCGAAACAACCAAAGTAAAGGCCGGTGCATTAGTTGAAAACCTGAATTTTTGGAGTTGGGGATATGGATATCTCTACAATGTTTACACGGTTTTAAAAGTTAACGGAGTTCCACTGGACGTTGTTAAGACCCGAACAGGTTTCAGAAAAACAGGTTTCAGAGATGGCATGGTGTTTTTAAATGACAGGGTAATACAAATGAAGGGTTACGCTCAACGCACCAGCAATGAATGGCCATCTGTTGGTATGTCAGTGCCTGCCTGGTTGAGTGATTTCAGTAACCGGTTGATGGTTGAAAGTAACGGAAATCTTGTCCGATGGATGCATGTTACCCCGTGGAAGCAAGATGTGGAATCGTGCGACAGAGTCGGATTAATGCAGGCAATGCCAGCCGGAGATGCTGAAAAAGATGTTTCAGATAGACGCTGGGAACACAGATTAGAATTAATGCGGGATGCCATCATTTATAACCGAAACAATCCAAGTATCATTTTTTATGAGAGTGGAAATGACGGTATAAGTGAAGAACATATGGCTGAAATGAAGAGTATCCGTGATTTATATGATCCTTACGGTGGTAGAGCGATAGGCTCACGTGAAATGCTCGACAGTAAATTAGCTGAATATGGTGGTGAAATGCTTTACATAAACAAAAGTGCCCAAAAGCCATTCTGGGCTACGGAATATTGCAGGGATGAAGCTTTACGTAAATATTGGGATGATTATTCGTATCCATATCACAAAAACGGAGTCGGGAATAAATACTTCAAATCTACAGTAACCAATGATATTGTGCAAAAATCTGATGCTACAAGCTATAACCGCAATCAGGATTCATTCTTTGTTGAAACCATCAATCGTTGGTATGATTACTATCGTGTTCGCCCCGGAACTGGCAAAAGAGTAAATTCGGGTGGCACTAATATTATCTTTTCTGATTCAAATACACATTTCAGGGGAGCAGAGAATTACAGACGAAGTGGTGAAGTGGATGCCATGCGGATTCCTAAAGATGCTTTTTTTGCACATCAGATTATGTGGAATGGCTGGGTGGATATTGAAAAACATGGTACATATATCTGCGGACATTGGCAAGCCCCGTATGAATTACCTGAGAATGGAAAAAATCCTGTGATTCGGGAAACGAAAGATGTTTTGGTTGCTTCTACGGGTGATAGGGTTGAATTGTTTGTAAACGGCAAATCATGTGGTTTTGGCAAACAAAGCTCTCAGTTTCTGTTTACGTTCAGTAAAGTGAAATTTGAAACTGGTGTTGTTGAAGCAGTAAGTTATAATGCCGAAGGCAATATTTTGAGTCGTACAAGTAAAGAAACTGTCGGCACACCTAAAAAAATCAGTCTGAAATTGATGCAGGCTCCTGATGGTTTTAAAGCTGATGGTGCAGATTTAGCATTGATTGAAATTGAAGTAACTGACTCAATAGGAAGAAGATGCCCGTTAGCAAATAATACAATCAATTTTAATCTGACTGGTGAAGCAGAATGGAGAGGTGGTATTGCGCAAGGAAGAGATGATAATTATATATTAGAAAAAGTTTTACCGGTAGAATGTGGTGTAAACCGCGTTTTAATCAGATCAACAACAAAAGCGGGAAATATTCAACTTACAGCACAATCGGATGGACTTGAAAAGGCTGTACTTGAGTTCAAATCAAAACCGGTTTCTCAAAAATCCGGACTTTCTTCGTATATTTCGGGCGATAATCAACCGTCTTATCTGGAACGAGGAGCAACACCTGAAACGCCATCCTTTCAAGTAAGTCGTAAACCCGTTAGAATTGCTAATGTTACAGCAGGAAGTAACGAAAAAATAGCTTATCAGAGTTTTGATGATAATGAACTCTCAAAGTGGTCAAATACAGGTGAAATAACGGATGCCTGGATAAACTATGAACTCGAAAAAGATGCAATAGTACGGGAAGTTGAATTAAAGTTATCAGGTTGGCGTAACAAAAGTTACCCTGTAAGAATATATGTGGATAATATTGTGGTTTTCGAAGGCGAAACGCCTAAGAGTCTCGGCTATATATCATTGCCATTTAAACCAACAAAGGGTAGATATATTAGATTACAGTTAATCGGACAAAATAAAGATGATGATGCATTTGGATCAATTATAGAAATAACAGGAAATAAAGAAATCGATAATAATAAAAGTAACACCAAAGTGCAGTTTCAAATTATCGAAGCGGAAATTTATGAATAACACAGGAGAAATAGCGAATAATAGAAATTTTATTTAGGCAGCTACATAATAATTATTTAGAATGGATAGAAAAAAAATCTTCAAACGACTTTTAGTCAGAAGTTTAATTATAGGATTATTGATGTTAATTTCTCAAGTTGTTGTTATTGCTCAGCCTGTTCCAACAACTTTTCAAAATCCCATTCTTTCGGGTTTTAACCCTGATCCATCCATTTGTAGGGTGGGTGAAGATTATTACATAGTTACTTCTTCGTTTACCTGGTATCCGGGTTTACCCATCTTTCACAGTAAAGATTTGATAAATTGGGAATTAATAGGGCATGGTATTGATCGACCCGGACTTATAAACATGCAGGGTATAAATGACAATGATGGACTTTGGGCACCTACCATTCGATATCACAAAGGTTTATTTTATATCATCAACACTGCGAACAAATGCGGTGGTAATTTTTTTATCACAGCTACCAACCCGCAAGGCCCTTGGTCTGACCCGGTTTGGTTGAAAGATGCATCAGGTATCGACCCATCTCTATTCTGGGACGACAATGGAAAATGCTATTATACAGGAAATTGGTGGGATTTTGAAAAATCATGGTCATCGCAATGTGCTGTTTGGTCGCAGGAACTGGATTTGACCACAGCTACATTTATTGGAGAACGGAAAATTCTGACCTATGGACATGCTAATAATGCAACATTTGCTGAAGGTCCACATATTTACAAAATCAATAAAAAATATCTGTTGCTAATGGCTGAAGGGGGTTCTGGATATCATCATGCTGTAACTGTACATCATAGCGATTCTATAAGCGGATCTTATGTTTCGGATAAAACAAATCCGGTACTTACTCATCGACATTTAGGAGCAAATTATCCAATTCAATCACCCGGTCATGCAGATTTAGTACAAACTCAAAATGGTGAATGGTGGGCAGTTGTATTAGCAAAACGAATGATAAAGGGGAAAAGTCCGCTTGCGCGTGAAACATTCTTGTGTAAGGTCGATTTTGAAAACCGAACACCCATTTTTAATCCAGGTTATGGAGTGATACTTTTGGAACAGAAGCGACCAAATTTACCCTGGACTCCGGTTAAAGAAACTCCTATCCGGGACAATTTTGATACTGTCAAATTAAACCTTGGTTGGTACACAGTAAGAACACCACTTAGAGATTTTTATCAAATTGAAAAAGGTAAGTTGCTTTTATCGTTGCAACCGGAAGTTATTGACAGTCTTACAAATGCTTCTATGCTTATTCAAAAAGTAAAACATCAACAGTTTACAGCATGTACCAAATTGGAGTTTCAAACAAAAAAAGAAAATGAACAAGCTGGTTTAATTCTATATCGAACAGCAAACGGCTATTACAGTCTGCTGAAAGGCAAAACTAACATCACGCTTGTAAAAATGCATCTTGAAAAAAAAATAATTGTTGATCAGCAACCTTACAACAACCCCATTGTTTATTTAAAGGTGATTGGAGATGGTTTGGAAGCAGTTTTTAGTTATGGTGAAACGGAAAATGACATGAGAATCATAGGTGGCACTCAAAGTCTTGAGGTTATTTCTGATAATAAGTTCAATAAGTTTAACGGCACAGGAGTGGGAATGTACGCAACCAGTAACTGTAAAAAAAGTAAACAAAAGGCTTTATTTGACTGGTTTGAGTACAAGCATTAAATCTTTGGTGATTATTCTAAAACGCATCCAGATTATATAAAATAGCTCGAGTTTTCATAACTTATAAAGTATTGAAAACTCGAGTTAAATAAAATTTGCCCTAAACCATATCGGTAAAATTACTTCTTTATAACCTTATAAACTACCTCTTCGTTATCAAACTTAACAAAAATATTGTACAAGCCTGATGGATTTTTTGACATATCTAAAGTGATTTTTTCTGATAATTTACTATTATTTGAATAAACCGTCTCACCTAATATATTTACGACTGATATAGACCTTATGTTACTATTTGAGTCGATATTCACTAAACCTGTTGTAACAGAAGGATATACTTTGCAATTATTGAAAGATATTTTATTTAATGCATTAGGAGCATAACCCATATTTATCTCAAAGGGGGTGATTGTTGAGGTAGCAGGATAACCTAATGAAAACCATATATAGGTATTCCCTGCGTTATTAACCCAAATAGGTTTTACTTTAATTTTTGCATAAGTTACACCTTCATAACCCCAATAAATATTTCCATATCCGGCATCAGTTCTTCCTGTTGTCGACGAAGAATTGTTAAAATTAGTATTTTTGACATAAATAGGGCTATCGCCAGCCGGATATAGCGGAGTCACTTTTGCCAAAAGTAATTGTTGAAATGTTTTAATGTCATTTTCACCGGCAAAGCCGAATCTCAATACTACTGCACTATCAGCTTTGTTGACCCAAGCAAGTGTATTAAGTGTCAACTGTCCACCGTATATAACTTCATTGGATGCATAATCAGGTTCTTTACCTAAATAGATTGCTGGGACTGAACGTTTGCCACGAGCTGTGCCTCCATTAACGTCGGTTCTATTTATTGTAACTGAATAGAAAAATGGGGTGCCAGTGGGAAATGTGCCGGTACCAACGTTTGTTGAACTCCAGGTAGCATAAGCATCTTCAGCCACAATTCGTCCTTGCGCATCAGGAGTTACTTTTGATTTAAAACTTCCACGTCCACTCAACCGTGCGTCAGTATCTCTTGATATGTTTACATCTGTTATTTGACCTAAATCACTTGCTAGTGGTATAATTTCGATGGTAACTGTATTTTTGCCTACCTCACTAACGGTAGTCATTAAAATTATATACTCGGCAGTTGAATTTACAAATGCAGTATCTGTTACTGTGTGAACAGTGGTTTCTTGAGAATACATATTTCCTGCTACAAGCAGTAACAAAGAACAAAAAATAAAATAAACTTTTTTCATGATAAAAACTTTTTATATTGTTATATTATTTGCAAATTAGCTTTTTTCTAATAATATTTTCTCCATTCATTATATTTACAATATAAATCCCTGGTGACCTTGTTTGTATAACATTGTTACCTTTAGTAATTAAACCATCATATACAATTAATCCTGTCATTGAATAAATCTGTACAGTAGATGTTCCAACTGCTTCAGAATGAATTGTTATGTAACCATCCTTATTTGCTATTGAGAACAGGGAGTCTTCGTTTAAGGTATTGATGCCGTTAATTACGTCAGATTCAAGCAAAATGGCATCATACATGATTCCTTTATATTCACTCGCGGTACCATAGCATTTCATCGTTAGCGTGTTAGTTCCTTCACGTAAAAGACTATTACTAATTGTGTAAGTATAATTTGAATATTTTCCGCTAGTCAATGAACTTCTTCTTATGCCGCTATCAGAACCAAAATCGATAGTTGAAACTTTAGTCGAGTTAAGTAAAATATCTAAATGTGGCCCATCGTCAACACCTGCAATAGCAATTTTAAGCGTAGGACTTGTCAATGAAACAAGATTTGAAACATTGAAATTAATATCCCATAATGTATTCACTCGTTGGCAATAATACCAATTATTACGGTCATTATCAGTTGCAGTATTGTAAACAAGCGAAAGTGGCGTATCTTTCCAGCGTCCATACAATCGTGGAAGATTTGCCAATGCAAATTCATCCGACTTATGATTGGATTTGCCCACTTGAAAAATCACATTACTTTTATCGCCCGAATTCCAGATAACCTCGCCAAGCGAATTTGTTCCTGCTAAAACGGTGATACCTTCTACCTTCAAATTATTAATTAGTTTGCCTTTTTGGGTGTAGGCATACATTGTATAGGTGCCAAGCCTAATGTTTTTTATGCTAAAATTTCCGCTATTATCTGTATTGCCTTCAAAAAAGTAAGAATAGGGTTGAACTTGCCATGTTTCACTATTGTTTGCAACCCAACTTGGACCGGCTTCAGTTAAGAAAACAACAGCGCTATCCACGTCTCCCCCACCAGTCATTTTTAACGTTCCGGTAAGCGTTCCCCTATCTAATGGATACAAGGTATTTGATAACCAGGTATAAGGCCATTCAGCTTCCTTCTCTTTTGCTTTAGTTTTCGCATCTGCGATAAGATTGCTATTACTTGATCCTGTATTTACATAAATAAATGTAGGTCCGTAAATCTTACTCCATGTTGCATATTCTCGTTTGAGATATACGCTTTGCGACCCATAATGACCTGATTGAAAGTATGTAAGTAAAATAGGTGTAGTGTTGGTTCCGTGGATTGTCAAATCCTGCATGGTAGGTCCGCCACTGACATATTCTCTGCTTGCTTCGATATTCCAGATTCCTGTGCCATTTCCGAGTAGCCCATGTAATACATCGTCTTTTCGATAAACCGACCAATCGTATTTGGTATAAATGGAACCATCGGTCAATTTATAGGTGGCATCCTGAATTTCTTCGAGGTATGTTGTTAGTGCTTCGGGAGTTACCATATTTCCTTCACGTTCACAAGTCCAACCATAATTAAAGAGATTCTTATCTACTCTTATTGCGTACCGTACTTCTGTCATGGTTTTATATTCAACACCATTATCACTTATTATGTAGTAGGTGTAAAATCCGCTTTCATTTTTCCTGAAAACATAGTGCATCTCAACAACGAAACTTCCGGTAAGTGTATAATAAAAGTCTGCCATATCAGCATTATTTATTTTCACCGTTGGTATAGAGCTTGTTGGTGAGTGATAACCATCAATATCATCGTACGAAAAATATCCCGAACCTCCATTTGCCAATAAATTACTTCCGCCACTTTTTTTCAACGATGTCATCACTCCACCGCTAATAGTGGCTATCAACACGCCATTATTAACAGAGACACTTGACCCTGAAACAATTGCTATGTTTTGTGAATACAGATGTAAACTCAACATCACAATTACGATAGAAATAAATAATTTTCTTGACATAGTTGTTTTTTTAAAACTATATAATTAACAGGAGAACATTTTACTGTGAATCAATAACCCGGATTTTGCGTATAAAGACCCGGATATATCGACATTTGAAGATACGGAACAGGATAAATTAACCGTTTTTCATCAATCGTAATATTCTGACTTGTATTAGCAAACCAGGTATTCATTACATCAACTGCTTTGCCCGACCGAACTAAATAATGCCAATACACAC
This sequence comes from uncultured Paludibacter sp., assembly GCA_963663115.2. Lineage (GTDB taxonomy): Bacteria > Bacteroidota > Bacteroidia > Bacteroidales > Paludibacteraceae > Paludibacter. Next base: position 2,947,886 of record CAXXNE010000001.1, read on the forward strand.
CTTCTGCTACAAACTCCCTGCGATATTCATTACGCAATTCCAACTCAAATTCTTCATTATTTGCTGGTGTAAGATATTCTAATCCTCCACGTATGCGGGTTTTATTTAAATTATCTATTGCAACTGTAGTTGGTGAACCATTTTTTACAAATAAAGCTTCAGCATACATAAGATAAACTTCAGCGGGTCTGAGTAGTGGAAAATTCTGAGGCCAGTCACTTCTGTTGAGAAGCTTGAATCCTGTTTCAAACCATTTGGCTGTTATATTTTCCTTTACCTTTGTATAATAGCTGTTAGTGTATATGGTATCAAATGTTGCTTCAAAACGCAAATCGGTAGTTTTGCTGAATTGCATAATTAAATCTTCACTTGGTGATAATCTTGGAACACCACCTGTAAAAGGAAAGTCTTTCATTTGACTTGGCAATAATTCAGATGGGAATGTTGCTCCGAGTCCGCTAGTACCTGAGAAGAATTGAATTTCAAACATACAATACTTATTATCATTGGTAGATTTGAATATATCTTCAAATTTTGTTGACCAGGTCATATAACTTGCTTTGCCGGTAATTTCAGTTAATAATGATATAGCATTATCAATTTTACCCGAGTCATTTATAGGGTATTGACCCCATGTAAGATATACTTTGGCCAAATAAGCCATAGCTGCTTGTTTTGTAACTTTACCAAGTTCAGTTGATGAATAACTTTCGGGTAGCTTTTCTATTGCATACTTCAAATCGCTCTCAATAAACTCCAGTACTTTGACTCTTTCGGATCTTCCAATATTTCCTGCTTGAATCGGAGAAATAACATTTTCAATTATTGGAATATTCCCAAATACCCGCATAAGCTCAAAATGAGCAAAAGCACGTAAAAACTTCATTTGAGCTTTGTCTATTGTTTTTGTATTTTCGGATGAAAAACTAACATTGTCAATAACTGACAAAACCTTGTTTGCTTTTGCGATTAACGAATAGCCTACTTCCCATGCTTCTTCTAAAGAAACTAATTCGGACGTTTCATTAAAACCTGAAATATCAACTAAATCGCGTTGAGCAGTAGATGTACCTGAATAGTAATTATTAGATCGGCCTTCACTTAAATAAAAGAAATACAATTCGGGATATTGCCTCAATACGGCATAGGTTCCGTTTACTGCTGCATTTATTTGAGTCTCGGTTTCATAATAGTTTTCACTATCAATTTTATTAGGATTTTCTGTGATAAGAAAATCGTCAGAGCATGATGTGAATATGAAAATTGCAAGTGCAATAAATATATATATATTTTTCATTTTCTAATTCTTTAAAAAGTCATTTTAACACCTAAAGTAAATACACGGGCTAATGGATATCCACCATAATCTCCACCTTCGTTATTTTCGGCTTCAGGAGAATATCCAATTTCGTAATGATCACGCATAAAGAGGTTATCACCTGAAAAATAGACTTGAGAAGCCGTTATGTTTTTGATAAAGTTTTTTGGTAAATTATATGTCAAAGTGATATTCTTTACTTTCCAATATGTTGCATCATAAAGCCATCTTGTGTCGTATAAACCACTCGTAGTTCCATCAATTCTCGGAACAATGCCATTTCCGGGATTCTCTTCAGATTGCCATCTGTTTACCCAATGTGCAGGGCGGTTTATTGATGTTTCACCACTTGAATTATCGTACGCGCGTCCTATAATCCCATAAATTTTACCACCCTGTTGTCCTTGCATTAATATTGATAAATCAAAATTCATATATCTAAAAGTATTGGTAACTCCCCAGAAAAAGTCAGGATCGGGTTTTCCTACAATAGTTTTATCACTTTCGTTTATGACGCCATCATTGTTTGCATCCTGATATTTTATATCACCTACAATGTTTGTTGCCATTTTAGGAGAATTATCTAAATCAGTCTGGTTCATATAAACACCAATTGAGTTATACATAAAATAAGAGTACATAGGTAATCCTACTTTAAGAATTTCCGTTTTATTACCAAAACCGGTCAAAATTGGCGTATTGTCAGGGCCAAGGCTTAAAACTTTGTTGGAATTGTGGGAGAAATTGATATTGGTATCCCACTTGAATTTGCCAGTTAAATTATGTGTTGTTAATTCTATCTCAAAACCTTTATTTTCCAGTGAACCAATATTCTGCCAACCGTTTGTAAAACCTGTAACAGCAGCTACGGGCACATAATATAGCATATTACTTGTTTGCTTATAATAGTAATCAAACGATAAAAAGATCCTGTTTTTCAATACACCCAAATCTAATCCAATGTTAGAGGAGTTTGTTTTTTCCCATCCTAAATCACTGTTTTCTAATGTACCATTCGCATAACCATATGCTATTTGATTTGCGAATGAATAATTACTGGTGGCTAATTCTCCGTAGGATCTGTAAAGAGGAATACTATTATTACCGGTCATACCAAAGCTATATCTTAACTTCATGCTGCTGATAAATTCGACTTTTGACATAAATGCTTCATTGCTAATTCTCCACCCTACTGAAAGTGAAGGAAATGTTCCCCAAAGGTTATCTTTCCCAAATCTGGAAGATCCATCACGCCTTATGCTTAAATTTAACAAATACCGATTATCATAATCATATTGTCCACGGACAAAATATGACATTAGTCTTTCATCGTAAAGTTCATAAGTACTTTCACTTACTGTTGAATTACCTACAGAAAAAGTTGATAAAATGTCATTGTTAAACTGTGTATGTTTTTGAGTAGTTTTATCACTACTTCTATCTTCTAATGAATATCCGGCTAAAAAATCAAGGTTATTCTTTCCAATGCTTTTGTTATAATTAAGTGTTGATTCAAATACATAATTACTCATTCGCTGGGTTGTTAATAATGAATTACTTAATTGACCTTCGGTAGCAGTTGCATTACTAGGCTGTACTCTAGTTGGTATAAATCGTTGCAAAATAATGGATCTGTTATCCATAGAACCTGAGAATTTGGCTTTCAATCCTTTTAAAATTTCATAATTGAGAGCCAAATTAGTACGCATTCGCGAATCTTCCTGACGATAAGTAATTTCACGCAAATAAGCAACAGGACTACATGATGAACCAGCGAATAAGTAAGTGGTATTTGGTTTGACACCTGTCTCTATTCCATACTTTAAATCGGCAACAGGTGACATAGAAAGTGCTCTATGAACCATCATGTCTTTACCTGTTGTTAATCCTCCATTGTTTACAGCATTTGTTGGACTTAATGAGAAGTCCAACGATAACTTATCTGTGAATTTAATGTTTAAATTTGATCTGAAATTGATTTTATTATAACTGGTATATTTTATTATACCATCTTGTTTTAAATAAGTTCCTGAAATGTGGTAATTAATATTTTTGCTACCACCTGAAGCTGATAATTGATATTCCTGTATGGGTGCAGTTCTGTATAATTCATCTTGCCAGTCAATCAGAGCCAGACTGTCTGTGCCGTATTGCCACAAAGGATCATATATATAGTTTTTATTAAAACTGCCAAGTTGAGATAATCTATATTCATGTGTATCTGTTGCTTGCCAATCTTTTCCTAATTCCTTACCTCTTTTTACCCATCGGGCATCTATAACCTCTTTGTTAAGGTCAATCCATTCCTGAGAACTTAGCAAATCAATTTTTCTCTCGAGTGTTTGCAGCCCAACATAACTGCTAAAAGTAAATTTTGTTTTTCCACTAGTTCCGCTTTTTGTAGTTATTATTACAACGCCATTTGCCCCTCTTGAACCATAAATAGCCGATGATGATGCATCTTTTAAAACACTAATTGACTCAACATCGCTTACAATTAAATCTGATATATCTGTTGTTGGTATTCCATCAACAACATATAATGGATCGTTGGTAGCTGAAACTGAAGTTTTTCCGCGAATAGATATTTGTAGCGGCGCACCAAGTTCTCCTGTTGTTGCCTTGACACTTACACCAGCCATTTGACCAGCCAATGCTTGATCTACCCTTACAACTGACCGGTTCTCAAGTTGACTGCTTTTGACTTGTGCAATAGAACCTGTTACACTACCCTTTTTTGCCGCACCATAACCAATAGTTACAACTTCGTTAAGCGCAACTACTGATTCTTTCAGTGTAATAACTGGAGATAATTTATTCCCCACCACAAAGGTTTGTGGCTCCATTCCAACAAAAGAACACGTAATTACTGATTTTGAAGATGGAACTGAAATTGTAAAATTACCATCAAGATCGGAAAGTGTTCCTTTGGCTGTTCCCTGTATTAAAATCGTAGCTCCAAGGATGGGAGTATTCTGTGAATCTATCACTTTCCCGTTTACAATAAGTGTTTGTGCTAATGTTATTTGGGTACTAAATACAAAAAAAACTATCCAAAGCATCTTTTTCAAAAGAAGAAAATTGTTTTTTGTGTGAATTGTGGTCTTGTTTTTCATCATATAATTAGTATTAAAAAATATTTATGGCTTTAAAAAACGGTAAACAAAAATAGTTCATGCTAAGAGTGTATCGGAGTAATATAATACACATTTATATAGATTATTGTACATGTGAGTAGTGATACAATTTTCTATAGTTTTAAATACTATTTTACAACGCAAGCTCATTGAGTAGTTGTAAATTTGCTGTAATAGTTTAAGAACTACCGACCAATGGCAGACTAACTAATTGTCAATTTGTTAGATATTTATTTCTAAAATATTATAAAAACACATTATCAATCTTCATTTAATTCACAATGAGTAAATTTAGTAGGAAACTATTTTTTTTTGCATTTTGCTTGGTTTTTTCATCACTCCAGTTCACAATGGCGCAGCTGGACAAATTTAAACCGTATTATAACCAACAACGAGAATTACGTTACAAACCCGACAAAAATGGTTTTGTGATAACTAATGGAACTAAACGTTTCAATAGAGCTCTTTATGGAACCCATACTGCATTTAGAGTAGAGGCTGGAGATTTACCGGAATTCTCATTGTATATGCCTCGAATGGGTGGAACGCTACGCTTTGGCTTGATTAAATCGAACACTTCTAAATGGTTGATAAAAGCAGATAGAATCACAGCCCGATATAATGCCGGAAGCATGACTTATGAAATTAAGGATCAACTTCTGGGGAAAGGAAAACTTTATATTTCGGTACTTGCCCTAGCAGATGCAGATGGTTGTATTGTGAAAATAAATGCTGAGAACTTGCCAGCTGATCTGAAACTATTTTGGGTGTTTGGGGGTGCCAGCAATGAACGATTCTCCCGCGATGGCGATTTGGGAGCAGATCCTGAGTCAAACTTCTATTTAAAACCGGAAAATTGTACTACGAACGAATATAAAATCTCCGGCAATACTTTTAATTTGTATTATGGAAGTGGACGTAGTTTAAGTGACAATGAAGCATATGAAATAAATTACAAAGCAAATAAAGAGGAGTTAAACTCAACTCGTTTAAGTGAGAAAATGCAAATTCTGGGAATTGTAAGCAAAAGCTCCGATATTCACATTGTAGATGCCTCAAAACAATCTACACCATTAAAGTTAACTAACACCGGAAAATCGAATACGCCTGCAATCTCCGGAATAATTTCATTGAGTCAATCTGAACCAACTAATTACATTCTGTTAGTTGACCCGAAATCTAAAAAAATATCCGCAAACGAGAATTTACCTATTGTATATAACCAGGCAGAAAGTAAACGCAAGCAAATTGCCGACAGAGTAAAAGTTGACACTCCTGATGAATATATAAATTCTGTTGCTGCAACGCTTACTACTGCGGCAGATGCTATTTGGGATGGTAAGTCGTATCTGCATGGTGCAATTGCATGGCGTATGGCATTGAATGGTTGGCGAGGTGCTTATGCAGGAGATTGGTTAGGGTGGCATGACAGAGCACGATCTCATTTTCAAGGTTATTTTGCTGCTCAATTCACACAACCGACATCTGGACAAAGCGTACCTGATACCGCCACAAATCTTGCAAGACAAAAAGAAAAAATTGGTACAGCACTTTTTACCGATGGATACATTGGCAGATACCCAAACGCTGGAAATAAACCACATCATTACGATATGAATCTTGTATTTATATCAGAATTACTATCTCATTTCAACTGGACTGGCGATATAGAATTTTTGAAAAAAAGCTGGCCTGTCTTAACCAGACATCTGGCATGGGAAAAACGAAACTTTGATGGAGATGATGATGGGTTGTACGATGCATATTGTTGTATTTGGGCAAGCGATGCTCTTCAATATAATGGTGGTGGTGTAACCCACTCTTCTGCTTACAACTACAGAGCTAATAAAATAGCGGCTCAAATTGCACCGCTTATTGGGAAAGACCCTACAGCTTATGCGAACGAAGCAGAGAAAATAAAGACTGCGATGAATAAGCAGTTGTGGATGCCTGAACTTGGTTGGTATGCGGAATTTAAAGATTTACTCGGAAATCAGCTTTTACATACTTCTGCTGCATTGTGGACAATTTATCATTCTGTTGACGAGGGAGCTGCTGATCCTTTTCAAACATTTCAAATGACCCGGTATGTAGACAAATACATACCACAGATTCCGGTAGTTGCATCCGGTCTTAAATCAACTAAATATTATACTATTCCTACAACTAATTGGATGCCATATACATGGTCTAATAATAACGTTGCAATGGCTGAAGTTCTGCACACTGCCTTAACTTATTGGCAAGCAGGCAGAAACGATGATGCATACAACCTGACAAAAAGCACTTTTATTGATAATATGTTTTTAGGGTCTAGCCCCGGAAATTTCGGACAACTCTCGTTTTACGATGCTTTCAGAGGCGAACTTTATCGGGATTTTGCAGATCCGATAGGTATGGCTTCAAGAGCCTTTATAGAAGGACTTTTTGGAGTATCTCCCGATTTGCTCAATCAAGTTGTAAATGTTCGCCCCGGATTTCCCGAAACATGGAATCATGCTAGTATTGAAACACCTGATTTTAAATTGCAATTTAGAAAGAATGGGAAAAAGGAAGCGTATAGCTTTAGTTCAAAATTTATGGAGCCTGTACATTTGAAATTGAACGTTAAAGCGTTGTACGATCAAATAAAGGAAGTGAAGGTAAATGGTGCTGTTACCGAATGGAGTTTGTCTGAAAATGCTATTGGTTGTCCTGAGATTATTATTGCAACAAGCAAAGAGAAAAAGTTTGAAATTGAAATAGAATGGGCTGGAGAACAAATTGAAAAAACAGCTGTGAATGATTTTTATGCCTTCGGCGATAGCCTCAGTTTGAAAAGTCAGAAAATAAAGTTCATTGACGTGTACGATCCTCAAAGCATTCTTTCAAATGTGAGCACAAGCAACAATTTATCGGCAACACTTAAAGGAAGTGTAGGGTGGAGAACTGCTTTTGCAAAAGTACAACAAGGGGCTTTGATTTGGTGGCTACCAATTTCTTTTGAGTTGCGAAACCCAATAGATTTTGTGTATGATAAAACTCAAAAGGAAGATAATATTCAATTTATTACAAGAAATAATACATCAAAATCTGTCATGGGTGAAGTGTCTGTTGGTGGTTTTTCTAAGTCATTCAATATTCCTGCACGCACAACTACAGAAACAATAGATATTTCCAAAGACAATCTTGTTCCCGGAAGCAATAAAGTTAAATGGGTGTCAAATAATGTGCTTTTTACCGACGATGTAATTAACTGGCATTTAAATTCAACAAAAGCAAACAAATACGAGTCCGTAGAATTATCCAATGTTTATAACGATAGAGTAACCAATATCTTCAATAAACAATATTATTCACCACGTTGTCCATATCCAACACTGAGCATTCCTGTACAAGGTATTGGTGACTGGTGCTCCTATAATGAAATGGAGAAAATTGATGATTACGGATTTTGGAACGGTGCTAAAACAAATGGAAATATCGTTTCGCCCCAAGGTGTGCCTTTTAAAACACCTGGTACCGTTGGAAAAAACATTGTCTTTTCTTCGAAATGGGATAATTATCCGGATTCTATCGAGATACCAATTTCCGGTAAAGCTTCTCATATATATTTGCTCATGGCGGGATCAATGCATCACATGCAAATACACATGGTTAATGGCAAAATAGAAATTAAATATACAGATGGCACAAAAGATGTTTTACTATTAAAGAGCCCCGACAACTGGTGCCCTATTGAACAAGACTATCATGACGATGGATACGCATTCAGTTTGACAAAGCCAAAACCTGCCAGATTCTATTTGAAAACGGGTGAATGGCACTTAAATTCATACAATGTGGTTTCGAGAAACAATACGGTGAAAATTGAAGGAGGTGCTGCCTCACTATTAGACCTTCCACTGAATCCAAATAAGACCCTATCAAGTCTTAAACTTGAAACGAATACTAATGATGTTGTAATTGGTTTAATGGCGGCAACATTAAAAAGATAAAATCAATTATATTATATGACCAAAATAGAAAGATGTAAAAAACGTTTCTACAAGGCCTTCCAAGCATGTTGAATCACTGAAAATTCATAGGCAGATTAGATTAGTATTGACCTTTAATGATTCTTTGTGAAGGTTGAATACTTTCTAATTTTATCTCGGAAATATTGTAGAAATAACTTAGTGCAAATACGTACAAAAACAGAAATTATGACTGAAATTGGTGTGAAATTTAATTGTAATTGGATAAAAGAAAAACCATTACATACAAAATGGATAAAAGAATTAAATCACTGGAGGGATGTGCTCTATAATTCAAAACTTATTGGCGCATACGAGAATGGCATTGGTTATGGAAATTTGAGTGTTAGATTCGATCAGCAGCATTTTATAATAAGTGGCACTGCAACCGGAAACTACAAACAATTAAGTGCCAAACATTATGCTAAGGTAACCGATTACGACTTAACGGAGAATAGCTTAACCTCACTTGGTCCTATTAAAGCCTCTGCAGAATCGTTAACTCATGCAGCTATTTACGAACATGATTCGAGTATTAATGCCGTAATTCATGTTCACCATTTAGGACTTTGGGGAAAACTTTTAAATAAAGTTCCAACTACTAATGATTCTATTGAATATGGCACTACGGCTATGGCATTCGAAATATTTAGGTTGTTTGAAGAAACTAACCTTTCGGAACAAAAAATATTTGTAATGGCTGGACATAAGGAAGGAATTGTGGTTTTTGGTAAAAATCTTACAGAAGCAGGAGCAATAATTTTAAATGAGTTAAATAATTTTCATGTAGATAAATGAGATTTTTGGAATTATTGATCCAATAATTTTAAGACAATGCTATATTTAATTGTAATTTAACAATACTTTTATGATAATTCGTCATTTATCTATTTTAGTTTTTCTTGCATTATGTGCAAGTGGAATATCTCAATCAGTCCAAAACGATGGTATCTATTGGCACAATAAGGGACGCGAAGTCCGTTATAAACCGGATGGTGGTGATTTTGTCATTCAAAATGGTGTACGAAGGTTTAACCGGGCATTATATGGCGGCAATACTGGATTCCGGGTCGAAACTGGCGATGTGCCGGAATTTGCTATGTTTCTTCCGGGTATGGGTGGCAATATAAAAATTGGTATTGCCAAAGGTAAGAAGAGTAAGTGGGTTTCGGAGGCAACAAAATATGTGGCTCGTTACTCTCCCGGTAAAATGACGTATGAAGTTACCGACCCTCTGTTGGGAAAGGGAAAACTGACCATTACCGTTTTGGCTCTCTACGAAAAAGAAGGTGTTGTCATTAAAGTTGAAGGCAAAAATACGCCTTCAAACCTAGACGTATTCTGTTCTTATGGTGGTGTAAGCAATGAAAGATTCCACCGAGATGGCGAATTAGGAGCTGATCCAGAATCGAGCTTTTATTTGAAGCCCGAAAACTGCTCCAATAATTCCCTCGAAATAAATAAAAACAACTTTGTTTTAGCTTATTTTACCGGCAAAATGGTGAACGAGTCTGAACGTTACATAAATCCTACTTCAGGAGCTGAAAAATCAGATCCTAATTTGAATCAAGCACTCAAGGGCAAGGTTCAGTATATGTGTGGTGTTTTTCCCGAAACAGGAATAACAAAAGTGTCAGATGCTTCGAAATCCAAAGATCCTCTTGCCTTTTTTGCGTCGGCAAGCGAAAAAATACCGGCACTTTGCACAAAAGTGAAAGCTGAAGGTACATTATATTTCATTATTGCTAAGGGAAAGGAGTCTGGTTATAAATATGACGACAGTCCCGGAATATTTGCTCGTGCGGACAAAGAGCGTTCAAAAGACATTGACCGTGTAGTAATTGAAACTCCTGACCCTTATCTAAATAATCTGGGAGGCGTGCTTAGTTATGCAGCTGATGCCACATGGGAATCTCCAGCCTATTTACATGGAGCTATTGTGTTTAGAATGCGACTTAACGGTTGGCGTGGGCCTTACGTAGGTGATGTGCTTGGATGGCATGATCGTGCCCGGACTCACTTTGATGCTTATGCGGCTTCGCAGGTTCTTTCGCCCGAAAGCGGACCAAATGTTCCTGATCCCCAAAAGCTATTATCACGGCAGGAAGAAAAAATGGGCAACGCGGTTTTTTCAAATGGCTACATTTGTCGTAACCCCAATGAAAACGATCGTCCACACCACTACGATATGAATCTGGTATTTATTGATGCCCTTTTGCGTCACTACCAGTGGACAGGAGATTTGGATTATGTAAAAAAAACTTGGCCGCTACTCAAACGCCACATGGAGTGGGAAAAGCGTAACTTTAACGTAGGGCGCGATGGACTTTACGATGCTTATGCCGCTATTTGGGCAAGCGATGCCTTACAGTATAATGGTGGTGGTGTTACCCATTCCTCGGCTTACAATTTTTACAGCAACAAAACTATGGCACATTTGGCCAAACTAATAGGCGAAGATTCAACTCCTTACGAGACAGAAGCACGAAACATTAAAACAGCCATGGATAAATTGCTTTGGTATCCATCGAAAGGGTGGTATGCCGAATATCGCGATTATCTGGGACTTAAGCAAACACACTCTGCCGCTGGAGTTTGGACGGTTTATCATACCATCGACTCAGAAGTTACAGATCCATTTAAAGCGTACCAAATGACCGAGTATATCAACCACGAAATTCCTCATATACCAGTATTGGCCAAAGGTCTTTCAGAAACAGATAATTATATGGTTTCCACCACCAACTGGATGCCTTACAATTGGTCTGTTAACAATGTGGTTTTTGCAGAAAATTTACACACCGCCTTGTCGTTTTGGCAAACGGGGCGTAGTGAGGAAGCCATGAAAATGTTTAAGGGTTCTATTTTGGACGCTATGTATTTGGGGAGCAGTCCTGGAAATTTTGTTCAATTGTCGGCTTATGATGCGGCTCGTGGCGAAACTTATCGCGATTTTGCCGACTGCATAGGTATGGCCTCACGTTCGTTGGTAGAGGGTCTGTTTGGCATTAAACCCAATCTGCTCGATGGAGTTGTTACCATCAAGCCTGGCTTCCCCGAAAAATGGGATCACGCAGCCATCACTATTCCCGACATCAAATTTTCGTATAAACGAGTAGGGAATACTGCTAATTACACCGTAGTACCCACCTTTGCAAAGCCTGTGAAAATTCATTTTTGCACAAGGCCAATACAGGACAAGATTATTGCAGTAAGGATAAACGGTAAAAGCATCGACTATAACTACAACGATAACAGCATTGATCACCCTGAAATAGAATTTACAACCGAAATCGGTTCAAAGTTCGATATTTCTATTGAATATGCAGGCAATGCAATTTCAAAACTGAGTTCAAATGCAAGTTACGCCGTTGGCGAAAAATTCTCAGTCAGCTCTCCGAATGCTCTTATTACAGATGTATTTGATCCACAGGGTGTACTTGCTAACACTCAGAAAACTGACAATGCCGTTAGCGGAACTGTGAAAGGTGAAATGGGTCATCGGTCGTTGTTCGTAAAAGTGAAACAAAATGACATGGCATGGTGGGAAGTAGTAAATTTCGAAATAAATAAACCTTTCGAAGTAATAGCACCTAACGAGCAGTTTTCAAACAGTTTAAATTTCTATTTGAAAAACAACACTACTGAGGGTGCAGATATTATTTTGACAGTTAATCCGGGGAGCAATGCTTTTACCACCAAAGTTCGGGTAGAGGGCAATGCTAAATCGTCGGACATAAACGTTCCTGCGCAGTACCTTGTAAATGGCTATAACGTGGTATCGATCGATGCCGGCAACAAGCAAACGCAAACAGAATTGGTGGCAAACTGGACGATTGAAAATCCCAAGACAACCACCTATAAAAAGGTTGATTTGACCAACCTTTTTAATGATAAGGTTACGAATATCTTTAAAAATAACTACCTGACGCCACGTTGTCCTTACCCAACATTGGCATTACCAAGTTCCGGTATTGGAGAATGGACTCATCCCGACATTAATGCAAATGTTGATGATTCGGGTATACGCAAAGCAGCCGGAGCAAAAAACGAAATTGTAACCCCGCAAGGTGTCCCATTTGCTACTCCGAGCGATAGTAATGCAAAGAATATTGTATTTACATCGCAATGGAATAATTTCCCTAAAGAAGTTAGCATACTGGTGAATCAAACGGCCAGTCATGCCTATTTACTTATGGCGGGTAGTACCAATTACATGCAATCGCGCTTTACCAATGCAACTGTATACGCTGTATATGCAGATGGGGCGAAAGACAGCCTGGTGCTTCGTAATCCTGAAACATGGCATCCTATTGAACAGGATTATTATGTGGATGGTTACGCTTTTCCATTCGATGCCCCACGCCCACAAAGATTGTATCTTAAGACCGCACAATTTACGTTTAATAACAATTCGGTGCAAGCTGGTTTCAAATACAATGCCGGTCAGATAGATGGTGGAGCCGCAACAGTTTTAGACTTACCATTAAATGCCTCGAAGCAACTGAAAGAATTGGTTTTGAAAACAACTGCTAACGATGTTGTGGTTGGTTTGATGAGCGTTACGTTGGTCAGATAAAATCAAGAAATGTTATCACTCGTATTTAATTGATTAACAAAAATATATAGCTGTAAATATCAAACAACTGTAAGTTGTTTGATATTTGATAAATTTTAATAGTATGAAAAATAAATCATTCCTTGCATTCGATCTGGGTGCAACCAGCGGTCGATCTATTCTGGGAACAATTGAAAATGGCAGGCTTCAGATGAAAGAACTGACCCGCTTTCCAAACCAAATTCTTCAAATTGGAGATCACTTTCATTGGAACATCTATTCATTGTTCGAACATTTGAAAGCCGGTCTCATAGCCGCCAAAAATGAAGGTGTTGAAATAACATCTATAGGCATTGATACCTGGGGTGTTGACTTTGCCCTGTTGGCCGAAGATGGTTCTATCCTAGGTGCTCCTTATGCATACCGCGACCCGCATAGTATTGGTGCTCCCGAAAAATATTTCGAAATTGTTCCTCGTGAAAAAGTGTATAATCTGACAGGAAGTCAAGTAATAAATTTCAACAGTTTATTTCAACTTTTTGCAATGAGTCAGGCCAATAATTCATTATTGAAAGCTACTAAAGAAATCCTTTTTATGGCTGATGCTTTAGCTTATATGCTTACCGGCAACAAAGTGGTGGAATATACCATCGCTTCAACGTCACAGATTTTAAACCCACGGACTAAAAAATTCGAAGCTGAATTGCTCGAAAAAGCAGGCGTGTCACCTTCAATTTTAGGCGAAATCGTAATGCCGGGACACTTGATTGGCACTTTGCGAGATGATTTGGCCGAAGAAAGCGAGCTTGGAAAAGTGAACGTAGTGGCAGTTGCAGGACATGATACAGCCTCTGCAGTTGCTGCTGTTCCAGCTGCCAATGAAAATTATGCTTACCTGAGTTCCGGTACTTGGTCGATGATGGGAATTGAATTAAGAGATGCCATCATAAACGAACAAACCTCGAAAAACAACTTCACCAACGAAGGTGGCGTAGAAGGAACAATCCGTTTTCTGAAAAACATTACAGGAATGTGGATTCTGGAACAATGCATGAAAGAATGGAAAAAAGAAGGTATCACTTATGCATATGAAAAAATTGTGCAAATGGCCGATACTGTTGATCCATTCCAATCGTTTATTGAACCGGATCATTGTTCATTTGTAAATCCGTTAAGTATGACCAGGGCTATTCAGGATTATTGTACGGTAACTGGGCAAAAAACACCTCAGACTCACCCGGAGTTTGTTCGTTGTATCTTCGAAAGTCTTTCTTTGAAATACCGCAATGTTTTAGGCTTATTGAAAGATATGGCTCCATTCCCTATCGAAAAACTGCATGTGATAGGTGGAGGATCAAAGAATCCCTTATTGAATCAGTGGACAGCAAATTCTATTGGAATACCTGTAATTGCCGGGCCTTCGGAAGCAACAGCAATTGGTAACATTATGCTCCAGGCAAAAGCAGCGGGATGTGTTGATTCGTTGCAGGAAATGCGTCAGATTATAGCCGAGTCGGTTCACATTGACGAATTCTTACCTGAGAATCCTAAAGTGTGGGAGGAAGCCTATGAAAAGTTCTTAACTGTAGTAGGATTGTAACTTATTGATTTTTAACAAGGTATAGGAGCTTCGGTTTGAGGTTCCTCCTTTTTTATTTATTCAAATACTAATTGAAATCAGCTCTGAACTGATACACTTCATTTTATACTTTATTTTCGGCATCTCTGTTTTGTACATGATAAGCCTTTGGTGTTACTCCATAATACTTTTTAAAGGTTTTGCTGAAATAGATACTATCATTAAATCCTACCATTACACTTACATCCAGAACTGAATAGTTGGTATTCTTTAGCAGTAATGCTGCTTTCTTCATCTGTATGGTATTTATATATATATTCGGAGTATCGCCGGTTATAGCTTTCATTTTTTTGTAAAATAAGGTCCGGCTACAGCCCATTTCTGTTGATAACAGATCAATATTAAAGACAGGTTTTCCTATATTATCTTCGATCAATGCTGTTACTTTTTCAATAAACTTTTTATCTTGTTTTGATTTTGTGAGGATGTCTGTTGCTAATTCAGGCTCCTTGATAAAATTCTGAATTAGTTTTTTACGCTTGTCAATTATATTTTTAATCTTCAACTGTAACTGATTGAAATCGAATGGTTTGTTTATGTAGTCGTCAGCGCCGGTTTCCAGACCTTCAAGTCTCTTTTCTTCCGATGAATTGGCTGTAAGTAGGATTATTGGGATATGACTTGTATCAAAATTATCCCGAAGTGTACTTGTTGCCTCAATACCGTCCATTATCGGCATCATTACGTCACAAATTATTAAATCAGGTAAAACATCATTCGCTACCTGAACCCCTTCTTTCCCATTTGAAGCTAAATATACATTGTAAAACTGACTGAATTTTTTGTTCAGATACTCTCTCATCTCGTCATTATCATCAATAATAAGTATTGAGCTTCCGAATTCATCTACGTTAATAGTATCATCTGGTTTATCATTTTGAAATGTATCGGTTGGTTCTAAATAGCTTAGTTCTTCTGAAACATCTTCCAGCAACTCACTTTTAGAATAACTCACTTCATCTATAGGAATTTGAATAGTAAAAATAGTTCCACGTTCTAATTCACTTTCTACACTTATTTTTCCATGGTGCATATCAACAAGCTCTTTCACATACGAAAGACCCAGACCGGAGCTGTTATCACTTTTTCCAAATCTTTCGAAAAGAGTTTTTTGATTTTCAATGCTTATTCCTTTTCCTTCGTCCTTGAAGTTAAGTATCAAAAGTCGGTTATTTTCACTATTTAATATTTCCAGTGAAATTGATTTCCCGGCTGATGTAAATTTGAATGCATTAGACAGTAAGTTATAAGTAATCTTTGATAGTACTTTATGGTCGACATAACCATGAATTTCATGATCATGATCCAGGAAGTTGTATTTATAATCCCCCTTTTCAGCTAATGGTTTAAATTCAAGGTAAATATCTCTGACTAAATTATTGATATTTAAACGGGCGACTTGAAGTGTTTGTTTGTTTTCACTAATCTTCCTGAAATCAAGTATTTGCTCGACAAGCTGTAGTAAATACCCAGCATTGTTCAATATCTTTTGAGCATAATACGTTACTCCGCTGTCAGTTTGATTTTCGCGTAGTAAGTCTTGAGCAGGACCAATAATTAAGGTTAGAGGTGTTTTAAACTCGTGTGATATATTGGTGTAATATTCCAGCTTCTTATTGTTAAGTCTGTCAGCATAAATTATTTCTTGCTGTATCGTTATTTGTTTTTTGTAGAATCGTAAACTAATGACTAATATTATTATCAAAATGCATGTAATCAATAAATAACCCCACACACTTCTGATAAATGGAGGTTTTATGTTTATATTTAGTATTAACTCGCCCGGAAGTTGATAACCATCACTATTAGTAGCTCTTAAATGAAAAACGTAATTATCGGGTGGTAAATTCTGGTATATAGCTTTATTACTGTTTAATAACGGAGACCACTTTTCATCTTTACCTTCCAGGAAATACGTGTATTGAATTTTTTCAGGATTAGAATAATCTAAAACTGAAAAATCTAGACG
This sequence comes from uncultured Paludibacter sp., assembly GCA_963663115.2. Classification (GTDB taxonomy): domain Bacteria; phylum Bacteroidota; class Bacteroidia; order Bacteroidales; family Paludibacteraceae; genus Paludibacter. Next base: position 2,964,502 of record CAXXNE010000001.1, read on the forward strand.
AACCGTGTTTTCTTTGTACGATAGATTTATTTCATTTGTGTTTTCAATAGACTTTTGAAGTATTGTTGATTCAATGGGTAGAATTTCGGTGCCATTTACAAAAAGACGAGACAAAACAACCGGGTATTTAGTTGATTTCTTTTTAATTTCTTTTGGGTTAAATGTGATAAACCCTTTTCTGTTTCCAAACAAAATTTCACCATTGGGTAATTTAAGCGCACAACCCTCAGTGAAGTAGCCAAGTCTGAATTTCTTTTCAATAAAGAAATTTTCAATATTCTCATTTTTTATACTGAACCTGTTTAGGCCATTACTCGAACTTATCCAAAGATTTTTATTTTGATCTTCCTGAATAGCATATACAATGTTAGAGGATAGTCCATGAGATGTATCAAAGAATCGCCAAGCAAATTTTTTAGAATCAATGTTGTAACTTTCCAACCGGTTAAATCCACCGCCCATGGTTGCAACATATATCTTTTTATCACTTCCCTCACAAATATAGTCCACGCTGTTGTAATTTAGACTTGATAAATCTTTTTTGTCATTTACAATAAATACAAATTTACCCTTCGGATTTTTTAGATATTTATTCGACAATACACTAACACCTCTTGAAGTCCCAATCCACAAGTTTTCTTTGCTATCCAGAAAAATAGATCGAATAAAATTACTGATAATATTGCCTTGTGCAGCTACATCTTCAAATGTGAAAATTTTTAGATCTGCAAATGGATTTTTCAGTAATGTTAATCCATTTCCGAATGAACCTAACCAATACTGATTATATTTATCTTGCTTAATGGCGTAAATATTGTTTAACGACGGAAATGATTTAGATTGAAAATGAACAATATCAACTTGATTGCCTAATGAAGATATATTTTTAATAACGAATAAACCTTTTCCTTTTGTACCAACCCATAAATTATTCGATTTATCAATATACAAACAATATATATTTGTATTGTTAAATACGTTTTTTTGAGCACTGGGTAAATCGTTTGGGAATTTATGTATTATTTTATAATTCTTATCGTAACATATAATTTGACCGACTCTGGTTCCGACCCATAAATTCCCATTTCGATCAATAGTAGATGAGCGAATTTCGTTTTCAAATATATTCTGAGGCTCGGAGTTAGGAATGTGCCATTTAAACTTATCTGTGGTTAAGTTCAGTTTGTTCAGTCCTCCATACATTGTACCAATCCACAGATTTTTAGAGTTATCCTCAAAAATTGACAGTATCACATCGGAAGATAAACTATGTGTGTTGACCTCCGAAAAGGTATAATTCACAAATCGATCTTCTTTGGGGATATATTTAAACAAACCTCCTCCATCAATTCCAACCCATAAGTCCCGATTGCTGTCTTCGTAAAATAACTGTCTGTCAACATCACCTAAGAATTCTCTTTTCTTTGAATTTAAGTCAAAATATCTGAGTGATTTATTATTTAAATCGTATTTATAAATACCCCTATTCGTGGGAATAATCCAAATATTTTTTTTTGAGTCGCTAAAAAAACTGGCAATATCTTTTAATAGTGGATGATTGACATTAATAACGGCTTGACTTTCTATATTAACATCAATTAGTGCTTTTTCGGAACCTAATACTATTGTATTCCTTGAAATTTGTTCAATACAATATATTGGTTTATTCTTAAGCTGAAAGTTTATTGCATTGGCTGGTTCAAACTTTTTTTGCCGTTTGTTCCAAATTCTTATTCCACTGTTTTTAGTTCCAAACCAAATATGCTCTTTTCCCTCGAAAAAACTTAAAAATGAAGCTTGTTTGAAATGGTAAGCTGTTTTTGGTACTAAAGATTCAGCATTAATGAGCTTTACCAGACCTAAATTTGTACCAATCCAAATATTATATAGCTTATCTTCATACAAGAACTTTACAGATAGGTTAGAAAAAATTGTTGAATCTATAAATATTGGTTGAAACTGACTTAAATCTTTATTGTATGTTATTTTTACAACACCCTGATTTCCCCACAACCATAATTGATTGTTATGTGTCACTAAAAAATTTTTGAACACAAGTTCATTTTTTAATAGTTGTGGTTGAAGATTAATTACTTTGTTTGCACTTGGATCTACCAAATGTATATGCCCATCATATGTAAGACACCAAACATTTCCCCAAAGATCTTCTTTTGCAACAGAAATACTACTGTAACTTAAACTATTAGTCGTTCCGGTTCTTGCATTAAAATTCCTGAAACTGTTACCATCGTATCTGCTTAGTCCATTCAGTGTAGCAAACCACATGTAACCCTTTTTATCCTGAAACATCTTTCTTATTGAATTATCAGCTAATCCATCTCTTACATCGAGGTGGTCGAACTGTATGTCTTGTGCAACACATAAGAAGGAGCTTAGAATAAATATGAATAGAAATAAGTGTGTTTTCATAATGATATTTATATGATTGAACTTAAATATATTATACATGTTAAGTAGATACTATTTAAACTTATAACTATGTTTTTTTGGTAATCATAAAATGACATTACAAAGTAAAAAAAAATCTTTGATATTAGTACATATAATAGAATTGGAATTAGAACAACTTTTATTCAACATCAATTTAGAAACTATATAATCACAACAAATCAACAAAATGAATAAAAATTCTGAACACTTTTGCCGGATCTTTAGCCCAAAACTCTAAAGCTTGCTGTGCTTCTTCGGCGTTAAAAATACCGCTTATCAGCTCTTCCACAGGACAAGTTCCACGTTTCATATATTCCATCACGGCACGGAAATCTTCGGGCATGGCGTTTCGTGAGCCACGAATGTCAAGTTCTTTTTGTACAAAGTATTTGGTTTCGAAAGCAATTTCTGTTTTGGCATAACCTATACAAACCACTCTTCCTGTAAATGCTACTTCGTTAATTGCAGTAATGTAGGTTTGCGGAGCTCCGACAGCTTCGATAACTACATCAGGGCCAAATCCGTTGGTATATTCTCTCAGCTTGTCGCTTAAATTTTCCGTTTTGGAATTAATGGTATGCACCGCTCCAAGCCGTTTGGCTAAAGCAAGTTTGGTGTCGTCCATATCTACTGCTATCACTTTTGCTCCGCGCAAAGTAGCACGAACAATAGCGCCTACACCAATCATCCCACAGCCAATGACCATTAAAATGTCCAGGTCGGTTACCTGTCCGCGTGAAACAGCGTGAAAACCTACACTCATAGGCTCCACCAAGGCAAAATCTCGGGCAGTAATAGCTGCATCGGCTAATACTTTTGTCCAGGGTACGTTCACATATTCGCACATTGCACCATGACGTTGTACACCAAAAGTCTGGTTGAATTGGCAAGAATTTGGACGCCCGTTTCGACACGATGGGCATTTGCCACAAGCAGTGTACGGATTAATAGTACAAGCCATACCCGGTTTTAGGTGCTCAGGCACATTCTCACCAACGGCTTCGATAGAAGCACCAATTTCATGACCTGGAATAACGGGTAGCTTTACCATGGGGTTTTTCCCCAAAAATGTATTTAAGTCGGAACCGCAGTATCCTACATAATGTATTTTTACTAAAACTTCGTCAGCACTAATGCCCGGTTTCTCCAGTTGAACCAGCGACACTTTGCCGGGTTCTGTTATTTGTACAGCTTTCATATTTTCTTATTACCCCTAACCCCTAAAGGGGAATCAGAGTTGTTTTATTTGGGTTGTTTAATTCTTTTCTCTATTATTCCCCTTCAGGGGTTAAGGGTATTCCATACGCTCTTACAGCGTTCCCGCCCAACATCAAGGCTTGCTCTTTTTCCGTGAAGAAAGAAATATAGTCGATAACCACCTGCATTACTTCGATATATTTTCCGGCAACCAAACATAAGGGCCAGTCGGAACCAATCAATATGCGTTCGGGACTAAAAGCATCCATAACAATGTCCAGATAGGGTCGTATGTTTTCAGGCTTCCATGTGTTCCAGTCGGCTTCGGTGACCATACCCGATACTTTGCAATAAACATTCGGTAGCTTAGCCAATGCGACAATGTCTTCTTTCCAGGGCGATATAATGCCGTCTTTGATTAAAGGCTTAGCAATATGATCGACCACAAAAATCTGTTTTTCCGAAAATTGTTTTACAAACTGAATGGCGTTGGTCAAATGCGTTGGGAAAATCAAAATATCATACGCCAGATTGTATTTTTCAAGCAGTTGTACGCCACGAATAAACTCCGGTCTGAGCATAAAATCAACATCTTCTTCGTCGTGGATAACATGACGCACACCAACGGCTTTTGGATGTTTGGCAAAAGCGACAATTTGCTCTTCGGCTTGATCCGATTGCAAATCGAGCCAGCCTACAACACCTTTTATGTGCGGATGCTCATCAGCAAGTTGCAGCAACCAACTGGTTTCTTCAAGCGACTGACGGGCTTGCACTGCCACTGAACCATCAAAGTCGATGCTTTTAAGTTCAGGAAGCAGGTCGGTCGGTAAAAAGTCGCGTTTGATGACCGACATATTTTCACCCATCCAACCGTAATCTGCTGTATTAAATTGCCAGTAGTGCTGATGACTGTCTATCTTCATTTCTAATCAAGTTTATAAATTCGTTCCATAAGTTGCCACTTTTCATCGGCGGTAGCATTTTCCGATGTGTTTTGAAAACGAGCCATGTGTTTTTCCCACTCACTTTGGCGGGGTTTGGTGGCTAGTACTTTCATGGCCTCGTCGTGATTAAAATCAGGAACTGTATCCATAATCATAAACAGTTTAGTTCCATAAATGTATATTTCCATATCCAGAATGCCTACTTCCATCATTCCCTGATTAATTTCCGGCCAGGTGTTTCCCTTGGCATGTGCCAGTTTATATGCAGCAATCAGGTCGGCATCATCGTGTAGTTCGAGCGTTTTGCAATAACGTTTAAACGCTGAAAAATTTGTTTCTTCGCTGTATTCCATATTCGTAATATTAAAATTGTACTTTGTGTCCTTTAAGCGCATAATAGAAAATAAACGCGAACAATGGTATTGGCACAAGGAATCCAACGGACATAGAAGAAATATCCGCTATCCAACCCATAAACATTGGGAAAACAGCTCCACCCACAATTGACATAATCAGGAATGAAGAACCTTTTTTAGTTTGAAGTCCAAGGTCTTTTATGGCCAATGCAAATATTGTAGGAAACATAATGGACATGAAAAAGAATATGAGAAACAATGCCACCACCGAAACCATTCCGAAGCCACCACTCACAACAGGAAGTAACAATACACACATCAGCGAGTAAATAGCCAATAGTTTTACCGGTGGGAAATAGCTCATCAACCAACTGCCCGACAAACGTCCGACAAAGAATAAAGACATACCACCCAAGCCTAACAAATAACCCGCAGTAGTTTTGGTAATGCCCAAACCCAATTCATCGGCAGTAAGGAAATTAACGAAAAAACTAAATACACCCGTTTGTGCAGCCACATAACTAAACTGAGCGATAACACCCAAAACAAGATGTTTTGTTTTGAATAATGATTTTGCAGGGGCAAGTTGGTTTGAACCGCTCATTCCGTGGGCTGTATCAACATCCTCTTCGGTAATTTCGGGTAATTTTACAAACATGTAGATAATGGCAATAATCAACACTATGATACCAATACCGGCATAGGGTGCAATCATGGAATCCAACCCTGCTGAAGCATTTCCTTCTTCTCCTCCAAGGATAAAAAATGTGGCGAATATAGGTCCGAAAATCCATGCTAAACCGTTGAATGACTGAGAGAAATTAATTCGTCTTTCTGCCGATTCCTTATCACCAAGTTTTGTAGTGTAGGGATTGGCAGCTGTTTCGAGTGTAGCCAAACCGCATCCAAGAATAAACAGACCAATCAGAAATAAAGTGTATGATGCCTGAATAGAAGCAGGGACAATCAGAAATGCACCTGCCGAAAAAAGCAACAATCCCATAATGATTCCCTTTTTGTAGCCGAAACGACGCATGAAATAGCCCGCAGGCAGCGCCATGGAGAAATAAGCCATATATACTGAAAATTGGATTAATCCGGATTCAGCTTTAGAAATATTTAAAACCGTTTGAAAATGAGCATTCAACACATCGAGCATACCGTGTGCACTTCCCCATAAAAAAAACAAAGATGAAATAAGAATAAATGGAACCAAATAATCCTTTGTCGTTAGTTTGTGTTTCATAAATATAGTAGATTTTTTTAGTTACAAAAAAGGATAATCGTTCGAAATCAAACCGTTTGTTTTCATTTCCGTCCAAAACTCTTCTGATACCTGCGAAGTTACAGACTCCACATTTCCTTTGATATGTTTTGGGTTTGATGTATTCAAAGCAATACTTACAACACCCGGTGCTCTCGTTGCAAAACTTACACAGGCTACTGCCGGCGAAATGTTGTGTTTCGTGCACAAGGTAAAGAAATCTTCGCGCCATTTGAATATTGCTTTGTTTTCTTCCGTATCGGGTTGTAAAAGCCGATAATCGAAAAACTGACCGCCAATTAAAAAGCCGGCATGGAAAACAGCTGAATTTATGATGCTTATGTTTTTGTTGTGAAGCAATTGCATAAAATCGAGTAAGTCTTTCGGATGATGCATAATCGTCATGCTGTTGGCAAACATCACCCAGTCTAACTCCACGTCTTTAGATATTTCTTCTATTATTTTCCAGTTTTTAGCTCCAACACCAAGGGCTTTTATTTTACCCGATTTTTTCAAATCAGCCAATGCTTTGTAAGCTTCAATGATATTGGTAAAACGATTGTCTCTGTCTTTTGACGAAATTGCAGCATTTAAATATTCATCAGGATCATGAACCGATGCTAATTGAGAAAAGTATTTTCCTCCGAGCAATTGATTTCCCTGTTCGTAACAGTTCAGAATACCTTCGTAACTAATATCCTGAACGGCATCGTTTTTCAAATCCATCCATACTCCCTGTTCGAAAGTAGGTTCTGCAGTAAGTAAAGGAGTTTGTTTCCATCCCAATTTATTACTTATAATCACGTCTTGGGGTGCAATATTCAGTTTTTCGAGACATTCTCCAAGTTTCTCAAGAGCCAATCCTGCACCGTATTTTCCAGCGCTGTCGAAAACTACCGGAGCTGATACATGCTCAAAAGCTTGTTGTACAATTTCCAGTTTTGTCTCATCCGACAGTGCTGTGTATAAGTTTCCAAGTGCACTTGTTCCAAATATGATGGGCGGAATTTTGATGCTTGTTCTGCCAATTTGGTGTGTTTCCATTTTGTGCTTTTTACTGGTTTATATGCTATTTTAATGTTAATTGAAAAGGAATAAAACTTTATTAAATTATATTTGAATAATAATATATTATATTTGTGTATTTAAATTACAATTTAAAACAAAAGTAAAATTAATGCATTGATTAATAGCGTATATATATAACATTTTTATGTACATTTTAAACATATTCATCAATATATTAGAATCAATATGAATATAATTTCTGAACAACAAAAGTACGATCCGTGGGAAGCCAAACAAGACATAACAAATATTAAAATCACTCTACACTGTAGTCGCTATTGGATGCTTTCAGAGTGGGAATGTGAAAATATGTCCTTCCCTTTTTGGCGGATCTATCATAGTAGAACAGGGAAATCATATGTTAAATATAAAGAAAAAGAAGTTCGTCTAGAGTCAGACTGTCTAATAATTATTCCACCATATACATCATTTTCAAGTCGAATAAAGAATAATCATGAAATTTCAAATGAAAGTATTAAGGGTGTAAGAATTTCCTATGGAAATGATATTGAGTATTATAAAAGCATTGGACTATGTGATCAATATTTTGTACATTTCAATTTAGGTTATCCATTTGATAAAGTTAAATTCGATATTTATCAGGTAGAATTAGGAGACTACTGGCAGAGTCAAATAAAATTAATTGAAGAGGAACGTCTTACTTATCAAAATACAATTGATTTTCACGCAAATATTAAAATCAGCGCATTGATTTTATTTGCATTACAAAGTCTTCCTTCAACTGCATGGGAGACTTCTGTTATTGATAACCGAATATTTGATGTAATGAAGTACATTGATAAAAATTTATCGGGCGAATTAACAAACAGCAAGTTAAGTAGTATTGCAAATTTAGCAACTAATGCATTTGCCAGACTTTTTCGAGAGAATTTGAAATGCTCAGTTCAACAATATATTCAAAAAAAAAGAGTTGAATCAGCTATTATTTTATTACATTATTCTGAGATTGAAATTGAAGAAATTTCTTTTAAATGTGGGTTTTATGACAGAGCACATTTTGCAAAGTTTTTCAAAAAACATACAGGATTAGCTCCATCAAATTATAGAAAAAAAATAAGAGGTTTGTAATTGTTACATAATATAACAAAGTATTCATCAATTTTATCAGGAAGTGAAAAGAAGTGAGGTTAATGACACCAACTGAATAAAAATAGATCGAATACATAGTTAGACATAAATTAAATTCAGATACTAAAACTTCAACAAATCATATGCTTCCCTGATTTCTTCTTCCTTTAGTCCAAGATAGCGTTTTGTAATTCCCATATTGGAATGATTAAAGATTTCCATAAGTTTAATCAATGCCATTTCCGAATTTTCACCACTCATAGTGAAAACCTGACGTCCGAACGTTTTACGCAGGCTATGACACGAAAAGTTTTTAATATTTAATTTATAAGTAGTTTTTATTTCCTTCAACATTACATTAAGTCGTTGTGTAGTGTATACACCTTTTTTCTGACTTACGAACACATATTGAAACCCAACCGGATTAATTTTTTCATAACAATCTTGGATCAATTGTTTAAGTTGAGAATTTATGTTAATCACTCTTTTTTTCTTTGTTTTCTTTTCAGTTATCGTAATTTCATTTGCATTCAAAATCTCCTCCCATTTTAATGAAGTGAGATCTGAAACCCGCAAACCCCAAAAACATCCCAACGCAATAAATAGTGACATTTTAAATTTCTCGTCTTTGAAAAGTTTATGCACCAAATTCAACATTTGGTCCCAATCCAAGTAATCTGCAGTTGTTGTTGAAAATTTCTTTGACATAGTATAATTATTTCATGTTTTTATAAATGATAAAATATTCACTTATACTCGTAAATACTATAAGTGAATATTGAGATTCAGCATAAATTTGTAAATACACTTAACTTGTTGATTACTAAAGAAACATTCACATTTATCATAAGTGAATATTTTTTGATATGATTAAAATAAAAAGGAGCAGCAACTCCTTCTTAATTCTCATTTCTTACAGTTCTTCAAAAACAAACTAAAAACGTAACCTCTTGCTTGCGTCTCGCTAACAAACCAAACATCGGGACCAATCAAGTCATGTGGATCCGTATTTTTTAGTACTTCAAGAATTGGTAATAGGTCCGGTTTAATAACCATTTCGATTTCTTGAATAAAATTTTTATAATGTGCTATAAATTCAAATGCATCCATAGTATTTTATAATTAAATTTATTCAAAATTTTCTCTTATCACCATTGATATGGTATCGTACCAATCAATCCGATCAGCTAACTTTGTTGCAATCATTTCGAGTTCTTCTATAGTTAGCTTCCTTTTGAGGATTTCAGTGGCCACAATCTGCAAATCATCAATACATAATTGATAAATAATTTTATCGCACATGGAATTTCATTTAAAATATTCATTATCAATTCTATAATCATAATCATCTGTCTTTTCAACACGATCGTCAATGACGTTTACCAATTGATCAAAGAATACCATATTAATTGTATCGATAATCTCGTCATTTTGATTCTCAAGATATACGTCAAATAAATCTTGCCCTTCATTATATTTAATAATGACTCTTCCAGTGTGTATAAATCCATGCACATGGAAGGAAAGTCCATTTTGAATAGCCCTTGGACTAAGAAAACCCCAACTCATAAGTATTGTCGGTTGAGAAAGTAGGATTGAATATATGTACTCTGCCATCCTGTTATTAACTATCATATCTATAGGTATTTATCATATGTGAATGGCTAAAGTACGGCTATAGTACCATATACCCAAATGTGTTATCAAAATTTTTATAGTCCGATTAAATAATCATATTGACACAGTATCTAAGATGTTTAAAAAAAACCTTGACCACTATTGATGGTCAAGGTTTTTTCATTCTCAGCAATAAGGATATTTGAGAAAATCTAATCATATAATATATAAATTTAAAAAAATCAATCTTGTTTTTATCATTTTCTGACTCAGTAAACAAGTTTTTCATATAGATTTTTCAGTTTTTTATTTGAAAATTTAACCCATATTAATCAATTTATATAAAGACCATTCAAACTAAAGCCCTACTTTTGGCCCCCATTTTTTGAATATCAATATTAAACTAAAAGTATATGAGATTGAATCTATCAGTTGAAGAGGTCGCAAGAGAAATCTTTAATGAACTTTTCTCTCCGGAACAAATTGAGCAAATGCTTGAAATTGATTTATCTGAAAAAGACAACATATCAATTCGACCAGAATTATCTATCGAAAATTGCGAGAATTGGGCTTCAATTTTTGATCACATTTGCGGATCTGATACAGAACAAAACAACGGAAATCCGTCAAATAATATAAATCTTCTTTTAGCTTCCTATAAATTTATGGACAACTGTCCAGGAACTATCAGCTTTTATAAGAATAATATAAAATTGTATGTAAGTTACCTCATAGAGAATGTAAACAAAACTGGATTTGTAGGACTAAATTCAGCACTTTACACAGTGTTTTTTGTAATCGAAGATTTAATTACTCATGAATCATTCCATCATTATTGTGATGTAAAGAGGCAATTGACGAGTGCGAAATTTGATATTAATTTGGAGGAAAGTTTAGCTGTTGCTCATTCTTACAATTCATTCTTCCAACCAGGCTTTCAAAGGGTTTTTAATATACGCTACCCTTATTTGTACGATAAATACCAACGCTTACAATTCAATCAACCCTTACTAGATAAAATAAAAAATCAAAACCGTATTTTACTTGATTACCTTCTGAAAGAGCATTATAATGCCTATCAAGCAAATTGTTATAAAAACTGGCACCTTCATACACACAATACTGCATATAGAACAGATTTCTTCAATTATATAAAAAATGATCAATTAGATTCACTGGTGAATTGTGGTGTACCACTGAATAATGTATTCGAAGACATTAAGTTCATAAAATATGAAGGTGCAGTTATAATGCTAGTTTGATTGCAGATAATTATAAGTATGATTATAATATGTTGTAAATTTGCAATATGTTTTAGTCATGTATCATATTAAGAGCTATTTTTATGAATATAAGTCCCAATCAAAAAAATCATTTTCATCATCTTCAAAAAACTGTTTATTCATTCGTCTAATCGAACTAAATCCAATACTATTTGACAAATCTTCTTCATCATCCACAAAATCAAGTTCTTCTACTTCAATCGAATCTGGTTTAATTATATTCTCAATCTGAGTCACACTCTCAGCCGGCAATAGGGCAATTAATTGCTCAAATTGTTTATTCCACTCAGTGTCTAACTTATCAAAATCAGATTCTGCAGTGTAAATAGAGTCATGTACTGTCAATAATTTTATAGAGTCACACTTTTTATAAAGTTGACCAATTACTTTGAAAATAAAACCCGACTCTTCTTTTACAAGCACATCATATATATTTTGCTGATTTTCTTTGATATGAATGATTTGTTCGTGAACACAACTAAACTTGAGCTTCATATAATCATTAATCAGTGAATTTCCATAACCTTCTATATGTGGTATTCCGTCGACCATACCATTGAGGTATATCTGGAAGATCACTTTTACAATATCCTTAGTGAAAACTCTCTTTGATTTTATATCAGCAATCTCCGAAGTGTTATCCTTCAGTTTCTTTGATCGTTTAACCGCTTGTCTATCTTTTTCATCGGAATTCCGGCCATTATTCAAACCTTCTGTTAGTTTCAGATAGAAGGTACCAGTCGTTACCCAAGAGCAATATTCAATAAAGTCTGTATCATGTGCTAATGCCGGATTGTTTTTAATGTAGTAAACTGCTAACATCAAGGGGAATGAATTACTAATGTCTTTGAACTTCAAAAACTGATTATTCAATTGGATGTTGCTTAGTCGTACATGGGATGATAGCCGAGTGAAATTTGTATAAAGTCTTTTGGATGAGAATTTAAATGTTTTATCACCTCTTTTCCATTTATAAAGTTCGGATTTATTATAAAACCACTTCCCAACATCAATAAATTTACTTTGTTGGAAATTTGTTTTTTCAATATCATTCAATAATATCTGGCAACTATTAAAATCTCTCTTTAATCTTTTAATTATAACCGGGTTTAATATCACATTGATTGATAATTTGCTTTCGGGAGATTTTTCAACATTTGAAGCAACCGGTATATTGTGATTTTTCGGCACAAAAATAACACGTTTAATAGTTACCCATTGCTTGAAGTGCTCAGTAAATCGATAACCAAAGGGTTTATTCTTTATATAATCCTTTTTGAAATATTCAGGATTGCTTTTTCCCTTGACTTTATATACAAAATAACTTCGTTCTAAATAGCCATTTATAATCAAATACCGTATGTAAGGTTTATAATTATCAAATGCGCTTTTTAAAGCTGTAGAAGAAATATCTACATATCCATTTTTTATATTTACACCTACAGTCTGAATTTTACTTATAAGCAGATTTAATATTTTATCAAAATTACGACTAAATAATTTTACTGCTTTTCCATCAATTATAGTTTTTCCATCATCTAATCCCTCAAATCCGTTAAACTCAAAAAACACCCTTCTCTCAATTCTTTTCATTTATTTCTTTTTTTATTAGTATTTATAAAAAAAAGAATGTTTTGTTTATTCTTATTTTTAAACGTATCAAGAAAACTTAGAGCATTTTGAGCGTATCTACTTGAATTTGAATTATATAGATATTTATTTTTTTTATTGAGTGAAAAATGTATATTTTTCTATTTATAAAATCATAAAGTACATATAATTTTTCTAAGGAATTTACATTTTTCATGTACAATTATTTATATATACAGTAAAAAAGACTATGATGAATTACAAGGAATTCAGTGATTTTCAAGAAGAAAATACAAGTGAAAAATCAAAAATTAAAAAGAACTTTTTAAAATTAAAGAATAAGAATAAGAACCCGAAAATGGACCAGCTTTCAAAACTGAAAGACGAAATTGAAAGAGAAGAACTTAGAAGAAGACTTATTCAAAAGAAGTTTAGTGTATTTACCGCTGGCGCTTCTGAATATGAGTAATTAAAAAAAAGTTCAATTATTTTGTATTATGTAATAGAAACATTATTTTTGTACTACATAATTATATAAACACAATAAACCTATGACATTTGTAAACAGAACTGAGGAGCAAATCAGAATAAAAAAGATATTAAATAACAGTAAATCAGGGTTTATTGTGGTTTATGGACGAAGGCGATGTGGAAAGTCGACTTTGCTAAAGCGTGTATTGAATGAATCCGATATTTACTTTATGGCGGATCAAGCTGAGAGTCCTCAGCAAATAGCACTTTTAGCTCAGTCGATTGCCACAAGAATTCCCGGGTTTGATCAGGTAAGATATCCTGATTGGGAAAGTCTGTTCAATATGCTAAATAACAGATTAATAAATCCAATAACATTGTGCCTGGATGAATTTCCATATTTAGTGAAAAGTGCACCTCAGTTACCTGCAATTATTCAAAAACTTATTGACAAGGGCGACAATCGTTTTCATTTGATTATTTGCGGCTCTTCACAGCAATTGATGCAAGGTTTAATAATCGACAGCACAGCCCCACTATACGGACGCGCCGATTTGATATTGAGAATAAAACCAATGAAAATTCCGTATCTTCAGGAGGTATTACAGTGTAGTGCGGTAGAGGCTGTCACTGAGTTTTCTGTTTGGGGTGGTGTGCCACGCTATTGGGAGCTCCGGCAACAAGAAATATTATTTACGGATGCATTAAAAACACATCTATTTTCGTCATTAGGTATTCTTATTGAGGAACCATTGCGGTTATTTATTGATGATATGCGCGACACAACTCAGTCATATACCATTCTTTCATTAATCGGAAATGGTGTTCACCGGTTGTCAGAAATTGCTGCACGGTTAGAAAAACCTTCAACCAGTCTGGCAGGTCCTTTGGATCGATTAATTCAACTTGGATATATTGAACGGGAATTGCCTTTTGGCGAAAATCCAAAGAATTCAAAGAAAAGTTATTATAGAATATCAGACCCGTTTATGAGCTTTTATTTCACCTATGTTTTACCTAACAGATCTCTAATTGAATTGGATAAAGGTGATGTAGTCATGAATCAGGTTGTTCAACGATTATCAGGTTATACCTCCTATTGGTGGGAAAAATTATGCAGACAAGCAATCTCCGGTTCAGAAATAAATGGTTATACATTTGGTTTAGCCCAAAGCTGGTGGGGAAATGTTACAAAAACCGAAAGGATTGAAATTGATTTGATCGCTGAATCAACTGATGGTAAAGCTTTATTAATAGGTGAATGCAAATGGACTGAAAGAGAGAATGCTGCACGTCTACTTTTTGAACTTGAAACAAAAGCTGAAAGACTTCCTTTCGCACAAGGCAAGAAAATAATACCCTGCCTGTTCTTGAAGAATTTTCCAGTTGATAATCCAACACAAAACATTTACTTACCAAATGATATAATAATGATGCTGAAATAGAATCTATTGTAATTCATCAAGATTCTTTCATTAATCTTTAATTTATACATTTAAGCTCAGATTGTTAAATCAAACTAAATTAATTTCTTTGCTTTTTCAATTGCTTCTTCATTTGTATCAGCATTGATTTCATCAACCTCTTCGTACGAAAACTCATCCAGAATTCTCATCAGGATGAAATGTCTTTTCATAATGTATTTAGGGGCGAAACATTCGGATAGGAAATATTTTTCAGTTACATCAATATTTAAAACCAGTTCTTTGCCATTGCTATCTAAAACTGTTTCGTCTATCTCAACACAACCAATTTCTTGGCTTCTTTTCTCGTATTTGGGTAAATAATCACTAAAGATTGATATAGCTTCTGATACATTTCTACATTTTGCAATGACACCTGTTGAGTACATAACATCTCCATCATCACTTGATTTCAGCAACTGCCAGTAATGATCAGTCATAAGCAATGCTGAATAGTCTTTGGGTAAAGTTTTCATGATATTTTTTGTTTTTAAATTGCTTTTCAAATGTATAAAAAAATTTAATACTCACAAAACGTATAATTTTTCGAATGATTATATAACTATTATTTAGATGCTAATAACCAAAAAAATCTTCATTCGTATCTTCCCAAAATCCATCATCTATATGTCGTCGTTAATTATTTCCGGCATAAGTTGAAGATTTAATTTTACTGTCCTCATCCATGTCTACAATTTCATCGAGTTCATTGGTTTGAATTTCATTTATTAAAATACAGGGGCCTTTTTCAGTTGTATGCTCTACTTTTATACCGTTTATAACATTTTCATTTAAGTCATCAAAAGGAAGAATCTCAATCAGTCTCTGAAACTGTTTATTTCATTCTGTTACGAGTTTATGGAAGTCAGATGTTGTTGTGTAAATCGAATCATGCACTATCAGAAGTTTGATATTAGGATGTTTTTATAATATCAGTTATTACCCTTAAGAAAAAATTAAGGGTAGATTTGCCATTTTGGTTTGGCAAGTCCACCCCATTAATAGTACTCTTCTATTACTAAAATAGTAAATGTGAATCATCCTTTTTGGGCTAAACGATATTGTTTCATTCGTCTGTCCTATAATTCATATAATTAATTTTAGAAGAGTTTAAGTAATTATTTTCATCTAACTTGCTAACTTATAACTTCCTGTTGTTATAAATTTATAAGGTTTTGGTCTTATTTTTCCGTTAACATAAGAGTTTGACCAAAATCTGGATAGATTTAGTTTCTTAAATCCAAATCTTGGATAAAATTCACATAATCTTTCAATGCTTGTATACTCATTATTGTTAAGTATACCTGGTATCAAATATATTGCAATACCAGTATTGGTAGATATTTCTACAAATGCATTCATAAATGTGGTACCCAAACCCTGACAGCGATTGAATATTTCAATTTTAGCTAACTCAATTCCTTTTTCATGTGGTAAAAAAGTTATATCACATAATTGATCATTGGTCAATTTGATAGCATCATATACAATGCGTATATCACCACAACACTTATCAAACTTACCTTTTGGGTAATTAAATTTTTGTAAACTAACTGGCGAATTATGGCTTTCGAAATACGATTTTAATGCGTCATAAAAAATTTCGAAATTTTCATTCGAATGAAGACTGTTGTCATGCTGATTTAGAATAAGTTCATGAGATACATTTGGGGTATTTCCTCTTTTCTTTTTAAAAGGATTACTATTTTTTTTCATAAATTTATCTCGCGATTACCTATACATCGGGAGGTTTTTAATTGTAAAAAAATTTTGTTATTGAATCTGATCTGAAAGCAATACTTTTACAACGATCGTTTGAGAAAACTCAAAAACTATTTGACACGTGTCAATAAATCAGAGATTTTTAGGCAGCCAATTTTTCAGTTGAAGAATCTAAGTTCAAATGATCTTTCAATCGGACCTCTGAAAACTTCACATATTCAGCCTTGATTTCGTAACCAATGTATTTTCGGCCATTTTCAATTGCGGCTTGACCACTTGTGGCTGTACCATTGTACATATCCAGAATCGTATCTCCAACTTTTGAAGTTAATAAAATTGGGATAAGAGGAATAATAATTGGAAAAGCTGCAGAATGCGTGCAGCTCAGACCAGCATCTTTGCATGCTTTTCGCAAATCGTCCATGTTATTTGCATTCACTTTCAGCATACTTTCTAGACGATCCATCCACGATTTAAGATTGATATTTGACGCCTTGGTTCCAATAGATATTGTATTATCAAGATCATTCAGTTCTTTTAACCAGTCATTGTCATAATAAAAATCCTCAGATTTGACAAAATGAAAAATGTACTCGTGCATCCTAACACTTCTGTCGAAATTAGTGAATTGTGCATTATTCTTTGCCCAAATGATCTCATCATTGAGCAACCAACCTTCATTTATCATGGCAATGGCAAAACGATGTGGTACTACATTATAAGTACCATTAATAAGTGTATCACCTAAGTTCACCCAAAGACTTCCGTCATCCTTCAGAACTCTTTTGCAGTCCTTAAAATCATTGATCAGTCCTTTCACAAAATCATCAACGCTTTTCTCCAATCCACGTTGATCAGAACCGGTACCGTAATCGCGAAGTTGAAAATACGGGGGCGATGTGACAATACAGGCAATACTTTTGTCCATAATTTCAGACATGTCAGCACAAGATTTATTGTAAATCTTAATGTTTTCAGTATCAATCTGAAACGATTCAGGTACAACGGACCGATTTTGTTTCGCTTCAACCTTCTTCTTAAGGTCATTTACCTTGTTGTGAATTGATGTTTTTGATGAATCAATATCATCCCAAAGTTTTTTGTACTGTTCAGTATCCTCACCATACAGTTCTTTGCCGAATTTTTCGATATTCTTCAGCCTGTATAAATTAGCATTTGAAACATTGATGTTTTTCCGCATTTCCTGATTTTTTTTAATTTCAGGATTCAAGTCGGTTCTTTTTCCTTTACCCACCGGGTAATTTTCTTCAAGGATTTTTACTTCTCTAAGAATTTCAGATGGGGTTTTGATTCTTTGCTGTGCATGCGAAACTGAAAGTAGTTTCGGATTGATTTCGGATTTCTTTTGATAGATGACCGGCACTTTTTCCATCTTTAATTCTATCGCAATTCTCCTTCGTATATTTCCTGATATTATTACGTTATCAGGACCAACAATTAATGGTTCAAGTATCCCAGCTAGTTTGATACTTTCCTTTATTTGACCCAAATTCTCCGGTTCTGAGGTATATAATTGGTTTGTATCCTCATTTTCAACCAGTATATTTGGATCAACATAAATTAATTTATGTTCTTCCATATAAATTTGATTTAAATTATAAATTCTGAGCAGTCTCGTACTGCTCTTAACGGATTTGATTTATGGAAGTGGTCTCTCCCTAGAGTGAATTTTTGAGAATCACTCCTTTCTCTCAACCTCGTTTCATTTGAAAGTAGGTTGATGATTCGATAAAAAATTTCTGATTTATTTCCACGATGTCAAAGAGCGTCTTGAGTATTTTTCTAATACTCTATATCCAATTGTTTAAAAGTCTTACTTATCTTGTAATCTCTTTTAAACTTTTGTCAAAAAGATGATGCTTTAAAAATTCTTATTTAGCGCATATTTGCTTTCATACTATCAAGTTGTTGAGTAAATATTTTAGTCAGTTAAATCATAATTTTTGAACTTTAATTCAATAAAAAAGGGGATTGTCGAAATGACGAATCCCCTGTACAGTGCAAAATGCGCTGATGTAATCAAGGTGATTCATTATGTATTAATGTCTTAATCATCTTTGTAGACCCCTTAGTGATATTTTGAACGAACTGTTCAATACAACTAATCTTTTCGATATTTAAATCAAAGGGTATGTGTGTATACCGTTTCATTGTAATAATTTATCTAATTTCTTTTTCATTGGTTTTTGATTTAATTGTTTTGCAATTTCAAACAGTGTTGTTCAGGTTATTATGCAATGGTGTTGTTTTTATTTTATTAGCTAACTTGCTTTTAATTTATGAATCAGATCATTTGCTTCTTCAGTCATTCTTATTGGAATTTGAAAGTTTTTATTTACTTTCTGTATAATTGGGAGTAATTCCAGAATTTCTATTGAAATTGGCAAATTGTACTCGTAGATCAGGTATTCACCAGATTTGAAAAACCTGTTTATTTCGAAATCATCATCTTCATAGTTGTAACCATTATAATATCTGCAAATTATGGAGGTGCCTATTCTTTGACCCCAGTCAAGTTCCAGATGCAATTTGTTGTCTACCAGTTTTGCACTGCTAATCTTTGGGGTAGAGAAATGAATTATTGGTATCATAATTTTATGGTTTTAATATGATAGAATATGATTTTTAATTCTTTTGATTTTTGAGATTGAACATCACATTTTTCACTGCGGTTTTTTTGATATTCATATGATAGTTTGTGTTCGGATTATTTGTTCTTCAAAATCTTTTCAACGTCTGATTTCTTATATCTGATCTTTCGACCAATACTTATATTTGTGAGATATTTGTCTCTATTCCAACGCCATAAGCTGGCTCTCGAAATTTCGAGAATCTCAATTACTTGGTCTACTGTTAATAATACTTCTTCATTCTTATCTTGCAACAAGCTTTCTCTTTTCAATTCTTCTTCATGAATAACAGATCGAAATGCATCGAACAAATCGCTGCACTTTACAGAAATTGTCAAGTCTGGAAATTGACTTGCAAGCTCGAATAACGATATGTTTTCATTGTTTATCATGATTAATTTTTTTAATATGAATAAAATTTCTTTTGTCTTTAAAGCTTATGCAAAATTATATTATTGATATTCAATTATTTGAAAGTGATATATTTTATAAAAACTTAGTACTGATTTATACTCATTTATAAAACTTTCTTAATAAGTTCTATTATTTTGTATTAAGTTGTTTGATTGAGTATTTAAAATCTCATTTTTTAATTTGTCAAATTTTTATCAATTTCAAAATGTTTAATTAATAATATCTTTTCATTATTTATCATAACTATTATTTTTTTTAATATGAATAAAATTTTTTTTGTCTTTAAAACTTAAACAAAAGTATATAATTGATATTCAACTAATTAAAAAAGTTATATTTTGAATAAACTTAGTACTTATTTATATTCATTTATAAAACTTTCTGAATAAGTTCTACTATTTTGTATTAAGTTGTTATTTGTAATTCAAAAAAAATCACCTTGAATGAAAAAATTGGGAAAATTCAAATAAATATGGTATGTTTGCATAAACATTTAAAAATCAATATTATGGGAACAACAATATATGATATATTTGATGGGATTTATGATTATAATGGCGATTTAAATAAGGATCTAAAACATTACAGTAATGAAGGAAAAAAAAATCTTGTAGAGCAATTAGAAAAAATAGCAAAAGATGCTCGTGAGTTGATAAGAAATGAGGAAAGCAAATATCCAGATGAGGAATTATACACAATTGAAGAAGCTGCAAAATATTGGCGAGTCTCCAAACAGACTGTATATAATAAAATAAAGTCTGGAGAAATTAAATCGGTGAAAAATGGTAGAAATATTAGAATTTCAAGAAATGATTTAGGTAAGTATTTTCACTTTTCAATAAATGATATTAAAAATGTCATTATATGCAAAAGAAATCATGAATTAAAAGATGAAAACAACAACCTAATTTATTCATTCAAATCAAATTCATTTTACAATCTTGTATATTCTGGCGAATTCATTGTGATACTTTATGATTTAGAAACTGAAAATAAGATCATTATTAGATCTGAACATTTCAAAAAGGAATTTAGACAGGCGAATGAGATAGAAAGAGATGCTAATAAATATAATATGTAATAAACAAATTTTGTAACTATTATAAATAAACAAGCCCATGGTGCCAAATAGAGCACTATGGGCTTATTAATAATATTGTGATTTAGGATCAAATCTAATAGATATTAAAACAGACAAATAACTTTGTTTCATTTGAAACAAGGTTATTTGTCTGTTTTGTAATTTTTGTACAATCGATTTTCAGTTGATTTGCTTTTGATAATTCAATTACACCTTTTTTAATAAAGCAATTGGCAAAATAAACTCACGACCCACAGAATAGGGAATCAACTCCAAATACTGTAATCGACCAATAATTATTGCGGGATGTGTATTGAACTCTTTGGCATATTTCACTATGTCTTTTGCTGTGATAGAGGTTGGATGCTCTTTCAATAGTTTTGCCTCCTGTTCTTTGGTAAAGGTTTGTTTAACGGCAAAATCATGTGCTTCCTGCTCTTTTTGCGCATCGGCGGCAGCAAAGTCAATATTTTCGAGGGATATATATTTCTTGCCATGTAAAATGATATGCCCTAACTCGTGAAAAAAAGTAAACCAGAAACGGTCATTCTGACCATATCGGGCTGTAAGTTGAATCAAAGGGGTATCGTTCAACCAGCGGGTTGAACCACTGAGTGGAACTTTGGGTAGTTTTGGGGTAAACAACAGAATGACGCCTGCATCAAAACATAGTTTCTGAAGTTGAATGAAAAAATCCTGTGGTTGCTCTACCATTAATTTTCGCATGGCAGAGATATTTTCTTTCAGCAATTTAATGTCAAACGAAGGTGTTTTTGTTTCTTTTGCCTGAAGTTCACCCTGACGAAGCCAGGCAGAGATGGAATGTGCTTCGTGCGAATGTTTCAGTGAGGTATAGGCAGCTACCTTTAGTTCACTTTGCATATACAGGTTTTCCCAGGCCGCTGCCGAAGCCACTCCAAAGAACGAAAGCAGATGGTGTGTTTTTTCTTCCGGCTGGCGGGTTGATGGCACCCAGTTTAATTTAGCCATTTCGGCATACGGAAACTCTTTAGCCCATTCCTGTGCGCTGATTAAAGCTTCTTCCTGCTTTTTACGGGCTACATATTCGTTATAACGGGCCTGCTTATTTATCCAGAACGATGCTGGTATCTGCGTCACGTTTTCAAATAACACTGCCATTTCGGGGGTGAGTGAGCTTTCTTCATTCAATACGGCAATAATTGTTTTTTCGGGCTTGCCGGTTCTCAAAGCAAATTCTTTGATACTCATACCCATTTCTGTCAGTTTTTCGCGCAGTGTTTCGGCAGGATGAAAAACAAGGGTGGGGGTGAATTGATTGGTTGCCATAACGCTATCTTTTGTTTTTCTTTTCGTGGTAATCGGTTATCTCTAAAACGCTTAGTTCTTTCAGCTCTTTCAGTTCTATTGAACCTTTATTTACTCCTTCGAGTACAGGGGCATAAACCAATCGGGTTGGCTGTTCCAGGCTGCAAGCCCATTCTCCCGATCTGTTTTCAGAAAGTGAATGATGATTTCCGGGTAAATGAGGCAAGACCTCAAAACTCTCAGCATCGTACAAATCATTCAATCTCTTGTGATATAACTCAGCCTGTAAGCTCCCTAACTTTCGCTGAGCCAGTTTATAATCATTGGCATATTTTTCCAGCTTTCGGTCTGCAAAGATAATATTCATTTTTCAATAATCAAAATTTGAATTACACTTTCTGTTAGTTATTTATATTTTTATTCTCTCCATATAGTTCTACTGGCTCAGCTGCCATCATTCCATTCCACTCTTTTTCTTGTTCCCCTTCAGGGGCTAGGGGTCTTACCTGCCCATTCATCAGCATCGGCAACAACCAATCACGAAGAGACGAGAGCTGTTGGTTTTGAAGAATGTTATCTCTTATCATCAAATAGTTACCTTTAGCTATCTCTACAAATTTATTAGCAATTTTCTCATTTGGTAAAATGATTGTTGTTTCCTTTAAGAATTTAAAATGTCGTGCATAACCATAATTTGAAAGATCAATTTTTAAAAGCGAGTGGTAGAACAAATGTTGTGGCATTCGCTTATTGTTTGATAATAGTACCTGAGTTCCATCTGCACCACGAGCAAAATCAAAGTTAATGAATTTCAAAATTCTTGTGTGGTCTCCAAATACAATTCTTGGCTCATCTGTTTTGATAATAGAATCCATATTATTGGTATAACCGGTAATATAATCGACGCTTTGATCAACGACAGGAATAGAACCATCTAAAAGTATTTCAGAGGACGGTATCTTAATCGTCGATTTCCCTTCTGAAGACAACAAACTTGCTATTGTTGTTGCTTCCCAACCATCCGGCACTTCTCTCTTCAATTTCTCACTCCAAACCATTTTACCACCACTAGACTTATATGGTTTCCCTTCGGCATTGGGAAAATCAAACAACACAAACCAATAATCATATACTGTCTTCGCCATCGCTTCTAATTCGGCATTGATGCGGTTGTTGAGTTTTATTTTAGATTCAAGTAAAAAGAGAAAGTCTCCAATCTGTTTCTGAGATTCATAATCAGGTAAGTGAAGGTTCAAATAAGAGAAAATATCTTCATTGAAACTAGCTCTCAATGTCATAATCGCATTGTTAGTCATAGTTTTTCTGAATAATTTACTTCTTAAATAAAATGCCATATACTTTTCATAAGACACTCCTTCCTTTATTGGTCTTAGTCTTTTTAAAAATCCGCTATATGTGGCTTGTGGGTAATCTTTAATAGCAACACAACTCATTCCCAACTCATCTAAAGTTTCGCTGGTACGAGTCATCAAAATATCACCTTTCTTAATAGAATATACTTGTTGTTCTTTTAGAGAAGTATCCATTAAATCTGGCAGTTCATCTGGCAGAAAGTGATTTTTGAAGACAGTACGGAACGATACAAATGGAGCACCATGACCTGCTTGTTCTGGCTTTGATGATATTCCTGAACCCATTTGATATAACTCGTCAAACTTATATTTCTTGAGTTTAATCATGGTAAATCCCTTCTATTTGCTTCTGAATCTCTTTTTCCAACTCTCGTGATTCTGCAAAAAGACTGTTTAAATTGCTTTTAAACGCTTCCATTTTAGCAGCAAAGGCTTCGGGAGTAATATCCACGTATTCAATCTTTACTTCGAAGTATTGCCCGGCACTGAAAGAGTAGTTTTTTTCTTTGATTTGGTCGTACGACACCACCACCGAGAAATCTTCTACGGCCTTGTGACCGTTAAAGGTATCAATAATCCGATTTTCGTCTTCGGCGGAGAGTAGGGTCTTTTGGTTTTTGCCTTCCTTTACCGTGGTGCCCAGTTTGGAAGCATCCAGCAGCACAATATCGCCATTGGCGTTGGCTTTGTCCAGAAACAGCACCGACACATTGGTGCCCGTGTTAGCAAAGATATTACTCGGCATGCTCACCACGCCCCGGAGCATTTTCTGCTCCACCAGCCGTTCGCGAATCTTCCGCTCTATGCCGCTTTGTGCGGTGATAAAGCCAGTCGGAACAACTATGGCCGCCTTGCCGTCCTTCTTGAGCGAAAACATAATATGCTGGATAAACATCAGGTAGATAGACATGGATTCCAGCTTGGCTTTAGGCACATTGGGGATGCCCGCAAAGAAGCGTTCGTTATTGGCTTTGGTGTCCAGGTCGGCGCTAAAGTCGGAAAAATCGAGCTTAAAGGGCGGATTGCTCACAATATAGTCGAACTTCATCAGGTTGCCGTCCTCCTCGCGGTGGTAGGGGTCCAGTATGGTATTGCCCTTCACGATATTGTGTATCGAATGCACCAGGTTGTTCAGAATCAGGTTCAGTCGCAACAGGTTCGACGATTTCTGCGAGATGTCCTGCGAGTAGATGCTGCAACGGTCTTCACCTATCCGGTGTGCCAGGTTCATCAGCAGCGAGCCCGAACCCGCCGAAGGGTCGTAGCAGCTTACGTTGCTTACCTCGGTCTGCACCAGACAGCGCGCCATAATCGACGCCACCGAGTGAGGCGTAAAGTATTCGGCATAATTGCCCCCGCTGTTGCTGTTGTAGTCCTTTATCAGGTACTCGAATATGGTGGAGAAGAAATCGAATTTCTGCGAAAAGATAGGCTCAAAGCTAAAGCCCACCAGCTTATTGATAAGGGCTTTGCAAAACTCGTCGCGGTTATCGGTCACGTACTTGCTGATATTTTCGAACAGCAGTATCTTTTCGCCGCCATTGGTCATTACCGAGAAAATATCGTTGTTCAACTTGGCAATACTCAGCAGCGTTTCATCAAATATCTTATCGAAATCGGGCTCATTCTGTCGGTTAAACAGCGCACTGATAAACTGTTCGGGCTGCAACTGCGCCGTGCTTTCGCTCAACTGCATCAGCAACATTTCGTAATCATCCGCCGTATAGCCCTGCAATACTTCCAGCAGGTTCTTTTCATCCTTAAGCTGTGGCTCTATCGCTTTTATCTCATGAATAAACTTATCGTTCAGAAACTTATACAGAAACACCTGTGTAATAATCTTAAACTCATTGCCATCGCCTCCCAACCCGTAGGTGGAACATATACTTTTCAGGCTATCTATCAGGGACTTGGTTTCTTTCTCGAATTGTGTGGGGGTCATTATGTTTTTTTGTTGTTTGATTTTTTTTTGGGGATTATTTGACTGTTTGCAGTAGTGTTCATTACTATATTTTGACTGAATATGGAGCATAACATATTAAATTCACTTCAGTTAGAAAATGAACATGAGTGTGGTCACATACATAATCTTTTACTTTAAAGACCTTGTAGTCTTATTCTCATCTCAATCCACTCATAAAGCGGTTTATTATCAATATTTGTTTCTCCAAATTTATCTATTGGTGTTATATAGAAATTAGCCAATGGTAGTAAAATGCTTTTTATTAAACAGTATTTGTCTATGTAATTAAACGGTTCAATCCATGGTTTCCCTAAAATAGAAATAGAATTATAATATATAAACATTTGTTCATGTGGACTAAGCTGAGAACGTAAAATTGTTGAGTAGTCATATTTCATTTCTGGTGTTATAATTTTTTCATCTGCTTCGTGAATAAATTTTATAGTCTGAAACAAATGTCTTATATAATGACTTAGCTTTGAAGTATGTCCATTACCCGGCAAATACCTAATATCAAGCGTAAATGGCAGTTCGTTTGTGTCTACTGCTATTGGATTACCGTTCTGCCTCTCGGCCCTCCATAAAGTTTGGTTCGCTTGGATTGATGTCATTGCATTTTGAAACAACATTTGTTGAGTTTCTGTCAATAAACTTTGTACTAAAATAGTTGAGTTTTCACCGACACCAAAAAAGAAAATCAAATACGAAATATTGTAACGAGCTTCTTCAGATATTTCTATATGAAGTCTTGGGAAAAATATAGTTTGATAATGATTTTCAACGATATAATAAATGAACTTTAATTCATTGAAAAGCGATATAAATGCTTTCCGACCTTTGGTCGTTTCTCCTATTTGAATCTCTTCTATGTTGCTTTTCAATATTTCAATTTGATTGTAAAATTTAGTTTCAAATCGTTCTTGAGCTAAGTCTTTTTCTTGTCTATCAATTGATTTCTTTTGATACTCATTTGCAATATATTGAACCCAAAATGCAAAAAAAGTCAATACTGAAGCTGCAATTGCAATGAATGGCCCCGTTATACCACCTATGGTATCACCAACTTGTCCAGAATTACTAAAGTCAATTCCAAACAAAGAATATGATGTGAATAGGTAGGGTAAAACTAATATTAGCAGTATAAGTATTATGAACACACCAAAAATTATTCTAAATTTTTTATCAAATATTTCCATTATTTTTTAATTTGCAGGTAATCGAAAAATATGTAGATGACATTCTTATTATTCCTTTCTTTTGTGATTTACTCTTAGCCCTTTTTCTGTCTCTGAATAGCTAGATATATAATCAAGTTTAATGAGGTTTTCAAGCAATTTACGATTTATTGTGTTGTATTCCAATATTGCTTTTTTACTCGAATTCGTAATTACTTCATAAGAAACACCAATTGACGTCAGAAAATCATCTACCATTTCAATTTGGACAAGATTTATATAGCGATTAAATAAAATAAGTCTATTCGTTTGAGAAATATTCTTACTCTTAATCAATATCAATTTCAAATTATCACTTACAGAATATGATTCATTCTCAATTAGCAATTGTGCAATGATTTTTAGATTTTCTGATTTTTCAATAATAGTATCTTCAATACAATTATTTATAAGCTGGAATTTGTTTTTAACTAAGAGTATAGCTGATTTAAGTATAAGACTTAAATCAGAGCTATCGATTGTGATTTCATTGACTTTTCCATCAAATTTATCAAAGTATCTTTCAAGCAACAATATGTTCGTACCATCAAAATTAGCTTTTAGATATTGATAGCTGGATATTGTAGGATTAACTTTATTAGTTTCTATTAAGGTATCTATTCTATCTTTGGATAATTTTTCAGTATCAAATTCTTCGTAACACCAAGGAATCGATTTTAATAACAGTTGATATGAATTAGATTGGATTCTCTGTTCATATATTATTGCTTTACATAATGCACTATATTTTAATTTTTCTTCAACTTTCACTGTTGTCATTCTTTCTTTGGATAGAATCTCTGCATTATACAATGTATTGAGATATTCAATTAATCCACCACAAAATTGATTCTCCTCTATATCAAAAGAATGTAAGACATTATCCCAGGTTGCTTTTGCCTTAGAGTGTTTAAAAAGAAAATCTATAACCTCTTTTTCATCGATATCACTAACATTTTCAATAATAGTTTCAACTTTATCAATAAGTTTTTCTTTTAGAACAATATCTAAATCGGGTATATTAAGCAATTGTATGTAATGTTCTAGTTTTTCTTCTTTGTTTTTTTCAAGTTTGAGATATACAAATTCGATATATTCGTCAATGTTAGATTCTATGTATTCAATTTGATTATCATACCCTTTTGATAGTATATATCCATAATTGGCTTTTTCAAATTCCTCCCATTCAAAAACTTTATTGTATGACATAAGTGTTCGGAACATTTCAATATTTATATCATAATGATTGTTTTTGAAAATATACTCCAAATATGATTCTGGAGAATCAATTGCAATAGAATTGAATTTCAAATCTAACTTTTCTATAATTTGTTCTAGTTTATCTTTTTTAGTTGGTATATTCAAGAAGTCACTATAAGAATTTAAATACTCATGATCTTTTTCAAATATCTTTTCTATATCTTCTACATTTGCATGTTGAATAATTAGTCTAAAGTATTTATCTATTCTTTCAGTTGTATATTGTGTCTTATGGTTTATGTAATACCATATATTTGGCCAAAAATGACACATTTTGTTGATAAATAGTTCAACATTAATGCTATTGTCCAAATGCTCATCAATAAACCTTATACTCACATTTTCTTCATTACTTATTTGCCTTAGAAAGAATTCTTTCTTTCTCTCATTAGCTTTTGATTTCAGAAGGTAGTCAATCAGGTTATGATTATAAATATATGGTTTCTCAAATACATAGTCATCAATTTTCTTGATCAATTCTTCTGTTTTAGTTAACTTGTAACTAAACTCAGTGTCTTCTTCTTTCTTTAAATTAATGAGGAATTGATAGTCAGATTTGGTCAGTGCTCCTTCATGGAAAATTGAAATATAATCCGAATAGTTCTCATCAATATATCCGTTTCTAAGTAAGATATTAATGAGGTCATTTTTCTTTATTGTTTCTGTATCATTTTTATCAGACTCAATTCTTATGTTTATTTGCTTGTTCGAAAGCAAATCTTTTAATTTACTTTTTTGAATTTCACTTCTTTCATTATTGAGCTTCTCAACACTTATTCTTATATTATTTAGTTCGGACTTATCTAATATTATTTCTTCTCTCCTTTTATAACTGATATTTGGATTTACTTTTTTCTCAATGTCTACAAATTTAAAGTCATAATTATTAGTATAATTGTTACTATAATCTTTATAATAATAACTTATACTACCATTAATGGCATTCTTAAAATTTGAATCACTACAATATTGTGAAATTGGCGTTATTGCGCGATTAACATTAAATCCAACAAATGTCTGCTGAATATTTTCAACAATAGCTACTAAATATATTGTTCTAAGCTCATTTAGATCGATTAATCTCTGTCCTTCAATATCCATAATTTGTTTCTTTTTCAAGGATATTTTATTCTCAATCTCAGAGATTGTAGATTTAATAAATTCTTGCTTTTTTTGAATTGCATTATATAAATCCCCTTCATTCTGACTAAGCTTTGTAAAATCATTTGGAAAAATATTCTTATATACAATCATTGCTAAGATTTGATCCTGAAAATGTTGCCCTAATTTATTTGAATAAATATAGAATTCATTCATTATATTGTAGAGCAATCGCATATCGTCAATAAACATAGATAAATCATCGATTAAACTATTCGATATTTTATAATTGTTCTCTTGTATTATTTTCAACAGCTTATTTCCTGAGTTTGAATAATCAATTACGGGTATAATTGGTATCATAAAATCAAAGAATTTAGCTCTGTCTTTATCCAAAAACATATCATCTTTTATTGCATATATAAAGACTATTTCTCGGCTAATTTTTTTTGAATTATTTATTAAAAGATTAATTTCCCTTAGTTTGGTGAATACTTCGGTTTGTTCGAAGCGATCTAAATCTTCTATAATGACTACATTATATTTTGTAGCTTCAAAAAAGTATATAATCTCATCAAGGTGATTATTTAGAATTGATTTGCTAATTCCATTGTCTATTTCAATTTCTGCATTATTGATATTTAATTTCTTAATCGAAGCACTCAATAAGCTTCTAGAAGACTTGTATATTAACATAAATATGCTAATTATAAGTATTGCAGACGCAATATAGCCTACTAAAACAGAATCTTTACTTATTGATTTTAATATTGATATTATTTGAAAGATTTTTGGATAAAACAAATATAGAATGGACAGCAAACACAAAAGAGTTAGAATTGAATAAATTGTTAGCTTCCAATTGCTCTCCTTTTTAATTTTCTTAAATCTTGAATCCGGTGTTTTGTGATTTTTCTCATGAAAGAAAAGCTGTTGTAGTATACTTAGTTCAATAAGGCGAAGAAGATCTTTATCATCAGCTGGTTGTTGCGCTTTACCAGTTTCTTTAAATGTTGCAAGAGAGATATTTAAAAATCGATAAGTTGGTTTAAACTTGCGCTTAAAATAACTTTCCGATTCTGTTATACGTTTAATGAAAGTTTTAATTATACTACTCTTACCTGAACCATAACTTCCGGATAAAGCAATATTCTTGATTGTTTTCTTATTTTTAAGTGCCCATTCGATAGATTCCAAGTATATCTTGCAATCTTCTGCATTATCGGTTGGTGTAAGTGGATTAAAATGATTTGTCAAACTAATTTCTTTCTTCTTTAATACTTCTAATGCCCAATTATAACCCTTTTCAATAAAACAACGGATTTTGCCCCAAAAGCTATAAGCTTTGCTAATATAATAAGTTAGTTTCTGCATTAATCTTATGTTTTGAATTATTGTTTTTATAATACGGTTCTTTACTGTTTTATCTATATAATGATTTCCCTTACGCAATCTTCACCCCTTTATACTCACTCAAATACTCTTTTACCACCATGCTATACACCCGTTTGGTTTTTTGAGCATCGAGGGGGATATGGTGTTTGTTTTTCAGTTCACTGATTACTAAGCGGGCAATCATTTTCTGCACGTAGTCTTCGTTATCCAGCATTTTGTAGTTTTTCAGTATCTGGGCATCCACTTCCTTTTTCAGGCTTTGCAGGGCTTCGAAGAGTTTTACTTCGCTGTCGGTAAGCGGGTCTTTCTCCATCAGGCGTTTGTGCAGACGGGCATATTTCTCGTCGTTTTCGTATTTGGCTTTCAGGTATTGGTTTTTGCGTTCCAGTTCCTGCGCGTGTTTATAGATGGCTTCGAGGGCTTTTACATTGCTTTCCATTTCTTCCTTGCTTACCTCGCTCAGGTTTTTCTTTTTAAACAGGCGTTCCAGCTCTTCGCGCAATGATATAAACACGGGGTCGCCCGGGTCGAAGTTGCCGCCCAGCATTTCGCGTGTTTTCTGCAGGATATTCTTCAGCTGGTCGGCCAGCATCATTTCCGATTCCGATACCTTGACAAAGGCAAACAGCACATCTTCCAGGGCAATGTTCAGCAGGTTAGTGGCGTCCACATTGTTTTCCAGTGCCTCTTTGGTATTAATCAGGCTAAGGCGTTCATTGGCACTTCGGGCAAGGATATTCAGTTTACGGAAATCCAGCGCTTCCAGCATATCGAAGTTGCCGGACAGGCGTATCAGGTTATACAGACTTTTGGCATTGTTCAAGGCATTCACCACTTCCAGCATCTCGCTACGACTGTGTATCTGCGATATCTGCTGCGAAAACACTTCGGCATTCTTAATATCGAAGTGGAACAGCGTTTCCTTGATTTGCTGTATTTCGGCCTGTATTTCTTCGGGCGCTTTAAACAGATTGGAGTAATGCTCCATTTCGTCGCCCAACTCGTTTTGCAGTTCGCGGAAATAGTCCTGATTGGTTTTGTCGAACTCCTTTTTGATATCGGCAAAGTCCACCACATAACCATAGCGGAAGTCACGGTAGGTGCGGTTTACCCGCGTAAGGGTCTGCAACAGGTTGTGTGCCTTTATCACCCGCGCCACATAGAGTTTCTTCAGTCGGGGCGCATCAAAACCCGTCAGCAGCATATTGAATACAAACAGGATATCAATTTTACCGTCTTTAAAATCCTCCACCATGTCCTTGCGCCCCTGCTTGGTATCGGTGTCGTGCAGAATCACGGCAGAGCTTTTTATCTTATGGGCCGCTTTTAGTTTGGTGTCGTAAGTAGGTGGTGGCGCTGCTGCCATCATCAGACTTTCGTCGGCTGCGGGTTGCGCATAATTGCTGGCAAATACTTCGTGCAGCATTTTGGCCTGTTCAGCTGAGTCGCACACCACCATCGCCCCGATAGTCGGGTCATTGTGCATGAGTCGTGCTTTTTCAAAGTCGCTGACAATGTATTCCAGCATCGGTTCCACAAAGCGGTGATGGGCATACACGTACTTTTTGTCGCCCGTACCTTTCAGCACATCAATGCTGTCCAGCGCTTCTTTCAGCTTCAGTTTGTAG
The DNA here is from genome assembly GCA_963663115.2 of uncultured Paludibacter sp. Lineage (GTDB taxonomy): Bacteria > Bacteroidota > Bacteroidia > Bacteroidales > Paludibacteraceae > Paludibacter. Next base: position 2,996,387 of record CAXXNE010000001.1, read on the forward strand.
GTGGTTTCTATCTCTTCGCGTATCAGCCGCAGGGTGTAACCGTCGGCTATCGACGCATTGTAATAGTATTTATGAATGTAGTTGCCAAACAGCATTTTGGAGTTGTAATCATCACCCAGCAGGGGTGTTCCCGTTAGCCCAATCTTGATGGCATTGGCATCCGATTGGTTCAGGTTAGCCAGAAAACTCCCTTTGGGGTTGTAGCTCCGGTGTACTTCATCCAGAAAGTAAATCCGCTGGATATCTAACTGATAATCGTTGTTGGAGAGCACATCCGGGTCGTCCTGAAATTTCTGGATATTCACCACCGTAATTTCCGCTTTGCCCGAATGGTTATGTATCACCTGCGTGGATTTGATATCCTGTGCAAAGGCTTCGCGCGAATTAATCTCGTGCACCACCAGTCCGCGGGCTTTAAACTCCCGCCCTGCCTGTATCAGCAAATCCAGTCGGTCCACAATAAAGTAGAACTTGGGTATAACCGCTTTTTGTTGGAAATAATCGGTCAGGTATTTGACATTATAAAATGCCAGTGCCGTTTTGCCGCTTCCCTGCGTATGCCAGATAATGCCTTTCTTGATGCCCTCGTTCAGTTTGGCTTCTATGGCTTTGGTGGCAAACAACTGCGGATAGCGCATAATGTGTTTTTGAAGTCCGGTGGAGGTTTTCACATAAGCTATGCCGTATTGCAGCATAAACGCCAATCGTTCGGGCTGAAACAGCGAAGTACAAATCCTGTGAGTAGGAGAGAGGGGATTTTTATTGGTCAGGAACTCCGCGGCGTTCTTTATGCTCAGGCAATTGGTATCCTGTAACACATGAGTTTCCAGTTTATCATCGGTTTGGGCCAACAGCTTGCTCAGGTCAAATTTCTCTTCTTCCCTGAAATAATTAAATGCAGGTTTCTGATAGGATGCAGTGGCATAAAAAGCCCCTTCGATGGGCTGTATGGAATTGGCGTCGTATTCCATATTATTCGAGAAAACCATCAGCTGCGTAATGTTCACGAACTTGCGGAATTTCTTATTGCTGAATCTGGTCTGTATGCGTTTGTGTTCGGCCAATATGCCGTCCTGATTATTGGGCTTTTTCACCTCAATAAACACCAGCGGCATTCCGTTTATCAGTAGCGTAATATCGGGTCGGAATTCTTCATCGTCCTTCCGACAAGGCAGTTCGGTAACTACATGCAGCGAGTTATTTGCAAAATTCTCAAAGTCTATCAGCTTTGTACCCGAGCGATTAATCAATTTCTCGTAGAATGCCCGCCCCAGGTCTTCGTTATCCAGACAAAGCAACACTTCATCCAGTACCCGCTGTGCATCAGATGTGTCTAATTCGGGATTGATACGCTGTACACTCTCTTTAAAAATATCCGTGAATATGTTCGTCGATTCATCCCATCGGGCATCCTTCAACGACAGATAACTGTAACCCAAGCGGCACAAATGCAGAATGGCAGGTATCTTTACACGGGTATTTTCATTAAAGTGCATAGGCTATAGTAGTCTCAATTTTCAAACCCCCAAATTTAAACATTACTTTACATATTTCAATAGCAAAATAAATATTAAATTAAAATAATCCTTGTATACTGATTTTATAATTGGCTTAATCAGTTATTCTGCACTAAATTCGTATTTCAAAGGTAGTTGAGGTAAAAATATTCCTGATTTTGTTCTGAAATATATCTGAGATATATAAAAATAGTAATATCTAAAGTTTCTTCAGACATTCAGGAATAATAATTGCTCAAAATTTGGTGAAAAAATTGAGAAAGTTAGTGAGATTTTTTGAGAATAATGAAATATTAAATTGTATGAACTGTTAATTATCAATCCAATAATGTTATCAATTCTTTTTTCATATCATCATCAATATCTCTGTAACGAGCAAATGCTTTACTTCCTTCTTTGTGGCCTGACAAAGCTCCAACTAAATTTGGATCTTTGACTTTTTTGTAAAGGTTGCCAACAAATGTGCGTCGTGCAAGATGACTACTTGCAATTTCATTGATTGGTTTTTTTTCTTCTTCTCCGGTAGTAGGATTGACTATCGTAACAATACGTGTTATTTCAGCCAATTTGAAAAAATCTTTTATTGCAACGTTGTATTTCTGTTCGCTTATAAATGGCAAGAGCTTGTCACTTGTACGATTTGAATAACGACTTAGAATTTCTAAAGCAGTACTTTTTAGCGGAATGCGAACTGTAACCGGTCTCTCATCTTTTGTTTTACGTGGTATATATTCCAAAACATCATTTATAACATTTGCCTTTGTCATTTTGTATAAATCACCAACACGACAACCAATAAAGCACTGAAAAACGAATATATCACGCTGAATTTCCAACTGAGGACGTGCAGATAAATCCTTAGCATAAATTTGATTACGTTCTTCTATTGTTATATAATAAGGTGTCCCATAAACGCATTCTTCAATATGAAACTTTTTAAAAGGGTTATTTGAAGTATGTCCATTTTCATTTGACCAAATGATAAAAGTGCGTAACTTAGTAAATATGTCATTTATTGTATTTTGACCTCGAGGTTGAGGTGTTCTTTTTTCGGGGAAAGTATCGTAGATGATTTTATACTTTGGCTTTGTACAAAGTTCATGTTCACTTCTAAGAAATTTCTCTAACTTGCGAAGTATATCTGGCGTAATGGCTTCAAAAGTAAGTTCAAAGTTTTCATCTTCAGTAGCCTGATGATATAATTGAAAGCGTTGAATAATCCTGCTTATGACACGGAAATTCTTTCTGCGAACATCTGACAATTTTCGTTCATTAATAAATTTATCAAACAGAGTCACTAAAGAATATTTAGGTTCCTCCGGTTTTTTATTGTACTTATCAGGGAAATGAAATTTGTCGACTTCTAATTCTAACCAGGACTTATTTATAGATGTTTTATCGGCAGAAGTAAATGATTCTATAATTTTATTGCAAAGTTGATCAAGTCCTGATTGCAATTTTACTAAAGTTCTTTGTTCGGGTGTTGCTAATCGAGGTATGATTACTTTTGAGTCTTTAGAGTTCCAACGTTCATGTGAAATGTAAAACCCGCTCTTGCATCGAAAAATAAAATCTCTACCTCCAACAAACCTGATAAGTATTTCAGATTTTTGAGTAACTTTGTCAAGTTTTGATGACAGTGATAACTGAAGTGTAGCCATAATTTAAAGTCTTTGAACAACAAATATACAAAACGGTTGACAAAAACTCATCATTTTTGTCAACCTAATTGAAACCTGAGGAAACTTAACGAATTAGAAGTATGTTTCAAACTCAGTTAATCGGCAGACTATCTGTAAGATAACTCAATTGTATGTTTCATTTTGATTTCATAATATATCATTATATTTCACGAATCAAACTCGGCTCTGGGTACTTTTAAGGTAAAAGAGGCTGTCTCAAAATAAAAAATGAGTCAGCCTCTTTTTTATGTCGTATAATTTGGTTGTTTGGATAAAAATGATTATCTTTATATCATTGATATACAATTAAATATATGCGATTTAAAGAATATATTCAGAACAAACAAGAGTTATTTCCCTATACTTTTGATGATTTTATACCTCAAAATGATCCGGTTCGCATAGTAGATTCCGCAGTAGAGCATTTAGACTTACGAAAACTACTAAACAGGTATAAAAATGTAGGCTGTCCGGGCTACCATCCCAAGATGATGATGAAAATAATCATCTATGCCTATTTGCGTAATACCTACTCTTCTCGTAAGATAGAAGATTTTACAGCCAATGACATCCGTTTTATGTGGCTTGCAGGTATGCAACGCCCCGACCATAACACGATAAACACTTTTCGCAGTGGCAAGCTCAAAGGAACATTAAAAGAAGTGTTTGGACAGATAGTTCAATTTTTGGTGGAACAAAAGATGGTAAGTTTGGAAAAAGCCTATACCGATGGCACCAAGATAGAAGCTAACGCCAATCGTTATAGTTTTGTGTGGGGTAAAGCCATTCAAACCCGCATAGGTAAGATGGCCGAACAACTCAATGACCTTTGGGCGTATGCCGAGGCAGTTACCAAAGAAGAGTTGCTGGATAAAACTCCCATTACGTATCAGGATATCACCTCAGAGCAGATTGAAGGCCTGGTAGAAAAGATTGACCAAGCTCTGAGCGATGTAGAGATTGATCCCAAAGTAAAGAACAAAATCAAGTACATTAAGAAGAATTGGCCAGACAAGGTAAAGCAATACGAGGATCAGAACAAAGAGTTGGGCGATAGAAACTCCATGAGTAAGACCGACCCGGATGCCACTTTTATGCGCATGAAAGAAGACCACATGGGCAACGGTCAGCTCAAACCGGCATTTAATACTCAAATTTCAACCGAAGACGGGTTTGTGACCAATTACACTATCCACCAAACCACCACAGACACCACTACCTATCAGGAACACATGGATTCTTTCAAAGAATTGCATGGACATTATCCCAAAGAAAGCATAGCCGATGCCGGATATGGCAGTGAAGAAAACTATCTGTTTGCAAAAGAAAACGACATTACCCCATTTATCAAATACAATTACTTCCACAAAGAACAAACAAAAAAGTGGAAGAATGACCCTTTCAAAAGCAGTAACTTTTATTACAACAAAGAAAAGGATTGCTGCTATTGCCCCATGGGACAACAAATGCAAAAGATAGGAGAACGAACCACAAAAACTAAAACCGGATTTATTCAAACCGCTTCGCTGTATAAAGCAAAACGTTGTACCGATTGTCCATTACGTTGTTTGTGTCATGATGCCAAAGAAGAAAGAATCATTCAAATCAACCACAGGCTAAAGGATTTGAAAAACTGGGCAAGAGGATTACTCACCAGTGAACAAGGCTTAAAACACCGAAGTCAGCGACCGGCAGATGTGGAACAAACCTTCGGCAACCTGAAAGCCAACAAAAACTTTAAAAGATTCCTGCTACGCGGCATGGAAAAGGTCGACATTGAGTTTGGTTTGCTCTGCATATCGCATAATCTGGCTAAATATGCAGTGAAAATGGCTAAATAACAGGAGAAATCCTCGTTTTTTGCTCTAAAAACAAAAAAACACTTAAAATCACTTCCTGAGATTTGAACAGATAGAAATATCTTGAAAAAACAACTTTTTCTATTTTACATGAAAGAGGCTGACTCATTTTTTATTTTGAGACAGCCTCGTTTTTGTTTATGTAATATCCCGTATGTAGAGTTCGTTTAACAGGAATTTATTCAATTATTGAACCATAATTTTCCGATTTATACAACCTTTATCTGTTGCAATGGATACAATATAAATACCCGATGATAATTCGGTGCTAAATTCATTTCCGCTTACTTTCTCAGTCAAAACGTTTTTGCCAAGCATATTGTAAATCTGAATGCCGGATTCAGATGGGAGATCTTTTATCTGCAACGTATGACCTTTGGTTATAATCTGAATTAGATTTTCGTACGGATTTTCAATGCCATTCACAACAACATTGACATACCCATACAAATTGGTGTTATTAAAACTTACCTGATAGGGCCATTGCTCATCGGGAGCATCATTGTCGTCCCAGGCATGTCGCCAATGCATACTTGGTGCTCCGGAAATTACCAACCATAACCTATCGCAGTTGGTCGGACAGTTGAAACTTACGCTGCTTTTTCCTGCATTATCTGTCATACTGGCGGGTTTTACTTCTCCGTAAACACGGGTGCCATCTTTCAGTAATGCTACAAAACCATAACGCCAACCGGCATAAGTCACATAGTTTTTACGAAAACCATTTGTTCCGGCCAAACCTTCGAAATACGCAGTAACAGTTTTTGCTGTTGTTGGAGCATTTACGCGGATAATATTATGTCCGTAATTTTCCAGACAAACAGTAGAATCTACTCTCCATACATAATTTCCCTGATTGTTCATTTTTGGCTGAGTGCGCGATGCTATATAACTTGCCCCGTACGATTTCAGTGCAGGAATATCCCAGGAGGCAAAACGTGCTCCACAATCCCACATTTCGTCATTAAACTGACTTTGAGTGATGCTGTTCAGCCTTTTGTATGCTTCCACAGGATCTTCCGGTTTGATAGATTTGTTCCACAATCGTCCAATCATATCCATACCGTGTAGATAAGTCCAGTAATCCTGAATAAAATAATCGTTGTAACGATATGTTTCGTTCAACAGGTTTTTGTGAGCATTGCTCAGGTAGCCGGCAAACCATTCGCTGCCGAATTGCATAGTCGGAAAGACTTTATATGCCTGCCATTGAGCACATTGTTCCCACCAACCATTGCTTCCCGATGCGTCAGCTGCATAACCGTACATCCAGCCGTTTGAATCGTTATTATCGCAATGTGTTTGATACTGGAAGCAATGCCCAACTTCGTGTGCAATGGTTTGTCCGCCTCTGGATGTAAGCGCCCAGGATGTTAATGTAAGTAATCCAATGGTATTATCAACTCCCGAACCGGTTGCCTCCCAATCAGTGGTATATCGTAAGCGGATAATCATTTTGTAGGTGTTGGTTTTTGATGTGCTTCTGTTGATAAATTTCAATGAATCAGCATAAAAAGCAAAACATTTTTCAGCCAGTGCCAAACAGTCGTCCACAATGGACACTGCGGTGTCTCCATAGCCGGGTTCCCAAAAAAGAATCCAGTTTTTCGATTGCTTGCTGCGGTCTATCGACCAGTTATTGGTGGAGCTGTAAATGTCTCCCATCATCCAACTTGGGTTGTAAATCTGTTTTCCTACACTTCGGGTAATGGTTACGAGTGTGGTCGTAGCCGAATTTATTTGTGCAACGGTTAAATCGAAATTTTGATAGCTTGTATTTGCTGAGGTTATGGCGTTTTGCAGTTTGGTGATTTCAGTATCTTTCTCAAGGAAAGTCAAAATCAGATTTGCATCGTTTATGGCTTTTTGTAATTTGGTATAAGCAGTTATTGATGTATTGGCAGCTGTGATGGCTGCATCAATAGCCGTTTTAGCAGTTGTTAAGTCAGATTGTACCAAGGGATTGGCCGAAGTAGCAACCTGAGCCTGACTTATAGCTGAATTTAAACCCGTAGTGGCTGAATTCTGAATATGTTGCGTCAGTAAATATTGCGCTTCGGTGATTCTGTTGTTCAGAGCCGTTGCAAAATCGGTGACGTCCGCAGCCCCCAGATATTCCAGTTTGAAATTATCGAACAATGCCCAATAACCTGTTTGCTGAAACGCAGTTTTAGCCCCTACGGTCAGTGTTTGTCCTGCATTCAGCATAATATCCTGTAATGTTATGTCGAAATAACTGTTCGCAGTGCTTCCAAACATAGTTTCGGCAGCTGCCATGGTATTTATATAGCCGTTCGATGTACCTGTTCCGGTGTATGCATGTTTATAGATGGAATTGAAAGGAACATTCACTTCGGAATAACCGGCCGATTTTGCATAAAGTTTTGCATAAATGGTTTCTGTTCCGGCTTTGTATGCAGCTCCGGCGTCGTTTGCTTTCGGACGTTCAAAACCTTTGGCCTTCAGTCGGTATTTACCTGCAGGAAGCCCGCTAATGGTTTGGTACATATCAAAAGTTTTCTGATAAAATTCCACAACATGATAATTAACAGTACCGGTACCAGTCCAACCTGTAGTAGCATTGTCATTGAAACCGGGATTCACAAGATAACTCGTCATGTCGAGCGGATTTGTCGACGATGCATTGGCATATTTATAAGTCAGAATAGCTTTTTGCAGATTGGTAATGGCAGTTGTTACTTTGGTTGCTGATGTGCTGGTAAGAAATCCCTGAGCAGTTGTAATAGCAGTCTGAAGTTCAGTAGCACCATTGGCTGTGGAACTATACAGGGCTTGTGCTTCATTGATAGTCGACTGTAAAGTTGCCGTATTTACAACTTCTGTTGCTTCGTAAAGCATAAAATCATCAAATCCTAACCGATTTCCCAACCACCTGAAACGTGCCTGAATATAGCTGTAAGGAACTGAGTTTGTAAAAAACACATAATTCTGTGTCCATGCTCCGTTTGCACCAACATTCGTACTGTTGATTAATACGCTCGTTTCGGTGTTGTTGGTTTTGTTATTGGTAAGCGAAACTTTCAGATACGTTTCCGATGCAGCAGCAGTAGTTGCAGTAAGATATTTCACTTGAAATGCAAAAAGGTAGCTTTTACCCGATGATATTGGCCAGCCTGTCCCGATTGAGCCGGCAGCGGTGGAACTTTCACTATTCAACCCAATCAGGTATTTCGAATTGTCAACTCCACCGGTTGTTGCAATGCTGAAATAGGTGGAAGTCAGTGTTGCTGCTGCTGCTGTGGCATCAGTCCAACCTGTGTATCCGTTTTCAAAACCAGGATTGGTAATTAAATTAGCGCTCAGTAATTTGTATTTTTTACCACCTATGCTTAGCGTGTCGCCAATGGTGGCAGCTCCGGAGAGTAACGTGAACGATGCAAAAAGAAGAAGAAATAAATTCCGAAGTATGTTTTTATGCATAATATTAATTTCTAAAGTCTGAAAAAACTCAGGTAAAATCCTTTACATTTATTGAATGTCAAAATTAATGACAATAAATCAAAGTAGCATTCAAAAAATTGTCAAAAAGGAGTAATGATTCGTGCAAATAGAAAGACTTTATGTATCAGGAGTTTTCAGATGTTCCTGTTTTTGATTGTTTTATCTGTGCTTTTTCAACATTTCATATAAAAAACTGTTTAGCTTTTAAAGTAATTTCAATGCACATTCGTCTTCGTTAGTATGGAGACAACAGTTCAACTACAAATGAGTGAACAAAAATCACGTTCAATTACAAACACCATCAGGCAATTCAACCGTAAATTGTTTGGTTTTGTGCGTGATAAAGTGAAATCGACTGAGGATGCTGAAGATATTTTGCAGGATGTATGGATGCAGTTTACTAACCTGAGCAATATCGGCGACCTTGAGAATGTAAGTGCATGGCTTTACGAAGTTGCCCGTAATAAAATTACCGATAAATCCCGCAAAAAAACCAATCTGGCTCTGGAGGATTTCAGTTACGAAAATGAAGAGGGTGAGTTTAACTTTAAAGAAATATTGCTGTTGGATGATACCAACAATCCTGAGTTAGGCTTTTTCAAAGAAATTTTTTGGAAAGAATTTCAGACAGCATTAGACGAATTGCCCGAAAATCAACGCGAAGTGTTTTTGTTGAACGAAATGGAGGACATGACCCTGCAGCAAATAGCCGACCAGAAGGGTGAAAATCTGAAAACCATTATCAGCCGTAAAGGATATGCTGTGAAACACCTGAGAAATAAACTCAGTTATCTGTACGAAGAAATGAATTATTAGCAAATAGTGTGTAGCTGGTAGTTGGAAAAAAATAAAAATATAAATAGTTATGAATACAACAAAACGTCATTTTTGCAAAACGAGATTTTGCTTTATGTTTCCGGTGATAGTGACCGGAGTTTTTGCCATAAGCGCTGTGGTTATGTTGCTTTGGAACTGGATAATACCCGCCATATCGCCTTTATCTGTAGTTACATACTGGCAGGCCATGGGACTATTTGTGCTAAGTCGTATTCTGTTTGGAGGATTTCGCTTCGGATTCCGTCGACAACAACAGGCAGTGCATCGTCATTTTGCAGAACATGCACAATTTAAAGACAAATTTATGGAAATGACGGATGAAGAACGTCAACAATTTAAGAATCAGTGGAAGCAACGATGCTGCAAACCGTCCGATTCGCAAAAATGACATCTGTTTTAAAGCTTCTCAAAAACCTGAAAATATTTCAGATAATCAACTTTTCCAAAGTCTTGTACTTTGGAAAAGTTTGTTTTTTTTAGGAGGTTTCTTTCTTCAGAAACAGACAACAAATAAAATAATGAACAACATTTAAAGTAAAATTACGTGTTGTTCGTCATACATAGTGTAAGGTAATTATAGATTAAATTTTAAAAACAATACAAATGACAAGAACAATTTTAAGAGCCGTAATTTGCGGAGTTATAGTGGGAGCATTGGCGTTTTTTGTACCAAAACTACTGCTTGGATTATTTATTTTAAGTCTTATTTTCGGAGCATTTCATTGTTGTGGACACCGTCGTGGTTGTTGCGGACACCGTCATGGACATGAACGCTTGTTTTATTTGGCCGACAAAATCCGGAAAATGAGCGAAGAAGAGTACGAAGAGTTTAAAACCAAAATGGGTGGCGGTTGCTGCGACAATGGCTATCATCGTCACGGACATTGTTGTGGTGGCTCAAAACATGAAAAAGATGCTCACTATTCATCAAAAAGAGAAGAAAAATCAAGTAAATAATCCTTTAAAAACTAAATAAAATGCATAGAAAATCAGGATTTTTAGCAGGATTGGCTGTTGCGGCCATCACTTTCGGAAGTTTATGGTTCGCGTTGGGACAGGAAAATTTCAATCGCGGACATAAGTTTTGCAAGCGTGAACATTGTCAAATGACAGAACATTGTCAAACACAATGTGGTGAAGAAACTAAAACTATTCATGCCGATAAAATTATTATCATTCAGGATAATGCAAAGGTTGACTCAATAGCGAAATAACAATTCAGAGAAACATCTTTTTTGAATGCACCCCAAAAGTTTTATTACTTTTGGGGTGTTTTTTGTTGATTGATGTTGTTTTTATTTGAAATCGCAGTCAGATTTCTCAAATTTAGGTTTTTGTGATAACAATGTAACGAAAAATCCTCCTGCAAGACTTCAGATTTGGCTATTTTTGTGAGGAAATTTAATAATCACAGAATATTCAATAATAACATTTCCAAAATAATCTTATGCGAAAACTCAGTTTTTTTATTGTTGTCCTGTTTACAGCAATGTGTGGATTTACCTATGCGTCGCACCCCACAACATGCAAAAGCAAAAAACAAAAATGTCCTTCCGAAAAGCAAATGGGTGCTTACCTGTTTGTGTTTTTCAACGATCCAACGCATAGTCTATTTTTGGCGACCAGCCATGACGGGTATACATTTACAGCTGTCAACAATGGCGAACCCGTAATTGCAGGCGATACCATTGCCGATCAGCGTGGAATCCGCGATCCGCATATTTTTCGCGGATCTGATGGCGCATTTTATCTGGCCATGACCGACCTGCATTTATTTGCAAAAGAAAAAGGTTATAGAAACACCACATGGGACAGAGACGATAAGCAATATGGATGGGGAAATAATCGCGGATTTGTGCTGATGAAATCTTTCGACCTGATTCATTGGACTCAGCATCAGGTTCGTATCAACGAGTTGTTTCCAGAATATTCTGATGTCGGTTGTGCTTGGGCGCCCAAAACTACCTACGATGCTGTTGCAGGTAAAATGATGATTTACTTCACCATGCGAATTGGTAACGGACGCACTAAACTGTATTATGCGTATACCGATAATGCTTTTACCACTATAACGTCAACACCAAAAGTGCTTTTTGAATACCCCAATGAAAAAATTCAAGTACTCGATGCCGATATTTGTCCGATGCCTGATGGACGATTCTGCATGACTTATGTAGCGCAGGAAAATCCGGGTGGCATCCGCATCGCTTTTTCAGATAGCATTCACAGCGGATATGTTTTTCAGGATAAATGGGTTGATTTTGAAAAAGGTTCGTGTGAAGCACCCAATATGTGGAAACGAATTGGTGAAAACAAATGGGTGTTGATGTACGATATTTTCAGTATTCGTCCCCATAACTTCGGTTTTTGCGAAACAACTGACTTTGTGAATTTCACCAACCTTGGTCGTTTTAACGAGGGTGTGATGAAGGCCACAAATTTTATTTCACCAAAACATGGCTCGGTCATTCAGATAACACTGAAGGAGGCAAAAAAACTGGAAAAGTACTGGAGTGAAAAGAAAAGCCCCCTAATTTTTCTCCCAAAGGTCGAAAGACCGTTGGTTCCCCCTCCAGGGGACTTATAAAGAGCTTTTTATTCAAAGTTGTGCTGTTTTGGATACATAAAAAGCAATTATAAATTTAAGTTTTATGCTTTCCAAATAAGCACAAAACTATAAAAATGCGCTCTCTCCCCTCCCGATAGAAATCGGGATAAACAGGGATTGGGGGCTGAGTTATCTTATTTTGTTTCCGAATTCTTTTTTGCTTCCTTTTCCGCTTTTAAACGGGTGGTGTAATCCTTATACATTTGCTTCCAGCTACGTCCATTCTCGTTGAAATATTTTTCGCAATTGTCTTTGTACATTTCAAAAACTGCTGATATTTCTCCTTTCATGGTTTTGTAATCCACAGCCTGTTCGCGTGCCATACGCAACTGACCAACCACATATTGTTCTTCTTTTTCAGTCATATTTGGCACAATAGCTTTAAAACCTTTCAACGTAAACTGGTATTTACCAATGGTGTACATATCCAGAATCATTTCCACTTGTTCTTCGGTTAAATCTTTACGTAGTCCTGTCATCAGATTTTCGTGTACCGATTTTGGCTTAGCCGAACAGGCAATGACATCGCGGTGCACATCGGTCAATTTTTCACCGTTTCGTGGATTTATTCCTGCCGGAACAGTGGTGTAGGGATGATCGTTGTGCCAATCACGAACAGCGCGCATATGTGTTTTTATCACATTGAAAACGCGTGCTTCCTTTTCTTTGTCGTTTAGTTTGAGCGAATCCACAAAACTTTTTGCCCGTTTTTCCAAATCAATGTCCGAATGGATTTTTGCATCCGCTTTTTTATTCAGATATTTTTCCACATCTTTAAACTCACGAATGGCATTAGCCGGTAAATTTCCACCTTTTGCACCAAAACTATACATCGCTTCTTTGGGTTCGATGGTTACTTTACTTTCGTCCAGCATTTTCGCATTTAAATCAAAATTGCTGATAAAGAAATTGTAAACTGCCGTCCGTTTGTTCGGACCAAAATCGTGTCCTTCGGTTGGTAAATGTACATTCGATAATTTTTTTTCAGCATAATAAAAGCCATAAATTCGTTGCAGATACGGAAATTCCAGCTCAGGAACAGTTGCTGTCCAGTCTTTTCCATCCGAAATAACACAAACCGGTTTTGGTGCAAATGTGGCCAGTATTTCAGGGTTGCACGTGCCACCTCCAGCTAACTGGATCGGCATTCCGCTTTCGCACGGACAGCCACCATCGAAGTGCGAGGCCAGACTTACCGTTGGACAAACGGCCGTAAAGCGATCGTCAAGTGCTGCCAGTAAAACCACCTGCGATCCACCACCTGAACCTCCATTGACACCGACACGTTTCGGGTCAATATCTTTACGGGAAAGCATATAATCCAGAATTTTTAGTCCGTTCATTATTTGCACAATGTGTGCAGTAGTGGTTCTGTGAGCCGTGTAAGTGACCTGTAATTCCGATTCACCCCAGCCAAACAAATCGTAACTCACGCAGGTTGCACCCATACGCGCCAGCGTACCAAAGCGTGTTTGTTCATCTTTGTTGTAACGTCCATCAGTCCAGTGACCGTTTGGACATAGAATGAGCGCATGTTTTCCTTTACTCAAAGGTGTGTAAATCGATCCGCAAACATACAAACCGGGTAAGGTTTCCATGGCAAAATTCTGAACCGTGTAACCGTCAAATTTGCGGATTTTTGATAAAATAGGTTTTGTATGAACACATTTGGCCAGTGCAGAATCAATTTGTAAACGCTCGCGCACTTCTTTTCTCAATGTTGTACGACGGATATTCCATTCAGTAGAATCTTTGTACAAGGTATTTAGGTAAGCTAGCATTTTAGTCCCATCTTCAGGTGTACGACGGGGATATTCAAAAGCTTTAATTTTGTAGGTTTTCTCGTCCTGTTTCACAAATTTATAATCGAAAACCGATAAAACATTGGTTAACGATTCTTCTAACGAATACGGGCGAATACGAAAATCAGCGTAAGTAACTACTTTACCGGTTGTGTCGGCATCATATTTAAGCTTTACATTAAAACGTGTGCCTACTTCCTGTAAAACCTGACTGAGTGGTTTGGAGAATTGGGTTTCGTAGGTTTGAGCACTTAGATCAAATTTTAAAATGGAAATTGAGATAATTAAAAATAAAAATGGTTTTATTGACATTCGATTCATCGGACAAAATTTTTATAAAAAACTGTTTGTAAAGCAGACGATAAAAAATGTACTATTGTAATCATCTAATGTAGTTCAATTCGATAGCCTGTACCATATTGAGTTTTTAACCATAAACCAAAAAATCTGTCGTATACGAAATAGCTCTTGTTCTCAAAGGAAATAATTTCTTTATCAAGTAACTGTTTTGTAGATGTTTGAACCGAGCTTGTCGAATGTAAAGCATGACGTTTAATGAAGGCACCTGACAGTACTGTTGTTGCTTTTCCCTCTTTAGATATAGCAATTAGTAGTTCTTTTTGCCGTTCGGTTAATAAATTCAGAGTTGTTTGAAAGAGCGGTTGAAGATTAATAAGTTTATTTGAAAATGCCTGTTTCACGATTTCAACATCAACTTCCTCATTTGGCTTCAACAACGAGAAAATCTCGTTCATTATATTTTGCAAATACCATGTATGACCTTCGAGTATCTGATATATTACTCCAACATATTCTTCGGCAAAATTTTTATCTGCAATTTTAAACTTTTTGATGACGAAATTTTTATAGGATTCAAATGGGATAGCCTGCAAATGCAGTGCTTGAACACTTTGATAAAATGGGCGGGATGAGCTAAAAAAGATATTTTCCAACAAATGGCGTTGACTCCCTGCAAAAATAAAAGTAGTATTTTTAGTGTGTTGAATATAGGTTCTTAGCAATGCCTCCACGTTTTTTTCCGGATAGTTGGCAACCTGTTGAAATTCATCAATAGCTACAATACAGGGCTTATCGGCTTGTTCCAGGTAGTTGAAAATTTCTTCTAACGAAAAGTTTAATTCCTTAATTTCACCCAAACCAATATCAAAAACAGGTTCACCAGTTGTAGAGTCTAGTTTGAATGCAGGACGTAGTGAGCTAATTATTTGAAAAAAATTGTCGATAAAAGTTCTGCCTTTGGGTTTAAGAGTTTCAAAAATCTGACGACCCAACAAATAAATTAACTCTCTAAGACTACTTGTAGAGTAAATATCAATGAAAAATGTATAGTAGCTATCATTGATTTCCGGAAAGTGGAAACAATGCTCAATCAGGCCTGTTTTTCCCATTCTACGCGGGGATATAAGCACTACATTATTGCCGTTTATGATGTTTTTTATCAGTTCTGCTGATTCTTTTTCTCTGTCGCAAAAATATTCGGAAGAAATGTATCCCCCTGTTAGAAAAGGATTTGTAATGGTTTTCATATAAATATTTTTGCGACAAAGATAATTATTATTTTTCAATTATTGAAATCTAATAATTGAAAAATAATAATACATGCACTTATCACAAAATATTCTTTGCTAAACATTAAGAAACAAAGACACGAAATTTAAATTAATCTTTGTGTCTTCGTGTTGGAAAATTATTCGATTGTTAGTCTATGACCATTCACATACACATCAGTCATTTTAATATTCGTACAATTCTGGAAAATACATTTCTGTTTTCCGTCGATATTGATGTTGGTGAACGTGATATTGCTAATGGGTGATTCTTCCAATCCTCTGATTTTTATTGGAATTAACACGTCCGATCCGGTGACATTGCTGATATTGATGTTGCGAAAAATCGGTGTGCGGTCGCTCAGTGGTTCTGCAGGCATTTTAGTATAAAGCATGTCCAAGATAATGGCTTCTTCCTGAATGTTTTTCATTACGATATTGCTTACCTGAATATCTTCCACCACACCGCCCCGACCGCGGGTGGATTTGATGCGGATACCACGGTCGGTGCCATCAAAAACACAATTGCTGATAACCACTTTTTTTACCCCACCGCTCATTTCACTGCCAATAACCACACCGCCATGACCCGAAAGCATGGTGCAATTGGTAATGGTGATATTCTCGTTTGCCCAGCCTAATTTGCGGGCTTGCAAATCCCGACCGCTTTTCAATGTAATGCAATCGTCGCCCACCGAAATGTGACAGTTTGAAATATGCACATACCGGCACGATTCAGGATTAATTCCGTCGGTGTTAGGAGAAAGCGGATTAATTATAGTCACACGATCAATCGTTACATTTTCGCAAAACTCGGGATTAACCGTCCAGAATGGCGAGTTGACAATGGTAATTCCTTCGATGCGAACGTTTTTACAACGTACAGGTTGTATAAACGGCGGACGGAAAAACCGGCGTTGTAGTGCATCGGCATAATCTTCATTAATTTCGCTGCCAATCAATTTGGCATCGTTCACCTGATCCCACATAGTTTGATATTTATTAATGTCGCGTTTGCCATTATCTTTTAAATCGATAATAACACGGAAAAACTCGTCCCACCATTTTTTACCCTGTCCGTCGATTTTTCCTTCACCTTTGATGGTAATATTGTCGGCATCTACCGCATAAATCAGTGGTGAGAAACTTTTCATCATGATACCTTCGTGACGCATTTCCACAAAGGGCAGATAATCATCAAAATTATCTGAAAACAAAAGTGTAGCCCCGGCTTCGAGTTCAATGGTAATGTTACTTTTCATTCGGATAGCGCCTGTCAGATACGTTCCCGCAGGGAAATAAAGTGTGCCACCACCTTTGGAGTTAAGTTTATCGATGGTTTTGTTGATAATGATGGTGTTCAGCTTTTTGCCTGAAGCATCGGCACCGGCTTTTTGCATGTCGACCAAAATGGCAGAAGCATTAAAATATGAAGATAGCAGGAGCGCTATTGTCAAAAGAATTTTTTTACTCATATAATTTTATTTTTAAAAACAAATGTAATACAAACAGTTAGAATTCAGGTTGTCAACAAATATTTAAACTATTTTATCTCCGTAGAAAAATTAGTTACACCACCTTTTAGCTTTTCAGATATGGTTTTGCCCGGTAAATACAGGTCTGCGGTACAATTTGCAGGAACTTCAGCTTTTATCGAAAAAATCTTTCCTTCGAGTTTCCATTCTACTGATATTTTACCAAATTTTGTTTGTGTAGATGCTTTTACGAATTTCAGGTCGCCAACAATCTCTGGTCGGATAATAATGTGCTGCATACCGGGATTTGTCGGGTCAATCTGTATTCCTGCCAGCGATGCAAAAAACCACTCATCAATTTGCCCCAGCATAAAATGATTCCACGATGCGCCTCGCCTTGGATCCCATTGCTCGGTGAGTGTAGTGGCTCCAAACTTCAACTGAAAACCGTAGCCCGGAGCTTCTTCGTGGTTGAACATGGTGTACATCAACTCATTCAGACCATTTGTTGCCAGTGTTTGAAACAAATATCGATTACCAATATCACCCGTTGTAAGTCGGTTGCCATGTGCTTTTATATCTTTTACCAGATTATTTAATACTGCCTGACGATTTTCGGGCTCTACAATTTCCATGTAAACGGCCATAGCGTTGGCAGTCTGACTTCCTGTTCCGTATTGTTTGGTTTCGGGATTGAAGAATTTTGCATTTATTGCTGTTCGAACTACTTCGGATAATTGCCGATAATATTCTTCATCGTATTTATTCCCAACCATTTTGGCAGCTTTTACCAGCAAAGTCAAATCGTAGAAGTAATAAGCTGTTGCCACTAAAGGTAGAGGTGTGTTTCGTGAATAACCGGCTTTGAAGTCTCCATAATCGTACCAGTCACCTAAGCCAAATGAAAGGATATGGTTTTCGGATCGCATAGTCAGGTAATCAACGTAACGACGCATATTTTGGTAATAATTCACAATCAACGTTGAGTCGCCATAAAAATCATAATACATCCATGGCAAGATGTTCAACGTACTTCCCCATTCCGGCGAATCGCCAAACTCATCAAAACCTTTTTCATTACCAAAAATATTGTACATGGGTGCAATGGTAGGAACCATACCGTTCGGTTGCTGAGCATCTGCTATGTCTTGCATTACTTTGGGCATAAAAGCTGAAAGATTGTAATTATACATCAGCACCGGGCCGTTGAGGTGAACTTCTTCAAGCCAACCCAGTTTTTCGCGCTGAGGACAATCAGTAAACACGCTCTGCATATTGCTCTGAATTGCTTTTTGAATTAATGTATGCGTTTTATTAAACAAGTCGTTGGAGCATTCAAAAGTGGATATCAGCGGAGCCGAGTTGTACACAAAACACGATTTTATGTCTTTCAATACAGCCAGTTTTCGGGGATTTTTATCGCCTTTCAGCACAGCGCCTTCTACCTGAATATATTTGAAACCATAGTATGAAAAACGTGGATGCCATGTTTCATCTTTTTCGCCTTTTAAAATATAGGTGTAAAAATGAGGCCGACCGGTTTGTCGTTGATCAACCACACCTTCGGGAAAAACTGATTCGCCGACAAAAATCGTTATGGTATCGCCTTTTTTACCATTCACAATAATTTCAGGAAAACCGGCTAAATTCTGGTACATATCAAAAACCATGACAGAATAATCAACTTTCCGTTTCGAACGAATTGAAGCGCTGTCGCATTCAGCCTTATTCAGATGTTTCACTGACTTCATAGCAATGCGCTCCATAATTTTGATAGGATAACCTTGTTGTGCGACAAGTTTGCCTTTCGGAGCATCTTGAATAACAACAGCTTTCCAGTTGTCATCCTTAAATCCCGCTTTGTCCCATCCTTTTTGCTCCAGACGGGCATCGTAATCTTCGCCACCGTAAATATCGTTGAACGTAATCGGGCTGAAAGTATATTTCCAACTTCCGTCCGAAACTATTTCTTCAGTGGAATTATCAGTATATTGAATAATGGTTTTGAAAAGCAGCGTTGGAGCACCAAACGAAACCTTCAATTTGCTGTAACGCCCGCCCTGAGCATTGAAAAAGCCGTTCCCAAGCAACACACCAAACACGTTTTCTCCTTTTTTCAGATAAGAAGTTACATCAAAAGTATTGTAATATACCGTTTTGTCGTAGTCGCTCCAAAATGGGGCAAATTCGCCATCACCCACTTTTTTTCCATTAATACTTAACTCGTAATGACCCAATCCACAAATACTGGTAACAGCCTCTTTTATTTCTTTTTTTGCCACAAATGATTTCCGAAGGATGATACTTTTCCGTGAAATTGGGTCGATGTTTTTCCAAATGGCCTTGTATTCGGGTGTTCCCATTTCCCAACTCAGGAAACGTTTGCCGGCAGGAATATGGGCGGAATCGGCACGAATAGCTCCAATCCACCTCACCCCCAACCCCTCTCCTTGAGGAGAGGGGAGTAAGACTGGTGCAATGCGAAATTCGCTGATGGGTTTGGTTGGTTCAAAGGGATAAGAAAAAACAGGGCTGAATAAAAGAATAAATAACCAAAATTTTCGTAAATATGACTTCTGAGAGTGAAAGAAAATATTTATGAAACTGTTTAATGTTCGCATTTTCAGATTGGTGTTTGAATAAGTTAGACGTAAAAAATCATTATATGTAATCTGTCAACTTTCACATTAAGAAATATATGTTTAGTAAGGGACAAGTGACTTTCCAATCGCTTGATTATATTTCTCAAGCGGTTAGGAAACCGCTTGTCCCTTGTTTTTTAATTAGAAAGGTAATGTGTCATTATTGTCAGTGGATTTTGTTCCAGTGCCGTAGGTCAGTTTTAAATAAATTTGTGTGCGGACGTATTTTTGCAATTCAAGGTCTTTGAATTTAAACCAATTTTGCTTTTCGTCAGAATTGTCGATAATGCGCTTGAAGTTGGCGAATGGTTTCCGATTGCTTAATGCCTGAATGAGTTTGTTTTGCAGAGGAGTATTTTTGACTTGCGAAGCAAAATCTTCCATTATCCGGAATGATTCCTGTGACTCCAGCGGTTCAAACTCCATACATTTTTCCCAATTGGGATGATTGAAAGGAATCCATTCATCATTCGGAATTCCACAATCAATTTCAGGGTCAAAATCTTCGCCTAACCACTCCGGATGTACATCTTCCGTTTCAAGTGTATCCAAATTCAGAAAACAAACCATTCCGGCATCAATGGCTTCGGCAATTTCTTTGATAGCGGGACTAAATTTTGCCGGAAGATCAACTGCTGGCTCTTCGGGAAGTACAATTTCTTCATTGAGAAAATTGAGAATTTTTTCCAGACTTTTTTTGTCGTCTTTTACTTCCCGGAGTATGCCGAAAATTTCGTCTAATAAATGTTGTTCATTCATGTTAGTCTCTTTTAAAAATCAGCAAATTATATTCCTTCCTGAATCAATGAAACCAATTCGGAGAATGATAGTTTTGCCGATTGGTCACTTCCTTCGAGCAATGATTCAGCCAAATTGCGTTTGGTATTGTGTAGTTTGATAATTTTCTCTTCAATGGTATTTTCAGCCACCAAACGATATATGGTTACTGGGCGTTTTTGACCTATACGGTGCGCCCTGTCCGAAGCCTGATCTTCGATAGCCGGATTCCACCATGGGTCGAGGTGAATAACAAAGTCGGCGGCCGTGAGGTTCAGCCCCAATCCTCCTGCTTTCAGGCTAATAAGAAACAGTTGGCCTTCTCCATTTTGAAAGTTCTTTACATTTCGTTCGCGTTCGGTCATCGAAGTGGAGCCATCTAAATATTGGTAAGATATTCCTTTTTTGTCCAAGGCTTTACGAACAATGCTCAGGTGCGAAACAAACTGGCTAAATACCAGCGCCCGATGATTATTCTCTATCAGTTCGTCGACAATATCGAGGAAGGTTGTGAGTTTTGATGATTCGATACCAATATTACTATCCACCAAAAGTGGATTGCAACTGGCCTGACGCAATTTGGTGATTTCGGCCAGCACTTGAAACTGTTTAGCACCCTGATTGCCATCGGCTGATTCGAGATTAACTAAGGCTTGTCGGCGCAATGCTTCGTAAAATGCCATTTCGGCTTCCGAAAGTTGTATTTTTTTGATTATTTCGGTTTTGGGCGGGAGTTCATCAAGTACTGCCGATTTTGTCCGGCGCAAGATAAATGGTTTTATGAGTTTTTTCAGCAGTTTACGCGAATAATCGTTATCAGGCTTTATAAACGTATCGGTAAAATGGTTCAGATTCCCAAGCAATCCGGGGTTGATAAAATTGAATAAATTCCAAATTTCGCCCTGATGGTTTTGCAATGGTGTTCCGGTAAGTGCCAATCGAAATCCCGCTTTCAGTTGCATGGTGGCTTTAGAGGTTTTGGTTGCATAATTCTTTATAATATGGGCTTCATCAAGTACCACAGTTGTAAATTCCTTTTCTGTAAACATTTTTTCTTCCGACTGCAATAATCCGTAGGAAGTCACAAGCACATCTCCCTGCCCCAACTGATCCAAGGTTTGTTGCCGGTTTGTATTTCCCAATAATTTCATATTGAGCGTAGGAGCAAAGCGTTGTGATTCTGCCATCCAGTTACTCACAACAGAAACTGGACACACCACCAATGCTGCTCCTTTTGATGAACGTTGTAATAGGATTGCCAAAGTCTGGATGGTTTTACCTAGACCCATGTCGTCGGCCAAACAAGCGCCACCTTCCCATTCGGCCAAGCGAGCCATCCACCTGAATCCTTCTTCCTGGTACGGGCGTAACTCGGCTTGTAAAGCAGCGGGTCTCTTGATTTCAGTATTCGATTGGTTTTCTATTCTATTCCTGAACTCTTTCCATGTTTTATCCGTTTTCATGTTTTCCACGTCGTCAAAGAAATCGGCCAAAGCAACAGATGCAAATTTATTGATGTTCAAGCCATTTTTTCCGATGGTCGAAAATGAATAAAGCTCTTCCAGTCTCTTTTTCAGTTCCTGCGAAAGCGCCAAAAACTCACCGTTTTTTAGTTCCACAAAGCGGTCGTGACTTTTGGCAACTAACGACATCAACTGCTGGAGAGAAATTACCGTATCTTCGTCCACTTTCAACTCACCATCCAACTCAAACCAGTTGCTTTTGGATTTTATCTGTAAATTCAGGTTCGTAAAACTTGCCGTAGAACGTATTTTAAAGCGTTCGCCTTCAGGCCATTCCACCACACATTTGTCTTTGTGCACCGACAGAACATCGAGTAGATGCAAAGAATCCAAAGGCTCATCAAAAGCAATCAGGTCATCGCTCATGTTCACGCTTTCGAGTTGTTGTATATCATTCAGGATAACATTCGATAGTTCAAGCTCCTTTGCAATGTTTCGTTTAACTTGAAGTTGTTCGCCTTTGTCGTTCGTAATAAGCACTTTCCCTCCAATGCCCGGTTTGCAATAAGGAGGAAAATTGCCGAAAGGTTTTGCAAACAATTCAGCTTTTAGTCCATCGCCAAATGGCAACAATTGTACACGAATCCGATTATCTGGTTCGATGTTTTTTATTTTTGCATTAGATTGATTTCCAGCGCTCAATAAGTCGGAATGTACTGAAGCGTATTTGCTTATCTCGCCAAGTAACTGAATCAGCTTTTCCTTGCCTTGTTCAGGCACAACCACATTCTGCTGTGTAAGTATGCGGAGCAAATTCATTTGATGATTATTCAGGTCGTATACTATATATCGTGTATTGGTTTCTTTTGTAATAAAAGTGCCTGTTGTCAAATCTTTAATGTTGGATGTAAGTACATATCCATTGGGTCTTTTCGAAACAGTAATTATTGGTTGTCCAGCTACAAATTCCATCGGAATTTCATTGGCTCCAGCCAGAAAAATATAGGGATGTCCAATCAGTTCTACGGCCACTTTTTGTGAAAATTCGTACGAATCAGCATTGTAATATCCTGCCTTATAGTGCTTTATTGTTTTTGAAATTTTTAAATCCTGTTCGGTCATCCCCTGCGTTTTTCCTTCATAAAAAGTTTTCATGGCAATATTCCTGCCCTTGCTCCATTCGCCTTTGATGTTGCGGGTTTGTAATACAGGTCTAATTTCGGAGTATTTTGGGTCGAAAAGATAAATAACACGACTGTTGTTTTCGGTTGTTTTTGCGTCCGATTTCGATGGTTTTGAACTACCTACAGCATTAAATAGAAGATTCAGCGATTTTTCCCAATCTTCTTGTCTGTTAATCAGCGAACAAGCTGGTTGATAACTCATTTTGGGAACTATTTTTTCGTAAAGTTCAGTTATTTCTGGCGTTCCAAACCATTTCATAGCAACGTACGCCGCTTCGTAGGTGAATACTAAATTTTCGGCATCAATTCCTTTTTGTATGATTTTTAATATTTCCTCTTTTGCATTCGTTGGTGGGGTTAGCTCAGTCAAGTAAGCTAAGGCTAATAACAAGAGACTTTCAATATTTGAATAACTCAGGATATACGTATAGAATGAAGTTTTTAACTTTTCTTTTTCTGCTTTATTATTTAAAATGTTGTATAATAACGCTTTGAAATAAATATCTTCATGTGAATAAACGGTTTTATTATAACTGATTAATATCTTTTGCGCACGTGACATAGCATCTTCGGATTTGATGCAAAGTAACAATGCAAAATAGAAGTAGTTATGTGAGAACATGGGAAATGCCTGTATTCCTTTGTTAACTTTTCGAAGTTCCTTCAACTGTTGGTCAAATAATTTAAGCGCATTGACAGTATCTCCATTCACCAAAAGATTAATTGCATTCACAATAGGTAATTGGTCGCTCGTTCCACGATGGAGGATGGATGGAAAATTGCCTTTGTAAAAATCAACAACGTCGTCAGTGGTACTTAACTTTGCAACTATTTTAGGTTCAAGATGCTGAGATATTTTTTCTTTTAATGTGTTTATTTCATCTAACGGAGATAATCTGAGAATTATGTTGTTAACTGTTATGAGATAAATGTAGTTTATTAATCTGACATCAACCTTTTTCAGTTGAATGATATAATCATCATAGTCAAACAAATCGAGCTTTTCGATTATCTTTGGGTAATTCAGTAATACATTTTGAAGTTCGTTGGGTATTGTTTTTTCGTAAAGTAATGCATGTAAGAACGTTTTAATGAGAATGAAGCTATTCGATTCATTTACAAAAAAGAATCTTTCAAACTTATCTCTGTCGAGCATCCATTCATTTTCGTAATCATTTAATTCCGTGTAAACATACACCATAAAAGGAATTGACATTCTGTATCTTCGGTCACTGTAACTATAATTCATTACAGGATTTGTCAAAATACCAACTGAGATTGACCTTTCTATTAGCTCCTTTACCGTTTTTTGGGTAAGTTTTATTCTATACATCAGAATGTCTGTAATCTCAGAAGGATAGTTGAATGCGCCTTTTATTGCAAATGCTTTAATAATGCATTTTTCAGTATCTAAAAGTTGGTTGTAGAATTCTATCTGTTTTTCTAATGTAGGCATAATGGGGTATTTTAGTTGTCAAAAATACAAAAAATATAGTATAATATTGTTTGTGTGATTGCCATTACTAACAAACAATGATGTTCATTAGTAACGAAAACTAATATGTTAGTAGATAAAAACAGAAAACCAGTTGAGTTTCAATATTTGAAATTCAGCCGGTTTTCTGTTTTCCAAAAAAACACTTATTCGGTTGGTAATTTGCTAATTATTTTCGTCAACTTATCCGCTTTTCCCACTTCTTTTCCATCCACCAATACGCGCAATCCTTTTCCTAAATGATATTTATCGCCATTTTTGTCCCAGATAATTGTCAGATTATGACCGTGATAGAGCACATTGTCGAGGCAGAACCAATCCCATTTTCCATCAGGAAGTAATGGATTCACTTCAATGGTGTTATCCATTCGTGGACGAAGACCAACCAAACCAGTAATAATTAAATCGTTGAAAGTAGAGTGATTGTAGTATCGACTACGTTCCTGATCGCCTTTGAGCCAGTAACCTGTCACTTCGTCGAGGTATTCGCCCACATACGGCAAGCCACGATACGATTGCGACTGAACCAGTTTTTCCAAATGACTGAAATAGACGCTGTTGGTTGCTGTTTTTTGCGGATAATTGTTCATGAAATTGGCCATAGCTGTTAGCACTTGAGAAGTAGCAAATGGCCATACAGCACCGTCCCATTCACATTTACCCACGCCACGGGTTCGGAATTCCGGGTGACGACGTTCGGCGGTTGTCATACCAAACGGAGCTGAAAAACCTTTTTCATCTGCCAATTGCAACCAGACGCTATCGCATTTTGCTGGCGTAGGCATATTGAAATACCAGGGCAAATAACCTATAAATTCACGAACATTAGCCAGTGTATCGGTTCGCAATGTTTCGAAAAATCCTTGTTTATTGCTCCAGAGCTTAGTTTGAATCAGATTTTTGATGGTATCGGCTTTCTGAAAATAAAGTTTAGATTTTTCTGCATTGCCCACCAACGCAAAAATTTCGGACAAGGCTCTTGCATTGCCATACATATAACTGTTGATAGTAGGGCGGGCAAATTGCTTTTTACGACCGCCACTGATGGTTTCTTCCATGCCATCCTGTACATCGCCCTGCCAGTAAAGACCGTTTTTCAGCCGATGTGTTGATTCCCAGCGGATGTATTCGGCTTCCATATCTTTAAGCATTTCCAGTAAGAACGTTTTGTCGCCCGTTACAAAATAGCGGTTGAGTTGTGCATCGATATTCCACGAACTGAAGTTCATCATTTTCTTCATGGGCGCACCTTCGTTTCCACGATACCATGTTCGGATGCCCTGATTCATGTAGGTTGTATCGCGCAGCCAGCGACTTTCGTAAATATGATGCCCCAAAGCACACGAAATCAGGTTGTACTTATCGGCATACGTTCGTGGTACTAAAAATTCCGTAAACGCATAACCCACCGGAGTTTGTTTGATATGTTTACGCAAAGTCCACCAGCGATAATAAAACATTTCTTCAAAATTATGCTGCGGACATTCAAACAATGGAATGTTTTTTTCCATCCATTCTGCCGATTGATTGTTTGGAATTGCCTGCACAATGTTTTCGTTTTCCATTGTATTAAAATAGTCCACATAATGTTTGAAATCAGCAAATTTCAGCACAGAAGCAGACGCATTATTGTCCTGCGATTCAGTCCTCAGACCGGCAATACGAAATACTGCCAGCGCATCCTGTTCGCCGGCATTGGGCAAATCATAATCCTGATCGGCAGGTGTTTCCGGTGTTGGAAAAGCATTTGTTTCGCCCGTGCTGAATGCGATACGTTCAATGGAAGCCACTGGTGCATAAAACATACGAACTCCTACTTGTTTGCCATCGACAAGTACTTTGATACTGCGGTTTTCAACTGAAAGTTGAGCCTCAATTTTATAGATTTTTCCTGCCTGATATTTCATTAACCCGCCCCAGCGCGAGCCTCCTTTTGCTTGAAAAGTACTATCGGACCTAAACTCTAACCGTGAGCAGGTAATTCCTTTTTCATCAAGAAATTCAATTCTGAAAATACCTTTGTCAGCCTGTTCGGCTTGGAAATCGAAAGACACTTTCAATTCTTTGGTAGCCGGAATTTTTCTGACAACTTTAGCAAAATCGAACGGATCTTTATCACTCAGTGTCAGCCAGTTTTTGCCATTGACTTTTTCCAGCGTAACAGGTGCCCAAAGCGGAGAATAAATATTCCAGTCGGTAAGATCGTTAATCTTTGAAAATTGATCCAGATCGTCGTTGGCTTGAGCTGTTGGCGTGATTTTTACAGGAACCGGAATGCGCGACACCCACATATCTTCCTTGTTCATGCTGTAAGCCACCCACATACTCTTATCAGGAGGTGTTCCATTTCCTTCCTGAATGCCACGGGTATATTGTGGTCCGTACGATTTGTAATTTCCACCGTAACGCATGGGTGTAATTTCGCCATGAACGAGATTCAAAGTGGTGTAATTCAATCCGTCAGCCGAAGTTGAAATGGCCAACGGCCAGCGAAATTCTGATGGGTTGTAAACCGTTGCGTAGCTTCCGTCAGTCAATCTTTGTCCCCATATTTTGGCGTTGCTGTTGACAAATCCTTTTGCGCGATAAACGAGTGTATCCCATGTTTTGCCTTCGTCGGTGCTGATGGAAGTAAGCGCGTGTTTCCACAGACAGGCCACTTTTCCGTCGGGTAAATGGTAGTAGTTAAATGCTTTGTATTCTTTTTTTAGCGGAATAATCGGATCGTTTCTGTCCGATTCTTCCACCCATTGCATCATGTACAATGGATTATCAAGTATTTCCTGACATGCCTGTCGGAAACTTTTGTCTTTACTTTTGGTAAAAAACGGATAGTCCGTATTTTTTGCATTAAAAGCATGGCTGTAATGAATAAAATAGATGGGACCAAATGTTCCGTCTTTTTTTATTTCGCGCACCACACGTCCGATGCCGTTGCCATCATTCGGATCATCCTTTTTATCGAGCGCCACTCCGTAAAATGCCATGGTCAGTAATTTTCCTGATTTTGACACATAAAAACCAACACGCTGATGCATAATAGCTGTCAGGTTGTTGGCCACACCGGGATAATCGGGTTTTGTATAACCATTGGGGACTTTGTAGATAGGGAAAAGCACCTGCGGATTTGTCCATGTGTATCCGTCCACCGAAGTTTGCAGAAAAGTTTGTGAAGGCGGAATATGTTCACCCACCTCACCACTCAAAAATTGCAGGTAGAATTTGCCGTTCCAATAGGCCAACATGGGTTGGTGGTTGTAAGTCCAACCGTTGCAATTCGAAGCATCAGGATGTTGGCGATTGGCACGCATTACCTGTATATTGTGTACACCCACCACCGGCGATAGTTGCCCATCATGATAGGCAGGATTTGATAATTCAGTTCCGGAATAATGAATTTTATCTGTAGCCTGAAGTTGAAAAAAGAATGAACAAAGCAATATGCTTGTCAGAAGGATAATTCTCATGTCATGAAGATTTTTGAGTCATGGATTTTGCCGGGTTTAATCTCAGAAATTACAATTATTGGAAAAATTCCTGAAGATTTCGGAAAATGGTCTGTAATATCCAATACAAAGATAATGAAGTTTTTACTTAACTTCTGATAAAACGTTATTTTCCGGATTTACTTTTTGTTTTTGAGATATCTCAAACGTCTTTTTCAGATTTTCGACAACTGAAACCGGTGCTTTAAAAATGGTACCATGTTTATGTCCCTGAGGTACCGATATTATGTCCGAAATGTTGGTGTAATGAATAAAATCTTTGGTTTTTACAGCTCCATAACTGAATTTCCGGTATTCATCAAAGTAAATAATGTAATCCGAATCCACTTTTTCAACTGTTGGACCTTCCACGAAACCTTCGGTAAAAGTGGTTGATGCATTTGAATATGGTCCCAGCGGTGATTTTGCAAAAGCAACTTTCAGGTTACGGTTAGGGCGTGTGTTGTCTTTGAAAACCATGACGTAATCCGATTTTCCACGTTTCACAATAGTTGCATCGATAGAGCTAAATCCCGGATCGTAGAAAAGTTTTGTTTCAGAAATTGTTTTGAAATCTTTGGTGGTAATATAGAATAAGCGATGATTATTGTCCTCTTTCTCAACACCAAGCGAAAAACGTTTTGGAATGCAGGATGCCCAAACCACAACAAACTGATCATTTTCATCGTCGTAAAATATATCAGGAGCCCACACATTGACAGTTGTAGGTTCGTTTTTCATAACCGGAATCATGGTTGATTCCGACCAGTGAATCAGATCTTTCGATTCAGCATACCCAAAACCCAAATCGCCTTTCCAGCTACTTGTCCATACAAGGTGAAAAACGCCATCGGGAGTCCGCACAATGGAAGGGTCGCGTAATACTTTTTGGTTGCCAATTGTGGGTTTAAGCCATGCACCGGGTACGCTATCCCATTTCAAACCATCTTCGCTGTAAATAAATCGTAATCCTTCGTTAGCAGGTTCGTGAAATGAAGTGGAAACATACAATTCCTTATTTCCGGAACACGAGACGGTAGAAATAAACAGAAGAATAATACTCTGAATGATAATTAATTTGCGAATATATTTGTTTTGAAGAATCATCTTTTTTTCATGAATAACTGTAGTAAAGACGAAATAAATACTTAAAAGTACTCATTGTAAAATACTGAAATGTCTAATTTATTCCACAAAATATATGAGTACATGTAATCCCTTTTTTCGTCATTCATTTGATGTATTTATACATTTTGTGATTTTTGATAGAGGTATTGGTTTGATAAAACAGATTTTTCATTGATTAGAGTATGACCCTGGCAACAATGCTGGGGTTTTGCTATTTTAATGGTACAAAATCACTATTTTTACGTCATTCTTTTGTTTGAAAATAATAATTTTAAAATGAAAAAGATATTTCTACTCCTTTTTATCATTGGTTTTTTCTCCGGAGCGGCTCAAAACAAAGGCTTAACAAATACCACGGCGAGTAAATTTGCCAAAATGTCGGCTACAGATATCAATGCTGTTCATTGGACAAATGGTTTTTGGGCTGAGCGATACAATGTATTTAAAGACACGATGATACTGTCGATGTGGAACACACTCAACGATACCACACTGAGCCATTCGTTTCAGAATTTTCAGGTGGCAGCCGGCGAATTAAAAGGTACACATCACGGACCTCCGTTTCACGATGGTGATTTTTACAAATGGTTAGAAGGAGTGGCGTCAGTTTATGCGGTTACAAAAGAGCCAAAGCTGGATTCACTAATGGACATAATTATTGCTACCATTGTTAAAGTACAGCGTGCCGATGGATATATTCATACGCCGGTGGTTATTGCAGAACTCAATAAGGGGATTGATTCGCACACACAGGAAATTACCGGCACTCAAACCGGTAAAAAAGACGATAAAGCATTTGAAAACCGTTTGAATTTCGAAACCTATAATCTGGGTCATTTGATGATGGCGGGAATTATTCATAAACGTGCTACAGGAAAAACCACTTTATTTAATGTCGCCGTAAAAGCCACCGATTTTCTGTGTTATTTTTACGAAACAGCTTCGGCGGAGCTTGCACGCAATGCCATTTGTCCGTCGCATTACATGGGCGTAGTGGAAATGTACCGCGAAACCGGCAACCCGCGTTATCTTGCCTTATCCAAAAATCTGATTGACATACGTGGAATGGTCGAAAACGGCACCGACGATAATCAGGACAGAATTCCTTTTCGCCAGCAATACAATGCCATGGGACATGCCGTGCGTGCCAATTATCTGTATGCTGGTGTTGCCGATGTGTATATGGAAACAGGTGAAGAGCAACTGATGAAAAACCTCACCAGTATTTGGTCGGACATTGTGAATCGTAAAATGTATGTAACAGGAGCTTGTGGTGCATTGTACGATGGCACTTCGCCCGATGGAACTTTTTATCGGCCTGACAGTATCCAAAAAGTGCATCAGAGTTACGGACGTCCGTATCAGCTTCCCAATTCAACAGCACATAACGAAACCTGCGCCAATATCGGAAATATGCTTTTCAACTGGCGAATGTTACAAGCCACCGGTGAAGCAAAATATGCCGATGTGTTGGAAACTGCTCTTTACAACAGTGTTTTGAGTGGAATTAGTCTGGACGGAAAGAAATTTTTCTATACCAACCCGCTGCGCATTTCCGATGATTTACCTTATACGCTTCGCTGGTCGAAAGAACGTGAAGTGTACATCAAAAAATGCAATTGTTGCCCGCCAAATACTGTTCGTACGCTGGCTCAGGTGCAGGATTATGTGTATTCCTACAACAAAAATGCGGTATGGTTTAATTTGTATGCCGGCAGTACTTTGGAAACAATTTTGGAGAAAAAAGACAAAATAAAATTTTTACAAACTACCGATTATCCGTGGGATGGCAATATTAAAATTGCTGTAGAAATTGCACCAAAGAAAAAAGCAGTTTCGTTCTTTCTGCGCATACCCGACTGGTGTCAGAAGGCAACGATTAAAGTAAACGGACAGGAATTTGCTTCCGAAAACAAAGCCAATTCGTACACTGAAATCAATCGCATCTGGAAAAAAGGCGATGTGGTTGAATTGGTTTTGGATATGCCGGTAATTTTGTTGGAATCAAATCCGTTGGTAGAGGAAACACGGAATCAAACCTGCGTAAAACGTGGTCCGATAGTGTATTGTTTGGAAGGAATGGATGTGGAAGGTGGTAAAAATATTGACGATGTGGTCATTCCTGCGGATATAAAACTGCAACCGGTGAAAACAGTCATTGCAGGTTCGCCTATGATGGCTCTGGATGGTGTGGCTCGCCTTTCGGATCAGGTTTCGTGGAAAAATACCTTGTATCGTCCGGTTTCAACCAAACAGGAAGAAGTGAAAATCCGTCTGATTCCTTATTATGCCTGGGGAAATCGTGGAAAAATGGATATGACGGTGTGGATGAGATTTGCCCCCTAAATCCCCCTTTAGGGGACTTTAAGACTTATTCTTCATATAAAACTAGCGAATTTATAATCATTCAAATGTATGCTGAAAATCTTCAAATACGCACTCTCTAAAACCCCCTTGTGGGGGGTTGGGGGGCTTTTTATACTCTTTTCTTCCTTCGACATCTACGTTTCTCCTTCGGGAAAAGATGCAAACGATGGAAGTTTAGCCGCACCCAAAGCCACCATTTCCGCAGCTTTACGTCAGGCGCGGGAAATGCGGCGACTAAATGCTCCCGAAATTGAAAATGGCATTCATATCATTCTGAAAGCTGGAACTTATAATTTGTACGAACAGATCTATGTTCGTCCCGAAGACAGTGGAACGCCACAATCTCCTACAATTATCTGTGGAGAAGAAAATCAGAAAGTAATTATCAGCGGAGGGTTGAAAATCAACAACTGGAAAAAATCAGGAAAACTTTTGGTAGCTGATGTTCCTGATTTCAATGGTCGACCATTCGATTTCCGGCAACTGTGGGTAAACGGCAAAAAAGCTGTACGCGCCCGCGATGTGGCCGATTTTGAAAACATGGCGCGCATTATCCGAAACGATAAAGTGAACGAAGAACTTTGGATACCGGCAAAAGCCGTGAAAGGCATCTTGAAAGCACCTTATGCCGAAATGGTACTCCACCAGATGTGGGCAGTGTCTTTTCTGCGCATCAAATCCATCCGCATCCAGGGTGATTCGGCAGCTGTCAGATTCCATCAGCCTGAAAGTAAAATTCAGTTTGAGCGGCCGTGGCCACAACCCATGGTTGGCGCAGGTGTAAATTCGCCTTTTTATCTGACGAACGCCAGAGAATTGCTCGATCAACCCGGAGAATGGTTTTACGACATCCGCACCCATAAATTGTACTACTATCCGCTTCCCGGAGAAAAAATAAACGAAGCCGTTGTACCTGCTATTGAAACATTGGTTCAGGTGGAAGGAACGACTGATCGTCAGGTAAAAAATGTTACTTTCAGAAACATTACTTTTAGTCATACCACCTGGATGCGACCTTCCGAAAAAGGTCATGTTCCTCTTCAGGCCGGTATGTATCTCACCGAAGGTTACAAACTTCGTCCGCAAATCGACCGCGTGAACAATCATAAACTCGATAATCAGGGATGGTTAGGTCGACCGGCAGCAGCAGTTACTGTTTCCGGGAGTGAAAATGTCAGTTTTGAAAATTGTGCATTCGAACATTTGGGTTATTCCGGTCTCGATTATATTTCAGCTACAACCGGTGGCAAAGTTAGCAATTGCATTTTTACTGATATTGCAGGAAATGGTTTGGTAGCCGGAAGTTTTTCTCCGGCATCGTTAGAAACGCATTTGCCTTATCGTCCGTCCGACAATCGCGAAGTTTGTAAAGGATTAAATATCAATAACAATTTATTTAACGACCTAACTAACGAAGACTGGGGATGTGTGGCTGTTTGTGCCGGTTATGTTTCGGATTTCAACATCACGAATAATGATATTCATGATGTTTCATATTCGGGCATAAGCCTGGGTTGGGGCTGGAATCGTGATTCGGTATGTATGAAAAATAATTACGTCGCCCGAAATAATATTTATCGGTATGCAACTCATGCTTACGATGTGGCAGGGATTTATACACTTGGAGCACAACCCGGAACATTGATAACCGAGAATTATGTTCACGACATTTGTCATCCATCGTATGTTCACGATCCGAATCAATGGTACTACCTCTACACCGATGAAGGTTCGTCGTATATTACTATCAAAAACAATTATACTGATAGTGAAAAGTTTCTTCAAAATGCCAACGGACCGGGAAATGTTTGGGAAAACAATGGGCCGATGGTGAATGACAGTATCAGAAGAAATGCAGGGAGAAGATAAAAAACGAAATAAATTAATCTTATAAATAATACATGGAACATAAAAAAGGAAGTTTAAAAAGTACTATCGCCGTATCATTGACCAATTATCTGGATGCCGGAGCTATTGTGGCCGGTGCAAGTGGATTGACTCTTTGGCAAAATTACCTAGGACTTACCGAAGGACATCTCGGCTGGCTGAATGCCATCAGCGCCAACTGCTTTGGCGCGGCCATTGGTGCTATTGTCGGTGGTTTTCTGGCTGACAAATACGGACGAAAAACGATTTACACCTACAATATGCTTATATACATGTTGGGAGTTGCCATTATTATGTTCACCGTCAACTTCCCCATGCTGCTCACAGGATTTCTGATTACCGGTATTTCGGTGGGGGCTGGCGTTCCTGCTTCCTGGACCTATATTTCTGAAAATTCGGAAGTAGGTAACCGCGGACGAAATATGGGAATTTCTCAGTTTGCCTGGGGTGTAGGCCCTACCATTATCTTGCTTTTGGGTATGTTGCTTGCGCCGGGCAGTGCCGATGCAGCGGCCGGTGTTTTATATAATTATGTGCACAAAATTGCAACTTTCTTTATCGGAAATGATGCTAACGCAGATGCGATCAAAGTTTTCAGTAGCCGACTGATTTTCGGTTCGTTATTTATTGTTGCATTTATCGCATGGACACTCCAGCGAAAACTCAATGAATCGAAAGACTGGGAAGAAGCAAAGAAAGCCCAAGGTAACGAGAAACAACCAGGCGTTTTTGCGTCGTTTGGAACACTTTTTACCAATAAAGTGAATGTCCGCACCATGCTTTTTCTGGCTGGTATTTACATTACATGGAACATGGTGGCTTCGGTCATGGGTTTCTTTCAGCAGCATATCTATGAAACTGCAGGCGGTCTTTCCAACGGGCAGGCAAATATGGTTTCGGCCATACAGTGGATTGTGATAATTGCGGTAACCTATTTTGGTTTTGCCATGTTGGTCGATAAAGTAAATCAGCGCTTGTTGTATTTTCTTGGTACAGCAATTGGTATCGCTGCGTGGTTTATTCTTATTTTTGTCGGAATTAAAAATTATGCCGCTTTGTGGGCTTTCACTATTCTCTGGGGCACACATGCGGGCGTAAGCGTGCAGGCATTTTATGCGCTTTGGGCATCCGAGCTTTTTCCGGCCAAATATCGTGCAGCAGCACAGGGTATTATGTTCTTTTTAGTTAGAGGAATAGCAGCAGTTTGGGGACTGGTATTTGTCAATATTTATGGTGAAAATGGCGAAGGATTCAATACAGCCGCTTATTTGATGATTGGTTTGTTGATTGTAGCCCTCATCATTGGAACCATCTGGACACCCAAAACCCGCGGCAAGTCATTGCAGCAAATTACGAAAGAAAGATACGGAGACGAGATTTGAGTAATTAGACTACGCTTGTTATTCGCTATGCTGTTATTTGGGCTTCGCCCGTTACTTAGGCTTCGCCTGTTATTTATAGAAACGCGAAGCAAATAACGCCCGCAGGGCAAATAACACGAAGTAAATAACGTACAACAAATAACACGAAGTAAATGAATAACACTTCTTCTGCAACATGGATCTGGTATCCGGGCGATTACGAAATCTGGCTCGGCAATCAAATGAATAACCGGCGAACTGAACGCGGCGTCTTTTTTCCGCATTTCTGGAAAATGGACAGTCATTATGTGTTGGTGGAATTCAGCAAAAAAATTGATTTGCCGGAAGCCGAAGAAATTGAAATTGCGGTGGAAGGAACTTTCAATATCAAACTGGATGGAAAACTCCAGTTTGGTATGCCTAAAAAATTTGTGCTGCCTGCCGGTAAACATAGTCTGAATATCAAAGTGTGGAATCAGGCAACACCACCAGCTATTTTCGTAAATGGCAAAACCGTAAAAACAGATAATAGCTGGAAAGTAACTTACGAAGACAAGGAGTGGATTGACGAAAGCGGAAAAGCCAGCGATACATCAGCCACCATTTATATGTATGCCGAAGGTTGGGTCGAATTCAATACTGCCGAAAAATGTCCATCGAAATACAAACTCGAAGTGATGCC
This sequence comes from uncultured Paludibacter sp., assembly GCA_963663115.2. Taxonomy (GTDB): domain Bacteria; phylum Bacteroidota; class Bacteroidia; order Bacteroidales; family Paludibacteraceae; genus Paludibacter. Next base: position 3,031,668 of record CAXXNE010000001.1, read on the forward strand.
GCAAGTAGCCATCAAGCGTGAAAATCTGGCTGACGGTGAATTAATAGATTTTGGCCGCGAAACATTTGGTTTTCTGCAACTGAAAGGGCTTGCCGGTAACGGTAAGGTCAATATTTACTATGGCGAAAGTCGGGAAGAAGCGCTGGATACCGAATATTGTGAAACCCTCGACGAACTGTTTGTTGATGGAAAATTAATAACCGATAATGCTCTGGCTAAAACAACATCCGCCGATATTTACACTTTTGAAAACAGCAAAGCTTTCCGTTATGTGTTTATTACCAAAGAATCCGGTGTAGATTACGATGATGTGAGCATGCTGTACGAGTACAAGCCTGTTGAATATCGTGGTAGTTTTCGCTCAAACGACGATGAACTGAATAATATATGGAAAGTGGGTGAATACACCATGCATCTCACTACCCGCGAATTCTTTATCGATGGCATCAAACGCGATCGCTGGACATGGAGTGGCGATGCTATTCAGAGTTACCAAATGAATTATTACCTGTTTTTCGATGCGCAAACCGTTCGGAATACCATTTGGCTGCTTCGTGGCAAAGATCCCGTAACCAGTCATACGAACACCATTATGGATTATAGCTTTTTCTGGTTTCTGTCCATTTACGACTATTACATGTTTACTGGCGACAAGCGTTTTATTGCCCAAATTTATCCGCGCATGCAAACCATGATGGATTATGTACTCGGTCGCACCAATGCAAACGGCATGGTAGAAGGTCTCACCGGCGACTGGGTATTTGTGGACTGGGCTGATGGCTATATGGATAAACGCGGTGAATTATCGTTCGAACAGATTTTATTCTGTAAAAGTCTGGAAACTATGGCGCTCTGTGCCCAACTTGCAAATAATACTGCCGACCAAACCAAATACGAAAAACTGGCTGCTGACTTGCGCGCCAAACTCATTCCGGCTTTTTGGAACGAAAGCAAAAAGGCGTTGATGCATAGCAGACTCAACGATGAACAACGGGAACAGGTAACCCGCTATGCCAATATGTTTGCAGCGTTTTATAATTACCTGTCGCCCGAACAGCAACAACAAATAAAAACATCGGTATTGCTCAACGATTCCATTATGAAAATCTCCACACCTTACATGCGTTACTACGAATTGGAAGCACTTTGCGCCATGGGCGAACAGAAAACCGTCATGAAAGAGATCAAAGATTACTGGGGCGGCATGATTCGCGAAGGAGCTACATCGTTTTGGGAAAAATACAATCCAACCGACGAAGGCACGCAGTATTTAGCCATGTATGGTCGTCCGTACGGAAAGAGCCTTTGTCATGCCTGGGGAGCCAGTCCTATCTATTTGTTAGGTAAATACTATTTAGGAATTCAACCTGTAGAAGCCGGCTACAGCGAGTTTAGCATTACACCAAATCTTGGAGGATTACAATGGATGGAAGGAACAGTTCCAACACCGAATGGAGAAATTAAACTTTATATGGACGAAAATACAATCAAAGTGACCGCTACAGAAGGCAAAGGTTATCTGACTTTTACTAGCAAATCAAAACCAAAAACATCGAAAGGTGTAATTGAAGAAGTTAGTGTTGGCAAATATCGGTTGATGATTGATGAAAATGAGGAAGTGGTAGTGAGTTATAAGTTATTTTCCTGAAAACACAAATTTGTTTGATTGTATCGAACAAATTTGTATTTTTGTATCAAACAAATCAATTCGTATGATATTAGAATCTATCATTGAGCATGTTGTAGATATACAAAGCTCCAGAGTTTCAAAAATTGACACAGGCATGAAGAGAAAAATGGTGCCTTCCACAAAGAGTCTTTCCTCACATGCATTAATTATATCCGGTGTAAGACGATGCGGTAAAAGTACTTTATTGATGCAAATGATGGCTGATTTAGATCGGGCATCTATTCTTTTCCTAAACTTTGAATCACCTCAGTTGTATGAGTTTACACTCTCAGATTTTACACGATTAGATAAAATTATCGATAGACGAAAAGTAAAAACATTATTCTTTGATGAATTACAATTAGTTGCTGGTTGGGAAATATATGTTCGTCAGAAATTAGATGAAGGTTTTCAGGTTGTAGTTACTGGGTCTAATGCTTCGTTATTAAGCAAAGAACTAGGAACGAAGCTTACCGGAAGGCATATTACCCAGGAGTTATTCCCATTTTCATACAATGAATTTCTGCAATTCAAATCCCTGAAACCGGGTATCGAAAGTTTAAACGAATACATGCAAACCGGGGGATTCCCTGAATACATAAAATCCGGTGATGAAGAACAGATTGCCACATTATTCAATGATATATTAATTCGGGATATTGTAACTCGGTATGGCATTAAGGACATAAAAAGTTTGCAACGGTTAGCTGTTTTTCTGGTTTCAAACATAGGCAACCGAATAACGGCCACCAAGTTAAAGCAACCCCTTGCAATAGGAGCTACAAGTACAATTATGTCTTGGTTTTCTCATTTAGAGCTATCTTATTTGGTGTCATTTTTACCCATGTTCAGTCATTCTACCAAAGCACAATTAATAAATCCAAAGAAAGTGTATGCTATTGATTTGGGTCTGGTAAATATAGTTTCAAATACTCTGACTGAGGATTTAGGTCGAAAATTAGAGAACATGATTTTTTTGTATTTGAGAAAAACGTATTCGGAATTGTACTATTTTGATGACAAAGGCGAATGTGATTTTGTGGCATTGAAGAATGGTAAAGTTGCAGAATTAGTTCAGGTTTGCTATGAACTTACAGCCGATAATCTCACAAGGGAATTAAATGGGCTATTAAAAGCGATGAAATTTTTTGAATTGACACAAGCTACCATTGTGACTTTTGCAAATTCAGATTTGATTGAACAAGATGGTTGTCAGATTTCTGTTGTACCAGCCTTTGAATATATGGTATAGGCAATCAGAAAATCTAAATTACCATAACTACCGACTTCTGATTGAGGAAAAGAAGAAATCATTGTAAATTATAAATAAACATGTCTTACTCACACAACCCGCTACTTGGCAATACGATCTTGCCCGTAGATATTGTTCTGTTGCCCGAATGGTGGTACAAAAACGAGAAAATTACGTTCGATCCTGATTTTTTCTATCATCCGTTGAAGCGGGTAGAGGTGGAGCAACAAAAGGAAAAAGTGCTTTACGAGCGCTGGGGGCGTTACGGTTTGGGTGAGCACCGAAACGAAGCGCGCCCAGAAATTGGCGCAGTGCATTTAGCTGCCGGCTATCTCCTTTCGGAAGTGTTGGGTTGTGAAGTGAATTACTCCGAAAATCATCCGCCACAGGTTTTGGCAGCACATAAAGAACTGGAAAATGTGGATGTAGAAGCGGCATTCAATTCCGAAAGTTTTAAAAGAGTACTGAAACTGACTGATGCACTGAAATCGAAGTACGGCCGTGTGACCGGCGACATTAACTGGGGCGGCGTGCTGAATATTGCCATGGATTTGCATGGCGAGAATATTTTTCTGGATATGATGATGATACCCGACGAAACGAAAGCCTATTTCAATTCGATAGCTGCAGTTATCGAAAAGTTTACTGACTTTTTGGAAAGTGAAACAGGATCAACTTCAGTTTCGGTCAATCGTGGAGTTCGTCATTTAAACAAACCGGTGCTGTTACATTCCGAATGTTCACATACTATGATTTCAGCAGAGGATTACGAAGAATTTCTGTTGCCTTATGATATAAAATGGAGTCAAAAACGTCCGTATGGGATTCATTATTGCGGAGCAGATCCGCACCGTATGGCAGCCAGCTTTGCCAAAATTCCTCATCTCGATTTTTTGGATGTGGGCTGGGGTGGCGACATTAAGCTTTTGCGCGAACATCTGCCAAATACATTCCTGAACATCCGTTACAGTCCGGTGGAATTAGCCAAACAAACCAAAGAAGAAGTGCATAAAACCATCACTTCGCTGGTAAAAGATTCGGGTAACCCATACCTTACCGGTGTTTGCTGTATCAATATTGACGACTCGGTGAACGATGATAAAATTGATACGATTTTTGAAACGGTGGAAGAATTAAGAAAGACAGCCTCTCCAAACCTCCCCACAAGGGAGGCTTAAAGACATATTCTCCAACTTAAATGTTATACAAAACCGATATACAATACTAATCTAAAGCCTCCCTTGAGGGGAGGTTTGGAGGGGCTTATGGCAAAACAATTCGACAATAAATTGGCTGATTCACAGGCAACGCAGGTGTTACCTGTGAAACCCGGGAATTTTGATTTCGATAAATACGAGGCTTATGCAGCTGAACTAAATGAAAGCTGTGCTGATTTCTGGCAGCAGAAATCAGGCGTGGTGGTTTACAGACGGATGCGTGTGGCTGAATGTTTCTCGTTTGGTAGCAGGGATATGAAACGCTCGCTTGAATTGCAGCTCGGCGCATTGGAGAAAAGCATGCTTTATAAAGCTGATGTTCCCAACTTTTTAGAGCCGTGGTACGGAATCGGCACTATTGCCAGCGCTTATGGAGGAGATTATATCTGGCACGAAGGTCAGGCACCTGCGTTACAAACCCGATTCAATTCTATCGACGAAGTACTGGCTTATGAGCCTCAGGAAGTTGCTAAAACCAATATCGGACGACATACGCTCGATATGATTGCGTATTTTATGGAACAAACCAAAGGTCGTGTTCCAATGTCGCTTACCGATACGCAGTCGCCACTCAATATGGTTGGGCATTTATATCCGCTCGACCAGTTTTTTATGGATACCATCATGGAGCCCGAAAAAGTGATTCAATTGTTTGATCGTCTGGCTGATTTATCCATTCAGTTCAATAAAGAACAGGTGAAACTGATTGGTTCGGTACTGGCTTCGCCGGGTCATGGTTTTGCGTCGTCCACAGCATGGAAAGGATTGGGCATGAGCGACGACAATGCCATTATGATTTCACCCGACCAGTACATCGAATTGGCTGCGCCGTCGGTGGAGAAAATATGTTCACCACTTGGCGGTCCTGTTTTCCATTCCTGTGGAGACTGGAGCAATTGGGTGGATGCGGTTTTGCAAACCAAAGGACTATTAATGGCTGATGGTGCTTTTTCTCCACAAACCGACCCCGGAGCAACTAATAATCTGGAAGCGTTTCATAAATTTGCCAATACAGGAATTGTACTGAATTCCCGCATTGTGGGTAATTTGGAAACCATAAGTGAGCAACTCAAAAGACTTTGGGTACCCGGTATGAAAATGGTGGTGGTCACATATTGCGAAACACACGAAGAACAGGAAGAAGCATACCATTTAATACATGAACTATGTCAGTGAAAATCGGAAATTACCGTTGGCGCATTGTGTTGTTACTGTTTTTTGTAACCACTATTAATTATATCGACCGTCAGGTGCTGGGCATTTTAGCTCCACAACTTCAGGTGAAGTTTGGATGGACAGAAGCTGATTATGGATATATTATCATGGCATTTCAGGCAGCGTATGCTATCGGATTAATCTCCATGGGCACATTGCTCGATAAAATTGGTACGCGACTTGGGTTGATTATTTCCGTAACATTACTAAGCATTTCGGGAATGTTTCATGCCGCATTCAGCACTGTAGCCGCTTTTGCTGTTGCCCGTTTCGGATTAGGTATTGGCGCATCTGCTAATTTCCCCGCAGCAATCAAAACGGTGGCCGAATGGTTTCCGAAAAAGGAACGGGCGATGGCTACCGGACTTCTGAATACCGGTTCGAACTTTGGAGCAATACTTACACCGCTTATTGTTCCCATTATTGCTCTAAAATGGGGCTGGCAGTGGGCATTTATTTCGGCAGGTTTATTGGGTTTTATCTGGTTGTTTGTCTGGATAATTACGTATCGGAAACCAGAAGAAAACAAAAAACTATGTGCAAATGAACTCCATTATATTTTGCAGGACGAAAAAGAGCCCGAAGCCCAAAAACTTCCGTGGAAATCTATTATTTCATACAAGCAGACCTGGGGAATCTGCTTGTCACGCTTCCTGACTGATCCTATCTGGTGGTTTTTCCTGTATTGGCTACCCAAATATCTAAACTCCAATTATCATATCGATCTGACAAAAATAGGTTTGCCACTTATTGTCATTTACGTAGTATCTATGGGAGGCTCTATTTTTGGCGGCTGGTTGTCATCGTATCTGATCAAGCGTGGTAAAAATCCCGTGGCTGCGCGTAAACTGACTATCTTTTTTATGGCTTTGCTCGTGTTGCCGATATTCTTTACTTCGTTTACATCCAATATGTGGCTGGCTGTTGTGCTTATTTCCATGGCTACTTTTGCCCATCAGGGTTATGCTGCTAATATTTTCACCATAGTTTCCGATATTTACCCGAAAAACGCAGTAGGATCGGTTACAGGTTTATCCGGCTTTGCAGGAGCTGTCGGTGGAGTTCTTTTCTCAGGAGCAGTTGGGTTGATTTTGCAAATTACCGGTAGTTATTATGTGGTTTTTGCTATTGCGAGTCTGGCTTATTTACTTTGCTGGTTGGCTTTGTATGTGTTTGTGCCAAATAATAAAAAGCTGCTTATTGAAAATTAGGAACAGAATATATATATCTTCTGAAAACTTCTGTGTCTGAAAATAGTAAAGGTGTAATATCGCTTTATTTTTTTTAGTTTTCATATCGCTTAAATCAACGATAAATTACTACTTTTGTGCTACTATGAGTATTCTATACATTGCATAATAACAAAAGTAATTTTTACATGAAAGCATTACGATTTTTTACTGTCATTCTCTTTTCAATTTTATCATTTACTGCATTTTCGCAGGATTTTGAGGTTTCACCTGTCCTTATGAGTTTCAATGCAGATCCGGGTGAAATTCAGAAACAGGCATTGAGTATAATTAACCACACCGGTCGTCCGCAGAAATACATTTTAAAACTTTCTGATTATACTGTCGACAGAGAAGGAAATAAAAAGAATGTAGCTATCGGTGCAAATAAACATTCCTGTGTGGATTGGATAACCATCAGTCCTTCGTTAATTGAATTAAATCCGAACCAAACAGCTAATGTGGATATTATCATGACAGTTCCAAAGGATGGTTTTTCCACCCGTTGGTGTATGATTGGCGTTCAGGCTGTGGAGGAACACTCTGCCGCTGAAGTGGACAAAACGCTGAGTAGCGGGGTTCTTATCGTTCCACGTATCGTTGTGTTGGTAAAGCAATCGCCCAGAAGTAACCGTAATTACAGAGCAAACATCAGTAACTTAAAAGAAGTTACAAAGGCTGGTGAGAAATTCAGAACTTTTGAAGTGTTAATCACCAATACCGGCGATAATATCATTGATGCCAGTGTGAGTCTTGCTTTGGCTGACATGCAATCGGCCAAAGAAGAAAAATTTCCGGCCGAAAAGGTGACTGTTTACCCTGAAGCCAGCAGAGTGGTGCGTTTAAAAATCCCGAAAGATATTGCCAAAGGTAAATATGCATTGGCTGCTATACTGGATTATGGTCACCGACAGCCGTTGGAAGGAACGCAAATGATGATTGAAGTAAAATAGAAACAACAATGAGACAATTCAGTGTTTTTATTTTCCTTTGTTTTTTTGTCGGATTGTTTGCTGCCAAAACTGAACGCAGCTGGTACGATGCTGAAAAAACGAAAGTAAAAGAGGTATATTCTGTTATTTCAAAGGGTGATTCGTTGATAAAGCATGGCAATTACGTCATTTATTATCCCGATAGCATTGTTTGGCAAAAGGGAAAATATTCGAAAGGATTGCTCGTTGGAGTGTGGTTCGATTATTATGAAGATGGAACCTTAAAGCAACTGATGCCTTATAAAAAAGGGAAATTAAACGGTGTTTTGAAGTATTATTATCCTACAGGGCAGATGCAGCAGGAAGCTACCTATAAAGACGATTTGCTGAATGGAAAAGTGATAAATTATTATGAGGATGGAAAAATTCAGGAAACAGTTTTTTATTCTGAAGATCAATTATCGGGAGAATACAAAAGTTTTTACAATAATGGACAGCAGTTTTGTTTGAAAAATTTTGTAACAGGCAAAGAACAGGGAAATGTAACAACCTGGTTCGAAAACGGTAATGTCAAGGAAAAATCATTCAAGAAAAACGGATTATACGAAGGGCTGTATACCGATTATTATAAAGACCAGAAAAACGGTACAGTAAATAAAACATGTTATTACGCGGCAGGTAAACTGGATGGCATTTGTACTGCATATTATCCGAGTGGTTTTGTGAAATCGGTGTGTACCTATAAAAACGATACGATCACAGGGACTTTTACCGATTATTACGACTCACTGAAAGTGGTAAAAGAAACCGGTGAATATGTCAGGAGTAAAAAATCCGGAGTATGGAAATCGTTCTATAAATCCGGCGACTTATTTTCATCGGGAGTGTTTATTAATGATTTGTTCGATGGTGTGTGGAATGTTTATTACCCGAATGGAAAGATAAAGCAAACCGGTCAGTTTACCAATGGAAGCGCAGAAGGATCGTGGCTTTTTTATTATGAAACAGGAGAACTCAAGAATTCGGGACAATACCTGAATAATCTGAAGACGGGTATCTGGAAAACATTTTATAAAACAGGAGAGTTGATGTCTGAAATTCCATTTGTAGAAGGAAAACGGGATGGATTAGCGCGTGGATATAATCAAAAAGGAGAATTGCTTGAGACAATAAACTATAAAGCAGGAGAAGTTGTGAAATGAAAATTGGAAAACTGTCAGTTATAGTTTTGCTATTGGTGTTTCTGTTATCATGTGGTGATAACGGACCACGTGTTTATACATCAATTTCAGGTGCATGGCGCTGCCAGGAAATAAATCCTTTCCTTGGTAACCGTGTTTATCTGGTCGAAATCGACCGCAAAGCATCTGATACCACTCAGTATGTTATTACCAATTTTTACGACACCGGTGATCTGGAATATATTGTTGTGAAGCTCAAAAATGGTCAGTTGACTTTAGCTCAACAGCCAACTGCCGATTTAAGTGTGAAGTCGTTCACCGGAACTCTTGTTGATACAGGTTTTAAGCGCATAGAACTGACTTATAAAGTGTATGATGGTTTGCGCGATGTGAGTTCAGAAGCGGTTCTTACACGTCAGTAAGAATAGGTTTATTTTTAATAGCGTAATGTTCTTTTTCTCTTAAGTCCCCTCCCGATAAATCGGGATAAATTGCGGGGGATTTAGAGGGCTTAAATATATAACTTATGGCTATCCCTACCTCTCGGGCAAAAGATGCTGCCCGCATTCTGCTTTTACCGGAACTTTGCAATGGCTGCGGTCATTGTGTTCGGGTTTGTGGTGATAATAATCTTGAAATTATCAATGGGAAAGTACAGCAAACTGATTCTCCCCTTTTTGGATGTATTGGTTGCGGACATTGTATGCTGATTTGCCCGAATGATGCCATCCGGATAGATGGCCGCACACTATCGGTAGACGATGTTTTTCCTCTACCCGAAAAAGAAACAGCGACTGACTATAATTCACTTCTTTATTTGCTTCAGCGCCGACGGAGTATCCGTGAATTCACACAGAAAGAAATTCCGGATGAGTTGGTGAATAAAATCATCGAAGCAGCACAAACTGCTCCTATGGGTTTGCCTCCATCTGATGTTCATCTGGTTGTATTGCGTAACAGAGACAAAGTACGCGAGTTCTCTTTTGATTATTGCAGGTTTCTGAAATCGATGCGCTGGTTTGTGTCCGACTGGTTTATGACTATCATGCGCCCGTTTTGGGGTAAATCGAACGATGAAATGTTCCGAGGGTTTGTAAAACCACTCTTCGATACGTATATAGGCTCTATGGAAAAAGGAGAGAATGTGGTTACTTACGATGCACCATTGGCCATCTATTTTTACGGTTCGCCTTATACCGATCCTGCCGATCCTATTATTGCAGCAACTTACGCCATGCTGGCCGGCGAAAGTCTTGGTTTGGGTACCTGTATGTTGGGTGGCGTTCATCCACTTATTCAGAATGGTAAGAAAGCGAAGAAATTCAGAGAAAACTGGGGAATAAAGTTTCCTTCGCGGGAAGGCTTAATCGTTGTTTTCGGTTATCCGGCGGTGAAGTACAAAAAAGGTGTGAGGCGAACTTTTGCTGACGTAAAAATCATAGAATAAAAGAAGGCGGTCAATTTTGACCGCCTTCTTTATGATTGAATTATCTGTTTGCAGGATGTGGATCAGCACTTGTTCTAACATCCCAATACATTTTTGAATAGTAGTTATTTGTACCATCGGTCAACTTAGCAATAGCTGCAGTGAAACCGGTAGCATTTAAAGTACTTTCGTTTGTCGGGTATTTAACGCGAGCAGGAAGATCATTTTTGGTTTCAGAAAGTGTTGTGAATACCAAGTCACCATCTACACTTCTGTAAGTCTTTTCTCCCGGTTTAAGAAGCGTGTTTGGATAGCCGGTTCTGCGGTATTCAGCCCATGCTTCAGTTCCCTGAAGATACAAATGAATGTATTTCTGAGTAGCAACAGTTTCTGCATTCACAGTATTGTTTACTGCATCTACATAAGCATCTACAACAGCTGCATCAAGTTCTACGCCACCTAAATCAGCCCAATGTGCAATTGAAGCTTTAACACCTTTATCGTACCATGCTGCATCAAAGTTATTATATTCTGAAAGGATGAAACATAATTCAGCATAAGTCATCAAAGGTACTGCGAAATCTTTATTAAGAAATGCAGGAGGAGCCTGATACCATCTTGGCGAGAAAGCGTTAATGGTGTATTTTGCCATCTGTGAACTTGTTAATCCATAAGGTATACCATTATACTTACCACTTCTTGGGGTAGTGTAAATTGATAAACGTGGATCTTTCACTCCTTCCCAAGGATGAACTTTATTGTTTAATGTATCTCTCTGACCTTTTAATAAATCAGCAAATGGTTTCGAGATTGAAAAGTCGTTACGACCATCTACAAAGTATCCACGATAGAAATAACATTCATTAGGAGCTTCAGTTGAATATTTAAACATTGCTTCGTCTGCATTTGATGTAAAAACACCTGATGTAATAGCTTCGGCAATATAAGTTTTCCAGTTGGTATCTACTTTTGACAGACGGATAGCAAAGCGGCATTTCAAACTATTGGCAAACTTTTTCCATGCAGCAGCATCACCACCGTAAATTACATCACCGCTTGAAAATGCAACTCCATTTTCGTCGATCAATGCAATAGCAGCATCTAATTCATCCATAAGTGCCGGATATAATACATTCAAATCGTCATAAGCGGGGTATGTAACCTTGTCATTTAATTTGAATGCTTCGGAGTAAGGAACACTACCCCAGGTATCAGCAATTACCTGCATTAACCATACTTTCAGAATTTTAGCTACAGCAATTTGATTGTTGTTGTCACCAACAGCACCTGCAAGAGCTTTTGTTTCAGGGTTTGTATTCAAATCTTCAATTAATTTGAAGTTACCTGCTACAACATAAAGTTGATTGAAGTAGCTATTGTTTACTGATTCACGAATCTGATAACGGTCTTCTTCAGTGTAGTTACGTTGACACCAGTATTGAGCATACGGCAAAGCCTGACGACCACTAAACCAGTTGTCATAAATGTAGTCCATCATTTTCTTTTCAGACCCTGTAAGAAGAGTTGCTGTAGAAACACTAGAAGGAGCATTTGGATTTACATTCAGCTCATCCATGTTTTGGCACGATGTTACAAACACACCAACCAAAAGTACGATTAATAATTTATAATATGTTCTCATATTTGTCTTGATTTATTTATTAAAATTGAAATCCTAAGTTAAGACCAAATGTAGCAACTGATGGCAGCGCACCACCTTCAATCCCCTGAACATTACCAGAACTGGTTGTTGCAGATTCCGGATCGAAATGCTTGGTGTCAGGACCCCACAATGCCAGGTTACGACCATAAGCAGATACTTTCAGGTTGCTGATAACATTTGATTTGATAGGTAATGTGTAACCAACAGTAATTTCACGTAATTTAATGAAATCGCTGCTGAAAACATTTTGTGCTGCAGGGCCTGAATAAAATCCACCAGCCCAGGTTTCAGCATCTACTCTTTTTGTGTTTACGGTACCATCGGCCAAAACACCAGGCCAAAACACCTTCGTTCAAAGCACCACCACCTGCAGCAGGATCGCCACGTAATTCATTGCCAAGTTCATTCAAACCTGCTGTTTCTTCCAACATACCAGAGTACATACCCCACATGTAAGATGTAGAGAAGAATTTACCACCGGCTTGGCCGTCAAACAGAATGCTGCAATCGAAGTTTTTGTAACGGAATGAATTCAGTAACCCTCCGGTTAATGTTGGATTTACGCTTCCTAATGGTACGTTTCCACTGGTAGATGCATACAAACCGCTGGCATCAACAACTTTGTTCCCGTTATCATCATATACGTAATCAGTTCCCATGATAACACCGTATTCCTGACCTACGAATGCACCAACTTCAGCTTTAAATGGAGCGGTTGCAATACGATAATAGCTAACGCCATCAATCAGTTCTTTTACAGTGTTTTTGTTATTAGCGGCTGTTACTGTAATGTTCCATTCAAAATCTTTGGTTTTAACCGGAGTTCCATTCAGTTTAACTTCCACACCTTTGTTTTCCATAACTCCGGCATTGATAATTTGAGAAGTGTAACCGGTGGTACCCGATATGGATAATGGCATAATTTGGTTTTTGGTTAAACTCTGATAAAGAGTAACATCAAATCCAATACGGTTGTCGAGGAAATTTGCTTCCAAGCCAAATTCTGTAGAGTAGGTTTGTTCCGGTTTCAGTTTCTTGTTGTTTTGTGTTAAAGGCAACAGATATGCGTGATCGGAATTGAAACTTGTGTAGAAAGAGTAAGTATCTAAAACCCGGTATGGATCTGTGTCACCACCCACTTTTGCATAACCTAAACGTACTTTACCAAAATTTAACCAGTCCTGTTTGATTAATTCAGAAAATACCAAACTTCCGGTTGCAGAATAATAGGTATAAATGTTATTTCCCTTAGGTAGTGTTGATGATACATCGGTACGAACAGTACCATCTAAGAATGCCAGAGATTGATAACCAAGGTTTACACTTCCAAGTACAGAGTAAATTGCTTTCTCACTTAAATAATTTTCAGCTTTAGCCGGACTTTTTGAATTTGATAAATTGTAGAAATCAGGCAATACCAAACCTGAAACAGAATATCCGCTTAATCTCTGATAGTTTCTATACATGCTGTTTGCACCTGCATTTACAGTCAGTGAGAAATCATCAAACTTATCGTTATAAGTTGCCAGAAACTCATGGTTTAACTCATATTGTTGTCTTTGAGTTTCGCCATAATAGGATTGCTCCTGTGAATATACAGCATTGCGTTCGTATTGTTTATAACTAAAGAAGTCTAAGCTGGTTTTATATTGAGCAGTAATTTTGCTACTGATAAAAGCTTTTAAACCCACATTACCATACAAACGATCACGGGTATCGTTTTGATAGTTCATGTAACGTGACCAGTATGGGTTATTCGAATACGCCAATGTTGCTTCATCCCAGCTATTTCTGTTCCAGCCAGCTTGTGTTCCATTGTCAAACTTATACAATGAAGCAAGTTCTTTCATGTCTAACTGACGTTGACCCCACTGAATGAATTTCTGCATTACGTTGTTATCTCCATAACCTGTTTCAGAACGTCCTGTTGCAGCCTGATTCATATAGGTCATGTTGGAGAATACTTCATAAACCTTATTCAGTTTAGCAGAACCACTAATGTTGAATGAGTTTTTCTGCATCTTACTGTTTGGCATATATCCTTTCTGAGTCATATTGGTGAATGAAGCTCTGAAAGAGGCGTTGTCGTTAGCCTGAGAAACACTGATGTTGTTTGTGAAGCTGGTTCCTAATTCAAAGAACTTATCGATATCATTAGGTGAAGCCTGCCATGTACTTTGAGTTAGTGTTCCTGGAACTTTTCCGCCGTTTTCCCATTTAGCCAAATCGTACCACGATACATATTTAGAACCATCATATTTAGGACCCCAACTTTCATCGGTATTATAATCCATTATTTTTACAGACTGTCCGTCGATAGTTTCGTCATAAAGTCCATAACCACCACCATATTCATTTTGCATAACGGGGAGCTTGTTTACTTTCTCAAACCCTATTGATGTGTTGAAAGTTACACCAAGGCTTTTGTTTTTAGTGCCTTTTTTAGTCACAATCATTACAACACCATTCGTTGCACGTGAACCATAAAGAGCGGATGCATTCGGGCCTTTTAATACTGAAATAGTTTCAATATCATCCGGGTTGATGTCCTGAATAAGGTTACCGTAATCATAACCACCTGCACCACGAGCTGCATCGGCTGTGTTGAAGTCGGTTCCTTCTACAGGTACTCCATCAATAACAAACAATGGCTGGTTGTTTCCAGAAATCGATTTTGCTCCACGGATAAGGATTTTGGATGAACCACCCATATTACCTGTAGAACCTGTAATTTGCAAACCGGCTACCTTACCTGCCAATGAGTTGATAGGGTTCGACACACCACCTCTTACTTTGGACATGTCATCACCTTTCACTTCTGATACGGCGTAACCCAGCGATTTTTTTTCGCGGCTAATACCAAGAGCAGTTACTACAACTTCGTCGATCAGTTTAGTGTCCGACTCCATTTTAACCACCATGTTTGCTTTTGCATCAACTTCTAAGGATTTCATACCCACGTACGAAATTACCAGAGTTTTTGCACCTCCTGTCAGTGTAATTGTAAAGTCACCATCAACTCCGGTAATTGTACCGTTTGTAGTTCCTTTTACCAATACTGACGCACCGATAACCGGTTGCCCATCTTCTGCCGAAATTACTTTTCCGGATACAGATTTAGATTGAGCATTAACCAAACCTACGCCTATCAAAAACAGACAGGCCAATAAGAACGTTAGTTTTCTCATAAATTTAACATTTTGTTTATTAATCATTAATTTGCGCTTTTTATCTTTTTTTTAAATTAACGTGCTTGCAAAAATAAAGGATTATAAATTAAAAAACAATAGTTTTTGTTGACAAAGCGAAAAAATATGCATTTTTAATCAAGCAAATAGTCATGAAATACACTGTTTGGAGTGAAAAAAAGCTATTTTTAGTCTGTTTCCTATATGTGTAGTTTGTATTTCAAATGTTTGTTATACAGAAATATAGACATACGAATATAACGAACATTAGGATGTGTTTGAAAAACTGTAATTTTTTCAATAAGAATAAAATTAAATTGTTACTTTTTTGGAAAATACTTACAGTTTTGCCTCAAAAGCCACGTTGAAACTGGCTAATTATTACTTTTTTTTCGAATTTAATGCGATTTTAAGCATGCTCTCGCTCTCAAACCGCCAAACTAACATTTTGTTTTTTGTCTTTTACTACGTTGTAATTGGTGTCAATCTGACATTGTTTGCAGAAATTAAATCTTAAATTCTGTTTATAATACAGTATAAATTCCTGTTGATGCCTTAACAAATGCCGTAATTTGAACTTTTCATACTTAAATAAGTTGTATCAGAAAGATAATTTATATTTACACTCAATATATTCAATAGTTTATAAAATGAAGACTGATAATTTTGCGCATCGTGCAGCCGAATGGGACAATCCGTCGAAAACGGAAATGACAAAAATATTTGTAGATGAATTAAAACGTAATGTAACTTTGAATAAACAATGGAAGGCACTTGAAGTAGGAGCGGGGACTGGTCTTGTAGGCTTTCAACTTTTACCTCTTGTGGGCTCTATAGTTTTTGAAGATACATCGGCTGCCATGCTGGATGTGCTGAAATCAAAAATAACCACAGAGAATAATGTCGAAGTTGTTCATGGTGAGGTTCAGCAATACGAAAAACAGGATATCGATTTGGCTTTTTCGTGCATGGCTTTTCACCATATCGAAGATTCTGATGCTACCATTCATCATCTTTATTCTATTACCAATACAAATGGTGTGGTTGTAATAGGCGATTTGGTGACCGAAGACGGCTCTTTTCATCATTTTGAGCCGATTCCGCACAAAGGCTTCGATGTGGCTGAATTGAAAGCCAAATTCGCTCAGGCAGGCTTTTCGGATGTGACGGTTCACGTCTATAATACATTGAAGCGTGAAAGAGTTCCGGGTGTGATAGGTGAATACGATCAATTTATTCTTATTGCCAAAAAATAAAATATCTCTATATACATATAAAAAAGACGCATTTTTTTTAATAAAATGCGTCTTTTTGCCTTATTCTATGTTTTTGCGAACTTTTTTCAGGAATTCCTGCATACGTTCGGAGTCTTTGTCATCGATAATTTCCATCAGCGTTTTTAATTCTGCCCTGATTTTTTCCACCTGATTGTGCGTATGCGGGTTGAAAAGAATTTCTGATAGCAGATAGTCATCTTCACCTAAAAGTCCTTTAGCAATGTCCATATGACGTTTAAATGTAGTACCCGGAGCTTCCTGTGGAATCATGACCGATGCAAAAACCAGAGTTGACGCAAAAGGAATGGAAAGCGAGTAGGCAATCGTTTCGTCGTGTTCGTCAAAACTATATTCAAAAATCCGGAGTTTAAGCGAGCCATACAAATCTTTGAAAAATGCTTTTCCCATGTGATCCGATTCGGAGATAATGATGGCACTTTGCGTACTCAGGTTATCGAGCGTTGCAAATGTGGGCCCAAACATGGGGTGAGTAGACACGTAGCGCATGCCTGATTTTTCATAATACTCCTGAATACCTGTTTTAACCGATGCAATATCTGAAATAATACAATTCTTCGGCAAATACGGTAAAACTTTCTCAAATGCTTCGATAGTATACTTCAGAGTTACGCAATTGATAACCAATTCAGGTTCAAATTCGCGAATTTCTTCGTATTCGGTCATACGCAGAGTGTTGAACACAAAACGCAATCGCTTCGGATTTGTATCGAAAAGTGCAACTTCGTGTTGAATGCACAGAACATCGGTCAGAAAAGTGCCCATTTTGCCGGCACCAAGAACTAATATCTTCATCGTATATTAAATTGAACTGCAAAAGTAAGGAAAATGCGTCAATTATCGGTTTATGATACAAAAAAAGCTGCCCGTTCGCCGGACAGCTTTTGTAATGAACATGCTGATTATTCTTTCTTTTTATCTTCGAGCGGAACAAAAAACAAGGTGATTAAGCCAGGAATTCCCAATGCTACCGTTATCAGGAAAAAATACTGATAACCCATTCCGGGGAACATACTGGCAATGGCCATTTGCAAATCGCCGCTGAAAAAGCCCGGAATCATCATGCCTAATGCCGATATTCCGGTGGCAATAGCAAAGTGCGTGGTTTTATACTGACCTTTCGAAATTTGCATCATATAAATCATAAGCGCTGTATAGCCAAAACCATAACTGAATTGCTCAATTGCCACTAAAGGTACAGTTGTACTAATCGACTCCGGTCGTATAAAAGCTAAAGTGCTGTAAACAATGGTGGGTACATTGATGATCAAAGCCATATACCATATCAATTTTTTCAAACCATATTTTGCAACAATGACGCCGCCCAAAATACCTCCGGCAATAATGGCTGTTACACCAAAGCCAAATATCAGACCCACATCTTCGGTGGTAAATCCTAAACCGCCAATATCCCTTGCATCTTTCAGAAAAGGTACGGCTAATTTTATGAGAAATGCTTCACCCATTCTGAAGGTCAGAATAAATACAATGACAGCAACTATGCCCGGTTGTTTGAAAAATGAAATGAAAGCTTCTGATACCGATGGTTTTTCGGTTGTTGAATCAATAGTGGCTCTTGCAACCTGTGTATCCTGCGCTGGTTTTGGCAAAATAAATTTATGATACAAAAATACCAACGCAAACAGGATAGCTGCAAAGTTGTAGGCGAAAGTCCATGCTTTTTCGGGTGAATACGAATGCTGGATAAGATAACCGGCAAACCAAACAATAAAACTATTGCAGAAAAAGTTGGAAACACGGTAAAAAGTACTTCTTATTCCTGCAAAGGAACTTTGATGTTGTTCCGATAGCGAAATCATATAAAAACCATCTGCAGCAATATCATGTGTGGCCGATGTGAAGGCAATAATTCCCAGAATAATCATGGTCACCATAAAGAAATTAGGCAATTGCAACGCAAAACCAAAAGCCAAAAACAGGGCAGCCATAATAAGTTGTGTACCCAGTACCCAGTTGCGTTTGGTAGAATTGGTGTCAACAAATGGGCCCCAAAGCATTTTAAGCGTCCAGGGCAGATACAGCAGGCTGGTATAACGTGCAATATCGGCGTTGTTTATGCCCAAATCTTTGAATGCCACCACCGGCACCATATTTACCAAAAAATAAGGTATTCCCTGTGCAAAATACAGTGTAGTCACCCATGACCATGGAGATATTTTTTTTGTTTTTTGTTCGTTTTCCATAATGATTTTTTTCTGTTGTGTACTCAAATCTTTTTAATATATTTTCTTCAATGCTGCTCCCGGATAATAATGTGTCAGTATTTCATTGTATGCATAGCCTTTTTCACCCATCACAGCAGCACCAATCTGACAAAGTCCCACGCCATGTCCCCAACCGGCACCTGTAAGTACAAGCTTTTGCGGAATATTATTGACAATATTATATGTGTCGATAACGAATGCAGAACTATATAAGTGCGAATTCGATAACCATTTACGAATTTCCAATTCTTTTCCAACGATAACTGTTTGTTTGAAGCCTACAATTTTTAATTCAATCAATCGACCCGATTCGCCTCGTTTTACAGGAATTAAATCTACAATTTCTCCAAAATCAATACCAGATCGTCGTTTCAGTAATTCCGAAATTTCTTCCTGTGTATATTCCACCTTCCAGCGGTAAAAATCTGTTGTTTCCTGATCGTAATTATTCAGTACCTGTGCCAGTACTTTTTTATCGGTGGTGTTGCAAAAAGCCTCCGGACTTTCTCTGATCCACTTTTCTGCATTTTCTTCTATGGTTAAATCCAGTTCAAATCCCTTCGGTGCAGTGGAATTGTCGATAACTTTTATGAGGTAAGGATGTGGCTCAGGGGTCCAGCAGTTTTCGAAAGTTTCGGAAGCTCCGCCGCACGATTTACTGAAACGCGCATCGCATATCTTATCATCATACATCATTACTTCGCCACGGGTTGCTTCTATGGCTTTTTCCACTGCTTTGGTGCTGGCCCGCGTAATTCCCTGATAGCGTTGACAATGATCGTCGGCACATACATCGAAGTTGGTATGCGCATCCCGTTCGTACCATTTGGTATAGATGGTGGTAGGTAGCTGCTGACCATATGTGGCTTTGAATTCGGTTTGAGCTTTTTCAGCTTGCTGATTTCCGCTTACCGCTTGCAGTTGTATGGGGTGCAAAAGCCAGCTCCGCGAGATCACCGCATGTGCTTTCAGTAATTCGTCCGAGGCAGTGGCGCTCATTTCGCTCGAAATTACGCTGGTCAGATAATCCTCCACCTTCACACGATTAATGGCTGTGATTTGATCTTTTTCCACAATAATATGCAGGTCGCCTTTGAACCGCTGATTTTCCTTTCGCTCCCAGTGAAAATTAATGCCAATTACCACATCGAATATATCTAATGTAGCATCTTTGTCTTCCGTGCTGAAAGACAATTCATTGTACAATTGATTGTGAAATAATATTTTCCCCGATTGATATTCGGCCACTTGTATGCCACTCACAGCTTTGCCGTCGGGCAAAGAGAAATGTCCGTTCAGACAGAAATGTATTTTATCAGAACTCAGAATGCCAACCCGTATAACAGGTTCCTGTTGATTTGTGTTTTGCATAGATATTATTTGTTTATAATGGTTTTATATACAAAAATTTCGATTTCTTTTTTCTCGAGTTCCGATTCCAGTTCTTTTATTTTGTTTTCCAAAGCTGAAATTTTGTCGGAAGTATAATCTACGGGTAGTATTTCGGCCAAATCGGCTACAAAGTTGTGTTTTGTTGCCAGACTCGCTTTCCATAAAATACTCATTTGCAACGAAGTGCTGGCAGCATACTGATACACACTGGTGCTCGAAACCTGCATGATGCGTGCTAATTCGGCACGATTAAGCTTGTTTTTGCGAATAAAATCAGCCAGTAGTTGACCATTGTGTGGCATGTTTTTGCAGTTTACATATGTGCCAGATTCGGAATTGTTATTCATATTTTTTGATGTTTTACACTTGCATTGCAGTTGATCGTGCTGCTGGTGGAATGATTATTTTAATAAGCTATAAAACAACGACTTGCGAAATATATTTGGTGTCGAAATATATTTTTCAACAAATTTTTTATGGTTCGCTAAAGCAGTATAAATTTCATCTGCCTTCGTAGTAATTTCGTAGATAGAATATTTGATTGAAGGGTCGGAATAGCTGATTTGAGCTAATTGTTTTTTGCACAAGTCAAGTGGCGACTCTATATTAAGAATCATATATTGTATCAGATTGTCTTTTTTTGCCGGTGTAAACTGATGATTGTAAAAATCAACATATTCATTTAAGCTCACGACCGATTTGTTTAGATTTTCAATGGCATCGTTCAATAATTGTAAAGATGAATTCTTTTTGTATATATTTATCTGACTTTTAGTTAAATCCATCTTTTGGACGATAAGCGGATTTGGTGTTTCGTTTTTTTGAAGTTTACAAAGTAGTATCGTTTGTTGACTCAAACTATCTCTTTTCTGAAACGCCATAATCGAATCATTAAAATTGATATCGGTTTCTGTTTTATCCGGCAAGAAATTATTATGTTCGAAGTTGTAATAACTCAAAGGTTTCGAAAGCAATTGCCACATAGGATCGAATGGACAATGTGTTTTAATAAATTCATTGGGATTGGTCAGAAAATAAAAATTATTCAAAGCCCTCACAAATTTTCCATCTCTTGCATATCCCGATCCCCATGTTGGATCTGTTAATTGCCATTTATTGTTGATAAAAGATACATTCCATGCATGCGACAGTTGATCTAATTTGCCATTCTGACTGGTATATCCATCTACTACATATGTTTTTACACCTACTTTATTGCAAATATAGCTGTACAAAGTAGCGAAATGATAGCAAACTCCTTTTCCTGAAGTTGTGATTTCTTTAATAATCTGATTTTCGTTGTCGTAGAATTTGTTTTTATTTACTCCCGTCACATCATAAGCAAATGTTTGTGATATCCAGAAAAACACAGATCTTGCCTTGTCTTCATCGGAAGCAAAGTTTTCCCTGATATAAGTAGCTGCCTTTTCAGGATTTCTGGAGGCCGTTTGTAGCATTTCCATTACTTTTGCATCTATTGCGCTGTATCTTTTTTGTGCCGAAACGTTAAGAACCGCAATTGTAAAAGTAATTAATATGAAGAACCTGCATTTATTCATTCGGGTATCAAAAAACTGATTTTATAAACTAACCTGAGTTAATATACTTTCGATATCACTTTTGGTGATTTTATTGAAATGACTTTCCACCGGAGTGATAAAAATACCGCACATTTCTACAGTAGCCGGACTAATCAGCAATTGTTCGTTGCCTTCGGCTGTGTATTGCCACGGGCGAAAAGTTTTTCGCGGCAAAACAAAAACCTTCCATTTATTTTCCTCAAAAACACACACAATATTCATCATCGGTTCTGTTCCGGGTTCCTGTGCAAAATGTTGATAGAGTTTCTGAAATGCATCTGTGGCGCTTTCCATGTCGCCCGATTCGATACAGTAAACCGACCTGAGATAATTTTTCATTTGGAATAACTGCATCGTTTCAGTGGTTGCCAGTAATTCAGTATGACTATCTTTCAGCCGTTTATAATCAGTTACGAGTGGTAAAAAATCTTTTGTTCCTGCCTGAAAATGCATATGGTCAGGTGCTGAAGCGCCGCATTTCGGTCCATTATAAAAAATCAGGTAGTCGTCCATCGCTTTCGAAAGTTCCAGCATATCTTCGAAATAAGGTAGAATCTGCTGGTCGACATGCTCTTTGCGCGGAATAGTAAAATGCTCGGGAAATATCGGAAACGGATTGACCAATACCACATAATCGCCGGCATCAACTCCGGTTTGCTCTTTAGGACGATTTTCTGCGCAGAGGAAACATTTTCGTTCGGCTATGGTTTTGGCATCCACTTTTGCTCCCGACGAAACAATGCGTGCCGGATTGAACTGTACTTTCACCTCAAAATCGCCAAAACTGAACGATTTGGTTTGCACGGTTTTTAGTCCGGCAAAATTAGTCCGGGCAAGTGGCCAGATGGTGGCTTGTTCTTCGAAGAGGTCTTTTATTTGGTGATTGATAGTTGTCATGTTTTAAAATCTATTTTGTCAAAAGAAAGAATACCTTAGTGCAAGAGAAAGTCCACCATTAAAATAATTTTCATAAGATATAGTTGAAAGTGATTTTGATAAAGAATAGCCAATATCTGATCTTAGATGTGGGTTAAAGAAATGGATAAATGATAAACTAAATGTAGTCCAAGAAGAAAAGCCTGAAGTTCTTGAATTTTCAGTCCAAACTCTTGAGCCTTCAAAATTTTGACCAATCAATCCATGAATACAATTACGGTAATCCGGATAATATTCTAGAACATAGAATCCCGATAAAGTCGCATTAAGGCTTGAGTAGTAATATGGTTCCAAATAGGATAAATATTCAGATGGGCCATAATAATTAACTTTGTTGAATGTTGTCGATCCTGTTGCAGAGATAGTCTGTTGCCAATCCAATGAAAATTGTTTTTTATAAATGTAATTATATGAGCCTGTAATTCCGTAATTATATCCTCCATTTGGTAAAGTTTTCAGATTGTTTAATTCATAATTAATCATCGGATTAATTATGAATTCAGACTGATGACCTGAACTTCTACCGAAATTACAATTATACAATTGTTTATTGTAGAGTTTTTTAGCAAAAAGTGTATCAGAATTGTTGATAATCTCATTTGCAATTAAGAAAGAGTCTATTGCCCCAATCTCTTTTACTAAAAGCTTTTTGGAGTTTAATGCTCGGTTGTTTTTTGTTTTTGCAATAAATGTGCTTAAACTAAACAGTTCTTTTTGATTCAATTTGCGCAATAGGATCTTCTTTTTTTTCAACTCATTAATGAAATAAACTGCCTGCATTGCATCATCTAAATTTTCGACTCTTCCAACCCCGAAACCCACAAAAGGTGAAATCGTTAGAGCTGAAAAAACACCAACTGAACCTCCCCAGGATATAAAATGGCTTTGATCTTTGTAAGATAGATTAGAAGTACTATACTTGAATAAAGTGATATCAAAGGTGCTTATTTTTTTTCGGGTATTAGTGGTTTGTTGATAATTTAAATTCAATGAAGGTTCAAATAATAATTTATTTTGATAAACATGAGGAGACACTTCACCTACAATGTCCAGTCTTCTGCGTACTATGTCAGGTGTCGTAAATTTATTCAAATCATACTTTAGAGAATCTTGCGCAAAAGTTTGCAGAGATGTCAAGTTGATAAAAATAAGAAACAATAGCTTAAGTTTCATTTGTTATTGTATTTGAATTTCTTACTCCCCTTTAGGGATTGGGGGTCATTCTTTTTCTCGCTTTTACTTCTATAGTTCTGATTTTATCCTTGTACAGATTATGTCCGTTCATTTTTACCACATCGAGCGAAGCATCGGAATTTTCGTCCCAACGGCGGCACAGATAAACTGAATCGTAAATACGACCAATCTGATAATGACGGCTGATAGCTAAGCCAAGTGCATAATCTTCGCCGTAACTGGTGTTTGGTACTTTTATTTCCCGCAAAACCGGTGTATAAAATGCCCGTGGAGCACCAAGTCCGTTAATGCGGAGTGCATTGTTTCTGCCATTATCCGAAGTCCATTCTTTGTGGTCAATCAGTCCGGGAGGAATGGTTTCCATGGCAAAGTTGGTCATGGTGTATGAGCCAACAACCATGGCGCAGTTCTGAGCGTAAAAAGCATCTACTATTTTTTGTAGCGTGTTTTCGTCCTGATATATATCGTCGCTGTCCAGCTGAATGGCAAATTTTCCGCAAAGCGGAGAATCTACACCGGCATTCCAGCAGCCACCAATGCCCAAATCGCTTCTGTCCGGGATAATGTGAATCAATCGGCTGTCTGCTTTCGCATGTATATCAATCAGTTCTGTGGTACCATCGTTGGAAAAGTTATCCACAATAATCAGATTGAACGGAAAGTTTGTTTTTTGCGATAAAACTGATTTAATGGCATCGTCAACAGTTTTTACGCGATTACGTACCGGTATAATTACCGAAGCTTCCACAGGGAAATTTCCTTCGTTGAATTCAATTTTCCGGAACGACGGAGCTAAGTATGCGCCGGTTTTCTTCAGATGATCAGTACAGGCCTGTTCCATTTCAATTTGCACGGCACGGTTTTTCGGATCTACGTAATCGAACTGTTTTTCGCCACTTTTACGGGTGTCGAATTCCACTTCGGAATAAAGGTATTCGTTAATATGCAGCAATTCGGCATGTTGCGAAACTTTCAGTCGTAAATCATACAATCCGGCAAACTGATAGTTGGCATCCATTTCAGCCACTGCCTTTTTCAGTATTTCTGCTTTGTAAAAAAGTACCGATCCGAAATTGAAATCATCGCGCAAACTACCTTCCTGATAGTCAATTACCGGATGATTGGAGCGAACGCCATCGGCAATCTGATAATAATCAGCATAAACCAAACCTGCTCCCGTGCTGTCGGCAATGTAATTGAAGCGCTCCAATGCATGTTGTCCCAGTTCAAGGGTAGTGTGCTTTGTATAAATCAGCGAAAAAGCGGTATCAGAATTTTCAGCAATTTTGCGCATGGTTTCTGTGCTGTTCAATGAATCTGCGATGATCAGTTCGCATCCGGGAATGGTCTCTTTTGTTTCTGAAGTGGCTATCAGAAAAATTTTGTTGATCAGCGGTGATTTGCTCAGATTTTCTACTGTTTGTTGAGCCTGAGCGGCATCGTTAAATGCTATAAAACAATTAATTTGCTTCATGTTTTCGTTGTATTGTGTGTTCGTTATTTTGTTCAGTTAAACGGGAATATATTGTACAAATGCTTCAATGGCTTCGTAAGATGCCAGTCCGAGTTGTGAATAGAGTTCGGCTGTAGCCCGGTTTCTGTCTTCGGAGCGTTGCCAGAAAAGCCGTTCGTCGTTGCCCATGTAAGGTGCGCTTTCCATTTGCGATTGATGGCGCAGAATAGCGTTTCGCTTGTTGCGCAGTTCCTCAGGGCTGATAGGCACTGCCATTTCAATATGGTCGATCTCCCATTCTTTCCAGGCTCCACGGTACATCCAAACGCGGCATTCCTGCATCCAGGCTTCGTTCTTCAGATCGTCGATAGCTGCCAGTATTGCATCGAGGCATACTTTGTGTGTCCCGTGAGGGTCTGCCAGGTCGCCAGCCACATATATCTGATGCGGTTTTAAATCTGTCAGCAAAGTTTTTATTATATCTACATCTTTTTCACTTATTGGAGCTTTCATAACCGCACCGGTTTCGTAAAAAGGCAGATTCAGAAAATGTACTTTTTTCGATGGTAATCCCAGATACCGACAGGCAGCTTTGGCTTCGCCCCGACGAATTAAAGCTTTCATTTCCAGTATTTCACGGGTGTCCAGATCACCTTCTTTCTTGTCCTGAAGAATAAATCTGGTAAATTCGTTGTATTTGGCATCCAGAGTGTTGTTTTCGATCTGGTATATCTCCTTAAATCCTTTCAAAAAAGCCAGAAAGCGGATTACTTCATCGTCAGCTACGGCAATATTCCCTGAAGTCTGATACGCTACATGTACGTCGTGTTTCTGGTCGATTAAACGTTTGAATGTTCCTCCCATCGAAATCACATCATCGTCGGGATGAGGGCTGAAAATTAATACTTTTTTGGGATATGGATGAGCTCTTTCTGGTCGGTTTGTGTCATCAGCATTCGGTTTTCCTCCCGGCCAGCCGGTAATGGTGTGTTGCAAGTCGTTGAAAATCTTGATATTCACGTTGTATGCCGAACCGTACAGTGCCAGAAGTTCGCTCAGTCCGTTTTCGTTGTAATCCTTGTTGGTGAGTTTCAGGATGGGTTTGCCAATTTTCTGACACAACCAAACAATGGCACGACGAATCAGTTTATCGTCCCAATCGCACGAAGTAACCGACCACGGGCGGCTGATACGGGTTAGTTCACCCGCAGCGTGCAGGTCGATGACCATTTTTACGTTGGAATGCAATTGCAGATAAGAAGCCGGAATGCTGTCGGAAACTGAACCTTCGACGGCACTTTTAATTACCGACGATTTGTGTTCGCCCCAGGCAGCCAGAATAATACGTTTCGATTTCAGAATAGTTCCTACGCCCATGGTAATGGAACTGATAGGTACAGATTCCACGTTTCCAAATAGTTCAGCAGCGTCTTTGCGTGATATGTTGTCGAGCAGAATTAAGCGTGTGGAAGCATTGGCCTGCGATCCGGGCTCGTTAAAAGCAATATTACCGGAGCGACCAATGCCTAGAACTTGAAGATCGATTCCACCCAATTCGGTAATTTTGTTTTCGTACGATTTGCAAAAATCAATGATATTTGATTTGTCAATCATGCCATCCGGAGCATAAATATTTTCAGGAAGAATGTCGACCTTATCGAAAAACATTTCTTTCATCTGCACAAAGCATCCATGAGCCGAGTTGCTGAGCGGATAATATTCAAAAAGCAGAAATACCACCACATTTTTGAAGCTAAGTTGCTCTTTGTGGTGCATTCTGACAAGTTCGTGGTAAATGCCTAGAGTCGATTTGCCATTTGTCAGTCCGAGAATGCATTTCTCGTTTCGTACGTTTTTTTCTTTAATGAGCGAAGCTATTTCGTGTGCTATGTATACCGACCCGCCTTTTTCAGTTTCGAAAATCTCCGTTGGGATTTTCTCGAAACGCGTTACACGTGAAAGTTCGAAAACATCATCGGGCTGATAATATCTTTTCGAGACTCGTGTGAGTGTTATCTGAGAACTCAGGCTTGTTTTCATATCTGTGTTTATAGTTTTCTTTTTAATCCTGAAAGTATGTTTGCAATAGTGTATGCAGCGCTTTTATCGTTTACCGTTATGGAACTTCGTTGTGTGTTGCCGCCATATGTACACGAAATGCATTTGCTGTCGGAGTTGATGCAGGTAAACATAACCGAAAAATCTTTCGTATTTTCCACTACCGTTACCGTAACATCTGTAATAAGGGCTTCGCAGGTAATATCCCCTGCTTTGTTTACCCATTTCAGTGTTTTTTTTAGAGGATTGAAAGTGAATTGGCGAACATATGGGTCGTATTTTACACACAGATTGTTTACGGTACTGAGGTCAGAATTGATGTCGTTGGCAGCGCCGGATGAGCTTGTGCTGGTAAGCGATCGTAATTTTTCAGCAATAATTTTTGCAATTTCTTCCTTGTTGATGGTTATCGATGTGATATTTACATCGCCGGTGTAATTGCAGTAGATACATTTCGCATCAGTGTTACACTGAAAAGAAACGCTACCCGTATTTGCAACGATTGAAATCTGGTCGAGATAGGCGCTACAAGTAATATCTTTATCGCCGGTAATCCAGGTTAGCTTTTTTGTTGATGGTTCATACGTAAAATTCCGGGTGTATGGATCGTAACTCTTCGTTAATTCATTCACTTCGTTGATAATACTTATCCACGAAGTGTTTTCAGATGTCCTGCTTTGCGGCTTGGTGGATTCATCAGCCGATAGCGGGCTTACCGATAGAGCAGCTTCCGGAAGTGAAAGTCCGTTTATTTCCTCCGCAATTTTACGGGCATATTCAGCACTGTTCACCGATATGGAAGTTGTGGATACTTTCGGTCCATCGTAATTGCAGTAAATGCATTTCGAATTTTTGTTTTTACAAGTGAAAGTGACATAAGAGCTGCTATTTCCGGGATCCGCAATAACATCAATATCGGTTAATACCGCAGAACATGTAATGTCGCCATCGCTTGTCACCCAGGTTAGCGTGTTTGTAGATGGATTGTAGCTGAAAATTCTTACATAAGGATCGTATCCCTTTGTGTAAGTGTTGATACGTTCAATTCTTTTTGCCCAGTCGTTTGCAAATCCGTAATTGCCTATCAGTGCGATGGTCAGCAATGTAAATAATGATCTTTTCGACATGATTTTGAGGTTTTAAATTGGTGAAACATTCAATGATCGTGAATCGGAACAGAGGACAAAAATAGTAAAAAATCGGTAATCTTCAAATTTAATGCAAACGTTTGCAGAAATTTCAATTTTTTTTCGGTTTTTCTTTGGTCGGGTCAAACCTTTTGATTTAATTTGCAGTGAAATTGATTTTTTATTCAAAATAATATATTGTATGATATTAATCGCAGATAGTGGGTCTACAAAAACAGAATGGTGTCTGGTAGAAAACAGAACAATCTATAAAAGCTTGTTTACCAAAGGTATAAATCCATTTTATCAGAACGAAAACGAAATAAAATCCGATCTGGAAAATAATTTGTATCCTGAGTTGAAGGGTGAGACCATTGATGCTATTTATTTTTACGGAGCCGGTTGTTCATTTCCTGATAAGAAGGCTATGGTGAGTAATGCCATTGGAAGTTTATTTCGTCATGTGACTATTGAGGTTTACAGTGATTTGCTGGCTGCCGCCCGTTCATTGTTAGGACACGGTAAGGGTATTGCTTGTATATTGGGAACTGGTTCAAATTCATGCTATTACGATGGTCGTGAAATTGTGAAAAATGTTTCTCCGCTGGGTTTTATTCTCGGAGATGAGGGTAGTGGTGCTGTGCTTTCGAAAACGTTTGTGGCAGACAGCCTGAAAAACCAGATTGATCCGGAGTTGAGTGAGCGTTTTATGAAGAAATACGATATTGCTCCGGCATTCCTATTGGAGAATATCTATAAAAAATCCTTTCCAAACCGGTTTCTCGCAAGCTTTACGCCTTTTCTGGCAGAAAGTATTGAGCATCCTGATGTATATAATATAGTATACAATGGTTTTGTCAGTTTCTTCAAACGTAATGTAATGCAGTACGAAACTGAAAATATGAAAATCAGATTTACAGGCTCTGTGGCTCACAGTTTTGCTGATGTGCTGAAGAAAGCGGCAGGCGATTGCGGATTAAAGGTTGATAAAGTTGAAAAATGTCCCATGGCTGGTTTGATTGATTTTCATTTCAGCTAACTAATTAATGAAAAAAATGTTTCAGAAAATAACGGAACAAAGTTCATTGCACGACAATCTGGATAAAAAGTCTGTTTTTGAATTGCTTTCGGAAATGAACGAAGAGGATTTGAAAGTTCCTCTGGCAGTCTCTAAAGCCATTCCACAGATTAACGAGTTGGTCGAAAAGATTGTTGAGAGGATGAAGCGCGGAGGAAGAATTTTTTATCTCGGAGCTGGTACAAGTGGAAGATTGGGCGTTTTGGATGCATCGGAAATTCCACCAACCTTCGGGATGCCACCACATTTGGTGGTTGGTTTGATTGCCGGTGGCGATGTTGCTCTGCGAAATCCGGTTGAAAATGCAGAAGATGATATAGAAAAAGGATGGCAGGAATTAACGGAACGCAATGTAAATCAAAATGATACTGTTATCGGTATAGCTGCTTCAGGTACTACGCCTTATGTAGTGGGCGCTTTAAGAAATGCCCGCAAAAACGGTATTCTGACTGCCTCGGTATCGTGCAATCCCGATTCGCCCATTGCGCAGGAAGCTGATATCAGAATTGAAGTGCTTGTGGGACCTGAATTTGTTACAGGTAGTACCCGCTTAAAATCCGGAACAGCACAAAAGCTCGTTTTGAATATGATTACCACCGTTACCATGATTAAACTTGGTCGCGTTAAAGGAAATAAAATGGTAAATATGCAGCTGACTAACAAAAAGTTAGTTGACCGCGGAACCCGAATGATTGTGGATGAGCTTGGGCTGGATTACGAACAGGCAAAAAGCATTTTGATGATTCACGGATCGGTAAAAAGAGCCGTTGATGCATATAAAAATAAAAACGGAAGTTAGATGAGTGAAAAGGGTTGCGTATGTTTTTAAACATAAATGCAAACGTTTGCAGGTAAAAATATTTTTAGTTTATTTGCAATAAAATACAGAAAATAATCAGAAAATACATAACAAATTAAATATTATACAATGCTTGAGTCAAAATAAGATTGTATATAACCTCAAAATCAATTATTTACTTATGAAAAGAGCCATATTCATTCTTTCAGGTTTCTTATTCATGTCTTTTATGCTATCAGCACAAAAAGCAACGGTAACGGGAGTAGTTACATCCAAAGAAGATGGAATGCCGGTTATCGGAGCGTCAGTTGTTGAAAAAGGCAGCACAAACGGTACTGTTACCAATTTTGATGGACAGTATTCCATACAAGTAGCAGATGGTGTCACATTGGTGTTCAGTTATGTGGGAATGGAAAAGCAGGAATTAAAAGTGCGTGGTAATAAATTAAACGTGATTTTAAATCCGAATGCCATTACTATAAACGAAGTTGTGGTGACTGCCATGGGCGTAAAAACAGAGAAGAAAAAACTAAATTTTGCTGTTCAGAGTGTAAATGCCGATGCAATTACTGACGGACGATCAGCGAACTTTGTGAATTCACTTCAGGGTAAGGTTTCCGGTATCAGTGTGACAACGAGTGGTGGTTCGCCAAATTCAGGCTCACAGATTATCATCCGCGGTATTTCCTCTATCAACCCTTCGCAAAACAACGAACCTTTGTACATAGTCGATGGTATGCCGGTGGCTGGCGGACCTGCAAGTATCAATCCAAACGATATTGAGAGTATCACAGTACTGAAAGGTGCTGCTGCAGCTGCATTGTACGGTCAGGAAGCAGCCAATGGAGCTATTATGGTAACAACCAAGCAGGGTGCTGTTGGAAAAATATCCACAACATTTAATGCCAGTATTCAGGTTGATCAACCCGTACGTTTGCCCAAAGTTCAACAAATGTTCGGACCAGGTGCTCTCGGTTTTTATAAACCACTTACAGGTGGTGGTTGGGGGCCGCTTTTGAACGATAGCGAGACAATTTACGACAATATCGGAAATTATTTTCAGAATGGTGTTTACCAGAAATATGACCTGAGCATGTCGGGTGGTAGTGAGAATTTTCAATCGTATGCTTCTGTCAATTATTCGAGCAACGAAGGTATTGTGCCCGATGATTATCTGAAATCGTTTGGTTTTTTAATCAAAGGTTCGTACCAATTAAACAAAAAAATATCGGCCAACTTCAGTGCCAATGTAAATAACAATACTTCACGCGGATCGAGCGGTATATCTTCTGTTTATTCATGGCCTATCAACGACAATATCATGGATTATGAAGTGAATGGTTGGCCGCGCTTCCGTTATTTGAGCGAAACAGCTAAGGAAGACTCACCTATCAGTCCGGTGTGGAGCAGAATGAAGGACTCGGGACAGAACAGAACCACCCGAAATTTGCTTCAGGGCTCGGTTACTTACAAACCGGTGAAGAATCTGGAAATTACAGGTCGTGTGAGTTACGATCAGAATAATTATTCGTACGATGGCTATACCGTTCCTCGTTTCGACGATTCGGTGATTTTGCCAAATGCTCCAAAATCAGCAGATTATGCCAATGCCGATTTATTTGCACAAGCCTTGGCAACTTATAATGCGTATTACAATTCAGTTCCATATTTCAGCGACGAAAAAATTACCAGTGTTAAAAGCAACGTAGATACACGCGATTTATTTGGCTCTTATCAGTACACTCAGAGTAAAAGTCAGTTGTTAACGGCCTCGGCACTTGCTACTTATAAAATAAATTTCGAGAAAGATTATAATATCGAAATTTTGGGTGGAGCTGAAATGAAAATGCGTGAATCGGTTTCGTCAACGATGAAAGGACGCGATTTTATCATTCCGGGCATTTACAGCATGTCCAATGTGAACGAAGTAAATAAAGTGCAGGATGCTACAGTGGCTCATACAGAACGGAGAATAGCAGGTGTTTTTGGTGAACTGAGAGCCGATTACAAAGGTTTGGTAAATTTAAGTGTAACCTCGCGCTGGGACTGGTCGTCGACCATTGCCATGCAATACAACCCTTATTATTATCCATCATTCACCGGAGGTTTAATTTACTCCGAGCTATTTGATTTGGCCAACGATTGGTTTTCGTACGGAAAAGTACGCGGAAACTGGGCGCGCGTAGGAAAAGATGCTCCGGCTTATTTGTTCGATCGTAAATTTACACAATATTCAACACTGCCCGATGGTGGTTATGGAGCTGACCCTTCTATGTCGGTAGCCAGTAATTTACTTCCTGAAATTTCCGATTCGTGGGAAATAGGTTTCGAAAACCGCTTCTTCGATAACAAAACGCGCTTGGATGTAGCTTATTATTCTACTGCTGTGCATAACCAGATTGTTACTGTACGTGTTTCCCCTGCTTCGGGTTATATTTTGCAAACCCGTAACGAGGGTGATATTAAAAATGAAGGTATTGAAATTACTTTAGAGCAGGATTTGATTAAAAAGAAAGATTTTTCGTGGACGGCTGCCGCCAACTTTGGTTTAAATCGCGGTACTGTTATTGATTTGCCCGATGACATTGTTGAAATTCAGGGAACACAATATGGTGATATTTTCCCGACGGCATATCTTAACGGATCTACCACAGCCATTTCGGGTAAGGATTATTTACGTAACGAAGAAGGAAAAGTGATAGTAGGAACGGATGGTTTTCCAAAAATTAACCCGACAAAAAGTGTGGTTATCGGTAACCGTGAACCGGATTTTCTGTTAGGATTAACCACTAACCTGAAGTACAAGGATTTTTCGTTCAGCATGTTGCTTGATACCCGCAAAGGTGGTGATGTGGTAAATCTTACCGGTCGCGGACTCTGGAGTTCAGGTCAGCATAAGAGTCTTGAATTTTACCGAGGACGTCAGATTGTTTGGGATGGCGTGGTGAAACAGACAGATGGAACATATGTGCAAAATACCACACCTATCGTTCTCGATTATAAAACCATTACCGAGTATTATGCCGGTGTGAGTTCAAACTTTATCGAGGACGGATCGTACATTCGGTTGAGTTATGTAACGCTGGGTTACGATTTAAGCCGGTATGTAAAAAAAACCATGCTGAAAGGTTTAAAATGCTCGGTGACCGGTACTAATCTGTTTCTGCTGACGAAATACACAGGTTCCGATCCTCAAATTAATGCAAGTACAACATCCGGAGGAACGGGAGGTATGGGTATCGATAATTATCCGGTTCCAAATACCCGTGGATTTAATTTTACACTGAATGCCAACTTCTAAAAAAACGATGACAATGAATAACATATTTAAATTCAAATATTTTAGCGCAACACTTGTAGTTGCCATTGGATTGCTGTTCGGCGGTTGCGAAGAATGGCTCGATGTAAATACCAGTCAGGATAGCCCGGTAACAGTTACTGCGGATCAATCATTGCCTTTGGTGGTATTTTATGCTTCACAGATTTGTTACGATCATGCTGAATACGGTATTTACCTGTCGCAGGCTTTAACTACCGGCGGACGCAGTCAGACAGGCGCTTATGCTTATAAAAGCGGTTGGGAAATGTTGTCGATGAACCGTCATCCGCAATGGAGACGCCATTTTTACGATATTGGTGTTAATGTGAATGCGCTGATTGATGCTGCAGAAAAAATCAATTCAAAAAACTTTATTCTTATTGCACGCACAATTCGACTTCATTCCACCTTGTTGACTACCGATGCTTTTGGTGATATGCCACGTTCGCAGGTGTATTTATCCAATTCTCCGTCGTACGACACTCAGGAATCTATTTACGAATGGATGATTCAGGAGGCTGATGAACTGATAGCTTTGTACGAAAATCCGGCATGGGTGAATAATCCTGAAAATAAGGCTATCTCGAAAAAAATGGATCGTATTTTTGGAGGTGACCTCGGAAAATGGCGTGCATTTACCAAAGCTCTGAAAGCCCGCATTTTATTGCGCAAATTACCCAACTGGGATAACACCACCGCTTCGTGCGATAAAATTATTGCAGCTGTGGATTCAGCTTTGCTAGATCCATCATATGCCGATGCCATTTACAAATATGATGGTGGTTCCACCGAAAAAAACTGTCCGTGGGGACCTGCACAACCAAAACTGAATTTGGGTTGGGCACAGGCACGTGAAAACTTACTCACAGAAGCCATTCCGTCGAAATTTTTTGCGTATGCATTACTAGGAAGTTATGCTTCGTATGCTCAATCACGCGGTTATGCCCTCGATCCACGCGCTGTGGAATTGATGACACCACGAATTGACGATAAAAGTGTTCGTGTTCTTCGTTATCTCGATAATAACATTGGTATGGCTACATCCATGAAAGTGACTTATTATCCTGATTTATATGCTACTGAAGGTAAAAATCCATATTCGAAAAACGATGGTTATATCATGTTGATGTCCGAAGAAGAATTGCTGTTTATGAAAGCAGAGGCTCAATACTGGAAAGGATTAAAATCTGATGCTTACAGCACAACCGTAGCTGCTACAAAACGAAATATGGATCGGTTGGGCATAAATAAAACCGATCAACCATTCAAAGGATATTACGACAGATATTTTCAGATTCGTCTCCCGGGTGAAGCCCTGTTTACTATTGCCGACTTGATGCAGCAGAAATATGTGGCTATGTACATGCAGCCCGAACTCTGGACTGATGTGAGAAGATATAACTACAGCAGTAAAACCAACGGTATTGCTTACGATGGACAATACGTGTATACCATTAAAACCTGTCACGATGGAACGCGAAACGTAAACCCTACAAACTTTTCGGTGGAATATTCGCTGACACGTCCGTATAATTTGTACGAACCATATTGGAATACACCAACTGAATTCGGAACAAATGCGAGATTTTCGCCCAATGCATGGATTACCCGATTGAACTACGATCCGGAAACCGAGGATAAATATAACCGCAAGGAGTTGGAACGTTTAGGCGCTTATAAAAATCCGGAATGGCTGAAAAAACGTATGATTTGGGCGTACAATCATTCAACAGTGGTGACCACGGCCGATAATACCGAATGGAAATAAATTCAACTAGTAACGACATTATAGTTAATAAATAATATGAAAAAAATACGAAATATTGCAATGCTTCTGTTATCGGTTTTTCTGATAACAGCCTGCGATAAAAATGATACACTCGACGATGCTGTCATAGTTGGAAATATGGCTCCCCACATCTATTGGGAGCTCGGAAGCAGTACCGTGAATGCCGGTAGTAATGTGCCATTTACAGTTCAGTATTATTCCACTGCCACCGAGCCAATTGATCATCTGGAGGTATGGTATAATATAGTAGAAGAACAATCGAAAACAGTTACATGTCCGTGGACACAGACTTTTACTTACAGTATAGTTTCTACCAAATCCGTGGAAAAAAGAATATCGCAGAAAATAACCGAATTCCTGCACAACGAAAGCTATTGGAGCGATTCGTTACATGCATATAGCTTCACTGCGTCATTCCCAACAAGTAATACGCTGGCCACAACCACATGGGTAAAACCAAGTTCGTTTGATTCAACCAAAATGATAAAATATTTTGGCAGTGAATTTATGCAACATTTCAAAGACAGTCTGTTTACCTTGATGAAAGCTACTGATTTTCAGAAAATGATGTTAGGACTTGGTAAAGTGGATAATTTTAAAATATATCTCGATTCAACTAAAAATGACAATACCGGTGGTTGGGATTATCATTTTCCAAAAGATAATCAGGGAAATACTCCTGTGCCACAGGCTATTGTCGATATATACAAAACGATACCATTTGCTGATTTGATATACAACAGTTCCACCACCAATTACGATGTGGAATACACCCGTTCGTATAAAATAAATGCAAACATGAAGGCTCTTGATAAAAAAGGAACAGCCGGATTGGCTTTAAGTAAAGAAATTTCACTCAATTAAAAGCTGCCTGAAACATGAAAACATTCAAAATTAAAATATTGACAGCAGTTATTGCTCTTGGTTTATTCAGTGTTGCCTGTGTCGACCATATTCCGCTCATCGAAGAATTACCAAATCCGGATGTGGCCTTTGAGTACACTGTGTCTGATGCAACATATCAGTTGGATTATTACGTTGGTGCAAATATCAAATTTGTGAGTACTTCGTATGCTTCGGGTAACTGCACGTGGGATTTTGGCGATGGCGCAACTGCCACCGGTGACTCAGCTGTTCATAAATATGCTTTGGCAGGAACTTACGATGTAAAACTAACAGTAGAAGGTGCCGGAACTCTTACCCAGAAAATTCTGATTAGCGATATTAAACCAATTTTGAAACTTAATCCAATTTCGGGCGGACTTTGTGAGGTGCTGACGACTTACGTTAGTTTCAATGTAGAACTCCCTAATCCTGAAGGATTATCGGAAGAATATACATGGACATTCCCTGTAGGAACTCTTGATGAAAATGGCGCTCCGAAAGAATCATTCACAGGAAAAGAACCCGGAAATATCAAATTCAGTAATGTAGGTTCACAAAAAGTGAAACTCGAAGTAAAACTTGGCGGAAGAACACTCGAAGAAGGCGTTCTTAATGTTCCTGTAGCTTATAACAGTGCTGTTCCAACGCTTTATTATGCTGTGAAATCGGGTAATATTATGGCATTGAAATTAGCCAACAACGCTCCGGTAGGTATGAAAATTAATCCATATGATATGGGTGTGAAATCAGGTCAACATCCTCTGAATATATTGTTCAACGATACAAGTTTGTATGTGCTCGATGCCGGACGGCAGTTTACTTACATTAACGATGCCGATGGAAATCAGGGCGATGGACGAATCTTTGTTATGTCGAAAAACGGAAGCAAAGTTGAAACTATGCTTACCAATACAGGAGCTGCATTTAACGACCCGTTCTATGGATGTATCAATTCAGGTGTTTTGTATTTTGCCGATCGTAACACCGGTTTTTCAGCCATGAATCTGGCCGAACGTAACCGTTCACTTACCCGTACCGATTTTCCATATTTTGCACAAAATGCTACTTTAAGTTACTATGGTCAGGGATTAAGTTTTGGTGCGATGAATGCCTGTTTTACCAAAATTAATGACACTTGGTATTGGTGTAAAACCTTTAACGGTAATGGAATTTTCCGTTTTAAAGATTCGGATATTTTCAGTTCAGCCATCCCGTTGAATACGCCAATTCCAACTTCAGGAGTTGTTTTAGAAGGCATGTCACCAAAATCGCTGGTATGGGATAGTAAAAATCAACTGATATATTTCACTGTATACGATACCGGTTACGAAGGTTTATACCGCTGTACCATTGCACAAATTGAAGCCATCAAAACACGCGATCAACTGGCTCCATATAAATTGAAACTGCAAAACGGAAAAACCGTAACTCCGGTGACCGAAGCAGGAAAAGGCGAAGGATCAGCAGGCGAATATATTGGAATTTGTCAGTTGGCGCTCGATGAAAATGATGGTTGTGTTTATTTCGGACTTCGTTCGGCTGATGCCACTGTAAAATCGGGTCTGATGCGTTATAATCCCGCAAAAGGATATATCGAATATGTAATCGAAGGTGTTGATGTATATGGAGTTGCTGTAAATAAATCAAAATCGAAATTATTTTAAACTTTTCAATGAAAATAAAATCGCTCATAACTGCTTTTTTGCTGGTTACTCAACTAAGTATCCTGTTTGCTCAATCGCCGAAACATGAATTGCGGTCGACATGGCTGACAACTGTTTGGCGACTGGATTGGCCATCAGTTACTGTTCCTGCAGCAACTGGTGCAAACGATGCTGAACGACAGGTTGCCATACAACAACAGAAAAATGAGCTGATTTCTATTTTCGATAAATTGAAAGCAGCCAATATGAATGCAGCCTTTTTGCAGGTGCGCAGTATGTGCGATGCATTTTATCAATCCTCGTACGAACCCTGGAGTGCATTTGTGTCGGCTAATCGTGGTGCGAATCCGGGTTATGATCCGTTGACTTTTGCAGTGGAGGAGGCGCACAAACGCGGAATTGAACTTCATGCATGGCTGAATCCTTATCGATATTCAACTTCTTCGACCACGCATGGCGAATTACCTACAGATTATTATTACACGCATCGCAACTGGTTGCTGGCGTATGATAGTTATACCAAAATTCTGAATCCGGGCTTACCCGAAGTGGTTCTTCAGATTAAAAAAGTGGTGGGCGAAATTGTCAATAATTACGATGTGGATGGCGTTGTTTTCGATGATTATTTTTATGCATATGGTGGTACAAGTGCTGTGCTGGATTCTACAGCACAAAGATTGTATAAACCTGCCGATAAAAATCTGGCCGATTGGCGTCGTGAAAATGTGAACCGAATGATTAAAGCTGTATATGATACCATCCAGTCGGTGAAGCCTTTTGTGAAATTCGGAGTTTCTCCTTTCGGAACATGGACTACCGATCAGGTTGTTGCTACAAAAGAGGGCATTATGCTTCCGACAGGTGTTGGAACAACCGGAAACATGTATGCCGAAATTTATTGTGACCCGATTGCGTGGTTAAAAGAAGGTTCGGTTGATTATGTTTCACCACAACTTTACTGGACAACTTACAGCTCGTATCCGTACGGAAAACTGGCTCCGTGGTGGTCAGACATAACCAACCGTTTTGGCAAACATTTCTATTCCAGTCATTCCATATCAGCTTTGACTGCTGCCAGCAGTGCTCCGGCGCTTAAAATTACCAAATCAGGTTTCGATCAAACAAAAACTCATGGTTTGTCAACACTCGAACTTCAGGCATTCAGTCGTAAGTCGCTGACGAAAATAGCCCGGATTCCGTATGCTACAAATTTTGAACCATCTGAAGTAGCTTTGCAGGTAGGGTTTAACCGTTCGAGTGATGTGAATGATGCCCCCGGAAGTGTGTTTTATGCAACTGATAAACTTGTGAATACGAGTGGATTTATTTCCTATCTCAAACAAAATGTCTTTACTCAGCCGGCATTAACTCCGGTCATTGGTTGGAAAACTTCTGCCACTCAATCGTTGGTTGAAAATATATCACTTTCCGGACAACATCTGATATGGACATATGCAGGTAACAATGTGCGCTTTGCAGTTTATGCAGTTCCAGCTGAAAACAGAAATGATGTGGCTGTGTTTGCTGATGCAAAATATCTGCTCGGAATGGCTTACACCAAGGAGTTTGATGTGCCTGCTACTGTTAGTGCGTCTACGCATAAAATTGCTGTTTCCGTAGTCGACAGATATGGAAACGAATCGTCGGTGAGAGTGTTGGGCGAAAATATTTCGACTTCAACAGCCGCCGGTTTAATATTCCCAACTGACAATACGCATGTTTTATTTCCATGTTTATTTCAGTGGAACGCTGTGGAAAATGCCGATTCATACGTGTGGCAACTATCACGTAACGATAGTTTTACCGATATTGTCTGTTCGCGCGATACAAAAACGCCGCAGTTTTTCTCCGGCCTTCAAACGAATCTTAAAAATGATGTTCAGTATTATTGGCGGGTAAAAACAAGAAAAGCCAATGCTGTGGATGCATGGTCGGATACGAGAAAAGTGTCGGGTCATAAATTCCGCATTATTTATCCGCAAAACGGAGGAAGTGGTGTAAGTCTGACGCCAGCCTTTGAATGGGATAGCGTGAGTCCGAATGCCGTTTATACACTCGAAATATCTACTTCGGTGAACTTTGAAGCAGCCAAACAGATTTATTTACAAACGGTTCAAACATCGAAATTAACTGTTCCTGCCGATAAATTAATTCCAAGTACAAATTATTATGCCCGTGTCAGCATTTCGGATGGAGCAGTGAAAGCAAC
Source organism: uncultured Paludibacter sp. (assembly GCA_963663115.2). Lineage (GTDB taxonomy): Bacteria > Bacteroidota > Bacteroidia > Bacteroidales > Paludibacteraceae > Paludibacter. The sequence goes on from CAXXNE010000001.1 coordinate 3,071,643, forward strand.
CACTGAAACAGTGTTATTCACAACCAAAGATGTGGATGTTCCTGTGCCGGTCATTGCATCGCCTGTAACAGGTGCCACAGTTTTTGGAAAAGTGATAGAATTGTGCTGGAATCAGCAGGCATCCATTGGTTTCAGGGCTGAACTATCGAAAGATGCTACATTCCCGACCCGTGCAACAACTGTGAAATCGGTTGATGCGTACACATTCTGCGCAACCTACGACGGATTAACAAGTGGAACCTATTATTTGCGTGTTAAAGCAATCAATACAACCGGATATACAAATCCATCGAATGTTATTTCAGTAGTGTTGAACGATAATACGGATGTTTTACTGCCTGATGCAGGACTTATCCGGTGTTTTGTGGATAAATCCGGTGGCGTTAGTAAACTTATTATCAACTCTGAAGATGCTTTTGAAGGTAAAATTGCTTTATATTCAATTACCGGAAATTGCTTAACAAAAAAACAATTGTCGGTAGCAGCCGGGCAAAATATAGTTGCACTCGACTTGCAAAATTTCCCTACAGGATGTTATACGTTAACGGTGCAAACCGGACAAAATATTATTCCGTTTAAATTAATTTTCAACTAATAATTATTATTTCTCATTTTACTAACTAAAAAATAAAAGATCATGAAGAAAAATGTACTTTTTGGACTGGCACTCGTTTGCAGTGCATTCCTGTCAAATGTAATGGCTGCAACGCCATTGGTGGATCCTGCAGTTTACACTCCGCGTGGTGTAAATGGTGAATTAACCCTTACCAGCAAATGGTTGTATTCCAATAAACTGAACAATTACAATGTGGCTGCCGATTTTGTAGCTCCATCAGGTACTGCCCGTGGAATGGCCGTTAAAGATGGAAAAATGTTGTTTATCGACAGAACAAACAAACAAATTGTTGTGGTTAATGGAACAACTGGAGTAAAAGAATCTTCTGTTGTATTAGCAAGTAATTTATTTACATATCAAGGTCGAAACAAAGCAAATACTGCCGATAGTACATGGACTGCCGGTACTTTAACACATAATGACATTAAAGTAGATAATGCCGGAAATGTATTGGTTGGAAACCTTATAACTTCCAATGCAGGACGTTTCCAGATTTGGAAAGTTGATATGGCTACAGGAAATGGTACTATCGTGATTGATCAGGCTGACCTTGCTACCTTATATCAGGCTGCTACCACTATGCGTTTCGATGCTTTTGGCGTTTGGGGTAATGTAAATACATCAGCTGTCATTCTTGCTGCCAATGCATCGGCTACTGCTATGGAAGTGTATAAATGGACTATTACCAATGGTGTTGCTTCTGCTCCGTCATTAATCGAACTTGATAATACGCTAACCTCTGGTGCTGATTTAGCCGGTTTGGCTAATTTGGGTTCTGCTCCTCAGGTTTTCCCGTTGGACGACAACTATTTCTATGTGGATGGTAACGCTACTTTCCCTGTACTTTGCGACAAAGAAGGTAATGTGATTGATGGATTCAAATCAAAACTTGCAAACTTGAAGGATTCTGTGACAGCTCCTGCAACTGATCCAAAAACTATCTGGACTATGAACCAGGGACACAATGGTGTGGTGGAATTTCAGGTTGGCGATAGCTATTTTTTGTTGATGGCAGCATCAAACACTGCAGGTACACCGGCTTCTACTTTCCGTTTGTTTAAATTTGCTGATGCAGGAAAAGCTTTCTCAGGTTTAACCTGTTTGTGGACTTTCCCACAAGCTGGTATGGGTGCTGCTTCCAATGCTTACCGTACGGCCATGCCTTGCGTTGAAGTAAGTGGAAATACTGCAAAAATGTACGTTTATACCGGTGAAAACGGTTACGGTATGTACGAGCTGAAAATTTCGCAAACAGGTATTGATGAATTGGTTAATAATAATGCTGTACAGGTTACCATTGATGGTCGTACAATGAATCTTTCTGAAACAGTAGCTTCAGTAAAAGTTTATTCACTGGCTGGTCAGCTTATTAGTCGCAATGCAAACGTATCAACTGTTTCGGTTGAAAATTCCGGAATTTATATTGTAAAAGCATTAACAGTAAATGGTGAAACCGCCATTCATAAGGTTGTTGTTAAATAGGTTTATATGAAAAAAGGTGGTGAGTTCACCACCTTTTTTCTTTTTAGAATTAGAGGTTTATAGCTTTTTATTTGTTTTATACCGTAAAATATTATAATCATCTTGTTTTTATGAAAAAAATCACACTCTTTCTGTTTCTGATTCTCGCATTTCAGTTTGTAGTTGCTCAATCAGTTGTTCTCGATGGCAAAACCTATACAGTCGATACTCTCTCCAATTTTAAAGTTGGACCAGGAACCCAATATACTGCCCTGCGTTTAAAAAGTACTTCGCGCCTCGACGTGTTTTTCCTCAAAGTAGATGTATCTAATCCTTATATTTCTTTCAAAGCTGTATTAGGACGTGATTCAATTTACACGGGAGAACAGCCGTCGGCTATGGCGAAACGCAAAAGCAAAGAAGGTGCTGTTTATTTTGCCGGCTCAAACGGCGATTTTTACAATACATCAGGCTATGTCGGAATGCCAATTGGTTGTACCATGATTGATGGACAAATAGCTACTCCACCGGCATCGTCGTGGAAATCCGTCACTTTCGATCAGAATAATATTCCTGGCATCGGAGTTCTTTCATATAGTGTAAAAGCCAAAAAAGGAACTGAAACATGGACAGTGAATCGTGTAAATCATTTGCGCGCCGAAAATCAACTAATACTGTTTAATCAGCACAATGGAAAAAGAACCCACACCAATGCATATGGAACCGAAGTTTTGCTTCAGTTGGCCGATGGAGAGGTTTGGGGAGTAAATAAAACAATCAAAGCGAAAGTGGCGAAAATTGAAAACAATGTAGGTAATATGGCTATTCCGGCAGGTTATGCGGTACTTTCAGGTCATGGTACATCGCAAACATTGTTGAATACTCTTGCTCTCGACGATGAAATTCAACTCGAATTCTCCATGCTGCTCGATGGTGTTGCAGCGCCGTTTAATAATATCGTAGGTGGCGAAAGTCGTGCGCCCATGCTAAAGAATGGTGTGGTTGAACAAACGGATATCTGGAACGAACTGCATCCCCGAACCGGAATTGGTTATTCCGAAGATAAAAAAACAGTAATTTATTGTGTAGTTGATGGTCGCGGACTTTCTGCAGGTGTTACCACCAAACAATTGGCGCAACTGATACAAACCGCCGGAGCTTTCACCGCATTTAATATGGACGGTGGCGGTTCGAGTTGTATGTATGTGAAAGATTTCGGACCTATGAATACTACCAGCGATGGAACTGAACGAGCCGTGGCAAACGGTATTTTTGCCGTTTCATCGGCACCAACCGACAATACCATTTCTGAAATTAAATCATATACCCGTAAAATTCAACTCCCGCATTATGGCGTTTTTATGCCTAAGTTTATTGGTTATAATCAATACGGAACACTTCTCAATAAGGATCTGCAGGGTGTGGTGCTGAGTTGTTCGCCCGAAGTTGGTGAAATTGCCGCCGATGGACGCTTTGTGGCTTCAGGGAATCAGGGTGGAATGGTCACTGCCACATACAACAATATTCAAACACAGTTTCAGGTGCAACTAATAACTTCTGCTGAGGTGGCTTTCCGGCTCGATTCTGTGCTGATAGATAACACCCGTGAATATCCTGTTCAGGTACAAAGTGTTATCGGAATAAATACGATGGATGTTTTGCCCGCTGCGCTTTCATGGACAGTGTCCGACCCCTCGGTTTGCTCGGTAGATAATGGAGTGCTGAAAGGTCTCAAAAACGGAACAACCCGTGTGATTGGCCAGTTGGGTGATTTTAAAGATACGCTCGTTGTAAAAGTGGAAGTTCCTGCATCTGCAAAAATAGCGGCAGATAATTTTCAGGTTAGCAACTGGACTATGGAAGCATCGTCGGCACTCAATGCAGCACTGAATGCTCAGAATCTGCCTGCAAACTGGACTTCCGGTTCGGCCGTTAATTATGTGTATACCACCACCAGAGCGCCGTACATCAAACTTATCCGGAATCTGGATTTGTATAGTTTGCCCGATACCATGAAAGTTATACTGAATTCAGGCAATATGGCTATCAGTAAACTGATTGTTTCAATGTCTACAAAAAATACGCTTCAAACAAATACAAAAGAGTTTACAACATTTCAGCAAAATGCAGAAACGCAAATAAACATTCCTCTTACATCTGTTTTTGATGTAAAAGATATTGCGATATATCCCATTCGGCTGAATTATCTGAACTTCTATCTGGGAACTCAGACTTCGGGTCAGGCTTATGTGTTGGCATTGAAAGAAATAGAACTTTGCTACAAAAATGTAATACTTGGTTTACAGGCAAATACCGTATCTGCGGTGTTTTCCGTGTTTCCGAATCCGGTTTCAGAAAATAGCATAACTATTCAAGCTTCGGATAATAATTTCCGGAATTTTAAACTGAATATATTTGACGTTTCAGGAAGACAGATTTTAAATGCCGATAAGATTTGCACAAATGGCAAAATGTTTGTTGATATTGAAACATTACCAAAGGGAAATTATATACTGAAAATTACATCCGAAAATAAAACTGAATCGCTCAAACTGATAAAAAAATAAATTCATTAATACTATAATACAATCATGAAAACACCTTATTTTTTATTATCATTTTTCGTTTGCATTGCATTATTCGCACAGGCTCAAACAGTAAGCGTGGTGAAAACTTACCAGCTTTCGTCTATAAGTCAAAAAGCCTATTACCCGGTATTCAGTACGGATGGAAGCAATTTGCTTTTCTCTTCGGAAAGTTATGCAGGTCTTAACGCCATGAATCTGTCAACTCAAAAAATAACCGTTGTGAGCAACGAACCCGGTGCCGGATATCAACCTGTTGTACACCCCGATAATGGCAAGATATTCTATAAAGTGACATCTTTCAATCATGGTCGCCGTCTCGATGCCATTAAAAGTTATAATCCTACTGATGCTCAAACAGTGCAAATGCTTGCCCCGCAACGCAACTTGAAACAACCCCGCAATTATCACAATGGCTTTTTGGTATCTGCCGATAAAAAAATCATCAAAGCTACTTTCGGAAAAACCAAAAATCCGATACCGGTTTATGTTTTTACTGATGATCTGAAACTCATGCTCTACAAAAATGGTACAAGTATCGAATTGAACCCGGTAGCTGATGCTGGTGGTTATATTTGGGCTTCGCTATCGCCCGATAATAAGAAAATACTCTTTACAGCTGCCCGCAAAGGCACTTTTGTGTGCGATTTACAAGGTAAAATACTGGCTTCATTCGGACAGTTAAATGCTCCTGTTTGGTATAACGACGAACTGGTTGTTGGCATGGAAGATAAAGATAACGGTCAGTTTATCACTTCTTCACGCATACTGATGAAATCGCTTAACGGAAAAATTACGCTTCAGATAAGTGATAATACGCTGATTGCCATGTATCCTGCAGCATCAAAGGCAACCGGTAAAGTTGCATTCAATACGCTGGATGGCAAAATTTATATGGTGGAATTAAAAACCGGAAAATAATATCATGAATCGCTATATTCTTTCTCTTCTCTCATTGCTGATTTTCGTTACATTTTTTACTGATGCACAGAATTTAACCGGCGTAAAAATTCTGGTTAATCCGGGTCATGGTGGCTATGATGCCGACGACAGGAATGTGGTGATTGCCCCGTATACTTCGGGCGATCAAAATGGTTTCTGGGAATCGAAATCAAATCTGGACAAAGGTTTCTATTTACGCACCATGCTTCAGAATGCCGGTGCAACTGTGCTGATGAGTCGTACAACCAATACAACAGCAGATGACTTGGCGTTGACAAAAATAGTAGCTATGGCCAACGAAGCCGGAGTGGATTTTATGCTGTCTATTCACAGCAATGCCGGCAGCGGAGTGGCAAATTATGTGCTGCAAATACATTATGGTGCCGATGTAACTGATACCAATGTGTACGATAATTACAATCCAAACAATGCAGCTCAGGAACTACTGTCCGACAAAAGTCGTGAAATTACCACCGAAATTGCCAAAAATCAGTATTCCAATAAACTTACAACCTGGTCGAGCGGGTATCAGGTACGGGGCGATAAAACATTTGCACGGACTATCATGGGCTGGAGCGATGGTTACGGCGTACTGCGCGGGCTTTCTGTTCCCGGTACAATTTCGGAAGGAATGATGCACGATTATATTCCGGAAACCTATCGGTTGATGAATATGGATTACAAATGGCTCGAAGCATGGCACTTTTTTAAATCATTTTGTACATACTTCAACGGAGGTGCCATGACAACCGGAAATATTGCCGGTCAGGTGCGCGACAGCCGGATTAAATTGGAATCGAGCTACAATAAATTTGTCGGACAGGATCAAATGCTTCCGCTTAACGGTGCAACGCTTACATTGACCGAAACAGGTGATAAATATACTGTCGATCAGCTTCAGAATGGTGTTTTTCTGTTCAAAAACCTTGCTCCCGGAATCTATCATGTGAAAGCTGAATGCACAGGATATCATAGTCAGACTCAGGAAATAACGGTTGCAGCCAACAATGTTTCGTATTTTAATTTTGCACTCAATCGGGTTCGGAATACCGCTCCGCAGGTGGTAAGCTACACGCCGAATGTAACTCTGACTGATAGTGTCGAAGCGTCAACGGACATTGTGCTTAATTTCAACTGGGATATGGACGAAACTTCCACCAAAGCTGCATTTAGTATCACACCGTCAGTTTCCGGCACATTTACTTTTGAAGATACCAATTACCGAATGCGATTTTCGCCTGATAAACCATTGGATAAAGCCACGGTTTATACGGTAAAACTCAATAAAACAGCATCGCACCCCGATGGACTGAGCATGACCGAAGATTTCAGTTTTCAGTTTCTGACCAAAAACCGAAACAGACTTGCTTTGCTGATCTCAAATCCGTACAACAGTAATCAGGGAGTTTATAATATTTCACCATATTTCAGACTTATTTTTGATAAAAAGCTGAATACAACCAACCTGCAAACAGCTGTCAGGGTTGTTGATGAAAGCGGAAATGTGCTTGCAAAAACGGCTCGTTCGGTGGTGAATAATTCAGTGGTTGCTCCATACGGTTCTACGTATTTCAATCTCACTTCGAATCTGATAGAAGGAAAAATGTATAAGCTCATAGTGGATGGCGATGTGGAGGATGAAGTGGGTATGAAACTGGTTGAACCTATCGAAATTAATTTCAAAGCTACCAATGTGCAGAAAACCGTGCAACAGATTGTCGATCCGTACGAAACCGTAAGTTATACCTACACGCCTGCATTGAGTTCAAATGTGAGCAATGCTGCTGTTGCAACGTCCACCACCAAACTTTTTGGCTCGTATGCCAATAAACTGACAGCTACATACACTGCCACGACAGCCGAAGTCATGTTTGGGTTAAATGCGCCACTGGAAGTTTCTTCGGATAAAGTTATTGGTTTGCATATTTTTGGAGATCTGTCAGGTAATGAAATATGGTTGAAATTAGCTATTCCCGGTGGAGAACAATGGGTGAAACTTTGCAACCTGAACTTCTACGGCTGGGAATTTCACGAAGCGGATTTATGCAGTGCCTTGCCGGCCGGAACATGGATGCTTACAGGAATTAAAATAAAAAGGAACAATAGTTACACATTCTCTGCATCGAACGACATTTCCTTCGACAATATGCTGGTGTACGATGCTCCGATTATGTCCGTAAAAAATCCGGTTTCTGATATCATTGTTTATCCAAATCCGGCTTCCAATATGGTGAGAGTAAGCGGAGTTGCCGGAAATGTGAATTTACAGTTGTTCAGTATCAGCGGACAGAAAATAAGTGAGCAAAATTCCAACGAAATGGATTTGCAAGCCTTTGAATCCGGCACATATATACTGAAAATCACCTCCAATAACGAGGTGTATTCCAGTGTTTTGATGATTTCACATCAACAATAAATCATTCTTAAATTTTTTGAGTTTTCCGTTTATAATTGAAAAATGTCAGTCATCCGGTTTTGGGAAAAACCGGATGACTTTTTTTGTTGAAATGCAGTTTGGGTTGGCTGTATTTTTTGACTATCTTTGCAGTCCGAAAAAACAGACAATAAAATTGTTTGGAACTAATTATCAGACAGGCTTTTCCGCGTTATAGAAAGCTGTCGCAAAATTTGTAAATATTTAAAAAAATCATTATATGGCTCTTCAATGTGGCATCGTTGGTTTACCCAATGTAGGGAAATCCACTCTTTTCAACTGTTTGTCGAATGCTAAAGCACAGGCAGCAAACTTCCCGTTTTGTACTATCGAACCGAATGTGGGCGTGATTACTGTTCCTGATGAAAGACTGAATAAGCTGGCCGAGCTGGTTAAACCGCAACGTATTGTGCCCACTACTGTCGAAATTGTGGATATTGCGGGATTGGTAAAAGGTGCCAGCAAAGGCGAAGGGTTAGGCAATAAATTTTTGGCCAATATTCGGGAAACCGATGCCATTCTTCATGTGTTGCGTTGCTTCGAAAACGAAAACATTACCCATGTGGATGGTAGCATTAATCCGGTTCGCGATAAAGAAATTATCGATATTGAATTGCAGTTAAAGGATCTTGAAACCATCGAAAGCCGTATCAACAAAGTGCAAAAACAGGCGCAAACCGGTGGCGACAAACAAGCCAAAGCTTTGTACGACATTTATATTCAGTACCGTGATGTTTTGCTTCAGGGCAAATCAGCACGTACAGTAAAACTGGATGAGTTGGATAAAAAGTTAGTAAAAGATTTATATCTGCTAACCAATAAACCGGTGATGTATGTTTGTAATGTAGACGAAGCATCAGCCGTAAACGGAAATAAATTTGTGGATGCGTTGCGTGAATCGGTGAAAGATGAAGATGCTGAAATACTGATGGTGGCTGCTGCTACCGAAGCCGATATTGCCGAACTTGAAACTTACGAAGAACGCCAAATGTTTCTTGAAGAAGCCGGTTTGAGTGAGTCGGGTGTGTCGCGTTTAATCCGCGCTGCCTATCATTTGCTTAATTTGCAAACCTATTTTACTGCCGGAGTACAGGAAGTTCGCGCATGGACTTTTGAAAAAGGCTGGAAAGCGCCACAGTGTGCTGGTGTTATTCATACCGATTTTGAAAAGGGATTTATTCGTGCCGAAGTAATTAAATACGATGATTTTACCACACTTGGTTCGGAAGCAGCCTGCAAAGAAGCCGGTAAAATGAATGTGGAAGGTAAAGAATACGTGGTGCAGGATGGCGACATTATGCATTTCCGCTTTAATGTATAATTTCCGGCATTTCAATTTGTAAACATAAGAAACGCGGGACTTTTCACAAAGTCCCGCGTTTCAATAGGTATTAGTTTTTTAAGGTATAAAAAAGATTGTGTTGTTTAGTTAACGGTTGCAAAGAAAGGACGAAAATTTGAACCAAACAAACCCAAAAATATGTTTTACAACCATCTTTTTACTATTTTTTGGGTTTTTAGTTCGCTGCTTTGTGTGTAAAAATGCATTAATCTATTGTTGTTTAGTGGTTTGTGCCTGAATTAAATTTCCACAGGAGAAAAATAATAATTTTTTTTTTGAAGAAGATTTTTAGATATTTCTGTTCGTTTGATGAAAACCTGAAATTTGCGATGAATTACTTCATCAGCCTTCAGTGGTTGCCGAATTAATTTTATTTAAAATGGAATAAGTTCCGCGGCTAAATTTATTATATTTGTTGTCTATTAAAACAATTGTTTGTTATAAAAAATACATTTTGAACGCAAAGACACAAAGTCGCTAAGTCACAAAGAAAACTTTTAAGTTTTCTTCTTTGCGTTCTTTGTGGTCTTATTTTGATTATTAGCATATTATTTAAATCATTAACTTTGTGCCTTTGCGTTTAATTTTGTAAATATAAATATTTCAGAAATGATTCATTTGTGCTATAAATAATTGTTTATAAATATATTATGCAATTTTATAACGACCCATTGTTAAAAAGAAATATGAAGAAAACAATCTTTTTTCTCTTGCTGGCATTTGTTGTCATTTCATGCAGGCAACCCGCAACCAAAGTTCAGGAACCTGCAAAAGTCGATGTACCTGCTTTCAATTCAGATTCAGCATACAAATATGTAAAAACACAGGTTGATTTCGGACCACGTGTGCCCAATACTAAAGCACATAAACTTTGCGCTGCATATCTTTCAGAAAGTCTGAACCAATATGGAGCTGTAGTGTATGAGCAGAAAATGAAATTATCAGCTTTCGATGGGAAATCGCTCGATGCAGTAAATATTATTGGTGCTTTCAATCCGGATGCCAAGAAACGTATTGCGCTATATTCTCACTGGGATTGCCGCCCTTTTTCCGATCAGGATGCGGATAAATCCAATTTCAATAAGCCGGTAGATGGTGCCAACGATGGAGCAAGTGGCGTAGGTGTTCTGCTGGAAATTGCCCGTCAGTTAGGACAAAAATTACCCGGGGTTGGTGTAGATATTGTGTTTTTCGATGCCGAGGATTATGGTTCTACAGAAAACGGAGCAGAATTGGAAGATACCTGGTGTCTCGGTTCGCAATACTGGAGCAAAACGCCGCATATTCCAGGATATACAGCCAATTACGGAATTTTACTTGATATGGTTGGAGCGCCGGAAGCCAAATTTTACAAAGAACAGTTTTCGCTGTATTACGCAGGAAATATTGTTGAAAAAGTTTGGAAAACAGCTACATCGCTCGGATTTAGTCAGTACTTCATCGATGGTAACGGTGGCGGAATAACCGACGACCATTTGTATGTCAACAAACTTGCCGGTATTCCGAGTGTCGACATTATTCATTACGATCCGCAATCGGAGCACGGTTTTGGTTCGTATTGGCACACCACTAACGATACCATGGAAAATATCGATAAAAATACTCTTTATGCAGTTGGAACAACGTTGATGAATGTTATATACAACGAGGAACAGACTTCAGGAAAGCAAAACTAAATAATCAGTTGAAAAATGTCGTTCAGATTTAAGAAAATAGCTGTAAAAATTGGTAGTAATGTGCTTACCAGAGCTGATGGCACGCTTGATATTACGCGCATGTCGGCTTTAGTCGATCAGATTGCTTTTTTGCATAAAAAAGGCATCGAAGTAGTGATTGTGTCATCAGGAGCGGTGGCATCGGGCAGAAGTATAATGGGTATTTCAAAAAAAATGGATGTGGTGGATCAGCGGCAGTTGTTTTCGGCTGTGGGTCAGGCAAAACTAATCAATCACTACTGGGATTTGTTTCGTGATCACGGTATTACAGTTGGTCAGGTGCTTACTATGAAGGAAAATTTCAGCAGTCGCCGCCATTACCTCAACCAGCGGAACTGCATGCAGGTGATGCTTGATAATCATGTCATACCAATTGTAAACGAAAACGATACAGTTTCAGTATCAGAGTTGATGTTTACCGATAACGACGAACTTTCGGGACTTATAGCTTCGATGATGGATATGGAAGCGCTTATTATCCTGAGTAATATCGATGGAATTTTTAATGGTTCCCCAGCCAATCCTGCATCTACTGTAATTCGTGAGGTAAACAAAGGTCAGGATATTTCCGATTTTATTCAAACCACCAAATCTACATTCGGCAGGGGAGGTATGGGCACTAAAACAACCATAGCACGCAAAATTGCCGATCAGGGAATCGATGTGTTTATAGCCAACGGTAAAACCGACAATATACTGCTCAAATTGCTCAATGCGAAAGAAAATGTGGTTTGTACGCGTTTTGTGGCTTCGCCCGAAGAAGTTTCGAGCGTCAAAAAATGGATTGCACACAGTCAGGGTTTTGCCAAAGGCGAAATTCATATCAACGAAAATGCAGCTAAAGCGCTAACCGGCGAGCAGGCTGTAAGTTTATTGCCCGTTGGTGTTGTGAAGATTATCGGCGATTTTGAAAAAGATGACATAGTAAAAATTGTGAACGAACAGGGTAATTCGCTCGGAATAGGTAAAGTGCAGTTTGATAGCGATAAAGCGCGTGATCTGATTGGAAAGAAAAATCAGAAGCCGCTGATTCATTGCGATTACATGTATCTGGAATAATAATTGTTGCAATCGAAAAGCACAGTTAAACTAATTTTTATGAAATTACATTCCTCCTCTGTTTTTATTTTACTGATATTTATTCTAAGCTCATGCATTTCTACCAGAACTGTTCAGAAGTATATGCGTTCATCACTGCCGGCATCATCCGACAGTATTGTTAAACAGGATTATACGCTGCAGAATTACACCTTGCTTTTTACCGATACTTTGCATAAAACTGATTCGGTTGTCGATGTAAAAAAGAAAATTTCATATTTCATTCCGGCGGTAATCTTTTGGGGTTGGAATCATACGCTCGAATGCAATGTCAATAAAAAGATATTTGTAAAGGAGTTTGTCGATGTTTTTAATGAAAAATCCAAAGAGTTTACCCTCACTAAATATTTGGGAGAAAGAAAGCTGACTATCGAAATTGAAAAAGTTCCATCCTCCTTTATTTACACCAATAGCGGAGCTGTAATTTTTGCTTTTGTAGCATACAGCTATGTTTTTAACGATTATATCGACCCGGTCAATCAAACCTTCAGAGTCAGGTATAAAATAGTTCAGGGCGATATTGAAATGGCTAATGATGTGTACGAAACAAGGTTTGATGGAGTTATTGCCAATAATTATTCAACCACCGAGAACTTTATTCAGACATACGTCAGCAACCGGCAATATTTCTTTCGGCGTTCCTGCGAAGAACTTTTTGATAGGATTATGGAAAACTTATGATGCGAAAGTGTGACAGTTTTCGTATTCGGTTTTGAAAACTACAGAAATGTGATTATCTTAGTGCTGTTTTTCGGATGAATGCGAAAAACAGGAATTGATTTTACTAAAAAAAGCGTATTTAAATATATCATGGAAAACAACTATTGTATTATTATGGCCGGTGGCGTAGGAAGTCGTTTTTGGCCATTCAGCCGTAATGATCGTCCCAAGCAGTTTCTCGATTTTTTCGGAACAGGTCGCTCACTGCTGCAAATGACATTCGACCGGTTAACAAAGGTAGTGCCTGTCAAAAATATACTCATTGTTTCAAATGTTATTTACAAAGAACTGATTCTTGAGCAACTCCCTCAATTGAGCGAAAATCAGGTGCTTCTTGAGCCTAATCGCCGGAATACTGCGCCTTGCATTGCTTATGCGGTGAACAGAATTAACGCTATGACCGATAAAGCCAATATCATTGTTGCTCCGTCGGATCATTTAATTCTGAGGGAAAACGATTTTCTTGATACCATTAAAGCCGGTCTCGATTTTGTTGAAAATAATAATTGCATGCTCACATTGGGAATAAAACCAAGTCGTCCGGAAACGGGCTATGGCTATATTCAGATTGACGATGGTGAAACACCGTTGCGCAAAGTGAAAACTTTTACCGAAAAACCCAATGCCGAATTAGCCAAAATATTTTACGAAACGGGTGAGTTTTTCTGGAATTCAGGTATTTTTCTTTGGAATTTACAAACTATCAATACGGCGTTTGATGAGCTGTTGCCCGAGGTAGCTACTAAATTTGCAGCAGGTAAAGAGCTGTTTAATACAGATAAGGAACAAGCTTTTATAGATGAGATGTATCCTTCGTGTCCCAATATTTCTATCGACTATGGTGTGATGGAAAAAGCCGCAAACGTACATGTGTTATGTTCTGATTTTGGATGGACCGATTTGGGAACCTGGGGATCACTTTACGAAATGTCGCCTAAAGACGAAAATGCCAATGTTACCCTGAAATGTCAGACGGCTTTTTACGAAAGTAACAACAATGTGGTAGCACTTCCGGCCGGCAAACTGGCTGTTATTCAGGATCTAGACGGTTATATTGTCGTGGAATCCGACAATGTATTGCTCATTTGTAAACTCGAAGACGAACAACGGATACGTCAGTTTGTCAACGATATCAATGTGAAATTCGACGGAAAATTTAATTAGAGTAGGTAGTTTGTAGTACTGAGTAAGGAGTTCTGAGTAATGAGTGAAGAGGTGTGAATCAAAACTAACCCCTTGAAACTTTTGAAACTCTGGAACTCTTGAAACAACCCGAAACACAGAACCCAAAACAAAAAAATAATCATGGGACTCTTTAGTTTATACAAATCGCGGGAATACAAGCCCCGTTATATTTATTACGACCCCAAAAAGGAGGCAAAAGATGCCAGAGACAAGGAACGTAATAATGAAAAGTCATTGAACGAAGATGGCTCCTACAAACGCATCATTAAAAGAGGAACATTCAAAGAAATGGCTGAAAAAAATAAGTCGTTTCGCACTGAGCAGATTCGGCAGGCCAATATCAGATTAGTGGTAATTGTTGGACTGTTGTTGGCACTTTTCTACTTCCTATTGCAATAAATCCTGCGTTTTTCAATATGAGCGATATAATTCATTTGCTACCCGATGCCGTTGCCAATCAGATTGCTGCCGGTGAAGTGATTCAACGTCCTGCATCCGTTCTGAAGGAACTGGTTGAAAATTCGATTGATGCGGGTGCTGGTTTTATCAGTATTCTGATTAAAGACGCTGGTCGCACTCTTATTCAGGTCACCGATAATGGCAAAGGAATGAGTGAAACGGATGCACGAATGGCTTTCGAACGTCATGCCACATCAAAAATAAAAGATGCTGCCGATTTATTTTCTATCCGTACCATGGGTTTCAGGGGCGAAGCGTTGGCTTCTATTGCTGCTGTGGCGCAGGTAGAATTGCGTACCCGCCGAAGCGAAGATGAATTGGGCGTGCTTGTTGAAGTTGCCGGCACACGGGTTTTCCGTCAGGAGTCGGTTATGTGCGATACCGGTACTACGTTTCAGGTAAAGAACCTGTTTTTTAATGTGCCTGCCCGCCGCCGATTTCTGAAAAGTGATAATGTAGAGAAATCACATATTCTGAACGAATTTTATCGCATTGCGCTTGTAAATCCCGAAGTGGAATTTCTTTTTATCGATGGCGATGAGGAAGTATACAGACTTCCGGCGGCAAATATCAAACAGCGTATTGAAAATATCTTCGGAAAAAATCCAAAAAAACGACTTCAGCAGCAACTTCTGTCAGTAGAAACTTCCACCAATCTGGTGAATATTTACGGTTTTGTGGGTAAGCCTGAGTTTGCGCAGAAATCGGCCGATCAGTATTTTTTTGTCAATGGCCGTTATATGCGCCATCCGTATTTTCATAAAGCGGTGATGCTGGCTTACAATCAGATGATTCAGCAGGGCGAAAATCCTTTCTATTTCATTTATTTTGAGGTAGATCCAAACACTATCGATATTAATATCCATCCTACAAAAACGGAAATTAAATTCGAAAACGAACAAACCATTTGGTCCATTCTGAATGCGGTAGTTAAAGAGTCGCTGGGCAAATTTAATGTATTGCCTTCTATCGATTTTGATCAGGAAGGAGCTCCGGAAATTCCTGTAAATATCCATCCTGAAATGGTTCGTCCGCCACAAACAAGTTTTAATCCTGAATATAATCCGTTTAACGCCACCAAAACTTATCAGCGGCAGAAACTGGACTGGGAACAACTTTATACCGGATTTGAAACTACAACCATAGAGCCGGCAACGGATGATTTTAATGTTCCTGAAGTTTCCGGAATGCAAATAGAATCTGAAGTTACTTCGCAGCAACAAATTCCGGGTACTGAAGAACTCAAATCGGCTCATTTTCAGTTGAAAAATCAGTATATTATTACCGGTATCAAATCCGGTATGATGATGATAGACCAACACAGAGCACATGTGCGGATTCTTTACGAAATGTATCTCGATTTTATCAGTCAGCATCCATCTCCTTCGCAACAAATACTTTTTCCTGAAATTCTGGAACTCAGTCAGGATGAAATGTATCATTTCGAACCAATGATTCCTGATTTGGAAAAAACCGGTTTTGTGTTTGAAAAGACAGCTGAAAATTCGTACGAAATTAAAGGAGTGCCTGCTAATTTTGTCAATTTGAATGCGGTGGATCTGTGTTTTGATTTGCTGGAAAAAGCAAAAACTACTGCGGTAAATTCAACCGTTGCCATTCACGAACTGGTAGCACAAACGCTGGCCGAAGCAGCTGCATTAAAAACCGGACAAAGTTTAACCAATGAGGAAATGTCGGATTTGATCGACCGGCTTTTTGCCTGTTCTAACCCCAATTATACACCTGCCGGAAAGCCTGTCCTTTCTGTTTTACCGCAGGAAGAAATTCAGGCGCGATTCAGGTAATACAGCAGAAAGCGGTAAGCAGAAAGCGGAAGCAATTAACCATAACCGACTGAATCCACTATTTTTTTTGAAACTTCTGAAACACTTGAACCTTCTTAAACAAAAGGAGTTTTTATTCCTGCTGATTGTTGTTCTGCGAGTTATTAATGTTGAATTTAAACAGTTGATTTCCGTTACCAAAGTTGATTTCGCGACGCTTCTCGGTGAAAGTAAAGTCCAGATTCACTGTTTTATTTTTGGTAAACTGCACCTGAATTTCGTTGGAATCTATGGTGAATTGTTCTCCAAACACATTGTTTACTTTTACGTTGTACTTGTCGCCATTCGGCACGTTCAGAATAAACGAACCTGTTTTGTCTGTCAGTACTGAATACACTTCGTTGTTTTGTCCTGTAGCGGTAATACGTATGCCATCCAAATCTATGCGTCCTTCTGAACTATTGGGGTCGCGTAACAGAACTATTTTACCTTTAATTTTATAACTTTCGACCAACGGAACAAAAATAATGCGTGAACCTTCGTTATAATAATTCTGAGTTGAGCCATTCAGGAAATAGAAGCTCTGAAGATTTATCAGTGGACTAAAAGTGAGTTTATAGGTATCTCTCGGAAGATTATCAATCAGAATTTCTCCATTTTTGTCGGAGACAAGATCTATCTCTGGCAAATTGCTTTGCGTGCTCGATACCATCTTATCTTTCACCACATTGACAAGAATATTGGGAACAGGTGGTTCATTTTCAGATTTCACTCTGTTGCCATCCAAATCATTAAAGAATACAGCTTTTACATCGTAGTATTTTAATCGGGGCTGTTGTATGTCAAACGATTTACTGACACCGGCTATCAAATTCAGGTCTACAGTGCTTACACGCCCGGTGGCTTCATCGTTTCGGGTATTCGAAAACATATAACCGCTGAGGTACAAATTCCAGCCGTTCTTTAAATAATGGTCGTATTTAACATTGTATGTTATGTTCTGGCGTTCGGAAGGTAAGTAATACGCAAAGTTTACAAAAGCGCTTAATTTCACCCGCTTATTGAAAAAATAATTTTCGTACACAGGTCTGATTTGCAAACTTTTGGATGTTTTCGGAGTGTCGTAAATTTCTATTGATCTGTAAATGTCGCTGACAGAACCGCTTGTATAATAGGCATTTATTTTCCAATTATTGTCGTTATAGTTCAATCCCAACGAGTAATACAAACCTTCGTTCGACGAATAACTTGTAAGTGCAGGGTTATCGGTTTTGTAATTGAAATTCATATTGCTGATGGTCAGGTTGGGCGAAATTGAATGCGTTGGATCTATTTTGATAGATGCTGAAGCCCAGAACCCCGGTTGAAAAGTTTTGTATTCAGTGGTAAACGAATTAATCAGATTGTGTTGCTGACGCAATGTTCCCACATAGTTTGGACCAAACTGATAGGTAATTCCATTTGAAGCAATAATGGCCGTTAAACGCAAATTATCAGTGCTGCTGTAATTGGCCGGATGATCGAAATTGTACGGATATCGCGTTGTTGAGTACAGGTGATGAGTTCCGTAAAGAGCAATGCGGATTTTGTCGTTAATAACGTATCGGCTGTCGATATAAAACTGTTGCAAACCTGCATTTTGTATGTAGTTGTTGGTTGAATTCATACCGCTGAAGCGCAGGTCAAAGTTTTTATATCTTACATTGTAGTTCAGGCGGTAGCTAAATCCAAACACACTGGTGTCTCTGGCAGCTTCATGATAAAAGGCTCGCGAGCCAAGTGCCTGAATGCTGAAGTTGTGGTATTTGAAAAGCGTAAAACCTGCTCCTATAAGCGCAGAAGCGCCGTTGTAGTTATTGTATATATTCGATTCGTATGTTATTTCCGAATTAATATTTACTTTTTTTAGCGTACTGTTGAAGCCAATATTTCCACCAATGGTATTGGTGAACGGATTTTGAGTTACAGCATAACTAAGGGTGTTTTTTTTGTTAATGGCATACGATCCAATAATACCCCGACCATTGATAGAGTGAAGGTTTCCTCCATATACATTGTAGCCAAGAGCAATATTGTTTCGTTTATCGGTGTATCTTACATTGTAAATAAACTGCCGGTTGATATCGAAATTGTTATTCAGGGCTCTGCTGAAATATATATTTTGCAAACCGGTATTGTACTGAATTTCCCGGTTGTTTTCCAGCAATATATTTCCGTAGAGATTGATGTTATTCCGCACTTCCTGATTCGACATAATGTTGTAAACATTGTAATCGAAATTCAATGGTGAACTTTTCTGATTGCGTACATTGGTGAAGCTGCTGCTTAGCTTGCGGATAATATTGCTGACAATGGTTTTTTTGTCATCGGTGGAAGCAGTAATAATAACGGTTGATTCACGCCAGCTGTTTTCCAGTCTTAGCCTGTCCAGATAGTTCATTTTCATATTGTACACAAACGGACGTACAATGGTGGTATCTCTGTATGCAGCCAGATTGACATAATCGGTGATCAGATCGTTGTTTGAAGCGTTGTTGAAATCAATCAGTTTGCCGGGTTGATAATCCAGCTTAATAAGTTCGTTGGTGTTTCCTTTGTTCGACAGTTTGATGATGAGTGAACCTCCGGGGTTTTCTTCAGAAACATAAATGCTCGATTTTTCCGATTCAATATTCCACGTACTAATTTCAGGAATGGTGAGGTAGGTGTTTGCAGAATAGAGTTTTTCAGGCGTTTTAAAAGTTGCGTTCAGAATGTAAGTAATATTACCTAATGCATCGTAAACGGGCGAAATTCTGACCGGGATAAAAACTGTATCCAGTGGATTGACTTTTACTTTGTTCTCGTTCAGACTGAATAAACGCCAACCTTCGGGTAAATTAAATTTGACTACACCATTAATTATATGCTGAGTATTGTTGACAATTTTGAGCGCGTTGAAGTGAAGTTCGGAGGATGTAATATTATCTGTGTCCTTCACAAACGAAAGACTCAGCTCGTCCGTAACCCCCTGTGCCCTGACATGGAGTGTGGAAAAAAATATAAGGAAAACTCCGAAAAGTAGAAAAAAAGTAATACGATTATGGAGCTTATAATCTTTTAAAAAAGATAACATTACCTGTGTAAAGGTTTATAAATCTATGACCTGAATATCAAAATCCGGGGCCTGTGGGCACCAGTTCGAATTCAATTTCCACCTGATAGTAATCGGAAGCTTCGCCCATTAAAGAGCCATTTCCGCCTACCGAAACAGGTTTTCCGCAATCGAGCGAAATAATAATCTGATGATCGGCCCAATTCAAATTTGTCCATGTTGCATTGGTAAATGAGAACAAAGGCAGCCAATCCGATGTAAGATCAGTATATCCGTATGAAAAACCACTTTCCAGTCCGCGACTGTTTTCTGCTTTTACCCTGATTTTGTTCAATGGCAGCGTATTTACATCGCCCTGTAGGTTTGTTTGATTATTAAATGCCCTGAAGTTTAATACAAATCCCTGCAACTCATATCCCGGCACATTATTGTCGGTCATGGTAATTCCGAATTTGATACCGTTCGCTATTTCAATTCCATTCTTGATTTTTTCAAGCGAATTGAAGTTGAACGGAATATTACCTCCGCTGAGCAATGATAATCTGGCTGAATTCCATTCCTGCGAAAATGCAGATGTTCCAACAATTAAAAATATAATTGTCAGGCAAATTTTCAATAGTTTTTTATGGAATTCAAACATACAGTATATCGCAAATAAATTGATTTTCGGCTATCAATAACCTCTGTAAAAAAGTGAAAAAGGGGGTGAAACAAGTTTGCACCCCCGCTTTGTAATTCAACCGGTATATTTTATTAGTTGATTGAAAGATCAAATAATACGTTCACAACATATCTGTCTGGAGCAGGACTTGGAGATTGGTCAATCAATTTTACCTGATTCATAGGAACAGTAGCAGTAGTACCTTCTGCAGTACCTGCACGCCAGTTCAAAGTAAATGAGTTGTCAGCAGCATCACCGGCATTTGCATTTACAGTGTTGTTGTCTTCAATTAATACTACAGGATAAGCCTGCAATGCAGCAACTTCAGTAGCGTTGTTAGTTGGAACGCTGAAAAGAGAAGCAGTAGCAGTTGTACCTTTAGCAGTTGTAGCACTTTCAAAAGTATTCAAACCATTGTTAGTAATGGTGAAACCTACGTTGTCAAGTGTAAATGTACGGCTTGGATCATCTGTTCCAAGGAAAGTAGCTTGTTCAGCTCCGTAAGTAAGTAACCAACGGGTAGAAGAAGAAACAGTGAAATCTGTTAAATACATTCCGTCACCTGGATTACCAGCTTCAGCTGAAATACCGTTTTTGTAATCGTCGATAGTATTGAATACGAATTCAATGTTACCTCCGTTTGTGATAGTCATACGCAATACCTGATTCAGACTAACTGCTACAGGAATAACGTTTCTGTCTTTTACTGCTTGTGAGAATGCAGTGATGCCACAAAATAATAATGCGGCTAGAAAGCTAATTTTTCTCATAATCTCAAAATTTTAATTTTTGTTTTGTTTTTATATTGTGTTGAATTACAGAGTAATAACCAATTGTCAATTGGATGTGGCAAGGCCTTAATCCTATTGATTCTATTTAAACAAGATATTGCTTTAAGCTCTCTTAAAGTAATATGGAAATAGATAATTATTAAAATTTAAAAAATTTACCAGTATGGAAGGAGTCTGAGAAACTGTTGTTGAAGTGCTGAAACCCCCATAGTCACCACAAAAATAGATATTTTTTTTAATAACAAACAAGAAAAATGAACTTTTTTTCAGTACCTGAAAAATATTTAATTTTCCGGAAGCTAATTGTGATATACTAAAAGCAATATACACCAAAAAGTTTTAATTTTAAACTGACGGAATGAACAGTCATCGACGGGTTAAAAAAATCAGATTTTACCGGCTGACAGATTGAATATTACATTATCTTTGCATAAACATTCAATCCGAAAAGTACGTGGAGAAAGAAGGAGCAGTATTATTGTTATTTACCGGCGGCACTATAAGTATGTCAGAAGATCCGGCTACAGGAGCGTTACGTCCTATTGATTTCGGAAGACTGCAGGAATTAATGCCTGAACTTAAACAAACCGGTGTTTACATAAAAAGCATTCCTTTTTTACCACTGATTGATTCGTCCGACGTACAACCGGACACATGGGAGAAACTCGCGCTGACCATTGCCGAACATTACGACGATTTTGATGGCTTTGTGGTGCTGCATGGCACAGATACCATGGCACATTCGGCATCAGCACTTAGTTTTATGCTTGAAAATTTGGCAAAACCCGTCATTTTTACCGGTGCTCAATTGCCAGTGGGTATGATGCGGTCCGATGCCAAGGAAAATTTACTCACAGCTATCGAAATTGCTTCGGCCAAAGAAAATGGTCATGCCATTGTGCCTGAAGTGTGTATATTTTTCGAAGATACACTTTTCAGAGGAAACCGTACCACCAAGAAAAATGCGGAACATTTCAGTGCCTTCAATTCATACAACTATCCTGCACTGGCAAAAGCCGGCGTTCATATCAAATATTTCCGGTCGTATATTCATTATCCGGAACCTGGAGCTAAACTGCGTTTGCGCTTGAAAATCGACAGAAATGTGGCTATACTCAAACTTTTTCCGGGCGTTACACAGCACACAGTTCATGCTATCCTAAATATCCCATCGCTTAAGGCCATCGTGCTTGAGTCATTCGGAGCCGGAAATGCTCCACGACGTGAATGGTTTTATAATGAACTTAAAGAAGCAAATGATAGAGGTATTATTATTGTCAACAAAAGTCAGTGCAGCACCGGTTCGGTAGAAATGGGACGCTATGAAACAAGTCTGAATCTGGTGAATGCCGGTGTTATAAGTGGATTTGACTGTACTACCGAGGCTATGGTGGCTAAATTGATGTATCTGCTTGGTGAGTATGACTCTGCTGCTGCGGTAAAACACTGGCTAAGTGTCAGCATTTGTGGCGAAATGACGATAAACGGATAAAGAAACTTACTCCTGTATACGCTGTACCGAATTTACTTCTTTTATTTTGTTGATGTTTTTACAAAGTATTTCAATGTCTTCGGTATCGTGAACATAAATATAAAAACGTCCTACGAAGATTCCTGCATTGGTTTCGATATTGATTCTTGAAATATTCCCGCCGTATTTTTCCGAAATTACCTTCAGAATTTCTATCAGTACTCCTTTTTTATCGATTCCTTTAATTTCGAGTATTTCCACAAACGAAAGTCCTTTGTGAATAGCCCATTTGGCCGAAACCAGCCGTTCGCCGTAGCTCGATTTCAGACGGGCAGCAGTTGGGCATTGACGTTTGTGTACAATAATAGTTTCATCCTCTTCGACATATCCCAGCACATCGTCGCCGGGAATAGGATGACAGCATTTGGCAAAATGATAAGTTACATCTAAATCTTCTTCGGTAAGAACAACAGTTTTCTTGCGATCAATTTTTGCCGGTTTTCCGTCGATAGGAACTGTTTTCGGCTGTTTATTGTCGTTGTTTCCAACAAAAGGAATTTTGAGATATTTGACAAAAACACTTTCGCTTTTCTGTTTGAATACAATTTTACTGATTTCATCCAGATTCAGATTTCCCTTGCCGGCCTGATAATACAATGTATTGCGCTGATTGATATTGTAATGATTCAGAATTCGCACAATATTTTCATTATCAGCGTTTAAACCAATGGTATTCAAAGCGCTTTCAATAAGTTTTTGTCCTTCGGCAACGAGTAATTTCTCTTCGCGTTTGAAATGAATTTTTAGTTTCGATTTGGCGCGCGCCGTGGTCACATATTCAATCCATTCGGGTTGCGGGTTTTGCTTGCGCGCCGTCAGAATTTCTATCTGATCACCACTATTCAGTTTGTAGCTGAGTGGTACGAGTTTGTGATTTACTTTAGCGCCGATACAATGCATGCCCAGGTCGGAGTGAACGGCAAAAGCAAAATCGAGCGCTGTGGAACCCATGGCTATGGTTTTTATATCACCTTTGGGTGTGAATACGAAAATCTCGGAAGCAAACAGGTTGAGTTTGAATGTATCCATAAAGTCGATGGCATTCGGCTCGGGATGTTCCAACAATTCTTTGATGGTTTTCATCCATTTGTCCAGTTCCGACTCATCTTTTTCGCCGGTTTTGTACTTCCAGTGTGCTGCCAACCCTTTTTCGGCAATATCGTTCATGCGGTCGCTGCGGATCTGAATCTCCACCCACCGGCCACCGGGGCCCATAACTGTAAGGTGCAGACTTTCGTAACCATTTGCTTTGGGTGTACTTACCCAGTCGCGGATACGCTCGGGGTGCGGATGATAAATGCTGGTAATAGCCGAATAAAGCATCCAGCACTGGTCTTTTTCCGAAATTCCGGGTTTGGGTGTGAAAATAATTCGCAGCGCTAAAATATCATACACTTCCTCGAAAGGAATATTCCGAATGGTCATTTTGTTCCAGATGGAGAAAACCGATTTGATACGTTCTTTCAGAAAAAAATCGTAGCCCATATCAACCATTTTCTGCTTGATAGGTTCGGTGAATTCTTTGAAGAAATTGTCTCGTTCTTCTTTCCCCAGTTCCAGTTTTTCTTCTATTTGCAGAAATGTTTCCGGATGATCGTATTTAAAACTGAGATTTTCGAGTTCGGTTTTAATGCGGAATAGTCCTAAGCGGTGGGCCAGTGGTGCGTAAATGTACTGTGTTTCACCGGCAATTTTATATTGTTTGGCCGGTGGCATGGAACCCAGCGTACGCATATTGTGGAGCCGGTCGGCAATTTTTATCAGAATCACGCGGATGTCTTCCGACATGGTAAGCAGTAATTTGCGGAAATTTTCGGCCTGTTCCGATGCTTTTTCGGCAAACACACCACCCGAAATTTTTGTCAGCCCATCCACAATCTGGGCAATTTTTGAACCAAAAAGATTTTCAATATCTTCAACCGTATAATCGGTGTCTTCCACCACATCGTGCAACAAAGCCGAACAAATAGACGTGGAGCCCAACCCGATTTCGCGCACCACAATGCGTGCCACAGCCAGTGGATGCATAATATATGGCTCTCCCGACCGCCGTTTTATGCCTTTATGCGCCGCATTGGCAAAATTGAAAGCTTTGGTAATCAGCTCAATTTTCTGGCGGTGATTGGTCTTGCGGTAATCATTCAACAGCTCTTCAAATTCACGTTGAATTTGTTCCTCTTCAGTCAAAATAATTTGTTCTTCGGTTGCAGACATATGCGTGTGTTATGTTAGGCAAAAATACAAATTTCAGTTATAAAAAATGCTGCCTGTGAAAAAAGAAATAAAAAAAATCCGTACACCCGCCGGATTGCCCGATGTGTGTCTTTTTTTTATGATTGTCAGCTGATATGCTAACAAAAGTAACCCTGCAAGAGTTTGTTTTTATGGAATGATTTTTCAATAGCCTGTTAGCAGCAACCCGATATCGTTGGAATTGATGCCATAATAGTTGCCTATGAGTCGGTTTACCAATATCCCACTATACACATAAGCCCCATGACGGAAACCGGCACTTTCCTGAATAGCTGCGTTTACGCTTCCCGAATGTGCAATTTTCAATAACATGGGAGCAAAAATATTGCTGAGAGCCATAGAAGTTGTACGGGCCACGCGTGCCGAGATATTCGGAACGCAATAATGAATGATGCCGTATTTTTCGAAAACAGGATTTTTGATTGTCCGGCATTCCGATGTTTCGAAACATCCGCCCTGATCTACACTTAAATCAATCACCACAGCACCCTGTTTCATGGTTTTAACCAAATCTACAGAGACCATAAACCGTTCAGATCCGTGTATGTATCTCAGGTTGCCAATCACTGCATCGGCCGAAGCAAGTGCACGAATCAGTACGTTTGGATGAATAACCGATGTGAAAACCTGTTGACCGAGATAATGTTGTATTTTTCGGAGTTTATTGATGTCATGATCGAAAATTTTCACCTGTGCACCCAATGCCAATGCCGTACGGGCAGCTACAGTTCCGGTAATTCCTGCACCCAAAATAACCACTTCGGTGGGCGATATCCCGGCAACTCCACCCAGCAAAATCCCTTTTCCGCCTCGTTCATTGCTCATTAACTCGGCGGCTACATTGATAGCCGTACTTCCTTCAATTTCAGAAATGGAACTTACTACCGGAAATGCTTTCTGTTCGTCTTTTATCAGTTCATAAGCAATGGCATTCATCTTCTTCTTTATCATCAACTTAATGCACTCGGCCGACATGTTGGTGAGTTGCAACATGGAGAAAATGGTGGATCGTTGATGCATCATTTCCAGCTCGTCGAGTGTTGGTGGAGCAATTTTTAGTATAATATCGGCACTAAACACATCGGCTGCAGTGTCAACTAAATATGCTCCGGCTTCGCTGTATTGCAAATCCGAATATGTCATGGCTTCACCGGCGCCACGCTGAATATATACGCTATGGCCTTCCTCGGTTATAATGGCTACACCTTCGGGTGTCAGCGGTAATCGGGTTTCATTTTCATGATTTTCTTTCGGAATTCCTATCGAAAGTCGTGGTTGTTTAGCTATTTCGCGCAAAAGACATTCTTCGGGAAAAAGTGTCCGTTGTGATTTGGGTTCGTTTTTCATGCCGGAATTGTATGGGATTGACTACAAAACTAAACACTATTATTCAATAAAACAAATGGATGGACAAGGAATTTGGATTTTCATGACATTTGAATTGAGAATTTGAAGTCGTATTGATTTTTTTGCGTCAATAGTTCACATATTAAAAAGTATTTGTTAAATTTGCGAAAGAACTAATTGAAATAATGTAGCATTAACGGAGTTGCCTGCGGAAGGCAGGACAAATACATTACGACGAAATTGCAAATTCCGTCAAACGGTGCGAAACTTTGCTCATTAAATGAATATATCCCCAGTGACGGGGATTATAACCAAGTTCCATGGGCAAACAATACAACTTATAAATACCCTTTTTAACATGAAAATTAAATTAATAGTATGTTTTCTTTCTTTCTTTTATCTTTCAGTATATTCTCAATGTGTTTCAGTCGAAATGTCAATCGACTGGAAAAACAGTTCAAAAGTTTATAAGGATAGTTTTGGTACACAATGTATTCCATTTCTAAAAGTTACATATAGGAATAATACTCAAGACTCAATTTATTTTTTAAAACCAATCAGGAATGATGGATCAATTAATTTTTTATCTCCAACTATAGATAATAAAAAATTCAATAAACAAAAAATACCTGATTATTTAAATTGCAAATTTCAAGTTTTATTATTTAATAACCCATATTCTAATTGGTCTTGTGGTATTATTTCAGATTCGTTAATTCATAACGATTCAATTGAAAGAGAGAAAATTAATGATGAAATGTTCGATACATATAAGTATATTTGGAACATATCAAAAATCGATGAAGTTGAATCGAGAAACACAAAGTTATCATTTGATTTCAATTCAAAAGATATTAATGAAAATGGAATTTCTACAAAACTAAGAGAGCAATTTTGCTTCTTGAAACCAGATGAAATTGAGGTCGTAGAATTTAGCTTAATTGGCTTTTGGTTGTTTAAAGGAGTATATACATTTACAATATCCACAACAACTTTATTTAATTTTGTTTACACTGATCCAAACTGGAGTTCTAGTTTAAACAAATGGATATTTGATAAAACACAATTGCCAAATAAAGTGTCAAAATACAAACTTTATTGTGGCGAAGTATGTACAAATTCTATAATTTTATCTATTAATAAATAAACAATTATTTTAATTTTTGTCTATATACCCGTCTGTTGGATATATTCTCCGAACAAAACGAACAAAATATCGAACTTTCGGGTGAGTTTTGTAAACCCACCCTTCTATCTTCTTTAATTCCTCCGAACAAATTGATTATCGTCGGGTTTTCATTATTTTTGCAGTTCAATATAAAAACCGTAAGGAAATGTCAACTGAAAACTGGAAACAACATGTGCTGGCGGCATCACGCTCGCTTACCCTGGTAGACGATACAATCATCAATAAAGTATTACAGCAACTGGCCGATGAAGCTGTGGCTAAAACCGATGAAATACTGGCTGCTAATGCTATTGATCTGGCTGCTATGGAAAAATCAAATCCAATGTACGACCGCTTGTTGCTTACTTCGGATCGTATTGCAGGAATTGCAGCCGATATCCGGAATGTAGCAACATTACCTTCGCCACTCGGTAAAGTTTTTATGGAAACTACCCGCCCGAATGGAATGAGTATTTCCAAAGTTACGGTGGCTTTTGGCGTGGTGGGCATTATTTACGAAGCCCGTCCGAATGTGAGTTTCGATGTTTTTTCGCTTTGTCTGAAATCGGGCAACGCCTGTGTTTTGAAAGGTGGAACTGATGCGCACAATTCCAATTCAGCCATAGTAAAAGTGATACAATCGGTATTGAAAAATAATGGATTAGACGAGAATATTGTTACCCTATTGCCTGCTGGACGCGAAGCAACAGCCGAGTTGATGAATGCTGTGGGTTTTGTGGATGTGATTATTCCGCGGGGAGGTAAGGGACTTATTGAATTTGTACGCGATAATTCACGTATTCCGGTCATTGAAACCGGTGCAGGTATTTGCCATACTTATTTCGAAAAATCCGGTGATATTGAAAAGGGTCGAAATATCATTTTTAATTCTAAAACCCGTCGTCCGAGTGTTTGTAATACGCTTGATTGTCTGGTGATTGACGAGCATCGTTTGGTTGATTTACCCGAACTTTGTGAAAAACTGGCAACTAAAAATGTGATTATTTACGCCGATGAAAAATCTTATGCAGCATTAACAGGTAAATATCCTGAACAATTATTGCAACAAGCCACTGAAGAAAGTTTCGGAATTGAATTTCTCGATTATAAAATGGCTATCAAAACCGTTACAGGCATTGACGAAGCTATTGCACACATTGCTGAACACAGTTCCAAACACAGCGAATGTATTGTGAGTGAAGATGAATCGAAAATAAGACTGTTCGATAAAATGGTGGATGCCGCCTGTGTTTACACCAATGTTTCTACCGCCTTTACTGATGGTGCGCAATTCGGACTTGGAGCAGAAATAGGCATCAGTACGCAGAAACTACACGCCCGCGGACCTATGGCGCTCGAAGAACTTTGTTCATACAAATGGATTATTAAAGGGGAAGGACAAGTGCGAAGCTAAACTGACACGGTTTGCAAAACAAATTATCGCTAATTTTAAATCTGTTTATCTATGGAATTACAACACATTCAAAACAAGATTTATGAAATCAGAGGTCAAAAAGTGATGTTGGATGTTGATTTGGCAGAGCTTTATAATGTCGAAACAAAACGTCTTAAAGAGGCTGTGCGTCGTAATATCTCTCGGTTTCCATCTGATTTTATGTTTGAACTTAATGAAGAGGAAAGGCTAAACTTGAGGTCGCAATTTGCGACCTCAAGTTGGGGTGGTTCTCGTTATTTGCCTTTTGCATTTACCGAACAAGGCGTGGCAAGGTTATCTCACACAAAATTAGAAATTTGATTTAACGTGAGTTCGATATAAGCGCTTAGTTATTGATTAAAGAAGGTGTGATATTACGGTGCTCTGCACCTAAAACAATGAATAAAGGATTCTCATTCTACAAATATAACGGGACTCTGTCCCTGATGAAGGTGCAGAGCACCGGACTATTTGTAGAAAGTTTTTGATAAACATAAAAACAGAGGTGCAGAGCACCGTAATATGTTTTATGATTTACTGTAATTCAATGCAAAAGGTAAAATTTATATCAATTCTTATATCGAACTCTCTCGTTTATTGATTGAAATCCATTCAGCAATCACTCCTTTCAATGCTTTCTGATATTCGTCGTGTGTGTAACCAAGTGTTTTCATCGAAACTTCAGGATCGATAAATGCTTCGGAATACTGAAATTCAGCAAATCGGCTCAACGATAATCCGCGTTCTTTTCCAATGATCCATAACCCGAACGAACTGATATGTCCGAAAATTTTAAACAGCGATTTGGGTAATTCAATCAGTTTTTTATTTTTTCCTGTAACTTCAAAATAAGCCTGAGCAATGTCGGTCCATTTCAGATGAACGCCAACCACAGGGCAAGACATGGTCGGGATATTATTCTCCAATATCTTTACTGAAGCTATTGCAACCTGTGTGGCTGTGGTAGCGGCAGTTCCACCATTTGTAAAGAAACACGCGTATTTCCCGATGCCGGAGAGCATCGAAAAAAACAATGTCCATGGTGGAACTTTTCCGGGTAAGTGACCTAAAATATAAGGTAATTCCAGTACGTAGGTTTTAAAATCATCGTTAGCGCTGTTCAGAATAAGATTTTTTTGCTCACTTCTGGTTTTTATATATACGTGATTTTCTGACAAGTTAAGTTCAGGGAAACTCTGATCGAAATAGGTAAAGTAACTTCCATACAACACAAATTTTTTCACTCCCTGCTTTTTTGCGGCATGTAGCACTTTATTGCAAACTACAACATGGTCGTATTGAAATGAATTGTATGCAGGTCGTTTTTGTATCTCGCGGTCATCGATATTGTAGGAATAAATAAGGGCATCGTGTCCTTTTATTACTTCTGCCAAATCATTTTCATTCATCGTATGAAGATCACCCTGAACAATATGCAATTCCTTGTTGTCATTATTGTTGCTTTTTCGACGCGATAAAATGGTAACCTTATGTCCTCGTTCAAGGGCTTCAGTAGCTGCAAATGTGCCCAATAAACCACTTCCGCCAATAATAAGTATATTCATATGATGAAGTTTGAGACTTTTTTTTAAAACAAAAAGAAGCAACAAAAAGTTGCTTCTTAATTTCACAAATGAGAAACTCTTTTATTTCAATCCCAATTCTTCCCTGATTGCATCGGCAATCATAGGTATGCCTTCCCATATTTTTTCAACAGGCGTATTGCAAAACGATAAACGGATATGGTGATTGCTGCTGCCTGCGGGGTCAAATGTCTTTCCCGAAACAGCAACAGCCCCTTTTTCAATTCCTTTTTTCAGAATGGGTGTTACATCCACGCCTTCGGGAAGTTGCAGCCAAATGTAAAATCCTCCGCGTGGAATGGTAAAGGTCACTTCCTTGGGCAGGTATTGATGTAATGCTGCTGTCATGGCTTCGGCACGCTTTTTATATTCAGGACGAACTTTGTCGAGATAGCTGTAAACAAACCCCGAACGCAGAAACTTATCGGCCAAAACCTGCGTAAAGCTGGGCGAACAAGCATCAACCGACTGTTTAATCAGTTCGCATTTGGCATAAATATGTTCCGGCACAAGCATCCAGCCCAAACGTAGCCCGGGTCCGATAATTTTGGAGAACGAACTTGTATAACAAATATCTATTCCTTCGGGATTGATGGCTTTAAGCGTGCGCAGGTCGGTTTTATCCTCTTCATGAAAATACAAATCGCTGTATGCGTCGTCTTCAATCACCGGAATATCCAGACCTTTCATCAGCTCAATCAGCTTTAGTTTTGTTTCGGCTGAATAAACCGTACCGGCCGGATTGTGGAAGTTAGGAGTCAGGTACAGGAATTTCGGCTTTTTTCCAAGTGATTTCAACATTTGTTCCAATTGCTCCAAATCAATGCCAAAGTCATTCAGAGGAATACTTTTAATGTCGGCCTGATAAGATTTAAAGGCGGAAATCGCTCCGATAAAACAGGGTTGCTCTGTCAGAATCACATCTCCCGGATCGATAAAAACTTTTGCCAGAATATTGATGGCTTGCAACGAGCCGGTCGTGATCATAATCCGGTTTTCCGAAACGGGCAAACCCTTTTGTTCCAGAAATTCGCCCAGAGATGCCAGTAACTGTGGCAATCCGTTGGTAGGACCATACTGCATGGCCATTTTCTTTTCCTGCGGAGTCAGGCTGTTGTAAATTTTATCAATTTCTTCGAGAGGAAAAAGATTGTTGTCAGGCATTCCTCCTGAAAAAAGAATCAAGCCGGGCTTATTGGCCAGACTCATAAGGTCGCGGATTTCCGATGTGCGTAATGCGTTGGTCGATTGTGAGAAAGCGGGCATATATCGTTGTTTTTTAGAAATTTATTTTTTGTGAAGTACGGTAAGCTGTACCTTTAAAACTGGCAAGTAAATCTCCTGATGCATGTTTGATTTCAATATCGCAATGAATCAGTTTATTGGATCGGGAAACTTCACGTGCTTCTGCAATGATCAATCCCTCTGTACTTTTATCAAAATAGGTGATTTGAGCCGCAACGGACAAAGTAACTGTTCCGTACGAGTTTACTGCCGCCGCAAAAGCAAAATCGGCCAGGGTAAACAGCAGCCCACCATGCAACACACCTGCTCCGTTGAGATGATGTGGCATTATGCGCACTTCTGCTTTCGCAAATCCCGGTTGGCATTCGGTTAACTCAATGCCGCAATGCGCTGCAAACTTATCTTTTTTGAAATATTCGAGGTAATTATCCATAGAACTTTCGTTTAACTTTTCCAAAGTTTTGAACTTTGGAAAAGTCATTATAATTTGTACAAATCACTTATTTTTAGCAAAGTAAGTTGCTCTTGTTGCAAAACCTCAATCACTGCATCGTTCGATGACGAGCGGATAATAGCCGAAGCCGTATTGTTATGATCGAAAGCATACATGTAATCAATGGCAATGCATTTCTCCGAAAGAATTTGCAATACCTTGTTTAATCCACCGGGCTGATTAGGAACTACTATGCCCACCACATTAGTGGTATTCACTGAAAAATGGTTTTCTTTCAATACCTTCAAAGCTTCTTCCGTCTGATTCACAATGAAACGTGCAATCCCATAATCGGGTGCGTCCGCCACGCTGAAGGCAATCAGATTGATGTTATTGTCAGCAAGAATCTTTGTCATTTCGGCCAGTCTCCCTACTTTGTTTTCGAGAAAAACTGATAATTGTTTAATGATCATTTTTTTAGATTTTAGAACAAAGAGCAAAGATATTTTAGATTACGGAACTTTGCCAGCTGTTTTGTGTGATTTTACTTCGTATTATACTGATGTTTACATTTTACGTTTATCAATAACGCGTTGAGCTTTTCCTTCCGATCGGGTAATGGTCATGGGCTCTACCAGATTAATTTTGGCATGTACGCCGATAATGCTGGTGATATTGTGAAAAATTCGCTTCTTCAGATCTTCCAGTACTTTGATTTCATCCGACCAGAACTGGCTGTCCACTTCTACGTTGACAGTCAGTGTGTCGAGATTGTTTTCACGCTCTACCACCAACTGGTAATGCGGCGATGTTTCACTCATTTCCAATAAAACAGATTCAATCTGCGATGGAAATACATTGACCCCACGAATGATAAGCATATCGTCGCTTCGTCCCACACATTTTTCCATTCTTACCAACGTGCGTCCACAGGCACATTTTTCTACGTGCAAACGGGTTAAATCGCGGGTACGG
This sequence comes from uncultured Paludibacter sp., assembly GCA_963663115.2. Classification (GTDB taxonomy): domain Bacteria; phylum Bacteroidota; class Bacteroidia; order Bacteroidales; family Paludibacteraceae; genus Paludibacter. Next base: position 3,104,500 of record CAXXNE010000001.1, read on the forward strand.
TAGCGCAGAAGCGGCATAGCTTCTTTGGTTACAGTGGTGAATACCAGTTCTCCCAATTCGCCGTAAGGTAACACCTCCAGTGTTTCAGGATCAATAATTTCAGGAATAAAATGATCTTCGAAAATGTGCATACCATTCTGACATTCGCATTCCATCGACACGCCCGGGCCAATCACTTCGCTCAGTCCGTAAATATCAAAGGCTTTGATATGTAGTAAGTTCTCAATTTGTTTGCGGAGTTCGTTGGTCCATGGCTCAGCACCAAAAATGCCGGCTTTCAGCTTGATGTTTTTCATGTCAACACCTTCTTTGGCTAAGCTCTCGCCCAAAAAAGCTGCGTACGATGGCGTGCAGGCCAGTACGGTAGAGCCGAAATCTTCCATCAATTGCAACTGTTTCTTGGTATTTCCTCCCGATATAGGGATAACGGACGCGCCCACTTTTTCGGCACCGTAATGCATTCCCAGTCCGCCGGTGAACAGTCCGTAGCCGTAAGCAATCTGCATAATATCATTCTTACCTACTCCGGCCATGGTGAGCGACCGTGCCACTACTTCGCTCCATGTTTGAATATCTTTGCGGGTATAACCCACAACTGTCGGTTTGCCGGTAGTACCACTGGAGGCATGCAAACGAACAATCTCGTTTTGCGGAACAGTAAATAAGCCGAAAGGATAGTTGTCGCGCAAATCGGCTTTGGTGGTAAACGGCAGATTTTTCAACTGATCCACCGATTTAATATCGCCCGGTTCAATGCCTTTTTCCTGCAATTTTTTCCGGTAGAAGGGCACATTAAAATAGATGCGTTCCACCATTTGCGCCAAACGTTCGCTTTGTATGGCTCTGAGTTTTTCCCTGTCGGCTGTTTCTATGTGTTCGTTCCAGATCATTGGTAATGAATTTATGGTTGTCTTTTGTGTTGTTTTACGATTGTATGGCCAGTTCGTATCCGAGTTGAAAGGCTTTGAGGTTCAATGCTACAATATCTTCACCTTTACTGCCAAACATTTCTTTCAGACTGTTCTCGAACTGTTGTTTTTCTATTTCCAAAAACTGTGCAGCCACGCCAACCATGACCACGTTTTCGGTACGCGGACTTCCGGCTTCGCGGGCAGTCTTGGCGGCATCCACAAAAATGGTTTTAAATCCGCTGCCGTTAATCTGCTGAATAATGGTTTCCATTTCGGGATAATTTCCAATGTTTTTAACCGGCTCAATGGCAGTGATTATAATTCCTTTTTCCGACAGATAGGGCAGATAGCGCAAAACTTCGAGTGGTTCCAGCGAAATAATCAAATCGGCTTTGCCCAAAGGAATCAAATCGGAGTAAATTTTCTGATCGGAAATGCGTAAATGCGATTGTACGGCTCCTCCGCGCTGGCTCATGCCGTGCACTTCTGCCTGTTTGATGTTTAATTCGGAACGCATGGCCGCCTGATCGATAACTCCAGCTAATGTCAGAATTCCCTGGCCGCCCACTCCGGCTAATATGATGTTTTTATTCATTCCTTTAAAAATTACTTTTTGCTTTCTTTTTTCTTTCTCATAGCTGTCTGAATACACTCTCGGGTAGCCAGAATGACTGAAACTCCCTGATATTCAAATTCTGATTTCAGAATGCCAATATTTTCTTCCAAATGTTTTTTCAGCGGAATAAAACTACGGATGTGTGCTTCATCCACGCCAATTCCTTTACAGATATTGAAAAGTTTATTTGTTCCTGCCGAATCCTGTCCGCCGGTCATGGCTGTGGTAAAGTTATCCGAAATAATCACCGTTACAGGTGATTTGTCATTCACAGCATCGAGTAGTCCGGTTATTCCGGAATGTGTAAACGTAGAATCACCAATCACACATACGGCGGGATGTAATCCGGCATCGGCAGCACCTTTGGCCATTGTGATGGATGCACCCATATCCACACAGCTGTTAATGGCGTTGTAAGGAGGCAAAGCACCCAGCGTGTAACAGCCAATATCGCCGAAAACATGTCGGTCGGCGTAATTCGAAAGAACAATATTCAGTGCTTCGAACAAATCACGGTGGCTGCAACCGTCGCACAAACGAGGTGGACGAGCTGGAATTGCTTCCTGAGTGAAGGGTGAATTTACAGTTTCAATTCCCAGAGCTTTAGCCAAAACATCCGGCGATAGTTCGCCCATACGTGGCAAAGTGCCATCCAATCGTCCGGTAAATTTGCCGTTATCAAAATATCCGCGAAGCTGTTCTTCGTAAACCGGATAACCTTCTTCGGCAATCAGCACTTCGTCGTATTGGCTGCAAAAATCCCGAATCAGTTTGTCGGGTAGGGGATATTGAGATATTTTAAGAACAGGAATCTCCAACTGATGTTCCTGAATTGTTTCCATCACATAATTAAAACCAATGCCAAAAGCTATTACAGCTTTGTTGCCTTTGCCTTTCACCACATAATTGTATGCCGATTTTTCGGACAGGGCAACGAGTTCGTTCTGTTTGTCAAGCAAACCGCCATAGCGGCGACGGGCATTGGCGGGCAATAAAACCCACTTCATTTTTTCTGTTTCGGGCGATAAGATATTTTCGGGCGTTGCTTCGCGACGTACAACCGAAGCACGCGAATGCGAAAGCCGCGTAGTAATGCGCAGCATAACCGGAAGTTTTACCTGTTCTGAAAATTCATAAGCACTCCGCACAGCATCATAAACTTCCTGCTGATTGGATGGCTCTAGCAGAGGTAAATATGCGAATTTCCCATATACGCGGGTGTCTTGTTCGTTTTGAGAGGAATGCATGGACGGATCGTCGGCCACTACCACCACTAATCCACCGTTGATACCGGTTACGGCTGAGTTCATAAAGGCATCGGCGGCCACATTCAATCCCACATGTTTCATGCAAACCAAACTGCGTTTTCCGGCATAAGACATGCCAAGAGCAGCTTCGTAAGCCGTTTTTTCATTCGTTGCCCAGTTGGAACGAACGCCTCTTTTTTTTGCTTCAGAACTTTTCTGAATGTATTCTGTAATTTCTGTCGATGGTGTGCCGGGGTAAGCATACACTCCTGAAATGCCTTCGTCCAGTGCTGCGACAGCGATGGCTTCGGCTCCTAAAACCAATAATTTATCCATTCTGATGGGAAGAAAAATTTTTACTCGTTCGGAATAATATACTAACAGGTTAAATTGTATTTTTCGAGTCGCATATATCAGACCATTTTATTGTCTCAACACTCAATAAAAGCGACGGATTACAAAAGAAACGGCATCGTACAGATGCAGTAGGAATTGTGATAGGCCGGATTTAAGGGCGGTTATAATTGCCACAAAAATACGGATTAATTTGAAAAAATACTCAGAAAAATAAGGAAAAAAACATCAATTTATTGCAGTTTGACTAATTTGTTATCGTTGTTTGCTTGATTTGTGACTAAAAAGTAGCGTTACTATATTTATCTTTGCATAGAAATAAATCAACCCCGGTTTTTTAGAATTTTTGTCAGCAAAGATAATTGATGAAAACCTTCGGTCGAAAGCATATTATATTCATGAAAAAATCACAAATTTCTATCATTTTGCTCTTGTTGATTCTTGGAATTGTTCAAATCAAATCCCAAACAAGCAGCACAAGCTCAAATTTGGTGGCTCAGCCCGTTCCCGACAGAACTGTTACTTTCAACGTTTCCGATGCAGGAGTTGCCAAGCCCATTATTTGGGGATTGGATCTGGCCTGGTTGAGCGAAACAAATATCCGCAGAGGTATATTATTTATGGGAGCTGATAGGGTAGATGTGATTAGAGCCTCTTTTCAGCCCACACTTCCGTTGGTGAATGGCGATTTGCAAACCGCTCAAATCAACGATTTGAATACACGTTTAAATCTGATTGACTTAACCGGTACCAAAACCAAAGTAGTTCTGAATTGCGATCACCCGAGTGTCGACGCTTCGTATATTGGCAATGCTGTAAATTGGGCTGCGCTAATCGATGCAACCACCAAACGTGTTCAGGCACGCAACCGCATAGTGGTTTCTGTTTCTCCTTTTAATGAACCCGATTATGGTTGGGGACAATATTCAGGTTCGAACGGAATGTCAGATTTTTACAATATCGCTGTGGAATTAAGAAAGAATCCCCGTTTCGATAGCATCAGAATTTGTGGTGGAAATACGCTCAACACCGATCAGGCTTTGCCATGGTATAATTATCTGAAAACAAAATTAGAAGAAGGAAATACACATCAACTTGCCGGAAGTTTTGATAATTACGCCAACTTTTTTACCACAGTAAGAGCCAATGGCGATATGGGTACAGCCGATGAATTGCACAATGTGATGGAAGCTATGGTGGGTGTGGAATACGGAATGCAAACCGGCATATGGTGGGGAACTGCCGAGCTGGCTCGTGGTGAATTTGTGAAAGCGAGTGATGGCGTGCGTTTGGGTTATGCCGAGCATCGTCCCAACTGGACATCAGCAGCTGTTTATCGGCAGCCCAATGGAAAAATTCAGGCTTTTGGCGGAACTTCGGAGCGTCAGGCTGTAACCACAACCTACCGTTTTGTATCGAAAGAACGGGATGTTTTTTACGATGGCTATGGTCCTCAACGCGAATATACGATGGTTTTACCCGGTGGGACAGGTTATCAGAATGGTCAGACAGGTGCTGAACGGGTTGTGAACATCACCTGGGGCCCCGATATACAGCCGGTTATCAATGGAAAATATATTCTGGTCAATAAGATGAGCAGTAAGGTATTGGAAGTGTTGTCGGGTTCTACGGCAAGCGGCGCAAGCCTGTGTCAGCGGGCATACAATAAAAATGCTGTTTACCAGCAATGGAATGTAACTCCGGTGGATTCACGTATTGGTGGTGATTTTAGTTATTTTTCTATTGTCAATGTAAGTACAGCCAAAGTACCCGATGTGTTGAATTTTTCGCTGGATGCCGGGGCTAAAGTTATACAGTATGATGATAACAAAAATGCCAATCAGCAATGGTATCTGGAATATGCCGGCGACGGTTGGTTTTTTATTCGCAATCGTCACAGTTCCAAATGTCTCGAAGTTGCTTCTCCATATGTGCTGGATGGCGCTTTGGTGCAACAGGGCGATAAAGGAACCAGCGCTATTCAACTCTGGCGTTTTGTACCTGTTGGTTCAGCGGTGGAATTTGCTGCGCCTGCTGCCCCTTCAAACCTGACTGCAACGGCCAACGCAACTTCCGTTCGTTTGGATTGGACTGCTAACGCTGAAGCTGATTTGTCGGGTTACACAGTTTTTCGGACCGATTCAACCGGTAAAAATTACAATACCATTGGCCGCGATGTAAAAACAAGCTCTTTTGTTGATAATACCGTTACCAGCGGAAAACAATACTATTACACAGTGAAAGCAGTAGATAATTCGTTAAATCGCTCGGCTTATTCCAACGAAACTTCGGCAATAGTTTCAGGTGCAAATGATTTGGTGGCAAACTATAAATTCGAATCTAATACGCTCGACAGTACCATTAATCTGAATCATAGTGCAAGCTATGGCACTATTGCTTATGCCGATGCAAAATTCGGAACAAAAGGTATTTCGCTGAACGGTACAAATGCATTTGTGCAATTACCTGCAACTGTGGCCAATTGCAAAGAAATAACCTTAGCTACATGGATTTACATGCGCGGAACAACAGCGTGGCAGCGTATTTTCGATTTTGGCAACGATCAGAATCAGAATATGTATCTCACTCCCCGAACGAATTCGGCACAGTTGCGGTTTGCCATTAAAAACGGCGGCACAGAACAGGCAATGACTTCTACAGCGTTACCGCTCTATGGTTGGTCGCATGTGGCGGTGACTTTAAGTGCCAGCGGAGCGAAAATGTACGTCAACGGAGTTCAGGTGGCTGAGTCGAACGCCATAACCATTAGTCCGCTCGACTTTAAACCTGTGCTGAATTATATCGGTCGAAGTCAGTATACCGATCCATTGTTCAATGGCATTGTTGAAGATTTCAGGATATATAATTATGCTTTAACAGGTACTGAAGTGATGCAAATTTCGGGACTTTTATCGGATGATAAATCGGGAATTGATTACAGTAAAAGTTTATCGGTAAGTCCCGTTCCTGCCAACGATGTGCTGCATGTGAATTTTTTTTCGGCGAACAGTGGAAATAAAGCTACACTTGTTCTGCTGGATGCCTGCGGAAAGCAAATCATTGCCAAAAACACGGATAATCTCACCGAAACCGATATCAATGTGTCGGGATTATCGTCGGGGCTTTATATCCTGAAATTTATATCAGCAGAAACTACGCTGATGAAAAAACTGATTATCAGGCATTGATGTAGATAGTTGAAAATAAGATGTAACAGTTCGCACTCGGACTGTTACTTGTTGATATAGTTATCCAAAAACTCTTTTAATTCAACTGTTCCAACAGGTGACATCAACTTTTCCATGTTCCAGAAACTAAATTGATTATTTGATACAATTCCCACTAATTTACCATTTCTATCAACTACGGGACCACCACTCAAACCGCCCGTTTTTTCGGGAGCAATTATTTTTTTCATTAAAAAATGAGTTCCATTCGTTTTGTAAAACTCAAATTCATAAATACGTTGAGCGCCTTCTGTCATATGTCGGGTCCAACCGATAATGTATAATTTTTCGCCTTTTACCAAGGGCGTATCTCTAAATTCAAGAGGAATCACCTTCGACCTGTTTTCTTTTATTGAAAACACAAGCCAGTCTTTTTTAAACAAAGCATCTGATTTTAGATTTTCAGTTGTATCCTCGTTTAGTAATTGATCCATAATTACTATTTCACTTTCATTATTTAATGGACTCATTGACCAGTTTTTTATGAAGTGATTGAGTGTGAGATTTTTCAGACTATCCGGTTTAAGAATGGCAAGAATATGCTTGGCTGTAATTGCAAAAGTGTCATTTCTGTATTTTAGTAAAAATGCACTTCCTAATTGATGAAATTCATGTTCTCCTTCAAAATACTCAAAATGGTTTATTAAACTTGTTGGAGAAAATTTCTTGTCAGAAACAGCATCTTTTGCTTTGGAACACGAAATGAATGCTATAACAAATAAAAAGCAAAAAAACAGTTTTTTCATGGTATTTTAATTGGGTTTTTTAAGTAATGTGTTGATTTTTAGTTTTGTATATATGCTGATTTTATGTACAAAGCTTCGCGCTGTTTGAGGTGATTTGTAATCACCTCGTAATGTATTATAAGGAATTGCATTCCGCAAATTTATGAAAATGATTTTAAATTACAATTGCAGCGTATCGGAATGCAATTCCTTATAATACAGAAGGGTGAGTTTGCAAAACCCACCCGACGGTGCGGCGTTTTGTCCGTTATTATTCGGAAAATATATCCGGATGGACTGAATGAATAGGGCAGTCGTCATTTTGTAGATCCCAAATAATTTTCAATATATCTTATTACTTCTTTTAATGTATCAACTGGTAGATCAATAGTAGAAACTATTTGTTTTTCGTTTAACCAAAACGACAGTTTAGCTGTAGTTAGATTGTTTTCAGTATTTTGCTTAATATCAATTAATTCTACTATAATTCCATTCCCAGTAAGTGTAGAAACATTGTCTTTGTGAAATTTGTAGTTTGCCGTTAAATTTACCGATTTTTTTGTAATAGTATATCTCTCCACACCATATTTATTCCAAAATGCCATTCTGAAAAGATAGAAAGCCACTAATGCTGCAATTATGAATGAAAAAATAAAACCAAATCCCGGATGATTCTTGTTTGTTATTGAAATTATAAGTGCTGCAAAAGGACTAATCCCGATCATACCTCCAATAATAACAAAAAAGGTAAATATCGATGTCGGTGTTTCTTCAACATGAATATCGAGATTCAATTTATCTGCTGATTCAGTATACGTTAATTGATTGCTTTTCATTGTATATCTGTGGTGTATTGGTTTTGTTCCACTTTCACTCCCCAAATATACATATTTATTTTAAAGTTTAACATTTGCGTTGCTTTTTTTATTCTGATGTACACCACGGTAGCTTTGTGCATGTGAACTGTTTACGGAAAAAGAGTGTCCTGAGTCAGTTTTTTGCATTTTCATTCAAAAAAAACTACTTTTGTATACAACTTAAAGTAACGTAATTTACAAATTACTAAAATTGAAATAATTCAATGGTACATAAATTAATTAAACTGACTTTTATGGCAGTAGCCCTCGTAGCAGCATCGTGTAGTAACAACAACGAGAAAATAATTGGCAAACAAACGCCCGTAATTAAAGACGGACTGATGACTCCCGAAGTTCTCTGGTCGTTTGGCAGGGTGGCCGGTGTGCAGATTTCGCCCAACGGCAAACAAATTCTCTACAGTGTTTCGTATTACAGTATCCCCGAAAACAAGGGTAATTCCGAAATTTTTGTGATGAACGCCGACGGAAGTGATAAAAAACAAATAACCCACACGTCCACCCGCGAAGCTTCGGCTCAATGGATGAACGATGGCGAACATATTGCTTTCCTGAGTTCCGAAACCGACAGTATGCAACTCTGGATCATGGATGCAGACGGCTCCGACCGCAAACAAATTACTGAACGCGAAGGTGGTATCAACGATTTTGCCTTTTCGCCCGACGAATCGATGCTGCTTTTTGTGGCCGATGTAAAATACGGACAGCGCACCGTGGATAAATATCCCGATCTTCCGCAGGCAAGTGGTGTTATTGTGAACGACTTGATGTACAAACATTGGGACGAATGGGTGCAAACCGTTCCTCATCCGTTTGTGGCCGAATTTACTGGCAAAAAAATAAAGAACGAAAAAGACATTCTCCAGGGTGAACCTTATGAAAGTCCCATGAAACCATTTGGTGGTATTGAGCAACTCGCATGGAGTCCCGATGGTAAAACGGTGGCTTATACCTGTCGTAAAAAAACTGGTAAGGAATATGCGTTGTCCACCAATTCCGATATTTATTTTTACGATATTGCCACCGGAAAAACCGAAAACAAAACCGAAGGCATGATGGGTTACGACCAGAATCCCGTTTTCTCGCCCGACGGACAATGGTTGGCATGGGAAAGCATGGAGCGCGATGGTTACGAAGCCGACAAAAGCCGACTTTTTATCATGAATATTGCCACCGGCGAAAAGAAAGATTTATCAGTGAAATTCGATCAGAATTCCAACTCGCTGACGTGGAGCGCCGATAGTAAATCCATTTACTTTGTAAGCTGCTGGCATGCGGTGACGCAGATTTACTGCGCCAATATTGGCGATAGCACAATAACTCAAATAACCCGTGGTGTACACGATTACAGCTTTGTGGCTGAAGTTGGCAATAAACTGATTGGCGTAAAACACTCCATGAGCAAGCCCGACGAAGTTTACAGCATCGATCCTAAAACCGGAACAGAAACCGAACTTTCGTTTGAGAACAAAGATTTGCTGGCGCAACTGAAAATGGGACGCGTGGAAGAACGCTGGATAGAAACCACCGATAAAAAGCAAATGCAAACCTGGGTGATATATCCGCCCGATTTCGATCCTGCAAAAAAATATCCGACTTTGCTTTTCTGCGAAGGCGGGCCACAGTCTACTGTTAGTCAGTTTTGGTCGTATCGCTGGAATTTTCAGTTGATGGCAGCCAATGGCTATATTATTGTAGCGCCCAATCGTCGCGGTTTGCCGGGTTTTGGTCAGGAATGGCTGGAGCAAATCAGTGGTGATTACGGCGGACAGAATATGCAGGATTACCTGTCGGCTATCGATGCTGTGGCTAAAGATTCGTTTGTGAATAAAGACCGTTTGGGTTGCGTGGGTGCAAGTTATGGCGGATTTTCGGTGTACTGGCTTGCCGGACATCACGAAAAACGTTTCAAAGCATTTTTGGCGCACGATGGTATGTTTAATTTGCCTCAGCAATACCTGGAAACCGAAGAAATGTGGTTTGTAAACTGGGATTTGGGCGGTGCATACTGGGACAAAGCCAATGCCATTGCACAACGCTCGTACGCCAATTCGCCACACTTGTTTGTGGATAAATGGGATACGCCGATACTGGTGATTCATGGTGAAAAAGACTACCGGATTCTTGCATCGCAGGGTATGGCGGCTTTTAATGCAGCTGTGTTGCGTGGCATTCCGGCCGAAATGCTGATCTTCCCCGACGAAAACCACTGGGTGCTAAAACCGCAAAACGGTATTTTGTGGCAACGTACCTACTACGAATGGCTGGATAAGTGGCTGAAAAATTGATGCCTCCAATGATTGATATTACTCACCCTGTCGGAATTTACCGGCAGGGTGTTTTTATATTATAGTTTGCCTGAAATGTAGTTTTGCATTACCCTTTTTCAGGGTGTTTTTCAGACTACAATTTATGTGTCTTAAAAAATAGAATGCTATTGGAGTGTAAACGATATATTATCAGTAATTTATGTGGGGTGTTGTCTTAAATGTTTTTTGTTAAAAATTTGGTGCAACGGATTTCCTGAAATATCTTTACTTTCGAAAAATTATGCAATTATCAGCACATGTATTACGAAAACTGTGTGACTGAAAATGCATAAATCGTGCAGCCGGATTCACTCTTCCAGTTTTTTCTGTACCATCAGAAACGCAGAATTGAAAGGCTTACATATATATGCTGCTTTCAGCAATTATTTGTATGTTGCACGTATTCGGTAAAGATTATGAGTTGGGTTTAAATATGAGACATAAGGCAATAAAGATTGTCTGCTATGGGTTTTCCACCTTTTTATGCTTTTTCCTGTTTTATGACGAAGAGCATCTGTAGTTTTCGACCTCTTTTCGGGGTCGAAAAATTACTGTCTTAAATATTTGGGTTGTCTTATCTGTAAATATCAGATAATCATAGGCATATGGATGTTGTTGTCTTAAATATTTTGTGTTAAAAATTTGGATTAGGCGGGCTATATGTCTAATTTAGCATCACAACAATTAGGTTGTTTTTCAATTATTGTAAAATCATATATTCATATAAATTTTAAAAACATAAGTTTATGAAAAAGTTACATTTCTTCGTTTTTTGTGCTGCAATTCTTTTATCAGGTTTGGTAACTGTACAGGCTGTAGAAGTTCCTTTGAAAAAAAGTGACGACCCTAATGCTTATACCAGCAACCGTACTAAAAAGAACATGTTTGCGCAACGCATGCAAACCTACAATCCATTCCGTTCGAGTGTTTTTGTGCCGTTTGAAGCTGCTATCGAAAACAATGTATTTTATTTAGACGTCATTGTTCCGGTTGGAACAGTACAGGTAGCTATCAGTAACGAATATGGCGAAGTGGAATATGCCGGAACATTTGATTCGGCTCAGTCTACCGAGTTTGCATTTGGAACAGAAAACTGGAGCGTTGGCTACCACAAAGTGACCATTTCGTATGGTGCCGTAATTTTAGTTGGTGAGTTTTCCGTTGAATAAAGTGTAGTGGCTTTATTCTAAAAAACCGGCAGACAAGCACGCCTGCCATCGTCTGCCGGTTTTTTTATATTTACCTGCTTTGATTACTGTTACATACATTACATATTATACAAGACTGAAAGTCCTGAATTTTTAAAAACCGAAAGTTTTTTGCAAATATCCTTTCAATAATCGGTTAAATTTGAGACAATGCCCCCTGAGAACGGGCTTAATATGAGTACCTTCCACGGACTTTCAGCATAAAGCAAATGCCTTCGGTTGCATTGCTTTTCATAAGTGAAAGAGAAAACCTACGGTAAAACGTGGTTTTCTCTTTTCCTGAAAAAAAATAAGAATGAGTTTTTTTGTGGAGTTATTTCATTTATAATCCCTGAATGAAAACTGTTGGATTAAAATCTGACAGAGATAATCATATCAATATAGAACTGATATTTCGAGATGTAATAGAAATACTGGAGTGGGGTTAGCTTTTACTGGACTTGCCGCAGTTGGCTCTGGTGGACTCGCAGCTGCAATTGCGCTATCGTATGTCTGGGCACAAGATATGATGTGTCGAGGTGATGCCAGTGAAAATTATGGAAATTGTATAAGATAATATGCTATATGAAAAAAATAAATCTTACATGGGGTGATAAATATCAAATAAAAAAAATGTCGATATAAAATTTAAAACCAATGGTTTAGCGCTAATTGGAATTTTTGTTTTCCTAAGTAGTTTTCTAGTTGATTCATGGTTAATCAAATTAATTGGTAAAGATTCTATATTGCCAATCGTTGTTAGCTATGTTTTGTGGATTTCAACAATATCGTTTCTGATTGTTTTATCAATAATGAAATACAATAAGGTTAAGGTTATTGATATGTATTTAATTACAGCCTCATTACTTGCTATTATTTCTCTTTTGTTTCTTAGTTTGAATTGATAAAATAAAAGGCGGAGAGCCGGTTCAGGTTGTAAAGTTTAGCAGACTGCACTCTGAACCGGTTTTCTGCTCTTTTCCGACAATTTATTTATCCGCACATTTCACTTCATCGATATAAAAACCACCCATAGCTGAGTGAATTTTGGCTATATGTTTGACAAATATCAGGTTGTTTAATTGCTGCTTTGTGGTAAAATCAACTCGGTTATAAGGAGTTTTTCGTGTCAGGAGGTCAGTGTAAAAAACATGTTTTTGCTTTTTCAGGGCATTTATCTGCTCCAGATTTTCGTCACCCAGCACTCTGTTACTTTCATCGGTTCCGTAATAGTAAAAATACAGATTTGCAACAATGCCTCTTTCTTTCAGAATAAAAATTTTATCAGGATTTTTGTTGATAACGGATATAAGCGCTTTGTTGTTTTGGTAATCGAAATAATGATTGGGATAGATGGCAAAAGTAAAATTCCAGATAAGCATGGCAAACGCTGCCGGCAATAAAATCTTTGGTTGAAACAGGATAAACATGTCGATGAAAATGGCGATTAAAAACGGGAGCATCACCATAAATTCGCTGTTTCCCTGCGAAAAAAAGGCAAATCCGAATTGCAGTACAAAAATCAGCAAATGCGTGCGTTCAAAAATTCCGGACTGCCGATTCCATCTTATTTTTATACTTTTGATAAAGCCAATACCTGCGATAATGAGTAATGTAGCTACAATAAATGCAGAAAAACATGCCTGCGGTAACCATTTGAAAATTTCGGGGATAATTCCGTGAATCTGAAAAAAAGTCCGGACAAAAGTTATCAGGCTAATGATGATATTGTTTACGCCAATGTGTGCTTCAGCATTGGGAGTGTAATAGTACTGAGCCAAAAACTGCATCAAATGTTCTGCTGAAAACGCAACCTGCTGATCGTACACTAAAACAAGTGAATATGCCAGTAGCACCAAGGGCGTTGGAATGAGATAAAGAAGTGCGCTGCCAGGTTTCTTGGAGAATAAAAAGCCAAAAAATAATCCAATGCCCCAAAATAAATGTATCTGATGAAATAAACAGGCAAGAGTTGCGAACCCACCGCTTAACAGGGCATTGCGTCCGCGCCCGTCTTTCAGATACCGGAGCAAAAAAGCAGACGAAAGCAGTGACAGGAATATTGGAATAACATATACTTCAGCTTCCGCCGAAAAACGCATAATGCCAAAACTACAGCCTGTAAAGAATGTCCAGAGATGGGCATTTGCCGTGTTTTTTGTCAGCTTTATCAATATACTGCGCAGTAAGAACAAACAACCCAATGCAAAAAGTGCATTGATAAATTGCATAAGTCTCAAAGCGTCGATAGTCGAAAAAACAGGATGAATGGCTGTATAAATTGCTCTGTTTAAAGGAGTGTAAAGTAAATGGTGCGCATAAAACAAATCGACCCCATACTTCACGCTTCCGGCATACGACCACGAATCCTGCAAAGGGTTGTTGCTTGGAAAGAAAATATAAACAGCAGACAAAATAACCATACAGGCATAAAACCAATAATTCCCCGAAGTTGTAATTGACTTGAGTTGTACTTTTTTTACAAGGTCTGATAGCTGATTTTGGCGCATGGCGAAGAACAATGATGTCAATACTAACCCATTCTGATCAATATTTCCCGGTTTTTACTTTTTTGCAAATATACCAATTTTTTATTTCGCAGCATAGGTATAAATGATTAGTGTTACGGTCGATTATTGCGATGTCAAAGAAAATACTGGCTAAGCTATCTGTTTAATTCTTCTAATAATTCAAAAATGTGGAAAATAGATTCAATCAGATAAATTATGCTTTACAACATGCAATGTAACGTGATAATACGTGGCATTTTTTGTTATTTTTGTGACTCACAAAAAATAAATGTTCAAAATACAATTAAATACATCTATTATGACAGTTCAAGAATTAAAATCAGCTTTCGAAGCAGCTTACGGCAAGGTGGCCGAAGCCGTGTATTTCTCACCGGGACGTGTTAACCTGATTGGCGAACATACCGATTACAATGGTGGATCGGTGTTTCCATGTGCGTTGAGTTTTGGTACGTATTTGTTGCTGGCTAAAAACGATAAACAGGCGATGAACTTCAAATCGCTTAATCAGCCCGAAATTGTAACGCTTGGTTTCGATCAACTGACAACTCCGCTTCAGAAATCGTGGGTAAATTATCCACTGGGTGTTATCGCTCAGTTTGTGAAACGTGGTGTGGCTATCACTCAGGGTTACGATATGCTGATTTGGGGTAATGTTCCAAATGGTGCAGGTTTATCTTCATCAGCAGCTTTGGAAGTTGTTACTGCTTATGCTTTCAACGATCAGTTGGGTACAGGTTTCAATCGTACCGTGTTGTCTCAGATTGGTCAGAAATCGGAACATGAATTTGCATTGGTAAATTGTGGTATTATGGATCAGTTTGCTTCTGCTAACGGAGCAAAAGACCATGCAATTCACCTTAATTGCGATACACTGGAATTTGAACTCGTTCCGGTAAAACTCGAAGGCGTAAAAATTCTTATTTCGAACACACACAGCCCTCATAAATTGGATTCAGGTGCTTACAACCAACGTGTGGCTGAATGTAAAAAAGCTGTTGAGCAACTCAATACCGTTCGTCCGTTGAAATATCTGGCTGAATTGACCGAAGCTGAATTTACATCTATCGAATCGGCTATTACCGATCCGATTGCTCACAAACGTGCCCGCCACGTTGTTGGCGAAGTTCAGCGTACCAGCGATGCTGTAAAAGCATTGAAAGCAGGTGATTTGACTTTGTTTGGTCAGTTGATGAATGCTTCACACGTTTCATTACGCGATGATTATGAAGTTACCGGACCGGAACTTGATTGCATGGCTGCTGAAGCATGGAAAATCGATGGCGTTATTGGTTCACGTATGACTGGTGGTGGTTTTGGTGGATGTACAGTTTCGCTGGTAAAAGACGAAGCTATTGATACCTTTATCAAAGAAGTTGGTGCAGCCTACGAAGCAAAAATTGGTATCAAACCCGAATTCTACATTGCCGAAATCGGTGACGGAGCATGTCGTATAGATTAAAGTTTTATGTTAATAGTTCATCGGTTAATTGGTTAACCCAAAACTGATGAACTGATTAACCGATTAACGAATCAACTTAAAAATGGAAACAGAAAAACTAATTGACGGCAAACCCGTATCGCTTTACACCATTGTAAATGCTAACGGAATGACTTGCGATATTACCAATTACGGAGCTAAAATCATCCGGTTGTATGCTCCCGATAGAAATAAGAAATTTGAAGACGTGGTGCTTGCTTTTGATACACTCGATGAAGTGATTGAGAAAGAAGAGTATTATGGTGCTGTGTGTGGACGCTTTGCCAATCGTATCAAAGACGGTAAATTCAATATCGATGGCAAGGAATACACGCTGGCTATCAACAACGGAACCAATGCGCTACATGGTGGCGTGGATGCCTACAACACCAAAGTGTGGGATGTAATTAAAGAAGAAGAAACCAAACTGGTTCTCGGACTTTTTTCACCCGATGGTGAAGAAGGTTATCCCGGCAATCTGCAAATTACGGTTACTTATGAGCTTACCAACGACAATGCGCTGAGCGTTCATTACGAAGCTACTACGGATAAACCAACAGTTATTGGGCTTACACAGCATTCGTATTTCAATCTGAAAGGTGCCGGAAACGGAACTATCAAGGATCATCAGTTGCAGATTAATGCCGATTTTTATACTGTTCTCGATGAATCGTTTGCATTGACAGGCGAAATTCGTCCTGTTGCGGGTACACCGTTCGATTTCCGTCAGCCAGTGTTGGTTGGTGAACGTATCGACGACGAAGTGTATGTTCCCGGCTGGGGAATGGATAACAACTGGTGTCTGCGTAAAGAACAACAGGGCGATTGTGTGTTGGCAGGATATATTTACGAACCTGTAAGTGGTCGAAAAATGGAAGTGTTGACTACGCAGCCCGGAATGCAGATTTATACCGGTAACTGGATTGAAAAACAAACCGGCAAAGAAGGTAAAACTTACGACCGTCAGGATGCTATTTGCCTCGAAACACAGGGTTTTCCTAATTCACCGAATGTTCCGTTCTTCCCAAGTCCTGTATTGCGTCCGGGTCAGAAATACGACGAATGGTGTATTTATAAATTCAGCGTGGAATAAACGCATTTGCTGTTTGTCTATTGACAATTTACAAATAAAAGAGAGCAGATCATTGAAGATTTGCTCTCTTTTTTTATTCGGGTCAACAGGCTTCCAGCCTGTTTTTTTAATACAGACAGATTGAAAATCTGTCATCCAGAAAAACGGGCTGGAACCCCGTTCTCCTAAAACGATTTAAAACCGATAATTTCCCTGACTTCACGAATAGTTTTCGCAGCGCTGGCCTGTGCTTTTTCTTTGCCCAATCGTGCCACTTTTGAAACGTAAGCTTCATCAGAGCCAATGGATTTGATTCGTTCACGCATTGGTTCTGTAAAAGCAATCATGTCAACTGCCAGTTGTTTTTTCATGTCACCGTAGCGAATTTGGCAGCCGTTGTATTGTTCTTCGAAAAATGTCAGTGTTTCGGGTGCCGATACCACGCTCATCAACTGAAAAATATTCTGAATGGCATCCGGTTTTGGTTGATTCGGAACAGTTGGACCGCTGTCGGTTACGGCTTTCATTACTTTTTTGCGGATGGCTTCCGGCTCGTCGGCAAAATAAATGGCATTGCCTTCACCTTCTGATTTTCCCATTTTTCCGCTACCATTCAGTCCGGGGATTTTCACTAATTGTTGTCCGAAGTTGAAAGCCTGTGGTTCTGGGAAATAATCTACATTGTACATGCGATTGAAGCGATTGCCAAAAGTGCGTGTCATTTCCAAATGTTGCTCCTGATCTTTGCCAACAGGTACTTTTGTGGCTTTATGGATAATAATATCAGCAGCCATCAATGTTGGATAGGTGAGCAATCCTGCATTGACATTTTGTGGTTGCTGACGGATTTTGTCTTTAAATGAAGTGCAACGTTCCAATTCGCCGATATAGGCATTCATGTTCAGATAAAGATACAATTCGGCAGTTTCGGGTACATCGCTCTGAATATACAAAGTGGCTTTTTCGGGGTCGAGACCTGCAGCCAGATATTCCACCAGAATTTGTTTTACGTTGCCGTGTAAATCCTGTGGGGTGGGATGTGTGGTCAACGAGTGATAATCTGCAATGAAAAAGAAGCAGTTATGCTCATTTTGCATTTGTATAAAGTTGCGTAAAGCTCCGAAATAGTTCCCGAGATGTAAATTTCCTGTCGGCCTAATGCCGCTTACTACTGTTTCCATAACCCCTATCCCCTGAAGGGGGACAATAATAGTTTTGTTTTATTTAATAATCGTTTCTTTAATTCCCCTAAATTACTTATAGATATATGATCTTATTCACCTTTAGGGGTCTTTACTCAATCGGAATCGAACGTTTAATGCGTTGATCGAGTGAAGTGAGTGTTTCGGTGGATGCCACGCCGGGTATTTCCTGAATTTTGCCGTTGAGTAACTGCATCAGGTGTTCATCGTTTTTGGCATATAGTTTTATCAGAATGGTGTAATGTCCCAACGTGTATTGCGATTCGATAATTTCCGGAATTTTTTCTAACTCATTTACTACCTCTTTGTACATTGAGCCACGTTCGAGCGTGATACCTACATACACACACATTTGAAAACCAAGCATTTTTGGGTTCACAAAATAACCCGAACCTGTGATTACATCCAAATCAATTAAGCGTTGTACACGTTGATGGATAGCAGCACGCGACACTCCGCATTCTTCTGCCACATCTTTAAATGGCATACGTGCATTTTGAGTTATTATTCGTAAAATTTTACGATCCAACTGGTCAATTTTTTCCATGGTGATTAATATAAGTAACAAATAATTTATAATTCATTTTCAAACTGTATCTCTGAAAGACAAACCGATAATTGGAAGCCATATATTTACAACTTTTTCTGTTTGTCATTTATGTACAAAATTATACAAAATAAACGATAGTTGAAAAATATAAACTGGCAAAAAGACATAATTAATAATAATAAATGGAACTTTGTTTGTTTTCAGTATCGTTTTGATAAAAAAAAGACCGGATTGAACTCAAATCCGATCTTTTTTCAAATTATTAGAAAACTATCGTTGTTGCATTTGTTGTTGCAACTGTTGCATTTGTTCGGGAGTCAATTGTTGACTTGGTTCTGCTTCTGGTTTTTCGATAGAAAGTAATTCAACTTCGAAAATCAGGGTAGAGAAAGGTTTAATCTGACCATTATCCTGAGCTCCATAACCCAATTGTTGTGGAACATAGATTTTGTATTTCGAACCAACAGGCATGAGTTTCAATGCTTCAGTCCAACCTTTGATAACCTGATTCAATGTAAATACAGCAGGTTCTTTACGATCAACAGAGCTGTCGAAAACAGTGCCATCGATCAACGTTCCGTGATAATGAACTTTTACGCGTGAAGTTTCGGTAGGAATTGCACCTGTGCCTTTTTTGATAACTTCGTATTGCAGACCGCTGGCAGTTGTAACAACACCCGGTTTTTTAGCATTTTCAACTAAAAATTGTTCGTTGGCAAGTTTGCTCATCCCATATTGTTTTTCAATTTTCTGAGCCTGAAGTCTTTGCATAGTTGTTTGCAGGTAAGTCTGAGCTTCGGCAGCAGTCATCTGTACACTTGAACCTTTCATGCCGTTAGTCAAACCTTGTTTGATAAGTTTGATGTCAACAGTAAGTGAAGAATCGCCCAGCAGACCTGATTTTTTCTGTTCTTTCAGAGCTGTTCCGATACGTGTTCCAAGATCGGTAAGTTCGCTGTATTTAGCATCTACATCACCTTTCATACCATCGTTGATACCTTTCATTAACATAGCAATTTTTGCTTTTAGTGAGTCAGCGTGAGCTGAATCAGCCGGCAAATAATACATTTTAATCTGGCTTCCGTTAGCAAGACCAAATGCGTAGTTCAGACTGTCGATCTGTGTTTTCAATGTAGGAAGTTGAGCTTTATCCTTGTTGCACGAAGTGAATACAACGGCAACCATTAATGTAATGACGAAAAATATACTAAGTTTTTTCATTTTCTTTGAATGCTTTTAATAAATTAATAATTGCGTTGGATTAATTGGTTGGAGCTTGCTGTGGCATTTCCTGACCAGGTGCCTGCATTGGCTGTTGACCCATTTTTTTGTTTTGAATTTCGGTCATTGTTTTACGGAGATATTCTTCAGCCTGGGCAGATGTCATTCCTTCTTTGTAATCGTTCAAAGCGTTGATCAGACCTTGTTTCATCAGTTTTTCGTTGAAAACCAGCGTAGAGTCGCCCATTAAACCTTCTTTTTTCATTTGTTTGAAAGAAGAACCGATTTGCAAACCAAGTTTGTACATTTCGTTTTCGTTTGCATCACCTTTAAATGCTTCGTCAAGAGCTTTCATCATAGCCACAATAGCTTTGTCAGATGAATCTTTTTGCATCATATAGTTTTTTATACCATCGCCATTGGCCAGACCAAGTGTGTAATTCACACTATCGTTCAGAGTTTTCAACTCTACAGATTTGGGTTCGTATTTATTGCACGAAGCCAGAACGAAAACAGCAACCAAAATTACTGCGCTTAAAATACTTTGCTTTTTCATTGGAAAATTAAATTATGTTTTATGTTATTTTTTATTTCTTTTTTGCATTACCCGGTTTTGTCGATTTGCTGTTGTTGTTCTTTTTTACGGGAACAATTACTTCAGGTGCAATTACCGGAGCGGGTTCAACATAGGGTTTGATGCCTTTCAGCTCCACTTCGAATATAAGTGTAGAGAATGGAGGAATGGTTTGACCTGCACCCTGTTCGCCGTAACCTAAGTTGTAAGGGATAAAGAGTTTGTATTTTGAACCAACCGACATGAGCTGTACACCTTCTGTCCAACCTTTGATAACCTGATTCAGTGGGAATTCAATGGGTTGTCCGCGGTCGATAGAGCTATCGAATTTGGTGCCATCCAACAAAAATCCTTCATAGTCCACAATAACCGTGTCCTGAGCTGCAGGTTTTTTGCCATCAGCCGGAACTAAAACTTTGTATTGCAATCCCGTTGGAGTTACATTTACACCTTCCTGAGTCATATTGTCAGAAAGAAATTTTTCACCGGCTTCTTTTTTCTTCTGAATTTCACCAGTTTGTGCTTTGGTGATGTATTCTCTGAAATAGTTGTTTGAAACTTCGCGACTGAAAAGTGTTGAATCCCCTTTCATGGCACTGTTAAAGCCTTTGATAAGCAAATCAACATTAACCTGTCCGCCGGGAATGGATTTTACATTTTCTTTGAAATCGCTTCCTACATTCATACCTAACGCATAGCTCATAGAGTCAACATCATTATTGAATATTTTTTCAACTACGACTTCTTTTTTGTTTTTCTTTTGTTTTTTCTCCTTTTTAACTACATCTTTCGCTGCTACTGTACCAAATACAAAGCATGCAGCTGTAAGTAATAAAACTATTTTTTTCATCTGTTTTTAAATTATAGTATTTCGTTTAAATTTATATTATACAATGTCGATAAGCTCCACTTCGAAAATCAGTGTGGTGTGCGGTCCAATTTGCTGACCGGCTCCCTGAGCTCCGTAAGCAAGATCTGAAGGGATGAACAATTTCCATTTTGAGCCTACGGGCATCAACTGAAGTGCTTCTACCCAGCCTCTGATAACCTGAGTTACACCAAATTCAGCTGGTTCACCACGTCGAACTGAGCTGTCGAATACTGTTCCATCCAGCAAGGTACCATGGTAATGAACTCTAACTTTGTCGGTTGAAACGGGTACACTGCCTTCACCTTTGGTAATTATTTCGTATTGCAAACCGCTTTCGAGTGTGATAACTTCGGCACGTTTTGCGTTATCTTCGAGGAATGCTTTCCCTTGATTGATAGTTTGTTCGCTGGCTTTTTCCTGCAATGCCTGAAAAAATTCATTGATGATGGCCTGTGCTTCCTGATTGCTCATTTCAGGTTGTTTGTTCTCAAGTACATCCTGAATTCCTTTTGCAAGTTTATTGTAGTTTAAACTGTTAATGCCACTATTTAACAGGTTGTTGCCCAGACTTAAACCAAGGGCGTAGCTTACTTTATCCATTATTTATTTAAACTACCCCCAACCCCTAAAAGGGGGCGTTACTTTAAATTTAATTGTAAAAATATATGTTTTTTTGTTCCCCTTTAGGGGTAAGGGGTAAAAAAACGATTGCAAAGATAGCTGATTTGTTGGATTATAGCATGTTAATTTTTCAAAATTATCGGGAAGATAGTACAACGGGCAATTTGTACATTTTTTTGTAACTACTCAGTACTTCTAAAAAGAATCAATAGTTATTTGCCACGGCAAGGATTGCCAAGAAAGGATTTTGATTATTCTTTTTGGCAGTTTGCGTGATAGAATGAATTTGACAGTATGTGTTTGCTCCCGCATGGGATTTAAACATACCACTTACTTTTTGTTTTACTTTTAGATTTCTGACTGCCCTTTCGGATGCATTGTTTTCGTACGGCACATCAGGGTCGAAAAGGAACTTAAATACAAACTCTTTGTATTTTGTCAAACTCTTTATTATGGCAATAATCTTTTGATGCAGATTATCAGTACATATTGTCAGTAAATTTTTGAATCTATCTAAAATCGAATTGCGGTCAATTTTTTCCCACGATTCCGTTTTTCTTTTGTGTATGGCTTCTCTTATTAGTTCTGCAAATTGTGACGACCATTTTTGTTTAGTATCCAATTCTGTTAAAAAAGTCAGTTCCCTTAAAATATGAGCCAAACATATCTGATGGTCGGCAACATTCATTTTAAAATACGAGCTGTGACGGTCACTTACTAAAATCGATTTCGATAATCCATTTTTAAACTGTTTGTCTATAGCCAACTTTCCCCGTGATTTATCACTATGAATATAGGTCAACTTATCCGTTTGCCAAGCCCACAACCAATGCAGTTCTCCATTGATATTTTCGCCTGTTTCATCTGCTCCAACCACCCTTGATTGTTCTATCCTGTTACGAATTTCATTGTAAGCCCCCAATGATTTGTCGGACATGTATTTTAATGTATTGTCAACAGTGCCCTGACTTAGTTTTACGCCAAAACAATCTTTCATAACCTCTGTTAGTCGATTATAAGGCATATATTGACTGCAATTCAAATAAGTTATCAATGCTCTGATAGTTGCTCCATAAGAAACTCTTGAACGAACCTCTTTGGGAAAATCTATTTTATTGCAGTGACCACAACTGCATTTTTTACTTATCAACTGATGCTCTGCCACCAAAGGGCGAACGGGAATTGGTATATCAAAAACCTGACGAAGTTCTACCACTTCGCCTGCTATGGATGAAAGGTCATTTCCGCAACGAGTGCAATAGTAAGGTTGATGCTCAACGATTGTGTCTGGTTCGTTTACCATTTTCAATGTTGTACCTTTATGACCGTTCTGACCACCATTGGACTTACCTGAATTCTCTCTCAATGAACGCGTTGCAAGCAACTTTTTAGACTTTTCACTTTGAGCTGCAAGTGAATCCTTTGAAGGCGGAACACTACTGTTGTGACTATCTTTGGGCGTTTCGTAAACTGCTAAACGCTCTTTTAATACTACAATCTCTTTGTGAGCAACATCAAGCTGCTTGGTCAATCCATCAATCTTACCATTGATGGATTTTAATACCAAAGCTATATCTAAAACTGGCTCTTTCACCCATCGAAGATAATGATTTTCAATGGAATATCAAACTGTTTTATAACGTATTTTTAAACTTTTATTTCACCAAAATCCTAAAATATTCTGTATCATCAAATTAGGGGTGCTGAGTAGTTACATTTTTTTATCTCCTGTAACAGGCTGTATCATCTCAAAATAAAGCACATAAATGCCCGATGGTAAAACATTATTATTATCTCCGCTACCGTCCCAGAGAATAAATCCGTCGGTCGATAATAATTGATTGCTGAAGAATTGTTTTACCGGATAGCCCGTTGAGTTGAAAACAAGGGATTTGCCAATATAGCCTTCAGTTGGTGTACGATAATGTATCAGACATTGATCCTGATAGCCATCATTGTCCGGCGAAAATGCTTCGGGTTCTGTCCATACATATTTTTCAGGCTCTGTTGTTTGGTTAATGTCACGGTATTGCGAATTTTTATATCCCGGAGTGCCGTAATTTACTTCTGAAGCAGCAGAATGCCATGTGTCGGGACTCAGGGAAGATAAAAACGGGTGAACTCTTTCCAATGCTACGCCTTGCCTGTTTCGAATCATAGCGTGATGCCAGTTTTCTGAATAGGTTACTTCGTCGAAAATGCTGTCTTTGGTTGAATTAGTGATGACCAATGTGGCGGTCTCATTGTTTAGAGCCGACCATGAATTCATGCTTATTGCAGAGGCTTCGGGCGGACAATTGTGATAACTGAGCACTGCTTCCGTATTCGGGCTGAAAACTGCATATCCGTTAGGCGCAATAAATGTTCCATCGGGAATTTTATTTCCGCTATTCAGAGTGTTGTTTTGAGTTCGGGTGGTGATAATCAGTCCCGATACATCGATCACTTTTCCGGTTGTGTTAATTAATTCTACATATTCAGCTCCACTTTCCGGGGCATTAAACATTATTTCGTTGATAAAAATTTCGCCAATGGTCGGAATTTCTGTTACACCAGCGGTTTTTAGGTTGTTTACAAGTGCATTTCCTGCAATGTCGGTCAGGCCTGAAATAGTTAGTTCATAAAGAATGCCTTTTTCAAAATCCTGTTCAAAAGCAAGTGTCAACTGTTTTAGGTTTGCCGAAAGAGTGTGAGTAAATGAATTTCCAATCTGATGATCTACACTGAAAGTCGCATTGTCGGCATTTACGGCTTCCGAAAAATCAAGTATCATCTGATTAGGAGCTTTTATACTTAGCTTTTGCCATTCGGGCGCTTCATTGTCGGGCGCTTTATCGCCTGTTACGCTAATATTGTCAAAAACATACGCATTTCCGGTGGTTGTGGTATTTGAATATAGCAGAGCAATGTACAATGAAGAATTCATGACATTATTCCTTGCGCTGCCTTCTTTGAAATATTCTGATTCAGTGGCTGTTTTGCTGTAAAGCGTAAAATTACCGGCATTATCGCGGGTTACCTTGATGCGGATATCAACGGGTTTTCCGTCGGTTCTTTTGTCGGTTCCGTCAATAATCTTTGTTCGTTTGTTGTTTTGCAATATATACAACGAAACTTCATCATCGGTTCCACCCACCTGAACATAAAAGGCAGTGCATTCGTTTAGTATATTCGGACTGTCGGTGGCTATGTAGAAGCAAGCGTAATTCGATGACGAAGTGGTGTAATCAATTTTCACCGAACATTCCCATGTGGCATTCACAAATGCGGTGCATGGAGAAGATAAATATGAAACGGAAGTGGAGGTTGCCGAGGATTGTAATTGCTGTGATGCATTCACAACAAAATTTTCAGAATTACCTGTCCATGTAGGATTCTCAGTAAAATTTCCATCAGAAAACGATTCGGAAATTTGTGAAAATACAGTGAAAGGCAGAAAAACGGATAAAAACAGTATCAGATGCTTCATAAGGTTGCTAAATATATAAAAATGAATTACTTTTGCAGTCTGATTCGGTAAAAGCGTTACGAAAATCAGTTTTTGCAGATATCTTTGATACTCAGGTAGCAAACGATACAAATTTACGAATAAAATTAAAATTCACAATTAATAATAGATAAAAAAGATGAAAGTAGCAATTGTAGGCGCGAGTGGCGCCGTAGGCCAGGAGTTTTTGCGCGTTTTGGATGAGCGCAATTTTCCACTGACTGAGTTAGCTTTGTTTGGTTCTTCACGTAGTGCCGGTAGTGTTTATGATTTTAAGGGACAAAAACTTACCGTTAAAGAGCTGAAACACGGAGATGATTTTAAAGGATTCGACGTTGTTTTTACCTCGGCAGGTGCCAGCATTTCGAAAGAATTTGCTGAAGATATTACCAAATTCGGAGCTGTTATGATTGATAATTCAAGTGCTTTCCGTATGGAAAACGATATACCTTTGGTTGTTCCCGAAGTGAATGCGCCCGATGCTAAAATTCGTCCGCGCGGAATTATTGCCAATCCTAATTGTACAACTATTCAGATGGTGGTAGCGCTCAAAGCTATCGAAAATCTTTCACATATCAAACGCGTTCATGTTTCTACTTATCAGGCTGCTTCGGGCGCCGGAGCTGCTGCTATGGACGAACTGGATTTGCAATACCGTCAGGTGCTTGCCGGCGAACAACCTACTGTAAGTAAGTTTGCTTATCAGTTGGCATATAACCTTATTCCTCAGATTGATGTGTTTACCGACAATGGCTACACCAAAGAGGAAATGAAAATGTATCACGAAACACGCAAAATTATGCATTCTGATGTGCAGGTAAGTGCCATGTGCGTGCGTGTACCAGCTTTGCGTGCTCACTCCGAAAGTGTTTGGGCCGAAACTGAACGTCCATTGACAGTGGAAGAAGTTCGTGCTGCTTTCGAAATTGCACCGGGTGTGGAAGTGATTGATAATCCGGCTGAAAAGAAATATCCGATGCCACTTTTCCTGTCGGGCAAAGATCCTGTTCACGTAGGTCGTATTCGCAAAGATTTAGCCAACGAAAACGGAATTACATTCTGGTGTGTGAGCGATCAGATTAAAAAAGGCGCTGCGCTCAATGCTGTGCAAATAGCTGAATACCTGATTGCCGAAGGCGATATCAAATAATTGATCTTTAAAATATCAAAAGTAAGAGGCTGTTACAAAATCAATGTAACAGCCTCAGTTTTTTTATGAATCGACACCAGTCATTTCAATCTGAAAAATGTTTATTTGTTTAATTCAGGATACACAATGCGGGTGTGGTAAATATTTTTGATTTTTTCTTTAAAAACTGTTTTTACCAATTCTACATCGCGGAAACTGATGGGCGCATCTTTAAACTGACCTTCGGAAATCTGGCTGTCAATCATTTCTTCCACAGCATCGTTAATGCTGTCTTCGGTATAAATTTTCAGACTTCGCGAGCGGGCCTCCACCGCATCGGCCATCATCAAAATAGCTGTTTCTTTACTGTCGGGTAGCGGACCGGGATAAGTAAATGCTTCGTCGTTTGGCTTTTTATCAGGAAAATTATTGATAAATGTATTGTAAAAATACTTTGTTTTTCCCCTGCCGTGATGCGTGGTTATAAAATGAATAATTTGCTCCGGCAAGTGGCTCTTTTTTGCAATTTCCACACCATCGGGAACATGGCTGATAATCATGGCCGCAGCTTCTTCCAGATTTTTTTCGAGCAATGGATTTTTTCCGCCCATTTGGTTTTCGGTGTAATACTCAGGATGTCGCATTTTGCCTATATCGTGGTATAAAGCGCCGGTTCGTACAAGCAAACTGTTGGCGCCTATTTTCTTGGCTGCCTCAGTTGCCAGATTCGATACCTGTAATGTGTGCTGGAAAGTTCCCGGAGCAAGTTCAGCAAAACGCATCATCAAATCGCTGTTTACATTGGTAAGTTCAACCAGAGTTACTGCCGAAATAAGTCCGAAAATTTTTTCGAATATATAGATAAGTACGTAAGCGAAAAGCAAAAATACACTGCTGATAGCAAAGAAGATGATGTTTTGAAGATGGATGCGTTGAATTTCGCCTTCCGAGATAAACTCCAGTGCCAAAAACACCAATGCGTAACATAAGAAGATATAAAGTGCCGATTGTGCCAACTGTGAGCGCTGAGTCATGTCTTTTAAACTCGATACGGCTGCCATACCAATGGTAATCTGCAAAAGTATGAACTGAAATGAGTTGTCGGCCATCAACGAGATAATGAGCATGGTGATGATATGCGCAAACAAGGCGGTTCGCGAATCGAAAAACACCCGGATAATGATGGGCAGCAGTGCAAACGGAACCATGTAAATACTCAGATTGGTATACTTCAACGTAAACGATGTGATGCCAACCATCATTAATATTAGTAGCGACAAAAATAACAGATTACCAAATTTATCGAAAATACGTGGGCGGAACAGGTAAATGTAGAGGAAAAACAAGGTGATTAAACCGGCGATAATAATAACTTCGCCCAGCAATACCAACGACGATTGCTGAATGGATTCTTTCCGCTTCTCGTATTCTTTTTTTAGCGATTGAAGTATCAGAAAAGTCTCAGGTGTTACAATTTCGCCCCGGTCTATAATTCTTTCGCCGGTTTGTACCATCCCGGAAGTCAGTGAAAGGTTTTTGAGTAAGTCCGTTTTTGCTATTTCCGAAGTGGCACTGTCGAATTTTATATTCTCAACCAGATACATATTCAGATTATACGATTTTACAATTTCAGGTGCATTTTTAACCAGTTCTTCGTAAGCGCTTTTGGGCGTGTAAAGCAAATCTGTTTTTAGCGTTACTGTCGTTCTGTCGGGATATATACAGTTTATTTCCGATTTGTTTGATTCCTTCAGTTTATTGTAATCGTATGCCGAAACAATACCGCAATTATATATGCCTGTCAGTTTTCGCTGAATATATTCTTCATACATCGGTGGCATTCCGTTGCTTTTTATATAATCGGCTTTCAGTTTGTTATATTGGGTAGCGGCAGTATTTGTATCTGCTTTAAAATAAGGAATATAGTTTTTTAGAACCTCGTTTTTTTCTGACTTTATCTGAAAATCATTTTTGTAAACCGGAAAGTCGAAGGATGCGGTAATAAGCTCGTACGACCACGGTTTTCCAATCTCAAACTGGTATTTAAACGTGTTTTCGCTGGGGAATAACTGTATTATTATGGCAATAACACAAATAAACAGTCCGATTTTAGTGATAAAATCCAGTGTATTTTTATTGATTTTCAGCTTCATAACTTTTTTGTTGGATTGATATTGGCCATCTTTGCAAAAACAGCCGAAAATTACAAAAAAAAATGATATTGCTCGTCAGGTAATTAAAGTTTCAGTAATTTTGTCGTTTTTCATTATCAGATATTTAAACATATACATATGTCAAATAGTTTTGGATTAGTGATTTTGCCTGTAGTGCCTATACGTTCTGAACCCGCCGATCAGAGCGAACTTGTTACTCAGTTGCTGTACGGCGAAACCGTTGAAATTCTCGAAAACACTGAAAAATGGTTGTATGTGTCGCTCCTGAGCGATGGCTACAAAGGGTGGGTGGATAAAAAAATGATTTTGCTGAATTCTGTTCCTGATAACTGTGAAAAACGGGTTGTTACGCAGGCGCTTGTTGCTTGTGTCGAAAAAGTTGGCGCAGGAATCTTTTATTTGCCGGGCGGAAGTTTAGTCTCGGTATCGGAAAGCCGAAGTGTAAATGTTGCTGGTACAGAGTTTATTTATCCGGCTGGTATATTCAATCTTCCCGAAGGAACAAAACAGCAGATAGTTGTTGATTTGGCGCTCAGGTTTTTGCATGCGCCCTATTTGTGGGGCGGAAAATCAGTATTGGGTATCGATTGTGCTGCTCTTGTGCAGAT
Source organism: uncultured Paludibacter sp. (assembly GCA_963663115.2). Lineage (GTDB taxonomy): Bacteria > Bacteroidota > Bacteroidia > Bacteroidales > Paludibacteraceae > Paludibacter. The sequence goes on from CAXXNE010000001.1 coordinate 3,133,468, forward strand.
TGTTTATTTAATGATAGGGATTCAGTTACCCCGTGATGCCGGTGATCAACTGGTTTTTGGCGAAGTAGTTGACTTTATTGATGAAGCCACTGCAGGCGATGTCGCATATTTCGAAAACAGTGCAGGCGAAATAGTTCATGTCGGCATTTTGATTTCATCTTCCGACATAATTCATGCTTCGGGTAAGGTAAAAGTTGAAAAAATTGATTCGAATGGAATAATCTCATCGGAAAACGGAATGTACACACATAAATTAAGAGTTATAAAAAGATTGATTTAATTTGTGTAAGTGTCAGTATATGTGATAAATATCAAATTTAATATCGAAAGAATAAAAAATATTTGCAGACGAATGTAATATTTATTGTGAAGTTCCGTCATTCAATAAAACAAAAGCAAACAGGATTTAATTCATTATTTCTGATTACATAAAAATGGAAACATCGCAGTTTAAGTCACAAATACTGGAACTAAAAGACCGGCTATATCGATTTGCAAACTCGATATTGGGAAATCCGGATGCTGCGATGGATGCTGTGCAGGATTTGAATCTGAAATTGTGGGAGAAAAGACATCAGCTGAACGAAGTGGAGAATATGACCGCTTTTGTTTACAGGTCGATGCGAAATTTATGTCTGGACAGGTTGCGGCAAAATAGAAATACGATTGATGTGCCGGCAGAAGCAATTTATGATGAACCCGACCCATATGAGCAGGCTGAGCGCCGGGATATGGTGAACAGGATAAAACGAATGATAGAACAATTGCCTGAATTACAGCGTACAATTATAAGAATGCGCGATATTGATGGGATGGAAATACAGGAAATTGCTTTTGCAACTTCTATAACAGAGAATGCTGTTTGTGTGAATCTGTCGAGAGCGAGGCAGAAAATAAGAGAGCAGGTAATGTCAGAGCAAAAAAGGATAGGATAAGTATGGAAACAATAAATGGATTAATTGAAAAATACTTTCGCGGCGAAACTTCGCTTGTCGAAGAGATAATGTTGAAGGAGTATTTTGCTTCGGACGATGTTTCAGACGAAAACAAGTATCTGATACCCGTATTTAAAAGTTTCGAAGAAGAATCGAAGGTAAAAATGCCGGCCAGACAACATAAAAAGGCTAAGACTATTAAGATGTCGTTTGTCAGGTGGATCTCAGTTGCAGGTATAGCAGCGTCGGTTGTGTTGGCGGTAACTATCTTTAAATCGCAGGAGCAACCCAAAAATTTTGCTGTAATGTATGGTCAGAGAATTGAAGATGAAGCGTATGCTCAGAAATTAGCCCAGGAGAAACTGGCAAAAGTCAATACAATTCTGGAGCGAAATCTGCAGCCGGTGGAAGCGTTGAGCAAAGTAAAAACCACCCTGCGAAATGTAAAGCAGAACAATCAGAAAACAAAGGAAATTATTGAATCAATAAATAGATAAGTAAATTTCAGATATAACCGGTTTATCTGAAAAGCAAAAACAGGTACAAATTATTATTTAAATATCAAAGTAAAATGAAAAAGATTATATTTTTAATGTTAGCATTTTTTGCAGTAACGGCAGCCAATGGTCAAACTTTGCAAAAGTTTTTCGATAAATATGCCGATGATGAGCGTTTTCAGTATGTTTCTATCAATAATGGTCTCATGAATATGGCTTCCGTGTTAGGAGGCGTAGCCAAAGAAGAGAAGAAAATGATGTCGAAAATGCAGAATATGAAAATTCTTACTCTCGAAGGCGATACAGAGTCATCATTCGTAAAATCAGTTTTTAATGAGTTGAATGCCATTGTCGAAAACGGTAATTTTGAAACGGTGGTCGAAGTCAGAGAAAAAGGTGAGCGGGTGAATATTTACTACCGTATTGTAGGTGAAAATAATGCAGATATGCTTATTATAACCAAAGAAAAGGGTGAATTTACATGTATTTGGATTAAAGGTAAAATGACCCGAGAAGAAATGATGAATTCAATATCTTCAAATAAATTTGAAATCGATGAATTGTCAATGTTGAATTGAGATTCAGCAGCAGGAAATAAATTTCAGACTATGAATTCTGAGCCGGATAATAATTGTCCGGCTTTTTTTATTCAAAGAATCCAGAAATCAATCCGATAACCCCGATAAGCATAATGATGCTGCCGGTTATCTGATTTAAAACTTTCAGTCCCTGGCGGTTTAACCTCGTTCTGAAATGACTGGCAAGGTAAGTAAGGATGGTCCACCACAAAAAAGCACCTCCAAGTATGGCCAGAATTCCGCAGAAAATCAGAAAAACAGTAGTTTTAGCGCTTATGAAGTTGAATCTGGCAAATAAAGCAATCAACACAAAAAGGACCAGAGGATTGGATAAAGTTAAACCAAATGCCGAAATGTAGTCACCGAAAATATTGTGTTTGAGACTTTCATTCGGTTTTGGTTGTGTCGCAGGATGACTTTTAAATATATATAGCCCAAATAAAATCATGATGATACTACCGGCTATCTGGATAATTAACCGGTTTTGTTCAATAATATCCAATACAAAACTCAGGAAAAATAATGTGATAATAGTATATACAATGTCAGAAGTAGTTGCCCCCAGACCGGTGGCTATACCATACTTTCTCCCCCTGTTTAGAGTTCGTTGGATGCATAGCATGCCAATCGGACCCAATGGAACCGATACAAATAAACCTATGATTATTCCTTTTATTATTATCTCTAGCATCATACGGAAGATTTCCTGTATGCAAAGATAATTTTTTTATACAAATTATAAGATTGCTCTGTGCTATTTTGATGGTAATTGTGTGTTTGTTTATGTTATTTTTAGATTTATGCAAGTTCAATAAAAATATTATTCCTACTAAAGTGCCGTATATCATATTGTTAATTCTGGTGTTCGTAAATTTGTCAGAAATAATTCGAAAAAGTCATTGTTGTTTGACGAAAACTCACTACTTTTGCACCCGCTTAAAGAGATAAGCGCAGACTTACAGCCAGGTTTAATGCAGGTAAGTATGAAGAATAAAGAAGGTAATAAGTCAGATAAAGCAAACTGTCAAAAATAAAAACATATTTTTTTTGAAAAGTTTTGCAGAATCAGAAAAATGGTTTACCTTTGCAGTCCGTTTCGCTTAAAAATTTAGGAATAGCCAATCCGTTGAGATAGGAAAGAATAAATAAAAGCAGGAAGGTTATAGAATCGGAAGCGATATTATAATAACACAAGAAGTCTTGAAAAAAGCGCACTGTGAAGTGCCACTCTAAAAATCCGCAAGGAAGACAAGGAGCAATTCGAGCGACGATCTTTGAGAACAAATGAACAACAAGAATGTAGTATAAGAAAGGGAACATTTCTTAGATATGTATGAATGCATATCAATTTTTTATACCACGTCAATTTTCTACAACAAATAAAGGAAAGATAGCATCCGAGCAAAAAAAAAGATACAACGAAGAGTTTGATCCTGGCTCAGGATGAACGCTAGCGACAGGCCTAACACATGCAAGTCGAGGGGCAGCACAATGGTAGCAATACTATGGTGGCGACCGGCGCACGGGTGAGTAACACGTATGCAACCTACCTGTAAGCGGGGAATAACCCGGAGAAATTCGGACTAATACCGCATAATACTTTTGAACTGCATGGTTTAGAAGTTAAAGATTAATTGCTTACAGATGGGCATGCGTATGATTAGCTAGTTGGTGAGGTAACGGCTCACCAAGGCAACGATCATTAGGGGTTCTGAGAGGAAGGTCCCCCACACTGGTACTGAGACACGGACCAGACTCCTACGGGAGGCAGCAGTGAGGAATATTGGTCAATGGGCGAGAGCCTGAACCAGCCAAGTCGCGTGAAGGAAGAAGGTTCTATGGATTGTAAACTTCTTTTGTAAGGGAATAAAAAGAGTTACGTGTAACTTATTGTATGTACTTTACGAATAAGGATCGGCTAACTCCGTGCCAGCAGCCGCGGTAATACGGAGGATCCAAGCGTTATCCGGATTTATTGGGTTTAAAGGGTGCGTAGGCGGACCCTTAAGTCAGTGGTGAAAGTTTGCGGCTCAACCGTAAAATTGCCATTGAAACTGAGGGTCTTGAGTGTAAATGAGGTAGGCGGAATGTGTTGTGTAGCGGTGAAATGCTTAGATATAACACAGAACACCAATTGCGAAGGCAGCTTACTGGGATACAACTGACGCTGAGGCACGAAAGCGTGGGGATCAAACAGGATTAGATACCCTGGTAGTCCACGCAGTAAACGATGAATACTAGCTGTATGCGATATACTGTATGTGGCAAAGCGAAAGCGTTAAGTATTCCACCTGGGGAGTACGTTCGCAAGAATGAAACTCAAAGGAATTGACGGGGGCCCGCACAAGCGGAGGAACATGTGGTTTAATTCGATGATACGCGAGGAACCTTACCCGGGCTTGAAATGCAGACGACCGATGGGGAAACTCATCTTCCAGCAATGGCGTCTGTGTAGGTGCTGCATGGTTGTCGTCAGCTCGTGCCGTGAGGTGTCGGCTTAAGTGCCATAACGAGCGCAACCCTTATCATTAGTTACTAACAGGTCATGCTGAGGACTCTAATGAGACTGCCACCGTAAGGTGTGAGGAAGGTGGGGATGACGTCAAATCAGCACGGCCCTTACGTCCGGGGCGACACACGTGTTACAATGGGGGGTACAGAGGGTCGCTACCTAGTGATAGGATGCTAATCTCATAAAGCCTCTCTCAGTTCGGATCGGAGTCTGCAACTCGACTCCGTGAAGCTGGATTCGCTAGTAATCGCGCATCAGCCATGGCGCGGTGAATACGTTCCCGGGCCTTGTACACACCGCCCGTCAAGCCATGGAAGCTGGGGGGACCTGAAGTACGTAACCGCAAGGAGCGTCCTAGGGTAAAACTAGTAACTGGGGCTAAGTCGTAACAAGGTAGCCGTACCGGAAGGTGCGGCTGGAACACCTCCTTTCTGGAGCGATGTTATCAGACTAAGTAGAAAAGTGGTATAAGGATCTCTGAAAAGGGAAAGAGGAAGTGAAAACTTTCTTAGCTACATTCGTTGTTTATTAAATATAAAAAGTAGAGCCTATAAAAAAGAGGCAAGACAAGAAAGCCAGTCCTATAGCTCAGTTGGTTAGAGCGCTACACTGATAATGTAGAGGTCGGCAGTTCAACTCTGCCTGGGACTACTAAAAAAACTGTATAAACAGGAAAAGTGTTAGAGCGCTACACTGTCCCGATAGCTATCGGGAGTAGAGGTCGGCAGTTCAACTCTGCCTGGGACTACAAAAACAATTGACAATTAATAATTGACAATTGATAATTAAGCAAAGCCGTAAAGCAGGATTTAAAACTATCAATTATTCATTATCAATTATCAATTAAAGAAAACCGGGGGATTAGCTCAGTTGGCTTAGAGCACCTGCCTTGCACGCAGGGGGTCAAGGGTTCGAGCCCCTTATTCTCCACTAAGAAATTGATAATTGACAGTGGTCAGTTGATAATGAAGATAGGAGAATACAAAACAAAGAGATTTGATTCAAAAATCACTAATAAAGACAACAAGAGAGTTGTTTTTATAACGAAAAGTAGCAATACATACCGGTTTAGTAATGGTGAAACATTATAAATCTACACATTAAATGGATTATCGTGAGATAAAACAATTGTCAATTATACATTGTCAATTATCCATTGAATAACGATCTTTGACATATTGAAAGAAAGAGAAAAAAAGTAGTAAAGCGATATTTGATTAATAATTGACAATTGATAATGCATAATTGACAATTGACAATTAAAGAAAAGATATTGAAAAAAGATATTTTTTGTGGAAAACGACAATGGCAACATTGTTAGGAAAAACAAGAGATACGAGCAAAAACTGTATTAACGTATTAATTTACGAGACATACAAAGAAATAGAAAAAGCAAATAAGAGCGAACGGTGGATGCCTAGGCTCTGGGAGGCGATGAAGGACGTGATAAGCTGCGATAAGTTTCGGGAAGGTGCAAATAACCTTTGATCCGAAAATTTCCGAATGAGGCAACTCAATGCAGTGAAGCTGCATTATCCTTTGAATGAAGGAGGCAAACGAGGGGAACTGAAACATCTAAGTACCCTTAGGAGAAGAAAACAAAAGTGATTCCGCAAGTAGTGGCGAGCGAACGCGGAGAAGCCCAAACCAGTTATGTAGTAATGCATAGCTGGGGTTGTAGGACTGCGATATTTGAATTAAAACCGAATTGGAACCGTAATGGAAATTTGGACCGTAGAGGGTGAAAGTCCCGTACAGGTAAAGTTTTAATTTGATAGCAGTATCCTGAGTAGCGCGGGACACGAGAAATCCTGTGTGAATTTGCCGGGACCATCCGGTAAGGCTAAATACTCCCCAGAGACCGATAGTGAACCAGTACCGTGAGGGAAAGGTGAAAAGAACCTTGAATAAAGGAGTGAAATAGACCCTGAACCCGTTCGCTTACAAGCGGTTGGAGCACCTACGTGGTGTGACAGCGTGCCTTTTGCATAATGAACCTACGAGTTACTCTCACTGGCAAGGTTAAGTAATTAAGTTACGCAGCCGAAGCGAAAGCGAGTCTTAACAGGGCGATTTAGTCAGTGGGAGTAGACGCGAAACCAAGTGATCTACCCATGAGCAGGTTGAAGTTTAGGTAACACTAAATGGAGGACCGAACCGGTAAACGTTGAAAAGTTTTCGGATGACTTGTGGGTAGGGGTGAAAGGCTAATCAAACTTGGAGATAGCTCGTACTCCCCGAAATGCATTTAGGTGCAGCGTTACAATAGTTTACATGAGGTAGAGCGACTGATTGGATGCGAGGGCTTCACCGCCTATCAAGTCCTGATAAACTCCGAATGCATGTAAATGTTTTGTAGCAGTGAGGGCATGGGTGCTAAGGTCCATGTCCGAGAGGAGAAGAATCCAGACCATCAGCTAAGGTCCCCAAATATATGCTAAGTTGAATTAACGAAGTCGAACTGCAGCGACAGCTAGGATGTTGGCTTGGAAGCAGCCATTCATTTAAAGAGTGCGTAACAGCTCACTAGTCGAGCGGTTTGGCGTGGATAATAATCGGGCATAAGCATATTACCGAAGCTATGGACTCAATTAATTGAGTGGTAGGGGAGCATTCCATTTCAGCGTCGAAGGCGTAAGGACAACTTACTCTGGAGCGGATGGAAAAGCAAATGTAGGTATAAGTAACGATAAGGGAGGCGAGAAACCTCCCCGCCGGAAGACTAAGGATTCCTGATCAACGCTAATCGGATCAGGGTTAGTCGGGGCCTAAGGTATAGCCGACAGGCGAAGCCGATGGAAGAACTGGTTAATATTCCAGTACTACTATATAGAGTGAAGTGGGGACGCAGAAGTGAAAGTCCTGCCGCCTGACGGAATAGGCGGTTAAAGGGTGTAGATATTGAGAGTCGTAGGCAAATCCGCGATTTGAGTCGAACCTGATAGTACCGAGCGTACTTGTACAATCGGATATGGATGTAAACAGACTGCCAAGAAAATCCGCTAAACGTTAATCTATATAGTACCCGTACCACAAACGGACACACGTGGTCAAGTAGAACATACTAAGGCGCTCGAGTGATTCACAGCTAAGGAACTAGGCAAAATAGTCATGTAACTTCGGGAAAAATGACGCCTCCTCCAGTTGATGGAGAGGCCGCAGAGAAATGGCCCAGGCGACTGTTTAACAAAAACATAGGGCTTTGCAAAATCGAAAGATGAAGTATAAGGCCTGACACCTGCCCGGTGCTGGAAGGTTAAGAGGAGATGTTAGCGCAAGCGAAGCCTTGAATTGAAGCCCCAGTAAACGGCGGCCGTAACTATAACGGTCCTAAGGTAGCGAAATTCCTTGTCGGGTAAGTTCCGACCTGCACGAATGGTGTAACGATCTGGGCACTGTCTCAGCTGTGAGCTCGGTGAAATTGTAGTATCGGTGAAGATGCCGATTACCCGCAACGGGACGGAAAGACCCCGTGAACCTTTACTGCAACTTTACATTGAATTTGGGTAATTAATGTGTAGGATAGGCCGGAGACAATGAAGCAGGTACGCTAGTATTTGTGGAGTCACCCTTGAAATACGGCCCTTTGATTATTTGGATTCTAACTCCCTTCAAGGGAGGACACTGTATGGTGGGTAGTTTGACTGGGGTGGTCGCCTCCAAAAGAGTAACGGAGGCTTCCAAAGGTGCGCTCAGCATGATTGGTAACCATGCGTAGAGTATAATGGTATAAGCGCGCTTGACTGAGAGACCGACAAGTCGATCAGGTAGGAAACTAGGGCATAGTGATCCGGTGGTTCCGTATGGAAGGGCCATCGCTCAAAGGATAAAAGGTACTCCGGGGATAACAGGCTGATCATTCCCAAGAGCTCATATCGACGGAATGGTTTGGCACCTCGATGTCGGCTCGTCACATCCTGGGGCTGGAGAAGGTCCCAAGGGTTGGGCTGTTCGCCCATTAAAGTGGCACGCGAGCTGGGTTCAGAACGTCGTGAGACAGTTCGGTCCCTATCTGTTGTGGGCGCAGGAAATTTGCGAAGGTCTGACACTAGTACGAGAGGACCGTGTTGGACGAACCTCTGGTCGATCGGTTGTTCCGCCAGGAGCATTGCCGAGTAGCCACGTTCGGTTAGGATAAGTGCTGAAAGCATCTAAGCACGAAGCCATCTTCAAGATTAGATTTCCATTGAGGGTCGTAGAAGACTACTACGTTGATAGGTTACAGGTGTACAACAGAAATGTAGAGCCGAGTAATACTAATTGCCCGATAGCTTTTTTGACCCCTCCCAACCTCCCCCAAAGGGAGGAGAAAGACAGGAGAACAAACATTGCTCAAAGATTTACCAACTGATTTTTCTTTCTTTTCAATGTCAAAACCTATACAATGAATAGTTGACAATTGACAATGGATAATTAAGACGAATGAATTAATTATCAATTATTAATTATCAATTATCAATTGAAATTAAGGTGGTTATAGCATTGGGGTTCCACCTCTTCCCATTCCGAACAGAGAAGTTAAGCCCAATCACGTCGATGGTACTGCGTAAAAGTGGGAGAGTAGATAGCCGCCGTTTTTTAAAAGTCCTTATTACAGTAATGTAGTAAGGACTTTTTTTTGTATATGTAGAATATCCCGAATTGCCGAAAACTTCGATAGTACTGCGTAAAAGTGGGAGTCCCGATACATCGGGATAAAATCCGATATTCGCTGTTTTTTAGAAGCTCTGCATAAAAGATTATGCGGAACTTTTAGGAAATACTATTGAAATCTCTCGACCTTTTGCTGTGAAATGGAATTGTTTGGAGGAAATTATTGACTGATACAGATGAAGAATGAATGGAGTATTAAAGTTTGGCCTTAATTATCAGATTTTGGATTTCATTTTTATCAAATATATTTTAGTAGTTTCATTGCTTTGCTAAGTTTTTACACATATATTCATATACTGCGCAATTCTCCTGGTATAAATATACAGAATTGTAAATGAGGATCGTATTCGTATTAAAATTAATAGTTGATTACTTATAAAAACTCATTTTTTTGAGGTAATAAGTAAAAATTTCCGTATTTTTGCACTTTCTTTTTCGGAGAAATAAAACTAACAAACATTATAATTTTTATTGTATGAAGAAGCATAATTTTAGTGCGGGTCCCTCTATCTTGCCTCGCGAAGTTATTGAAAAAACATCACAGGCAGTGCTGGATTTTAATGGTTCAGGTCTTTCAATTCTTGAAATTAGTCATAGATCCAAAGATTTCGAAGCTGTTATTGCCGAAGCAAGAGAACTTTTTATTGAACTTTTAAATATACCTGAAGGTTATTCTGTTTTATTTTTAGGTGGTGGAGCAAGTATGCAATTTTGTATGGTTCCATTTAATTTCTTCGAAAAGAAAGCCGCTTATCTCAACACCGGAGTTTGGGCAAGTAAAGCTATGAAAGAAGCCAAAGGATTTGGAGAAACTATTGAAGTTGCTTCGTCGAAAGATGCGAATTATACTTTTATTCCTAAGGATTATAAAATTCCTGCTGATGCTGATTATTTCCATATCACAACCAATAATACCATTTACGGAACAGAATTATTAAAAGATATTGATTCTCCTGTTCCTTTGATTGCAGATATGTCATCAGATATTTTTTCTCGTCCGATGGATGTTTCAAAATATGCAGTTATATATGGTGGAGCGCAGAAAAATCTTGCACCTGCCGGTTTGGCTTTCGTCATTGTAAAAGATGAATTGCTTGGTAAAGTATCGCGCTATATTCCTACCATGTTAAACTACAAAACTCATATTGCTGAAGGTTCTATGTTTAATACTCCTCCGGTATTGCCAATTTACAGTGCTCTCGAAAATTTGCGCTGGTTGAAAGCGAACGGTGGATTAGCTGAAATGGAAAAGAAAAACATAGCGAAAGCTGAATTACTTTACAACGCTATTGATAACAGTAAAATGTTTGTTGGCACTGCAGTGAAAGAAGATCGTTCACGTATGAATGTATGTTTCGTTATGAAACCTGAGTACAAGGAGCTGGAGGCCGACTTCCTGAAATATGCAACGGCTGCCGGAATGGACGGAATTAAAGGTCACCGTTCAGTGGGTGGTTATCGGGCGTCTATTTATAATGCTATGCCAATTGAAAGTGTTCAGGCGCTTGTGGATTGCATGCACGAATTTGAAAATCAACATTAATATGTCGAAATATCGAAAGTCTAAGGTCGTGCGGTCTTAGACTTTTGCTTTTTGACTAAAAAAATCATATTATGAAAGTACTTATTGCAACAGATAAACCGTTTGCTAAAATTGCAGTTGACGGAATTCGTAAGGAAATTGAAGCCGCAGGATTTGAACTTGCACTTCTGGAAAAATATACTGAAAAGCAACAGTTGCTCGATGCTGTGGTTGATGCTAATGCCATCATCATTCGTAGTGATATTATTGATGCTGATGTTATAGCGGCTGCTAAACAATTGAAAATCGTTGTACGTGCCGGAGCCGGTTACGACAATGTTGATCTGGAAGCTGCAACTTCAGCCGGAGTTTGTGTTATGAATACTCCCGGTCAGAATGCTAATGCTGTGGCTGAATTGGTTTTTGGTATGCTGATTTATGCTATCCGTAATTTTTACGATGGTAGTTCTGGAACTGAATTGCTTGGCAAAACACTTGGAATTCACGCCTATGGAAATGTAGGACGTAATGTAGCCCGTATTGCCAAAGGAATGGGAATGAAAGTAATTGCTTATGATGCTTATTGCCGTGATACGGATATACAGGCTGATGGAGTTGAGCCAACTTGTTCTGCCAAAGTTCTTTACGAAAAGAGCGATTTGTTATCGATCAATATACCTGCTACAAAAGAAACTAAACAATCGATTAATGCCGAATTACTTGGTTTAATGCCTAAAGGAGCTGTTATTGTAAATACTGCTCGTAAGGAAGTGATTCATAACGATGATTTAGTGAAACATATGGAAAACGATACTAAATTCAAGTATGTAACTGATATTCTTCCTGATAATCATGCTGAGATGATGGAAAAATTCCCGAATCGTTATTTTTCTACTCCTAAAAAAATGGGAGCTCAAACGTCGGAAGCAAATGTCAATGCCGGAATTGCAGCTGCAAAACAAATTGTAGATTTTCTGGTAAATGGCAACGATCAATTCAGAGTAAACAAATAATTCACAACTGAAATTTTATTGAAAGTCCTTGCAAAATTTTGCAAGGACTTTTTTTTGCTTATTATGAAGTATAAGTTTTGAAATTAAATTATTTGGTTCTTGATTTGCTTGTATAATATCCGAAATAAACTACTTTTGTGATTGTTAATTTATTCCTCAAAAAACCCGTTTTCACGCCTTTCGTTTACAATTAAATTTTTAGTACTATGCAAACCATTAAATTTTTCAAATCAGGAGTTTGGCTTCTTGTTTTATCATTCGTGTTTTTGTCTGTATCATGTAAAAAAGAACTTAAACCGTTGTATGTCGATCCGGCTTTTGCTTCTTACGTCATTTCTTTCACTTCAGGCGTGGTGTCAAACACAACAAAAATTCAGGTACGATTAGTGCAGGAAGTTAATACTGCTGTACCCGGTAAGGAGCTTGATAAAAATCCGTTTTCGATAAGTCCGGGAGTGAATGGTAAAGCAGTATGGCTTGATAAACAAACTATTCAGTTTATACCCGATAAAAAACTGGAATCAGGCGAAGTTTATACCGTGGAATTTGCTGTGGATCAGTTTGTGCAGGTGCCAGCAAACCTGAAAACGCTAAAATTCAGATTTCAGGTGATGAAGCAAAATATCAGCTATGAGTTTGATGGAATTGAGCCTGTGAATGAAAGTAACATGAAACTTCAGAAAATTCACGGACATTTCACTACCGCCGATGTGGTGGGAAATAAGGAATTTGAAGATATCATTGACTTTGGAGGCGATGCCGGAAAGTTAGTACATTGGTCGCATAGCAAAGATGGTAAGATGCATACTTTTACGCTGGATAGTGTGGCTCGCAAAGCTTCGGCATATAAAATTCAAATTGAATGGAATGGTAAAAAAATAGATGCAAAAAACGGAGAAGATAAATTTGAAATGCCGGCATTGAACGATTTCAAAGTTATTTATGTAAAAACCTTATCAGTACCAAAAACTCAAATACAAGTATTTTTTTCCGATCCACTTAGCCGCATGCAGGATGTTGATGGACTGTTTGCTTTGTCGCCAAGTGTGCCCTTGAGTGTGGTGGTGAATGGTAATACTGCCAAAATTATACCGTCTCAGTCAGTCACCGGAGATGTTCTTCTCATTGCTTATGCCGGAATACGGAATATCTTTGAGAAAACGATGTACAGTAACTTTTCATGTCGCCTCAAATTTGTAAGTCTGAAACCTCAGGTTGAACTTATAGGAGAGGGAGTTATTGTTCCAAAAAGTGATGGAATTCTTTTTCCATTCAGAGCCGTAAGTTTATCGGCGGTGGATGTGAAAGTTGTAAAGATATTTGAAAATAATATTGTACAGTTTCTTCAGGTAAACCAACTGAATGAAAGTAATGAGTTGAAACGTGTGGGACGTGTTGTGTACAATCAGGAAGTGCAGTTAACGTCCGACGAGCCGATTGATTATTCGCAGTGGAACAATTTTTCGCTCGATTTGTCAAAGTTGATTGAGCCTGAGCCCGGAGCTATCTACAGAGTTGATATCAGTTTCAGGAAAAAGCATTCATTATATCCTTGTGTGGATGGTGAGAGTGAAACTGAGGAATATAAAGAAGCTGAAGATCCGAACGAAAATTATAATGAACCTGCTTCCGATTATTGGGGCTATTACGATGATGAACCGTTTATCGATTACGACAATTATAATTGGGAAGATCGTGAAAACCCATGCAAAGCTTCGTTTTACATGGGTAATCAGCATCATGTAGCCCGCAATGTGCTGGCTTCCGACTTTGGTATCATTGCCAAAGCAGGTAGTGACAATGTTTATTTTGTTGCTGTTACCGACTTGCGCGACACAAAATCGCTTTCAGGCGTTGAACTCGAATTCAGAAATCTGCAAAACCAGATTGTTGGTACATGTGAAACAAATTCTGATGGATTTTGTACGATTAAAATGCAGGATAAACCTTTTGTGGTGATTGCAAAAAAGGACAAGGAACGGGGTTACCTTCGGTTGGATGATGCTTCGTCGCTTTCACTCAGTATGTTCGATGTGTCGGGCGAAGAATTGAAAAAAGGTGTTAAAGGATATATTTACGGCGAACGCGGAGTTTGGCGTCCGGGTGATTTGATATATCTGACTTTTATACTGGAAGATAAAAATAAATTATTACCGGCTAATCATCCGGTGATTCTCGAACTTTCGAATCCTTCGGGGCAACTTATTCAACGGATTGTCAGAACAAATCAACTGAATGGTTTTTACAATTTTATAATGCGCACCAATCCGGCATCGCCAACAGGAAACTGGCAGGTGAAAGTTCAGGTAGGTGGTTCAACTTTTGCCCGAAATCTGAAAATAGAAACGGTAAAACCTAACCGCTTAAAAATCAATTTGAATTTTCCGACTAAAATTCTGAAAAAAGGAATTAATTCATCGGGTACTCTTCAGGTAAATTGGCTTCACGGAGCTCCTGCAGCCAATGCAAAAGTAAAAATTGATGCTACCATGGCCGCTGCAAAAACTGAATTTGCCAATTTTAAAGATTATATTTTTGATGATCCATCCAAAAATATTACGTCCGAAGATATTCCTGTTTTCAATGGAAATGTCAATGCGGATGGTGCTGCTACAGTCAATGCAAAGTTCGATTTCGAGGGGTCAGCACCCGGTATGCTGGCTGTTCAGATGAAAACTACAGCTTTCGAAGGCGGGGGCGATTTCAGTACCGACAGGGCAATGTTCAGTTATTCACCCTACAATTCTTATGTAGGTGTAAAAGTGCCCAAAGGTAAAGGCTGGAATAATTCACTGAATTCCGACGAACCCAATATCTTCCCTGTGGCACTGGTGGATGAAAACGGTAAACCAAAAACCGGAAATGTAAGAGTGGAAATTTACAGTGTTTACTGGCGTTGGTGGTGGGAGCAGCCTGCCGAAGAAAATCTGGCGAGCTATATCACTAACCAAAACAGCAAAATGATAAAATCGGATGTGATGACAGTTGTAAACGGTCATGCATTCTACGAAATGAATCTGGGAACGGAGGATTGGGGCAGAAAACTCATTCGACTGACTGATGTGGAAAGCGGACATAGCACCGGAGCCGTTTTTTATACTTCGTACAAAGGTTGGTGGAGCAATGCCGGAAGTGAAAATCCGGGTGGTGCTGAAATGCTCATGTTCCAAACTGATAAAAAAGAGTATAAAACCGGAGAGGAGATTTCTATTGATTTGCCTGTTACGCATAGTGGGAAAGCACTCATAAGCATAGAAACCGGTAGTCGCGTGTTGAAAAATTTCTGGTTCGAACCAACCAAAACCAATTCAAAATTTACTTTTGAGGCTTCACCCGATATGGCTCCGAATATTTATGTTCATGTATCCTATATTCAGCCTCATAATCACGGAAAAAATGACTTTCCGATTCGTATGTATGGTGTTCAGGCTGTAAAAGTAGAAGATCCGGAAACGCATTTGACGCCCCGGATCAGTATGGCTGCCGAGTTGAAACCTTTGCAGAAATTCACAGTAAAAGTAGATGAGACTTCAGGCAAAGCCATGACTTACACCATTGCCATTGTAGATGAAGGATTACTTGATCTCACCCGATTCAAAACTCCAAACCCGTGGGATGCATTCTATACCCACGAAGCTTTGGGCGTTCGTACCTGGGATTTGTATAAATATGTTGCAGGAGCATTTACGGGTAAACTTGCCGGACTTTATGCCATTGGTGGCGACCAGTATTTCGATCGGAAAGGAAAAGAAAACAACAACCGTTTTAAACCTGTGGTATTGTTTCAGGGTCCATTCAGCATTCCTGCCGGTGGTTCAAAAACTCATACCTTCAATATGCCAAACTACATTGGTTCGGTGCGTGTTATGGTGGTTGCAGGCAATCAGGGTGCGTACGGATGTGCCGAAAAAGCCGTTCCCGTTCGTCAGTCTGTAATGGTTTTGCCTACTTTACCACGTGTCATCAGTCCGTCTGAAGTGATTAAAGTACCGGTTTCAGTGTTTTCGATGGATAAAAATGCCAGAAATGTGAAGGTACAGATATTTACAAGCAAAAATTTTTCGCTACTCGACGGTGCAACGCGTCAGATTGTTTTCGACAAAACAGGTGAGAAAATGGTGGAATTCAGTCTGAAAGCGGCAAATGTGATTGGACAGGGGAAAATTATTGTAAAAGCCGTATCGGGAAGTAACAGCTCATCTTCAGAAACAATTCTGAATATCCGAATGCCAAATCCGCCGGCAACTAAAGTGCTGGTGGCCACTGTTGAGCCCGGAAAAACATGGAGTCAAACAGTGACTGCTTTCGGTATACAGGGAACAAATTCGGGAGTTGTGGAGTTGTCGGGTATGTATCCGATGAATCTTGAAAAAAGATTGCAATACCTGATTCAGTATCCTCACGGTTGTATTGAACAAATTACATCGGCTGCATTTCCACAGTTGTATTTAGCTCAGTTAATGGACATGTCCGACATCCGCAAAGCCGAAGTTGAAACGAACATAAAAGCAACCCTTACTCAACTCAAAAGTTATCAACTAAACAATGGTGGTTTTACTTATTGGCCGGGAGAATCGGAATACATAAGTGAATGGGGGACAAACTACGCCGGACATTTTATGCTCGAAGCCAAGGCGAAAGGTTATCAGTTGCCTATTGGCCTTTTGAATTCGTGGTTGGCATATCAAACCAAAGAAGCAAACAATTGGAAGCCATCGCGTAAAAATTATGGTACAGATGTGATTCAGGCATACCGACTGTACACGCTTGCTTTGGCAAAAAAGCCGGCATTAAGTGCCATGAATCTGATGCGCGAATCGGCGGATATTGATCCTGCTGCCCGTTGGAAGCTTGCAGCGGCATATTGTGTAGCAGGGAAAGCGGATATTGGTTGGCAAATAGTGAATGGAATACCAGCCAAAGCAGAAATTAAAAACGATTATTACGACACTTATGGTAGCGCTGGCAGGGATAATGCCATGATTCTCGAAGCATTGGTTTTGCTGAATAAACGTCAGCAGGCTCTACCGTTGGTTCAGGATTTGGCTAATGTACTTTCGTCGGATGAGTGGTTAAGTACGCAAACCACGGCTTATATGTTGCTCGCTATTTCTAAATATTCCGGAGCAAATACTGCCGGTGAGAACTTGAAATGCAATATTAGTTTGGATGGAAAAACCACATCGATAAATTCAACAAAAGTATTATCGCAAACAGTGTTGAATTTTAGTTCCGGTGTGCAGAAAAAATTGACTGTATCGAACACTGGCAAACAACCAATTTTTGTCCGGATTGTAACTCAGGGAGTTCCTATGATGACCGGTCAGGAAGCAACAGCTCAGAATATTGGACTGGCAGTTAGTTATGCCGACATGAAAGGAGGAAAATTAAATCCTGCAAAAATAAAACAGGGAACACAATTTTATGCCACTGTGACTATTAAGCATCCCGGAGTGCGTCAGGATTATCGTCAAATGGCACTTTCGATGATGTTCCCTTCGGGTTGGGAAATTCTGAATGCCCGGATGGATAATATCCGTAGCGCAGCTTTGAATGTTGATGAACCTGATTATCAGGATGTGCGCGATGATAGGGTTTACATGTATTTTAATGTGGGTAAAGGAAAAACCAAAACATTCAGAGTGTTGTTGCAGGCGGCGTATACCGGGAAATTCTATTTGCCATCGGTTCAATGTGAAGCCATGTACGATAATACTATCCGGGCTTACAGCAAAGGACAGTGGGTGGAAGTTGTGAAATAATGGTTGATGCTGAAAATTTTTACCAACAAAATATATCTGAAATTCAGAAGCTGGTGTGTTAAACACCGGCTTCAATATCCTTATCCCCGATTCTGGTTATTGCTTACATTCGGTGTTTTTGTTATTTGGTTTATTTTTTCGTTGCCACGACCATTATTTAATTCGCCTTATTCCACTGTTGTTCAGGATGAAAATGGTAATTTTCTTTCGGCACGAATAGCCGACGACTTTCAGTGGCGATTTCCGGAGACCTATACTGTTCCGTATAAATTTCAACAGGCAATTATTGCTTTCGAAGACGGATATTTTTACAAACATCCCGGAGTGAATCCGGTTTCAGTTTTCAGAGCAATACGGCAAAATATTCAGAAAAAAAGAGTGGTAAGCGGTGGTAGTACGCTCACCATGCAGGTGATAAGGCTTAGCCTGAATCATCAGGATAGAAATATCTTTGCCAAACTTCACGAAATGTTGTTGGCTGTTCGTTTGGAAATTGGTTCCGGTAAAAATGAAATTTTAGGTTTATATGCTTCTCATGCACCTTTTGGTGGTAATGTAGTTGGACTGAATGCCGCTGCATGGCGGTATTACGGTCGTTCAGCCGACCGTTTATCGTGGGGCGAAACCACAGCTTTGGCTGTGTTACCGAATGCACCTGCGCTCATTTTTCCGGGGAAAAATCATCAAATTTATCTGAAAAAACGAAACCGTTTGCTCGACAAACTTCACAATGAAGGTGTCATAGATCAAACCACTTGCGACCTGGCCAAGGCAGAGCCATTGCCCGATAAACCCAAAGCCTTACCACAATTGGCATCTCATTTACTGAATAAGCTCGTAAACGATGGATATTCAGGGAAAGTTATTCGTTCTACGTTAAATACGGATATTCAGAATTTCACCACAGCTATTGCCCGCAGATATGTTCATTATTATGCCGGAAATTATATTCAGAATATGGCTATTGTGGTACTCGATACCAAAACCGGCGACGTGAAAGCCTATGTGGGTAATGTGGATATCGATGGATTGAAAAATGCGCCTTATGTGGATAATGCCATTGCCAATCGCAGTTCAGGGAGTATTCTCAAGCCATTTTTGTATGCAGCCATGCTCGATGCCGGTGAGCTGTTGCCTTCGTCGTTGGTATCGGATATTCCGACGCACTTTGGCGCTTATGCACCCGAAAATTTCGAAAAAAACTATCAGGGAATGGTTCCGGCAGGGCAGGCGTTGGCGCATTCACTCAATGTGCCTGCCGTTAGGGAATTGGATCAGTTTGGCGTTATCAGGTTTCATCATGTGTTGCAACAAATCGGATTTACTGCGATCGACAAAACTCCCGATTATTACGGTTTGTCGCTCATTTTAGGTGGCGCAGAAGTAAATCTGCTCGAAACGACAGCCGTTTATGCCGGCATGGGACGGTCGCTTATGTCTTATCTTGCCAATGGAAAATATTATACCGATGATTTTAAACCTGCTACCATGGTTTCAGAAAACAATGAACTGACAAAGAAAGTAGTTTCTCCTAGAATTGGAGCAGGAGCATTGTGGTATACGCTCGAAGCATTAACAACCGTAAACAGACCGTGGGGCGAAATTGGTTGGGAATTTTACGCTTCCACACATAAAATCGGGTGGAAAACTGGTACCAGTATTGGTTCGCGCGATGCCTGGGCTGTGGGAGTTACACCGGAATATACAGTTGGTGTTTGGGTAGGAAATTCATCGGGCGAAGGTCGTCCGGGACTGACAGGAGTGACACATGCTGCGCCTGTGATGTTCGAAGTTTTTAAGCGATTAAAGCCAACTACATGGTTTCGGCAGCCGAAACAGGATATGCAGAAAATTGCAGTGTGCAGTTTAAGTGGTTTCAGGGCTTCCGAAAATTGTGAGTCGATTGACATGTGGGTGCCAAAGAATGGTGTAAAAGTAAAGATGTGTCCGTTTCACAGTTCTGTGTTTCTGGATTCGACAGGACGCAACAGGGTGTCAGCTCAATGTTATCCGGTGAGTAAGATGCAAATTCGTCCTTGGTTTATATTACCGCCGGCTCAGGAGTATTTTTACCGTCAGAATCATCCGGAATATAATTTACTTCCACCTGTGCTGCCAGGCTGCGAAGTAACCGAAGAGCAGGTAATGGACATTCTTGTTCCGGATAATAATACGGCTATTTATATTCCCAAAGGTATCGATGGTGAAAAAGGAATGTTGGTTTTTGAAGCTGTACACAGGCGGGCAAATGCCACTATTTTC
This sequence comes from uncultured Paludibacter sp., assembly GCA_963663115.2. Lineage (GTDB taxonomy): Bacteria > Bacteroidota > Bacteroidia > Bacteroidales > Paludibacteraceae > Paludibacter. Next base: position 3,153,202 of record CAXXNE010000001.1, read on the forward strand.
TGGCATATCGATAACGATTTTATTAGTCAAACCAAAGGAATTCATAAAATTGAAGTATCGCCGTCGATTGGAAAACATACTTTGCTTATCGAAGACGAAGAAGGTCATGTAGTAAAAAGAAAGTTCAGAGTGCTGAACAATTAATCTTTTTTTGTAGTTTTACTACATAATTCAACTGCTAAGAATATTAGAATGAAAAAACTCAGAATAATTGTTTTGCTTGTAACTTTTCTACCTGTTTCAATATCTTTCTCTCAATCAGCAATTAAGACCTTTCCGGATTCTATTAAATATCCTTATCCTGACAGTAATTTTATAGAAGTAACTGAAGTGGGCATTGAAACCAATTATCCTTATCAGTCGGTTTCTTCCCGCGATGTCTGGAGATCGGTGGGTATGACTCAGTTGTATAATTTAACTATGAGTTCTATCTTGTTGGCTATGCCTGCGGAAGTTTCCAATTGGGATACCGATACGAAATTTGACTGGACAAGAATTAAAAATCAGTATGTCAGTTCGTTTACACGGCCTCCGGTGCTGGATAATGATATGTTTTTTATCAATTATATCGGTCACCCATATCAGGGCGCTTTTTATTACAATTCTTTACGATCAAAAGGCGCAACTATAACTCAGTCGGCTCTGTTTAATTTTAGTCAGATTTTGTTGTGGGAATATGTGTGGGAAGGTGGAATGGAGCAACCCAGTATTCAGGATTTAATTACTACGCCCATCATTGGTAGTATATTAGGTGAACTTGCTCACCGCGCAACCATTGGGATGAAAAAGAAAGGTTTTTTGTGGTACGAGAAAGTGTTGGTAACAGTGATAAATCCGTCTTATGTAATTAACAACGGATACAAATAAAATCTGCTTTTTATTGTTTCACAAATCGGGATGAATAAATTGTTTGATTGTTTTTTCGTACTACCAACAAATACATTCCATTATTTAAACCGCTCAAATCCAGATTTTGTATCTGTTGTTCCTGTTCCAGATCAAAGCGGGCAATCGACCGTCCGGAAACATCAACAATACTTGCTGTCATGTTATTTTCGATGGGTAAACTGAACGAAACATGTAAATTGTTATGTGCAGGATTCGGGAAAATACTGATAGAAATGGCTGAAAGTTGTAGAAAATTGACATCGGTATGCAACATGCAACTTCCCGGGGCTGTAAAAGGTTTGAACCATCGCAAAGCATCAGTTTTTAGCGTGGTACTTTCGTCGGAAGCAATATCTCTACAAATCCATGCACTCACATTCGTACTGTCGGCACATTTTGGAGTCATTGCAAAACCTTCTGTGTTATCACTTCCCGAAGTTGAAGGTAGCAGATATTCGGCTAATGCCACAAATTTATACGTGCCTGAACTTACAGTGGTTTTCAAATTGGTTACTTCCAGATAATTATCGCCTGTGTTATGCAGAATATAAAGTAATCCTGTGGATGCATCGAACGATAAGTCACAACTTTCGCTTTCCGCTGTTTTGTATTTTCCGACAAATGCAAAATTATTGGATACCAATGGATTCAGGTCGAAAACCCAAACATAACCTTTGTTCTGATGCGCAATGAAAATCAATCCGCCCATTCCTTTTACCGATGTATAGGCTTTTCCGGTAACCGAGCTTACAAAACCAACCGACGAAAGATAACTGTCGGGTATAAATGCGATGCCTTCGGGTCCATCGTTGTCGGTGTCCGACATGGTAGAAGGTGCATCCAGTAGATTCCAGTATTTATCCAGCACGGAATTTCCGAATGTGGCATTGTGTGTATATTTCCGAATCTGATAGGTTGATTCGTCCACAGTGTAGAATTCGTTTGCCAGATTATTGACCTGAGTAACTCCTTCAGGGCCACCTAAATTGGAAATACTGCCTATTTGGGTAAAGGTGTTGGTAGTTGGGTTTAGTTGCAATACCCGAAAAACTCCATTGTTGCTCACTGAATACAGCCTGTTCAAATCATTGTTCCAATACAAGCTGCTTAACTCAGTAATCCCCGACGAACTCATGACCGATGTGAGATTCACCGCATTTGTCCATGTTTTCGATGGCCATGCAGACTGTCCTGATGCAGTTACGGTAATCAGATACAGTGTGAAAATCAGCAACATGGTTTTAAGTGAAATTTTTATCATCGGCAAATTCAAATCTTTATAATTTTAATCACAAATATAGGTGTTTGAAAGTTCAGAAATGTGTATTATTTGTCAGTAATGCCGTGTAAATCAACAAAAAAAAGGCTGTATCTGATGAGAAATACAACCTTTTGATGATTTTCTTTTCCTGTTTTTATTCTATACTGATCAACCGACCTGTGTGCGAATCAATTTTCACTTTTACTTTGGGCGATACAAACAAACCTTCTCCCAACGGAATAATTTCTCCCAACTGTGGAATCTCCAGTGTTTGATTGTAGATTTCATTGATGCCGTCGGTAATCACAATTTTTGTTCGGGCAGGTAAAATAGTGTTGATAGCAGCCTTTTCAATCTTTTCTTTTTCGCCGGGGATTTGTGTTTTTATTTTTGCCGGTTCAATACTGATATAATAAGGTTTACCGCTCAAATCGTCGGTATCAACAATGCCGTTAAATGCCGAAATGCGAAATGCAACCTGCTGATTTACTGCCGAGTCTGGTACGTAAACAATGGTTTTGTGCTGAATATCGGTGGTGGTTTTACCTATAAACAGTTCGGTAAGTTGTTGTTCCTGTTCGTCCATGCCGTTGAGCATGGCTTTCATCGAAGCACCATCGGCAGGCAAATGCTCTACATCGGCGGTAAGTAAACTCATACGACTTTCACGAATGCGGTAAATTTGTTTGGCAGCACCTTCGGCCAACTTCGCCGAAGAGCCGGCCATCATAAACTCTTCTCCAAGCGGCAGTAATCCGTTATCGTAGATAGTACGTGAATTCTTTTCCTTGATAATTTCTTTTTCAATATGTTGTTCCACAGGCAGTCCTGTGTTTATTCCACATAAAACCCCCTGCGGGTTTATACAAATATTGTTCAAAACCGATAATTTGCGGGGTGTCAGCGTATAAGTGCGATTAGGATCGGCTACGGCACGCGGAAAAACACGGATGCTTTTCAGACGAACCATTGTTTTTTCTTCGGTAATTACCTGGTTGGTTGCTAAATAACGTTCAGAATACTGATAAAAAATTCCGGGCTTTTGCTTCGTTGTTTCGGTCACAATTTCGATACAAAGCTCTGTTTTTGGAAGTGCATAAACCAATACGGGTTTACCTTTGGTCAGTGTAATTCCGTTTTGAGCATTCAGCGGTAACATTGCCGCCAAAACCATCGCTAAAATAAATACCTTTTTCATAAATATCGTTTTATTGATTAAATGAATGACTTTTATTCCGGGTCTCGCGAGTTTCGACTCGCGAATTTTTCGGGTGTTGCGAGTTCCAACTCGCAATTTTTGTTTGATTGTGAGTCGGAACTCGCGAGCCCCAATTATTTAATTATCATCACATCAATGCATCATCTCATTTCTTCTTCTTCCCAAACCCTTTTTTCTTCACCCCGGCATCGGGCTGTGCAGCCATTAACTGACGGCATTTTTCCTCGTCCAGCGTGTTGGGGTCGGTTCCTTTCGGAAAAATTTTATAGTTTACTTTATCGCATGTAAAATAAGGCCCAAAACGTCCGTTTATAATCTGGATTTCTCCATTTTCGCCCAGCGTTTTGATAATTTTATTTTGTTCTGCCAGTCGTTTTTCTTCAATAATTTCCACCGCTCTTTCTGCTGTTACATCCATTGGATCGTCTTCTTTTGGCAGTGAATAAAAAGCATTATCGTGACGGATATAGGGTCCGAAACGGCCTACAGCCACGGTCATAACTTTATTTTCGAATTCACCTACCTGACGCGGAAGTTTAAACAACTCCAACGCTTCTTCCATGGTTATACTTTCGATGGACTGTTCGCGGCGCAGTGATGCGAAAACCGGTTTTTCTTCTTCTTCGGCGGTGCCAATCTGAGCCACAGGGCCAAATTTGCCTAATTTTACCGATAACTGACGACCGCTTTTCGGGTCAGTTCCCAAAATCCGTTCGCCTACCTGACGTTCCGAATTTTTCATGGTATCTTCTACTACCGGATGGAATTTTTTGTAAAATTTATCGATAGCTTTGGTCCATTTAATTTTTCCATCGGCAATACTATCGAATTCTTTTTCCACATCCGCTGTAAAATTAAAGTTCAGAATATCAGGGAAATACTCTGTCAGAAAATCATTGACTACAGCGCCTATATCTGTTGGGAAAAGTTTCGATTTTTCGGCACCGGTATTTTCGATTTTTTGCTGATCGGTAATTTTATCGCCTTTCAATTTCAGTACATTAAATTCACGTTTTTCAGCCTGCCGATCGCCTTTTTCTACATAGGTGCGATTTTGTATGGTGGAAATGGTTGGTGCATATGTCGACGGACGACCAATACCCAGTTCTTCGAGTTTGCGAACCAGACTGGCTTCGCTGTAACGTGGAGGTTTTTGCGAAAAACGTTCCTGAGCAACTATTTCGAGCGGCGTAAGTCCTTCGCCGGTTTTCATGGCCGGAAGAATGGATGATGTTTCCGATTCGTTTTCGTCGTCGGTCGATTCCAGATATACTTTCAGAAAACCGTCGAACAGCAGCACTTCACCTGTAGCCACAAACTGGTATTTGTCGCACGAGCAGTTGATATAAACCGATGTTTTTTCCAGTTCTGCATCAGCCATTTGCGAAGCTATAGTGCGTTTCCATATCAGTTCGTACAGTTTTTTCTCCTGCGCGGTTCCTTCCACAGTGTGTGCGCTCATGTAAGTGGGACGAATTGCTTCGTGCGCTTCCTGAGCTCCTTTCGATGTGGTGTTGAATTTGCGTATTTTTACGTATTTCTGACCTGCCATGCTGATAATTTCAGCTTTCGAGGTATTGATAGCCAAATCCGACAGATTCACGGAATCGGTACGCATATACGTTATTTTCCCCGATTCGTACAGGCGTTGAGCCACCATCATGGTTTGCGAAACGGAAAATCCGAGTTTGCGGGCGGCTTCCTGTTGTAGTGTGGAAGTGGTAAATGGCGCTGCAGGCGATTTTTTGCCCGGTTTGGTCACAATATCGGCAATGCTGAATTGTGCTTTTTTGCAATGTTCCAGAAAATCATTGGCTTCGGTTTTGGTTGCAAAACGTTGTTGCAGTTCTGCCTTCAGCTCCACCGGATTTCCTTTTATATCGTTGGTTTTAAAAACAGCAGTTACACGGTAAGCGGCTTCGGGCGTAAACTGATTAATTTCACGTTCGCGCTCCACAATCAAACGAACAGCAACCGACTGTACACGTCCTGCCGACAACGACGGACGAACTTTGCGCCACAAAACCGGTGATAGTTCGAAACCCACAATGCGGTCGAGCACGCGGCGTGCCTGTTGGGCATCCACCAAATGAATGTCGATATCGCGTGGATGTTCTATGGCATTGAGTATAGCTTCTTTGGTAATTTCGTGAAAAACAATGCGTTTTGTGTTGTCTTTTTTGAGTTTAAGTTCGTCGTACAAGTGCCAGGCAATGGCTTCTCCTTCGCGGTCCTCATCGGAAGCGAGCCAAACAATTTCTGCTGTTTTGGTGGCTTTTTTAAGTTCCGATACTACTTTCTTTTTATCCGACGATACAATGTATTGCGGTTCGTAATTGTTTTCAAAGTCTATTCCGATGCCTTTATCGGCTAAGTCGCGGATGTGACCGAAACTGGACATGACCTGATAATCAGTCCCGAGAAATTTTTCTATGGTTTTAGCTTTGGCCGGAGACTCAACTATGACGAGATTTTTTGACATAACACGCGTTGTTAGGTATTAAGTGATTCGAATCGGGTGCAAAATAACAAAATTTGCAGGGTACGAGCCAAATTTTCAGCACATTATTTTTGTTTTTTAATTGTTATGTACGTTAAAACTCCCTTTTTCTGTGTTATTTTGATAGTTTTGGTCTGAATATAATTCAAAATTTGTATTTTTGGTACTTACTTCAAAATATGGAAAACAAGCAATTAATAGAATCGACAATCGATTTTGTAAAACAGCAACTTGCCGGTGCCGAAGGTGGTCACGACTGGTGGCATATCCGGCGTGTGTGGCAATTGGCTAAACATATAGCAATTGCCGAAAAGGCCGATATGCTGGTGGTGGAGCTGGCAGCACTGTTGCACGATATTGCCGATCCGAAATTTCACAACGGCGACGAGCAGCTTGGATTGATGCTTGCTACCGAATTTATGGTGTCGCAAAATGTCGACAGACAGCTTATTGTACATGTACTGGCCATTATCGACAATGTGTCGTTTAAAGGTGGTCACGAGCAACAGAAATTTCGTTCGCCCGAACTGGATGTGGTTCAGGATGCCGACCGGCTTGATGCCATAGGTGCCATTGGCATTGCCCGTACGTTCAATTACGGTGGTTTCCGTAACCGCGAAATGTACAATCCGGATATCAAGCCCAATCTGAACATGTCCAAAGAAGAATACCGAAACAGCACTGCGCCGACTATCAACCATTTTTACGAAAAATTGTTGTTGCTGAAGGATCGTATGAATACCAATACCGGCAAACAAATGGCCGAAAGCCGCCACCAGTTTATGGCGCAATTTCTCGACGAGTTTTATGCCGAATGGGAAGGAGAGAAGTAGTTTTTCGGTAAGTGTGTTGAGTAAATGAAAGCCGTATTAACGCTGTCAGGTGCAAGCACGCTGACAGGTTAAGATAAACCTAACAGCGTATAAAAGACCTGTCTGTGTTGAAATGGTAGGATGAAAGTTTCTGTATGTCAATGTGTTGTCAGTGTTGAGATTGAAGAACAGATGTAAAAAATCGCTACTAATTACATTTAAAAATCCAGATATTTTTCTATTTGTTTCAAATCAATTTTCGACTCATTTTGTTGGATGAAATTTGCTTCATTGTCAAACCAGCCAAGAATTTCATCGCGTTTTATTTTAGTCGTTTTTAAAGAGATGCATGAAAGATATGACGACCATGGATATTCAATAGGATGACTGCAAAACCCATGATGTACCGGGTTTTGATGTATGTAGATTAATACGTTTTTCAGGTATGTGGTGTTACTGATTTCTTTTCTTTTAAATTGAAGATCAAAAACACTTCCATGACTTTCTGTAGAGGTGTTCCTGTATTTTGAATATGCATTAAATAAATTCGAAAAATGTCTGTATGGTATTGGTGCTTTGGGGTGAATTAAATCTGATTCATCAATCGCAATAGTTTCCCATTTGAATAATTCAAAATCATTAGGTGTGATTTTGAAATCAGACTTTTGATATTTGTAACGAACATTTTCTTTAATCCGAACAAGAAAATGAAAATGATTTGGCATTAAAACCCATGCAAATGTATCTGCAATTGGTTCAATGTGTTTGGAGTATAATGATAGAAAATGTCTGTAATCATTCTCTGAGTGAAAAATGTTATTTTCATTGTTCGCTCTGTTATAAATGTGGTAAAATTTACCATTAGTAAGATTGATAGTTACTGACATTTATTTTGATTTTAAATGTAAAAATAGAAAATAATTTTATAGATTTGAATCGTGTTAAATAAAAATGTCTAAGTACATGACAAAAATTTGAAAATATCTATATTTGATTGAAATTCAGCATTTAATAGTACGGTTGCAATATAAGTTAGACCATATTTGAAAAAGCTTTTGCGCCTTTTACCATTGTTTAAAATTTTGATTGGCTTATCATGTTCGTGTAAATATATTCCGACCAAATATGCCCAACAAAATGCAATTGTTACTAAAGCTACAAGTTTTTCAATTCTTTTTATATCAGTCAAGTGAGTGTCTTCTAAATTGAAACCACTTGTTTTCATTGCTCTAAATGCAGTTTCAATCTGCCAGCGTTCTTTGTATATTTTTTGCGCAATTTCAGGTTTACAAAATGATATAACTATCTGAAATTCTGGTTTTCCTTCTTTGTTTTTTATTTTTGAAGCAGACAAGTAACACAACTGATTGTGAATGTTATATATCGAGTGTAAGAATCTTGTTTCATTCAATTTTAAATTGCTAAAGAGCCATGTTGCCTTAAACTGTGTACCTGTTTTAGGATTCAAAACCCAGAAATTATCCCGAATGCGAATATGATATTCAATTCGGTTAAAGTTCAGATAACTAATCCAATGTTCACCTACAAATTCACGGTCTGCCACCAGATATTGAATGGTTTCTTTCCCAAACAACCGAATGTAATGATTCACGATTTCAATTCTCTCTTTTGTATGAGAATTACCTCGTTTCGGCATTAATTTGAATATAATAGGAAAGGCAACACCTTTATAAACAATGGCTAATACCAAGATATTGATGTTTGTTTGTCCAAACTTCCAATTCGTTCTATCGATAGCAATCGAGTACGGTGGTTCATGTGGCAAAAGTGCAAATATCAATCTTGCAATCAAGTCTTTGTCAAGTTTGTAATTAGCCATAAAACGTTGTATTCGTCGCAATGAAGAGTCGCTGTCACAGCCATTTTCAAAGCCACTGGCAAGCTTTTCAAAACAAACGACTTGAACCTTGCAAAGAGCGCAAATAAACAGGCTTATGAACTTAATTCGGGCTAAGTTTAAACTTTTACCGAAGTATTCAACCAAAACTGAGGTTAAATCACTACTTTTGTGTGAGACCTTGGAATTCATTGTTTTCATTATAACTGATTGGTATTCAGCTATAAAGATACAAAATTTCAAGGTCTTTACCAAATAAAATGACACTTATTTTATTGATAATCAAATAATTATATCGCTATATAATTTTTGTCATGTACTAAATAAAAATGTATAAAAACAAACCTGACAGCGTCTGAAAGACCTGTCAGCGTTGAAAAAAACAAGATGGTGTCAACGCTGTCAGGTGCAAGCACGCTGACAGGTTAAAAACAAACTCTTATGCCAAAATATCTTGCCCTGCTACGGGGAATAAATGTAGGCGGAAATAACGTAATTAAAATGACCGACCTAAAGGCCTGTTTCGAAGAAATGGGTTTTACGGATGTGCTGACATACATTCAGAGCGGTAATGTGATTTTCGATGCCAAAGAACACGATACGAAAAAACTGACTGCAAACATTGAGTCGAAACTATCGGAAAGGTTTAGCTATCATTCGAGCATAGTTTTAATTACTTGGGAGCATTTGAGACGTATTGTAGAGCAGGCGCCCGCAGGTTTCGGTACGTTGCCCGATGAATACCGCTACGATGTGATTTTTCTGAAACCACCGCTGGCACCGGCAGAAGTTTTAGCCGGACTCAAAACCAACCCAAAAGTAGATAAAGTAACCACCGGCGAAGGAGTGTTGTACTTTTGGCGGTTGAGCAGCATGTCGTCGCAAAGCCACATGTCCAGAATGATGGGAACGCCGGTGTATAAACAAATGACTATCCGCAACTGGAATACCACGCTGAAACTCTCGCAACTCTGACGGCTTTTGCAGCTATTATCCGGCTTTTATCGAAATGTATTTCAGATGCTTTACAAAAAGGTGACAAATATCTGATAATGTTGATAAAATACGGCAATTGTTCATAACTTTTTGCATAAATATTTGTTTAATATGCTCCGAATCGATAAATTTGCGGGTAATCTATATGAAGCTCAATAAAAATCAATTAGTTAGATTCAAATAATTCACAATACATACTTATTTTTAAAAATTTTGATCATGAGAAAAATTACTTTATTTAGAACTTTTGCATTTGCGTTGTTTTTAATTGTTACGAACGTTTTTATTGTGAAAGCAGATAATATTATTCCCAAATTATATTTGTCTGCGAGAAATACTCCTGTTGGTAATACAAATTGGATTATTACAAGTGCGGCGATTGATAATTCTTCTACAGATTATTGGAAAATGCTCTCCGGCTCAATCTTAGAATCTCCAACGATGAATTTTTCATTATTTACGAGCATTGAAGTTACATTAAGGTTGCAATCATTTGGTACAATTGCCTCACATTCTGATGATGTTAAAGTAGAAATATGGAATGGGACAGCTTGGACACAGGTTGGGTCAAATTTGCATACAACATCTACAGCAGGTAATCAAGTCGTTTCATTGCCTTATACTTACGCTGATGCAAAAATTAAAATAACAGCACCAAATGCTACTGCTAGTGCTGGCGCAAGGGTAATGTCTGTTGAAATTCTTGGCAATAACAATAGCACTGTGGCTAAACCTTTAATTTCTGTAACTACAGGGAATTATTATTCTTCGCAAAACGTAACATTGAGTTCGACTACTGAAGGTGCAGCAATTTATTATACTACTAATGGTGATGACCCAACGGAATTAAGTACACTTTATTCAACTCCAATTGTTATTAATGCTACAACTACATTAAAAGCTAAAGCATTTAAATCAGGTTTGACAGCAAGCGATATCGCTTCTGCCACTTACACTTTCCCGACAGAAGTTGCGAATCTGGGCGCTCTTCGCTCTGCGACTCACCCCGGATTTTATAAAGTTACAGGAGAAGCGGTTCTTACATTCAAATCATCAACTCGTAATGCAAAATATCTGCAGGATGCTACAGGTGCAGTTGTAATTGATGATAATTCAGGCATAATTACCACGGTTTATAATCTGAAAGATGGAATTACAGGTGTTACAGGTACTACTGCTATGTACAATGGTATGTTGCAGTTTACACCTGTTGCAGACCCGGGTGCTGCAACTTCAACGAATAATACGGTTACCCCTGTAACTGTTGCTGTTGCTGATATGATAAATAATCAGGCTAAAGTTGTTAAAGTTGAAAGTGCAACAATTACCGGTACAGGAAATTTTGCTGCAAGTACTTCGTATAATCTCAATGGAAGTTCGTCGACTGTTATACGTACACAATATGCTGATGCTGATTATATCACAACTCCGATGGCTATACCTTCTGTTGCTCAGGATATTGTTGGAGTAGTCTTGGTTTATAATACTACAGCACAGTTAATTCCTTTGTCAACTGCTTCGTTCACAAATTCTCTTGGAACCGGTGTTGAAAATCCAACTCTTCAGGCTTCAGTTTATGTTACCAATGGAAACATTGTACTTACAGCCGCTGCCGGTCAGAAAGTGGAAATTTTCAACAGTGTTGGTCAACGTTTGCTGAATGTTACAGCAGTGGAAGGTGTAAATACCATACCGGTAAATGCTAAAGGTGTGGTGATTGTAAAAGCCGGAAACTCGCTTACCAAAGTCGTTCTCTAAAGTTCTCACAATACACTTTTTTGGGAGCGCCGTGCAGAAGGTTTACCTGCACGGCGCTTTTTTTATTCAAAATTGTGAGTGAAGTGATGGAGTTCAAGAAGTTGTCTTAAAAGTTCCTTTAAAATTTCATAAAGTTATAAATTGAAAGTATTGAATTAAATAATTCATTTTTTGAACGCTAAGTCGCTACGGCACAAAGCCGCAAAAGAATGTTCTTCGTGTCGTTGCGACTTTGTGTCTTTGCGTTCGAAAATTTTTCTTACTAATTGTGAGTAGGTTATCTTAAAAATTAGCTTATGAGACAGGCTCTTATTTGACGCGTAAATGTTGGGTAACTCTGACAGTGGCTGAAAGCCCTGTCAGGAGTTGGGTTGAGAGGCTATTTTAAACTGATAATTGTCAGATTTTAAGCGTTATTTACACAAATCCTTTTTTAGATTGGTCGAAAAAATATCCGTTATATCAGTGTTTTATTTCTTCTTTTAAGTAGGCTCTAATTACTTTACTATCAGTTTCTCTACCAATATTTGTTGATCAGTATCGATGATTTTTACCAGATAACAACCTGTCTGTAGCTGAATTTGCAGTTCCTTAGGCCGTTCGCCTGAGCGGAAAATCAAATGTCCGCTCAAATCAAAAATTGATGCCTGCATAACATTTTCGGAAAAATGAATCAATTCATTTTTTGTTAAAGGATTAGGATAAACATACAGGTTACTGTTGTCCTGATGGTGGATGCCGGTAATGGTTTCGCTGTTGATGCGTAACTCGGTAATACTATTCCATGTGCTGACACTGTTGCCACCGCCAATAATTTTTACATATTGTGCACGTTGGTCAGCAATATCGAAGTTTTCCGGGTCGTTGGTTGTTCCGCTGGATTCTCCGTTGTACACCTCGGTGTAATCGGTGTCATTTTCCGACAGATTTATGCTGAAAAAAGTTTTACGTACCGTTCCGCTGTAAAAAGCTATATCCAAGGATTTAATGAGTTGTGACTCGCCTAAATCGTATAAAATCCACTGACCTTTACCGTTGGCCGACCACCGTGTGCCCAAATCAAAATCCATGGTTTTATCGGGCGTGTTGCTGGTGCCACTTTCGTAGCCGCTGGCAGTGATGGACTTAACTCCGGTGTATGCAAAACTTTTGGCATCCCCGGCTTCCACTTTTTCGCCTTTGGTAGAAAGTACATTGCTTACCTGTACGGTGTATTTCCCCTTGGCAAGTGGCTCTACGTTGATAATCAACACGCTGTCGTTTGTATTGTAGGTAAATCCTTTGATCACTGCACCATTGTCGATGCTGTAATTGGCAGGAATGACAGCCGAAGTTTTTTCTATTTTCCCGCTGAAATACAGGTAAATCTGCGTATTGTTTGGCGCCTCCGCTTTTCGTAAACTAAAGTTGTTAGGAGTTGGCAATGTACCGGCAGCCATTTTCACTACTTCGGTGCCGGCCAGCAAAAATGCTCCCACGCCAAAATCGGCAGTAGAATTTACATTGGTGGCTGCCGGTCCGGCGCCCACGCCCTGCACATAACCCAGAAAACCGGACGACTGAACAGCTGTGTTTGCCAGCGCATTCCATGCTTTTTGCACCACAGGATAATAGGTGGCGGAGTCTAACAAGTGATTGTTGATTCCCCAGGCCAGTCCGTAGGTAAAAAATGCTGTTCCACTGGTTTCGGGCCCGCCGTACTGGTTAGGATCGTCCAGACTGCAATTCCAGAACCCATCTTCGCGCTGACGGTCTTTAAGCGCAGCGGCCATTTCGGTAAATGTGGTAATATATTCGGCTCGGTGAGAGTTGTTTGCGGGCAGAAGTTGCAAAACACGCACGTGAGCTGCTATAACCCAGCCATTTCCACGCGCCCAGTACGAATCTTTTCCGTTAGGCGTGAAGTAAGGTGGATCGTAAGTTTCGTCGCGATACCATAAATGTGAGTTTGTGTTGTAAAGTGCGCGGGTTACTTTGTTGTTGTAATACAAATCGTACATCCGGCTGAAATAGGCAGAATCGCCGGTAAGCACGCCCAGTCGGGCAAATACCGGCATCGACATGTAAATGGCATCTACCCACCACCAGTCGTCGGTTTTAGTTCCCGAAACCATATTGTCGATGCTGGTTTTGATGGCATCTATTTTGTTGGGTTGTTTTACGGCATCCATATTGTACAGGTCGATATATACCTGTCCACAGGTTTGGTTGTCGGCATTGCGGGTTGCCGAACCGCCATTCAACGCCCATCCGTTGTTGTTGGCCCACAGGTTATTGTAATCGTTGTAGGCATCTTTCGGATAAGTTTTGTAAAATTCCACGTTTCCGGTGAAATACACGGCACGTGCCCACTGATTATTTCCCGGTGAAGGATTTTGTGCTATCCAGTAGTCGTTTGCCAAACGCATTTTGGAAATAATTTCCTGTTTTGTTGGCAATTGCTGACTGCTGATGGGAAGTAAAATAAGTAAAAATGCTAAAAATAAGTATGTTTTTTTCATTCGGAAATCAAATTTGATTAAACCTTTGACAGTTTTTTATATCTTAGTACAAAAATACAATCTGCCTTACTGATAACTGATAATTATTCATTCAAATACGTCGAAAATAATTTAAAACATGAACAGACTATTTTTAATAACCGTCCTAGCTCTGATTTTTAGTGTGACATTGATGGCGCAAAGGCGTCGTCAGCCAGTACAAACCATTATTTCTGAAAAGGAAGTGGTGCAAAGTGTTTATCCCGATGCCGAGAAAGTAGAACGACTAAACGATTATTGGTACAAGATTCTGAATGCGAAAAATAAAACCATTGGTTTGGCTATGTCGAGCATGAAATTTTGTACCGAAGTGCGTGGGTATTGCAATACAACACCAGTGCTGATTATTACCGACACCAGAATGGTTATTCAGAAAATAGCTTTGCTCACCCACTGGGAAACACCCGGTTATGTGCGAAGACTTGAAAATAGCGGATTTTTTGCGTTGTGGAATAATAAATCGCTGAAAGATGGCCTTAAAGTAGTGCCCGATGCCTATACCGGCGCCACCATGACGGCAATGGCTGTAAGCAAAAATGTAAGCTTCCTGCTGGAAAACGGCATGAAAAATAAACCCAAAAATATCAGAGGTTAATAATTGTGCTGGTGTTAAATTTGTGGGTCTCGCGAGTTCTGACTCGGGTATTTATTTCTTATCGCGAGTCGGAACTCGCGAGACCCGATTTTATATTTACCTGATTTATTTTCCTTTGATTGCTGACCGTTGGTTTAGATTTCAAGGGTTTCAAGAGTTTGAGGTTTCAAAGGTTTGCCTCTACTCTATGCTCAAAACTCAAAACTTATTTTCTTACTTCCCCAAACCGCACTGCAACATAATTGGAAAATGATCCGACGGAAAATTGCTGTCTGTAAAACGGTCGGTGAGCACTGAATATGTAAAAACGCGGATGTTTTTCACGTAGATATAATCAATTCTTTCGGAAGCATTGATGTTTTTGCTGTCGGCTGCCCAATTGTTGAAAGTGCCTGTCGGTCCGGTGGGTGACTGTTGGCTAATTACCCGGCTGTCGCTCAGAGCTGCTGCAAAGGTGCTGTGAACAGCGGTTTCCGATAAATTTGCATTCATATCACCCAGAACAATGACCGGCAGATTTCCTGCCAGCGCATTCATTTTCGAAACCACAAGTTCGGCGCTTTTTGCCCGTGCTGTTACGCCCAAATGGTCGAAGTGTGCGTTGAAGACAAAGAATTCGGTGTTGGTTGCCAAATCTTTCATCATGGCCCACAGACAAATGCGGTTCAGCGCAGCATCCCAGCCTTTGCTTGCTACCGCCGGAGTTTCCGACAGGAAAAAGAAGCCTGACATTTCCATCGAAAATCGTTTTTTGTTGAAGAAAATGCCCAGTCGTTCGCCGGTTTTTCCCTGCGAATCGTCGCGCCCTTTCGAAATAAAATCGTAAGCGGGCAAAAGTGTTTTCAGATCATTTTCCTGAGCCATACTGCCAATTTCCTGAACTCCGAAAATATCAAATGAATTTTGGTATATTAGTTGAGCCACATCTTTTTTCCGGTTTGTCCATGCGCGGTTATCCTTGTCGGCTGTGGTTTGCAGGCGTATATTGTAGGTAGCCACCCGTAAGGTATCCGAAACCGATGTTATTTCTTTTGGAAAATCACCGGCGGCATTGCACGAAGAAATACTGAAAACAGTAAAAGAGAAAATGATAAAAAGGTATAGAAAACTACGTGTGACTTGTTTCATGATATGCATTGGTTGAATTAAAACATGTAACGCAAAGATAAAGCTATTATTTATTTTTACTGTTGTCCAGTAAACTTTTTGAAAGAGATTTCTCACTTTGTTCGAAATGACAGTCAGCATTTTAAGTTTTAGGAGGGGTTGGTTGGCGGCTTCGCCACCAACCAACCCCTCCTAAATAAAAACATTGTAATGGTTTGTCATTCAGGGCGAAGCGAAGAATCTTGAAATTTTATCCAAGCAACAGTCATTTATTTTATGGATTTTGCCGGAAGGAAATTTCTTCTGATTTCTGCATTTTTAAGTATCTTTGCAGGCAGAAAAGCGAAAAGTTGAAGCCTTGAAAATCGAAGTGAATTTATTCAGTTATTGAAGGTCTTTGTTCTTTATTCTTTGCTCTTTGTTCTGAAAAATATATTCTAAAAATCTCAAAAGAATGGCTCTTATCAAGGAAGTACGCGGTTTTACCCCGCAAATTGGAAATGATTGTTATCTGGCTGAAAACGCCACCATAGTTGGTGATGTGGTGATGGGCGACGGATGCAGCATTTGGTTTAACGCGGTGTTACGTGGTGATGTAAATTCCATTCGCATCGGTAACAATGTCAATATTCAGGATGGCTCGGTGCTGCATACACTTTACGAAAAATCGGTGGTGGAAATAGGCGATTACGTATCTGTTGGGCATAATGTGACGATACACGGAGCCAAAATTGACGATTATGCGCTGATAGGTATGGGTGCAACTTTACTTGATTATGCCGAAGTGGGCGAGGGTGCTATTGTAGCTGCCGGGTCGCTGGTGTTGAGCAATACCAAAATTGCACCTTATACACTATGGGCAGGTGTTCCTGCCAAATATGTAAAGGATGTGGAGCCCGAAAAAACGCATGAAATGAACCGTAAAATTGCACATAACTATGCCATGTATGCCGGCTGGTTTAAAGAAGGCGACGAAAAGTAATCTCTGCTTGATGACTTATATGCAAAGAGGCCTAATTATCCATTGCTTATTATAATAGAACGCGGATTAGGCGGATTAACGCTGTTGAAATTACTGGTTTATTACTGATTTTCTCGCCTAAAGGCGAGAGATATAGCAGGTTTCTCTCATTTGATCCTTATCAGTTATTTACGAAGTAAATAATATCAGAATAAAATCCGTTTTGTATCATTATGTGAATCAGCGAAGATTAGTTCAATCCGCCTAATCCGCGTTCTATTATAATAAGCAATGGATAAATAGGTCGCTTTGCGGATAATCATATTATACAATCATGAAAATCCGCGAACATCAGCCTAATCCGCTACCTCCGCGTTCCAATTATTTGTCATCAGGTTGCATTATGGAAAGTCAAATGATTATTGCAAAACGTTGGGATTTGGCGATACCGGAATCTCTATTAGCAATCTGTTATTGTTGTTTCTCACCACAAAAACACTTAGAATTCCGTTCAGCAAAAGGATTTTTTCGCGTAATATCTGTATTTCCGGCTGGTCAAAACTGCCATTGTTGGTATTGGCTGAGTAACTGTTACCGTTTTCGGTGATGGTGAGTTGCAGATTGGTCTTGTTTATTTCAAGTGTTGTCTCAATTCTGGTAGCCTTTTTCTTTTCGATGATTTTATTGATAATTTCCTGAAAAATATTGAAGAATATAGCCGAAGTGTTTTTGCTCAACTGTATTTCTGAATTGCCGGTGTTGAATTCGCACACCACTCCGTTTTTAAGTTCAATTTCTTCCAGAAAATAAATAATGGCTTCCTCCAGACCAAGCAGGAAAAGAACTTCGTTCCGCAACTGCCCCATCAGACTTAATGAATGCTGAATGGTAGATCCGATTTGTGTATAGGTTTTATCTGCCAGTTCCAGTAAATCTCCCGATACTACTGCCGGATTTGATGTGAGCTCTTTTTTTAGTATTCCAAGGTTTAACCGGAGTGCGGTTAATGACTGATTCAGTTGATTATCGATTTGTGCAGCCAAATTGATTTTTTCCTGTTCGTGTTTAGATTGTAGGTTGAAAACCAGATTCTTAAGTATGTCGCGTGATTTTTTTATCTCCGACTCGGCTTTCATTCTAAGCGTTATGTCGTTGATGACCAACAGCAAACACTCTTCATACTCTACTTCTACCAGAATACTCGAAATCTGTCCGGTGAATATTTCCTCCGATTTTTTCCGAAACTGAAACTCCATTTCTGTTGCTATGCCATTGGTTTGAAGTTCCTGAAGAAGAACATCTCTTTCCCTGCTGTCTGCCCAGAGTTTCATGTCTTTGGTTGATTTACCAATCACTTCTTCCTTTTTGTATTGGGTTATCTGTTCGAAACCTGCGTTCACATCAATTATTTGTCCGTCTTTAAACCGGGTTATTAAAATGGCATAGGGAACAGCATGAAATGCAATGGAAAGTTTCTTTTCTTCGGCTGTAATGTCATTTACAAGTCGTTGATTAATCATTAAAACCACGAAATATGTAATGATCAGATAAATAATCTGATAAGAAAAAGCAACAAATACCTCAAATCCCACAGCTTTAAAGTAGCTGTCTTCTGTTTCGTCGAAAGCTAAATACCAGACAATTCTTGTCAGATTTAAGGCTGTAAATATCAGATATATAATACCGGTATTAAGTGTTAGTGAGCGGTATTTGCGCTGAGTGTCAAATAGTAACAGCCACACGCACTGGCTTCCCAGTATAAAGTACCCGATTGCAACATTCATGTTGCGGTATTCCTGCACCGGTTTTATATACGTAAAGTACATGTGAACCAATACAAATATGGCGATATAAAGGATGTTTAATATTGATTGTTTTTGCTTTTTGCCTGTAATTCTTCTAAATCCGGTTAAAAGGAAAAGGATACTGGCCATGCCTAATCCGTTGGATACCACCATGGAGAAAAAATCGGGGATAAATTCGCGCAGATAAATAAGACAAATACTCACCAACTGAAATAAAAAATGCCATACAATAAACTGAATCCCATCGATTCGTTTCCGGTTTTGTAGCCACAGTATGACAATAAATACAAAACTGATAAGTTCTGTCAAAATAAAATTCAGGAAGATGGTCCGTAGATCAAACTGGAACATACAAGTGTGTGAAACGTTGTTTTATTGCTTTCGTTAGCAAATATATCGGGTTGTACGCAATAAAACAAATTCTTGAGCGGATATTTTTTTTATTATTAAAAATGCAGCCTGTTTTTTCCCTTTGTTATAAGGCAAACTGAATACTTAATGTGTCGATCGGTAAAAAAATAAGCCTCCTGAATTGTATTTAGGAGGCTTTTATTTCTGATGGTTTTAATAATACAAATATCAGAATGTTCTCGTTGTCAGGCTGTATCACATTCTTTCAATCGTACTCACTTCATCTAACCTGAATTTTCCCTGCACTTCTTTTACTGTGCAGCATTCTGTGTACAAGTCGTGTTCAAAAACAAGTAACTGACCTTTGGCTGCTGCTTCTTCCAGTAGCACTTTCTTTTCGCTCATGGCTGATAGCGGAAAAATATCGTAAGCTGAAATCCATGCGAGTGGAATGTTCGCTGCCAACGGAACTACATCGCCCACATAAACAAGTGTGCGGTCGTTATCGGTGATGTAACTCACTATCTGACCTACTGTATGTCCATCGAACAAGCGCATTTCCACTTCCGGACAGAGTTTTATGTTTTCGGTAACAAGTTTGAGTTTTCCGGCTTCGTACACTGGCAGCATGTTTTCCCTGAAATACGAATCACCTTCACGAACATTCGGATTAAGGAAGTTATTCCACTGTTTTTCGCCCACCCAGTGCGAAGCATTCGGGAAAACAAGTTCCACTTTGCTGCGGTCGGCATTGTAACGTGTTACGCCTCCGCAATGGTCGAAATGCAGATGAGTAAAAACTACATCAGTAATTTCAGCAGTGCTGATACCCAGTTTTTTTAGTTCGGTGGCAAAATCCACCACGCCTTCGAAACCGTAATATTTCAGGTAGTCAAGCTGTTTGTTGCCAGTACCTGCATCGAACAGAATTTTACGGTCGCCGGTATCCACCAACAGACACCGCATGGCTATTTTACAGTAATTATCGTCGTTGCAGGGGTATCGTTTCTGCCATACTTTTTTGGGGACCACACCAAAAGCAGCTCCGCCATCCACATAAAATGTTCCGGCTTCTATTTTGTAAATTTTCATATATATGTTTTTTGTTTGTAAAGATTCAATTCAACAACAAAGCTGAATCAGATGTTCTTATTTGTTTTTATTTTTCTCCGAAAAGTATCCTGAAAAATATCTTCATTAGTTTGCTTTTGTGGTTTCCAATAATAAAAAAACCTTTCCTATTCTTAGCTATTCCTAAAGTCCTGACTCAAAAACGCTTTATCCCGCATGTTTACAGAACTTTTTATTACTTTTGCAATCAACTGATAAGGTGTAGCAAAAATACGTAAAATCTTTAAGTTACGAACCATGCAAAAAGTACATTTCATAGCTATTGGTGGTGCAGCAATGCACAATCTGGCCATTGCCATCAGCAGGAAGAACAGTTTTCTGGTTACCGGTTCGGATGATGAAATTTTTGAACCTTCCTATTCGCGACTGAAACAATATAAATTGCTTCCCGATAAATTAGGCTGGTTTCCCGATCGGATTCACAAAGGTTTATCGGCTGTAATTGTGGGTATGCATGCTACGGAGGATAATTCTGAACTTATTCGGGCACGCAAACTTGGGCTGAAAATCTTCTCGTATCCCGAATATCTGTTTCAGCAAACACGTAGCAAAACGCGCATTGTGGTGGCTGGCAGTCACGGAAAAACCACTACCACAGCCATGATAATGCATGTGCTGAAACAGCTGCGCATGGATGCCGACTATATGGTAGGTGCTCATGTTGATGGATTCGATGCCATGGTGAAACTCAGCTACGAAGCGCGTATTGCCGTTTTTGAAGGCGATGAATATCTCACGTCTCCGCTGGATAAACGCCCTAAGTTCCATCATTACAAACCGCATATTGCTGTTATTACGGGTATTGCGTGGGATCATATCAATGTATTTCCCACTTTTCAGAACTATGCCGATCAGTTTCGGCAGTTTATAGAGTTGATGGAAGTGCAGGGACGTCTGATTTATTTCGATGGAGATGATACAACCATCGATTTTACTCAGAAACTGCGTCGCGATATTGTGGCATTTCCTTACAATACTCCGGCTTACGAAGTACGCAATGGCATTACCTATCTGAAAACAAAAAGGGGTGAAGTGGCCTTGCAAATTTTTGGTGAACATAATATGCAAAATATCGAGGCCGCACGACTTGCCTGTCGACAAATTGGCGTTACCGACGATCAGTTTTACTCCGTGATTGGAGAGTTTAAAGGCGCGGATAATCGCTTGCAACGACTGTGCGAAAAACCCGGATGTGTGGCTTTTACCGATTTTGCTCATTCGCCATCCAAACTGCGTGCTACGCTGAATGCCGTAAAAAAACAGTTCCCCGGGCGGCGACTTGTGGCTTGCATGGAGTTGCATACTTTCAGTAGTCTGAACGAAGATTTTCTGCCGCAGTACGCCGGAAGTATGGAACAAGCCGATGTGGCTTTGGTGTATTACGATCCTGTTGTGGTGGCTGCTAAACAACTGAAGCCGTTATCGCCCGAAGCTGTTCGTAAAGCGTTTGGTGGAAATAATATAACGGTGTTTACTGATATTCAGCAACTGGAAATGCAGTTGAAACAACTGGAGAAGAAAGATTCAGCGTTGGTTTTTATGAGTTCCGGTAATTTCTCCGGTCTCGATATAAAAGCATTGACAAAAGAATTGCTGGGATTGTAAACATGAAGCGGTAAGCAGCAAGCAGTAAGTCTGGAGTAGATGAAGAACTCCTGAAACTCATGAAACACTTGAAACTCTTTAAACCTGAAACATTCAACTTTGGCTTAAAGCCCTTGTGTAAAAAATAGAAAATGGACGAAAAACAATATAAACTCGATCAGCGTTACATGCGCATGGCTCGTATCTGGGCTGAAAACTCCTACTGTGAACGTCGTAAAGTGGGAGCGTTACTCGTTAAAAATCAGATGATTATTTCTGATGGATACAACGGAACTCCTTCGGGGTTCGAAAATAAGTGTGAGGATGAAAATAATGTGTCGAAACCTTATGTGCTGCATGCCGAAGCCAACGCCATTACCAAAGTTGCGCGCTCACACAACAGCAGCGATAATGCGACCTTATATGTTACCGCTTCACCCTGTATCGAATGCGCTAAACTGATTGTTCAGGCCGGTATCAAACGCGTTATTTACGGCGAAATGTACCGTATTATGGATGGCGTGGATCTGCTGCAACGTGCTGGAATCGACGTGGTCTTTCTGGATAAGGAAATGGAATAAATAGTTTGAAAGTAAAAAGTTAGAAAGTAGAAAGTAAGTTTTGAGTTCTGAGTCAGGAGTTCTGAGTAAAACAGGCAAACCTTTGAAACCTCAAACCCTTGAAACCTGAAACTTTTGAAACACTCATTTTGAATATATGAACAAAAAAAATATAACTTTAGTCCTTGTTGTTTTTCTGGCTGTGGTTGCCGGATTTCTGCTGGGTAATTTGCTTACAGAGCGTGCAGTGCTTAAAACCGGCAATTATGCCATTGGTAACTACATGGCTTTCCCCGGAAATAAAAAGGTTACCGAAATGCTGTCTATCATCAACTCCAAATATGTGGATACCATCAATGTGGAAACCTTTACCGAAGAATTGATGGCCGATATGGTGTCGAAACTCGATCCACATTCGGTGTATATTCCGGCTTCCGACCTTGAAACGGTGAATTCCGAACTCGAGGGAAGTTTCTCGGGTATTGGTGTGCAGTTTAATATCCAGAACGATACGGTGATGATTATCTCTGTTATCAATGGCGGTCCTTCCGAAAAAGTGGGCATTCGTGCCGGCGACCGCATTGTGCTGGTAAACGACACTACATTTACCGGAAAAACCATCAACAACGAGAAAGTGATGAAAAAACTCCGTGGACCCGAAGATACCAAAGTAAAGCTTGGGATTCATCGCAATGGAGCCAAAGAAACGCTGAAATATACCGTAATGCGCGGAAAAATTCCCGTAAACTCGGTGGATATTGCTTATATGATTGAACCGGGCATCGGCTATATCAAGGTGAATAAATTTGCAGCTACAACCTACGAGGAGTTTATCAATGCACTGGATAAACTGAAAGCTGCCGGAGCGAAAAAATACATGATCGACTTGCGCGAAAATAGTGGCGGTTTGATGGATCAGGCTATCGATATGGTGAATGAGTTTCTTCCTGGTGGAGAACTTATTGTGTATTCCGAAGGAAAAGCCTATCCGCGCTTCGAGGCTAAATCGAAAGGCGATGGCAACTATATCAAAGCTCCCGTGGTGGTGCTTATTGACGAATTTTCGGCATCTGCCAGTGAAATTTTCTCCGGAGCCATGCAAGACAACGATCGCTCACTGATCGTTGGTCGCCGCTCCTTTGGTAAAGGTTTGGTGCAGCAGCAATACGATCTGCGCGATGGTTCTGCCCTGCGTTTGACTGTGGCGCGTTATTACACGCCGTCGGGTCGCAGTATTCAGAAACCTTATATCAAAGGACAGTCGGAAGATTATCAGCAGGATATTCTGAACCGCTATTTGCATGGTGAATTCGATAGCAAAGACAGCATCCATGTGGCCGACTCGCTGAAATTCAAAACCCGCAAAGGACGCACCGTGTATGGTGGTGGCGGTATTATGCCCGATATTTTTGTGCCGCGCGATACGCTGGGTTATACCGCTTATTTCAATACAGCCATCAACAAAGGTTTGATATACGAGTTTGCTTTCCGTTACACCGATCAGCATCGTGCCGAACTCGCGAAGCAGAAGGACTGGAAACAAATGTCAGCTTATCTCGATGCGCAACCCTTGCTGAATAGTTTTGCTGCTTATGCGGTGTCCAAAGGTCTGCAACCCAATATGCGCCAGATGAACATTTCGCGTAAATTGATACTGGATCAGCTCAAAGCCTATATTACCCGCAATATTCTAGGCGATGCCGGTTTTTACCCGATTCTCAATGCCAACGACAAAACGGTACTGAAAGCTCTCGAAACTATACGTAAAACAAAATCCGCATCAGTTTGATGCGGATTTTTTATAAATGTCATTAACCCGGATTAAATGGATGAAAGGATAAAGCAGATAATTGCGCATGTAAAAAAATGAGTGTTTAGGGGCGTAGCCCTGTTATCTTTGTAGCAAAAAAGCCAAACATATCACAGGAGGGGCGTAGCCCTGATATCTTCATTTCTGATATTTTAGCCGCGACTCAAGCAGAGATTACGCTGAACATTCTACGGCACTTGTCTGAGGGTGAGTTACTTCGTTTCGGTAGTTTTGTATAGTATGATTTACTTAATGTTGAGAAAATTGATCTTCTGAACACAATGGTTTAATGTCGTAAAGTCACATAAAAAGCACAAACTTGGCGGCTTTGTGTCTTCGTGACTTAGCGTTCAAAATAAGACATAATATTGTTCTTGTTAATTATACAAAAAAACAGGACACTACACATCGTATCCTGTTTCTTCTGAATAATTTTTTTCTACCGGAAATCAGAACGGCAGATCGTCTTCGGCGGGAGGTGGTGCCTGCATATCGGCAGGTGGAGCTGCTACAGTAGTTGGTGTTGCAGGATGTTCGCCTCCTTCGGGTTTTTTACCCAGCAGTTGAATTTCTTCGGCTACAATTTCGGTGGTGTAGCGTTTAATGCCATCCTTTTCCCAAGAGCGGGTCTGGATTTTGCCTTCCACATAAATTTGTGATCCTTTTTTAATGTACTTTTCGGCTAAAGTAGCCAGTCCGCGCCATGCCACAATATTGTGCCATTCGGTTTTGTCGGGTACCTGAGTTCCGTTTTGCATGGTGTAACCACGTTCGGTGGTAGCCAGCGTGAAATTGGCCACAGCCACATCTTTGTCTAAGTAGCGCACTTCCGGGTCTCTTCCCACATTGCCCACTACAATTGCTTTGTTGACAGACATAAATTCTTAGATTTTACGGTTTGTAAATGATTTTAATTAACACGCCGTAAATATAAATGTTATTTTTTAATTTAACAATAATTTTTCTAAAAATTTTACAAGTCCGCTTTATTGTTTGCTATTCTCTTTCTCTATTCAAAACTCAATACTCAGAACTCAAAACTAAAAATTCAATTCATCCACCTTCAGCATCACATTGCCTGCAGCATTGGCGGTAATGCGCACCGCACCGGGAACCAGATTGAGGCTGTTCACCGTCATGCTGTTGATGGTGCCGTTCAGGAAGATGCCATCGTACACTTTGTAGTTTTTCAGCATGTCGTTGGCCTGTTTCTTCATATCGTCGATATCGCTTTTCACCGGATAAGTGAGGTAAGGCAATAGTTTGTTCAGTATCAGTCCGTGCAGCAACCAGCTGGCCGATTTCAATAGCGCATTTTTCGATTTTACATCAAATTCCGGATTCTGAATTTCCACAGCCATTTTTTCGGGATTGTACACCAGATTACCGGTGAAATAAATTCGACCTTTTACCGAACCTTTTACATCGGCTACAAATACCGCTTTACCTTCGCTGCCAAAAATCGAGAGGTCGGTAATGGTAATGGATTTATTGCCTTCGCTAAAGGTTTTGTTCAGTAACTGCGATTTGGCCATTTCCGAGATTTTTTCGAAGGTCACATCGGCAGCCACATTTACATTGAAATCTTTGTTGAGTCGGGCTACGTTTTTAAATGTTGGCAATGCCACGGGCTTGTTGGCCTGAGGTTGTACGCCCATAAACGATTCTATTTGTGCATTGAGCGACATGCCGATATTCAGCTTTTGTCCCACGGTAGAAAAAGGTGATACAAACACATCTTTGGGTGTAATGCGTAACCACAGGTTATTGCCTTCGTTGGCCAGCATGGGTTTTTGCATTTCGGTCCAGGCCATTTGCATGTATTTTTTCAGTTCCACCATTTGCTGCAAACTGAGGTCAATCTGGTCGGTAATCATTTTCTGACTTTTTTCCAAAGCGATATTGGCAATGGGTGTTACCGGTACGTTAATACCAATCACATTCAGTTTGGGTGTTTCAATCCAGCTGTAACCTGCCGGAACGGTTTTAGCCACTAATTTCCAGTCTTTATCAATGCTGATGGTGGTTTTAAAGTTCAGTGCAATGCTGCCGTTGGCTTCGTAATGGTCGCCCACCGAAATGCCGAATTTCTCCACTGTCCACGCAAAGCGCGACCATATTTTCAGCGGCACGCGGTATTCAATCACATTATTTTTAATGGTGAAATTAAAGTCCTGTGCTTTCCATACTTTCACGCTTAAATCCTGATTGTTGATATTTGTACCTTCGTACAGCAGTCCGGTAACCTTTTTATTCACCGAAGTTTCGAGTTTTTTTACATCGATTTCCATTTGAAGCGGAAATTCCGAAATGGCAGGAGCCAGATTGGTTGGTAAATACGATTCTTTAGGCGCTTCCATTTGAAGGGCAGTTTTACAACCGGTAGTAAACAGCGCAAAGAAGGCTGCAGCGAGGTATAAAATATTCTTTCTCATAAAATTTATGTTTGAATTTTTTTTTTTGACTGACAAAGTTAAAAAATAAATAGCAGAAACGGAACGAAGTAACTGGAATATGTGGTTAAAAGAATAAAACAGCGAATTGCTCTGATTGCACTAATTAATGAGAGTTCGACAGAAGAAATTATATAATGTCGCTCCTACGGAGCTTATTTTCCTCGTATTAATAACTTTCTACCTCCCGATTGCTATCGGGATTTGCTCCTCTGGAGCATAAGATTAAGTTGACTGAGATGGATGTATTTTACCCCGTTAGGGGTTAATCCCGATAATTATCGGGAGGTAGTTATAATTAAATCATTAACATTATTAGCTCCGTAGGAGCGACATTATTTTTGCAATAAATTTATCAACGGTTATTTTAAACCAAATTTCACATCGAACTCACGTAAATTAATTAAAGTATATTTTCGTGCAATTGGTGTAATTCGTAGTTTAAAATCTTTCCCCGATAAATTGGTAGAGACGTGGCATGCCGCGTGAAATAATGAAATCTTTGAAAATATTAATTGCGAGTCGGAACTCGCAACACCCGAAATTTATTTCACTTTCTCTTTCAGCAACGCAAAGTCAATCACTTCCATAATGTCGGTAACATAATGGAACTTCAATCCTTTCAGATATACAGGTTTTATTTCTTCAATATCTTTCTGATTATCGGCACAGAGTACAATATCGGTAATGCCGGCGCGTTTGGCTGCCAGAATTTTTTCTTTGATGCCACCTACAGGCAATACTTTACCGCGAAGTGTAATCTCGCCGGTCATGGCAGTGTTTTTGCGTACTTTACGGCGGGTAAATGCCGATGTGAGTGCTGTTACCATAGTTATCCCGGCAGAAGGACCGTCTTTCGGAATGGCTCCTTCGGGTACATGCACATGCACATTCCAGTCATCGAACAACAGCGGGTCAATGTCCAGTTGTTCGGCGTGTGCTTTAATATATTCCAGTGCCAGCATGGCCGATTCTTTCATTACATCGCCCAGATTTCCGGTGAGTGTGAGTCGTGGTGCTTTGCTTTTACTCAGACTCGATTCCACAAACAGAATCTCGCCACCAACCTGTGTCCAGGCAAGTCCGGTAACCACACCTGCATACTCATTTCCCTGATATTTATCTTTGCTGTAACGCGGAGCACCCAGATATTTTTTGAGATCTTCCACACTGATTTCAGCATTGTAATCCTCTTCAGTAGCTACTAATTTAGCTACTTTACGCATAATCGAAGCTATCTGCCGGTTCAGTTCGCGCACACCGGATTCACGTGTGTACGATTCAATCAGTGCCTGCAAAACCTGTTTTGATAGTTTGACGTGCGAAGCATTCAGTCCGTGATTCTCGAGTTCTTTGGAGATAAGATGTTTGCGGGCAATTTCCACTTTTTCTTCCTGTGTGTAACCGCTCACTTCAATCAGTTCCATGCGATCGAGCAACGGACGTGGAATGCTGTTCAGATTGTTGGCCGTAGCCACAAACATCACTTTCGATAAATCGAAATCCACGTCTAAATAATTGTCGTGGAAAGCGGTGTTTTGTTCCGGATCGAGTACTTCGAGCAATGCCGACGAAGGATCGCCTTTGTAATCGGCAGTCACTTTATCAATTTCGTCGAGCACAAAAACAGGATTGGCCGAGTTGGCTTTTTGTATGTTCTGCATAATTCGTCCCGGCATTGCACCTATATACGTACGGCGGTGGCCGCGAATTTCGGCTTCGTCGTGCAATCCACCCAGCGAAACACGGATATATTTACGGTTCAGCGCACGGGCTATGGATTTTCCGAGCGATGTTTTACCCACTCCCGGAGGGCCATATAGACAAATGATAGGCGATTTCATATCACCTTTCAGTTTCAGTACCGCCAAATGTTCAATGATGCGGTCTTTCACTGTTTCCAGTCCAAAATGGTCGGCATTCAGTACATTGGTGGCGTTTTTCAGATTGAAATTATCGTCGGTAAACTCGTTCCATGGCAGGTCGAGCATGGTTTCGATATAATTCAGCTGCGTGGAATAATCGGGCGAATGCTGGCTCATGCGTTCCAGCTTTTTCATTTCCTTGTCGAAAGCGGTTGCGGTAACTTCGTTCCATTTCTTTTCGGAAGCACGTTTTTTGAAGTTTTGCACATCCAGTTCAGGCGAAGCTCCGCCAAGTTCGTTCTGGATGGTTTTCATTTGTTGTTGCAGGAAATATTCGCGCTGTTGCTGATCAATACCTTCTTTGGCTTTGTTCTGAATTGACATTTTTAGTTCCAGCAGCTGCGATTCCTTGTTTAGCATCTCCAGCAACTGATAACCGCGCTCCATAATTTCGTCGGTTTCCAGCAGACGGATTTTTTCTTTGACATTCAGTCCGAAATTGGCACACACGTAATTAATCAGAAAAGCAGGGCTTTCGATGTTGCGGATGGCAAAACTTGTTTCGGGAGGTAAAATGCCTGAATTATTGATAATATTCGTAGCCAAATCCTTGATGCTCGAAACCAGAGCCTGAAAAATGCCATCGTTGTTTTCTTCGGGCATTACATCTTCTACCACATGAATTCTGGCTTTCAGATATGGTTTCGTGGTGGTGGTTTCGCCCAGTCGGAAACGTTTTTTGCCTTCCAGAATCACAGTGGTGGTATTGTCGGGCATTTCTAAAATTCTAACTACTTGTGCAATGGTACCGATGTTGAATAAATCTTCGGCAGTAGGATCTTCCGATTTTTTATCAATTTGCGTACAAACGCCTATCAACGTTTCGTTTTCGTGTGCCTGACGAACCAGTTTCAGCGATTTTGGTCGTGCTACCGACACAGGCAGCAATACGCCGGGATAAATCACCATATTTCTGAGCGGAAGTATGGGTAGCACATCGCCATCTTTTATTTTAATGTCGGATGAGCGCTCATCGAGCGAAATAATTGGAAAAACTTCGGAATTGCCCATCATATCTTCCTGAAAATAATTGTCAAAACGGTTGTCCATCGGGTTGTATGGTTATGTTTTCTGCCATATTGACATAATAAATGCCTGCAGAAAAATTAGTTGTAATGCTTTATCTACTGTAAACGATTAAAAACCTGTGTTTTATTGAAATGATTGAGGTCTTTATTTCTTTGTTTTTCAATAGCTGTGCCAAAAAAATCTTTTAACACTCTTTCGTTTCACAAAGAAAGGGTATTTTTGTGGTTCAAAATATCAACACGGAATTTTTATCGAATGAAAAAGCTGAAATTCTTTCCGGTACTGGCTATTCTTGCTGTTTTACTTGTTTCCTGCTGGCCGGGTCCAAAGCGGCATGACCTGACACAGACTACTTTCCCTGAAATTGATGAGCCTCGTTTGGATAGTTCGGTGTTTTACCTGCTCGATGAAATTCCGGATAGTGTGTATCCGCATGTACACTGGCTGAAGCAAATGTATGCTGCAAATCATTACCGCGCTTTTTGGATGACCCCCGAACGGATAAATAAATGCGATACGCTGCTGATGTTTGTAAACCGGTCGGGAGAGCACGGCATTCCATACACTTATTTTATTTCCGATAGTCTGCGGTATACCATTCATCAGATAAAAACAGAACGTACATCGTATTATGAACTTGCCAAAGCGGATATTCAAATGACTTTTACGTATTTCAGTTATGCCTCGGCGCTTATTTACGGCATTGTTCATCCAAAGTCGGAGTTGCCCAATTATCATTTCAAAACGGCTTTGCCTGACAGTGTTTTTGCACTCAAAGCAACGAAACATTATCACGGTTCGTTGACTTCGTTTCTTACGGCCATGCAAAACAAGGGTGAAACCTACAACCAATTACAACAGGAACGAAAATACTGGATGCAATACAGACGCGATACATTTCCTGTTGTCAGTATGTTGCCATACAAAAAAACACTTCGGATTGGCGATAAAAGTAATTTTATCCCGCAAATTATCCGACGCTTAAAAATAACCGGCGATGTAGTTTCAACTTTTCCTGACACGCTCACGGTTCTTAATAAACCGCTTTTCGATGCTTTGATGGTGTTGCGCAAAAAGGCAGGTATCGATGCCGATGCCGAAGTGGGAAATGCCACACTGCGCATGCTGAACCGTCAGCCAAAAGAATGGATACAGATGGTGGATGTTAATCTGGAGCGAATGCGCTGGCAAACCATTGTGAACGGTAAGAAAAAATACGTGCGTGTCAATGTGGCAGATATGACACTTAAAGCCTGGCGTGCTGATTCTGTAGCGCTTTTCAGCAAGGTTTGTGTGGGAAATCCGGCCATCAATAAAACACCTTTTCTCGATAGTCGTATTTCGGAAGTGATTCTGAATCCTCAGTGGTCGGTGCCAAGTTCTATTGTGGTGAAGGAAATTTCGAAAAAAGTGGTGACTGATACAGCTTATTTTCGCCGAAATCAAATGAAAGTATATCACAAAGGTTCGGAAGTCGATCCTTCCAAAATTGACTGGACCAAAGTGTCGAAAGCAAATCAGCCTTATCGTTTGGTGCAGAATTCGGGCGACATTAATTCGCTTGGACGGATAAAATTCAATTTTGCCAATCCCTACGGCGTTTATTTGCACGATACCAATGCAAAACGGGCTTTCGGTCGTTACAATCGGGCGGTTAGTCACGGCTGTGTTCGGGTGGAAAAACCGCTCGATCTGGTTTTTTTCTGCTTGCCTGATATTACTCAAAATCAACTGAAACAACTATCCGATCGCAGTATTCAGGCCGACAAAATCCGACATGCTATTCATTTGCCGGTGGTGTCGGACGAAGGACGGCGATTGCTTGCGGCCGATTCTCTGAAATTACCTTCGAACAGGCTTTGGTTGTCGCCTTCAGTGCCTTTGCTGGTGGAATACCTTACCTGTTTTACCAACGAGAAAGGAAAGCTCGTTTATCGTCCCGATGTGTATGGCATGGATGCGCCATTGGATAGTGTGCTGAGATCGAAATTTACAGCACCGGTGCTTTTCCGGTAGATTTGTGAGGCTGCCCGAATGCGCGGGCTGTCATTTCTTCGATGTCTACGAGCCATACTTTTACGTTGCGCAATGCCGGTTGCGAGTAACGAAAATCGTTATTGGTGTAATGTGCCATCAGGTTGTTCAGTATATTTTCTTTTTCGGCAATATCGTCGATAAACCGCACTCTGCCCTTACAAATCACACTTTTGGAGTCCATACGGTAACTGCATGCCACATCTTTGTGCTGATACACAATCTTTCCATCGGTACAAAACGATACCGTGATCCGGTTATCGGTTTTCAGATGCATTAAATGCGTTCCTTCGGGTGCTGAGTGAAGTATGATTTTTCCATCGCTGTAAGCAAAATTCATGGGGAAGAGATAGGGAAATCCATCCGGACTGTTCACGGCAGCCATGCAGATAGAGCAGGAGCGGATTATTGCCTCCATTTCTGTTGTATCTTCAATTCTTATCGTTTTCATGTCAGTTTTTTAAATTCAATTTTACCATAAATAAGATTTTAAACCACAAAAGAGCACAAAAGAATCACATTAGAAAAAAAAGCCAATTCTATAGTACGCTAAAGATAATTTTTAATCATTGAAAATTATTCCTTTTGTTGACTTTTGTGTTCTTTTGTGGTTGATTTGTTTTAAATATTAGTAATGAGTAATCGTTGCAAAAATAACAACAAAGGCTATAAAATAAAGTATGTTCGAAATAAAAATGAAAGATGTAAATTTCTTTTCTTTGTTTGTAATGATGTAAGTGTCAATATATGAACGTTTTGTGTTGTTATTCTAATATTGGTTGCGATGTTTTACTGTTGTAAATTGCAACTTTTCATGCTTCGAAAGCAATTTTTTATATCTTTGCTTTTATAAATTTAAAATTTGATGTATATGAAAAAAGCAATTTTGTCATTTTCTCTGCTGATTTTTATCAGCTTAGCTTCATTCGGACAGGTAGCAAGTATTGTAGGTCGTTGGAAAACCATCGACGATGATGGTAAAACAGTAAAATCGATTGTCTACATTTTTAAAGCTACCAATGGTAAATACTACGGTAAAATTGAGAAACTTTTTAAAGATCCTGAGAAACTTTGTGTTGAATGCGAAGGTGCCAATCATAACAAACCCATCATGGGAATGATGATTATCAATGGAATGGTGGAAAAAAACGGCATGCTCACCGGTGGTACCATTATGGATCCAAATAATGGAAAAGTGTATCGGTGCAATATCACTTTCGATGCTAAAACGGGCAATTTGAACGTGAAAGGTTCGCTCGACAAGGCCGGATGGATTGGTCGTTCGCAAACCTGGATAAAGGAAAAATAGACAAAATCAAACGAAATATCGTGTTTCTGTGGTAGATTTGTCAGCAGAAAGTTTAAAAAATGTTAAGATATTAATTATTCACAGAAATATGTTGTATAACATAAAAATTGACTTTATCTTTGCATCGTGTTTTTCATGGTATTAGATTTAAGGTTAATTTAAAAGATTGGGTTGTCGGGAGACAACCTTTCTTATTTTATACCAGTTTCAACCGTTTGAAAAGTTTCAGAGGTTTAAAGAGTTTCTATGGTTTCAGGAGTTTAAAGGGTTTTGATTCTCATTTTTTTACTCCTTACTCAGAACTTCCTGCTACCTACTACATTACTACCTACTATAATTAACTTTTCCGTCGTCTTTCAACTAAATATTTATATGCAAACTATTTCACAAAGGATTTATAAAAGTATTCAATCGGCCTTATCGAAAACGGCTAAAACTGTCTGGTGGTTGCTGAAAATCATTTTGCCTGTCAGTCTGTTTGTGGCTTTTCTTCAGTATTGGGGCGTTATTGCATTTATGGCTACTTATCTGGAGCCAGTGTTTTCGATTATCGGGCTGCCGGGAGAATCGGCCATTGTATTTATTACCAGCCTGTTTTTACCGTTGTATGCACCTTTATCCATCATTGCTACACTGCCGCTCGACATTCGCGATATTACCATTCTGGCTATTATGTGTTTGATTTCGCACAACCTGTTTGTGGAATCGGCTGTGCAGCGCAAGACAGGCTCGTCGGGTGTGGTGTTGTTTTTTATGCGTATCATTATTTCGTTTGTGGCTGCTTTTATTTTCAATAAACTGCTACCGCAGGATATGGGACACACAGCGGACATGCAGACTTCACAGGTTTTTACCAATATCCCCGATATGCTGCTTGCATGGGTTCAGGGTGCCGGTTGGCTGACGCTTAAAATTGTTGTCATTGTTGGTGGTCTGATGATATTGCAAAATCTGCTGAAGGAATTTCAGTTGTTGCATTATATTTCGCGGGCTTTTGCTCCGTTTATGACCATGATGGGCTTGTCGCGCGACAGTTCGTTTCTGTGGTTTGTGGCGCAGACGCTCGGTCTTACCTACGGTTCGGTGGTGATGATTGACGCTGTGGAGAACAAAGAAATTTCTCCCCGAAATGCAGATTTGCTGAATTATCACATCGCCGTAAATCATTCTCTGCTCGAAGATACTCTTCTTTTTGTGGCTATTGGCGTACCTGCCGGATGGATTATCTTTCCGCGTATCATTCTGGCCGTTGTAGTTGTGTGGTGTGTTCGGTTTGTTTATTCGCGCACAGCAAAACGGGCTTTTCCTGCTTCCTGAATCCCGATTTTTAGTTCATATCTCCATTTTTTGCACACTTTTTGCAATTTTTTGCAAAAACAATCGTTTTATATCCGTAAATCGGCTGTTAATAGATTGTAAAATATACAACAATTGCATATCTTTGCAAAAAAAGTCGTAAAAACGTTTAATAAACAGCAATGTCGAAAAAAGTTTCAGCTACCCGCCGTAATCTGATAGAAGTGGCCCGAATGCTTTTTGCCCGCGATGGTAAAAAGGAAGTTACCATGAACGATATTGCCGAAGCATCCAAAAAGGGACGTCGTACGTTGTATACCTATTTCAATAACAAGGAAGAGATATACAAAGCAGTGATAGATGCCGAGCTCGAAAGTGTGCTTCAGCGTTTAATCGTGGTATCGCATGAAAATCTGGAGCCAGATGCAAAACTCAACAAACACATCACTACGCATTTGGATGCCATTAAAAATGTGGTTACCCGCAATGGTTCGTTGCGTGCCGATTTCTTTCACGATATTTATGAAGTGGAACGTACGCGCCGTAAAATTGACATCAAAGAAATTATGCTTATCAAACAAATTCTGATCGATGGTATCGAAAAAAGAGTTTTCAAACGCATGGATGTCAATATGTCTTCGATGATTATTTTTTATGCTATCAAGGGTCTCGAAGTTCCGTACATCCGCCAGAATTTAAGTGAAGAATTCGAGAGAAACAAAAATTATATTGTGGAGTTTGTTTTTCAGGGCATTAAAAGGCAGAAAGTCTAAGTGCAGCAATAATTGGTTTCCGTTTTTTAACCTTTTGTAATTTGGTATTGATTTTCAATAGATTATTGTCTTAAATATTGAGTAATGTAAATGAATCCAATTAAAGAATTTTTTCTTTAATTGGATTTTTTGTATCTTTGTACCCGAAACAAACAATAAACTAAAAGAACTATGGCTTTTGTAAACAACACGATGATTGTCCGGCGGGTATTGATGTCGAAACTTATTGCACATTACAAAGCAGGGACGCTGGTCTCTGATATCGACCGGATTCCAATTCAAATGTCACCTAAAAATGCGCAGGCTCGAGGACGCTGTTGCATTCACAAAGAACGTGCGGTGCTTAAATACAAAATGCTGCCCATCCTTGGTTATCCCATAGCGGAGGATGAAGATGAATTAAAACCGCTTTCGGCTTATGCACAGGGCGCTATCGATCGCAATGAAACAGGTAAAACCATTCTCACCGTGGTAGATGAAGCCTGCACGGCTTGTGTGAAAACCAATTATGTGGTTACTAATCTTTGCAAAGGTTGTGTGGCGCGTTCATGTTATATGAACTGTCCGAAAGATGCCATCACTTTTATGGATAACGGTCAGGCGCATATCAATCATGCCAAATGTATTAACTGCGGTATTTGCAAAGAAGCCTGCATGTATCATTCCATTGTGTATATTCCTGTGCCATGTGAGGAAGTTTGCCCGGTAAAGGCTATTCAAAAGGACGAAAATGGTATTGAGCATATCGACGAAGATAAATGTATTTACTGTGGAAAATGTATCAATGCCTGTCCGTTTGGTTCTATTTACGAAGTGTCGCAGGTGTTCGATATTCTGAATGCCATTGAACGGGGAGAACAGCTGGTGGCTATTATGGCACCTTCCATCATGTCGCAGTTTAATAATACCTTATCTGAGATTGCAGCTGCGGTAGAAAAAATAGGATTTGTAGAAGCTATGGAAGTGGCTCACGGAGCTATGGAAACTACCAAACGGGAAGGAGCAGAGCTGCAGGAGAAATTAGAAGCAGGTCAGCAATTTATGACCACTTCGTGCTGTCCGTCGTATATGGAGCTGGTGAACAAACATGTGAAAGAAATCAAGCCTTTTGTGTCGCATACCGGGTCGCCCATGTATTACACCATAGAAATGGCCAAAGCCAAATATCCCGAAGCCAAAGTGGTATTTGTTGGTCCATGTGTGGGAAAACGCAAAGAAGTGATGGATCATCCGGCTATTGATTATATTCTTACCTTCGAAGAAATCGACACCTTATTTACAGGACTCAACATTGAGTTGGAAACTGTAGACACAGAAAAAGAAGCGGCTCCAATGTCGGGCAGGGGATTTGCTCGTGCGGGTGGCGTGATTAATGCAGTACAAACCATGTATTCGAATCTGGGTGTTAAACCGGTGCAGGTGGCCAATCTTAACAAGAAAAATGTGGCTTTGCTTCGTGCTTATGCCAAAGGAAAAGCGCCGGGTAATTTTATTGAAGTAATGGCGTGCGAAGGTGGTTGCATCTCGGGTCCTTGTGGAAAAGTGGATATCAAACAGGCGGAGAAATTCTTCAAAAAAGCTATGGGCGAAGTGTAAATTTTTTGAAAACCATACATTTACAGGTGAAGTTTCGGTAAGGAATTTCACCTGTGTTGTTTTAATGGGTCTCGCGAGTTTCGACTCGCAAATATGAATAACTATCGCGAGTCAGAACTCGCGAGACCCAAAATATAATCTCACAATCAATCTTTAAAAAAACTGGTTCGATATTTGATATTTTGCTGCCAGTCAACAATAATTATTAAAACTCCGTGCGTTATGAAAAAAATCATTCCAATTCTGCTTTTAGCTATCCTGTTTATTTCGTGTGAGGATAATTACTCGTATCCCGAAGAATTAACCACCAAACAGGTTTTCAGTTTTCATGTAAATTCATCCGAATGGGTGGAACATGTCGACAATCAGGGTCTGAACCGCTATTACTCCTGTAATTTTAAAATCAACGGACCGGAAGATTATTTTATCAGTCGTGGTGCGGCTATGGCTTACGTGGATTATGGCAACTATCAGCAAGGTTTGCCTTATACTCGCCATTTCGAAAATACGGCAGGTAACAGATGGACCACTACTATCGATTACGATTATTCAGCTACCGATGTGAATTTTTATGTAACCAGTTCCGATTTTGCTGTTGCACGTCCCGAAGAAATGTATTTCAGGCTGGTGCTGATTTGGTAGGTGAGTTCCCATCGCTAAAAATTAAACCTGTCAATTATAAAACTTTCCCAAAGTTCAGGATTTTGGGAAAGTTTTATATTTAGTTGTCGCTTTGATTTTTTTTAATATCTACGGAGCTTTCGTTTTATTTAATAAATATTCTACCTCCCGATAACCATCTCTTAGATTTGCTCCTAACAGAGCATCTTATAAGCTCCGAAGGAGCGAAATTATAATATCCGAAAATGTCAAGATAAGTTCAATAGTATTCAAATCTTTACTTCTATACGAAAATCAGAACAATTTGGTCAATAATGATATATCTTTGTGGTATTGAAAAAATGTTTTAAACCGGCATTTATACAGTTTTTTATCCTCAGGTTTAATTGCTCATTTCTTAAATATTGATTTGAAGGTATTTAACTCTATAATAATCAGTGTTATGAAAACATTAAACCAATCCCTTGTTGTCCTGTTTTTCACTTTGTTTTTTTTGTTTTTTTTCTCCAACCGCGTATTTGCGCTTGAATATACTATCTCATTTACTGGCTCGGGGGCTGGTACTGTCATCGACAGTGTGGTAGTGAAAAATCTTAGTTTAAACTCACAGGTTATAGTACCACAGGGATCCGATTTGAAGTTGGTAAATCAATTGAATTCCGATTTATTGTTCAATTCGTATAGCAAAAACATCTCTGTTTGTCAGAATTCATTCTCGGATATGATAAATGTGACATTCTTATCTGTTCAGAATAGTAATGCACAAATTCAGGTATTTGGAACGAACGGAACAATGCTGATTGGCGTAACTGAAAACCTTCAGGCAGGTAAAAATTCAATAGAATTGCTATTGCCCTGCGGAGTATTTATTCTGAGAATTGCAGGAAAAGGTTATTCATATGCTACAAAATTGATAAGTAATTTACAACTGAATGCCAAACCATCTATCAGGTTACTAAACAGTTTCTCACAAACCACTGCAACTTTACAAAAATCTAAGAACTCAGTTATTACTATGCAGTATTATTCCGGAAATCTGTTGCTTTATAGAGCTGTCTCAGGAAAAAATACCACCATAGTTACTGATAAGCCTATTGGGAACGCCACTACTAACTTTGAATTTGTGGAATGTAAAGATGCAGATGCCAATTATTACAGTGTGGTGAAAATTGGAAGACAGACATGGATGGCTGAAAATCTGAGAACCACTCGTTTTAGAAATTCAGTTGCTATGTATGAGATAGTCATCGATTCTTTATGGGGTCTGTCAAAAGATTTAAATTGGTGTTATTTGGATAACAGTCCCGAGAATAATCTGAAATATGGTAAGCTTTATAACTGGGATGTTGTGAGCGATTTTGGAAATATTGCTCCTGTGGGTTGGCATGTGGCAACCTGTGCAGAATGGGACACTTTAGCAACTTATTTAGGTGGAACGGGTGTGGCAGGTGGCAAGCTAAAAGAAATTGGCATACCTACATGGAAGAATCCGAATTATAAAGCTACAAATGAGTCCGGATTTAGCGCTTTGCCCGGAGGTTCAAGACATTACGGTGGTAAATTTTACGATCCTGTAAGCAGTTACTATTTTGGAAACGATGCTAAATGGTGGTGTAGAGAACAATTTAGTGTAGGCTGGGGCTTTAGTGTGGCATTGGGTTATTCTACCGATGCAATTTCAATTTTGAATGCCACACCAAAACGTACAGGTTGCTCTATTCGGTGCGTGAAAGATTGATCATTCGGAAGTATCAATACCACCCGCAATTCCGGCATCTGCCCTGTCGGTTGAATTTGTAAATCAGCATTAATTCGGCAGTTCCCAAAGAATGGTAGCGGATCAGTCCTAAATTGTAATCGTAGCTGATACGGAATTTAAACGATCCGAAATTCATTCCATAGATAAGTCCCAGTTCGTGCCATGTGCGGTAGAGTAGACCTATCTGAAGATCGTCGGTTTCGTAGGTTTTTTTGATATACGCATTGATGTTTATTTCGCCCTGAACGATATTGCTGTACTGAAAAACCGATAGACCGCCGCCCCAGTTTACCCAGTCGGAGTTTTGCTGACGGTAATACACATAGCCCAGATTGGTGAGTGGATGCAGATCGTTGCCGGAACTGAAAGCAGAGATGATATTCTGAGAACTTACTCCTATTTTCCAGGTGAAATAGTTGAGTTCGAAACCAAGATTTGCATTGATATTGTTTGTGAAAATCATTCTGTCGTATATCTGTGGGTTATCGAAAGCGGGAAATGTCAGCTCCGACACATCGTAGCAGAAGTTCTGAAAATTCACTCCCAGCCCCATATTCAACCGCCAGTCGTTGGCCAATAGCAGTCGATAAGCATAACTCAACTGCATATCCAGTTTCTGAGTGACTCCTTTGGGCTCTACCAAAACCCGTGCGCCAAACTGTGTGTAATAATCTTCGAGATAAAAAGTGGCTGTCGATAAATAAGTGCGTGGCGCTCCGTCGTAACTCACCCATTGCTGACGGGAAGAAGTGGTAACTGTACCATAATAATCGTCGTTGATAGAAGCAGGATTGATGGTATACAACTGATCCCAGTAATCGTTTAGTCGTGGATAGGACTGACCAAAGGTATTTCCGGTCAGCAATATACTGCATAAAACGCATACTATGTGGATTTTTCTTCTCATTTATCTGACCACAGTAACAAAATCGGCTTTGGATGATGAACCTTCAGCGTTATATACAATAACCACGTAATAATAAGTATCGGTGCTTACCGGCGTGCCTTTGTATGTTCCATCCCAACCATTTAATCCTTCGTACAACAAAACGCCGTTGGAGTTAAACACCTGCAAATTCCATCCTTTCAGAAAGACATCGTTGTATCCGTCTCCGTTGGGTGTGAAAATATTGGGTAGTTTATTCATCGATAACCATATTTTCTTTGTAGCCTTCTCGGTGCAACCATAAGGATTGGTGGCGGTGAGTTCCACTTCCATATAACCACCCCGATCCACTGTATAGTTGTGGTAAATAAAATTACCGGCATCGGTTTTTCCATCGCCAAAATTCCAGTAGTATTTTGAGAGCGGAATATCAGCCGACCAGAATTCAACCGTGGCATCTTCCGGGGTAATCTGGTCTTTGTCCGATTGGATGCTGTAATTAAAATAATCGTAATAGCTGGCAGTGAAACTCATGCTGGCAGTGCATCCGTTTCGGGTTGTGCCTGTCACGCTGTAATCGCCTGCTGTGCGAATGATAATGCTGTCGGCTGATGTACCATCGCTCCAGTTGTAGAAATCAGCGCCCGTAATATGCAAAATCACTGAATCGTTTTTGCATAATTTAGCCGGTTTATCCAATCTCAGAACAGGTATGGAGTCAGCAAAAAAGCGGTAATTGTATGTTGTATTACATTCGTTACTCAGCAATTTTACTTTGATATCGTATGTTCCCTGTTTTATATAGGTGTGTTGCGGATTACGGATAGCCGATGTAGCTCCATCGCCAAAATTCCATTCGAATCGTACATTGGTAAACAATATGTCGGGATAATCCAGATGAAACTGATAAGAATGGCTGTTGCAGTCCAATACACTGTAACTGATACCGGTATGCGGAATTTCGGTATTGAAGCTAACGGATTTGTCGCAATTCAGCGCATCGGTTACTTTCAGAATCACGGTAGCAGTTTGTCCGGTACGCATCAGGGTGTTATCGTTCATATCCACATTGCCACTCGACCAGCTGATATTGTAAGGCGGAACACCTCCGCTCACATTTGCTTTGCACAACTGTGTAATTTTTTGCTGTGCACAATCGTATTCATAGGATTTTTCTACGTTGATGCTTAGGGGCAACTGACGGCTTACCACAAACTGTTCCTGTTTTACACAGCCGCGGGCATCGGTTACCTGTACATAATAATTTCCGGGTGCCAGTTGAGTTAAATCTTCCGTTGTAGCGCTATTCGACCAGTTTATGCTGTAAGGTTCTGTACCTCCACTTATTTCCAGATCGATAGCACCACTGTTTACCTCCGAGCAATCGTGTGCATCGGTTATTTTTCCTGTAACACTGAGTTCCAGCGGCTCCTGAATAATAAATGTGCGTACAATAGAACAGGGCTTGTCGTCGGTAATGGTTACGGTATAGGAACCCGGCCCTATATTGTTTCGTTCGTTGCCCGACGTGGAACCGTCATTCCATGCAAGTTTTACTTTACCCTGTCCGCCTTCCATATTCAGTTTGATGCTGCCGTCGTTGGCACCGTGACAGCTAATTTGTTTCACTACCGGTGTAATCCTGAAAACCGGTGCTTCGGGAATAGTCACTTTGATGGTTTTTACACAATGATTGGCATCGGTAATAGTAATATTGTAATCTTTGGCCGATAAGTTTGGCTGATAAAAGCCTGTTGAAAAATTATCCCATTCGGCAGTATAAGGCGCAACTCCACCACTCACATCGAGTGTTATCGATGCATCATCAGCCCCGTAACAGGTAATAGACGTAGACGTTATCTGCACTTTGATAGAGTCCGGTTCGGTTACCTGAGTGCTGAACTGTGTGGAACAACCTGATGCATCCGACACCGAAAGAATATAAGTGCCGGAATACAACCCGCTGATATTTTTTGTAGTGGCTGTAAACCCTTTCGGGCCTGTCCACAGGTAGTTGTAATCGAAAACACCCGGTTTTGTTTCAATTTTTGTACCACCTGATGTTACAACGGATAAACTTCCATTTTTATCACCTATACAAAGATTGTCGATTTTGTTGGCTAATATTATTTTTAATGGCTCAGGTTCTGTAATAGTGTAGGTTTGCGTTTTTGGGCCACAATTATTCATATCTGTTACCGATACTTTGTATTCGCCCGGTTCAAGATTTTTTATGTTTTGAGTAGTGTCAAACGCTATATTGTTTTTAGTCCATGTATAGAAATAACTTCCTTTTCCTCCTGTCACAAAAATTGAAATTTCTCCATTTGCTGCACCATTACAATCTATGTCTTTTTCTTTAACAGTGGTTAGTGTTATTTCTTTTGGTTCATTTACTGTGTATATCTCCGTGAAGGGCAAACCTCCATTGTCCGTAATTTTAAGTATGTAATCGCCTGGTTTTAAGTCTGAAATTGAAGAGTCTGTTGAGCTGAATCCATTTGGACCAAGCCATGTAATGGAGTATGGTGGTATTCCACCCTGAATATTGGTCGATATATTTCCATTATTTGCATTGAAACAACTAATGTCTGTTATAACTGTATTTGGACTGATAGGAGGATTAACCGTTACTGTTATTTTGAAATCAGCTCCTGCACATATTCCTGAAACCGGATGTGCTGTATAAGTGACTGTGGCTATGGCTTTGGTATTGTTGGTTAATGTCTGACTAATCAATGTTTGAGGATTACTTTGTGCTGAAGCTCCGGATATTGAATTTACAGGGAAAATTTCCGGCATTGACCATGTGTACAATGTGCCAACAGGAACAATATCTTTTCCCGAAACCGATAAGGGTTGTACTGTGAAACTGGTGCCGCTTCCAATCAATCTTGTGAAATCTGATATAACCGGATATTGATTTACTGTAACTTTAGCACTATTTGAAGTTAAACTGCTACATCCCCCGGTAGGTAAGGTAATAATACAATAGTAATAAACTGTACCTACAGTAGCACCTGATGGGTTGTAAATGTTTTTTGTAGCATCAGGAATTGCGGTGCCGGTTGTTCTGTCATCAGTCGTATTGCTATACCATTGATATAGTGGGCTACCTGCACCATCTTTGTAAGATACGGATAATTCTGTAGGTGTTTCGCCTTTGCAGACGGTACTTGATTGAGGTTGCGTAACAATGGTTGGTGCTAACTTCACAATCACTTCGGCCACAGCTGAAATAGTCGCACAAC
Source organism: uncultured Paludibacter sp. (assembly GCA_963663115.2). GTDB lineage: Bacteria > Bacteroidota > Bacteroidia > Bacteroidales > Paludibacteraceae > Paludibacter. The sequence continues at coordinate 3,195,870 of CAXXNE010000001.1, forward strand.
CCAATCCTGTTTGCGTCACGGAGCAATAATAGTATTTCGTATCTACAATATCTGTAGGCGGAATGTAGCTGGCATTATTAGCAGAATTAATCAACGACCCTCCTGCATTTGAATTCGAAGTATTGCTGTACCATTGATAAGAATACGTACCTTCACCTCCGGAAGCAGTGACCGAAAGAGTAGCAGGAGCCGTACTTTGACAAACAGTTTGAGTTGCTAAAGGAGCAGTAACCACGGGGTCAGGAACTACCTCTACTTCGGCAGGTAAACTTGTAGTTATTCCGCAACCATTGCCGTCGAGATTTACGACACAATAGAAATAGAATTTACCAACAGAGTTGAAGGCTGCAGGAGTAAAGCTTGCTGCCTTAGCTCCCGAAATGGCTGTTCCTCCTGTATTGCTGTTTGTACTGTTTGAGTACCATTGATAATTTGGCGTTCCTGTTCCTCCGGTATACGCCACAGTTAGTGGAGCAATCACCCCACCTACACAGATTCTCTGAGACGCAAACGGTTCGGTACTGATGGTGGGTAAAGGATTGACTGTAACGTTAGCTGCATTTGACGTAATACTGGAACAACCCCCACCGGTAAGCGAAATAACACAATAGTAATAAGTAGTTCCAACAACATTAGTAGGTGGATCGAATGAGGAATTTGGGGCAGTAGTAATTGCTGTGCCACCTGTATTGTTGTTTGTGGCATTTGAGTACCACTGATACGAAGGTGTTCCTGTACCATTTGTAAAAGCAACAGAAAGTGTTTTTGCTGCTCCATTAATACAAATACTGCTTGATTCTGGTTGTTTGCTGAATTGTGGAGCAGGAACAATATTGACTTCTGCTACATCCGAAAACGTAGCACATCCAAGGCCGGTTTGATTCACCGAGCAGTAATAGTATTTGGTGCCCACAATATCAGTAGGAGGAATGTAACTGGTATTATTTTCAAAGTTGATCAACGTACCTCCAGCATTTGACTTTATAGAGTTGCTGTACCATTGATAAGAATACGCACCTTCTCCCTCGGAAGCAGTTACCGAAAGAGTAGCAGGAGCCGTACTTTGACAAACAGTTTGAGAGTTTAAAGGAGCCGTCACCACAGGGTCGGCTACCACTTCCACTTTAGCTGTTTGACTGGTGGCAGAACCACAACCGTTACCATTTAAACTGACAATGCAATAGAAATAATAAGTGCCGGCAGCATTAAAAACCGGGGGAGTGTAATTCGCAGACGTCGCTCCGATAATTTGAGTTCCTCCTGTATTGCTATCGGAGGAGTTCGAATACCATTGATAAGTAGCCGTACCCGTTCCTCCGGTATAAGCCACAGCCAGTGGTGCAATTACCCCACCTACACAGATTCTCTGAGACACAAACGGTTCGGTACTGATGGTGGGTAGTGGATTAACTGTCACAGTGGCTATATTTGAAGTGATACTACCGCAACCTGCACTCGGCAAGGTTAAAACGCAGTAATAGTACATTACACCAACAGTATTAGATGAGGGAATGTAATTAGCTGTAGTTTCGTATGGGATAAGTGCTCCTGAAATTGAATCTTTTACAGTATTGCTATACCACTCATATTTTGGTATGCCTGTTCCGTTCTTATACGACACTGATAATGTTTTTGCCGCTCCATTTACACACACAGCTTCAGACTGAGGGTGCTGAGTAAAGGCCGGTGACGGATTCACTGTAATAGTAAACGTTTTAGGGGTTCCACTACAGCCATCTACAGGTGTCACGGTAATAGTTGCAGTAATAGCAGCTGTTCCGGTATTTACAGCCGTAAATGCCGTTATATTACCATTTCCAGTAGCTGCTAATCCAATTGTCGGTTTGTCATTTGTCCAATTGTAAGTAGTCGTAGCAATGTTTCCGGTAAAATTTATATCCGTAGTTTTAAAGCCATTACAAACTGTTTGATCAGCAGGTTTATTAACCGTAGGAGTTGGATTAATAGTGATAGTAAAAGTACTTTTGGTACCTTCACAGCCGTTTGCAGTAGGTGTCACTGTAATGGTAGCTATAATTGGTGCGATGCCTGTGTTAGTTGCAGTAAATACAGGTAGATTCCCATTTCCTGTAGCAGCCAAACCAATCGAAGCATTATCATTATCCCATTTATACGTAGTCCCTGTTACATTAGAACCAAAAGTAATAATGGTACTTTGTTCGTTGTTACAAAGTTTTATGTTACTTACAGTATTTGCCTTTGCAACAGGATTGACGGTTATTTTATAGGCAAAGTCTCTTCCAGGGCAAGCACCGGCATTATTAAGAGTTGCATTGGCTGTATATATAACATCCAGAGGGATATTTGTGCTGTTCGATAATGTTTGTGCCGGAATTGTATTATTGCCTGTTGTTATAGTACCTGTAATGCCAGTGGGAACATTTGCAGTCCAGCTAAAAGCCACATCTCCCGTTGTAACACTCGATAAGTTTACTGCATCAGAAGTTGCTCCCGAGCATAACGTTTGTTTGTTGTCAGCATCAGAAAAAATCACTTTAGGTGATGGGTTTACCGTAACCACCACCTGGAATGTAGCTCCATCACACGAGCCTGATTTAGGCGTAACAGTATAGGTTGCAGTAGCAATCTGATCCGTGGTATTAGTAAGCGTTTGCCCGATGGAAGACTGTGCAATAGATTGAGCACTGCCACCAGTGATAGCACTTGCCGATGGACTTATTATAGGTGCACTCCATGTATAAGTAGTTCCTGTGGGAACAATATTAGGCAATCCATCCAAAGGAATAATATTAAAACTTGTACCACTACAAATAGTGTCCTTTTCTGTATTTACGATATGCGGTGTCGGGTTTACCGTAATGAAATATTCTTTAGGAGCTCCCGTACAACTAAATCCTGAGATTTCTGCATAAGCAGTATATTTTACCTGAATAGGAGTGCTGGTTTTATTGATTAAAGTTTGAGTTGGAATGGTGTTATTCCCCGATGTAATCACTCCTTCTATGTTGGTTGGTTGTACAGCAGTCCATGTAAATACGGCTCCAGCAGAAGGACTACTTAGGTTCACTGTATTTGTTGTACCACCTGAACAAATAGTTTGGTTTTGAATAGAGAAGTTTACTGCCGGTGACGGATTCACTGTAATAGTAAACGTTTTAGGGGTTCCACTACAGCCATCTACAGGTGTCACGGTAATAGTTGCAGTAATAGCAGCTGTTCCGGTATTTACAGCCGTAAATGCCGTTATATTACCATTTCCAGTAGCTGCTAATCCAATTGTCGGTTTGTCATTTGTCCAATTGTAAGTAGTCGTAGCAATGTTTCCGGTAAAATTTATATCCGTAGTTTTAAAGCCATTACAAACTGTTTGATCAGCAGGTTTATTAACCGTAGGAGTTGGATTAATAGTGATAGTAAAAGTACTTTTGGTACCTTCACAGCCGTTTGCAGTAGGTGTCACTGTAATGGTAGCTATAATTGGTGCGATGCCTGTGTTAGTTGCAGTAAATACAGGTAGATTCCCATTTCCTGTAGCAGCCAAACCAATCGAAGCATTATCATTATCCCATTTATACGTAGTCCCTGTTACATTAGAACCAAAAGTAATAATGGTACTTTGTTCGTTGTTACAAAGTTTTATGTTACTTACAGTATTTGCCTTTGCAACAGGATTGACGGTTATTTTATAGGCAAAGTCTCTTCCAGGGCAAGCACCGGCATTATTAAGAGTTGCATTGGCTGTATATATAACATCCAGAGGGATATTTGTGCTGTTCGATAATGTTTGTGCCGGAATTGTATTATTGCCTGTTGTTATAGTACCTGTAATGCCAGTGGGAACATTTGCAGTCCAGCTAAAAGCCACATCTCCCGTTGTAACACTCGATAAGTTTACTGCATCAGAAGTTGCTCCCGAGCATAACGTTTGTTTGTTGTCAGCATCAGAAAAAATCACTTTAGGTGATGGGTTTACCGTAACCACCACCTGGAATGTAGCTCCATCACACGAGCCTGATTTAGGCGTAACAGTATAGGTTGCAGTAGCAATCTGATCCGTGGTATTAGTAAGCGTTTGCCCGATGGAAGACTGTGCAATAGATTGAGCACTGCCACCAGTGATAGCACTTGCCGATGGACTTATTGTAGGTGCACTCCATGTATAAGTAGTTCCTGTAGGAACAGTATTAGCCCCTCCATTTACAGGGGATATATTAAATGTGCTTCCACTACATATTGTCTGATTCTGGGCAGAAGTTATGTTAGGGATTTCTGTTATGTTAACTCCTGCGTTTCCAGATACTGTTTGAGAACATGAGTTTGCACTTGCATCAGTTATTTTTACTAAGCTATATGTGTTTGAAGTTACGTTAGTAGTAGGCACATTTATAGTTGCAGTACTACTAGCACTTGTGGTTTGCAAATCTATATCAGACCCACCATTTAGCTTGTAGGTAAATGTGTAAGGAGGGGTGCCATTAATGCCGGTCAGGGTGATAGTTGGAGAGCCAGAATTCAAACATGCATTTGCAGCACTTGAAGTAATCGTAGCTTTTAATGCAGGTTTTACTGTTATTGTAATAGTAAATGAACTGCCGGGGCAACTGCCGGTACTTCCTGACGTAGGAGTAACTATATACGTCGCTGTTTGGTTTGTATTGGTAGTGTTTGTCAAATTGCCTGAGATTGTTGCTGAATTGTTTCCTGCAGTGCCTCCTGTCATTGTTCCCGTTACAGATGGAGTTCCCCATGTGTAAGTTGTGTTAACTGGAATAATATCACTAGGTGTTGTAAAATCAACCGTAAAATTTGTGCCACTACAAACAGATTTTGATTTGTTTGCAATTACAGGTTTAGGGTAGACAGTTACCATAACATCAAATGTAGGACCATCACAACCATTAGCTTTTGGAGTAACTGTATAAGTTGCTGTTTGTGTAGTATTTGTTGGATTTGTAAGAGTTCCTGAAATTATAGCAACATTATTGCCTGCTGCACCTCCTGTGATTCCGCCGGTAACGGTTGGACTTCCCCACGAGTATGTGATTCCTGTAGGTAATGTGTTGCCTGATGTTGGAGGTGTAACACTAAAAGTGTTTCCACTACAAACGTTAGTGTTAATTGTGGAGTTGATTTGAGGCTTTGGATTTATTCTGATAATATACGTTGAAGCAGCACCGGGACAATTTGTACTACCAGCTACCGTTCCTGTTGCACTGTAAATGATATCAATTGCTGTATTAGTCGTGTTTTCTAAAGTTTGCGCCGGAATTGTATTTGTACCGGAATTTACAAAAGTCCCGGTTATCCCTGCAGGCTTTGTGGCTGTCCAGTTAAAAGTTACATTATTTGTTGCACTGCTCAATAATACTTCTTCGGTTGCTTCACCCGAACACTTTGTTTGATTTCCTTTAGAAAATAGTACAACAGCCGCAGGATTTACAGTTATATCAAACTGTTCCATTGCTCCCGTACAGCTTTGTCCTCCATTTGTAAAAGTTGGATATAGCTTAATAGTAGCTGTAATGGGATTAGACGTATTATTTGTAGCAGTAAATGACGGGATACTCGTAACATTTCCTGTAGAACTTGCAGCTAATCCAATGGCCGTATTCGAATTGGTCCATGTATAGGTTGTTCCGGAGACAGTATTGGTTAGGCTTAGTATAGGAACAGCAGTTCCATTGCAATAAACCTTATTTGTTAATCCTAAACTAACCGGCTTTGGATTAACTGTAACAGAAAGTGTAAAGTCTTGTCCGGGACAATTTCCTATGTCACCAGAAACAGGCGTGATGGTATAAGTGACAATTTTTGGAGTTGTATTCGTGTTTACCAAAGTTCCGCTTATGATTGTTTCATTCGTGCCGGCAGCTAATCCTGAAATCCCGGTCTGAGCTCCGGGAGCACTCCATGTATAAGTAGTATTTGCCGGAACAATATCACCACTGCCATTTGTAGGCGTCAGCAAAAAATTCTCACCACTACAGATGGTCAGTGTTTTATTGGAAATTTTGGGAGTTGGATTAACGGTGAATTTCTCAGTTGTTTGACAGCCATTGGAGTTGGTATATGTAATGGTTGTTGTACCGGCAGATTTAGCAGTAACCAAACCTGTATTGTTAACAGTTGCTATGGTTGTATTTAAAGATGTCCAGGGACTTGAACTTGCTGCTGTTTCAGAACCGGACAATTGTGATGTAGAACCAATACATGCACTTAAAGTGCCTGTAATTGATGGTATTGCGTTGACGGAAAATGACACATTAGTTTGGCAGCCATTAGAGTTCGTATAAATAATAGTTGTTGTGCCGGCAGACTTTGCAGTAACCAAACCGGTAATGCTTACAGTTGCTATGGTTGTATTTGAAGATACCCATGGGTTTGTACTTGCTGCAGTTGAAGTGCCGTTCAACTGAGAAGTAGAGCCTATACATGCACTCAAAATACCTGTTATTGTTGGAAGTGCGTTCACAGAGAATGATGCACTAGTCTGGCATCCATTGGAGTTAGTATATGTAATGGTTGTTGTACCGACAGATTTTGCAGTAACCAAACCTGTATTGTTAACAGTTGCTATGGTTGTATTTGAAGATGTCCAGGGACTTGAACTTGCTGCTGTTTCAGAACCGGACAATTGTGATGTAGAACCAATACATGCACTTAAAGTGCCACTTATTATAGGGGTTGCATTGACTGTGAATGATACGCTGGTCTGGCATCCATTTGAGTTTGTATATGTGATATTTATTGTACCGGCAGATTTTGCAGTAACTAAACCGGTATTGCTCACAGTTGCAATACTTGTATTCGAAGATACCCAGGAGTTTGTACTCGCTGCTGTCCCAAAACCGGTCAACTGTGATGTAGAGCCAATACATGCACTTAATGTGCCTGTTATTGAGGGTGGTGGGTTTATTTTGAAACTTATTGGTGTAGCTGTTGTCGTACTGCATTCATTTGTGACTTTTAATGTTATGTTATAAGTCCCCGCTGAATTGTAAGTTATTGAGCCAGGAATGGCGCTCGTTGAAGATGATGGTGTTCCACCGGGAAAACTCCATTCGTAGCTAAAAGCTCCAGTTCCACAATTAGATATTACTGCTTGGGGGTTGATGCTAGTAGATGGAAATGTTTGGCACAGATCTGCCACTGTGTTAATTGATGCGCTTGGAGGTGCTTTTACAACAATTGTTTGTGCAGTTGAAGTTACTGCTCCACAAGCATTTTCCGCTTTCAAACTAATTTTGTAAGTTCCTGCTTTAGTAAATTGAAAAATTGGATTTTTTGATGTAGCTATTCCATTTGTAATTGAGTAACCTGATGTACTGCCACAGTTACTGGCAGTATAGTTTACCGCCCATGTATAGGTCATAGGAGTAGTACATGAAGTAGATTCATTGGTTGTATTATTAGTATTTACAGTCAATGGATAACAGCCTTCTGTCTTGTCTATGCTGAATAAAGGAATAGGAGTAGATTCAATACATATTTGTTGAGTTATTGAATCAGTAGTACATCTTGATGAGGGTGAGTTTGGTTTCTGAATTTTTAATTTTATTGAATAAATACCTGGAGTCGAAAATAACAATTTAATTATATCTGTACCTTTAAGCGTACCTTGATTCAACGACCATCCAGTGTTTGGAGTAATTTCCCATGTTTTATTAAATGTTGAAGAACAATTATTGCCTACGTAGTAATCCCCTATTGATGTATTTGTGAAAGTTACTATACTATTAGGGCAGTTATTAGAGTTTGGTGTTATTGCAAACGAAGCAATTGGCTTTTGAGTTGCCTTTATTTGAGTAGTGGGTGCTTTAGTATCACATGGGTTGGTGACTTTAAAGGTAACAGTGAATTGATTATCAGTATTTCCACATGATGTTTTAGTAAAGGTGTGTGATATTGAATCAGGCAAATTTGTCTGATCAAATAGTTGAGGTGCTGAACCATCGTTAACCGAGAACTCATAAGTTGTACCAGGCGGGTTATTTGATGTGTTTTGAACTGGCCATTTAAATGTGAAAGGAACACAATCCATGTCATTTCCTAAAGTTCCCAAATTTCCAGCAGGTGCATTTCCGTTAAAGAATTTATAAACTGCTGAACTGTTACATCCATTTGTATTCGATACTGTAATCTTAATGTTAAAGAACCCAAGTTTTGTATATCTATGCGTCTTTGACACGAATAAATTATTAAAACTTTCTGTAGTACCATCACCCCAATCAACTACATAATTTGTGTTAGTGCTAATCGTAGTACTTGCATTATTTAAATCAAAATCAAATTCAGGACTTGTTTTAGTTGCATCACAGTTAATAAATGTATTCTCTCCTTTATAATTAGTTGAAAAAACAGAGGATGTAATAGTAGGGTCTGGCGCTTGTTTAATATTTGCTGATTTACTTACACTTGTTTTGCAGGTGCTTTTATCTGTTACAGTAAGAGAGACACTAAATGCTTTTATTCCATTTCCTATTGAGTTAAATAAGTGAGTTGGATTATTTTCTGTTGAAGTTGTTCCATCTCCAAAATCCCAAAGATATGTAAATGGTCCTGTCCCGGTAATATTGGGGTTGAATGCAACTGCAGTGCCGGAACATTGATTGTCCAAAAAACTAAAATCAACAGTAGGGAGGGCGTTAACTTTTATACTTACTTGTTTCCCGGTGACGGCTTCAGCGGTTTGTAAAGAGCTGGCAACACTATCCAAGGAGTATGTAAATGTTCCAATACTATTTGTACTTAAACTAATAATTACACTGTTATTCGTTTCTGTGGTTGATATTTTTTTTCTTGTTCCATTTTCCGTATAAGTAAATGTATATGGCGTAGTCCCTCCATCGGCGGAAAAAGTAATTGTTGGAGTCGGTGTCTCACCTTTACAAACCTGTTCTTTTGATGCTTTTATCGTCGCAGTAATCGCCTGTGCTTTGTCGAGAAAGACTAAACTGTTGTTTGCGCGGTATTGCGAATAGGCAAATTGACTCATTACTATCAAAAAGAATAATAGTAAGTGTGGAATATATTGAGGTATGCTTGGTTTATACATTTTCTTCTACTTCCTAAATCTTCGCCTTTTCATACCACTGAAAATTCTGAACGGCTTTAAACATAGCAATGTTATTGAATTCTTTATCTCTGTAAAAAGCCATTCCACATCCCATTTGAAGTGCATTTACGTTTAGTATATTTGCACGATGTCCGGGTGAGCCTAACCACATAGATACTAAATTTTCAGCACAAGACAAATATGTTCTGTTTTTAATTACCGTCCCGTTGTATTCATAACTGAAAAGTCCGTTTTTAGCATCAATTACGTATACTGATTTTCCACCATCATATTCAATAGCAAAACTTTCAGCAATATTTTCAGCCATTCTGGGGTTTAAAATTCCGGATAGTCGTCCCCTGTCACTGGGAGTTGATTTTGACTTGTCGTAAGAGTTGATATGATCAAAGAAACTATATTTTACCATATTATTTGCGTGCAGGGTTGCACTTATTTCCAGATTTTCCAGATATTCAAGTGGAGCCAATTGGTGGTTTACCCTTTCTTCATTTGTTTTGAAAAAGATAAGAGCATTCAAGAGTTTGTAGTCAATATTTTCAAAATCGATTTCGCTATTTGCACCCTGAATGTTTTTGTAATTTGAGCTGTTGTATCTTTTGTAAACTTCGTTTTTGGTCTGACTACTGACATTTATATAAGTCAAAATAAACAAAAAGAAAATGAGTGGTTTAAACCCAGACAAATTTATTTTCATAACAACTCGGAAATCAATAAGTAATTTTGAGAAAGGCAAAGTTACTTAAATTATTTAACAAATTTATTGAAATTCAAAAATAACCGGTATGAAAACACTTTTTTCATACCGGTTTGATAATCAACGACGATTTTTAATATGGATCAACTACAGCGGTATCAACTGCAACACTATCTACTGCCACTTCAGATTCGTCTGTATAATCAGAATTGTTATCACTAACAATGATTTTACTGTTTGAATCCTCTATCTCAGATCCATCAGTGGCGGTAATATAAATTTCAACAGTATATTGATTTCCTGAAATGAAAAACTTTAATTTTTTTGATGAATTGTAATACATATTGGTCGTTGAATTCTGACCTTTTTTATAATCCTTCAAATTTTTTGCTATGGCTTCAATTAAGAGCTTTGCTTTACCTTCACCTTTGCCATTCAGATGTATTACATATTTAAATCCTTCGGTTTTTTTTGAAGAGACAAATCTGTATTCCGTGTCAGTGTAATTAAACCAACCATAACTTTTGGTGACTTCATATGGTTCGTAGGAGGAACCAAATACACTTAAATTGATTGATACATCACTTGTGATTTTTCGATTAACAACAGTTGTTTCATAACCATATCTGCCAAATGTAGATTCTGGTATTTTTAATATGTTAATTATTTGTTTGTATGTGCAAAACAGATCAAGCCCTTCAGGCTTTTCTAAATTAAGGCTGTTTACCACTGCTTCTACATTAAAATAATCAGTTGACACAGATTCGTATGTCGATTCTTCGCTGGAAATGTATGCATAATAATCTACTCCTATACCATCAAATTGTGGGTTAATAATGTATTTGCCTTCCTTGTTAACAAATCCATATTTACCGGAACTGCTTACTAAGGCTAAATCATCATCAAACGAGAATGCTGTTTCAAACTGAGGATTAATAATGATTTTACCTTCTTTATTGATATAACCCCAGGAATCACCCGATTTTACAGGAGCTAAATCTGAATTGTTAAATCTGTTTAAGTCAGAAAACTGAGGGTTTATTATAATTTTACCTTTATTATCACTCCAGCCCCATTTATCCCCCTGATTTATTATAAATTCTTTATTGTCGGTATATATGTTTTCAAATTGTGGATTTATTGAGAATTTTCCTTCAGCATCAATAGTACCTGCTTTTTCATCTTTATATACAATGGCATAACCGTTTTGAAAATCTAAAACTCTATCGAATTGATAGTTGATAATGAGTTTACCGGATGTATCAATGAACCCCCACTTATCTTTGTCGTTTTTTACTGCACATTTGCCATCTGCAAAATAATATACTCTATCAAATTGTGGATTTATGGCAATATTGCCATTTTTATCAACAAATCCCCATTTTTCTTTTCCTTCTTTGTCGATGGTACTAAATGCAGCTAATCCATTGTGAAACCGGCTTACTGTTTCTGCATTTTGAAGAGTTATCTGAACCTTACCATCAGTGTCGATGGCTGTGGGTGCGCTATTTGGAAGTACTACCCAGGCAAGTCCTTCGCTAAATGGAGTAGCATATTTATACTGAGGGTTAATAATATAGCTTCCTTTTTCATCAATATATCCATATTTTTGATCTTTTCCACTTGTTTTAACCATGGCAAGTCCTTCTCTGAAAATTGTTGCTTCGCTAAATTGTGGATTGATAACAATTTTACCTTCTCGGTCTATATAACCGTAATCATCACCTGATTTAACCGGGATTAGATCAATACTGGCTTTACCACCAAAAAATGAACAAGAATTTAATGCAATAATACTGACAAGAATTCCTAATGTGAATTTCAATTTTTTCATATGATATTAAATTTTTAAACTGCTTATCCCTTTCGGTCAAGCTTCTTTTATTAGTTCTTTAAAAGGTTTTGGAGAGGTGTCAACAGCCTGTTGCATAAGTCTATAAAACAACTTCCCTCTATATGTTGATAGCTTTCGATTGAATCTGAAAGCAAATTCATCTAAGTAATACGACAAGTACTTTGGTGAAATATTCCCTTGATGTGTTCCGTTTATCCAACGTTTAACTAACGAATCAACCAAATGTACATGCGGTAATAGTTCGTGAGCTTCACTTCCGCTTCCAGAAATAACCTTTATTTCGTGTTTGTAATTTGTATTATTTGTCAAAGGACTATATCCTCTCCAGCCATCAGTTATTATATTACTTCCTGTATCTATATTATTTTCAATGAATTGCATTAAGTACTCAGACGAGGCTTCCGGAATTATTTCAAACCTAACCCGACCAATTTGTTTTCCTATACATTCAGTGGCAACTACGACCAATGTTTTGGTTTCAGCTCCTCTACCTTGTTTTCCTTTGCCAATTTCTACTCCGCCAATATATGTTTCATCAACTTCAATTTCTCCTGAAAGTTTATCTCTTTCTGGACGAACCATGGCTCTTCTGAGTTTCTGTAACCATGACCAAGCAGTTTCGTATGAACCAAAACCCATAAAATCCATTAGGTTATTGGCACTTGCACCTGTCTTCTGTGCCACAACCCACCACATAATATGAAACCAAAGTAATAATGGTTTTCTTGTTCCATGAAAAATAGTTCCTCCTGTAACAGAAGCTTGATAACCACAACCAGCACAATGAATTAGCTTATGTCCAGTCAACCAGTACTTATTATTGCCATTGCATTTAGGACAAACATAACCATTCGGCCACCTCATCTCAAAAATGTATTTCCAACAGTCTTCTTCGTTCTTAAATTGCATTAGGAACTCTTGAAAATCATTTGGGTAATGTTCGTTTGTATTCATGATGCAAAGTTACAAAATTTTACTTGACCGAAAGGGATAAGCAGTATTTTTAAAATAGATTGATATTATAGAGTGTGTCGAATTCAAAGTTTTATCACACCGTTTTTATAGTTCTCTTTCTTGATTGTTTTTTTTGTTTTTGTATCAATAAAAGTTGTTTTACCATTTCTTAATCCATCCTTAATTTTTCGTTCCTCTCTTATGTTCTTTTCAGTGTCTTCGTAAATGAATTTACCCGAATACAGATCATTTGTAAATGTTAAATATTTCTCATCTAAAATATTGTTGTTCTCGTAGTTCGATTCAATTTTTATTTGCTGGTCATAATAGAAGGTTGTCCAAAGTCCGTTCTTGTTGCCTTTATCATAATGCCCGGAAATTAATGGTTGGTCGTTTTTATTGAAAAGTAAAAAATTACCCTCTTTGTATCCCGATTTCCCGTTTGAATAAGCTCCCGCTTTATATTCAAAGTCCGATTCAAATGAACGATGATCAATTTCGGTACTGCTCATAATTTTATATTCCTGACTAAAATATCCATCTGTCAGGTAATCAGTTTTTCTGCATGTAAAACCGGTTGTGGTTACATCGTATATTTCATATTTCTGTTGGGGGGATACTCCCGTATCATCATATCGGATTAATTGTGTAAGTTTTCCATTGTCGAAGTACTTATTTACTTCTGGTGTGTTGCTGTTGTTCCAATCGGTTAATTTTCCGTGAAGTAACCCATTTTTAAAATTATATGTATGGGTTATATGGTTACTTGAATTATAACTTATCCATTCCCCCTCACGGTTGTCATTTGTGTATTTTCCTTTCTCGAAAAATATATTAACTCTGTTCACAGGTTCAGGTATTGCGAACCTATAAATCCATTCACCGTTTTTTTTGCCATTACTATAATAGCCGGAAGTTATAATCGTATTAGTTGAATCTCTTAATTCATAAGGTCCGTTTAAAACATCATTTTCATAATTTGCAACTTCGGATACCTTTTCCAAAGTGTATTTAGTACATGAATCTAGTGGATTTGCGTTTGGCTTGTTACAAGGAATTGCTTCTTCATACAAATTTGATTTCCTGATTGAACGGCCATTTAGTTGATTGTTTCTATATGTTTGAGATAGAAATAAAGCTCTTGAAAATGGTAATTTGTTTCCTGATTCATCTTCATAGTCGGAATAATAATAGTTCCATACTCCGTTTTTTAAACCATCAACTAATTTACCCTCACTATTTAATGCTCCCTTGTAGTCGTAGTACTTCCAAAAGCCGGTTTGCTCATCGTCTACATAATACCCTTCTGATATTAATATGAGTTTGGTTGTGTCAGTATTAATGATGCCTCCATATATCATTCTGTTGAGATCTACATATGTTTTGCACTGACCGTTACGTTTATTATCTGAATAATTTCCAATAATTAAACTGTCACCTTCCGAATGTTGAAATGGTCCGTTTTTCATGCCATTAACATACAGATCTTTATCAACAACTTTTTCAGTCCCGTCTTTAATCACAGTTATTACCCATTGTCCTGTTTTTTCATTGTTTTTAAAGTCACCATATATTTTGCCATAACATTCTCCTGATCCAGTGTTATAGTAGTAATCTGTATATCTGCCATTTTTGGACCCATTAATATAATTGGTGGATGTCGAAAGTTTGTTGTCTGCATACTGATTGTAAGTCCCGTCTAAACTGTCATTCAGTAGATAATAATCACAAATCAGATTGCCATCTTCATCATATTCTGTAAATTTTCCTGTAGCATTACCATTTTCATAACTACCTGTCTTTTTTAGCTTGCCATTCTCATGATAAACTTTTATAGCGCCGTGTAGTTTTCCGTTTTTTAAATTGTATTCATATTTGACAGTGTTATCATCATAATATTCATACTTGTGCCCATTGTCTTCATCGTAAATCCCTGATTTTTTAATTAGTGTAAAAGTGTATGCTGTTACACTCCTGTCGCTCAAATCCTCATCAATTCTCTTTTCTGTAGATATTTTCAGAATATAATATTGATTTGTATATGTTGATATTAATTCATTATCGTTTATTTCGCTGTCAACTAATTTGTATCCGGCTTTTGAAATTGAATTAAATATTATGTAATAAGATTCTTTATTCAGTATTGTGTAAGAAATTTTATTCGGATACCCTTCATACGTGTAAAGATAAAACCATGCATTTGCTTTGTCTGTATAATAGTCCTTGTTGTATGACCATGTTATCGTATTATATTTAAATGTATCACCTTTTTCTGAATCGTAATACGCCCAGCCTTTTGATAACATAATTTCATTTATAGTTTCCCAGTTTGTTTTATTACAAAGGTTAGTGAGCTCTGATAATGTTAGTTTCTGAGCAAAAGATAGGTGTATACAAAAAACACAAACGATGAATAAGACGAATGATTTTTTCATGTGTTCAAATTTTACGTGTTTAATAAAAAATGAATGTTGTATAGATGATAAACTTTGGTTTTAGTAAATAATACATACTTAAATAGAATTTAAGTTGTGAGGCAAATTTAGTAAAAATATTTAACACATTGCGTGTTTGTTCTCAAAAAATGTAATAAAATCAAATTCAATGTAAAATTATTTAAGTGTTTTACATTGAAAAAAGAAAGTACATACCATTTCGGTATGAATTTTTTGGTTTTGCAAAAGAAATATATAGGTGAAATTAATTAGATGCGAACAATAGCAGAATGCTATTTAATTATGTTTAGTAAAGTTTTTGTTTCTGACCTCCCTCCATCTCCCTCCATGGAGGGAGAGTCCAGATGTTGGAGATTTAGCTCAATTAATAATGATATTTGCTGGTATTTATATGTGTATAGCAATAACACTTTATGAATCGCATTACACTTATACAACGCTCAGTTCCCCTCCGTGGAGGGGTTAGGGGAGGTCTGTATTTGTATTTAAAAACCTCCAACATTCACAAATTCTGTTATCCTACATTTTCATTACTGTTTTTTTAACCTGTTTCAGTGTTTTTCTGACCTCCCTCCAACTCCCTCCCCGGAGGGAGAGTCCAGATGTTGGAGATTTTAGCTCAATTAATAATGATATTTGCTGGTATTTATATGTGTATAGCAATAACACTTTATGAATCGCATTACACTTATACAACGCTCAGTTCCCCTCCGTGGAGGGGTTCGGGGAGTTCTTTATTATATTTCTTCGAAACCTTTCAATCAATCGTACAATTCTCATTCAACCCGATGTTCCCCTCCATGGAGGGGCTATGGGAGGTCTTTATTATATTTTTTCGAAACCTTTCAATCAATTGCACAATTTTCATTCAACCCGATGTTCCCCTCCCTGGAGGGGCTAGGGGAGGTCTGTATTTACAAGACTTTCTCCAATTCCAATTTTATCTTTTCTGCCACCAATGCAGCATTGTCATAAACCTCTTCATTCCAAAACCGGATAACTCTGTAGCCAATATGATTCAAATCCAGTGTCCGTAATTCATCCTGTTCCTTTTGCTGAAGATGAATGCCGCCATCAATTTCGATTACCAGTTTTTTCGACAGACACACAAAATCAACCACATATTTATCAATCACGTGTTGCCGTCGTATTTTGTAACCTGTTTTTTTGTTGCGCAGGTAATACCACAACATGCTTTCTGCACATGTAGGTTTTAGTAAAAGCTCTTTCCGAGCGTCCTTCAAATGGACATATATATGCGGGTCAGCCGTATAATATTCACCTTTTTTATCTTCCATCGATTTTGGTAAATTGTGAACAGAATAAATAGCATCTTCTCTGCAAAGATATATTTTTTAATTGTTCAGAGTTTCCCAAATGTGAATTATTTGCGACTGACTGAGTGTGTTTTTTTAGTAGTTTTTCTCCCTGTTAGTTCCGGTGCATCAAAGGATCAATTAGGTACCAGTATAATATATATCATGAACTAAATACAAATACAATATAGAGACATTATAGTATAAACATAGTATTAAATAACTATATAATAAAATAATAATTACTCTATAACTAAAAAATAATTAATTTCTGTATATTTGCTTGTTGGTACGGAGATGCTCCTTTGTTGGTCCTTATCATCTACAAATAAAATACATTAAAAACATCGAACTATGGCAACAGTTAACGGAATTTTTAAAGTTACAGGCAGTTTACAAAATGTATCGTTTTACACGATGAAAGGTAGCGATAAAGTTTATTTGAGAACGAAAGGCGGTCCCACTGCACGCAGACTTAAGGTTGGGCCTGAGTTTGCACTGGTGCGCAAACATCAGGTGGAGTGGAAAGGCTGTGTTTTGTTTTCACAGCGGCTAAGCGCCTGCCTGGATAGTGTATATAAAATGCGGGACTATAATGTTTCACCTGTATTTAATGGCATTGCCAAGAAAATCATTAAACTCGATACAGAAAATGAAATTGGTAAACGATCCATACTTCTGTCGAAGGCGCGCGAAACTTTTGAGGGTTTTCATCTGAACCGTCAGTTTCCGTTTAATTCGGTTTTCCGCACCTCAATACAAATGGATATTGATAAGTCGAAGGGTTATATGAAAGTGAAAGTACCCAGAATAGTCACAGCAAACGACCTTTACAACGTACAGCGTCTACCGTATTTTAAACTCACATTTAATCTGACCATTATTTCTGATCTGAAGTTTCTAGGTGATGGATGCCGGTTAAATTATGACTTTGTTGCTGAAACGGTTGGTTACAGGCGAAAGGAAATTTCGAGCGAGTGGCTTTCGGCCAACGATATTATACCGGAACAGGAGTTTGAGATAGATCTGAATTTATCCATTCCCGAAGAAGAGCTGCCTCATTTAACCTGCATGGGGTCGGTGGGAGTTGCTTTTGGTAATTCAGGAATAGGAGGCGTAACAGAACCGGTAAAATATGCCTGTTGTGCTAAAATTATGAAGGTATTGTAATGAATGTGAACGCGTAAGTTCTACAAATGTTACGGTGCTCCGCACCTTTGTGATACGTTATCGTTGATATTCTACAAATGTTTCGATGCCCCGTCTCAACAGATTTGCAACCCGTTGATTTGTTTCTTGTGGATTTTAAATCCACAAGTAAAATTGCTTCGGATGACAAATCCTCGCGTCGGAAGTCATAATATTAGATTTTTAGAACAAAGAATAAAGAACCGACCTTTTAAACACAAACGTTAGAAACCAGTTGTGCAAGTGGAATAATCCGAAACTCAGAACTCGAAACTTGAAACTCAGAACTCAGAACTATTTCCCCCGTATAATTCTTTTAATATCATTCAGTTTGTTCAGCGCTTCCACCGGAGTCAGGTTGTTGATATCGAGGTTTTTAATTTCGTCACGGATTTGTTCCAGCACAGGGTCGTCGAGCTGGAAAAAGCTGAGTTGCATGCCTTCGCGGTGTTCGGCTATTTCTCCTACCGGTTTTGAAACGCCGGTCTGACGGTTTTCGGTTTCCAGATCTTTCAGTATTTGTTCGGAGCGTTTCACAATGCTTTGCGGCATACCGGCCATTTTCGCCACATGTATACCAAAACTGTGCTCGCTACCGCCACGCACTAATTTACGCAGGAAAATCACTTTCTTGTCCACTTCCTTCACCGATACATTGTAGTTTTTTATGCGGTGAAACGATTTTTCCATTTCGTTCAGTTCGTGATAATGAGTGGCAAAAAGCGTTTTGGCTTTGCAGGTGGCATGTTCGTGAATGTATTCCACTATAGCCCAGGCAATAGAAATGCCGTCGTAGGTACTTGTGCCACGACCCAACTCGTCGAAAAGTATCAGGCTGCGGTTCGACAGGTTGTTCAGAATGCTGGCAGCTTCGTTCATTTCCACCATAAAAGTGGATTCGCCCTGCGAAATATTGTCGCTGGCACCCACGCGGGTGAAAATTTTATCCACCACGCCAATCCGGGCACTTTCCACCGGCACAAAACAACCAATCTGCGCCATAAGCGTAATCAGTGCCGTTTGACGGAGCAATGCCGATTTACCGGCCATATTTGGACCGGTGATAATGATAATTTGCTGGCTTTCACTGTCGAGATACACATCGTTGGCAATATAACTTTCGCCAATAGGTAATTGTTTTTCGATGACCGGGTGACGTCCCTGTTTGATGTCCAACACATCATTATCCAGAATTTCGGGACGCACATATTTATTTTCGGCCGATACTTTAGCGAATGAAAGTAAACAGTCGAGTTGTGCAATCAGATTGGAATCGAGCTGAATAGCTGTGATGTAGTCTGATAATGCAATCACTAATTCATTAAACAACCGGGTTTCGATAGCCAGAATTTTTTCTTCGGCACCCAGAATTTTTTCTTCGTATTCTTTTAGTTCCTGCGTGATATAGCGTTCGGCATTGACAAGCGTTTGCTTGCGAATCCAGGTTTCGGGTACTTTATCTTTGTGTGTATTTCGCACTTCAATGTAGTAGCCAAACACATTGTTGAAGTGAATTTTCAGACTTGGAATGCCGGTAGCTTCACTTTCTCTATCCTGTATGCGTTGTAAAAATTCTTTGCCTGAATGCGCCATAGCACGAAGTTCGTCCAAATCGGGATCGATGCCATAACGGATAATATCACCGCGGTTGATCATGGTTGGCGGGTCGTTATTGACTTCCTTTTCAATCTTTTCCGAAATAAGATGACAGGCATTGAGCTGCTCTGCAATTTTTTGCAATGTGATATTGTCGGTGGCTGCACAGGCTTCCTTGATAGGCTCGATAGCTTTCAGCGCTACTTTGAGCTGCACCACTTCGCGTGGATTGATCCTGCCAACAGCCACTTTGGAAATAATACGTTCCAGGTCGCCAATAAGCGCAATATTTTGTTCGAGCAATTGTTTTAGATCAGGTTGACGGAAGAAAAACTCCACCACGCTTTGGCGTTCGTTGATCGGTTTTACATCTTTCAGCGGAAAGGCAATCCAGCGTTTCAGGAGGCGAGCACCCATCGGACTGATGGTTTTGTCCAGAATGTCGACAAGCGTTTTAGCGCCTTCGTTCATAGAACCGTAAAGTTCCAGATTTCGCACTGTGAAGCGGTCGAGCCACACATAACGGTCTTCCTCTATGCGCGATAGTTGCGTAATATGACCTGTTTGCTGATGATGCGTCAAATCCAGATAATGTAAAATGGCACCGGCAGCAATCACAGCATTTGGCAGATTTTCAACGCCAAAACCTTTCAGCGTTTTGGTTTCGAAGTGTTTCAAAAGGCGTTCGTTGGCAGAATCGGGAATATATGCCCAATCTTCGAGTGCATAGGTAAAGAATTTGGTGCCAAACTGCGCTTCAAAATCCTTGCGTTTGGTACGGTCGAAAAGTACTTCTTTGGGGCTGAAACTGTTCAGCAATTTATCTATATATTCTGCAGTACCTTCGGCCACCAGAAATTCGCCGGTGGAAATATCCAGAAACGACACGCCTACACGATTTTTATTGATATATACGCTGGCCAGAAAGTTGTTTTCTTTGTGGTTCAGTGTGGTGTCGGAATACGAAACGCCGGGAGTAACCAGTTCGGTTACACCGCGTTTTACTAATTTTTTGGTGAGTTTAGGGTCTTCGAGCTGGTCGCATATAGCCACACGTTTGCCGGCACGAACCAGCTTGGGCAAATAAGTATCCAGTGCATGATGCGGAAATCCGGCCAATTCTACTGTTTTAGCCGATCCATTGGCACGGCGGGTCAGGGTTATGCCCAGGATTTCGGCCGACTCGATAGCATCGGTGGAGAAAGTTTCGTAAAAATCGCCACAACGAAACAATAAAATAGCATCGGGATGTTTTGCTTTAATCTCGAAATACTGCTTCATTAACGGGGTTTCTACTATATCGTTTGCCATATATGTTATTGTTGAATGTCTGTTGTGGTAGTTGAATTATTGTTCGTAATTACTTCGGCTGTCTTTTTATTCTGTTTTGAAGTTGAAAACATAATAATAAACGACGTAAGCAATATAATCTGCGTTATAACAGATTTATTAATTTCCGGAATGAGATTGTATGCCGGGATGGACAGAAAAAACAAAATAGTAATCAATCCGCGGGGTGCAACAAAAATCAGTGGTTTTACCGAAGTGCGGCTAATCTTAAGTTGTATAAAACGTATCAGGTAAATAATGCCTGTAATAGGTAACGACCAATAAAGCGATTGTATGTTTATAATGTCTTGTGTGTTGAGTAAAAATCCAAAAAGGATGAAAAATAATACACGAATCAGAAAGGTCATTTCATACACAATATCGTTAAACCGGTTTATTTCAGGTTTAATAGTGAGAATATGATAATTCTTCAGAAAAGAAATACGATCGAATTTTTCGAAATTACCCAAAATCAGACCAAATATCAGGATAAAGATTAACGATGGTAAATGTAATAATTTTCCGACGGAATAAATCAGAATAATAAAGATGACAATAGGTAAGAATTTAACTTTGTGTTTTACGTACTTCATTAAGAGGATTAATAAAAACGAAAAAACAAACGAAATGATTATCATCAGTAAAATCTGAAAAATAAAAGAGCCGATTAAACTGATATGAAAGCTTGAGTTTAAAGTGGCAAAAGTAAAAAGTAATACGCCAAGGATGTCAGAAATGCTGCTCTCGTAGATTACAAACTCTTTTTCAGTCTGATTAAATGTTCTGGCACTTGGTATGGCTATAGCACTGCTGATAACAGCCAGAGGTATGGCGTTTACTATGGATGTGTGAATGTTGTGTCCGGTGATATTTATAAGCAGTAAAGTAATGATGGCAGTAAAAACCACCATGGAGAATAAGGAACCTAAACCTGATTTTAATATCAGAGGAATTTTACTTCTGCGTACATCAAGCTCCATAGATCCTTCTAATACAATCAGAATCAGTCCGATAGTACCTAATGACGGTAAGAGTGAACTTAAATCGGGCGTGTTTATGTTCATCCATTTGGTAACTTCCTGTGCCAGCCAGCCTGTTAATAATAAAATTATTACAGTTGGTATTCTTATTTTGGATGAAAATACATCGAAAATATAGGCAAAAAGAAGCAGTGAACAAATAGTTATTATTACTCCCATAAAAAAAAGATTCTTGAATATCTGTTTTTATTTCCGGATGTGAAATGTTGTTTGCCGATAA
This sequence comes from uncultured Paludibacter sp., assembly GCA_963663115.2. Taxonomy (GTDB): domain Bacteria; phylum Bacteroidota; class Bacteroidia; order Bacteroidales; family Paludibacteraceae; genus Paludibacter. The sequence goes on from CAXXNE010000001.1 coordinate 3,217,576, forward strand.
TGTCAAGTGAGGCTCATGATAGTGTCTGTCATTTTCGACCAGTCGTATTTTTTCTTTTCGGTTTTAATATGACCGATAAATTCATCTGAGCGTTTGTTTTTATAAAAATCAACCAGCGCATCAGCAATTTCTTTCGGATTCACATCCACTACATAACCCACCTTTTTGTGCGGTACAATTTCGGCCAGTCCGCCTACGTTGGTTACCAGCATTGGTTTTTCAAAATGGTAAGCAATCTGACTCACACCACTTTGTGTGGCTGTTCTGTATGGTTGAGCTACTATGTCGGCAATGCTGAAGTAATTGCGCACTTCACTGTCGGGGATAAAAAGTGTACGCAGTTCTATCTGATTTTCGAGATGCAATTTGGCTATTTGTTCCCAATATGGTTCCGGGTTTTCGTAAAACTCACCGGCAATTATCAGTTTCACCGGAAATTCGCGTAGGCGCTTATCGGCAAAAGCTTCCAGAAGCAAATCCAATCCTTTGTAATGCCGTATAAATCCAAAAAACAGAATGTACGAATGCTGATCGTGTAATCCAAGACGCATGGCAGCTTCCTGTTTCGAAAGAATGTCGCCATAATGGTCGTAAATTGGGTGAGGTGATGAAACTTTTGGTTTGTTGGAAGAGTCAAATTTCTTTACATCTTCAATAACTGAATCGGCCATGGTCACAAATCCGTCCATGCTTTTCACAAAATACCGTGGAAATAGTTTGTCGAGTATGGTTGGCTCATGTGGTATCATGTTGTGAATCATGGCTATCATTTTTGTTTTCGACGATTTAGCAAACCGGGCAACAGTGCCGAGGCAGGGTGCCATAAAAGCCATCCAATAACAGAAAATAACTTTATCAGGCGATTTGCTTTTTATCTCCCGACCTGTTTTTATCCAGCTGAGCGGATTTACAGAGTTTATAGTCCGGTGAATTTTTAAATCGGTTGGTTGTGACTCCGAAGAGAATTGTGTTTTACCCGGAAAAAGAAAAGCTGGATACTGAACAGTAAAAGTGTAAATTTCCACATCATTTCCTTCTTTCACAAATTCACGTGCCAGACGTTCGTTGTACGCTGCCAGACCACCTCTGAACGGATATGCTGTGCCGACTATGATTATTTTCATTGATATGTATTTTTATTAGAACAAAGAGCAAAAAAAAGAGCAAAGAGTACTGAGTGTGGAGTTCTGAGTTTGGAAATAAGAGTTCTGAATCGAGTCCTGAACTGCCATTTGACTGCTTTGCTACACATCCCTAAAATCAACACAAAAGTACAAAATAATTCAGGGATATAAATTTAAAGCATGATAAATTTAGTGTCTGAAATGGAGAGAAAACAATGCTTTGCGGAAAATTGTTGTAAAAAACGCAAATTTTTAAACAAATAATTTTAATACTCGGTGAAATTTCGCTTATTTTGCGTAAGAATTTACGAACACAAATATATATTATTTCGCAATGAAAGAATTTTTGAAATATTTAGGTGCTATTATAGTTTTGGCTGGTGCTGCAATTCTTGCCGTTTATTATTACGGACAGTCCAATTCTAATACATTACTTGTTGCTGCAGGAGTAACCATGGTTGTGGGCTTTTTTGCACACGTAATTATTAATAAAAATCTGAAATAGTTTTTTATTATTTTGTAATTAAACAGCGAAGCCGGAAAAATTAATTTTTCCGGCTTCGCTGTTTGTGTTTGTTCAAACAAGTTGCTTGCTCAATGCTTTTTCTCTGGCTATATTGAATTTTTGTACCAAATCATCTATAACTTCTTTAACTGTAGTTATGCGCGTAGATAAATATGCATTGCTACCGGCAAAGGCATAGCCTTTATCCATATTACCTTTGTAGGCATTGTATAGAGTTACGATAATGCAGTAAGGTACTACTTTGTAATCGCAGGTGTGCAGACAGTTGTACGGACACGATTTTGGTTTGGTAAGACCAAGTTTTACTTTTTCAAGAAACTCGCCCTGCAACGCACGACCGGGCATGCCTACCGGACTTTGAATAATCTCCACATCGTTTTCTTTGGCCGAAATGTAGGTGTTTTTAAACTTGATATCAGCGTCGCACTCCTCAGTAGTAACAAACCGGCTTGCAACCTGTACACCTTTGGCGCCTAACTCCATGATGTTGTACATGTCTTCGCCTTCGTAAATTCCTCCTGCAGCTACCACAGGTATTTCCTGATTGTATTTTTCTTCGAAAACAGCCACTTCACGCACTACTTCGGGAATTAAATTCTCAATAGCAAAGTTCGAATCCGTAATCTGATTCGATTTAAAACCGAGATGTCCTCCGGCTTTAGGACCTTCCACCACAATTAAATCGGGCAGATAATTGTACAGAGTTTTCCATTTTTCGCAAATAATTTTAGCTGCACGTGCCGACGAAACAATGGGGACTAATTTGGTAGTACAATCGGGCGTACGATACTTTGGTAAATCCAAAGGTAATCCTGCACCGGCAAAAATTACATCAGCTTTTTCCGAGATGGCTGTTTTTACCATATCGCCAAAATTTGTCAGTGCCATCATAATGTTCACACCAATAATTCCATTGGTTTTTTCTTTTGCTTTTCTGATTTCCTCTTTCAACCCACAAATACAGGCTTCCATGTAATCTTTAGCTTTGTCGCGATAAATCAACCCTAATCCTGCACACGAAATCACACCCACGCCTCCTTCGTTAGCCACAGCCGAAGCCAGACCTGATAATGAAATGCCAACACCCATTCCTCCCTGAATAACAGGTATTCTGGCTGTCAGATTTCCAATTTTTAATCCATTCATTCTAAGTATATTTTTTTTGAAAATTTTGTTTGCTGAAAATAAAGAAAGAATCCACCGTTAAACAGGATTCTTTCGCATGAAATTACCGGTAAAACTGCATGTTAAACAGGTAAAACATCAGGTGTATAATTAAAATTCGGCACAAAGATAGTAAAAATGTGCACAAATACGGTCGAAAAACTGTTAATTTACAGCAGTGATAACTGGAAAAATCAGATGAAAATCAGATTTTGTGAAAGCGTATGGCGGATTTAAAAAATCGGAAGGAAGAAATGAGCAATGGTGTACCCATGACGATATAAAATAAAGCCAGGTATTTAAACGGAACAAGTCCGGTGAGACGAAGTGTGACGCCAAGCGAAATCATGGAAAACATCATGATAAATGATCTGATGTTGAAAAACTGAAAAAAGAAAACTCTGGTTTCGTTTAATGATTTGATTCTGTGGATATGTTTCAGGGATATTTTCGAAAACATAAATACATAAAAAAGGATACCAACACTGAAGCATAAACCAAGTTTCAGCAGGAGTGAACCACTGTTTGTAATTCCGCTCAACCCTCTTGCTATAAGCATTAACCCAGCAAACAGCCAAACCGAAGCCGCAATAAACATTAATACGCGGGCTTCTACTTTCAGAAAGTCGGAAATTTTATGGTTGGTTTGCTTTGTCATAACGCTGAGTATAATTGTACAAAAGTAAGTAAAAACGGGAATTATGTGAACATGAACAACGGGAGCAGTCAAATGGTTTTTTCGGAAGACATTTTTTTTTCTTATTTTTGTACTCAAATTCAACAGAATGACATTCGATATAAGTATTGTAGGTTATGTTGCCGGTTTTTGTACGGCTATAGCTCAGTTTCCTCAGGCTTTTAAAATTTATAAATCAAGAGATACCAAAAGTATTTCGCTTGTGATGTATTCTATCATGACTTTAGGGATAGTTTTCTGGTTTACATACGGTTTGTTGCTCAACGACTGGCCTATGATTCTGGCAAACGGTGTATGTCTATTGCCATCGGGTTATACTTTGTATGTAACTATTCAAAATTTAGTCATCAAAAACAAAGAGGTATGAAACGAATTCAGATTATCAATGGTCCCAATTTAAATTTATTGGGAAAACGTGAACCGGGTGTTTACGGAACTCAATCGTTCGAGGAGTATTTTGAAGAGTTGAAAAAACTCTTTCCGGATGTTGATCTGCATTATTTTCAGTCGAATACTGAAGGAGAGATTATTGATAAAATTCATGAGACCGGATTTAGTTTCGATGGAATTGTTATTAATGCAGGAGCTTACACGCACACTTCGGTGGCTATTGCCGATGCCATTCGGTCCATAAAAACTCCGGTGATAGAAGTGCATATTTCCAATGTGTTTAAGCGCGAGTCTTTCCGCCATCATTCCTATTTGTCGGAAGCCTGCAAAGGTTGTATCGTTGGATTGGGCATGAACTCGTACCGTTTTGGAGTTCAGGCGCTTGTTATAGATTAGGTTTAGTTTTAAATAAAAAAGGTAGTTAGTTAAACCATCTGCTTAACAATTTGTTTAGTAAATGGATAAAAGAAAATTGTATGTCGAAATCAACAAAAATAGTTGCCACTATCAGTGACAAAAGATGCGATGTGGACTTCATTCGTGAACTCTATATCGAAGGTATGAACGTAGTAAGAATGAACTCTGCGCACCTGCAGAGAGAAGGATTTCTGAAAATCATCAACAATGTAAGAACTGTAAGTAAGCATATTGCGCTATTAATGGACACAAAAGGTCCTGAAGTACGCACTACAATAGCCAAAGACGATGCTATTGAAATTAAAGCAGGTGATATTGTAAAGGTGGTTGGAAATCCTGAACTGGAATCCAATATTGAATGTATAGCTGTAAACTATCCGCATTTTGTGCGCGATTTACATGTGGGCGACGATATCCTTTTTGATGATGGTGAAATTGATTTGAAAGTAGAATCTAAAACAAATGAATACCTGCTTTGCAAAGCGCAAAACGATGGAACTCTTGGTAGTCGTAAAAGTGTGAATGTGCCCGGAGTACGTATCAATCTGCCATCGCTCACCGAACGCGACAAACAAAATATACTTTTTGCTATCGAAAACGATTTGGACTTTATTGCCCATTCTTTTGTACGCAACAAACAGGATTTGATGGATATTCAGAAAATTCTGGATGAACACAAAAGCCCGATAAAAATCATTTCGAAGATTGAAAATCAGGAAGGTGTAGATAATATTGACGAAATTCTGGAACACACCTACGGCGTAATGATTGCCCGCGGTGATTTGGGAATTGAAGTGGCTCAGGAGAAAATTCCGGGTATTCAACGCCGGCTTATCCGCAAATGTGTAAAGGCTAAAAAACCGGTGATCGTAGCAACACAAATGCTGCACACCATGATAAAAAATCCGCGTCCAACACGTGCCGAAGTAACTGATATTGCCAACGCTATTTACTACCGTACCGATGCGTTGATGCTCAGTGGAGAAACTGCCTATGGTAAATATCCGGTCGAAGCTGTTCGTACCATGGCTTCGATAGCTAAAGAGGCTGAAAAAACGAAAATGTCGGAAAATGATATTCCAATTGAAATTAGTACCAACGACCTCACTTCCTTTCTGTGCAATGCAGCTGTAGAAACCAGTACGAAACTTGGAACAAAAGCCATTATTACCGATACGTACAGCGGACGTACAGCACGCTATCTTGCTGCTTACCGTGGTGCAAGTCCGGTATTGGCTATTTGTTATCATGAGCAATCAACCCGTTTTCTGGCACTTTCGTATGGTGTTTTTCCAATTTATCAGGAAGGAAAAGGAAATACGCAGCAGTATTTTATCGAAGCATTGCAGGATTTGCTCGCCAAAGGCTGGATTGAATTAGATGATTCGGTTTGCTATCTGAGCGGCAGTTTTGGCGAAGGTTTTGGAACTACTTTTCTCGAAGTAAATCAGGTGAAAAAAATCTTTGAATCGCGCGATAAATACATTCTGCCAAATTTTTAAAGATATAACTCATTGAAAAAAAATGAAAGGGAATTGTTGATAAAAAACAATTCCCTTTTTTAAACAAAATTCACACATAAACATTAAACCTATAAGCTGTTTTACAGTCAGTGTTATTTAATTATCGAATGAAATATTAATCATGAAAAAAATTCTTATTCTTACACTCTTCATTTTGGCTGTTTTCCCAGCCTTCGCATTTTATATTATCAAAGGAAAAATTATCGATGCCAATACCCAGGAACCTCTTGATTTTGTGAATGTGGCACTTTACAAGCCTGATACAGAAACACCTGCTGCCGGTGTAGTTACCGACGATAAGGGAAACTTTGTTTTACCTCAGGTGCCCAATGGTAAATACACACTTAAAGTAAGTTTTGTAGGTTACAATCCCATTGCTATGCCACTTAAAGTGGATGGTAAGGAGCTGAATATGGGGCAGATAAAACTTATTGAAGATAGTAAAACCCTGAATGAAGTTCAGGTGCTGGGGCAAGGCTCACAAATGAGTTTCGATATTGATAAAAAAGTATTTACGGTGGACAAAAATATTGCTTCGGCAGGAGGTTCTGCTTCCGATGTTTTGCAAAACATTCCGTCGGTGGATGTGGATGGTGAGGGCAATGTTTCGTTGAGAAACAACGGAAGCGTGGAAGTGTGGATTAACGGGAAACCATCCGGGCTTACAGCTGATAATCGCGCTCAGGTTTTGCAACAAATGCCAGCCGAAAGTATTGAGAAGATTGAAGTAATGACTAATCCGTCGGCTAAATTTAAACCAGAAGGAACATCTGGTATTATCAATATTGTATTGAAAAAGAACCGTAAAGCCGGATATTACGGAAGTGTGTCGGCAGGTGCAATTTATGTAGATGGTGCAAAACTAACCGGAACACTTGGTGCAAATATCAATTACAGCAGTAGTAAAATTGATGCTTATTTTAATATTGGTTATCGTGCCATGGATTTCAGAGGTGGAGGTTACAACAATCGTTATGGTTTATCGGGTACAGATACCATTTCATTCCTGAAACAAAATTCAGATGTATTGCGTGGATATGGCGGTTTATTTGGCAGAGGAGGCATCGATTATCATTTAAACGATAAACATACCATTAGTGTGTCTGGTTTTGGAATGTTAGGTTCGGGATATGGCATTACAAATATGGATTACGAATATACAAACTATTTGAATTTAGCCAAAAACCGTGTTTATAATCGTTACAATAACGGAGTTGGAACACGACCCGGATATAGTTTAAGTTTGGATTACAAGTACGATATTGATAGTCTTGGTTCGAACCTAATGTCAAGTTTAAGTTACTCACCCCACAACAGAACCGGAAATGAACAAATTATACAAACAGAAAATGGTGTTGTCAACTCGAATTATACTCAAATTTACGAAGGCCAGAATACCGAGCTGGAATTTAAGTTGGATTATACCAAGAAATTTTCTGAAAACGCCAGACTTGAACTTGGACTTAATTCCACCAGTGAAGTGCGCTACAGCCCGGCTACTGCTATCGATAATTTAAACTCCGGTGCAGAAATTAAAGCTTATTACAACGAATTTACCGAATCGGAAACTGTACATGCTGCATATGCAACCTATGGTAGCCGTTACGGAGATTTTAGTTATCAGGCAGGCTTGCGTGGTGAGTATTTCATTCGTGATTGGCAAAATTCATATTATAAAAACGATGTAAAGATCAATGATGTTGGCGACCCATATAGTAAGCTGGAACTATTCCCGAGTGCTTTTGTGTCGTACAGTTTGCCACAGAAAAATGAGTTGCAACTAAATATCACTCGTCGGATTCGTCGTCCACATGGTAGGGAAATCAATCCGTTTCGACAGTTTTCTGATTCTACCAACATCTCTTACGGGAATCCGGATTTATTGCCCGAAATTTCATCAGCTTTTGAGTTTAATTATATAAAAACATGGGACGACCATACGTTGTCGTCTTCGCTGTACTATCGGTTTACCGATAATGTAATGCAAAACGTGCAATATATCAATAATAACACAATGGAAAACACTACTATGAACGTTTCAAAATCAAGCAATCTGGGTGTCGAAGTTGTTGCAAAAGACCGTTTTTTCAAAATAATTAATCTGACAACCACCCTGAACTTATATTACAATAAACTTGATTCTGGAATTTATGCCAGCATTTACGATCCTTCGATTGTAACGGTTGTTCCCGGAAAAGAATTGTTTAGCTGGAATGTTCGTTCTATGGCAAATGTTATTCTGGGTAAAAGCACTTTTCTGCAAATTACCGGCGATTATTCAGCTCCAAGACTTATTGCACAAGGAAAGGAAAGTGCCAGTTGGGCTGTAGATTTGGGCTTGCGTCAAACATTCTTCGGCCGAAATCTGAGTTTTAATTTAATGGTACGTGATGTGTTTAATTCACGAAAAAGAACCACAATTACCTATGGAGAAGGGTTTTATCAGCAATCGCAAAACTATATGATGGGACGAATGATAGGATTGACTGCCACCTACAATTTTGGAAATATGAAGCCTAAACAAGCTGATAAGAAGAAAGGTGAATCGGGTGGAGATATGAATATGGATGGCGGGATGGAATAGTAGTGACTGAAATAATTACTATAAAAAAAGTACGGAAAATTAATTCCGTACTTTTTTTATAGTAACATACCGACTAAAAACAGTAACGATAAAAGTAAAGTGCCCATTGATACACGCGGTAACTCAGGGTAAAGTTCAATATTGCTTTTGTAACTGAAAACCTTTTTCAGATTCATTGCCAATAATGGTGCGCTTAGTAGAAAAAGCCATTGCCACGCAGAATGATAATTTAGTAGAGTGAAGATAATCATACATAATACCGCACTATTGATCAGCAAAAACTGATAGAAAGCGGCATTTCGTTCACCCATAGCCACTACGATAGTTCGTTTTCCTGCTTTTTTATCGGCTTCATAATCGCGCATATTGTTCATATTCAGCACTCCCATGCTTAAAAAACCAACGGCAGAAGCCGGAAGTAGAATGTCCAACGAGAAATTTTGTGTGTGCAAAAAATATGTGCCGGCAACTCCCACAAGCCCAAAGAAAATAAAAACAAAAATATCTCCTAATCCGCGATAACCATAGGGATTTTTTCCGACCGTATATTTAATGGCGGCTGCAATAGCCGCAATACCCAATACGCCAAAAATCAGCATATTGGTTATGTCTATACCTTGAGTTCCAATCCAAATAAGTGAAACGCCGGTAAAGGCGCAAATAACACCGATAAGAATCATACCTGCAAGCATGGCTTTGGGGCTTATCTCCCCCGACTGTACCATTCGCTTCGGACCAATACGTTCAGCCGTGTCTTTGCCATTCACAAAATCGCCGTAATCGTTGGCCATATTGGACAGGATTTGCAATAATACAGTGGTAACGGCTGCCAGTATAAAAACTGACCACCTAAATCCACTATTCATTACAGCCAGTGCTGAACCAACAATGGTATTTGATAATGCCAAAGGCAGGGTTTTTAACCGGAAAGCGGCAATCCAGGGTTTTATATTCATTGTTATTTCAATCGTAAATTGTATAATCGTAGGTTGAATTACGGCATTTTCGGGTATTTCGAAAAATCCGGTTTGCGTTTTTCCAAAAATGCATGTTTGCCTTCTTTCGCTTCTTCGGTCATATAATAAAGCATAGTTGCGTTTCCGGCAAGTTCCTGAATGCCGGCTTGTCCGTCGAGTTCAGCATTGAGTCCGGCTTTAATCATGCGCAATGTGAGCGGACTATGTTGCATCATTTGCTTACACCAGGCTACTGTTTCATCTTCCAACTGATCAAATGGAACAACGGTATTTACCAAACCCATTTCAAGTGCTTCGGCAGCTGAATATTGTTTGCAAAGGAACCAAATTTCGCGGGCTTTTTTCTGTCCTACAACCCGTGCAAGATACGAAGCACCAAAACCGGCATCAAAACTTCCCACTTTAGGTCCTGTTTGTCCGAAAATGGCATTTTCGGAAGCGATGGACAAATCGCAAACAACGTGCAGTACATGACCGCCGCCAATAGCAAAACCGTTTACCATTGCCACAACGGGTTTTGGCATACTGCGAATCATTTTCTGTAAATCCAGCACATTCAAACGTGGAATGCCATCTTTGCCAATATATCCGGCAGTTTGTTTTACGTTGATATCGCCACCGCTGCAAAATGCTTTATCGCCTTCGCCGGTGAGAATAATGGTTGCAATGTCCTGACTGTCGCGACAAAAAACCATCGATTCGATAATTTCCTTGATCGTATCCGGCGTAAACGCGTTGCGGTATCGCGGACGATTGATGGTAATTTTTGCAATTCCTTCGAAATATTCGAACTTAATTTCTTCAAATTCTTTAATGGTTGTCCAGTTTCTCATAATGACCCCAAACCCCTAAAAGGGCTTATAATTAGTTAGTAAAATTGTTTTTAATGATTATCCGCAAAGCGACCTATGAAAGAATAGGCTGAAATTACGGTTGAAATTATAATAAAAAAGCGATTGAAATATTTAAATATATCACTGATTTTCATTACATTTACGGTATGTTTAACCCCGACAATAAGTGTCATGAATCTCTTGAATTTCACCCAAAACTTCCCCGATGAAGAGTCTTGTATTGCTCATTTTAAAGCGCAACGTGACCAAATCGGTGTTGTATGCCCTAAATGTGGCAGCAAAGAACATATATGGCTTAATGGCAAGTTGCGTTACGAATGCAAACATTGTCATTATCGCCAATCAATACGTACTGGTACAGTATTAGAATGTACTAAACTGCCGTTTCGATACTGGTATGTTGCAATGCACCTTTTGACCAGTACAAAAAAGTCATTCTCGGCTTCAGAACTGCAACGGCAGCTCGGACATAAACGCTATCAACCCATTTGGGAAATGCACAAGAAATTGGGCGACATAATGGGCAAACGCGATAACGAATATCAACTTTCAGGTCAAATAGAACTTGACAATGCATTCATTACTACTTTGATAAGCGATGACTGCAAGAATGAAGAACTAAAACGAGGCGCAGGCAGTCAGAACAAGTCAAAAGTACTTGTAATGACAGAAAGCATTGTGGTTGAAAATCCAAGACCGGGCAAAAAGCCTAAAAAGATAAACCACATTAAAATGCAGGTTGTGCCTGATTTGAAAGCAGATACTGCCGTAGAAATTGTCAAAGAACAAATTGATTCAACGGCAGAGTTAACTACCGATGACTCAAAGACATTTTATAAGTTAAACCAAGCTGTAGAGTCTCACAAGGCACAGGTTATTAAACCTGAAGACCTTCAAAAGATTCTTCCATGGGTTCATATCAGTATTGCAAATGTAAAACGCTTACTATTAGATATGCACCACCAGCTTAAAAAAGAGTATTTACAGTATTATCTCAATGAGTACTGTTTTAAATTCAACCGAAGATATTTCGGGGAAAAGATGTTCGATAGATTGGTGTTTGCCGCTGCAAAATACAATACTGACTTCAAATCCAGAATTTATAACAGGTCGCTTTGCGGATAATCATATTGTTTTTTATTATTGAATAATTATAGTTTATGCCTAAGCAATATTCTAATTGTTAAATATTTTGTATTGTCCAACCGACAATTCCTCTTATCAATTCAAATATGTTTGAAAAACAAGTAAGTTATTAGTTAGTTCTTAAAAAATGTCCTGAAATTAATAAGTCCGTTATCATCGGATGGGTTTTCTATATCCCCATTGTAAATAATCAGTGATTTTTCCACTTCAACTCCGAAAAGTTTTCGAAAATAGTTTAAGCCCTTAAAAAAATCCTTATTAAAATCCTTGGCCGATTTAATTTCAAAAATAGCCAATTTTCCTGCAATTTCCTGCACTACATCTACTTCTTTTTGTTGATTGTCGCGATAAAAAAAGATGTTTGCATCTTTTCCCTGATTGAAGCGCTGCTTTAAAAACTCTACAACAATCATGTTTTCAAACAGATTTCCACGAATAGGATGTGTATTCAGGTGAGCTTCTGTTTCAATTCCAAGTAAAAAACAAACCAATCCTGTATCGTAAAAATATATTTTTGGGCTTTTTATCAGTCTTTTACCCTGATTTCGAAAATATGGTGGAAGCCTGTAAATAACATATGAAGTTTCCAATACAGATAACCATTCCTGAATTGTCGGGACTGAAACACCCAATTCGTTTGCATAGGTTGATGCATTGAATTCATATCCAACCCTCCCAGCACAAAGTTTCATAAATCGCTGAAAATTTGAGACATCTTTTATGTTGGTAATTAATCGAACATCTCGCTCTATATAAGAACTGTAATAATTACGATACACATCAACATAGGGAGTTGTGTTATTCCAAACGGCTGGATATCCTCCCCGAATCAATAAATAATCAATTGGTTTATTTATTTCTTTGCCAATTTCTGATAACGATAAAGGCAACAATCTCATTATAGCAACTCTTCCTGCTAAAGATTGAGTTACTTTGTTCAACAATAAAAAGTTACTGCTACCCGTCAGTACAAATCTGCGACTTTTATCTTCATCTACCAAGACCTGTATGTACGAAAATAAATCGGGCAAATAATGTGCTTCATCAATTATTAAACCGGATGCATTTTCAATAAGAAACGAACGCGGTGAAGTGGCAATAAGTTCTCTAACCTGTAAATCCTCCAAATTCACGTACTTATAATTACTAAATACAGATTTACACAGAGTAGTTTTACCCGACTGTCTTGGACCGGTTATTGTCAAAACAGGGAAGTAAACACTAAGTCGTTTTAATTCGGTTGTAAGAATTCTATTTAGTAACATACAATTTAAGTATTCGTACCGATTTAAAGTTATAGTTTAAATCGGTACAAATATACATTAAATTACTGATAAACAAAGTGCGAAGAAGATGATTTTCAGGAATAAAGTGAAAATAATTCACCTTTTGAGTCAAAAAGTACTATTAATCGGCATTATTGAATCTTTATATTTCTAAAATATCCCTTATAATTTTCTGTATTTAAGTCACTGTTGGTAAAAACCTCTAAAACAATTGCTTTTTCTGCATTTAATAATTTGTTGATAGCACCAGGCAGCTCATTAGTTTCAGAACAACTCATATATTCAAGTCCATAAGCTTCGGTCAGCGATTTAAGCTGCACCTGATGTGGTGTAGTGAAAAAGTCCAAACTATTCTTCATCAATTCCTTGTCACCAATAAAGCGGAAAATATTTCCTCCGTTATTATTCATGACAATAATTTTCAGATTATTACCAATGTAATTATTCCACAAGGCATTGGAGTCATATATAAACGATAAATCACCAGTCAGAAAAACGGTTGGTTGCTTTGAGGCAAAAGCATAACCTACTGCGGTCGACATGCTACCATCAATACCCGAGGTTCCTCGATTGCAAATGTAGGTCAGGTCTTTGCGGGCAGGGAAGAGTTGTGTCCAGCGAACAGAAGTGCTGTTGCCCAAATGCAAAATCGAGTTCGATGGAATTTTGTTTAACAATTCAATGGTAACTGCCATGTCAGAAATCGAAGCATCTTTTACAAAATCATTGTGTAAAGTAATGATTTTGTTTATTTCCTGACAATAGGTTTCAGAATAGTTGCTCACAATTTGTCCGAAAGGCATTTTTCCTAAACTTTCTGTTGCATAACCGGGAATGATGGTTGTCAGACTTTTGTAGGTGTCCACATAAGGCAACGACGATTCCAATTGCCATTGTTCGGCAGGTTGATGACCGCGCAGAAATATTTTTAGTTGTTTACAAATAACTGAATGTCCAATGGTGATCAGTAAATCGGGTTTAAATATTTCCTGATTATCAAAAGTATTTATTCTGGAGAATAATGCTTCAGGTTGTGTAATAATGTTTTCGCCGTTGATATTCGACAGATTTTCAGCCAGAACAACCACATCAGGCTCATTGGCAAGTTGTTGAGCCAAATCACTTAAACATTCATTTTTAGGGAAAACGCCAAAAACCACTAATTTTCGTTTATGTGTCAGCCAGCTTTTTTGAAGATTTTGCAGACTTTCGGCACTAATTACCGGCAACGAAGAAAGTGTTTTAATAATTTTTGGATTCGAATGTGTTTCCGGAATAGCTGTATAAATAGGCTCTCGCAATGGAACATTGATTTGCACCGGTCCCTGAGGAAACGAAACAGATGTATCGATAGCCTGAGAAACCTGCCGGTCGGAAAATTGCAAATCGGCATCAATAACCGTTTCAACCGGTAGGTTGAAGGACGCTTTGATATAATTTCCGAAAATATTCTCCTGTCGAAGGGTTTGTCCATCAGCCTGATCAATCATTTCAGCGGGACGATCGGCCGTAAAAACGAGCAAAGGCAAATTCTGATAATAAGCTTCAGAAATGGCAGGAGCAAAATTCAGTACAGCTGTTCCCGATGTACACACCAATGCCACAGGTTCGTTACTGTGTTGTGCCATCCCCAGTGCAAAATATGCCGCCGAACGCTCGTCGGTTATGCTCAGACATTCCATGCCCGGTTGAGCTGTAAACGCAAAAATCAGAGGAGCATTGCGCGATCCGGGTGCAATTACAACTTTACGAACGCCATGTTGAGCGCAGATTTCAGGTATATTTTTAATTCCTTGTCGGAAATGATATTCTTTATTGACCATTTATTTTATTGACTATTTATTGTTTGAAAAAACTTGAAAAAGTGTGTTGATAGATGAATTTTGAGTTTTTGATCTATTTTTCCGACAAAATAAAATCCAGATAATTCTTTTTGTTAACTACATTGTAGTTGGCATTTGCATAATTGTTGGCAAAAGCAACCGGAACTTTCGGAACTTTATCTCCCCATTTAAACTCAAAAGCATTTATGTAATTTTCAGTCACTTCAATCAAGTCAATTTCTTTTCCTCTGTAAACTCTCCAAAAATAAAATTCTTTGTTTAATTTGAGATAATGATTTTGTTTAATTCGTTCTCCTATTAAGTAGGCCTCCCAAAGTTGTCCTACATCCTGCCTCAACGCTATCGGATTAAAATTTCCAATAATTGAATTCCTAATTCCATTGTCGTAAAAGTACCACTTTCCGGCTTTCGAAACTTCATTGCGCTGATTGGTCGAAAATGCAGCAAGTCTGTATATTACAAAAGCCTTTGCCAGTAAATCAAGGTATTTTTCCACTGTATTCTTGCTCATGCCAAGCTGTCGGCCAAGTTCATCATACGAAACCTCATTTCCCATCTGAAAGGCAATTAAACGAAGTAAATCCTTCATTTTTCCTGCATTTTTTAATCCATCAATGGATAAAATATCTTTCAGTAAATAAGCATTTACTACTTCTCGCAAATAATCTTTCCGTTCTTCATTATTAGTCATTAATACTACCTCAGGATATGCCCCGTAAACTAATCTTGTTTCTAAGTTTCCGAGTGTATCAATCATATTTTCAGTTCCAGCGAGTTCTGACTGGCTGAATGGAAATAGCATGAAAGAAGAACTTCGCCCTACGAGGGGTTCGCCTGTTTTATTCAATAAGTCGAACGAAGAAGAACCGCTTGCAAGTACGTGAATGCCCGGAATTTCATCAACAATAAGTTTGAGCTTTTTTCCTATATCAGGTATGTTTTGAGCTTCATCAATTGCTAATAAATCTACCTGATTGAGTAGTTGCTTATAGTTTGAAACTGATTGTTGTTCAAGTATCGACAAAGTAGTTGAGTCTTCACCATTTAGCACTAAACTTTTCCCGGGGAAATTTTCAATTATTTGACGCATCAAAATAGTTTTCCCTACTCTTCGTGCTCCAAAAAGCAAAATGGCTTTGTTTGGAATCAACTTTTGAGTGATTTTTGCAGTAGTTAGTCGTTTAATTGTGGCCATATAACTTTGAATTTCTGCAAATATACTAAAAATGTCAATCAATTGACGAATTTGTCAACAAAATCGTCAATTGATTGACGATTTTGTCATATTTTCTAATATTTAGACATTTTTCATCACATTCATCAATGTCATCATTTTATTATCGGTCTCTTCCCATTCGTTTTCAGGGATGGAAGCTACAGTAATTCCTGCTCCGCTGTATAAAACAAATTCTTTGTCGAATAATTGGAGACAGCGTAGATTCACAAAAATATCTGTTTTTTCGTTGATATTAACCGGACCAAAAAACCCCGTATAATAACTCCGGTCATGTTTTTCGTTAGCAAGTATAAAGTTTAGGGCTTCTGCTTTTGGCAAACCACCTACCGATGGTGTCGGATGAAAAGCCTTTAGAAACTCACCGAATCTATGTTTCAGCTCAGTCTCCGGAAATTCAAAAGCCGTTTTTAAATGAATGAGATTGGCTGCTCTGTAGTTTTCTGGTCCGGTTTTAGATATGTTCGAGATTTGTAACGAATGTAGTGACTGTTCTACGAAATTTGTTACAATGCTTTGTTCTTCAACCTCTTTGCTGCTCCAGCGATACGCCCCGGTTTCCAAATCGGTAGCTACCTGCGTTCCGGCCAACGACACTGTTTTACCTGTTCCGCCTTCGATGGTAAGCAATGGTTCCGGAGTAGCGCCTATCCAGCAACCCACTTCGGGTAATTGCATTATATAAACAAATGCGTGCGGATATTTTTGGCATAATTTCAGAAAAAAATCTTGTGCATCGAAGTTTTCAGGCAATGCTTCAGTGCGAACTTTTGATAATACAACTTTCTGAAAATCATTTGATTTCATTGCTGAAACTGCATTTGCTACATTGCCAACAAACTCATTCCGGCTGGTTGTTTGTAATGAATTATTCTTTGTCGGCGCATTAACAAAACGGTTGTTGGCTGCCAGTTTTTCAAGATATATATCTGCTATGTCGTTCGAAAAAAACACGCAGTCAGGTTGAAGAAAATATGTTGAATGAGTGCTTGATTCAGTAAAAGGAGCAATAATATAGCCTGTTCTGTCGTGCAGGTTATTTAGTGTTTCCAGTTTTTCAGGTAATGAATGATGCTGAACAAGGGTGATAATTTCAAGATTCAACGGCAAGCGATACGAAACAAAAGGAATGCTTAGTTTTCTGCAAACCGATTGCAGCCTGGTAAGAGATGTGTATGATTCTTTTTGAAAAGTCATTTTATTAATGATTATCCGCAAAGCGACCTATGAAAGAATAGGCTGAAATACGGTTGAATTTATAATAAAAAAGCGATTGAAATATTTGGATATATCACTGATTTTCATTACATTTACGGTATGTTTAACCCCGACAATAAGTGTTATGAATCTCTTGAATTTTATCCAAAACTTCCCCGATGAAGAGTCTTGTATTGCTCATTTTAAAGCGCAACGTGACCAAATCGGTGTTGTATGTCCAAAATGTGGCAGCAAAGAACATATATGGCTTAATGGCAAGTTGCGTTACGAATGCAAACATTGTCATTATCGCCAATCAATACGTACTGGTACAGTATTAGAATGCACTAAACTGCCGTTTCGATACTGGTATGTTGCAATGCACCTTCTGACCAGTACAAAAAAGTCATTCTCGGCTTCAGAACTGCAACGGCAGCTCGGACATAAACGCTATCAACCCATTTGGGAAATGCACAAGAAATTGGGCGACATAATGGGCAAACGCGATAACGAATATCAACTTTCAGGTCAAATAGAACTTGACAATGCATTCATTACTACTTTGATAAGCGATGACTGCAAGAATGAAGAACTAAAACGAGGCGCAGGCAGTCAGAATAAGTCAAAAGTACTTGTAATGACAGAAAGCATTGTGGTTGAAAATCCAAGGCCGGGCAAAAAGCCTAAAAAGATAAACCACATTAAAATGCAGGTTGTGCCTGATTTGAAAGCAGATACTGCCGTAGAAATTGTCAAAGAACAAATTGATTCAACGGCAGAGTTAACTACCGATGATTCAAAGACATTTTATAAGTTAAACCAAGCTGTAGAGTCTCACAAGGCACAGGTTATTAAACCTGAAGACCTTCAAAAGATTCTTCCATGGGTTCATATCAGTATTGCAAACGTAAAACGATTACTATTGGATATGCACCACCAGCTTAAAAAAGAGTATTTACAGTATTATCTCAATGAGTATTGTTTTAAATTCAACCGAAGATATTTCGGGGAAAAGTTGTTCGATAGATTGGTATTTGCCGCTGCAAAATACAATACAGACTTCAAATCCAGAATTTATAACAGGTCGCTTTGCGGATAATCATTTTTTATTTATCGGACTTTACCGGAATAATTCTACAAGATAAGCGACACAACGAAACTAATTTATCATGCTTGTCGTGTACTCTGATTTCCCAAACATGCGTTGTTTTTCCGCGGTGAGTCAGAATGCCGGTTGCAAAAACTTCGTTTTCGCGTGTAGTACCCACATGACTGCCATTGATTTCCACGCCTAAAACATGATATTTTTCCGGATCAATCAAATACGAAGAACCCAAACTTCCAATAGATTCGGCCAGCGCCATAGTTGCCCCGCCATGCAATCTTTTCATGGGCTGTACTGTTCGTTTGTCTACCGGCATTTTGGCAATAACTTTACCTTCGCTAACCTCAAGAAACTCTATTCCAAGGTGTTCCATGAGTGTGTCTTTGCAAATTGCTTTGATTTGTTCCTGATTCATCATAATTTTACTTCAAAAAGAAAAACAAAGATAATGAATTTACCATGAATAGTTTTCATATAAAATGCAGTTTTCTGTGGATTGTTTTGTTGATGTCTGTGGAAAATATTAAATTTGAACAATAAAAAAACAGAAATATGAAAAAATCATTATTATTTACCTTGATTGTTGTTTCTTCGTCAATTTTTTTGAACGCACAAGTGTTGTTGCCACGCGTTATAACCAACAATATGGTACTTCAGCGTAACAAACCTGTTGTAATTTGGGGAACTGCTACTCCGGGCGAAAAAGTAACCGTTTCGTTTGCCGGGCAGGTAAAAAGCACAATGACACTTCCTGATGGAAACTGGCAGTTAAAACTTAATTCGATGAAGGCATCTGCTGAACCGCGCAAAATGACTATACAGGGTTCAAACACCATAGAACTTGAAAATATTCTGGTAGGTGAAGTATGGCTGTGTTCCGGACAGTCGAATATGGAATATCCTCTCGACAGAAAGTTGAAGCGATATGCCGCATCGAAGCGGGGAGAAGATTTGGCCGAGAAAGAACTAAACGGCGAAAAAAATCCGCTGATACGATTTTTGTATGTCGAAAGAAAATTGATGCCGGTATTAGCCACAGATGGCTGGAAAGATTGTAATGATACAACTTTGAGATATGTGAGTGCTGCCGGTTACTTTTTTGCCAAAGAACTGGCTGATAAACTGAAAATTCCTGTGGGAATTATTTCCAGTTCGTGGGGTGGAACACGGGTGGAACAATGGACACCGCCGACTGCATATCAGCAATCGCCATTGTTTAAAGATTCCACTGCCGGAAAATCAAATTTTAAAATAGATGGCATGGTTACCGGAAAAATGTTTGAAGGAATGGTGAAGCCAATAATTCCTTACACTATGAAAGGAATTCTTTGGTATCAGGGAGAATCCAATTTGATGGTTCACGATACCACCACTTTTGTTGCAAAAACAAAATTAATGCTGGATACCTGGAAAAATCTTTGGAACGACCAGCAATTGTCTTTTTATTATGCGCAAATTGCACCCTACAATTACACCAAGCGTAAGGACAAATTGACGCACGGGTCGGATTTATTGCCATACTATTGGGATGAACAGCGTAAAATGCTTGCCTTTCCACACTCAGGGATGGTTGTTACCACCGATTTGGTTGATAATTTGGGCGATATTCACCCCGGATATAAATGGGAAGTTGGCCGAAGGTTGGCGCTCTGGGCACTTGCAAAAGATTACAAAATGAAAAACGTTTGCTCCGGACCATTGTATAAAAGTATGAAGATAAAAAGGAACGAAATTGAGCTGACTTTCACTAATTCAACTGATAGTCTGATAAGTTCCGATGGAAAATCTTTAACATGGTTTTCAATTGCCGGTGCTGATCGTAAGTTTTATCCTGCTCAGGCACAAATTAAAAACAATAAACTGATTGTTAGTTCTACAGGTGTTTCAAATCCAGTTGCTGTTCGTTTTGCGTGGGACGAAACAGCTATGCCAAACTTTTGCAATTCCGCTAAATTACCGGCTTCACCCTTCAGGACGGATCATTGGTGACTATTTGACAGTTATAACCGATAGAAAAAAGCAGCAAAATTTTATTTGCTGCTTTTTTTTTGTCTTTTATTATGTACGATGTTTTGAGGTATTGCGTTGTTTGTCATGTTTTTATCTGAATTTGGTTTTCTTTTTTGTGTTCTGAGAATTCAATATTTCAAATTAATCGGTAACGGGCTTGGTTTATTTTACTTTTGAAGTGTTTTTTTTGGTTTGAACTCTACTTAAGCTACAGCTTCCTTTGTTGGCATCTCCGAACAAGAAAGTGAAATGACGAAAATATAATTGTTTTAATCCTCTCGTTTTGTATAATAGCGAGAAATCTGAGGAGAAAATTATATTTCATGTCATCCATTTATTTAGAGAACTTACAAAAATTTCGGATACTCATTTTATTTTCAAGTATTTCTCTTTTAGTGTTTGTTTATTCAAACGAATAAAATAATTTAGTTAAGAAATTTATGAAATTTTCTTTTTTGATAATTGGTTAGTTTTATTTTGATGTGTTGAAAAATATTTTTTTATTGATTATTTTCAATTTATAGAATTGTTTGTACAGAATAAGGCTTATTTATTGTAATTTTGTGAAAAATATAATCTACTATATGTATTTTATTGATTGAAATTTAATCAATATACATATGAAAAATTAATTGTTATGAAAAAAATATTTTCTATTCTGATAATTTTGCTTGCTTTTTATTCCTGTAATAAAAATGTAAGAAAAGAAGATTTGAATGAAAGTGAAATTGTTAAAATTAAAATAAATAGATTTGATAGTGCGCTTATTTCATTAGATACGACCAACTTAGTTAGTTCTGTCAGACGGATTTCTTCGCAATTTCCGGAGTTTAAAAATATTTTCTTTTCTGAAATTCTTGATTTTAATCCTACTGATTCTTCAGGAATTCAAATGGCGATTAAAACTTATTTAAAAGATTCTGCATTTTCATTAGTTAATGAGGATGTGTTGCTTCAATTTAAAAATAGTGAAGATATTGAAAATGATATAAGTGATGCATTTTCGGTATTTTTTCATTATTATCCACAAAAAAAGTTGCCCAAAATATACTTTTTTGTTTCAGGATTTAATCGTTCGATATACTTTAATGATAATATTATTGCTGTTGGAGTAGATATGTATATGGGAAATAATTATCCGAAGTATCAGGAGATAACTTACAAATATTTAACCTATACGATGCAACGTAAATTTGTGTCAGTCGATGTGGTTTCCACTTTGTTGTTTAGAAATTTTCCATTCGATGGTAAAAAAGACCGCCTTCTGGATCATATGTTGTACCGTGCCAAAGTGTTGTATTTTTTATCTGAATTGATGTGCGATAGAGACAGGATGGATATTTTAGGATATACGCAGGAACAGTGGAAATGGTGTGAAAAGTACGAAAAGAATATTTGGGCTTCTGTAGTTGAGAATAAGGATTTGTTTTCGACTGATACACAGCTGATAGGAAAGTATCTGAACGATGCACCGTTTACAGAGCCTGTGGCTCAGGAATCGCCGGGTAGATTGGGCGCGTGGGTAGGTTTGAGGATTATTGACGCATTTATGAGGAACAACCCCAAAGTGACAATTCCCGAGCTAATGCAGTTGAATGATTATCAGTATATATTGCAGGAATCGAACTATAAACCATAAAAAAAGCCTGTCAGATTGATTCTGACAGGCTTTTTTGTTTGTGCATTTTTAGTTATGCCGGACTGATTGCTTCTGAAGGACAAACATCAGCACAAGTTCCACAATCGGTGCAAACATCTGCATCAATCACATAGATATCACCTTCTGAAATTGCGTCAACAGGACATTCGCTGATACATGAACCGCAAGCGATACAATCTTCTGAAATTACGTAAGCCATTTTTCTTAAATTTTTGTTAGTACTAATTAGTTCTGCAAAATTAAAAACATTTTCCATTTGCTGAAAACATTTCTGAACTTTTTTTTTGATATGATTGTGTAAACTGTTGAATTTAACCTTATTTCTACTGATAAAAATTATTCAAAATAAGCAAATACAGTTTATTTGCTTAAAAATACTGAAAAACTGAAAGTCTGGAGAGTTCTAAAAAACTGATGTTACATTTCTATTAAAAATCTGTGAAACATGATGTGCAAGTGGAAGTGTTTTTGTATTTTTGTCACGAAATTTTAATAAGTGTTACAACAATTTTTTAAACAAAAAAGAGAAAAAATGAAAAATTCATTCCTCAACAGTTTGACTCCAAAAGAACCAAAATTTTTCCCTCTGTTAAAGCAAATGGCCGATGTAATGTTGGTTGCATCTGATTTAATCATTGAATGTCTTGAGAAAGGCGATCATGAAACTGCTATTGAATACAAAAAGAAAATTAAGGAGCAGGAAAGTATCGGTGATAAATTGTCGAACAAAGTGTTTGATGAGTTGAATACAACATTTATTACTCCTTTTGACAGGGAAGATATCCATCACTTAGCCAACAGATTGGATGATGTAATTGACCGCATTAATAGCAGTGTGAAACGTTTGGTATTATATAATCCAAAACATGTGCCTCAAAGTGCAGTGGAACTGGCCAAAGAAATTCGTAACGGTGCTGTTTGTATAGGAAAAGCAGTTGACGAGTTGGATGTTTTAAAGAAAAGTTCTAAAAAAATTAAGGAATACTGTAAAGAATTACACGATATTGAAAATAAGGCCGATGACATTTACGAACATTTCCTTATCGATTTGTTTGAAAATGAAAAAGATGCGATTGAGGTAATCAAGCTGAAAGAAATTATGTCGGAACTTGAGAAAGCGACAGACGTAGCCGAACAGGTTGGTAAAATCATTCAAACTATTATTGTAAAATACGCATAATTCAATAACAGTAAGTATGAATTTATTAATTACAGTCATTGTTCTGGCATTGATTTTTGACTTTATCAATGGTTTTCATGATGCAGCAAATTCAATAGCCACAGTGGTCTCTACAAAAGTACTAACGCCTTTTCAGGCTGTGCTTTGGGCTGCATTTTTCAACTTTGTTGCATTTTTCATTTCTAAATATGTAATAGGTGGCTTCGGTATTGCCGATACAGTATCAAAAACTGTAATTTCGGATTTCGTTACTCTGCCTATTGTAATGTCCGGATTAATTGCTGCCATTACATGGAATCTTGTAACCTGGTGGTTTGGAATTCCTTCCTCTTCTTCGCATACACTTATTGGCGGTTTTGCCGGTGCTGCAATTGCTGCAGCTGGATTCGACTCTATTCATGTGGAAGTGATTATCAAAATAGCGTCTTTCATTATTCTTGCTCCGCTAATTGGTATGCTTATAGGTAATTTCATCATTATTTCTACCATGTGGATAGCCAAGAAAAGTAATCCTCACAAAGCGGATAAGGTGTTTAAACGACTTCAATTAGTGTCATCTGCACTTCTAAGTATTGGACATGGATTGAACGACTCGCAAAAAGTAATGGGGATTATAGCTGCTGCGCTTATTGCTTATACAAAATTGCATCCAAATCTTCCTGATTGGTTGTATCTTACCGATATTAAGCTTATTCCGGATTGGATTCCAATTGCATGTTTTTCAGCTATTGCTTTAGGTACATTGTCGGGAGGTTGGAAAATTATTAAAACAATGAGTAATAATATCACTAAAATTACTCCTATCGAAGGTTTTGCAGCTCAAACAGCTGGAGCGTTGACTTTGTTTCTGACAGAAATTGTAAAAATCCCTGTGAGTACTACGCATACCATAACCGGGTCTATTATTGGTGTGGGAGCTGTAAAGAGGCTTTCGGCTGTGCGTTGGGGTGTTACCAAAAATTTATTGGTAGCATGGATCTTGACAATACCAGTGAGTGCATTGTTAGCCGGGTTGATTTTCTACTTTTTCGGCGCAAAATTCTGATCAACAAATAAATACATTTAAAGGCAGGGCGAAATTTTTTCGTCCTGCTTTTGTTTAGGTCAAAAGCTGTATCCCGACTATCAAAACAAATAGTTTTTTCGGATTTTAAATTGTCTAATTTTGTGTTACTCAAAATAATATCAGTTTTTCTCCAAGTACAAACTGATTTTTTTTTCGTCTTGATATTAATCTCTTCTCTAATTCTAATTTTTATTGATTATTACAAAAATGAGCTATCTGAAAAGAATCGCTGTTTTTATCTTTATTTTCATGTTCATGGGAAATGCTCAAATAGCTGTTTCACAGGTTCAAACAAAATGTTGCAATATAACTTCAAAAAAATCCTATGCTGAAAAATTTGCCTTATCAGAGATGAGTCGTTTCCCTAAAGCATGGATGCTCGATCATGGAAAAAGGCTGTATTTTGGGTATTCGCAGGGTTTGGGCTGTTTGGCTATGTTGAAATTGTGGAAAGATACTGACAATGATACTTATTACAGTTATGTGGAAGAATGGGCTGATTCATTGATTAATAATCAGGGAGAAATATATTTGTACGAACCCGAAAGTTATAATATCGATTTTGTGAATTCGGGAAAAGTTCTTTTTGATTTATATCGCATTACCGGCGATGAAAAATACCGACTGGCTATTGAGAGTTTAATTTCTCAGCTAAAAACACACCCACGAACTTCCGAAGGAGGGTACTGGCACAAAAAAGTTTATCAGCATCAGATTTGGTTGGATGGAATTTACATGGGATCGCCTTTTATGGCGCAGTATGGAAAAGAATTTGATCAGCCTGAATGGATTGATGAAGCCATACATCAGGTCACCTTATGTTACAAAAGAACTTATGACGAAAAAACCGGTTTGCTTTACCATGCATGGGACGAGAGTAAATCGCAAAAATGGGCTGATCCGCTTACCGGACATTCGCCTAATTTCTGGGGCAGAAGCATAGGCTGGTTTTTTATGGCAACCGTAGATGTGCTCGATTTTGTCCCTGAAAATCATCCCCGCAGGGCTGAACTTATTTCCATAATTCAAAACCTGACAAAGGTAATGTCAGAATATCAGTCGAAGAACGGATTGTGGTTTCAGGTAGTCAATTTTCCGGAACGGGTTGGCAATTATGAAGAAGCGTCAGTCTCGTCCATGTGTATGTATGCCATTGCAAAATCGGTAAATAGAGGATATATAGATAAAAAATACCGAAAAGCAGCTGAGAAAGCATTCAGAGGTATTACCCGGAAATTGATAAAGAAAAATGCTGATGGCACACTTACGCTGACCAAATGTTGTGCTGTGGCTGGATTAGGTGGAAATCCTTACAGGGATGGAAGTTATGAATATTACATCAACGAAAGAATCCGCGATAACGATGCCAAAGCAACCGGGCCTTTCATTATGGGATGTATTGAACTGGGAAAATAAACGTTAAAAAATTTAATGTCAATTACCCTGTTTTGATTTAAAAATATCAAAAAAATCATTGTATCAGTCAAATTGCTTATAGTGATTGAGTTTGATATTTCCGTTATTTGCATATTATAAATTCTAATACTAATTCAAAGTTTTGATATCATGAGAAAAATTACTCTTTTCGCTGTAGCATTGTTTGCTGCAAGTTCGCTATTCTCGCAAAGTACATTTAAATGGTACGGTGGTCAAACCGATCAGATTTGGGATTACTCTGTAGCCAACTGGCTCGATCCTACTTTCCCTATTCCACTCCCTAAAACGTTTACTGAAGGTTCTAATGCTTTATTTGACGATACTTCGATTGAAACATCGGATACTTTAAAAATAGCAGGAGCGATATCTGTAAATAATATCAATGTAAATGCAACAAAAACCTATGTTTTAAGAAGTACAGCAGTAAGTACGGATAGTATTTATGGTTTAGGGACTCTAATAAAAGACGGCTCCGGTTTGCTTGTGATGGATTTGAACAACAAACTGAAAGGTGGAACCATTCTCAGAAATGGAAAAATGATGATGGAAAAACAAACCACACCTAATATTTGGGGCTCAAAAATTATTTTTGAAGGTAACGCAATAGCTAATTTTGCAACTACAACATCCAGTTCTTATCCAAGCGTCAGTGTACCTATCGAAATTAAAGATGGTATAACTGCTAAAGTTGAGCTTTCGCGTTACAGCTATTTTGCAAGCCCGATAACCGGAACTGGAAATCTGGTTATTGCAACAGCTGGTGAAAGAACCATGATGGGAACCAACAAAGCCGGTGGAGTTGCTGTGGACTGGAAGAATTTTACAGGTAATGTAACCATTGAAAAATATACAGGAACCGGAGTTGTACCGGGTTATTACGGATTATTATTGCCTATTACTAAAACATGGGATTATACCAATTTTAATACGGTAGATTCATTATTTTGGAACAGAACTTTAACCTTGAAATCGGGTGCAGGTCTGACAGGCGCTTCAGGTACTCGTTGTTGGGGTATTGGTGAATTACAAGCTGAAGATGATAATGCTTTCCTGGGGGGATATGGAGCCGGAAAATCAAACTCCCCACGTATTTATTATATGATTGGTGGAAAAAATACCGATGTTGTTTGTCCGGTTACTATCAAAGATGTGGGTGGAAGTGGATATAATTATTTAGGAGTGATTAAAGTAGGAACAGGAAAATATACCTTTACCAGTACCAAAAGTTTAACCACCGCTTCGTTGGGTGTTCAGGTAAATCAGGGGACTTTCCTGGTAAATATCCCTGTAACTGCCAATACCACAGGTTTGGGTCGTTGTACTGCAGCCAATGTTATGACTATCAATAAAAATGCTATCGGTGGTGGTAACGGCCGTTTGACAGGTAAAGTGCAGGTAGATAGTTTAGGAACTCTGGTGATTGGTGTTGATGATATTGGAGAGTTGGTTTTGGCTGATACCTTGTCGGGTAAAACTGCAAGTCCGCTATTAATGAAGCACGGAGCTACAGTTGAGTTTAAATTACGTTCAAAAACAAGTTATGATAAATTATCAACAAATGCTACTGCCACATTCAATGGTTCAAAAATTATTGTGAAACCTGCTTCATGGGTGTATATTGCCGATAATGATACATTTACTGTCGTTACAGCAAAAACCAAAGTGGCCGTGGATTCATTCCAGATTGAAGTGAAAGAATTTCCTAACGGAGTAACATTCACCTATGCTACAGATACCATAGGAGGTGGATTTAAATTGCATATTATTGCTCACGGAAGTACAGCAGTTAATAATGTAAGCAAAGGAAGCGTACGCGTTTATCCTAATCCGGTTCAAAACATGTTACAGTTAAGCTCAATTGATAAAGAAATTTCTTCAGTACAAATTGTAAGTTTACAGGGTCAGTTGCTATTGAGCAGAGATGTCAATGCTTTAACTTACTCTTTTGATGTAGCAGAATTACCAACAGGTATTTATTTTGCAAAAATCAGATGTGGAAATGAATTGATTACACAAAAAATTGTTCGAAAATAAGAAATAAATTCTTTGCATAATAAGGCTGTCTGACACAATTCAGGCAGCCTTGTTCATTCAACAAATTAAAAAACGAAGAAATGAAGAAAATATTTATACTTGCATTTTTAGTATTAGGAGTCAATGTTGTATTCTCGCAACTTCCGGCTTTCCCCGGTGCTGAAGGTTTTGGTAAATATGCCAAAGGTGCGCGTGCAACTTCATCGCCGGCCATTTATCATGTAACTAATCTGAACGATTCAGGTACAGGGTCATTTCGCGATGCTATCAGTCAGCCAAACCGGATTGTGGTTTTCGATGTAGCGGGAGTGATTAATATAACCAGCCGACTGATTTTCAGTAGTAATATTACAGTTGCCGGGCAAACAGCACCCGGTGAAGGAGTTGTAATTTATGGCAACGGAGTTTCTTTTTCCGGTACAAAAGATGTGATTATACGCTATATGCGCTTTCGTATGGGTTTGAAAGGTGATGCAGGGAAAGATGCTGCAGGTATTGCCAATGGTAGCGACATGATTTTTGATCATTGCTCAATAACCTGGGGGTTGGATGAAACTTTCTCCATTAGTTGGGATGATAAAGGAACTGAACCCGGAAATATTACAATTTCTAACTCAATTATTGGTCAGGGAATTATGATTCACTCTGCCGGAGGTTTAATTCAAACCAATGGTGGTGTGACGCTTTATAAAGATTTGTATGTGGACAATAAAACCCGAAATCCTAAAGTAAAAGGATTAAATCAGTATGTAAATAATGTTTGCTATAACTGGGGTTCAGGCGGTGGCTATATTCTTGGCGATACTGAAGGTTCATCATGGGCTGCTATTGAAAATAATTATTTTATCAAAGGACCTGCAACGGGCGGAACGGATGCATTTGTTCGTGCAAATCAGTATTTTCAAGTTTGTCAGTCAGGAAATTATCTCGATTACACCACGGATGGCGTTTTAAACGGTATATCGGCTGATACGGCAGATTTTGGTCCGGCAACTTTTGTTCCCGATTATAACAGTTTTGTTGCCTCGCCCAAAGTACACCCGGTTATCAGTAATAAATTATCGGCAGAAGATGCTTATAAGTGGATTGTGGATAGCGTTGGCCCTGTTATTCCTTTCCGGGATGAAGTGGACAAGTACATTATTAACGAACTGAAATCACTCGGAACTGTTGGTGCTCTGATTAACGGAGAAGCTGATTTAGGTCTTGCTAATACCGTTGGGAATGTGTTTTCGTCAGTAAAACAAGCAGATTCTGATAATGACGGAATGCCTGATAGCTGGGAAGAAGCCAATGGTTTAAATAAAAATGATGCCGCTGATGCATTATTAGTAAACGAAAGCGGATATCTGAATATCGAAAAATATATCAATGGTATCAGAGCTGGAATTCCTTTTATAAAATATCCGACATTGCCTACTGTAAAAGGAATTGATGTGGATTATGTAACTTTAAAATGGACAAATAATGCTGAAGTTGCTACTGCCGTAGTGCTCGAAAAGTCGACAAACGGCACAGATTATACAGAAGTTGTAAGACTTGATCCCGCAATAGTTCAATACAAAATTGAAGGGTTATCGGCCAGTACCACATACTATTTCAGATTAAAAGCGGTAAATGGAAGCGAGGAATCACTTTATTCAGCAGTTTGCAAAACCACAACTTTAGGTTTGGCATCACCTCCAATTGCAAGCACCGATCCCGTTCCTGCTGATAAATCCATTATTTCAGCTTATTTGCAAACAACTTTGCAGTGGACAAACTTATCTGGAACTTGGGGCGGAATTTTGTATTACGATGTGTATCTGGGTACAGCCCCAGATGCTTTGGTGAAAGTTGCTTTTGCCAAAACCGGTGCATCGTATGTGGCAACTTTAGCGCCTAATACCACTTATTACTGGCGCATTGATGTCACAAATTTATTGGGAAGTGTTACGGGTGATGTTTGGTCGTTTACTTCGGGCAAAAAGCCGGAGCGCGAAAAGGTAGCATATTTCTCACTCAATGAAACGAGTGGAACTGTAGCTAATAACGATATTCTTGGTTATGCTAATGCGGTGAATTTTACACCAAGCTGGGGGACTGGAAAAATTGATAATTGTGTAACAATTCCTGCTTCTCCAACCAATGCGGCTTTTGTGCAGAGCCATTACGATGCTATTTCACTTGGCGCGGAATCGTTCAGTGTTGAATTGTGGTTTAAATCGGCCGGTGGAGCTGTGGATTGGTACTTATTTCACAAAGGCAGTCATGTGAAAAATACTACAACGGGTGCAACCGGAAAATGGTTTGGTGTTCAGTATAATAAAACCGGAAGCAACGATCGTTTAACCTGGGGAATTGATGATGATGTGACCAAAACAGCCCTGGATATTACGGGTTCAACCTATTTCAATAATGTCTGGCATCACTTGGTAGTAATGCGCGATGTGGAAGCTGATGTACTCAGAACATATGTGGATGGTGTTTTAAAAGGTTCAAAAACCGATGGAACAGGGAATATTGCGGAAGTTGAAAATCTGGTTTTGGGAAATACCAATGTGAACTTTGTGAATGCTTTCGGTGGATCGTTGGACGAAATTTCAATTTACAAAGGCGCGCTTACAGCCGAAGAAGTGTTGGAAAATTACAACAACGGGCTCAAGACCGGATTGTTTACTCCAAATGCACAAACAGCATTGCATGTTTCTCCAAATCCTTTTGTCGATGAGTTGAACATTGAATTAAACGGACTTCAGAACGGACAGGCAACTATTTCTTTTTATTCCGTTGCCGGTCAGTTGATACTCCAAAAGAGGATGAATGCTTCCAATGGAATAATTCATTTGACCGGTCTCGATGTGTTGAATCAGGGTGTTTATTTCTGTACAATAGCCACTGAACAGCAAAAATGGTCGGTTAAAATCATAAAATAGGCATAAAAATTCACGATTTTATGGAACAGGGAAAAATCCGGAAACGGGTTTTTCCTTGATTTTTGTTCAATCTTATTTGATTTTGTTCAAAATAAATCGTTTCATGTTACCTGCATTTTTTTTAATAAATTGATTTTGTTAGATTTGTTTGGTGTTTCACCGAAAAAAGGTACAAAAATCATGAAAAAATCACTTTTCTTTTCAATTCTTCTTTTGCTCGGCTTGTCAGTTTGGGCACAAAAATCAGAAATTCAATTCCTCTCAGGAATCGGTTTAGGTAGTGAAAAAGTATGGAAATTTTATTGCTCTGAAGGCCGTAACAGTGGGAAGTGGAGCAAAATTAAAGTTCCATCACAATGGGAAATTCAGGGTTTTGGAGAATATACCTACGGACGCTGGTACAAAGCCGGACTGAAAAACCCGAGCATGGAGTTCGGATTGTACGAATATAGCTTCAAAGTTCCTGCTGCATGGAAAAGCAAATCAGTCCGCATTGTTTTTGAAGGTGCTATGACCGATGCAGAAGTGAAAATGAATGGCATTGCAGCAGGTGAAATACATCAGGGTGGATTTTATGAATTTTCTTACGATATAACTGATAAACTCAAATTTGGTGCATCCAACAAGCTGGAAGTCAAAGTGTCCAAACATTCAGCCAATAAATCGGTAAACGGAGCAGAACGTCGTGCCGACTGGTGGTTGTTTGGTGGTATTTACCGTCCTGTTTACCTCGAAGCAAAACCGCTTGAGCATATTGAACGTATCGCAGTAAATGCTCAGGCAGATGGAAAGCTTGCAGCTGATTTATTTACCACGCAAATTTTGCCGGGTTACTCTGTTCGTGTTTCGGTAAAACCGGTGAAAGGAAATGAAGAATTTGAATCTAAAATTATTGCCCTTCAACCGGGAATTACAACGCAGCAAATTTCTACCGAATGGAAAAATATCATTTCGTGGAATCCGGAAAATCCGTATTTATATAATCTGAAACTTGAGCTTCTGAACGCGAAAAAGGAAGTTGTGCATGAATTTACCGATAGAATCGGTTTCCGGACTGTGGAATTCCGTCGCAACGATGGACTTTATGTAAACAACGTGAAAGTAGTGTTGAAGGGAACCAATCGTCATTCTTTTTATCCCGATGGAGGAAGAACAACTAATCGCGAAATTTCGTTGAACGATGCTAAACTACTCAAAGAGATGAATATGAATGCCGTTCGGTCGCATTATCCGCCCGACAAACATTTTTTGGATATGTGCGATTCGTTGGGCTTGTTTTATCTCGATGAGCTTGCTGGTTGGCAAAACGCTTACGACACCGAAACCGGTAAAAAACTGGTGAGAGAAACGGTCGTCCGCGATGTGAATCATCCCTGCGTCATTATTTGGGATAACGGAAACGAAGGTGGCTGGAATACAAATGTGGATGCCGAGTTTGCCAAATACGATCCTCAAAAACGTCATGTCATTCATCCCTGGGCTGATTTTGATGGATTGGACACGCATCATTATCCTGCTTATCAAACCGGTGTAGCCCGCCTGACCAATGGTTACAATGTGTTTATGCCAACAGAATTTGCGCACGGTTTGTACGATCAGGGAAATGGTGCCGGAATGGAAGATTTCTGGCTGAAATATAAAGAAAGCCCGTTGTTTGCAGGTGCATTTACCTGGGCATTTGTGGATGAAGCGGTAAAACGTTCCGATAGAAACGGCGCGCTCGATTCGGATGGATTTAATGCCCCCGACGGTATTCTAGGACCGTATCGCGAAAAGGAAGGTAGTTTTTACAGCATTCGCGAAATATGGTCGCCGGTGCAAATCCGACCGTTTATGATCACACCTTCGTTCAATGGCGAAATTTTTGTGACCAACGATTATTTGTTTACATCGCTCGGAAAACATGTTTTGAAATACCGTTTGTACAGCATTGCATCGCCGGTTGCCATATCAGGAAAAAAACTGATAGAAGAAGGATTTATTTCGCTTCCTGATATTTCGCGGGGAGAAACAACCAAAGTACGGATTCCTGTGTCAGACAAATTTTTTGACGCTGATGTGCTTGAACTTGAAACTTTCGATGCAAATAATACGTCGGTTTGTCTGAATTCATATCCTGTGCATCTGACAACATCGTATACGGCAAATCAGTTGAAAAATATTACAAAAATCAATACTTCATCTTTCGAAAAAACAGATAGTACAGCCACGCTTATCAATAGTTTTATCAAAGTACAGTTTAGTCTGAATTCAGGGTTGATTACTTCTGTCAGAAATCATTGCGGACCTGTTTCATTTTCCAATGGACCGGTAGCAGTTGGGATGAAAGTGAAACTGAAGGATTATCAGCTTCGTCAGGAAGGCGATAAATCTGTTCTGACTTTTTATTATCTCGGTGGTATTGATTCCATTCGCTGGGAAATGGCTTCAACCGGATTGTTGCACATGTCGGCCGTTATGCTTAACCGCGCTTCGGGAGGAACGGGTTTTGACGATTCGTTTATGGAAGAAAACATTACCAATTTCGGACTCAGTTTTTCGTATCCCGAAAACCGTGTAATGGGTATGGAATGGTTTGGTCGTGGCCCTTATCGGGTATGGAAAAACCGTATTAAAGGTACAAATTATGGACTTTGGAATAAAGCATATAACAATACCATTACCGGCGAAAGTTTCGAAAATCTGGTTTATCCTGAGTTTAAGGGCTATCACGCCAATATGTATTGGGCAACACTGCAAACCAAAGAAACTTTGCTGACTTTTTACAGCGAAAGCGATGGACTGTTTTTCAGAGTTTTTACTCCCGAAGAACCTAAAATGCGACAAAACGGTGAAAATTCCATGCCGGCATTTCCAACAGGAGATATTTCGTTTTTATACGAAATTCCGGCTATCCGCGACTTTAAACCCATACCGCATCTCGGTCCAAACAGTCAACCGGCATCGGTTCGTATTAAAAAGGGCGATGAAGGAATTTGTATGAAACTGTGGTTCGATTTTGGCATTCAGAATAATCCGTAAAACACTTTAAATGCATAAATTGCATTAGATTAAATTTATTCGTTGAGTTTTTTCTTCAATACTTTTATAAAATGAAAACACTGAAAAAAATCGCATTAATCTCTATTCTTTGCATTTCCTTATTCCCCCTTCAGGTGGTTGTGGGGCAGAATGTTTCATGGCCTTCCGTTACCACAGAAATGAAACCGGGAACACGCTGGTGGTGGATGGGAAGCGCGGTGGATAAAACCAATCTGCAATACAATCTGGAAGAATATGCCCGTGTTGGTATAGGTTCAGTGGAAATTACGCCCATTTATGGTGTTCAGAAAAACGATGCTAACGAAATTCCATTTCTTTCCGGTGACTGGATGAAAATGCTGGCATTTACCGAGTCAATCAACAATCGGGTTGGCATTCAGACGGATATGAATACTGGTACCGGCTGGCCTTTTGGCGGACCTGAAGTAACGGTTGACGATGCTGCATCAAAATTGCTGGTGCGTCAGTTTCAGGTAAAAGAAGGAGATGTTTTTTCTGCTAAAATTATTCCCGAAGAAAAGGATCAGGCGAAAGTGGCTAAGTTGCTGCGATTGATGGCTTATCAGGGAAATAAAGTGCTGAATCTGACTGCAAAAGTTGATACTGCACAAAATATTAACTGGAAAGTGCCCAAAGGAGAATGGACAGTTATTGCAGCATTCAACGGAAAAACTTTCCAAAAAGTAAAACGTGCTGCTCCGGGCGGTGAAGGATATGTGATGGATCATTTCTCCACGAAAGCAGTAAAAAACTACTTCGAAAGATTTGAAAAAGCTTTTACATCTTCAGGTACAGCCTATCCGCATAACTTTTTTAACGACTCTTACGAGGTGTACGGAGCCGACTGGACAGCAGATTTTTTTGAACAATTTGCTAAACGCCGTGGCTATAAACTCGAAAACTATTTGCCGCAATTCTTGTCGAAAGAAAGAACTGAAGCGACCAGGCGAATAGTAACCGATTATCGTGAAACCATTTCTGATTTGCTGCTCGAAAACTTTACACGTCAGTGGACTGACTGGGCTCACTTGCACGGGAGCAAAACCCGCAATCAGGCACATGGTTCGCCCGGAAATCTGATTGATTTATACGCCACGGTGGATGTTCCCGAAATTGAAGGTTTCGGGCTATCCGACTTTGGTATCAAAGGTTTGCGCAAAGATTCACTTACCCGCAAAAACGACTCGGAACTTTCCATGCTCAAATATGCTTCTTCGGCAGCACATATTGCCGGCAAACAATACGTTTCCAGCGAAACTTTTACGTGGCTCACTGAGCATTTCCGTACCTCATTATCGCAATGCAAACCTGATTTGGATTTGATGTTTGTGGCGGGCGTAAACCATATGAATTTTCATGGAACAACCTATTCGCCCCGCGAAGCAGCCTGGCCGGGATGGAAATTTTATGCCTCGATGGATATGTCGCCAACCAATACTATCTGGCGGGATGCTCCTGCTTTGATGCAGTATATTACCCGCTGTCAGTCGTTTCTCCAGACCGGGAAACCTGATAATGATTTTCTGGTGTATCTGCCGGTGCACGATGTGTGGAATAACGAAGGCGGACGCTTTTTTCAATTTTCTATTCACGATATGGGTAAGCTCATGCCCGATTTTATTCACGTGGTACATTCCATTTACAGCAATGGTTACGATGTGGATTATATATCTGACAATTTCATACTCTCAGCTAAATGTGAAAATGGACAAATTATCACCCAAAGCGGAGCCCGTTACAAAGCGTTGATTTTACCTGCGGTGCAAATCATGTCGGAAAAAACGCTGAAACATTTGGTGAAACTGGTGGGGCAAGGAGCAAAAATCGTGTTTTTGGGAAATTATCCGAAAGATGTACCAGGATTCTCTCAGTTAAAAATACGCAGAAATGCTTTCGCGAAAAATTTGATAAAAATATCCCTGACTTCCGATTTCAGTACTACACAGGTAAACGGATTCAAAAAAGGCAGCATTATTACCGGAACAGATTATGCAGCTACACTGAAAGCCATCGGAACTCCTGCGGAAGAAATGATTATTAAATTCGGGTTACATGCTATTCGTCGCTCAAACGAAGGAGGTTATCATTATTTTGTTTCGGCACTGAAAGCTGACTACACAGAAGGCTGGATGACCTTATCGGTGCCCGCAAAGTCAGCAGAATTTTTCGATCCGATGACCGGAAATACAGGAAAAGCAAAATTGCGAACCGTTGATGGAAAAACACAGGTTTTTCTGCAACTGAAATCCGGAGAATCCATTATTCTGAAAACTTTTACGAATGAAGATGTTCAGATGGCCGACTGGAAATATCTGAATGAAAAGGTACAAACCATTGAATTGAATCGTCCATGGACTTTGAGTTTTATTCAGAGTGAACCGCAGATTTCTGAAAGTTTTACATTGAATGCCCTGACTTCCTGGACTAATCTGAATAACGATAAACTGAAAGTCAACGCAGGAACGGGAGTTTATGAAACCAGTTTTCAGTTGGAGAAAACTGACAAGGAAAAAATTTATGTTTTAAAACTCGGCGATGTTCGTGAAAGTGCACATGTTTTTGTGAACGGCAGAGATGCGGGAATTGTATGGGCAGCTCCTTTCGAGTGCAGAATCGGAGAATATTTGCAGGCAGGCGAAAATTCACTAAAAATAGAGGTGACTAATTTACCGGCTAACCGCATTGCCGATTATGACAAACGTGGAGTTGAGTGGCGAATATTTAAAGAAATAAATTTTGTTGACAGAGGCTACAAAAAAACAGGTTACGGGCACTGGCAACCCATGGAAAGTGGCTTGTGCTCGCCGGTAACGATTGAAATTTATAAATAGTATGATAGAACGCAGATAAAGCGGATTAAGCAGAAAAAACGGATTCTATTCTGATTTATTTGCTGCGCAAATAGCGAATAAAGAAAATCTGCTATTGCATTTATGAAGTTGGATCAGATTTTAATAAGTATAGATTTAAAATTTAATCAGCGTAAATATGCGTTCTGATAACGTGAAATGTATTTAAATATTATAAAAAATGGAATTGATTTACAAAGATTTGTCTGAGAAAATTATTAGCTGTTACTATAAAGTTTATAACACTTTAGGTTACGGTTTTCTTGAAAAAGTATATGAAAATGCCATGTTGATTGAGTTGAAAAAATTGGGTTTGGACGCCCAAAGTCAACAAAAAATAAATGTTTTTTATGATGAGATATTGGTTGGAGATTATTATGCAGATATTGTTGTAAATGATTTAATTATTTTGGAACTTAAAGCTACTGCAATTCTTCAGGAAGAGCATGAATGTCAATTAGTAAATTATTTAAGAGCAACAAATATGGAACTTGGATTTCTTTTCAATTTTGGATCAGAGGCGGAATTTAAAAGAAAGATATTTATGAATAAACATAAAAGAAATACAGATAGAACGCTGATATAGCGGATTGAGCTGATACAGACTGATTGTATTCTGATTTATTTGCTTTGCAAATGGCTGATAAAAAAAACCGCAATTTCAATTTGAAATTTATATCCGAATAAAATCCGTAACATAAAAATATTATCAGCGCAAATCAGCCTAATCCGCTAGATCCGCGTTCTATAATTATAAACATATTAATCTTATGAATCTAAAAAAGACATTATTATTTGTCCTGATATTTAGTATAAATTCATTATACGCTCAGGATACCCGAGAGCGCACATATCAGTACGAAATTCTCGAACCACGTCATGAAATAAAACCACCGGTTCAGGGTTTTGCTGCTCAGCGCATAGTTGAAAATCTGAACCGCGGACTTACCGCCGTAAAGTCAGCCGATAACAAAACTGTATATCTGAGCTGGCGATGGCTGAATTCTGATGAAAACACGGTGGCATTCAATGTGTATCGTGAAGCAAACGGAAAAACCAAAAAGCTGAACAATAAACCTGTTGTGGCAACAACTGATTTTCAGGATGTAAAACCTGTTTCAGGTAAAGCAAATTATTGGATTTCAGCAGTAGATAAAAAGAAGAAGGCTGTCGTTTCAGAAAAAATGGAGACCGATACTGCATCCCTGACGAATTATATTTCAGTAAAACTAAAAGGAAAAGACAGGATTGGCAAACTTGCTGTGGCCGATTTAAATGGTGATGGTCGGTATGATTTTATTGTTCGCACACCCGATTCCAACGTAGACCCGGGAATGCCTGGCGATACCACCGGGATAACCTTTAAAATTTCAGCATATCTACACGATGGAACTTACCTCTGGACTTACGATATGGGGCCTGGCATTGAACCCGGAATCTGGTATTCTCCCTTTGTTGCCTATGATTTTAATGGCGATGGCAAAGCTGAAATTGCCCTGAAAGGAGCGGGTGACGATTATTTGAAAAATGCCAAAGGTCGCGTATATGGCGGTAGTGAGTTTTTAATGGTGCTCGACGGTATGACCGGTAAAGTGTTGGATAAAGTGGCCTGGCCTGAAAGAAATTTCCGTTTGGGCGATTTAAACCGTCAGAACCGTAATCAGATAGGAATGGCTTATCTCGACGGAAAAACACCTTGTATTTTGGCTGCACGCGGAACATATCGTTTGATGGAAGTTGATGCATGGCAGTTGAAGGGAAATAAACTGGAGCAACTCTGGCATTTCGATGGTGACGAAGAAAATCCTGTAATGCGTAGTCAGGGGGCTCACAATATGGTTTGTGGCGATGTGGATAATGATGGACGTGATGAAATTCTGCTCGGTTCGTGTATGCTCGACGATAACGGGACGCTTCTTTGGTCATCAGGGCTTGGACACAGTGACAAAGCGTATCTAACACAAATTGATCCATCCCATACAGGAATGCAGGTTTTTCTGGTTTCAGAACCGTGGCAAACCGACGGACGTGGTGTAATGGTTGTCGATGCAAAAAGCGGACAGCAAATCTGGAAAATCGGTCAGCCGACCTACCATGTAGGCGATGGCATGGTGGCCGATTTTGATCCGACTCATCCGGGTTTGGAATGTTTTGCCAGCGAAGATAAAAAGGGCGGAAGCGATGCACGTTATTTGCTTACGTCGGATGGAAAAAAACTGAATTCAACCAACGATGAGGTACCCGATTGTCGCAACTGGGCCTGGTGGGATGGTGATTTGCTGCGCGAAACCATTGGTGCGGAATTCCGACGTCCGGTAGTGGATGAAGGTACAATGCAGGAAAGTTCGGAAAATCAACGCAATAACCGTCGTAACAGAGGCGATTGGAGTGTTAATGTGTCGAAATGGAAAGCTGAAACGCTAACTAAAGGTATAAAAGGAAGTATCGTCATGATTGCTGATATAACAGGCGATTGGCGCGAGGAAATTATTACATCGTTGCCCGGTGAAATACGTATTTATCAGACGAACATACCTGCAACCGATCGACGTGTTACCCTGATGCAGGATCCAATTTATAGAAGTTATGTTTTGGAACGCTCGCAAGGCTATCCGCAAAGTCCGGTAACGGGCTATTACTTGGGAAAATAGACTTCGGGAAAAGATAAGAAAACTCTAATAAATCACTATAATTCTGAAATGATAAAACAAAAATTCTTTTATTTCACTTTGGCATATATTGTATGTGCTGTTCATGTTGTTGGTGCTAAATATCCCTACGCACATTTGTACAAAAATCTTCCGTTTGATATGCCCAAAGTGCAACAACCCGTTTTTCCTAAATATTCTGTCTCCATCGAAGATTTCGGTGCGGTGGGAAATGGAAAAAATCTGTGTACCGATGCTTTTGCTAAAGCCATCGATGTAGTGGCTGCCAAAGGTGGTGGAACGGTAAATGTGCCCGTAGGAGTATGGTTTACAGGGCCAATTGTTTTTAAAAGTAATATCAATATGCATTTGGAAGCTGGTGCCATTATTTTGTTTTCGCCCGATAAAAATCTGTATCCACTGGTCGAAACCGTTTTCGAAGGTTTGGATACCAAACGTTGTCAGTCGCCCATTTCAGGCAGAAATCTGACCAATGTGGCCATTACCGGACAAGGAGCGATCGATGGAAATGGTCAGTATTGGCGACCAGTTAAAAAACAAAGTCTCACCGAAAGTCAGTGGAAAAAAACAATTGCCATGGGCGGCGTTTTTAAACGACCGGATTACTGGTTGCCATCTGCTCAATACCTGAAAGGAGATACCATTTCGGATATGAATGTGCCACGCGGACTGAAAACCGATGCGGAGTTTATGGAAATACGCGATTTTTTACGTCCGGTAATGGTCAGTTTTATCGACTGTAAAAATGTGTTGCTTCAAGGTGTTTTGTTTCAGAATTCACCGGCGTGGAACCTGCATCCGCTGATGTGCGAAAATGTGATTATTGATGGTGTGACTGTTCGTAATCCAAGTTATTCGGCCAATGGAGATGGTTTGGATTTGGAATCCTGCAAAAATTCACTGATTGTCAATTCTTCATTCGATGTGGGTGACGATGGCATTTGCATCAAAAGTGGGAAGGACGAAGACGGCCGTCGACGTGCTCGTCCGTGCGAAAATCTGATTGTGGATAATTGCACCGTTTTCAAAGGCCATGGTGGTTTTGTAGTGGGTAGCGAAATGTCGGGCGGTGTGCGAAATATGAAGGTAAGTAATTGTCAGTTCCTCGGTACCGATGTGGGTCTGCGTTTCAAAAGTAAACGTGGACGCGGTGGTGTGGTGGAGAATATCTACATCGAAAATATTGGTATGTACGATATTGTTACCGAAGCGCTTTTGTTCGACTTGTATTACATGAATAAATCAGCTTCCGAAGTGCTTGAAGATGAAAATGGTCAACCCTTAGTTCGTAGTTTGCCCGCTATGGACGAAACTACGCCGACTTTTCGGAATATCCATGTGAAAAATATCCGTTGCAGTAATGCCGGACGAGCCATGTATTTTAATGGATTGCCCGAAAATCCTATCGAAGGAATCTATGTGGAAAATGCTAAAATAACCGCCCGTAAAGGTGCCGAAATAAAGGAAAGCAAACATATCATCCTCAAAAATGTGGATATTATCCCATCTTCCGGACCGGCTCTTAAACTCGAAAATGACAATGATGTAAAACTCGAAAATGTGAGCGGCGAGATAGTGAAATAAAACGGACAAAATAAATTTGTGAAAGCAGCGGATATTTCGAAAGAGATATTCGCTGTTTTTGTTATAAAATAAATTGTATTTATAGAAACAATTTTTTAAATGCAACGCAATATTTAATTTGAAAAATCCTCTAAATGAGTTAATCTTATGGGTTTAAACTGTGATTGGTTTTAATTAAAAAAACTATCTTTGCAACTATCTTGAAAAACTAATTTATATTCCCAAATGACTGACAATTTAGAACTCAAAAATAAAACTTTAGCAAGCAGCCAACAAATTACGCACAATTAGATATTGTGAAAGTATATTGAATTCAAACTCTCACCCAAACGCGTGATAGTTTATTGCCAAGATTGATGAGTGGGAAAATAGAAGTAAAAGGATGAACTATAAACTATAAAAATATTATAAATAAAATAGTATCTTTGAGCAATTTAAAGAAATAAACAATATGATTATCAAGAAGATTAAACTTCATAACTGGAAAAACTTTCAGAATTGTGAAGTGGATTTATCAGAAAGGTGTTTTATTATTGGTGCAAATGCAGCAGGAAAATCAAACTTCATAGATGCCCTTCGTTTTCTGCGTGATATTTCAAAACAAGCAGGAGGTTTGCAAAGTGCAGTTGAAGATAGAGATGGTATTACTAAAATACGTTGTCTAGCTGCACGAACTTCCACCAATGTTTCAATTACAGTTGACTTAGGTGAGCCAAACGAAGATAATCTTACATGGATGTATCATCTTGATATTCAGCATACTGGCGGTGGTATTATGAAAAGTCAGGTTAAGATATTGAAAGAACAAGTGTTTTCGTATTCAAGTAATGAATATGTTTGTGATAGAAATACTCAAAAAGAAGATGAAGATGAAGAAACATTGAAATACACTCACTTAGAGCAGGTGAATGCCAATCGCAAGTTCAGAGATTTGCAAGTGTTTTTTCAAAACATTGAGTATTTGAATGTTATTCCTCAATTGGTTCGTGAATCATCTTCTCTCGCACAATCTTATTCAAAAGAAGATTATTATGGTAGAAATTTTCTGGAGAAATTAGCAAAGATGAATGAGCGTATCCGGAATTCATATTTTAAAAAAATAAATGAATTTCTAAAAATTGCAGTACCCCAGTTGGAAGAATTAAGATTTATCAAAGATGAAATGGGTGTACCTCATATAGAAGCTAGATACATGCACTGGAGGGCAAAAGGGAGCAAACAACAAGAAGCTCAGTTTTCAGATGGGACACTTCGTTTAATTGGATTTTTGTTTGCTTTAATAGATAGTAATGGGATTATTTTATTAGAAGAGCCTGAAATTAATCTGCATTCAGGTATTATAACTCAACTGCCCGAATTTATAGCTAAAATTCAACGTTCAAAAAAAGGTGCCCGACAAATTCTAATTACGACACATAGCTATGATATGCTTGCAAATCGAGGTATTTCTTCGAAGGAAGTAATATTGTTACAAAATACTTCGGAAGGAACTACAGTTAACCGCGTAAGTGATGTTGATGAAATACGTCCGATTGTTGAAGCTGGTTTGTCAATTGCAGATGCGGTAATTCCATTTACAAAACCAAAGAACATTGAAAAAATGTCCCAATTAAGTTTAGAATTTTAGTTATGAAAATCTATATTGTTGGAGAAGATGATGTCACTTGTACAATCATTAAAAGAATTTTGAAACATTGTTCGAGTGATTTTGAAATTATCTCAGAATTACCTGCACGAGGTGGACAAATTAAAAGTCAAATTAAAGAATTTAATAAATTAGCTACTGTTTATCCAGTAGTATTGTTGACTGATTTAGATGCTACCACTTGTGCCCCTCAGCTGTTGAATGATTTAATACCTACTGGAAAAAATAATCAATTTGTGTTCAATATCGCAGTTGATGAAGGTGAAGCTTGGTTGATGGCTGATAGAGAGGGTTTTGCTAACTTTGCAGGAGTGAGTCTTGAATCAATTCCACTTTCAATTCCCAAAAAGCAAGGAGGAAGAAAAGCATTATTAGAAATGGACTTTAGTTATAAATCCAGTAGATTTCTTACTCACGAGTTGATGAAAAAGAGCAATAAACCCGAATTAGTTAAACAACTTACTCCAAAAGAGGGTGCTTCGAAAGGGCCGGAATACAATACAGGAATTCTTCCATTTATAGAAAAAAATTGGGATATTGAAGAAGCATGTAAAAACTCAGATAGTTTGAATAGAATGGTTAATCGTATAAAAACTTTAACTGAATTATGAAAAAACACCATTACCAAAAATAAAATTGAAGAAATTGCTTTAAGCTATTTGCAAAGTTTAGGGTACAACTATCTGAACGATTTGGTTATTTCGCCCGATGGTGAACATATAGAAAGGCAATACAGCGAAGTGATTCATACTGCTCGTTTGCGTGATGCTATTGATAAACTCAATCCTACACTATGGCAGGATACCAAAGAAGATGCACCTAAAAAGTGCTCTGTACTAATAGCCCAAAATTACTAATCAATAACGAAACTTTCCACAAGTACCTCACACAAGGCGTGGATGTCGAAGTGCAAACTACTAAAAGCCAGACATAGATATTCTTAATGAACGGTTCTTATAGGAGTTGAAAGACTTACCTCAAAAGGAATTTAGCGGTTGAATTGTTGAAGAAACTGCTGAAAGAAGAAATCAAAAAGAGGACAAAAATCAACTTAGTAGGAATCAGGAAATTTTCTGAAATGTTGAAATTTTGGAAGAAATTGTGTGAATGAATAGCCCTCAAAATCATTTTGGGAAATAAATATGTATAAAAATTTGAATGGAATATAATTCTATTCGTCTCCGGATTTTGTAGGAGGTAAAATTAAAAGATGATTCCCCTTTCATTAAACTCCACCGCTTCCCAACCACGTTCGGTCAATTGCTGCATGGTTTTAAAACCACATTTATGTAATTCGGCAAAAATTGGCGAAAATGAATCGGTTACATTGGTAGGGTAATGGCAGTCAGAATTCACATGTATGGGAATGTTCAGCTCATTAATCAACGGAAAAAACGAAATATGCGGAAAAGTCAGTCCGTGCTCACGGAACGATTTGGTGTTGATTTCGAGTATCAGATGGTGGGCTTTCAACTTTTCCAACATAGCTGAAAATAAGTCTGTAAACCATTTGTCGGCAGGATTAAGATCCCTGTAGCGCATGCCGTGGTAGGTAATTTTATCGGCATGTCCCACAATATCAAAGCCGCCTTTCTCAATCATCCAACCCGAAATTTCGAAAAATCGTTTGGCGGCAGCTCTTATATCACCATCGAAAAGTTTGTTTAAGCCCTCGTCAAACTCCCTGAATCCGCCATCAATCGACCAATATTCTGTTTCCGAAACTTTATCCAGATAATGAATAGAACCGATGCTGTAATCCAGCTTTTTATCGCTGAAAAACGAACTTCTAATATCCGAACACCCATGAATATAATCCACCTCCAGGCCTAGGTACAATTCAATTTCTGATTGATATTTGGTTTTAATCCGATAGAATTCACGTTCGTAATCCGGGAAATCATCTTTGTTCATGGTCCATTTGGTATGAAACGGGAGTGGAGCGTGCGAAGAAAATCCGTATTTCCCGATTCCTTTCCGGATGGCAAATCTGACGAAATCCTCCATCGAACTCCTTCCATCGCAAAACGTACAATGACTGTGATAATTTGACCAATACATGCAGCTAATTTTACACAAAAATACGAAAATTCATTGGAAAATAACTCTGCATTTTTGCTCAAAAACCTGTTGTAATTGGACTTTTAAACTGTTTAGAAGCATGTAAAAAAGCGAAAAACTGATTTTTACATCTCACATAATTTATGTACATTTGCGGGTTATAGTAGATTACTAAAAGATTATACAGAAGTTATTCATGCAATTTTCGGAAATAATTGGACATCAGGATATAAAAAACAGGTTTGTACGCTCGGTGCTTGAGCAGCGCATTCCGCATGCCCAATTGTTGTACGGAACCGAAGGCGTTGGTAAACTATCGCTGGCCATTGCTTATGCGCAGTTTATCTGTTGCGAAAATCGTGGCGCGACAGATTCCTGTGGCGTTTGTCCGTCGTGTGTGAAATACGAAAAACTCGTTCATCCCGATTTGCATTTTGTTTTTCCGGTAATTAAACCTTCAGGCAGGTCAAGCGTGGTGTGCGACGACTATATTTCAGATTTCCGGTCGATGGTGCTTACCAACAGATATTTCAGTGTGAACGAA
The DNA here is from genome assembly GCA_963663115.2 of uncultured Paludibacter sp. GTDB lineage: Bacteria > Bacteroidota > Bacteroidia > Bacteroidales > Paludibacteraceae > Paludibacter. Next base: position 3,262,340 of record CAXXNE010000001.1, read on the forward strand.
TGGTATCAGCGTATTTCGGGAGATCAAAAACAGGGACTGATATATTCCAACGAGAGTGAAGAGATTATGCGTAAGCTGAATCTGAAAACCTATGAATCGGAATACAAAATCATGATTATCTGGTTACCGGAGAAAATGCATGAAAGTTGTGCCAATAAATTGCTGAAAATTCTGGAAGAGCCACCCGAAAAAACGGTTTTTCTGATGATTTCCAATTCGCCCGACGAAATTATTACCACCATTTTATCGCGTACACAGCATATTCATATCCCCAAGCTTACCGAAAACGATATAGTTTTGGGGCTTTTGCGCCATCCCGATATAGAAATTTCGCAACACGATGCGTTGAATATTTCACGGATCTCCAACGGGAGCATGCTCAATGCTTTGGCAGTGTTAAATGAGGGCGACGAAAGCAAACAAAACTTTGAACGTTTTGTTATGATTATGCGTTTGGCGTGGCAGGTAGGCAACCGTAAGGATCATGCTTCGCTCAAAACACTGAAAAAATGGTCGGAAGATATGGCTTCGGCGGCTATCGGTCGCGAAAGGCAAAAAACTTTTCTGGGCTATGCACAGCGAATGACCCGCGAGAATTTTATTCGCAATTTGCAACAGCCCGACCTGAATTATCAGACAACGTACGAAGCGGATTTTTCGCAAAAGTTTTCGCCTTTTATCAACGAGCGTAATGTAGAGGATTTGATGGCTGAATTTGCTTTGGCCGAACGACATATAGAACAAAATGTGAATGCCAAAATGGTGTTTTTTGATTTGGTTCTGAAAGTGATTATGTTATTGAAAAAGTAAAAACGTAGGCAGGTAAAACTGCCGAATTATATATATGCCCATCCGGATTTAATTATCAGGATATAAAAACAACAAAACAAAATGGATATAACCCTAAATAGTGGCGGTTGCTGCATGAATAAAAAAGGCTGCAACTGTCAGAGCAAAAATAAACTCGGTACTTTCGATTGGTTAACCGATCTGCCCGAAACCGTTAAAGAAACAGATTTTGTGGAGGTTCAATTCAAAAACACCCGCAAAGGATATTTTTTGAACAGCACAAAACTTCCGCTCGAAAAAGGTGATGTGGTGGCTGTGGAATCTTCGCCCGGACATGATATTGGAGAAGTTACTTTGCTTGGAAAACTCGTTCTTTTGCAGATGAAAAAGAACAATTTCAATCCTGAACGTAACGAAGTGAAGCGTGTTTACCGCAAAGCCAAAGATGTGGATATTGAAAAATTCAACGAAGCAAAAGCCAAAGAGCAGGAAACGATGATCAAAGCACGTCAGATTGCCGAAAGTCTGAAACTGAATATGAAAATTGGCGATGTGGAATTTCAGGGCGATGGAAATAAAGCTATTTTCTATTATATTGCAGATGAACGTGTTGACTTCCGTCAGTTGATTAAAGTTTTTGCCGAAACTTTTCGTGTTCGTATCGAAATGAAACAAATAGGTGCTCGTCAGGAAGCCGGACGTATTGGCGGTATTGGCCCATGCGGACGCGAACTTTGCTGTTCGGGCTGGATGACCAACTTCAACTCGGTGTCAACGACAGCTGCGCGTTATCAGGATATTTCGCTTAATCCGCAGAAACTTGCCGGTCAGTGTGGAAAATTGAAATGCTGTATGAATTTTGAAGTGGATGCTTATATGGACGCGTTGAAAGATTTTCCTTCGAAAGAAGTCCAACTCGAAACGCTCGACAATACCTATTATCACTTTAAATCCGATGCGTTTAAAGGCACGATAACTTATTCTACATCGCAGAATTTCGGTGCAAATCTGGTGACTATTTCGGCACAAAGAGCCAAAGAAGTTATTTCGCTTAATAAAAAAGGGGAGAAGCCTGATATGCTGGACGAAATAGTAGAGGATGAGATAAAACCTGTTCGTGTTGATTACGAAAATGTGGTTGGACAGGATGATTTAACCCGTTTTGATGCTCCCAAAAGTAAAAACCGGAATCGCAACAATCGTCCGAATAACAAACCGGGCAACAGACCTGCAAATACGCCCAATAATTCTCAGTCAAACAAAGTGCATAATCCAAAACTGATTAAAAAAAATGACCAGAAACCACCCAATGGCAATACGTAATTTTGTTTTTGCTATTTTGTTGATTCTTTTTGCATTTTCGTGTACAAACGACAATACTTTCTACAAGTTTCAACCCGTAGATGCTACAGGTTGGCATAAGGATAGTGCCGCAGTTTTTGATGTAGAAATCAGCGACACACTTAAAAATTTTGATGTGCTTGTGAATGTGCGGAATGGCGGTGAATATCCGTATCAGAATCTTTGGCTTTTTGTGAAAAGAACCGGGCCTGACAACTTTGTGCTCAACGACACCATCGAATGTTATATTGCCGATCCAATGGGTAAGTGGAAAGGTTCCGGCATTGGTTCCAGGTACGAAGTGTCTGTATTGTATCAGCAAAACCAGCGGTTTGGTGCAAAGGGAACTTATCATTACGAAATCCGTCAGGGAATGCGTGAAGACAAGCTTGTAGGGCTATACGAAATTGGTTTTATGGTTAAGAACGTTCAGAAATAAAATTTTCGGAAGTGGGAAAGAATAAACTATCCAAGTTTGCTGAAATGGAGACTTTCAGCCATGTGTTTCAGGTGTCGTCGCACGATTTAAGAAATGGTGCAGCTTTTCAGATGAAAGGAAACTGGACGAAAGAATTTTTCGGAAATGAAAATCCTGTGGTGCTTGAATTAGGTTGTGGAAAAGGCGAATATACTGTTGGTTTAGCCCGCAAATTTCCTAATAAAAATTTTATCGGGATTGATATTAAAGGAGCCCGAATGTGGACAGGAGCGCGTGAAGCAGCACAGGAAGAACTGAAAAATGTGGCATTTTTGCGTACCGATATAGAAATGATACATCACTGTTTTGCGAAAGATGAGGTAGCCGAAATATGGTTAACTTTTCCCGATCCGCAAATGAAAAAGGTGACCAAGAGACTGACAGCAACCAATTTTATCCGGTCATATTTATCGTTTTTAAAGCCCGAAGGTATTATTCATCTGAAAACCGACAGCAATTTTATGTTTACCTATACCATGGAAATGGTGCAGGCAAACAAATTTGTAATTTTATATAAAACGTCTGATTTATATGCGGAAAGTGACATAGATGAGGTGTTGAAAATGAAAACTTATTACGAAAAACAATGGCTCGACAGAGGCTTGACAATTAAATATGTACGTTTTCTGCCTGCAATGAGAGCGGATTTTGTAGAACCGGATGTTGAAATTGAACACGATTCTTACAGAAGCTTCGGAAGAAGTAAAATAATAAATGATTAGAACTTTTTTGATTGTAAGTCGTTGTAAAAAGACTAACAATTTTTGACTAAAAAACACAAATGACAATCTATCCAGGCTTAATTTTAGATGCACTGAAACATGTGCGTTATCCGGGCACCGGCAATGATATTGTTTCTTCCGGCATGGTGCAGGATAATATCCGTATCGATGGAAATAAAATCAGTTTCTCGCTGATTTTCGAAAAAACAAACGATCCATTTGCAAAGTCGGTGGTAAAAGCTGCTGAGCAAGCTATTCTGACTTATATCGGTGAAGATATTGATATTAAAGGAAATATTGGTTTGGAAATGAAAGAAGCTCCAAAACCTAAAGTCAGTGCGGTTTTACCCGAAGTTAAAAATATTATCGCTGTATTTTCGGGCAAGGGTGGCGTTGGGAAATCTACCGTTTCGTCTAATCTGGCAATTTCACTGGCACAACTGGGTTACAAAGTAGGCTTACTCGATGCTGATATTCATGGTCCATCTATTCCCAAAATGTTTGGAGTGGAAGATGTCAGGCCATTTATGGAAGAAGTAGACGGAAAGCAAATGATTGTTCCTGTCGAAAAATACGGAGTAAAACTGCTTTCCATTGGTTTTTTTGTTGATCCGAACAATGCGCTCGTGTGGCGTGGAAGTATGGCCAGCAATGCCCTGAAGCAATTAATTACGGATGCCAATTGGGGAGAACTCGATTTCTTTGTGATGGATTTGCCTCCCGGAACCGGCGATATACATCTTACATTGGTACAAACCATGGGAATTACAGGAGCTGTAATTGTTACTACGCCACAAGATGTAGCATTAGCTGATGCGCGCAAGGGAATTAATATGTTTACAGGCGAAAAAGTGAACGTTCCGGTGTTGGGATTGATTGAAAATATGGCTTGGTTCACTCCGGCTGAATTGCCCGAAAATAAATATTATATTTTTGGGAAAGATGGTGGTATACGACTGGCTGAAGAACTGAATATTCCGCTTTTAGGACAAATTCCGTTGGTGCAAAGTATTCGTGAAGGTGGTGATGCCGGACTTCCAATTGCAGGTCAGGAAAGTATTACTTCGGCAGCTTTTCATCAATTGGCAGAAAAACTGGTGGAAAGAGTTGAATACAGGAATACTCATATGGAAGGCACCAAAAAGGTTGAAATGGTGAAATAGACCTGTGTGGATTAATTATTTATTTAATAATGTAAAATATTTCTATGGCACTTATGAGCTGTAATTGTTATTAAATGAAAGATTAACAGCTGGTTAATGCCACATATAAAATAGTTGAAATTGAAGGGATATTATTTTTTTTTTAATTTCCATTAAAACATTTAATGATTATCCGCAAAGCGACCTATGAAAGAATAGGCTGAAATACGGTTGAATTTATAATAAAAAAGCGATTGAAATATTTGGATATATCACTGATTTTCATTACATTTACGGTATGTTTAACCCCGACAATAAGTGTTATGAATCTCTTGAATTTTATCCAAAACTTCCCCGATGAAGAGTCTTGTATTGCTCATTTTAAAGCGCAACGTGACCAAATCGGTGTTGTATGTCCAAAATGTGGCAGCAAAGAACATATATGGCTTAATGGCAAGTTGCGTTACGAATGCAAACATTGTCATTATCGCCAATCAATACGTACTGGTACAGTATTAGAATGCACTAAACTGCCGTTTCGATACTGGTATGTTGCAATGCACCTTCTGACCAGTACAAAAAAGTCATTCTCGGCTTCAGAACTGCAACGGCAGCTCGGACATAAACGCTATCAACCCATTTGGGAAATGCACAAGAAATTGGGCGACATAATGGGCAAACGCGATAACGAATATCAACTTTCAGGTCAAATAGAACTTGACAATGCATTCATTACTACTTTGATAAGCGATGACTGCAAGAATGAAGAACTAAAACGAGGCGCAGGCAGTCAGAATAAGTCAAAAGTACTTGTAATGACAGAAAGCATTGTGGTTGAAAATCCAAGGCCGGGCAAAAAGCCTAAAAAGATAAACCACATTAAAATGCAGGTTGTGCCTGATTTGAAAGCAGATACTGCCGTAGAAATTGTCAAAGAACAAATTGATTCAACGGCAGAGTTAACTACCGATGATTCAAAGACATTTTATAAGTTAAACCAAGCTGTAGAGTCTCACAAGGCACAGGTTATTAAACCTGAAGACCTTCAAAAGATTCTTCCATGGGTTCATATCAGTATTGCAAACGTAAAACGATTACTATTGGATATGCACCACCAGCTTAAAAAAGAGTATTTACAGTATTATCTCAATGAGTATTGTTTTAAATTCAACCGAAGATATTTCGGGGAAAAGTTGTTCGATAGATTGGTATTTGCCGCTGCAAAATACAATACAGACTTCAAATCCAGAATTTATAACAGGTCGCTTTGCGGATAATCATTAAACATTTCAATAAAATGCGTATTTTTGAACTCATATATTAATTACACGTCATCTCCTCACGTTAAAAACGGGAATGTTTGATCTTTTATGAAGAAAAGTTTTATACTGATAATATCTTTTTTTTCTGTCTTTAGTCTTTACTCTCAAAGTAAAGACTTTGGTCGTTGGTCATTCATGCCTGAGTATGGGTATAATATGTTCGATGGAGATATCAACCAAAATTTAAGTACCGTTTTTCCAACATCTATTCGCGATATAACTTTTGGAGGAAGTTTGGAATATGCATTAACACCTGTTTGGGGGTTGTCGCTCGATTATTTTTACTTCCCTTTAAAGGCATCCAATACAATACCATTGGTTAATATTGATACCAAACTTCATACAGGAGATTTTAATGCTACAATTAATTTTACCCGTTGGATTTTTCCTGAAACGCACTCTAAGTTTTATGTCAATGGTACGATAGGTGTAGGTTTTGCACAGTATTATACTAATCCGATAAATCCATTATCGGGCAAGGCTCCTACCGATTCTCTTATAAATGAAAATGGAGAGAAAATTTTCAGAGCCGGATCAGTACCTGTTACATTCTCGCTGGAATATAATATGTTTAAACCGCTTGCAATTGGTTTTAGAGTACATTACAGAGCATATACAAAAGATAATCTGGAAGGTATTTCGCACTTAAACTGGAAAGGTGTAACCAACGATTATATTGCTTCGGGGTCGGTATATTTGCGCTTGAAATTTGCGTCATCCAAACAAAAACATCTTCGTGATGCCACCTGGCAGGAATATCAACCTTCTGCAGGATTGCTCGAAGCACGGGACGCTAAAAGACAAATTGCTGCACTTGGTAAAAAAGTAGATGTTGTAGACCAAAAAGTGAACAATATAGAACTTGATATTGATACCTTAAATAATAGGGTAACAAATATTGAGAATAAGGTGAATACCTACGATATGTCGATTCAGAATATCCAGATATTTATGACCAATAACGGCCCTGATACTGATAACGATGGTGTACCTGATGTTCGTGATAAAGAGCCGAATACTCCTGTAAATACTGAAGTCGATTTCTGGGGAAAGACCATAAAACATGAACCAAATCCTGTAAAGATTCAGACTAATGTGGGAGTGGATGTGTATAATGATCTTATACCAGCAGTATATTTCGATTTCGACAGAACTGATTTGGATAATCAGGCTTTGGAAACTATCAGTAAAGTGGCCTTAAAAATGCGCAGCGATTCTACATTACTTGTTGAAGTCAGAGGTTATTGCGATTATATGGGTAAAGATAATTACAACAAGAAACTGAGTATACGCAGGGCTGAAAGAGTAAAACAGGAATTGGTAAATGTATGGAAGGTTGATCCTCGTAGAATCAATTCAAATGGAAATGGAAGGATTATTACTCCACCTATAAAATACCGCCCTAACAGGCGTTGCGATTTCTATTTCAGTAAGTAAAAAGATAAATGAATGCCTGCCTGACTACAACAGACAGGCATTTTTGTTAACCCTAAATAATACGCGCATGAGACCAACTATTATCGATTTTCTCAACACAAGTGTTGAAAAATATGCTTCCAATCCCTTCCTTTGGGAAAAAACTGCCGATAAATATCTACCAACTACCTATGTAGAAACTAAAATTTTGTCGCACAAAGTTGCTGCAGGTTTAATTAAACTCGGAGTGAAATATGGAGATAAAGTGGCTTTGCTATCCGAAGGAAGAAACGCCTGGATTTATGGTGAATTAGGTATTCTACATGCCGGTGCTATCAATGTTCCGTTGTCGATTAAACTGGAAGAAAGCAACGATCTGATATTTCGTTTAATTCATTCCGAAACCAAATATGTGTTTGTTTCGGGCGGTCAGCTAAAAAAAATCAGGTTAATTGCCAGCGCTTTGCCCGAATTAAAAAAGATTGTTGTTTTCGATAAACAGCTTAATTACGAAGAAAAGGAAATGCCGCTCGAAGATTTAATGGCTCAGGGTGAAGAGTATTTAATGAAACATCCGGATGTTATCGAAAAAAGTGTGGCAAAAGTAAAACCCGACGATGTTGCTACAATTAGTTACACATCAGGTACAACTGCCGACCCCAAAGGCGTTATGCTTACACACCGTAACTATACAGCCAATGTAGAGCAGGCACTCACACTTATGACAATTCCAGAAACTTTTCGCACCCTGATTATTCTCCCGCTCGACCATTGCTTTGCGCATGTGGCAGGATTCTATAGCTTTATGGCTTCGGGTGCAAGCGTGGCCACCGTTCAGTCGGGAAAAACAGGAATGGAAACGCTCAAAAATATTCCCATTAATATCAAAGAAATTAAACCAAATCTTTTGCTGAGTGTGCCTGCTTTGGCAAAAAGTTTTAAGAAAAATATTGAAACCAGCATTCGTGCGAAAGGACCGGTTATTAATGGACTTTTTAATTATGCATTGAAATTATCATATTCGTACAACAAAGAAGGTTTCAACAAGGGCAAAGGGCTTCAGATATTAAAAAAACCATTGTTAAGTTTGTTCGATAAAATTCTGTTTACCAAAGTTCGCGAAGGATTTGGCGGTCAGATTGAGTATTTTATTGGTGGCGGAGCATTGCTCGATATTGACTTACAGCGCTTCTACTATGCCATTGGTATGCCGATGTTTCAGGGTTACGGACTGAGCGAAGCCACACCAATTATATCTTCCAATGGATTGAAGCGACACAAACTTGGCTCATCCGGTTATCTTGTGAGTCCACTCGAACTAAAAATTTTAGATTCCGATGGAGTGGAATTGCCATTGGGACAAAAAGGCGAGATTGTTATCAAAGGAGAAAATGTGATGGCCGGATATTTTAAAAATGAAAAAGCAACTGCTGATACCTTGAAAGATGGATGGCTACATACCGGTGATATGGGCTTCATGGACAAAGATGATTTTTTATATGTACTCGGCAGATTCAAAAGTCTGTTAATCTCCAGCGATGGAGAAAAATACAGTCCGGAAGGTATTGAAGAATCGCTGGTTGAAAACTCTCATTTTATCGATCAGGTGTTGCTTTACAATAATCAGAATCCGTATACATCAGCTATGGTTGTTCCTAATTACGAAGCGCTGAAACGATATGTACATCGCAAAAATCCGGAGATGAACTGGGAAAGCAAAGAAGCCAAAGAACTTGCTCTGAATAAACTCCAGCGCGAATTTAATGAATATCGAAAAGGTGGAAAGTTTGAAGGAATGTTTCCTGAACGCTGGTTGCCTTCGGCAGTAGCAGTTTTACCCGAAGCTTTTACGGAACAAAACGGACTTGTAAACAGTACAATGAAGGTCATTCGTGGTAAGGTGGAAGAACGTTATGCCGAGAGAATTGAAAAACTGTATTCTCCATCAGGCAAGGAAATTATCAATGACGACAATATCCAATCCATTTCCTGATTGAACAAAATCGTTTAAAAACCGTTAAAAATAAGGTCGCTGTTATTCAATAGCGACCTTAAATTTATATATGTATGAGAAAAATCAATGTAATCATCGTTGTTTTGAGCTTCTTCACTTTGAGTGTTTCGGCTCAGCTGTCGGTAAACGGAGGTGTTCTGTTTCAAAAAACAGAAGGCTTGTATTGGGAAAACGGAATTGGCGTGGACGTAAGTTCTCAGCAACTTTTGAATGACAAACTTCATCTCAAATTCAATTATCTAAGCAGTCGGTTAGGTTCAGCGATGTTTAGCAATGCCCTTCGTCAGGATAATTTGTTGGTTGGTGCCGATTGGCGTTTTCGTTCCAACAAAGATTTGCAAATTCTGGCCGGATTGAATACCGGAATTTTTATGGCTGATTATGAAACGAATATTTTTAATGATCTTCCGGCGAGTTCTATGCTCTTTCAGGTTGAAACAGGTTTGGTCTATCGGTTTAAATTCCCGGTTACCGCATCGCTTACGGCTGGCTATAATCTTATCAGTGGTGATGGGGTAGGTGTTCCCGGATCTATTTTTCCTGTGTTTTATAAATTAAGTGTGTATTACAGAATAAAATAAATGCCATGAAAAATTCAATAAAAATATTTCTGTTCCTGTCGATAGCTGGCTTCTTCTCTGCCTGTAATCCAGCGCCAGACATTGATAATGCGACCATGCTCGATGGTGATCAGATTTTTGATTTGTCGCTGACGTATCCCGAAAATTATCTGGTTTCGAAATATATTCCGGCACCAACTGAACTGCAAAAAAACACTCCGGTTATTATTTGCGCACACGGCTATTCTGCCACAACTTTCGAGTGGGACGAACTTCGAACCAGAGCTAATACAGAAGGAACATTTTATGTGTCGCAGGTATTGTTGGGCGGTCACGGACGTACATATGCCGATTTTAAAGCTGCAAGTTGGGAGGACTGGCAAAGTTCTATCAAAGATGAATATATTGCTCTGAGCAATCTGGGTTTTAAAAAAATATTTCTTGCGGGATCTTCCACAGGTGCTCCTTTAATTCTTCAGATGTTGAGTTCCGGTTTTTTCAGTGGTTACACGGCACCCAAAGGTATTTTCCTGATCGACCCGATTGTAGTTTCAGGAAATAAAACACTCACGCTTGTTGGTCTTCTGGGCCCGGTTTTGGGTTACACTTCTATTACACTCGATAGTGGTGAAGCCGGCAAATGGTATATTTATCGCCCGCAAGAATCGCTCAAACAGTTGATGCAATTAATTGATAAGACCCGCCGCGATTTGCAAAGTTCCATTCGTATTACTCCTGATTTGTATGTGAAGGTATATAAAAGCAAAATAGATGGAACTGCCGATCCGGTAAGTGCTGTCATGATTTACAAGGGGATAAAATTCGACAGTCAGCCCGATAAACATATCGATGTAAAAATGGTAGATTCGAAGTTACATGTGTTTACCCGTTTACAGGGAAGAGATGGCGTAACGGCTGCCGATGTGGCTAATCAGAAAATGGCTTTCGATGAAATGATTGCTAAAATGACGGAATAAAATTGCTTTAGGGCACTTCTAAAAACTCAAAAATCAAGGCTTGCGACTGAGGCAAAAACGGAGTTTACTGACGTAAATGAGTATTTTGCCGAAAAGGCGTAACGCAGAGTTTTGAGTTTTTAGAAGTGCCCTTTACAGTGATTTACGCCACTGTATAAAACCAACGACAGCCATGATGGTATAAATGACAAACAATATGGCTGTAGGATAAAGCATCTTGTAAAAATATAAACTGGCTGAAACAGTGTCAACGACAACCCACAGTAACCAATGTTCAATTCGTTTGCGGGCAAGCATCCATGTGGCAATTATACTGACCGCTGTGGTAAAAGAATCGGCGCGGGGCAGGGGAGAATCGGTAAAATTGATGAGGATATAATAATAAATAAAATAAATAACCAAAGCAGCGGATGTTAGCACAAACGCCTCCAAAAGTTTTATTCTTTTAACCGGTAGTTCGCTGCCGGTTTTTTGTTTGCCGGTTTTCCAGCTTATCCAACCAAATATACTTACCGCCAAATAATAAAAATTCAGACTCATATCGGCATAAAACTTACTCTGGAAAAACACCACAATGTAAAATGCCGACGAAAGAAACCCGAAAATCCACAAGTTCACATTCTGTTTTACTGATAAATACAGATAAATGAGACTAAGTATGGCTCCGATAATTTCTACCGGATTGTTTTGAATATATTGCAGAATAGAAAATAAAATATTCATTCAGGATATTTATCGGAGTGATTAAAACAACAAAACTTTTTCTGATAGCTGTTGATCAGAAAAAGTTTTGCAATAAAAGGTGTTTTGTTAATGAATTATCTTTTCGTAAGCGCCCGGAGTTGCTAGAATTTCGAGAGCCTTTTGCAACGATTCGTTATCGGCATCCATAATCTGATAATATTCATTCATATCCCACAAATCGCGTGCAACCAGTGCTTTTAATTGTAGTTTAATAAGTGGTTTCGATTTTTCAATTTCTTCGTTTTTCAGTTCAATATTTTCTTTTACAGCCATATCGGCAATCTGTTTCAACAATTCATCCGGAACTTCAAATTTCTTTCTGAAAACATCAAAAGATTTATACTTCTTTTTCAGTTCGGCTCTGTTTTTATCGATATACATAACCGTTGCCTTGTTAACAATGCCCCGGGCTACAATTTTTCTGTGATAATCGGTGTAACGTGTTGTGTCCAGAGGTACAAAAATATCAGGCATAATTCCACCACCGCCATACACCGTTCTTTTTAATCGTAAAGTCTGATATTTAAGCGAATCGGGAAAATGAATGCTGTCGGCATGAACAAATTCGCCATGTTTGTAGCGTTCCAGTAAATCTTTTTCATATTTATCCACTCCTTCTTTGTACGATTTCTGAATGCAACGACCGGTTGGCGTGTAATAACGGGCTGTTGTTAGGCGAAGAACTGAACCATCAACCAGTTGCATCTGGCGCTGAACGAGTCCTTTCCCAAATGTGCGACGACCAATAATAATTCCTCTGTCCCAGTCTTGAATAGCTCCGGAAAGGATTTCACTGGCCGAAGCTGAATACTCGTCAACCAAAACAATAAGTTTCCCCGATTCAAATCTGCCAACACCGGTGGCGCCCATCACGCTTTTGGGTTGATTTAAACCTTCGGTATACACAATTAGTTTCTCACGACTCAGAAACTCGTCTGCCAATTGAGTTGCAGCATTCAAATAGCCACCACCATTTCCCTGAAGACTCAAAATCAGGTTTTTCATGCCCAACTTTTGAAGCTTGGTAAAGGCTTTCTGGAATTCATCCACAGTGTTGCTACCAAAATTATTGATTTTGATATAACCGGTTTCTTTGTTTACCATGTACGATGCGTCTACACTGTATACAGGAATTTTATCGCGTACAATTTTGAAAATCAAAAGTTCTTTTTTTCCTGCACGTTGTATTTTTACAGTAACTTCGGAGCCTTTCGGTCCGCGAAGCCGCTTCATAATGTCAGAATTCTGCATTTTTACTCCGGCAATCAGTTCTTCGCCAATATAAATAATGCGGTCGCCCGGAAGAACACCCACTTTCTCGGCCGGACAACCGGCAATGGTCTGAACTACCAGTAAAGTGTCTTCCAATAATTGAAATTGTATTCCAACGCCTTCGAAACTGCCTTCCAAAGGTTCGTTAACACGTTCAACTTCTTCTTTCGGTATATATGACGAGTGCGGATCGAGCTCTTTCAATATGGCTTCGATGGCTGTTTCCACCAGTTTCTTTTCGTTGATGGAATCTACATACAGGTTGGTAATGACATTAAAAGCGTTAGATAATTTACGTTGCTGCACTGTGGTCATTACCTGAGCCGAAAGGTTTGTGAGCGCAAGTGTAAAAGTGAGAATGATAAGAAATTTTTTCATATCGATGCAAATAGAGAACACAAGGTGTCCGGTTGTTGAGTTTGTTACTGTTATTATAAAGGATGCAAATTTACAAAATAAAATGATAGCTCGGTTATGCTTTAATATTTTGCAGGTTTTACTGTTGGCTTGTTAACATACGTATTGCTTCAGCAACCTGCAGGCGGCATTCAGTTCTTCGGGCAGACAGTTTTTAACACGGGCGATATTTCTGTAAATTTCGCTGATAGGTAGCAAACTTTCATCTGTTTCTATACAAAGTTTATCTGCCGGAGTGATTTTTACGGTATCAGGATTAAACTTTTCGCCAAAGGATAAAGCAAAACCTGCGTCAAGCAGTTGTTGAGCTAGTTGCGGTTTTCCTCTGAAGCCGTGAATGATCCAGTTTTGGGTAGGTCTTAATTTTTTTCGGAGTTGAATAATTTCGTTGAAAGCAGCTACACAATGAATAATGACGGGTTTTTTTACTGATTCGGAAATAATTATCTGTCGTTCGAAAAAATAATCCTGTTCTTTGATGGTTGCAGTGCTGTTTTTGTCCAATCCGCATTCGCCAATGGCAATGATGTTTTTTATTGCGACAATTTTTTCGAACGATTCAAAAATACTGCTGTCGGTTTTGTGCACATTCCATGGATGGATTCCGACTGAATAAAATCTCTCAGGTTCAGGATGTACGCTGTTTACAAAAAACTCAACATCTTTCTGAATAATCGAAAACGGATGTTTTGTATCGTTGTGATGCGTGTGAATGTCGATAAATGAAGCCATGCTGATAAGTGTAATATGGTTAAAGGCACAAATGTATAAAAATTCATTGAAATTTTGTAACTTTGCAGTCCTTTTGGATGTTTTTATCCTGACAAGAAAGAAAAAATATAAAATTCAAATTATAAAATGGAAATCAAAGAATTATTCACAAATCTGCCTTATAAGGTGGCTGATATGTCGCAGGCCGAATTTGGTCGCAAAGAAATTGAATTAGCAGAAAAAGAAATGCCGGGTTTGATGGCTTTGCGTGCAAAATATGGTTCGCAAAAACCATTGGCAGGTGCACGTATCATGGGTTCGTTGCACATGACCATCCAAACCGCTGTTTTAATAGAAACCTTGGTGGAATTAGGAGCTCAGGTTCGTTGGTGTAGTTGTAATATTTATTCAACGCAGGATCATGCTGCTGCTGCCATTGCTGCTGCAGGTGTACCTGTGTATGCATGGAAAGGCGAAACATTGGAAGAATATTGGTGGTGTACACTTCAGGCGCTAACTTTCGAAGGGCATCAGGGTCCAACTGTGATTGTTGACGATGGTGGTGATGCAACCATGATGATTCATGTGGGTGGTGCTGCTGAAAAAGATGCTTCGGTGCTTGATAAAGCTGCCGGCGGTGAAGATGAAAGATTACTCTATGCTATTCTGAAAGATGTATTGAAAGAAGATAATGGTATCTGGGGACGTATGATTCCGGGAATTCGTGGTGTTTCCGAAGAAACTACTACCGGTGTTCACCGTTTGTATCAGATGCTCGAAGAAGGTTCGTTATTGTTCCCGGCGTTCAATGTAAACGACTCAGTGACCAAATCGAAATTCGATAACCTGTACGGCTGTCGCGAATCGTTGGCTGATGGTATCAAACGTGCTACCGATGTGATGCTGGCAGGTAAAGTAGTGGTTGTTTGTGGTTATGGCGATGTTGGTAAAGGTTGCGCCCGCTCCATGCTGGCTTACGGAGCTCGCGTTATTGTGACTGAAATTGATCCGATATGTGCGCTACAGGCTTCGATGGAAGGTTTCCGCGTAACTACTGTGGAAGAAGCCTTGGCCGAAGGAAATATCTACGTAACCACTACCGGAAACAAAGATATTATCCGTATTGATCATATCGAAAAGATGAAAGATGGTGCTATCATTTGTAATATCGGTCACTTCGATAACGAAATTCAGGTAGAGAAACTGAAAAAATTCCCGGGTGTTGAATGTGTAAACATCAAACCTCAGGTGGATAAATATATTTTCCCTGACGGACACAGCGTGTTATTATTGGCTGATGGTCGTTTGGTGAATTTAGGTTGTGCTACAGGTCACCCATCGTTTGTAATGAGTAACTCGTTTACCAACCAAACTTTGGCTCAGATTGAATTGTACACCAAAGACTATCCGGTAAATGTGTATCGTTTGCCAAAACATCTGGACGAAGAAGTGGCTCGTTTGCATCTTGAACAACTCGGTGTGAAACTTACAGTTCTTACTCCTGATCAGGCTTCGTATATTGGTGTAGACCAAAATGGTCCGTACAAACCTGAACATTACAGATATTAAGACTTAGTAGAAAGTTAAAAAGTAGAAAGTATAATGTGAGCGAACGACGATAAGTTGTTCGCTCGTTTTTGTAACAAGGATTAAAATAGTTGAATCCCTTTTATGTAAACAAAGTCCTTTACATTTAAAGTGAAGATTTTTAAGTTGTTGTGTAGGGCTGTGGCGGCAATTAATGCATCGGGTATTGATAGTTTATGTGATAGAGCATATTTTGCTACTAACTCTACCGCAGTTTTCGAGATTTGATTGTCAATTGATATGTTTTGTAGTTTGTTTAAATCTTTAGCAATTATTTGTAATTCTTTTTTGTTCCTTGCACCATACAATAACTCTGCACAAGTAATATCAGAAATAACGATATTGTCCTGTCCAATGTGCATTACAGTTTCGATAATTGATAAATTATTCCTGTAAATTTCAATGAGGATGTTAGTGTCTACTAATATCATTTCCTTTTCCAGGCTTCCTCGCGAAGTTTGTCGCTTTGTATTTGATAATCAGACCAAATTCCTGCCGATAATGTAAATTCACTGTTGTTTGTTGATTTAACAGGAGTCTGTTTTTTTATCTCAGCTTCTATTCCCCACGATTTTAAAAAGGCAAGTAATGCTTTTAATTTGGTTTTGTCTAACTCTTTTTTTAAAATGATTTCTGTCATTTCGTAATTTTTTAATTCTTATTGCAAATATAAGGTCATTTCTGTGAAGTTCAATATTATTCAAAGCAAAATTACAATAAAATGATTTCAATTCTTATTAGATTGGTAATGTTTGTTTTTTTGAGTACATTTAACCCGAAATTTCGTCATTTTTATGCAATGAAAGTACTCAGGAAACTATTCTACATAACTTTTCTTTTTATTCTAACTTTATCAGTCAGCGCTCAACAACCCGACTGGGAAAATCATCATATACTGCAAATAAACCGTGAACCTGCACGGTCGGCATTTGTCGGTTTTGAAAAAAAATCCGGTGACAGACAACTCATTTTAAACGGTTTGTGGAAATTTCATTGGTCGCCTACACCTGATGGTCGTATCGCTGATTTTTATTCCGACGGATTTGATGATACCGGTTGGAAGAATTTTCCTGTTCCGGCCAACTGGGAGGTAAATGGTTACGGTACTCCTTTGTACATTTCATCAGGTTATTCTTTTAAGATAGATCCGCCGAAAGTTACATCTACTCCTCCCGAAAAATATACTGCTTTTAAAGAACGCAATCCTGTTGGGCAATATCGTAGAACTTTTGTATTGCCTGATGTGTGGAAATCGAACGGACAGGTTTTTCTGCGTTTCGATGGTGTACAAAGTGCATTCTACGTATGGGTAAACGGGCAAAAAGTCGGTTACAGTCAGGGAAGCATGGAACCTTCGGAGTTTAATGTAACTCAATATCTGAAGCAGGGTGAAAATCAAATTGCAGTGGAAGTGTATAAATACTGCGATGGTTCGTATCTCGAAGATCAGGATATGTGGCGGTTGGGTGGCATTCATCGCAATGTCACATTGTTTTTCACGCCTCAGATTCGTATTGCTGATGTCACTATCAGGACAATTCCCGATAAGAATTATCAGAATTTCACCCTCGAAATTGACCCGGAATTGACTGTTTTTGGCAGCGAAACCGGTAAAGGCTATAAAGTACGTGCAGTACTCGAAAATCAGGTAAATGTAACTGCTTCAGCCGAAGATATTTTGAATCTGAATTACAATGCGGCTTTGATGAACGAATGGAATCCACAGCGTGGGCCACGCAAAACAGGAAGGTTAAAAGCTGAAGTTCAACTTCCGTTAAAATGGACTGCCGAAACGCCGAATTTATACACCCTTTTAATTACACTCGAAGACAGTACTGGAAAGGCTGTTGAAAATATACGTCAGAAAATTGGTTTCCGGGCAGTTGAAATCAAAAATGGTGAATTTCTGGTGAACGGAAAACCCGTTCGTTTCCGTGGTGTAAATCGCCACGAACATGATCCTGTTTTGGGTAAAGTGATGACAGAAGAATTGATGCTGAAAGATATTTTGCTGATGAAGCAATGCAATATTAATGCAGTCCGAACCTGTCATTATCCGAATGTGACACGATGGTATGAGTTGTGCGATTCGCTGGGATTATATGTAATGGATGAAGCTGATATTGAAGAACATGGGTTGCGTGGTAAGCTGGCTTCCGATCCCGATTGGGCATTGGCTTTTATGGATAGAGCTATTCGTATGGCCGAACGTGACAAAAATCATCCGTCTGTAGTGATGTGGAGCATGGGCAATGAAGCCGGTTACGGACCTAATTTTGCCGCAATTTCGGCCTGGTTAAAAGATTTTGACCCGGCCCGACCTATACATTACGAAGGAGCTCAGGGCTTAAACGGTGAATCTGATCCGAATTCAGTGGATGTTATTAGTCGCTTTTATCCGCGTGTTCAACAGGAATATCTGAATCCTGGAATTGCTGAAAATAGTGCTGTGGAACGGGCTGAAAATGCCCGTTGGGAGCGATTGCTGGATATTGCTAATCGTACCAACGATAACCGCCCTGTTCTTACCAGCGAATATGCGCATGTGATGGGAAATTCGTTGGGGAACTTGCAGGAATACTGGGACGAGATTTACACTAACCGTAGGATGTTGGGCGGTTTTATCTGGGAATGGGCCGACGAAGGTTTGTATAAAACTCTTCCCAACGGTAAAGTTCAGGTGTCGTATGGTGGCGATTTTGGCGATTATCCGAATCTGAAAGCTTTTTGTATCAAAGGCATTGTGACAAGTGAACGCGAAATTACACCGAAATTTCAGGAGGTGAAAAAGGTTTACCAGCCTATCGGCATAAAAAAAGTCGATGGACAAATTCAGATCATCAATCGTCACTCACATTCAGACTTATCGCAATATAATTGCTTTTATAATTTCTCAGTTGATGGTAATCCTACAAAAAAAATGGAGTTGCTAATTCCTGAAACCCAACCGGGCGATACAACTTTTATAGCAATGCCGGTTTTGTCATCATTCATCATAAAACCAGAAAATAATGTTCAGTTCAATATTGCCTTTGTGTTGAAAGAAAATAATAGCTGGGCTAAAAAAGGGTGGGGCGTAGCCATAGAGCAATTTGAAATTCAACAAGGAAAATTGCCGGAAACAACACCACAATCCAATTCAAAATTGGTCAGCAAAGTGGTAAATGGAAATATTATGGTTAGTACAACCGGTTTTGCTGCGGTTTGGAATAGTAATGGCGCATTGACTTCGCTAAAATACAAAGGAAAAGAAATTCTCGCAACTGCTGTGGGCTTCGAAATACAACCTGTTGTTCAGGCTTTCCGTGCGCCAACCGACAACGATAAAGGATTTGGAAACTGGCTGGCTAAAGACTGGAAAACGCAGAAGTTGGATTCGCCAAAAGTAAAAGTAAATTTCGTTCAACATAGCATTCGACAGGATGGAGCCTTTCAACTTGACGTTTATAAAACAAATACATACAAATCAGGAAAAATACATACAAAGTTTACTTATTTAGTAACAGCCTCAGGTACTGTGGATTTGTTGGTGAATTTCAAAAAAGAAGGTACATTACCCGATTTGCCCCGTCTGGGAATTGCATTGGCATTGAATAGTGAACTCGAGAATTACAGTTGGTACGGTAAAGGTCCGTGGGAGAATTACCCCGACAGAAAAAGTTCAGCGCTTATAGGATTCTGGAAAAGTACGGTAACGGAACAGTTATTTCCATATCCGCGTCCACAGGAAACAGGAAATCACGAAGATATTCGTTTTCTGACATTGACAAACACTAAAAAGCAGGGTATAAAAGTTCAGGCGTTGGAAAATCCGTTTTCAGCTTCGGCATTGCATTACAGTGTGAGCGATTTAACCAACGAATCGCATAACAGCCATCTTGTTCCGCGCAACGAAACGATATTGAGTATCGATGCAGCGGTTATGGGTTTGGGAAACAGCAGTTGCGGTCCCGGTGTACTAAAGAAATATACGCTGGACAAGCAGGAATATAATTTGAAGATAAGGATGACATCCCCCTAATTAACTCCCTTCGGTCGTTGACCGTTGGTTCCCTCTCCAGGGAACTTGTAGATAGCATAGTTGAAAGGATGCTGAAAATGATAAATTTTGAAATAGCAAATCAAGATATTTGAATAGGATAATTGTAAAATTGGAATAATTATTAAAATAAGCACTTAATAAGTCCCCTGGAGGGGGATTTAGGTGGCTGGAAAGTTCATTATGGAAAAAGTTTTACGTGGTATTGTGCCACCATTAGTTACGCCGCTGCTGGATAATAATTCGCTCGACGTAGAAGGTTTGGAAAGATTGATTGAACATGTGATTGCGGGTGGTGTTCATGGTGTGTTTATTTTGGGAACAACTGGTGAAGCCCAAAGTCTGAGTTTTGAATTGCGCTACGAAATGATTAAACAAAGCGCGCGTATCCTGAAGAGACGTTTACCACTTTTGGTAGGAATTTCTGATACCTCGTTGGTCGATAGTATTTCACTGGCAAATCTAGCTGCTGACAGTGGCGCCGATGGTGTGGTTTCTGCTCCACCGTATTACTTTGCTACAGGACAGCCTGAGCTGGCTGAGTTTTACGAACAGCTTATTCCGCAGTTAAATCTGCCGGTTTATTTATACAATATGCCAACACATACCAAAGTATCGTTTGCTCCATCCACTATTCGTCGGATTGCTGAAAATCCCAAAGTGGCAGGTTTTAAGGATAGTTCTGCAAGCGGTGGATATTTTCAGTCGGTGATGCACGAATTTCGTGACCGCCCTGAATTTTCGTTGTTTGTGGGGCCGGAAGAAATGATGGCTGAGTCGGTATTGATGGGAGCGCATGGCGGTGTAAATGGCGGTGCAAATATGTTCCCTGAACTGTATGTGGCGCTGTATAATGCTGCTGTAGCCAAAGATGTGGATAAAGTGCGTGAGTTGCATGCTAAAGTAATGCAAATCAGTTCCTCCATTTATACTGTTGGAAGTTACGGTTCGAGCTATCTGAAAGGAGTGAAGGCTGCTTTGTCTGTTTTAGGAATTTGTAACGATTTTCTGGCTGCACCATTTAATAAATTCGACGAAGAGCATAAAGACAAGATACGTACTGCAATAGAATTGTTGAAATTATAATTTATACTCAGTTAACTTTTCCAAAGTTCAAAACTTTGGAAAAGTTATAATTTTTCTAATATCTAATGAAAAGTAAGCTTTATCCCTGGCTTGTGGTTGCTATGCTCTGGTTTGTAGCGTTGCTCAACTATCTCGACCGTCAGATGCTTTCCACCATGAAACCATCGATG
This sequence comes from uncultured Paludibacter sp., assembly GCA_963663115.2. Classification (GTDB taxonomy): domain Bacteria; phylum Bacteroidota; class Bacteroidia; order Bacteroidales; family Paludibacteraceae; genus Paludibacter. The sequence goes on from CAXXNE010000001.1 coordinate 3,283,127, forward strand.
ATGGCGGATATTCATGAGTTGGTATCTGCTGAGAATTTCGGTCGGTTGATGGCAGTTTTTTTGTGGATCTATGCTTTTATGAGCCCTGTTTCGGGGATTATTGCCGACCGTTTGAACCGAAAATGGATGATTGTGGGTAGTTTATTTGTGTGGTCAGCTGTAACATTGCTGATGGGATATGCGCAAACATACGATCAGGTTTACTGGTTAAGGGCATTGATGGGTGTAAGCGAAGCATTTTACATTCCTGCCGGATTATCGCTGATTGCTGATTATCATGATGGAAAAACGCGTTCCATTGCCATCGGAATTCATACTACCGGCATTTATCTCGGTCAGGCATTCGGTGGTTTTGGCGCTACCATTGCCGATAACTTTTCATGGCAAACCACTTTTCACTCTTTTGGACTGATAGGTGTTCTTTACAGTTTTGTTTTAATCTTTTTTCTGAAAGAAAAGAAAGGCTACAATATAGAAAATGCCCGTCAGACAACAATTTGGAAGGAGTTCGCCGTTTCGTTCAAAGGAGTGGGCATGTTGCTGAGCAATATAGCGTTTTGGGTGATTATTTTCTATTTTTCCGCACCAAGTCTGCCGGGCTGGGCTACCAAAAACTGGTTGCCGACGCTGCTTTCCGAAAGTTTGCAACTTCCCATGACCGAAGCAGGACCTATTGCAACGATCACTATGGCCATGGCATCGTTTGTGGGAGTTCTTTTGGGCGGAGCATTATCGGACAAATGGGTTCAGAAAACGATGAAAGGACGAATTTATACCGGTGTGCTGGGATTATGTCTGACTATTCCGGCTTTGGTCTTGCTGGGTTACGGACATAGTTTTGCTACTGTATTAGGTGGTGCATTGTGTTTCGGACTGGGCTTTGGAATGTTCGACGTGAATAATATGCCTATTTTGTGTCAGTTTGTTTCAGCACGTTACAGAGCTACGGCTTACGGATTGTTAAATCTGGCTGGAATTTCGTCGGGAGCTGTGATAACCGGCTGGTTGGGAAAATCGGCTGATGCCGGCAGTTTGGGAAGCGACTTTGCTGTTCTTGGTTTGGTGGTAATTGTAGCTATAGTACTGAACTTGCTCGTACTGAAACCCAAAATGGTGAATATGATTTGATTTTCCTGAGTACAACTAAACCGATTATTCTTCTTTATTTTTTATTTTGCCAATAAGTACAATAACCAACCATACTTCTCCGGCAATGGCTATGTAATTTCCTGCATCATGCCCGTAAACCGAAATTTGTATCAGGTTGTTTGCTTCGGGGAGTTGATCCTGTGGCAGTTTTCCCCAACTAATATCTTCGATAATCTGATTGGCTCTGTTTTCCAGAAGAAAACTTCCGATATACAGAATAGCACCTACAAGTATTATAATGATGGGGTACTTCATTTGATTTCTTTTTTGCAAAGATAAAAAAAATCGATCTGTTTATTTCATTAATAAAATCCGTTCTTTTGTCGATTGACCGTTTCGGTTGTACATGTTGATAATATATAGACCGGTAGGAAGATGACTGATATTTATCCGATTGCCTGAATAAATGCCTGTCAGAGTACCTGTTGTAGTAAATACTTCTACTTTTGCAGGTATTTCACCTTTGAAGTTTAGTAGACCAAAACACGGATTCGGATAAATTACCGGTTCAGTAGAAGCATTAACTTCGTTGGTAGAACTGAGTAATTTAGAGCCAAAAGCCGGACTTCCGGCCTGAATCCAGGCGGTGTAGATTAAATCGGCCAAAGCATGTGATGCGTTTTTGAAAAGAGTGGTTGTAAACCGGGTTTTACTCCACAAAGCGGTGTAATATGCAGTTGTACCGGTAGCTCCGGCCGTTGAAGTTGCATATTTATCCGCCGTAAGCACGCTGTCGACATAAGTGTGATTCCTGTAAATATAATCGAATACATAACTGTTCACATTGGTAATTTGATGAGCCGGAGTTCCTGTAAAGGCACTTATATCGGTAATGTAAGTTCCCACCATGCTGCTTTCGTAACGCGAATGAATACCGCTTTGATTGGTTTGCGCACCATCGTAATTTGCGGTGATATGTAAAGGCATATGACCATCGGCTACATAATGTCCCAAATCGGAAGCAAAAAGCATGGCATCGTGCCAGCGTCGTTTCTGAAAGCACGATTTCAGCGAATCGAAAGTAGTCAGTGTGGCCCAGGGTAATGTTCCGTTGGAGAGAACAGTGCTGTAACCGTGCAAATTTACTATGGAGTCGTAAGTGGAAGCAATCCGTCCTTTCGATAAAAATTCGGCATAATTATCAACATCAAGATAGTGTTTCGGACTTTCGTTTGAGTCAGAACTTTTGCGGGTATCAGCATCAGTACCATGTATACTCAATGAATCACCCCAAACCGAAAACCCGTTCATGGCTACGGGAAAACATTCTGCACTTTTACGCCCGATAGTACGGTGGCCTAAGCTACCCCAACTGATGAGAAATAATGAAATAGCCGATAGAAGTGCCGTATGTTTGATTGTTTTAATGCCTGTCATGACCTGTTCTTTTTTGAATAAAGGGTCATAAAGATAGAGAAAAATGGTGAGTGGAAATCAGTATGGTGATAAAAAAATTATGTAACTACTCAGCACCCCTAATTTGATGATACAGAATATTTTAGGATTTTGGTGAAATAAAAGTTTAAAAATACGTTATAAAACAGTTTGATATTCCATTGAAAATCATTATCTTCGATGGGTGAAAGAGCCAGTTTTAGATATAGCTTTGGTATTAAAATCCATCAATGGTAAGATTGATGGATTGACCAAGCAGCTTGATGTTGCTCACAAAGAGATTGTAGTATTAAAAGAGCGTTTAGCAGTTTACGAAACGCCCAAAGATAGTCACAACAGTAGTGTTCCGCCTTCAAAGGATTCACTTGCAGCTCAAAGTGAAAAGTCTAAAAAGTTGCTTGCAACGCGTTCATTGAGAGAGAATTCAGGTAAGTCCAATGGTGGTCAGAACGGTCATAAAGGTACAACATTGAAAATGGTAAACGAACCAGACACAATCGTTGAGCATCAACCTTACTATTGCACTCGTTGCGGAAATGACCTTTCATCCATAGCAGGCGAAGTGGTAGAACTTCGTCAGGTTTTTGATATACCAATTCCCGTTCGCCCTTTGGTGGCAGAGCATCAGTTGATAAGTAAAAAATGCAGTTGTGGTCACTGCAATAAAATAGATTTTCCCAAAGAGGTTCGTTCAAGAGTTTCTTATGGAGCAACTATCAGAGCATTGATAACTTATTTGAATTGCAGTCAATATATGCCTTATAATCGACTAACAGAGGTTATGAAAGATTGTTTTGGCGTAAAACTAAGTCAGGGCACTGTTGACAATACATTAAAATACATGTCCGACAAATCATTGGGGGCTTACAATGAAATTCGTAACAGGATAGAACAATCAAGGGTGGTTGGAGCAGATGAAACAGGCGAAAATATCAATGGAGAACTGCATTGGTTGTGGGCTTGGCAAACGGATAAGTTGACCTATATTCATAGTGATAAATCACGGGGAAAGTTGGCTATAGACAAACAGTTTAAAAATGGATTATCGAAATCGATTTTAGTAAGTGACCGTCACAGCTCGTATTTTAAAATGAATGTTGCCGACCATCAGATATGTTTGGCTCATATTTTAAGGGAACTGACTTTTTTAACAGAATTGGATACTAAACAAAAATGGTCGTCACAATTTGCAGAACTAATAAGAGAAGCCATACACAAAAGAAAAACGGAATCGTGGGAAAAAATTGACCGCAATTCGATTTTAGATAGATTCAAAAATTTACTGACAATATGTACTGATAATCTGCATCAAAAGATTATTGCCATAATAAAGAGTTTGACAAAATACAAAGAGTTTGTATTTAAGTTCCTTTTCGACCCTGATGTGCCGTACGAAAACAATGCATCCGAAAGGGCAGTCAGAAATCTAAAAGTAAAACAAAAAGTAAGTGGTATGTTTAAATCCCATGCGGGAGCAAACACATACTGTCAAATTCATTCTATCACGCAAACTGCCAAAAAGAATAATCAAAATCCTTTCTTGGCAATCCTTGCCGTGGCAAATAACTATTGATTCTTTTTAGAAGTACTGAGTAGTTACAAAATTATATTAACCGGATTTTTATACAATATTTAAAATGCTGTATTTACACAATATAACTGCATATTTCCGATATTACGCTTTCCCGTTCAGGAATAGGGAACAGCACCCAGTCGTGTTGCATGCCGGCATATTCTCTGTAAATGAATTGGTTACTACTCATAGAAGTGATTTGTTTCATTTTTAGGATATCGGCATAAAACAATTCTTCGGTACCGTAAAAAACCAGCGTAGCTGAAAGATTTTCAAAACTGCCAAACAGCGGTGATAATTCCGGATGAGATAGTGAAGTTCCCCCGGAATATTTTCGGGCAGCGCTGGCAAGCATTTCCAATGTGAGTATAAGATCCGAATTTCTCTGCTTTTCGGTCTCCGGGTTCGACATACTCATATCAAGCCAGGGCGAAAGTAAGATATTTTTTACAGGAAGTTTTGTGTGGTTTTTTGCTGATAATTTTTGAGCCATAACCAGTGCAAGTCCGCCACCGGCCGAATCACCCAGCAAGATAAAATGATCATCAGGATAGGTTTTGACGAGCAATTCATAAGTATTTTCCACCATATCAATGGTTTCACGGTAGGTAAACTCCGGTGCTAAAGGGTAGTCGATAGCCGTTATACGACAGTAACTTCTGTCGACAATTTCCTTTAAAAACGACCAATGACCGGTAGCTGCCCCAAAAATATATGCACCACCGTGCAAAAATACGACATGTGTATTTGTTACTTTCTGTTTGTTTTCAAATGTCAAAACGTTTTTGTTGTGTACGGTGCGGATGACATAATGGTACAGCTTTTTTATATCGGCAGGCACAAATTCCTTGTGCTGACGAATTCCCACACGAAAAGCCTGCTTCTCAACTATTTTTCTGAAGTTGATGAATTTCAGTGTTTTGAATATAATTTTTGAAGCGGGGCTCATAAGTGATTTGTTAATAAACTAATAACACATTACTTTGTGAGTTTCGTTGCCAATCCGTACAATATAAACACCGGCCTGATGCATTGGTAGCTCCAACTGACGTACAGAAGGTTTTGCAAATATCAGTCTGCCTGTAATATCAAACACACTTATGGCTTGTTCCGATGCATTGTCAATCATCACTGTTCTGTTTATAGCAAATACGTTGTTTTGAGCGGCGGTAGCAGGTGTTTTTATGTCGGTGGCAGTGCAGCTAGCTGTCAGGGTCAGATCTTTAATTTCCCATGTTCCTGCCACAGTTGTTCCCGACAGGTATTTAAATGCAAAATGTACATTGTTTTGCAATTTTGCCAGAGGAATTACTGCATTGCCCGAGTTAATATATGTCCAGCTGTTACCCGATGGCATTACAGGAATGGTAAGTTGAGTCCATGTGGCTGTAGAAGGAGCGCCGGAATTATAATTGGTACTTATCCACAGCGATTGGTTGGTAACAATATCCGTTTGGTTGGCGCAAAAATTCAACGCATGATTAAACGTGATTGTTGCCGAAGTTTTTCCCGATAAATCAAATGCCGGAGAGATAAGCCAGTCTTCGTTTTCGTTGTTCACAGCTGCGGCATAGCCCGATACAGTAGCGCCATAAATTGATTTCCATGTCCAAACCTGCGCGCCGGTTACGCTGAAAGGCGTAAACTGCCCAAAACTGCTGGCGAAAGTTTCCGAAAAACTCAGACTTTCGCAGGCCGGAGCACCGGCTGTAAAGCTGAAAGTTCCACTTACAGGTGTGTGGTCGGAAGTGGTGCTGGCATAATTGGTTACGCTTTGTGTGGCAGTTACTTCGCGCGCTATGGAGTTCGCTTTGTAATTGTCGAATAATTCATTGGAGATAATCATATTGTCGATAAGCGGACTGCTGTAATACGGATCGGTTAATCCTGTCGTCAGACAGCTGTAGTTCACGTTGTCGTCCACAAAGTTTTTGTACGGCGAATCGGCCGGCGAACAAGCGGAACACTGCGTTCCGGTAAGATAGTCGTTGAAATCACCTAACAAAATTACCTTTTTGTCGGTGTAGGTGCTGCCATCGAGTAAAGCTTTCAGGGCTTCGGAAGCACTTTTACGACGGGCGTAACTGGTGGCATCGCCCATGGCTTTGGCATGGATATTTATAAACGATACAGGGATGGTAGTTCCATTCACCAGTAAATTGACGTTGTACTGAGCAGGATAGCGTCCGCTCGACCAGTCATACGAAGCGCCACCGTTGGTTATTAACGATGCACTCACTAATTGTACTCTGGCTTTTTTATAAACTATTCCCTGATTTTGAGCACAGTTATCGCTGGAGTATGGAATAATGCTTCCTGCCCATTCAGTTCCCAAACGACGAACGATGGTGTCAACAGTGGCATATGACGAACTTGTTCCTACTTCCTGTATGGCTATCAAATCGGAGTTCATGGCTTTTATTACAGCCACTACATTGTTTATCTGGAGTTCATCGTCGTTCGGACTGTTTTGCGAGCAACTTAACCACTCCGTATTCCAGGTAGTGAACTTAAAAGTTTCGGTGGCTTGAGCGGTATTATAACGGGTTTGTGATACTACTGGAAGTGAAAATGCTAAGAAAACTACCCAAAATAGCATTAGCGAAAAAGAGAAATGATTTTTTTTCATTGAAAAGAGAAATTTTAATATATATTTTTCTTGTGATTCGATTGTTTTTTACAGAGAATGTAAAAATACAAAATATTTTCACATGAAATAAAAAATAAATTATAAAGTAATCGTTACAGGTGTCAAGAATCCACTCAACACCAATTGTCTCTGATTCGAAATTCTCAGTAACATTCTTCCTCCTTATATTCAAAAGTTTCGAGTATGGAAGTCACTTCAGTTGTCAGTTTTGTGTTAGTCCATATTTCACCTCCGACCATTTCGAAACGAATAATTCCAATGTTTTTGGCAAAATATACGGTTTTGGTTCTGGCGGCATTTGTATATCCATATTCGTATTTCTTTACGTCGGTAAAGGTTTGGTTGTCGAATGCCAGCGACGGAAGTAGTGTAACATCATTCTCATCAAAACCCGATGCAATCCCATTCAATTCCACCTGCACATAAACTTCGCCATTATCTTCATTATCATAAATATAGCGTACTTCGTTTGTAAACCAGATGGAGTCTGTTTTATTTGCCAGCAACATTCCCGACCAGTCATAACACCCGCAACCGGTATCGGAGTAGTATTTGGTGGTGTGATACATCGATTTGTCGGTTACATACAACTTTATCTGTTCGTTTTTGGTGTTTACAAAGGTTACCGAATCGCCCATTTTAGCCGGAAACCAATACGATTCCTCAGTCGTTCCCAAATCGCGACAAACAACTTCCTGAAATGGTAAAATGCCACAAGAAGATAACAAAAGCATCAATGCTGCTGCTGTAAAGATGTTGGTGTGTTTCATATCAATAGTTTTAATTATTTGTCTGAAATTATATTCTGTACTGCCCGGCAAAGGCTATTCTTTTATAAATTTGATAACCTGATTTTCTATTTGAATGTTATAAATGCCTTTTCTTAATCTGCTTACATCGATTTTGTTTTCATTGTTCGAAATCTGACTTTCAATCAACTTAACACCTGCTAAGTCGAAAATAATCACCTTACCTGCTTTTTCCGGAGTTTTCAGGTAAAGTGTGGTTTTTACCGGGTTAGGATATATTTGAATTTCACCATTCAATTCTCTATTGGGTAGAGATGTTGATATGCCTGTAGAGTATGTCAATCTTGCCGGGAGTGAACCTGTTTTACTAACCACACCGGATTTTATGTTGGTAACAATACATCTCAGTTGTAACCCATCAAATTCCGACGTCAGATTTTCAATGATATAAACGGAGTCGGTTGCAGAACTAATGTCGGTCCAAACACCATTGTCGTTCAATGATTTTTGCCATTGATAAAGTAAATTGCCTGTTTGAGTTGTTTTTTTGACAGAAATAAACACTGTTTTGCTTTCACCTGAAAAATAGGTCTGACTTTGGGGTTGACTGACGATTTCAGGAATGTCGAGTGGTGTGCCAAATATCGGGAAACCATGATCATAATTATTAACTGATAACCATGTATTGTAGGGTGTTTCTGATGTTGATACATTGACAGAAACCCATTTGTTCAGTGCATTTGTCAGCAAATTCTGATAGCCTGTTGAATTGTCGTTTTCAATTAAAACCTGTTCTTTCAGGATAGAATTCAGATCAAACGTTGAGTTGTTTTTTACTGCCGACCCTGTAATTGTGCCACTGCCAATTAAGTTTACGGTATTATTTATTGTTTGAGTTGAAAATGCATAACAGTTTTTTATTTCTGAACCACTGTTTTCTGCTGTGATATTTCCTGTGGTTGCGTAAGGGCTGGAATTATACAATAATCCTGAGCTGTAACAATTTTGAATACTGTTTAAACATTCAGCAGCAATACCTCCCATTCTCGAACCGTAGATGTTTGTACAGGATAAATTTCCCTTATTATAGCAGTTCAGAATTTTTCCCTGAGCTCTACTGGTAATACCTCCTATATAACATGGTGCATTGCCTGTAATGTACAAATTACCCACATTTGCTCCATTAATTACATTACCCATACTCAGATAGCCCACTATACCTCCTACATAGTTGCTCCAGCTTCCTCCCCAAATACTTACAGCACCGGAATTGTAACAGTTTTCGATATTTTGCGAACTCCAGCTGTAACCAACAATGCCACCCGCACTATTGTAAATTCCATCATAAGCATTAACTGCTCCATTGTTGTAGCAACTCTTTGCATAGCCTTCATTAAAACCAATGATTCCTCCTGCATTTTTGTCGCAGGCTAACGAACCTGTCGATTCAATAGTGTTCGTGTTATAACAATTAATTACCCGGCCCTTATTATATCCGGCTATTCCACCGGTATAATTACTGTCGAAAGTCCACGAGTATACTGTGCCATGGTTGAAGCAATTTTCAATTAACCCGTTGTTAAATGCACATATTCCTCCAGAATAGGTATAGCGTTGGATTTTTGTGTTTTGTGTTTTTACTGAGCTATTCGTATTTAATGTAACATTTTTAATAACACTGTTGGTTGATGTGTAACCGAATAACCCGCCATAAACATTGGTGTTGTCTGAACTGATATCGACACACAAATTAATAATCTCAAAATTTCCGCCATCAAAATTTCCTTCAAATTTATTGTCGTTTGTCCATTCCGATTCAATATGTCCGATAGGACTCCATTTGATGGTTGGTCCGCCTAAATCTATATTGGCAGTTACGACAAAATACTTGTTATTGCTGTAATTAATACCTGAATTTGAGTTGCTCATGTCATTGACCAAATAAGCTAACAATGCAAATTCACCTGCATTTGATATCTGATAGGGATTGCCCGAAGTTCCGTCACCACCGGCAAAACTACTTGCCATATATCCTGAATAATACGATCCGGCGCCAACAAATCTACTGCTGTATTCGCTCCACTCTGTAGCTGATTTATAATTATCGATGGAACTTGCCGGCACATAGATTGGTACAGTAGTTCCGTAAAAACAATAGGTGTAGTTCAAAGCAGGAGGAGTAGTGCTTTTCAATACAAATTTGCTGAATCCGGTACATTCAAAAAATGTCCAACCTCCGATATAAGTAATGTTCTCGGGTAGAATAAGATCACCTGTCAGTCCGCTACAACTCATAAAAGCATAATCGTCTATTCTGTATACATTATCCGGTATAGTTATTTCGCCGGTTATATGGGTACATTCTCTGAAGGATGAATTTCCTATAACCGTTAACGATGAGGGCAATTGAACTGTTCCTGTTTTTCCGCAGGGGCATTGCAAAACAGTTGATTGGTATTTGTCATAAAGAATTCCATCCACACTTGAGTAATTGGGATTGTTGTTCGAAACCACAAAAGCAGTTATTCCGTTACAGTTGCCAAATGCACCTTGGTTAATTGTTTGAATACCACTGCCGATGTTCATTGTGGCTGGCAGACTATGGCAATAGCAAAAAGCATAATAACCAATACTCGTAATGTTGGATGGAAAAGAGATATTTTTCAGTTGATTACAACCATAAAACGACATTTGGCCAATAGTAGAAATGGATGTGGGAAGGATGACAGTTTCAAGCGATGTTTTTCCTACTGTACTTCCATCAATATGGAAAGCCATTACCGGGGTTTCGTTTGCCGGATAATTATAAGAATTTTGATAATGATATGTTCCACCTTCACCGTTGTATGCACGAATGATAACACCACTCATATCAAGTGTTTTTAATACTTTCATGTCATCGCGCATGCATTTAAAATCCCTTGCATCAATGTTGCCTGTTACTGTTAAGTCGGTTACAGAGTTTAATTCAGCAGGAGTTAATAATGTAGCTAAAATGCCGGCAGTAGTCATGTCGATGGTTTTAGAAACCTGTGCTTCAGAAATTACAATATTCAGCAGACAAGTAAGCAGAAAAATACAATAACTCTTTTTCATGTAACTTAAATTTATGGCGTTTATTAAATATAAATCTTTTCCTTATCATCAGTTATTAATTCATTTTTTTTCAATACAGGCTTTGAAATTTACACTTGACTGTCAGATAAAAATCAGAACTTTGGTCACTGCATAAGTTCTGCATATATAGAGACAGAGCGCATTATATGCAAAAAATTATTTTATATATCTCCATCTTAAATTTTCAGTTGTAGTATTTGTTACTTCTAAATTCAGAGTGAGTGCTTCAATAATATTAGCTGGGTTGTAGATGTAATTGTATGTGTATACGATTTCATTCCAGCCTTTTTTTAAGCTGAGACGATGAGTAATCGTTGTGTTTTGATCAGGTCTGACCGAGCCATTAACTGTCACATCTTTATTTGCATACATATATAATGCATGGTTATTTCCCATAGGGTTTGACATATATGCTTCGTTGCATTTTTCCAAAAATCCAGATATTTTTCCGTTTTTGTAAGCCTGTAAACGCATATAGGCAATTTTTACTGTGGTATCACTAATTTCCGTTGGCGTTTTTATTCTTTCGGTTATCGGATAGGTATATAAAGGTTCAGTGCAAGTTGCATTAAAAGTGCCGTTTTTTGAAATTGAACATTTTGACATGGAATGATAGGCTGTAATTCGCAAGTAATTAGTGTCGAGTTTATAGTTCAGACAAATAATGGAATCGAAAGCAGCTGGGTCATAATTTTCAATTTCTCCCGAAATCTTTATCGCGGTCAAATCATTTTCACAGCTTAACACTAAAACTGTTAGTGTGCAGAAAAAAAATATTTTTAAAAGAATGTTCATTATTTCTTTCCTTTTTTTGTTTTTGATTCTAAAACCTCAACACCACACCAATACCGTTTTGCGTTGCGCCCATTTTCAGTTCCATCGATGTTGTTTTGGGAGCGGGGGCAATGCCGTTGTTATAATATCGCACAGCTTTCTTTAAGTTGTTTTCTGCAGCTGCTGTTATAGGCAGTGCTATGGCTATCAGTCCGCAACCAATCAGTGCCATTGTCCATTGAGGTTCGCCACCTCCCAGCATGGTGCCAATAGGATATCCTATAAATCCACCTCCGGCATAACTCAGCACACTGATAAGAGGCGAAGTGCTTTTAGCTTTCAGCAGATATTGATGTGCAGTGCTGTTGGTGCTGAGCATCGATTCCAGTTGCTGAATGGTCATTGGCTCATTTTTATAAGTGTACTTGTAACCTAATCCGGATGGACTATACTGAATGGTATCGCGCACTGCAGGTTTATCAGGTACCACAGATATATCACCTGCCAATTCAATTTCTGTTGGTGGCGTTACTACCTGAGAAGTTGAAACAGCCGAAAGTTTATACACCTGTGCATAAATGCGGTGGCATGAACTGGAGGCGTCGGGGTAGCGGTGTGTTTTTATTTTTAATGCATTTCCACCAACCTGACGAGCCTGTGTTTTGGCTATGTTAAGCACTGTGAGATAATCGCAATTGGTAGAAAAACCCGTATCGTCGATATTGATATAGCCCAGCATTTCAGCATTGGCAGGTATATTGTCGGTAAGGTCGTACACAGTTACAGCGGCTTCAGGGTCTGCTGCCGGATATTTTTTTGTGAACGACGTATTAACGCGCGGCGAGCACGAACTGAAAAGAAAAATAACCATCAATACACTCAGTGTTGAACCGAACGTAGAAAAAACTTTACTCATGATCTGTTAGTTAAAATAATTGAATATTAAGAACTCCAAATGTCGGTATAAATTCTTAAACAATCAAGATTTTTTTTAAAAAGAGCCATTATTTATATTCAAGACTCATTGCTACGCGGAATCCTATCGAACTCTTAGAATCCCAACTGTTTACAACATCTATTGAGTTGATTTGTTGATATATTGCTCCATCTTCCCATGAACCTCCTTTTACTATCCTTGAATCAGGATTATTGCAAATAAGCTCAGTACGTATTTGCATCAATACATTGTATTCCATAATATACTTTTGGATTAAGTCCTCATTTTCTGTGTAACTCAGTTTATTCAGCTGAAGTAATTTATTATTCAGCATTTCGCTTAGCATTTCAATCTTTTCGGCTTTCGTAGGAAGCATATTTTGTTGCTCCAGTATCTGATGGTAGAAATTCAACGTGTCCGATTGCATTTTGTAAGGAAGTTCAGTTAAGTAGTTTGATGCATTTGTCGAATCAAGAATCCATTCCGACACATTACCCAACATATCGTATAATTTGTAATAATTCGGAGCATATGACTTCACATTCGAAGTATAACTGTATAAGTGGTTGGTATAAACTACAAGTCCATTTTGGTCTATAATATTGCCCATATTACTCTTGGGTTTCCCATTTTGATTGATAAAGGGTAAGCTTTCGTTAACTTCACGTGTATATGTTTGATTTTTTATTTTATACACCCTATTATATGTAGCATATTGCCATTCGGCTTCAGTAGGAAGCCGTAATGAAAATGTTTTATTTATTTTATGTTTTACTGCTTCCTGGTTCAATCGTATTGTTTTCCATTGGCAATAAGCTATTGCCTGATGCCAGTTTACACCCACTACCGGGTAATTTTTATATGCAGGATGATAGAAATAACTACTATTATAACGTGGCGAATTATCATAAGATTGATTTGTGTGCAACCAACATAATGTATCGGGGTATATCAAAATGTCGTTGTATTTGAAAAGTCCGGTATTGTATACCCCATGTCCGAATAATTCATTATTATCATACTTCAGATAGCAGTATAAAGGATCTTCGGGATGAGCCTGACGAATTGAATCTTTCACCCATTCCACAAATTCCCTGTATTCAGCATTTGTCACTTCATGGTCGCTAATGATGAATGAATTTACTGAAATTCTCCGGGCTTTGGCGCCATACACTAAGGCAGAATCTTCCGGATTATACCTCGGAGGCTTTGCTGAAGTGAGTCCATTGGAAAATACACCTCCTTCGATAAACACCATATCTTTGAAATGATTCAATTTTTTTAGCTTGCTTATGTCAGCCATCGAAAGCATTTTTTGTTGTAACTGATTGTTGGTTGACCACCCTGTAAGAGCTGTGTTTTCGTTTTGGGCAAATGTGACTGCTATGCCGGAGACAAAAAGAAATAGTAAAATAAGTTTCTTCATTCTGGTTTGTATAAATTAAATAATTGATTGTGTTTTAAGTAAGTTTGTTGAAGTAAAATTGGCGTTCGCAGATTTTTATTTTTTATTTTTCTGAAATATAATATCATTTTCTGTTGTTCATTTATTGGTTGTTATTTACATAAATGATTCAATTTCATGGCTTTATAAATCTATATCTATCAAACAATAGCTATCTACAATTTTACCTTCATTGGTGGCCGGAATCCATTTTGGCATAATTTTAAATATCCGAATAAACTCATCGTCAATATATTTTATCGGTTTTGAAGTTGTTCTGACATCACAAATATCTCCTTCTTTTGTGACAATAAAAGCAACTCTTATTTTTCCTTTTATTTTTTGACCTGCAACTTCTTGCGGAAGCCTGAAATTGGTCTTTAAAAATTTAAACATTGCCTCGCTGTGTCCGGGATACACAGGTCTTTGTGTTGGGTTTAGCACTGGTTGTAAAAGCTTACCATTGCATTCAACAGTTGTGCCTGCCGGAAGGAAAGAAGATTTACAACATGAACTCAACATAGTCACCGACAAAATAATTGTCATCAAATAATAAACTATAATTTTTTCTTTCATATCTGAAGTTGGATACGCTTGGTTTATCAGGAATCGTGCAGTAGCATGGGAGTACAATACTCATTTATCATTTCCCAAATACTTCTCCATTCAATGTATGTGTACAGCAGTTGCAAAGCGGGGTTAAATTGCTTGCTTTCAGTGCGGGGTTTGTCAGTTGAAGAATGCCGTTTTCGTCCACATACATTCCTGAAAAGTACGTTGATTCACCAACCCTGACATAGTCTTCACTTTCATCGGCATTCAAAGCAACTATCCAAAAAATCGGTTCTGTTTTATCCAGTCTCGATTTCGCTTCACTAAACACCTCATCCCATGCTGTACCAACTTTCGAAAGCAGAAATTTAAACAGCGGCGTGTAATCAAGTCCTCTATCTTTCGTGCCGGACATTTTACCCAGCGTTTGTTCCGGTGTTTCCCGCTTTTTATTTCTTGAGTATTTAAAATCACTGCCCAAATTATGCTGAACATGTCTGGTCTTCGTATTTACTTTTCTATAGAGTGGCTTTTTAGTATTATCTCTGTTCATATGTCTGCTTTAGTTGTCCTGTTTTGTTGCAAATCCTGATTTGAATCAGGTACTTTTTGTTTCTTACTACTTTTATTATTCAGTTCTTATTCTTTAATCAGCTTGTTTTCGGTTACGTAGTCAGTTGTGATTAATCGTAGAATATATAATCCTTTCGACAACGAATTTAAATATATTCTTTCATTTTCGTTTACCCGTTTTGTGAATACTTCCTTACCGTTAATGTCAAGAAGTTTCAAAGTTGCCTCACCACTAAATCCGCTTATTTGAAAACTTTCTGAAACAGGATTGGGATATAATTTAATAACTTTAGTCTCTTTTGATGTAGAAATTGCAGTTACAGAATTGTTCTGAACAATCATTGATCCTGTGGCACCTTGGGCTGCATGGTCGAACATTGAACTGTAAAAATTCAATGTTTCCCCATATTCAACATTGTAAGCTTTAAACATAATCATTTTCGTTTCACCTTTTGCTAATCCTGTTACTACTCCTGAAAGTCGGGTATCGTAAAATCTGAAAATTTCAGAAAATGTTGTTGAGTTTACATTTGAAACTGCCAGCATAACTATTTGATTTTTCTTAATACTAAATGTTTTGGGTTCAAAACTTGAACTTGTTACATTTAAATGAATGACATTCACCGGTAAATTTTCAACGGTCATCGGAAACGATTCACTTGGAGAACTGGGGTTGCTTGCTCCTCCTGAGTTGTTTCCTGTCTGCATGCCGTTGGGAAAACTTAAAGTTTCAAGATTGGAATTATCTCTTAATAAGTAAAAATTAGCAAAATCCTTATCCGTAGCAGCTCCACCTGCCGATAAATCAACAGTATGGCTTCCTTTATAAAAAGGTGATAATACTGTCCAGTCTTGTGGAACAACTTCTGACACAGTATAAACTCCTCCCGGGAGATTTTTAAATGAATATGTTCCATCAGTGTTTGGAATTACAGTTCGGTTCACCGGACCTGTAATCTTAACACTCCAACCGGTAGATTGAAGTAAGTCAGTGCCACTATCATACAAACCATTATTGTTTAAGTCGTTAAAAATTTTTCCGGATATTGAGCCTATATGTTCTGAAACAATCATTACGCCATGCTGTGTTTGTCCGGGAATCCCCGATCTGAAAGTAACTTTATCTCCGACCTCTAAATTATTTGTTTTAAAAGTGACCATTCTTGTTTCGAGTGGAGGGAGGCCAACAATAACACCCTGTAATCTGGAATCATCAAAATAGGTTGGATGTGAGGCCGAATTGTCATTCGATGCTACAACAAATTGTACTATTTGATTTTTTGTGACATAAAACGTATCAGGAGTATATCCTGAAGTACTAACATTTACAAGGGTAGCATTTACAGGTAGTTGATTCCCGATATTTATAGATGAAACAGGGCTGAAACCCGAACCGGGTGAAGCGGCATTATCTCCGGTCTTTTGTCCGTTTGGAAAACTAAGATACTCAATATCGGAGTTACTTCTTATCAGGTAGAAGTTAGCAAAATCTTTGTTTGTAATATTTTCTCCGGCATTTAAATCAAGAGTATAAGTACCATTCCAATAAGGAGACAATACTGTCCAGTCGTCCGGAACTATTTCGGAAACTGTATAAGTTCCGGCAGGCAAATCTGTAAATGAATAAATTCCATCTGCTGAAGGTGTTGCTGTTGAAATTACCGGACCTTGAATCTTAACCGTCCAACCTGTAGATTGTGGGAAATCCGTTCCCAAATCATATATTCCGTTGTTGTTGGTATCGTTAAATATCATGCCACTAATTGATGAGCCTACCGACTTTTTAATATCGGTTTTATGAACCTGAGCTGTCACTAACGATGTAACAATAAATAAATTGAAAATTAAAATAAGATTTTTCATTTCTTTGTGTTTCTTAATGATGCCTACTCTTTGCTTTTTGGCTTCCGCATTTTAAAAATTTATTTTATAAGACGATAATTCAACCCTATTGTAATTTTCTTTCTACCTATTGTCCAAGCTACTGCACCATTTCTGTTTACCTCGACCTTACTTGCCACACGATACAATCGTGCGACAGCAAGGGGTTAATTCATCCGAAAATAAGTCCTGCTATAGAAATCCCTACGTTGCCACGCGATGCAACTGTGTGGCAGCAGGGGCTTGAAAATTGTTTCTATTTCTTGTTCATTTTTTCTTATTTGATTTTTTATGAATTTACTTTTTTATTAGTTTTATATTGTAAATCCATTTGTCATTTAGTGAAATAACTCCAAAAAATATTCCCTTATTTAATTCCTCTAGAGAGAACGTTTTTGTGAACTGTCCTCTTTCGGGAATTTCAATGCTTTTCAGCAATTGCCCGGTTACAGAATATAGGTTGAATGTAGCTCCTTTTATTGAGTACGGAATTTCGAACGAAAATGTAATATTATCAATAAAAGGATTGGGAAAAATGGGTATTGAATTATTCAAAACTTCTGGAGTGCTTAAATAGGATTTATCCCGCTTGAAGGATTTACCAACTCCTAAAAAATTATTAGTAATTATAGTTAAATAATCTGAGCTATTAAATTCTATACAAACTAAATCTCCAGGATCTTTAGAAAACAAAAAATCATCCATTGTCCACGTTGTACCAATAATTGTTTCTTTTGGCAAATATAATTTTGTGGAGTCTCTAAACGGTGTATTCCATTTCCCATTTGTCGAAAATTTCACAAACTCTTGTGGTGTTATAGAAGAAAATATTAGATATTCTGTTCCTTTACCAATTGTATCACAATATTGAGCCTCTGAAACACAATTTTGTAGCAAAACCCATTTGCCGCTTAATGAGTCATTAAAAAATGTAGTTATTCTACTGTTTTCCTGTGAAAAAATCACATGGGAGAATAACAAATTAAGACTAATAATGATAATTATATTCTTCATGATTTTTAAATTTAAATTATTGACCACATGTTACAATATTTACATTTAATTGGCCTCCTTGTTGAACCTCAAAACCCGTATTCAATTGTATTTCTTGACCTGCTTCAAATATTACATTATCGGTTGATTTTACTATAACAGAACCAGATGTTTGTACTGTATTTACAGCATTTGTAACTTCCTGCAATTGGCTGGTATTGTTTAAAATAATATCAGAATTGGCACATAATCGAACATCGAAAGAGATACTATTTCCCGACACTATTATATTTTTAATGGCAATGATTTCAATACTACCATCAGATAAAAAACTGTTCGGATTACTAGTATTGTTAAATATTGAACGACCATTAATAGAATTGAAGTTTGCAATATTAATACTGCCATTAATGGTTGTTGTACCATTTGGTCTATAAAGATAAACTTCATCGGGTGGTCCTTGAGAATTTCCATTTGAAATTAGACTGTTAATTCTATAAATCAATAATCCGGTTCCAGGTAGACTTGATTCAAAAGTTCCTATTTTCTGTCTGAATTCTAATATGAAAAATTCATTAGGATTTGATGATAAAATTTTATAACAATTATTTGTTGAAGATGTAATTGGTTGCAGCAAATAATGTCCCGAATTTGTGATAGTTGGAATATTGTTAATGAATCCTAAGTATTTATATTTTACATAAGTACATGTTGAAATTGGAAAACCTGCTATACCCATAATATCCCAATAACGTGACGGTTCCATCTCGTATGTGTTAGTATAATGATACAAATCTGGTGCACCAAGAGTATGACACATTTCATGACATAAAACTTCAACATCTAAATTTAATTCAAATTGAAAATTATAGTCCCTGACATATTTTGAGTTAATTGTATAGTTAGTATAAGGTGCTAATGAACCTTTATGAGGCCACAATATTTTATTCCATTCAGTATAACCACCAACATTACCTCTAACTATAAAACATATATTATCAACATTTCCATCATTGTTTCCATCAATATTTAATGACATTGGAATTTGATTTTTTACATAATTCAGGGCATTCATTATCAGAGCATTTTCCCGATATTCTCTTTCTGTATAACATGGATATACCTCACAATAACCCGAATCGCCAACAATTGATTCTGGTCGATAATAGTTTCGAATATGAGCATCTTGATATGAAATAATTATTGTACCATTATTATTTGGATAAAATGTACTAGTTATGTTTGACAAACCATAAGAAATTTCATTAAAGTAATTGTACATAGAGACATCACTTGCACCACTACCATTAAAATATGTTGTGTATTGGCTTTGTGAAGGGGGAAATTCATCTTGATCAGAAAAACGAATATAAACCACAATATTGTTAAGTGTTTGTTGTGTTTGAGCTGTTTTTGACTTTGCCACATTACTTTTGCTTAACAAACGATTTTGAGGAGCAGATTTTAACGATTGGGCATTTATTCTTGTTATAATTTCTTGATTTGATAAATTTATACCCGGAATCAATCCTGAATCTATAGGATTGTTTACTCCTACAATATATGGCGAAGCTACAAGCACATTATCAACCAGCATTGCATAACAATAGTAGCCTGTATTTTGATTACGTACTATTGTGAAATTGTTACTGTCGTGTAACCAGCTATAAAACTCATCTCCTGTCACAAAACAATTAATTGTTACACCATTTGGTTGTGTAATTGTCTGAGGAATATTTACCAAATAAGCACAAAAAAGTTGATTTGACAGAATGAGTGAGATTATTATTACTAATATCTTTTTCATAATTCAATTCTGTTATTTGGTTAGTATCATGCGTTTAGTGTCAATCACTTTGCCATCGGCAATCAAAGCATAAAGATACATTCCTGCATTTAATTCTGAACCGTTTATAGTGATACTTGCTTTACCTCGTTGAACTAATGGGTAGCTTTTTAATTGAGCCCCATTCATATCATACACATACAAAGTAGCTGTGATAATAGATTTCGGTAGTGAAAATCCAATTTGAGTGTCGGAGTTGAATGGATTTGGAATGTTTTGCTCAAGTACAGGATAAGTCAAAATGTCTGTTTCAGTGTTATTATCTCTCTTTACTTTTGCTGGTGCAGATGAATTATCATTTTTAGTTTTTAAAGTTTCAACTTCAGCCTTTAATTCTTTGATTGATTGAATTAATAATGGAATAAGTCCAGTATATTCTATTGCCAAATATCCATTTGCATCTTCATACACCAAATCAGGATAGATTTTTTGTAAGTCTTGTGCGATGAGTCCAAAATGTTTTTTGGTAAACAGTTGAGATTTCTCATCATATATGGGAGTTTCAACCTCTATGCTATCCTTGTGTGTTTTTATATACATCTGATTCAGATTATATTCAACGGGGGTAAGGGATAATATGTTATCTATTGTTTTTTTTGAATCAATTTCTATGATATTCTTTTTATAACGCTTATCCGAATTCCCAATTATAACTCCATTTATTAAACCTGTAACTTTTACATCGCCATAAAAATAGCCAGCATACATTCCACTTATACTGATATCAGTATAATCTGAAACAGAGCTTGAAACCATACCAACGACTGCGGCACCATAATTGCTTCCTGCAAGTTGCCCGAAAAGTCCGTAATTTCCATATCCACCGTTGCCTGCTAATCCAAATACTCCATACGTTCTGGAATATGGTAAATATGAACTGGAATAACTTGTTCCTCTTATTCCATAATTCCAATATGGACTATATCCATTGGCAGTTGTAGATGAGTTTATCCCAAAATTAATAGAACCAGAAGTTCCTAATCTTTGAACTTTTAAGGCAGTATTATTATTTGCTTGATAAATAGAAACTTTTGTGTCAGATGCTCCTACATCTCCAATAGACAATGAGGAAAGAGGGATTGTTGTCCCCAGTTGTATTCCAACATTTCCAACACTTCCAACATTGCTTACTTTAAGTTGAGCTTGTAATAACAAAGAGGTAAGTAGCAATACAGCAGTAAGATAAATTTGTGTTGTTTTCATAAATTCTTAGATTGCGAATACTTCAATTTTTAAAGCGTTTAACCGAAGTATTCAGGTTTATAAAATTGTTTAAACTTTTGCTGGTTTTAAAAACCAACTTTTTGTAATTAATGAAATCTGCTCAATGATTGTAAAACTTTCAATTTATGGCAATTGTCGTTGCCGAAATACCTCCTTTCTTTTTTTTGCATGTTTGGTAACAATATTTATCGTCAATCCTCTTGCCTATATACATCCAAATTGCCAGCTATCCGATATATTCTTGCTGATTTTTGTTTTTAAATTCATTCTCCACGCAAATATACATATTATAATTTAACAGTTTAGAAAAAAGCACAAATAATTTTAATAAATGTATGTTTTTGTTGCTGTAGCATAAAGCAGATAGCCCTGCGTGTAAGTGCCGGAGCTATCTGCTTTGCATGGTGGAGATTAAGTGTTGAATTGCTTTACCATGTTTAAAATGCTGTGTAGGTTTTTTTATTGCCGTTTTATCTCAGATTTTCAGATTTGGTTTTTTTGTGATACTTTGCTGTGGTTATGTTCTTTTCGTATGGGCGTAAATACTTTTTGGTTTCCCACGTGTATCATGCGCATCAGTTGCCGGTTGTTTATATGGTTGTAGCTTACGTATACATATTCGGGTTGCTGCGGGTTACCATCCACCCATACCAATTGATGGAAAGGCAGTTTTTTTTCTATCAGCCTGAACAGGGCTGTATTGTTGCTGCTTTGTATGTACACCGCGTTCAGAGCCACATATTTGCTGTTTTCATCGGCAGGGTCACTGTTGGTCAAATAGTCGGATTTCAGTTCCAGAAAAAATATCAGAGGCTCTTTCCATAATTGCTGTACCGGTTGTAAAACATTGGTGATTAATCGTTTAAGTGGCGAGTCCGGGGGTGAGTCGGTACAGTAAGCATAACACATGCCGCTGCATGTTAATTCGTCGAGTGTATAGCTTTTTGAAAGTTTCATATCGGGTAGTAGTTTATGTGAATTTTGTATATTGAAGTCTCAGGCACTCAGAGTTACTTTGCTTCGTTTGATACCTGCTTCTATGACGCGTAATACCAGTTCGTGATAAAAATACTTACTGAAATCGATCAGGCTGTAATGGTCGTTTATCGTGCCCTGACTTGTGAAATTGTAGATAAGTAGTGCATCCGGCGTATAGCTGTCCTGTTTGATAGAGGCTATAAGCCTGCCGGTATACTGTGTGTCGTTTTCTTTAGCCATTTCGGTTTTAACGATCACGCAAAATCCGAAGAAACAAAATTGCATGGTGTTGTGGCTGAATTTTATGTTTTCGATGGCGCGGCATTCGAATTCCGATTTCAGAATGCGCATTATCTGCCGCGACAGTGCCAGGTAATTCCGGTTTCCGGCATGAGGGAAAATAAATTTTCGGAATAAATTGCGTTGAGTTTCGGGAGTCATGTTTGTCATTTTTAATAATTTTGGAAGTGTCATAATCTGTTGTTTTATTGTATTTAATTTCGGGAAAATGCAAACAGCATACTGAATTGTCATGCTGTTTGCATACATAGTCAAGGTAAATTCTGTCATATTACATTGAGGTTATTAACAACTAAATTTACGCTACAGATAATCTCCTTTTCCGGGTAGGGATAATAATATTCGGTCTGTTGTCCTTTCCTTTAAATGGCGGATAAATAATTACCGGAGGATCATCGGCCAGAATGAGGTTGTTTCCTTCCATAAGGCTGATTTTGTTGTTTGTAGGAACCTGAATTGGTGGATATACAATCACAGGAGGATTTTCACTCACCAGCTTCTTTTTTAAATGCGTATTAATTTTCGCATTCTTGTATGGAACTTTAATAGAAGGATAAACAAGTACGGGTGGATTTCCCACAAAGAGCAGTTCATTAGCTGTGAAGTTTTCACAAAGCAACAGGAAGAAAAATCCTGCAATCAGAAAAATGGATAAACTTGTTTTCATGATGTGAAAATTTTAAATTGTTTATCCTGCAAATAAATACCAAAAAAATCTGAATTATTCGCAAAAAGCAATATTTATTTTATGGACAGCCTGTTTTTGAAG
Organism: uncultured Paludibacter sp.; assembly: GCA_963663115.2. GTDB lineage: Bacteria > Bacteroidota > Bacteroidia > Bacteroidales > Paludibacteraceae > Paludibacter. Next base: position 3,306,031 of record CAXXNE010000001.1, read on the forward strand.
GTTGGCGTAAAGTGTATAAATACAGCGTGTTATGTGGGTTTTCGAAAAGGGGCTATATGGACAAAATTCCAGTTGTTAAAAACTGCTAAGAAAAAGAGGTCTAAATGTCATATTTTTAGCAAATGCTCTTTCAGGTTTTCGGAGTTTTCCAGATGTAACCTGCTGCGCAAACGGTAGCGTTGTTTATTGATCGTTTCTATCTTTACATCGAAAATGGTGGCAATCATTCCCGATTCAAATCCGGAAATAAGCAGACAACACAGGGCTATATCCTGTTGCGTAAGTTTGGGATAAAGGGCGCGAAGCCGGGTTAAATATCCGGGCATTTCCAGATCGATGAGTGTAAGAATGTCGTGGTTCAGGTTATTGCTTTGTTTCTGATTTTCGTCCTGTTCGATGTCGGTTCTGTGTACTTTGATCAGGTTGTTTTTGTATATTTCCACCCTGTTCAGCAGGTTTTCCTGTAAACGTATTTGCTTTTCGAGCAAAGCATAATTCTCCGTTTGTTTTTGCAATAGGTCCGATTCTCTTTGCAGTAGTTTGTTCTGGGTTTCTATTTGCAACCGTTTGGAGCGCACTCTGTACCAAAGAAACACTATAAAAACAGTGCTGAGCATCAGCAAAACCAGCAGTATAATCATTCTGTTGCGGTTGATGCTTATGGTTAGCTGCTGATTGGCAATTTGCAGATTCTGATACCGGAATTTCTTTTCGAGTCCGGCAAAACTTTCGGTTAGTTTCTGCTTGTAGATGGAATCGGTGGCGGTTTTTTCTTTATTTGAGAATAGCAGAGCCTGTTTCAGATTACCTTCCTGAATATAAACTTCTTCCCAGGTGTGGTAATAATCGGGTGCCATGGTGCCCAGTGTTTTTACTTTGTTCAGGCATTCTTTGGAGTTGGCCAGTTGGTTTGTTTTAAGGTGAATTTTTGCCAGTATATACCACAAATTACTGTCGTATATATCGATGCCGGTGAGCGGAACTTTTTTATAGTAGTATAATGCGTTAGCGTAGTTGTTGATATGATAATAATAGGCTGCCAAACTCCGGTAAACCGACGATAACAGTATTGTTTCGTTGGTTTCCAGTGTTAGTTTTTCGGCTTTCTTAAAATAAACAATCGTACTGTCGACATGTTTTTTAGAGTTTAAAAAGGTATTTCCGATATTTAATAAAGCCAGAATGGCATTTCTTTTATCATTTATTTTGGAGAAAATGCCGAAACTCAACCTGTAGTATATAATCGTGCTGTCGGGTTGCTTTTGTTCAGTATACATAAGGGCTTTTTCGGTATACACGAGCGCCTTCAGGTAATTGTTGGTGGTGGTATTGGCAAATTCCTCTGCTTGGAGTAGTGCATTAGCCCGCTCGGGTGCAAATCCGCTTTTGTAAGCACAGCGGGCTTTGTAAAACCATGCATAGCCGGCATTTTCGGGATCGCTGTCGGTAAAATAGTTGGTGGCAATGTTTATCAGCGAGTCAGAACCTGTCAGCATTTCGCATTTGTCCAGAGCCTGTGTGTAAAGCAGTGCATAGCGGGCGTTGATGGCTTTTGAGTGTATTTTTGAGGCATTGATGGTTTCGAGCAGATGCCGTGCAGAATCGGGCGATTGATCTATCACCTTGCCGGCATCGTTGAGCGTTTGCTCAATGGTGGTATTGGTACAGCCCGACAACAGATATATAAACAAAAATAACAGCAGTGCCCGGTTCATGCGATAAATGGTTTGTGCAAATATACAATTATTTGTCTAACGTATTAACAAACAGCCGGAAATTTGGGTATTAATGTATTTTTAATGATAAGAGTTTGATTGTAAATGCTAATATTGAGTTCGTCTTGACTTTTTAATTATACCTCCCGATAACTATCGGGTGTCGCTCCTAACGGAGCATTTTCTAAGCTCCGTTAGGAGCAAAATTATGGTAGAAATATTTATATAATACAACAAAAGCTCCGTAGAAGCGACATTAAAAAAAGTCAAGACGACTTCATTGGTTGTTTTTTTTTCTTCAATATTGGTATGGCTGCATAACTCAGAAAAGCGATTGTAAAAAAAACTGTATTAAAATTCGGAATTAAAAGTACAGGTTGATTAAAAATGTATATATTTGTCAAAAATTCTAAATATACGTGTATGATAACAACAGATCACTTTCATCCCATGCTGGTGCATTTCCCAATTGCACTGGTGACAGTTGGCTTTTTAGCCGATCTAATTTCGTTGATAGTAAAAAAAGAAATTTGTTTTAGCAAAATGAGTTTCTTTCTGCTTCTGCTTGGTACACTAGCTGCTATGGCTGCTGTTTTTACAGGTGAGTTTTTTACTTCGGAAATGGCCGGAGCAGCCGGAAATGTTCGCGAATCGCATGCTTTACTGGCATTTACCACTTTAGGTTTATTGGCGGTAACATCTGGTTTCAGAATTGTATTGCTCAGCAAGCCGGAAAACGCTCCGCTTAAATGGGCTGCATTTGTACTCTATGCCGTTTCAGTAGTATGTGTAAGTGTAACCGGTGCATTGGGCGGAACGTTGGTCTATAATTTTATGATGCCTTTATAAACAATTATACAAATCTTTTAAATCGTACAAAAATGAAAAAAGGTGTAATTTTAGTCGCAGTTGTTGCACTGCTTGCTCTGGTTGGTTGCCAAACCAAACCCGTTAAAACTATTGATAATCTGAAAGCTGCCATTACCGGCGAAACTACGGCAAGTGCCAAGTACAAAGCTTTTGCAGAACAGGCCAAAACAGAAGGACTGGACACAATAGCCAAACTGTTTGAAGCTGCATCGAAAGCCGAAGCCATTCATGCAGCCAATCACACCAAGGTTTTGGAAGAGCTGGGAGTGAAAATGGATTCGATTAAGCCTGAATTTGAAGTAAAAACAACTGCCGAAAATCTTCAGGCTGCTATCGATGGTGAAACGTATGAGTTTAGCACCATGTATCCCGATTTTATCAAAATTGCTACCGAAGAAAAAGCCGACAAAGCAGTGAAGTCGTTCAACTGGGCTAACGATACCGAAAAGAAACACAAAGAGTATTATGCCAAAGCACTCGAAGCATTGAATGCCGGAACTGAAGTGAATATGCCGGTGGAATATTTTGTATGTCCGGTGTGCGGTAATACTTACGACAAAGCAACTCTCGAACCTAATTGTGCTTTCTGTCAGACTGCCAGCGAAAAGTTTATAGCCATATAAACTGATTCGTGAAATACATGAAACAAAAAAGAGAAACCCTGAATGGATTTCTCTTTTTTGTTTCTTTTGCGAGGCAATTATCACACGCGTCTTTCTTTGATACGGGCTTTTTTACCGGTAAGTGCACGTAAATAATACAGTTTAGCACGACGTACTTTACCGCGTTTGTTTACTGTAATGCTTTCGATAAATGGTGAATCGAGTGGGAAAATACGCTCAACGCCTATGTTACCTGAAATTTTACGAACGGTGAAACGTTTTTGACCTACGTGACCTGAAATACGGATCACATCGCCACGGAATTCCTGAATACGCTCTTTGTTACCTTCTTTGATACGGTAAGCTACTGTAACAGTGTCTCCGCTTTTGAATTCAGGGTGATTGGTTTCAACCAGAAATGCTTGTTCTGCAACTTTAATTAAGTCCATTTTTGTTTGCTTTTTATTAATTAATGCGCAATATTCACAGGCATCGTGCTTCTGTCAGAGATTACGCTAAAATCGGACTGCAAAATTAGTTTATTTTTTTGAACCGGCAAGGCGTGTCCTTATTTTTTTTATTGAATAACAACCCCTTATTCCGAAAATAATTTATCGGGAGGGAAAATATAGATAAAACTATCGTAATGATCGGTCACTAAGTGCATCTTAATCTGTGCCGGAGTAATCAATTTGTACAGATAATTCGTATAGTATGATAGGGTTTTTATTTGGATAGTGAGAGACAAGCGACTTATATCATCTAAACATTACAACTTATCTCATTTTTGAGTTGAAAGTAGCCACAAAAAAGAGGGTGTCTTAAAAGGCATTTTATAATTTCAAAAAGTAACAAATTGCAAGTGTTGTCTGCCCCAAGTCCCTAAAGGGGATGTTAGATTGTGCGATAATCTAATTATTTTGCAATCACCAAGTCCCTTTTAGGGGATTTAGGGTGGAAATAAAACGGTTGCCTACAAATTGCAATTTCAAAAAAAGAGAGTGTCCTTTTTGGACACCCTCCTGTTCAGAGCGGTAAACGGGATTCGAACCCGCGACCCTCAGCTTGGGAAGCTAATGCTCTACCGACTGAGCTATTACCGCCTTAAATTACTGACAAATGTAGAGGAAAATTTTTAAAAACCGGTGCGCTTAATAACTAAAAATACTGATAGGGTAAAAAACTAAAAATCTGATTATTTTTATCGGTAATTTACGTGGTTGCAGATGAAACTTTTAAAAGGCAAAAAGGTGTGGTTTTGGTGTATTAATTGTAAATCATACACTTAAAGTTTTTTGGTCTGTTTTTCCGCCAGTTAAATCAAAAAATCATCTCCCTTAATTACTCAAATGTCCACCCGCGCGACCTGCTGAAATTTCTATTTTTGCATGGTAATTTCAGGGAGGTTTCTGCTTTCTGAATTATGAAACCTTAAAATCGGGATATACAACATGGAAAGAACACGTGAAACTTCTGCCTTGCCGGCTATGTTATTTCAGAAAATAACAGAAGAAAAGCCGATACTTTCCCCCGCTTTTTGTGTTATAAATTACTCATAGTTTTATATTTGCCAATCTGTCTGATTTCAGTTTACGGCAAAACAGGTTTTTAAGAACCATGAATACATTAAAGAAAATGAATATGAAAATGAAATTATTCCGGTGTACCCGCTTTATGCTGCTTTTGATAACCGGAGCGCTGACCGTTGTTTCGTGTGATACGTACACACTGAACGATAAGGAACCGGATTGGTTAGGCGAAAGTATTTACAAGTATTTGAGTAACGATAGCGATTACACCTATTACACTCAGTTGATTGAGGATCTGGAGTATGTGGATGTGTTGAATAAAACCGGAAGTAAAACGCTTTTTGTGGCCAACGATTCTGCGTTCGAAGCTTTTTTCGAAAATAATGAGTGGAATGTTCACAGTTATTCAGACTTAACTATCCCTCAAAAGAATTTGCTGTTGTTTTTCGGAATGATTGACAATGCTTATCTGGTGGATATGTTGGCCAATTATAACAATGGCGGATTGAAGGAAGGTGCTGCCTTTCGTCGCGAAACAGCGGTGTCGGTGATGGATAGTATACCGTTTGTGAATGGTGCTCAGCTGCCTCAGGGTCAGTACTGGGATTTTTACCGCGATAAGGGAATTTTTATGTTGAAAGACAATACACCCATGACGCTGATTCATTTTACACAGAAACATTTGGAGCAGGCTCAAATTTCGGATGAGGATTTCCGCCTGATAACCGGAGTTACCCGTCAGTACAACGATGCGCATGTGTTCGGCATTAAAATTATCAAAAAAGATATTACTTGTAAAAACGGCTACATCAATGTGTTGGAGAAAGTGATGATTCCGCCAATGAACATGGCCGAATTCATGAATAGTAACAGCAACCTGACCGAATTTTCGAAAATTATCAACCGTTTTTGCGCGCCGTACCCCGACGAAGCTAACACAATTCTGTATCGCCAAAAACATATCGATTTTAATGATACCATTTTTACGCTGAAATATTTTGCCAAAGTTGGTGGTAGAACTACGTATCCTAAACCCGGACAAACGCTCACAAGCGATATGCTGTTGCCTTTTGATCCGGGATGGAACAGCTACGAAAGAACCACGAGCGGAAACGCCCTGCAATCGGATATGGCTGCCATGTTTATTCCTACCAATCAGGCTATGACAGATTATTTTAATTCGCCCGAAGGTGCGGTGTTGAAAGACAGATTCAATACCTGGGCTGATGTGCCTACCGATGTTTTACCGCTGTTGTTGAAACGTCATATGCGTACATCGCTGATTGAATCGGTTCCGAGCCGTTTTTCAACAATGGTGGACGAGGATAACTCTGCTCTGCCGGTAAAAAAATCGGATATTGTATCTACCTATGTGGGAACCAACGGAGTGGTTTATCAAACTAGTAAAGTATATCCGCCGGACGATTATTTGTCGGTTTACGGACCTGTATTGTTAAGTGCAAATAATGCTTCGCCGGCATTCAAAACAAAAATCTGGAAATGGGCAATTATGCAAAACGACTTCCGTTTGTATCTGAACTCTCTTATCAGCAAGTACAGTTTCTTTGTGCCTACCGATGAGTATTTTAAAGATTATATCGATCCGGTGGCCATCAACAAAGATGTGCCGGGAGCGCTTAAATTCTGGTATAACGAACGAACCAATGCCGTAAATGCCACTATTTACAAATACAACAAAGCTGATAACACTGTTGGCGATTCGGTAGGCTATATTACCAGCCCTACTTTTCTTGTCAACAGGTTGCTCGATATGCTGAATACCCATATTGTGGTGGGCGGAACCGAAACAGGGAAGAGCTTTTACCTGACCAAAGGAAATGTGCCGGTGAAAGTGACCAATGCCGGAACTTCGTCGATGACCATTCAAAGTGGTGGAAATATCGAACGTGGTGATGTTGTGAATGTGAAACGAGTATATAATCAGCAGAACGGTTATACCTATTTTATCGATAAACCAATACAATCGTCGCTTTCGTCGGTGTACAAAGTGCTGAGTTCGCACGATGAGTTTAAGGAATTCTTTAACCTGATGATTGGTTTTCCATCCACAGGTTCATCGGTTATGTTTGTAAGTAAAGCAGCTTATTACGGAGTTGATTTTAATGTGAAATTCCTGAATACCTTCAATTACACCATTTATGTTCCTACCAACGAAGCTGTGAGAGAAGCTATTCAGAATGGCGTGATTAAAACATGGGATGACATCAATGCTATTCAGGATGCCACAGTGAAGTCAGCCGAGATTGTAAAACTCGAACGTTTTTTGCGTTACCACTTCCAGGATAACTCCATTTTTGTGGATAACCAAACCATCAATGGTGTGTATCAATCGGCAACAGTGAAGAAAGATGATGTGGCTACTCATTTCGGAACATTCAAGAATAAATATTACAAACTGGGAGTGAATGCGGCGCCCGGTAGCTTATCGTTAACCACTGAATCGAACGGTACAGCTTCGGTAGTTACTTCGGGTAACCTGTACAATATCATGGCGCGCGATTTTGTGTTCAACAATAAGCCGTCGGCCTTTAAAAATGTGGATGGAACAGGTACTGGAGTCGATTTTTTTACTTCTACCATTTATACTTCGTCTACCGCTGTGATTCATCAAATTAATAAAGTCCTGATTTTCCAGTAAAATATCCACTCTATGAGATCAAAAATAAAAATAGTTTTATTGCTGTTGCTGACCGGAACAGTGTATATGCTTCAGGCTCAGAAAGCTGCTGATGTGTTTGTTCAGGGAACGGTGATTTCCAAAACAGACAGTGAGCCGCTGATTGGTGTGAATGTGTCGGAAATTGATGCTTCCAACCGTGTTATTAACGGAACAGTGACCGATTTCGACGGACATTTTGTGTTGAAAATTAAAAGTACGGAAAACAAGCTGATATTCAGTTACACTGGTTTCGTGAAGCAAACCCGCAATATTGGCAATGCCCGAAAAATTGATGTGTTGCTGGTGGAAAGTACGCAAATGATTGGTGAAGTTACCGTATCCGGTTCCCGCAAACACAGCGAAGGTGGTTTCAGTATTCCCAAACGTGAAATTGCAACGGCTATGCAGTCTATCGATATGAAAGAAATTGAAGGAGTTCAGGTTTCGTCGGTCGACGATGCTTTGCAGGGACGTATAGCCGGTTTGGATATTGTGGCCAACTCGGGTGACCCCGGAAGTGGAACGCAGATGCGTATCCGTGGTGCCAGTTCTATCAATGGCAGCAATCAGCCACTCATTGTACTGAATGGTGTACCTTACGAAATGCAGGTGGATCAGAGTTTCGATTATGCCAACTCCAATCAGGAACAATATGCCAATCTGTTAAGTATTAATCCTGACGATATTCAGGAAATCAGTGTATTGAAAGATGCGGCAGCTTCGGCTGTGTGGGGTTCGAAAGGAGCCAATGGTGTGATTATGATTACCACCAAACGCGGTTATACCGGTCCTACCAAAATTGAATATACCTATCGTTATACCGGTACTATTCAGCCGCGTGGTATGAAAATGCTGACAGGTGACGATTATACCATGTTGATGAAACAGGAATTTTTTAATCCGGCTCAGAATGAAAACGCTGCTAATTTCGATGAATATAATTATAAACCCGGATTTGCAGAATATTACAATTACAACCGCAATACCGATTGGGTGAAAGAGGTTTCACAAACCGGTAATATCAACGACCATTATCTGACCTTGTCGGGTGGGGGCGAGCGGGCTACTTACCGTATTTCGGGAGGTTATTTGTATCAGAACGGTACCATTATCGGTCAGAAATACAATCGTTTGTCGTCCAGAGCGTATCTCGATTACCGTGTGTCCGACCGGCTGAAATTCACCTCCGAATTGTCGTTCTCCTATTCGAACAACGACCGGAATTATGTTTTTGACTTTAACGATGGTAGTCCGAATGAAGATTTGTCTATTTTGGGTATTGCTTACAAGAAAATGCCTAATGTTTCTATCAAAAGATACACTACGGATGGAACACCAACAGACGAATACTACAATATTCTCACTTCATCACGTTTAAACTTCGATCAGAAATATCTGGTTAATCCCGTGGCTTTGGCTTTGCTGGCTAAAAACAATGTGAAAAATTACCGTATTTTACCTACCTTCCGTTTGCAGTACGATTTTTTTGATACCGAAGAACAAACCCTGCGTTACAGCATGTATGTTTCTTTTGATATCAATAACGATAAAACCACCAAATATCTGCCTTCTAATGCCAGCAATTACGACTGGGGAAGTTATAAATACAACCGGTTGGACTATGGCGATAACGAAGCTTTGGTGATACAAACCGATAACAACCTGATGTGGCAGCCTAAATTTGAAAATAAGGATCATTCTCTTATGTTGTATGCTTCGATGCAAACTACCGAGGGACGTTCCAATTATCAGGGAATTGTGAATTTTGGTGTACCTTCGGCAGAAGCTGAAGATCCATCGGTCGATGCATATTTGTCAGGTGTTTATACCAACCGCACACACTGGCGTTCTGTTGGTTATCTGGCTCGCGCACACTATTCTTACAAATCGAGGTATATTATTTCAGCGACCATCCGTCGCGACGGTAGTACCAAATTCGGTAACGGAAAAAAATGGGGAAATTTCCCGGGTATATCGCTGAAATGGATTGCTTCCGACGAAGATTTTATGAAAAACACCAAATCGTGGTTAAGCATGCTGGCATTTCGTCCGGGATGGGGATTGGCCGGAAACCAACCGGGAGCAGAATATCTGCATTTTAGCCGTTATGGTGAATTTGGCAGTTATATTGATCTTCCATCGCAACGTCCTGTGTCTATCCGTCTGGATAATCTGAAATGGGAAACTACTTCGTCGTTTAATTATGGTGCCGATGTGGGTTTGTTCGAAGATAAAATTCAGCTGGATTTAAACCTGTATCACAAACGTACCTACGATTTGTTGTTCCCAAAAGTAGGAATATCCAATACATCCGGATTTACCGAACTTACCTACCAGAATGTAGGAGTGATGGATAATGATGGTTGGGAAATCAATGTGTTTGCGAATAAACTGCTGAAATCGAAAGATTTCAATATCGATTTCCGATTCAATATAGCCAATTCGGTGAATTCTATCGTATCTTTAAGTCCATCAATTCTGAATTCGTACAACAACGATTATGATTATCAGAACGGTACGTATCTGACCCGTATTCAGGAAGGAAATGCTTTTGGCTCCATTTACGGTTTCCGCTATCAAGGCGTTTACAAGTATGATAAATATATTGCCGGTTTGCAGGAAGATGCTCCGGTAGCCCGCAATACAGCCGGAAAAGTAATTGTGGACGAAAACGGCGATCCGCTGCCTATGTATTTTAATTACAACAAACGTCAGGGTGGTGAATCGTACGAATTCCGCGGAGGTGATGCCAAATACGAAGATGTTAACCACGATGGAAATATTGACGAACTGGATATTGTTTATCTTGGCAATTCCAATCCATTGTTCAATGGTGGTTTTGGACCAACTTTCCGGTACAAGAATTTTTCGATGACCGTATTTTTCAATTATCGTGTGGGAAATAAAATTGTAAATGCTGCCCGAATGATGTCCGAAAATATGTACTCTACCAACAATCAGAGTATAGCCGTGAATTACCGCTGGCGCAAGGATGGCGATGAAACCACCATGCCACGCGCTCTTTATAACTACGGCTACAACTGGCTTGGCAGCGATCGTTTTGTGGAAGATGGTTCATTCCTGCGTTTGAAATACCTGACATTCAATTACAGTCTGCCGAAAGAATTACTCAAAAAACTGAAAATTGATAAAGTGAATGCGTACCTCACGTTTAATAATCTGTTTGTTCTTACAGGTTACAACGGAGTTGATCCGGAAGTTAATTACGGTTCGTTGGGTATCAGTAAGGACTGGGGACAAACTCCGCGTTCCAAGGATATGACATTGGGTATCACTATTGGTTTATAAATTAGTACTAAAAATATATGAAACGTACATTAAAATATATATTGCTTGTTTTGTCGGTTTCACTGGCCTCGTGTACCGACTGGCTCGATTTGCGTCCTGAAAGTGAAGTGGTACTCGAAGATTTCTGGCAAACGGAATCGCAGGCTACATCCGTTTTATCATCGTGTTACCGTGGATTGCAGTCGGATGCCTGTGTGGAGCGAATGCTTATTTGGGGTGAATTACGTTCGGATAATCTGGTAGCCGGTAACAGTATCAATACCGATTTGCTGAAAATTATTAATGTCAATATTACATCGACCAATTATTATACCAACTGGGCACCGTTTTATTCGGTGATTAATTACTGCAATACTTTTCTGTATTTTGCTCCACAGGTTGTGCAGCGTGATCAGAATTTTACAGTCAGTAAATTGCATAATTACGAATCGGAAGTGCTCACCATACGTGCCATGTGCTATTTTTATCTGGTGCGGGCTTTCAAGGAAGTGCCTTTGGTTCTTACGCCGAGTATCAGCGATACCACCAATTACAACCGCCCAAAATCCAGCGAACGTGTGGTTCTTGATCAAATTATTTCCGACCTGAAAACGGCTGAACAGTATGCCCGTTTGAGTTATGGTAAAGGTGCGTATAACAAAGGCCGTGTAACACTGAATGCTATCCATGCTTTGCTGGCCGATGTGTATTTGTGGGATAAGCAATACGATAACTGTATTGAAATGTGTAATAATATTATCAACGATAAAACTTTTGTATTGGTGGAAGGTGATAAATTGCTGAACGACGTGTTTTACAAAGGAAATTCAACGGAAAGTATTTTTGAACTTCAATACAATAAAGATATACAATACAATAATACGGTAAATTATTTTTTTGGATATGAAGGTAATAAATTCGGCGTGTTAAGTTTTCCGGCTTACCTGACCCGGACAGGCAACTTTAAACTTTTCAATTATTCCGAAGTGGCTGTGAAAGAAAGTACGGATGACATCAGAGAGAAGAATTTCTTTGGTTCTACCGATTACGGAACAGGTTATCCTATTTATAAATATGCGCTTAATCAGTGTATCAAAAATGCCGATGAAACTGTGACTCCGGTTTATCGTAGTTCAGCCACTACCGTGAACTGGGTAATATATCGTCTGGCTGATATTATTCTTATGAAATCGGAAGCTCTTGTTTCCAAACAAAATGCAACTGAAACCGATTTTCAGGAAGCCCTGCGCATGGTAAACAAAACGTATTTGCGCTCAAATCCTACAGCCGATTCACTGCTTATCAATAATTACAGTACACAGAGTGCCCTCGAAAGTCTGGTACTTCGTGAGCGTCAGCGCGAGTTGATGTTCGAAGGTAAACGCTGGTTCGATCTGGTTCGTTTGGCGCGTCGCCGTAACGATGCTACGGCCATTCTGGCATATATCAGCCCAAAACTGGCCGGTGACAATATGCAACTTAATAAATTGTCGGTGATGGACGGACTGTATATGCCGGTTATTCAATCGGAAATTGAGATTAATCCGAATATCAAACAAAATCCTTTTTACGAAGAGGAAACAGCTCAATAAATCTTTACTTTATGACTCAAATAAAAAATTCAAACCATATGAAACCACTTGGTAAACATATTTCAACAATGTTGCTCACAGCCGTACTGCTTACAGTAGGTTTGTCGGCTTGTGTTGATACTCCTGACTCCATCAATACTTTTTCGAAGGAAATGATGGGTGAATATATTGCAAACAGACCGGATAAATTTTCAGAATTTAAAAAATTGCTGGATACCACTGAAGTGATGGGACTTGTGAATGCCTATGGCGAATACACGATGTTTGTACCAAATAACGATGCCATGTTTGCTTTTTATCAGGCAAAAGGTAAAACCTCGCTGAAGGATTTCGACGTGGATACGCTTCGCAAAATTGCGTACGACCATATTATCAAAGGTTATGAAGTGAAAACGGATGAGTTTATTGATGGATTAATGCCATATCTGACCATGAGCGACCGGTATGTTGCTACTTCCTCGAAACCTGAAAGCGATACTTTACGCTATTATGTGAACGAAAATTCAAAAATTCTAAACAAGGATATTGAACTGAGTAACGGGATTATTCACGTGATTAATAAAGTGCTGGATCCTTCTATTATGAACATTGTTCAGGCGCTTGCGCACAACGACCGTTATAAAATTTTTGCCGAAGCTCTGTTTAAAACAAAACTTCACGAAAAACTCGGGAAGACTTACGACGATACCTACGACCCTGATAATTTTTCGTATATCGATGTTACCTGGGTGCAGGGTGGTGGTTCGAAAGATGAATTGCCCGTTTCCCGAAAATATGGCTACACTATTCTGGTGGAAAGCGATGAAACCCTGAAGAATCTTTATCAGATTAATTCTGTCGACGATTTGGCTGCTTACGCTGCGGCTCATGTGTACTACGAAGATCCAACGGATGCCGGTGTAACCGATGTTACGGATCCCCGGAACAGTCTGAATAAGTTTATGGCTTACCATATTATCGAAAAGAAACTGACATATTCGAAATTTATCGACGATTATGACACAGATCATATGCTGAAAACATTTGATATGTACGAATATATTGAAACTATGTGTCCGAATACATTGCTCGAAGTAAAAAAGGAACGTTCATCCGGACAGACCAACCTGCTGAACAAAAACTCTGAAACCGGCGATGTGGTGCGTATAGTAAACGATCACAAAGACATTGATGCCATTAACGGTGTGTATCACGAAATTGATAAGATTCTTATATACGATGCCAAAGTAGCTGCCGAATTAGCCAGTAAACGTCTGCGTATGGATGCCGCTTCTTTCTTTCCGGAACTGACGAATAACAATATGCGGTATTACAATCCGGCAAAATGTCGTTCGTGGGTATTTCCGCCGAAATATATTGAACGCCTCACTTGTTCCGAAACCACGCGTTTCTGTTATCTGAATGCATTTGGAGGTTATCTGGATTATCAGGGCGACGAAATATATCTGAAAGGTATGTACGATTTCGAAATGGTTACTCCGCCGGTTCCTGCCGGTACGTACGAAGTGAGATTCAGCTACCAACCCACCGGTGGACGTGGAGCAGCGCAATTGTACTGGGATGGTATTCCTTGTGGTATTCCGCTCGATTTACGATTGAATGCTACTGACCCGCTTATTGGTTTTGAAGAACCCGGAACAAATCTGGAAGATTATGTTTTAGATCCAACTACCGGCACAAAAGTTTACGGAGTGGAGAACGATAAAATGATGCGTAACCGTGGTTATATGAAAGGTCCGGATACGTATAAAGATGTGCTTGGCACCTGGTACGGAAAGAAAATTGCCCGTCAGAGTGCTCAGTCAGTACGCAGGATTTTGGGTGTTTATACATTTTCTAAAACGCAAAATCACGTGTTTAAGGTTAAAGCAGTTCGCGAAGGACAGTTTATGATGGACTTTCTGGAATTTGTGCCTGTGGAACTTATTGAGTCGGAAGATATTCATTAATGATTAAAAGACATTTCTTATTTCAATTATATAAAGTACAACCATTTGTATGAGAAAAATAACTAAAATATATGCTCTCGCTACCTGTACAGTAATGCTGTTGTTCGCCTGGTCGTGCAACGATGCGTGGGAAAAACACTATTCGGGATTAGCAGGCTCAAAAAGCGATAAAACTATTTACGAATATATCAATTCGCAGGCTGATTTGTCGCGGTTTGCCGAGATGTTGCGTATTGCCGGATACGATTCAATCCTGAGTCAGCCACAGACTTACACCGTTTGGGCTCCTATAAATGATGCATTACAATCGGTTGACTTAACGGATACGGTGACAGTGACTGAGTTGGTGAAAAATCATATTACCCGTTTCTTGTACAGCACAGCAGGTTTGGAAAGTAAAACTGTGTATATGCTCGATAAAAAGTTTGTGCTTTTTAAAGCTTCCGACAATCAGTTTACCTTTGGAGGTAAAGTGCTTATTACCGGTAAATCGGAAATTTCAGTGTCCAATGGTTTAATTCACTGCATCGATGGTTATGTACCTTATTTTACCAATATCTGGGAATTTATAGGCAAAACCCCGGGATTGGATTCGTTGCGTAATTTCCTGTATTCGCAAAGTGAGTATGCTTTCGATGCCGATGCCAGTGTGGAAATTGGTACCAACGATCATGGTCAGGCCATTTACGATTCCGTTATTACATTTACCAATCCTGTGTTAAGTCAGATAGGAAGTATTTATGTGGAAGATAGTGTTTTCAGCATGATTTTACCCGATAATACCGCATGGCAAAAGGCCTATAATCAGATTAAAAACGGATACAAGATTTATGGTGCCGGTGGTGCTGCACAGCAACGCCTGAATACGCAATGGGCCATTGTGCAGAATCTCGTTTACCGTCAGCTTATCGACAATACTGCAACTCCTGATTCTATTGTGTCAACAAGTGGAAATGTGTTTAAACAACCATCTTATCTGTTTACCAATGCCGTGAAACACGAATTGAGTAACGGATTGGCATACGTCACAGATTCACTCAGGTTTAGTGCTGCCGATTCGTGGCAGAAAGCAATAAAAGTGGAAGCCGAGAATTCCGATTACGGACGGGCATATACTTTTGCCAACTTATACGTGCGTTCCAGTTTGGGAACATCGTATGTGGTGTCCGATACTAAGTTTTTAATGGTTGAACCTACGTCGGTGAGCACTCAACAGCAAAATTCAGTCACTTTTTCCATTCCGAATACACTGTCGGGCAAATATAAAATTTACTGTGTATTTGTTCCATCGAAATTGGTCAGCGAAACCGATGTGCGCCCTTATCGCGTCAGCTTTTATCTGTCGTACATGAATAATGCCGGTACTATTGTCACCGAATCGGCAGTAGATTCTAAAAATGCGCTTATCGGTTCCGGAAAAACAGGTGCGATATTCACTACCAGCGGAACCGAAATGACCAAACAATACGTAACACAAATTGAATTTCCGTATTGCAACCTTATTCAGGATAAGTCGGAAGCTGCTCTTGTAAACGTGAAACTAAAAGTGAAAAATGAGGTGCCTATTACAAGCAGTGCGATGTATAATCGTACATTCCGTGTGGATTATGTGATTTTAGAACCAGTAAAGTAAATTTCAATTTTTTCATGGCATGACAACAACAAACAAAACATACAGAATGAATAATACATCTGCAAGCTTTGGAAAAGCAGTTTTTCTTGTTTTACTTGTTCTTCTGAGCTGTACAGCCGGTTATGTAAACGCGCAGCAACAAACGGTGGTTGTCACCGGAATTGTGCTCGACGCTGCTACTAAAAAACCGATACCGGCATCGCAAATCAGTGTGGTGAACAACAAAATTTCGGCTACAGCCGGCGAAAACGGCGAATTTACGCTGAAACTTAACTCCGAAAAATCGCTTCTTTTGGTAAAAGCGTATGGTTATAACGACCGTGAAGTGGCTTTACGTGGTCAGGCTTCGGTTACAGTGATGCTCTATCCGGATGCTTTTAGTATCTGGAATGACTATATTCATACCGATCAACTGACAGTTCCCGGCTCAGTGCTCACATCGGCAGCAAAAGGTATCAATAACCTGAGTAAAAACACTTCGCTAACAGCCGATGAGCTGATACAGAATGCACTTTCGGCCGATGTCAGAGGAATTACACGGTCGGGTGTGACAGGTATTGGTTCAAATTTATTTATGCGCGGATTCAATTCATTGTATTCTAATTCACAGCCACTTTTTGTGGTCGATGGAGTGATTTGGAATACCATGTACGATGTAAATTCCATTCATGATGGTTTCTTCAATAATGTGTTGAATAATTTGCAGGCAAGCGATATCGAAAATATTGCCGTGCTTAAAGATGGGACTTCCATGTACGGCAGCAAAGGTTCGAACGGAGTGATACTCATTAACACCAAACGTGCTAACGACATGGTGACAAAAATCAACGTCAATGTCATGACCGGATTTACATCTGCTCCGAAAACCATGCCTTTGATGGATGCGGCGCAGTACAAAGTATATCTCACCGAAATGATTGGTACGGCCGGACTCACCAATGCACAGGTTGAGCAACTTCCGTATCTGAACGATAATCCTGCACGTAGCACTTACAAATGGTATCATAACAATACCAACTGGAACGATCAGGTATACCAGACTGGTTTTACACAGGATTATTCCATTAACGTAAGAGGTGGCGACGAAAAGGCTAAATATTATTTTTCGCTGGGTTACACCGGAAATGATGGTGTGGTGAAAAAAACTGATTTTCAGAAATATAATTTGAGACTGAATGCTGACATTTCTCTTTCCGATAAAATTGACATGGGGCTGACTACCGGATTTTCACGCATGGACAGATCGTTGACCGACGATGGCATCAATCAGATATCTTCCCCAACTTGGTTGAGCAAAATCAAAGCGCCTATTTTAAATCCGACTAATTACACTTCGTTAGGTGATCCGACAACTGAATTTACTTATTACGATGTGTTTGGTATAGGTAATCCCGGCGGGTTACTCCAATATTCTATCAATACAGTTGAAACCGATAATTTCTCGGTGGGATTGAAACCGGTTTATCGTATTTCTCCATCGCTCACTGTTTCCGAAAATTTCGATTACAGCATCAACAAAATCAACGAAGATTATTACCGTCCGTATTTGTATTCGGCGCCAATGTTTATCGAAGGTTTGGGATATTCGTACAACGCGCGTATGAAACAGGTGATGCGCGATAACAGTATTTTCAGCGATACACGGGTCAATTTCGAAAAACAATTCGGCTTGCTGAATAAAATGAATGTGTTTGCCGGGCTTCGTTATATGTACGATAGTTACGAAATGGATTATATCGAAGGACATAACTCTTATTCCAATTCTTCCATTAATCTGGTAGGCAGTTTCGATCATTTATTTGCTACCGGCGATAATAACGATGTGAAGTCCATGTCGTATTATGCAAATGCCGATTTCAATTTTAATCGTCTGTGGTTGCTGAATGTTGCTGCTTCAGTTGATGCTTCGTCGCGTTTTGGCAAAGAAACGCTGGGCGGTTTTCAGGCTTTTGGTCATAGCTGGGCTTTCTTTCCGTCGGTAAACGCTGCATGGCTTATGTCGTCAGAGAAATTTATGAAAAATCTGACATGGGTTAATTTACTGAAACTTCGTGGTGGATTCAGCATAACCGGAAATGACGATATTGCCGATTATCAGACCCAAACTTATTTTTCTACCATTCGCTTCAAAGGAGTAGGAAACGGGCTGGTGCTTTCCACGCTGGCTAATCCCGAAATTCAATGGGAAACCACAGGAACTTTCAATGCCGGTTTGGACATGACTTTGTTTAACGAGCGTTTGGGCATTAATTTCGATGTATATTCAAAAGCAACTACCAATCTGCTAATTCTGAAACAATACGAAGATGTGGCCGGACTTGGTGCTTACTGGACAAATTCCGGAACACTGGGTAATGTAGGTTACGAACTGAACGCACAGTTGAAAGCCGTCAATACTACCGGTTTTAAATGGGAAATTGCTGCGGGCATTGGTGGATACGAAAATATGATTGTCGATTTACCCGATGGAGAAATGATAACCAAAGTGTACGATGCACAAATTCTTTCCACTGTTGGACAATCTGCCGGTGTATTTTACGGATACAAAACGTTGGGTGTGTTTTCTACCAGCGAAGAAGCTCAGGCTTCAGGACTGAAAATGGTCGATGCCAAAGGCAATCATGTGGCGTTTGGTGCTGGCGATGTGCATTTTGTCGACACAAATTCTGATGGCTATATCTCCGAAGCTGATAAACAGATGATCGGCGATCCGAATCCTGATTTTTATGGTAGCATTACCAACACGTTCACTGTTAAAAATCTGACACTTTCTGCTCTGATAACTTATTCGTCGGGCAATGATATTTACAACGTACAGCGCCGTTTGCTCGAATCGGGCATTGATGCAAGCAATCAGACAACGGCTATGCTTACCCGCTGGACTGCACAAAATCAAATCACAGGTCAACCACGTATTGTGTACGGCGACCCGATGGGAAATGCCCGTTTTTCCGATCGCTGGATAGAAGACGGATCTTACATGCGTCTGAAAAACGTCACTCTGTCCTATCGTCTGCCAGTAAAATCCACTTTTATCGAAGGTGCGGATGTTTGGGTGTCGGCCAACAATCTTTTCACGCTGACGAACTACCTCGGCCCAGATCCGGAAGTGTCGGCCGGTACAGGTGTGCTCATGCAGGGAATCGATGTGGGATTGTTGCCATTGAGCCGGACATATATGGTTGGTGTTAAACTGAGATTGTAATTTACTTAGAACAGACAATTAATTTGAAAAGAATATGAAGAGAATCAGTTATATAGTACTTGGTTTGTTTTTGTCGGCAACGATGTTTATATCGTGCGACGATTTGTTGGATGCCAATTCCAAACGTCTGACCACCGACAGCGAATACGGATTAACTTCCGGTAGCGATTCTATTTACTCGCTTTTTGGCGTGCTTTCGCAGTTGCAGAAACTGGGCGATAGTTATGTGTTGCTGGGTGAGTTGCGTGCCGATTTGCTGGATGTCACTCCGTCATCGGATATGTACCTGCGTCAGATTTCTGAAAACGCTGTTACACCTGACAATAAGTATGTAAATATCAAGGATTATTATACTGTTATTAATAATTGCAACTACATACTGAAACATTTGGATACACTGGAACTGGATCGTACCCAGAAGATTAAACTCAGACATTATGCGGCTATTTCCGGTATTCGTGCCTGGACCATGATGCAGGTGGCGCTCAATTTCGGAAAAATAAAATATTATACCGACCCGATTCTTACGGTAAACGATGCCAAGAAGGTTTATCCGGAATACACTTTTCAACAGCTCACGGAAATTTTAATTCCGGAACTCGAAAAAATGAAAGAGGTGGAACTTCCCAATCCGGGTTATCTGGATTCGTACGATGTGAAGTTTTCGTTTTTCCCGATTAAATTCCTCCTTGGCGATTTGTATTTGTGGCGCGGAGCTGAAGGCGATTACGAAAAAGCTGCTACCATGTATTACGATCTGATGTATAAACGTAATATAGTTGTGAATAAAGCAAATACTTCAGCCTGGACTACGGTGAATAATGCCATTACGTCCACTGGCGTGTTAAACTGGCAGAAAGCATTTACATTTTCGTCGAATGAAATTATCACAACCATAACTTGTCCGACGGACTACGGACAAAAGTTTTTGCTGGATACACTCAACAATCAACACCTGATTACTGCTTCTTCGGTAGCTTTGAGCAACTGGGACCATCAGACTTATTACCAGAGTGAAGCTTCGAGCGCTACGGGCGATTTGCGTAAATATGGTTCTATTTCGTACAACACTGCCACGAATAAGGAAATAACGACCGATTATGAATTTTCAGGTGTAAAGTCTACTGATTTTCTGATTTATAAATACAAAATGTATGATCAGAATATTATAATTTACCGCAGTTCGTTGCTGTATTTGCGTTATGCTGAAGCACTAAACCGACTGAACAAACCAAAAATTGCTTTTGCAGTGTTGAAGTGCGGTTTAAATAGTGCCAATATGCTGAATGAAAATCTCGTTCCTATGAGAGAAAAAGGAAATCCGGCACCAAAATATCTGAGTTTTAACGATTCGCGTTTTACCGATAATGTGGGAATTCGTATGCGTGGTTTAGGTAAAATGAACGAAGATACCACCTTCTTCCGCATTCCGCACCTGAATGCTTTAGTAGATTCGGTACTCTATGTCGAAAATAAAATTCAGGAAGAACTGGCGCTCGAAACGGCCTTCGAAGGTAACCGTTTTCAGGATTTAATGCGCATTGCCATTCGTCGCAACGACCCTTCGTATCTGGCCAACATTATTGCTGAAAAACACGGCGCAAACAAAAATGCCGTGAAAGCAAAATTGCTGGATATGACAAACTGGTACATAAAGACAGAGTAATTGTGATGTAAATTTAGTGATAAAGCCGGAAGTTAAAATTCCGGCTTTATTGTTTGTTGGTGCTTAATGCGTTGTTTGTCAGTGGCATTCTGTTTAAAATTATTTGCAATTAAATGTGTTTATCAAGTATCAAACTGGTAATTTAAATTTATGTTAACTGCTTATCCCTTTCGGTCAAGCTTCTTTTATTAGTTCTTTAAAAGGTTTTGGAGAGGTGTCAACAGCCTGTTGCATAAGTCTATAAAACAACTTCCCTCTATATGTTGATAGCTTTCGATTGAATCTGAAAGCAAATTCATCTAAGTAATACGACAAGTACTTTGGTGAAATATTCCCTTGATGTGTTCCGTTTATCCAACGTTTAACTAACGAATCAACCAAATGTACATGCGGTAATAGTTCGTGAGCTTCACTTCCGCTTCCAGAAATAACCTTTATTTCGTGTTTGTAATTTGTATTATTTGTCAAAGGACTATATCCTCTCCAGCCATCAGTTATTATATTACTTCCTGTATCTACATTATTTTCAATGAATTGCATTAAGTACTCAGACGAGGCTTCCGGAATTATTTCAAACCTAACCCGACCAATTTGTTTTCCTATACATTCAGTGGCAACTACGACCAATGTTTTGGTTTCAGCTCCTCTACCTTGTTTTCCTTTGCCAATTTCTACTCCGCCAATATATGTTTCATCAACTTCAATTTCTCCTGAAAGTTTATCTCTTTCTGGACGAACCATGGCTCTTCTGAGTTTCTGTAACCATGACCAAGCAGTTTCGTATGAACCAAAACCCATAAAATCCATTAGGTTATTGGCACTTGCACCTGTCTTCTGTGCCACAACCCACCACATAATATGAAACCAAAGTAATAATGGTTTTCTTGTTCCATGAAAAATAGTTCCTCCTGTAACAGAAGCTTGATAACCACAACCAGCACAATGAATTAGCTTATGTCCAGTCAACCAGTACTTATTATTGCCATTGCATTTAGGACAAACATAACCATTCGGCCACCTCATCTCAAAAATGTATTTCCAACAGTCTTCTTCGTTCTTAAATTGCATTAGGAACTCTTGAAAATCATTTGGGTAATGTTCGTTTGTATTCATGATGCAAAGTTACAAAATTTTACTTGACCGAAAGGGATAAGCAGTTTATGTTATTATCTTTGAAAAATAATTTTACACGTAATTGGAGTAAAATATCTTTAAGTGAATTAGGTAATAGACAAAATGAAAGATGAAAAAAAATATTCAACTACTAATTCTGCTTTTATATTTTCTTAGTTCATGCAATACTGGTAAAGTAATGGTGAATAGACAACAGATGAATGCTGATGTTCATCGATTGGTGGATAACAATAAAAATGAAGAGAAAACAATCAAACAGTTTTTAAATAACTTAAACAGTAATGAAGATTACTTCTCTAGGATGAGTTTTTATAGGGAGATTCTACTGAAGGATTTATATCACAAAAATCTGCTGAATAGTGATACTGTGATAATTATTGAAAATGATATGAATAGTTCGCTTTTTCCGGCTGAGAATTATACTGCATTTGTTTGTTCTTCTTGTAATCATATAATTTACAGTTATTTAATTTCAGAAAATCAGGAATTTATTATAAAAGAAAATGTAAATCATGATGGTATTGTCGCAATTACTAAAAATGCCTTTTCTGGATATGTAATGAAGAAAAAGGACTCATTAAAAAATGAATGTTCTAAAAGAATAAATTATTTCATGTTTTACAAGATAGGAAACAGAAACTTCTTCTGGAAAGAAAATGCGGAATTTGGAAATCGTGAGTGCTTAAACTGATAAAATTTAGTTGTCTTGCCTCAATAATTTAAACGCTTCTCCCAATTGTTCAATAACATCACCAGCCATCAGCGATTCTTCCGATTGTTTTCCGAGTGCAAAGTTTCCGGCTAATCCGTGAAGATAAACTCCTGTAATTGCTGCGTCGGCAGGAGAATAATTCTGTGCCAAAAGCGAGGCGATAATTCCTGTCAGTACATCGCCGCTTCCGGCAGTGGCCATGCCGTTATTCCCGGTACTGTTGAAGTATACCGAAGTGTCGGGTAAAATCACAGCCGTATATGTCCCTTTCAGTACTATAATAATTTTCAGTGTTTTAGCTGCTTCCTGTGCTTTGGATAATCGTTCGAACGACTGGTTGCAACTACCAAACAGCCGGTCGAATTCTTTGGGATGCGGTGTCAGAATACTGTTTACCGGCAGATGTTCCAATAACTTTTTATTGTCGGCCATGCAGTTCAACGCGTCGGCATCGAAAACGATAGGTTTGTTGTAATTCTGCAGAAATTTTATCAGCATGGACACAGTTACCGGATTTACACCTAATCCCGGGCCAATCCCAATGGCGTTGTACTTGTCGGTTTCCGTCAGATGAGAAACGGTGAAATACGAAGAGTCGGAATCAAAAATAACTTCCGGCACAGATGATTGTACAATTTCCCGGTTACATTCGGGACTATGCACAGTCACCAGCCCACAACCGCTTCGCAAAGCTGCTTTCCCTGATAAAACTGCAGCTCCGGCCATTCCTTTGCTTCCGGCTACCAAAAATGCATGTCCGTATGTTCCTTTGTGTGAAAATGCCGACCGTTTCGGAATGAGTCGAGCTATATCTTTCTTTTCAATCAGTTGATACGGAGTTGCGGTTTCATTAATAGCCTGCGGATGAATACCGATGTCAAGCACTTTCCAGCTACCGGTGTATATACCCGTTTCAGAAAACAGAAAACTCAGTTTTGGAAATTGCAACGTTAGAGTTTTCGTCGCTTTTACTATACTGTAACCTGTAATCTCTGTAGGTTCGCCCGGTAAACCTGATGGAATATCCAACGAAATAATTTCAGCATTGCTGTGGTTTATCCATTCCACAACATTTTTGTAAATGCCCTCAAGCGGGCGTGTCAGACCGGAACCAAACAAGCTATCGATGATTACTTCGGGATTCAGATTTTCTACTTCTTCAACGGAACGGAGTTCGGTAATATTGCCGACTTCTTCAAGTCTCGTTTTGTTCGCCAGACAATCCGGTGAAAGTTTTCCGTTTTCTGTTATCAGATATACAGAAATTTTATAACCACTATTCAATAGCAATCTTGCCACTGCCAGAGCGTCTCCACCGTTATTTCCGGGTCCGGCAAAAATCAGCATGGATGTACCCGTGGAATAGTTGCTTGTTATTTCGTTTGTCAGAGTAACGGCTGCACGTTCCATTAAATCGATGGAAGAAACCGGCTCATGTTCTATGGTGAGCCTGTCGAGTTGTCTGATTTGTTCTGTGCTGAAAAGTTTCATATCAATAATAATTTATTGCAATTTTGCTCATAATTTCGGGTCTCGCGACTTCCAAGTCGCGTATTTTAATAAGTGAGTAGGAACTCGCTGCATCCGAAACTCCTATAAATCATAATTCCTGTCAGCATTCGAAAAAAAAGGTTCATTCAGGGTAAACAGGCTTCCAGCCTGTTTAATCCTTATCACCGATTCACTCCCGTTCCAAACAACGCAAAATCATATTTTACCGGATCATAAGAATCAAACCGGCGTAAATTTGCGGTTATTTCTTCCACGGCTTTCCAGTCGTTTTGTTTGCGTTGCAATAATCCCAGTTCACGTCCCACATTGCCGGTGTGTACATCCAGCGGCAGCATTAGCGCCGAAGCGGGAATGTCTTTCCATAGTCCGAAGTCTACTCCGGCATCATCACTTCGCATCATCCAACGCAGAAACATATTTAGTCGTTTGGCCCCGGAATTTGCTGTAACATCCGACAGATGTTTTTCCACTCTTTTTTGATGCGGAACGGATAAAAACACAGTTCTGAAATGTTTCAGAGCGCTAAAAATCGTATTGTCTTTTTTATATCCTTCTGTAAAAACAACTTCCAGTCCGCCATGATTCAAATAAATATTGCGCAACGACTCAATGAAAAACAGGCAGTCATCGCCGTTGAAAGTGCGGTGTACAAACTGCCGGAGCGCGGTTTTATCTTCCTCGCCGATATCCGAAGTAACAAACCAGTAAGGAGAATTGTACATCAAATCCATGAGTTTTTGTGCATTTTTTATAATGCTTTTCCGCTGTCCCCAGGCAATGGTGGCGGTGAGGAAACCTGCAATTTCAATATCTTCCTTCCGGCTGAAAATATGCGGAATCTGAATCGGATCGTCGGTAATAAAATCCAGCTGATTGTATTCAGTTACTTTCGTGTCGAGATGCTTTTTCAGTCTTTCACCGTCCATGTAGTGTAAGGGTTTTTTGTAAGCATGGAGTTGTAATACCGTCTGTCACCGGTCACTTCATTGCCAAGCCACGCCGGTTTTTCAAATGCTTCGTCTTCAGATTCAAGTTCCACCTCGGCAATTATCAGTCCTTCATTTTCTCCCAGAAATTCATCCACTTCAAAAATATGTTTTCCCGATGTTACTTCGTATCTGAATTTTTCTATCATTCCGGGCTCACAAAGTTGCATAAGTGCTTCGGCCTCGGTTCGGGGAATTTCTTTTTCCCATTCAAAGCGCGAAAGTCCGTTGTTGGTTGAACTGCCTTTGATGGTGATAAATCCTTTATCGTTTTTTATTCTGATACGCACCGTTCGTCCGGATGAAGAACTGATATAACCCTGTGATATATAGTTTTTTCTGAAACATTCGGTCTTGTAATTATTGTTCAGAACAAGAAATTTGCGTTCAATTTCTATTGCCATAACTTTGTTTTTTGTACAATAATAGTTTATTTTTTTCTTTGTTTATCGTATTGTCGATATTTTTTTCTGAAATCATATTACAATGGGTCGTTATAAAATTATATAATGTATTCATAGACAATTATATATAGTGCAAATAAATCTTTTCTAAAATATCTATATTTACAAAATTAAACGCAAAGACGCAAAATTAGTAATTTCAATAATATGCTAATAATCAAAATAATACCATAAAGAACGCAAAGAAGAAAACTTAAAAGTTTTCTTTGTGGCTTAGTGACTTTGTGTCTTTGCGTTCAAAATGTATTTTTTTATAACGAACCATTGATATTATAAACCCTTTGAAAAATGAATTTCAAGTTGATTATTTATGCAATTTTTATCGGCACTTTGTATGAATAATCAAAAAATAATCGTTTTCTTTGTTGTCCTTTTTTAAACTGTTATTATCCAAACTACAACGGGCATGTCCGTTTAACTAAATTGCCGGGAAATATTACATGCATAAAATTCCCGACCTGTAACTAAAAAATTTTCTTTCATGAAAAAACTAATTTTTAGACTCTCCGTGTTATGCCTCCTGATTGGATTGGCAACACCTGTTTTTTCTCAATCAGTCCCTGTCGATGCAAAAATCCGTTACGGAAAGCTGGATAACGGACTGACTTATTACATTCGTCACAACGAAAAACCAAAACAACGGGCAGAGTTTTTTATTGCACAAAATGTCGGTGCGATTCTCGAAAACGATGATCAGAATGGTCTTGCACACTTTCTGGAGCACATGTGCTTTAATGGAACAAAAAACTTCCCGGGTAAAGGAATTATCAATTATTTCGAAACTATCGGAGTGAAGTTTGGTGCGAATATCAATGCTTATACTTCGCTCGACGAAACCGTTTACAATCTTTCGGATGTTCCAACCAACCGCGAAACTATTGTTGACAGCGCATTATTGGTGTTGCACGATTGGTCAGGCTTTGTGTCGCTGCTCGATAGCGAAATCGATGCCGAACGTGGCGTGATTCTGGAAGAATGGCGCACAGGTGCCGGTGCAGAACGACGCATGTGGAAGGAATTAAACAGACTGAAATACGAAGGTTCGCAATATGCCAAACGCGATGTGATTGGCGATACGGCTGTTATTAAACATTTTAAATATCAGACACTTCGGGATTATTATCAGAAATGGTATCGTCCTGATCAACAGGCTATTCTGGTGGTAGGCGATATTGATGTTGACAAGGTTGAAGCTAAAATAAAAGCACTTTTTGCCGATGTGCCACGTAAATCAAATGCCGGTGAACGTCCGATATACAATATTCCTGATAATGAAAAACCTGTTGTGGCTCTTACCAAAGATGCTGAAGCAAAAACTACCCGGATTGAAGTAGAATACAAACACGATAAACTTCCGGCTGAAGTCAAAAAATCGATGCAGGGATATGCGGTCAATATTGTCAATAATATTATTTCGATGATTGTCAATTATCGTTTCGATGAAATGACTCAGCAGGCCGATGCTGCTTTTGTTGGCGGTGGAGCCATGTATGGCGAACTGGTTAAACCCAAAGATGCTTTCCGCTTTATCGTTATCCCGAAAGAAGGTCAGGAAGCGCAGGGAATGAATGCACTTCTGACTGAAATAGAAAGAATTAAACGTTTTGGATTTACAACTTCCGAAATTGAACGTGCCAAAACCGATATGCTTAAATCAGTTGAAAATGCTTACAACGACCGTGATAATCAGAAAAATGAAGATTATGTGGAAGAGTATATTCGCAATTTCCTGAACGATGAAGTTATTCCGGGAATTGAATGGGAATTTACAACACTGAAAATGATATTACCTACCATCAATGCTGATATTGTAAATCAGGTTGTGAAATCTTATATTACCGATAATAATATGATTATCAGTGTTTCTTCACCCGATAAAGCTGCTGTGAAAGTTCCTTCGCAGGAAGAAATTCTGGCAAATGTAGAGTCAGTAAAAAAGGCTGAACTGAAAGCAAATGCTGAAGAAAATCTGAATAAACCATTGATTAAAAAAGTTCCGAAAGCCGGTAAAGTGAAGAAAATAACCGAAAATACAAAATTCGGTGCTACCGAATGGCTTTTAAGCAATGGAGTGAAAGTTGTTTTTAAACCTACTGAATTTAAAAAAGACGAAATTATCATGTCCGCTTTCAGTGAGGGAGGATTCTCGAAAGTAAAAAATCCTGCTGATTTGGTATCGGCAACTGTGGCAACTTCCATTATACAAAACAACGGACTCGGACAGTTCAATCAAATTGAACTGCAAAAAATGCTGACCGGCAAAATTGCTTCTGTAAGTCCTTACATTGGAGGTTATACCGAAGGTTTCGATGGAAGTTCGTCGGTAGCTGATTTTGAAACCATGTTGCAGTTGGTGTATTTGTATTTCACAGCACCGCGCAAAGACGATAATTCATACCAGGCACTGATAAATATGTACAAAGCAAGTCTGGCAAATTCTGCAACCGATCCGCGCAAAGCTTTTTCCGATAGTGTTTCAACCATGGTGTCGAATCACAATGTTCGTACAGTGATTATGAATATAGGGGCTGTTGATAAAATGAATCAGGATAAAGCGCTTGCCATTTTTAAAGATCGTTTTGCCAATCCGGCCGATTTTACTTTTGTGTTTACAGGCAATGTAAATAGTTTGGATGATCATACGCGAAAAGCCATTTGTACATATCTGGGCGGACTTAAAGCCAAAGGCAAAAAAGAGGCATTCACCGATGTTCAAATTCGCAAGCCCAAAGGAAAAGTTGATAATTTCTTCACCAAAGATATGAAAGTGAAAAAAGCGTCAAATTTCATACTTTACAGTGGAAATATGCCTTTCAATATTCAAAACAAAGTTGCCATGACTGCTATTGGCAGCATTCTGAATATTCGTTATCTCGAAAGTATCCGTGAAAAAGAAGGCGGTTCGTACGGTGTGGGAGTAAGAGGGACCCTGAATAATACCCCAATTGAAGAAGCCACGCTGCTGATGCAGTTTGATACCGATCCGGAAAAACAGGCTAAACTACTTGCCATCATACATGCTGAAATTCAGGAAATTCTGACCAACGGTCCGCGTCCTGACGATTTGCAAAAGGTGAAAGAAAATATGCTGAAAAAATATGCAGAAGATATTGCCGAAAATAGCTGGTGGGATAACACGTTGGTCATTTTCTATCAGGATAAACTGGATTATGTGACTGATTATAAAACTGCTGTTGAAGCACTCTCTCCTGAACTGATAAAATCGGTATTAAAACAGTTGACTGATCAGTCGAATGTACTTCAGGTTGTGATGTCGCCGGCTCAATAACGACACACAAAAAAGCTGATAAAGAAGGAAGAATTGCATGTGTAAATGCTGATTCTTCCTTTTTTTATCTGCAAAAATCGCCAATTAACCCGTATTTGTATTGTTTGAATGTAAATAGTATTATTTTTGCTTTAAAAGAATTTTGAATGCAGGGATGTAAAACGATATACTGGATATTATTATTTTTGCTTCAAACCACGTTTGCTGCTGCTGATAAGTATTGTCAGAATCTGAGTTTCGAGCGTGGCGATTTTGTTAACTGGCAGGGATATACCTGGTACAACAGCACAATTGCCAGTGTCACCAGTACTTCGCCGGTACGTGATTTTAGTTTGCATACTATTATGACCGATACCGTGAATTATGATCCACTTACCGGTTATAAACTGAAACTGGTTCCTCCTGGTTTCAAATATTCAGCCCGTATTGGCGATTTGGTAGCCAAAACACAGGTAGCAAGTCTGCGATACACGTTAACCGTTGATTCTGCCAACGCTTTTTTGTTGTACCGGTTTGCTGTGGTTTTGCTCGACCCTTTGCGGGGACATGAAAAG
The DNA here is from genome assembly GCA_963663115.2 of uncultured Paludibacter sp. Taxonomy (GTDB): domain Bacteria; phylum Bacteroidota; class Bacteroidia; order Bacteroidales; family Paludibacteraceae; genus Paludibacter. The sequence goes on from CAXXNE010000001.1 coordinate 3,335,411, forward strand.
TACGAAGAACCACGCTTTAAAGTAACTCTGCTTAATCAATCGGGCGATACTATTCCCGATTGTGCAAATTATGATGTGTATGCCTCGGAAGCCAGTTTGAATTCCAGCTTTAACTCATATACACCTGCTGGTTCTGATTTTCCGATACTCTGGCGCGACTGGACTGCAGTGGGAGTAAATTTACTTCCGTATGTTGGTCAAACCATTAGTATTGAGTTTATGGCAGCCGATTGTACACATAAAGCGCATTACGGCTATGCCTATGTCGTTGCCGAATGTCATCCGCTGCAAATTACAACAAAATTTTGTGCCGAAGATGTTACAGCAACACTCAATGCTCCTGCCGGTTTTATTGATTATAGCTGGAAAGATTCTACGAGTACTATTGTTAGTAAAAATCAAACTTTTGTTGTCAATAATCCGGTTCAGAATGCAAAATATCTTTGTGAGCTGCTCTCGGCTACCGATTGCAATATCACTTTAAGTACCAAAATTTCCCGCTTCGATCCAAATCCGGAGTTTATTTCCGAAATGGTTGATTGTCCTTCAAATACTGTTCGGTTTACCAATACTTCTTCCACAAATTCCGGGACACTGGAATATAAATGGATATTTGACGATGAGGAAACTTCTACCGAAAAAGCACCTGTTCATACTTTTGCCACATCCGGTTTGCATCAGGTGACACTGGAACTTACAAATCCACCATCGGAATGTGTAACATCGCTCACCAAAACTGTGGAGTCGTTTTCGCCACCTCTGGTTGGTATAACCGGCGATTCAACCTATTGTTACGATACTGACACAGTGATTTTACGTGGTTATGGAGCATTCGAATATGTGTGGAGCGATGGTTCAAAAGGCGATTCACTCATTGTGCATCCTCCGGGAGGCAATTATTGGATGATTGGAAAATCAAGCACGGGTTGCGTTTCGGAAGTAGTGAATAAAAAAGTTTCAAAAGAACCTGCATGGGATTTCAGCATCGAAGGAAATGCGTATTTCTGTAAAACTTTTAGCACCACCTTGAAATCGGTTGGAGCCATGAAAACTGTTTGGAATGATACAGTTTTTTCTGATAGTCTGGTGGTAAACAAACCCGGAAATATTAAAATCGCCGGATATAATAAAAAGGGTTGTGAAATTGTTAAAAATTTGAATGTTCTGGAGATTGAAAACCCTGAAGCGGCATTTGTAATTCAACCTTCAGTTATTAATGCAAAACATAATAAATTGGAATGTAGTGTATTACAGCCTAAAAGTGATGTGATGTATAACTGGACTTTTTACGAAAATACGTCAAATACAACAGGTTCAGGTTCAGTGGTGCATCATAGCTATACCGATATTGATCCAACTGGTAAATATGAAATTAATGCAGAAGCTACAGATACTTATGGTTGTACTTCTGTTGTTACAAATTATGTGATGGTTGAACCATTTTTCCCAAATGTGTTTACACCAAACTTCGATGGGCGTAATGAGTTGTTCCTGAAAAATTATGATGCCACTATTTACGACAGATACGGGGTTCTTCTCTTTCGTGGAAGTCAGGGCTGGGATGGTACATACAAAGGCAGGCCTGTACCACAGGATACCTATTTTTATGTGGCAGGCTATATGGATTATCAGGGGAAAGTGCAAACGAAAAAGGGAAGCGTTTTGCTATTGCGTTGAAGTGTTTTGATATAGTGCAAACGTTTGCTGTGATTTTTTTTACATTTTGTTAATTTTCGATGACACTAAAGTTGTAGATTTAATACTTTTGAGCACGAATTATTAACCATTTAAAAAAAAGTATATGAAAAAAATTACTACTTCTTTTTTTGTATTATTTGCTTTCCTGATATCGGCTTATGCAGCTGATTTTACAGTAACCGGTAGCTTCCCAAGTAATAATTGGGTGAATAATGCAGCGGACTACAAAATGACTGAAATTGGAACAAGTGGCGTTTATTTACTTGAAAAAACTCTCCCTGCAGGTACGTATGAGTATAAAGTTTTGAACACAGGAACATGGACAGGCCCCGATGGATCGGCCAATCGGGTTTTTACGTTAAGCTCATCTAAGACAGTGAAATTTTATGCCAAATTAGACAATTCTACTATCCGGTTTTTCTGCGATGCTCAACAATTATATGCTATTGGAAGTTCTGTGGGTGGTTGGGCTGTAGGAAACATGAAAGCGTTGACAAATGCCGGAACAGAAGCCACCTACACTGCCGATGTAATTGCCGGCGATTTTAAAATCGTAAGTTTAGATAAAAACAGTGCTATTGTTTGGAATGATATTACTCCAGCCAATCAGGCTGTCAGTGGAACCGGAAACTATACACTCAAACTGGATTATTCTACATTTTCAGCCTCTGCTACAAGTAATGGTACGGTATTGCCTTCAATTAGTACTGTTGGTAATTCTTATATTTTTGTTGGTGCTGATCCACTTACTGCACAATGGTATAATGGAAGTGCAACTTTTCAATCCAGTAGTTTCAATGGATTAAATTTGGGTTCTGTAACAAGTTCAATCTATATTGGTGGAGAAATAACAACTACACCTGTTTTATCAGGAGTGACAGCTAAATTAAATTATCAAATTGATAATCTCACCGCTAAAGAAATAGTTTTGCCCTTTAATTCAAGTGATGGAACAACTTCTTCTAAATGGAAAAGTACCGCTGGAGTAAATGTCTTTACAGGATATTCTTTAACGATAGGACAAGCTTACTCACTTAAAATATGGTTCTCTGCCACAGATGGTACAAGTACTTTATATGACAGTAATAATAGTAACAATTATGTTGCAACATTTACGTACGATTTGGGTACAGGTTATAATGAAAATTTTAATAACAAAGTAAAGATTATCACAAACAATAATTCAATTGTAGCAACCTTTAATGGTCAGGCCGAGATTCAACTTTACACAACTACCGGACAACTGATACGTTCGGCAGTAGTTTCAAATGAATTTACTGAGTCGGTTAAATCGGGCGCATATATTCTGCGTTTCAATGGTGAAAGTCACAAGGTTATCATAAAATAAATACACAATTAGTCTCTGAGAAGCCTGTTTCAATTCATTTTGAAACAGGCTTTTTTATTTTCAAAATATTTATTTTTTCAAACCCTCAAATTTCATTATCTTTGCACTCTTGTAAAATAAAGTTAGTTTAACTCTATTTTGCTGATAAATAAACAATTGAATGCTAATTAATCAATTGTAAATCGTAAATTACAAAATTGTAAATTAAAATATGGAACTCGCAAGTAAATACAATCCCACAGACATTGAATCGAAATGGTATCAGTATTGGTTAGACAATGGTTTTTTTAGTTCAAAACCCGATAGTCGTGAGCCATATACTGTCGTCATTCCTCCGCCAAATGTAACCGGTGTGTTGCACATGGGCCACATGCTAAACAATACCATTCAGGATGTATTGGTTCGTCGGGCGCGTATGCAGGGTAAAAATGCTTGCTGGGTTCCCGGAACCGACCACGCTTCTATTGCAACCGAAGCCAAAGTGGTAGGTAAACTGGCTGCCGAAGGAATCAGGAAAACCGACCTGACCCGCGACGAATTTTTAGGTCATGCCTGGGACTGGACGCACAAACACGGTGGAATTATTCTGGAGCAATTGAAAAAACTGGGTGCTTCGTGCGACTGGGATCGTACAGCGTTCACCATGGACGAGCCACGTTCGGAAAGTGTATTGAAAGTGTTTGCCGATTTATACGAAAAAGGACTGATTTATCGCGGTGTGCGTATGGTAAACTGGGATCCGAAAGCTTTGACAGCTTTAAGCGATGAGGAAGTAATTCACAAAGAAGTAAATGGTAAACTCTATTACATCAAATATAAAATTGTTGATGAAGATGGATTTGCAGTTGTGGCAACGACCCGCCCTGAAACAATTTTTGGCGATATTGCTGTTTGTATCAATCCAAATGATGAAAAAACGGCTTCGCTTAAAGGTAAAAAGGTGATTGTTCCTATCGCGAATCGCGTAGTTCCAATTATTGAAGATGATTATGTAGATGTAGAATTTGGTACTGGTTTTCTGAAAGTTACTCCGGCTCACGACATTAACGATTATATGTTAGGCGAAAAATACAATCTCGAAACGATTGATATTTTTAACGATAATGGTACTTTGAATGCGCATGGTTTGCAATATGAAGGCATGGATCGTTTTGATGTTCGTAAGCAAATAGAGAAAGACCTCGAAACAGCAGGGTTGCTCGAAAAGACAGAGCCATACACCAACAAAGTGGGTTTTTCGGAACGTACCGATGTGGTTATTGAACCAAAGTTATCTATGCAATGGTTTATGAAAATGGAAGAATTGGCAAAACCGGCTTTGGAAGCGGTAATGAGTGACGATATTCAGCTTTATCCGGCCAAATTTAAAAATACCTACCGTCACTGGATGGAAAACGTGAAAGACTGGTGTATTTCGCGTCAACTTTGGTGGGGACACCGTATTCCGGCCTATTTTCTGCCTCAGGGTGGTTTTGTAGTTGCTTTGAGTAAAGAAGAGGCTTACCAAAAAGCGTTGGCCATTGTCAACTATCCATTGTCCATTGATGATCTACGTCAGGACGAAGATTGTCTGGACACCTGGTTCTCATCCTGGTTGTGGCCTATTTCTGTTTTCGACGGCATCAATAATCCTGAAAACGAGGAAATAAAATACTACTATCCAACCAATGATTTGGTGACTGCTCCTGAAATTTTGTTCTTCTGGGTAGCACGTATGATCATTGCCGGATACGAATATAAAGGCGAAATGCCATTCAAAAATGTTTATCTGACCGGTATCGTTCGCGATAAATTGGGTCGTAAAATGTCCAAATCATTGGGTAATTCGCCTGATCCGCTGGATTTGATTGCGCATTACGGAGCTGATGCGGTGCGACTTGGAATGTTGCTGACTTCACCTGCCGGAAATGACTTGCCTTACGACGACAGCCTTTGCGAACAAGGCCGTAACTTCAACAATAAAATCTGGAATGCTTTCCGACTGGTAAAAGGTTGGGAAGTGGCCGACATCGAGCAACCGGAATCGGCACGTATGGCGGTAAAATGGTTCGAAGCACAACTGAACATAACATTACTCGAAATTGAAGATTTATTCTCAAAATACCGCTTGTCGGAAGCCTTGATGGCAGTTTATAAACTATTCTGGGATGAGTTCTCGTCATGGTATTTGGAAATGGCCAAACCTGCTTACCAAAAACCCATCGACCGCGCAACCTACGAAGCCACACTTGGTTTCTTCGATTCCTTATTGAAAGTTTTGCATCCGTTTATGCCATTTATCACTGAGGAACTTTGGCAAGCGCTGGAAGACCGCAAAGATGGCGAAAGCATCATGGTGGCATTGCAACCAAAAGCCACCGAAGTTGACGAAAAACTGATTACCGAGTTTGAATATGCGAAAGAAATTATTGCCGGAATTCGTACCGTGCGTTTACAGAAAAACATTCCAAACAAAGAAAGCTTGAGCTTGCAAGTGATTCCAAGTGAGACCGCCACTCAAAGTGGCAGTCTCACTCAGTTCAACGCTGTGGTGGCTAAATTGGGTAACCTGGAAACAATAGAGAATGTGACCGAAAAAGCAGCCGGTTCAATTTCATTCCTTGTTGGCACAACCGAATTTTCAATTCCTATGGGCAGCCTGATTAATGCAGAAGAAGAAATTGCCAAGATGGAAGCTGAGATCAAATACTTCGAAGGATTTATTGAATCGGTAATGAAAAAACTGGGCAACGAACGCTTTGTGGCCAATGCCAAATCGGAAGTGGTAGAAGCCGAACGCAAGAAAAAAGCTGATGCCGAAAGTAAAATTGCTTCGTTGAAAGAGGGAATTGAGGCGCTTAACCGAACGACCGCTTAATGCGGTCTGTCGGATGTGAGTTAGAACCAACGCCTCAAACCGCTCATCGGTTAGAGGCTAAAAACCGAACGACCGCTTAATGCGGTCTGTCGGATGTGAATTAAAACCAACGCCTCAAACCGCGCATCGGTTAGAGGCTAAAAGAGATGAAGAATGTATTTTGAAGAAGGAGGTACATATCATGTTTACAACCGAAGTAACGAAGTATTATTTCGAAGTCGTGAAAATTACCTTTTTTTTCTTAGGAAGGTCAGGGAGCTTGTGTTGCCTTATGCTCATGTACTATCATATTGTTTAATGCCAAATCATTTCCATTTTATTTTGAAAATAAAACAGGAAGGAATACAGTGTTTTGAAAATAAGCGGGTTGATCAACTTCAATATATTGCAAAGGCAATAGGAACTCTTCAAAGTTCATACACACAGGCTTTAAATAAGCAAATTGGTCGACGAGGCAATTTGTTTGCACACAAAGTAAAAGCAAAAAGCCTTACTCATACTGATAACGACTATGCTTTAAACTGCTTTATGTATATACATCAAAATCCAAAATTGGCGGAATTGGTCAATAAAATTGAAGATTGGGAATTTTCTTCATTTCCTGATTTTATTGGTAAAAGAAATGGAACTCTCATTAATAAACAACTTGCCTTAGAAGTTTTTCAATTGGAAAGTAGCCAGATTTATGGATTAGCATGTCAAATGTTACAGGATAAGATGGATGAGGATTTTTTGTGATTAAATTTTAGTTGTAACGCATTAAATCGAATGATCGTTTTAATTGTCTGTCGAATGGGTACAAGCACACTATGGACAAATCATTAACGCCTCAAACCGCACATCGGTTAGAGGCTATGAACAGAACGACCGCTTAATGCTGTCTGTCGGATGAAAAAGAAGGCGTATTTTTTTTCCACACTTTGATCATTTTGTTTATTAAACCTCTAACTTTGCATTCCAATAAAAATCAAACAAATTATGACACCAACCTATAAAGATCTTTGCCTGAAAGTTTGTGAAATAGCCCGTGCATCAGGAAAAATAATGGCTGAAGAACGCAAAAACTTCAAGTCCGAAACTATTGAAAGCAAAGGAATGCACGATTTGGTAAGTTACGTGGACAAAGAATCCGAAGTCAGAATTATAACAGCTCTGCAACAACTTTTACCCGAATCGGGCTTTATTGCCGAAGAGGGAACTACTGACATAAAAGGAGAGCGCTTTAACTGGATTATCGATCCGTTGGATGGCACCACCAATTTTATTCAGGGTGTACCGCTTTATTGTGTAAGCATTGGTTTGCTGGATGGCGATGAGTTGGTAGTTGGGGTGGTATATGAAGTTGGACGTGACGAGTGTTTTTATGCGTGGAAAGACGGTGGAGCTTATCTGAACGGTGAGCCTATTCATGTGTCAAAACGTGGCGATATTCACGATGCATTGCTGGCGACAGGTTTTCCTTATTCGGATTTCAGCCGAATGGACGAATATATGCAATTTCTCGACTGGACAATGCGCAATGCACGTGGTGTTCGTCGTTTGGGGTCAGCTGCAGCTGATATGGTTTATGTGGCCTGTGGAAGGTTTGATGCCTTTTGGGAATACGACCTCAAACCATGGGATGTGGCTGGTGGAGCGGTTATTGTGAAAGAAGCCGGCGGAACTGTAACCGATTACTCAGGTGGCAATAATTACTTGTTTGGTAGGGAAATTGTGGCGTCGAACGTACTTTTGGATGAGCTGATTTTAAATAAAATTACAGCATTTGCAAAATAGTTTATCTCTTTCCGGGTCTCGCGAGACCCGGAATTTACCTGATAGTTACCATAGTTGCTCCAAAGCCATATTCGCGGAATGAGGCATCCTGAAAACTGTAATTGCTATATTTTGTTTTCAGCATTTTTTCAATTTCCTTGCGAAGCACTCCTTCACCTTTGCCGTGTATAAAAACAATTTTCTGCCCCTTGCGATGCTTGTTTTGGATTAAAATTTCGTGAAACTTCGAAAGTTGAAGTTCAAGCATATCTGCATTGCTCATACCGGCAGTAGTATCCACCAGCTCGTTGATGTGTAAATCAATTTCAATGACTTCATTTCTGTTTTCAGGCTTTCGGAATACTTTTGGCTGCGGTTTTTGTTCCTTGCTGAGCATGGCCGATTTTATTTCTTCAGGAGAAATACTCTCCAGCGATTTTTTGTCACTCTCAGCCACAATGTCAATCAACAGGCATTCTTCTTCAAAATAATCATTTTCCATAAAGCTATGCAATTTGTAAAACTTCACCGGATTCAATTTGATGGTGGTGTCAATGGCGTTTTGTGGAGTGTAAGCCTTGTTTTCTTTATAAGCTATCAGCTGAATTCGTAAATTCTCCCAATCGTTCAGGTTTTCTTTTTTCAGTTTTTTTATTTCTTCCTGAGTGTTTGGTTCAATAAGTCCGTTGGCAAAACTTTTTCTGTCTTTTTCTTCTCCGATAATAATATTGTAAAAAACAAAATAATTGCTGTCGTTTACCAGATAACATTCATAATCGGAGGTTTGCAACTGTTTGATGTTTTCAGGAAAAAATGCCAGCAATACTTTCAAAGTCTCACCTTCCGTAGTTTCAATAATTTCCTGTTTTTGAGGAATCTGAGCTGCAAAGGATGCCGTATGCGCAGTTGTTTCTGAAACAGGTTCGGGCATTTGTTTGCGCGGAAAGTTGGTGGTTTCGTTAATCTGAGGAATTACCACACAATCATTCATCAAAGTTGGAATTTCAAAACCATCTTCATCTTCTATGTAAACCAGATTGTTTTTCTGATCAATTCTGATCACTTTGCCACCTCCTGTCGAACTAAGAAAACGTACTCTGTCGCCTGTCTTTATCATAATTTTCTACTGCTGATTTTTTTGTACTTTTGTGCAAAAATAATAAAACAAAACCGTACGTGGCAGAAAATATAGAAAATACTGAATTGTTGATTGATGAATTTGACTATCCGTTGCCTGATGAGCGCATAGCCAAATATCCATTGAACGAGAGAGATAGCTCTAAATTGTTGTTATACAGAAAAGGTGAAATAACGTCATCTGTTTTTCGTGATATTACACAATTTTTGCCCGAAAACAGTTTGTTAGTTTACAATAATACACGGGTTATTCAGGCTCGTATGTTTTTCAGGAAAACTACCGGTGCGCTTATTGAGGTATTTTGTTTGGAGCCTAATTCTCCTTCCGATTATGTGCTGTCATTGGGAGCAACTTCTGTTTGTGTTTGGAAGTGTATGGTGGGAAATCAGAAAAAATGGAAAGAAGGTTCGCTCGAAAAGGAAGTCAGAGTAGGAGAGAAAGTTTGTGTTTTAAAAGTCACTGTGGTTGGAAAGGAAAAAAACACCAGTTTTGTGCGTTTTGAGTGGGATAATTCAGATATTCATTTTGCTGAGATTCTGGATGTGTCAGGCGAATTACCTATTCCACCATATCTGAACCGCAAAACAGAACAAAGCGATTTGCAAAATTATCAAACGGTTTATGCCGAAATTGAAGGCTCGGTGGCAGCGCCAACTGCAGGTTTGCATTTCACGCCTGAGGTGTTGGAATCTTTGAAACAAAAAAATATCTCAACCACTGAAGTAACGCTTCATGTAGGTGCGGGTACATTTCAGCCGGTGAAAGTGCGCAATGTGTTGCAACATCATATGCATGCTGAAGTAATTTCGATCAAACAGGAAACACTTCTGCAAATAAAAGAAAATCTTCGAAATATCATTGCTGTGGGTACCACTTCAGTTCGTACGCTCGAAAGTCTGTATTATATTGGTGCTGCCCTGATTCCCGGTTTGAAGAAGGATGAAACAATACATTTGCCACAATGGCTACCGTACGAAACAGATGTAAATGTTTCTTCGGAACAAGCTATTGATAATATCCTGCAATATCTCGAAGAAAATCATCTGTCCACTCTGCATGCCGACACCAGTATTATGATACGTCCCGGTTATCGTTTCAGAATAGTCAGAGGTATAATTACCAACTTTCATCAGCCACGCAGTACATTGTTATTGTTGGTTTCGGCATTTGTAAAAGGAGATTGGAAACGAATATACGATTACGCTTTGTCAAATAATTTTCGCTTCCTGAGTTATGGTGATAGCTCATTACTTTTGAATGAATAAAATCTATTGGAAAAAACTTGAAAAAACTTTTTGAATTTCGAAAATGATTCTATATCTTTGCAGTCCGAATTTTAAATAAACATAGAAACATATTAAATAACTAATAATTATGATCGTAGTACCCGTAAAAGAAGGCGAAAACATTGAAAAAGCATTGAAAAAATTCAAACGTAAATTCGAAAAAACAGGTGTTGTTAAAGAATTACGTCGTCGTCAGTGTTTCGACAAACCTTCTGTAGTAAACCGTGAAGAAAAAATGCACGCTGTTTACGTACAAAAAATGCAACTCGGAGAAGAATAAGACTAAAAATATAGGAATTCACTTGTTTTCCTGAATTATTTGTTTTATTTTCGTTGCAGAATTAATCTACGATTATGATTAAAGAATTTCTGCACTATATACAGTATGAGAAGAATTATTCATCTCATACTGTTTTGTCGTATCATACCGACCTGAAAGAGTTTGCAGATTTTCTTCAAATATCCCCGCAGGACTTTCATCCCGAAAAAATTGAGCCTAAACATATACAGGACTGGATTGTGTGGTTGATGAATAATAAAATCAATCCGCGCAGTATTGCCCGAAAGATTTCTACGCTGAAATCCTTTTGGAAATTTCTGCTCAAACATCAACATTGCGCTAAGAACCCAACGTTAAAAATTATTTTACCGAAAACAAATAAAACCCTGCCTGCGTTTTTTAGAAAAGCTGAGATGGAAAATGCTCTCGATGATACTTTTCTGGCTGATGATTTTGAATCGGTAAGAAACAGGTTGTTGTTGGAGGTGTTTTATCTGACAGGTATCAGGTTGTCGGAGTTAATCGGATTGAAAGATATGGATGTTGATTTGGTGAACGGAAGTATGAAAGTGACCGGTAAAAGAAATAAGCAGCGGATTATACCGGTTTCTGCAGATTTGTGTGGCAATATAGAGCGCTATATTGTTCTTCGCGATGCAGAAACGGGGTCGGTTGATGGATATTTGTTTGTCAGAAAGAATGGATTAAAAATGTATCCGCAATTGGTTTATGCTATTGTAAACGAAAAGATGATGCAGGTAAGCAGTCAGAAAAAACGCAGTCCGCATGTATTGAGGCACTCTTTTGCTACAGGGCTTTTAAATGAAGGAGCTGATATAAATGCAGTAAAGGAGCTTTTAGGGCATAGCAGTCTTGCAGCAACTCAGGTTTACACGCATACCAGTTTTGAGGAGTTAAACAATATTTACAAACATGCTCACCCAAGGGCAAAATAAAAAAGGAGGTAATTATGAAACTTAGAATTCAATCAATCAATTTTGATGCAACAGCAGCTTTAGAGTCATATATTAATAAGAAAACATCAAAATTGGAAAAATTCTTTGATGAAATAATCAATGCGGAAGTTTATCTGAAAGTTGTGAAGCCTGAAACGGCGGCAAATAAAGAAGCTGAAGTGAAAATTTCGATTCCGAGTGCAGATTTTTTTGCTGCAAAAACCTGTGATAGTTTTGAAGAAGCAGTTGATTTGGCGGTGGATGCACTGGAGAAGCAAATTCGTAAATACAAAGAAAAGGTAACAAGCAAATAAAATTTTAGAGGAAATGTTTTGTAGTCCAAAATAATTTCGTACATTTGCAAGCCGTTTGAATGAGCACATTTCAAACGGCTTTTTACACTGTAAAAGTCTGTCATTGACAGCAGTTTGCCTCTTTAGCTCAGTTGGCCAGAGCACGTGATTTGTAATCTCGGGGTCGTTGGTTCGAATCCGACAAGAGGCTCAAAAACGATGAATAATTGAAATTTGATATTTAAAAACAGCGGTTTTTAATTGAAATTTTATGCTTTGAAGCATATGTTATTATTAATATGTAACAATTTTGGGCAGTTACCAAAGTGGCCAACTGGGGCTGACTGTAACTCAGCTGTCTTTCGACTTCGGAGGTTCGAATCCTTCACTGCCCACTTTTCAATGGATAATTAACAATGAATAATTGATAATTATTAGTGAAAAAATGTCATTTGTTCATTATCAATTGTCAATTAAATTGCGGAAGTAGCTCAGTCGATAGAGCATTAGCCTTCCAAGCTGAGGGTCGCGGGTTTGAGCCCCGTCTTCCGCTCTAAGAGGAGCGGCATATTTATTTAATTATTTAAAAAGGTTTGACGCTCCTTTTTTGCTGTTGTAGCTCAGTGGTAGAGCACTTCCTTGGTAAGGAAGAGGTCGCGAGTTCAATTCTCATCAACAGCTCAACTTTGTAAGCTTTTATAAAACATATAAAATTAATTTAAAAAAATAATCTTTGAGTTATGGCAAAAGAAAAATTTGACAGGTCGAAACCTCACGTAAACGTAGGTACCATTGGTCACGTTGACCACGGTAAAACTACCCTGACAGCTGCAATTACTACAGTACTTGCTAAAAAAGGACTTTCTGAATTGCGTTCATTCGATTCAATCGATAATGCACCTGAAGAAAAAGAACGTGGTATTACTATCAATACTGCACACGTTGAATACCAAACAGCTTCACGTCACTATGCACACGTTGACTGTCCGGGTCACGCTGACTACGTTAAAAACATGGTTACTGGTGCTGCTCAAATGGACGGAGCTATCATTGTAGTTGCTGCAACTGATGGTCCTATGCCACAAACACGCGAGCACATTCTTTTAGCTCGTCAGGTAAACGTTCCTCGCTTGGTTATCTTTATGAACAAATGTGATCAGGTTGATGACGAAGAAATGCTTGAATTAGTAGAAATGGAAATGCGTGAATTGCTTTCATTCTATGAATTCGATGGCGACAATACTCCTGTTATCCGTGGTTCAGCTCTTGGTGGATTGAACGGTGTTCCAGAATGGGAAGACAAAATCATGGAATTGATGGATGCTGTTGATACATGGATTTTATTACCAGAACGTTTGGTTGACAAACCATTCTTGATGCCGGTTGAAGATGTATTCTCTATCACTGGTCGTGGTACAGTTGCTACAGGTCGTATCGAAACTGGTATTATCAAAACAGGTGAAGAAGTTCAGATTATTGGTTTAGGCCAGGGAGCTCAAAAATCAGTTGTAACTGGTGTTGAAATGTTCCGCAAAATTCTTGACGAAGGTCAGGCTGGTGATAACGTAGGTCTTTTACTTCGTGGTATCGATAAAGAAGCTATCAAACGTGGTATGGTTATTACCCACCCGGGAAAAGTAACTCCTCATACTACTTTCAAAGCAGCTGCTTATATTTTGAAAAAAGAAGAAGGTGGTCGTCACACTCCATTCCACAACCGCTACCGTCCTCAGTTCTATATCCGCACATTGGACGTAACTGGTGAAATTACTTTACCAGAAGGAACTGAAATGGTTATGCCAGGTGATAACTTGGAATTGACAGTAACTTTGATTTACCCAGTAGCTTGTAACGTAGGTTTACGTTTCGCTATCCGCGAAGGTGGACGTACAGTAGGTTCTGGTCAGATTACTGAATTGTTAGACTAAGATCCTATCCCCTAAAGGGAACAATAAAACAAATACCCTCAACTCCCTTTAGGGGTTGGGGGTCATACACGGGCGTAGCTCAGTTGGTAGAGCACTGGTCTCCAAAACCAGGTGTCGGGAGTTCGAGCCTCTCTGCCCGTGCAAAACATATTATATATATGAAAATTATTAACTATATCAAAGAGTCGTATTCGGAACTCGTTCATAAAGTATCCTGGCCTACACTTCAGGAGCTAACTAATAGTGCCATTGTTGTATTGATAGCTTCCATCATTATGGCGTTGGTTATTATGGCTATGGACAAAAGTTTCGAAGCTATCATGACATTTATTTACAAATTAATGTTGTAATCTTTTAATATCAGGAGGATTTAAAGTAATGTCTGAGACAACAAATTTTAAATGGTACGTACTCCGTGCCATCAGTGGAAAAGAGAACAAGGTAAAAGAGTATATTGATGCAGAAGTCAAAAATTCCGACCTTGGTCAGTATGTTGCACAGGTATTGATTCCTACTGAAAAAGTTTACCAGGTTCGTAACGGCAAAAAAATTACAAAAGAACGTAGTTGTATGCCGGGTTATGTTCTGATAGAAGCACATCTGATTGGTGAAACTCCCCACAGACTTCGCAACACCCCTAACGTAATTGGTTTTCTGGAAGAGAAAAACCACACGCCAATTCCTATTCGCGCATCTGAAGTGAACAGGATTCTTGGTACTGTGGACGAAATGCAGGAAACAGGTGAGGAATTACTCACTCCGTATTATGTTGGCGAAAGTGTAAAAGTGATTTTTGGTCCTTTTACAGGATTCAGCGGATTAATTGAGGAAGTTAACAACGAAAAGAAAAAGCTCAAAGTTATGGTTATGATATTCGGACGGAAAACTCCGCTCGAATTATCTTTCACTCAGGTAGAAAAGGAGTAACCGGTACTATGTTACAACCCGGATATTCCCGTTAACTTCAAAAACAAAAACAATTATGGCTAAAGAGATTGCTGGACTTATTAAATTACAGATTAAAGGAGGTGCGGCAAACCCATCTCCCCCCGTAGGACCTGCTTTAGGTTCTAAAGGGATCAATATTATGGAGTTTTGCAAACAATTCAATGCCAGAACCCAAGACAAACCGGGTAAAGTTTTACCTGTTGTCATTACCTATTATTCAGACAAATCATTCGATTTTGTAGTAAAAACTCCTCCTGTAGCTATTCAGCTTTTGGAAGTGTCGAAACTTAAAAGCGGATCGGCTGAACCAAATCGTAAAAAAGTTGCTGAAATTACCTGGGAACAGGTGCAAACTATTGCAACGGATAAAATGGTCGATTTGAATTGTTTTGAATTAGAGGCTGCCATGAAAATGGTTGCCGGTACAGCAAGAAGTATGGGTATTACCGTAAAAGGTAAATTTTCTATTAACAATTAAACTTCAATTAAAAAATGAGTAAACTGACAAAAAATCAAAAGTTGGCTTTGGAAAAAATTGAAGCAGGAAAAGCCTATACACTAAAGGAAGCAACTGCGTTAGTAAAAGAAATAACTACTAGTAAGTTTGATGCTTCTGTTGATATTGATGTACGCTTAGGTGTTGACCCACGTAAAGCAAACCAAATGGTTCGCGGTGTAGTATCGCTGCCAAATGGTACTGGTAAACAAGTAAGGGTTCTTGCATTATGTACTCCTGATCAGGAAGCTGCGGCTAAAGAAGCCGGTGCAGACTTTGTAGGACTCGATGAATATATCGAAAAGATTAAAGGCGGATGGACGGATGTTGACGTGATTATCACTCAACCTGCTATCATGGGTAAATTAGGTGCTTTAGGTCGTGTACTCGGTCCTCGCGGATTGATGCCAAACCCTAAAAGCGGTACTGTTACTCAGGAAGTAGGCAAAGCCGTTAAGGAAGTAAAACAAGGTAAAATCGATTTTAAAGTGGATAAATACGGTATTGTTCATACATCAGTAGGTAAAGTTTCCTTTACTCCTGAAATGCTTGCCGAAAACGCTAAAGAATTCGTAGCTACTTTGATGAAACTGAAACCAACTGCAGCTAAAGGTACTTATGTAAAGAGCATTTATCTTTCGAGCACAATGAGTGCGGGTATAAAAATTGACCCAAAATCAATTGAAGAATAAAATTAAAAGTTTATGAAAAAGGAAGATAAAAGCGCTATTATTAAACAACTGGAATCAACTATTAATGAGTACGCTCACTTCTATTTGACTGACATAGGTGGCTTAAATGCTGCTGAAACAAGTGAACTACGTCGTGTGTGTTACAAACAAGATATTAAACTGGTTGTTGTAAAAAATACATTGCTTCAAAAAGCACTTGAAAACTCTTCAGTAGATTTCAGCGAAATTTATGGTTCGTTGAAAGGAGAAACATCAGTGTTGCTATCGAACACAGGAAATGCACCAGCTAAGCTGATTAAAGACTTCAGCAAAAGCAGCAAGAGCAAAAAACCTGTATTGAAAGCAGCTTACGTTGAACAAAGCTTCTATATAGGAGAAAATCAACTGGATGCACTACTCGTAGTGAAGAGCAAAAACGATCTTATTGCCGACGTTATTGCATTGTTGCAATCGCCTGCTAAGAACGTTGTGTCCGCACTCCAATCAGGAGGTAATACTATCCACGGCGTGTTGAAAACATTGGCCGAAAGATAATTTTCAAAAAATAATTTCAAAAAAATAAATCAAAAAAAATATAGTAAAATGGCAGATTTGAAAGCTTTTGCAGAACAATTAGTTAACTTAACAGTAAAAGAAGTAAACGAGTTAGCTCAGATTTTGAAAGATGAATATGGTATTGAACCCGCTGCTGCAGCTGTTGCAGTTGCTGCTGGTCCTGCCGCTGCTGCTGCTGAGGTAGTAGAAGAAAAAACTTCTTTCGATGTAGTATTGAAAGCCGCCGGTGCTAACAAATTAGCAATCGTTAAATTGGTAAAAGAATTGACTGGTCTTGGCTTGAAAGAAGCTAAAGATTTAGTAGATGCAGCTCCTTCAGTAATTAAAGAAGCTGTTTCTAAAGACGAAGCTGAAGCCCTCAACAAAGCGTTGACCGAAGGCGGAGCTGAAGTAGAACTTAAGTAAAAATACCTGATTATCAGGTTTTTGGTTTAGATTCCCCCATGCCGGGGGATTCTAAACCTTTTCTTGTCTATAAAATAAATGAGTTCAACTCAACCAAAAAACAAATAAATCTTTGAAAATGTCTTCATTAACTAAAGATCAAAGAATAAGTTTTGCTTCAATTAAAAATCAGTTGCAATATCCTGATTTTCTCGAAGTACAATTAAAATCTTTTCAAGATTTTTTTCAGATGGATACTTCACCTGAAAAAAGAAAAACCGAAGGTTTGTATAAAGTTTTCTCTGAAAACTTTCCGATTGCAGATACCCGAAATAACTTCATCCTCGAATTTCTCGATTATTACATTGACCCGCCCCGTTATTCCATTGAAGAATGTGTTGATCGCGGTCTGACGTACAGCGCTCCTTTAAAAGCTAAGTTAAAACTCTATTGTACCGATCCGGATCACGAAGATTTTGACACAGTAATTCAGGACGTGTATTTAGGCCCTATTCCATACATGACGCCCAAAGGTACTTTTGTGATCAATGGTGCCGAGCGTGTCATCGTATCGCAGTTACACCGTTCACCTGGTGTATTTTTCGGACAAAGTATACATGCCAACGGAACTAAACTTTATTCTGCCCGTATCATTCCTTTCCGCGGTTCGTGGATTGAATTTGCTACGGATATCAATAATGTGATGTATGCTTACATCGACCGTAAAAAGAAATTACCCGTAACTACATTGTTACGTGCTATTGGTTTTGAAAGTGATAAAGACATTCTTGAGATTTTCAATCTTGCCGAAGAAATTAAAGTAAGTAAAACTGCTTTGAAAAAAGCTGTTGGTCAAAAACTTGCTGCCCGTGTGTTGAAAACATGGATTGAAGATTTTGTTGACGAAGATACCGGTGAGGTGGTAAGTATTGAGCGTAACGAGGTTATTATCGACCGCGAAACAATACTTGATAATAGCCATATCGATGACATTATCGAATCTGGTTCTCAAACTATTTTATTACATAAAGCTGATGCAAATCTGAACGATTATGCCATCATCTACAATACCTTACAGAAAGACCCAAGTAACTCTGAGAAAGAAGCCGTATTGTATATTTATCGCCAGCTACGTAACGCAGTTCCTGCCGACGATTCTACAGCACGTGAGGTTATTAATAACCTCTTCTTCTCCGAAAAACGTTACGATTTAGGTGATGTGGGTCGTTTCCGTATCAACCGTAAACTGAATTTGTCTACGGCTCCTGATATTAAGGTATTGACTAAAGAAGATATTATCGAAATCATCAAATATCTGATTGAACTTATC
This sequence comes from uncultured Paludibacter sp., assembly GCA_963663115.2. Classification (GTDB taxonomy): domain Bacteria; phylum Bacteroidota; class Bacteroidia; order Bacteroidales; family Paludibacteraceae; genus Paludibacter. The sequence goes on from CAXXNE010000001.1 coordinate 3,353,355, forward strand.
AATTCAAAAGCAGATGTGGATGATATTGACCATTTAAGTAACCGTCGTGTTCGTACTGTAGGTGAGCAACTTTTCAACCAATTTGGTGTAGGTTTATCACGTATGGCACGTACAATTCGCGAACGTATGAATGTACGCGATAACGAGGTGTTTACTCCGATTGATTTGATTAACGCGAAAAGTATTTCGTCGGTTATCAATTCATTCTTCGGAACAAATGCATTGTCGCAGTTTATGGATCAACAAAATCCATTGGCTGAAATTACGCATAAACGTCGTATGTCGGCGCTCGGCCCTGGTGGTTTGTCGCGTGAACGTGCAGGTTTCGAGGTTCGTGACGTACACTATACGCACTACGGTCGTTTGTGTCCGATTGAAACTCCCGAAGGTCCAAATATCGGTTTGATTTCTTCACTTTGTATTTACGCTAAAATCAACGAATTAGGTTTCATTGAAACTCCGTATCGCAAAGTTGAAAATGTGAAAGTAGATCTTTCAGAAGCCGGTATTCAGTATTTTACTGCCGAAGAAGAAGAAAATATGATTATCGCTCAGGGTAATGCACCTTTGCGCGAAGATGGTTCTTTTATTCGTACCAAAGTAAAATCACGTCTTGGAGCCGATTTCCCTGTTGTGCCACCTGAAGAAGTAAATTTGATGGACGTTGCTCCTTCACAGATTGCTTCTATTGCAGCTGCACTTATTCCGTTTTTGGAACATGATGATGCGAACCGTGCATTGATGGGATCGAACATGATGCGTCAGGCAGTTCCATTACTCCGTTGCGATTCTCCGATTGTTGGTACAGGTATCGAAGGTCAGTTAATCAAAGATTCACGTACGCAGATTATGGCTGAAGGTACAGGTGTGGTTGAATATGTTGATGCTGAGTGTATTAAAGTTCGCTATGACAGAACAGAAGATGAGGAATATGTAAGTTTTGACACTGCGGTTAAAGAATATAAATTACCTAAATTCCAGAAAACAAACCAGAACACAACTATCGATTTACGACCAACAGTTCGTAAAGGGGATAAAGTTGAAGAAGGAATGATTCTGACTGAAGGTTATTCAACTCAAAATGGCGAACTTGCTATTGGTAAAAACCTGAAAGTAGCTTTCATGCCATGGAAAGGTTACAACTTTGAGGATGCTATTGTTATCAACGAACGTGTGGTACGTGAAGATGTTTTCACTTCGGTACACGTAGTTGAACAACTGCTTGATGTTCGCGAAACCAAACGTGGTGTGGAAGAATTTACTTCGGATATACCAAACGTTAGCGAAGATGCAACCAAAGATTTGGACGAAAACGGTATTATCCGTATCGGTGCACGCATCGAACCGGGTGATATTATCATCGGTAAAATCACTCCGAAAGGCGAATCAGATCCTTCACCAGAAGAAAAACTGTTGCGTGCCATTTTTGGTGACAAAGCAGGTGATGTAAAAGATGCTTCGTTGAAAGCAACTCCATCGTTGTCGGGTGTGGTCATTGGCAAACGTCTTTACTCAAAAGCTCAGAAAAACCGCAAATCAAAATTAGCTGATAAAGCTGTTCTTCCACGCTTGGACGAAGAGTTTGAAGCTCAGGCAAATATTTTACGCGAAACGCTGGTTGAAAAACTGATGCAATTGCTTGGTGACAAAACATCGGCGGGTGTAAAAGACTTTATCGGAACAGATGTAATTTCACGTAACAGTAAATTTACACCTGAACGTCTTCGCGAAATTGATTACACTATTGTACAATTAAGCAAATGGACTACCGATAATCACAAAAATGAATTAGTAAGACAGTTGATTCTCAACTATCTGAAAAAATATAAAGAGCTTGATGCTCAAATCAAACGTCAGAAATTTAATATCACTATAGGGGATGAACTTCCAAACGGAATTGTTCAGATAGCTAAAGTTTATATCGCTAAAAAACGTAAAATCCGTGTTGGTGATAAAATGGCAGGTCGTCACGGTAACAAAGGTATTGTATCGCGTATTGTTCGTCAGGAAGATATGCCTTTTCTTGCCGATGGAACTCCGGTTGATATTGTATTGAATCCACTTGGTGTACCTTCGCGTATGAACCTTGGACAGATTTTCGAAACTGTACTTGGTTGGGCAGGTAAAGAACTCGGCGTTAAATTTGCAACACCTATTTTTGATGGTGCAAGTTTGGATGATTTAAACGAATGGACTGACAAAGCAGGTGTGCCACGTTATGGTAAAACTTATCTGATTGATGGTGGTACCGGCGAACAATTCGACCAGACTGCTACAGTAGGTGTGATTTACATGCTGAAACTGGGTCACATGGTTGAAGATAAAATGCATGCCCGTTCTATCGGACCATACTCACTTATTACTCAGCAACCTCTTGGTGGTAAAGCTCAGTTTGGTGGACAGCGTTTCGGGGAAATGGAGGTATGGGCACTCGAAGCATTTGGTGCTGCTCATATTTTGCAGGAAATCCTGACAGTGAAATCGGATGACGTTATGGGTCGTGCCCGTACGTACGAAGCCATTGTGAAAGGCGATCCAATGCCGGCAGCCGGTATACCTGAGTCGTTGAATGTGTTATTGCACGAACTTCGTGGTTTAGGTTTGAGTATCAATTTAGAATAATAACTCCATAGCCCCTTGCCAAGGCAGGGGGTTGTGTAGAAAATTTTCTCTAAATTGTAAATTGTCAATTTATTAAATTGTAAATAAAAAAATTATGGCTTTTAAAAACGATAATAAGCTAAAGACCAGTTTTAATAAAATTTCTATCGGATTAGCATCTCCTGAAGAAATTTTAAAATTGTCGAGCGGCGAGGTACTCAAACCCGAAACTATCAACTATCGTACATACAAACCCGAACGCGATGGTTTGTTTTGCGAACGTATTTTCGGACCTACAAAAGACTTCGAATGCCATTGCGGTAAATACAAACGTATCCGTTACAAAGGTATTGTTTGCGACCGTTGTGGGGTGGAAGTAACTGAGAAAAAAGTTCGTCGCGAGCGCATGGGACACATTCAGTTGGTTGTTCCTGTGGCTCATATCTGGTATTTCCGTTCATTGCCAAATAAAATTGGTTATTTGCTCGGTATGCCGACTAAAAAACTTGATGCCATTATTTATTACGAAAAATATGTGATTGTTCAGGCAGGTGAACTTCATAATGGTGAAAACATCGTGAATGGAGAATTACTGTCGGAAGATGAATATCTGGACATTATGGAAGGTTTGTCGAAAGAAAATCAAATGCTTGAAGACACCGATCCTAACAAATTCATTGCTAAAATGGGTGCTGAAGCTATCTATGATATGCTCAGCCGCTTAAATTTGGATGAATTGTCGTACGATTTGCGTAATAAAGCTAATACCGATACGTCGCAACAACGTAAAAACGAAGCACTTAAACGTCTGCAAATCGTAGAATCGTTCCGTATTTCGAGAATGCGTAATAAACCGGAGTGGATGATTGTAAAAATTGTTCCTGTTATTCCGCCTGAATTGCGTCCGTTAGTTCCGTTGGATGGTGGTAGGTTTGCAACTTCGGATTTGAACGACCTTTACCGTCGTGTTATTATCCGTAACAACCGTCTGAAACGTTTGATTGAAATTAAAGCTCCGGAAGTAATTTTACGTAACGAAAAACGTATGCTTCAGGAGGCTGTAGATTCATTGTTCGACAATTCACGTAAATCGAGTGCTGTAAAAACTGACGCAAACCGTCCGTTGAAATCACTTTCCGATTCGTTGAAAGGTAAACAAGGTCGTTTCCGTCAAAACTTATTAGGTAAACGTGTGGATTATTCTGCTCGTTCGGTTATCGTTGTTGGACCTGAATTGAAAATGCATGAGTGCGGTTTGCCAAAAGATATGGCAGCTGAATTATATAAACCGTTTGTTATCCGCAAACTTATTGAACGCGGAATTGTAAAAACGGTAAAATCGGCCAAGAAAATCATTGACCGTAAAGACCCTGTGATATGGGATATTTTAGAGTACGTGATGAAAGGACATCCCGTATTATTAAACCGCGCCCCGACTCTTCACCGTCTTGGTATACAGGCATTCCAGCCTAAAATGATTGAAGGAAAAGCGATTCAGTTACACCCACTGTCGTGTACGGCTTTCAATGCCGACTTCGATGGTGATCAAATGGCTGTTCACCTTCCGCTTGGTAACGAAGCTGTACTCGAAGCTCAAATGTTGATGCTTGCTTCACACAATATTCTGAACCCTGCTAACGGTGCGCCAATTACTGTACCATCGCAGGACATGGTTCTTGGACTGTATTATATTACAAAACCACGTCCGGGAGCTTTAGGTGAAGGATTAAAATTCTATTCTCCTGAAGAAGCAGAAATTGCATACAACGAGAAAAAAGTAGCATTACATGCCCCAATTACTGTTCGTACATGGGATTACGATGAAGATGGTGAATATGTACAAAAAATGATTGAAACTACTGTTGGACGCATCTTATTTAATAAATGTGTTCCTGTTGAAGTAGGTTATATTAACGAACTTCTTTCTAAAAAATCATTACGTGATATTATCGGTAATGTGATTGAAATTTGTGGTGTGGCTCGTACAGCTCAGTTCCTCGACGATATCAAGGACTTAGGTTATTTTATGGCTTTCAAAGGTGGTTTGTCGTTTAACTTAGGTGACGTTATTATTCCACCGGAAAAAGAAACATTGGTGAAAGAAGGTAATGCGGAAGTAGAAGAAATCCTGAATAACTATAACATGGGTTTCATTACTTACAACGAGCGTTACAATCAGATTATTGATACATGGACACACGTAAACTCGAAATTGTCGAATATCTTGATGAAACAATTGTCGAGCGATAATCAGGGATTCAACTCTGTATATATGATGTTGGATTCAGGAGCCCGTGGTTCTAAAGAACAGATTCGTCAGTTGTCTGGTATGCGTGGTTTGATGGCTAAACCGCAAAAGTCAGGAGCTGAAGGTGGTCAGATTATTGAAAACCCGATTCTTTCGAACTTTAAAGAAGGCTTGTCGGTGCTAGAGTACTTTATCTCAACGCACGGTGCCCGTAAAGGTTTGGCGGATACGGCTTTGAAAACTGCGGATGCTGGTTACCTGACCCGTCGTTTGGTTGACGTATCGCAGGATGTGATTATCAACGAAGACGACTGTGGTACATTGCGTGGTTTGATTGCTACCGAAATGAAAAACAACGAAGAAGTAATTTCGTCATTGTACGAAAGAATTCTTGGTCGTGTTTCGGTTCATGATATTTATCACCCGTTAACAGGCGAGTTGATTGTTTCTTCTGGTGATCAGATTACAGAACAATTAGCTAAAAAGATACAAGAATCTCCTATCGAACGCGTTGAAATACGTTCTGTATTGACCTGCGAATCGAAAAAAGGTGTTTGTGCAAAATGTTACGGACGTAACCTTGCTACCGGTAAAATGGTACATATGGGCGAAGCTGTAGGTGTTATCGCAGCACAGTCAATCGGTGAGCCGGGTACGCAGCTTACACTTCGTACATTCCACGTCGGTGGGGTTGCTTCGAACGTTGGAGCTGAAAATAAAATTACACTTCGCTACGATGGACGCATTGAATTCGATGAACTTCGTACCGTTGAAGCTATCGAAAACGGTAATTCTTATCAGGTTGTTGTAAGTCGTTTGGCTGAGATGCGTGTTATTGATCCGCATACCAGCATTGCACTTACTACTCAAAATATACCTTATGGTTCGAAACTTTATGTTAAACATGGAGATGCCGGAACAAAAGGACAACTTATTTGTGAGTGGGATCCGTTTAATGCGGTAATTATCTCAGAAAACGAAGGTAAAATTGAGTTTGAAGATGTTATTGAAAACGTAACCTTCAAAACAGAAACTGACGAAGCTACCGGATTACGTGAGAAAATTATTATAGAATCGAAAGACCGTAATAAGGTACCAAGTGCACACGTATTGGATGTAAACGGCGATATTCTTCGTACATACAACTTGCCTGTGGGTGCTCACCTTGTACTTGATAATGGCGACACTATCAAAACAGGTCAGATGCTTGTGAAGATTCCTCGCGCTGTTGGTAAAGCAGGTGATATCACGGGTGGTCTTCCACGCGTAACTGAGTTGTTTGAAGCTCGTAACCCATCGAATCCAGCTGTAGTAGCTGAAATTGATGGTGAAGTAAACTTCGGAAAAATCAAACGTGGTAACCGCGAGTTATCAGTAACTTCGAAAACAGGAGAAGTGAAGAAATACATGATTCCGCTTTCTAAACAAATTCTTGTTCAGGAAAACGACTTTGTACGTGCAGGTACTCCGCTTTCGGATGGTGCAACAACTCCTACAGATATTTTGATGATTAAAGGTCCTACCGCTGTTCAGGATTATATTGTGAACGAAGTTCAGGATGTTTATCGTCTACAGGGCGTGAAAATCAACGACAAACACTTCGAAGTAATTGTTCGTCAGATGATGCGTAAGGTGGAAATTGTTGAGCCGGGCGATACACACTTCCTCGAAAAACAAATCATTGACAAGAATGAGTTTATGGAAGAAAACGATCGTATCTGGGGTAAAAAAGTAATTTTGGATTCCGGTGATTCACCAACATTGAAACCGGGACAGATTATTACTCCGCGTAAACTCCGTGACGAAAATAGTGCTCTCAAACGCCGTGACCAACGTTTGGTTGAAACACGCGATGCAGTAGCTGCTACTTCGAATCAGATTTTACAAGGTATTACACGTGCTGCTCTGCAAACTACCAGCTTTATGTCGGCTGCTTCGTTCCAGGAAACAACCAAAGTATTGAACGATGCTGCTATCAACGGTAAAGTGGATAAACTGGAAGGTTTGAAGGAAAACGTTATTTGCGGACACCTGATTCCTGCCGGAACCGGACAACGCGAATTCGACAAACTGGTGGTTTACTCACGTGACGAATATGACAAAAAAGTGGATGCCCGCAGAAATGTAATTGACATGGAAGAAGGTGATTCTGAAGAATAATTCATTTATCATTCAACTATAAAAAAGTGTGGAGGCTATCAGGAATGATAGCCTCCGTTTTTTTAAGCATTATTATAACTGAATATAGATGATAACTGCTTTATTGGCAAACAATTTGTTTATTTATATGAAAACTATATGAGTATGAAAAAAGCAAGGGTATTTATTTTATTTATGATTTTGTCGGGTTTCACCAACTACATTTTTGCAGAAAAGAAAATAGGATTGGTTTTAAGTGGTGGCGGAGCTTTGGGGTACGCTCATTTAGGTGTTATACAGGCTCTGGAAGAGCATGGTATATCGCCTCAGTATATTGCCGGAACCAGTATGGGAGCCATTGTGGGAGTTATGTATGCCGATGGTTATATGCCTGAGGATATAATGGAGATAGTGAAAGAAGATAAACTCAATAATATACTCAGCCTTGTAAATCTGGAGTCAATTAAAATAAATTCAGGAGCTTCAAATCATAAGGCTTTGTATAAGGTATTGCATGAGAAACTATCTACAAATTCATTTGAGCACCTTAAAAAACAGTATTACGTATGTGTAACTGATTTTGATCGGGGTGAATATCGTATAGTTCACAAGGGAAATAAGTTGGCAGAATATGTAGTTGCTTCGTCTTCCATTCCCGGTGTGTTTGAAACGGAAACTATTGATAAAACAACCTACGTTGATGGTGGAACTCTGAATAATTTTCCTGCACAAGCTATCAGAGATAAATGTGATGTGCTGATTGGTGTTGATGTTTTACCTTTTCTTGATAATTCAGCTAAAAATACAGCTGTCAGTGTAGTAGCCTGGTCTATAAGACTTATGCAACATCAAAATTCCCTGCCGGGCAGAAATATGTGCGATTTCCTGATTGAGCCAGATGCTGTGAGAACGTATCATGAGTTCAATTTCGATAAGTATCAGCAGATTTACGAAAACGGTTATCTGTCGATGAACAAGTATCTTGATGCGCATCCAGAACTTATAGAAATGTGCTTGAATTAGGTAGTTTATTTCTGAACTGAATTACGGTAATTTTCTGATTTGTAGTTTTTTAAAAATTCCCCCTTGGCTTTTCCATCGTCGAATGAGCTAAACATAAAAGGACGCAATTCAATTAATGAACGCGTGTTTTTGCGTGCTTCATCATTGCTTAGTTTTTGGTATTCAATTTGGTAGATGGCTGAGTAAATGCCAGCACGTCCAACACCATGATAGCAATGAATTAATACAGGATAATTTTCCGGTTGGTCCATTATCTTATAAAACGAATCGAGATTGTTTTGATTCGGGATCTGATCCGATTTTATATTGTAATAGTTTACCCCCGGGATTTTTCCTACAGCATCTCTTTCTGCTATAACATCCACAAGTTTTTCAGGATTATCCGACGCATTTCCCTGACCAGGACTGCGCAGATCGATGATTGATTTAATGTGATACTTTTTAATATAATCACCTAATTTTTCAGGTGGAATAGTTCCTGATCTGTAAACTTTGTCATTGTCAACCGTACGAAAACGATAATTAAGGTGTACCTGATAAACATACATGCCTCCTGCTATCAGGATAAAAGAAGTCAATATCCAAATGATTATTTTAGTTCTTGTTTTCATTGTTTTATTTTTGTTGAGTTATAGTTGATAATTTCATTTTGAGGATTCATTTTATGCGAAATGATTCTGTCGAAATAATCCTGCAGAAATGCCTTACAGTTCTTTTCAGTTACTTTCATCGAATCGTTGGGATGTTGCATCAGATTTTCAGTCAGATCTTTGTCCCATTTGTGATAAAAACCAATAGTCTGATTTCCATCAAACTGACAAATATAGTTTCCCTGAGCAAATTTATAAGAAGTTCCCGAATATCCGATAAAAAAAGCTTTATTTTTACTTCGAGTATCGACCAAACTGTTTCCCCAGCTTCGGAATGGTTTTTTATAACCAATTAAATCAACGAGAGTAGGGTAGATGTCTATTTGCTGTGCAAGTTGTTGATTCTCTCCCTTCAAACTGTTGTCTGGTTTATAAAACAGGATAGGAATGGCATGTAGATTCATTTCCTTGCGATATTCGTCATAGGCAATGGTGTTACAGTGATCTGCTGTAATGACAAAAATGGTGTTTTTATACCAACTTTGTTTTTTTGCTTCATTGAAAAACTGTCGGAGAGCATCATCGGAATAACCGATACATTGATGAATTTTTACTGTTCCTTTCGGAAATTTTCCTTCGTATTTCTCGGGGATATTAAACGGATCGTGTGAAGTGGCAGAGAACAATGTTGCCATAAAAGGTTGTTTTTTTGAGTTGAGATTCCTGCACATAAACGACATGAACGGTTCGTCCCAGATAGCCCAAACGCCGTCGAAGTCAGCATCGTTGTTGTATTCAGTTTTTCCATAGTAATGCTTAAAGCCAAGAATATTGGTAAATCCTTGAAAACCCATCGAGCCGTTTGGAGCACCGTGAAAGAAATTGGTGTCGTAACCTTCATCGTTCAGTATCGAAACCAGTGATTGCGTTTCCTGATTTGGATAATTTGATGAAGTATATGCTGTTTTAAACGACGGAATCCCTGCCAAAATTGATGCCATTGCATGAATTGATTTATAGCCGTTAGCGTAAGCATTGGTGCAAATAAGACTGTTGTTGGCCAAAGAATCGAGGAAAGGTGTGTAGCTATGAAAACCGGAAATGCTTGTGTTTTTATTAAACGCACCCAAATACTCCTTACCAAAGCTTTCCATAATAAATATCACAATATTGGGTTGTGAAGCAGGATGGTTGTTGTATGATTTTATGGGTTGAATATTTTTAGTTATATAAGTTTCATCTACAAATGAAACTTTGTGAAAACTTTTCATTCCTATCGTCCTAATGATAGTAAATGGTGTGTTTAATACCACATTAGCTAGTTCGAGCCGTTTTACATGTTTGTTAGCATCCACCAGGTTGATTGGTCTGGTACTCTTTTTTAAATCGCCGCGAATGCCTGCCACCATTCCGAGAGATAACATCAGAAATACGACTAAAGAAACGCCATAATAGGATAATTTTGAGTTGATATTCACCTGTTTCACACGAACGAGACTGTAAAGGTAGATCCACAATGCAGAAAAGCCAAAAAACAGTACAAAAATGTGCCAGTAATTCTTCATAAATTCTACGAAAAGGATGGACTTGTTCGATTCATACTGAATGGTTTCGAACACCGAACTCATCGACCGGGACATGTTGAACCTGAAATATCCAAAATCCAGAAAATTGGCTGATAAGGCTATCAGGTTGGTGCTGAAATAAATATATAAGAGAATTTTTTGGTACGATTTGGTGTTGTTTTTGCCTAACGGTAAAGCAGATAGTACAATAAATAGCAGATTGGTGTAAATGATGGCAGTAGTGTCGAAGGTCAAACCATAATATGCCAATTGAAGAAACTCACCTGCCGACTCAATTTTTATTAAATCGATATTGTATAATGTAAATAAAAGTCTGGCAATAAAGTAAAATAGATAAACCAATATAATTCTGTAAAACAGCGCCTTAATTTCGCCGGTTCTGTTCCATTTTAGTATGTTAGGCAAAGACATTTGTAATAATCAGAATTTAAGCTGGTAAGTAATATGTTTTTTAATGCGTGCATAAAAAGTATAACTATTGATGCAATTCTCAAGATGTTCGTTGCAATAAATTTCAGATACCAGTTTGGATTATATTTTACTGATTTTGTTCAGTTTTCCGGCTGATATTATTGGTTTGCAAAATTATGAAATCCTTCTTAATAAACAACTGATAAATTTGTAAATTATAAGTTGAAAAAGGTGTTCGAAAATTCGAACACCTTTTACTACTTGTGACCCCGAAGGGATTCTAACCCTTGACCTTCAGAACCGGAATCTGACGCTCTATACAGCTGAGCTACGGAGCCGTTGTTTTGTAATGCAAAGGTAACAAAAAAAGCTGAAAGAATCAGTTTTCTGATGTCTCTTGTTTGTTCTTTTCTAAAGTGGATAACATGCCGCAGGCTGCAAAGATGTCTTCACCACGCGATTTTCGAATAGTTGTTGTTACCCCATTGTTTGTCAGGTAGTCACGAAAAAATATCATTTTTTCTTCGTTCGAAGTTTTCAGATCGACACCGGGAATAGCATGAAAACGAATAAGGTTAACACGGCTGTCGATACCTTTCAGTATTTTTACAAGTTCAACTGCATGACGTATGGTGTCGTTAAATCCATCGAACATAATGTATTCGAACGATACGCGGCGTTGTTTGCTGAAATCGTATTTTTTGAGTTCATTCAAAACTGTGGCTGCCGGATATGCTTTTTCAATCGGCATGATTTTCAATCGCTCATCAGAAAATGGTGAATGCAGACTTACTGCTAAATGACAACTGGAATTTTCAAGAAAGACCTTCATTCCGGGTATACGGCCAATGGTGGAAACAGTAATTCGTTTCGGACTCCAGCCATATCCGTAGCCGGCAGTTAATAACTCAAGCGCTTTCAGAACATAAAGTGTATTGTCGAATGGCTCGCCCATGCCCATAAAAACAAGATTTGTCAACTTGTCAGATTCCGGAATAGAAAGCACCTGATTCAGAATTTCATCGGGGGTAAGGTTGGCTGTGAAGCCTTGTTTACCTGTCATGCAAAATTGACAATTCATTTTGCATCCAACCTGCGAAGAAACACAAAGTGTGGCTCTGTCGTCTTCTGGGATGTATACAGTTTCGATAAAGTTCCCCGCCTGGGTTTTGAACAGATATTTTACAGTGCCATCCACCGAGCGTGATTCATGAACAGGAACACTGCGACCAAGACTATATTTTTCGTTCAGTATGGTACGGTTCTGGGCTGAAATATTCGACATTTCGTCGATACTTACAGCTTTCTTTTTGTATATCCAGTCGGCCAGTTGTTTGCCTGTGAAGGCGGGCATGCCCATTTGAAGTGAAATTTCTTTCAATTCTTCCAGCGATTTACCTAACAAAGGTTCTTTGTTCATGTTTTATTGTTTTCGAGATACAAATATAAAAAGAAAACGGAATGAAAATGTTCATTCCGTTTACAATTTTTTTTCAGTGGATATTAATAGAAACGCAGACGGTTATCTTTTACATCAGATTTATCCCGAATATCCTGAACAATGGCATAAGGCAATGAATAACCATAACGTGAATTCAGTTGCATAATTCCCATATTTTCGTTCATAGGTTGAGCATTATCAGTTTTTGCAGTGGCAAATAAAACATATACACCGGCATTTCCTTTTACCGGAGTTGAAAGTTTGTTGGCAGCCAGTGTCGACGATTTTCCGATAACGGCAGGTTCAAATCCTGCTACACCAAACTGATAAGCTGCAAAGTTAACGGCAGGAGCAGTTTTTACTTCCACGCCCAGTTTGGCAGCTAAAGCTTCAATAGTTGAATTTCCTACGGCAGCAGCTGAAATGTTCTTTCTCATGGTTTCAGCTTTTTTATCTTTGATAATGTCAGCTTTCAATTGTGGTGTTACACTTTCGAGTGAGCGATAACCTTCATCGTTAATTTCAGTAATTACGGCTACAACATATTGATTGGTGCAATCGTAAACATCAGATACATCGTTTTTGTCGTTTTCGAATGTCCATCGGATAACCTGACGTGAATTGCCAATGTCGGCAATTTTATCAGAACTTTCCATCAATTCACTTGCAGTGCGTACTGAGTAACCTTTGCTTTCGGCACGTTTGCTAAATTCTGAACCTTTAAGTTCTGCTGCAAACTGTTTTGCTTCGTTGTAAATTTTGCTGATAGTATTATCGCTGGTATTTACTTTAATTTCGAAAATAGCCAGTTTTACTTTGCGTCTTGGAGCTGTTTTGGCAGTTACCTGCATAATTTGAGTTCCCTGAGCATTGGCTACAGTGAAAATATCGTTCACACCATTGGCAAAAGCTTTTGCAGTAATGTCTTTGTCGAAACCTGCATCCTGAGTTAACCAGCCTATTTCACCACCATTGGCAGCTGTTTGTTTTACAGCCGAATATTTCTGAGCAAGTGCAGCAAAGTCGCTACCAGCTTTAATTGCAGCAATAATACTGTCGGCTTTAGCTTCATCGGCTTTTGTCAGGAAAATATGACGCAGTTTTACAGAGTCAGATTGCATAATACCACTTTCCATAATGCGTGCCATGGTGTAAGTGTCGTTCTGGAATATCGGACCCATAATACTTCCTGCGGGATTGCCAAAAGCAAAGTCTTTCAGATTAAACGGAACTGTTTTTTCAGAATAATTACGACCATCGTAACGTACATCGCTATTTTCGTTTACAAAACCGGCAACATCAGCTGTTGTTTTGAATTCAGTACTAAGTTTGTTCATGGTTGTTTCAGCCTTTTTAAAATCTTCGGGCGATGGTTTAACCATGAATGTCACATAATTGATGGTGCGGTTTGCTTTTTGTTTGAATTGTTCTTTCAGTTTGTTGTAACGATCCTTGATTTCGCTGTTTGTTACCTGAATGGTTGTGTCAGGAATTAAGAAATAAGGTTGAACAATGTACGATACATCAACAGTTGATTTACAAGCTGTATTGAAAAGTTTAGCATCCAATGAGTTGGCGGTAACTGCTTTTGAAATCAGGGTGTTGTATTTTTCCTGAAGGATATTTGTTTTTACCGTTTTTTCCCAAAACAACCAGTAATTTTTAGCCTGGGCAATTTGCTGACGCATTTCTTCGTTTTGCGGAGTTTGTTCCAGACTGTTCAGGAATTGCAGCAGATTAGCATGACTGAACTGACCATTTTCGCCTGCAAAAGCACGACGTTGGGTGATAAGCGGGTGAACGTGATTACCAATCAGATAATCAGAAAGTTCATCTTTGCTCACTGCTAAACCCAATTTTTCTGCTTCAGCAAAAAGCAGTTTTTCGTTCACCATCGATTCCCAAACAGAAGTCCGTAACTGAGCCATCATGTCTTCGTTCAACTCAGTTTGTCCGGTTTCAATTTTGTAAACGTCAACCATTTGGTCTATTGCAGCCTGATAGTCTTTGATGTTAATTTCTTCGCCTGCGATTTCGGCTACTGTTTCGCGTGATTTATTGAAGTAAGAAGAGCCCTGAGTAAGAGCGTCGTTTACCACGAAAAGTAATAAAGCAAGTCCTACTACAACAAGTAGTAAAACGCCTTTGCTTCTGATTTTTCCTAAAATTGCCATTTCTGTGAATTGTTATGTATTTTTATATTACTGTTTTTCTGTTTTGAGGGCACGAATATACAAAAAAAAACCGTTATATCAGTGGTGTTTTCTGATTTTCTGTGCAGCGTTTTACTATTTATTTGATATTGAGATAGTTTTTGTTTGTCAGAATTAATTGATTTTGGTGAGTTTTATCAGCTCAATGCGATTGTTGGTCACTTTTACGCATTTAATGCTGAAATTTTCCAGCCGAATCTGTTCGTTAAGTTTGGGAAAATGCTGATGATGAAACAGTAAGAAGCCGGCGATGGTCTCGTATTCGTCGGATTCAGGAATATCCAGTTTAAATAAATTATTGGCTTGCTGAACTTCCATTCTGCCTGACAACAGGTATTCATTTTCGCCGGTTTTTTCTGCGATATAATCCTTTACATCGTGTTCGTCTTCTATTTCACCAAAAATTTCTTCGATAATGTCTTCGAGTGTAATGATGCCGGCTGTTCCTCCGAATTCGTCAACAACCACTGCGATGCTTTTTTTCTGTAGCATAAACAAGCGCATTAGCTTTTGTGCAGCCATATTTTCGGGAACAATCGGAATTGGATTGATGTATTTCTTCCAGTCGCGGGTGTGCTGAAACATTTCCGACGAATGAATATAACCTACAATATTGTCGATTTCGCCTTTATAGATAGGGATTTTGGAAAATCCGGTTTCAATAAATGTCTGTTTCAGGGTATCAACATCCACATTGTATTCCAACGCATAAATCTCGGTGCGTGGCACAAAGCAATCGCGAAGTTTGACATTGGAAAAATCAAGCGCATTCTGAAATATTTTAACTTCGTTTTCAAGTTCTTTCTCGTCGGCGTTGTTTTCGAAGCTTTGCTGAATCAGATAATTCAGGTCGATACGCGAGAATACATTTTGAGGAACATCTTCGGTGAATTTTATACCGAATATTCCAATTATTTTAATCGATAGCCATGTACTGAATCGTGAAATAGGATAGATGAGCAGATATAACAGGAAAAGTATCCAGGAAAATACTCTCAACCATAAATTTGGGTTAATTCTGAAAATGGTTTTGGGCAAAAATTCACCGGTAAAAAGCACAACCACAGTGGCGATAAGAGTTTGAACTACCGTGATAAGTGCATCGCTTTGTAAAAAAGACAGCCATGGAGTGAGTAACTGAGCCATCAAAAGTCCGTAAATAACAATGGCGATATTGTTGCCCACCAGCATTGTGGATATAAACTGCTGCGGATATTTATAAAATACCGATAGTATGGATGATGTGAGATTGCGCTGTTTTTTATCGAGTTCGAAGCGCAGTTTGTTTGATGAAACAAATGCAATTTCCATTCCTGAAAAGAAAGCGGAAAGTAACAGGCTAATAAGTATGTAAGTGATAATGCTCAAAATGTAATTTCTAAATTTATATGCACAAATATACGATAACAAATCGATTCAGAACAATAATTCAGGTCAATATTTTTAGAAATATCAACACATTTTTGCTTGAATAATGATTGTTTTCAAGTATATTCTTCTGATAAACAGCTTGCTATGGAGTAATTGGTCAGGAGCGTGTAATTATCTCTGAAAACTATTTGTAAATTAGAAAAAAAGCGGTATCTTTGCAACCGCTTTTTGAGAATTGATCTAGTAGCTCAGCAGGTAGAGCACATCCCTTTTAAGGATGGGGTCCTGGGTTCGAGCCCCAGCTGGATCACTTATTTCTCAGACAAAAGCTAACAAAGTTGATGATCTAGTAGCTCAGCAGGTAGAGCACATCCCTTTTAAGGATGGGGTCCTGGGTTCGAGCCCCAGCTGGATCACTTAAACCTGTCGGAGACGACAGGTTTTTTGTTTTTCAGAGGCTGAAAATACGTTCCAGCAATGTCCATTTTTCGGAAGAGCTCGCTCCGGGTTTTGTCAGTTGAAACTTAGCCATAAAATCCTCCCATTCTGCCTGACGGTCAAGTTTGGCTAATTTTGTAAAAGCACTGTCCCAATCGAAATCTAAAGGAGTTTCCACTATCATAAATAGCTTGTTGCCCAAAATGTATAATTCCATTTCAAGAATACCGACTTCACGTATTCCGGCAGGAATTTCAGGCCAACGGTTTTCGTTTTTATGCCAGAATTTGTATTCTTCAATAAGCTGAGCGTCATCTTTTAATTCCAGCGTCTGGCAGTAGCGTTTTACTGGTTGTTTGTGATCCTTTGTTGGATATCCGGCTTTCAGATTTGTCATTTTTTTTGTTGGAAAAATAAAGTTTGTAATAATTTTACAAATATAGTTTTAAATTCAGGTACAAACAAAAAATGCTGCCTCAAATATTTGTGGCAGCATTTTAATTATAGACTTATCATTATTGTTTGATTACTTTTCGCAAATAGCATTGATTTTTATCGGTAACAATACGAATGAAATAGAAACCACTATTGAGGTTACTGATGTTGAAGCGGTAGTTCTCGTTGGATGAAGTGATGTCTGAAACAAGCGTTTTTCCTACCTGATCAATTAATTCCACTTTTGTTTTACCTGTTAAACTTCCCAGCTCAACCACACAATAATCTTTTACAATAGTTGGATATACGCGCACATTATTTCCTTCGATGTCTTCGATACCATCAGCCAGATCAACAGAAATAATTCCTTCGGTAATGCGGGAAGTATTCCATTTCAGACCTTCGCCCGGAATTGCAGGAGAAATGGCATCGAAACTACCGGCAGCACTTGCAGCTGTAAATATTGTGTAGCTGTTTCCTGCGGCAAAAGTAGCTCCAAGCGTTTGCATTTCAAGTGTTCCTTTGATAGCAACTGAACCTGTAACAGTCAGTTTGTCGTTGGAAGTTGTTGTAACTCTGATTTTAGTAGTAGAGCCGGTTAGAAGCGCCAGACTGCCACCACATTTTAATGTTCCGATGGCTGATGTTGTACCCGGTGCCAGAATAGAGCCTGTATAAACATAAACAGTTCCGGCAACTGTACCTGTTCCCGATAGTGTTCCTCCGTTGTTTACAACAACAATACCTGTTCCGGTTGCACTTCCCGTTGTGTTCATAGCAATGAGTTTTCCTCCGCTCACTGTAAACTGGGTTGAGGTTAGATTCGCACCTGTCAATGTCCAGCTTCCGGTTCCGGTTTTTGTAATGGTTGCTCCGGAATTAATAACTCCATTGTAAACAGCATCACGGTTGTCGGAACCAATAATATAAGTACCACTACCTACTGATGAACCGGCAACTCCGGCAAGCGAACCTAATTTAACTGTCGTTCCGGAATTTGCACTGCTGCTGCCAATGGCATTGTATGCTGCCATATAAATCATATTGTTGAGATATATTTGTGCATTCGGGAAACCCGTAGAATTGTTTGTCAGACGGAAATCGCCGCCATCGGCATCGGTGGTAACATTGATTGTACCTGTGAAATTTGCACCACCGGCCACTAAATCAGTTCTGACATAAGGTACATTGTAATACAATGTACCACCGCCTGAAATAGCTCCGTTTATATCGCAACGACCTGATGTAATTAAAGTTCCTGATGTGTTAGCCGGTATGTTCAGATTCCAGTTGGGGTTTTGTCCGTAACCTGTACTGTAAAACATACTGAGTCGGCCACCGTTTTCCAGCGTAACAGGGCCGGAGCCAAGTCCTGAATTGTTCATGACTAACGATCCCAAAGCCAGCGTTCCACCTGAAATGACCGTACCGCCAGTATAAGAGTTTGCAGTTCCCGAAGATAAGTTTAACTGTCCCGTTCCATTTTTCACTAATTTTCCGGTGCCTGTTACAACTCCTGTAATGGAAACCACTCCATTCGACTTTGGAACGTTGATAGTGTCGTTTCCGGTGATGGTAAGTCCGCGGTTGGTGTTGGTAGCTACTGCGTTTACAATGAGTTTAGCATTGTTCATAGTGAAATTTGCCGGCGCCACAGCTGCCATTCCTAAAGAACCGGGAATGCCCGTGTCGTTAAGAGCTGCAATTTGAACCACCGCATTGTCGATGATTGTTTTTCCGGTATAGCTGTTGTTTACTGTTTCGATATTCAAAAGTCCACGGCCCGATTTTTCTAAATTTCCTGTACCTGCAATTCCACCGGTTCCTTTGAGCAGAATGGTTGAAGTTGCGTTTTGGAAATTGATATTGGCAGTGCTGAAATCATCGTTAGCTATAATTGTTTTTTGTGTAGCGTTATCGTTAACAATGATTGAATCGCCTGTTACAAAATAAGTAGCCAGATCGTTCAGTTTAAAATTTCCCGACACAAAATCCCAATTCGTGCTTTCAGCGCCTGTCCATGTTATTTTTCCTGTTGAACGGGTTGCATTTACCACTAATTTTAATGTATTGTTTTCTATTATCAGCGAAATAGGTAGTCCGCTAATTCCTTCGATAGAGAAATTGGCTACTGTTCCGGTAAAAGTTCCGGAGCATGTTAACAGCGAATATGTGCCTGATGGTAAAGTGCCTGAAAGGGTATTAATGACAATATTATTGATACCCGTGGCTGTTAAATTACCATTTACTACAATAGAATCGTTTTTATACGCCGTTGAAGGAATAATATCGAAATGTAAATTGGTTGCGCCATTCAAATTCAGATTTGAATTAATAATCATTTTCCCCAGTTTTGTACCGTCGAGACCATTTCCGGGAGCAAATCTGCTTCCTTCTATGTTTAGCGCCTTCTGTAGTGTAATTCCACCGTTAAGTACAGCATTTCCTGCCAAAGTACCTTTGGCTCGTAGTTCCACAGGACTTGCGTATGTGCCATTGATGGTCAAAGTGCCTTCGTGAATGGTGGTTTTGCCTGTAAAAGTATGATTTCCGTTTAAGATAAAGTTTCCGTTCATCGATTTCACCAGTTCCATTGAGCCCGTAAACTTTCCACTTCCAGTAATTGTATAATCTTTTCCAAGCGGATTCATTGCCCAGATTTTTGAAGGAGCCACATCCGCCGACAGTTGAATTGGTGTGCTGTTAGTTCCTGAAATGTCGAACATTAGATCATCTCCATCAGTAAATAGCGAAGTTGTTTTTTCGTCGGACAAAACAAAATTAGCTGTGGTTTTATCAATTACTGTACCTGATTTCCATGTTAATTTAGCCGTTTGAACGGGTGGGAGAGGAGGTTGAGGCATTTTAAACCCTAGATAATAATCAGGAAATGCTGACTGATAATAACCTTTAGTGGTGGCCTGCATACGATAGGCCGGATTTTGCATCAGACAGTAAATACGCGTATTCGTTGGATAATCGCTCGAGAAGCCAACAAAGCCGGTCGTTGCTGATACAATTCCTGTTGAATCATTGCCGTTTATATCTTTCAAAACAGCTGTAACATTTCCGAATTTTTCAAGAATCACCTCTTCGCGCCAATCGCCGGCAATATCGCCAAAAAATGCAGGGCGAACACCATATTCTGATTTTACCTGCCAACCGGTCATTTTTGCAAATTCAATAAGTCTGTTGCCAAAAGCATGTGAACTACTGCTGTATTTACCAATGTGTGCGTTAAATCCATTTCCATCAGCCGATGAAAGTTCTTCCCTGTCGAGTTCACCGTCCCACCAGACACCTTCGTGTGGGAACGGAGTACCACCTTCGTATAAAATATTTCCTTTGGCATCGTAAATATTGGCCATGGTAGAATAAAATTCATAGCCAAGTCGGGTTGAGTCTATATCCATACATTCGCCACGACCAACATCGCCCACTGATGGTAAGTAGATTTTTTTTATGGGTTCTCCTGTTCCGGCATCATAAACAATCATTCCTAACATGGACGGTGAATTTTGTCCTATGGCAAAGGTTTCCAATCCGGGTCTTTCGGGATCGATGTCTCCTACTCTAAAGCGGTCGCCATGACTTATGTGCGCATTAAAAGCTAAAGAACCATCGTATTTCAGACCAAAACCGCCATCAAGCAATTCATCCCGACCATCCAAATCCACATCAGCAGAGCGTATGCTGTGAAATTCGGCAGCATCGGTATATCCGCGTTCCCAGTTGTACCAGTTTACCCACTCACTGGCAGTGTTATAACCATATGCAGAGCCATAATACCAGTGATACTGATCGGAACT
This sequence comes from uncultured Paludibacter sp., assembly GCA_963663115.2. Taxonomy (GTDB): domain Bacteria; phylum Bacteroidota; class Bacteroidia; order Bacteroidales; family Paludibacteraceae; genus Paludibacter. The sequence continues at coordinate 3,373,660 of CAXXNE010000001.1, forward strand.
TGTGCGGGTTTTGTAGATAAACCCAACACTTGGATGTTTTCCATCAAGATATACAATGGCCATGTGTCCATTCAGATTACTGTATTCTTCGCCCATAAAGATGGCTTTGTTGGTACGAGTGTAATTGGATGGATATTTCATTTCGATACTATTTTTTTCGGTACCGGTCAGTCCATCAATTACGGTGATATATTGAGGTGGATTTTTTACATTCTGTGTTCCGTAGTCAATAATTCCGTCATTATCAGTGTCGAGTGAAACAGAACCGTTTACACCTTTGTTATTAGCAAATTTAGTTCCATCGCTGCTTTTAATAACCACATCGCCTTTTCCATCGCCATCCATATCGTAAGCAGTAACCATGTCGTCTTGTCCCTGACTGATGGAAACATTCGGTCCCATATCAACAGTCCAAAGTAAGGTTCCGTTTTTTAAATAGGCCTGAATTTTATGTGAACCTCCATCAACCGAAAGGCGATCAACAACAAAATCGTATTCGCCATCACCATCCAAATCCACGGGCCAAACAAATTTTGAACTGTATTTTGAAAGGTCAAGGCCATCATTAGCCGGATTAAATGTAATGTCGAGATAAGTGCTGCGATAAGCATTGAATCCGCCTGAATTTACAGTGAAAACTGAACTCGGACTACCTTCAGTGCTATTTATTACTGTTGTAACATATAACTGAGTCCCGTTTCCTATTTGTCCGGAAGTTGATTGGAAGTTTGGAATTGAAACCGGATTTGTATTTAATTTGACAAAAGAGGATGATGCCACCGTTTTTGCATATAAATTAAATTTTACGTCATCTGGGTCGGTAGCTAAATAGCGCCAGGTGACAAAATACAGTGCTGAACTGTTGCGCACAGCGACAACACCGCGGTCGAGTTTTTCAAATTTACGTTGGGCTGAAACTGATATTGTCAGTCCCAAAAGAACAACAAAAAGTAGAAAGAATGTTTTTTTCATGATGATTATTTGATGTCTGTTTTTTTTCTGCATTAATGTATAACAAAATTCGTTTTATGGTTGTTTACTGTAAAACTCAGCTTCTACAATACGAAGCTGTCCATTTGCATTGGAGGCATTCGGATCTTTGAATAAATCGAGCTCACCGGCTGTTTTGGCGGCAACTTCCACTATTCCGCCAAAAGCATCTTTATCTTCGCTTGCTCCGGTCAGTTTTATGGTTACAAATCGTCCACGTGTTGGCGGAATTTGTAAATTAATGTATCCCAGCGATTTTTGGGTTTCTCCTTCCCAGACTTTTGTGTCGCCTACATAAATCTGAATCGGGTACGAACGCATGCGCCAACCGGTAAGTTTAAGATCAATTTCGCTGATAGTAGCATCGTGTTCCAACTCGTATTTAATCCAACCGGTCGATAATCTTCCATCGTTTTTCCATTCCGTAAGTTCATTGTCGTCGAAACTGTTAGCGACTTCATTTTCGCTGCTTCCGGCAGTTGCGCTAACCACTGCAACCGAATATCTTTTTATTGTAAACGATGCTCCTGCCGGGGTTTCACCACGCGAAAGATTCGATGGTTGATGTTCACCGGTTATGTATGTCGACAATCCATCTTTCTCCTGTATTTTTGCAGATGAAAACTCAAGAGCAGCTGGTAGAATTGACGTTGTTTTGTCCATACTTTGAGTCGTAAGCTTAATTTTTCCTGCTTTGTGCGTCGATCGGATAAGTATTCGGTTTACTCCACATTCCACGGGTAATTGCTTGTCCAGAATGTAATTGCCTTCTTTTCCCTGAGCTATTCCACCGCGCCATTCACCCTGACCTTCCAGTTTGAAATCAATCATGGTATTATCCAATGGACAACGACGACCTTCTTTATCCACAACTTCAATTTCAACGAGAGCCAAATCAGCTCCATCTGCTTTAAAACCATCAGGAGCAGTCATTAGTTTCAATGTTATACGTTCAGGTTTTCCGGCGGTTTCTTTGGTTGCTCTTGACACAATTTTACCTTCAGCATCATAACTTATGGCTTCAATTTTTCCTGCTTCCCATTTGATACTGTCGAAAGTAAACAGAAACCCGGAACTGCGTTTGCCAAATCCCTGCGATTTACCGTTGACAAAAAGTTCTACTTTTTCGCCGGTAGAAACCACCAAAACCTCTTTGTATTCCCGTGGGACAGCTTTTTCTCCGTTAACCGGTGCATTGAAAGGCTGTTGCCAGTGACCGCAGATATAAGAGCCATCTTTTTCAATATCCACCCATCCATTCCACATTACCTGCTGAGCGAAAAAAGCATCTTTAGGAACACGCATAGCATCCACCACGCCACTCCGGCGGTAGTTTTCCTGACCACGCCAGTGCGTGTTCGATTCGTGGAAATGAATTTTCAATCCGCCACTGCTCACACGGTCGCCAGTTCCCGGCCTAACCTGATAATAATCCCACCAACGGGCAATTAATTCTTTGAAAAATGAATCCTGATTTCGGTTGTATGGTCGTGTATCGATGTTTTTTTGAGGTTCGGCATTTGCCACGGAGCGATAATACTTCGAACCTTCACCATCTTTGTGATACGGATAAGAATAATCGTCCCAGTACTTACGCAGACCTTCGTCGCGACAATATTCGGTAGCAAAAAGCGGTTTTCCGGCACTTTTGTTGATATAAAGCATTTCGCCACCCCATTCAGCAGCTTCGCTGTCGAGCATTTCACGCGAACCAATAGCACGGCCGCCATAAGGGTCGTACAAATCGCGAATGGCTTTCAGCTCAGCTATATGCGCTTCAGAAATAGTTTCGTTTCCGCCTTCGTAAAAAACCACACTAGGATTGTTGCGGTTGTAAATGATGGCATCGCGCATCACTTCAACACGTTGTTCCCAACGCCGTCCTTCCACATCTTTTTCTGAATCACCGGCGGGCATTAATTGCATCAATCCAACACGGTCACAACTTTCTACGTCCTGTTTCCATGGAGTTACATGCATCCAGCGTACGGTGTTTCCATTACTTTCTACCATCATGCGGTTGCTGTAATCGCTTAACCATGCAGGAACTGATAATCCCTGAGCGGGCCACTCGTTTGTTGTTCGTTCGGCGTAACCCTTTATTTGCAACACGCGGTCGTTCAGCCAAAACATCCCTTTGTCGAAGCGGGTTTTGCGGAATCCGGTGCGGGAACAAACTACGTCAACAGGTTTATTGTTGATATTCAGTGTAGTATAGACATTGTATAAATAACCATAACCCCACGACCAGAAATGCAATCCGGTAATTTTATCACCCACTTTCAATGTTTTTGTTTCACCTGCTCCAATTTTCTCGACCTTTGTTGTGAAGGTTTTTACTGTTTTTCCATCCATATCCTCCACCCGCACTTCCATCGAAACTGTTTTTTCACCAGGAAATTCGTTTCGTACCTGCGATTCGGCATAAACCATAGCTGAGCGATTTGTGATGTCTATTTCGCGGGCATAAATATAGGTTCCGGTAGTTTGCAGATTGCTATAGAGAGGTAAAGTCTGATATAATCGGGGTGTTATATGCAGGTATACATTTTTAGGAATTCCGCCGTAGTTGGCGTAAAAATTCCGGTCGTTCCACTGATAGCCCGATCCGGTGCTTTTTTCCTTGTAACGCCATGAGTTGTCGATGCGGGCAGCCAGAATATTTTCACCGTTATAATTTACTTTATCAGAAATGTCGAATCCGAATGCCATAACACCGTTTTCGCTCATACCTATGGATTTTCCGTTCAGGTAAAATTCACCACCGAACCGAATTCCTTCGAATTCCAGAAAAACTTTCTGACCTTTGGCAGATGCCGGTAATCTGAAATGTTTCCGATACCAAACTACCGTGTCAGTATGTTCGCTGATACTCACGCGGAAAGCTTCGTCCTCGTTGAAGGCAGCAGGAAGTGTAACGGGTTTCCAACCAGCATCCGTAAAATTCACTTTTTCAGCGTCTTTCACGTCGCCCATTTTCAATAACCAGGAGGAATTGAAATTGTACTTCTGACGTTCATTGAATTTGTTTTGACTGCACAGAGGTGCAGTTAAAACTACTATAAATAAAAAGAAAAGAAAATATTTTTTCATTGTATTATGAAATAAACTTTTTTCGGAATTTGTTTGTTGCTGATTACCTCTCAATAATTTTTATCTGATCTAAAATTACACCTTCATCCAATGCTCTGACTGTCAGAATGTGTTTGCCGGTTTTTTTTATGTCAATATCTGTTTTTCGAACCGACCGGTTGTTAAGTACATTCATTTTCCATTCCTCACTTCGTCCTTCCGTATGAAAATCAAAAATCTGCTCAGGGTTATTATCAACCGAAATAGCAAAGCGGATACTTTTTCCTTCAACCGGATGATTCGGAATCAGTGCAAATTCGAAGGTCAGTTCTTTATTGGACTTCGTACTGAAATAATAGTTCAGTACTGAATTTTTATCGATGGACACAGCTTTTCGCTCATAGCCTAATCCCAAGTTTGATGGTTTGTTACCTGTAAACGAAGAAAAATCCGTTCCATTGAATATTTTCAACGGTTTATTTTTTTCGGTTAATGAAGTGCTTGCTGAATCATGTTTTAGTTTTGAAAAAACTGCCAAATCTCTGGGACTGAAGTCCATCATATAATTCCATTTACCACCGAGCAACTGATTATATTGTTTTGTCAGCCTCACTATTTCGTTGTATGCATCATCACTTTGTTTCCAGTTGGCTTTTTTATGACGAGCCAGTTGCCCGTACAGCATTTTTTTATTCATTTCGGCTGCTGCTGTTACCGGATACTCAATAAGCTGAAACCATGATGCTTTCTTTGATTCGGGTATGGCTACTGAAATTTTCTTCACCTGATTTTCGATGGTTTGATAATCTGTAATTCGCTGGTTGATTTCCTGTTCGCTCCATGGCAAGTTGCTGACAATCTTGTAAGAAGGGTTGGTTTCTTCGGTACGTGTATTCCCCATAAATTCAGGCTTATGGATAAATGCCAGTCGGTAATATTCATTCATAATATTCAGTAATTCAGTACTGTGTTTTTGTCCGAATTCCCGTTGAAGCCAGTTTTTCAGGTGTTTATCCAATCCTGCTTTATTTCCCGGAATTCCATCAATATTCCAGGCCATATCCATAATCATTTCCAGTTGGTATTCAGCCGGTTTAATATCACCCACATTGATGATCCACATATCGCGAGCACCTTTGTCGTACGCCATTTTTAACTGATAAAAAATCTGAGCCGGATGTGTGGTCGATAGCCAAAGATAATCGTGCGGACGTCCCCAATAAGATACATGATAATAAACGCCGTTGCCTCCTTTCCGGCTTCGTTCGGCAGCAGTAGGAAAATGGTTTATATACCCATAATTATCGTCGCACCACATAAGTGTTACATCGTCAGGTACTTCGAGGCCATCGTTGTACACGTCGAGCACTTCTTTGTAAGGAATAAAAACCTGCGAAACCTTTTCGATATCCGGATTTACAAGGTTTTTTATCATGTCGCGCTGATCTTTCAGAATCTGAGTAAGCGCATCTTTTTGTTCTTGCACGGTATTAGCTCCCTGCATTTTACCGTCGTGAACCCCACGAATTCCCAGTGTGTAAATGTTATCGGAACCTGCGAGTTCAGTTGTACGTTCTTGCCAAAAATTCAGGATACTTTCGCGGTTGGTGAGGTAATTATAATCTCCTACGCCAACTTTTTTCCATTCGAAATTAGTGTTACGATTCATGGGTTCGCAATGCGAGCTGCCAACATAAATACCATATTTATCAGCCATTTCTTTATTTCCCGGCGTCATGTAAAAAGCCACTGAACATTCGTGCATAGCCGGCCAAAAGGTGTTAGCGCGCAGGCGAAGCAATAATTCAAAAATGCGGGCATGTGTTTTTGGTCCAATTTGCCCTTTGATGGTGGAAGGTTCGAAATTTTTATAACTCCAGGGTGTCAAACCAAAATCCTCATCGTTGATAAAAATTCCCCGATGTTTGACTGATGGTGATTGCAGAGTTTTGAATCCGTTCTTCAATGTGAGTTTTTCTCTGGGCGAAATGGGTGAATCGGCCCACCATTCCCAGGGTGAAACTCCGATGATACGTGAAATTTCCAAAATACCATAGGCTGTACCCCGTTTGTCGCTTCCCAATACGATAAGTTTTCCGTTTTTTACTGTCAGCAAAAAACCTTCATGTTTGTTTTTTAGTTCGATAACATCCGCAGGATTTGCTATTTTTTCTGCAACTGAATTTAAGCCTATGGTACCAACAAGTATCTGACCATCGGCGGCAGAAATCACCTGTGATTGAAAAACCCGCTGAAAATCTTTACTGAAAATTTCGATAGCGGTTTTTGTTACTTCTGCTTCTGTTTGACTTACTGTAATTTGTATGTCGACACCATTCCTGAATGAGAAATCTGATTTTGCTTTTTGGGCAAAGCAGAACAATGATTGAAGCAGAATACAAATAATGAAAAGTGATTTTTGTTGCATTGTATAGACTTGAAAAAATCTGATTACAAATTTAGTGATTTGTAAGCTTAATATCCTATGAAAAATCATTCAGTTTCATGGATTATTATCCAATAGATGTTTAACTGTAGTAATCACTCCATCTATTTGAGCCAGAGCATACATTCTACCGTGGAATGAATACCCGGGATTGTAACCTTTATCTGCATCATCGAGCATTAATTTGCCATGATCCACGCGCATTGGAAGTCCGGGATTTTGCGTTTCAAAAATCTTTACCAATTCAATTAAATGACCTTTGCCTTCGAGATGCGAAGCTTCCATAAAATTGCCACTATCATGAACATTTGTGCTACGCAAATGCACAAAATGAGTCCGGTGCGCAAAGTTTTTGGCTAATTCACGAACGTCATTGTGTGCGCCGGCACTTAACGAACCTGCACAAAAAGTAAGTCCGTTGTGTGTGTTGTTTACTGCATTCAGAATCCACTGAATGTCGTCTTTGTCAGTTACAATGCGCGGTAAGCCAAGCATCTGATAGGGAGGATCATCGGGATGAATGGACATATTGATACCATATTTTTCGCAGACTGGCATGATGTGCTCCAGAAAATATCTCAGATTATAGCGCAACTGGTTTTTATCAATTCCTTTGTACAATGCCAGTAAACGATTGAAAATTGCTACCGGATTTTGATCACCTTCTTTGATGTTTCCGTTGATGAAGCCTTGTGTTTTGACTATAATGGTATCAATCAAAGCTTCAATTTCTTCCTTCGAAATCGTTTTCGCCAGGTCATCAACTTTTACCAATTCTTCAACAAAATAATCAGCCCGGGCATTATTGCGTTCCAGAATATAAATATCGAAATAAGCAAAGCGAATCTTGTCGAAAAAGAGGGTAGAAGTTCCGTTGGGTAATTTGTAATTCAACTCGGTACGAATCCAATCGATAACGGGCATAAAATTATAACAAACGGTAGTAACTCCGGCTTTACCCAGATTTTCGAGACTGGTGATATAATTGTCAATCAGCAGATCGCGATTCTCAGCGGCATGTTTAATACCTTCGCTTACCGGAAGACTTTCCACCACCGACCATCGCAAGCCGTAGTTCTCAATATAATTTTTGTGTTCCGTAATTTCTTCAGTCGACCATATTTCACCATTTGGAATGTGATGCAACGCTGTTACAATGCCTTCTACGCCAATTTGACGAAGCATATCCAACGTAATTTTATCGTTCTTGCCGAACCAACGCCAGGTTTTTTCCATATCAATTTACCTTGTTGAAGTTAGTACATTAAACCCCGCTAAAAGAGCTAAATCCACCATCAACCGGCAATACTACGCCTGTTATAAAGCTGGCAGCACTGGAACACAAAAACTGAACAGCGCCGTTTAGTTCGTTGATGTCACCAAACCGTCGCATAGGTGTGTTGGCAATTACTTTCAGACTTCGGTCGGTCAATGAACCATCTGGATTTATCAATACATTGCGGTTCTGGTCACCGATAAAAAAACCGGGTGCAATGGCATTCACGCGCACGCCATCGCCAAATTTTGTAGCCATTTCCAATGCCAGCCACATGGTGAAGTTGCTCACAGCTGCTTTTGCCGCTGAGTAACCCGGAACGCGTGTAATTGATTGTAAAGCTGCCATCGACGAAATATTGATAATACTTCCCGATTTTTGCTCTGCCATATATTTCCCAAAAACGTAACTTGGATACACTGTGCCATTCATATTCAGATTGGTTACTTTGTCCCAATCGGCTATTTTCATATCGAAAAATGTTTGGTCTTCGGTAAGCGTTCCGCCCGGAATGTTGCCACCGGCAATATTGAGTAGAATGTCAATCTTTCCCCATTTCTCAATTATTTTTAGTGCTGCGGTTTCCAAACTTTCTACGTCGAGCACATTTCCTGCAACTCCCATTACTTCACCACCCGATTTTGCTAATTCATCGACGATGAGTTCCAGATTCTCCGGACGAATGTCCATGGCGACTACTTTTGCACCGGCATTTATAAAACTTTTGGCGATACTACCGCCCAACACACCACCGGCACCGGTTATGACGGCTACTTTACCTTTGATACTAAAAATTTCGTTCATAAAAACTGATTTTATTTGTGTACAAAATTACGAACAAAACTATATGCTTAATTTTACTATATTTGCATACTATAACTCTATATTTGCATACTACATGAAATCAATAATGAATGAAAAGCTTTTAATATCAAGCCAATCGCCATTGATGGCGCGATATTATGATTATGCTCACTTTACATATCCATGGCATTTTCATTCAGAGTACGAAATTATATATATCGAAAAAGGTACAGGAACACGCTTTGTTGGAAACAGTATAGAGAAATTCGGAGATGGTGAGGTGCTTTTTATTGGTTCAAATTTGCCACATTATTTGAAAAGTGACGATTCATATCACGCAGAGAAAAGCGGTTTGCGCGCAAAAGGGACCATTGTTCAGTTCGAAAAGGATTTTATGCATTATTCTTTAAATTATTACCCACAATTTATCGGAATAAAAAGATTATTTAAAGAAGCTAATGCAGGTGTTATTTTTCCGGTAGGTTGTTCTGAAAAACTCATCTGGTTGTTAAATAGAATACCATTAGACAAAGGTTTTGATCAGATAATAACCTTGCTTCAGATACTTGGAGAGATGTCGAATATCAAAACAAGAAGAATGATTTCAACTCAAATGGACAATTTTCCGGCGCAGAAGGGAATTAAAAGACTGGACAAAATAATAAGCTTTATCAACAAAAATTACACACGTAAAATTACTCTTGAAGAAATTGCTTCCTATTCGGCCATGAATCCAAGTGCATTTTGCCGGTATTTCAAAAAGGAAACAGGAAAATCTTTTGTTAATTTTGTGACAGAAATGCGTATTGGATATGCGTGTAAACTTTTGTTGATGAACAAGCTAAATGTGTCTCAGGTAGGAGCAGAGTGTGGTTTCGAAAATATATCGCATTTTAATAAGTCGTTTAAGAAAGTGAAAGGATATTCACCTTCGGATTACAGAAAAGAAATGTTGTTGGTTTAGATAAAGGCACAAACCGAATGAACATAAAAAAACTCCTGACCAATTTGATCAGGAGTTTTTCAGTATACTGCAACGAAAGTTTATTTAACTACAACTTTCATAACACGATTTCCTTTGTTTGCTGAAATTACTTTTACAATGTAAACTGAAGGATTCAGCGATAATGCAAATGTATTGGTTTTACTTATTGAGTTTGCAATAGTTTTACCTGTTAAGTCAGAAATAATTACACGGTCGCCAGCTTCGAAACCTTTTACATTGAGGACTTTATTTGTAGAGTATGCGTAAATATCAGACTTGTCTTTTACTACATCCACAGCATTTGGAGCTACAGAGAAAATGCCATCACTAATAAATGTGCGGTAACCAGCAGCTCCGGGAACTCCCATATCAATGTAATTGATTTCCTGATAGTAATAATCTCCGGCTGGTAACTGACCTGCAAAAGTATTGTTTTCAAGTCGGCCTTCTGCAACTCTGGTCCATTTGTCTTCCTTGCGATATACAATACAATAGTCACCAAGAAGTTCGTTTTTAGGAGTTACGCCTAAGTTGTTGATAGAGAATGCATATTTTTCGTATGTAGTCGGATCGGGAACCTGATAAGGAACTGCGAATTCTGTATAGTCAGCATACGAAGTCATTGTAGCTTCACCGGCAGTCAGGTGAGCAAAACCTAACCAGTCGAACATTGGAAAATAGGATTTAGCCATGCTGATAGAAGCCGATAAATTGATATTTAATGAGTCCATATCGACCGGAATAAACTGTAACATATCTAAGTTGTATGTTGCACCGTTTTCGGGAAGTACATCAATTTTCAATTGATGTGTACCTGAATTATCGATACTTACTGAACCAATGTAGTTCATACCCATACTACCGGAGTTACCGGTTTCGTTCCAACGACGACGGTTGTTAACGCCCATCCATGATTTGAACCAACGTCCGTACATTTCTTCGTTCGGGAAATAAAGTTCTTTACCATCCATCTGAATAGTGGTCATATTCGTTTTGGGGTCACCACTTACACGGTGCGAAATATAAACATTATAACTACCGGCATTCAACCATGGTGTTTTAAATTTCACCCATGTTGGACGACTACTTCCAAGTGGAACCATAACAAAGTCTGCACGATTGTAAGCATTGTCAATTTTATCGTATGTGCCACCTGCATAATAATAACCCACTTTGTGTGTGGTATTAATTGTGTCTGTTACAGAAATTCCTTCCAGTGAGTCTCTTCTGAAATAATGAGTGAACGATCTTGGAGTTGCAGTAGTCATACCACGTTCTCTGTCGTATGCACCAATTTCTGGTTGATCAACCAAGTCGAAATATACAGGATAGGCTTTTACCACACTTGTAGATGGGGTAATAGTCACTGTTGTTTTAGCTGTATCGCTGCTAGAGTAATTGATATGATCGCCGATATACACTGCAGAAATCAATTCGTCACCTACCAACAGGTTAGGGAAAGTTACAGAGCCAGTTCCTAAAACATCGAGAGTAACACGGTTTTTAACCAGATTATTGACAAAAAGGAGCACATCGCCAAATGTGACAACATCATTATTGGCATCTTTTACAGCTATGTCAACCTTCACATCTTTGTAAAGTTCTGAAGTTGTTGGAGCAGTCAGATGAACAGTTGTAGCTTTTGGAAGCGCTTTTTTGAAGCGAAGAACAATTTCACTACCACCGGCCTGAACCACTACATTATCAACAGAAGTTGCGTCGTATACATAATAATCTTCACCAATGATAATCGTAACTTTATCACCTGCGGGAGCTGTGTAAACAGTATTTACCTCGATATTTGGTATAACTGTGGCTGGTTTCAGTTCATTACTGTTATCATCTACATATTTAATAGTCACGTTGGCGGCTGTAGCCTGACGTACCGTATAAACGTCAAAATTATCGAAACGTTGTTCGTAATTACAGTTTGCTCCATTTCCGGTTGCTCCCTCAGCCTTACCACGAGTACTTGCAATTTCGAGGCGTGATACATCGGTAACTCCACTATTTACAAAAGGTAAGTCGGTATATGTTTTCTTATTATTAGGGTCAGCTTTTTCATAAATGTCGAAAGAAATGATTCTTTTGTTTATGAAATCGATAACTGCTTTAATGTGATACCAACGACTCATTTTAAATGTTCTTCCAATGTCGGTTGATTGATTGATACTATCACATTTAACTGCGTAGTTGTTTGAAGAGTAATTTTGATCTAACATGGCGTATGGGAGAATTGTATTGGTGTAATACGACCATGTAGTTAAATCAGCTTTGGTTTGCGTTACAATTCTTGAAGGTACCGGGTTGTTTATGTCAGTACTGAGATTCAACAGGTGAATATCTCCCAAAGGTTGTTTGTTCAAACTATCGGTATTGAATTTTGAACCGGCTTTCAAACTCCAGCGTTCGTACATCAATCCAAATACAATGCTGTCGTTACTACCACGAACATTACATATACCAAAAGATCCCGGTTCAATACCGGATGTACCTGATGAGTTAGCCTGACCAATAAGCATGTATGGATTCCAGTCAAATTCATAATACACTGTGTCCTGACGAGCTGTTGCATCTGTCATATTCGTAATTTTTACACCACGGCCACCCGAACCACTTGCAGCAGTGTACATATAACCGTTTAATAATGTAGGTGAACCTACCGCATTACCCGAAAGATTTGAATTGGCTGTGGTAAATGGAGAAGTACCTCCACTGGTTAAAAAATCAAAACTTGCGAGCTGTACGTTTTTAACCCACTCAGCTTTAGTAGCGAAAAGAGAAGTTATGGCAAAAACTGCCATAAACAAAAATAGCTTTTTAAAGTAATTTTTTGCTTCCATGTTATTAAATTAGATTTGTTTGTAATAGATCATTTTATGTGGCAAAAATACATTTTTCGATACGTCAATGAAATGTAATAGTGTTTCAATTAATGTAATTTCGTTCACAAGTTGCTTTTAAATGGTTAAACTTTTCCAAAGCAGAGGAGACTTTGGAAAAGTTTCAGTTGAGACTTATTTCATTTCAAGAAATAAATTGTTTGTCGTAATATTGACAGTTCCTCTACCTGCTGCCGTGAATTTTTTATTGATATATTCGTTCATATAAGTAGCAGTAAGGGTCTCATCCCTGTTTGCTTTGCGACGGGCAATGCGTAATAAATCTTCCCAGCGATGTCCTTCAAATCCGCACTCCAAAGCATCTTCCTTTAGCAATTCACTTTCCAACCAGTTCTGATATTCGGTGTCGGTTGTTACGTTTGCCGGAGGATTGGTGTTCACTAGAAACGCTCTGTTTCTAATACCGGAATTATCACGCCATGGTGAACGAAGATAAGTGTATGGAGCATCGTTCTGACGGGCATCCAGATAAAATGGAGCAGGGTAGGGTTCCGCTCTTGTAACGTCATCTACCGGAGGAAAACTTGTGTATTGAACTCCTTCTTTATCGGCACGGTAAGTTCCGTCGGCTTTTTGCCAGTCGAAATTAGTTTTTACACCATTGTTGAGCAAGGCATAAGCCAGTCTTGGATAACCTGCCCGGTTCGCAGCTTCGGCATACCGTAAATGTAGTTTCCCGGCTCTGTAAAGAAACCATTTACCTGATTTAGTGTAAGGGTTTGTGATATTAAAATAATTCAGATGAATGGTTTTGTTTGCATCGGTTGTATATCCATAATAATCGTACAGATATTTCAGAACAACCGGCTGTCCGTTGACATAATCGAATGAAGATTCGCGACCACGACCATCGAAAACAAACCCGTTGGATTGCTGAACCTGTGTTTCCCAAAGACTGTCGATGGCATAGGCTGATGGTTTAATCAGATATTCTCCCTGACCGGTGTTGGCGAAAAGTTTTATGAATGGACTGCTTGATTTGTCTGTTCCCGAAAAATTAATCATCCATATCATTTCGTCCTGTAATCCTATTGTTCCGGAAGTTGCCATATCGGTGGATGAACGCATGAAAATTTCTTTCCACATGTTGCGGAACGAAGTAACATCCTGATCTTTATAACGTTGGTAGCAGATCTGGAAACGTGGTTCGTTGGTGCTGTTCCAGACCCAACTACTCACTTTGTTGTTAATTTGTGCTTTGGATGAACCTGCATCATCGGCATCCATATATGCTTTGTATTGTGTTGCAGCTTGTACATACTGATCATTCCACAAATACAAATCACCCAACAGAATGTGTTTGTCAATAAACTGAATATTGAGATATATCGATTTGCCGTTGTCGGTAATCGTTTTTCCGTAAAAAGTAGATAGTGAATTGACATCCAGTGTTGGAACCGACTCCATGTCGCTGATAAGTAATGGCACTATTTCATCAAGATTTTTTTTCGGGAAAAGAGATTCATCTTTCAATGCATCGATACTTGCGAGAGGATCGGTAATGTACGGAATATTCTTAAAGTGAATAGCTAACTGAAGATATGTCCAACAACGTATAGCCATGACATCGGAGTAACGTGGAGCATAATCTTCTGCTGTCATTCTTTTGTCAGCTTTCATCTTGTCAAAATTACTCAGAATGTCGTTTGCATTCAGAATGACTTCGTAAAAAGCAGTGGTGTTGCAATATTTGTTGTTGGCATCTGCCGTATGGTTGTTCAGTTCTACCAAATCGTTTGTGGCGTTGGAAGTAACATCCATCAAATCTGCCCTGAGTTCATTCAGAACCACCACATTTTCGGCAAGTTGCTGAAATTTTCCGTACAATCCGAGAATCGCCATGTCGGCATCAAATACATTCCGATAGTTATCTGATTGTTCTACCACTTCTCCGGCTTCGGTATTCAGCATGTCGTCGCACGAAGAAAATGAGAACAGAAAGAGAACTGCTAAAACAATATATTTTACTGTGAATTTCATACAATTATTATTTAATTATTCTGATATTGTTTTTCTACGAATTATAAGCCTACTTTGATACCAAGTAATACAGTGCGGGGTTGAGGTGTAACTCCGCGGTCAATACCATAATACAATGGACTCTGACTGGTACTGAATTCAGGATCGTAACCCAGATAATTGGTGAGCGTAAGCATGTTGTTGGCAGTTACATACACCTGTGCGTTGTTGATAAACGAAGCTTTTAAGGGTAAATCATACGACAGGGTAATGCTTTTCAGCCTCAGATACGAGCCATCTTCTATCCAACGGTCGGAAAAACGACTGTTTCCGTGCGGGTCACCCCATACAGCAGCCGGAATTAATGTTTGCTGTCCGTCGTATTTCCAGCGGTTTGATGCTACAATGGTTTGGTTGTTGGTTCCCGAAAGTGATTCCAGATTTGCACGAACAGCATTATAAACATCATTTCCTACCGAAAAGCCACATACTGCGCTCAGTGTAAAGTTTTTCCATTGCATTGAAGTATTTACAGAGCCTGTAAAGTCAGGATTTGGATTTCCTATCACCACTTTATCTTCATCATTGATAATACCATCGCTATTCTGATCAACAAATTTAACATCGCCGGCAACAAATGGAATTTCTGCTCCATCGGGTTTTACCATTTTCAGATTTGCCTCAGTTGCTTCGCTTGACGAGTTAAGAATTCCATCGGTTTCGTATCCGAAAAATTGCGCGAAAGGTGATCCAACCTGTGTTGTTACAGTTCCACCGGCGATTTCAGTTGTGTAATTGTCTGACAGGCTGATAACTTTGTTTTTGTAGGTTGAAAGATTGATGCTTCCATCCCATTTAAAGTCTTTTTTATCGATTAATCTGCCCGAAATATTCACATCGATACCGGTGTTTTGTACTGCACCATCATTCAAAATAGCACTTGGAATTCCCGAATAAGAAGCCAAAGTATGAATGGCTATCAAATCTTTTGTTGTAGATGAGAACAAATCTACACTTACATTCAGTTTTTCATTCAGTAACGAAGCATCCAAGCCTAAAGTAGCTTTGTTGTTTGTTTCCCATTTAAGTTTAGCATTGGGCAAATTACCTCTCACCAAACCGTATGAGCCAACAAATGCCTGTGGTATGTAATAATATTTGGCAGAATAGTTACCAATATCATCATTTCCGGTTATTGAATAACCTGCTCTCATTTTCAGTATATTAAAAATATTCTGATCTTTCATGAAACTTTCGGAAGTTAACAGCCATGCACCGTTTATCGACGGGAATAATCCGTAAACATGATTTCCGAATTTCAGACCATCGGCTTCGGAGCCAAAGCGCGAAGATCCATCAAGTGCTGCATTGACAGAAAGGAAATACTTACTTTTATAACCGTAATCGATGTTCAGATAGTTGGAAATTGAATTCCAGTTTCCCAATGCTCCTCCAATTTGTGCCAAAGCATTGATTCCGTCGCCCAAAGTTTGCATTTCATCGCTCGAAGTGTTGTAAGCCTGCCCCCAGTCAAGTTCCGAGGAACTTGACAAGTATCTCACGCCGACATGTGCAGTTACATCATGGTAGTAATTAAATACTTTGTTGTAATTCAAGCGGGCTTCAGCATTTACCTGATTCAGACTATTTCTGAGTTGTTTCGATTCGTTCGTAATTTCAGAAGTAGCTAATGTATTATGATAAACACCTGCATTTGGCATAAAAATTCGTTCTTTGGTAACTTTGTCCGAAGTAAGTCCGAACGTTACATCTGCGTTCAGATGTTTGTTGAAACTTAAAATACCGTTTAAAATTCCCGAAAATCTTGATCGGTTGTTGGTAGCCGATGCTTTGTTGATAATGGCTAATGGGTTTGAAATATTAAATACATCGGCATCTTCCATATTCGGAGTTTGCTCTCCCAAAACATTATACACATATCCCGAAGTAAAAGGTGCTTTTACCAACCCTGCATTCAGCGGATTGAAGTTTTGGTTCATTCCTTCGTAAGCCAACGTTCTTTCGGAGTTGATATAACTTACATTGGCATTCAGACTAAACCATTCTGTCATTTTAATCGATGCATTGGTTCTGAAGGAATATCTTGAAAAGGATGTTTTATCTACAGCTCCACCATGATTTAAAAATCCTACACCAATAGCATATAAAATCACGTCGTTACCACCGGAAACATTCAAGTGATAATTCTGGTTGATGGATGAATTCAAAACCTCGTTTTGCCAGTTCGTGTTTTGGTTGTAACGATAATAGTCGGCATTACCTGAAACGCCCCAGTTTTCTACTGCCGGTTTTTCGGAATTTATGTACGGAAGTGCCTGAACTTCATTATTGGTTAAACCTTTCGACAGCAACATGTCGGTCAGGTAGTTTTTATAACCCCATGCATCGAGCATTGGATATTTGGTTTCAGTTTCGAGATTAACGCCTGAATAAGCGTAAAAATTGATTCGTGTAGCCGAAGTTTTTGCTCTTATAGTGTTAATAATGATAACCCCATTTGCTCCTTTCGAACCATAAATTGCTCCTCCATCTTTTAAAACAGTAATTTTATCGATATCTTTTACATCCAAATCGGTGAGAGGAGTAATGTTATTTCCGCCGATTAAGGAATATATAGATGGATTTTCGTATTGTACACCGTCGACAACAATGAGTGGTTGATTATTGGCATTCAGCGAGGTAAACCCGTTGATAAACAAATTGGCTCCTGAGCCGGGCATTCCGGTACGTGAAACAGCATTCAAACCATTTGTATTTCCCTGAAATACTGCATCGATGGTTGGTGCAGCCAGTTTGTAATCGTCTCTGTTTTCGTGCGATGAAATGGAATAGACTGAATTATATGCATTTTTGAGGCCAAAAGGCAAAACCACATCTTCATATTTTCCTTTAAAAGATTCGTCGAGCAAAGCAATTTTCAGATCATTTCGGTCGTTTAACGGAATTTGCCGTGTAGCAAATCCGGGTGCTGAAACTGTAATTTTAGCGTTGTTTATGCTTTTCTTCAGTTCAAATTCACCTAAATCACCGGTAACAACTGACGTAACGCCGGCTATTGTAATCTGAGCACCTGCAATTGGTTTTCCTGTAGCCGATTCAACAACGGTTCCTTTGATTGAAGCAGGAAAAACCGTATTCTCCTGAGCTTTTACCTGATGATTGAAACTGAGAATCAGCCATCCAATGGCAATTATTATATTTTTAAGTTGTTTCATGTTCTGTCAAAAAAATGATTTTAATTATTCGGTAATTCTCGGAACCAATAAAATATAATCGAGGAAAAGTAAACCTTGGCGACTGGCAGCATTGCTTTTTGCCGTGTTACATAGCCACATGGTCATGGTACCTGTGCGTGGCACAGTCATTATTTGTCCTGCAGCTGAATTTACAGGCAGATCCACAAGTTGCGTGGTAACCTGTAAATCCCACTGTTTGAGTTTTGTTAATTCGTGAACACCGGCTTTTGTCTTTCCAACAAAACAACGCAGTTCACCAAGGTAGTTGTTGGCTACGCCACGCGTATTGTCCAGAGTTCCGTGTTTAAGTACCGGAGATCCGGGCATCGAAACAAATAATTTCTGAATTACATTGTAAACGCCGTATCTTGTATATGTTGGATCAAAATGGTCTGAAATATCATCGTAGGCCACGTAATACACATCGTAGTTTGCCGAATTTACTTTGGTTTTGTATTCAATATAAAAATTAGCAACGTTTGATACCAGATTACTATTTACAAAATAGGTTTTAGAAACAGCGCTGTCTTTTCGTATACTGTCGTTAACTCCTAAATAATCTTTCAAAACCACGCCGTTTACTCTTATTTTGTGCCACAAAGTATCGTTTTGAGTTTCGCCACAAGCCAAAGCTATATCTCGTTCGCCGCTCGCCCAACGTTTATACCTTGTAAATACATAATTTACATCGTATGCTTTATTGAAATTTTCACCTTCAATCTGAATAGGTTTTATTTTATCTTTCAGCCTGATATTACTTTGATCAATAACATAAACCCGGCCGTTTGATGCATTGTAAACCTCTTTAATTGTTACTCCGCTCACAGGAATCTTTACATTATCCACATTGGTCAGCGTGTCAAATTTTGTGATATCGATAATACCCCGGAACACAAAATCCTGACATACATTAAATTTGGTAATTGAATCGGTTTTAGCATCGGTAACCATTTTAAAATATGGACGGTATTTGTTGAAAAGTATATCAAATCCTGAATTTTCAACAACGACATAGGTGTAAAGAGAATCTTCTTTATCGATAGGATATTGCAAAAGAAAATTATTTATATTTTTCCATACAGTATCATATTTTGTTTTTCCATCGGGATAAACACCCAGGGCAACACTTTTGTCCATGTCCATAACCCTGCGATTGATGCTATTGATAAACTGATACTGATTGGCTGAAGTCAGTGTTGAAACATAATCCCACACATTTTCTTTTCTTTCGACAAGAACATCGGTAATTTGCACAACTCCGTTTCCGGCTGGTATATCTGCTGTTATAATTTTTGCTCCGTTGAATGTTTCTGTTGTGGAATCGTAAAAAATATTTTTACCCGATAACGAAGCAACTTTGGAGTATAAATCCTGATTATCGGTGAAATAAGTTTTATATGTTATAAGCATACCTATTTTCTTCGTCAAACTTTCAATGTCAGTAGTATCGACACTGCTCCATGCCGAATTTTGTGGCGCAAATACCGTAAAACTGTTCGAAGTCTGAAGCAGCTCATCATATCCTGTCTTTTTTAGTAACGATGCAAACACTTTTAACTCCGGTTCGCCGGCAATTACTTCATACAGGTTCTTCCCCGATAAAAGCTGACTTCCTATATGTTTGTCCCATGCAGCATCGTTACAAGCATTGAAACTTAGCAGCAGTGCAAGCAATGAGCCAATAGCAGTGAACTTTTTAATTCTTTTATTCATATCTTTTCGTGTTTTTTCTGTTAGTTACACAAATCTCCGGTACAACTCTGATCGTAAGGATAAATTTCGGCACAATCGGTACATGGCCATATTTTATTTCCTTTACCATCGAAACGTGGCCAAAGCTGGTTTTGGTCTACAGGTATAAACTGAATCATATCCCACCATGCTGCCTGACTACTACCACTTAGCGCATCAATGCGCAGGGTGTGTCTGCCGGTATATTCTACTTTGATGGCTCCGCAGTTACGACTACAAACCACACTGATTTTACGTTTTGCATTGTATTGTTTCATGCCGTTGTTCAGATTAACTTCAGGGGTTGCCGAAGTATTGAAATACTCTCCAAGGTCGAAAACGTTCGGAAGTACCTGATCTTCATATCCTTCCTGTTTGAAGGTGGTTTTGAATTTATTGTTGTCACCACCGCGACGCCAGCAAATCCATACATAATATACACCTTCGGGTAAAACCGGAGTTTTTATTTCCATCCATTGTAACAGGGTAGGACGCATAGGAATTTCGAAGAAGTCATTGTTCACGTATTGCGATTTTTCGTCCCACGATGAGTTACACCAATAGGTCATAGTAGGATTATTTTTTCCGCCAAAACTTAATTCTGATAATTCTCCAGGTTTAAATGTTGCTCCATAACCCGGTTTACGGTATTCTTTTAGTTTCTTTATTTCAGGCTGATCGGTCAATTCCCAGTAGATAGCTTCCGCACTACGTTTTTTTGGTTGTATGTAACCTTTCAGATCCACCATAACACCATTAAAACAACTCATATCACTCCATTCAGAGTTTTTGTCTACCTCAACACCCTTCTCGAATGCTGTAAGCGACTGATATTCGTTCAGAATCAGCGAATCCTTATTAACAGTAATCGTAATAACCTGATTTTTTGCCAGTGTTAATTCAGCACTTGACAAAGACAAATCGGCAACATAAGCCAGTCTGTTTAAGCAATGGTACTGAGCATACATTTGGATAAGTTTTGTTTCGTCAGTGGCAAAATCGGGTTGGGCTACTTTCATTTTTTTGATAATGCTGTCTCTGTTCAGAATTCCTGCCGAAGCAAAAGATTCGTTACTTTGTAGTAAAACGGTATACCACAGGTCGTCTTCCACTTTTTTCAACGTATCAATTAAACCTGTTTCGGTCATTATTTCCTTGAAAAGAGAATAATTATCAGGCAAAAGTTCAATCATTTCACCTACCGATCTGGGATTGGGGGTTAGCACATAATCAATTTTGTGAATAATACCGTTTGAAATTCTGATGTCCTTAGCAATAATATTGGCCTGACGGTTGATACGTATAACAGGGTCAGAAGCGCCTTCCTGAATTGTTTTTGATGTCAGATATTTGCCGAGCATGGTGGCTTTACTGAGTCGCCCATCGATAAATTCCGATGTTCTGATAGTATCGCGTACCAAATGGAATTTCATGAATTTTTCCAACTCGTCAGTTGATAATTGTCCGAGCGAGTCCAATCCGTTTCGCGAACAATACAAACGAATGGCGTTATTATCAGGAATAAAACAAGTGTTAGTTCCATAAGCATGCAACATTCCGCGGAAACCGGCTTTGTCGGCAGCACGCAAAAACAGCGACATGCTTGTGTCTTTTTGTTCAATATATTCGTCAATCATGATGTCGTCCGAGGTCAGAAAAGTTTTATTTTTCATGTAATCGTCGCACGAACTAAAGAAAGTTGTTAAACCAATGACGGCGAACAGGCTAAATAAGCCCACATTAAATTTTAATTTCATTGTTTTCATGGTCAGCAAGTTATTTAGCGTAAAATTCGTTTTGTATAAGATTTTTATTGGTTTCAATTTCCCGGATAAATATCGGCCAGTAATGACTGTTATGTTTCGGGTCTTTGTACTTTGCAATCAAACTTTGTTGTTTTAATGGAGAAGCACTGTTGATGGCTAAGTTCACAAGATACTGAAGGTTGTTTCCTTCGTAATTTCCGCGTTTAGCATTTCGGAGTACATCGTACCATCTTTTTCCTTCGAAGGTAAATTCACGGGCACGTTCATCAAGAATGGCTTTTTCTAACATTTTGCCATCGACATCGTCGGTTATGAATTTGTAATCGGAGGTTTGAACCGCATTACGGGCTTTCCTGACAATGTTCATTGTTGAAATTGCTTCGGAATAATATGTTTGCGCTCCTTCATTGTTGGTAGCTAGACCAATCTGATTTAAAGCTTCTGCTTTCATAAGTAATACATCGGAGTATTTATATACGAGCCATGGAGCAGTGTATTCTATGGCAGTACGAACAGCACCTGTTCTGCTTGTTCCCACATATTTCCATGCTACACCCGCTCTGAATGAAAATCCATTTCCTCGAATATCTGTTGCATCGGGATAAGCGGTATACACAGGAAGTGGGAAAACGCCACCATCCAAAATGTCAATTTTAGGTTTGATTTTATTAATGGTCGGACCTAAAAGTGAGTAAAACGGATTGTTTTTTAATGTGTTATATGGTATTTCAAAAATGGACTCTACAGAATTTCCTTCGACATAGGTTTGGGTGTAGACTTTTTCTGCATCAGCTTCGTTTGCCACAGTTACCGTATCGACGATATTGCCACCATCCATCACATCAATTCTTAAAACATCCACGGGTATCATACTGAATTTGCCCGATCCGATAATTTCGTTGCAAAGAGTTACGCATTCGCTGTATTTTTCCTGCCACAAATAGACATCGGCTAATAAGGCTTTTGCTGTCCAGCGGGTAACACGGCTTTTGCTTTGTGCAGTGGTTGGATAGGATATCGGAGCATTTTCTGAAGCAAATTTCAAATCGTTCACAATGCTGTCCAGAATAACTTCGCCAGCTGTTTTTGGTAAATACAAATCCTGATCATCCGAAATATAGGCATTGAGAACCAATGGTACATCTTTAAAGGAACGTACCAGATAAAAATACATAAGCGCCCTTAATGTCAGAACTTCCGATTTGTATTCGTTCAGTTTTTTCTCAGTAAATGTTCCATCAATATCTCTGACACCAGGTGAAAATTTCAAAACAGTATTACAGTTGTTTATCACAGTGTAAAAATCGGACCAGTCAACTACGGAATTCGAAGCCGATATTTCGCCATCAATGATTTCAGAATAATTGTTATTGATAACCACACCATTTTCAATCATATCACCACGTAATTCGCCCCAAAGGAACATGCGTTCTACAGGGCCATCCTGTAACGAACAATAACATCCAATCACAGCAGAATTCACATGTTCTTTTGTTTGCCAGTATTCCTGACGAATCACACCATCTTCAGGTTCGAGATTCAACCAATCGGAACATGAAGATAAAGTTACAAGTACAAGTGCAGGTACTATATATTTTATGATTTTTCTCATATCTTTCTGAAGTTTTTTAGAATGAAGTACTTAAGCCTAATGAAAATTCCTGCGGACGACCTGAACGTGAAGTATCTTTACCTAAGTCACCCGATTTGATGGCAGCACGAAGTGAAATTTCAGGATCCATACCGGTGTAATTAGTCCAGATATAAATATTCTGCATGGTTGCCCATAGTTTTAAATCGTTTAAGCCAAATTTCTTTACCAGTTCTTTTTCGAAGTTGTACGTAAGTGTTACTGATTTGAAACGCAGGAATGATCCATCTTCTACATATCTGCTCGATCCCAGCCAGTTGTAACCTCTTCCCATTAATGCACGTGGCAATATATCGGCAGGAGCGGTGGTAGGATCTTCGTAAGGGTTTTTCCAGCGACGTAATACGGCTGTACTCTGATTGTTGAAATCGTACATTTTTTCCATATCCATACGAGTCTGGTTAATTACCTCACATCCATAACGATAATAGAAATACGCATTCAACGTCAGCATCTTTTTAAAACGAATGGTTGGTCCGAATCCTCCGGTTAGCAATGGGTTTACATCGCCAAGATACACAATATCCTGATAGTTGATGTTACCATCGTGGTTGATATCTTCGTATTTCGCGTCACCCGGTTGGAATGTATAACCGTTTGAAGGATACCAGAAACGCATTTTTACAGCTTCTTTGTTGCCATTTTCGTCGTAAGTATAAATCGGGCTTCCGTGTTTGTCTTTGGCGATAGTTTCATCCTCGTTCAGATAAACACCAGCATACCGGTAACCATAGAATGATCCCAATGGATTGCCTTCCTGTATTTTGGTCAGGTAGGTTCCGTTTGCTGCGGTGGGTGTTGAAATAGCAGGAATGTTATCCGATAGTTCAATCACCTGATTCTCTGAACGTGCAAATGTGAAGTTAAAATCAACCTGCCAGTCTTTGGTTTTTACCGGTTGTGTCATAATACTTAACTCCCAACCGTAATTATCCATAATACCCACGTTCATTGGAATTCCGCTAAAACCGGTAGAACTCGAGATTTCCACAGATGAGAAATACAGGTTGTTGGTACGTTTCTGATACAGGTTGAAATCAATATTCAGTTTGTTTTTGAACATGATTAAGTTTCCACCAAAGTTATAATCAGTCACTGTTTCCCATTTCAGATTCGAAAGTTCAAGTCCGGTTGAATAAACGCCCTGTTCGCCGGTATACGACCAGCCGTAAGTACCGTAGGTGTTGTAAAACAGGTAGTTTTTGTTGACCGGGTTTCCTGTTAATCCGGTAGATGCACGGAAACTTAAGTCGTCAATTTGTTTAATTTTTTTGATAAAAGGTTCTTCGGATGCTCTCCAACGCAAAGATAAGCTGGGGAAATATCCGTAGCGGTTTTTCTTGCTGTATTTAGAGTCTCCGTCCTGACGAATGGTTCCGTTAATGATATATCGGTCGAGGAACTTGTATTGTGCCATGGCCATTAACGATACCGAACGTGCTTGAGAACTTCCTGAATACAATCCCAAACCTGCACCAACTATGCTGGAAGCCACTGAAGGGTCGGTTAACGAAGTTGAAGCGCTAAGTGCACTGATTTCCTGATACGATGAGTACTTTGAATCGTAGGTACTTAACTGCAATAAACCGATAAAATCATGATTTTTAGCGAGTTTTGGTGTCAGGTATAAGCGGTTAAACGTTTGAACATTAAACGATTCGCTGTATAAATCTGTCGCACGGTTCACACTGGTTTCCGGCCACAGACGTCCGGTGGCTATCTGAGGTAAAAACCTGATATCTTTCGATGTGTTGATATCAAAAGCAATATCACCTTGATATTTTAATACTTCAGGAATAATCCAGTATTGAATATTGAATTTAGGTAAAATACGTTCGCTTTTAATTTTCCAGTAACCGGTATTTGCCATAGCCACGGGGTTATAAATACCTTTGTTTGTTCCTGAATTCCAATATCCCTGTGGAGTTGTGGTCGGCGACAGGTAGTTAGGGCTTAAAGTGTACAAGCCATCAGCATTCGGCAGATACTCGTAAACCGACATATTCGGCATTTTAGTGTAAGCCGAGTTCAACAGATCGGTGGTGTAGTTTTTATCCTGATCGCCATGAGTGTACGAGAAATTCACCTGAAACTTCAGATAATCAGAAACATTATAGTCCAAGTTCAGCTGCGCAGTTAAACGTGAATAAGCTTGTCCGATAACTGTACCCTGTTGGTCGTAATACCCTACTGATGTACGGTATTGTGCTTTTTCGCCACCACCCGAAAGTGAAATAGAATGATCCTGAGTGTAACCTGTACGCGTCAGTTCGTTGTACCAATTGGTGTTTTGCATGGCATAATTGTACAGGTAATATGGATTGTTTACATCGAAATTAAACTGAGGGTACGACGATGTGCTTAATTGATTACCAGCATTTTGCGATTCTTCGAGAATCAGAGTAGCATACTGATTTCCGTTCAGGGTCTGAATAGGAGTAGCCGGTACATTCATCGAACCTTTAAACGAATAGCTTACTGTTGGTTTGGTTACTGCTCCGCGTTTTGTTTTGATAAGTAGTACTCCGTTTGCACCACGGTTACCATACATAGCACAGGCAGCAGCATCTTTCAAAACTGTAATTTCCTGAATATCGTTTGGTGAAATATTCAATAATTGCGCGTAACTTTCTTCATCGGCAGTGGCGAAGTCAAAATCCGATCCAACGTTGGTGTCGAAAGGAATACCATCAACCACAATTAAGGGGTCAGAGCCATTGTTGATAGAGGTTGTACCACGAATACGAATGGACATACCGGCACCGGGTTCACCACTGTTTGCCACAATATCCACACCGGCCATACGTCCCTGTAAAGCTTCGTCGATGGAAGCCACCTGAAGACCTTCCAAATCTTTTGAATCTACTTTACTCATGGCAAATGTCAGGTCGCGCTCATTAATATTGATAGCACCGGTGCTTACCTGACGGTGAGCTGTAACATTTACTTCCCGGATAGATTGTGTTGCATCTTCCATAGCTACATCGATAGTGGTTATGGACGGTGAAGAGTTACGAACAACCTGCTTGTAACCAACATACGAAAAAACAATTTTATTTCCCGCAACACCTGAAGTCTTTAACGAGTAGTTTCCATCAAAATCAGTTGTTGTTCCGTTCAGAATACGATTGCTAGCATCATATTCGGCTACCGATACTCCGATAAGCGGAAGTTTATCGGTTTTGGCTGTCACTTTACCGTGTATAATCTGCTTTTGCTGAGCCGCTACATTCAGGGTAAATAGTAACGACAAAATAACCCAAAGTATAGAATTTCTGTTTTTCATTTTTCGATTCATATATTATTTTTCGTTACTGACTGACTTTTTCATAAACCATATAATCATTAATCTCGTGTATCACACATTTCGGTCCGAAGTAATTACTGCGTTTAAGCCCGCGGGTTACTGTGGCCGTTTTAATCACTTTCGATAAACTCTTTCCGGTACTCAACGATTGAGTTGAGACTACCAATTTTCCATCTACGTCTTTTCGTACTGATAAATAAGTGTTGTCAACGATGTCTTTCAAAAGTGTTGGCCAGGCTTCTTCAGTAATGATTTCCTTGTTTGGCATAATGTATTTTAAACCATCATCTACAAACACTTTCCCTTTAATCATGTGGTGCAAAACAAATTTGGTGGCTTTAAGTCTTGCAGGAACATCTCCGGTAGAAACCAGCGTGTAAGCCGGTAAATATCCATCAGTGACAGCTTTGTTCATGGCGGTATTTGTAGGCATAAAAATGGTCAAAGTCATGTCAGCCGAAATACCGGCCAGTTCGTTACTGGCATCACCTTTCAGACACTGAACCATATAGTTTTTAAATACAGCCACGTTGGGGTTTTGCGTTGCTGCCGTCATATTCAGAATGTACGTAATTAAATCTTGCGATTTGTATCCTTCCGGAGCATCGGGATAGAGATTACGACGTGAATACTGAAGCAATTTGTTGATTTTAAATACCTGACCATTCGAAAAAGTTTTATAGGGTTTTGCAACGACCCAATCATTTTCATCGAAATTACCAAGCATCTGAATTCGTTGGTCACCGGTTGTTGTAGTGTAGTACCGAACCATATCGCCATATTCGTTAACGGCATATGAATATCCGCCGTAAGCAGTTGCAAAAGCAGGATCGGTGGCAAAACTAGTAATTGCACAATTAATCTGTTCGTTTTTCAGACGTTTAAAAATGTGAGATTTTACCAGGCGCTGAATACGCGTAGCTACATCAAAATTTCCAAGAGCGCTTCCCGATTTTGTGTGTACAAAACCGTATTTGTTTGATCCCGAAATCCATTGCCAGCCAAAACCATCGGCCATTAATAAACTATCGGATGGTAATAATACTGTATAATTTTCCTGTGTATAACCGTTTAATTCACATTTCAGCAACTCTTCTTTCATTGTGTTGGAGAAATATTCGATGAAAGCTGTGTTCAACAGATTATATGTAGGATTGAGAAGTATTTCGGTAAATACAGTTTCAAAATAACGACTTTTGATATAATCGTTCGAACCGTAGAAAAATCCGTTACTGGCAGGAGCAATTTTTGAATACTTTGTTTTGTCAAATGCATCGCCGCGGTTACCTTTTCCGTTGAAAAACTCACCCAGTGAATTCATACTGCCTTTGAAATCGCCCGGCCACACCAGTTCGTCAATCATTTGTGCATTGATAAAATAACCAAGAATATCTTTCGAAACAGTTTCGATGCCGTTAGGATAGTAATCTTTTAATTTTTCGTTGTAAAATTTCTGAACAGCCGTATTGTTGGGCGCAAACAAGGTATAACCACCCTGTTCGGCCTGTTTGGTTGAAGTACCGTAGCGTTCGCCATTCAGGTTAACAGCTATACCGCTGTAATATTTCAGGTAAACTTCGTCGATACCTTTATCAGGCATTGCTTTTTGGAAGTACTCTGTTAAAGATTTGTTGTACAGGTAAGTAATAAAATACGGTTCACCGGTTGAGCCGGCTTTGTTTACCAACGAACGGAACAAACTGTAATCCGGATCATTTAACATTGCTTCAAGTGTTGGAAGTGGTTCCAATACTTCATTTATTTCATGTACTACTCCGTTTTCGCACTGAATATCGGACGTGACAATTGAAGCATTTTGCACATTTTTACCAGTGTATGGCGAAGTATAGAAAATTGAATAGTCTTCGGCAGCCTGTGCAGCCGTACGCGAACGTTCAAAAACACCACTCAAATAAAGCGGAACGTACTTGTAATTATTATCTCCCAGTGTAAACGAAGAAACATCGTAAACCCAAATGGATTTATTGTTAACTGTTTCTTTACGTATGGGTTGATAATAGGCTGTTTTCTTTTTGATACTGGTGAGTGTATCCCAACCTCCACTTAAAACGTCGGTTAGTCTTTCCATCGGATAATAATTGTATACTATGGAATAGGCTATTATCTGTTCCCTTAGCGAATCGGGCATTTGTGATACATTGCTGTAACCTTTCGATGCGAGATACGTATCAAACGCCTGATCGTTTGGAGCAAAAACGGTGTAAAGTCCGCCTCCTTTCAACGTATATGCAAATAAAGTGCTGTCTACACATTGCAGGTATTTGGTAAAGTTACCTTTTTCTTTTAGCACATCGTAAATTGGGGGTTCAAGCCATCCCGGACGGTCGTAATATGCGTTTTTGTCGTTACATGCAGTCAACAGTAAAGCAAAAAACGACACTACAAAAGAAAATTTTGTCAATCTTTTCATTGAATTTGTAAATTTAAGGTATAAAACCAATTATCTTTCCGTGTTTAAAAACGGTTAAATTTCGAATACAAAAATACAATAAGCGTAAAACCGTGCAACTGTCATTTTGTACAAATGCATAGAAATCTATACAGATATTTAAACCATGAATTTGGACGTAATTTAAGCTATTTTCTGCTATGTTGTATGCTTAAAACCGTGTGTTTAACATGAACGATATGAATGTGTGTTTTTAAATGAAAGAATTTCAGTGTTTTATATGTTTTTTTGCTGAACTATTTTCTGTTGAGTAAAGTGATTTTATATGTATTTTTGAGATTTACGCCATGTATTTTTGTTTGTTTGGTACTAAATGAGGTTGTAAATAGTAACATTTTTGGTTTAAAATATGTTTGTTTATTTGTAATTTTGTTCACAGTTAATAATATAAATACACACTTAATTTTCCGGTCGTTCAAAATGAAAAAATCGCTTTTTATAGTTCTTGTCTTTTCTGCTTCCGCAGCTTTTATTCAGGCTCAATCTCCGTTGAAACTCTGGTTCACAAAACCTGCCACTTTTTTCGAAGAGGCTCTCGTGCTTGGTAATGGTAAAACAGGAGCAACGGTGTTTGGTGGTGTTGAATCAGATATGATTTACCTGAACGATGCCACACTCTGGACAGGTGAGCCTGTTAACGCCAATATGAATCCGGAAGCTTACAAAAATATTCCGGCTATTCGTCAGGCGTTGAAAAACGAAGATTACGCACTTGCCGAAAAACTGAACAGAAAACTTCAGGGGACTTTTTCGCAATCCTATGCACCGTTAGGTACTATGTATCTCGATTTTCATCATACGCAGGCCGAAAACTACAACCGTACACTGGATGTAGCCCGGGCTGTGTCCGAAGTTACTTATAAAGCCAATGGAATTCAGTATAAACG
Organism: uncultured Paludibacter sp.; assembly: GCA_963663115.2. GTDB lineage: Bacteria > Bacteroidota > Bacteroidia > Bacteroidales > Paludibacteraceae > Paludibacter. The sequence continues at coordinate 3,403,164 of CAXXNE010000001.1, forward strand.
TGAGTATTTTATTTCGTATCCCGATAAAGTAATGGTTGTTAAGTTATCGGCTGACAAGAAAAATGCTGTCGGTTTTACGCTTCGGTTCAATAGTCAGTTGAAATATAAAATTCAGATAAAAGCAAATCAGCTAACTGCAAATGGTTACGCTCCTTATTACTGTTCGCCAAGTTACCGACGGGTTGATGATCCGATTCGGTTCGACGAAAAACGGGGAACACGCTTCACTGCTGCTTTTAAACTGAAAAATTCAGGTGGAAAAATAAGCGCTACCGACTCTACATTAACTGTAGCCGATGCCAACAAAGTTGTTTTATATGTTTCTTTGGCAACAAGTTTCAATGGTTTCGATAAAAATCCGGCTACTGAAGGACTCAATAATCAGAAAATTGCTTTGCAACAACTGTCGAAAGCTTCAAAAAAATCGTTCAAAGCATTATTGAAAAACCATATTGCTGATTATCAGAAATTTTTCAATAGGGTGAAACTGGATTTAGGAAAAACAATAGCACCAAATCTGCCTACCAATGAGCGACTGAAACGCTATGCTTTGGGTAAAGAAGATAAAAATCTGGAAATTTTATATTTCAACTTTGGACGATATTTGTTGATATCTTCATCGCGAACCCAAGGTGTTCCGGTAAACCTGCAGGGAATCTGGAATCCGTATATGCGTCCGCCATGGAGCAGTAATTATACAACTAATATTAATGTGGAAGAAAATTACTGGTTGGCCGAAACCTGCAATTTGCCCGAAATGCATACTTCGCTTCTAGGATTTATCGGAAATCTGGCGAAAACAGGCGAAATTACAGCCAAAACTTTTTACGGATGCAATGGTTGGGTATTAGCGCACAATTCTGATATTTGGGCTATGACAAATCCGGTGGGCGATTTTGGTGGTGGCGATCCATCGTGGGCATGTTGGAATTTAGGTGGTGCGTGGATAAGTACCCATTTGTGGGAGCATTATACTTTCTCGCAGGATAAGAAATTTCTGCAACAGACAGCTTATCCGCTTATGAAAGGCGCAGCGCAATTTTGTCTGGAATGGCTTGTCGAAGATGAAAACGGTGAACTGATTACTTCACCATCCACTTCACCAGAAAACCGCTACGTTACCCCGGCAGGATTTAAAGGTGCCACTCTCTATGGCGGTACTGCCGATTTAGCCATGATTCGTGAATGTTTAATGCAAACTGTTTCAGCCTCTAAAGTTCTGAATGTCGATGAAGAATTTCGAGGGAAGATGGAACAGGCGCTGGATAAATTGCATCCCTATCAGATTGGTAAGAAAGGAAATTTGCAGGAATGGTATTTCGATTGGGACGATGAAGATCCGCAGCATCGTCATCAGTCTCATTTATTTGGACTTTTTCCCGGACATCATATCAGTCCGGCATTAAATAAAGGTATTGCCGATGCCTGCCGTCGCACTCTCGAAATTAAAGGCGACGAAACCACAGGTTGGAGTAAAGGTTGGCGTATTAATCTGTGGGCGCGCCTTTGGGACGGAAATCATGCTTACAAAATGTTGCGCGAACTGTTGAAATATGTAGACCCCGATGGATACAAAGGTGCTGATAAAAAGACCGGAGGCGGAACTTATCCAAATTTGTTCGATGCGCATCCGCCATTTCAGATTGATGGAAATTTTGGAGGAACGGCTGCTATGGCCGAAATGTTACTTCAAAGTACAGAGGCTGAAATACGCTTGTTGCCCGCACTTCCAATGGCCTGGGATGAAGGTACGGTGAGCGGTTTAAAAGCTCGAGGCAACTTTGTGGTTTCTATCAGTTGGAAGGAAAATAAATTGCTTTCGGCAGATATTACATCAAACGCCGGTGGAATATGTAAGCTTATTTCCGATCAGAAATTTTCGGTAGAGAATAATGTATCTTCCAAAGAAGATGATGGCTTTTATTATCTTCAGTTGAATACTCAAAAGGGAAAAACATATTCGATAAAAGCTATCGAAGAACGGTTTTACGTGTTTTCGTATTTTAAAAACAACGGACAGGATGGTTTGCACTTAGCTGGAAGTACTGATGGACTTAACTGGAAAGCATTTCACAATGATTCATCGTTTCTTACTCCACAGGTGGCAAACGATAAGTTGATGCGTGATCCGTGTGTTATCAAAGGGTTGGATGGACGGTTTCATATGGTGTGGACTGTCAGTTGGACGGATAAAGGAATCGGTTATGCTTCGTCTGATGATTTAATTCATTGGTCGGAGCAACAGTTTATCCCCGTAATGGCTAATGAGCGAGATGCCCGAAATACCTGGGCGCCGGAAATTACGCTCGATCCGTTTAGTCAGACCTACATGATTTACTGGGCTTCCACCATTACCGGCAAATTTACAGAAACTGCATCCACGCTCGAAAACGGCTATAATCATCGTATTTATTATGTCACTACCAAAGATTTTAAAACTTTCAGCGACACCAAATTACTTTATGAGCCGGGTTTCAATGTGATTGATGCAACTATTGTTCGGGCTGATAATAGATACATCATGTTCCTGAAAGATGAAACCCGCGAACCTGCTCAGAAAAATATCAAAATAGCCACATCGGATCAATTAGATGGTACATACTCGCCTGCAAGTGAGCCGATAACAGGGAATTACTGGGCCGAAGGTCCTACCGTATTGAATAAAAACGGAGAGTGGCTGGTTTATTTTGATAAATACCGCGATCATAAATACGGTTGTATTTCGTCTTCCGATTTAAAGACATGGACAGACAAATCAGATCAAATAACTTTGCCCAAAGGTATTCGCCATGGAACTATAGTTGAAGTGAGCGAAAAGGTGTATCATAAACTCATGACTAAATAGAAGAATGACCTTTATTTGCAAAATGACCGGATTGATTGAACTCAACCGGTCATTTTTTCGTTTTCTGCTATGCACAATCGTACACTAAAATTGCATGATTTTCTATGGTGTAATTTCTATGATTGTTGTTATTTTGTCATGTTAATTCAAATTTCAATGTAAAAATGAAAAAATTACATATTTTGCTTCTGGGAGTTTTCCTTTCTTTCTCTATTCTGACCGATGCTCAACGAGTGATGGAAAAACTGAATCGTGGTTTAGTAGCCGTTCGGATATCTTCAACACAGGTTTTTCTCTCGTGGCGAATGCTTGGTTCCGATCCGGACAATGTGGCGTTTAATTTGTATCGCGATGGTGTGAAAATAAATACTGCGCCAATATCAGACGTGACAAATTTCACCGATAATTCTTCTTCTGCCAATTTGTACACCGTAAAAACCGTGCTGAATAACGTTGAAACAGGTGAACAAAATACAGCCACTGTTTTGGCAAATAATTACTTCGATATTCCAATGAATGTCCCCGCAGTCATGACTATGCCCGATGGTTCAACCTGTACGTATTCGCCTGCCGATTGTAGCGCCGGTGATGCGGACGGCGATGGCGAATATGAAATTATTGTAAAATGGGATTCTTCCAACGCCAAAGATAATTCTCAGTCGGGATATACCGGAAATGTGTATATCGATGTATACAAACTCAATGGAACGCAACTTTGTCGCATCGATTTGGGCAAAAATATTCGAGCCGGAGCTCATTATACTCAGTTTCAGGTGGCCGATTATGATGGCGATGGTAAAGCCGAGATATTTTGCAAAACAGCTCCCGGAACACGCGATGGATCGGGAAACTACATTTCGAAAGGGCCTGCTGCTACAGCCACTCACACAGCCGATTACCGGAATTCCGGAGGATATATTCTTACAGGGCCGGAATATCTGACCGTTTTCAGTGCGTTGACCGGTGCTGAACTTGCTACTGCCGAATACAGTCCGGTACGTGGTACAGTTTCCTCTTGGGGAGATTCCTACGGAAATCGTGTCGATCGTTTTCTTGCCGGTACCGCTTATATCGATGGTGTACTTCCCACGGCCATCATGTGTCGCGGTTATTATACACGTGCTACTATTGCAGCGTGGAATTACCGGAATGGAACATTGTCAAAAGTATGGCTGTATGACTCAGGCACTACTTCTGGCGTTGGCTTGTATGGTCAGGGAAATCACAATATGAGTATAGCCGATGTGGATAACGACGGTAAAGATGAAATTATCTGGGGATCTGGTGCTGTAAATGACGATGGAAAATTGATGTACCGAACCGGTCTCGGACATGGCGACGCCATGCATTTGTCCGATTTGGATCCTGACAGAAAAGGCTTGGAAGTTTGGGAAGTTCATGAGGAAACAGGTGCAGCTTATGGCGAAGAAATGCACGATGCGCGAACCGGAGCCATTCTTTGGGGAACATATACCGGAACTGATAACGGACGTGGATTAGCTGTGAATATTATTCCGGGTAATCATGGATTTGAAATGTGGAGTGCTTCCGGTTCGGGAGCTATGAGCAAAAAGGGTACAGTTCTGAGTAATTCAAAAGGTTCGATGAATTTCAGAATTTATTGGGATGGCGATAAAGAAGATGAACTTTTGGATGGAAATACGATTACCAAATATGGAGTTGGTGCATTGATGACTGCAGCCGGTTGTTCTTCAAACAATAGCACTAAATCCACACCCAATTTATCGGCCGATATTCTTGGCGATTGGCGTGAAGAACTGATTTTAAGGACCGACGATAATACAAAACTTCGTGTTTTTACTACTACTATTCCAACGAATTTTAGAACTTATACGTTGATGCACGATCCGGTTTATCGTGCAGGAATTGCATGGCAGAACACTGCCTACAATCAACCACCACATTTAGGATTTTATATGGGCGATGATATGGATACTCCACCGGTTTCTGCCTGTTACACCGGTGAAAAACGCTGGAAAACCGGAACTATCTGGGATAATAATTCTTCCGCTTCGTGGGTCGACAGTTTAAATCAGGTATCGGTATTCAAAAATGGTGATGCCGTAGTTTTTGACTTAACATCAGGAACTAATGCCACTGTTTCGGTTGCGGGTGATTTGTCGCCGAAAAGTATGAAGGTGAACAGCCCATACAATGTGGAAATTGCAGGCTCCGGAACTTTAAACGGCACAATGGAACTTAAAAAGATAGGTGCCGGCGTGTTGAAACTTTCCAATAATAATAATTTTACCGGCGCTACAACTATTTGGGACGGTGAATTTTATAACAATGGTTATTTGGCAAACAGTGAAGTGGCTACAAAATCATTCGTAAAACTTGGTGGTTCAGGTATTTTTGGACAAAATGTAACCCTCGGAAATCTGTCCACTGTTTATCCCGGAAATATTGCCGGTCAGGCAGCAAAACTTACTTTCAAAAGTAATGTTGCTGAAGCAGGTGTGGTAAATTATTATTTCGATGTTGTTTTGACGAATAATATTGTTACAGCTCACGATACACTGATTATCGATGGAAACTGGGCGACAAGCAGCAAAAGTGTTTTTAATCTGAATGTGCAGAACGGTTCGCTACCTGCCGGAAATTATGTATTGGTAAAATGTTCGGGAAATATTTCCGGCGATTTGAATAAAATAAAAATTATTGGAGTTCCTTCTTATTTGAGTTATTCGTTTGTCAATCTGAATGGTAATATAACTCTCAAAGTTAGTCCGCCGGCCTATCTTATCTGGAAAGGGAATGTGGATACCAAATGGGATAACGGAAAAACAGCCAATTGGGTGTTGAGCGATATTTCAAAAACGTTCAGCTCCAACGATTCAGTTTTATTCAACGATGAAACAACAATAAAATCGGTTTATTTTACCGAAAGTGTTTCTCCGGCTTCCATGCTTATCGAAACAGCATCGAATTATAGTTTTACCGGAACAGGGTCAATTGATGGAGTTGGAAATATCGTGAAAAAAGGAGAAGGAAAAGCTCTTTTCTCAACTACCAATAAATTTACAGGAAAACTTTTTATCAACGAAGGAACTATTGAAACAGCAACGCTTACCAACGGTGGTGTAGCTTCGTCTATCGGTGCTGCTGCAAAAGCATCTTCAAATATTGTTTTAAACGGAGGAAGGTTGAGTTATACAGGTGGAACAGTAACTATCGACAGAGGATTTACTTTGGGAGCTAATGGTGGAATTCTGTCCGTCGGAAATTCATCGGCAGTAATGACTACTTCCGGACAATTCACAGGTGCTGGTCGGCTCATCAAGGAAGGACCGGGACGATTGTCGGTTGCTGTGGCAAATAATTATACCGGTGGAACGACGCTCAAAGCCGGAACTATCGGATTTACAACTGATGTGGCTAATACATCCGGATTGGGTTCTGCCGACACCATTACGTTTATGGGCGGAACATTAAATATGTTCGATAGCCCGACAACTGTAAATACGTCAAGTTGGAATCTGAAAATTCCCTCGGGTTATACAGGTACTTTAAATGTGGATGGTAATTCCTATATTGTGGGTACGCTTACCGGTAGCGGTATACTGAACTATCTGACTAAAGCTACCGGTAATGTGTTGTATTCCAATGCTTCTGAGTTTGGTGGAACTGTCAACGTATCAACCGATGCCGATGGTGGTAGTTTTGTGTTAAGTTCGGATAAAGGTTACGAAAGAGCAAAAATAAACCTGAATAATCTGGTGACCATGATTTACAGAAATTCGTCCAACATTGTTATTCCGGTTGGCGATTTAACAGGTACTTCCACTTCAGTTTTAGGTGCGGGAGGCACGGCAACTGCAACTATCACATGGCAAATTGGTGCCCGAAATGTGAATTCTACTTTTAATGGTAAAATTACAAATGCGCAATATTCCGGTACAGGCGCTGTAGCTGCTATCAATAAAGTAGGAACCGGAACATGGACATTGACCAACGACAATACGTTTACAGGTGGAACAAACCTTTTGAATGGAACTCTCATGGTGAATAATTCAGCCGGAACCGGATTAGGAACAGGATATGTAGCCGTAAATTCTGATGCTACATTGAGCGGATTCGGTAGTGTTGCAGGAAAAACATATGTGTATTTCGGTGGCTCATTAAGTCCCGGAAATGGCTTGGGAAGCTTTACAGTAAATAACGATGTGGAATTTCAGGAAGGATCGTTTCTGACCATCGAAATTGACAAAGCGGCTACAAAGAATGATACGCTGAAAACCTCAGGCAATATTTTAATGAATGGAATTTTAGAAATCAATCCCTCGGAATCAACTGTTTTTGCCAATGGCGATAGTTTTAAAATTATCAGCGGTAATGTTAGTGGCGTTCCTTCAACAATAACACCTGCAACTCCCGGAGATGGATTGGAATGGGATTTAACTGATTTTGTTTCTTCCGGCGCGTTAAAAGTGAAAAATGCTACCGGAATTCGTAATCCGGAATTAATGACCAAAGTTTATCCTAACCCCGTGAAGGATATGTTGCATGTGTCGGTTAAAGAGTCCACTCAGGACTTGAAAGTTAGTTTGTTGAATTCTGTTGGTCAATTGGTTTATTCTGAAATTTATGCACAGCCTGAATTCAGCTTTTCAACGCAACAATTTCCTAAAGGCATGTATTTTCTGATCATTCAATCGGGTACAAAAACATATTCGCAAACAATGATTAAAAACTAAAATTCGTTGGGTATGAGTCGTTTTTCAGTTATTTGCATGATTGCGTTTGCAGGATTTTTACAGATATCTGCTCAAAATATTGTTCTGAAAAGGCTTAACCCTTCTGTTTCGGATTCCAGGTCAGGAATTTCGTGGGGCGTGCCGTTCGAAAAAGGGAAAATCAACAAAACTCAGCTGTTCGTTCTCAAGTCTGATTCAGCCGAATTTCCTGTTCAAACATGGCCTTTGGCTTTCTGGTCTGATGGATCTGTTAAATGGTTGGGCTGTGCAGCTGTGGTTCATAGTGCTCAAAATTTTCGTCTTCAATCAGTTAAAAAAGCCTCACCAATGTCAGGAATTCTTGTGCAGGAAACTGAGGTGGCTTTCAGTGTTCAAAACGGGGTGTATCGATACGAAATTCCTAAAAGCGGGCAGTTTATTTTCAATTCTATCAAAACAGGTGATAAAATTCTTTCACAAAACGGCCGGCTAATTTGCAAACTCGAACACCGCATCTCCGAAAATCAGCTTGAATACGAGGATTTTATATCGAAAATAACAAATGTATCCATCGAGCAATTCGGTGTAATTCGTACTGTGATTAAAATCAGTGGGGTACATTATTCTGAAAAAGAAAACAGAAAATTTTTGCCTTTCGATGTGCGGCTTTATTTTTACAGAGATGTTCCGCAAATTCGGTTGGTTCATTCTTTTGTGTTTGATGGAAATCAGGAAACGGACTTTATCAAAGGTCTGGGTGTCGTTTTCGATGTTCCGTTTCATGAGTCTGTTCAGAATCGTCATGTGCGGTTCAGTGCCGGGAATGGTGGTTTGTGGAGTGAACCGGTCAAACCTATTGTGACCCGAAGTCCGTTCATTTTTAAAGGTCAGCGAAATATTTCTGAAAATCAAATGGATGGAAAAAAGATTCCTGAAATTACGAACGATGATTCTACGGCTTTTACATGGTTCTCGCATTTAGCGCAGTGGAACGATTATAAACTCACTCAACTGAACGAAAACGGATTTACAATTTCAAAAAGAACCAATCAGCAAAGTTCCTGGCTGTTTGCCAACGCCGGAAAACGTTCGGATGGATTGGTGCTTGCGGGCGATGTTTCCGGAGGATTGGCTGTGTCGCTTAAAAATTTCTGGCAATCGTATCCTGCTTCGCTTGAAGTAAATAATGCAACTTCTGATGTGGCTCAGTTAAAAGTATGGATGTGGTCGCCCGATGCCGAAGCTATGGATTTGCGCCACTACGATACCATTCCACACGATTTAGATGCAACTTACGAGGATGTACAGCCCGGTTTAAGTACGCCATTTGGTATTGCACGTACTTCGGAACTGACTTTGATTCCTTTCGAAAATTTGCCAACCAAAAATCAAACTGTGGAATGGGCAAAATCAGCTTCCGAAACTCCTCTTTTAGTTTGTACTCCTGAATATCTTCACAGCGTAAAAGTATTCGGCACCTGGAGTCTACCCGATTATTCCAACGAAACCAAATCATGGTTGGAAAATCAGCAAGATAGTTCATTTTTATATTATCAACGTGCTGTCGAAGAGCATCATTGGTATGGCTTTTGGAATTATGGTGATTTGATGCACACTTACGACGAAACCCGTCATGTGTGGCGTTACGATATTGGTGGTTATGCCTGGGATAATACCGAACTGGCGCCCAATAACTGGCTGTGGTACTCGTTTTTACGCACAGGAAATCCGCAAATTTTCCGAATGGCCGAAGCCATGACCCGCCACACCGGCGAAGTGGATGCGTATCATTTGGGCGATATGAAAGGACTTGGAAGTCGGCACAATGTCTCGCATTGGGGTTGTGGCTCGAAAGAAGCCAGAATTGGTCAGGCGGCGTGGAAACGGTTTTATTATTATCTCACCACCGATGAACGTTGCGGTGATTTGATGCGTGAATCGCTCGATGCAGAAAAATCGATGGTGAAATATGAACCCTTGCGAATTGCTCAGCCACGCGAAAAATTTCCATATAACGCTCCTACACGTCTTCGCTGGGGACCTGATTGGCTTGCTCTGGCCGGTAATTGGATGACAGAGTGGGAGAGAACAGGTAATGTGACTTACAAAAATAAAATTCTAACCGGACTTGAATCGCTTACTCAATTGCCCGATAATCTGTTTACCGGACCAAACGGACTTTGCTATGATCCTGAAACCGGAAAAATTTGGTACGATGGCAAGCCTGATGTAACCAACAAAAATCATTTGGCAACCATTATGGGCGGTTTTGAAATACTGACAGAAATGTTTGATATGATCGACTACAAGCCATTCCGTAAAACATTTACAGAATATTGCCACTTTTATAGTATGTCCGAAAATGATTCAGCACGTAATAACAACAACCGGAACTGGGGCGATATTAATTTCCGCACGCCACGGCTCACAGCATTTGCTGCGCGTGAACTGAACGATGATCAGTTGGCTGCCCGTGCCTGGGGCGAGTTTTTTCAACGGTACAGACGATTTGGAAATCAAACTGATATACGACCGGATTTATACGGTTCGAAACTTATTTCCGGCAGTGAAGTAACTAATCCGGTTCACGAAAATCCGCGTATTGGTACCAATGGAACTGCTCAGTGGGGCTTAAATGCCATTTTTATGCTGGAATTGATTGGCAATAATATGCCGGATGCAAAAACTGATAGTCTGAAACAAAAAATTACCCAAACAGAAAATCTGCCGTGGAAAACAGTTTTTAAGGATGATTTTTCGAAAGACTGGAGAAAAAACTGGTTTCTGGATGGTGAGAAAGCCACACTGAAAAACTCAAAAACAGGCCTGGCATTTAAAGCCGGATCAACAGCAGCCAGTGATGCGGATCATGCGGTTTTATGGACTAAAAAATCGTTTTCAGGTAATGTAAAAGTTGATTTTGATTTTGTTCGAAAAGATTCAGCTACGAAATTTGTGAATATTCTCTATCTTTTTGCTGAAGGTAGTGGCGTGGGAATGTACGATAGGGATATTTCCAAATGGACTCATCTCCGGAAAATTCCTGCCATGAAAACATATTTCGACAACATGAATGCATATCATATTAGTTTTGCTGCTTTTGAAAACGACAATCTGAATCCGGCAGAAGATTATATTCGTGCCCGTCGGTACGGTACGGAAACAGGTAAAGGCTTAAAAGGAACAGAACTTTTACAAGATAATTTTCGTACAGGAATGTTTAAACCAGGCGTGAAATATCACATTACGGTTGTTAAAAAAGATGCAGATTTGCTAATGAAAATCACCGGCGACAACAGAACTTATGTTTGTGGTTGGAAAACCAGTCAGTTTCCAGATTTGAATTCGGGCAGGATAGGACTCCGGCTAATGGGCTCGCGTGCTTCGGAGTTTTCGAATTTCAATGTTTCAACTTTGTGAGAATAGTTTCTATCGTTTCTTTTTTCAAAATTTTGTTGCTTATCGAATACTGAAATTTAGGCGAAAAGAATATTTCTTTCGGCATTTCATATTTGCCCAGAATTGCTGGTAATTTATCAGAATAATTTTCTTCCAAACCTTCAATCACCAGAATTACTTTTTCTCCCAAAGTATCATCGGGTAATGAAGCAACAAAAAACGGATTGTTGATGACTTTTTCCAACTTTTTCTCAACTTGCTCGGGGAAAATTTTCACGCCACCAGAGTTAATAACAGAATCAGCCCGTCCGAGCCATTTGAAAGATTTTTCGTCTTTCAGTTCTACAATATCGTTGGTGATTAATTCATTCTCAGTTAAATGTAGTGCTTTTATTGTCAGACAGCCACGTTCGTCCTGCTGTATAGAAACACCTTCCAAAACGCAAAAATATTCCGATTTATCTCTGTTAATTTTACGGAGAGCAATGTGCGAAGCGGTTTCTGTCATACCATAGGTTTCGTAAAGGTTTGCAGGAATTGTTTCAGATAGCTTTTCGAGCCTTGTATTTACATGACCGCCGCCTACAATAATGTTTTTTACAGGAAAAGTTTTCAGTGTCTCTGCAGAATGATTCAACTGATAAGGTGTAATAGCAGTGAAATCAATTTCAGTATCTACATCTTCAAACGGATTTGCTTTAGGTTCCACGCACATCAGATTAAATCCACCAACTATGGCGCGCACCAGCATCATTTTTCCGGCTATGTAGGATGCTGGTAAACAGAGCAATGCCGTTTTTGATGCATCAAGTCCGAAAAATGCATTGGTCATTCGGGCAGAATTCCGCATGGCAGTTTTTGTCAGCCGGATTTCTTTGGGAGTACCTGTAGAACCGGATGTGCGGGTAATAATAACGTCAGAATCATCGAACCAGTCAGTGAGAAAATCAAAAATTTGTTTCCCCGATTCCGAAAAAGTATTGTTGACCGATAAGAGGTGAACGTTTTCTTTCTGATAATGTATTCCGTTAAGAATTATATATTCTGTTTTTTGAGTCATTCTTAAAGTGCTAATGATGTCAGATTCCACGAAGTGCTTTTTCTGTAATATAATTTTGCGTCATTTATTTCCAGTGGAGATGGAATATTGTTGTGGTAAAGCAGACCTGTGCCAAGTCCCTGTGGTAAGCTCGAATTGAGCGAAGATGTCCATTGTGCTATGGCATTTAATCCGATATTCGACTCCAAAGCTGATGTTATCCACCAACCAATATTCAACTTTTCAGCCAGTCGTATCCATTTTTCCGAAATTGAAAAACCTCCAATCAAACTTGGTTTCAGAATGATATAAGCCGGTTTTATCGCTTCCAACATTTCTATCTCAGGTTGCAAACAGATAAGTTCTTCGTCGAGCACCACAGGTATGGGCGATTTTTGGCAAATATCAGCCAGACTTTCCCATTGACCGGGTTTTATGGGTTGCTCTATGGAATGAATCTGATAATCAGCTAATATGTTCAGCTTTTCCAAAGCTTTTTCAGCCGAAAAACCTCCGTTAGCATCCAATCGCAATTCAATATCATCAGCCGAAAACTGTTTTCTTATTTCTTTAATAATATCTTTCTCCGTATCAAAATCGAGTGCGCCAACTTTAAGTTTAATGCATCGATATCCTGCTGCAATTTTTTCGCGTATTTGCTTTTGCATAAATGCTTTATCGCCCATCCATACCAAGCCGTTGATAGGGATGCCGGCTTTCCCTTGTGTGAAATAGGTATCGAAAAGCAATCTTTTACCTCCGGTCTTCAGATCGAGCAAAGCCGTTTCCAGACCAAAAGCGATAGAAGGAAAACCAGTTAAATCAATATCTTCAACAACAGCTTTACTATTTAATAGCCGGCAAACTTCATCCAGTTTGCTGTTGTACAAATCCATGTTGTCGATACTTAGACCGGGAATGGTGGAGCATTCTCCTATTCCCCGAAAACCATTATCTTCTAAAATAAGAAATGACGATGGTTTATAATGAAGCACACCACGCGATGTGCCAGCTGGAAATTTAAACTGAAGTTGAAAATGAATATAGTGAGCTTGCATTATTAGTCATGGGAATTTAATGGATGACAAATTTAATTCAAATAATCGGGAAATCTCAATACCTAAACCTTACTCACAAAAACTTTTATTACCTTTGGTCTCCAATTTTTTAATAAATATACAAATTGTATAAACAAATTAATGTAAAGATGAAGAAATTAGTAGTATCAATTTTAGCTATTTTGGTGTTTCTGCCTGTTTTGGCCGATGAAGGTATGTGGATGTTGCCCTATATCCAAAAACTTAATATTCAGAAAATGAATGGTATGGGTTGTACTCTGACCGCTGAAGAAATCTATAGCGACAAAAATTCCAGTCTCAAAGATGCAGTTGTGGTTTTTGGAAATGGTTGTACCGGAGTTGCTGTCTCTGACAAAGGTTTGATTTTCACCAACCACCACTGTGGATTTGGAGCCATTCAGCAATTGAGTTCAGTAGAGCATAATTATCTGAAAAACGGTTATGCGGCTCCTTCTTTCGGTGAAGAATTACCTGCAGAAGGCATGACGGTGAAGTTTCTGGTAAAAATACAGGATGTAACCGAAAGAGTGGTTTCGCAATTATCCGATGAGATGACTCTAAATGTAAGACATCAAAAGCAGGATTCTATTCTGGGGGTCATCAAAGATGAACTTGAAAAGGACAACCATTATATTGCTCAGGTAAAACCATTTTATGCCGGAAATGAGTTTTATGCATTTGTATTCGAGGAGTTTAAGGATGTTCGTTTTGTTTTTGCACCACCTGCTTCCATTGGTAAATTTGGTGGCGAAACCGACAACTGGATGTGGCCGCGTCATACAGGTGATTTTTCGGTGTTCAGAGTTTATACTGCTCCCGATGGTAAACCGGCAGCATATTCTAAAGATAATGTACCTTTTCAACCAAAACGTTTCGCTTCAATTTCCAATAAAGGTTATCAGCCTGATGATTTTGCCATGATTATGGGAAATCCGGGATCGACATCACGTTATCTCTCTTCATGGGGAATTGAAAATCGTGTTAAAACCGATAATCAGTCTAAAATAGATGTTCGTGGCGCTAAACAACAGGTTTGGATGTCGTTTATGAAAGCAGATGAAGCCATTAATATTGCCTATGCCAGCAAATATGCACGCAGTTCAAATTATTGGAAAAACAGTATTGGAATGAATAATGCTGTGGTTAAACTAAAAATTATTGAACGAAAAAAAGCTGAGGAACATGAATTTACAAAGTGGGTAAATGCAAACCCTGAACGTCAGAAAAAATACGGTGACGTTTTGCAAAATATCGAAGATGCTTACAAAACAATCCTTCCTTATTCAAAAGCGTTGAATTATCTCCGCGAATCGCTTATGGGTGGTGTGGAAATGCCACGTATTGCATCGCGTATTTCTGATCTGAACAAAAAAAATATCAGTAATGATTCTTTATTGGTAGAAGCGGAAAAATTGTACAAGGATTATTATATGATGGTGGATCAGGCAACTTTTGCCGTTATGCTGAAATCGTACAAAGATGCAGTGGATGGCGATGCACTTCCCGAAACCTATCAACTGATTGGCAAAAAGTTTAGAAATAATTACGAAAAATACACGAAAAATCTGTATGAAAAATCCAGTTTTTCTACTTTCGAAAAGTTTAAAAAGGCTTTTAAAACGGGTAAAGTTGATTTTAAAAACGATCCGGCTATCTTGTTTTACGATGATGTGAATGTAACCTACAAAAACATTAAAAGTGATGAGTATAAAAAAACTATTGATAAATTAGAAGTGGCTGAGAGAGTGTACGAAGCCGGAATTATGGAGTTTGCTTCCGAAACCGGTAAAAGTTTATATCCTGATGCTAATTTTACTATGCGTTTAACCTTTGGCAAAATTGGAGGTTATCAGCCTGCTGATGCCATTACGTACAATTATTTTACCACTACAAAGGGTATTTTGCAAAAAGAAATTCCCGGCGATATGGAATTTAATGTACCCGAAAAACTGAAAACAGCCATAACCGACAAAAACTTCGGATCGTATGTCGATACGAAAACAGGCGAATTGCAGGTGGCATTTTTGAGCAACAACGATATTACAGGTGGAAACTCCGGAAGCCCGATTTTTAATGGTAAAGGCGAACTTATCGGTTTGGCTTTTGATGGTAACTGGGAGTCGCTGAGTGGTGATATTATTTTCGAACCAAACTTACAAAGAACTATCAATGTGGACGTTCGTTATATTTTGTTTATTATGGATAAAGTGTATGGTGCTCAAAGATTGATTGATGAGTTGAAAATAAATCAGTAAATACAAATTGAATCAAGAAAAAGCCCGTTCAGAGTTTTCTGAACGGGCTTTTTGATTATATATTGATATCCGCAGGATTTCGCCTTGCGGGAAGATAGTTCTTGGTGAATTGAAAGCTGATAATGAATAGTTGACAATTAGATTTTTATTATCAATTGTCAACTATCAATTATAAATTACATCATGCCGCCCATTCCGCCGCCCATTGGCATTTGCGGAGCAGGATTGTCTTCTTTCTTTTCAGTAATAACACATTCGGTAGTCAGGAACATGCCCGCAATTGACGCAGCATTTTCCAGAGCAACGCGTGTAACTTTGGCTGGGTCAACAACACCGGCTGCAAAGAAGTTTTCGTACACATCAGTGCGGGCATTGTAACCGAAGTCATCTTTACCTTCGCGCACTTTTTGAACTACAACTGCGCCTTCTTTTCCAGCGTTGAACACAATCTGGCGTAGAGGTTCTTCGATAGCACGTTTCACGATATCCATACCGATAGCTTCATCATCGTTGGCTGCTTTCAGACCTGTCAGGCTGTCTATGGCACGGATATAAGCTACACCACCACCGGGAACAATTCCTTCTTCGATAGCTGCACGGGTTGCGCTTAGTGCGTCATCTACGCGGTCTTTCTTTTCTTTCATTTCCACTTCCGAAGCAGCTCCTACGTAAAGTACAGCCACACCACCCGACAGTTTTGCCAAACGTTCCTGCAATTTTTCGCGGTCGTAATCCGAAGTTGTGGTTACAATCTGTGCTTTAATTTGCGCAATACGGTTGCTGATATTTTCTTTTGCTCCCGAGCCGTTTACAATCACTGTATTGTCTTTGTTTACAGTAATTTTTTCGGCAGTACCCAACATTTCCAACGTGGCTTGTTCGAGCATAATACCTTTTTCTTCCGAAATTACAACTCCACCTGTCAGTACGGCAATATCTTCCAGCATTTCTTTACGACGGTCGCCAAAGCCAGGAGCTTTCACTGCACATATTTTGAGCTGAGCACGTAAGCGGTTAACAACCAGCGTTGTTAATGCTTCGCTGTCCACATCTTCAGCAATAATCAACAATGGACGACCCGATTGAACGGCCGGTTCCAGTACAGGAAGTAATTCTTTCAGATTCGAAATTTTCTTGTCGTAGATCAGGATATAGGGTTTGTCCATTTCCACTTCCATTTTTTCGGTGTTGGTTACGAAATAAGCTGAGATATAGCCACGGTCGAACTGCATACCTTCCACAACTTCAATTGTTGTGTCAGTTCCTTTTGCTTCTTCAATGGTGATAACCCCGTCTTTCGATACTTTACGCATGGCATCGGCAATCAGTTTACCAATTTCTTCATCGTTATTAGCCGAAACAGTTGCAACCTGCTCAATTTTATCGTAATCGTCACCCACAAGTTTTGCCTGTGAAGCGATATTTTTTACTACTTGCGATACAGCTTTGTCAATACCACGTTTTAAATCCATTGGGTTTGCACCGGCAGTCACGTTTTTCAAACCAACACTGATAATAGATTGTGCAAGCACAGTGGCTGTTGTTGTTCCGTCGCCGGCATCATCACCGGTTTTCGAAGCTACCTCTTTTACCAATTGAGCACCAAGATTCTGGAACGAATCTTCCAGTTCAATTTCTTTGGCTACTGTCACACCGTCTTTGGTAATGTGTGGTGCTCCGAATTTCTTTTCGATAATCACATTACGGCCTTTAGGTCCGAGTGTTACTTTTACTGCATTTGCCAAGGCATCAACTCCATGTTTCAGTTGATCGCGTGCATCGATATTGAATAAAATTTCTTTTGACATAATTATATTTACTATTAAATCATTTACTAATTACTATTTTGTTTCGCGTTTTATAATCCCCCTTTAGGGGTTAGGGGTCTTAAATAATCGCCAGAATATCCGATTGACGCATGATAAGATATTTCTCACCTTCCCATTCAAGTTCAGTTCCGGCATATTTACCGTACAATACAGTATTACCAACGGCAACCACCATTTCTTCATCCTTTGTTCCGTTACCAACGGCTAAAACTTCGCCTTTCAATGGTTTTTCTTTAGCTGAATCCGGAATGATTATTCCACTCACTGTTTTTTGTTCTGCCGGTGCAGGTTTTACCAACACGCGGTCGGCTAATGGTTTAATGTTCATAATTACTTAATATTTAATTTGTTTAATTATTGATTTAAATTCGCTTAGCTGCCTGTATATTTTTCAGTAGCTATTGCGATTTGCAGTTAATCAGAATTTGTGCCAAAAGTAATTGAAGTAATTTTTGACAAAAACCGAATTCAAAATAGCAGAAAATCATTCGGTGAACTGACAAGATGTCACTGAATCGTCATTTTTCGAATTATGTCAATGATAGATTCTGCCTGAAACATGTTAGAGTAAGCTGGCAATAAAAGCTTTTCACGTTCAGCTATCATTTTTTCTGTAAATGGAAGCTCTGAGAGTCTTTGGCAGATGCTTATTTGCTCCTGCGCTGTATTGGCAATATGACAAACAGCATCTAATCCGCTTCCTTCCAAAATGCCATTATTGACAACAATATGCCGACCACTGAACAATGCATTCAATAATTTTATTTTTAAGCCGGTGGTTTGATGGGTTATTAAAATATTGATATGTGCATTGGCTATCAGACTGTTCATTTCATCTTCATTCGGATTAGCAATCAGGCTGATGTTTTTCTGATTTCTGATGACACTTTGTAATTTTCCCGAAGGTTTCATGCCGGCAATAATGCACCGCAATGATAATTCAGGAAATACTTCTTTGGCCAGATAAAGTGCAGCCTGTTCGTTTTCGGCTACCGATAAATTTCCATGATAAAGTATGTAATCCGATGTACCCGGCTGAATTTTTATCCCGCTGTTGGAATGAAAGCAGGGAACAAAACTGATGTCAGAATCAGGATAGCGGAGATGTAACTGTTGCTGCTCGGAAGTCGAAATGGCGTAAATGTGATTTGCCTTTGATATGTTCCTCTCGAAAGCTTTTAATTTTATTGACTCTGTTAAGTAAAACAGTTTCTTTACCGGATGGCCGACAGTTTGAAAAAGTTTGAAATAATATTCGTGTTCGATATTGCATTCCCTGACGAGTTTTATTCTGTTTTTCAGTGATTTGTGATTCAGGTAATAGCACGACATTAAGCCTTCGAACAGTACCGGATAATTGTCTTTGTTCAGATTCTTCAATAAATTATTGTTTTTTCGGCTGTAAACAGTGTAAGGAAGCAAACTTAATTGTGCCCAAAATGAAGTGTTACGCTTGTAATAATATACCTTGTCGCAAATTTTCTCTAATTCCTCCGAAGTTTGCTTGTCGTTGTACTGAAAGCAATGAAGAATAACACGTACACCCAGTTCTTTCAAGCTTTTGATTTTGAAAAACACGTCGATGACACCGCCATAATTTGCCGGATATGGAACATCAAAAGATATGATATGAATGTATTCGTTCATCGATTTGTTTGTGATTCAGTATTTTCAGAGGTTTTTAATCATATTTATCAGAACTTCTTCTTCTTTTTCCCAACAAAGTTCCATACGTGCCTTTTTTGTATTTTCTTTTTTTTGTTGGTAAGATATTTCATCGCCAAAAATACTGTTTATTACGCCGGCAATATGTTTCGGTTCGTGCGACTGTATAAAATACCCAAGGTCGTATTTTTCAATAATGTTCTTTAATTCAACTAATTCTGACGACAAAACCGGAATTCCGGAGTGAATATAATCAAACAGTTTATTGGGTAACGAAAACTGATAATTCATATTTGTGTTTTTATCGATGGCCAGGCCCAAATCGGAATTTAGTGTGTACTGACGGAGTTCTGTAAATGGCATTCGTTGCTTAAACAGGACTTTTTCTTCGAGCTGTAGTTCAGCCACCATTTTCTTCAGCAAAGGAATCACATCGCCGTTGCCCACCATCAGCAAAAGACAATGATCGATATATCGCATGGCTTCAACAGCTTCCTCGGCTCCGCGCTGTATGTTAATGCCTGCTCCCTGAAGTATGATGATTTTTTTGTTTTCGGGCAAATCCAGTTCTTTGCGCGATTTAATTCTCTCGGGTGTATAGCTGAGTGGAATGTTCCGGCTTACTCTTACTTTTTTGTTGTACTTTTTGCTGTAGAGTGAAGCAATCGATTCATTCACGGTTAGAATATTATCGATCCGGGGAAATAAAAAATCCTCAAAACCTTTCCATATTCTCTGAACCGATGGACGTTTGACAAGTTCGGGGGTTTCTGTATAATATTCGTGAGTGTCGTAAATGATTTTTTTACCACGGATTTTTGCTGCCAGCCAGGCTGCGGGCAATGTGTCAAGATCGTTGGCAAAAATCAAATCACATTCGCTGAAAAGCAAATAGAAAAATAAGCGGATATTGAATTCGGCATAAAACAATGGTCCACGGTGAAAAATCAGCTTTTTCCGTTCAACAAAATAAGGTCTTTCGAGTGGCTGACTGTCGGGTAAAAGCCTGCCGTATTCTATCACAAAATAGCCACACTTCTGTAAGGTCAGGCAGGTTTTATGAACCCGCTGATCGGTACTTAAATCGTTTGTGACGCAGACAATAGCCGTTTTGTTCATGAAATTTATAAATTCTTTTAACCTGTTTTTGCTTTACAAATATATCACATTTCGCTGTATAAACAAAAAAGTCACTTCCGCAGTGGAAGTGACTTTTCATAAATATCAGGAATTTCCGGTTTATTCACTCAGGAAAATATACCGGGCAACCACAAGCGCAAAAAGAATATACATCATCCAATGTACCTGTTTGAATTTACCTGTAGCAACTTTCAGTAAAACATAAGCAATGATACCTCCGGCAATACCGTTGGCAATGCTGTAAGTTAGTGGCATTAAAATAAATGTCAGGAATGCAGGAAATCCTTCGGTGAAATCATTGAAGTCGATATCAAGAATGGAAGAAACCATTAACACACCTACAATAATCAGTGCAGGTGCAGTTGCTGCACTTGGGATAATTCCGGCCAATGGAGCCAAAATCAGCGCTAAAACAAATAAAATACCTGTTGTAACCGCTGTTAAACCTGTACGTCCGCCTTCGCCGATACCGGCAGCACTTTCCACATAAGCAGTTACTGTACTTGTTCCCATCAATGCACCAAACGATACTCCAATAGCATCCACGAGCATGGCTTTTCCAATTTTAGGCGAATTTCCATCTTTATCAATCAATCCGGCTTTGTTGGCAGTTCCCACCAAAGTTCCGAATGTGTCGAACAGTTCCACAAAAGTGAAAGTGAAAATCACTGTCCAGATACCGTAGTTCAAAGCTGCTTTAATATCGAGAGCACCTACAGCCAAATGTTGAAAATCAGGTAAACTGAAAACGGCAAAATTTTCGGGAATCACCGTTACACCCATTGGAATTCCAATCAATGTGGCTGCCACGATACCAATCAGCAACGAACCTTTCACACGGAGTGCCATTAAGATAGCGGTTATTGCTAAACCAATCAGGCACAACACCATATTCATGTTCGAAAAACTTCCCATGCCTATGTTCCATTCAAAAAACTTCATGGTAACAGGTGCTGAGCTGCTTTTCATGGCTTCGAGTGTTGGAGGAATAACAGATGCTGAAACCACCATAATTTCGGAAAGTTTAAATCCGATAATGGTGATAAAAAGTCCGATACCTACAGTGATAGCTCTTTTCAGCGAATTAGGTACGGCTACCACCAGAATTTGACGAACTTTGGTGACAGTGAGCAGAATAAAAATCAATCCGGAAATAAAAACAGCTCCGAGAGCTGCCTGCCAGGGCATGCCCACGCCGGCCAAAGCCACGGTTGCAAAAAGTGCATTTAATCCCATTCCCGGTGCCAGAGCAATGGGGAAATTGGCTACCAACCCCATAGCGATAGTAACAAATCCTGCAGAAATGGCTGTGGCAAAAAACACAGCGTTTTTATCCATTCCTGTAACTCCCAAAATGTTGGGATTCAGGAAGAGAATGTACGCCATGGTCATAAAAGTGGTAATCCCGGCAATAATTTCGGTACGAACATTTGTACCGTTTGCTTTAAGTTTAAATATTTTATCGAACATAATTTTCAACTTTTGATGATTAGAAATTCCATTTAGCACCTAATGCCGGACATACGTTCCAACCCGGAACTCCGCCAAAATTACTTCCAACTTCAATTTCACCTCCGAGCGAAAGGTTTTCAGTAGCGTTGTACCAGAATTGAGGTTCAGATAAAAATATCATTGTTGCATTTTCCTGCCACAAATCGGCAAATCCCGATACGGTAAGTTTTTTATTCAGAAAGCTCAGATTCCATACTCCTGTCAACTGATAGGTTGCAGGGTCAACTCCCGGAATTGATTTGAATAATGCTTTGAAATTTAAGAATTTGGTAAAATTTTTGTCGTGCCAACCGTAATCCGCACCAACCAGATATGCACTGTTGATAGCTGCTCCAAATCCAGGAGTATGAATTAAACCTCCATTATACTCTACCTGAGCGCTAATAGGACCATCCCAAAATTTCAAACAGCGTGCAATTTCCATATAAGCCAGCGAAGGTTGTTTCTCAGTTCCTCCGTTAAACTCCATATCCACGAAAAAGAATGTATTTCCCCATTTATCAGGTTTAAACATTTCGAGTGTGGATGTTACATTCTTTCGGTTTGCACCAAAATCATACATTACCTGTAAGTTGGTTTGCGCTTTTACTGTTAAAGCACTTAGTACCAGTAATACAACTAAAACTTTTTTCATGATAATTCTTTTTTTCTTTTTTTTGAAAGTTTGATGAATAATTATATTTTGAAAATTTGCTGCAAAAGTAAGCAAATTTAGTTAGGGGTAAAAGTTAAATCAATGTAGATAAATATGTCTTTAAGCAACAAAAAACCGGTTGAAACTTTTCAGGGTTTCAACCGGTTTTCTATTTGTAATTGTTTGTTCGTTTTAGCATTAATATCTTTCTGAAATTACATCCCAGTCGATCAAATCCCATAATGCTGAAACATAGTCGGCTCTTCTGTTTTGATAATCAATATAATATGCATGTTCCCAAACATCAAAGGTAAGTAGCGGAACAAGTCCCCGGGTCATTGGATTTCCTGCGTTGCTTTCTTTGGCAATCGAAAGTCTGCCTTCTGCATCTTTTACCAACCATGCCCAACCGGAGCCAAAAACAGATACAGCAGCTTTGCCGAAATCTTCTTTAAAAGAATCTACACTTCCAAAAGCAGCATTAATGGCTTTTTCCAATGCAGCCGAAGGTGCGGTTTCTTTAACGGGGGTCAATGATAAAAAGTAAAAATTATGATTCCATATCTGCGCAGCATTATTAAAGATTACTCCTTCCGATTTTTTTACAATGGTATCTAAATCAGCATTTTCAAATTCAGTTCCCGGAATAAGTCCGTTCAGATTATTTACATAGGTCTGATGGTGTTTGCCATAATGAAAACTGATTGTTTTTTCGCTGATAACAGGCTCAAGCGCATTGTGAGCGTATGGTAATTCGGGTAGTGAAAATTTCATATCGTTTGTATGTGAAGTTATTGTTGATTGAATTGTTCTTTAAAACAGATAATTCTGCCTGATTGTTTGTTCAGAACCTAAATTTTATTTAAAAATGAAAGAAACATTTGGAACTGCCTGATATTATTTTCATCTTTGTAGAAGAAATTTATTTATTAATCAATAATACATTAAAGAGTTATGAAAAATGTAATGCGAATTTTAATGGTACTGGCCGTAGTTTTGGTTGCCGGAACTTCGTGTAAATCGAAACAAAAAATTACTGAAATTTCAGGAGGAAATATTCCTGCAGTAAACAATAACACAAGCACTTCTACGTCTCCGGTTGTAACAGCTCCTGTTGTTACTGAACCAGAAGTTACCCGTAACGAGGTTTTTACTTTGTCGGAAGGTGATCAATCAGCAATGAAATTCAAATACCACGTTGTTGTAGGTAGCTTTAAAAGTCAGTCGAATGCAAAAGGATTACAAACCACATTGGTAAGTGAGGGAAATAAAGCCATCGTTGTTATCAATGAGCAGGGTATGTATCGTGTGCTTATTGCTTCGTACAACGAATATATGCAGGCGCGCACAAAAATTAATGAAATTAAAAGCCGTTTTGCCGATGCATGGGTTTTGGTGCAGAAATAGAAGTTGAAAAAAACATACAAAATGTCCCGTAGCCAAAATGGTTGCGGGACATTTTTGTATGCAGACTTTATTGTTTGTCGACAGTTTTCATTTCTGAATTTTTAAATGTTCTGTAAAAAAGTAAAAATGTTACCAAAGTTACTATCGACGAAAGTCCGTCGGAAACCGGCATGGCTGCCCATGCACCCTTTAATCCAAAGATTGGCGGTAAAATTAATACGGCAGGAATCAGAAAAATAAATTGCCGGGTAAGACTCAGAAAAATGGAAGCCTTTGCTTTTCCAATGGACTGAAAGAAGTTGGAAATGACTATCTGGAAACCGATAATTGGAAAAATAGTCACCGTGATTCGCTGTGCCACAGCTGCAATTTCAATCAGCTCTTTGTCCGATGTAAAAAGTGAAACAACCTGATGTGGAATGAACATGCCAATAACAAATCCGATGGTGCTTAGCCCTGTTCCGATAATTACGCCTAATTTGAGGGTGTCGAACATTCGCTGGTAATTTCCGGCACCATAATTATAACCCACAATAGGTTGAGAGCCCTGATTTAGACCAATAATAAACATCACAATGAGCATGTTGATGCTGTTTATAATGCCGTAAGCTCCGATGGCTAAGTCGCCACCATATTTCAATAAAGTACTATTGATAAGAATAACCACAACACTTGTACCTATTTGCATACTAAAGGGCGACATGCCAATACTCAGAATGGATTTCACAATTTCTTTGTCTAATTTAAAATTATCCATGTGAAAACGCAATGGAGAAGACTTGGCGAAAAAATGCAATGATACATTTATTGTTCCGATAATGTAAGCAATTACTGTGGCTAAAGCAGCTCCCTGGATGCCCCAATCGAATACATAAATGAAAATAGGATCGAGAATAATGTTGACAACCGCTCCGAGTAAAATATTGTACATGGCTTTGCGCGGATGTCCTGAAGCCCGCATGATGTTGTTTAAACCAAAATAAAGTGCTGTAAAAATTCCTCCGGGGATAATTATCTGCATGAATTCCCGGGCATATTGCAGCGTGTTTTCGGTGCCGCCAAAAAGCCGCAAAATGTCGTCCATAAATATCATGGAAAGAATAATGGCTGTTCCCGAAATGATAAAAGTCAATGTTACGGCATTTCCGAGTATTTTTTCGGCTTTATGTTTATCGTTTTGACCCAGCGTGATAGAAATTCTCGAAGCAGAACCGGCACCAATCAGCATGCCAAAAGCCATCAACACTATCATAAACGGAAAAGTAAGTGCAAGGCCTGAAATTGCCAACGGTCCAACCACTTGTCCGATAAATATACGATCGATAATATTATACAGCGACATAACTACAGTACCAACCATGGCTGGTAAGGTGTATGTCCACAGGAGTTTTCCTACGTTTTCGGTAGCCAGTGCGTTGGAAGTTTGAGCTTGATGCGACATTAATTTAATTGATTGAATGATGAAAAAACAGTTGAAAGTTTAGTTTGTTCAAAGTTTACACACAACAAAACAACTTCCGGAAATTTTCATCCCCGGAAGTCTTTCAAAAAAAACGTGCAAAGATAGTTTAAATCTGCTTATTTCGAAATTTTCTAAAGGGGACTTCTGAAAATCCAAAAATTGAGGCTTGCGACAGAGGCAAAAGCGGAGTTTACTGACGTAAATGAGCATTTTGCCGATGGAGCGTAACGAAGAGTTTGGGGTTTTTAGAAGTTCCCTAAAGTAAATTACTGGCAAGTTCCGACAGAAAGCTTCGCTCGCCTTTCACAAGATTGATGTGGGCAAAAATATTCTGACCATGCATTCGGTCGATCATATAAACCAAACCATTGGAGAACATATCCAGATACGGTGAGTCAATCTGTTGAATATCGCCTGTAAATACAATTTTTGTTCCTTCGCCGGCTCGGGTAATAATGGTTTTTATTTCGTGCGGGGTTAAATTCTGTGCTTCGTCGACAATAAAAAATGTGTCGCTCAGACTGCGTCCACGGATATAAGCCAGCGCTTCGATGACCAACTGATCGTTTTTTTGCATTTCCTCAATTTGCCGGATTTCTTTTCCCTGATATGAGAAGTTATGTTTGATGACATTCAGATTGTCGAAAAGCGGTTGCATGTATGGTGCAATTTTTTGTTTTTCGTCGCCTGGCAAAAACCCCAAATCTTTGTTGGCAAGAGCCACAATGGGGCGTGCCAACAGAATTTGTTTGTAATTTTCGTTTTTATGGAGTGCTGCCGCTAATGCCAAAAGTGTTTTTCCTGTTCCTGATTTACCGGTAAGCGCTACGAGTTTAATATCATCGTCGAGCAAAACATTCATAGCAAAGGCCTGTTCGGCATTACGTGGCTCAATACCAAAACAACGCTCTTTTTCAATACGTTTCACCAATCCTGTAACCGGATTGTATCTTGCCAGAACGCTGGAACGGATACTTTTCAGCACAAAACAATCCTGTGGTTCAATATCGGCAGCAAAATCCAGATCATCTACGGGAATGCTGCCTTCCGGACTATAAAGTTTGTCCACCAGTTCTGCCGGTACATTGGTATATACTTCATGATTTTTCTCAAAAATATTGACATTCGTTACCTTGTCGTTGATATAATCTTCGGCTTCTATGCCAATTGACAACGCTTTCATTCGCAGATTTATATCTTTGGTAACCAGAATCGTTTTTGTGTTTTTCTTGTTTTCGCGAAGGGTGTAAGTGGAAGCTAAAATACGGTGGTCGGGCGTTTTTTCGATAAACGATTTTGCGATGACCTCGGGATATTCACCACCGGTCAGAATAAAGAGTTTGCCTTTTCCTTTGCCCAAATCAGCGCCTTTTTTGAACAGACTTTCGTTGGCAATCAAATCCAGCTCACGCGAAAATTCACGGGCGTTGAAATTGATTTGTTCGTTCCCTTTTTTGAAATGATCGAGCTCTTCGAGCACCACAATGGGTATGTAAATGTCGTTTTCTTCAAAATTCTGAATGCATTTGTAATCGTGCAGTATTACGTTGGTGTCCAGTACAAAGTTTTTCTTAGCGCCCATAATTATTCGTTTTAGAGGAAAGCTTATTGTTTCCGGGTTCATTTACGTTTCGGTTGACCAACTGTCAAACCGTTTGTAAATATAGGGATTTTTCAAATCAATAATTCATTTCGCAGTTTATTAATTTCCGTTTTTTTTCAACAATCAATGTTCCATTTAACCGAAGGTAAAGTATTCGCAAAATCTGAAGTGTTTTTCGGACTCATTTTTAAATAAATATCAATAATTAACAATTAATGAGCTTAACACTTACAGTTGAACACAACATATTTCACTATATTTGCAGCAGTTTTTTTGAAAGTACATTTTAAGTTAAAACACAGATTCATTTTAAAATGAAAAACAAACTGTTTCAATTATCATTTATCATTATTGCTGCAGCATCTTTTATCAGTTGCAGCGACCATATCGTACCCGATTTTACCATTTCTCCCGAAATGCCTGTTTGCGGTCAGAAAGTAACTTTCACTAATACTACTATTGGCGACGAAGACTGGACCGGTAAATACTGGAACTGGACTTTTGGCGATGATACTAAATCTATTTCAAAAAGTCCGACACACATCTATAAGTTACCCGGAAAGTACACCATTACTATGCGTGTAGACTCTAACGATAATTATATTAAAACCAAAGAACTTATTGTGTATGATAGTATTCCAACTATTTATACCGACGACGATTCGGTGAAATATTATCAGAAGACGAACATTAGTGCATTGGTATATAATCCTTATGGATACGATATTACATATAAGTGGACTTTTTCTGAAAACGCTCACAGTGATAGTATTGTAAGCGGATCATCAACGGCCGCTGAGTTAAGCGTTTATTTTTCGAAACACAATGTGAATGAAATTGTAAAATTACATGTCACTGTTGGAGATTCAGTTTACGATGTGGTTGACACTATTTATATACACGACTACAAAGCCAAAAGCTTAATGATGACTCAGAAGAACAGCAATGTTCTTCGTCAGCGGATTTACTTCTATGGAACTGAAAATGCTGTTGAAACAGCAATACCTTCAGGCAAAAATGGATTGACTTTTTGCTCGCGTGGTAGTTATGCGTTTTTATTCAATGCAGGTGAGCAGTTGTCGCCTTCAGCTACCGGCCTGGGTGATGGATCGATCAAAGTGATTAACCTGAAAACCGATCAGACAAGTACAGTTATCTCAAACAGTTCTTCTGCGGCTGCATATACATTTTATGCAGGTTCAGTTGATAATAATTATATTTACTGGGTCGACTATCGCAATTATATTTACAAATTACCTGTTACTGCCGAAAATCAGAATTTTGAATGGTCGGGTGATGCATCTCAGCCTCAAAAGTCATATTATGTGGCAAGAGCTAATCGCTTAGGATATTTTGGAAACGGTTTGTCCGAAAATCAGTTGAGTGGTGGCATTGCTTTTTGCGACGGTGCATATTTCTGGGCGAAAGGTGGAACCGGGCGTGGTATTTATCGTTTCGAACAAAAAGATGTTCTGAATTCGGATGTCACCGGAGCAGGAACTCCTCCGTCGTTTGGTGCTATTCTTACAGATTTTGCTATTCGTGCTTTTGCTATCGACGAAATTAATCAGAAAATATATTTCTCGGTTACTGCTCCTGCCGATAAAGAGGGTTTCTGGGTAGCCAATATTGGCGGATCGTCACCTAAAAGAATTGATGATGCTCCTGTCGATAATGAAATGCTGTATATTTCGGGTATTGCTATCGATAACGAATCGAATCGCGTCTATTGGGCGTATCGTAGTCCGGAAACTGTTGGAGCCACTGCGCCTTCGGGCGGAAGTTGGGAAGCGTATTACGCGGCAAACCCCACACATCGTACAGGCGTTAAAATGGCGCAGTTAGCCACTATGTACAAACCTGCAGGAGCGATAGAATACTTTGCACCGGGAGTAGCAGCTTACGGAATTGCTTTGGATGAAGTAAAAAAATAAATTATTCCAATACAAATCTGAAAACTCTCCCGCTGTTTCAGCCGGAGAGTTTTTTTTATGCAAATGTCGGGGCTGAAATTACAAAACAGTTTTATGTTACGCTCATTTTTTACAAATCGGTTTTATTTCACTAATTTTGCACACAATTTATAAAAACGGCATTGCAAAGCCTCTGCTTTTCATTGCCAATTATCATTCATAATTATGCCACACACTTCAGAACGGGGACAATTGATGCCCGAATCGCCTATCAGAAAGTTAGTTCCGCTGGCCGACAAAGCCAAAGCACGCGGAATTAAGGTTTTTCATCTGAATATCGGACAGCCCGATATTAAAACTCCTCAGGTGGCGTTGGATGCGATTCGCAATATCGACCGTGAAATTTTGGAATATAGCCCCAGCGATGGTATTAAAAGTTTAAAATCGAAACTTGCCGCTTATTACCATACATTTAATATTGATGTTACCGAAGAAGATATCATAGTTACCACCGGCGGTTCGGAAGCTGTGAATTTTGCGTTTATGAGTTGTCTCGATCCGGGTGATGAAATTATTGTGCCCGAACCGGCTTATGCCAATTACACCGCTTTTGCCATTGCAGCCGGAGCTGTGGTTAAACCGGTTGTGTCGAGTATTGAAGAAGGATTTTCGCTACCGCATATCGAAAAGTTTGAGGAACTTATCACGCCGCGTACCAAAGGAATCATGATTTGTAATCCGAATAACCCCACCGGTTATTTGTATACCCGTGCCGAAATGAATAAAATTCGCGATTTGGTAAAAAAATACGATCTGTATCTTTTCTCCGACGAAGTATACCGCGAGTTTTGCTATACCGGCGCTCCCTATATTTCAGCTTTTCATTTGGATGGTATTGAAGAAAATGTAGTGCTTATTGATTCTGTGTCAAAGCGTTATAGTATGACTGGCGTTCGTATCGGAACTTTGGTGACTAAAAACAAAGAAGTGCGTAAAAGTGTGATGAAATTCTGTCAGGCACGTTTAAGTCCGCCGTTATTGGGGCAAATTGCCGCAGAAGCTTCAATGAATACACCAGCCGAATATATGCTCGACACTTACAATGAATACTTGGAACGCCGTAAATTTTTGATCGATGGATTGAACCGTATTCCCGGCGTTTATTCACCTATTCCAATGGGCGCATTCTACACGGTGGCTCGTTTGCCTATCGACGATGCCGATAAATTCTGCTCATGGTTGTTGTCTGATTTCGAATACGAAGGATATACAGTAATGATGGCGCCGGCGTCCGGTTTTTATACCATCGAAGGAATGGGTAAAGATGAAGTGCGTATTGCTTATGTACTCGAAAAAGAAGATTTGAAAAAAGCGCTTGTAGTGCTCCAGAAAGCATTAGAAGTATATCCCGGTAGAAAATAATGAATGTGATAATTGTTCCCGATAAAAAATAATCTGATGAACCAGTTCACAGTTTATCCAATTAACAGAATACCACAATCTATCAGGTGAATCTCGAATATTTTATAGCCAAACGTATTCATTTTCAGCAGGGAAAGAAAAATGTTTCCCGGCCGGCTGTTCGTATTGCCATTATCGGTATTGCGCTGGGTCTGGCTGTGATGATTATTTCGGTGGCGGTAGTAGTCGGGTTTAAACAGGAAATCCGGAATAAAACCATAGGCTTTGGCGGACATATTCAGCTAACGAATTTCGATAACAACAACACCTACGAAATGAAACCTGTAAAGGTGGATACGGAGTTGATGCAAAAGTTATCGGCAGCGAAGCATGTAACACATGCTCAGACCTTTATTACCAAGCCGGGAATCATTAAAACTTCGACTGATTTTCAGGGAATTGTTATCAAAGGAATTGATCAGAACTTCGACTGGCAGTTTTTTAAATCCAATCTTGTTGAAGGAAATATTCTGACCATTCGTCCCGATTCGTTGACCAACGATGTGGTGATTTCAAAATATCTTGCCAAACTCTTCGGACTGAAGTTGGGCGATAGCTTTTACAGCTATTTTATACAGAATGAGGTCAGAGCACGTAAATTCAGAATAGCCGGAATTTATTCCACCAACTTTGTGGAATACGATAAATTGTTCATTTTGGCTGATATGCGTCATTTGCAACAATTGAACGACTGGAATGCCGATCAATTTAGTGGCATAGAGGTGCGTATCGATGATATTGACCGGTTGGATGAAGTGGCCGACACCATTTACAGCATGACAGCCAACCGCTTCGATGAGCAGGGTTCGGCTTTCTACACGCAAACCATCCGGCAAATAAATCCACAGATTTTTGGCTGGCTCGATTTGCTGGATATGAACGTGTGGGTGATACTCGGTCTGATGCTGGCAGTAGCCGGTTTTAATATGATTTCCGGATTGCTGATTCTTATTTTGGAACGCACCAATATGATTGGAATTCTGAAATCCGTAGGTGCCACTAACTGGTCGGTGCGTAAAGTTTTTATTTATCATTCGGTCTTTCTGATTGGTAAAGGCATGTTGTGGGGAAATATTATTGGATTGGGATTGTGTGCCATTCAGTATTTTACCGGAATCATTCCGCTTGATGCCGAGAGTTATTATGTGTCTTCGGTGCCAATTGTATTTAACTGGGTTTATCTTCTGCTTTTAAATGCTGGCACATTTGTCGCTTCATTGCTTATGATGGTGATTCCATCGTATCTGATTACCAAAATTAATCCAGCCAATATTATCCGGTACGAATAACTTTAAAGCCTCCAAAGATATGGCTGTTTTACGTAATGAATTTATTTCGATAGAAGTAAAACCTCTTGGTGCAGAGCTCATCAGTCTGAAAAAGACGGATGATGATTTCGAATATATCTGGGGTGGTCGCCCCGAATTCTGGACAGGACAATCGCCCGTGCTTTTCCCTATTGTAGGCTTTTTAAACAATGGTTCAACGATTATCAACGGTGAGGAATATCGCTTTGCAAATCATGGTTTTGCTCGTCGTTGCGAATTTGAAATTGTTTGTGCTGATACCGATAAACTTATTTTTGCACTTCGCTCCAATGCATCTACATTGAAGTTGTACCCCTTTCAGTTCGAATTGCGGCTTATTTATACACTCGATAAAAATTCGATGAAAATAAAATACGAGGTGAAAAACCTTTCCGATGATGATATTTATTTCCAGTTGGGCACACATCCGGGATTTAACTGCCCTATGGTTGCCGGCACACATCTGTCGGATTATTATCTCGAATTTTCAGAAGCCGAATCAGCTCTAAGGTATTTTATCAATGGGGACGGATTAATTGATCAGCAACGTACCGAATTGCTGCTGAATAATACACGGACATTACCCCTATCGCATGAGTTGTTTTACAATGGTGCATTGATACTAAAAGAGCTGAAATCCAAATCTGTAATACTCAAAACCGACAAGCACCACCGTTATGTTCGTTTAAACTGGAAAAACTTTCCTTATTTGGGTATTTGGCAACCCAAAGATGCTCCTTTTATTTGCATTGAACCCTGGCATGGCATTACCGAAACCGAAAATTGTCCGGTGAATTTTACCCGCAAAGAGCAAATAGTTTGCTTACCCGAACATGAAGTGTTTTGTGCGGAGATTGACATCGAAGTCTGAAATCAATGTTTTTGCAGTAGGCTTTTAAGTTGAAAACTTTTCCTTCACGCCTGTTTTGTTTGTGAATAATTATCTATCTTTGTTATACTCTGATTATTTAACTCAAAGCATAGAATGCAAATCTGTTTGGAAAGAAGAATATATACACAGCTAAAAGTCAGTTAAATATAGAATAAAAAATGAATAATAGCGAAATTCTGATCTATCAAAATTCCGAAGGCAGCATTAAAATAGATGTTCGTTTGAAGGAAGAAAGCGTTTGGCTTACGCAGGCTCAACTCTGTGAGCTTTTTCAGAAATCGAAAGCCACTATTAGCGCGCATATAAAGAATGTGTTTGAAGAAGGTGAGTTGGACGAAAAAGTGGTTGTTCGGAAATTCCGAACAACCACTCAGCACGGTGCTATGGCAGGAAAAACACAGGAGTCGGAAGTGAATGGCTATAATCTTGACGTTATTATTTCGGTCGGCTATCGTGTAAAATCACCTCAAGGCACACAATTCCGTATTTGGGCTACACAGCGGTTGAGAGAATATATCATTAAAGGTTTTACGTTGAATGATGAACGTTTCAAGTCGGGAAGTTCGATGAACTATTTCAACGAATTACAGGAACGCATTCGCGAGATACGCATTTCGGAACGTTTCTTCTATCAGAAAATTAAAGACATATACACCACCAGCATTGATTATGATGCAAAAGATGAAAAAACCATTGAGTTTTTCAAAGTTGTACAAAACAAATTACTCTGGGCTATCAGCCAGCAAACAGCAGCCGAATTGGTATATCGCAGGGTGGATGCTTCCTTGCCACTGATGGGTATGCAGTCGTTGGATAAGAAAAATACTTTGGCGGTAAAGAAAACGGATATTAGCATTACCAAGAACTATTTAAAAGAAGATGAAATAAAGTTGTTGGGTTTGTTGGTTGAACAGTATTTGGCTTTTGCCGAAACAATGGCACAACAGCAGACACCTATGTATATGGCAGATTGGATTCAACGTTTGGATGTGATTCTACAACTGAATGGTAGAGAGCTACTCACTCATGCTGGAAAAATAAGCCACGATAGAGCATTGAAAAAATCGAACGAAGAATTTGAGAAATATAAAATTGCTCAACAAGTGATAGAAAAAGAGCAAAGCTTGAAAGAAATAGAAGAAGATATAAATAAAATGAAAAGGTGATATTTATAAATTTAAGACGCCATAATAACGCCATGATATTCTGTTGTGATTTTCAATCCCGATAATGTCGGGATGTATCTTTGACTTGATAAACAACACATGCTGAAACTGCATGGAATTACAGGGAGTTGTGATTTGCTTTCAAAAAATTGTATCTTTGACTTGATAAACAACTTCAATAACGTTCCAATATGTACCTTGTGAGTTGTGATTTGCTTTCAGAATCACATACCCCATTTTCACAGAAAACATGAGCAAACAAAAACTAATAATAATCTATATATTAGATAATTATAAATTTGACTACCTCCCGAAATACTCTTCTTTTTTGCTCATATTTGTTCTTTTTTGCACAAAACCGTTTCTCAAACCGTTTCTTTTTTGTATCTTTGTTTCAAAGAAACGGATATGAAAACAACAGTCAAACTGCGAATTAAGAAACTTGCCGACGGAAACGGAAGCTATTATCTGGATTGGTTTCAAAATGGGAAACGCCATTATGAATACCTGAAAATTTACACCGTACTATCCGACCGCCCCACTAAGGAAGAACGGGAAGCCAACAAGGAATCCCTGAAACTTGCCCAACAGATACGCAACCAGCGGGAAAATCAGCTTATCGCCAGTCCCAACGGAATCACTCCGGCACATAAACGTAAACAGTCAGTTCTTGCCTATTGCGAAGCCCAGGCAGCTACAAAAGTCAGTATGCAGGTTGTCGACCACCTCAAAGAGTATATGCCCAACAAATCGCTCCAAATGCAGGAGGTAAAGCGGGAATTTGTGCAGGGCTTTGCCGATTATTTGGCAAGCAATCTTCACGGAAATACGGCTAACGCCTATTTCTCCAAATTCCGTTCGTTTATCAAAAGAGCCATTACCGAAAGTATTGTCGCTTCCGATACCCTATTGGACATAGAAGCCCCCGAGAAGCAAGAAACGATTGTAAGCTTCCTTACAACCGATGAAATTGCCCGAATAGCACAAAGCAGCCTCAATCCGAAAGTAAAAACAGTATTCCTGTTTTCCTGCTTTTGCGGGATGCGCTATTCCGACATTAAAAACCTCACTTGGGGAAATATCACCGAAAATTTCCGGCTGAAATTCTCACAGCAAAAAACGCAGACAAAAAACGGCAAGCAAACAGGCGTAACCTATTTGCCAATGAATCCCCAGGCAATCGCTTTGCTTGGCGAGCGCAAAGCAGATGATTACAAGGTTTTCAGCGTTCCCACGCAACAAGCGTGTGATAAAGCCCTCAAGAACATTGGAACGAAACTGGAACTCAAAAAAACGCTCCATTTCCACATTGCCCGGCATTCATTCGGCGTTATCCTGCTCGAAAGCGGCGTTGACATTTACAAAGTCAGCAAGTTACTTGGTCACAAATCCGTTCAAACAACCATTAAACATTACGCAAACATAACCGACAAGGGAGCTCGCGAAGCAATCGACAGCTTCCCCGAAATAAAAATCTAACTGCTTATCCCTTTCGGTCAAGCTTCTTTTATTAGTTCTTTAAAAGGTTTTGGAGAGGTGTCAACAGCCTGTTGCATAAGTCTATAAAACAACTTCCCTCTATATGTTGATAGCTTTCGATTGAATCTGAAAGCAAATTCATCTAAGTAATACGACAAGTACTTTGGTGAAATATTCCCTTGATGTGTTCCGTTTATCCAACGTTTAACTAACGAATCAACCAAATGTACATGCGGTAATAGTTCGTGAGCTTCACTTCCGCTTCCAGAAATAACCTTTATTTCGTGTTTGTAATTTGTATTATTTGTCAAAGGACTATATCCTCTCCAGCCATCAGTTATTATATTACTTCCTGTATCTACATTATTTTCAATGAATTGCATTAAGTACTCAGACGAGGCTTCCGGAATTATTTCAAACCTAACCCGACCAATTTGTTTTCCTATACATTCAGTGGCAACTACGACCAACGTTTTGGTTTCAGCTCCTCTACCTTGTTTTCCTTTGCCAATTTCTACTCCGCCAATATATGTTTCATCAACTTCAATTTCTCCTGAAAGTTTATCTCTTTCTGGACGAACCATGGCTCTTCTGAGTTTCTGTAACCATGACCAAGCAGTTTCGTATGAACCAAAACCCATAAAATCCATTAGGTTATTGGCACTTGCACCTGTCTTCTGTGCCACAACCCACCACATAATATGAAACCAAAGTAATAATGGTTTTCTTGTTCCATGAAAAATAGTTCCTCCTGTAACAGAAGCTTGATAACCACAACCAGCACAATGAATTAGCTTATGTCCAGTCAACCAGTACTTATTATTGCCATTGCATTTAGGACAAACATAACCATTCGGCCACCTCATCTCAAAAATGTATTTCCAACAGTCTTCTTCGTTCTTAAATTGCATTAGGAACTCTTGAAAATCATTTGGGTAATGTTCGTTTGTATTCATGATGCAAAGTTACAAAATTTTACTTGACCGAAAGGGATAAGCAGTAAAATCTAAATACAAGTGCAATATGAAAGATAACACGCTTCTTATAATAAACAGAATACTCCGGGATAATTTGCGTCCCTGGGTAGATGAATACCACCTTACAGAAGATGCCTACAAGCCTCTTATTCGAGGTCTGTCCAAAGTTGAAACCACATTTCAACAACGGTATTCTATTGAATTTTACCGTCCTTTTAATGCCTGTACACAGTATTATTCAAAGCTGATTGATAATGATATGGCTGAATATTGTAACGGCCTGATTGAAGCAACAAG
Organism: uncultured Paludibacter sp.; assembly: GCA_963663115.2. GTDB lineage: Bacteria > Bacteroidota > Bacteroidia > Bacteroidales > Paludibacteraceae > Paludibacter. The sequence continues at coordinate 3,439,222 of CAXXNE010000001.1, forward strand.
AGATTCAAGCAAGAATCTGAAAAAATACTGGATGGACAGTTCTTTGAATAAAAAGCTGAAAACCAAAATTGAAGATGCAGGAAAGATTATATCAGCTTCGGATTATAACCTTTCCTATATTGATCCTCAGAAAAACACGTTCAATATTGATAGTAAACACAAAGAATCCACTTTCATTATTCAGTACCTGAAATTGTCTTTAATTAAAGCGTATTTGGAAATACAGAGTTTCTATATCAACATTATCCACAAAGACGATATTCTGGATATTCCTGATTTTTATACTCGTTTTCTTTTTGAGCCGATTCCAAACAATGTGTTTATTCGAGAGAATCCTGAGATTATTCAAATTGAAGAAACTCCAACCGTTGCCGGTGAGAAAAAATCCAAACCTAAGACAGGAGTTTTATCTTTTGTCTATGTACATTTAGACAGCAATCCAGAGGCTATAACAGATTTGTTCAACTCTCTAAAGGATGTTGCCGGGCTTATTGATTCTCAAACCCGTTTGGTTGATTTCAAAAAAGTGTTTTCAGGTAGAGAAGTCGTTAACCCGATTATCTGGACTGGTACGCCTACTGAATTGTACTATTTCATAAAATACATTCACAATATCCAAAAGTCGGTTGAAGATGCCAGAAAGCAACAATGGACAATCGCCTGTCATTGTTTTATTGGAGAAAATGAAGTCCGTTTTGAAAAATCAAAACTGAAATCATTGAAAGACCCGAACCCTCAATCTGTTGAGAATATAAAGAAAGTAGCCAATAACCTTACGGTTTGATTGCTCTACGCTCTACTGTTCCAAAATACTTTTTGTTTTTGATAAGCTAATGGTTTCTTTCCATTAGCTTTTTTAGTTTCTATTAGAGCACTCTACGCTCTACGCTTCACTCCGTAGAGTGCTGTTTGTCAATAAAATGCACCGTATTTCATAGTAATTTTGCCATGTCTTCGATACTCGGAGATGACATTGGCCAATGTCCATTTTCAATTTTAAATCCAAATTAAAATGGACGAAATTATTAAAAAGCTCACTTCGATTGAGCAACGATTAATTGAACAAAATCTCTTGCAAAAAGAGATTATCACTTTTGCTGAAGCCTGCTTATACCTCGATTTAAGCAGTAGCCATTTGTACAAACTTACGAGCAGTAACACCATTCCCTGTTATTGTCCGCAAGGTAAGAAACTTTACTTCCGCCGCTCCGAACTGGATTTGTGGTTAACCCGTAGTCGCTCTGCCTCCGTTGTTGAAGTGGAACAGAAAGCAGCTGACTATATAAGTGCCAAAGGAAGGAGGGCAAGACGATGAACGATCCTAAAACTATTGGCGAAATCCTGACAGATTATTTTTTGAATAGTCAGGAACCCTTTGCAGTTGCTTTTCGCAATCACTTTGCTGCAAGCAACCAGGAAACAAACTCATGTACCGTTTGCCCTGCAAGTCCTACCAGTCCACTAACCGACAGACTGGAAGATTGGCTCGACAATCAGGATGTTATGCAAATTCTGCATATCAGTCCTCGCACATTGCAAACATTGCGTTCCAATGGCATACTGCCCTTTTCACGTATAGGCAACAAGCTCTACTATCGCCGTTCCGATATTTCCCGAATCCTCAACAACCATTACACAATGGTGAAAATCAAGTATTATGGAGGCAAGAAGTAAAGAGGCGATATTATCAAAAACTCATTATGGCATTGGAATATATGCACATATTTTGAGATTGTATTATCCTGACCAAACAGTCCTCTCCCTTTCGGGGAGGACTTGTTCTCCAACTAAAAACCCATTCAATGCAGACAAACCAACATTGAATATTTTTATTCACAAGGAGAATATTGTGGGTAATGCCTTGGATAAAGAGCGTGCCCGGCATTCGGATAGCCAAAACGCTATTCCTGCCGGTGATGCGTTCGACTTCGCCGAACTTCGATATAAACAGTCGGGTGAAGAATTGCTGCAAACGCTGAATAAAGAAATGAACTTGCATATCGGTGAGAAATTTGATTTTTATACCAATGGCAAAAAATCAAATAAAACTCCTGAAGCCGCACAAACTCAAAGCCCCTCTATTGGAGGGGTTGGGGAGGCTTCATTTTCTTTCTTCAAAGCTCCCGTTCGGAATACGATTCCTCATAAGTCAATTTCTTTGCTTGACGCCTACAATTACATTGTCGGCGATTATGCAAAACAGCGAACTGAAAAACTGAGGCGCATAAAAGACCCCAAGCAAGCACGGCAATTCAAAGCGTCAACATTCGATTACTGTACTTTTTCAGGAATGTTTCAAACCCGCAACGACAAAGCACTGACAAGTCATTCTGGCTTATTGTGTATTGATTTTGACCACTTGCAAAGCGTTGATCTGCTTCGCAAGCAACTTTTGCAGGATGAATATTTTGAAACGCAATTGCTTTTTGTCAGCCCTTCGGGCGATGGACTAAAATGGATTATTCCCATTGACACCAGGCAGACAACACACAGCAACTATTTTGCTGCGGTTGCAAACTACATTCTTCAAACCTACGGTATTGAGGTTGACAAATCAGGGCGGGATATATCCCGCGCCTGCTTTCTTCCCCACGACCCACAAGCATTTATTAACCCGATTTATTTGAAATAGATATGAGCAAGAAAATATTTAATCCAGCAGACTGGACAACCCAAAATACCAAAACGTCAAAGCCAAGAACTTCCGAAAAGTCTTCTTTTCCTCCCCTTCGGGGAGGTCAGGAGGGGCTTTCTGATATAGATTTAATTACACAACGAATTGAAGCCGCTTCTATTGACATTGCCCCCAATTATGCCGATTGGCGAGACCTTGGCTTTGCCCTCGCTGACGCTTTGGGCGAAAACGGTCGGAATTATTACCACCGCTTAAGTAGATTTTATCCGTCTTATTCGCAAAGCGAAACCGACAAACAATACTCCGCTTGCCTTGCTTCGCACGGTCACGGAGTTACAATCAAAACACTTTACCACCTGACTAAGTCAGCTGGTGTAAGCGTTTCCATTCTCCAACCTACAAAACATAAATCCTCTATTCCCCAAAATGGGGATTTGAAGGATTTAGGGGAAGAAGATTTCTCCCCCATGGGGGAGTTAGAGGGGGCTGTCCTTCCTACTTTTCCCGATGAAATTTATACAGACCTCCCAGGCTTACTTCAAAAAGTAGTTGCAAAATCTAACTCCCCCGAAGATAGAGATCTTCTTTTGCTTGGCTCATTGGTTACAATTTCAGCGTGTTTGCCAAATCTTTTTGGTGTGTATGCAGAACGGGAAGTTTACCCGAACTTATTCCTTTTCGTAACGGCTCAGGCTTCCGCAGGCAAAGGTCGCTTAACGCTCTGCCGTAAATTGGTGGACCCGATACACAAAGCATTGAGAGAAGTTTCAAAACTTGAATTTGAAGAATACCAAAGAAATCTAACCGAGTACGCAGCTACCAAAAACAAAGCTGAAACAGAGCGACCCAAAGAACCGCCTGTAAAAATGTTGGTTATTCCAGCCAACAACAGTGCAACAGGTTTATTTCAGATTTTAAACGACAACAACGGCTCTGGGCTAATGTTTGAAACCGAGGGCGACACGCTTGCACTCACTTTCAAAAGCGAACACGGAAATTATTCCGATGGTTTCCGCAAAGCGTTCCACCACGAAACAATTTCATACAACAGGCGAAAAGACAGGGAATTTGTTGAAATCAACAATCCCCGTTTATCTGCCTTATTGTCGGGCACACCCAAACAAGTTTCAACACTCATTCCGAGTGCCGAAAACGGCTTATTCAGCCGTTTTATTTTCTATTTCATGAATGTTCGTCCTGTGTGGAATGATGTTTTTGCAAACTCTTCCAACCAAACACTCGATAGCTATTTCAATCACCTTGGAATGCAATTCTTTGACCTATACAAACACTTAGAATTTCAGGCTGAACCAATACGCTTTTGTTTGACTTCGGGGCAACAACAGACATTTAATGCCTATTTTGCCCAGACACAAAACCAGTACCTTTGTTTGTATGGGGCTGATTACCTTGCCACCGTTCGGCGGCTCGGTCTCATTACATTCCGAATGGCTATGATACTTACAACCCTTCGGATTATGGACGATGGCAATATCTGTTCACCATTGGTTTGCAGGGATAACGATTTCAATACTGCTTTATCAATGGTCAAAATACTTGTTCAGCACGCTGCTCAGGTATTTCAACAACTACCTTCCGAAGCTGTTGCAACAGCCCCCAAGAATCAAAAGCAACAGTTTTTAGACGAACTCCCTCAGGAGTTCTGCCGGAAAGATTATTTGACTGTGGCACACAAATTAGGCATTCCGGACAAAACCGCCGAGAAGCACATAAAACGTTTTGCTACCAGCGGTTTAATTAATCATTATGCACACGACAAATATAAAAAGCCTTAATATATAACCTGATAATCTTCCGGTATAACGTTATATCACGTTTTTGGCAATACAGTTCATTTATTGCCAAATTTGTGATATAAAAAATGTCGCTGCTATTGTTGAAATCTTTTCTCTTTTGTCCGTTTTGTTTGTGAATAATTGTCTATCTTTGTTCAAATTCTGACAATTCAAAATAATAAAAGCCCAAATTGGAATGATTATGCTATTCGCAAATAAAATCAGACGATTAAGAGAGGAACAGCAACTGCTCCAACGTCAATTGGCAGCGGCATTAGAGATTGACACACCAATGTATAGCAAAATTGAACGTGGTGACCGCCCGGCAAAACGAACACAGGTCGTTGCTCTTGCAAAATTGCTTTCTATTGATGAAACTGAGCTGCTTACCCTTTGGCTGGCAGACAAAGTAACTGAAGTATTGGACGATGAGAAAGAGTTGGCGGAAAAGGCATTGGAAATAGTTTTGAAGAACACTAAAAGTTAAACTACGAATGAATCTACCAACAGATAAAAACGTCGACACAAGATCATTGGCGCAAATCTACAATAATACAGTAGCCACATACAAGTATTATTGGTTTGTGTCTATTCTTGATATTGTCGTAAAGGAGCAACGCCGACGAATTTCTTTTTGGGAAATTATTGTTGGTATGATAGCCGAAGCGTGGTATCCTATTCACTATTTTCGTTTGTCTTTTGGAAAATCTGATTCACTTTACAATCAAATAATTGAATTACAGAAAGAACTCAATATTCCTATTGATGCAAAGAAAGATGAGATAAAGAAACAGATTTTCAATAATCTAACCATACCAAAGATTCGAGGATTATTGCGTGTTTTTACATTTAATGTACCATATCGGTTTTTGTCTCCTTGGATAAATTATACGACAGATAATCAGGTTGTTGAATTGTCACAATCATACACCAATAATTGCATTTACTCGATTAAGGATGATACAATTGAGATAAATCCTAAATGGGAGCAATATCTCAACGACAACTATCTGATATTACGAGATTTTACTTTCTGGAATTTGACTGTTTTTCTACAAAAGCGAAATCCAAATGTTCCTGATGTCCCTTCAAAGTTAGTCAAACCTATTTTGCGTGATTCCCTTGTGAAACAACGCCACTTTTGGGATACTTTCATTGATATAAATGGTTCAATAAAATGTATTTACACGGGTAAGGAATTGTACAAAATGAGTTATGATTTAGACCACTTTGTCCCGTGGAGTTTTGTTTCGCACAACCTTTTGTGGAATTTATTACCGGCTGATTCAAGCATTAATTCTTCCAAAAGTAATAATTTGCCTTTGTTAGACGAATATCTTCCTCCGTTCGCTAAAATGCACCAACAGGCAATTCAGGTGATTTTTCCGAAAAATCCGAATAACAAGCTATTGGAAGATTACCTCACGTTGCACGATTCATTATCGGACTTAGTGCAGCTTTCGGACAATGATTTTCTGAATGTCTTTCAGAAAACATTTTCACCAATGGTTCAGATAGCCGAAAATATGGGTTTTAAGTACTGGCAAAAATCGTTACAGCTATGAAAAAAATTGTCAACAACCCACATTTAACAGCGATAGAAAGAACTTCAATGTCGTTCCCAACTCGCTGGTTGAAACAGAATAATCTGCTGAAAGGTGAAATTCTGGATTACGGTTGTGGGTTTGGTTTTGATACCGACCAACTCAAAGAACAGGGATTTGACATTGTGGGTTACGACAATTATTATCGTCCAGATTATCCACAAAAACGCTTTGATACAATAATTTGCAACTATGTGCTAAATGTATTGGAGCCGAATGAACAGGCGGAAGTTTTGATGTCAGTATCCGAATTGCTCAAACCAACAGGGAAGGCCTATTTTGCAGTCAGGAGAGATTTGAAAAGCGAAGGTTTCCGAACGCATTACGTTCATAAACAGCCCACATATCAAAGCAACGTTATTCTTCCTTACAAAAGCGTATTTCTTAACGAGAATTGCGAAATTTACGAATACCAGCATTATAACCAAATAGTTAGGGAAGATAAAAATTGTCCTTTCTGCAACCTTGCTTCAAAGGTAGAGCTGATAAGTGAAACGGCAACGGCTGTAGCATTTTTGGACAGTTTTCCTGTAAATCCAGGACATACATTAATCGTCCCTAAGAGGCATATTGCCAATTATTTTGAACTTACCATTCACGAGCAACGTGCTTTGTGGTTGGTTGTCAATCGTTGTAAAATACTTATTCAAAAACGATTCAACCCTCAAGGTTTTAATGTCGGCATAAACGTTGGAGAAACAGCAGGACAAAGCATTTTTCACGTTCATATTCACCTGATTCCTCGTTATAAAGGCGATGTTGAAAATCCGAGAGGCGGAGTAAGAGGTGTGATACCGAGTAAACAGAGTTATTGAACAACTAATAATGTGTTTCAATAAATTTTAGATAACATATGACACAATTGCTTACATACGGCTTACAAAATGGCAAATTAATGCATATTTCGGAAGTATCTAATGGTCTGGCAAGTGAATGTGTTTGTCCTCATTGTAAACGAGCGTTAATTGCAAAAAACAACCCAAATAATAAAAAAGAATCACATTTTGCTCACTATTCTACAATGGAGTGTAAAGGTGCAGTGGAAACGGCATTACATTTACTTGCGAAAGAGGTAATGTTGAATACAAAAAAAATGTTTTTACCTGATTATCACTATGATTATATTCCTGAAAATGAGCTGTCAATTTATAACGAAGGAAAAAGTGTTGAATTTGATGAAATTGTGATTGAAAAAAGTATTGAAATTGACGGGAAGCATATAATTTCTGATGTAGTAGGAGTTAAAAACAACAAGCAGATACTCATTGAATTTGCCAATTCACATTTTATTGATGAAGATAAAATACAAAAAATCAAAAATATCAATTTGCCTTGTGTTGAGATTAATCTGAAAGGGCAGATTTTAGATAAACAATTAATATCTGATTTTCTTAATAGTCGAAATCCTCAGATTTATTGGGTTATTAATCAACGTTTTGATTTATTATATGAGCAAGAGAAAAAGCGAGAGAAGGAAGAAGAAAAAATATTACAACAGAAATCTGAGCAAGAAAAAATAGATAATCCATTAAAATTTGAAAAATACAAAACAGATAAAAATGTCAGAGTTTTAGTTATTAATAAAGGGACTATTACTTGTCCTGTAAAAATTAAAAACCTAAAGCAAACTTCATTTTACGAAAATCAACTTTTAAAAAGGATAATTGATGGCGAGTTTTGGAATGGTATCATTTACAAAGACTATTCAACAGAAAGTATTTACTTGAACGGTAAGAAAATTGAACTTAGTTCTCAAAAGGAATGGACTGGATTAATAAGAATGCAGTTGAAGATACCAAATTGGGAATGCGAAAAAAATGATGAAAATTGTAATTTTTGTGAGATTAACAATTCAAGTTATGAACGATGCTGTTTCAAGTGTAATTATTTTGTAGATAAGTTTGATGTAGGCTATAAACGATATGTGATTTGTAAATTTAGTTGCTTAAATAATAAATAAAACAAAATGACTATCGGGTTTTGTACCTAAAAAACACTCTTAAATGCTGATAATCAAATAATTAATCAATTCTCGCATTTTTGTTGTAACTAATTATATTTTAGATAGTTATCTTAGAAGTAGGTGCAATACCCGATACTCATATAAAACAATAACCCATTATGCCCGAAACCCAAAACATAGAATACAAATCCGTTTGGAAAAAACTATTTTGAGAATAACAAAATGAATAACAGCGAAATCCTGATCTATCAAAATTCCGAAGGCAACATTAAAATAGATGTTCGTTTAGAGGAAGAAAGCGTTTGGCTTACGCAAGCTCAACTCTGTGAGCTTTTTCAGAAATCGAAAGCCACTATCAGCGAGCATATAAAAAATGTGTTTGAAGAAGGTGAGTTAGATGCGTCGGCAACTGTTCGGAATTTCCGAACAGTTCAAACCGAAGGTAAACGTGAAGTAGAAAGAGCAATTGACTACTACAATCTTGATGTTATTATTTCAGTTGGCTATCGTGTAAAAAGCCCGCAAGGCACGCAATTTCGTATCTGGGCTACGCAACGGTTAAAGGAATATATTATTAAGGGATTTATGTTGAATGATGACCGTTTCAAGTCGGGCAGTTCGATGAACTATTTCAACGAATTACAGGAACGCATTCGCGAGATACGTCTTTCGGAACGGTTTTTCTATCAGAAAATTAAAGACATATACACCACCAGCATTGATTATGATGCAAAAGATGAACGAACCATTGAGTTTTTCAAGGTGGTGCAAAACAAATTACTCTGGGCTATCAGCCAGCAAACGGCAGCCGAATTGGTATATCGCAGGGTGGATGCTTCGTTGCCGTTAATGGGTATGCAGTCGTTAGACAAAAAAGGTACATTGGCAGTAAAGAAAACAGATATCAGCATTGCCAAAAACTATTTGAAAGAAGATGAAATAAAGTTGCTGGGCTTATTGGTTGAACAGTATTTGGCTTTTGCCGAAACAATGGCGCAACAGCACACACCCATGTATATGAAAGATTGGATTCAACGGTTGGATGTGATTCTTCAACTGAATGGTAGAGAGCTACTCACTCATGCCGGAAAAATAAGCCACGACAGAGCGTTGAAAAAATCGAAAGAGGAATATGAGAAATACAAGGAGCTTCAACAAGCGATAGAAAAAGAGCAAAGCTTAAAAGAAATTGAAGAGGATATCAAGAAATTGAAAAAGTAGTTCTTATAAATTAATAACGCCATAATAACGCCAATGCACAATAATTGCACAAAATGCACTCTGATTGTACAATAAAAGAGAGTGAATTTTGGATTGAAATGTCGGATTAATGTCGGTTACGTGTCGGATATGTCCGATAAAAACCTTTTATCAGGAATGGGGCAAAAGGGGCAATGATCGGGCAATAGTGGGGCAAGTTGGGCAATTATAAAAACGACCGATAAACGATCGAAACAGCCGATAAACGGTCGGAAACCACTGCAATTAGAAGTTAAATTAAATCAATGTATATAATTCAAATACAGAAAGAAATGTAGAAACGTAAATTCACACATAAATTCAGTAAGCTATGCAGAAAACTGATAATCTTTTTATCAATACAATCACGTTTGATTACCCGAAAGAAAAACTCAAATTCTATTTTTCGCTCGAAGACAGGGACGATGCTCATTATACTCGCCTATATCGTTCCAATTTCCCAAAGGAAATAAAATCTGTTTTCCCCGGCTTAACTGATGCCACCGAATTTATATTTACTACGTTCACTTATAGGGTGGACGGCTTGGTTTCATTGTCTATCGACCTGAAGAACGAAAGTCTTGATTTTGTCAAACAGTACTATAACGACCAAGTCCGTTACTATTTTCGTAAGTTCGACCGCCAACTAATAAAACCAACCTTTATTCGGGATAATCAGATTTGGCTATGCTCCAAATCCGATGACACCACTCAATATTTTGTGTACGAAAAGTACACAATCAAGGTAGGCATAGCTAAAATTTCCCAGTTCCCTGAATTAACCATTACCTATGATGGCAAATCGAAACTGTTGAAAATAAATACAATTGAATTAGTCGAACAGGGTGTTCCTACTGATAAGTTGAAATGGGTACTAAATTGGTCTGAGCCTAAAAAAGCTTACCTGTGTAAATACGAAGACCTTGCCGGAAAACAGGATGTCAAATACGAAAAAGTCTTCCCGGTTCTCAATAACGCATTAGTTCCGTTGCTCAATATCGAATTACCCACGCCTGCAAAGGACAACCGGTATTTGAATTACGAAATCAAAATACGCAAATTCTTCAAAGAACATATTTTTCAAAAATCATTCTACGACTTATTTCCGGTCAATTGTAAAGGAGACTTTATCACAGTACCGCAAACCCGAATTGGGCATACTTCTGACGAGAGCAATCAACTGGCATTCAACAATGGAGTTGATATTGTCCCTCATAGTGGTGTGAAACTATACGGACCTTTCAGGAAACCCAATTTCACCCATATCCGCTATTTCTTCATTTTCCATAAAGACAATCAGGAAAGTCAGGAGAAGCTTTGCGATTATTTCAAAAACGGTCATGGCTATTTTAAGGGGCTAACTAAATATGTAAGTGTTCCCTTCTTTGAAGATAACGTGGCGAATATCATATTCGAGAACAAAGAAAATCCACTCGAAGAAATAGCAAAAGTACTCCAAAACAGAAACTTTGCCGATGGAGTAACCAACATTGCCATATACTTAACGCCATATTCTAAAAATACGACAAATGTTGTTCAGCACGAGATTTACTACAAGGTAAAAGAGGAATTGTTGAAATATGGTATAACCTCGCAATGTATCGACACCGAAAAGATGAATGAACAGGTTGCGGTCAATACCTTCTGGTTGAGCCTCAACAATATCGCCATTGCCATACTTGCTAAATTAGGCGGTATTCCGTGGCGTATCAACACACTACAAAAAGACGAATTAATTGTCGGGGTGGGAGCGTTTACCCATTACGATACCAAAACCACCTATATAGCCTCTGCTTTCAGTTTTCAGAATACAGGACAGTTCAACAGGTTTGAGTACTTTATGAAAGACCAGACCGATGAATTAGCTGGCTCTATCGAGCAAGCAATTAAAGACTACACTTCAATCAATAAGAACATTGACCGACTGATTATCCATTTCTACAAAGAAATGTCCCAAAAAGAATTTGAACCGATTGAAAAGACATTATACCATTTGGGCATACCGGATATTCCCGTCTATGTGGTGGCAATCAACAAAACCGAATCGGAAGACTACGTTATTTTCGACAAAGATTTCAAACAACGTATGCCGGAAAGCGGAACCTATGTCAATATATCCGACAACACCTATTTGCTTTGCAACAATACCCGCTACGGCACAACTCACAAATCAACCGATGGTTATCCCTTCCCGGTAAAGCTGAAAATTGACTGTTCCGACAAATCCCTGTTGCGCGACATTAAAACCGTAAAAGAATTAATCGACCAGGTCTATCAATTTAGTCGCATATATTGGAAATCAGTCAAACAACAAAACCTTCCGGTAACCGTCAAATACCCCGAAATGGTCGCTCAAATCGCTCCCCATTTCAACGGAACAGACATACCCGATGCCGGAAAAGATACACTTTGGTTTTTGTGAGAAACTGGAGAAATAGAGGATTTTGGATATTTTTTAATTTAAGTCATATTGATAAATTATGGTACAAGGTAATTGTAAACAATTGAAATTAATCGCAATAAATATTTTAGAAGGGTGTTCGAATCATATAAAAAAGAATTTAGAAATCAATAATCCTTATGTTTTTCATAAAGGATATAACCTTCAAACTCCAAATCAAAAGGGTCAATTTATTGTTGTTCCAACCAACAATAATTTAAAAGACAATTTTTTTTCATACACTGAGTCTAATAGTCCAACTCTAACAATAACTGCAATTGTAGGAAAGAATGGAAGTGGAAAAAGTGCTATAATTGACGTTGCTTTAAGATTGATTAATAATCTTGCATATAAGCACCTTCCCAATTCGCAAACATATTCTACAGCTGAAGTAAAGTGGATTAAAGGGGTTCGAGCCCAATTATACTTTATCAAAGATGAAAAACTATATTTGGTTCAGCAAGATGGTGATGAAACAAAGAATATATCATTATATAAATTTGAAACTTACAAAGAAGTAGATCAATGGCGAAGAGAACAGTCTGATGCAATGAAGATTCTGGGTGAATCATTTTTTTATACTATTCTGATGAATTATTCGCTTTATGCCTTTAATACATTTGATTACAAAGAAGAATGGGAAAATAAAAAACAAGAAGAAAGTTGTTGGCTAAAAGGACTTTTTCATAAGAATGATGGCTATCAAACACCAGCTGTTTTAAATCCTATGAGAACTAAAGGAAATATTGATATAAACAAAGAAAATAACTTAGCTAAAGACCGATTAATATCACTCTTTTTTGTTGATAATGATAAGAATAATGAGAATTTTACCAATATAAATGACAATACGGAAGTTGTTTCATTATCAATTTTTTTAGACGCGGAGAATGTACAAAGAAAGTATAATGATATAATCAAAAATTGGGAAAAAGATCAAGTAAAAAAAATATCACCTGATTTTTTCAATACGCTTAAGGATGATATTATTACAGAATGGAAAAAGAAATATAAGTTCAAGCAACCTAATGGTAATGAATTGGTTTATGAGACAGCTATACTATATCTTGTGTACAAAACCATATCAATTGCTCAAACATACGATAATCAGCTTGAACACTCTACCTGTCTATTGCCAATCAATGATGCAGAATGGGATTCGGATAGGAAACTTCAATTGGCTAAGTTCATAACAGAGCTTGATAAAGAAGCAAGCCACATAACCTTCAAATTAAAGCAAACATTGGCTTTTTTGATATTTAGGCATTTTGAACCTAAGAAGGAAACTCTAATTATTGATATTGAAACATTTAGCAAGTCAGTAAAAGACAAAATAGATTCTAAATGGACATATTTACACTTTGTGCCAGCTCCATTCTTTAAAACTGAAATTTTGCTTAGGAATAATCTAAATAATGAAGTCTATGCTTTTTCAAAAATCAGTTCAGGTGAGCGTCAAATGATTTATAGTGCAAGTAGTATTTTATATCATATTCGAAATTTAAACTCAATAAAGGGTAATCGCTTAAGAATAAAGTATAGACACATTAATTTAATTTTAGATGAAATTGAATTATATTTTCACCCTGAATTTCAACGAAAGTATATTGATTATTTAATTCGGTGTATAAAGAGTGTTCGTTTTCAAGATATTGAAAGTATAAATATCTTACTGGCAACACATTCACCATTCATTTTATCAGATATTCCAGAGTCCAATGTCCTTTTCTTAAATGAGGGAAGAGTACAAAAAGGAATAAGCGAAACCTTTGGATCAAATATTCACACACTTTATCGTGATAATTTTTTCATTAATGGTATGCCTATAGGAGAGTTTGCAAAAAATAAGATTCAAATGCTTTTCGAAAAAGTAAAAAACACGAAAACTGAAGACGGAAATTTGCTAAATGAAATTCGAATGATAGGAGAACCATTATTGCGCACTCAATTATTGAATACATACAGGCAAAACTCAACAGATGATTTAGTGCAAAGAATAGTGAAGTTAGAGTCTGAAATTCAATATCTAAAATCTAAACAAAATGATTAAGATAAATGTAACGGATATAGATAAAATAAAAAAGGATTTTATCAAGCGAATTGAAGATTCTGTGATTAAGAATAAATTAGACAATCTAACTAAAACTGAAAAAGAAGAGCTAAAACAAAATACATTTGAGAATGGTTCTGAACTACAAAAAAGGGTACACAGTTTATATCTATGCTCTCCTGAAAATTTGATACAAGAAGCCAATAACTTTCAGCAATATTTAAATCAAAATCATAATCATGAAATAGAAACTATCAAATCAACATATTTTGATTATGAAAAAATAATTGCATATAAAAAAGACAAAATCGATCATGCTTATTGGTTAATGAAAAAATTAAATATTCGAGTTTGTCCCTATTGTAATAGATCATATACTTTCACAGTCATAAATGGCGAAGTTGGTTGTCGTCCTGAGTTTGATCATTTTTATTGTCAAGACAATAACCCATATCTGTCGTTATCATTTTACAATTTAGTCCCGAGTTGTCCTACATGCAATCACAAAAAAAGCACAGCAGATATATATATCCACCCTTATATTGAAGGATTTGAAAACAATTGCAAACTTAAAATCAACAATATAGGAAACTGTTTATTAAATAGCAATAGCTATGAGAATTGGTCAATTGGTTGGTCTGAACATGATGTAAGATTTGATCAAAACATTAATACATTTTTGCTTACCCATTTTTACAATGAACATAAAGACTATATTTCAGAAATTATATTTAAAGCAAAAGCCTATAATACTGGATATTATCAAACGTTATTAGAAACTTTTCATGATTTGCAACTTTCACCAAAGGAGATGCGACTTTTAATTTTTGGTAACTATACTGAAATTGATGAATTAGGCCTAAGGCCGCTATCGAAATTATCAAGAGATATTATAGAGCAGATTGGTGTTGAAACATTATAACTAATTAAAGTAAGTATCACTAATTTACAGCATTAAATACTATGAGCTACTTAGACAAAGTAGAAGAAGTAATTAGGTCAATCAGTAGTTTAAATAAAGTTGATGGATATTACTACGAAAAATTATTACTTGATCTGTCAAGAATTGAAATGCTCCCAATAATCATTTATCGGTTAGAAGCAAATGAGCTATTTTTTCGTGCACGAATTAATGAATCAGGTGATTATTTACGAATAAAAGATTTATCTTACCCTGATGCTGAATTTGTCAAGTCCTATGCACGTGCTAACAAACCACTTCAACAACTTTTCTATTGCTCCGAAAATAGACCAACTTCATTTATTGAACTATTAAACAACAGAGAATGTGAAGTTGGCGATGAAATAACATTAACTATTGCTTGTTGGCAATTAGTTGAACCTTTAGATGTCGTACTTGTCTTTAATCCGGCTAATTCAAGATCAAACAAGTATAACCAAAAACACGGAGTTGGTTATGATGATTTTATCAGCAAAATAGATGAAGCATATAGAGATGGAACAAATAAGTTGTTTCAATTCATTGGAACTGGCTTTGAAGAACCTGCCATAGACAATAAAGATATCTATATGCTTACTTGTGCATACTCTAATCTTGTATTTACAAAAGAAAAAGTGGAAGGAATTATTTATCCAAGCGTTCCTTTTGGAGGTGACGGTTTCAATGTAGCACTCTTTCCTAAAGTTTGTGATGAAAACCGACTACGTTTGTTAGATGTAATGAAGAACGTAATGAAAGTTGAACTTACAGAAGATGGTCATAACAAATTTGTTCAACAATCTACTAATAAAGGAACTATTGATTATAGCACAAGTACTATAAGTTGGTAGTGAAGTAAATGTTCCATTTCCTACTACTTCTCAATATCTTCATTTGAATAAAGCAACTACTACAAAAAAACTTACAGTTTTTTGTCCTAATTACAGTTTTTCGTTGTATCTTTGCACACACAAAGACAGATAACGCTACGGACAATGTCCGGTTAAAGATAACAGTACCCGTTTTGCATACCGTAAGAACTGCAGGCGGGTCATTCTTTTTTATACGCATGCCTAATAAAGTCTCTCGCTCCATAGATGAACAAATAGCTCTTTTAAAAAGCCGTGGTATGCTGTTCAGAAACGAACAGAACGCACCAGCTCATTTAGCTCATATTAGCTATTATCGTTTAAAAGGATATTGGTGGGACATGCAATCTGACAGAACAAACCACATATTCAGCCCTAATTCATATTTTGAAGATGTAATTGACCGATATAACTTCGATCGTCAACTAAGGTTAGTCCTTTTTGATGCCATTGAGATTGTTGAAATTGCATTACGAACAAAGCTTATTTATCATTTATCGCAAGCTTACGGGGGACTTTGGTATTTAGATGAAAAATTATTTGAAGATTCTGCTTTACACTTAAAGCACATTGCAGATTTAAAAAATGAATTTGCTCGAAGCGGAGAAATTTTCGCAAAAGATTTTCGACAGAAACACCCAACAGAAAGTCCAGACCCGAATGTTTGGATTAGTAGTGAAAATCCTGATGCTTGGATTATTTTTGAAGTGGCAACATTCGGAACACTATCCAAAATATATAAAAACCTCAAACACCAGCTTCCTCAAAAAGCAATTGTTGCTAATGAAATGGGACTAAACCTTCATAGCGAACTTTCGAGTTGGTTGGAAGCCATTTCTTATCTGAGAAATATAATTGCTCACCATTCTCGAATATGGAGCCGGAACATGGTTAAACGCCCAACTCTAATTATTAACCCTCGTTTTCAGTGGCTTCAAAATGGCATTACCCCTGTTCAGGAAAAAAAACCATTTTATGTAATATCAGCCATGGTTTATCTCTGCAATGCAATTGATGCAAACAATGAGATCAAATCTAAATTAGTCACATTGTTTCAGCAAAACCCCAATATCACAATCTTTAAAATTGGATTCTTTAATAATTGGCAAGACGAACCTCTTTGGCAATAATTAGCTAATCACACAAGGTTCTCGATTTGATAAGCCAACCCTATCATTAGAGGAAATAGAGGATTTATAAGAAATCGGGGAAATGTTCCATTTCCTCCAATTCCCCAATATCCTCTTTTTAATTTAAGCGGTATAATTTATTTGAAATACCTGCCCACGCAGGTTTAAACCGAATAGGTAAAGCGGTCTTCGTCATTCCGCCACTTTGTTCACAAAAACATAGCCCCAAGGGTAAAACAAGCAGCCTGAAAAAAATCTCCACACCTCGTTTCACTTCGGGTTGTATTTTTTCGGCTGCCCTTGTGGCTACCGCTTCCACACTCACTCCTGCGCTCCGGTAGGTGCTCGTCATGGCGTGTAAGCTTGTTTTGTTCACCACGTTCTGTCATTCCTCAGTCGTGGCTACTTCTGCCCCCAAAACCCCAATAGGGTTTATTTTTATTTGTAAGTTGGGGGCAGCCGCCACTTAGAGTTTTGCTCGCCTGCGGTCGCTCGTGCTATTATGGTTTGTCACATTTTTTGCAGCTCACTTTCCCATGTTGGCATAGCCGTGTTTGCTTTCATTCCACAAGTTACATTTCATGCTTCACACCGCTATTGCCAACCGCACGCAAGAGCTGTCATTCATTCGCTCATTGCGTTCCATTCCACTCATTTCACTTTCAGGGTATATGTCTTTTCCCGCCCACAAATCCATGTGGTTGCAGCCGTGTTCCGTTTCACTCCACACCGCTTCACCACCGCACACATACACCCTTTCCGTTCATTCGCTCCAATACACTCCATTCGTTCATTACTTCCAGCCCTTGCTTTTTCCAACGCACCGTTCGGGCAAAAAAATGCGCCAAACCAGCTGCCGGCAGCACCCGTCCACCGCGCTCCGCGCTTCCTGTGTCCGGGGCACTCGCTCCACTCGCAGCGGCTCGCACACAACGCACAGGCTTCATACTTCGTTCCGTTTCTCTTCACTCGCATTTCAGCCTTGCTATCCACGCTGGCTCAAGGCTGTTTTTACTATTCGGTTTAAACCTGCTTCTCCCACGCCATCCCCCCGACCACCCACCCCTAAGATAATGCAGTTGTAGTTTGATATGAAACCATTTTAATAGAGAAAGTAAAGTATTATAATTTTCGAGGATGCTTTCGTGCCCATTCCGCAGCCTGTTGCATGAGTTCGTCAGTTGTATATCTCCGACCACTATTTATCCAATCGTTGATTACATTCTTTTTAAAATACAATCGCTTTCCTGCTTTAAAATAAGGGATCTCTTTTTTTGAGCATTTCTCATAAATGGTCTGTCGTGCTATCGTCAAATAATCCGAAAGTTGCTCTACTGTCATTATTTCTTCTGTTACTTCTTTAAGAATGGGGGCTTTTGCCATTCTCACTAATTCTGAAAGCTGATTTTCAATGTTTTTGAGTCTTTGTTCGATAATTTCAAAAGGATTTTCCATTTCATGTAAAATTTTAAATTATGATATATGCGACAAAAAAAATGTTCACAAAGATAACAGCAATAAAATGAGTCAGTAAAGGTCAAGCCCTTCGGGTTTTTGTCACAATCTCCACACCTCCCTTTGGTCGGGTAGTATTCTGACAAAAAACCTTGACAGCCTCAACGCTCCGTTTCTCTTCGCTTTTTCTTGCAGTAAGAGGGTGTTTACATTTTCTTTTTCCTTTTCGTGTTTTTTCGCGAGGTAAACGGCAGGTTAAAGCAAAGAAAAGCAACAGCTTCCAATCTGATAATCTATTGGTTAGCTCTTATTACCTTTGTACAAGACAAGGTCAAAAAGGGTTCTCCTTCGTACCAAGTCCAAATTAAACTATTATTCATTTTAAATTTTCAAAAGTATGGGAAAGATTAATTTAGGTATTCTCGGAAGCTTCTCAGGTAAAGTGGGAAATGTCGTAGGTGGTAACTGGAAAGGTATCAGCTACATGCGTGCAAAAGCAACTTCAGTAAGCAATCCTCGCACAGATGGGCAGGTAAATCAGCGTACTAAGTTCGCTTTAGTGTTGGCAATTTTGAAACCAATAACCGGATTCCTCCGTGTTGGTTACAAAAAGTATGCAATCAAGCAAACAGCATTCAATGCTGCAATGTCTTACATTCTGAACAATGCTGTTACTGGCAGTTCCTCTGCTGACTACAGTGTTGATCTTGCCAAAGTGCTTGTTTCTCGTGGTAACTTAACCGGAGCTGTGAACGCCTTAGCCAGTTCTGCAAATGGCGTTGTTACCCTGAATTGGGATGACAACTCTGGTAGTGGTACTGCAACCCAAACAGACAAAGCTTTGATTGTTGTTTTGAACCCAACAAGAGCCGAATCTGTATTTGATGCGGGTGGAAATCAAAGAGTCTCTGGCACAGAAGATATTTCTGTTCCTGCTGATTGGGTTGGCGAAAGCGTTGAAGTGTTCCTGGGCTTCATTACCGCAGACGGTAAGGAAGTTGCAAACAGTGTTTATTTGGGTTCTGTGACTGTTGCCTAAGCGTAGGCGATTATCTGTTTTCTTGAATGAAGGTCGTCCCAATTGGGGCGACCTTTTTTGCGCGCTGATTTCTTGAAATTGTGAGCAATCCTCAAGTTGCTAGAACCAAAAGAAACACTAACTTTGTGCCTGAAAGCAAGACTCAAGAAACGGTTGAGAAACGAAAATCTTTTGACGAGAAACGAATAAGAAACGGTTTTCCGTTTCTTCAAATTGAAATCAACAGAAAATAACAGTAAAGAAACACGCTACAACAGCAAAAATAAAACCTCTTTTGTATAAAGTGGTTCTAAACCGTTTCTTGCAGTTGTGTAACTATCTGATTTAATGTGCTTTTTGTGATTTGCTTTCAAAAAATTGTATCTTTGACTTGATAAACAACATTTTGCTGATAGGAACAATTGCAGCTAGTTGTGATTTGCTTTCAAAAAATTGTATCTTTGACTTGATAAACAACAAAAACAAAACGATTATGCAAAACATCAAAGTTGTGATTTGCTTTCAAAAAATTGTATCTTTGACTTGATAAACAACAAAAAGTCAGGTGCAGTTGTTCAAATACGGTTGTGATTTGCTTTCAAAAAATTGTATCTTTGACTTGATAAACAACCCGATTGTTTTCCGTTCCATGTATCCTTTTGTTGTGATTTGCTTTCAAAAAATTGTATCTTTGACTTGATAAACAACCGCTAAAATTATTGATAGTTATTATGTTAGTTGTGATTTGCTTTCAAAAAATTGTATCTTTGACTTGATAAACAACACATTTGAAGCGAACAAAGAGAAAGCAATAGTTGTGATTTGCTTTCAAAAAATTGTATCTTTGACTTGATAAACAACCTCAGGCTCACCGGCAGGTAAACGTGTAGTGTTGTGATTTGCTTTCAAAAAATTGTATCTTTGACTTGATAAACAACTTCAAACATCTTATTACGACAATTTAACACGTTGTGATTTGCTTTCAAAAAATTGTATCTTTGACTTGATAAACAACTTTCATTTCTTTTGCTGAATCCAATCCATCGTTGTGATTTGCTTTCAAAAAATTGTATCTTTGACTTGATAAACAACATGCTGATTTAGGTTTGCACATTCTTAATCGTTGTGATTTGCTTTCAAAAAATTGTATCTTTGACTTGATAAACAACTTAGCGAAACGATTACGCTTTTAGCAGGCGTTGTGATTTGCTTTCAAAAAATTGTATCTTTGACTTGATAAACAACTGTGAAGTACAGCAAAACCATTCATTAATCGTTGTGATTTGCTTTCAAAAAATTGTATCTTTGACTTGATAAACAACTGCTCCTAGTATTTGATTCTATGCCACCCTGTTGTGATTTGCTTTCAAAAAATTGTATCTTTGACTTGATAAACAACAATCGCATTGTAATCATCATGCTCGTCGTGGTTGTGATTTGCTTTCAAAAAATTGTATCTTTGACTTGATAAACAACGTACAAGTGAAGTGTAAACAACTACTTGGCGTTGTGATTTGCTTTCAAAAAATTGTATCTTTGACTTGATAAACAACTTATAGCGGTTTCCGCCCAAACAAGCGTATGTTGTGATTTGCTTTCAAAAAATTGTATCTTTGACTTGATAAACAACTTTTACAACGGTGTTGCAATTTCTAAAGCAGTTGTGATTTGCTTTCAAAAAATTGTATCTTTGACTTGATAAACAACAAATCTTTCACAATATCATCCCGTGTAGCTGTTGTGATTTGCTTTCAAAAAATTGTATCTTTGACTTGATAAACAACACTGTTTAGCCATACTATCCTTTACGGCCTGTTGTGATTTGCTTTCAAAAAATTGTATCTTTGACTTGATAAACAACTGCGAACACTTTCTTAATATTGACGTGGTTGTTGTGATTTGCTTTCAAAAAATTGTATCTTTGACTTGATAAACAACTAATTTACGCAGTAGTATTGTGTCCATTATGTTGTGATTTGCTTTCAAAAAATTGTATCTTTGACTTGATAAACAACACACGTAGAATGTCTTTTTTCGTTCGTTATGTTGTGATTTGCTTTCAAAAAATTGTATCTTTGACTTGATAAACAACAATCGTTAGTGCCAATCCTAAAAAGAAAGGGTTGTGATTTGCTTTCAAAAAATTGTATCTTTGACTTGATAAACAACTTGAATTAGAAGGATTACTTTTACCTTTGTGTTGTGATTTGCTTTCAAAAAATTGTATCTTTGACTTGATAAACAACTTTTTTCTTTTCTTTGTGTTAAACTTTCTGTTGTGATTTGCTTTCAAAAAATTGTATCTTTGACTTGATAAACAACGTCTGAACAAGTAGAAGAAATGGATGTTCAGTTGTGATTTGCTTTCAAAAAATTGTATCTTTGACTTGATAAACAACTGAGTGAAGATGCAAAAAAACAATGGATTAGTTGTGATTTGCTTTCAAAAAATTGTATCTTTGACTTGATAAACAACGGCCAGCGTAAAAAGTATGGATAACATACCGTTGTGATTTGCTTTCAAAAAATTGTATCTTTGACTTGATAAACAACTACTTTTGTAACTTTGCAAAAAATGATTTGTTGTGATTTGCTTTCAAAAAATTGTATCTTTGACTTGATAAACAACTTTTTCAGTTGGGTGTATTCGTTTTTGATTGTTGTGATTTGCTTTCAAAAAATTGTATCTTTGACTTGATAAACAACATCAAACTCTTTTTTAAATACACAAATTGTGTTGTGATTTGCTTTCAAAAAATTGTATCTTTGACTTGATAAACAACTTGAAATTTCTGAAACCCCTAAAACGGGTAGTTGTGATTTGCTTTCAAAAAATTGTATCTTTGACTTGATAAACAACTACTCAATTTCAGATTATTTTGAATGTAAGTTGTGATTTGCTTTCAAAAAATTGTATCTTTGACTTGATAAACAACGCCCCAGCTCAAGCCTATCGAGCAGTGCGTGTTGTGATTTGCTTTCAAAAAATTGTATCTTTGACTTGATAAACAACGAACGGGGTCGGCGATCTCCTTGCGATAGTGTTGTGATTTGCTTTCAAAAAATTGTATCTTTGACTTGATAAACAACACCGGTAGTAGCACCATCGCCACCGGGTGCGTTGTGATTTGCTTTCAAAAAATTGTATCTTTGACTTGATAAACAACACACAAGAAACGAGGACGAAGATACTTATGTTGTGATTTGCTTTCAAAAAATTGTATCTTTGACTTGATAAACAACAACTTGTTAATCTGAAAGGAAAACCAAAGCGTTGTGATTTGCTTTCAAAAAATTGTATCTTTGACTTGATAAACAACGACTTCAAGGAGTTCCCGATTGGTATATATGTTGTGATTTGCTTTCAAAAAATTGTATCTTTGACTTGATAAACAACTCTTTTGGGATAATACACTATTAGCTATCCGTTGTGATTTGCTTTCAAAAAATTGTATCTTTGACTTGATAAACAACCGAATACAAGCGAACACTTCAAGGCTTTCGTTGTGATTTGCTTTCAAAAAATTGTATCTTTGACTTGATAAACAACAATGAAAGAAAAAGTAGAAAGTTACAACATGTTGTGATTTGCTTTCAAAAAATTGTATCTTTGACTTGATAAACAACATCGAACATGGGAAACGCTGAAGTTTTAGCGTTGTGATTTGCTTTCAAAAAATTGTATCTTTGACTTGATAAACAACTTTCAATGCAAATTAGCAATTGCAATCTTTGTTGTGATTTGCTTTCAAAAAATTGTATCTTTGACTTGATAAACAACAGTAGGCTTTTTGTATTTTCCAGAAAGTATGTTGTGATTTGCTTTCAAAAAATTGTATCTTTGACTTGATAAACAACTAAGGGTTTGAAAATTCAATTATAATTTACGTTGTGATTTGCTTTCAAAAAATTGTATCTTTGACTTGATAAACAACTCTAACTTTTTTGTGACTTTTATCCAATCTGTTGTGATTTGCTTTCAAAAAATTGTATCTTTGACTTGATAAACAACTGGTTCTGAATTAATTGTCGTAAAAAGAACGTTGTGATTTGCTTTCAAAAAATTGTATCTTTGACTTGATAAACAACATAATAAAATAGATGGTGTTTGTATTACCGTTGTGATTTGCTTTCAAAAAATTGTATCTTTGACTTGATAAACAACTAAAAAAATTGTACAATGCCGGAAATACTTGTTGTGATTTGCTTTCAAAAAATTGTATCTTTGACTTGATAAACAACCAGCAGATGCTTCTTTATTAGCGTTTAATTGTTGTGATTTGCTTTCAAAAAATTGTATCTTTGACTTGATAAACAACAGGTATAAGAACATCAAACCATTCATTACCGTTGTGATTTGCTTTCAAAAAATTGTATCTTTGACTTGATAAACAACTGCGTCAATTAAAATGCTTCGACCAGCTCCGTTGTGATTTGCTTTCAAAAAATTGTATCTTTGACTTGATAAACAACAATTCGGTAACAATTGCCGAATATGTTTTTGTTGTGATTTGCTTTCAAAAAATTGTATCTTTGACTTGATAAACAACGTCGATGTTCGCGAAGTAGATTCTAAAGATGTTGTGATTTGCTTTCAAAAAATTGTATCTTTGACTTGATAAACAAAATGATTATCCGCAAAGCGACCTGTTATAAATTCTGGATTTGAAGTCTGTATTGTATTTTGCAGCGGCAAATACCAATCTATCGAACAACTTTTCCCCGAAATATCTTCGGTTGAATTTAAAACAATACTCATTGAGATAATACTGTAAATACTCTTTTTTAAGCTGGTGGTGCATATCCAATAGTAATCGTTTTACGTTTGCAATACTGATATGAACCCATGGAAGAATCTTTTGAAGGTCTTCAGGTTTAATAACCTGTGCCTTGTGAGACTCTACAGCTTGGTTTAACTTATAAAATGTCTTTGAATCATCGGTAGTTAACTCTGCCGTTGAATCAATTTGTTCTTTGACAATTTCTACGGCAGTATCTGCTTTCAAATCAGGCACAACCTGCATTTTAATGTGGTTTATCTTTTTAGGCTTTTTGCCCGGCCTTGGATTTTCAACCACAATGCTTTCTGTCATTACAAGTACTTTTGACTTATTCTGACTGCCTGCGCCTCGTTTTAGTTCTTCATTCTTGCAGTCATCGCTTATCAAAGTAGTAATGAATGCATTGTCAAGTTCTATTTGACCTGAAAGTTGATATTCGTTATCGCGTTTGCCCATTATGTCGCCCAATTTCTTGTGCATTTCCCAAATGGGTTGATAGCGTTTATGTCCGAGCTGCCGTTGCAGTTCTGAAGCCGAGAATGACTTTTTTGTACTGGTCAGAAGGTGCATTGCAACATACCAGTATCGAAACGGCAGTTTAGTGCATTCTAATACTGTACCAGTACGTATTGATTGGCGATAATGACAATGTTTGCATTCGTAACGCAACTTGCCATTAAGCCATATATGTTCTTTGCTGCCACATTTTGGACATACAACACCGATTTGGTCACGTTGCGCTTTAAAATGAGCAATACAAGACTCTTCATCGGGGAAGTTTTGGATAAAATTCAAGAGATTCATAACACTTATTGTCGGGGTTAAACATACCGTAAATGTAATGAAAATCAGTGATATATCCAAATATTTCAATCGCTTTTTTATTATAAATTCAACCGTATTTCAGCCTATTCTTTCATAGGTCGCTTTGCGGATAATCATTATAAACAACAAAAACATATTCGGCAATTGTTACCGAATTGTTGTGATTTGCTTTCAAAAAATTGTATCTTTGACTTGATAAACAACAAGAGTATCAGGACAAATTGAAACTTGTTAGTTGTGATTTGCTTTCAAAAAATTGTATCTTTGACTTGATAAACAACAACAGTATGAGAGTGAATTGTCAAAGATTGTTGTGATTTGCTTTCAAAAAATTGTATCTTTGACTTGATAAACAACTTTATATATTTAAGTGTTTAATAATCAATTGTTGTGATTTGCTTTCAAAAAATTGTATCTTTGACTTGATAAACAACATTTTGGCATCCGCTGTTAATAGCCGATGTGTTGTGATTTGCTTTCAAAAAATTGTATCTTTGACTTGATAAACAACCTAAAAAATAGTATTATGAGAGCAACGGTAGTTGTGATTTGCTTTCAAAAAATTGTATCTTTGACTTGATAAACAACCGGGAATAGTAGTTACTAGAGATTGTTCTGTTGTGATTTGCTTTCAAAAAATTGTATCTTTGACTTGATAAACAACATAAATTTCACTTTAGCTTTTTTAGATGCGTTGTGATTTGCTTTCAAAAAATTGTATCTTTGACTTGATAAACAACCAGTACCCATATACTTATTTTCAAAAACTAGTTGTGATTTGCTTTCAAAAAATTGTATCTTTGACTTGATAAACAACCTGACGAAATACTAAAAAAAGACACGGCAGTTGTGATTTGCTTTCAAAAAATTGTATCTTTGACTTGATAAACAACCCCCTTTTCTAATTCTGCAATTTGTTTGGCGTTGTGATTTGCTTTCAAAAAATTGTATCTTTGACTTGATAAACAACCTTTGCATTACTCGGTGCATCTCACGGTTAGTTGTGATTTGCTTTCAAAAAATTGTATCTTTGACTTGATAAACAACGGCTGCAAAAAATACAAATAGAAAAGCGTTGTTGTGATTTGCTTTCAAAAAATTGTATCTTTGACTTGATAAACAACTGTATCCGTTGAACTTAATTCTTGCGAGGTGTTGTGATTTGCTTTCAAAAAATTGTATCTTTGACTTGATAAACAACTTTGCATGGTTAATTGACCGAATAGCAACTGTTGTGATTTGCTTTCAAAAAATTGTATCTTTGACTTGATAAACAACATGGCAATTTTATTTTGTTCGTATTGAACTGTTGTGATTTGCTTTCAAAAAATTGTATCTTTGACTTGATAAACAACAAGGGCTATACAGGCGAAGAAGCCCCAAGTGTTGTGATTTGCTTTCAAAAAATTGTATCTTTGACTTGATAAACAACTTTGGATCGTCAATTACAACAGATATAAACGTTGTGATTTGCTTTCAAAAAATTGTATCTTTGACTTGATAAACAACTCTTTAATAATTTATCCATTGCAATCCTTAGTTGTGATTTGCTTTCAAAAAATTGTATCTTTGACTTGATAAACAACTCAACGGCAAAGGATAGAGTAATGCTATTTGTTGTGATTTGCTTTCAAAAAATTGTATCTTTGACTTGATAAACAACTTGTAAGGCTTGCATTGATTATGTGAATGCGTTGTGATTTGCTTTCAAAAAATTGTATCTTTGACTTGATAAACAACCTTTCAGGAAAATTTCATCTTTGCCCTCTTGTTGTGATTTGCTTTCAAAAAATTGTATCTTTGACTTGATAAACAACAGGAAAGCTTTTTTGGTAGTGGGTAGTGGAGTTGTGATTTGCTTTCAAAAAATTGTATCTTTGACTTGATAAACAACCTCGACATGGATTTTTGACTTCAATATATCGTTGTGATTTGCTTTCAAAAAATTGTATCTTTGACTTGATAAACAACCATTTGGCAAACTTTCAACTGTAAACACTTGTTGTGATTTGCTTTCAAAAAATTGTATCTTTGACTTGATAAACAACTAAAAAAATTGTACAATGCCGGAAATACTTGTTGTGATTTGCTTTCAAAAAATTGTATCTTTGACTTGATAAACAACTGAAAGTTTTGCAGTTAAAACTGATAATATGTTGTGATTTGCTTTCAAAAAATTGTATCTTTGACTTGATAAACAACAAGGTGAAAAACTTTATAATTGGAAAGGTGGTTGTGATTTGCTTTCAAAAAATTGTATCTTTGACTTGATAAACAACTTAAATTCTTTTTCATACTTCAGTTATTTCGTTGTGATTTGCTTTCAAAAAATTGTATCTTTGACTTGATAAACAACAAATGCCATTGTACAAGCGATTATCAGTGCGTTGTGATTTGCTTTCAAAAAATTGTATCTTTGACTTGATAAACAACGAAAAAAGCTGAAGTATTTCCGGCCCTGTAGTTGTGATTTGCTTTCAAAAAATTGTATCTTTGACTTGATAAACAACTTTTTTGTCCACTCAATGAATAGGTCCATCGTTGTGATTTGCTTTCAAAAAATTGTATCTTTGACTTGATAAACAACTACCCGTTTGTTTTCAAACTTATTCTTGGTGTTGTGATTTGCTTTCAAAAAATTGTATCTTTGACTTGATAAACAACAATAATCATTATATTCACGCTTTGCACCTTGTTGTGATTTGCTTTCAAAAAATTGTATCTTTGACTTGATAAACAACACGATATGTGTAAAGTCTAATCAGTCAATTATTTATCTCAACATTCAGGATTGAAAATTCAGTTGTTTATTCAAACAGAATCCCGCTTTTGTAGCGGGATTTTTGTTTGTAGTACTTTTTTTAGTCGGAGTGCGACTATGGGTCGCGCCCCGACTAAAAAATTAGAATAATTCCAGTTGCTGGTAGGGTGTTGATACTTCTTTTTCTTTTTTGCCCTGAAAAAGTTCCATTTGCCCGAATTGTTTATCGGTAATACACAATACTCCTACTTGTCCGGCTTCGGGCAGGAACGATTTTACCCGTTTTACATGTACTTCGGCGTTTTCTTTACTCGGACAGTGACGCAGATAAATGGAGAACTGGAACATGGTAAAGCCATCGGTTACCAATTTTTTGCGAAAATCGGTATATGCCTTCTTCTCCTTTTTGGTTTCGGTTGGCAAATCAAAAAAAACCAGTACCCACATAATTCGGTATTCGCTAAAACGTTCCATAAAAATAATCGAACATTAACTTTTCCAAAGTTTTGAACTTTGAAAAAGTTGATAAGAATAGTCAAATGAATTCGGGATAAGCAATTTTACGTATCTCGCCCTGATAACATTTTGCCAAACTGGCTGTTGTTATTCCTGCGGCTACCATAAGCGGACTGCGTTGTCCGTTGATTTTTACATCCAATACGGGAATGTTTAATAAAGCTGATTTTACTTTTTTGTTCAAATCAATTTTATCGGGATTATTTCCATTTTCCATTTCTTCGTGAACCAACTCCACCACCAATTTATCTACAAACGGACGGTAAGGTTCCATAATGTCGTCGGCCAGGCAATAGGCATTGTATCGGTTGTGATGATGAATGCCCAAGGTAGGAAGTAAACCGCTTCCAACCAACGACCGTGCTACAATAGCCCGAAGTATGGCATAACCGTAATTCAGTAGATTGTTAGGCGGAACGCCTTCGCGTCCCCTGCGGAATTCAGGAATAAAAGGAAACATATTCGCCCAATAATATGCAGCTGCACGGGCTTCCAGATTATCGCTGTCGCCGCTTTTTACATCATCAGCCCAAACAAGCATGTTTTTTACTATTTCACCACGCATATTCTTGAGTACCCAGGCCTGATTACTTATTTTTGTCTGAATGGTTTGTTGCCAGAGCTGTTTTTGGAGTGGGAGCGAGGCATCGATCTGAGCCTGAAAACGTTCACTTTGTACGGTGTTTCCACTTAACGGGAGAAGCAATCCCACAGGCATACGGCTGCTATCGCAGGTGATAACTGCCGAGTTATTGGCCAATAAAGCTTCTAAAAGCCCGTGTGTGATGGTAATTTGTTTGTGATCCAGCACTACCACACCAATATCTTCTATCGGAAAGGTGTTGTTTCCCGTTCGGTCGTCCATGCCATTGGCATCAGGCAAATGAATCACCAACTGTGCATTCCGAAGGCTTAGATAAGCCGGATTGCCAAAATAAAGCGTGCGTTTAATCATAATATATCATGAGTGTCCACTAAAAAAAATTAAGAGTTAGTTGTTCCGACAAAAGTTCTTTGACATCATTTTTTTCTGCATCAAAAAACAGTTCACCAATTGCCGAATTGTCTAATAGAGAAATACCCAAAATCTGCAAAACTTCATAAGTTGGGCGATTTAAGACAAGGTCTTTTTCTACAATTGCAACCAGGCAATATGTTATAATTGCACAGTATATTTGGATACGAACAGCATTTTCGGTTGTTCCCCAGAACGACTTTATTTTCAAATGTTGTTTAATCCATTTAAAGAAAAGCTCTACTTGCCAACGATTTTTATAGAGTAAGGCGACTTGCTCAGAAGTTATTGTCATGTTGTTGGTCAGGTAAACAAAAGTTCTATTCGTTTCTTTATCATAATACACAACTTTGCGAATATCATCAGGGTAATACTGTGAAATATAAAAGCCTGTAAGTTTTCCAATTTGATCACTCATTACACCAGTTCTTTCATTCACTTCGTTGAGTTGACTATATTTGAATTGAAGATTCTTTTTGGCTCTAATGACAAAATAAGCTGAGTAATTTGTTATGTTGAACAACCTTTTGTAATCCACATAACCACGGTCAAAAACGTAATAAGCGCCATATTCATAAGGAATTACATCCATTGCATTCATATCGTTTACGGACGCTTCCGTAATATGAATAAAAGCTGGTATTTGAGTGGTAATATCGAAAAGTGTATGAATTTTAATTCCTGCTTTTGCTTTTCGAAACTTTGCCCACCAAAAGACATTTAAACACAAATCTACGGTTGAAGAATCAAAAGCATAAACTTTACCTTTAATTTCAAAGTCATTATTTGACCGTTTCTTTCGTGCAATATCAATCAGATAAAATGCATAATCTTCAAAGATTTTGCTGTCTCGTTTTTCATTTGCTTTCGAAAGATTGCTTCGAGTAACGCTTTTACCAAAGCCCAAATGATAACTTTTTTGATTATGTGCATCTATAGCTACAATCAAATCACGAAGGCTATCACGGTTTGTAAGTTGACCAAACATCATTACTAACAATTGATTCCAACAACTGAAGTGTTTTACATATTTGTCTCCTGAATACTTGGAAGCCAAACCATCAAAAACACGTTTAGGAAGAAAATCAATTAGTTGACTGAAAATATACTTCTTTGAATACATTGCTCTAAATTTAACTATTTAGAGCAAGATAAAAAATTCAAGTCGACACGCAATGAAAATGCTTATAAAATGCAGACATTTAATGACTTCAAAGAACTTTACAATATTTTTAGTGGACACTCATGATAATATATAGTATTTATTAGTCGGAGTTACCTCAGTCGGAGTGCGACTATAAGTCGCGCCCCGACTAAGAAAACAAGTCAGAGCGTTAATCCGAATTCGCTAATTCTATCTCTATTAATCAATTTTCCATTTCTCAAACCACAAATATCCTGAAAGGAAGAAAATTCCCAGTCTTCTGCTTCTTTTACTAATCCTGCTTTAACTGGGTTTTGATGAATATAATTAAAACATACCTGCGGATATTCTTTTTCATGATTTGGAATAAAGATGCTGGCTCCGGAGCTTGTATTGTAAAACGATGGTGTGATACCATTTATTTGTGTCAGACATTCTGCTTTCGTTTTATCTCTGAAAAGCGAGCCAGTTGTATTTTCCTGTTTATTGATTGCCCTTGTGTATGAAGCTAATAAAATTCCAATAGATTTGTTGAAAGTTGTCTGAGTCGGAGTGCGACTTAAAGTCGCGCCCCGACTATTAAAATTATCAGTGTCGATACTAATGGTAGTTTCTCTCACATAAACCATCCAGTGAAAATGATTGGGCATCAGGCACCAGGCCATTATATCGGCATACGGCAAAATAAATTCTTTCATCTTTCGAAGAAAAAATATGTAATTTTCTTTACTAAAGAAAATATTCTGTCTGTTGTTACCCTGATTGTAGATGTGATAGATATGATACTTTTCGAATAGCATAATAAGGCTGATGTTAAATATTCTTTATTTGATATTCGGAGAACGACTGATAGTCGCGCTTCGAATAATTACTGGTTTTGTTAGTCTGGGCGCGACTATCAGTCGCACTCCTACTTGTTTTTACTTTGTTGAACGACTGCGTATAACAACTAAACAGATTTGCAAACTGTTTCGAAATGAATCTTTCAATTATATTATCGGTAATTTCAACTTTTCCAAAGTTTGGAACTTTGGAAAAGTTAGTAGATTTGAAGTTGCGATAAACCTCTTCTATAACTTCTTTGCGCCGAATCCTGACCACCAAATGAAAATGATTCGGCAACAAACAATACGCATATGTTTCAGCTATGGGCAAAATATATTGCTGATATTTATCAAGAAAAAAACGATAATTTTCGTCTTCAGTAAATATATTTTCAAACCCATTGGCATGATTGAAAATATGATAGCTGCTATTGGGCTGTAACTTTTCCATCCATTATAGATTGTTATGGTAGATTACCTTTTCCAAAGTTTTAAACTTTGGAAAAGTTTGTTGAAAAGGCTATTCCCCGTAATAATCGTAAAATACACCGGCTATATCATCAGCAAAACCGTACCCACAGGGAGATGCCCATTTTACACATTGTTCAGCACGCAGTTTGAACTCATCGAGTAACTTATTTTTTGCCATAAACTCCAATGCAGCCTTGTAATTATTATATGCTGAATCGTAAAATTGTTCGGAATAATCGCCATAACAATATGTCAACTCGCAGGCACTTTCGGGCAAATACAACATAACATCGGCCAATGCTTCCGCCGATGGTTGTAAACTTTTAAAATCCGAGATCGCCTTTTTAGCAACCGAAAACTTTTCACTACTACGTTCCGGTCTTTCTACATTAAACTCTTTTCGAATTAATTTTTTGTATTTTTCAACCAATTCTTTTTCGTTCACCGGGTTCAGATAGAAATCGTAAAACTCCTTGACCACTTTGTTTTTATCGTACAAATCCAGTACTTGTTCCACCAATTGCTCTTTGGTGAGCTTGTTTAGTTCTTTTTTTAATGCAGCTTTTGACATATTTGTTTCTTTTTTGGAAAAGGTTTGTTGATTTTAAAATAATTTACTCCGCAGCTCGTACAAATTTCGCGTTTTTCAATCTTTTTCGTAGCGGTAGCGACGGAGTAAAAGTGACCCGCTTTACTTCAATAGATTCAGCCCGTATTTCCTTCGGGTTATCCACCCGTCGGTTGCTTTGAGCTGTGAGCGAGAAAGTGCCAAACCCGTCCAAACATACGCTATTACCGTCCAGAAGTTCATCTTCAATACATGCCATAAGTAACTCGAGGGTACTTTTTATTTCAAATGCCTGTAACCGCTTTCCTTTGGCAATGATGGTGGCCATTTCTTCCAGGTTCACCGTTCTCGATCGGATTACCTGTGGATAATAACCTGTTTTTTTCTTCTCATCGGGGTTCAGGTAGTCGCCCCGATGTATCATTTTGTATTTTATACTCATTGTTTTATCTTTTTCTTCCTGATGATTTAGTTCTTACGTCAGTTATATTTATACAAATCATATCGGGAAATTACTATTGGCATATATATCTTGTCACCGATAACATATATATAATAGCTTTATTGTTATATATACCCTATGTTTGTTGTGTTATATATGTTATTCATATTT
Source organism: uncultured Paludibacter sp. (assembly GCA_963663115.2). Classification (GTDB taxonomy): domain Bacteria; phylum Bacteroidota; class Bacteroidia; order Bacteroidales; family Paludibacteraceae; genus Paludibacter. Next base: position 3,471,879 of record CAXXNE010000001.1, read on the forward strand.
TCTCCCGACTGTTTTGCTAATTTCTTTTGATGTTTGAGTTAGTTTTACTTGAACGATTTGTTAGTTTATAATGAGATGCTGCCAAGATGGTCGGCTTTGAGTTTAATACTCACCCACGCCCACAATATCGCCTAAATGATTAATACGAACTTTTATTATCCCTTCAAAATAACCTAAACTCTTGATGTTTTTAAAGGCCAACTCCTTCAATTCTTTTTTCTCGTCAACATTTGTTTCCAAGTGATGTCTAAAAACATATTCTCTTACAGCTGAACTTCCATAAGTGACTTTTGAAAATTTCTGCACCCTAAACAAATTTGGGCTAATTTCCTTTTTATTTTTAGGATCAAGTAAATCTATCTCTGCAGGATTAAAACCAGACTTTTCATTAGGGAAAACAAAAAATTCGTTTTGTTTCATTGAAAATAAAAACTGCCACCCTAAATTCTGGTTAAAGGTTTTATCAATAATCGGTAATTCCAAATTCACCCTTGCAACGGCTTCAAATAATGAAACCACATTATCTTGCAGGTTTCCATTTTCATCTCTGTAAACAGCTACATGGTGATTGTTGCCAGTGCTGACAAAATCAACAGGTACTTTATTTCCCTCTTTATCTAAAATAGGATTTCCAAAATGGTCTTTTTTATAATGCAAAGCCTCTGCATTTTTTACGCCACTAATTGTTACTCGTTTTATAGAAATTCCTTTTTCCTTGTTGAGCCAGATAGAATTTTTATCTAAATCAGAAAAAGCCTTTTTAGCATCACCGCCAAATTCTCTTAAACGATTTTCTATAATTCTTTTAACACCACAATCAATAATTTTATCTATTGATTTTTGGTCTTTAAAATTATCGGGTGTAATATCTTTCCGAATAGAAAAATCTTCTTCAAACCACACTAATTTTACTTTTTCAGGCAGTTTCTCTGATTTTTCTTCATTCAAATAAATTGGATTTTTGTCTAAAGCATTTTTCCCGGTAAATGCTTTTTTGGGGTCATTGCCATTATCATTCAAACGTTGAAGTAATAATTGTCTATATGATGGATTAGCAACTTTCTCAATTGTTGTTTTATCAAACTTAGCACCAACCTTTTCATCTTTTTGTTCGTAGTATTGGTATTTACCATAAACTGTTTCTTTATGAAGTTGTCCACGTGGAGTCAGCACTTCTTGCGGTTTTTCTTTACCCGAAATTTTATTTTTGTTTTTAGTTACTACTTTGTTCTTGGCTTTATGTGAGATAATCACGTTTTCTAAGTGCTCCTTTGCAATTTGACGGAAATTGGTAATAGGTTCTTTAAACACTCTTTTTTTATCGCCATTATCATCAACCTTCACTTCGGTTTCGATAGCTTCAATACCAATAACGTTATTATGTAATTTATGTTTTTCGTTTTTGCGGGCATTGAGATAATTTAAATATTGAATATGATTGTGCTTGGTAAATGCCACTGTCAAAGCGTCCATTGCATGATGACGGTGGTCGTTACGTTTAGTCCAGTCTTTAATCACTTCTACTTTCTGCCCAAATTTTCGTTCTTCCATTTCGGTTAAATCCAACGCTCGATATTTGGGCAGATTGAGTTCTTTCATTACATTTATTAAGCCCCAGTCTTCACGCAAACGGTCGGTAATTTGCCCTGAAGTTGAAACCACTGCACGAGTAATCTCAAACAGCATTTCTTTTGCCTTTTTGGCAATGTATTGACTGTCTCGTAAATCCCGATCAATAAATCCATCTCCTATTTCAGCTTCTCTTTTTAATAGCTTCTGATACTTTGCTTTTGAAATACCCTCTTCTTTATTTTTCTTGCCTAATTCAAAGAGAACTTCTATTCTTTGTTGAAAATCGTTCAGATCTTTCTCGCCAAATTTATTTTCAATATAATCAAATGCTGTCTTATCTCCCTTATCTAAGTTGGTTTCGCGATACACTACGGTTTTATTGGAAAAACTGTCATCAAACATCTTAGATTGAGGTATGATATGCTCAATATCTATTTGCTTACTGAACAATATTTCTCTTGGGATGTATCTGTTTGTATATAAATCTTTGTAACCATTATTCTTTAATTCTTCATACAGTTTGTATCGAACAATGTCGTTTCGTGTTGGATTTTTCAATCCAAATTCTGCCTGTAAAAGTTTATAGATTTTTTCGTGTGCAATTTTTGCCGCATTAATATTTGTAGTCATCTCCGCTCTTTCAGCGGCATTTTTCTTTAGTTCGCGAGCTAATTCAATCCTTATTTCATCAAAATGGAAATTGGGTTCTTTACCTTGTTCCTGTAGTAGCTTATTTTCCTTATCAATGAGCGTGTTTACCACATTGACCATTTGATTCAGAATTTTTTCAACTACTGGATTTCGAAGACTATTCTTTTTGAGTAGTTCTAATCTTGGTTTCAATTCCCGATTTTCAATTTCTTCTTTGGTGAGCGAATGTTTGGAATGGCGATAACCGGCATGTTCACAAGCTTCGCTGTATTTATTTTCTTTGATATAGGTATAAATCTTACGCATGGCTTTACTCGAAAGATTACCATAATCATCCTGAAAGGTTATATTGGCTAATATTCTTGCATGTTCTGGTTTAAACCCAAATTTAGTACAGAGTTGTTTCTTTAAACCGATATTTTCATTGCCATACTGCAATTTATCATCTTCGCTGTACTTCTTTGTATCATCTTCGGCTGAGTACAATAAATGCCATAATTGATATGAAGCCTGATTCTCAAATTCTTTGCCCTCTAACTCAGCATCAAACTCTAAAATTTCAGTATTTATACCTAATACATCAAAAATATATTTCACCATTTCTTTTATTTCAAGTGCAGGTGTTTTTAAATCTTTAACGTTGATTTCGTCGGCATCAGAAAGCTTTAATAAGTCTTCATTATAACCTTCAATTTCCAGTATTTTAAGATAAGCATTATACAAAACCTGATTGGTACGGTTGCCTTCCAATTGGCTAAAGTTCATTTGCCAGTCTTGCGGTTTGTAGCCTAATAGTTCAATGACGGATTTAGAAGTAAGATTGCCCTTTATATTTAGTTCGTCGAAAATTTGTTTTTTTGCATCTAAACTTAGTTCGAATATTTCCTTATCTTCTTCAAACAAAGATGTTTGATTTTCAATTTTGATGATTCGCTTTTTACTTCCTGCTTTTTTAATTAGAACATTACTCAGGTTTTGCCATATTTTGAATTCCTGGAATAATGGAGAAGATTTAGGAGCAACACGAAGTCCTATTGTTTTCTTTTTTCCATTTACTTCTATTTCTTTATTCTCAAACTCACAAAAGCTGATTAAACCTTTTTGAGATTTAAGTTTACGTTGATAGAAAATTACTATGTCGCGAACATCTTCCTTAAGTTCTTCTGTCAGTTCAGGATGAAATTGAGCTTGAATTGTCCAGATTTTTTCAAACTCATCCATATAATCCTGACGATAAAACACTTGATTTCTCAGCGAAGTGTGACGATTTTCCAATAATTGATTGTATAGGTATTGCCCAACGGTCAGTTGATTAAAATACAATTCCTTACTTCTGTCTGAAATTGCGCCCAAATATCCACTTGAATTATTGAGATTGTTGTTGATTTCGGTTAATACAAAAGCAACTTGTTCTTTGTCTAATTGTTTTGATACCGCATCGCTACGCCATTTGTAGGCCTGCAATTTCTTTTGGGTACGTGCATCAAATTTTATTGTATTTATATCCTTGAGGCTATCTTCCAAGCCTTTTATGTCGGCTGTGTTGAAATTATACTTATTCCAAAACATAGCAGAGGTAGCTCTTTGTCCTTTCCCTTTCAATTCTTTATAAAATTCATCTGTAAGGATTTCAGAATAAAACTGTTTTTGGAAATTCCACACTTTATCAAACTCATTTTGCAAATCAGAACGATAAAAATCAGGAATTGCTTTCTTTCCGCTTTGCATCGATTGGAAAACATATTGTCCTGGAGTTAGATTTTCTTCGTAAAGTGTTTTTGCAATTCTCATTCCGTCAATAGCCTGACCATCATCTTCGTTTTTTGCTTTGCGACTACTTTTATAACCACGTTTTTTGTTTATAGCAAGAAGTACTCTTGCGAATTCGTTTAGCTCAATACATTCTTTAGCTGCCTTTGCTCTTAACTCCCATGTTTGAAAAGTAGTTTGCTTTCCATCTTCGTTAAGTTTAGTTGCGGTATTTATGATATTTGCTTTTGTAAGAACACCTATCAAATTTTCTCTGCGCAATTGATAACGATCTAAAGTTCGCCTTGCACCACGTTTAAGAGTACGGTCAGCATTTGTAGAAAGCGGTTTTCCTTTTTCAAAGTTGGTTTGTTCATCAACGGTCAAAGGGTTTACACGAACGCCAATTTGTTTTATTTCAGATTCACTCTGATTTTCACCTTCAAGTACATAAGCCCAACCAATACTGGTGGTTCCCAAATCCAATCCTAAAATCTTTTTCATAATTTATAGTAATTTATGTGTGATGCAAAAAGGCTTTAAAGTTAAAAAGATTTATTTTATTTTCAAAACATTTGTTAGGTAAAATTATATATTTATATTTGTGCCACAATTTTGAAGCAAATCACAATAAGGATTATTCCGTTGTGAAAACATTTAAGGCGGGGCAACTCGCCTTTTTTGTTTTTATCCGATTGTTTCTCTCCCGTAAATGTTTATTTTTGTAGTTCTTTCAATAAGCAGAAAGAAATCCGTCGATATGGAAATTCAACAACAAATCAATGCACTCCGCTACGAGTTGGAGCAGCACAATTATAATTATTACGTACTGTCGCAACCCACCATTTCCGATGTGGAGTTTGATGCTATGTTGCGTCAGTTGCAGGAACTGGAAAGCGCTCATCCGGAATTTTTTGATCCGAATTCGCCCACGCAGCGGGTTGGCAGCGATTTGAATTCGTCGGGTTTCGAACAGGTGGCGCATGTTTATCCCATGCTGTCGCTCGGAAATACCTATTCCGAAGGCGAAGTAATGGATTTTTACGAACGGGTACGTAAGGCGCTCAACGAAGATTTTGAGCTGGTGTGTGAGCTGAAATACGATGGTACTTCCATTTCGCTGACTTACGAAAACGGTTTGCTGGTGCGCGCGGTGACGCGTGGCGATGGCGAGAAAGGCGACGATGTGACTGCCAATGTAAAAACTATCCGGAGCATTCCGTTGCGGTTGAAAGGCAATTTTCCGGCGAAATTTGAAATACGTGGTGAAATTCTGATGCCGTGGTCGGTTTTCGATGAGCTGAACCGCGAACGAGAGGCGCAGGAGGAACAGCTTTTTGCCAATCCGCGCAATGCGGCTTCCGGTACGCTCAAACTGCAAAATTCATCAGTGGTGGCTTCGCGCAAACTCGATGCTTATTTATATTATCTGCTGGGTGAGGAACTGCCTTCGGAAAAGCATTCCGGAAATCTGGAAGCAGCAAGATCGTGGGGATTCAAAGTGTCGGATGCCACACGGGTTTGTAAAAATCCGGAAGAGGTTTTTGATTTTATCCGTTACTGGGATACTGAACGTAAAAATCTGCCGGTGGCTACCGACGGAATTGTCATCAAAGTAAACTCATTGCTTCAACAAAAAAATCTGGGTTTTACAGCCAAGTCGCCGCGTTGGGCTATTGCCTATAAATTTCAGGCGGAGAAAGCTGTTACGCGCCTTAATTCCGTATCGTATCAGGTGGGACGAACAGGTGCAGTGACTCCTGTGGCCAATCTGGATCCTGTTCAGTTGTCGGGAACCACGGTGAAACGTGCTTCGCTGCACAATGCCGATATTATTGAATCGCTCGATTTATATATCGGCGATATGGTTTTTGTGGAAAAAGGAGGTGAAATTATCCCGAAGATTACAGCTGTCGACAAAGATGCACGTTTGCTGATAGGCGACAAGGTGAACTTTATAAAAAACTGTCCCGAATGTGGTGCTCCACTGATACGCATTGAGGGTGAAGCTGCGCATTATTGCCCGAATGAAAATGAATGTCCGCCACAGATAAAAGGCAAAATGGAGCATTTTGTGAGCCGCAAAGCCATGAATATCGACGGGCTTGGGAGCGAAACCATTGCGTTGCTGTACGAACAGAAAATGCTGCACAATATTGCCGATATTTATGAATTGAAAGTGCCTGAATTAGCCCGTTTGGAACGGCTTGGAAATAAATCGGCGCTGAATATCAAATCGTCGGTCGAAAAATCGAAAGAGGTTCCCTTCGAACGTGTTGTGTTTGCACTCGGAATCCGCTTTGTGGGCGAAACCGTGGCTAAAAAGCTGGCGTATGCCTTCAAAAACATGGAAATACTCGAAAAAGCAACCTACGATGAGTTAATTGCTGTTGAAGAAATTGGCGGTCGTATTGCTCAGAGCGTGTTGAATTATTTTGCTGATGAAAAATCCATTGCTATTATCGACAGGTTAAAACAATACGGTGTTCAAATGAGTTTGTCCGAAGAAAAACTTCAGGCAGCCGGCGATACACTGAAAGATATGACCATTGTGATTAGCGGAACTTTCAGTCATCATTCGCGCGACGAGTACAAAACCATGATTGAAAGGCTGGGAGGCAAAAACTCCGGAAGCGTTTCAGCCAAAACGTCGTTTATACTTGCCGGTGAAAATATGGGTCCCGAAAAACTGAAGAAAGCCGAAGGTCTGGGCGTGAAAGTGATGAGTGAGGACGAATTTCTGATACTTATTGGTGAAAAAACAACCGAAAAACCGGCTTTTACCGGAACTTTATTTTAATCTTGGGTTCCGCTTGTAAAAAGTGCGCAAAATTTTAAGTATTTTTGCAGACAGAAACAACGACCGAACAGATAGTAACCATGTTTGAGAAAACAAGCAAATATATATTCGCAAAGCGTGCTAAAAAGCACCTGAAAACAGATGAGCGTGAACGCAGGTTTGTCAATTTTGATACAGCCCGTATGGTAATGCTTGTTTTCGAAAGCGATTATATGGAAAAAAATCCCGAGATACGGATGATCATTCGCGATTTACAGGATTACGGAAAAAAAGTGAAAGCCTGGGGCTTTGTCGATAAAAAAGAAGTTGTAACGGCAAATTTGCCCGATTTTAAGATACTGCATCACAAAGATGCCGATTTTTTGAAGTATCCTACTGCCGATTTTATGCGCGAGTTGTCCGAAGTGCAGTTCGATTTACTTATCGATCTGACATCGAAAGAAATTCTCCCGCTGCAATACCTGGCACTTCATGCACAGGCAGCCTGCAAAGTGGGAATAAAAAAATCAGAAAACAATATTTACGATTTTGTGATTGATTTGGACAGTCAGCGGGTGGATGCTGAGGGTAACCCGGTTGAATTCGATACGCTGTTTATTTACAGTCAGATAAATTTTTACCTGAAAAACATACAAACAAGCGATTAAAAGCTTATTTTTGCAACGAATTAGAATTTTTTTCGAATGATTAATAGTAAACTGACAGGAATGGGTGTAGCATTGATTACACCCTTTAAAACGGATGAAACAATTGATTTTGATGCGTTGGCGCGAATTGTAGAGCATCAAATCAAAAATGGTACGGATTATTTGGTAGTGTGTGGAACAACTGCTGAAACTCCAACGCTTACCGAACAGGAAAAGGATGAAATCACCCGCTTTGTGGTGAATGTCAATGCCGGTCGTTTGCCTGTGGTACTGGGTGTGGGCGGAAACAACACCAAAGCAGTGGTTGAAAAGCTGCAACATTACGATTTTACCGGAATTGATGCTATTCTGTCGGTAACACCATATTACAACAAACCTTCGCAGGAAGGCTTATATCAGCATTATGCTGCTATTGCGAAAGCTTCACCGCTTCCGGTGATTTTGTATAATGTGCCGGGTCGTACAGGCGTGAATATGCTGCCTGCCACTACGCTTCGGATTGCCAACGAGTTTTCGAATGTTTGTGCTATCAAGGAAGCTTCGGGCAATTTTTCGCAAATAGATGATATTATCAAGAATAAGCCGGAAGATTTTATGGTTATTTCCGGTGATGATGGCATTACTTTTCCGTTGATTACTTTGGGTGCGGTTGGGGTTATTTCGGTGATTGGAAATGCTTTTCCGCGTGAATTCAGCCGAATGGTTCGGTTGGCGCTCGAAGGTGATTACAGCAGCGCACGCACTATTCATTACCGTTTTACCGAACTTATTGAATTGCTTTTTGTAGAAGGAAATCCGGCCGGAGTGAAAAGTATGCTGGCTGTGATGGGTTTTATCGAAAATAAATTGCGTTTGCCCCTGGTGCCAAACACCATTAAGACTTTTGAGAAAATCCGTTTCGTTTTAAATCAGTTGTAATTTCCGGAATTTTCTTTCTGATTTGTTGATATTTGCTGTGGATTCTCCGGGCTGATAAAACCGGATATCAATGTGCTGATTGTTTTGCATTGTACATCGTTTCACTATATTAATCTCATATAATTTGATGGTATGGAAACTCGCAAAAAATTCACTTTCGGAAAAGGAATCTTGTATTTCCTGATTGTACTGGTACTGGGTCTCACTGTGTACCTGCTTATTCCTTCCAATTACTTTATTCACAGGGCTCTTATTTATCAGCTTCCGAAAATTGAGCATTACAAAATTTTCGACAACCGTGTTATCAAAGCCGGAAATCCGCAACCCTGGAGTTTTGCAAACGATTATGATAAAAAAGTAATTCCTGCTACGCAACAGCCCTATTTCGACGAAATGCAAACCGTAGCTTTTGTTGTTATTCAGCATAATCAGGTGATTTTTGAAAAATACTGGGAAGATTACAATCAAACCAGTAAAAGCAATTCGTTTTCGATGGCAAAGTGTATTCTTTCGATGTTGGTGGGCTGTGCTATCGACGATGGATCAATTAAAAGCGTAGAACAACCTGTGAGTGACTTTTTGCCCGAATGGACTGCCTTTAACGGAGATACGCTCCGCATAAAACATTTGCTTACCATGAGTGCCGGTGTGGACTGGGACGAGTCCTATTCTTCGCTGTTTTCCAAAACAACCAAAGCGTATTACGGAAACGATTTGTGGAGTTTGGCACTGACAGAAAAACAAATTGAGAAACCGGGTGTAAAATTCAATTACCAGAGTGGTGTTTCGTTGCTGATAGCCTATCTGCTGAAAAATGCCACCGGAAAAACGGTGTCTGAATATGCTTCGGAAAAGCTCTGGACACCGATTGGAGCGGAAGAAGATGCGCTGTGGTCGCTCGATAAAAAAGATGGGATGGAAAAAGCCTATTGCTGCTTTAATTCCAATGCGCGCGATTTTGCCCGGCTTGGTCAGTTAATTCTGAACAAAGGTATGTGGAACGGCAAACAGGTACTCGATTCAAACTATATAAAAGCAGCGGTGACTCCGGCTACCAACTTAATGTATACTCCAAAGCCAACACCCGATGGACAGACTTACAGCGAACGTCCCTGCACGTTTTATGGTTATCAGTTTTGGATTGCACAGTACAATGGATTGACGGTACCTTATTTCAGAGGGATTTTGGGTCAGTATATCTTTGTTATTCCTGAATTGGATGCGGTGATTGTACGATTGGGACACAAACGTGATGCAACCTACAATATTGATCAGAACCACACTATTGATGTGGATGTGTGGCTCGAAACGGGACTGCAGATTATTAATGAATCGACAAAATAAAGGTTTAATCTCCTCCGAAAAGTCAAATATTTTTTTGAACGCCAAGAATTTTGACGCGAAGTCGTAAAGTGTTGAAATACAGTGGTTGTTTTGTAGAGACTTAACCATTTTGCGTTCAAACAAACACTTTTCGAAGCGCATTCATTTGTAGATTTGCAAAAATAAAACCCTTATTTTCATAAGATCCCTTAGTAGCTAAATGCAATCGTTAAAACCTCCCTTATTCCCTTATTCATCCACATAAACTTGTAAAATAATGAAAGTACAGTTCAATAACCTCTACACTCATTTTGTATTCACAACCCATGACAGGTTTCCCTCAATTACAGAAGAAAGCCGAATTCGAATAGAGAAATACATAACCGGAATTATCAATAATCATAAATGCAAGATGTATGCAATTTATGCAAATCCGGAACATGCTCATTTCTTAATTTCAAGAGATCCTTCCATGAGTGAAAATGAAGTTGCAGAACTGGTTGCAGATGCATCTGAAATATTCATTAATACAAATCAATTATGTTCAGGTAAATTTAGTTGGCAAACGTCATGTTCAGCATTTTCAGTTTCAAAAAAAGATATTGATAAAGTATGTAAATATATTCTGAATCAACCGGAACATCATAAAAAACATACTTTCGAAGAAGAATATAATGAGTTCCTCAAATTTTATCAACATACATTATCATCAAAATAAGCGTAATAAGGGAGAATATTTTTTGGATATGTTTTGCTACTAAGGGGGCTTTTGAAAACAAGGGAAAAATGAAAGTATGTAACTCAAAATTTGTTAAACGGATAGCATTTTAGTGAATGTTGTCCGTTTTTTGTTTTCGGAGTTTCCATAAGTCGTTCGAATTTGTTTTCTTTGTGTTGCAATCAAAAAAAACATTTTTATTTTTCATAAAATGAAAAACATCAATTCATTTGCTTTTATTTTATTCATCGCTTTGTTCGTTTCGTCATGTGGTCCTTCGAAAGAAGAAAAAGCGGCCGATGCGCGCCTGGCAGCAATTCAGTCGCTTATCGACGATCAGCAATATGATGCTGCCGGACAGCAAATAGATTCAGTGCATTTGCTCTACCCAAAACTGATAGAAAAACGTAAACTGGCTGCAGCATTGTCCGATACGCTTCTGCACCGGCAGAGTGTTGGTAATCTGGCCTATTGCGAAAAAATGTTGCCTCTGAAGATTCATGAACAGGATTCGCTCCTGAAGAAATTCCGTTACGAAAAGAATGACAAGTATCAAACCTACGGCAATTTCATCTATAAAACTCAGGTGACTGAGCAAAATTACGACCGTACCTATCTGAAATGTTATGTGGACGAAAATACCGATTTGTATCTGATAAGTCAGTGTGCCGGAAGTGCTTTGAATCATCGGGTGGTGAGAGTTTCAGTCGGTGATGTATCGGTGTCGAGCGATACACTGAATGTGGATGCCGGAGAGTTTTATAGTTTCAATAACGATGGAATGTATTTTGAAAGCATGACTTTTGTGAACCAAAAGGCCAAAGATTTGGTTACATTTATTGCTGACAACGGCGATGCAAAAATCAAGGTGGAACTGAAAGGGAAACGAAAATTCAGTTACAATTTGTCCGATAACGATAAAAGAGCTATTGCAGAAACGTATAAGCTATGGTCGGTGATGCACGAGGTAAAGCAAATGACAATAGAAGTAAATAAGTCGAACAAACGACTGCTAAATATCAATAACCGTAATTTGAGAAAACAATTAGAAAAACAAAAATGAAGAAAGTACTATTATTTGCTGTAATGCTGGTTTTTGCAGGCTGGCAGTTACAGGCAGCTTCGAAGGGTGAAGTGAAAATTGTGGAGCTTACCACAGCAACATTTAAACAAAAAGTGTGGGATTTTGATAAAAGCCCAACATTTAAAAGAGTAGGTAATGTGCCTATTATTCTCGATTTTTATGCAACATGGTGTCGTCCGTGCAAAATGCTGGCACCGCACCTGCACGATATTCAGAAAAACTACAAAGGAAAACTTATTGTGTATAAAATAGATGTGGACAAGGAGCCTGAACTGGCGCGACGGTTTAATATCGAAGCTATGCCCACCATTGTTTTTATCGGCAGCAAAACTGCATACACCAGCGAGGTTGGTTATCGCGATTACAATGAATTTAATTTGTTGGTGAAAAAGAAATTTAAGTTATAGTAAAAAATGGCTCGTCGGTTATCAAACCAAACGAGCCATTTTTTATCACTATTTCTTCAACAAATTATTCAGTTTCTGTTTGCTGCCGTTGAAGATATTGAAATCCACATTTCCATCCACGCCCGGAATTTTAAATTTGTCGGTGGTTTGCCATATCAGCCATTTGGCATCGGGTTCGTGGCGGAAATCGCAAATCCAGAGTTGATGTTCGTTTTTTAAATGACCTTTCAGGTATTGCTCATAATAGTCGTAATCGCAATAAATAATGGGCTTGTAACCTGTTTTAGTAGCAATCACTTTCAGAAATGCAATGAGCTCCTGACGAACAACTTTTACCGAAGGCATATTACTGCGGTACTCTGCATCGAGTACAAGCGGTAAATCGCCGGTTTTGTATTTTGCCCGTTTCAGAAAATGCTCGGCTTGTGCGCGTCCGTTGCTGCGGTACGAGAAGAAATGGTACGAGCCCACTGTTATACCTGCTTTGCGGGCTTTTTTGTAATTTTCCTGATATTTAGTGTCGTATATGGTGCAACCTTCGGTGGTTTTCAGATACACAAAATGAGGTTTTTGCTCCTTCAGTTTGTCCCAGTCAATATCCGCTTGATGGTGCGACAGGTCAATTCCCCATATCTTACCTTCGGCCTTAATTTGTTTTAAAGTTACTTTACGGTATTTGTTGGCAGATTGAGCACTGAAAATGCAACTGATAAAAACAATAAACAGAAAAAATCTCCGGAAAAAAGTTGTCATACGAAAATGTAAAATGGTGTAAATTAATTTGCAATATGTAATAAACGAACTTTTACAAAGGTATTAGTTTAAAAGAAGCTATCCAACTTAAAAAAATGAAAAAACCACGAATTACACAGTTGGCACGAAAAATATTTAATTCGTGAAATTTGTGTAATTCGTAGTTCAAATAATAGAAATTTATTTTTCGAGTAGTGCTTTCAGATTTTTCAGTCCGGTTTCGAAATCGCCACCAATCATTTTGTCAAAGTCCAGAAAGAGTAGCATGATATTTCCCGGATAATCCATTTTGCCACTGAAGCCCCATTTAACCAGTGTTTTGTTTTCGCCGATACTATCCACGGTCATATAGGCAATATTTGTGTCTTCCATGGGTTCTTTAAACCGGAGTTCGTAATCAATACGTTTGCCCGGGTCAATTTTTGTGATTTCCTGTTCGCCGGCACCCACATCTTTATTATTGCTTTTCCATGCCGAAATAAAACCCACTGTGCCATCGGTACCTTTAAATGTTTTTTCCATTTGCGGATCCACACTTGCCCATTTGCTGAAGTTGTTCTGGTTTTTCAGCAGCACTACATAATTGTACACTTCCTGTTTCGGCTTGTTAATCTCAATTTGTTTCTCTACAGCAAAATCCTTTTTAACGAACAATGCTGTCAGCAATATCAACCCGATAATTGATACCACCACTATTAAAATCCATTTTAGAACTTTCATAATATCCTGATTTTTAAAATTTATAATCTTAAAAACAAAAGGTGGGAATGAAAAGTTCAAAAAAACAAAAACTCCCCGATACGCCTTCGCCTATCGGGGAGTTTATATATATTCCCCTCTCCTCAAGGAGAGGGGTTAGGGATGAGGTTATTTCGCCATTTCAATAGCTACAGCCACTTGAACAGTAGCTCCAACCATTGGGTTGTTACCCATTCCAAGGAATCCCATCATTTCCACGTGAGCTGGAACTGATGAAGAACCAGCGAATTGAGCATCACCATGCATACGTCCCATCGTGTCCGTCATGCCGTAACTAGCCGGCCCGGCACCCATATTGTCAGGGTGTAGCGTACGTCCGGTACCACCACCTGAAGCAACTGAGAAGTATTTTTTACCGTTTTCCATACATTCTTTTTTGTATGTACCAGCTACTGGGTGTTGGAAACGTGTTGGGTTCGTAGAGTTACCAGTGATGGATACGTCAACACCTTCGGCACGCATGATAGCCACACCTTCGCGAACATCATCTGCACCGTAACATTTTACGGCAGCGCGGATTCCGTCAGAGTAAGCTTTTGTGCGAACTACAGCTAAATCGCCTGTTGCGTAGTCAAATTCTGTCTGAACGTAAGTAAATCCGTTGATACGAGAGATAATCATAGCAGCGTCTTTTCCAAGTCCGTTCAGGATAACGCGCAATGGTTCTTTACGTACTTTGTTAGCCGACTGTGCAATACCGATTGCACCTTCAGCAGCAGCAAACGATTCGTGTCCTGCAAGGAAAGCAAAACATTTAGTTTCGTTGCGAAGCAACATGGCAGCCAGATTACCGTGACCAAGACCTACTTTGCGGTCTTCGGCTACTGAACCCGGGATGCAAAATGCCTGCAAACCGATACCGATAGCTTCGGCAGCGTCAGCAGCAGTGGTGCAACCTTTTTTGATAGCGATAGCAGCGCCTACTACGTAAGCCCATTTAGCGTTTTCGAAAGCGATGTTTTGGATTGATTCGCAAATTTGGTAAGGGTCGATGCCTTTAGCAGCACAAATGGCTTTGGCTTCGTCGATATCTTTGATACCGTATGTATTAAGAGCCGCGTTAACTTTATTGATACGACGGTCGTAACTTTCAAATAATGGCATAATATTTTAATTTGAAAATGATTAATGTTATAATTAGTTGATGAAGAAAATCTGACAACTGTTGTCTGTCGTCTGTTGTCTGATAATCTTACTCGTGACGTGGATCAATGTATTTTGCAGCGTTTGCAAAGCGACCGTAAGTGCTTGTGCATTTTTTCAATGCTTCGTTAGCATCTACACCTTTTTTGATCATGTCCATCATTGGGCCCATGCGAACAAATTCGTATCCGCAAGCTTCACCATCTTCGTCCAATGCCATGCGGTTGATATAACCTTCGGCCATTTCGAGGTAACGAACACCTTTTGCTTTTGTTCCGAACATAGTTCCAACCTGCGAGCGCAAGCCTTTACCTAAATCTTCCAAACCGGCACCGATGGGTAAACCACCTTCAGAGAAAGCAGATTGTGTACGTCCGTAAACGATTTGCAGGAATAATTCACGCATTGCTACGTTGATGGCATCACACACTAAGTCAGTGTTCAATGCTTCGAGGAGAGTTTTGCCTGAAAGAATTTCGGCAGCCATTGCAGCTGAGTGAGTCATACCAGAGCAACCGATAGTTTCAACCAATGCTTCTTCGATGATGCCGTCTTTCACATTCAAAGTCAGTTTACATGCGCCTTGTTGTGGAGCACACCAACCCACACCGTGAGTCAAACCTGAAATGTCAGTAATTTGTTTTGATTTTACCCATTTGCCTTCTTCAGGAATGGGAGCAGGACCGTGGTCAGGACCTTTTTTTACAACACACATGTGTTCTACTTCGTGCGAATAAATCATACTTGTTGTTATTTAGTTATTATAAAAATAGTTTGATAATTCAATTTTTTAATTCGGGCACAAAATTACACAAAAAAAGCGGGGTTTCAATGGGAAATATGCTGTTAAACACGGTTTTTGGCTAAACTTTTTTGCCTGTAGATTGTTGGGCTATTAGTAGTAATGTAAGATGTTCTTTTTCTTTATTTTATGAGTGTTTCTAATCGGAATTTTCTTAATCTTAATACTTGCAGAAAATGCTAAACTTCATTAAAATAAATACGGTAACTGATCAGTTATTTCCGGAATTTTACGAATTGTATCTCACATCTTTCCCGGCAGCCGAGCGAAGGACATTAACATCGCTCGAAAATGTGATGCACAATGAAGAGAGTTTTAATGTGTTTGCCATTTTGCTCGAAGAGAAATATGTTGGTTTTGTGTGCTACTGGACATTCGAAAGGTTTACATTTATCGAACATTTTGCTGTTTCGCCACGCATGCGGGGTCAGCATATAGGTTCAAACATTATTCGTGTATTGCAGTTACAGGTGAAGCAACCTATCGTATTGGAAGTTGAAACGCCACAGAATAAAATTGCAGTTCGGCGCATTCATTTCTGGGAGCGGCTTGGTTTTTATGTGTTGTCGAATTATTACATGCAACCGCCTTACGATGACTCTATGTTTCTGATTCCCATGTTGATAATGAGTAACGATTATCACTTTGCCAACCGGCATTTTCAAATGATTAAAAATACGTTGTACAAAGAGGTTTACAATTATACCACTCCTAATCCATAAACCCTCTGCCGTTAAAGGAGAAATGGTTGGTATTGATGTCAATAAGAATGTTGTTAATCTATTTAAAAGGATACTAATATCTTTTATTCCTCTTCAGGGGTTAGGGGTAGGAAATTAATTGCCAGCCAAACCAATCCACCGGTTCCGGTTTTCAGAGCATTTTCATCGATGCGAAAAGTGGGACTGTGCAATCCTCCTGTATCAGCATTCACTTCACTTTTTACACCGAAACGATAGAAGGTAGAAGGATATTTCTGGGTAAAAAACGAAAAATCTTCCGAAGTCATTCGTAACTCAAGTTCCCGGATATTTTCAGCTCCAACCCATTCCGTGGCAAATTCCCGGGCATTTTCCGTGATTTGTTTGTTGTTGATAACGCAGGGGTAACCGTCAGGAATGTCGATGTTGGCTGTGCAGCCATAAGCGATGGCTGTTTCAGTAATTATCCGGCGTATATGATTTTTTGCTTCTGCTCTCCATTTTTCATCAACAGTACGGAATGTTCCCGATAATTTTACTTCGTTTGGAATTACATTTTGTGCGCCTTCGGCAATGAGTTTTCCAAAAGTCAGCACCATAGGAATAAGTGGCGGGCAAAGCCTGCTGCGCACCTGTTGTAACGAAACAAGCGTTTGAGCTGCTGCCAAAACGGTGTCGTTGCATAAATGAGGCAATGCTCCGTGTCCGCCTTTCCCTCGGAAAGTTACGTGTATCTCGTCGGCAGAGGCCATAATCATTCCTGATTTAAAACCCATGGTTCCGGTAGGATAATCCACCGAAACATGTTGTGCTATGATAAGTTCCGGTTCTATTTCGTCGAAAAGACCATCTTCGAGCATAAGCCGTGCGCCGCCGGGTGCTTTTTCTTCGCCGGGTTGAAAAATCATCAATACTGTTCCTTCGAAATCATCCTTCAGCTCAACCAATGTTTTGGCTGCACCAAGCAAACAGGCAGTGTGCGCATCGTGTCCACAGGCATGCATCACTCCTTCGTTTTTTGATTTGTACGAAATGTTTACCGCTTCGCATACAGGTAATGCGTCCATATCGGCACGCAGAGCAATAAATTTTTTAGTTGGATTTTTGCCCTGAATTTTTCCGAGAATTCCTGTGCCGGCTATATTGGCACGATAAGGTATTCCCAATTTATCCAGTTCATTTTGAATGAATTCAGCTGTTTTGTATTCGTTGAAAGATAATTCAGGATGGCTGTGTAGATGCTGATAACAACGGACGACTTCTTCCGCGTTTTCATTGATCATGTTTTGAATTTTCGACTTCATTTTACGGAATAAATTTTCCTGCAAAGTTAATCAATCTTCGAACCAAGTCCAATTTTTTACTCGTTTCGTACAGGTCTGTTGTCGATTTAGATGTTGCCAAGGGATAAATTAACTAAATTTAAACTACTTATAGGGTTGAAGTCTGCTGTTTGACCGACATTTTTTTTAATTTTGCATGTTCCAAAAAAATAAACGAAACATTTTAAATTCAACAAATATGTATAAGAAATTATTTCTGCTTATTTCTCTCGTTTTTTCGCTTAGTGCGATGGCTCAGAAAGCAGTTATCGACTTCGATGTAAAAACTTACGATTTTGGTAAAATTAACGAAGCAGATGGTAAAGTAACTTTTGTTTTTAATTTTACCAACAAAGGAAATGTTCCTATGGTTATCAATAGAGTACAGGCTTCATGTGGTTGTACTACACCAACTTATACCAAGGAGCCTATTGAGCCGGGTAAAAAAGGTAATGTAACCGCCGTGTATAATCCTGAAGGTCGCCCCGGAACTTTTACCAAAACAATTACGGTTTACAGCAATGCCAGCGAAGAACAGGTTACCCTGATGATTAAAGGAGAAGTGATTCCCCGTACTGTTTCTGAAGCAAATCCATTTCCTGTGTCGATGGGCGATATAGCTGCAAAACAGCGCGTTGTGCAAATGAATAATATCAACAAAGGCAACGCTCAGGTTCGGGTACTTGAAATTAAAAATACAGGTAAAGGCAACGTAAAACCTGTTATCGAAAATCTTCCTCCTTATGTGGTGGTGAAGGTGATGCCTGAAGTTCTGAAACCGAACGAAGAAGGTAAAGTAACTTTTACCGTTAATTCAAAAAACTGCCCACAGTGGGGACCGTTTACCGATCAGGTTTATATGGTTCTGAACGGACAACGTAAGTACACTGATGATTTCGTGATTCGCATTGCCGGAAATATTGTGGAAGATTTTAGTACGCTTACTATCGATCAGCGCAGAAAAGCTCCGATTTTTGAAACCAAATCGACCACCATTAATTTAGGCGAAATTAAACTTGGAACAAAAAAAGTGGGTAAATTTGGTGTGACAAACCGTGGTATTAATTCGCTTGAAATCAGAAGAGTTATCAATACAAACAAAGAAATTAGTGTGCATCCTTTCAAAGCAAGCGTTTTAAATGGTAAAACTGCATTCATAATGGCTGATGTAAATACCAAAACTCTGCCTGAAGGTGAATATAAAAAGAGTTTTACTGTACAAACCAACGATCCTGACAGAAGCTTTATGATTTTTGTTGTACAGTGGAAAGTGGTGAAATAGAAAATTAGTAAGTAGTTATCAGTAATTAGTATGTAGTTTAAGGAGTGAGATTGAAGATTTGTTACAATCAAATTTACTAATCACTTCATATACAATTGCTAATCAGATAAATAATATAAAAGGCCGGGAGTTTTAGTCAGACTCCTGGCTTTCGTTTAAAAAAACAGTAACGTGCATTACCAACACAAACATCCTGAAAATGATCCAGGCTTCAAAGGTCTTTCAGTCAATGAAGGAGTGGAATCATTACCAACAGTAAATCCATACCGAAAGCACAAGCGGAAGCGTCGTGAGTTTTCGGTAGACGAGTACGTCGACGGTATTCTGAAAGGTGATATTTCTGTGCTAAGTCAGGCTGTTACGCTGGTTGAAAGTTCCTTGCCCGAACATCAGATAGTAGCTCAGCGGGTAATTGAGAAATGTTTACCTTACGCCGGAAAATCGGTTCGCTTAGGAATAACCGGCGTTCCCGGAGCGGGGAAAAGCACTTTTATTGAATCGTTGGGCATGCATCTGGTACGTGGTGGTCGTAAACTTGCAGTTTTGGCTATCGACCCGAGCAGCGAGCGTTCCAAAGGAAGTATTTTGGGCGATAAAACCCGCATGGAAGAACTTTCGGTGGCAAAAACTGCATTTATCCGACCTTCACCTTCGGCAGGTTCGTTGGGTGGTGTTGCCCGTAAAACCCGCGAGAGTATTGTGCTTTGCGAAGCGGCAGGTTTTGATACTATTTTTGTGGAAACGGTAGGCGTAGGGCAGTCGGAAACGGCAGTACATTCTATGGTCGATTTCTTTTTGCTTATTCAGTTGGCAGGAGCCGGCGACGAACTTCAGGGGATTAAGCGCGGAATTATGGAAATGGCCGACGGTATTGCTATCAACAAATGTGATGGTTCAAATGTGGATAAAGCACGTGTGGCAAAAGTACAATACCAAAATGCATTACATCTGTTTCCTGCTCCCGATTCGGGTTGGAGTCCGGAAGTTGTAACCTGCTCTGCTATCGAAAATTCAGGAATCCAGGAAGTGTGGGAAATGGTGGAACGATACGCATATTTTGCAAAAGACAATGGTTTTTTCAACTTCAAACGTAATTCTCAATCGAAATATTGGATGTATGAATCCATCAATGAGCATTTGAAATCAAATTTTTATCAGAACGAAGAAATTATAAGTCTGCTGGCTGAAAGTGAAAAAAAAGTGCTTTCGAATGAATTAAGTTCGTTTATTGCTGCTAAAAATCTGTTGGATAAATATTTTGAGAGAAGCCCCCTAAATCCCCCTCCAGGGGACTTGAAGACTTCTTCTCTAAATAATCCTGCAAAGACGGAAGATTGAATGAGATTGCGTGTAGAGTGTTTATAACGATATAAAAAACAATTGAGCTAACTAAAAGTCCCCTGGAGGGGGATTTAGGGGGCTGGTAATTTATGGAAATCAATAAAATATATCACAAATCCTGTCTCGAAGGTCTGAAAGAGCTTCCGGATAACTGTGTGGATTTGATTTTTACCGACCCTCCGTACTACCAATACCGGGCGCAAAATGTAGCAGGACTGAAGAATCACAAAGATGTGATTACTGAGTTTGATTTTGATGGTTTTCGCTCTGAAGCAGAATATCTGCAGTTTCTGGAAGATGTGCTGACAGAATGTTACCGCGTTTGTAAGCCCGGTGCTGCTGGTTATCTGTGGTGTGGCGACGATTTTGTATCGTACATCAATCGCATGGTGGAACGTGTTGGGTTTCAGTTCCGCAAAGTGATACACTGGCACAAAACCAATCCTTTTCCGGCCATTTATACCCGAAAAATGTATGCCAACAGTATGGAGATGCTGGTACATTTCTCTAAAGGAACGCCCAAAACCTGGAATCACAAACCGGTGAACGAAATGCATAACTTCATTCAATCGCCCATTTGTATGGGGCGTGAACGAACCAAACATAAAACTCAAAAACCTTTGAAAGTCTGTCTGCCCTTTATCGAAATCAGCTCCAACGAAAACGATCTAATACTCGATCCGTTTATGGGCTCCGGAAGTACAGCAGTGGCTGCCAAAATGCTGAAACGCAATTTTATCGGATATGAACTGAATGAGGAGTTTTGTAGGATAGCGGAAGATAGGGTAAAGGGAACTGCAATTTGATTTTATTGAAAAAAGTTGTGAATAAAAGTAATATAACTGTTAACACCCCGTTTGCTTTTTGTGTACATCTGCTGCGATGAAATGTGGTTGAAATGATAAATTTTAAAATGCAGATTTGTTGATAGTTATATTTTAATTGCAATTATTTAAAAACAATTTATGGTAAAATTTTTACGCTATTATAAACTCTACTTACTTTCACTACAATCCCGGTTATTACAAATCTTTAACCGAAAAAAATATCAATCAAAGTTTTCTGAAATAGAACCGTTGTTTTTAGGAAAAACAGGATTGGAAATAGGCGGACCAAGTAAATTGTTCATTAGTGAGCAGATGCCCTTGTATAAAATAGCCAAACAGATTGATGGTTGTAACTTTAGCAATAATACCGTATGGGAAGGAAATATTGCTTCGAACAACTATAACTATTTTCCGGGAAAAACCGGGGTGCAGTTTATCAGCGAAGGTATGGTGCTGTCAGATATTAAAAACCAGGAATATGACTTTTTATTATCCTGTCATAATCTTGAACATCTTGCTAATCCCATAAAAGCATTAATTGAATGGTTGAGAGTTTTAAAAAACGGAGGAACTATACTCTTGGTGCTGCCCGATAAGCGATATACTTTTGATAGAAAAAGAGAAATCACCTCCTTTGCGCATTTAATCAGCGATTTTAAAAGTGATGTGGATGATACCGATCTGACTCATTTAAACGAAATTCTGACTCTTCACGATATGGATTTTGATCCGGATGCAAACGATAATTACGATGCATTCAAAACCCGTTGCGAAAACAATATCGAAAACAGGTGCTTACATCATCATGTGTTTGATCAGCCTTTGCTGACAGAACTTTTCAGATTTCTTGATGTTGCCATAGTATCTCAATACAATTTACCCCCCAACCATCAAATAATTGTTGGAAAAAAACGCTAATAAGTTCAAAACTACATTGATGTTGTTCAGGTCGCAAAAGCAATATAAGAGAGAAATAGTTGATACCATCTATTTATTTGCCATTCAGGGTGTAAACTATGTATTTCCTCTGTTGGTGTTTCCATATCTGATGATAACGCTTGGTGCGGAAAAATTCGGATATATTGGCTTTTCTTTTTCTGTGATTCAATATCTCATGCTCATTGTTGATTTTGGATTCAATTTAAGTGCAACCAAACGTATTGCACTTCATGTGCACGACTCTGAAGAAATTAGCAAAATTGCAAGTTCTACATTGTTAGCAAAAATTGGATTACTCCTGGTAAGTGTGGTTATTCTTTTACTTGTGGCATTTGCCATTCCTAAATTCAGCATTTACAGGGAAACATTGTTTATTATGTTTACCATGGTCATTGCCAATGTTTTTTCGTTTATATGGCTTTTTCAGGGGCTTGGCAATATACGCACCGCCTCTTTTATCAATATAATTTCGAAAGCGCTGATTCTGCCGCTTACCTTTGTTTTTGTAAAATCACCCGACGATTATCTGTTAGCAGCGTCAATTCAATCGGGTGTTTATGTCCTTGGCGCCATTATTACAGTGGTGGTTATTGCTAAAAAACAATATATCAAGCGCTGGTACAGAAGCACCATGGAAGAAATTAAAAGCGAATTATCAGCAAGTTATCCTATTTTTTTATCCACAGCAGCGGTTAGTATTTATTGGGCAAGTTATGCCATTATTTTAGCCTATTTTTCCGATTCGGTAGAAGTGGGTAAATATTCAGCTGTCGAAAAAATTATGCGTGGTTTTGCGTCGTTAATTCTTGTTCCTGTAACTCAGTCGTTTTATCCCAAAATAAGTGCTTTGTCGGTAAATAATGCACCTGCGGCTACTAAACTTGTGCGTAAAATCAGTATCTTTGTTTTAGCCCTGTCAGTTATTGTTTTTGTTCTTATGTTTTTCTTTTCGGGGTATCTGGTTCGTTTTCTGGGAGATGAATACAGCGGAACATTGGTTTTGTTTAAAATTATGTCGGTTACACCCATTTTTATTGTTTTAGGTGGAGTTTACGGACAATTGGGTATATTAGCCATGGGAACCGACAGTGATAAGAAATACTTTCAAAGGACATATTTTATTGCCGGCTTTATAGCGCTTGTTAGTATATTTTTGCTTTCACCGTTTTTTCAATCGGTTGGCGCAGCCATTTCCTTGGTAATTACAGAGTTTTCTGTTTTTGTAGGTATGTTTTATTATGGGAGAAAATATATTTTCCAAAAATTAAATTCAAATTAACTCTAAATAATGCAGTTTGTAAGCTATTCATATAGTCTGCCATATGTTGGTTTCATATTGTTTATGATTCTGTTAGCATTTTGGGAGTTTTTAAATATCAATTTAAAAAGAGGGAATTATTGGATTAGAGTAATAACTATAAGTTCTTTCCTGCTCTTTTTTGGATTCAGAGGGTTTGTAGGGCGCGATATTTTTAATTATTATGACCTGTTTAAGGCATTACCAACTATTTGGGATTGGAATTCTAAGACTTTTTCATCATATTCGTACATTGAAATTGGATACAGAGTTTATGTTACATTAATTAAATCCATTTCTGCAAACTTTTCGTTTTTTATTTTTATAAGTGTATTGATTGATGTTATTGTTTTAGACATAACATTCAAAAGGTATTCTAAGTATTATGTGCTTAGTTTTATTTTGTATATAATCATGTATGGTCATGTTTTTGAAATGGAACAACTTAGAAATTGCAAAAGCGTTATGTTGTTTCTCTTATCTTTACCATATTTGGAAAATAAAAAATTTGTTCCTTATCTAATTCTAAATCTCATTGGTTTAAGTTTCCATTCAACATCTTTGATTTTTATAATTGCATATTTCTTTCTAATAAGAGAGTTCTCAATATATTTTTATTTGTCTGTTTTTATTGTAGGCAACTTATTGTTTTTATTTAAAGTTGAATATATTCAAAGTCTGTTTAATTTCTTTGGTGTTTTTTTGGATGATGGAATTGTAGGTAAAGTGAACAGATATTTTAATTTAAGTAGCTATAAAAATGAGTTTGGGTTCTCAATAGGTTATTTAGAAAGGATTATAACATTTATATTAGTATGTCTGATTTATAGACCAAAATTGATTCAGCAAAACAGGACTAATATAATTTTCATTAATTTATATACCTTGTTTTTTATTTCATTTTTCTTTTTATCCGAAATGGTTGTTGCGGTAGTAAGAGTTTCTGCGTTGTTTACATTTTCCTATGCTATAATATATCCGAATTTATACAAGGAGTTTAAATTATTGATATACAAATACATCTTTATGTTTTTGTTGACAAGTTATGCGAGTATGAGGTTAATAACTTATCATAGTGTTATTGAATACAAATATGAAAATATTTTACTCGATAAAATTAATATAAATTTGAGGAGAGATATTCAAAGGAAATCATACGACTATTTGTTAAAAAGCAGTGGTGGTCGAGAGTAGAGATATTCTGATGAGTTTTTAGTTTATGATTTGAGTAAAATAATAACTGAATTAGATTTTAGAAATCAAAATTAAAAATTGCTTAGCAAGTAAATTTTAATTTTAAAATCATTTTAAATGTATTTTTCATTAGTACTCTTTTTGGTTATTCTGATTATAAGTTATGTTACATCCAAAGAAAACTTTTTTTCTCCGGCTGTCCTTACTTCGGGCATTTGGTTTATGGTGATATTGTTATATATCTTCTTTGGAGGAGAATTAAATGTATTAACTTCAAAATTTCTTACAGCCATTAATATCTGGGTGTCATTATTCTGCCTGTCATCCTTATTTGTACAATCGCTGGATGTGAAAAAATCAAAAGTAGCTGAACCAAGTAAACTTACCAGAGATATATTGTTCTATTTCTCTATAGCAACATTTCCATTGTTAGTTTATCAGACTTATAAAATTTTCTCCTTAGGTTCACCTTCTGAATGGTTTAGTTTGCTTCGTATGGCTGCAACAGGTGGGTTAAAAGAAATTAGTATTGAAGATACAAACCCGTTTTATGTGGTAGTTTGGTTGATTAGTTACTTTTTTGAATTGTATTTTCTTGATAAAAAGAATAAAAACAGGGTTGTTGTTTTATTTGTATTATATTTCTTATTTGGAATCTTCTCAATGGGAAAAACTCATATACTAACTCTTTTTTTAGGAACAATTTACATTCTTTCTATAAAGAGAGTAATTAAAACTAAACATATTTTAATTAGTGTTGCTACATTAATTTTAATCTTCATTTCAATTCAAACTCTCAGATTTAAGAAAAATGCTGAAATGGCAAGAAATCAAATGGTTGAATTGTATTTGTTGTCTCCAGCACCTGCTTTTGAAAAAGTCACATCAAATTCTACAAAACAATTTGGTGAAAATGTTTTTAGAATTTATTATTCGATTACATATAAACTGGGATTTAATAAAATTGAGCCTGTTGATACAATTTTAGAATTCGTGGATGTTGGTGTTGGCACAAATACATATACGATTATGTATCCATATTATAAGGATTTTGGATTAAAAGGTATTGCTGTTTTTGCATTAATTATTGGTGTTTTTATTGGTTATGTTTTTAAGAAGGCTCAAAAAGGAAATGTTGTTTTCGTAATAATTTATTCAATGTTTCTTTATGAGATTGCTATGCAATTTGCGGGCGATATGTTTTTTACAAATCTAACCTTAAATCTGAAACGAATTATTATCGCTTTTATACCATTTTTTATTACCCGATACGAGTTATTTGTAGTAAATAAAAAGAACAAAAATGAAATCTGAGCTTAAAATTACTATCATAATTGTTTTGTATAAAAAAACTTTATCCGAATGTATTTCGTATAGAAGTTTGCAACAATTTATGAAAGGATTGGGTAGTAAATACGATTTGATTATATATAACAATAGTTCAGAGCTTATAATTGAAGATAGTACAGAATATATTTTAGTAAACTCTGATAAGAATGGCAAGCTACCGCAAGCATATAATTACGGATTGCAGCATGCTCAAGCTACAAAAAATCAATGGTTGTTATTGCTCGATCAGGATACTGAAGTGTCGGCAGCCTATTTTCAGACACTGGAAAAAGAGTTAGCAACTATCGATAAAGAAAGTACAGTAGCTGTAGTTCCTAAACTTATCGATGGACATATGGTTTTGTCACCCAGAATTAGAAGTGCTGTGGGTTATTGGGAAAAAGCAATCACACATACAGGCTATCAACAAGAAAGAGTGGTGGCTTTTAATTCAATGTCGTTGCTAAGTGTGAGTTTTATGCAAAGTATTGGTGGTTTTTCCGAAAATTATCCTTTGGATATGCTTGATCATTGGTATTATAACAAAATTTATAAAAACCGTAAAAAAGTATATGTACTTGATTGTGCAATAAAACACAATTTGTCGTTTCAACATTACGAAGCAGAAGTAAGTGTTGACAGGCACAGGGGTTTTTTAGATGCCGAAGCCCTGTTTGTGCGTGAACTCGGTAAAATGTATGTGGTGAGTTATAAAATTAAACTGCTGTTGCGGGCAGTGAAGCAATTTCTTGTTTTCAAAAATAAGCAATATGCAAGACTGACTTTAAGAAAGTTAATTGAGTGATTGAATGATTTTTATTGAAAAGAATTAACAGAATGGCAAACAGAATTTCAGCGGTAATTGTAACATACCATCCGGAACTGAAAAAGCTTAAAGAGCAGGTAGATAGACTGGTTAAGCAGGTTCAGTATGTGGTGATAGTTGATAATAACTCTGCTAATGCAAACGAAATAGCAGAGGTTTTTAGTGAAGCTATATACGCCGGCGTAGTGAATCTATATTATAATGGCGAGAACAAAGGCCTCGGATATGCACAAAACAAAGGAATATCTATTGCTGTAAGTCTTGGTACGTTATATGTGTTGTTACTGGACGATGATTCGTTGATTGAAGAAAACTTTGTAGATAATCTGATAAGTGAATACAATCATTTGACTAATAATGGGAAAAAAGTTGGAGCTATCGGGCCGGTTTATTATAACGAGGAAACCGGCGAAAAATATCCGATTACTAAATACATTGGTCCGCTTATCGACCGGCGACATCCGGAAGATGTAGCCGTTGAAGCAACTTTTTTAATTGCTTCGGGCTGTTTAATACCAGTTGAAGTGTTAAATAATGTTGGTTTGATGAATGAAGATTTTTTTATTGATTATATCGATGTGGAATGGTCTTTCAGAGCAATTTCCAAAGGATACAGGCTTTATGCTACTCCTAAGGCACAAATGAATCATATTATCGGAGAAAGAAGAGCAAACGTTTTCGGAAGAAAAATATCAATTCATTCGCCACTCCGCAAGTATTATCTGTTCAGAAACAGTATTTTTATGATAAAATGTCCATATATTTCATTTGGATACAAAGTTCGTGAAATAATTTTCAATTTTCTCCGTTTTATAACTTATATGATTCTTACAGATGATAAGAAGAGGTATATCAGGTATGCTTTTTTAGGGTATAAAGATGGTTTTGTTGGGAAGAAAGGAAGATGCACTTATAATTTCTAAAATTTATGAAGGAAAAGCCCTACTCAAAACTAAAAAATAACAATATTGCCTTTGTAGGCAACACATCATTCTCTCTCTATAAATTCCGATTAGGTGTAATGCGAAGCTTTGTTGCTTTGGGTTATAACGTTTTTGCTATTGCCCCTGAAGATGAATATTCCGAATTTTTTAATCAGGAAAAAATTAATTTCATCTCTATTAAGGTTGATGGAAAAGGAACGAATATTCTCACTGATATAAAGTTGATTTATAATCTTGTACAGATATATAAGTACAACGAAATAGACTTTATTTTTCATTATACAATTAAGCCAAATATTTATGGATCAATTGCATGCAGGATTTTAAATATCCCAACAATTGCAGTGACTACAGGACTTGGTTTTTCTTTTAATAGGAAAAATGTTCTGAATTGGCTGGTAAAGAAACTATATAAATTTAGTTTGAGTAAAACGCTGGAAGTGTGGTTCTTAAATTCGCATGACAAACAGAGTTTCATCAACAATAAGATTGTTAAATTCTCCAAAGCTTTTATTCTTCCCAGTGAAGGAATTGATTCCGAATATTACAGTCCACTACCAAAACCAGAAGGAGAAGGTAAGTTCAAATTTCTATTGCTGTCGCGTTTAATTGAGAACAAAGGAATCAGAGAATATGCCAAAGCGGCTGAAATTTTACGAAATAAAGGTTTGGATGTAGAGTGCCAATTATTAGGAAAGCAGGATAAAGATGCCAGTAAGTCGATTCCTGTTCAGTTAGTTCAGGAATGGCATGAGAAATCTATTATAAATTATCTGGGCGAAAGAATTGATGTGCGTAAATATATTTCTGAATGTGATTGCGTTGTATTGCCATCTTATTATATGGAAGGTATTCCCCGTTGTTTAATGGAAGCAATGAGCATGGAGATACCCATTATAACCACAGATAATGTTGGATGTAAGGAACTTATTGTCGATAATGTAAATGGATACAAGTGTATTCCGAGAGATATTGAGAATTTGGCAGAGAAAATGGAGAAAATGTTTTTAACTGATATGGAAACCCGTAATTTAATGGGAAGAAATGGCAGAACCCGTGTAATTAATGATTATGAAGAGAATATAATTATTGATCATTATCATACAAAGTTTAATTCGTTTTATAAAATACTGAATGCTAAACATCTCCATTGTGTTGTACCAGACTCCGAAGGAAGATATATTCCGATTAATAAAGATTCTGCAACAGTCAAAAGTAACTTCTAATATATTTTTAATTGATAACTCTGAACAACCGACGAATGAATACAATCATTTGTCGGTTGACTATATTTATACACACCAAAACCTTGGTTATGGCAAAGCCCACAATATTGCCATCCAAAAATCAGTAGAACAAAGTGCTGATTATCATTTGGTAGTAAATCCTGATATCAGCTTTGATCCCGAAATTTTGTCAAAAATCGTCTTATTTATGGATGAAAATGCAGAAATTGGACATTTGATGCCCAAAGTATTTTATCCTGACGGTAATATTCAGTATCTTTGTAAACTGCTTCCTTCTCCGTTCGATTTGTTTTTTCGCCGGTTTTTACCAGGGAAATGGACAAGAAAACGAATGGATCTGTTTGAAATGCGTGAGAGTGGATATGACCGGTTGATGGATGTGCCTTATTTGTCGGGTTGTTTTATGTTTTTAAGAGTAGCGGCTTTAAAGGAAGTAGGAATTTTTGATGAGCGGTTTTTTATGTATCCCGAAGATATTGATTTAACCCGCAGAATACATCGTAAGTATAGAACCGTTTTTTATCCGGAAGTAAATATTGTGCATCATCATGCACAAAGTTCATATAAGAATTCAAGAATGATGTGGATTCATACGCAGAATTTAATCAGGTACTTTAATAAATGGGGTTGGTTTTTTGATAAGGAACGGACGGAAATTAATACAGCAATACTCAGACAACTTAATGATGGATTTACAAGTCATTCAAAGCAAAATATTTGAACCAACGGTCAGCGTAGCTAAATACGGGGTTGTAAAGTAATGCTCGATGTAGATTTGGCGCAATTATATTGTACCGAAACAAGTCAGTTGAAACGCGCAGTGAGACGAAATATGGATAGGTTTCCTGATGATTTTATGTTTCAGCTCGCGCAGGAAGAAGCTAACAGTCTAATATCCATCGGGGTATGCCAAAATGGCACACCCCTGTACAAATAGTGTTATGTTAAGCTGGTTTTGACGTATTCATTTAATTGCCGGATGAATTGTAATTATTGAATTAGGCTTTAGCAAAATGTATCATAGAATTTGGCTAAAGCCGAAAAACTTTTTTGCACTTTACCGGCAGCGTTCGACTGAGCTCACGCCGAAGTCTAAAGCAGCCGGCAATTGACAATAACATAATATACATTAATAGAAGGATTTAATATAAAACATACTTATAATACTCCTGTAGAGGTTTGGAATCATTATGAACTTTAGTTTAATTCAAATTACAAGCGCTTTTATGGTGCTTTTTGCTATCATTGATATTCTTGGGTCAATTCCCATTATACTCAATATCAAGCGTAAATCAAGTAATGTAAATGCACTTAAGGCAAGTTCAATTGCTTTGGGTATTTTATTGCTTTTTCTTTTTTCGGGAGAATGGGTATTGCAACTTTTTCATGTGGATATTCAGTCGTTTGCGGTAGCGGGATCGCTCATCATCTTTATTTTTGCCATCGAAATGGTACTTGATGTGGAAATATTTCGGAATCAGGGACCTGAAGGAAGTTCATCCATTGTACCTCTTGCGTTTCCCTTAGTTGCAGGGCCGGGGTCGTTTACTACACTTTTGTCGTTACGAGCCGAATATGCTACGGAGAATATTATTGTAGCCCTTGTACTGAATCTGATTTTTGTGTATATAGTGCTTAAATCCACTTCCAGAATTGAGAAACTGATAGGCGAAGGTGGAATTTACATTTTACGCAAGTTCTTTGGCATTATTCTTCTGGCCATTGCCGTAAAACTATTTACCACCAATATCGGTAGTTTGTTGTAAAGACTCTTCAATATATAGAAAAAGGTTGCCTGAATTAAATCTGTTCGGGCAACCTTTTTTATTTGAGTAGGCTATTGTAAGATTGGTTAGAAACCGCTGTACACTAATTTAAGTTTCATGGGCTTTTCAGCATTTGCACCACTCCTGATAGTTACAGCACTCAATGCTGTTTGCGGTTGCACTTTTGTTATGCTGTTATTAGAGTCGTAAGTCAGCGAAACTGGCACCAATACAAGCGATAAATTGTCGGGTAAAGTTGTATTGTTTGTTTTTGCTTTCAGAATTTCATTTGCAATTAATGTGGCCAAATCGTATGAATAATAATATACAATTTCATTGTTGTCGTCCTTTTCATATCCTATGGAAGAAACCATGGCAAGTGTGTCAGAAGGCAGTTTTCTGTTTTTGAAAAAGTCAGTCATCTCCGATTCTCTAACAATCAGCATTTTCGAAATCAGATTCTGAGTCAGTGTTTTTGTTTCCGGAATTACGAGATCTACTCTTAACATGGCGCTATTTACTACCAGTTTTTTGCCGGTTATGGTCATTTTTTGCGCCATCGATTTTAGCGGAATATTAACTCTGGTGTAAATGTTGGCTGGCGACGAAATGTAATTTATTCCGTTATTTGCACCTAGTTGCAATTTCTGTTTTACTTCGGTAGTGTCGGGATGTAAAAAGCGGTTTACCTGACGTACTTCAGCATTCGCCGGATATTTTACATAGGTTTTAACCATGGTAGAATCTGTGTCGCCGGCATATTTGTATTTGTAATGGAAATAATAAATTAGATCAATCTGATTTACATTCATGATAGCTGCTGAACCAAATTTTGGCGTGATATACAAACCCTTGAACTGCTGTAAGAAATCAGTGTTGGTTGTGTACTTCTTTGAGATATTAAACTCAAAACTCTTCACAAAGTCATTGGATAGTTTTAATTCAATCGATGTTGAATCGTTGCGTTTCACAACGGCATCGCGGGCTGTGAAAATCTTTTTACCCAATAGAATTGATTTGTCGCAATAATCGTCGGGATTAATATTGGACGCATAAGGCAGTGAATAGTTCAGGAAGCCTTTGTTCATTTGGTATACGCTCAGTTCCATTGGTGAAAAATCATCGCCGGCCCAGGAATCGTAGTAAAGTGCCAGCACAGCTGAATCGGCTTTAGAGCCTGCCGGATAGCTAAAACCGAGTGGCGGTTGTAACTGAGTAAGCAAATCGGCCTGTGTTGTTCCGTAGGTTTCGTCGTAAAAAGAGCCTATCAGAAATGAATCGGAGCGACAAAACATATAGGGTACGATAAAACTTTCGGTGTTTAGGGCAATGGTGTCGGCAAAAACAACCAGCTTGTCACCCGAAGGCTGTATGGCGCTGCCCATGTCGGTAATATCATTTTCGCACGAAGCGAACAATGTTGCTACTAAAATCAGGAAAAAACTTAAACGTGACTTCATACAAAAGAAACGAATTTGGAGAAAATTAAAGGTAAAATTTTTCACTAAAGGAAATTACTTAAACAAACTATCATAAAACCTTACATAATCATCTGCGTAGTCTTCATCATGTACGTAAGGCAAAAATTTGATTTTATTTTCAGTAACATAATCTACAATTTTGGAGTTAATCTGTGGGCTCGATTGTATCACGCCATCCGAAAAGTCGATAGCCAGTTTACTTAAAGCCACATAATCAATCTCTTTATCAGTTACTTGAACTACGTGGTCGGTTTCGATACCTTCCAGAATCAGACGCTCCGCAAATAATTCGCGGAACGGTTGTTTGAAATCATCGTTGAAAACCGAATAAACAACTTTGGAGTTTTTAAAGAACGGATCCTGATTGTACGCTTTTTTGATGTAAAGTGGTGCCAAAGCAGTCATCCAGCCCTGACAATGAATAACATCGGGTGTCCAGCGTAGTTTTTTTACAGTTTCCATCACACCGCGAATAAAGAAAATTGTACGTTCATCATTGTCTTCGTACTCTTTTCCATCATCGTCAGCAATGGTATTTTTTCGGTGAAAATAATCTTCGTTGTCGATAAAGTACACCTGCATGCGGGCAGCCTGAATGGAAGCAACTTTGATGATAAGCGGATGATCTGTATCGTCAATAATCAGATTCATTCCCGACAATCGAATCACTTCATGCAATTGATTTCGTCTTTCGTTTACGGCTCCGAATTTTGGCATAAAGGTGCGTGTTTCGCGACCTCTGTCTTGTACCGCTTGTGGCAGGTAGCGACCCATGTTAGCAATTTCGGATTCAGGCAGGTATGGATATATTTCTTGCGAAATATAGAGTACCTTATTCACTTTTTTCATGCTTGTTGTTATTCCGGGAATAGAATTATTTTTTCAGAATGCAAAGATATATAAAAAAAATCGGATATAAACAAGAGTATCATCCTAAATGTTAAGGGCTTTTATAAATTTTGCGACAGAAAAACAATCAGATTTTTTATGCAAAATCAGTTATTAAACATTTAATCAATCGATTAATTATTTTTCAGTTCGCGAATAATTTGGATAGGCTATACATTGAATATACAAAGTTTAACCTTGACTCTAAGGCTGTTGAACATATATTTTGCTTTTGTTTGCAGTGCTTTAAGTAATTTTTGTACCAGAAAAACCAGATGATTCGAACATGAAATGGCATATTAATTCAGTTTTACAGCGGGTTTTACCATTAGTTTTTGTAATTTTGCCGCGTTTTTTCTGCCATAGTTACAAAACAACAGACAGAATAAATTTTAAAATAAATGAAGATAGTAAATAATGCCTTAGAGCTGGCTGCTGAAATTGCGGCAATAAAAAATTCAGATAAAACAATTGGTTTTGTGCCTACTATGGGCGCTTTACATGCAGGCCATGTGTCGCTGGTAAACAAAGCTGTTGCTGAAAATGACGTTTGTATTGTCAGCATTTTTGTAAATCCCACTCAATTCAATAATTCCACTGATTTGGAGAAATATCCACGAACACTCGAACGGGATGCTGCATTTTTGTCGGAAGCGGGTTGTTCATTGGTGTTTGCGCCATCCAATGAAGATATTTACAGTAAAGAAGAGCTTGAAAATCGCTTTGAATTTGACTTTGGCGGATTGGATACCGTGATGGAAGGAAAATTCCGACCGGGACACTTTAATGGCGTGGTGCAGATTGTAAGCAAACTTTTCAGTTTGGTTCAGCCTGATAAAGCATATTTCGGCGAAAAGGATTTTCAACAACTGTCAATTATTCACAGGATGGTTAAGTTGTTGAATTTCAAAGTCGAAATTGTGGATTGCCCGATTGTACGGGAAGAAAGTGGTTTGGCCATGAGTAGCCGTAACGAACGATTAAGCCCTGAACAACGGAAAAATGCGGCACAAATATCAAAAGTTCTGTTCGAAAGTCGTACCTTTGTACCCGAATTGAACCCGGTTGAAGTTGTAAGCCGTGTTGTGGAGGAAATAAATAAAAATCAGGGACTTGAAGTGGAGTATTACGATATTGTGAATGTAGAAACACTTCAGTCGGTTGAGAATTGGGATAAACCATCGGTAGGTTGTATAGCTGTGTTTTGTGGCGATGTCAGACTCATCGATAATATCAGATATTAAGTAATAGGAAGAAAATAATGTCGCATTTAATACGAATTTCAAATAATATAAATTAAAATGATTATCCGCAAAGCGACCTGTTATAAATTCTGGATTTGAAGTCTGTATTGTATTTTGCAGCGGCAAATACCAATCTATCGAACATCTTTTCCCCGAAATATCTTCGGTTGAATTTAAAACAGTACTCATTGAGATAATACTGTAAATACTCTTTTTTAAGCTGGTGGTGCATATCCAATAGTAAGCGTTTTACGTTTGCAATACTGATATGAACCCATGGAAGAATCTTTTGAAGGTCTTGAGGTTTAATAACCTGTGCCTTGTGAGACTCTACAGCTTGGTTTAACTTATAAAATGTCTTTGAATCATCGGTAGTTAACTCTGCCGTTGAATCAATTTGTTCTTTGACAATTTCTACGGCAGTATCTGCTTTCAAATCAGGCACAACCTGCATTTTAATGTGGTTTATCTTTTTAGGCTTTTTGCCCGTCCTTGGATTTTCAACCACAATGCTTTCTGTCATTACAAGTACTTTTGACTTGTTCTGACTACCTGCGCCTCGTTTTAGTTCTTCATTCTTGCAGTCATCGCTTATCAAAGTAGTAATGAATGCATTGTCAAGTTCTATTTGACCTGAAAGTTGATATTCGTTATCGCGTTTGCCCATTATGTCGCCCAATTTCTTGTGCATTTCCCAAATGGGTTGATAGCGTTTATGTCCGAGCTGCCGTTGCAGTTCTGAAGCCGAGAATGACTTTTTTGTACTGGTCAAAAGGTGCATTGCAACATACCAGTATCGAAACGGCAGTTTAGTACATTCTAATACTGTACCAGTACGTATTGATTGGCGATAATGACAATGTTTGCATTCGTAACGCAACTTGCCATTAAGCCATATATGTTCTTTGCTGCCACATTTAGGGCATACAACACCGATTTGGTCACGTTGCGCTTTAAAATGAGCAATACAAGACTCTTCATCGGGGAAGTTTTGGGTGAAATTCAAGAGATTCATAACACTTATTGTCGGGGTTAAACATACCGTAAATGTAATGAAAATCAGTGATATATCCAAATATTTCAATCGCTTTTTTATTATAATTTCAACCGTAATTTCAGCCTATTCTTTCATAGGTCGCTTTGCGGATAATCATTTAAATTAATCATTGATGCTCTTTTGAACGTCTTTTGTACTTTCATTCGGTTGTTTAGCCCGCTAAACGCCCTCACTTAAGTCCAAAATCCATTTCAAAATAGCTATCAAAAATTACGATATTATTTTCTTCCTATTACATAAAACAATTTGCATTATTTTCTGTTTTCACAGATAAAAATATAAACACATGTTAGTTACGGTTGTAAAATCAAAAATTCACCGTGTTTCGGTTACCGAAGCCAATCTGAATTACATAGGCAGTATTACCATTGATATGGATTTAATGGATGCGGCAAACATCATTGCTAACGAAAAAGTCAGCATTGTGAACAATAACAATGGTGAGCGATTCGAAACCTACGTAATTCCGGGCGAAAGAGGCTCTGGTGTTATTTGTCTCAACGGAGCTGCTGCCCGATTGGTACAACCCGGCGATGTGGTAATTATTATGGCTTATGCCATGATGGAAATGGAGGAAGCACGTAACTTTAAACCTGCCGTTGTTTTTCCGGATACAGCCACCAATAAAATTATAGGTTAATTGGTTGATTGGTTTAAGTTTATCCGACTTTAAGTTCATTTCTCTTTGTTCTTTACTCTTTGCTCTATTATAAAAAATGAAAGTTGTCATTATAAAATACAATGCCGGAAATATTCGTTCAGTACTTTTTGCATTGGAACGTATTGGCATAACTGCAGTGGTTACCGACGACCACGATGAAATCAGGTCGGCCGACAGGGTTATTTTTCCGGGTGTAGGCGAAGCATCATCGGCCATGAAATATCTGGCAGAAAGAGGATTGGATAAACTGATTTGTTCGCTGACTCAACCTGTTTTGGGAATTTGCCTCGGCATGCAACTAATGTGTTCACATTCAGAAGAAAATAATACCACGTGCTTAGGTATTTTTGCCGAAAAAGTGCGGAAATTTCCTGATACCCCCGGTTTTAAGATTCCTCAAATTGGCTGGAACAATATTTTAGAATTAAAATCTCCGATTTTTACTGATATTTCCGAAAATTCATACATGTATTTTGTACACAGTTATTATGTTGAAATGTGCAACAATGCTACTGCTGTGACTGATTATATAGTTCAATACAGTTCGGCTATCAGAAAAGACAACTTTTGGGCAGTACAGTTCCATCCTGAGAAATCAGGCGACGCAGGACAAAAAATACTGGAGAATTTTATTCGAAATATTTAAGAAGTTCCACATTTACTCATTTCCACATTTTCTTATTTTCAAAAAGAACAAATGACATTTGACGTTCAACACAACGATGCTGCATCGAATGCACGCGCAGGACTTATTACCACTGATCACGGACAAATAGAAACGCCTATTTTTATGCCTGTAGGTACTGTGGCGTCGGTGAAGGCTGTGCATTTTCATGAATTGCGCGACGATATAAAAGCACAAATAATCCTCGGTAATACTTATCATTTGTACCTGCGTCCGGGAATTGATACGCTCGAAAAAGCCGGTGGACTTCATAAATTCAACGGTTGGGAAAAGCCTATTTTGACTGACAGCGGAGGTTTTCAGGTGTTTTCACTTTCCAATAACCGAAAACTGCACGAAGAGGGAGCAACCTTCCGCTCACACATCGACGGCAGTAAGCATTTATTCACTCCTGAAAGAGCTGTGGAAATTCAACGTTCCATTGGCGCAGATATTATCATGGCTTTTGATGAATGTACGCCCGGAAATGCCGATTACAATTATGCCAAAAAATCGATGGAACTGACACACCGTTGGTTGGCACGTGGAGTGAAACATTTCGACAACACAGAACCAAAATACGGATATTCACAAACATATTTTCCAATTGTTCAGGGTTGTGTTTATCCCGATTTACGTCGTCAATCAGCTGAATTTATTGCTTCGCAAAATCGTGAAGGTAATGCAATTGGTGGTCTGGCTGTGGGTGAACCTACCGAAAAAATGTACGAAATGATAGAAGTGGTGAACGAAATTTTGCCCAAAGACAAACCACGTTACCTGATGGGTGTGGGCACTCCACAAAATCTGCTCGAAGGTATTGAACGGGGAGTGGATATGTTCGACTGCGTTATGCCCACCCGAAACGGTCGTAACGGAATGTTGTTTACATCGCAGGGTATTATGAATATGAAAAACGAAAAATGGAAAAACGATTTTTCGCCACTCGACGAATTTGGCACTTCGTATGTCGATCGCGTTTATTCGAAGGCTTATTTGCGTCATTTGTTTATCAGCAAAGAGTTGTTAGCCATGCAAATAGCATCAATTCACAATCTTGCATTTTATCTGTGGCTGGTAGGCGAAGCCCGCAAGCATATTATTGCCGGTGACTTTGTTTTCTGGAAAAAGAACATGATAGAACAAGTAGGAAGAAGATTGTAAGAAACTGTTTTCAGATAAATCTTACCATATCATGCTGAATACCAACTTAGATGCATGTTGACGTTTATTTTTAAACAGTTTCTAAAACTGTTTTCAGTTTAAAAGTTATTCCTTACCTTCGCAGCATAAATGCAAACTATATGAAACCTGATTTCCGAAAGATAGGACTGAAAAAGATAGATATTTACATTATCAAAAAATTTTTGGGTACTTATTTTCTTTCTATAGTGCTCATTTTGAGTATTGCAATTGTTTTTGACCTTACCGAAAAACTCGATAATTTTTTTGATAACAATGCGCCCTTTAAAGCTATTGTTTTTGATTATTATCTGAACTTTGTTCCTTTTTATATGAATATGTTCAGTCCATTGTTTACGTTTATAGCCGTTATTTTCTTTACATCAAAAATGGCATCGAATACCGAGATTATTGCCATCCTTTCGAGCGGTGTAAGTTTTCACCGGCTCATGAAACCCTACTTTATTTCAGCTCTTGTTATTGCTTCCATCGGTTTTGTGCTCGGTGGGTATATTATACCGCCTGCCAATGCTAAAATGCTTGATTTTGAGGATAAATATGTCAAAAAATTCAAGACGGATAATGCGCGGAATGTGCAAATGGAAGTTGAAAAAGGAGTCATACTTTATATCGAACGGTATGAAATCAGTTCGAATAACGGTTATCATATGTCGCTGGAAAAATTTGATGGCAAAAAGCTGATTTCCCGCTTAACTGCTGAAACTGTTCGGTGGGATTCTGCATATAAATGGACGATTACAGGCTATCTGCAACGCGATTTCAACGGAATGCGTGAAAAAGTAACTTATGGCGCCACCAAAGATACGACTATCAATGTGCTGCCGAAAGAGTTTTATATTACCTCAAAAGAAAGCGCACAGCTCAACAATCCGGAACTGCATGATTATCTGAAAAGACAAAAATCGCGTGGTGTCGGTAATATTCAGGGCTTCGAAACCGAATATTATAAACGTTATTCCATGCCCATCATGGCATTTATTATGACCTTGATTGGTGTTGCACTATCGTCGAGAAAAGTGCGCGGAGGTATCGGGATACATTTAGGTATTGGGTTGGCATTAAGTTCGTTGTATATTCTGTTTTCCACTTTTTCCACTTCGTTTTCTGTGAATGGAAGCATGACGCCTTTTGCAGCCGTTTGGTTACCAAATATCGTTTTTCTGGGTATTGGTATATATTTGTATAAAACAGCGCCCAAGTAGAAAGAGGTTTCAGGGGATCCAGAAGACCACTCCTTACTCAGAACTCTTTACTCAAAACTAATTTCTTATTTTCTTAATTTCATAATTACTTATTTTCTCAATTTCAATAAACAAAAATGAAATACAATTTCGACGAAATAATCGACCGTCATAATACCGATGCAATAAAAATTGAGCGTTGTAAAGCACTTTTTGGTACCGAAGATATTCTTCCTCTCTGGGTTGCTGATATGGATTTCCGCACCCCTGATTTTATCATTGATGCGGTTAAGAACCGTTGCGAACATCCTATTTTCGGTTATTCAAAATTTCCGAAAGATATGTTTCCCGCTATGATTCAGTGGATTAAAAATCTACATCAGTGGGAAGTGAAAAAGGACTGGCTGGGATTTGTTCCCGGAATTGTGTCGGGAATTGCTTTTGCTATTGATGCATACACGCAAGCAGGTGATGAAATTATTGTGCAACCACCTGTTTATTATCCGTTTATGGATGTGGTGAATAAAGCCGGACGTAAACTCGTATACAATCAGCTGAAAGAAGTGAACGGGCAATTTGAAATGGATCTCGATGATTTAATTTCGAAAATTACTCCTGCGGATAAAATGCTCATTATAAGCAATCCACATAATCCAGGTGGAAAAATCTGGAGCAAAGAAACTTTGCAAAAACTGGCTGAAATTTGTGCTGACAATAATGTTCTGGTTATTTCCGACGAGATTCACTCGGATATAACGCTTTACGGAAATAAACATGTGTCGTTTGCCACGGTTTCCGAAAAAGCTGAGAACAACAGTGTTACGTTTATCGCGCCAACTAAAACTTTCAATATGCCGGGGCTGGTAAGTTCTTCGTATATCATTCCCAATGAATCGCTGCGAAAAACGTATGTGACTTATCTCGAAAAAATTGAACAGACCGGAGGCAATATTTTTGCTTATGCAGCTACGCAGGCAGCTTACGAAAAAGGAGCTGAATGGCGTGAACAGATGCTGGTTTATGTGGAGGCGAACATCGATTATATTATATCGTTTCTCGAAAAAAATATTCCGCAGATAAAAGCCATGAAACCGGAAGCAACTTATCTTTTGTGGCTCGACTGTAAAGAATTGGGTATGGAAACTGATGAACTGCACCGCTTTTTTTCGCTTGAAGCAGGTATCGGACTCAATAAAGGTACGATTTTCGGTCCTGGTGGAGAATATCATTTGCGCTTAAATGCTGCATGTTCGCGCAGTGTGCTGGAACAAGCTATGAATCAACTCTTAAAAGCGGTAAGCAGCAAGCAGTAGGCTGTTTCAAGAGTTTCAGGGTTTAAAAAAAGTTTACATCTTTACTCAGAACTCCTGACTCAGAACTCAAAACTAAAAAACTTATTTTCCCAAATACTAAATTCCCGATGAATAATGGACGTACGAATTGAAAAAAGCTGGAAAGAAATTTTGCAACCGGAATTTGATAAACCGTATTTCGGGCAACTGACTGAATTTGTCAGAAATGAATACAAAACCAGACTGACTTTTCCGCCTGCATCGTTAATATTCAATGCATTCGATTATTGTCCGTTCGATAAAGTCAAAGTTGTCATTATCGGTCAGGATCCATATCATGGTGATGGTCAGGCGCATGGTTTGTGTTTTTCGGTGAACGATGGTATTGCTTTTCCACCTTCGCTTATTAATATTTTCAAGGAAATAGAACGGGATTTGGGAAAACGGATGCCTGCCACTGGAAATTTAACCCGCTGGGCCGAGCAGGGAGTGTTATTGCTCAATGCAACGCTGACTGTACAGGCGCACATGGCCGGATCGCACCAAAACAAAGGTTGGGAAACATTTACCGATGCCGTTATTCGGGAACTTGCCGCCAAACGCGAAAATATCGTTTTTATGCTGTGGGGTTCGTATGCTCAGCGTAAAGGAGAAGTTATTTCTCCAACGAAACATTTGGTTCTCAAATCTGTTCATCCGTCACCTCTGTCGGCATACCGTGGTTTTATTGGATGCGGGCATTTTTCAATGGCTAACAATTATTTAAAACAGAAAGGATTGAGTGAAATTGATTGGTAGTTTTTATTTTTCACTTTCATTATTTTACAGTTTTGCAGGAAATTACTTTCAAACAAATTGAATACGGCTCCGAAACTTACATGGAAGAACTTCAGCTTCGGAACAGAGTGCTGAGAATTCCTCTTGGCATGAGTTTGTTTGATGAAAATCTTGAAAAAGAAGCCGCAGAAACGCATTTGGGAGCTTTTTCAGGAGATCGGTTGATTGGAGTTTTAATTCTTTCGGAATTGAATAAAACTGAAGTGAAAATGCGTCAGGTAGCCATAGATGATGGTTGGAGAAACAAAGGAATCGGGGCTCAATTTATTCGGTTTTCCGAAAATTACTGCACTCAAAAGTTTTACACAACGATTCGGCTTCATGCCCGTAAAACTGCAGTACATTTCTACGAAAAATGTGGCTATCAGGTACAAGGTGAGGAGTTTTTGGAGATTAATATTCCTCATTTTAAAATGTATAAGTCTATAAAACAGCACTCATAATAACACAAAATTATCGATAGATTTTATGAAAAAAGCTTTTGTCGTTTTATTTCTTTTTGTTTCTGTGATAGTGAATTCACAAGTGTCTGACAATGAAATTTTAAAAAACATATATCAGAATGCGCTGACAAATTACGCTGCTTACAATCATCTGAATGAGCTTTGTTCACAGGCTCCCGGAAGGTTGGTTGGCTCAAAAGAGTCAGAAATAGCACTCAACTTATTAATGAATCAGTTAAGCGCCATAAAAACTGATACCTGTTACCGGCAAAATTATTTCACAGATTCCTGGCGTTGTAATTCGCCGGCTCA
The DNA here is from genome assembly GCA_963663115.2 of uncultured Paludibacter sp. Taxonomy (GTDB): domain Bacteria; phylum Bacteroidota; class Bacteroidia; order Bacteroidales; family Paludibacteraceae; genus Paludibacter. The sequence continues at coordinate 3,513,483 of CAXXNE010000001.1, forward strand.
GGCCATGGTTGTTCAGAATGGGAAAAAGGAAAAGCTTAATGTGGTAAATCTGGGCTTGTCGGTAAGTACTCCGGCTGAAGGTATTTGTGCCGAAGTGCTTGAAGTTCATTCCATGAAGGAACTTGATAGTCTCGGAGTTGCAAAAATCCAGGGGAAGATTGTGTTTTTTAACCGACCTATGGATAATTCAAAACTCACCACTTTTCATGCTTACGGAGGTGCTATTGATCAGAGGGCTATTGGTGCAGCCAAAGCAGCTCAATACGGAGCAGTTGGGGTAATTGTGCGTTCTATTGCCACCGAAAATGATGATTTTCCGCACACCGGGGTTAGTCATTACCAAAAAGGTGTGAAAGAGATTCCTAATCTGTCCATAAGTACCAATGATGCTAATAAACTAAGTCGGAAAATCAGGGAAAATTCGCACACGAAAATCAGGATGAAAAGTGATACCGAAACATTGAAATCGGTTGGTACGGCCAATATCATTGCAGAAATAAAAGGAAGCGTCCATCCCGAAAATGTGATTCTGATTGGTGCTCATACCGACGCATGGTTCAATACGCCCGGTGCACACGATGATGGTGCAGGTTGTGTGCAAATGATGGATGTATTACGGATTTTCAATGAGTTGCATATTAAACCGTTAAATACTATCCGGTTAGTGCTTTTTATGGATGAGGAAATGTATCAGTCGGGCGCAAACGAATATGCTGCTTTTGCAAAAAAAGGAGAATAAAAAACATATTGCCTGTATTGAGTCCGATGGAGGAGCGGGTCTTCCATTAGGTTTCAGTATTGATGCTGCTGATTCTACTGTTAATTCTGTACGGAAATTATCGGAAGTTTTGAAGGAATTCGGTGTTTTTGTTGCAGATAAAGGGTATGGAGGCGTGGATATTGAACCTCTGAAAGAATACGGATTTCCTTTGATAGGTTTGGAAACCAATAGTCAGCGTTATTTTGAATACCACCATTCAGCCAACGATACTTTTGATAAAGTCAGCCGGCGCGAAATGCAATTGGGGACCGCATCTATTGCTTCACTGGTGTATTTGATTGATAAATACGGGCTTTAAATTAAAACAGAACAAGTGAAAAACATTTGCTTTTCACCTGTTCTGTTTTTTAGTCGGGATGACAAGATTCGAACTTGCGACCACTGGTCCCGAAGACTTCAATCTCCAACAATGTTTCTTTGGGGAACTCTTATTGACATTACACCCAGTCAAAACGGTTGCCATTGTTGAAAGTGAAAAAACAGCTATCATTGCTAGTTGTATTATGCCTGAATTGATTTGGTTGGTTGTTGGAAGTATTTCTTCCATATCGTTCACCTTAGCATAAAACTCATATTTTGGCTGCGATAATATCCGAAAATTTGTTATTATCGCAGCCGTTTTATTAATCCACTCACAAAATAGCATATATTCTTGTCAAGTATTTTGCGCCGTTTACTTGACATTATTAGGCATATTCAAATGTGTTTTTGATTATATGCGATAAAATTTGCAACTTTGCATATTATTAGCGACGTAATTTGTATGGCAGACACATTAAACCTTTCGAAGGAGATAATTTTCTCTTCATCAGACTCAAACATTTCTCGTAAAATTTCTTTGGCCGAAAAAGCAGGGAAACTAAAAAAAATTGCTCCAAGAGTATATACAACAAATATGTTGGATGCTGTGGAAAGTGTAGTTAAGAGGAATCTTATTGATATTTTGGCGTGGCGTTACCCAAATGCGGTAATAAGTCACCGTAGTGCTCAAGAACTACGCCCGACTGTTGACGGTGAATTTTTTCTAACATATAACTTTCGAAAAAAAATATCCGACCTTCCCGGAATAACTCTCAACATAAACGAAGGACCAAAAGCCATTGATGGTGACATATTGTTGAATGGTATTTTCATTGCGTCCGAATATCGTTGGATGTTAGAATGTATGCAGATTTCCAAGCGACAAGGCGAACAATCAAAAGTACTTCCAATTTCTTTTATTGAAAATCGGTTGGAGAAAATGATTCTCATTCAGGGCGAAGATAAATTGAATGAATTCAGAGATAAGCTTAGAGTGGTTTCTGTTTTACTCAATATGCCGGTTGAATTTGTAAAGCTGAATAGAATTATTTCTGCCCTTATGTCCACTCACAATGTGAATGTACTTACAAACGAATCCTCTAAAGCAAGAGCAGCAGGCATACCTCACGACGCTCAACGTGTAGAATTATTCTCAATATTATATGATGCTTTGAAAGATCATTTCTTTGTTGAACGAACTAATAAAAACACAGATGAAAATTCGTATCGAATGTTCTCATTCTTTGATGGCTATTTCTCAAATTATATTGAAGGAACAAGATTTACAATTGACGAAGCCAAAACAATTGTTGAAACTGGTATTGCTATTCCAAAACGTATAAAAGATTCTCACGATATTTTAGGAACATTTACGGTTATTTCCAATCGGTCGGAAATGAATAAAATCCCGTCAACTCCCGAAGAGTTATTTGAATTACTACAAAACCGTCATCGTATTTTGATGCGCGAAAGAGAAGATTGCAATCCGGGGCAATTTAAAGACAAAAACAATCAGGCAGGAAACACCTTATTTGTCGACCACACCTTGGTCAAAGGAACTTTAATACAGGGTTTTAAATACTACGCAGCATTAAAAGAACCCATGGCCAGAGCTATATTTATGATGTTTATGATAAGTGAAGTTCATCCGTTTGTAGATGGGAATGGTCGTATCGCCAGAATCATGATGAATGCTGAACTATTTCGTGGTGGTCAGTCACGTATTATTGTCCCAACCGTATTCAGGGAGGATTATATTCTGGCATTACGAAAACTTACACGATCAAAAGAGCCGACTACCTACATTAGGGTTATGGAAAAACTTCACAAATTCAGCGATAACCTTTATGGTGATGATTTTGATGAGTTGAATAACTATTTGGTTGAGTGCAACGCTTACGAAGAGCCGGAGAAAGCTCACCTAAAATACATTGAAAGAGTTTTTAATCAAAAATCCAAAGATGATTTTGATATAGCCCTTGAAGATGATAAAAAACAATCAATTTGATTTATTTGCGACATTATTTGTATTTATTGCGGTTATTTGCTACGATATTTATCATTTCATGCAGAATAATTGATTATTTGCACTGTTTTTTTGTGCAAATCGTATTTTAAACCACATTAAGAATAATATATTATGGAATATTTAGTTGCGCCTAAAAATCGGTTAAAACTTTTAAAGTAAGAGTTTTACGTCATCCGAAACCGAAACACCGCAACCAAGGGTTTCTTTTGTGTAATGTTATAAAATAAAAAAGACCTACAAATTAATGTAAGTCTTTCATTTTCAATAGTCGGGATGACAAGATTCGAACTTGCGACCACTGGTCCCCCAGACCAGTACTCTAAACCGGGCTGAGCTACATCCCGTCGACTTTTGTGCTGCAAAATTACATTTTTTTTTCTGTTTACAAAATAGTCGTCGACAGTTTTTTATACATCAGTATGTCGCTAAACAAGCGGACTGAATAGTCTGGCAATGGATTCTTTTAGTTTTTGTTTTCTTTTACGCCTGTTCCAGTCATCGAAGGTCAGTTTTTTACACGATCGCATATCTTTCACAAACAAATACTTAAGTTTGCGCGATGTGGCCTGGTCGTAAATAAATGCGTTTACTTCAAAATTTGTAGCGAAACTGCGTTCATCCATATTGGCAGAACCTACTATCGACAACATATCATCTATTACAATAGCTTTGCTGTGCAGAAACCCTTTGTTATACACGTAGATTTTAACACCGGCTTCAAGTACCTGTCCCAGATAGCTCCACGTGCAGGCATCAGAAAGAGGGGAGTCGGATTTCTCAGGAATCATTAATCTTACATCAACACCCTGGAGCGCAGCTATTTGTAAAACATTTAATAAAGTATCCGGTGGAACAAAATAAGGTGTATGAATATATACATAATTTTTTGCCGACATAATTGCTGTTGTTATACCCTGTAAAATGGTTTGCCAACGGGTGTCAGGTCCGCTGGTGACAATCTGCACATAGTTATTTTCAAACTTTTCAGTTTCAGGAAAATATTTTTTGTCGTTGATGATTTTGCGTTCCACAAAATACCAGTCGACAAGAAACTGCATCTGCAAACCGTGAACAGCTTCTCCTTCGAACCGAACAAAAGTATCGCGCCATACACCCAACCGGTTTCCGTAAATATAACGGTCGGCTACGTTTAATCCGCCTGTAAACCCGATTTTACCATCCACAACGAGTATTTTTCGGTGATTTCGGTAGTTTATTTTACTTCGGCCAAACCTGAGTCGCAATGGCAGATAAGCTTTGGCATAAACACCCGCTTTACGTAATTCATCGAGGTATTTTTTTGACAATACCCAACTGCCCAGATAATCGTAAATCATTCTGACACGAACTCCCTGACGCGATTTTTCAATGAGAAGATCTTTCAGCTCATTGGAAATACGGTCATCTTCAAAAATGAAAAATTCAATATGAATATGTTCTTTCGCACTTCGGATGGCATCGAACATTGATTTGAAAGTATCAGCTCCGTTTGCCAGAATTTCGATTTTATTATTCTGAAAAACAGCAGTTTCGTTACTTTTGTTGAGCAACTTAATTAGTTTGAGGTGAGCATCAGTCAATTCAGTTGTGTTTTCATCCAATAAATTTTTTACCGGATAATTTGTCAGCCGACGAATACTTTTCTTTGATATAAGTTTATTTCGTTGATATTCCTGACCGAAAATAAGATAAAAAAATAAACCTATTAACGGAAGAAAAAGCAATACAAGTACCCACGAGAGTGACTTTACCGGATTTCTGTTTTCCAGCAACAATACAGTGATTGAAGTTACAATGGTGTAACTGTACAATACCAGCAGCACTATGGTTACTATGGAACTCATTCAGTATCTCCTTTTCCCGGATGAATAAAATGAATCCATTTGTGCTGATCGAATTCATTGTACGTAGCAAACGGAATATCAATAACCGGAGCTTTTACTCCGCTGCCTGTCATTTGATTTGATATTTCGATATTTGCCTCGTCCCACAAATCATTTTTCAAAAAGCAATTTAATAATGCTGCGCCACCTTCAACTAATACTGAATGGATATTTCTTTCGTACAGAGCTTTAAGTATGTATTCAGGGCTGTCGTTGGTACATTCGCAAACTACAAACTCGGTTTGTTTTCCGTTTTTTCTGTTTTTTTCTGATGTCAATATAAGTGTTGGATGCTGGTCGTCCAGAATTTTATATTCCGCAGGAATCACCGATTTACGATCGATAGCAACTCTCACAGGATTTTTTCCGTGCCAGTTTCTGACGGTGAGCGAAGGATTATCAAGCATGACGGTGTTTGTTCCTACAAGGATAGCCTGATTTTCGGAACGCATTTTATGTGTCAGTTGTCCGGTAATCTCGTTGGAAATAATCAGTGGATTTGTTTCGGCAGATGTTCGTAAAACATCCATATATCCGTCGGCCGTTTGTGCCCATTTCAGTAAGATGAAAGGTCGTTTGTTCTCCTGAAACATAAAAAAACGTTTGTTCAATTCTCTGCATTCCGCTTCGAGTACACCCACTTCCACTTCCACGCCGGCATTTTTAAGAAGTTGTACGCCTCTACCGGCCACTTTTGGGTTTGGGTCCAGCGTTCCGATAATCACCTTCGGAATTTTCGTCCGGATAATTAAATCGGCACACGGAGGCGTTTTTCCGTAATGCGAACACGGTTCAAGAGTTACATACAAAGTGGATTTTTGAAGAATTTCGGTGTTCTGAACTGGTAAAATGGCATTTGGTTCGGCATGCGCCTGCCCGTATTTTTTATGATAACCTTCGCTGATGATTTTACCTTCGTAAACCAGAATGGCACCAACCATGGGATTTGGAGCTACATAACCGGCGCCAAGCGATGCCAGATGCAAACACCTTTTCATGAATATTTCGTCGATAGTCAGATACCGTTTTTCCATAAAAAATGAAGAAATTGTCAATTTGTTGTTGATTGAAGCCCGATTTTATATCTTTGCATCATGCAACAATTTTTGAATCATATTCAGGCCGAACTTAGCCAACTTTATTCTGATGAAGAAATCAGAAATTTTGGTTTTCTGATGGTGGAAAAAGTTACCGGTTGGAACCGAACACAGATTATAGTTAACAAAAATACAATTTTTTCTTCTGAACAAAGAAATATCGCCGATAGTTTTATCGAAAAATTAAAAAACTCAGAACCAATTCAATATATCATGGGCGAAACATGGTTTTATGGTTTGAAATTTAAGGTTGATAAAAATGTGTTGATTCCGCGACCCGAAACTGAAGAACTTGTAGATTGGATCATAAATGACGTTTCACGTACAGAATCTCTGAGTATTTTAGATATTGGTACCGGTAGCGGATGTATTGCCATAGGTTTGAAGTCGGTTTTACCAGTGGCAGATGTGTTTGCCTGGGATATTTCGGCTGAGGCATTAAAAATAGCAGCAGAAAATGCCGTACATAATAACCAGAATATTGTTTTTCAACGAGTTGATATTCTTAATGTCGAAAATGAAACACAGAAATGGGATGTTATAGTCAGTAATCCGCCATACATTCCTGAATCGGAAAAGCAGCAGATCAATTCCAATGTATTAGATTATGAACCACATTTGGCTCTGTTTGTTTCCGACAGGAACCCACTGATTTTTTATGAAAAAATTGTCGGTTTTGGATTGAAGCATTTGAAACCGGGAGGAAAATTATTTTTCGAAACTCATCAGAATTTTGCGCAGGCATGTGTCCGGCTTCTTACTGATAAAGGCTTTAAGGATATTGAGTTACGAAAAGATATGTTTAATAACGATCGCATGATCAGGGCGGTATTGAAATAAATATTTTGCATCCAATTAAACTTTAGGAGAAAAACTCTGTCCATTAAAACAGCAAAACGTACGGCATGATTGAACCGGAAGAAGATATAACAACACAACTTAGTCAACCACACAAAAGAGCAAAAGCTTTTTCCTCGGTTGTCCGTTCGTATCAGGAACGGTTATACTGGCATATTCGAAAAATGGTGTTGTCGCATGAAGATGCGAACGATGTTTTGCAAAATACATTTATGAAGGCCTGGAATGGACTTGATGGATTCAGGGGCGATTCGCAAATTTCAACATGGCTCTACCGGATTGCTACTAACGAAACACTCACGTTCCTGACAAATAAACGGTTGAAAATGGTTTCGGGAATCGATGAAGTAGAAGATGTGATGCTCCGAAACTTACAGTCCGACACGTATTTCAATGGCAATGAGGCAGAATTAAAGCTCCAAAAAGCAATTCTGACTTTACCCGAAAAACAACGATTGGTTTTTAATATGAAATATTTCGAAGATATTACTTATGAGGAAATGGAGGTAATTTTAGGAACCTCTACCGGTGCTCTGAAAGCTTCTTATCATCATGCAGTAAAGAAAATTGAAAAATATCTTCATGAGGAAGAATGAAATTTTAATGTTAAAAACAAATTTTCATTAAACTTAAGCAACAAAATAAAGTCAAAATAGCAATGAAACCAAAAAATAACATATCGCTCGAAGAAATTGGTAGCCGGATACCTTTCAGTGTGCCTGAAAACTATTTCGAAGATTTTGCTCTACAGATGGAAAGTAAGACAGCCACAGTTCAGGTTTCAGTTTTTAAAATAGTAAAACCCTGGTTGTATATGGCAGCTATGTTTGCAGGTGTGTTTGTTGTAGGAAATGTGTTTTATTCCATACACACCAATAATGTTGCAAAAAATACGGAGAATTACGAATTGTATGTGGTTTCACAGGTTGACGAATCGCTCATTTACGATAATTATATCGACGAACAGAACGTAGAAGTGACCAAAAAATAAAAATTCATTCAAACTTAATCACTAATTAATTCACACATATGAAACAGTTTTTACTAACCACCTTTATTTTAATGGGTATGTTGTTGCAGGCTCAGGATAATAACCAGCACCCCAGAGTAGAGGAAATGCATGCTAAAAAATGGCAGTATATAGTTGAAAAAGCTCAATTAACACCTCAGGAAGTCACCGCTGCTCAGCCAATTTTTATGGAATATGAACAGGCTGTGTGGAAACTCATGGAGAAAAACAGACCGGCATTTTTCAGGAATAAAAACGAAAATCAGAAGCCAAATTTCGAAGAAATGAATGATCAGTTTGTAAATACTGAAATTCAGAAAGCTCAATTACTCAAATCGTACTACCAAAAGCTCAAAAAAGTGATTTCTGCTGAAACTATTTTTAAAATGGGTAAAGCCGAACGAAATTTCAGAAACGAGTTGATTAAGAATTGGCAACAGAAAAAAGGCCAGCGTGGCCAGCATAATTAAGATATCCATTTTTTCAGATTTTAGAAAAAAGCTATTGTTCGAGCCGAAAATTATACTATCTTTGCAGTCCGAAAAACAAGGTTCGTTGGCCGAGTGGCTAGGCACCGGTCTGCAAAACCGTATACGGCGGTTCGAATCCGCCACGAACCTCACAGAAACCTTTTCAGTACTAAGCTGAAAAGGTTTTTTTTGTTTGTGTAATTTCAGGTGCTACAAAAAAGATTTCGTAATTTTGTGAATTAATATTATGCAGTTAAATACATGACGCTAAAATTCAGTATACACTACAAAATACTCTGGGGGCAATCGCTTCAATTAGCTATTTATCAGTCAAATAACAGCCATGTTATTTATGATATGAATTGCAGCAGCACATCCGAATGGAGTGTAGAAATAGCTGCCGCCAGATTTCCTGAATTGATTTCATACCAGTATATATTGTTAAATCCGGAAAAATCAACTGTGTTAGCATACGGTGGAAAGCGCGAATTAATAATTTCCATAAAAAAAGAATACATAAACATAAAAGACAATTGGCGTGGACCTTACGGTGATACACCTTTTTCTTCAGCAGTATTTTCAAACTGCTTCTTCAAACGCGAAAATACTGAAACTCCTACTGTTGCAAAAAAAACTAATCTGATTCTAAGCATCAACTGCCCTCAAATGGAGCCCGACAGGCATTTTGCCATTGTAGGAAATCAGGCAGCTTTGGGAAACTGGGATGTAAAAAAGAAAGTTCGCCTTGATGAATCTTCTTTTCCGCTATGGAAAATTGCTCTGGATGCCTCTAAATTTACTTTTCCGCTCGAATATAAATATCTGATTGTGGATACTGCTACCGACGAAGTTATCGCCTGGGGTGGTGGCCCAAACAGAATAGTAAAGGAAATTGATCAGAATGCTCTGAATATTGTAAACGATGAACATTTTTTGCGCACTATACCTTCGTGGAAAGGTGCTGGCGTAGCTATTCCGGTATTCTCGCTTCGGAGTAAAAAAAGTTTTGGTATAGGCGAGTTCGAAGATTTGAAATTAATGGTGGATTGGGCTGTAAAAACCGGTCAGAAGATGATTCAGACTTTGCCTATCAACGATACCATACTTTATCATACCAATTACGATTCGTACCCTTATAACGCTGTTTCCGTGTATGCACTTCATCCGGCATATCTGCATTTGGAAAAAATTGGAAAAATAAAAAATCAGGAACGCAAAGCCTATTACGAAGCCAAAAAAGCGGAATTAAACGAAAAAACATTTTCTGATTATCAGCATGTTATGGATGTGAAGTGGGAGTACTTTTGCGAAGTCTACCCGCAAGAACGCGACAAAGTGTTTTCTTCCGAAGAATATCAAACATATTTCAACAAAAATAAAGACTGGCTTGTTCCTTATGCCGCTTTTTCCTATTTAAGAGATAAATTCGGAACACCGGAGTTTGGATTGTGGCCTGAGTTTAATGTGTATAATAAAGAAGAAATTGAAGCGTTTTCGTCAAAAGATTTTCCTCATTATTACGATATAGCACTTTTCTATTTTCTGCAATTTCATTTGCACAAGCAGCTGAACGAGGTTCATGAATATGCCCGTGCCAATGGTGTGGCCATCAAAGGCGATATTCCCATCGGCGTAAGTCCGCGCAGTGTGGACGCCTGGGTCGATCCATTTCTTTTTAACCGGAATATGCAGGCAGGTGCTCCACCCGATGATTTTTCGGTGACGGGACAAAACTGGGGATTCCCAACCTATAACTGGGAACTGATGGAAAAAGATGGTTATCAGTGGTGGAAAAATCGTTTTGGTAAAATGGCTGAATACTTCGATGCTTATCGAATTGACCATATACTGGGCTTTTTCCGTATCTGGGAAATTCCTGAAAACGATGTTTGGGGGTTAACTGGCAGTTTCAATCCATCGTTGCCATTCAGCAAAGAAGAACTCGAAAACAAAGGTTTGTGGTGGGACGAAAATCGCTTTCTGAAACCCTACCTTCGTGAACATGTGCTCTATTCTATTTTCGGAAAATTTACCGACGATGTGATTCGTGAGTATTTGTTACAGGATGGTTGGCAAAACTACAGATTCAAACCGGAGTATGATACCCAAAAAAAAATTGAACATCATTTCAATCAGTTAGGATACAGTTTCAGTAACAAGGATGTGATTATTCGTGATGGTTTGTACATGTTGCACTGCGAAGTATTGTTTTTGCGCGATAGCCGTCAACCGGATAAATTCCATCCGCGCATTTCCATGCATAGTTCGGCAACATTCCGTCATTTGCCCGATGAAACCCGTCGCTTGCTCGATAGCATTTATGTGGATTATTATTATCACCGGCATACCGAATTCTGGAAAGAACAGGCGTTTAAAAAGCTTCCCGCATTGATTTCGTCGACTAATATGCTTGTTTGTGGCGAAGATTTGGGAATGGTTCCCGATTCAGTGCCGGATGTGATGAATGCATTGGAAATTCTGAGTCTGGAAATACAGCGTATGCCCAAAAAGCCTAACACTGAATTTGCTATGCCTGCCGATGCGCCTTATTTGTCGGTTTGTACCACCTCTACACACGATATGAACCCAATAAGGGCTTGGTGGGAAGAAGACTCTCTTGTAGCGCAGCGTTTCTATAACCGGGCTTTGGGAATGAACGGTGTAGCTCCTGAAAAATGCGAGCAATGGATTGCTGAACGTATTGTTGTGCAGCATTTACAATCCAATGCCATGTGGATAATTTTACCGTGGCAAGACTGGATTTCAACAGAATTACGTTTGTGGCTCGAACATCCGTTTGCTGAGCGCATTAATGTGCCGAGTAATCCGCGTAACTTCTGGTGCTACCGAATGCATATTACACTGGAGAAATTATTGAAAGACGAAAAATTTAATAAAAAAATAAAAGAAATGATCAGTGCTTCAGACCGATAAAGCATATAAAAAACTGATTAACAAATTAACTGATTAACAAATCACAATGAGCGATCAAAGATATAACCTACGGGGCGTTTCAGCATCGAAAGAAGATGTACACAATGCAATAAAAAATATTGATAAAGGACTTTACCCCAAAGCATTTTGCAAAATTATTCCTGATTTTTTGGGAAACGACCCTGATTATTGCAATATCATGCATGCCGATGGAGCCGGAACCAAATCTTCGCTGGCGTATGTTTACTGGAAAGAAACCGGTGATTTATCGGTTTGGAAAGGCATTGCGCAGGATGCGTTGATTATGAATATCGACGATTTGCTTTGTGTGGGAGCTACGGACAATATTTTGCTGTCTTCCACCATTGGACGAAATAAAAACTTGATTCCGGGTGAAGTTATTTCTGCTATTATAAACGGAACCAATGAATTAGTGGAAGAACTCGCAGCAATGGGCGTTAATATTTACCCAACCGGAGGCGAAACTGCCGATGTGGGCGATATAGTACGTACCATTATTGTGGATAGCACTGTTACCTGTCGGATGAAACGTGCCGACGTGATTGATAACGCCAATATCAAAGCGGGCGACGTGATTGTGGGTTTGTCGTCGTGCGGACAGGCAACTTACGAAAAAGAATACAACGGTGGCATGGGAAGCAACGGATTAACATCAGCCCGACATGATGTTTTTGCCAATTATCTGGCCGAAAAATATCCTGAAAGCTACAATCCTGATATACCGCTGTCGTTAGCTTATTCAGGTTCATGCCGGTTGACCGACGAAGTGGAAGAGGCAGGTATGAATGCCGGAAAGTTGGTTTTATCGGCAACCCGAACTTATGCTCCCGTAGTTAAAAAACTATTGGCTGAGCTTCGTCCCAATATTCATGGTATGGTACATTGCTCGGGTGGTGCGCAAACCAAGATTTTGCATTTTATTGATGAGCTGAAGGTGGTGAAGAATAATCTTTTTCCGGTTCCGCCGCTTTTTAAACTTATTCAGAAGGAATCCGGTACCGATTGGAAAGAAATGTACAAAGTATTTAATATGGGTCACCGGTTGGAAGTGTATTTGCCTGCAGAATATGCCGAAAAAGTGATTGAAATTTCAACATCGTTTGGTATTGATGCTCAGATTGTTGGTCGTTGCGAGGCTTCTGATAAAAAGGAACTGCTTATCGAAAGTGAATTCGGACGATTTGAATATTAAACTTTTTGGGATAGAAAATTTACAGTCCCGATATTATAAGTAAGTGCGCGAAATAAGTTTATATTAAAACTGTCTTTTTCTTAACTGCCCCCAACCCCCTGAAGGGGGCTGTCGAAGTTCGGAAGTTGTAGATATAATCAACATTGCAGTCGGCAAAAAGTCCCCTTCAGGGGATTTAGGGGCAGACTAAGATAGTATAAACTAAATATGAACACTTACTTAAACAAAAACACACGATAAAACTATCGTGTGTTTTTGTTTGGTTTTATTTCAAAATGTTTATTTTTCTGTCGATTTGAAAGCTAAAGCGTACAAGCGCATTTGTTTCATCATGGCCAGTAAACCATTGGAGCGGGTAGGAGAGAGGTGTTCCCTTAATCCTATTTTTTCCACAAAATATAAATCTGCGGCAAGAATTTCATCGGGCGTATGTCCCGATAATACATCAATCAGAAGGGAAACGATACCTTTTACCAGAATGGCATCACTTTCGCCACGGTAGGTGATTTTACCGTCTTTGTAGTCGGCAACCAACCAAACCCGGCTCTGACAGCCTTCAATAATGTTTTGTGGCGTCTTTTGCGAATCATCTATGCTGCCGAGAGAATTTCCCATGTCAATCAGTAGAGAATATTTGTCCATCCAATCGTCGAACTGACTGAATTCGTCAATAATGTTGTCCTGTTTTTCGTTGATAGTCATTTTTTATATTTGAAAATTTGAAGTAAGAAAGTAAGAAAGTAAGAAAGTAAGAAAATAAGAAAATAAGAAAATAAGAAAATAAGAAAATAAGTTTTATCATATAACATTCATCGTCTGATTTACCAATCAACTGATCAGCCAATTAACTGATTAACTGATTAACGAGTTAACCAATCAACCAATTAACCAAGCATACTCACTACTCTTTTTAATGCATTGATAAAAACGTCAATTTCTTCTTTTGTGTTATAAAAAGCAAACGATGCTCTGACTGTGCCGGGAATTCCAAGTGAATCAATCAGCGGTTGAGCGCAATGATGTCCGGTACGTACCGCAATGCCAAGTTTATCCAGCAACATGCCAATATCGTAAGGATGAATATTTCCAACCAGAAACGAAACAACCGCGCTTTTGCTTCCGGCAGTGCCGATAATACGCATATTTTCTATTTCGAGCAGACGGGTAGTGGCATATTCTGTCAGCTCATGTTCATAAGTGGCAATATTTTCAATGCCAAGCTCAGTAACGTAATTCAAAGCTACTGCCATGGCCGTTGAACCGACATAATCCGGCGTTCCGGCTTCGAATTTAAATGGTAATTCGTTGTAGGTCGTTTTTTCGAATGTCACTGTTTGAATCATCTCGCCGCCTCCCTGATACGGAGGAATGGCATTCAGCCAATTTTCTTTGCCGTACAAAGCACCAATTCCGGTTGGTCCGTAAATTTTGTGCCCCGAGAAAACATAAAAATCGGCATCGAGTTCTACTACATTTACCGGAATATGTGGAACAGCCTGAGCGCCATCAATCAGTACCGGAATGTTTTTTTTGTGAGCAATATCGATGATTTCCTTCACCGGATTTACCGTTCCCAATACATTGGAAACATGTGTTACCGATACAATTTTCGTTTTATCGTTCAGCAGATTTTTGTATTCGTCCAGTTTTAGTTCGCCTTTTTCGTTCATGGGAATCACGCGCAGAGTCATTCCTTTGCGCTCACAAAGCATTTGCCATGGCACAATGTTGGAGTGATGTTCCATGACCGACACCACCACTTCGTCGCCGGCTTTGCAAAAAGCTTCGCCAAACGAAAATGCTACCAGATTAATGGCTTCGGTAGTGCCACGGGTGAAAATGATTTCCTCGCGTTTGGCTGCACCCAGAAACTGTGCAACTGTACTACGGGCAGCTTCATGCTCTTCGGTGGCTTTCTGGCTCAGGTAATGAACGCCACGATGGATATTGGCATTCAGATGATGATAAGCGTAATTTATCCGTTCAACAACGCATTCCGGTTTTTGGGTAGTTGCGCCATTGTCGAAATAAATCAGCGGTTTATTGTATATTTTTTCCTCTAAAATGGGGAATTCTTTTCTTATTTCTTCAGTATTCATTTTATTCATGCATTTAAAACTGCATTGGTGTGAAAAATGTTTTGCAAAAGTACGAAAATTACAGCAAATACGACGAAGTATTTAACTAATATACTTCAAACAACAGATGGTTATAAATGAAAATATTTTTCCGCATGACGACCTTAAAAGATGAATAAAAATTCAGGGGCGTAGCCCTGAAATCTTCGTAGTATTTAAGACAAAAGGGATCATAGAGGAGCGTAGCTCTGACATCTTAATCTGGTTTGAAATGAAAGATATCACCGCTAACGCGGCTTAATTTCTATAAAACATTCTTTGCTATGAAGATGTCAGGACTACGTCCCTCAATATCACTTTTCAATTAAAAAACTATATCAATAGGTCGTTACAGGGTTAAATAAATGTATACCCAAAAGGCTTGATTTATTGTTGCAACAGCTTGTATATCTTTTTTTTAAATTATTTTGTAATCTGCCGAAAAAATATGTATCTTTGCGGTCGCTTTTTGAGATAGTTAATATAATGTCTAACCTACTAATTTATTAGTAATTAAATTTTCAGAAATGGAAGAAAACAAAAATGCTGCAGAAGAAATACAAGCTTCTGTGGAAGAAACAGTTGTTGAACAAGCACCTGTAGCCGAAGTAACCGAAGTAGAAACACCTGTAACCGAAGAAGTTGTGGCAGAAGAACCAGTAGCCGAAGTGGTTGTGGTTGAAGAAGCTCCGGCGGTTGAAGAAGTTGTAGTTGAAGAGCCGGTTGTAGAAGCACCTGTAGTTGAAGTAGTAATTGAAGAAGCTCCTTCGGCTAAAAAAACAAAAGAACCTGTAGTTGCAGCTCCTGTTGCAGCAGATTTTGACTGGGATGCATACGAAAAAGGAGATGTTTTCAGTGCTCAGGAAAAGGAAAATCTTAAAAACATCTACGACAACACTTTGAACGCTATCAAAGACAAAGAAGTTGTAGAAGGAACCGTAATCTCGATTAACAAACGCGAAGTAGTTGTAAACGTAGGCTATAAATCAGACGGTATCGTTCCAATGAGCGAATTCCGTTACAATCCTGATTTAGCAGTTGGCGACAAAGTTGAAGTTTACATCGAAAGTCAGGAAGATAAAAAAGGACAATTGCTCCTTTCACACAAACAAGCACGTGCAACCCGCTCATGGGATCGCGTAAATGCAGCTCTCGAATCACAGGAAATCGTTAAAGGTTTCGTAAAATGTCGTACAAAAGGTGGTATGATTGTGGATGTATTCGGTATCGAAGCATTCTTACCAGGATCGCAAATCGACGTGAAACCAATCCGCGATTACGATGTATTCGTTAACAAAACAATGGAATTCAAAGTTATCAAAATTAACCACGAATTCAAAAATGTTGTTGTTTCGCACAAAGCGCTTATTGAAGCTGAACTCGAAAGTCAGAAAAAAGATATTATCAGTCGTCTGCAAAAAGGTCAGGTTCTTGAAGGAACCGTTAAAAACATCACTTCATACGGTGTGTTTATCGACCTTGGTGGCGTAGATGGTTTGATTCATATTACCGACCTTTCATGGGGACGTGTTACACATCCTGAAGAAATCGTTACTCTGGATCAGAAACTGAATGTTGTTATTCTTGACTTCGATGACGAGAAAAAACGTATTGCTCTTGGTTTGAAACAATTGAATGCTCACCCATGGGATGCTTTAAGTGCTGAACTTAAAGTTGGCGACAAAGTAAAAGGTAAAGTAGTGGTTATGGCCGACTATGGTGCATTTGTTGAAATCGCTCCGGGTGTTGAAGGTTTAATCCACGTTTCGGAAATGAGCTGGTCACAACACTTACGTTCAGCTCAGGACTTCCTGAAAGTTGGCGACGAAGTAGAAACAGTTATCCTTACTCTGGATCGCGACGAACGCAAAATGTCATTGGGTATCAAACAATTGAAATCAGATCCATGGGAAGCTATCGAAGCCCGTTACGCAGTAGGCAGCAAACATGTAGCTAAAGTACGTAACTTCACAAACTTCGGTGTATTTGTTGAAATCGAAGAAGGCGTTGATGGCTTGATTCACATTTCTGACCTTTCATGGACTAAGAAAATTAAACACCCATCAGAATTTACTCAGATTGGTGCCGAAATCGATGTTCAGGTATTGGAAATCGACAAATCGAACCGTCGTTTGAGCTTAGGTCACAAACAGTTGGAAGAAAATCCATGGGATGTATTGGAAACCATGTTCACCGTTGACAGCATTCACGAAGGTGTGATTGTAGAACTGATGGACAAAGGTGCAGTAATTTCATTGCCTTACGGTGTTGAAGGTTTTGCAACTCCAAAACATTTGGTGAAAGAAGACGGAGCTCAGGCTCAGGTTGACGAAAAACTTTCGTTCAAAGTGATTGAGTTCAACAAAGATGCAAAACGTATCATTGTTTCTCACAGCCGCGTACACGAAGATGTAAAACGTGCTGAAAAAGCTGAAGCTGCTGTAGCTGCCGGTGAAACTCCTGCTCCTAAAAAAGCTGCTCCTAAAAAAGCGAAAAAAGAAGAAACAGCTCCTGTAAGCAGCACTATGGAAAAAACAACCTTAGGTGACTTGCAGTCGTTAGTTGATTTGAAAGAACAAATGGTAGAAGCTGCTGCTAAAACTGCTGCGAAAGCTGCTAAAAAAGCAAAGGCTGATGCTCCTGCTGCTGAAGAAGCTGCTCCTGAAGCATAACCGTTCGTTTCAAAATAAATATGAAGGAAAGCCCTGCAAGAAATTGCAGGGCTTTTTTTATGATTTATAAGGTACTGAAAATATATATCAATATCAGTGAAAATCAGAAACGACAGCGAATGTGCTTTTCCCTGTCAATAACTTTGCAGTTACGATTCTATCAACAGTTTCACTCCCAGCGTGCTGCGGGTAACAATTGCCACCCGTGCATCTTTATCCAGATATTTACGCAGTCGTGACAGGGTATTATTGAGCGAACCTTCTTTCAGTTTCAAATCCTCGTTTCCCCATACATGTTTTACTATTTCGTCGCGGGTTACAAAATTATTCAGGTTTTTACACAGTAAATCAAGCACAAGATTTTCGGTATTATTCAGGTGGATATTTTTCGATTCAAATATCAACAATCTTTCTTTTGTATCAAATGTGTAATTTCCTAACTGAATGCCATTTCCCTTATTGGATTTGTCCGACCGCCCGAGCATAGATTCAATTCTAAGCAAAACTATGTTACAAATTTCTGAATATAAAGCCCAAAAGTTATATAGTAAACCCCAAACCCAAAGTTCCGGCCACTTACGAATGGTAAATTCATAACGGTTGATAGATCAAACTATCAGCCGTTTTTTTTATGTCTTTCTTACCAAATAAATATTTTCGTAAAAAAATAGCCAAACATGATGCATAATCCAAAATAATATTATTTCTTTGCATGTTAATAGGGCTATTAAATACTATTATTAAATATGGATATTAAAACCGAAATAAATATGGAACAAGCCATACTGGATATGGCTGAGAAATTGTTTATTGAAAAGGGGTTTGATGCTACTTCAACAGTACAAATTGCTAAAGCTGTAGGTTGCAATCAGGCTTTGGTGCATTATTATTTCCGAACAAAAGAAAATCTGTTCAACACCATATTCGAATCGAAGTTCAGACTTTTTTTTCAGAAGATATTCGATTTATCGCATTTGGAAAATATGAGTTTTACTGAAAAGATATCTCATTTCGCCTACAGTCATTTCGATTTGCTTGTCGAAAACCCGTACATGCCCCGGTTAATACTGAACGAACTGTCGCGTAAACCTGAAAGCATCAAAGTATTGCGAGATAAACTGCACTCACTGCCCGAAATACTTTTTGTTCAGCTGAACAAAGATTTGCAAATGGGAATTGCAGCAGGAAAAGTAAGAAATGTTGACCTTTTGGATATCCTGATAACAGTTATCTCCATGAATGTAGCATTATTTACCATGTTGCCCATTGCAGTGAATCTTGTTGGAATGAATACCGAAATGAAAGATGAACTGCTGAAGCACCGGCGCGAGGAGAACACAAAACTTATACTGAGTTATTTAAAACCGGAATAATATAAATACAATTTTTATGAAACGATTTCTGATGTATCTTTTTACTTTGTTTCTGATCAGCCAAATGTCAGCACAAACGCTCACGCTGGACAGCTGTCAGAGTAAAGCACGTAAAAACTATCCGTTATTAAAACAATACGGATTAATAGAAAAAACCGCAGAGTACAATCTGGCAAATGCCTGTAAAGGGTATTTACCGCAATTCAACCTGTCGGCAAGAGCCACTTATCAGTCGGAAGTAACCAAACTTCCCATTACATTGCCGGGTGTCACTATTCCGGAATTATCACAGGATCAGTATCAGGCAACGCTCGAATTAAGTCAGCTGATATGGGATGGAGGCGTGATTCAGGCACAGAAAAAAGGCATCAAAGCATCGGCAGAAGCCGAAAAACAAAAACTGGAAGTAGATTTGTATGCATTAAAGGATCGCATCAATCAGCTTTACTTCGGCATTCTTCTTATTAACGAACAGCTCAGACTGAACTCCATTTTGCAGGACGAGCTTGCCCGTAATTACGAGCGAATCAGTGCGTTGAAGACAAATGGTATTGTTGGTCAGAGTGATGTGGACGCCATTAAAGTGGAGCAGATAAATGCTGTGCAGAAAGAAACTGAGCTACTAAGCACACGCACTTCGTTTCAGCAAATGTTATCGGCATTTACCGGCATGGAAATTACCGAAAAGATCGTTCTGGAAAAACCGGTACTTGAAACGGTCGATGCAAATTCTGAAGTGAAACGTCCGGAATTGTTGTTTCTGAATGCGCAGAATGAGGTTTTGGAAAGTCAGAAAGATTTGATTAAAGCCGGAAATCTACCTAAAATCGGTGCGTTTATTCAGGGTGGTTATGGTAAGCCCGGATTGAATATGCTGAGCAACGAACTTTCGCCGTTCTATATTGGCGGTTTACGTCTTAGCTGGAATTTGAGTGGTTTCTACACACAAAAAACCAACATTCAGAAAATTGATATCAGCAGGAAAAACATTGATATTCAGAAAGAAACTTTTCTTTTCAATAATTCACTCTTCAGCAAACAACAACTGAATGAAATTGAAAAACTCAAAACCACTATCGGCAACGATGACGAAATCATCCGACTGAGAAACAATATCAAAAAATCAACAGAAGCTAAACTTCAGAATGGAACGGCAACAGTGAACGATTTACTTCGCGACATAAATGCTGAAACCATTGCACAACAAACCAAGTTGATGCACGAAATTCAGCTATATCTTACTATATATCAATTCAAAAACAACATCAACAATTGACATTTTTTTCATTTACAATTTACGATTTTAAAAATAATAGATATGAATACAAAATTTAGTTTATACAATGCATTTTGGAGCTTAGCCATTTTATTCACATTAAGCTCTTGTGGAAAATCGGAAAAGGATTTTGATGCTGCAGGCACATTTGAAGCGACAGAAGTTGTGGTATCTGCTGAAGCAATGGGTAAAATTATGCAGTTCGATGCTGTCGAAGGTCAGCAGCTGACAGAAAACCAAATTGTTGGTTATATCGACAGTACACAGCTATATCTGAAAAAACGTCAGTTGATAGCTTCACAAAAGGCGCTTCAAAGCCGTCGTCCTGATATTCAGAAACAAATAGCTACTTTGGAGCAACAAATCACCACCGCCAAATCGGAGCGCAAAAGATTTGAGAATCTGGTGAATGCCAACGCCACTAACACCAAACAACTGGACGATATAAATGCACAAATTGCTGTACTGGAAAAACAGCTTGCTGCTACAAAATCGACGCTGGAAACTACCAACAATGGTATTTCGGGCGATAATGAAGCGTTGCAGATTCAGATTGAACAAATAGAAGATCAATTGGCAA
Organism: uncultured Paludibacter sp.; assembly: GCA_963663115.2. GTDB lineage: Bacteria > Bacteroidota > Bacteroidia > Bacteroidales > Paludibacteraceae > Paludibacter. The sequence goes on from CAXXNE010000001.1 coordinate 3,534,075, forward strand.
AATGCCATTTTTCGAGTCCGATTTCCGGTACAGTTCTTACAAAATACGCTGAAAAAGGCGAACTGGCATCTCCGGGCAAAGCTTTGTTTAAAATTGCGGATGTCAACAATATGATTTTACGCGCTTACATTGTCAACAGTCAGCTTTCGGAAATAAAAATCGGTCAGAAAGTGAAAGTCTTTGCCGATTCGGGCGAGGATAATCAAAAAGAATACGAAGGTACTATCAGTTGGATTTCTTCCAAATCCGAATTTACGCCTAAAACCATTGCTACCCGCGACGAACGTGCCAATATGGTGTATGCAGTGAAAATCAGCGTGAAAAATGATGGTTTTCTGAAAATAGGTATGTATGGAAATGTGCAGCTAAAATAAAAATTGAATAAAATAGTAGAAATAATGTCGCTCCTACGGAGCTCTATTTCAAACTTAAATCGTTTTTTACCATAATACTACCCCTACGGGGCATAATACAATAATTACTTTATTGAAATGAAATTGTTTAATTATTAAATATAAAATGGCTCCGTAGGAGTCAAATTATGGTAGGAACGAGAAACAGGAGCAAGAAAAGCTCCGTAGGAGCGACATTATAATGTTAAAATTCAATGCCAAACACATATACACAATTTAATATGCATATTGTTTTTGCTGTTAAAGGCAGAGCAAATTACCTTACTGACAATATAAGAACTGAATTATTCAGCTATATTTCAGGTATTATAACAAAAACATTATCCATTAGCAGTGAACGGTTACAAAGATCATGTACATATTCTCTTTGAATATAATCCGGTATTTTCTGTTTCTGATTTAATCAGAGATGTCAAATCATGTTCTTCGAAATGGTTAAATAATCAACATCGAATTGCAGGAAAATTTAGCTGGCAAGAAGGTTATGGTGGTTTTTCTTATTCGAGATCACAAAGAGACATTGTTATTAAATACATTATGAATCAGGAAAAACACCACAAAGAAAAAACATTTAAGGAAGAATACTTGAAACTATTGAATGACTTTGGAATTGAATTTAAAAATGAACATCTTTTTGAATTTTACGAATAAAAAAATCTATAAGCATCAATGAGCAACAACCAATTCATAACAGATATTGCAGTAAGTTGTAACAACATAACTAAAAGCTATAAAAACAAAAAAGCCCTTTCGGATATCTCATTCGAAGTAGAAAAAGGGGAAATTTTTGGAATTATCGGCCCGGATGGTGCAGGTAAAACCACCTTATTCCGTATTCTGACTACACTCATTCTGGCCGATAGCGGAACGGTGAAGGTGAATGGTTTTGATGTGGTAAATGAATATAAAAGAATTCGTGAATGCGTTGGTTATATGCCCGGCAGGTTTTCGCTGTATCAGGATTTAACCGTTGAAGAGAATCTGGAGTTTTTTGCAACGGTTTTCAATACCACTGTGGAAGAAAACTACGACCTGATTAAAGACATTTATGTGCAGATTGAACCATTTAAGAAGCGCAGAGCCGGAAAATTATCGGGTGGTATGAAACAAAAACTTGCGCTGAGTTGCGCGTTGATTCACAAACCAACAGTTCTGTTTCTCGACGAACCTACCACGGGTGTGGATGCTGTTTCGCGCAAAGAATTTTGGGAAATGCTTCGCAATTTGAAAAGGCAGGGAATTACAATTCTTGTTTCGACACCTTATATGGACGAAGCAGCCCTGTGTGACAGAATTGCTTTGATTCAAAATGGCCGGTTTATGGGAATTGATACGCCTTCTGGCATTGTAAAGCAATACAAGCATATTCTTTGGGGCGCGCACACCGATAATATTTCAGGTTTACTTACCGATTTGCGGAAACACCCGGACGTAAATAGTTGCTATGCCTTTGGTGATTCTGTTCATATTTCCATTACAAATCCGGAGTTAACCATCGAAAATCTGACGGATTACCTGAAATTGAATCATCATAAAAAAATTGAAATTCAGGTAATTGAGCCGGGTATTGAAGATTGTTTTATGGAATTTAGTTATTCAAGCAGTAATAAGTAATCAGCAAGCAGTAAGCAAATATGGAAAAAGTAATAATTGCAGAAAATCTCACAAAAAAATTCGGACATTTCACCGCAGTCGATCATATTTCGTTCGAAGTGGAAAAGGGCGAGATTTTTGGTTTTCTGGGTGCCAATGGTGCCGGAAAAACCACTGCCATGCGCATGTTGAGCGGACTCAGCATTCCTACCAGTGGAAAAGGTATGGTGGCCGGATTTGACATTGCCAAGCAACCGGAAAAGGTAAAGAAAAACATAGGTTATATGAGCCAGAAGTTTTCATTGTACGACGATTTGCTGGTGTGGGAAAATATTGAGCTTTTTGGTGGAATTTATGGAATGACTGACCGTGCGATTGCTCAAAAAACGGATGAATTGCTGAAAAAACTCAATTTTGAGGAAGAACGAAATAAGCTTGTAAAGTCACTTCCACTTGGATTAAAACAAAAACTGGCTTTCTCAGTATCAATTTTTCATCAACCGAAGGTGGTTTTTCTCGACGAACCAACGGGTGGTGTCGATCCTATCACCCGTCGTCAGTTTTGGGAGCTGATTTATGATGCTGCCAACAATGGAATTACCATTTTTGTAACTACACATTACATGGATGAAGCAGAATATTGCGACCGTGTTTCGATTATGGTGGATGGACGAATCGATGCACTCGATTCACCAAAAAATCTGAAGAAACAATTCAATGCGAAAAACATGGATGAAGTTTTTCATCAACTGGCACGAAAAGCAAAAAGAACAGAGGGGTAGCCCCCTAAATCCCCTACCTCTATCCCCCTTTTTCTTTCTCCAAATGGAGAAAGAAAAAGGAAAATAGGTTTACTGGGGACTTGAAGACTGGACAATAAAAATGTAAGAATAGATTAAAATAAATACAACAATTAAACTAACATAAGTCCCCTGAAGGGGGATTTAGGGGGCTGTTATTATGAAACAACTACTCTCATTTATCCGAAAGGAATTTCATCATATTCTCAGAGACAGAACCACTATTATGATTCTGTTGATTATGCCCATTATCCAGATCATTTTATTTGGATTTGCGCTGACTAATGAAGTGAAAAACACAAATGTCGTTGTTTTAGCTGACAATAATGATGCTGCCTCTCAACAAATTATCGATAAAATCAACGGGAGCGATTATTTTGAAGTAACCGGATTTGTACATAATTCCGCTGAGATTAATGCAGCTTTCAGAGATGGAAAGGCAAAGCTGGCTGTAATTTTTGAAGACAATTTCTCGCAAAACCTGAAGAAAACAGGCAAAGCGAATGTTCAGCTAATAGCCGATGCCACCGATCCGAATGCTGCAACCTCCTTTGTTTTTTACGCCAGTAATATCATCACATCCTATCAACAGGATTTAACTCCACAGCAAACTGCTGGCGGTTTTATTCAGCCTGAAGTAAAAATGCTCTACAATCCTCAAATGATTAGTGCTTACAACTTTGTTCCGGGCGTACTGGGCATGATTTTGATTCTGATTTGTGCCATGATGACTTCTATTGCCATTGTTCGCGAAAAGGAAATGGGAACCATGGAAATTTTACTGGTTTCGCCTATGAAGCCCATTTATACTATACTGTCCAAAATTGCTCCGTATTTTGTACTGTCTGTCATCAATTTTATTACCATTATGCTGCTGGCAGTGTTTGTGCTGGATGTGCCCATTCAGGGAAGTATCATAAGCTTAACAATAGTTTCGTTGCTCTATATTTTTGTAGCACTTTCGTTGGGTTTACTTATTTCCACAGTGACCAATTCACAACTGGCAGCCATGATTATTTCCGGTATGGGGCTTATGATACCGGTGATGTTGCTTTCAGGTATGATATTCCCGATTGAAAACATGCCAACATGGTTGCAATACTTTTCAAGCATAGTTCCGGCTCGTTGGTACAATGTTGCTGTCAGGGCAATTATGATTAAAGGCCTTGGAATCGGTTCTGTATTGAAAGAAGTGGGCATCCTTACCCTTATGGCCACAGTGCTGATAACCATCAGTCTGAAGAAATTCAAGGTAAGACTGGAGTGAGTTTAGTTTTGAGTTCTGAGTTTGTAGTTTTGAGTTTGTAAAAAAAAATTGTATGATAAAATATCTTCTTCGCAAAGAATTTAAACAAATAGTCAGGAATCCGATACTTCCCAAGCTGATATTGGTGTTTCCGTTTATGATTTTACTTGTATTTCCGTGGGCGGCAAGTTACGAAATCCGTCATCTGAACCTGAGTATAGTTGACAATGATCATTCAACATATTCACAACGACTGACACATACCATTGTTTCGTCAGATTACTTCCGCTTGAGTAATTACTCTGACACTTATACAGAAGCACTTAAAAGTGTTGAGAAAAATCAATCGGACATTATACTTGAAATTCCAAAAGATTTTGAGAAAAGTTTAATGAACCGGACAAATATAAAAGTAATGCTCACAGCCGATGCTGTAAACGGAATGAAAGGCAGTATAGCCATGACCTATTTGTCGCGTATTATCGGAGAGTTTAATGCTTCGTTGATGGCAGAAAAAATGCCGGTAACCAGCAATGCTTCGATGCAGGTTATTCAGCTAAATCCGGTTTACAAATTCAACAACAACCTGAACTATAAAGTATTCATGGTTCCGGCTTTACTTGTAATGATACTGACTTTGATTTGCGGATTTTTGCCGGCTGTATCCATAGTTTTAGAAAAGGAAATAGGAACGATGGAACAAATGAATGCAAGTCCGGTGCCAAAACTTATCTTTATATTAGCTAAGCTTATACCATTCTGGATTATCGGTTTTATAGTTCTTACCATCGGATTTTTTGTTGCCTGGCTTTTCTACGGTCTGATACCTGCCGGACATTTTCTGACAATCTACACCTTTGGTGCCATTTATATATTTGGCATTTCCGGGATGGGGTTAGTCATTTCCAATTATGCGCACACCATGCAACAGGCCATGTTTATCGTATTTTTCTTTATGTTGCTGTTTATTATGCTGAGTGGACTTTATACTTCCACCGACGGCATGCCGGAATGGGCAAAATGGATTGCTGCATTCAATCCATTGAAATATCTGACGGATGTTATGCGTGCTGTTTATCTGAAAGGAAGTAGTATTCTGCAGTTATCCGGTCAATTATTTGCATTGCTTGGATTTGCAGCTTTCTTCAATGGTTGGGCGGTATTGAGTTACCGAAAAAGCAGTTAACAAAAATTCAGCAGGTTATTCATTACAATAAAAACAAACTACGAATTTCAAGAAAAATAGTTCGTGAAATTCGTAGTTTAAAAATCTTCAGATTAGGCTTATATCTTAGTCTTATTTTATGAAGTCGTCTTGACTTTTTTTAATGTCGCTCCTACGGAGCTTTTTGTTGTATTTTATAAATATTTCTACCATAATTTTGCTCCTAACGGAGCATAGAAAATGCTCCGTTAGGAGCGACACCCGATAGTTATCGGGAGGTATAATTAAAAAGTCAAGACGAACTCTATATATCAAAATCACGTTAATTAATCCAACCGGAAATTCCCTTTTGCCAGAAATGCAAGAACCAGTTGTCTGACTTTTCTGCTTTGTGTAAGCGAGGTATGCCCGGCTTTCACATAAGCAATATCTTTTTCAACACCAAGGATGGCACGTTCCGGCAGAATATAACCGTCGTTATCACCTTTCAGAAACGGATTGTAGCCATGTTTTCGACCAGTAATGCCCAAAATTAAACCAATTTCAGCAGTGGGAATGGGCAAAGCATTTGCACCTGTGTTCTTTTCTGTTGTCAGATACTTCAGGTTCACACCGGCCATAAAACGCATAAGTCCGCACGGATAATAAAAATCGGCCACCGGAGTTCCTTTGTTGGGTGGCGCTATCATGATAATTTTATTGATATGTGGAAATTCCACAGAATCGTTCAGCCATTGGTACATTTTCCTGATAACCAAAGCTCCCATGGAATGTGTGACAAACGAAACTGTATCGAATGATTCTGATTGGATTTTCTGAAACAATCGTTTACTCACAGCGTCAATATCTTCGGTATAACTCGGATATCCAAAATTCTCAACAACATAACCGGATTTTTCGATAGTTGATGCAAGATAATTCATCAGGGTTTTATTACCACCATGACCATGAATTACGTATATTTTCTGATTTGCCGACACACTATAACTCAAAAGAAGAAGAGTAATCAGGGCACATACTCTCATGAATGACAAATTGTTATGGATTTGTAGTTTTTTCTACCTTCTGAAATAGTTCTTTGGGTTTCTGCTGAAGCAAAGGCAAAGAATTTATATCCCAGGTTTCCTCAAACTCCCAGTTGGCCATCAACGACAGCTTTTTGGAGTAATAATACACCGCTTCGGGCTGGATATGTTTTTTCACATCACCCGGATCCCATTTGCCATTTCCGTTTGCATCAATAAACAAGCGCAGGTAATAATCGCCCGGTTTCAGAAACTCTATATGCGTACCTTTTTCGATATTCGGTTTTGATGCGACAAGCTTGTCTTTGGTATCGAGCACCTGAACAATGGCATTCGGAACAGCCGGTTGCAACAGAATTTTGATTCCGGAATATTCATCGAGCGATTTTATTTTAAACTGAGAAACATATTTATTGCTGACTTCATTATAGATATTGGTAAAAGCAGCAGAATCAACAGTCAGTTCATACGATTTTTCGGGTTCCCATTTGTATACAATTTTATAAGCCATCCCCGTAGAATCTTCTTTTTGCCAGTTAACTTTCAGCGCTTTTTTGGTGGAATCAACTTTTTCGTAGAGAAATACATGCGATAAATCTGCCGTTTTCAGTGGTGATTGAAATTTAAAAATTGCCGGACTGAAATGGTCGAAAGCACTCGCCAGATTTGTAGAGAATATATACGCCTTAACCTTTTCCGATTGAGCAACTGCATTTTTTGGTCTTGGACTTAACTTTTGGTGACGCATAATCAGATTCAATGTGTCGGTTGTATACACCAATCTGTTCAGTGAATCAGATTTCTGGTATCGCGCAGTCATTATTAATGTATCCTGTTGTGTCAGTTCAGTGTCAGTTAACCAATAGGTTAAACTGTCCTGCGTGGCATTTTTCTGTAATAAATATTTTCCTTCCCAGGAGAAGTTTATCGGTTTTATTTCAGGTAAATATGCCTGAGGTGCATTAAATTGAAGGCTGAAATTCTCAGCTTGTTTGCGTTCCGATTTTACCAGATACTGACGTTTGAAATTCTCTTTAAAAAGTTTGAACAACACATTTTTCGGAAAATAATCAGCTAAAAACGAATGTTTCACTGTATCCACAGTAACCGAATCTTTCCAAACAGTATCAGCTTTTTGAGTTACCACCACAGTTGGTGTAAATAATGAATCGATAAACGCCACATTTTCGCCCTGCTGATACGTAAAGTCGTGGTTTTCGTCGCCCAAAGCATAAACTCTGTATTTTCCCTGACGGATATTCTCAATGACGAAATCACCATTTTCATCTGTTTTGGCAATGCGCAGGAAAGGTTTCTTAAAAATCATACTGTCATTGTCGATTTGATAAATACCAACAACAACTCCTTTTACAGGATTCAAATCTTCGGCATTAATCACTTTTCCGGCAATTTTAAGTGTGTCAATCACATCGCCGGTCGAAAATGAAAAGGAATAATTTCTCAGCGGATTTTTCTCGTTTAAATCTAGAATGGCATTCCCGAAGTTAATGGTGTAGGTGGTGCTGTCGAGCAAATCTTCCTGAATCTCCACCGTTACCACTTTGCCATTACCCTTTACTTCGGGCGATTTGATTTGCGGAGGCGAAATAATTACATTATCGTTAGCTTTCTCAATCTGAACATTTTCGTCGAAATGAATTTCGATGATTTTTTTTCTGAAATTTAATGCTCCGTTGAAAGGCGCAGATTTCAATACCACGGGAGGTATTGTGTCTTTTGGGCCACCGGTAGGTCCTGAAGCGCGATTCGCACAGGAAAAAATCATCATTGCACTTACAACAATGATCAGAAAAGTATATATTTTTTTATCGAAAATCATTTTAAAACTTCAATCAAATTAATGTTAATAGAATACTTCGGTATATTCCGATATTCAATTACTATTGCTAAAAACTCCCCCTTGAGGGGGTTGGGGGGCTTCTTATATTGTCAACACTTTATGTCCTATTCTGCATCGCAAACATTTTTTTTCGTCGCAATACATTTTCTTCAGTTGAAGAAATGCCTGAGAATCGTATGCCGATTCAATTTTCATCCCGGTGTTTTTCCAGTTCGAGATTATTACATTTCGTTCAGCCGGAATTTGTTCGAGCAGCGATAACGCTTTTTCTTTCAGCGGCTCATTTCCTTTCAACTGACCGTAACAGAAAAGAAAAGGTATCACAGCATTTATAAGTATACTTTCTACCGATTGTTTTCCTGTTTTTCGGGATCTTTCAGGACTTTCAACTCCAAACCGGTAATGCGTTTTCCAATAATCGGTTGTTTCGCAGGCAAATGTCGTCATTAAAAAATCAAGCTGCGGATTGTCAATTATTTTCGACAATAACTTCGAAGATTGATGTACCAGCACCGCAAATTGCGCCAATCGGATATGCGGAAAATTATCGGGTCGTAGACGCAATAATTTCCATTGAGACGCATTCAGAGCCTTTAAATTGTATTTCGCCTGCAAAAAACGGTACTCTCTGAGTAAGCGTTGCTCATATTCATCATCCAATTCTTCCACTAAACCGGCCTGCCCAAACAGCAATGCTTCTAACTGAAAAACATCGTTTTTATGCTTTGCCAAAATACCTTCGGGCAACGATTTTGCCAGTTGCTCAAACGCCTGACTGTTGGTTCCAAATCCAAAACTGCGAGCCAACGCAATATAAAATGCTTCCTCCCAATGTTGCGTTGTTTGGCTCAGATAAGTCTGAATTAAGGCGGTTTTCTGCTCAAGGCGCTCCGTGAGCAAATAATTTAACCAGCTTTTTACAAATATAGCAGGAATCTGATTGATTTTATCTTCACACGAAACCCACTTTGCATTATTAATCAGTTCATTGTATTTTCTTTCAATATCAGCCGGAACGGGCAGTTTCATCTGCACAACCGGCTTTCCATCCGATTTCAATACCTGAGCATCAATTTCGGAAACCACATGAAGAATCACATTATTGTATGCCTTGTCGGTTTGATGTCCGTGTTTGTTCCACTCCGACGAGCGAATATGTATTTCTACATTTCCGGCCCACAAAGTATCACCAATTCTGATTTTGGCATTAAAAAAATCAGGTCCGGCATCGGTATTCAGTTTTCCTACATCGATTACTTCGATGTTCTCTCCGTCAGCTGTTTTAAGTTGATTCGGTAAAAACAGTTTGTTCTGCCACACATAATGCAAAATAGATTCTTTCATACAAAGCTAACAAACAAAAGGTTATTTTTATTTACAATCTGACAATGTGCAATTTATAATTGCCTGAAAACAAAAAGCTTTATTCAGATTTTTGTTGTTACAAACTTTATAAAACGCCAAACTGAAATCCTTCTTTCTTCAAATATTCAATGCTCAGCGGCAATGCTTCTAACACATTTTTCTTCGACTTTAACGAATCATGAAAAACAATGACAGAGCCATTTCTGGCAAACTTTCGTACATTTTCAAAAACCTTCTCGGGACTGAGTGAAGCATTATAATCATACGTGAGCACATCCCAGTAAACAACCTGATATTGTTTTTTTAGTCTGCGTAGTTGCTTCCATTTCATACGTCCGTAAGGCGGACGAAATAAATCACTCTGAATATAATTAGCTGCTTCATCAACATCCTTCAGATAATCAACGGTTTTTGTTTTAAAACCTTTCAAATGATGAAAAGTGTGATTACCCGTACGGTGTCCTTCATCAATTATTTCTTTATACAGTTCCGGATGTTTCCTTACATTATCACCCACGCAAAAAAAAGTAGCTTTGCAATCGTATTTATGCAGTATTGCCAGCACTTTTTCGGTTACCTCCGGTACAGGACCATCGTCGAAGGTGAGATAAATCACTTTCGACGATGGTAGTATTTTACGCCATATCACATTTCCGATAAACGGCCTTATGATATCCGGTACGCGAACAATCATTTATTGCTGATTACCTGAATACTTCATATAAACAGGTTGATACTTGCTCAGCATATCGTTTTGCTTTTCTTCGTAACAAACGCGCATAACCTGATTCAATACGGCCATATAATGACTCATGCGGTTATCAACCGAGTTGCGTTTTACGGACGACAGGTTACTGAACCAGTTCAGATATTCAGTACAATCCTGAGCCACAGCATTCATAATAGCATCACCCTTTTTCTTTTCACCAAGCTTGTAATACAACTGAGCCAGCATGGTTGAAGTATAATCGTGACGAACGGTTGTGCCCGGAAGTACCTTGTTGCAATAATCAAGAACTTTCAATGCTTTTACCGAATCACCTTCGTTGAAAAGAGCACCTGCAAGTTGCGTAAACATCATACGGTGCGTACGACACATACGAAGTGTATTCTCATCGAGATAAACTTTCGGGTCACTTACATTACCGTATTTGAATTTGTTCATCATGTTGTCATACATCTCCTTGGTGTTCACCTGCGACCCTGCGCCTTTAACACCAACCGGAAGTACCTGATAAGCCATACCGGTCAGTTCGAAATGATCATTCAGCCCCATATAATAATCATCGCCCACAGTTACCGCAAAGTAAACAGGACGTTCCCAATTATTGGTTCTGAGCATTTCCAGAATCATCAATTCGCTTTTCGTTAATCTGCGATTCAATGTTATTTCCAGTTGAGGAACAATTTCGGCAGCACGTTCAGGAGCTAATGTGCCTGTTTTAATTACCTGCTGTGCATCCACCGGAATAAATAATGTTTTGGATGGAATATAAGATTCTCCATTGTTTTTGAATTCGGGATTATCCGATTTTACAAATTCGTAGGCGGTTTTCACATCCAGTGGTTTCTGATACACATCTTCCACCCACAGTACTTCATTTTTACCGGCCATGTAATCTTTTTCTTCCCACGAAATGGGTAATGGCATTGATTTGTATGCACCGCGTTTCATTTGCGAAATATACCAATCGGTTTGCAAATAACTTAAGTTACAAACACGAATATCTGTACGATTGCCTTCTACTTCCTGATTGTACCAAAGCGGGAAAGTATCGTTATCACCATTGGTAAAAATAATGGCATTGGGTTTACAAGAAATCAGATAATTCTGACCAAAATCACGTGCCACATAACGATTACTACGATCGTGGTCGTCCCAGTTTTGCTGAGCCATAAGCGCAGGTACAAATAAACATGCAACAGTTGCAACAACGGCTGCCACCGTTTTTGGCATATATTTATTGATAATGCTTACAAGACCGAGTACGCCTAAACCTATCCAGATGGTGAAAGCATAGAACGAACCTGCATAGGCATAATCGCGTTCACGTGGCTGATATGGTGTTTGATTCAGGTAAATCACAATGGCCAAACCGGTAAGTACAAATAGCAGGAATGTAATCCAGAACGAATGCATTCCTTCTTTTCCGGCATATACGAGAAATACAATACCTAAAATTCCCAGCAATAACGGCAAAAGGAAATATGTATTTCGTCCTTTATTTTCCTTCAGTTCCGATGGTAAATTGGTCTGATCTCCAACCAACCATTTATCAATTAGGTTGATACCTGTAATCCAGTTTCCATGATCAATCTCTCCGTTACCCTGAATATCGTTCTGACGACCACTAAAGTTCCAAAGGAAATAACGGAAGTACATAAAGTTAACCTGATAGGAAAAGAAATATCGCATATTTTCAACAAAAGTTGGCTTGATGTCAGTCTTTTGCTGTCCACAATAATCATAGGTAATCGGATTCCCTTCTACTTCGCCCCAAATTTTATAAGCTTCAACGTGGTTTGGTGCATTGCTGTACATGCGTGGGAAGAACATATCAAATCGTTCGTCCATTTTATAATCCAGCTTGTAACCAGTCATTTGATAGCTGTCCATTTCGTTCGGGTTGGTTTTGGGTTTTGGCGCATATTGAGCTTCACCTTTTTCTTCCACCGGCACACACATATTTCCTTCAACATTCAGTTTTACTGGCGCTGAATAAACCGAACCATAAAGCAACGGACGGTCACCATACTGTTCGCGATTCAGGTAATATTTCAGCGAGAAAACATTATCTGGCGAGTTTTGATCCATTGGCGGGTTGGCTGCCGAACGAATAACAATAACGGAGTATGTAGAATAGCCTACAAGTACCACAGTGATCATTACTAACGCATTATTCAACCAACGCGATTGAATAGCAGCTTTTTTCAGGTAGAAAACCACCGCCAAACCGGCAATGATTAATAATCCTAAAAATATATGTGATCCAAAGAACGGAATTCCTACCAATGACACGGCCAGAATGAACGAAACTGCCATTCTTGCATAATTCTTTCCGGTATAAGTTTCGTAAATCCCCCAGCTAAGCGATAAAATTGTCAGAATGATATATACAAACAATCCTGTATTAAACGGCATACCAAGCGAATTGACAAACAATAACTCAAACCAACTGGCAACTTCCACAAATCCGGGAATAATACCATAAAGCACCACGCCAAGTATAACTACTGAAACCAACATAGCCAGCAACACTCCTTTTATCGACACTTTACTGTAATTACGGAAATAATATACCAGCACAATAGCCGGGATGGCAAGCAAATTCAGAAGGTGAACTCCGATAGAAAGCCCCATCAAATAGGCTATAAGTATCAACCAACGATCGGATCCCGGTCGGTCGGCAATATTTTCCCACTTCAGAATAGCCCAGAAGACCACTGCGGTAAACAGCGACGACGAAGCGTAAACTTCACCTTCGACAGCCGAAAACCAGAAAGTATCCGAAAATGTATATGCCAAAGCACCTACCAAACCTGAACCAATAATACTGATAATGTTAGCAGTAGTATAATCGGCATCCGATTTGATAATAACTTTACGGGCAATATGGGTAATGGTCCAGAAAAGGAATAATATTGTAAATGCGCTGGCCAGAGCCGATAGCGAATTGATCATTATAGCCACTGTGGAAGGATCGGAGGCAAACAAAGAGAAAATTCTACCTGTAAGCATGAAAAATGGTGCTCCGGGAGGGTGCCCCACATCGAGTTTATAAGCGGTAGAAATAAACTCCCCGCAATCCCAAAAACTGGCGGTGGGTTCCATGGTCATCAGATAGGTTGCTGCAGCTATAGCAAAAGCCATCCAACCAAAAATGTTGTTAAGAAAATTGTAACGTTTCATTTAAAGATGATGAATAAAGTTATTATTTTTCAGTATTTTTTTTGATAAAGAGTTCAAAGATACAAAGAAATTTCAGTAACCTTGAGTATTGATTTTCTTTTTAGTTAAAATTAAAATTTGCAGATTTGTTGAAAATATTTTTCTTCTGAAAATCTTTCAGTCTGATACATTATTTTCGCGCTTAAAATCATTGTTTCATTTTCAGTGTACAAATAATTTCAATTAAAAAGTGTAATGACAAAAACGAGCCTTAACCCGCATTCACAGCCTGAAAACCAATGCATAAAACATTGAAAAATTCATTACATTTGTATCGAAAACTTTACCAAATGCAACCAATATCCTCATTTGCCGAACTAACAACGCACTTGCAAAATGTAAATTGCCGGAAGAAAATGGCTGTTGCCAATGCTGTGGATCATCACACACTGGAAGCGGTAATGAAAGCCGTTGAAACAGGAATTGTGGAAGCATATCTGGTTGGTGATGTGGCAGCCATCGAATCTCCTGAACTTTTCGAGCACAATTTTGCCGGTTTTCTGCACATTATCGATATTCCGGATGTGAACGAAGCCACAATCGAAGCCGTACGCATGGTACGAAGCGGTGAAGCTGATATTCTGATGAAAGGCCTGGTAAATACCGACGTATTGTTACGCGCAATACTCGACAAAGAAAAAGGGCTGGTACTTCCGGGAAGTATTATCACTTACAATGCTGCACTCGAAATTCCGGGTTATCATAAACTGCTGTTTTTTACCGATCCGGCTGTTATTCCATCGCCTACGGTTGTGCAACGAACCGCCATGATTAAATATGCCATCGAAACTGCGCATAAATTTGGCATCTCAAATCCGAAAGTGGCTCTGATACACGCAACCGAAAAAATAAATCCTAAAATACAGTACATGCAGGATTATGCCGATATTATGGACGAGTGGCGTAACGGCGTTTTTGGCAATGTGATTATGGATGGACCGGTAGATATATTTCTGGCACTCGATACCGAACGCGGAAAAATTAAAAATGTGAATACACCCGTACTTGGCGATGCCGATGTACTGATATTTCCCGATTTTGCTTCTGCCAATCCGTTTTACAAAGGCTTGATGGTATTTGCCGGTGCCGAAATGGGTGGCTTGCTACAGGGAACAGAAAAACCGGTGGTAATGACTTCACGTAGCGAAAGTGTAGAATCCAAGTTCTACAGCATTGCTATGGCCTGTATATTGGCGTAAATGGGAAGACAGTGGACAGCATAATTTATATAAATCGGCTGAACTTCTAATTTGAAATTCAGCCGATTGTTTGTATTAGTACGCTTTGCAAAAGTGCGTCACTAAATGTCAATTACAAAAATAATTGTAACTGATTTATCTTTCCTTTCTAAAAAACACTTTTTTTGCTGTACTTTCCGATTTGGCAGCCGTTGAGACAGGTGTTTTTTGAGATTGGGGTTTACTTACATTACGGTCGGTTGGAGTGCGGCGTTTTCCTTTACCCGGATCTATGCCCGGATTTTTAGATTTAGATTTCGTCTTGGCTTTTGTGTTCGATCTTTTATCAGTAATTTCATAATCTGCATGGTAAGGTTGGTTCTTTACCAGCGGAATCTGAATACTAATCAGCTTCTGTATATCACGCACATATTCAATTTCTTCTTCATCGCAAAACGAAATTGCTTTTCCATCGAGTCCTGCTCTACCTGTACGACCGATACGATGAACGTAAGTTTCAGGGATATTAGGTATTTCGAAGTTGATAACCAGATTCAAATCGTCGATGTCAATACCACGGGCAGCAATATCAGTAGCCACCAATACACGGGTTGATCGCTCTTTGAAATTTCTCAGCGCATTCTGTCGTGCATTTTGCGACTTATTTCCGTGAATGGCTTCTGTTTTTATGTCTGCTTTCGACAAAAATTTTTGTACTTTATCAGCACCATGTTTTGTACGGGTAAAAACCAATGCCGTTTTAATAGATTTATTTTGAAGCAAATGAATCAGCAGATCTTTTTTATCGGCTGCAGCTACAAAGTACATCTCCTGCTGAATAGTTTCAGCTGTGGTAGAAACCGGTGTTACCGCCACTTCTTCGGGATTTGTCAGGATGGTAGAAGCCAGTACCCGAATAGATTCGGGCATAGTAGCCGAAAAAAACAGTGACTGACGTTTAGCAGGAATAAGTTTAATCAGTTTTTTTACATCGTGAATAAAACCCATATCAAGCATTCGGTCGGCTTCGTCGAGCACAAAAATGCTCAAATCGTTCAACTTCACAAAACCCTGTTGTTGCAAATCGAGTAATCGCCCGGGTGTAGCAATCAGTATGTCAACGCCCTGTTTTAGTGCGCTAACCTGTTGACTTTGCGAAACTCCACCAAAAATCACTGCATGTCGTAAATTCAAAAAGCGTCCGTAAGCAGCAAAACTTTCGCCAATCTGAATGGCTAATTCGCGGGTTGGTGTTACTATTAACGTTTTTATTTTACGCGGAGCTCTATCGTTGCCTTTATTGAGATGTAAAAGTTGAAGAATAGGAATGGCAAAAGCGGCCGTTTTTCCGGTACCTGTTTGTGCGCAACCTAATAAATCCTGACCTTTTAAAACAATGGGAATCGAAATTTCCTGAATGGGAGTGGGTTGGGTATAACCTTCGTGTTGGAGAGCGTTTAAGATCGGCTCAATAAGATCTAATTTTTCAAATGTCATAGAGTAATTTATGTCTCCGTTCTTCTTTCACAAGTTTTGTCATTATTCTAACGGATGACAAATTTTTCGGCAAAGGTACGGAAAATAAGCCGGGATGCAAAAAAAGGAATAAATACGAACTGTTTTCATAAACTACAAATCTTTGCTGAACAACAGTTTTTCTATAGTTGCAGCAATTCTTTCAACCCGAAGATTGTCGTTTTTTACCGAATAAATCCAATCGGTGAGCAATTTTTGCTCTTTTGTTGAAAGTTGATTAAATGTCTGAAAAGCAACAGGTTCATCTTTTAAACATATCAGAAAATCATCTTCTAACACCGGAGGTAAGTCTTGCGAGAAAAGAACGACATGAACCGTATCACCTACGCTTTTTCCTATGGCTTTACGAATTTCAGTTTTTACAGGCAGAAACAATGTACCATTGCCCATGGGCATCAGGTGGTAGTTGTTAATTTCATAACTATCGATACTACCACGAACTTTCACCCAGCCAAACCATGCATGTTTATCCTGATTTATCTCAGGAATAGCCGCATATATCCAGCCGCTTTTACCGGGCATTTTCTGAAGCACGTAATCTTTGTCGACTATAGGTAATATCTGGTCCAAATTAAAAGTCAGTTTATTGAATTCATAAACATATGAAAATTGTGAAATGTTTTAATTCCGGTTTTTTGTATGTTCAAAATATCTAAATTTTCTTCAGAATAATTTTTGAACTGTAAGCATTTCTAGTCTTTTCTGACAATGTATAAAAATCAGTATATTCTTTTGCACTCCATGTCCCCGAATTCAGGTTAAGAGTTTGACGTATAACAATTTTATTGCCTACCGGTAAAATAACTGAATTAAGCTTGCCAAAACTGTTTTCAAAAATTACAGGTTGGGGCAGCGATTCTATCTGAATTCCTTCAGGCAATTCGATGGTTATTTCATCGATATTCACCCACCCATTTGCAATTTCCACATCATTTGTGCGATCAGCCGTAATTTTAAATCCGGTAGAGGACTGCATAACATTCACCGGCAGGAAAAACCGGTTTCCTGTTTTTGTGCCATACATACTTGTCGACCAGGAATAAGATAGTTTCAACTCAGGCAGAGCCGAATGTGCTTCAGAGAGTTCCACATTTCCCTGAATAGTCGTGTTTGGAAGTTGAATGTCTTTCTGCAAATAATCCTTTCTTTCCAATGGTTTTGCATATATAAGCCAGGATTTTTTATCATACAGCCTGATTTTAAATAATTTCGAAGCTGTTACCTGCGCCTGCCCATCGGCATTAAATTTCACATATAATTCGTTTTTTTCGACATGTAATGAATCGGGATAATCCGGAATTTTCATCATTTTGGCTCCTTGTGGCAGAACAACGATGGCATCGTGACCGGTAATGCCGTTGTGATTAAAACCAAACGGATTGCGGGTATTGGTACATTCGAGCCAGAGTGTGTCTTGTGGCAGAGGCACCTGCAGAATAACATGATTTGTCTGAAAATAATTACTGAAATCGTTGTTTAGTTGCTTTAAATGGTCATCCAGACGAACAATAACATAATTTGAATTTATTCCGGCATATGCGAGCAGTGATTTAAGCAGAAATGTAAGACCTTTACAATCGCCAAACCCTGTGCGAAAAACCTCCGCTGCAGGGATAGGCTGAAAACCTCCAACTCCCAATTGTATACTTTCGTAACGGGTGGAATTTCCTACATAATCATATAAAACTTTAATCTTCTCCTTGTCTGAAACAACGTTTTTAATTAAATCATCAACCTTCTGTTTCATAGCATCCGACAATTCGTTTCGTCCGGCATTCAGTAAGTTTTGCCAGATTCCCATTTTTTCGATAGTTGATATTTCGCCGGGAATACCATCGTACACGAATGTCTTCGGTGCTGTATACAGAACAGGAAAGATTTTTTGGAAGTGTGGAAGGAAAATTTCATTTTTAACGGCTTTCAATCCTGAAACTTCCCATGTTAATATCCGTGTACTTTTCTCAAACGATTCTGTGGCTTTTATTTGATTTCCGTTTTTATGTTCCAGAATTTCAAGCTCTGCAGGAATTCTCAAAACAAATGATGCCTTTTGCACGGATAGCTGAAACTCATCCTGAGGAAAAAATACGGGAAAACGAATAATCCCATTGTTGACTGACACTTCATAATCATACATCACGGTATACGGATATGAGGGCGATTCACATGACAGATAATAATGAAAATTATCAGTTGCCAAATGTTCGGACCACGCGCTCATGGTCAAATCAGACTTTTTATAGGTTTTGAATTCCATTCCTAAGGCATCGTAAAGCACTGCTTTAAACGAAACTATTTTCCGGAATTTATCTCCGTATTCGGTGAAAGAGGCATTCTCATCGCCGTTTTTATTCAAAACTGTTTTGATGCATCTGTATTTTGCTATGCCAACCGTATTCGATTTATAAATATATTGAATGGAGTAATCTCTGACAACAATATTGGCATTCAGTTTTAGCGAATCCGGAATTGCCGATACCGTGTAATTTGCATTTTCTTTTGCTGATACAGGTATACAGAAAACCAACATCAGCCCAAGGGCTAAACAAAAATTTCGCATAAGTTTATGAGTTAAAGTTTTACTTTTTTTAGTACAAGCATTTCGTTGTTTTTTTCAACAGTTTTACCATAGAAATCCCTGATCATAGGATAATCGGTATATGGAAATACTGTCTGATTTAATTCGAACCGGTAGCGCAATAAAATCAACGAATCATTTTTTTGCACGATGTACTGCATTGTTCCGCTATTATTATCCATAGTATATTTTTCTGATTTTGGCATTTCATCCACTACGTAGTTTTGGGGAAGTTTAAGTTGTACATTCAGCTGATAAATATATGGATATGAAAACTCTACCGGCAGTTTTCTGTCAGTTTGTTTAAAATCGTTTTCCAGAATATGCGAAATAATCATTGGGTTGAAGTAGATAAAATCACCCGACACTTCGTTTTCTTTATGAAAAGTTATTATTTCGTCAACAGAGTTTGAAACAGGATTTTTTATATTTCTGAATTGCAGGCTGTCAATGATTATGCTGTAATCTTTACTGATATTTTCAATATACTTTAAGGAGTCGTTCAGTTCGCTTACCTTCTTTTTGAAATTGTAAGCTGTCAGATTTTTATATCCGTTTACTATTTTTCCTTTCATCTGTCCTTTTTCATCCATATCAATGAAGATATACATATTCCGGAGATTTTTCGATAAACCGGTTAAATCAACCCAATCGTTCACATCGTTTATTTTATAGGTTCTTCCCCGGTCGACCAGAAGATCTGCAGGCAAAACATTTAAACTCCATAATAAGCAGAACCATCCATATAAAATATTTTTCCATCGGTGGCTTGGGCAGCAACAATAAATGTGTTGAGCTGGTCAATCGAGGGGAAAGTCAAAGGCAATCTTCCTCTTGAACGCCGGCTGATTAATACCGGATAGCTTTTGAATCCCGCATCTTTAAGCGCAGAAATAAGCACTGCATTTATTTGTGCGTTATTTCCGGTTCCCTTGCTTATAGCATCGGCAGGAGCCGATATAAATGCATAACTTTCGTTCCATTTAATTTTTTTCTTAATCAAACTGTAAATCATTTCCATGCGCACATTTTCATCGGTTTGCTCACTTACTATTTGTGCAACTTCTTTTGCAAAGGGATTTTTAATGTTGATATATGAATTGAAACTGGTATTTTCCTTTATCGTTTTCTCTACATCCTCCCAGCTACGTGTGTATGGTTTGTAAAATGAATTAGGAAAACGTGTTGCCATCAATTCGAACCGAAGTCCTGACAGAAAATCGTTTACATTCCACAAATATTTATCATCTTCCAGTCCGGGGATGGAATCGACAATATAAACCGTTTCTGTTGCTGAACACTCAACGCTTTGGGTTTGTCCGCTTCCGTAATTTATTGTAAATGATTCGTTTACAGGTTTCTCCTGAACTTTCATTTTTTCATATCCTTTTCCTTCGACATGATATTCGAAATACTCGGGGATTTTTACTTCGTATCGTCCGTATAATAAGGGTATCGACGATTGAAATTTCCAATCGGGCATGTCGTAATACATGTTCGACGACATGGTATATTTGTATTCAATTATGCTACCTTCTTTCACATTGGGGATGGCAAACTTCAACTGACGTCTGTTTGTCGAAACTTCTTCGTCGTAAATATATTTTTTCTCCAGTTTTGTTTTTACTACTTTGCCATTCTCTAAATTGTACGAAAAAGCTTCTATGTCAAAAATAGATTCACTTTCATCATAAGATTTTCTGTAATAAGGAAGTGTTACAGTGGCATATTCCAAACCGTCTTTCTTAAATATCTTTATCCGTTTGCAAACATCAGTTTCTACTCTGAAATCGTTATTTATGAACTCATAACGGGTAAATCCATCGAGCATTAATACCAAAGCGACAGCTGAAGTATCTTTGGGATATACTCTCATTGTCAGTTCTTCGTTAGAAATTTTGCCGTATTTGTATGTGGATTTCTGACTAAATAGACTCGCAAATGCAAATAGTAACCCAATACTCAAAACAATTTTTAATGACATTTTTCTCATAATATTCATTTTTTAAAGTTTTTATTAATTTTTCGAGATAACAAAAATAATAGTTAATTCCGGAATGTTAAAACAAAATCACGAAAATCTTCAATATTTTTTCAAATAAATCAAACATTCCAGAAAACTTCAATTTCCCAAAAAACGACTAATGTTTGTTAATATCAAACCGGATATGAAACAAACTGATTAACTTCACGTTCTAAAATTATCAAACTATTTAAACGTTACAGAAAATGAAAAAGAAAATAGCTTTATTATCGCTTATCGCCATGTTTGCTGTGGCTACAGTGGCTACTGCACAAAATCAGCAAACCAAAACTGAACCGGCAAAAAAAGAATGCTGCCAGCAGGGTGAGAAAAAAGATTGTTGCAAAAAAGGTGACAAAAAAGATTGCAAAAAAAACTGCAAAAAAGAAACCAAACAACAGACAAAATCGAACAAAAAAACCAAATAATGGTATTGTAATTCAAAATCTGATTATAAAACCTGGCCGCGATGGTCAGGTTTTTTTATTTCGGGAGGTATGTGAGCATTTTTTCGGCCGCTCGTTTTGCCGTACCACTGTTTTCAAGTGACTTTTTTATATTTTCATACCCGTGCAGCATTCCGGCACGGTATTCTTTATTCAGTAGTAGCAACTCCAGCTCGGTTCTGACATGCTGAACAGAGAATTTGTGTGCATACAATTCTTTTATCACTTCTTTACCGGCAATCAGATTTACGAGCGAAATATACTTTACCCGCACAAATATCTTTTTGGCCAGATATCCCAATTGTTTTCCGGGAATATGATAAACCACTACCTCGGGCGTGCCAACCAAAGCTGTTTCGAGTGTGGCAGTTCCGGAATTGACAACCGCAGCTTCTGAGAATTTCAGGAGTTGACAGGTTTGCTGAAACACGATAGGTAAACCACCGGCAATTTCGTTGTAAAAATCTGCATCTACACCCGGCGCTCCCGAAATCACTATCTGATAGTCTTTAAATTGTTTCGCCGCTTCTATCATGCGGGGCAGACAGCCTCTGATTTCCTGTTTTCTGCTTCCGGGAAGAAGTGCAATAACCGGTAACGATGGTAGCCGGTTTGCTTCACAAAATTCGGCAAACGTGAGTTTCATTTCGGACAATGCGCTGTAAACGCTGTCTACTGTAGGATTTCCCACGTATTCCACCTCGTATTTATGTTTATTGTAAAATGCTGTTTCGAAAGGGAAAATGGTAAAAACCTTATCTACATATTTTCGGATAGATTTGATGCGGTATTCTTTCCACGCCCAGAGTTTGGGTGGAATATAGTAAAATACTTTAGCCGGAAGATGCTTTTTGACAAACCGGGCAATACGCAAATTAAACGACGGATAATCAATCAGAATGACTACGTCGGGTTGAAAGGCGAGCAATTCACTCTGAATGATGTTAAAGTTGCGGAGAATAGTTTTGGCATGTAAAACCACATTCACAACACCCATAAATGCCATATCGCGGTAATGAATCACCGGCTCTCCGGCTTCGGCACGCATTAAATCACCACCGCTGAAACGAAACACAGCATCCCTGTCCGCCAATTTCAATTCGCGCATCAGATTGGAGGCGTGTAAATCGCCCGAAGCTTCACCGGCAATAATAAAATACTTCATAAAACTCCTAACCCCTAAAGGGAAAATCAGATATTGCTAAAATTAATTTTTTGGTATAGGCGTTTAGACCGCCCCCAATAAATGTATATTATAGTTGATTTGAATAACATTTTCATCAAGTTTATACGGGACAACTTCATGTTCATCCCAACATTCGCCACAAAGTGGCAATATATCCTAGCCCAATGGCAAAGCCTTGGGGCTGTAATAATAGAAATCGATATGCGCCCTGCAAGGGCAATATTATTATTTTGCCCTTGCAGGGCGCATATTTCGTATATATCTAATCTAACCCAAGGCTTTGCCATTGGGCTATATTATAATTGGCTTACAGCCAATAAATCATTGGGCGACCTAAGCGCCTATACCAATTAATTTTAATTGAAAAATGCCGACAAGAATATCTCATCAAAAAACGTTACAAATAATAAAAACTGGCAATCATGTAAGGCAATCCGCCCAGCATAATTCCGGCACCCGTTTTATGAATATCGCTTTTGTAAAACACAAAAACAAGTCCCATATTGGGCATGGCCGAGAGCAATAATATTTTACCAAAAAGCACCTTATTGTATATCTGACCAATAATTTCGAAGAAAGAATCATCCGATGGATAATACCTCGACACAAATGCCCAAGCGAACAAAACCGGCAATAAAATTCCCGGAATAAATCCTAAAAAGAAGTTATCAAATTTCCGAATATCGAATTTCATAAGTTTCTTTCAATTACTCAAATCCCAGTTTTCAACTTCTTTGAGCAAATCGTAGGCAGTCATGTCAATTTTGGTTGGCACTATCGATACATATCCGTTGTTCAGTGCCCACTCGTCGGTATCCTGAGCTTCCGGCTCATAATTTTCAAAATTTCCGGTCAGCCAAAAATACGATCTTCCCTGCGGATCGATGCGTTTGGCAAATTCCTTGGTCCATTGTCCATCGCACTGACGAGCTGCTTTTACACCTTTGATAGCGCCAACAGGAGCATTGACATTCAGACAAACGCCACGTGGAAGTCCTTTTTCCAAAGCCTGAGAAGCTATTTTTAGAATAAAAGGCTCAAAATAACTGAAATCGGCATTGTAAGAATGATCGCAAATGGAAAAACCAATGGACAAAATTCCATTTTCACATCCTTCCAGTACAGCACCCATGGTTCCCGAATAAATTACATTCACTGCGGCATTGGAGCCGTGGTTGATGCCCGAAACGATTAAATCGGGTTTACGTTCCACAATTTCGTTCAATGCAAGTTTTACACAATCGGTAGGCGTACCGGTACAGGTATATTTTTTTAATCCTTCCGATTCTTCTGTCAGTTTAAACCGAATGGGATGCGTTACGGTAATGGCATTGGATTGCGCAGAACGTGGCCCATCGGGTGCCACCACTATCACATCGCCCAGTTGACACATCAGACGGGTCAACACCTGTATTCCTTTGGCTACGTCGCCATCATCGTTGGTAATTAATATGTATGGTTTGTTCATAAACTTATTTATTTCTGATTTGCCTGATGGTTAATACAATAAAAATGGTACTCACCACTATAAAATAGGCTATATCGCGCGAATCGATAACTCCGCGACTCATGGATTTATAATGAAAATTGATGCCCAGATTTCCCAAAAAATCGGTCACTTCTGCTGAGTTTGTCAAACTTCCGGATACATCGAAGCCGTAAAAAAGAAAAAACGACAACACAACAGCAATAACAAAGGAAACAATCTGATTGTTGGTGAGCGATGAGGCAAAAGTTCCGATAGCCGTATAAATTCCTGATAGAAAGACTAATCCGATAAACGAGCCCCAGAATTGCCCAGAGTCAATATTTCCGAGTGGTTCAGCAATATAATAAACGGTAAAATAATAGATAATGGTTGGTAGCAGCGAAATAATCACCAAAATCCATCCAGCCAAAAACTTACCGAGCACAATGCCGGCTTTCGACACCGGTTTGGTGACTAGTAATTCCCACGTCCCGGTCTGTTTTTCTTCGGCAAAAAACCGCATTGTTACCGCCGGACAAAGCAACAGAAAAAGCCATGGCGCAAGATAAAACAATCCGTCGACATTGGCATAACCGTTGTCGGGCACATTGTATTCACCGGGAATAACCCAAAGCAATAATCCGTTCAGCAACAGAAAAATACCGATAACAATATAAGCTATGGCATTGCTGAAAAATGATTTTAATTCCTTTTTAAGAATCGAAAGCATAGGTGAAATTTTTATTTCTGTTTTTTTTATACATTTGCGATGTCAAAGGTAAGGAAAAATAACGGTATGGATACGTCTGCAATTTTAAAAAAAGTTATTCTGATCATCTGCATTACTGCATTTTATCCGGGTCTTCATGCTCAAACCGAAAAGAACATTGCGCTGAAAGCAAATTTCATCTACGGCAATATTCTGAAACATACCACGCACCTTACCAATTTGGTAAAAGATCCGGTCGTCGGCGGAGAGTTCGATATTGAGTGGCAAACCATGGGCGAAGAAAACTGGCATCAGTATTTCAATTTTCCGCAAATTGGTATTGGTGTTGTGGGTCTCGATTTGGGAAATCCCGAAATGCTGGGGCAGCTGGCAGCTGTATATCCTTACCTGAATTTCAAACTGCTCGATTTGAAATTTATGCAGTTAAACCTGAAAGGTGGCGCCGGCATGAGTTTTCTGAACAAAACTTTTAATAACACTGCCACCGACCTGAATAATCTGAACACCGGAAATGCAGCCATCGGCTCCGTAGTAAATGTCTATTTTGCCGGAGGTGGAAGTGTGGAGTTTCCTTTTGGCAAAGCGTGGTCGGCCTATGGCGCTTTCACCTGGAATCATGCGTCGAACGGTAGTTTTTATCAACCAAATTCCGGCATCAATATGCTGAATGCTTCAGTTGGTATCAGATATAATCCGGTTTGGATGATGAATTACAAGCCCGAAATTAAAGGAATTCCTTACATGCCTCAAAAATTCACTGTCGAAGTTATTGCGTCAGGTGGTGTGCGGGAGTTGTATTATCGCGACAACAAAATGTTTCCGACGGGATCGTTGGTGGTGAGTCTTTTCCGGCAAATCGGCAATAATGTGCGTGTGGGTTTGGCTGTCGATAACTTTTACGATGGTGTTTATGGTTCGGTATTTATTGCACGTAATAATCCACTGAATACCACCAAATATGGCTTTACGTATATCACCGAAGACAAACTTGCCAATAAATTCAGAGTCGGCGTAAGTCTTCAGCCCGAGTTGGTTTTTGGGAAAATAACAGCCGGTATTCATTTTGGTATGTATTTGTATAACCCGATTAAAAATCTGGAGCCTTACAGCCAGGCTAGTGTTACCACGCTCAACAAACCACTGATTTACAATTATAATATCGAAGAAGAAAGCGGCTGGTTTTACACCCGCGCATCATTGAAATACGCTTTCAGCAAACATTTATTTGCTTCACTCGGCTTAAAAACTCACCTGCAAAAAGCCGAATTTATTGAATGGGGAATGGGGTACAGATTTTAGTTTGGAGTTCTGAGTTTTGAGTTTGGGTCTCGCGAACCAACGGTCAACAACCAAAGGGAGTTAATTCTGACTCGTGATTTTTTTTATTCTCATATCCTCGTGAGCGCTTAATAATGGTTCTTCATAACTGTATCATAGTGGACTACAATCCAGATGTCTATTGAGATATAATACAGAGTGAGATTGAAAAAAATCACTCAACGGTTTATTTGTTTCTCTTCGAAGGATATATCTGGTTGAATTGAACTACAGTTTTAAGTAATTATTTCTCTCTTTGGTGTTTCTTTCCACAGTAATATAACTGAAGAAAAAAAACAAGATATGAATAGAATAATACCAACTATATTGAGTTTGTAAATTATTGAAATAGTTGAAACAATGCTAATTGTAGCCAAATTAAATGACAATACAACCCTACCAACATATTCAGAATCATTATCCCAACTTAATTTACACAAAATAGTAATAGCCATTGAAACAAAAATGGAGCCTCCATAGATAAAGAAGAGAATATATGAAACAACATTCTCAATACTTTTATCAGGCAGATTAGTGTTACGAAAAATGAATGCACATATAATAGGAACAATTAATGACCATAAAAATAAAAATATTGAAAATTTTCTTTTTTTCATTTCTCAATCTCCTTTTCTTTAAAGTGCGAATTTAATTGACGTAATTTGATAATTAAATACACTAAACATTTTTGGCTCAAATTAATATTATTATAAATGGACGGAATCTGTTAGTCTGTTATTTTAGCTTTCGTGCTGTCCAACAGTAATTACTTTGTTGTTTTTAAAATTTATGTCAAGATAATCTGGGTCTATGCCCAATAAACTTGGTTTAAAACCCAGATAATAACTCCAATAATCATCTTCTTTCCAGCCATCAGGTTCACCCAGAATTTCAATTACTTCTTTTTTTGTTTTTCCGATTAAAATTTTACTTTCAATTAGGTCTTCTGATAGTTCATATCGTTTCTCTGTGTCTGACTCCCATTTTTGCTTGTTAAAGTCATGAGTTGGATAATATGACAAACAAAAGAAAAAAACTAACATAATTAAAATGTAAATAATTGGGCTTACAAAAATAGTCGTACACCATGTTGCAATCTTTCTTTTTTTGTCATCTTTTATTAATCTCTTAAATAGCCAGCGCCAGAAAAAGAATGTCCAAAATCCGAGAAAAATTATTATGAAATAGACTTCAATGCTTATTCCAAATAGTTCAGGTATATATAGTAAATGATTCATGCTATTTCTTTTTGAATTACTGAAAATTGATTGTTTTGTTGAATTCTAATCCACCTTATTTTTCTCTCTTTATTTTTTTTTTACACTAGTTGCTAACGACCTAAGAGATAGCTATCTCGGGGTTATATTCCGCTAATGCTGCCGGTTATCCATTAGTCACTCCGCAAATTTAACAAATTGTTTTGATTTGCAACCTTAGTTTGCTGAAAATGAATGCACCATTCAATGAACTATATAGAGTTGCCTCAGAATTCCGGAAATTGCCCAATAGCAGGTGGAGTGTCTGCGGAAAGTGTAAAAATAAGCTACAATATATTCAGGGGCATATTGTGCGTAACTTATTTCGTTGTATGATTTTTTTGAAGTGTTTTTTAGAATATTTTTGAGGCATCTATATTTTGTTAAGCCGTAATTAGAATATTTTTGAGGCATCCGTATTTTGTTAAGCCTTAATTAGAATATTTTTAAGGCATATGTATTTTGTTAAGCCGTAATTAGAATATTTTTAAGGCATCCGCATTTTTTGAAGTCCTAATTAGAATATTTTTGAGGCATCCGCATTTTTTGAAGTCGTAATTAGAATATTTTTAGGGCTTCCGTATTTTTTGAGGTCGTAATTAGAATATTTTTAAGGCATCCGTGTTTTTTGAAGTCTCAATTAGAATATTTTTGAGACATTCGTATTTTTTGAGGTCTCATTTAGAATATTTTTGAAGCTTCAAAATTTTCGGAATTTTGCATTGTTTTGAGCGTTTAAGTTACTTCCTTCACTTCACAGGCTGGTTATTGGAACGTATTGATGGCGCTGATGATATTGTACTGACGGTATTCACCGATTTTTGGGTCGAAAAACTCGGAAGTAGTGTAGCTTATTTTTACAGTTTTGTTGAGTAAGGTGCTGTACACGGCAGGTAAATCGGATTCGCACTGCGCAAACGAAAGCCAGTAAAATTTGACGCTTTTACCCAAATCGTCTTTCACACTAAAAACCACAAACGGAGAGTTTTCGATCAGTGAAACTGTACCGACAAATTCTTCTGTTTCGGGGGCATCTGCTGTGGCTACCGGTACGTTATTATCTTCTTGCGTGGTTTTCTGCGTTACCTTCAGTAATGTTGACGGACATTTACCGGCCATTCTGATACCGATGATTCGGCCAAGTTTTTCACCAACGCCCTCATCCATATCGTCCATATCGATACCATAATCGGCTTTTATTTTCTTTTTGTAAGGCATGGCGGCATGAATCATACAGGTGCCAAGTTGCATAAGGTATTGGGTTTTGCTTAATGTGTCGGGGATCTGATTGACACAATCGCACGATTTTTCAACAATGATATCCATGTAGTTCTGCGAATGAGCAGTTATGTTGACTGTAATAACGAGAGCTGTTGTCAGAAAAAATTTTAATAATCGCATAAGGTGTTTTCTTTAATTTGTTGATAGTAATGTATGAGCCAATGACCTGAATTTGTTAACAAAGAAATAAAATAATTTACATATACCGTTATTTGTGCATGATAATTTGCAAATAAATATTTTATCTTTGTTGCATAATCTTTAAAATCAGCAGGTTTATGTCGTTTTGGAGAGTGTTGTTGTGCATAATATTTCCACCGTTGTCCATTCTGGATAAGGGTTGTGGCTCGTTTCTGATAGTTTTTCTGCTAACTCTGTGCGGCTGGGTACCGGGAGTTATTGCTGCGCTGATAATCAATACACGAAAGTGAAATTATTCTTCCGGTAAATAGTAGGTGAAGATAAGCTGAGTATTCGTTTTTCGTAAAACCAGTACAGTAAGGTCGTGGCAATTGCTATTGCCTAACATGCCGAAAATTTGTCCGCCAAAGCCTTCGTTGTTTAGCACATAAATCTGATTTCCACCAGCTTTTCGGGCTTCGCGTTTGGCAATACGCAGATATTTTTTGTAATTACATTTCAACGATATGCCACCATCGGCAATCCGGACGGTGCCTAACCGGGTGGAAGACTCAGGAACATCCGACGTGCCATCCAATACCTCTACCTTGCTAAAAATAGATGTTTTCGGATAAGTTTTGGTTATCTCTTTTTGAATAATGGGAGCGCAAGATGCCAACAGGTATCCTAAAGTAAATATGGTGAAAAGTTTGGTGAGTTTCAAATATTTCATATTTCATGTTTCAAGTTTTGCGTTTCGGGTTTCAAATTTATGGTTTAACCCTGACAGCGGTTGAAAACATTGTCAGTGGTTATTGAGAAAGTATTGCCTCAGAACTCCTGACTCAGAACTGAAAAACATATTTTCTAACTTCTAACTTCTAACTTCTAATTTTTAGAATCCATAATCGGAATTCAATAAATGCAACCGATCTTCACGGAATTTGTAATAGTAAGCGCCTTTTTTAGAACCTGATTTATCCACTTCGTCCAGTTTTTCCAGAAAATCGAAACTGAGCATTTTTTTACGGAAATTACGTTTGTCCATGGTTTGATTATAAATGGCTTCGTAAAGCGATTGCAAATGAGTGAGCGTAAATTTTTCGGAAAGCAAATTAAAACCGATAGGCTGAATAGCGGCTTTACGTCGAAGAATATGAATGGCATCGTTCACCATTTGCGCATGGTCGAAAATCAATTCATCAGACCGGTTAATGTTCAGCCAGAAGGCATTGTGTTTTTCCAACAGAGTTTCGTCGTGAGTGCTAATGTCAATCAGTGCATAATAAACGCAGGAAATAACACGTTCACCCGGGTCACGATCCACCTCGCCATAAGTTCCCACCTGTTCCATAAAGATATTTTCGAGACCGGTGAGATTGGTGAGTACGCGAATTGCCGCATTGTTGAGCGATTCATCGTTTTTGACAAATCCACCCATCAACGACAATCCACCTCTTGCCGGTTCCATTTCGCGGTTATGCACCAACAGTTTAATCTCGTTATCTTTAAAACCAAGAATAATACAGTCGACAGCAACAAGAAAAGAATCCTGCAGATTGTAAAAATTAGAATTAGGACTCATTTGTTTTTTAATGTAAAAAATGAGAAAATAAGAAAATGGAAATTAAGTAATTAAGAAAATGGAAATTAAGAAAATAGGAAAATAAGAAATTAGGTGTCTGCGATTGACTTAATTTCTTATTTTCTCAATTTCTCAATTTCTCAATTCAAATAATTTACCAGAAATACCAATAGAACGCTGCACAAAATGCCACAACTCCAAGTGATGCAATAACATCCCATTTATTCCAGCTTTGTTTGATAAGCGCTTTGTAGTCACCGCTAAACGTAATAAATTCAATTTGCTGCGCAGTTGGTTTTTTCGTAAAGAACGATACGAAAACCATAAACAACATAATGAATACCAGCAACCAGATTTCAAATATCAGCCAGTTGGTTTGCCAGAACCATGCGGTTGACTCCCAAATGCCTCCACTCATTACTTCTTTTCCTGATTTTGTAAGAATATTGGTCAATAAACGAACCATGCCAATAAGGAAACCTACAATCATACCGGCTTCACCGGCTTTCGGTGTAATTTTTTTCGAGAATATTCCCAGAACAAATACAGCCACCATGGCCGGAGCTAAAAGCGATTGAATTCCCTGCAAATAATCGTATAAGCTACCAAGACTCATCATAACAGGAATCCAGATAATTCCGAGAATTACAACAACGATGGTTGCAATACGACCAACCAATACGTAAGTAGCTTCGGTTTTGCCTTTGAACATTGGTTTGTAAAAATCTTCGGTAAACAGCGTTGCACACGAATTAAAGAATGCAGCCAGTGAAGCCACCAGTGCCGAAATAAATCCGATAGTAACAATCCCTTTCACACCGGCGGGTAAAACAAATTTTACCATGGAGCCAAATGCAGTATCAGGATTATCGAGCGTAAAACCACTGTCGGGACGAGCGGCGAGTGCTGCAGCAATCATTCCGGGAATCAGGAACATAAATACTGGTAAAAGTTTGAAATAACCGGCAGCAATAGTTCCTCTGCGGGCGCGTTTCATAACTACGTCGTTCGATTCACCTTTTGTTTGTCCAAGTACACGTTGTACAATATGCTGGTCGGTAGCCCAATACCACAAACCAATGATAGAAGCTCCAATAAATACCCAGAATCCGGGATAATCATCGTACAGCGGGTCGCCGGTTTCGAAGTGGAACATGTGGTTTGTACCGTATGCATGACCGTCAGCGCCAACACTTAAAGTTTTTGAATAATCAATCATGGCAGTCCAACCATCAGCAATACTTCCACTTCCGAGGGCTGAAAGTCCCAGAAAAAGAACGAGGAATGAACCAATGATAAGAATCGGAGTCTGAATAGCAGAAAGTGTCATCACACCTTTCATGCCACCTACAACAGTAAAAATACCTGTTAATACAATCAGACCGATAGCTCCGTACCAGAAAGGTAAACCAAGCAAACTTTCCATGAAAATACCGCCTGTAAAAGCTGTTACACTTACTTTGGTTAATACATAAGCTATTAAAGTTATGATAGATAACCACGAACCTGTTGCAGGTGTGTAACGGTTTTTCAAAAAGTCGGGCATTGTGATAATTTTACCCAGTTTGTTATTCATTAACTGGTAAAATGGTACAAATAGCCAACCCAATATAAGAATCATCCATCCCTGCATTTCCCAGTGTGCCATACCAACTCCGGCTTTTGCACCTGTTCCTGCAAGACCTACAAGGTGTTCAGAACCAATATTGGCAGCAAAAATAGCTGCTCCGATAATGTACCAGGGTTCACCTTTTCCGAATAAAAAATCTTCGCTGTTAGCGCCCTGCATCGATTTGTTGTGTTTTACGATCGAACGCCATACCGCCCAGATTACTGCAATTAATCCGACTGCAATAATCACCCAGTCGAGCCAAATAAATTCCTGTGAATTCCAATTCATAATTTAAATATTAATAATTTGAGTTTTATTTTTCTACTGAAAATTTGTAAATACACTGACTGTTATACACTTTGCCCGGTTCAAGAATTACTGAAGGCCAGTTTGGTTTGTTTGGGCTATCGGGGTAGTGCTGTGTTTCCAGGCAGAGACCTGTACGTTGGTTATAGAAAATACCTTTCTTACCACGGGCAGTACCATCGAGGAAGTTACCTGTGTAAACCTGAATGCCCGGTTCGTTGGTATATACTTCGAGGGTAATTCCGCTTTTCGGCGAAATTACTTTAGCGGCAAGTTGCGTTACATCGCCTTTGGTATTCAGTACCCAGTTGTGGTCGTAGCCATTACCGTTTTTCAGCTGCACAAATTCATATTTGTTGATATCCATGCCAATAGGTTTGGTTTTGGTAAAATCCATTGGTGTGTTTTTTACTGAATCAATCGCACCTGTTGTCATAAATGTGCTGTCAACCGGAGTGTAGTAATCGGCATTGATATACAGTAGATTGTCTGTAATAGGATTGCTGGTGTCGCCCGATAAATTGAAATATGAGTGATTACACATGTTAATCACGGTTTTCTTATCGGTAGTTGCTTCAAATTTGATGTCGATAGCATTATCTTCAGTTAATTTGAAAGTTACTTTGGCTGTTACATTTCCGGGGAAATTCTGATCGCCATCAGGTGAAAAGCGGGTCATTTCTATGGTTGTAGCATCCAACTGATTTACTGTTTGATACACCTGATATTGCCAGCCTTTTGGTCCGCCGTGCAGGCAATGTCCAAAATTGTTTTGTGGCAACTGAATGGTTTTACCATCAATGGTAATCTGACCGTTTTTGATACGGTTGGCATAACGACCAATGGATGCGCCAAAGTCGCTCGGCACGTTGATGTAATCGGCTATGCTGTCGAATCCAAGTACAACATCTTTCAGTTCGCCCTGTTTGTTGGGAGCCATGATAGAAACAATGCGTCCACCATAATTGGTAATACATACTTCCATCCCGGCGGCATTTTTCAATACATACAAATCAGTTGAATCTCCATCGATCACTGTTTGAAAGTTTGAACGAATTAATCCTGACGCAGTTGCGTTGTTCTGCGGTTTGTGACACGATTGCATAAATAATGCAAGTACTGCCAAACTGAATAGCAATTTTTTCATTGTGTAACTACTTTATTTTAAAAGTTTGAAATTTGATTTTTATCTAATCACTATGAAAAGAGCCTTTTACACCCTGTTCGAAGGCCAAAAGTATTTTAAAAAAATGTATCGGCAAAATAAAAAGTGTATTGTATACACTAAAAATGTTGTAAAACATATTTTCAACAAAAGTACGATGTTTTGTATAAGTGACGAAGCTGAAAATTAATTTATCCTCCACAAACAATAATGCATCCACCGATTAAAGTAGTAAATAATATTGATTGATATGTTTTCGTATTCATTTGTATTATTGTCAATATCGAGGGACAAGCGACTTCCCAGTCGCTTGATGATTATTCAAGCGACTGGGAAGTCGCTTGTCCCCCACTTTTTATCATCATCTGATGCTTTAGAAGCATATCGTTATTTATTACCTGTTACTTATTTCAACAGGAAATGTTATTTTTGTAAAAAAATTAATCCGTTACAGATATGTTACCATCATTTCTTCAGCCCGGCGATCGCATTCATATTGTTTCACCTTCGGGAAGTATAGATTCTGCATTTATTAATGGAGCCAAAAAAGTGTTGGCTTCCAAAGGTTTTTATGTGACAGAAGGAAAATTTGCCCGGGGAGAATACGGAAGGTTTGCCGGAACAGTTGAAGAACGAATAGCTGATATACAGGAAGCTATGGATCATCCGGATATAAAAGCAATCTTGTGTAGCAGAGGTGGTTACGGCGTTTCTCAGATGATTGATAAAGTTGATTTCAGCTTGTTTCAGCAACATCCCAAATGGTTGATTGGATTTAGCGATATTACCATTTTGCATGCAACTATCAACCGTGCTGGAATTGCTTCGGTACACGGCATCATGGCCAAACATATCACCGAACTGCCTGAGAATTGTGAACAGTTAAATAAAATACTGGAAATACTGACGGGCAGTTTTCCTGTTTATGCAGTTAAAGGTGAAACGATAAACAAGCCCGGAAAAGCCAATGGTGTGCTTGTGGGCGGAAATCTGTCGGTGCTAATGGGTTTGCGCGGAACACCTTTCGAACCTGAATACGAAGGTAAAATTCTTTTTATCGAAGATATTGCCGAAAAACCGTATCATATCGACCGTATGATGCAAAATCTGCGGTTGAGCGGAATAATGGATAAAATTGCCGGGCTGGTGGTTGGGCAGTTCAGCGATTGTGAGGAAGATCCGCTGATGCACCAAACTATCAACGAAATTATTCTTTCGGCAGTTGGAGAAAATACCTATCCGGTGTGTTTTAATTTTCCGGCGGGACATGTGGATGATAATCTTCCATTGATTCTGGGAAATACAATTCAACTTAATGTTGATAGCAGTAAATCTGAATTAATATTCTGAACAGATTTGCTTTTTTGTTAAAAAGAAAGAAAGGATTCCTGAGGTTTGAATGAAAATCTTATCTTTGCAATAAGTTAATAATCAGACGTTTTTTTCTAATGCCTCTCATAAAACACATTGTTGTAATATTTTTTTCGTTTATGTCTGCTTACTGTTTGGCTGCCGAAGCTGATAACAGTCAGAAAAGTCCGGGTGACTCCACAGGCATAGCTATTCCAAAGCTTTTCACAGCGCCGGATTCCATTATTAATTACGGTAAACTTTTTCTGAATACTCCTTACCGTTATGGTTCGCCGGGGAGCGATACTTTCGATTGCTCGGGATTTACTTCATTCGTTTACCGGAATTTCGGATATAATCTTCAGCGTTCTTCGGCCGATCAGGCGGAACAATTTCCTCATATCGATAAAACAAATCTTCAACCCGGTGATTTGGTGTTTTTTGAAGGTCGCAGACACAATGGCCGGGTAGGGCATGTGGGCATGGTAGTGGCCGCCCGCGAAAATGGTGAATTCGATTTTATACATGCATCGACCCAACACGGAGTAATTATTTCAAACTCGCAGGAACCGTATTATCTGAAACGCTATGTGAAAGCAGGAAGGGTTATTAGCGGCGATACCACGGGACGGATTTCGGGTACAATTCCCGAACTGAAACGTCAGGAATATGTAAGTGTAGTGCCAACTGAGAAAGTCAAAAGGATTATTCCTGCTGTTTATCACAAAGTAAAAAAAGGCGAAAATCTATCCATTATTGCAGATAAATATCATATGTCTGTAAATGATTTGAAAAAGCTGAATCATCTGAAAAACACAGCCTTGCATCCAAATGATAGACTGCTGATAAAACCTGAGGACAGTTATGTAGAGATAGTTAAGGTGGTGAAAAAACCGGTTGAAGTGGCAGTAAGTTCTGAAAAGAAAGATTCGGCTCTTGTAACGGAAAAACCTGTTCTACCTGAATTGCACAAGGTGAAAAGTGGTGAAACGCTAACTTCGATTTCAAAACTGTACAATATTTCGGTTGACGAACTGAAAAAACAAAATGATTTGAAAAACGGAAAAATCATGGTTGGCCAGCAACTGAAAATTCAACCTGTACAAAAGGTGAATATCAAAGATGCTAATAACAAGGTTTTAGCTACCGTTGAAGTAACTACTTCCAATTCAGTAAATAAACCTGTTGTTGCCGAAAATAGTGTTTCCGAAGAAAAACCTTTGAAACATAAGGTGAAAAATGGTGAATCGCTTTTTTCGATTGCTACCAAATATAAGATTACAGTGAATGAATTGAAAGAACTGAATCAACTAACTGCTGACAAAGTGCTTATCGGACAGGAGCTGATAGTTGGTAAATCGAAAACTGAAGTTGTAAAACCTGTTGAAACAGATAAAAATTCACCGAAAACGGGTCGGGCATTTTCAATTCACACGGTGAAAAATGGGGAATCACTTTATTCGTTGTCGTTGCAATACAATGTGACGATTGATGATATTAAGGAGCTGAATAATTTAAGTTCGAATGGTTTGCAGATTGACCAGAAACTGAAAATTCCAGTCAGAGGTTCAAGTGGCAAAACAGGACATGCAAATGAAATTACACACGTGGTAAAAAACGGAGAGTCGTTGTATTCCATTGCTCACAAATATGATTGTAGTATGGACGATTTGAAAAGATGGAATAATTTATCGCGCGACCAATTAAATATCGGAGATAAACTGAAAATCAGAAAGTAATTAAAAGATAAGTGCTTATGTTTCGGTTTTTCGTCCAAATGAAATTCCGGAAAAGGAATGTATTTTAACCGGTAACAGGTTAAAATACATTTTTGCTTCTAATAGTTATGAAAACTGATTTTGAGAAAATGAAAACAAAAATTTCCGTTACATTGCTGCTGTTGTTTTTCTTGCTTTCTGTAAAAGCACAGATACAAACCACTATTTCCGATTCTGTGGTGACTGATATTGATGGTAATACCTATAAAACTATTCGCATCGGAAATCAGGTATGGATGGCCGAAAATTTACGTGTAACGCATTACCGAAACGGTGATCCGATACTGACAACTTCGCCCGATACGCTTGATTATAGTTCTGAAACTGAACCAAAATATCAGTTTGTATATAATAATGATAAACGTAATCTGAAACTCTACGGTCGACTTTATACCTGGTATGCCGCAACTGATAGCCGGAATATTTGTCCAGTTGGATGGCATTTGCCCACTATAGATGAATTCAAAATACTGGATGAAGCATTGGGAGGTAAAAATGTTGCTATTGGAAAACTTAAAGCTGTGGGAACTGAATATTGGCTGAGTCCTAACTCCGATGCAACCAACGAAAGTGGTTTTAACGGTTTACCGGCAGGCTGGCGAGCAGCAAAAGGGCGTTATGGTGCATTAGGGAAATATGCTCACTGGTGGGTTGCGAACAAACAAACTGATGAATATGCATTCCGAATGTTTTTATCGTACAACGATGCCTGTTACAAGAATCATTTAGGTTCATCCGATCCACAAAATGCGTGGTCGGTACGATGTGTGAAGGATGAACCTTTAATGCCATAAAACAATTTTTTAATGAAGAAAAATAAACTTGCTTTTTATAGAGTAGTTAAATTCATGAAACAATTTTACTTTTTTGTCATCTTATTTTTTACTGCTTTTCTTTCAGCTCAGGAGATCACGCAAACCCGCATGGCTGAAATATTTGAACAGGTAAAAACACCTTACAAATACGGACTGGTGGTAGCTCCAACTTCCAACAACTACAAAATTGACTGTCCTACCGTATTTCAGAAAGATGGAAAATGGTATATGACTTACGTTGTTTATAACGGACGAACAGGTATGGATGGTCGCGGATATGAAACATGGATGGCTACCAGTGACGATTTGTTGAACTGGAAAACGGTTGGAAGGTTGCTGTCGTTCAAAGAAGGTACGTGGGATCAGAGTCAACGTGGAGGATTTCCTGCTTTGCCTGATATGAATTGGGGTGGCAATTACGAACTGCAAACCTGGAAAGGAAAATACTGGATGACGTATATTGGTGGCGAAAACAGCGGTTACGAAACCGGTCCGCTCAACATTGGATTGGCATGGACACCGAAAAAAAATCTTGGAACAGCCGCAGAATGGACATCAGCCAAAAATCCTGTTCTTTCGATAAAAGATAAAGATGTACAATGGTTCGAAAACCTGACGCAGTATAAAAGCACCATTTATCGGGACAAGAAAAAAACGCTCGGATATCCGTTTGTAATGTTCTACAACGCAGGTGGTATACATCCTGATACCAAACTGAAAGGAGAACGAATTGGTATTGCCTTATCAAAAGACATGAAGCATTGGAAACGTTATGCCGGAAATCCTGTTTTCAGTCACGAAATTCAGGGAATGATAACCGGCGATGCGCAAATTCAACAGTTTGGCGATGTGTATGTGATGTTTTATTTTTCAGCATTCAATCCCGATAAACCTTACAAAGCGTACAACACCTTTGCCTTTAGTTACGATCTTGTTCACTGGTACGATTGGCAGGGAGCTGACCTGATTTTTCCGTCGAAAGACTACGATAATTTGTTTGCACACAAAAGTTATGTGGTAAAACACAAGGGTGTGGTGTATCATTTTTATTGTGCAGTGAATAAGTTTAATCAACGCGGTATTGCTGTGGCAACAAGCAAACTGCTGGGACGTTCGGCAGTACATTTTCCGGAACCCGAAATTAATCAGAAACGAACCATTATCAGTTTAAATTCCGATTGGAGAACTTGGATGGGACGCGATACAGTAAAAGTAAATATCCCGCATAACTGGGACGATTATTATGGTTATCGTCAGTTGACTCATGGGAATTTACACGGAACAGCTACATATACAAAATCATTTACAGCGCCGGCTGCCGAACCAAATAAACAGTATTTTATCCGCTTCGATGGTGTAGGAACGTATGCCACTGTTACACTGAACGGCAAAAGTTTTGAACGTTTTCCTGCTGGGCGAACCACAAAAACATTGGATGTAACCGGAATTCTCAAACCTGGTGAAAAAAATACCATCACCGTAGTGGCTGATCATCCCGAAATGATTGCTGATATGCCCTGGGTATGTGGCGGTTGTTCGTCGGAGTGGGGATTTAGCGAAGGTTCGCAACCACTTGGTATTTTTCGTCCTGTTGTGTTGGAAATTACAGGTAATGTGCGCATTGAACCTTTTGGCGTGCATATCTGGAACAATGATAAGGCTGATTCTGTATTTATCGAAACGGAACTTAAAAACTATTCCAAAGAAAAAACGGAAATAGAACTTGTCAGCAAACTGAATAATGCAGATGGGTTGGCTGTTTTCCGGTTAGCTGAAAAAGTTACTGTAAACGCAGGAGAAACACGCTTTATTCGTCAATCAGCAGCTATCAAAAATCCTGTTCGCTGGAGTATAGAAAAGCCCTATTTGTACAAACTGGCTTCTATGATAAAACGTGGTGAAAATATAACTACTGACGAAATTACGACCGACTTTGGCGTGCGAACTATCAGTTGGCCGGTAAAACGAAATGATGGTGATGGTCGGTTTTTTCTGAATGATAAGCCGGTATTTATCAACGGAACCTGTGAATACGAACATCAACTCGGACAATCGCATGCTTTTAGTAATGAGCAGATTGTGTCAAGAATAAAACAAATTCAATCTGCCGGTTTTAATGCATTTCGTGATGCTCATCAACCCCACAATCTGGAATATCAGAAACTATTGGATGAAAAAGGATTACTTTATTGGACTCAATTTTCGGCACATGTGTGGTACGATACTCCTGAGTTTCGGAATAACTTTAAAATGCTGTTGCGACAATGGGTAAAGGAGCATCGCAATTCACCATCAGTAGTGATGTGGGGTTTGCAAAACGAAAGTGTGCTGCCAAAAGATTTTGCTGAAGAATGTAGCAATATTATCCGCGAAATGGATCCAACAGCTCGTAATATGCGCGTCATAACAACCTGTAATGGCGGTGAAGGAACCGACTGGAATGTGGTTCAAAACTGGAGTGGTACCTATGGCGGGGTTCTTGAAAATTACGGTCATGAGCTTGCTCAGAAAAATCAATTGCTGAATGGCGAATATGGTGCGTGGCGTTCGCTGGGTTTTCATTCCGAACCTTCAAACTTTGATGTCAACGGAGCATGGAGCGAAAACCGCGCTTGTCAGATTCTGGAAACGAAAATTAAGCTTGCCAACCAGGTAAAAGATAGTGTTTGCGGTCAGTTTCAGTGGATTTACAGTTCGCATGACAATCCGGGACGACGACAGCCGGACGAAATGTTCAGAACCATTGACAAAGTTGGTCCTTTTAATTACAAAGGTTTGGTAAGTCCGTGGGAAGAGCCGACCGATGCGTATTACATGTACAAAGCAAACTTTGTATCAGCCGAAAAAGATCCCGTAGTTTATATTGTTTCGCACACCTGGCCAAATCGTTTTGAGAAACGCACAAGGGCTACGGTAGAGGTTTACAGCAATTGTGATAGCGTAAAACTGTACAACGATGCGGTTGATTCCATATATCTCGGCAAAAAGAAAAACAACGGTCGTGGTACGCATTTTATGTGGGAAAACCGTGATATTCGTTATAATGTTTTGCGTGCCGTGGGCTATTTTGGAGGTAAAACTGTTGCAGAAGATGTGATTGTGTT
Organism: uncultured Paludibacter sp.; assembly: GCA_963663115.2. Classification (GTDB taxonomy): domain Bacteria; phylum Bacteroidota; class Bacteroidia; order Bacteroidales; family Paludibacteraceae; genus Paludibacter. Next base: position 3,574,326 of record CAXXNE010000001.1, read on the forward strand.
GAATAATCTGGAGAAAGCGCCGAATTTTGAAGCGCTTTACGAAAATGAAGAAAGAGATTTGAACGCAAATGAACACAAATCAACGCAAATTATAAACAATTCAAAATCGATAATTCAAAATATAAATGAACAGGAAATTTGCGTTGATTTGCGCAATTTGCGTTCAGAAAATTCTTTACTGAAAGCTGAACCCAATTTCAATTATCTCTATCGTCTTAATTGTGGTGGCGATGAGTATAAAGACGTGTTTGGTCAGATTTGGCTGAAAGACGACACTACTTTTTCACGTTCGTGGGCTTCGGATTTTAAAAATCTGAATCCTTATCTGGCAAGTCAGCGGGTAACTTACGATCCTATTCGTGGCACGAAAGACTGGTCGTTGTTCGGACATTTTCGGTTTGGACGCCACAAACTGCAATATACTTTTCCGGTTCCGGATGGTAAATATCGCGTAGAATTGTATTTTACTGAACCATGGCACGGCACAGGTGGTAGCGAAAAAACCGATTGTGAGGGTTGGCGTATCTTTGATGTGGCAGTGAACGATTCTGTCGTTTTGAACGATTTGGATATCTGGGCAGAAAGTGGTCATGATGGCGCATTGAAGAAAGTTGTATACGCTAAGGTTAAAGGTGGAAAATTAGTTATTTCATTTCCGGAAGTGAAAGCAGGTCAGGCATTGATTTCTGCTATTGCTATTGCTACAGAGAATAAATCGGTAAAAGTGGATTTACCTCAACAAAGCGACTGGAGTTGGGATGTTGCTGATAAAAATACTTTGGAGAAAACGCCAAAAGAACTTTTGCCGGTAGATACAAATGCCCGGAAAAGCAGTATTTATAAAATTGAAACGGCTCGATTAACAGGAAAAACTGAAAAAGTGCTTGTGCGAGACAAAACAGGTGTGAAGTTTAGCAGTAGCAAAGGAAATTCAGTTCAGTGGACTATAAACACCGGTTTGGCGCAAATATATGCTTTGCGCTTTAACTACATGAACACAAGCGGTAAACCGCTAAAAGCCCGTATGCAGTTTATATCGGAAACCGGATCCGTTTTGCGCGATGACGAAATAACATTCCCCGAAGCTCCCGAAAAGTGGAAGCAGATCAGCACCACTACCGGAACGTATATTAATGCTGGTAAATATTTTGTTCGTATTTTTGGCGAAAATACTGCAGGATTGAGTTTTGAGTCGCTCGAAGTTCAATAATCTTTTTCAAAATAACAGAGGCATAACTTATGAAAGTTATGCCTCTGTTATTTTGAAGTCGGGAATTTTATTCTCCTATGCCGTTCAGTGTTATCACTTTGGCCGGATTTAAACCACCTCCGGAAATCGTCAGAGTGGCGGTGTGACTACCCGCTGCTGTTGGCGTATATTGTACGGTGATATTTGTTCCCGTTAAGTTGTTAGCAGCTTCTTTGGTCAGTGAACTGGCCGAAACGCTAAACATTTGCGCGTTATCTCCGGTAATGACAAGCGACAGCGTATTCATAACGTCGGTTGTTTTAATATTCAACGTTTTAGTTTTTGTCGAATTTACTTTTGTGTTGGCAAATGTCAGCAAATTATCAATTCTTCCTGCACGAACTGAAGGTGCATTCGGATTTTCTGGTTCAATAGCAGTACCGCTAAGCTGAACAGTTTTGCTGGTTGCTCCTGTACTTGAAACTGTGATAGTTGCATTGTGATTTCCAACTGTTGTTGGATTATATCTGACATTCAAAGTGCCATTTACTATCCCACTCACCGGAGTTAAAGTTACTGATTTTTTCCATTCAGTGTCGGTAGACAATTTAATATCAAAATTAGTTTCAGGACTTACAGTTACATTCACAACATCAGTCAGACTCACGCTGCTAATTGTAAGACTTTGGGCTGTTGTGGCAGTTCCGGTATATGTTGCAAATGCATTTACTGTGCCTGCAACATTCAATGTTGGTCCAACCTGACCACCCATTAATTTGAAAGTATAATTGTCACCAGATTTTGTGATAGCAGTTATCACCCGGTTGATATTCGTTCCCGACCAGGTTGTTGGTGTAAATGAACCCGTTGTAAATGCAGTTCCCGGTGTGGTTGTGGAGCCGCTGAGAGGTTGTAAATACACTCTCATGTGGTTCGATGATGTTTGAGAGCTTCCGGTATAATTGTTTGGCGTATTGGCGTCCCATTGCGATTGTAAGAAGTCAATATGCCAGATACAAACACCTTCAGCAGGTAAAAATGCATCCCAACCGGTTTTCTTGCGGTATTCAACTATAAAAAATTCAGCAGGACTTGGCGCAGCACCATTCAGATTGTGTGTGGTAGCTGATAATAAATATGCCTGTTGACTGGTACTACTCACAGTTGCAGTTCCCTGATAAAGTGGCGTTAATGTCAGATCCGAAGCTGTACTAACCTGTTCGGGAGTCAGATAACCCAAAAAGAATCTATCGTAAGCCGAATATACAGGAGGAGTACAGCCATTATTGCTGTATGCGCCATAATCCATAATATCCCATTCGTTCAAAGTATTCGATTGAGTACCCGATGTATCATAATAATCAGGCAGACCAAGCACATGACCAAATTCATGGCAAAATGTTCCGATGCCACACATATTTGTTCCTGAAGTTCCTTTTAATTCAGAAGTACATGAGTAATCGTTTATTTTTTTTCCATCGAAAGTAATTCCCGTAGTAATTCCGGCATCTGAAACACTCCATCTGTGAGGCCATATAGTGTTTGTTGCAGCGCCTTCTGCCTGATTGTAACCTGCATAATATACAAATACGTTATCCACATAACCATCGCCATCAGTATCAAACTGGGTAAAGTCAAGTCCCGCAGCATCGGCAGCAGCACATGCATCCACTATCATTTGTGCGGGATAAATGTCGTTGCCTTCTCCTCCGCTATCGGTTCCGTAATAAGCTAGTGTTTTTGGTAAGGTTACAGGACCTACCACGATAAAATTGGGTGAAAATTTTCCGTAGGTACTTGCCATGAAATAGTCTTTAGCAGATCCAGTTCCGCCATTAGCACTGTATCCGCTTTGTGTGGTTAAATTCTGAAACGAGATCTGTGGACTCGCAACTGAAAATGATTTATCGCTGAAATTTGCTAAAATAACTAATGCTTTGGGTGAACCATTGAGTGGATATGCTTTCTGAGGGCTCGTCGATGATATTACCTGTTTTTTTACTTTTGTAACAGGGCTTGTTAAAACCGTGAAATCAGCAGCTTTTTTGATTTTCGACAAATAAGTCATATCTGTTGTTGTTCTGGCTGAACTGTTTTTCGCTTTGATACCACTCATTACTATACTGCCGGTTGCGGATAAAGTGGCATACTGATATTCACCGCTTTCTGTTTGCGACAACAAATAACCATCTTCGGTAGTTCTGTAGTTTTTATTTTCATCACCCTTTAGCAGTATGGTTAATTTAGTGCCATCGGGTTGTGTGATAGTAACAGGATACGGATATGCCTTTACAGCGTATGTATGAATTGTTGACATCAATAAAAAGGTGAGAATTGCGAAGTAAAATCTTTTGATATTCATATTTCTATGTTTGTTTTATTTTACAGTTGAGATTTTTGAAAATAGTTTTGTTTTAAATTTGTTATCATTACTGATTTTTTCAGCGGATTGCAAAAGTAATAAATATTTATACCAAAACAATAGTTTTGCGGTAATTGTACTGATAAAATGTAAATTAAAATACTGACAATTTTGCATTTCTATTAAATTTCGTAGACTTCTCCTACTGATTGAAATTCAGAAAATTAGTATTTAACTTGTTTTGTTTGCTGATTTAGACATAAAACCATAACTGAAAAAATGTCGGTAAGTATTTGATATATAATGACATTATGGCTTGTTTTGTGCGTTGGTATTTAATTTGCAAACTCACCTGTACAAATCAATAATTAATGTTTAATTTAAAATATGGAGGATAAAACTATGTTACTCGTAAAAAACTCAAACCAATTACCATCACTTTTCGATCGTTTTTTTGAAGGTGATTTATTCGACTGGAATAACCGCAATTTTTCGAACACCAACACTACTTTGCCATCGGTAAATATCAAAGAAAATGCTGATAAATTTATTGTAGAAGTTGCAGCACCTGGCTTTGAAAAAGGTGATTTCAAAATTGAGCTGAATCATAATTCGTTAAGTATATCTTCGGAAAAGAAAGTGGAAAACGAAACTAAAGATGGTGAATTCTTTACTAAACGTGAATTCAGTTATCAATCTTTCAATCGTTCATTTACTTTGCCTCAAATTGCAGATGGTGAGAAGATTGAAGCTTCGTACGAAAAGGGTATATTGTCGGTTACCATTCCAAAACGCGAAGAAGCCAAACCAAAACCGGCAAGAATGATTGAAATAAATTAATGAAAACTGAACCTGTTCAGGTTTTGTATGTTATGAGAGTCGGAGTGCGGCTTATGTCTGCTCCGGCTCTTTAATATTTAAATATTGATAGATATATGGAAACATTTCAGCAAATTATTCAGGGTGAAAAACCGGTGTTGGTCGATTTTTATGCTACATGGTGTGGTCCGTGCAAATCCATGAGTCCTATTGTAGAATCTGTAGGAAAAGAAATGGCCGGACAGGTGAGAGTGTTGAAAATCGATGTGGATAAAAACCAAGCTGTGGCAGCCCAATTTCAAATTCAGGCTGTACCAACTTTTATTATCTTTAAAAAAGGACAAATAGTTTGGAAAAAATCAGGAGGAATTGATAAATTCTCTCTGCTTCAGCAATTAAAGTCTTTTCTGTAAGAAAACAAACATATTCAACGTATTGACAATAATTTTTTTGTGATGATGCATTATGTTTGAATAAATATTTATTACTTTGCATTAATGTTAAATGATTATTCACTTTTTATAAATTATCCTGACTTATGAAGCAATTCTTAAAATTCACACTGGCTACTATAACCGGTATTTTTCTTACGTCAATACTTGGGTTATTATTGTTATTTGGTGTTGCCGGAGCAATGTCGAGTTCCGAAAATGCACCTACCGAACTTAAACCAAATTCGGTATACGAACTTGAACTTAAAGGCACTCTGGTAGAGCGCTCTGATGAAAATCCGCTGGCCGGTTTATCCGAAGTATTTGGTCAACCCGAAGATATTCAACTTGGATTGGATGATATTCTGGCCAATATTCAAAAAGCAAAAACAGATCCCAATATCACCGGAATTTATCTTAAAGGTGGCTCTTTGATGAGTGGATTTGCTTCGATGAAAGAAATCAGAGATGCTCTGGCCGACTTCAAAAAATCGGGTAAATTTATTGTGGCTTATGCCGATAATTATTTGCAAAGCAATTATTACCTCGTCTCTGTGGCCGATAAAGTGCTTGTGAATCCGCAGGGAATGGTAGAATTCAGGGGTTTATCCGCTGATTTGGTGTTTTTCAAAAATACACTCGATAAACTGGGTATCGAAATGCAGGTGGTCAAAGTAGGAACGTATAAATCGGCAGTAGAGCCATTTATAAACACCAAAATGAGTGATGCCAATCGTGAGCAGGTTACAGTTTATATCAGCTCGTTGTGGAAAACTATGTTACGCGAAATTTCAGCATCGCGCAATATTCCCATCGATACATTGAATATATATGCCGACGAAATGATGATGTTTCAGCCTACCGAAAAATTGCAAAATTATGCTTTGGTCGATTCCTTGGTTTATGTAGATCAAGTGGATAGTATAATTGCCGGGTATTCTGATGGTTATGAGTTGGTTAAACACCGTAAAATGACGAATGTTCCTGATGATGGTAAATTTGAAAAGGACAAAGTTGCTGTGATTTATGCTGTTGGAGGTATCGACGATGGCGATTCTGAAGGAATAGTTTCTGAAGATTTGGTTGAAACTATCGATAAGGTTGCTAAAGATGAGAACGTGAAGGCTGTTGTTTTCCGTGTAAGTTCACCGGGTGGAAGTGCTTATGGTTCAGAACAAATCTGGCGGGCTCTGTCGAATCTGAAAAAGGAAAAACCATTGGTGGTTTCTATGGGTGATTATGCAGCTTCGGGAGGTTATTATATTTCATGTATGGCCGATGTGATTGTGGCTCAGCCAAATACTATTACCGGATCTATCGGAATTTTTGGATTGATACCAAACTTTGCCGGATTAAATTCCAAAATCGGACTTACCTTCGATGGCGTTAAAACCAATAAGCTGAGTGATGCCATTTCGGTGAACCGTGCATTCCGTCCGGAAGAGAGATCTTTGATGCAAAATTACGTGAATCGTGGTTATGAATTGTTTGTTCAGCGTTGCGCCGATGGAAGAAAAAAATCGGTTGAGCAAATTAAAGCGATTGCCGAAGGTAGAGTGTGGACAGGTCTGGATGCAAAATCATTAGGCTTGGTTGATAAAATTGGCGGTATTGACGAAGCAATCGCCATTGCGGCTAAAAAAGCAAAGGTTTCAGCTTACAATGTGAAATCTTATCCGGAGAAGGAGGATTTTAGTACAAAACTTCTAAAAAGTCTTGGCGAAGATGTGGAAACACGTTTTATGAAAATGCAGCTTGGCGAAGAATATCAGCTGTTCCGTCAGATACGTAACGTAAAGAAAATAAATGGTATACAAGCTCGTTTGCCATATGAACTAATCATTCGATGAAAAACGTAATAATGCTTACAATTTGAAAATGATTTTAGGAGTAGACTCAATAATATAACGAAAGCGTGGTGAAATCAGTTTTACCACGCTTTTGTTGTTATTAGACCTTAGTTTGTTTTATTCGAAATTGAAGGAAAATGTCAGAATGCGCGATGTAAGTTGCGATAAAGCATTGCTGTAAATTTTGTCCTTTTCCGTCAGAATCAATCCCGAAGTACGTTCTTCCAGAGGTGTTAGCATATTATTCATCCCGAGTGCAAATTTAATTTCGGGTGAAAGTTTGAAAAATGAAAAATAAATATCGCAACCTACACCAAACTCGGTATATACATCAAACGGTTTAAGCAGTAACGGTTTATCTGTGGCACGACCTAAATCAAAATAAAAGCCTCCACCTCCAATTAAATAAGGCCTGAAATTTTTGTAACGTTCTGAACTGTATTTCAAAAGCAATGGCACACAGACGGGGATTGAAGTGATATTTATATTCTGCGTTAATCCACCGGGTTTTGATTTATACACAATATTACGGTCGCCAAAATTCAACATTGGAGTCAGACGCAGGTTCAGATAGCGGCTTAACCGCATATCGGAGATTATTCCTACCGAAAATCCGGGCTGTAAATCAGAAATATTTGCCGTATATACTTCGCCATTTATATCCAGCAGACTTGGAACTATGCCAAAGTCCATAGAGTTAAATCCAAGCGAAAATCCAAAGTGAAATGGCTTATTGTCGATGTCCGGAAGGTTTCCCTGTGCTTTGGCCTGAAAGTACAGAAAAACTGTGAATATGATGAGAATGAATTTCGATTTAAACATGTGATATAATTGTAGTGCTGCAGGTTATAAAACGTAGCATTATTTTTTTTATTGCACGATTGATTTAACGCAGTAAAGTTAATGACATAAGTCCGATAATAACTTCATTTGCCACAGTTTCGACACTTATTTTAGCTAATTTTTTATTTTTATTCAAAGGTAAAGTCAGGATAACACCAGCACCTCCATCAATTTCCCGTCCGTAAACGCCGGAAATTTTCAAATCCTTCTCTAAATCATTGCTGACCACCCCTGATTTCAGATGAATGCGATAGGGACGAGGACAACTGCTTGTAAATGCCTTGCCATCGAAATAATAATCCTGCTCAACAGGACACCAGTTTTCAGGATTTATCAGATTCAGTTTATCAGTTGTACCATCGGTATAGGTGACAGTTATTACACCATTTACGATGTGCGATTGCATATGATTTGTGCTTCCAGCCAGCATAAAACAGGCTTCCGTTGCATTTCCTGTTACCGGTATGTCAATTTTCGACGGAAAATTATCCCACAATGAAGTGAAAATGATATTTTTACCGGCAGCGGGTGTGCTGAAATCTATGCCGGTTTTGTTTTTGAGAATATTGTTGTTTTCCAATGCCAGATTTCTCAAACCGGAATCATCAATTTTGGCGGTAGTAAGCGGATGACACCATTCGCCAATTCCCTGCACCGGAATCTGCAAAGTTGTATAAGGCGATCGTGGCGAAAGGTATTTATGACTGAAAATATTGGTTACTGAATCGTTGAAATATCTGTCAAGAGGAATAACTTCCTGTCTGTCAGTTTTGTTTGTTGCGGGATAATATACCAAAGTGTCAGCTTTTCCGGCAATATTAATGTACAAAGGTTGCCACCAGGTGAGGTTTTCGTTTCTGACGCGCAAAAACAACACCCTTTTTCCCGGCTCACCGGTTACTTTGCCGGTAAGTGCACGGTTTACAATTCGCAATCCCGAAATGCAATTCTGAGGATCGAAAACTCCTGTAAGCAGATTTTCAGGACGATATTCAAAATTGCTGTTGAGTTCGGTTTGAATGGTATCTGTTGCTGTGTTTAATTTCTTATCGGAGATATTAATTTCAACAAAAATATACTCGGACGAAGGAATGTCCAGCGATAGTAGTGGCAAACCGATGAAATCCTTGTCGGTTTTCCACGCCACTGTGTCGCCATTTACTGTAACAAAGTTAATTTTTTCGGCATTTACCGGGATTTTTAAATTGACATCCAGTTTTCTGGAAAAACTCTGTTGAATATTGAACAGAATTTTCCCATCCACTTTATTAAAAGAGTATTTGATGTCAGGCGTTGCAATGGATGCATTATCCCATTCCTGAGGAAAACCGGGTTTCAATAGTAATTTATTATGCAAAGCATCCGGATAGATTCCGTATAAACCCTGAACCAAAGCGCGTGACAGCATGCCAATCGGGTCGCCAAAATCGCGGTAACACTCACCCCGTGCGGCATCGTAATAACTTATCTGCCCCACATTTCCGGGACTTGCACCAATATACATCCCATCTAAAATGGCACTTTTTAGTAAATTGTAACCTTCATCGTATCTGCCGGCTTGCCAGAATGCCAGCGCTGTATGGTAAATTTCAGCAAATGCCACATTGTTTATCGACCACGAATACGGAGTCCAGTTGGAAGTGGAAATGGTTTTGTATTTTCCTTTCTCGAGACCGTCGGCTTCCACCGGAATGTGCGGAATTTCTGTATCGATATAATATGTTGCCTGAAAAGCCTTGAATACATCATGAATATCGGAATCGATGGCATGATAGATGGTCCAGATTGCCGCATTTTCGTGTACTGTTTTGTTGCCTATAAAATCCTGAAATTCGGCCCAGTGACCTTTGTTTTGTAGCCATAACTTTGAATCGATGGCTTTCAGAATTTTGTCAGCTTCATTTTGAAAAGGCTCAGGACGCTGACCGATGATTTTTGCCAATTCCGCAGCCATTTTGTTTGCCCGGTAATTGTAAGCCGACGAATGTGTAACTCCACCGCTGTTGTAATAGAGCGCATCGCTTGCCCAAATGCAGCAATAAGCGTCGTATAGTCCATCGTTGTCCGGGTCGAAGTTCCGTTTTTCCCAGGCTAAATGTGCCGTGATGACCGGCCACATTTGTCGTACATAGGCTGTGTCGCCTGTCCAGTTGAAATGCCAGAGCAATTCATCTATATAACACAAATTCATATCGTAATGATGCATTTGGTCGTTACGGTTGGGGTTTCGGCATATATAACCGTTACTGTACATTTGAGTACCCCATTTTTTTTCACTTCGGGCAAAATTTAATGCAGAATCCTGTGTAGGGTGTGGAAAAATTGCCGGAACATTATTTACCTGTGAGGCTGCGTAGGCATTGAAATGCTTGCGAGAACGATCGTGCCAGCCCAGTACATCGCCGGTGTAAGCTGCACGCCAGCCACTGAGAGGCATTCGCCATCCCACAGCACCATGCAACCATGTTTCACCACTCCAGATACCATTAGCAGCCATCGATAAAGTACTTCCAAGCGTGTTGAAATATGGATCGGGAGTTGAAATGTGAATTTGCGAAGCAGTTACTTTGCGTGCTTCCTCTGCTTTGTTGAAAACTGACGCTAAATCAGCATAACTTATGTTGGTTTTATTTTCGGGAACCTGAATCAGCAAGTAATAAACGGCATTTCTTTTCAGTCTTAATTCGCTTTTTAGTACCGGAGTTTTGTCTGTAATTGTTAGTCTTGATTTTTCAGGAAAGATTCCTGTCAACTTTCGGTCTTTTTTAGCCCCGAAAATTACATTGAAGGTATTTTCGGATACAGTAAATTCATTTCCAGCGCAATATTCCGGTTTCAGATAGAAACAATCGGGTGCATCGACTCCCAAATCGCCTTCGCGACTGAATCGCTTATCAGCACAACCACCAAAGGTCCAGTTGAGGGTCAGATTACCGGCAATTTTGCGTGTTTCAATCTTCAAAATCAATCCTTCGGCATCAGCCAGAGCCAGTGCAGTAACTATTATCCGACCTTTATCCAAAATTGAATCTGTAATACTGTAAATGCGTGAGCCGGCCCGGTAGCGACTTTCAATCCAATCAGCATCATTTAATTTGATATTTTGCTTTTTCGAGCTAATTCCAAAACTCAGGTTTCCACCCATACGGGGCAGATAAAGTGCAAATTCCGGTACATCGCCGGTTTCAACTCTGAAGCCTGTATTAGTTCCGTACAAAGCACGATTAAATTTATTTTTCCCGTTTATAATAACAAAATCTTCTCCATCAGGCTTGTATCTTAGTAGTCTGTTTTGAACGTTTTTGTCTGTTGTGTTTTCGAAAGTTGGTTTAGAAATATAAGAGTTTAATTCAGGGTCGAAGACCTGATTTGATGAATTATTCTGAGAATAACCAAATGTGGTAGCCATGAGAATGAATACCGGAATTATTTTGCGAATTCTTTCTGTAAAATTCATATCCGTAATTTTTTTCAAAAGTAATAAAAAAAGAGCTTGTTCTAAAATGAAGAACAAGCTCTCTTATGCGTATTTAAAATATCGTTACAATGAATTTACAGTGCTGGAAGTTGACAAGGTTCCTGATTTCAGAGTTGCTGCACCCGAATTGGAGAAAGTTCCATTCTGATAAAAATTATTGGTTGAATTTCCTCCTGTATATGTACCTCCTGTATAAATAATATATGCACTTCCTTTTTTCATTTGCGGAGTTGTCAGCAAACAGGCTCCTCCTCCATTTTTAGGTTTGAAAGTAGCTACTGCCACACCACCAATACTCAATGTGTACATGGTACTGGAAGATAAAGTTGTTTTCATAAATATACATGGTTGAGTAGAAGTTGTACTCGGAGCTTTCTGCATTTGTGAACTGCCACAGCCAATAAATGTTCCTCCATTGAAATTACAGGTACCATTGATATCGCAATATTCTTCTGCACCAGATGAAGGACCGTTTGAAAATACAACTCCGCCTGTCATAGTCAAATCTCCATTACTGTCGATTGCGTCAGCACCAAAAATGTAGGTTGTACCACCGCTAACAGAGAACAAACTATTATCATCACTCTCAGTACCGCCTGAAGTTGTGCCCATGGTAGCATTAACACCATCATTTGATGCGGTGATTGTATTTGTGCCACCGGTAATATAAATATATTTACTTTCAATACCTTCTACAGATGTTGTGATAGTATTTGTACCTCCGGCAATTGTAAGTGATGTTTCAGAATGAATTCCATCATCGGTTGAAGAAATCGTTATATTTCCATTATTTATAGCAATTGCTCCATCGCTTACCATTGTTTTTGGATGACAATAATCTGTACCTGAAACGGTGAATTTAGCTCCGGTGGTTGTCAGATTTACTGTAGGTGTACCGGTTGAACTTCCGACAGTAACAGTTCCTGTTGTTGAAATACCTTTACCGCCCGAACCCGAACTTGAACAGGTCACATTCCCCCCTGTAATACTTAAATTAGCATCAGTAGTTATACAGGCGGCGCTGTAAGAATCTGTTACGCTGGTTGAATTTTTGTAAGTTGCTCCTGCTCCAGATGTCGTAATCTTGATTGTACCTGCCGTGATATTTACATTGGCATCTCCGGAGACACCTTTGCTACCAGCACCGGTATGTGTTATTGTAATGTTAGCACCTGTCAGATTCATAATTCCTGTTGCTTTAATAGCTGTACAATACGATGGGTCGTAGGTAGCTGCTGCAACATTCTGCAATGTTACTCCACCTGAAGAGGTAATGCCAATTGTTCCTCCCGATAAAGTCATAATTCCGGTAGATTTAATGGCTTTGGATTGTGCGCCACCGTTTGTAATGGTGTAAGTTCCGCCGTTAATGGAAAGAGCCGCATCACAGTCGATATTTCCTGCACCTTGTTGAGTTGAAGAAATGGTGTAAGTACCGCTGTTCAATGTCATATTTCCATCACTTTTCAAACATTTTGGTTCAGCATAAATAGCAGTAGTATAATTTGCAGTTCCTGAAACCAATAGTTTAGTTCCTGCATTGCTAACATTTACAACCGGACTAGTAGTCGTGCTTCCAATAACCAAAGTGCCATCGGCAGAAATGCCTTTTGCAGCAGTTCCGGAGGCAATAACCGTTACATTTCCATCAACAATACTGATATTTCCATCAGCTTCGATACCTGAGCCGGCATACGCATCGGCTACAGCCAGACTATTGGTATAAGTAGCGCCATTTCCGGAATTTGTCACTTTTATTGTGCCTGCAGAAATGTTGATATTATTATCCGAAGAAATTCCTTTTCCGCCAACTCCTGTTGCCGTAATGGTAATGTTCGATCCGGAAAGATTGATAATAGTGTCACATTTTATAGCTGTACAATATGATGGTATATAGCCACTTCCAGATGCCGTGGTAACTGCTGCACCCGAAGTGTTGATGGTAATTGTTCCACCCGATAAATTCATTATTCCACCCGATTTAAAACCTTTGGCCTGATTTCCACTAACTGTCAGATGAATGGTTCCACCGGTTACAGATAGTGTGCTGTCGCATTTTAATCCTTTGGTATCGGCTGTGGCAACAGTTGCAGTATAAGTTCCGCCTTCAACTTTTATTTTACCTGTTTCACATTCCACAGCATCGCCTGTTGCTGTAACATTTAAAGTACCGCTTTCCAGATTGAAATGATCTTTAGCGTGAATACCATCTTTAACGGCGCCTGTAACTGTGATAGAACCACCTTCCAATTCAATATAATCATCGCTGCAAATGGCATGATTATTATTTCCTTTCACTGATAAACTTCCTGTGCCACCAATAATTAATTGTCCTTCGCTGAAAAATGTTCCTTTTTGATCTTCTGTCGAAACAGCGTAAGTTGTACCATCTGTCAAAGTGTTGGATTTTACTGCGGGTAAAGTCACAGTTGTTCGTTTAGTTGACTGGTTATTGATTGCAGGACCATCGGCATTTGTCAGTGTAAGTCCGTTCAGAATTAATTCGAATTTAAAACTACTGTAAAATTTCAACGAACCGTCGGTGGAAGAACCTGAAACGAGGTAACGAACTTCGTTGTCGGTTAATGCAGAATTAATTACCACATCAGCATTGGTGGTTGATACACTCACACCCTGATTTTCCAATGGATTTACAATGTTTACAGAACTGCCATTGTATACGATTTTAACGGTATCAGGAGTTCCGGTAAACTTCAGACTATCAATATCTGAAATCAGATAGTTGGTCATTGTTTTATCGGTTTTGTAAATGTTTAAATAGGTGTTGTTCGGAAATGTTATGCTATCAATGGCTGAAACATTTAATTCTGCTGAAACGGTGTTTTTTTGAATAATTCTCAATTTGTCAGCAGCATAAATAACTATGAAGAGTAAGGTGGCAACGAATATGGTGATGGTCTTTTTCATTTTTTTATTATATGATCGTTTTTTTACTTTTTATCTCACTCTTCAAATTACAACTTGCTGAATTTAATCGCAGTATTGGCAACCCTAATGATGTAAATGCCTTTCGATAAAGCACTGATGTCTATTTTGTCGGTAGCATTTACAGTAGCCGACATAACCAAAACGCCCGAGGCATTGTATACAGTTATTTGATTATTATCGTCGGATAAGTTTTTTAAACAGATAAAATTATTGGACGGATTGGGAAAAAGGGCGATTTCAGTATCTGTATCCGGGTTGATAACTTCAGACGTTGTGCTGAATACCAGTTTTTTGATGGTTGAAAGTAAATAGTTGGACGATATGCCGGTGTTAAGTTTTAAAACCAAATTGTTGTCGGCAAAAGTGATTTTGCTTATCAGGGCAAGTGAAGTGCCTGACTCCGAGTTATCGGAAAACTTAATAATCATGCTGTTTTGCGCATGTGAATTACTAATGGCCATACATAGCAGTATTAGCACCAGAAAACCGTAATTTTTTAATTTCATCACTCTTTTATTTAGTTGTTTACAACAATAACTGAAACTTGTATTATTTTTCAGGTGCAAAAATAGATACAGAGCTGATGTATAAAAAAATATAACGGTAAAAAAAGAAATTTAAGCGGTAGAAGTAGAGGAATTAGAAATTAAATTCAGAAATATATTGAAAATAACATCAAATGGATAGTGCTAAATATAAATTTGCTGATAATCTGGTACAGATTTTACAACTCAAGTTTGTCGAGCAAAGTAATATACAATTGAATAGCTTCTTCTATTTCGTTAATACATATATATTCATCAGCGGTATGCGACCGTGCTGAGTCTCCCGGACCAATTTTGACGCTTGGAAACGGCATCAAAGCCTGATCGGATAGCGTTGGTGAACCATAAAGGGTTCTTTTTAATGATACTGCTCTTTTTACAAAAGAATGTTCAAGTGGCGTTGCGGTAGAACCAAGCCGGGTGGATCGGGCTGTGATTTCGCAGGTAACGTGCTGTTTCATGATGGCAAGCAAGTCTGCATTGGAATACATTTCATTGCTTCGCACATCAACCACAAAAGTGCATCTGTCAGGAACTACGTTGTGTTGAGTGCCTGCATTTATTTGGGTAACAGTCATTTTTACGGGACCAAGTAAATCAGATTTTTTTTCAAACTCAAAAGTACGAAACCATTCAATATCGCTTATAGCCTTGTAAATGGAATTTTCACCTTCATTCCGGGCTGCATGACCGGCTTTTCCATACACAGTGCAATCCAACACCATCAATCCCTTTTCAGCAACAGCCAAATGCATGCCTGTAGGCTCACCTACTATAGCAAAATCAATTTTCGGAAGTTCAGGAATTAAAAGTTCAATGCCGTTTTTTCCTGATATTTCTTCTTCGGCAGTTGCCGCAAAAATCAGATTGTAGTTTTGTTGTTGTTGTGTCAAGTAAAAGTACGCATGTAATAAACTGACTACACTGGCTCCGGCATCGTTGCTTCCCAGTCCGTACATACAACTGCCTTCCATGACTGGTTCAAACGGATTTTTTGTCCATGCAGCAACAGGTTTTACTGTATCGATATGCGAATTAAGCAAGATAGTCGGTTTTGATGTGTCGAACCCCGGACTCATCAGCCATATATTGTTGCCGGTTCGGGAGGCAACATATCCTTTCGATTCGATATATTGCTCCAGAAAATCAGCAGCTTTTTGTTCATCTTTACTGAACGATTCAATAGAAATAAGTTCGCAAAGTAGTGCTATGGCATCTGATGTAAGTTCGTTTATCATTTCTTTGTTTATTGAAAATTTAGAAAATGAGAAAGTAAGAAAATGAGAAAGTAGCTAATTCTATGTTTTTAATTTCTTATTTTCTTAATTTCCATTTTCTTATTAAAATCAGACTACTTAATAAGTTTTTGTTCTACTAACCATGCTTTTAAAACATCAGGCCAACCATCAGCTGGAATTCCTTTTTTACGCATCCCAAAACCATGTCCACCCAAATCATACTCCTGAAGCATAGCAGGTACACCATTGTTTTGCAGTGCTTTGAGTAGATTTCTGCTATTGGCAATTGGCACTGCGCCATCGTCTTTGGCATGTACAATAAACGTTGGTGGTGTTTTTTTAGTCACCTGCAGTTCGTTGGAATATTTTTTCACCAACTCTGCCGAAGGTTTTTTCCCCAGTAAGTTGTTTCTGGAACCTTTATGCGTATATGTACTATCCATAGTAACAACAGGATAAGCTAAGATCATAAACGCAGGACGTTGTGTTTTTGTTTTAAAATGCGTACCCACCGTTGAAGCCAAATGACCTCCGGCTGAAAATCCCATGATGCCGATTTTATTTTTATCGATATTCCATTTTTTTGCTCCTTTGTGGATGATTGCCAATGCAGTTTGAGCATCTTTCAGCGGAATTTCATAATGTCCGTTGGGCATGCGGTAATAGAGGACAAAAGCTGTCACACCCAAATCG
The DNA here is from genome assembly GCA_963663115.2 of uncultured Paludibacter sp. Lineage (GTDB taxonomy): Bacteria > Bacteroidota > Bacteroidia > Bacteroidales > Paludibacteraceae > Paludibacter. The sequence continues at coordinate 3,590,723 of CAXXNE010000001.1, forward strand.
TTAAACCACTTGGCAAATTCCGATCCTTCCTTTATCTGCGAAACACCGGCATAACCTCCTCCCGGACAAATCAGAACAGCAGTTCCGTTCGCTTTGTCGGCCGGAGCAGGATAGGCATACATACGCGGTTCCGAAATATCGATAATAAATTCTTTATCGCGGAAACTTTCCGGTTTTTGTAATTCATTACTTTCTTTTGCACCATTGGGATACAACATAATTTTTTCCTGAGCCACTACAGTTAATCCTGTTAATAATAGCATAAATAGGATAGTATTTTTTTTCATATTTTTTTATTGATTTATTCAACAAAGATAGAATGTTTTTTATGAACCGACCACATTTTTCAATTTGCCATTGAATTTTTGCTTAATGCTCTCATCATGGTGCTTTTAGAGCCAAAACCAGCCAACTGACTCAACTCATCTTTGTTGATGTCCGGGTTCATCTTAATATGTTCCTGTGCAAAATTCAATCTTTGCTGATTAATGTATGTGCTGAAATTTACGCCATACTCCTGATTTATCAGCATAGATAAATAGGTGCGGTTAGTTCCCAACTCTTTTGCTAACACTGTCAGAGTAATATCCCGTTGCAAAAAGGCCTTATTTTTATGCATATAATCATGCAGTTTTTTTATCAGTTGCTTGTCTTTTTTTGGAGTAGTTTGTGTTGGTTTCTCAATTTCAGGCAATATCTCATCCAAATTTACTTCTATAGTTTGTTGCTTCAGAGCCAGAATTCCTAACCGGCAAACAAATGCTGAAAAAAGCAAAAACACTAATTTAATCAGCAAGTCAGAATAACCTTTGAGTGGTAAAAAAGCATAAGCTAAAAAGCCACCGGTAATAACTAATGCAAACGATAGCAAATATTTATTCATCCAATTGATAGAAAAAGACTCGATATTGGAGAACTCGTTCCGTAGTTTTTGGTCGAACTCATCAGGAATGCGTATAAAAACCATTGAATAAAGCAATCCTTGTAAAGTGAGTAAACTCAAATGAATATAGCGTGAAACTTTGAGCACTGTAAATTTGAATTCTTCGAAATGAAACCCCATACGGTTGTGTTTCAGAAAAAAAACCAAATCGTCATAATTGGTGTACACATAAAAAATATACGATGCCACAAAAAACATGATAAAACCTGGAATCAGGTGTAAAAGTTCGAGTTTTTTACTACGTGTGGGTGAAACTACCGACCGAATGTATAAATATATAAGTGGAAAAATAGATAGTTGAACAGCTGAATTTAAGCTATGTAGGGGATAGTAAGTAGAATAATCTTCCTGAAAATATAAGTAAGTACACAGAAATATAAAGGAAGTATTAAATAAAATGACAGTCATAATTACACGCGAAACATTTTTTTGTGTATCCACCATAAAAGCAATGGATAATGCCAATGGGAAAAGAAACGATGCTGTAATTAAAAACAATTTTAAATGCTCCATAAACATTCGTCTGTTTAGTTGAAAGATTTTGCTTTGGAAATTTACTCAATTACAAAAGTAATATTTTAAATTTTTAAAATGCTTTTATTGCAAAAAGAATTTAAAATCAACCTTTTTTTAATTCCAGAGGTTAAAACCTCAGAGAATATTCTTTAATTCCAGAGGTTAAATCCTCAGAGGATATTCTTTCATCCCAGAGGTTAAAACCTCAGAGAATATTCTTTCATCCCAGAGGTTAAAACCTCAGGCAATGAAATCGGTCGTGGCTATGCCACTTGCAGAGAGGGAGTGGTGGTTTGGGGGTTTGTTCTATAAGTCGCATAGCGACGGCCGATATGGCTTGCGTTGGGTTTCAACCCAATGCAATGTGTTTTTAGTTTTCAACCCAATGCAAAGGTTTTGGTGTTTCAATTTAATGATAAAAGGTGAGTTTTAACAGTTTAAAAAATATTTAATTGCATTTTTAATGCAGATTTTTACGAATTGACACATTTTTTGTACGAATAGGCACACTTATGTATACTAACTTTATTATTTTTGAACTTTATTAATACAATTTAATGAATACAAGCCATATTATTCTTAAAAAATATTATTTCATTCATTTTGCGCTTTCTCATTAGCTTCGTTTTGTGCTTTAGATTAGAGTCGAAAAATTTAGATGTTTGTTTACCTTCATTACATGGCGGAAGTTTTTTTAAGCTTCCGCCATTTTTCAAGATATGATATGCTACCTATACGATGACTTCAAGTCATTGTATCGGTAAAAAAAATATGGAGAACCCCGAAAATCCGAACAAAGAGTAGGGAAATAACTTAAAATATCAGCCATATGAATCGAATATTTTTAATTGCATTACTTATGCTTTTACCATTAGCCGGATACTCGCAGGATGCCAAAACAGCTTATATACATTGGGATCCAAGTACGGCCAATAAAAATGGTTACGTTATTGATATTAAAATAAGCTATGGATTTCGTAATTGTTACGGACAAAAATCGATAGCTATTGGTTGGGGCGAAATTACCTCAAGCTACTATGTATATAATGGTAAAAAATATTCTGCTCCCGAGGTAAATGGGAAATTAGTATTCGATAGTATCCGAATAGGTTTTACTACCTTGGGTGCCGACTTGTACGAAGGTTCACACATTTTAGGATTCCTGACATTTAAATATCTAACTAATTTTACCGCGGCGGGTTGTTTTAGTGAAATTTCTCATTTTACCAAAATGCTTGGGTTAAACGATAAAGATTTTGCTGATAGCCGGTTTCCAAGTCTGACATTACAAAATTTTAGAGACTTAGAAATAGCATGTGATAATAAAAAAATAGAACAAATTTTGGCTAAAAAAGTCAACAATGAAGAGTATAAGGCATTAATAAAAACAGCTGATAATCTTTTTGTTGGACAAAAATACGAAGATGCCCGAAACGAGTATAGAAAAGCATTAGCCAAAAATGTAAACAACGAATACTGTAATAAGAAAATTGCCGAAATAGCAGAGAAATTAAAACAAAAAGAGCAAAACGCCTTGCTCAACAATTACATTACCAAAGGCAATACTGCTCTTGATCAGAAAAAGTATTCAGAAGCAAAATCATTTTTCCAGCAAGCATTGAGCCTATCGCCAGGCAACCAAAGCGTGATAGCTAAAATTACAGAAATAGAAAATACAATGGAACAACTAAATAATGAAAAAATAAAAAGAGAAGAAGCTAAAAAGAAAGAAGAAGAGGCGAAGTTAAATAAAACGCAACCTAAAGATGAATTCTGGGACAAGCCCGAAAACCCAATAACCGTACAGGAACAAAAGAAACAGGAAGAAGAAAAACGACAAGCTGCGATAAAAGAAAAAGCCCGACAGGATGCCATTGCCAGAGATAGAGCAATGAAAAACCCATACACCTTCAATGGGATACGCAGTGGCGATACTATTACCATCCCCAATATCTCACTTGTAAAATCAATAAATCCGTATTTTAAAAATGCTTTAATGACCGTTTCTTCTTTCAACAACGAAACCAACAGCGTTACTACCTTGGCCGGCGAAGGTGTGTTTAACAGAACATTGCCACTTAACAAAGGATGGAATAATATAGATGTGGTGCTAAGTGAGAATACTACTCCTGTAGTAAAGGAAACGGTGAAAGTGTATTATAAAAAAGCTCCAAAAGATAGCCGCTTTGGCACTTTTACCGACTCCCGCGATGGAAATGTATATAAATGGGTAAAAATTGGTAATCAGGTATGGATGGCAGAAAATCTCCGTTACAAAGCGTCTTCAGGATGCTGGGCTTATGATAACAATGAAAGCAATGCAAAGATGTATGGTTATTTGTACGACTGGGAAACTGCTATGAGTTTTTGTCCTACTGGATGGCATTTGCCTACTGATGCTGAGTGGCAAATTTAATTGAAACGCTTGGCGGTGAATCTGTAGCTGGTGCAGCAATGAAAACCACAACAGATTGGAAAGAGAAAGGGAAAGGCACCAACAGCAGTGGTTTCTCTGCCCTTCCGGGTGGTTTGCGGCACTACAGTGGTATGTTTATCTCCTTTAGCGAAAGGGGTTTTTATTGGAGTGCTACTGTGTACGATACGAGACAAGCTTGGTATAGGTCCTTGTTTGACTCCAATAGTGGCGAAGTGAACAGGTACTACGACTTCAGGAACGGGACGGGCTTCTCAGTACGCTTTGTCAGGGATTAATAAGATTAAAAAAAATCAACAAACAATTAAAAATAAACGCCTTATGAGAACAACAAAAAGATTAAGAATAGTCATGATATTGGTATTTGTTAGTACCTTATATTCATTTGGAAAAGCAGAAGCATCAATTGAAGATATTGTTTATAAGTATCAATTTGTTGAACATGCTGATTCTATCGTTTTACAACCAATAGATTCAACAGGAAAAATCAATGTCAACAATATTATTAGAATTAAAAAGAATTGTAAAGAAGAGGAACTTACAAAAGCATTATCTAAATTGAGAAATGTGAAGTTTGAAAATAACGCAAAAGTGGATTCAATTTTAAGGTCGAAATGGAAATTAAGCATTCAGGAATACGAAATGAAGCAGAAAGATTCAGTTGCCACAAAGTTTGAAAATATAAAGGGAGATAATATTGGCATTTTATATGTGAAAAGCAAAAAAATTAAGGCATGTATTTTACAAAGAAACAACTTTGGTATTTATTCAAACGAGAAATCAGCATTCGAAGTACAAATTGATTCAGTTGAAATTGCTTTTGAAAGTGGTCAGATTAAGGATATGATTGTAAAAACAATTTCTACAGAAAAATACGGCCCACTAAACTTTACAAATCCTAATTATATCCCGGTTCGTAACTCCCAAGACTTTGACCGGTTTTCAAAAAAGGGTGAGTTTTATTTAATAAGTTCATTTTCTAAAGATTCTATCATTGCTTTAGATTTTGCTGATGTACTTTATTTTAACCGTAAAATTTCCGGTCCCTCCGGTACTTATATTCCAAACGATACTAATATAGTTGTGAAGCCTGGCTTAGGTAATGGTGTAAAATTATGTAAATCGTCAATGATTAATAATTTAGACTTACGGGTATTTACCGATGTTTTAGGTTATAATAATCAAAGTAGTCCAAATGGTATTATTCAATCGGACATACAATTAAATTTTGGTTTAAATCAAGGAAGTAGTAAGTTTACAATAGAAGATGCATGGAGTAAAGAAACAAAGCATTTTTTGCAAACAAGTTATAGATATAAATTCATTTGGGTAAACAGAATTTCACCATTTATAAAATTGTCGAGAATAGAAAATACCGACAAAGAGTTACTTGTAACCGAAACTAAAACCAAAAACTTGCTTGACTTGTACAAATACTCCAATACAAATATAGGTACAGAACTAAATTTATTTACATATAAAACAGATAGTAAGCTATTTACAGGAAATGTTGGTGTTGGAGTTTTGAGAACAAAAGTTGGTAAGGACACCATCAATAATACTAACTTTAATGTTTCAACAGCTTATATTAATCCTGGTTTAAATTTTCAGTTTTTTGAATCAAACAGAATTGATTTTAATTTTAAATTAGGAGCATACTGTGGTTGGTTAGTAACTTCTATTGATCCGGAAATTTTTTCTACACCCGGACATTCTATTACGGATTATATAACTCAAGGCGAACATTGGTGGTATGAAATAGGACAAAGTATAAACCTGCATCCGACAGGAAACAGAAGTGGTTCAATTTTTATTAGAGCCTCACAGTTTCTAAGTACTAACAATAACCATTTTACCTTCCAAATCGGTTATGCAACAACTATTAGTAATATTTTAAAATTCTAAACATCAATCCACCATGAAAACAAAAATAATAACCCTGCTTTTCTTAATATGCTTTTACTCAGGTATTACAGCTCAAACCAATAATGAACTGGCGAAGCAGAAATACCTTGCAGCACAAGAAGCATACAAAAATAAAAAGTATTTAGATGCAGCTAATTATCTGATAGATGCGCGACGAATATTAGGTCAGACGAACATTAAGATTCAACCATTATTAATTAAATCGTTGGTAAAATATTCCAATTGGTCGAGAGCAAAACGCAATATTCATGATTATTATGCGCTGAATCCGGATATAAACCTCGTGGAATATGCCGAAATTGTGGAAATAGAAAAAGAAGTAGACAGAAATTTGAAAAATGAAGCATGGGATTTTAAAGATTTAACTGAATCTCCAACATTGTTAAAGTGTAATAATTATATAAAAAATTATCCTTATGAAATTCATATAGATGAAGTAAAAAAGATAAAACTAATTGCCGAAGATGATAATGCCTGGAAGATTGCAAAAAATGATAATTCGTATAATGCATATTATACTTATATGGATAAATATCCTTTAGGCAAGTATTATACAGATGCTCAAAATATTATTAATAATTCAGACGAAAGAGATTATCAGAAAGCGATTAATGAAAAATCAATACAAGCCTATCAAAACTATTTATATAACGTTCCAAGAGGTAAATACAGAGATAAAATTACCTTGCTTCTTTCTGATAAGAAAGATGAAGAAGCTTATACAAAAGCATTTAATAGTAGTAGCATAGATGAGCTTGAAAATTATATTCGCACCTATCCTAATGGAAAATACGTTACTTCAGCAAATCTGCTAATCCAGGAGATTATAATATCAAGAGGTGATGAACATTATAAAAATGGAGGTTACTATTCAGCAAAAGATGACTACAAATTATACGTTAGCAAATTTCCAAACGGATCTAAAAATACTTATTCTGAGAAACAAATTGCTTTGTGTGACAGACTGATAGCGAGGGATGAGCGGAGAGCAGCTTCCAAGGAATTCTTTAGGGCTATTGCTCCTTATGCTGTAGGAGCAGGCACTTTTGTAGCTGCTATGTGGTTTTTTAGTTTTTTACAGGGAGAGTAGAACTTTTGAAACTATTGTAACGACTGGTTTTATTTGTATCGAATAAGAAAGAAAAAATAGAAATTTAAGTATTAAAACATCATTATTATGAAATCAACCAACAAAATTATCGGAGCAATTACCATTGGCATGTTTTTATCTATACCGGTTTTCGGGCAAACTGCCGACACAAAAACTGAAACTGATTTAGTGAAATATAAGTTATTAGGTAAAGTAAAATCAGTATCTGAGACAGTTAAGATTTTAAATAATGGGAGTACTTCACCTTCGGATGGAATGTTCAAATCAAAAGTTGTATATACATTTAATGAACAGGGATATATTACTGAATTTGTAAGTTATAATTTTGACCAGAAAATTGATACGCGACAAGTAATTCAATATAATTCTGGAAATAAGATTAAGGAAATTATCAACTCAAATGGTAAAGGATATCAGGTGTATAATGAAAAGTTTATGTATAACGATAAAAATCTGGAAACTGAATATCTTTATTTTTCAACGACCAATGTTCCCCAGTACCGTATGATAAAACTATATGATTCAAATGGTAATGTTATAGAAACCAAAGATTTTGGTTCAAATAGTATAATGAAAGCACGAACAACATCGATATTTAACAATTTGAATCAGGAAGTGGAAAAAATCTATTATGACTCATTAAAACAAGTAAATAGCTCCGTAAAATATGTCTATAATCAGGCAGGAAAAATAAGTGAAGAATCAATTTATTTGGGTGATGGCACTTTGTACACAAAAACTATCAATGAATATAACACGAACAAAGATATTACAAAAAGCAATGTCTTCTCGGGAGTTGGGGCTTTGCTAACAAGAGATGAATTCGAATATAATAAAAACTGGAAAATGATAAGTCAGGTACATTTTGATGGGAATGTATGTACTAAAGCATTCACCTATAAATATAACTCAAAAGGACTCCTGACTTGGTTGTGGGATAGAATTAAAAGAGAATATACCGATTATGTTTATAATTCAAATGATTATGTAGTTAAAGAGGTTGTTAATGACGATTTTAGTGAACAATACAGGATTATTAGTAAATATGAATATGATACAAATAAAAACTGGACTTCAAAATTTGTGAATAACAGTTCGGAACCAACGTCAACCATCACTATTCGTGAAATAACTTATTATTAAAACTGGAATAAAACGCACAAATCGCATGGGGTTAAAACCCCACGCTCCCGAAAAATCGGCCGTGGCTATGCCACTTGCAGAGAGGGAGTGGTGGTTTGGGGGTTTGTTCTATAAGTCGCATAGCGACGGCCGATATGGCTTGCGTTGGGTTTTAACCCAATGCAAAGGTTTTGGTTGGTTATCAACCCAATGCAATGTGTTTTGGGCTTCAACCCAATGCATTTAAAATATTTTTTAATTTTACTGGAATTAAGTAATAAATCAATAACCATTTAAAAAGCTTTCTGTTATGTCAAATACGTATCACAAAATGTATATCCAATGTGTGTTTGCAGTAAAATATCGCAATGCAGTGATTGATAAAGTATGGCGATCGGAATTAATGGCTGTGATTGGTAATTTGGTGAATGAGACCGGATGTCACCATATTATTGCAAATGGCGTTGAGGATCATGTGCATTGTTTTTTTAAGCTTATCCCCAATATAGAAGTGTCGGAAGTTATGCAACGGGTAAAAGCAAAATCGTCGAAATGGATAAACGAGAGCGGTTTTTTGCAGGAACGATTTGAATGGCAACGTGGTTTTGGTGCATTTTCGTACAGCCCGTGGGATAAAGATTTGATTTATCATTATGTTAAGAATCAGGAGAATCACCATGCAACGGAAAACTTTAGTACAGAATATACTGCTATCCTGCAAAAGCATGAGGTGGAATTTGATGAGGCTTATATTTTTGAGGAATTGATATAATATCTTACTTTCTTTAATTCCAGAGGTTAAAACCTCTGGCAATGAAATCGGTCGTGGCTACGCCACTTGGAGAAAGGGGCATAAATTATTTGGTTTAGAATGAGATAATAGATTAAAATACAGGTGGGTATTTTGCATTGTTTTTTTTCAAAAAGTAATCTTTGTACCTCCTTCGGTATGAATCAAATCGGCCCGTGTAATCACTACCTGTTTTACTCCGGCGCGTATTGCTTCAAAGGAATTTTCTAACTTGGGAATCATACCTCCATTGATAATGCCTTCAGCCACATATTTATCGAACAGGGCAGGAGTAATTTCTGAAATAACACTTTCGTCGTCGGTTTCACTCATCAATACACCTTTTTTCTCGAAACAAAACATCAATGTTACATCAAAATGTTTTGCCAATGCTTTGGCAGCCTCTCCTGCAATAGTGTCGGCGTTGGTATTCAGCATATTTCCGGCATTATCATGCGTAAGCGGAGCAAGTACCGGCACAACCCCTTTAGCAATTAAATCAGCCAGAATATCGGCATTCACCTCTTTTACATCGCCTACAAATCCATAATCCACATCCTTTACCGGACGTTTTTCGGAACGCATATAATTCAAATCGGCACCGGTAAGTCCTAACGCATTTACGCCAATAGCCTGAAGTCCGGCCACAATTTGCTTGTTCACTAAACCGCCATAAACCATGGTCACCACTTTCAGCGTTTCTTCATCGGTAATGCGACGACCGTTTACCATCTTACTTTCTATACCAAGTTTAGCTGCAATGGCAGTCGCAGAGCGTCCTCCGCCATGCACCAACACTTTATATCCTTCAATTTTTGAAAAGTCGGCGAGTAGTTGTTTCAACGTTTCGGGTTCTTCCACAATTTTGCCGCCTACTTTTACGAGCGTTAACTTCTCCCTAATCATATCATCCATTGTAATTTATTTCTGCTAATTTATTTCCTTTTTGTTTTTTACCGGAGCTAAAAAGTTTTCTCCCGTAATAACGCTTTTTCCTGTTTGTTCTTCCAGTTCTTTACGTGCATTTTTTGCTACTGCTCCACCCTTTTTACTTGCTTTGGCATTTTCAGTCAATCCTTTGGCTTCTTCCGTCTCTGCAATTTGCCTGGTTGAAAGTTCGGCTAAAGCAGTAAAAATGAGTTCTGCTTCACTCATGTGATCGCGAAGATTCTGAGATTTCAATCCCTTCAGCGCTTTATGTTGCTTCACCGACAAATCCGTCCACTCCTGATGAATGATGTTAGTCAGTAATGCAAACTCATCCTGTTCTTTTATTCCGGCATCTTTCCAGTAATCAGTTAATTTGTTTCGGGTTTCTTGTCCCATCATTCGTTGCTGAATCCATTTCTCGCTACGTCCCAGCTTTTGCCAGTTTTCACGAGCGCGATCAACGCTTTGAGCCGGATCTTGCATCTCTTGCATCCGTTCGTAACCCACCTTGGCTAACCATTGCTTAAATGGTTCTGCTTTGGGAGATGGAATGGATTGAATAATACGGAGCAATGTTTCTGTATCAGCAACATCTGTTTCGCGCATTTTTCCATCTTCAGCAGGCATTTTCAACTGTCCCAATTTATGGGACAGTTCACTTCCTTCCTGTTGCAACTTGGTTTTTAAGGCATTCCAGTATTTTCGAGGTCTTGGACTTTCAGTCAAAACATCAATAATATCCACAACAGAAAAATACCATTTTTCTTCACTTTCGTCCCAATGTGTTCGAATCTTTTTTGACTCGAACAACTTAATACTTGTATTATTTTCCATAAATTTTAGATGATAATTTTAGGAAAAACAGTTCGAAAATTTATTCAGTAACCCTATGATGGGGATACATCAGAATTTTATCAATGCATGAATATCAGTTGCACCTTCGAGTCTGGGACGACCATTCAGGAATTCCAACTCAATCATAAAACTCACCTGCACTTCTTTCGGGCTGAATTTATCTATCAGTTTCAGAGCAGCGCTGGCGCTTCCCCCTGTAGCCAGTAAATCATCGTGAAGTAAAACTACATCGTTTTCTTCAATGGCATCTTTGTGAATTTCCAGTGCATCGCTGCCATATTCCAGGTCGTATTCATAACGATAAGTCTCTGCGGGCAATTTACCCGGTTTACGAAGCAATACAAAACCGGCATTCAGTTTATAAGCCAGAATACTCCCCAATACAAAACCGCGACTTTCCACGCCAACTACTTTGGTAATGCCTTTGTCTTTGTAATATTCGTACAACTCATCGGCAATAAAATGAAGTACTTCAGCATCTTTCAATGCAGTGGAAATGTCTTTAAATAAAATTCCCGGTTTTGGAAAGTCAGGTACGTTGCGTATCGACGCGATAACTTGTTCTATGTTCATGTTTTCTTAAATGTTTTCTAATAATCGTTTAATAACCACCTGAGCTGAAATTTCGCGGTTGGCTGCTTCAGGGATAACAATAGAACGTGGTCCTTCGATGACCTCATCGGTCACGATCATATTCCGACGTACAGGCAAGCAGTGCATAAAACGTGCATCGTTGGTTACAGCCATTTGTCGGCTGCTGACAGTCCAGTTCATGTCCTTGCTCAGAATTTCCCCGTAATTCGGATCCTGATAGGCTGCCCAGTTTTTGGCATAGATAAAATCAGCTCCTTCAAATGCTTTCATCTGGTCGTATTCCACACGGGCTCCACGTACAAATTGCGGAGCTAATTCATATCCTTCGGGATGTGTAATTACAAAATCCACATCGGCTTCGTTCATAAAATCGGCAAAAGAATTTGGAACTGCCTGCGGTAAAGCACGTGGGTGAGGAGCCCATGTCAATACAACTTTCGGACGTGGTTTGTCTTTGAATTCTTCAATAGTTATCAGGTCGGCAAATGCCTGAAGCGGATGCGATGTGGCACCTTCCATGCTGAAAATCGGTTTGCCCGAATACTGAATAAACTGATTGATAATCGTTTCCTGATAATCAAATTCCTTGCTTTCGAACTGAGCAAAAGCACGTACGCCAATCACATCGCAGTATGCAGCCATCACCGGTATTGCTTCCAGAATATGTTCCGGTTTATCACCGTCCATAACTACGCCACGTTCGGTTTCCAATTTCCATGCACCGGCATTCACATCCAGAACCATGGTATTCATTCCCAGATTCATGCCTGCTTTTTGTGTGCTCAGACGAGTACGCAGACTAGAGTTGAAAAAAACCATCAACAGCGTTTTGTTTTCACCGATATGCTTGTAAGCAAAACGGTTTTTCTTAATTTCTAACGCTTCCTTAATTGCCTCCTGCAAATTGCCAAGGTCTTTTACGTTTGTATATGTCTTCATAAATTGTAAATGGTAAATTGAAAAATAGTAAATTACTTGGGTTCCATCACTATCAATGGTATCAGCATTTCTTCCAATGATATACCACCATGTTGAAATGTGTTTTTATAATAACTTACATAATGATTGTAATTATTCGGATAAGCAAAAAAGTCTTTGTTTCCGGCAAAAATATAGGCCGAACTTACATTCGGACTTGGCAAACCGACTTTTGAAGGTTGTGTTATTTCAAATACTTCCTTTTTGTTATAACTCAGACTCTTACCAACTTTATACCGTAGGTTTACATTTGTATTTTTATCGCCAATTACCTTGATGGCATTATCCACCTGAATGGTTCCGTGGTCGGTGGTGAAAATAACTTTAAAACCCCGACGGGCAATGGCTTTGAATAATTCGTAGGTTGCCGAGTGTTTAAACCACGATAACGTAAGTGACCGGTATGCTTGTTCATCATTGGCCAGTTCGCGCATCATTTTCGATTCGGTACGGGCGTGCGACAACATGTCGATAAAGTTCAAAACTATCACATTCAACTGGTTGTTGTCCAAACGCGGAAGTTGTTCAATCAGTTTTTCGCAGTACGACGATTCGTTTACCTTGTGGTACGAGAAACTGTAATTTTTTCTGAATCGTTGCAATTGAGTCTGAATCAAATCTTTTTCGTTCAGATTTTTTCCTTCATCTTCTTCCTCGTCCACCCAGAGTTGCGGAAACATTTGCTGTATTTGCAATGGCAAAAGTCCCGAAAAAATAGCGTTACGTGCATACTGAGTGGCTGTTGGTAACATGCTGCAATACATTCCTTCGTCGGTAAAAGTAAAAAGTTCGCCCATCAACTCGCGTATCACTTTCCACTGATCGTAACGGAAATTATCCACCAGAACGAAGAAAACCTTCTCTCCTTTGTCGAGCAATGGAAAAACCTTGGTTTTAAACAAATCAGGACTTAGAAGCGGACGTTTGTCGGGTTGTTCGAACCACGACTGATAATTACGTTTCACAAATTTATTGAAGGTACTATTGGCTTCCGTTTTTTGCATCCGCAACATTTCGTCCATACCATTATCGGTTTCGGCCAGTTCTAATTCCCAGTAAATAAGTTTTTTGTAAACTTCCACCCAGTCGTCGTAAGTGAGCGAATCGTTTATTTGCATCCCAATCCGCCCGAATTCGGAACGATAGGCCGTTGTAGCATGTTCCGTAACTATTTCTTTTTTATGAATATTTTTCTTCAGCGTCAGTAATATCTGACTCGGATTTACCGGTTTGGTCAGGTAATCGGCTATTTTATTCCCGATAGCCATATTCATAATATTTTCTTCTTCGCTTTTGGTAATCATCACCATGGGTACATCAGGGTCGATGTCTTTGATGAGTGCCAGCGTTTCCAGACCGCTTAATCCAGGCATATTTTCGTCCAGAAAGATAATATCAAAACTTTCTTTTTGACAAAATTCAACAGCATCCTTCCCATTGGTGGCGGTTACCACTTCATACCCTTTTTCTTCGAGAAAAATAACATAAGCCCGAAGTAAATCTATTTCATCGTCAGCCCAAAGTATACGGTCTTTTTTCATCTTTATTTCAGGTAATATTGTTGCATAAATTCAAAATAGGTAGTCATGGCATTGTTTTCCATCATGACGTTCAGATTTTCCTGCGTTCCCATTAAGTTGCGGAAATTAGTTCCGTTCAGACAGGATGTGATTGATTTTTCACCCACCATGCGGTATAAATACGATTTTGAGATGGCTGCATCGGCAAACGAACCTATAATCACAATTTTCATTGTACCAACTGTTTCCATATTTACTTTCAGATTCAGCAAACTGTAGTTTTTTGCGTTGTAAGCGTCGAAAGCTTCTTTCAGTTTATTAAAATCGAAATTGCCCGATAGTACCGCTATAGCCACAAAATGCGGATCGTTTGGCTTGTAGGCAAACAGATTTTTAAATAACGGCACTTCTGCAACCGGTGCTTTGACCTGCTGATTTTGAGTTGTCGTATTATTGTTTGCTACAGGAGCTGTATTTTTCTGTTCGGTAACCACCGGTTTGGGTTCAATAACCACCGGTTTTGTGTTGTTGTTATTTACCGGTTTCACGTCATTCTTAACGGTATTTGTATTCTGTTTCGGCACCTGCTGATTATCAGTTTTTGCAATTACTTTTTCAGGAGTTGCTGAAAGTAGTTTTTTGTAGAAAGTCAGATATTCGTCGAGCGTGTACATGGTTTTTATCAAACCAAAATTTTCTTCCGAAATAATGACTTTCTGAGCTTTCTGTTCGTTCAGCATTTTGTTCATATTTTCATCGTTTTGAATGGATGATAAATACCATTGTGCTTCTTCAAAAGTTTCGAATCCGATAACTGATAATGCCATACGCGTACTGTCGATGGTATTGGTAGCCATATCAAAATCCTTCATGATAAAGCGCGTGAAGTTATACACGGCCACATTGTACATCAAATCGTTCAGCTGTTTGGTGTTCGACGGAATAACAAACAGAATGCGGTGTTTCAGCGTTTTGTCGGTCGATAACTGCTTGGATTTAACGCTGATGGTATCGCTTGTTCTGATACTTTCTTCCCGTTTGGTCAGCAGTGTTCCCTGCGATGTTCCTGCTTTATTTTCGAGGCCCTGTTTGATAAGTGCCAGAATATCCTTGGCCATAGAACTTACATCGCTTTCGGGGAATTTACTGATTAAATCGTTCAGCGAATTTTCAAAAACATCCTTTTTCTCTGTTTTACCAATACTTAATGTTTTTAGGAACATAAACTTAGGCAGAATTTCCGACGATGGATAATTCTTTTCGATATAATCCGAGTTTTGTTTTACCACATCGAATTGATTGGCGTTAAAGGCATTGTAGCTCAGCGTGTACAACGAATCCTGCTCGTGATACATGCGTTGTTGCTGCTGAATAAAATCGGGTTGCGACAGAATTTTCACGTATTTCGAATCCGGAAATTCGGCAATTAATTTCTGACGATAAACTTCGGCTTTGGCCTGATTGTTCAGTTTTACATTCATCAGATACAACTGAAAACAGGCTTCGGGTGCCATGGCTTTAGCCGGGAAACGACGAAGATATTCTTCGAAAGTTTTCGCAGCCATTTCATAATCTTCCACTTTATCCTTGTAAATCATTCCCATATTAAACAACGCGTCCGCCAGATCGTCGTTCGATTTCTGAATCTGAGCAGGACTTATAGGTATCTGTTGCAGATAAAACTCCGGTTTTTTGTTGTCGCTTTCAGGCGCAACGGTATTGGATTCGGTTGTTTGCTGGTTGTTTTCCGGGTTGTTGGCAGTTGGTGTCTGTGTGCCTGAATTATCCTCGGCAAACAACGACGACGATTTGCTCGTTCTTCGCCAGTTATCTTCCAGTTTACGTTTTCCCCATCGCCGCTGAAAATCGGTTTTGCCGGTTTGCATCAATGCGGGATTGTAAAAATACCAGTTTCCCATGTTTTGCATGCCAATAGGTGGTCCCATAGGTTCATCTTCGGGATTCTGACTGATCAGCGCTTTATTATCTGCCGCTTCCTGAGCCGCTTTTTCGTCGGCAATAACCTTTTCAATCACCTTGTTTACCACTGCCAGTCTTTCTTCTTCGGGCAAGAGCGATAATTTCTGCAAGCTATCCTGCAAATGAACAATTTCGTATTGCGACACAAGTTCGCTCAGTGTTTCCGATCGTTTCGAAATTCGCTGGTAATCGGCGTAATCCACAGGGAAGAGTTTTGCAGCCTCGTCGTAACAGGGTTGAGCAAGAATGTATTTTTGTGTTTCGTAATATATGTCGCCCAGAGTAACCAGTGTCACCGCTTTGTCAATACCGTTACGGGTACTCGATTCTACTGACTTGTTGTAGTTCTGTATTGCTCTGACTGAATCTTTTTGGTGCAGATATGTGTTACCGATAGCATAATAAATCTGATCCTTGTATTCCTTATTGTTCGGATTTTTCAGCATTTTGGTGAGCGATTTCCGTACATGCGATACATTCGGGTCGAGCGATGCCAAATTGATTCGCGCATTCAACTCCATTTCGAAAGACGGATTTTGTTTAATCAGCTTTTTGAAGGTTTCGAGGGCAGCTGTATTGTTGCCTGTTTTCTGATACAGCTGTGCCAGCAGATAACTGAAACGCAGTTTGTTTGTTTTGTTTGTTTCGTTTTCCAGGGCAATTTCCAGAAATGGAACAGCTTCCTTGTACTGCCCTTTTTTCAACAGTAAATCGGCATTAACAGCAGCAAACAGCGGAACGATATTCCACTTCAACTGATCCTGTTTTACATTGGATAAAACCTGTTCGGCTTCGTAAATCCAGCCCATTTCGGCATACGAGCGCACCAGCCACAACTGACATTGTGCCACCATATCCTTGTCGTTTTCGTAATGGCGCATGATGTAGGTAAATGTACCGACGGCACCCAGAAAATCGGCCTTGTGAAATTCCGATTTGGCAAGTAAAAGCCACGCATCTTTCAGCGCCGGATTGAATTCTTCCTGTTTATACCACAGTTGATATTCAGCATCTTTCCATTTTTTGCTATTGCGTTCGGGTTTTTGTTTAATCGACCGGAGTTTTATGGCTTTGCGGCATTTTTCTATACAGCGATCCATGTTGGATTTAGCCGATTGAGCATTGCTGTGCCGGCTGATAGGGTACATGGGAATGATGGTGGAATAATCTTCCTGATTGGCTTTGGCAATGTTGTCCAATCCTTCTTCATAGCTGGTTATGCCATTGAAATAGACATTAAACCGCGTACTTATTTCCTGAAATTTACGGGTTTGCCAGGTGTTTTTCTTTAAGGAGCAGCCAAAATTTACTGCTAACAGCAAAACAAGCGGAATGATATAGAATTTTAGTCTTTTCAACTTGGTGTTTTTATAATTTGAATAATACAATTTTTGTCTGAAAAATAAAGTTACCAAAACATTTTATTAACTTCAAAAAGGGCATTCTATTGTATTTTAACTTACAAAAATAGGTATTTCCGTCCATATTTACTTAACTTTGCACCGAAAATTAAATGGATTTAAGTGTAATGATTTTCCGATTATGATAGCTCTGTTAATTCTACTCGTTGTTGTAGCTGCCGTATTGATGGTAGCAACCATTATAAACCGCCGTAATAAACCCGAAGAACCTGTTGTGGATATGGCTGTGCCCGAAGAATGTTGTGGTGCACACGAAGTTTGCGATAAGGATTCGTTGCTGGCTGCAAGTGCAAAACCCGAATATTTCGACGACGAAGAGCTGGACTCACTTGCCGGTATTTCTCCCGAAAACCTCACTGAAAATCAGCAAAATATGCTGAACGATGTTTTTCTGACGCTCAAAGAAAACGAAGTAGCTTCCTGGCTCAAGAGCCTTCAGATACGCAATATCCAACTTCCCAACGAAATACGCGAACAGGCACTGATGATTGTGAGCGAAAGAAGAGCGTGAAAAGAATGATTTTCGCTGAAAGTATTTATTGATTTCTAAAGAAACTTACCTGGTTCGTTTCATTTTGTCAATAACTTCTACAGGTACTATCTTAATTACGCCACCGGAATCAGCCTTAGATTTAACATCTCCGGAACGATTCCACCTTTTTATTTTTTTTCTTGTTCCATAAACAGAACTCTGTTCAGGGCATCCTATGGGAAATTTTATAATGATTGTATCACCTACATCATACCTTTTCCATTTTCCTGTGGGTCGATATAAATCTTCCGGATAGTCTTCTCCATTGTATGTTTTTTCTTTTAGTTTGAAGGAATAGAATACTTTGAGTTTATAATAACCACGTCCACTATGATTGTAAGAAGCCTTATAAACTATGGCATCTTTATATTCATATTCTTTTTGATGGCAATTAGTAAATAATTGAATGAATGAGATAGATATTAAAAAAGTACTGATTTTCATATGAACAGTTGAATGTTTTATTTCAGTTTCATTTTAAAGCTTTCGCAAAATTGCAAAACTTCCCTGTCAACCTGACTGATGGTGCCGTTTGCAGCATGCATGATGCAATTCATGCTTTTATTGCAATGATTTAACCCCAGATTGTGTCCCAGTTCGTGAATGCAAACTTTCTGAATTCTGATTTTGTATTTCTCTTCATCTGCATTTCGTTTTAGCCGAAATGTAGAAACCACACAGGTTTTCCCCGGACGGTAGCCCAGTCCAAAAATGCCCCATTCATCTGATTTTCTCTCGCGGTTTCTGAACGCTATATCTTTTTCTGTGATGATGATGATGTTTTTATCCGATTTAAACCTGCTCAGAATTTTATTTGCTTCGTATCTGGTTCTGCTTTTTGCCAATAAATCATCAGTAAAAGGTGCTACAGGAAGCGTTCTTGTTGGCTTTTTATAAAAAGAATGAATGCTTTCTTTTAAATAGTCTATAACTTTAGGAGATACTTTTCCTAAGGGTTGAATAAAGATAGTGTCAGTCCGGAAATAGGAAGTATCAGCATTTTTATCGAAATTTTTACAACCTGAAAAAAGTAATACGGGAATTATTAGCGATAAAAATGCAATCAGTTTTTGCATATGCCTTCTCTTTTCTGATTTATTAATTGTAGAATTTTCGCGTCGTTTGAGGTGAACCAACGATTAGCAGAGCCTGCACAGTCAGAAATTGTCATCACCTCGTAACGGATTCTAAGAAACCAGCGGCCATGAGCTTGCGAATAATTGTATTCCGCTTATGTTACTTTTATTCCTTAGTTACTCCGCAAATTTAACAAATAGTTTTTAATTTACAACTTATAGCATAGCGGATTTTAATCCCGATAGTGATAGGGATAAAATACAGAGAGTGGGATTTGTAAATCTCACTCAACGGTTCGACATTTTGCTTATATTCGAAAGGACAGAGTAGTAAAAATTAATTTTGTTGTTTATATCGAACTCACGTTATTTTAAACAAAAAAAGGATGCCCACCGGACATCCTTTTCATTATTTGATTGAAATTAAGCACCAAAATCGTCGAACATCAACATTTCGCGTGGTACGCCTAAATCCCAAAGCATTTTTTCTACTGCTTTTGCCATTGGGCCGGGACCACACATGTAGTATTCAATATCTTCGGGAGCATCGTGTTTGCTCAGATATTCGTCGTGTATCACCTGATGGATAAATCCTACCATACCTGTCCAATTATCTTCCGGTTGCGGTTCGCTGAGTGCAATGTTGAAAGTGAAATTCGGGAATTCCTTTTCCAGTTTGCGGAAATCTTCTTCGTAGAAAATTTCTTTTTTCGAACGTGCACCGTACCAGTAAGTAATTTTACGATCCGATATTTTCAGGGTGTTCAGCAGATGCAATACATGCGAGCGGAGAGGAGCCATACCGGCACCACCACCTACGTAAAGCATTTCGCGTTTTGAGTCAAGTATCGGGAAGAATTCACCGAACGGACCTGAAACCATTACTTTGTCGCCCGGCTTCAGATTGAAAATATAGGATGAAGAAATACCGGGTTTTACATTCATCCAGGCATTGGTGTTTCTGTCCCATGGCGGAGTGGCTATACGTACGTTGAGCATAACGATATTTCCTTCGGCAGGATAGTTGGCCATGGAATATGCACGCATGGTTTCTTCATCGTTTTTGCAGGCCAAATCCCACATTTTGAATTTATCCCAGTCGCCACGGAATTGTTCTTCGATGGCAAAATCGGTAAATTTCAGGTCGTATTTCGGAATGTCAATCTGTATGTAACCTCCCGACGTAAAGTTCAGTTTTTCTCCTTCAGGCAGTTTTACAATAAATTCTTTGATAAAAGTAGCCACGTTGCGGTTCGACACCACTTCGCATTCCCATTTCTTTACACCAAGAATGGATTCTTCCATGTGAATGGACATGTCGTTTTTTACCTTCACCTGACAGCCAAGACGCCAGTTGTCTTTTATTTCCTTGCGACTGAAATGTACGGTTTCTGTTGGTAGAATTTCACCACCACCTTCTATCACCTGACATTTACACTGTGCACATGATCCACCACCGCCACATGCCGATGGGAGAAAAATATTTTGTGTTGATAAGGTGTTCAGCAAGGTGCTGCCGGCTTCGGCAACCACTTGTTTTTCACCATTGATGGTTATGGTAACATCGCCCGATGCTACCAGATAGCGTTTGGCAACAAGCAAAACGATAACTAAAAGTATAATCACCAGTAGAAAAACTATTAGACTGGTGATAATCATTGTTGGATTTATTGCTAATATCATGATATATTATATTTCGTTGTTATTAGATGGCTTTTGTTTGTTGATGTTAGATTTTTAAACCTGAAAAAGCCATAAATGCCATAGCCATCAAAGCTACAGTGATAAAGGTGATACCAAGTCCGCGCAACGGAGCAGGGACATCGGAATATTCCATTTTTTCGCGAATAGCAGCTAAACCAACAATGGCAAGCATCCAACCTACACCCGAACCTAATGCATACGAAGTGGCTTCTGCTACATTTCCGAAAGCTTTTTGTTGCATAAACAGCGAACCACCCATAATGGCGCAGTTTACGGCAATAAGCGGTAAGAATATACCAAGCGAAGCGTAGAGCGAAGGAGTGAATTTTTCAACAGCCATTTCTACCAACTGTGTCATGGCTGCAATCACAGCAATGAAAAGTATAAATGCCAGATAGCTCAAATCCAGATCGGCAAGTTCAGGACTTAACCACTTCAGAGCACTTTCTTTCAATACATAATTTTCGAGCAGATAATTTACAGGAAGTGTAATTCCAAGCACAAATATTACTGCTACTCCTAACCCCAATGATGTTTTTACGTTTTTCGATACGGCAAGGTACGAACACATGCCGAGGAAAAAAGCAAAAATCATATTATCGACAAATATCGATTTTACAAATATACTGAGTACGTTTTCCATATTATTCTATTATTTTTCCTGTAATTCTTTATTTCTTGCACGCTGAATCCAAATAATACAAGCTACAAGTATTAACGCCATTGGAGGCAAAATCATTAATCCGTTATTGGCATAACCTGCGTCGTACATGGCTTGCGGAATAACATGGAATCCTAATAAAGTTCCTGAACCTAACAGTTCGCGGAAAAATGCTACGGCCACCAATATCCATGCGTAACCAAATCCGTTTCCCAGTCCGTCTACAAACGATTCCCATGGTTTGTTACCCATAGCGAAAGCTTCCAAACGTCCCATCAGAATACAGTTGGTAATAATAAGTCCGATATACACCGAAAGCTGCACACTTACATCGTAGGCAAATGCTTTCAGAAACTCACTTACCACAGTTACCAAAGCGGCAACCACTACCAACTGAACAATAATACGAATACGGTTAGGGATAGTATTGCGCAATAATGAAATGATTACATTTGAGAATGCAACAATAATTGTTACCGAAAGTCCCATAACTAATGCTGGTTCAAGTTTTGAAGTTACTGCCAGCGCAGAACAAATTCCCAGTACCTGAACTGTTACCGGATTGTTTTTTCCAAAAGGCCCTAAAAAAACCTCTTTTATTTTGTTTGAAAATAATTTACTCATTATTTGGTTCCTCCATTGGTTGGTTTGAGAAATTCTTTGTATTGACCCATGCATTCGAAAAGCATTTTTTCAACTGCTTTACTGGTGATGGTACCACCCGACAAAGCATCAATTTGCTCACGGTGTGTATCGGTCTGTCCTTTTTTCATAATGCCGATGGAAACAAATTCGTTGGCAGCATTTAAAATATGTTTGCCTAGAAATCTGTTCTGGAATTCTTCGCCGGCTATTTCCGATCCTAAACCAGGAGTTTCGCTGGCATGAGAAAAGTAAGTTCCGTAAATGCTGTTTTTATCTTCGTTGAGCGCTACATAGCCCCAAATCGGACCCCAAAGTCCTGTTCCTTTTAATGTTAGAATATATTTGGTCTCGCCGTTTATTTTGGCAATATAAACCGGTAATTTTCTGTCTTCAATTTTTTTCGACATTTCTTTGATCACATCAATATCGAAAGTTTCTTTTTTGTCGTTTGATAAAACTTCGGCTTTAGAATTGATGGTAATTGCTTCTACCACTACTTCGTCGTATAGTTTAGCTATGTCTTTATCTGCAATGTTCACTTTCATCGATTCCAAAATTTGTTTCTTTTTGTCGAGTTCCACATTCGCAGTTTGTGTCGTTTTCAATGCACTTGATACAAAAGCGAGCATCAATGCTACTATTACAACCATGACGGTTGCATAAATCAGCGTATATCCGTTATTATTTGTATTCATCGTTCCTCCTTATTTTTTTGTATTTGTAGCACGTTTCAAACGGCGTTTAATATTGGCTTCCACTACATAATAGTCAATCAGCGGAGCAAAAATATTCATCAGTAAAATGGCGAGCATCATACCTTCGGCATAACCCGGATTCAAAACTCTGATAATAATAGCCAAGGCTCCAATCAGAAATCCATAAATCCATTTTCCGGTTTCTGTGCGTGATGAAGTTACGGGGTCGGTTGCCATAAATACTGCACCAAAAGCAAAACCACCAAATACCAGATGATTGTACCAGGGGAATTGAGCTTTCGCTGTTTCAGGGCCAAATGTATTGAAAACTAAAGCCATTAAAGCGCCACCGGCAACAACCGAAAGCATGGTTTTCCAACTGGCAACACGGGTTACTAAAAGTATAACTGCGCCAATCAAAATGGCAAGTGCCGAAGTTTCTCCGATAGATCCGGGAATAAGTCCGATAAAACCATCCATAAATCCGAGTGGCTGACCTGTAATACCTGTCAGTGTTGGTGTGGTGGAAGTTGCTGTTGAAATCTGGCCTAAAACGGTTGCTCCGGTGTAACCGTCAACCACATTTCCTGCACCCAAACCAAATGTTGTTCCGGTGCGAACCCATACAGTGTCGCCCGACATAAAGGTTGGATATGCAAAGAAAAGGAAAGCACGGGTAATTAATGCCACGTTGAAGATATTCATTCCGGTACCTCCAAAAACTTCTTTGGCAAAAATTACAGCAAAAGCTGTTGCTACTGCAATAATCCACAGTGGAGTATCTACAGGTACAATTAAAGGAATAAGAAATCCTGTTACCAGAAAACCTTCCTGAATTTCGTGACCTTTTATCTGGGCTACAATAAATTCAATTCCTAGTCCCACAACATAGGAAACTATCAGAATAGGAAGTACAGCCAGTAATCCGAAAACAAATGTTTCCCAAAAACCAACCTGTTGTCCAACGGCTAAATAATGTTGATAACCTACATTATACATACCAAACAAAAGTGCCGGAACAAGAGCCAGAACCACCACAATCATGGTGCGTTTTGAATCTATTGCGTCGTGAATATGAGTACCTTGTTTTGAAGTAGTATTCGGAACAAAAAGGAATGTTTCGAATCCATCAAAAACTGATTGTAGCTTCTCAAATTTACCGCCTTTTTCAAACTGCGGCTTCACTTTATCTACTAATTTTTTTAATGCGTTCATATTTATAAGCCCCTTCAGGGCATGTCCGCCGAGGCGGAGTTTGGGGTTATTACTCTAATTCTTTTCTTAAATTATCGAGAGCTGTACGGGTAATTTGCTGAATCGGCAATTTAGAAGTACATACAAATTCGCAAAGGGCCAGATCTTCAGGTGCTATTTCGTAAGCGCCAAGTGCTTCCATTTTGTCAATATTGCCGGTAATCATGGCTTTAATCAGAAATTCGGGCAAAATATCCATAGGCAATACTTTGTCGTATTCGTTGGACATGATAATGGCGCGTTTACCACCCAACAGACGGGTATCATATTTAAAATCTTTTTTGCCGAATAGTTTCAGAATTCCGGTGAAATAGGTTCCGCTGACACTGAATTTATTGAAACGTGGCATTGCCCAGCCAAATAATTCATGAATTTCGCTGCCTTCTTCCATTACAGTTATCTGATTTGAATACGGATCGAGGTAATCTTTTCCGGATACCTGAATGCCTGAAAGCACATTGCCACTGATGCAACGAAGATTTTTTGATGTATTTAATTTTCCGTCAATAATTTGCTCAATGCTGCAACCGGTTACAGTTGTGTAATATTTAGGTTCAACCACTTCCGGTCCGGTCAAAGCAACGATTCTTGTGAAGTCAGGAGTTCCGGTTGCAAATAGTTTACCTATTTTCAGTACATCTTGCGCATTTACCGTCCAAACTGCCTCGCCTTTGTTTACAGGGTTTACATTGTTTATTTGAATACCCACATTTCCGGCGGGATGTGCTCCCTGAAAAGCTGTAATTTCAGCATTTTTTACTGCAGAAAACAATGTATCGCCATTTTTTACACCCAAATTCACTTTGCCTGATGTCAGTTTTGCCAGTATGTCAACTCCTTTTTGGAAATCAGACATTTGTTTGCCAATAACAAAATTGTAATCGGGTGCTGCAGGAGCAGTATCGAATGTGGAAATGAATATTGCTTTTGGCGCTTGTGCCGGATTGGCAATCACGTCGTACGGACGTTGTTTGATGTATGTCCAGTAACCCGAACTCAGTAAAATGTCTTTTACATCGTCAGCCGAAAGTTTTTCGGTGTTTCCTACATTGAATTTTTCAGTGGTGTTTTTTTCGTCATTTTCAATAACGACACTTAAAACCTTACGTCTTTCACCTCTGTTTACGGCTGTTACCTTGCCACTTACCGGTGAAACAAACTTCATGGTTTCATTTTTTTTGTCGTAAAATACGGGAGTGCCGATTTTTACAACATCGCCTTCTTTTACAACCACTTTTGGCGTAATTCCATGGTAATAATCCGGAATAAGTGCTACCTCCTTCGAAATCAGGGTGTCTCCCAAAACTTCTTTGGCTTTACCACTAAACGGAATATCTAATCCACGTTTTAACTTTATCAGCTTTGCCATATATTAGAAATTTATTAATTATCTTTTGAACTTTTGTAGGTTTGCGTATTTTTCAATATTCAGTGATACAGCTGCTTACAAAATTTTTTTGTGTATTTTCAATTTTATAAAAAGCGTTGCAAAAATACAACTTAAAATCGTAATACCTGCAAGTATTACTGAAAAATTTCGTTAATTTACAATGCGCAGATTATCAAACAAATAAATCATATATTTTGTTTGTTCGATTTTGTGAAAAAGGTTTTTATTTTGTAAATAATGGAAAATGAAATAATTACAAAATTGTTAATAGTTTATGTAATGGAGAAATCTTATAAAATAGCTATATTTGTGGCAATAAATTTGCAGTAGGAGAGTTTAGTTTAAAAATTTTTAACGATATGATGATTCAATATAAAAAATCACTGATCATTCTTTTTTGTTTATTGTTGGCTGTTGCGGTAGTGGCACAATTCAGAACTCAGATATTTCAGCAAAATATAAAAACGCTTCAGGTGGGTATTCAGGGCGAGAAGTTTCTGCTTCCTGTTATTGAACTTGGCGGAGATAATATTATTCAGATTCAGTTCGATGAAATGTCGCACGAATCACATGCATATACTTATCAGGTAATACATTGCAATGCAGACTGGACTCCATCGCCCATCAATTCCAATGAATATTTGTCGGGCTTTACTACGGCCGATATTGCTGATTTTCAATTGTCGGTGAACACCACTTTTTTGTATACACACTACAATTTCACTTTGCCCAACAACGATATGCAGTTCAAACTTTCGGGAAATTATGTGGTGCATGTATACGAAGATAATAATCCCGATAAGAAAGTGTTTGATGCTTGTTTCAGTATTGTGGAGCCTAAAGTGGCCATTCAGGCTACTGTCAGGGGAAATACTGATACTGAATTAAACGGTAAACTGCAACAGCTTGATTTTGATGTACAGCTAAATGGTTATCAGGTAAAAGATGCTTCGAGTGAGATAAAAGTGTTGGTACGACAAAATAACCGTATCGATAATGAGGTGCGTAATCTTCAGCCAACGTTTTTCTCCGGTTCTAAACTCAGTTTCATTAACAACCGTTCGTTGATATTTGAAGGTGGAAATGAATTTCATGCTTTCGATATTTCGTCGGTGTATGCTGCCAGCAGAGGTGTGGAGCGTGTGGTTTACAATCAACCGCATTACGATGTGTTACTCACTGAAGACAAAGTACTGGCCACCAACTCGTATACTCCAGAACAGGATGTAAACGGACGGTTTGTCATCAATCATCAGGAATCGTTCGATAATCAGAATCTGGAAGGCGATTATATGTGGGTTCATTTTAAACTTGCAACGAAGGAACCTTTTTTCGATGGTTTGCTTTATTTGGGTGGCGAATTCAATTATAATCAGTTGAACGATGCAGTGATGTTACGATACGATGCAAATGCCGGACAATATTATCAGTCGGTTTTACTGAAACAGGGCGGCTATAATTATCAGTACCGGTTTGTACCCAAAGGACAGAAAAGTGCTATTGTAGGTCGGGTAGATGGCAGTTACTGGCAAACCAATAACGAATATACTATCTATATTTACCATCGTCCGTGGGGTGAAAGATACGACAAACTGATTGGTGTGAAGCAGCTTCAGTAATTTCTTGCAAAAGTATGAAAGTTAGAAATTAAGAAAATAGGAAAATAAGAAATTAAGTAAATAAGAAAACAAGTAAAATCGGGATATATCGGAAAATTCGTAGTTCAAAGTCTTTTTATGGTTTCCAGTATCGTCCCTGCCAGGTATCGCGCTCTTCCAGTCTTTTTTCGAGTTTTGCCACAAACTCAAAGTTTTTTAAACCCCATTCCGGCGAAATCAGAAATTTTGAGGGTGATTGTGATACGAATCGCTCTACAGCTATTTCAGGATTCAATAGTTCCAGAAAATCGATAGCAATGTCAATATATTCTTCGGCAGTATACCATCTGAACCATTCGGGATTTGTTTTTGCCTGCCGTGCCATAATAGTGCCCCTAACCAATTGCAACTGATGTAGTTTGATGGCTGTAAGTGGTAGTTTTGATAGTTTGTGAGCATGAAGCATAATAGCGTCGCGATCTTCGTGTGGCAAACCGAGAATCATATGAGCGCCGGTTTTTATTCCGCGGTTAGCAGTATCGCGTATGGCTTTTACGGCGCAGGCATAATCATGTCCACGGTTGATAAACTCCAGCGTTTTATCGTCGGTTGACTCAATTCCATATTCAACCATTAAATAGCACTGCTGCGATAGTTGTGCAAAATAATCAAGCAATTCATCGTTTACACAATCGGGACGAGTGCCGATAACCAATCCTTTCACCTGAGGATGATTCAGCGCTTCATCGTAAATACGTTTCAGATTCTCCAACTTATCGTAAGTGTTTGTGTAAGCCTGAAAATAAGCCAGATACGATTGATCTTCGTATTTCTTTCTGAAAAAATTGATGCCTTCATCAATTTGCTGGGTAATGGTTTTGGTTGGTTCGCAATATTCCGGATTGAATGTTTGGTTGTTACAATATGTGCAACCTCCTCTGCCTTTGCTTCCGTCGCGGTTGGGGCAAGTGAATCCGGCATTGATAGAGATTTTTTGCACTCTGTTTTCAAACAGATTTTTCAGTTCCTGATTGTAATTCTTGTATCTTGGTTTTTCAGTCATTCCGAAGTTTATGTGTTATTCGATAATCTCTAACAAACAGCTTATATAAATGGTTCGCAAAGAAAACACCTGCCCTGAAAATTGTCAGGACAGGTGTTTTTGTGTTGTTTTCAGAAAAATTCAATTATTGAATGGCATCAATAATCATATTTATTTTTTGTTCAATCAGTTTTGCTTCTTCTTTCAAAGCTTCAATTTTACGTTCCATTTCTTTGATAAGACCACCACCTTTTTTCGACGATGAAGTGAAGAATCCAATATTGTTTTCGTAGGTAGCAATTTCGGCATTCAAATGTTCGTAAGCTCTGACAAGTTTTTCTCTTTCGCGGAAAAGTTTGTTTTCGCCTTTGGTGGTCATGTCTTTCAGATTGCTTTTAAACGAATCGAGTCTGCGTTGCGAAGCATCTACGTTCAGTACTTCGAATTGTTTATCGACAGCTGCGCGGAATTCCTTGTAAATTTTATCTTTTTCTTTGAACGGAACATGGCCAATGGTGTTCCATTCAGCCATCATTTCGCGTAGTTTTGCCACAGCTTCCGATGAGTTTCCGGTTACATCCAGTTCCTGAATTTTAGTAATCAGCTCTTTTTTCTTCTGCAGATTTTCAGTTTCGATATTTTTTTGTCCGCTGGTATTTTTGTTTTTCTGTTCAAAGAAATAGTCGCAGGCCGAAATAAATTGTTTCCAAAGTTCGTCGGAGAATTTTTTAGATACCGGACCAATGGTTTTCCATTCTTTTTGCAGCTGAACTAATTTTTCGGAAGTAGCTTTCCAGTCGGTACTTTCCTTCAAAACTTCAGCTTGTTCACAAAGTGCGCGTTTTTTCTCCATATTCTGGTTAAGAACCGACTTTGTTTCTTTGTAAAAGTCAGCTTTTGCTGCAAAAAATGCATCGCAAGCTTTGCGGTATCTGTCGAAAATTTTCTGATTTACTTTCCGTGGAGCAAAACCGATGGTTCTCCATTCGTCCTGCCAGCCCAGAATGATTTTTGTGGCATCATCCCATTGCTTATACACATTAAACCCTTTGTATTCGAAGGCTTCAATTTTTTCGCACAAAGCAACTTTGGCTTCATAATTATCTTCTTCCAGTTTACGAACATTATCGAAATGTGACTGATGTTTTTTGTTGATAACGGCTGATGCTTCTTTAAATCTTGTCCAAACCTGTTCTCTCAGGTCGCGCGCAACCGGACCAAGCTCGTGCCATTCGTCGTGCAGCTTTTGCAGGCTCTGAAACGCAGAAACAATATCCGTTTCCTTGTCCAGACGTTCCGCAGCTTCGCAAAGTTGAGTTTTTAGTTCCAGATTTTTTTTGAAATCGTAGTCGCGAAGTTCGTTGTTTATTTTGATTAAATCCCAGAAGGCTTCCTGTAATGCATTGTAGGTTTTCCATAAATCAGTGGCAGCTGTAGCCGGAACCTGACCTATGTTTTTCCATTTTTTCTGAAGTTCTCTGAAATCGTTCACATGTGCCGAAACATCCTGATTGTTGTCGACGAGCGATTTCATTTGCTCGATAATGTGTTGTTTCAGAAGCAGATTGTTTTCTTTTTCTTTTTCCAGATTGGCAATATAAACGGCTTTTCTTGATTTAAACTCATTCAGAAGAACTTTGAGTTCTTCTTCGTTTTCGTCTTTTTCAGATGCGAATTCGTTTTCGTCGCCACCATTTTCTACGAAAAGCTTTTTCTTTTCTTCCAGCTCAATTTTATGTTTTTTGTAAAATAGCTGTTTTATGTTTTCCACATCATCTTTTACCTGATCTACTTCTTTTGCAACCAGTTCTTTCAGCGCTGCTATCAGTTCCGGTTTGGTGTAGGCACTCAAATCCGGAGTTGTCGGAGTTGTTTGTTCTTCAGTTGCAGTTGCAGAAATTTCAGGAGTAACTGTGCTTTCGGTTATTTCCGGTGTCAGTTCAGAAGCCTTGTCTTGATCAAGTGAGCTCATTTTCAGTGGATTGTTTTTGTTTTTTACCAACTATATCGGGTTAATTATCGTCATATCAGAATTCAATATTTAACCACTTACAAAAATAATCATTTTTTTTAATTATTTTAAATTCTGCGGATAAATTATTAACCAATGTTTTGAATATCAATAATCCGCAAATAACAAGAGCCTGTCTCATAAGCTAATTTTTAAGATAACCTACTTACAATTAGTAAGAAAAATTTTCGAACGCAAAGACACAAAGTCGCAACGACACGAAGAACATTCTTTTGCGGCTTTGTGCCGTAGCGACTTAGCGTTCAAAAAATGAATTATTTAATTCAATACTTTCAATTTATAACTTTATGAAATTTTAAAGGAACTTTTAAGACAACCTCTTCAATGTTATTTCCGGTTGATAATGTAAGTGTTTGCCTGTTGTGCCGGATTGAGTTGTATGTCGTTAATGCTGACGTGATCCGGTCTGGTGACGATAAATTCAAGCGTATCGGCAATGTCTTCGGCGGTAAGTGGTACAATGCCTTTGTAAACTGCCTTGGCTTTTTCTTCGTCGCCGTGGTATCGCACCATCGAAAACTCGGTTTCAACAGCTCCCGGCGATATGGAACTCACTTTTATTCCATGTTTTACCAAATCAATTCTTAAACCTTTGGTGATGGCATTTACAGCATGTTTGCTGGCGCAATATACACTGCCATTGGGGTAAACCTCAATGCCGGCCACGGACGAAATGTTGACGATATGTCCTTTTTGACGTTCAATCATGCCCGGAACAATCAGTTTTGTGATGTAGAGCAATCCTTTTACATTGGTATCTATCATTCGTTCGAAATCCTCCACATCGCTTTCGTCGAAGGGTGAAGCGCCTGCGGCTAATCCAGCATTATTGACAAGCAAATCAATTTGCCGGAAATTTTCAGGAAGTTGATTGATGGCTTCAGCGCAGGCATTTTTATCACGCACATCAAAACAAAGCGGTAGCACTTCTACCTGATATTCAGATCTGACTTTTTCAGCCAGTTCGAGTAACCGGTCTTCGCGTCTTCCTGTGATAATAATTCTATAGCCTAACGACGCCAGTCGCAAAGAAAATGCGTATCCGAAACCGGAAGTTGTACCTGTTATAAAAGCTGTTTTTGTTTGCATTGCAAAAAAAATTATTTGGAATATTTCAAATCGTGTCCCATGCGGAGTTTTTTTGTAGCCATATAAAACTCATTGTGCGGGTTTGGTTTGATTTCAATAGGAACGTTTTCGACAATTGAAAGTCCATATGCTTCCAAACCAATACGTTTAACCGGATTGTTTGACATGAGTCGAATTTTTGTAACTCCCAACTGGCGAAGAATTTGCGCTCCAACGCCATAATCGCGTTCGTCGGCATTGAAACCAAGATGCAGATTAGCATCAACAGTGTCAAGTCCTTCTTCCTGAAGTTTGTAGGCTTTAATTTTATTCATCAATCCAATGCCGCGGCCTTCCTGATTCATATATACAATCACTCCTTTTCCTTCCTGTTCAATCAATTCCATCGCTTTGTGTAGCTGTTCGCCACACTCGCAACGCATGGAACCAAAAATATCGCCGGTCATACACGAGGAATGTACACGGACCAGAATCGGTTCATCTTTTTCCCATTCGCCTTTGATAAGGGCAATATGTTCCATACCATTGGATAACTGGCGGAAAGGAATCAGTTTGAAATGTCCGTTGGCAGTGGGCATATTTACTTTTTCGCCTTGCTCAACCAACGATTCAGATTGAAGTCGGTATGCAATCAGTTCTTCGATGGAAACAACTTTTAAACCGAACTTTTGGGCAATTTCAAGCAACTGTGGTAAGCGCGACATGGTGCCATCCTCATTGATAATTTCAATAAGTGCGCCGGCAGGATACAAGCCGGCAAGACGAGCCAAATCGACAGCAGCTTCGGTGTGACCGGCTCTTACCAATACGCCTTTGTTGCGGGCACGCAGCGGGAAAACATGTCCCGGACGACCAAAAGTTTCGGGTATAGATGTGGAATTAGCCAGTGCCTGAAAAGTAGCAGCTCTGTCGGCAGCCGAAACTCCGGTAGTGCAACCTTCCAGTTTGTCGATGCTAATTGTAAAAGGTGTGGAATGAATCGAAGTATTTTTTTGAACCTGCATATCCAGATCGAGTTCTTCACAACGCTCTTCGGTAATAGGTGCGCAAAGCAATCCACGGCCGTGGGTAATCATAAAATTGATGATTTCGGGAGTCACTTTTTCAGCAGCACAAATGAAATCACCTTCGTTTTCTCTGTCTTCATCATCCACTACAATCACCACTTTTCCATCTTTGATGTCCTGAATGGCTTCTTCTATGGTATTTAAAAATCTATCCATTGTAAATATCGATTTTTTGCTTCTTGTTTATAATTTGTAAACTGATGATAACTGAACAAAACCTGACTGATTAAGTTCAAATATCATTCATGTCAGTTTCGGGGGTAATTCTTAATAGTTTGTATATAAAGTTTTTAGCAGTAAGCATCATTTTTTTGTATTGCTCGGCATTAAACAATGTAGCATCAACAGCAGCTTTGTACGTGAGAAAAACGCCAATGGGTAAAAGTACCGAAGAACTGAGCCACATACCCTCAAAGGCAGTCCATAGGCCTTCACGCGCCATTTTATAGCCGGTGGTATCGATAATGTAATAGATAATAAACATCATAACCGAAATTACAACCGGTGCACCCAAACCACCTTTTCGAATAATAGCGCCTAAAGGTGCGCCAATAAAAAAGAAAATCAGGCAGGCGAACGAAAGTGAAAACTTGCGATGCCATTCAGTTTTGTGTCGGGTTACATAGGTAGTTGGTTCAGATATAACTATTTTGTTATATTCTATCTGTTCTTTCATGGCGCGGGCACTTTGTAGAGCCGAGTTCAGCGCCTGTTCTTTTTCGTATGTTTGCAATCCTGAATAAAGGCTGTCAGGGTTATAATTTTTCAGGTCAATATTTTCGCCAACTTCGAGTGAACGTCCATAAGCCTGTTCGCGACCAAAATACTTGCTGCGAATCATTTCAGAGGATTGTTCGTTTGCGCGTTGATCCACCACCTTCTGCATGGAATCGATGGATGCATTGAGTTCGGTAATATTTTTGCTGACATTTTGATCTTTCAGTAACGATTCGTCGAAACGCTTGAATTCTGTATCGAAATCAATCAGAATTTCTTTCAGGCTGAATGTTTCCCTGCGATATGGAATACTGTTCGATGAATAGCTTACGCGTTGTTTTTTTAGATTTTCGAAACTTTCGCCATCGTATAAGGTAAGTAAAAGATATTTTTTATCTTCGGTAAATTTTACGGAGCCGGAGTCGGCTACCATCACTGTTGCATTAGAAAATCCTCCCGAAAAATCATAAATCATTAAATTTTTCAGCATACCGTTCGATTTTGAACGGACATATAAATTGATGCCGGGTATTTCGGCGTAAAATTCACCGGATGGAATATCGAATTCAGGCGATTTTTGCTTGAGCGATATAATAAGCGTCCATAGCTTTTTCTGGGTAATGGGAGTCACGTTATTCGAGAAATAAAATGCACCTATTGATATAAGTGCTATAAGTAAAATCAGCGGACGAATTATTCTGAATAGCGATATTCCTGCTGATTTCATGGCAGTTAGTTCGAAATTTTCGCCCAGATTGCCAAAAGTCATGAGCGAGGCCAGCAGAATGGCTAAGGGTAATGCCAGCGGAACCAAACTCAGAATAGCATACATAAAAAACTCTGCCAACACATCGATACCAATACCTTTTCCCACCAAATCGTCGAAATGTTTCCATAAAAACTGCATCAAAAGAATGAAAATGCAGATGAGAAAAGTCATCAACAATAATGTGGCAAAGCGTTTGAAAATATATAGGTCGATTTTTTTCAGCCTGAACATGTCTGCTTTTTTTAGAGTCACAAAATTACTTTAAAAAGTTCAATTGAAAGCAATTCGAAGTGCGAAATAAAATTAAATTGTCTGGAACTGATTATTTTAGAGTAGGTTAATTCTGGCTGGTCGAATCAGTATAAAACAACAAAACGTAGACATAAGGTATGCATACGTTTCAATTTGGTGAATAATATATGTTACAGTCCGTTTTTTCGTTTCATTTGTTCAATTTGCTGATTCCACAGAAGTATGGAGTCTTCTTTTTCTTTTGGCTCGGCAAAATCAGTAACAAATAGCGATAAATCACCTGTAATTGGATTTACAGCAATTTTAAGTTCGAAAAAAGTTTCCAGTCCTTCATCTTCGACCCATTGAAACCGGATAAATGACTGATGTTTTTGTGATTGCAGAATAGCCTCCTGATCATTTTTCTCCCAGGTAAATGTGTACTGATTGCCATCAACCGTAATTACATCGGCAAACCATTCCGAAAGTCCGAGCGGTGTTCCTATTGCGTTCCACAACACAGGTACAGATGCATTGTTCAGGACATATTCAATTTCAAATTTTTCTTTCTTCATAAACGCAATTCTTTACATAATTTTCAACATCACTGTTGATTTTTTTAAGTGTCCGCAATTTACTGAAAAAAAACCGAACTGTCACTTAATTTAAACTTATTTAATCATTGTGTCAGGCTGTCCTTTTCGAAACATAACGGAAGCAATTGTTTTACGTTTTCGAGCATTAAAATCTCATTTGTTCCATACAGAAGAATTTCAATACCAGTATTAAACCGGCTTTCTGATTCCAATAATACCTGTCTGCACGACCCACAGGGCGTTACCGGTGTTTCGATAAATTTACCGTTCGTATAAGCGGCAATGGCAAGTGTTTTTACAGCAACATCCGGATACTGCGCATTGGCGTAGAACATGGCAACTCTTTCGGCACATAAGCCCGATGGATAAGCAGCGTTTTCCTGATTGCTACCGGCAAAAATTTCACCGTTTTCGAGCATTAGCGCAGCACCAACTCTGAATCCGGAATAAGGTGCATAAGCTTTTGTAACCTGTTCACGGGCTTTGTCAATAAGCATTTTTTGTTCGTCGTTTAATTCGTCGTAAGTGTAAACTGTAACTTTTGTTTCGATGGTTTTTTGAATCATGGTAATTTTTAGCGTAAATAGATTAGTTTTTAGAATTTTTAAGAAAGGCACTTCAGTTGCACCAGCTGTATTTATTCTTCACAAAAATATAAAATTATCTTTTCATCCCTCTTTTATTTGGTAATAAGTTTTATTTTTGTAGAAAAATATAACCAGCGATACAGATATGACTTCCAGAAAACCGATTTTATTCATCAGTTTACTTTGCCTTGTTTTTTCTTATACTCAGGCTCAAAACCGTAATCAGGCTTACAACGATTATATTATTAAATATGCACAGTTTGCAGTTATTCAACAAAAAGAATACGGAATTCCTGCAAGTATTACACTGGCTCAGGGTTTGCTGGAGTCGGGAGCTGGTTTGAGCGAACTGGCTTTGAAATCGAACAACCATTTTGGCATTAAATGCCACGACTGGACCGGTGAAGCTGTTTATCACGACGATGACGATAAAGGTGAATGCTTCCGAAAATACAATAATGTGCTTGAATCGTACGAAGATCATTCAAAATTTCTGAAAGACAGAAAACGTTATTCCTTTTTATTTGATCTGAGTAGCACCGACTATGAAGCATGGGCTCAGGGACTTAAAAAAGCCGGTTATGCCACCGATCCGACCTACGCCTACAAACTGATTTCAATTATCGAAAACTATAATCTGCATGAGTTTGATAAAGGCGGTAACAAAACCAATAAACAAACAACCGAAAACAAACAAAATAATCAGAATGATAGGCCTGCTATAGGTTCTGTGGATTCGTATGCCAACCATCAGGTATTTAAAACCAATCAGATTAAATTTGTGGTTTCTGCTCCGGGCGATACATACGGTAGCATTGCCGACGAGTTTAATCTCTCTGAAAAAAGAATTCGAAAATACAACGATAAAGGAAGCAAAGATGAACTTCAACCCGGAATGCAGGTGTACATTCAGATGAAAAAAATGAAAGCTGCGCGGGGAAATCAGGTACACGTAGTGAAAGCAGGCGAAACCATGTATGGAATTTCACAAAACTACGGTATCCGACTGGAATATCTGTATAAACTGAATAAAATGCCTTTCAATATTGGTCCGCAGGTAGGACAGGTACTTAAAATCAGATAATTGCGGATAAGATGAGAAAACGAAATACCGAAGCACTATCTGATGTTATTCAACAGGTGTTGCGAAACAATCATTTGGATAAGCAACTGAACGAAAACCGATTGCTGGCTGCGTGGCCAAAGGTTTTGGGCGACAACATTATGCAATATACCACCGACTTGTATATCAAACGTAAGGTTTTGTATGTCAGTCTTTCTTCGTCGGTTCTCAGGCACGATTTGTTTACTTCGCGCCAAGAAATAAAGCAGTCGTTGAACCGTAGTGTTGGCGAAGAAGTCATCAACGATATAGTTTTCAGGTAAAATGGATTATCGTGCAGAACTCAAAAATCCGGCTTCTATCGGATATATCGATTTGATTGTTGCGGAAGCCATGCAGGATGCTGATAGTTTTAGCACTTTATTCGAACTATCGTTTGATGCCGATAAAAGTATTGCCTGGAAAGCTGCCTGGGTTTGTAATAAAATCTGCCGTTTGAATCCTGAGGTGATAACTTTTGAACGCTGTGAACGCATTATCAGCGAAGTAATTCATACAAAACACAATGGTGTTTTGCGTTCTATGCTTTCTATTCTTGTAGATTGCGGATTGCCGGCACAGATGCCGGTGGAATTTATCAATCTTTGTTTCGAACGCATGGTTTCGCCCAAAGGTGATGTGTCGCATCAGGTGCTTTCTATGAAACTTTTGTATCAGATTTGCCTCACCGAACCGGCATTTACTCCCGAGTTAACTGCTTATCTGGAAAATTTATCGCCTGCCGATTATACCCCCGGTTTTAATACTACCCGCAATAAAATTCTGAAATTATTGTATAGCAGACATATAGCGTAACAAATATGTAACAGTTGCAAAAACTGCACATTTTATTCAAAAAAGTGTTATTTTTGCGCCTGATTTACGAGGCAGCAATGCCGCTTTTGAATCTATTTCCTAAGTTTAATCAAAATAGAAGTTTATGACTTTAAAGAAAAACATTCTGGCTTTGCGCCAGAAGAAAGCTATTGTTCAAAAAGGTGGTGGCGATAAAGCCATTGAAAAACAGGTAGCTATGGGTAAAATGACTGCCCGTGAGCGTATTCTTGCCTTGGTGGACAAAGACTCATTTCATGAGTACGACATGTTCGTTGAGCACGAAGAAAGAAATTTCGGAATGGAAGACAAAGTTCTGGCTGGTGATGGTGTAATTACCGGTACCGGAACAATCAATGGTTCTCCTATTTGTATTTATGCACAGGACTTTACGGTAATGGGTGGTTCGTTAGGACTTAAACACGCCCGTAAAATCACCAAAATCATGGATCACGCTCTGAAAATGAAAGTTCCATGTATCGGTATTAACGACTCGGGTGGTGCACGTATTCAGGAAGGTATTGGCGCTTTAGCCGGTTATGGCGAAATTTTCTATCGCAATACCATGGCTTCGGGTGTTATCCCGCAACTTTCGGTTATTCTTGGCCCATGTGCCGGCGGTGCTGTTTATTCTCCTGCGTTGACTGATTTTGTTTTTGTGGTTGAAAATATCTCGAAAATGTTTATCACCGGTCCAAACGTTATCGAAACTGTTTTGGGCGAAAAAATTTCGCAGGAAGATTTGGGTGGAGCCCGTGTTCATGCCGAAATTACCGGTAACGCACATTTCTATGCGTTAAGCGAAATGGAATGTCTGGAACAAATTAAAGAACTTATCGGATTAATTCCGCACAGCAATCAGCAGAAAGCTGCCCGTATAGAGCCTAAAAAGCCAAAATATAAAAAGAATATCGAAAACATCATTCCTGCCGATCCAAAGCAACCTTATGATGTGCGCGAAATTATATATGCCTTGTCAGATGAATCAAAATTCCTTGAAGTTCAGGAACTCTGGGCGCCGAATATCGTTATCGGATTCGGACGTATGGAAGGCGAAACAGTAGGATTTGTGGCTAATCAGCCAATGTATCTGGCCGGTGTGCTCGATTGCGATGCTTCGGATAAAGCTGCCCGTTTTATTCGTTTCTGCGATGCATTCAATATTCCAATTATTACTCTCGAAGATATGCCGGGTTATCTGCCGGGCGTGGATCAGGAACATGCCGGAGTTATCCGTCACGGAGCAAAAATGCTTTATGCTTATTCCGAAGCTACTGTGCCAAAAGTAACAGTTATCCTGCGTAAAGCGTATGGTGGAGGTTATATTGCTATGAACTCTCGTCACCTTGGTGCCGATTTTATGTTTGCATGGCCAAGTGCTGAAATTGCTGTAATGGGTCCTGAAGGTGCTGCCAATATTATTTTCCGTAAAGAAATTATGGAAGCTGAGGACGAAGATGCAATGCGTCAGCAGAAAGTTCAGGAATACATCGAGAAATTTGCAAATCCTTATGTAGCTGCCTCTAAAGGTTATATCGATGCAGTAATTGAGCCGATGGAAACCCGCGAGTTACTGTTGCATGCACTCGAAGTATCGAAAAACAAAGACGACCACCGTCCTTACAAAAAACACGGAGTTCCTCCATTTTAATTTTTCATTTAGGTTTATTGTTACGATGAATCAAAATTTAAAAACAAAAAAATGAAAAAAGAAGAAAAAAATGAAACTCCCGAATTGGTTCAGTTTGCGGTGACAGCCCGAAAATACAAAACGCTTCTCACCAAAAAATATATGAACCGTAAGGTGTGGGTCGATCCGAATCCCTACGAAATTCAGTCGTTTATACCCGGAACTATCATACAGATTTCGGTGAAAGAAGGCGAAATAGTAAAAGAAGGATCACCTCTGCTGATACTTGAGGCAATGAAAATGCAAAACAGAATTGAAATGCCTTTTACTGCAAAAATCGCTAAAATCAATGTAAATGTGGGCGATAGAATACCCAAAGATATGTTGATGTTAGAATTGGAAGCTGTAGAAGAGCAGGATTAAATTAATACTCTAAAAATGAACCGGTCAGAATCGAAATTCTGACCGGTTTTTTTTGTCAACTTTTCCAAAGTTCTTAAACTTTGGAAAAGTTTAAAGTTTTTTTCCGTTAGTTTACTTCAATTTCATCAACAAACAACAGACTGTTTTCCAAAATACCTTTTATTCCTTCTGACTGTCCGGCATTTTTGCAGGTGATTTTAATAAACTGCTTTTTAACCTCGGGAAAACGGATTTCGGGACGGATAATACTTCGCGCACTATCGGCAGGTACTGTAGGTTTGAATGAAGCAATATTGTTAAAATAAACGCCATCGTCAGATACGGATACGGTAATTTCTGGAGTAATAAGTCCACGCATACCAGGCAAATACAATATGCCTATATTAATCTGAGAAAAATTAACTGGTGATTTCAAGTCTAACATCAATTGATGGTCGTCGGCACCATAAAATGCCTGCCAGCGTTGTAACGATTGTACATCACCAAAAATGCCATCTGTCAAAGCAAATTCCGCCGCTCCGTTGAGCCACGAACTTTGATTTAGTTTTACATAACTGAGACCTGACGCAATATTGGCTGCATATGTTTTCGAAAATGCTTTTCCTGTTTTTTTAGTTCCGCTATAAGTCTGCGCTCTGACAGTCGTTTTTTTGTCAATTTCAACAGGAGTGCTGTAAATCAAAGAATGAATATTGGGTTCACTTCCATTGGTAGTATAATAAATTTTCGCATTCGGAACATTCGAAACAAGTTCGATAACTGTTTTATGATTTTCATGTGGTTTTACCTGAGCCGAGATACTGAAAAATGATTCCGAAGCGTGAATGTCTGCTGCGTTGTAACGTTGATACTGTTTTATCATTGCCTGATTAAAACGTAGCTGGTTTTTGTTTTCAGGCAGAGTCCAAAGCACCTCAGACAAGGCAGATACCCTTGGAAAAGCCATATACTCCACATGTCGGGAATTTAAAATATATTCAGTCCAAATATTTGCCTGAGCACCAATAATGTGTTTTGCTTCTTCTGATGTAAGTGCAGCCGGAATAGGTTCATAACTATATACATTGCTAACCCGAAGCATTCCGCCTATAGTGGTGGGTTCTGTTGCCGGATCGTCCTGATATTTATCGAAATAACACATGTTTTCTGGAGTCATTATGGCGTCATGACCGCTGCGTGCAGCTGCAATTCCACCTTCAATACCATTCCACGACATAACGGTGGCATTTGGTGCCAGTCCACCCTGCAAAATTTCGTCCCAACCAATAATTTTTCGTCCTTTGCTGTTCACAAACTTTTCGATGCGTTGAATAAAATAACTCTGAAGTTCGTGTTCGTCTTTGAGTCCCAGACTTTTTATACGATACTGACAGTCAGGACAAGTTTTCCAACGTGTTTTCGGGCATTCATCGCCACCAATATGAATGTATTGCGATGGAAAAATATCCATTACTTCAGTCAGAATATCTTCCAGAAATGCGAATGTGGAGTCGCGCGGACAAAAAACATCGTCGAAAATGCCCCATTTTCTTTCCACATTGATATTTTTTCGGGTACACGAAAATTCAGGATAGGCAGCTAATGCCGCTACTGCATGCCCCGGCATTTCAATTTCAGGAATCACAGTTATTTGTCGTTCGGCAGCGTATGCAACTATTTCGCGGGCTTCTTCCTGTGTGTAAAAGCCGCCATATCTTTTGTTGTCGAATTGCTGAGGAAAGTTTTCGTAATAATAGCCTTTCAGTGTTCCGTTACGATATGAACCTGTTTGTGTCAGTAATGGATATTTTTTTATTTCAATCCTCCAACCCTGATCGTCGGTTAAATGCCAGTGAAACCGGTTCAACTTGTGAATGGCCATGGCATCGATATACTTTTTAATGAAAGAAACAGGGAAAAAATGGCGGCAAACATCCAAATGAATGCCACGGTAGGCAAAACGCGGTGCATCTTCAATTTCGACACAGGGAACTGTCCATTTTTTTACTCCTGACCGTTTATTGCCGTAAATATCAGCAGGGAATAGCTGATACAGGGTTTGTATGGCATAAAAAAATCCGCTTTCGGTTGAAGCTGCAATAATAATTGAATCGGGAGTGATATTGAGTGTGTAACCTTCTTTTGCAATATTCTGATTGGTTTTGAAACGTATAAAATTTGCAGTTTTATGACTTAAAACTGGTTTGCTTTTGATTTTTATGCCTGTAACCAATTGAAAATGATCTGTAAATTGCTGTTCTGTTTTTTCTGAACTAATATTTTTTTGTGACTCCCGGATAATTGTGTTTTTAGAGAAAGTAAAAGTACCGTTTTTTTGAATCAGTTTTTGCGGATAAGGTATAATCGATGGCAACTCTGCAAAAATTTGAAGGGAAATAACTAAAGAAATGAGTAGAGCTAAAAATTTGTGTGTTTTTTTCATATGGATATTGAGTGAAAATGAATCAGTAACAAAGGTATAAAAATAAAGTCGTTTTTCAGAAGTGTCGTTATTTTTCAGAAAAATTGTTTTTTGCGCTATTTTAATTCTAACATTCATATATTCAGCAGTTAAAGTGATTGTCAGAAAACTGCTCATCAAAAAAATCCCGCATAAAATTCGTGTAAAAAAGAATAAATATCTATTTTAGTAGTCTGAAATAAATTTTATTGATATGCTTATAATTGGAATAGCCGGAGGAACCGGTTCTGGAAAGACCACTGTGGTGCGAAAAATACTTGAAAAACTGCCCGAAGGCGAAGTAGCTATCCTGCCTCAGGATTCGTATTACCGCGATAGTGGACATCTGCCATTGGAAGAACGGTTGGAAATGAACTTCGATCATCCGGATTCTATTGAGTTCGAATTGCTGACAAAACATTTGAAAGAACTCCGAAAAGGAAAAACCATTGAGCAGCCTATTTATTCCTATCTTACCTGTACGCGGGCTGTCGAAACAATTCCTGTGAAACCATGCCATGTGATTATTGTAGAGGGTATTTTGGTGCTTACCAATCCGGAGTTACGCAAGATGATGGATTTAAAAGTGTTTGTGGATGCCGATGCCGACGACCGCCTTATTCGTGTTATCAATCGCGATATTATTGAACGGGGACGCTCGGTAAATAAAGTGATGGAACGTTACGAACAAACGGTGAAACCGATGCATGTGCAGTTTATTGAACCAACCAAGCGTTTTGCCGATATTATTGTGCCTCAGGGCGGTAACAACCATATTGCTATTGATATTTTGACGAATTTTATTCAAAAAAATTTGAAGCCGGATTAAACTAATTTGTTCTTTTTGTGAGTTACGAACCTAAAATATTAACCACTAATACTTTTTTCGACCAAATGATTATCAGTAATTTACAAAAAATCCTGTTTTTGGATATTGAAACTGTTCCGCAAACAGAATACTTCGGTGAAATTCCGGAAGGTTTATCACATCTTTGGGAGGAAAAGTTTCGAACTATTCAGAAACGAATGCCCGAAAAATACTCTGACGAAACAACTGCAGCAGAAGCTTTCGAAAACAGTGCAGGTATTTATGCTGAATTCGGGAGAATAGTTTGTATATCGGTTGGTTATATTTATTTTAAAGGTACTGAAATGCATTTCCGGACAAAATCATTTGCCGGTGATGATGAAAAGGAACTCTTGAACGATTTTGCATTGTTGTTAACCAAATTTTGTTCAACAAAGGAACATACCGTTTGCGGACATAATATTAAAGAGTTCGATATACCGTATATTTGTCGCAGGATGTTGATTAACGGTTTGCCCTTGCCCGAAATTATTCAAATCTCCGGCAAAAAACCATGGGAAATCAATTTTATCGATACGCTGGAAATGTGGAAATTCGGCGATTATAAAAACTATACTTCGCTGAAATTGCTTACTGCCATTTTCGGAATTCCGACGCCTAAAGATGATATTGATGGCAGTCAGGTGGCGTATGTTTATTACAAAGAAAAGAATTTGAATCGCATTGCAGTGTATTGTCAGAAGGATGTGGTAGCCACAGCGCAGGTATATCTGAAGTTGCTGGGCGTAGATCAGACCATAAAACCCGAAAATATTGAGTATATTTGATTTTAAATGAAGAAGTTGATCTACATATTTTTTGTTTCAGTACTGATATTTAACTCGTGTAAATCAGGTAAAAAAAACGAACCCGGAAATGCGGGTTTGGTTGATTTGAAACAGATTATTGCAACTGACACACTTCGTGTTGGTATGCTGAATGGCGCAACTTCCTATTTCCTTTACCGCGATGAATATCTTGGTTACGATCTGGAATTGGCACAATCGATTGCCGAAGATTTGAAGGTGAATTTAAAGGTAGTGGAGGCAAAATCGCAGACCGAAATGGAAGAAATGCTTCAGAATGGAAAGATTGACATTGCAGGGTACGATATTTTTGAAACTACCGGTTTGAAACAAAATTTCAATTTTGTGCTGCCGCAAACTAATACTTATCAGGTTATTGTACAGCGTATTGGAACAAATTTAGCCTCCGATGTAATTGAACTTGAAGGCAAGAAAATTTATGCTCAACCCAATACAATCTTATATCGCCGGCTGAAAACACTGAATAGTGAACTCGGAAATATTTTTGAAATAGTAGATGCCGCTGACAGCCTCGACAATGAGGATTTGATTGAAATGGTGGGCGAAGGAAAGATTGATTTTACTGTGGCTTATTATAATACCGCATTTCTGTATAAATCCTATTACAAAAAGCTCGATTGTAATCTGCAAATAGGTTTCAATCAGCGGAATGGCTGGATGGTTCGCAAAGAAAGCGCCGAATTGAAGCAATATCTGGATAAATGGTCGGCAATAACCGAAAATCAGGAAAAGATGGAGGTTTTGCATGAAAAATACTGGTTGCGAAGTCCGTATTTTGCCATTCGCAAGGTAAAAATACCCAAAGGAGCCATTTCACCTTACGATCATTTGTTTAAAAAATATGCCAAAGAAATAAACTGGGAATGGCAGTTGCTCGCTGCGGTGGCATTTCACGAATCGAAATTCGACTCTACACAGGTTTCATGGGCAGGAGCAGCCGGTATTATGCAGTTAATGCCACGTACCGCAGCCAATTTCGGACTTTCGCGCAAAAGTGTTTTTAATCCTGAAAAAAATATTGAAGCCGGAGTGCAGTATATCAAGAGTTTGAATATGTCGTTCCGTAAAATTCAGAACAAGGAGGAACGGATTAAATTTATTCTGGCAGCTTATAATTCAGGCCCTGCACATATTTTTGATGCCATGGCTTTGGCCGAAAAATATGGTAAAAATCCGCAGGTGTGGTTCGATAATGTGGAATATTACCTCAAAAAGAAAAGCGAACCTGAA
This sequence comes from uncultured Paludibacter sp., assembly GCA_963663115.2. Classification (GTDB taxonomy): domain Bacteria; phylum Bacteroidota; class Bacteroidia; order Bacteroidales; family Paludibacteraceae; genus Paludibacter. The sequence goes on from CAXXNE010000001.1 coordinate 3,634,861, forward strand.
TTCTACAACGACCCGGTGGTAAAACGCGGACGGTTCCGTGGAAAAGAAACCATTGCTTATGTGGTTAATACCCTCGATACTTACCACAACTATCGCCTCAGGGCTAAATAAATGCAAATTAAAACAAAATGAAAGCAATTGTAATAGGTTCAACAGGAATGGTTGGTACGCAACTGATAAAACAACTGGTTGATTCAGAGGATTACTCCGAAGTTGTTTCGCTGGTAAGACAAAAAGGTGAAATGGTTCATCCCAAACTGACCGAAATTGTGGTGGATTTTGATCGGCCGGAGCAATGGAGTGGGTTTGTGACGGGTGATGTACTGTTTTCAACCATGGGAACCACACTGGCAGCAGCCGGATCAAAAGAAAGTCAATATAAGGTAGATTTTACTTATCAGTATCAAACGGCTGAAGCAGCTGCAAAAAATGGGGTAAAAGCCTGTGTGTTGGTGTCTTCTGCCGGAGCAAGTGCAAAATCGCCTGTGTTTTACAGTAAAATGAAAGGCGAATTGGATGAAGCTGTGGCAAAACTGGGCTTTGTGCAATTGGTCATTCTTCGTCCCGGACAGTTGTGGGGCGATAGAAAAGCAAAACGGCCGTCGGAAAAAATGGCTTTAAAAGTTATGTTTGCGTTGAATAAAGTGGGATTGTTCCGCAAATACAAACCAATTCATGCAAGTGAAGTATCAAAGGCCATGTTGGCGGTGGTAAAAACAAAGCGTTCAGGAATTTTTACGCTTGATGAATTGTTTACACTTTGATAACGGTAAAAAGAAATTCTTACATCGTTATAATAATTAACATTTAACTTCGTTTAGAGAATCTGAATAACAATTTTCAAAAAGTTGATATTCTTATTATTTGCTAACTTTGTACAAATTTATCAAGTTAAAAAATGAAAATCAAATCACTGTTTATTCTTTTTGCTATTTCATCATTTTCTCTGCTTTATTCTCAGAATTATACCATTAGCGGGTATGTTACCGATATGAAGTCCGGTGAAACTATGATTAACGGCTCTGTTTTCGAAACCATGACACGCAAAGGGTGTGTAACCAATAGTTATGGTTTTTACTCGCTTACACTACCTAAAGGCGATGTGGAAATTGAATTTACTTATGTGGGTTACACTCCGCAATTCCGTAAATTTAAACTTACCAAAGACACTATTATCAATGTAAGTTTAAAAGAAAGTATTGAACTGAAGGAAGTTGTGGTGCTTGGTCGTCAGCGCGAAATGGGAGTGGAAAGTTCGCAGATGAGCGCTATTGAAGTGCCAATTCAGCTTATTAAAACAGTTCCGGCACTTTTTGGCGAAACCGATATTTTAAAAGCATTGCAATTATTGCCCGGTGTGCAGGGTGGGGTGGAAGGTTCTGCCGGTTTTTATGTGCGTGGCGGTGGTCCCGACGAAAATCTTTTTCTGCTCGATGGCGTGCCGGTGTACAATGTAAATCACCTCGGTGGAATGTTTTCGGTGTTTAACTCGGATGCGATAAAAAATGTAACGCTCTACAAAGGAAGTTTTCCCGCTCGCTTTGGTAGTCGGTTGTCGTCGGTTGTCGATATCCGGATGAACGATGGAAATAACAAAAAACTCAAAGGAAATTTCAGCATCGGGCTTATCTCTTCAAAATTTAATCTGGAAGGACCGCTTTTCAGCGATAAAACCACTTTCAATATCTCTGCCCGCCGTACGTATTACGATGCACTGATTCAACCCGCATTGATGATTATTGGAAAAGAAGAAGAAATGGATAAAATGATGGCAGGATACTATTTTTATGATATGAACGCCAAAATAAGCCATAAATTTTCGGATACCGACCGGTTATACCTGAGTGCTTACATGGGCGACGATGTGATTTATGCCGATATACGCCAAAATTATCGCAGCGATGAATATGGCAAAGAGGAAAATCGCCTGAATATGGGTTGGAACTGGGGTAATCTGATTACGTCGCTCAGATGGAATCATGTGATAAATAATAAGTTATTCATGAATGCAACCTCTACTTTCACCCGATACCGGTTCGATATGAATGTGGGAACAAAGTATAAATACGAAACTTATAATCCTCCAAGGTTACAAAGTAGCGACATTAATCTGGGATATAACTCAGGAATTCAGGATATTGGATGTAAACTCGATTTTGATTATAATCCCAATCCTAATCACGATGTGAAATTCGGACTGAATTATACCAATCATGCGTTTAGTCCGGGTGTGCAGGTGACAAAAATGTCGTCGCGATACGATTCAATTGTACAAAATGTTGACACAACCATTGGAAATACAAGTATTTATGCCCACGAAACTATTTTGTATGCCGAAGATAATATCAATATCAATTCTTTTCTGAAACTGAATGCCGGATTGCATTATTCCACGTTTATTGTGGAAGGTAAATTTTACCATTCGCTGCAACCGAGGTTGGGTTTACGTGCATTGATAAACGATAAATTATCGGTCAAAGCCGGTTATTCATATATGAGTCAATACATTCATTTGCTGTCGAATTCCAGTCTGAGTTTGCCCACCGACCTTTGGGTGCCGGTGACCAAACGAATTGAGCCAATGAAATCGCAGCAATACTCGGCCGGTGTGTTTTACAACCTGTTTGGTTTTGCCGATGTATCGCTCGAAGGTTATTACAAGTCGATGGTCAACCTGATTGAATATAAAGATGGTGCAAGTTTTATGAATTCCGGAACTAATTGGGAAGATAAAGTATCTATAGGACGTGGCTGGGCTTACGGAGTAGAGTTTTTACTTCAGCGAAATTTCGGAAAAACCACCGGTTGGTTGGGTTACACATGGTCGAAGTCGGAACGTCTTTTCGACCGTCCGGGTCAGGAACTGAACAATGGATTGGTTTTTCCTGCAAAATACGACAGACGGCATGATATAAGTTTGGTGGTGGCGCATAAATTCAGTGAAAAGTTTGATTTAGCAGCAACACTGGTTTATGCAACCGGAAATTCAGGTACACTCGGACTTCAGAACTATTCAAGTACATGGATTCCGGGTCAGGATTATAATTATCAAACAACGTTGCCGTATATCAGTCAGCGAAATAATTATCGACTGCCCGATTATTTCAGGGTCGATATTGGGGCAAATTTCAATAAAAAACTGAAGCACGGTGTGCGAACATGGAATTTAAGTGTTTACAATGCTACTAATCAGATGAATCCGTTTTTAGTATATACCAGTTACGAATATAAAACAAATCCGTTTACCGGGACGTTTACTGCTACAAAAAAACTAACAAAACTGACAATTTTCCCCATTATTCCAACTTTAAGTTATTCCTATAAATTTTAAAAATGATGAGAAATCTGATTGTATATACAGTATTTGTTTTTGCAGCAGTTCTTTCGTTTACATCCTGCGAAAACGAAATTGAATTCAGTGGCGACGAAAAAGCCTCTATGATGGTTATCAATGGTTTTGTATCGCCAGATTCAGTGGTGAAAGTGCATGTTTCGCGCAGTAAGTTTTTTCTGAAAGATGATAGCAGTTTTGATAATATTACAACCGCCGATGTGTCGTTGTGGGTTAATAATGAGATGTACGAAGATATGCATCACATTGGCAATGGATTTTATTCAGGAACATATGTACCTAAAAAAGGCGATATTATTAAGGTTGTTGCTTCCACCAATGCATTCCCAAACGTAAATTGCAGTGCAGAAATACCAGGAGCAATACCGGTGTTGTCGATTGATACAGTTGTGAAACCAATAAATTCTTTTTACAACATTAATTACAGATACGATCCTCTAACAGGTACTACAGTCACTGATACTATTGGTGTTACACGCAATATGAATATGCAAGTGAAAATATCTTTTCACGATTCTTTAAACTACGAGAATTATTATCTTTTAGTTGTAAGAAATAAAAAAACCTATCAAAGTGGCGATGTAAGGAAATACAGTACGTTTTTCACTTCCGATGATATGGTATTTGGAAACAGTTCAGCTGAAGAAAATCTGTTAGGAGAAACGGCCTATAACAAGTACTTCGAGTTTAACGATGAACTCATTGATGGAAAAACCTATAATCTGACATTTGACCAAAGTATATCTTCGAGTGAATATAAAATTGTTAAGCCAGATGGCGGTGATGTTGGTGTAAATTTTGTTGTGAAAAGCGAAATGATAGTAGAATTGATAAGTATAACCAAATCGTTTTATTTGTATTTAAAAACTGTAGAATCAGGTGCTAACGTAACTGATTTCTTTTCTGAACCTGTTCAGATTTACAGCAATATTAATGGAGGGATAGGAATTTTTGGAGGTTATAATATTGCCACAAAATCCATAGAGATTCCGGTAACTTACGAATCAGGTGGATATTATAATAGCGGCGATTATGGCAGGTATTAAATTGAAAGTGCTGAGTTTGTTTTTGAAATAAATCGAACGATTGAAACAATTTAATTCGCTTTGTTTTATCTTAATTGACAAAATAATTTCTATTCTGTGATAGTTTTGTTTTTATTTAAGTGTTTTGTAATCAGCAATATAAATAAAAAATGTCATTTTTATTTATTTTTATACGATGTTTTAGTTGCAATTTAAAACTAAAATTTTAATTTTACACCCGATTTCAATACTCTGATATTGAAATGAAGCAATTTGTACAAACAATTTAATTCATGAAATTATGATCATCGGTGTTCCAAAAGAAATTAAAAATAACGAAAGTCGCGTGGCATTAACGCCATCAGGCACACAGATTCTTACCAAAAACGGTCACAAAGTTTATGTGGAAACCAATGCAGGTATAAACAGTGGCTTTACCAACGACCAATACATTCAGGCAGGTGCAAACATTCTGGATACAGCAAAAGAAGTTTTTGACATTGCTGATATGATAATGAAGGTAAAAGAGCCCATTCCGCAGGAATACGAACTGATACGTCCGCATCAATTGCTTTTCACATACTTCCATTTTGCTTCCAACGAAGAACTGACGCGAGCCATGATGAAGAGTCAGGCTATATGTCTGGCTTACGAAACTGTGGAAGTGAACAATACATTGCCGCTGCTTATTCCTATGTCGGAAGTGGCAGGGCGCATGTCGATTCAGGAAGGAGCTAAATATCTGGAAAAACCAAAAGGTGGAAAAGGAATTTTGCTGGGCGGTGTTCCGGGAGTAAAACCGGCTCAGGTGTTGATTCTTGGTGGCGGAATTGTTGGAACGCAAGCTGCATTTATGGCGGCCGGCTTGGGCGCACATGTTACCATTGCCGATATTTCGCTGCCGCGTTTGCGTTATTTGAGCGAAATTATGCCACCGAATGTTGACACCGTTATGTCGTCGCAATACAATATAGAACAGATGCTTCCGCTCACCGATTTGGTTATTGGTGCTGTATTAATTCCGGGAGCAAAAGCACCGCATTTAATTACCCGTGAAATGCTGAAACTTATGCAACCAGGCTCTGTTTTGGTTGATGTGGCTATCGATCAGGGCGGTTGTTTCGAAACTTCAGTGCCAACGACACATGCAAATCCGGTGTATCAGGTAGAAGGAATCTCGCATTATTGCGTAGCTAACATTCCCGGTGCAGTTCCGTTTACGTCAACACTCGCACTGACCAATGCTACATTGCCTTACGCGCTTAAATTAGCCAACGAAGGTTGGGAAAAAGCCTGCGAAAAATACGACGACTTGCGCAAAGGTTTAAATATAGTGGAGGGTAAAGTGGTTTGTCAGGCTGTAGCAGAGACTTTTAATTTGTAATTCCAAAAATCATATCAGCAAAAGGAAACCGGTTGAGATTAAATGATCAATCGGTTTTTTTTTTATTACCGAAAACAAATAGTAACATTCATTCAAAAAAATCACTATTTTTGTCATGTAAAACATAACGTTATGATTCGCCCCGAAATAGTAAAAAACATATCAATCATTGTTCGTGAACAGGTTCCAGATGCCCGCATTATTCTATATGGTTCGGAAGCAAGAGGCGATTCGCATCCAAACAGTGATATTGATGTTTTGATATTATTAAATCAGGATAAAATTACGCTCGAGGAGGAGGAGCGGATTACATTGCCAATTTACAAACTGGAACTTCAAACCGGCGTGTTAATCAGCCCGAAAATTCAAACCCGAAAGAGTTGGGAAAATCCACGTATACGAACACCTTTTTATATCAATGTAATGAATCAGGGAATTGAATTATGAAACAAAGTCTTGATGAAAATAGTATTCGTGAGCTGGTTATATACCGGTTGCAACGTTCCGATGAAACGCTAAAAGAAGCTAAACTTATGCAACAGGAAGGTTTTATGAATGGGGCAATGAATAGATTGTATTACGCTGCATATTATGCTGTTATAGCATTGTTGTTGGAAAATGGAATAACCGCCCAAACACATGCGGGTGTTAAACAAATGTTAGGACTTCATTTTGTACTTACCGGAAAACTTTCGGTTCAAACCAGTAATATTTACGCTACATTATTCGAAAAAAAGACATAGCAGCGACTATGATGATTTTACTTTTTATGATGAAGAAATGCTTAATGCACTATTTCCGCAGGTTATTGAATTTGTAGGTGAAATTAAAAAGCTAATCCAATTGTAATTTCAATTTCAATTAGTTGAAATTTGTCCCCTCTTTTCCTTTATTTATACAATTCATTCAGCACTTTGGCCAGTTGAATGCCTCCTCTGTAAAGCATTTCGTCCAGATTATCCGACAACAGATAGGTGTAATGGTAATTGTTGGTATCGGCATAATTGTAGTATAAAATTTTGTTTCGTACGTCGTATACTGCGTACAGCGATTGCAGTAAAGATTCCTGCTTCAGTTTTGACGATTGTTTTTCGAATTTATTCTGTAGATAGTTGCTGTATTCAGAATAAGTGTAACCCTGCGATTCAATCATATAACTATCCCACAGTGAGTGCATGTTAATAGTTTTGCCAAACCATTTCACTTCGGTTTTGTTTCCACCTAAATCGGTAGCACGACCCAAATGCATGGGTTGATGAAAATCGGCCATAAAATGTACCAGAAATTTCAGTGCTTCCACATCGTTTTTATCTTTGCTGATTCTCGTTTTCATTTGGTCGATGGCAAAGAATAAGTGTTCGCCTTCGGATGCCGGATTTTTCATTAGTTTTTCCAGATCGGCATTGGTCATGCTGTCTTTCAGATTCTGATAATGCCACTGATAACTGTATTTGTATTTGTTGTCGCTTCGTACTTCGTCGGCCCAAGTGGATTCAAATACAATACCTTGCTTGCCAAGTAACTTATCTACAGCCGATTTTGCTTTTGGCGTCAGATTTTTATACGCAATGTCTGCAACAATACGATGACCGGTTGCATCGTAAGCAAAGCTTGAAAAAATGACCAATGATAACAGAATAATACTGAGAACTTTCTTCATTTTGATAGAATATTTAAATTTTTATACAAAAATACAAATTATTATTCTTTCGGAATTCGTGTTTTTGTAATTTATAACATGTAGTGATGTTTTACAATGATTTAAAATAAATATTCATCCCCCATTTTTTAATATCTTTGTAATTCAAAATCCAAAATAAGTAAATGAGTTCAGTTTTCGAAGAATATCATCTGTATCTGAAGCTTGAAAAATCGCTTTCGGGCAATACCATTACAGGTTATGAGAATGATTTGCGGAAACTGATGGATTTTCTGAACGATGCACGCGTAAAACCGGAAGATGCTAATTATGAGATTTTGCGCGATTTTATTGTGGAAATATCCGGCATGGGCATTCATCCACGTTCGCAGGCGCGTATTATTTCGGGTATCAAATCGTTTTATCACTTTTTGTTGTATAAAAACAGGATAGAGGATGACCCTACAGTTTTGCTCGAAAGTCCGAAGATTGGATTGCACCTGCCGGAAGTACTTTCGCTGGCTGAAATTGATGCCATAGTTGATGCCATCGATTTGTCGAAACCGGAAGGACAACGAAACAAGGCTATTATTGAAGTTTTATACGGGTCAGGAGTGCGTGTGTCGGAACTGATTGGTTTGCAAATATCGCGGTTGTCGCTCAACGAAGGTTTTATGCTGGTGGAAGGAAAAGGCAGCAAGCAGCGTTTAGTGCCATTGTCGCCAAAATCTATCAGGCAGATTGAATTGTGGAATGTCGACAGGAATTTATTGAAAATTAAAAAAGGAAACGAAGATTTTCTGTTTCTGAACCGCAGAGGTTCAAAACTTACCAGAGCCATGATATTTACCATTGTGAAAGATCTGACAGCGCTGGCTGGTATCCGCAAAAATGTAAGTCCGCACACTTTCCGTCATTCGTTTGCCACGCATTTGCTCGAAAACGGTGCTAATCTGCGTGCTATTCAGCAGTTGCTGGGTCACGAATCGATTACTACCACAGAACTTTATACACATATTGATGTGAACTTCCTGCGGAAAACCATTTTGGAATTTCACCCGATGAATAAAGATTATCAGTCAAAAAATTGAAAATCAGAAATACATATCGCTTTGTAGTTGTTTTATCCATTTTTGTGATGGTGTGTTTTTCTGTGTTTGCGCAGGAAACAATTATTGTTGGAGAAGTATTCGATAGTCGCGATAAAACTCCCTTGCCCGAGGTTAATGTCATTCTGAAGAACACAACTCAGGGCGTGAAAACCGACAGTGAAGGTTTTTTTCTGATTCGCATCAACGGACAGGAACCCGTTTTACAGTTTAGTTGTATCGGGTACGCTACCAAAGAGGTGAAAATAAAGCCCGGAAAAAATGTGGGTATACAGGTGCAATTACAGGAGCAAAACACCGTGTTGCAGGAGGTTTTCGTTATTCCGGGTGCAAATCCTGCCATTCCATTGATGAACAGAGTTCGTGCAAAACGATCGGTTAATAATTACCTTACAGCGCCGGTTTTCGGTCTGAATTACAACGAGCAAAATGTGGCTTATCTGGGCAATATGAACCGGAGAAATATGAATAAAAAGTTGTTCGAAACTTTATCGGAAGGAAAGGAAATTCCGAAGGATTCCAGTCTTTTTGTTCCGGTTTATCTGAACGAAAATGAAGGTTCGGTACTAAAAAAAGAACTGACAGAACTGAGACGTGATACATACAAGGCTTCCGAGCAGGCTGTTCAGCTTATGGACAATCTGTTTGCTCAACTCGATGCAAAGTTCAGTTTTTACGATAACTATGTAAATGTGTTGGGAATAAATTTCTTAAGTCCGATAGCGAGCGGGGCAGGAGCGTATTACGATTTTTACCTTACCGACAGCCTTCAAGGTGCAAACGGGAAAATATATAAAGTCCGCTTCAAAACTAAAAACCCGAAAAATCAGATTTTCAACGGAACTTTGTATGTGGATTCAGTGAGTGCCGCGTTGCAGTCGGCAGAGGCAGAGTTGCCTTTGCAATCGAACGTCAATTACATTCAGCAGTTGAAAATGCGCCAGTCGTTTACCGAAAATAAATTACGAATACCTGAGCGAAGTCAGCTGTTTATAAGGCTAAATCAAAGCATTATTTCGGACACCACCATGACTAATCCGGTGATGTATCTAAAAAAAGTGGTGACGTTTTCAGTCGGAAAAGATACCGTGGTGATGAACCCTGCAGATTTTGCTCAGACAGGATATTCGAAATCCGAAATAGAGCAGAAAATGAATCTGATGAATGAAGTGCCGGTGGTAAAAGTGGCTAAGTGGATAGCCGGAGTCATTATTACAGGCTATATTCCGGCAGGTATTTTCGATATTGGAAAAATTCAGCAAATTTCCCGTTACAACGATATTGAAGGATGGCGGTTTACGCTTCCTTTCAGAACCAACGAAAAAATGTTACGCGACTTTTCGGTGGGCGGATATGCCGGTTATGGCTTAAAAAACAACGAATTGCAATATTCTGCATTGATGGAATACAAATTGCCGTTTAAAAACCGACAATTGTTAAGTGCTTCGTACACGAAGGATTACCGAAGAATTGATTATAATTACAATAATTTTCTGATTCGCGAAAAACCGCTTCTTACAGGCGACGATGATATTTCCAGTTCAATTTTTTCATTGAATTCTACTGCAAAGCTCAGTTTGCGCAAAGAATTTGAAGCAACGCTCAACAATGAATGGAGCCGCAACTTCGAAACTTTTCTGACTTTCAGAAATAATATCATGTTTTCGAATGCTGCATTGCCTTTGATGCACAATGGAGCAGATGTCGGGAGTGTTTCGCAGAGCAGTTTGGTGTTCACTACCCGATGGTCGTTTGGTGAAAAAGTGTACGACAGGCATTTGCAGCGTATTTACATCCAAAACAGAAAACCTGTGATATATCTTGGCGTGAGTGGAGGGAAAAGTCATACGCCTGCAACGTCAGGTTATTTCGGAAAATTGTTTTTATCGGTGAAGCAAAATTGCCCGTTTACGCTGGGTACTTTTAATTATCATGTGAATGCTGCCATCTCCACGGGCGCTATGCCTTACAGTTTTCTCGATTTTCCGCAGGGTAACGAAGGTGGCGGCTATTATAGTTATTACCGTTACAATCTGATGAACTATCAGGAATATGCTGCCGACCGTTACATTGGACTGCAAAGTGAGCTTATTACCAATGGTTTGTTGTTTAATCTGATACCGGTTGTACGCGATTTTAAGTTGCGGGAGTTCGTTAGTTTTAAAATGATATATGGATCGCTCAATAATCAGCATAATTCTATGATTGATATTCCGGCAAATATCTACACTTACAATAAACCGTATTCCGAAATTGGTGTGGGAATTACCAATATACTCGGACTATTTGCTATACAGTCGGTTTGGCGACTCACCGATTTAAATCATCCCGGAGTATCGCCATGGGCAATAAAAGCAGCAATAAAAGTCGGTTTTTAAAAGCAACACGGACATTGAATACTGAATAGTGTAATTTTTTGAATACTTATTTTATCTTTGTAAAAAAATATCGAAAATATGGAAACGAAAGAATTGAAAATTGCCATAATTGGTGCAGGGAATATGGGTGGCGCTATTGCACGTGGCTTGTCGCGCGGTACAATGGTAGATACCAACAGGATTTTTGTGAGCGATGTGTCTGAAAAAAATCTGGCAGATTTAAAACAATTCTCTCCAGAAATTTCTGTCAGCACTTCAAACCGCGAAATCATTGAAGGTGCTTCCATTATTATTCTGGCTGTAAAACCATGGTTAGTAGAAATTGTAGCCAAAGAAATTGAGAGTCGCATCGATTATAAAAAGCAAATACTCGTTTCTATTGCCGCCGGTGTAAATTTCGAACGGATGGCAGAACTTTTCGATACGGATGCATCCATGTTTCGTGTAATTCCGAACACGGCTATCGATGTATTGCAAAGTGTTTCCACCATTTCGTCGTACAACGCAACGAAAGAGCAGGAAGAACTGGTGTTGTCGCTGTTTGCCGAACTCGGAAAAGCTTTTCTTGTTCCTGAATCGCAGCTAAACGCTTTTATGTCGCTGTCGTCGTGTGGTATTGCTTATGCTTTCCGCTATATACGTGCTGCCATGGAAGGTGGTGTGGAAATGGGCATTTATCCCAATGTAGCCAAAGAAGTGGTATTGCAAACCCTGCGTGGCGCTATTGATTTGCTGGAAGCCAATGCATCGCATCCCGAAGTGGAAATCGACAAAGTAACCACGCCCGGCGGAATTACCATCAAAGGATTAAACGAAATGGAAGCCAACGGATTTACCAATGCAGTGATTAAAGGACTGAAAGCATCGCACCTGAAATAATTTTTATTGAACTTCATATCCGGGTCTCGCGAGTTCCAACTCGCGTTTTAGATGAATATTCGCGAGTCGGAACTCGCGAGACCCAAAATCATAGATTCATGTTTTTTTAGGTCTTACTAATTTCTCAATTTCTTATTTTCTCAATTTCTTTTTTCATAATTACCTAATTTCAAACATCGATGAATACACAAATCACACAAATTGCCGAACGTTTGCGCGGACTTCGGGAAGCTTTGGAACTTACTGTAGCGCAGGTAGCCGAAAAAACAGGTGTTTCTGTAGTAGATTATGCGCAGTACGAATCCGGAAAATCGGATATACCCATGAGTTTTCTGCTCGAAGTATCGCAGGTGCTGGGCATCGAAACCACAACGCTCATTTCCGGAAACGAACCTCACGCGCTGACGTATTTCATTACCCGTAAAGGCACCGGAGTTGGTGTTACGCGTAACAAAATCTATAAATATCAGTCGCTGGCTTCCGGCTTCCGCAATGCAAAAGCCGAACCTTTCGAAGTAACTGTTGAGCCCAACGAATTACCCATAAGTCTGAATACACATACCGGACAGGAATTCAATATGATTCTTGAAGGTTCCATACAACTGCGCATTTCAGGCAACGATTTGATATTAAACGAAGGCGATAGCATTTATTTCGATGCATCAAAACCTCACGGCATGAAAGCGCTTAATGGTAAAAAAGTGCGTTTCCTGGCAGTTGTAGTGTCACAGGATTGATATTTTTGGTTTATTTTATCCCGAATATTCCAATTCTATCCCGAATTGCACTTTTTTATCCCTGATTTTCTGTTAGGTCGCGTTCAGTTGTTTCTTTTGCACTCAAAAAAATTGAAGAATAAAAATCTCCACACATGTTAGAAAAGTATCTTGCTCAAACCCAATTTACCGACTTTGAGGATTTCAAAGCGAACTACAAACTTCTTGTACCCGAAAATTTCAATTTTGCTTACGATATTGTTGATGAGTGGGCAGCAAAGTCGCCTAACAAGCGCGCATTGTTATGGACAAACGACAAAGGTGAATGCCGCGAATTTACTTTTGGTGACATAAAAAAATACTCCGATCAGACGGCTTCGTATTTTCAAAGTCTGGGAATAGGAAAAGGCGATATTGTGATGGCTATTCTCAAACGTCGTTACGAGTTTTGGTTTACCATTATTGCTTTGCATAAAATTGGCGCAGTGATTATTCCTGCCACACATTTGCTCACGCAAAAGGATTTGGTGTACCGCAATAATGCCGCCGATATCAAAGCCATTGTGGCTGTAGGAGAGGAACCGATTATTTCGCATATTACCGATTCATTGCCCGATTCACCCACTGTAGAGCTGTGTATATCTGTTGGCCCTATTGTTCCGGAAGGATGGCTCGATTTTCACAAAGGAATTGAAAGTGCTGCGCCGTTTACCAAAGTGGAGAACGCCAATACCAACGACGATGCGTTGATTATCAGTTTTACATCCGGAACAACCGGCAATCCGAAAATGGTAAAACTGGATCATGTATATCCGCTGGCGCATATTGTAACCGCAAAATACTGGCATAACCTCCACGAAGACAGTTTGCATCTCACCATTGCCGATACCGGCTGGCTGAAAGCCGTTTGGGGAAAACTTTACGGACAGTGGATAGTGGGCGCTTGTGTTTTCGTGTACGATCACGATAAATTTACGCCCCATGCCATGCTGGAAATGATTCAGAAGTACCGGATTACGTCGCTTTGCGCGCCTCCCACTATTTTCCGCTTTCTGATTCGCGAAAATATCGAAAGTTTCGATTTGTCGTCGCTGGAGTATTGCACCATTGCCGGCGAAGCGTTGAATCCTGCCGTGTACGAGCAGTTTCTGAAACTTACCGGCATTAAACTGATGGAAGGTTACGGGCAGAGCGAAACTACACTTTCTATCTTTACTTCGCCGTGGACTCAGCCAAAACCGGGTTCGATGGGATTGCCCAATCCGCATTACGACATTGATGTGCTCACACCCGACGGTCGTACTGCCGAAGTGGGCGAACAGGGCGAAATTGTGATTCGTACCGATAAAAAATATCCCGAAGGACTATTCAAAGGCTATCATCGCAACGAGGAACTAACTAACAATGCTTATCACGACCATATTTATTACACAGGTGACGTGGTTTGGCGCGACGAGGATGGCTATTTCTGGTTTGTAGGCCGTAACGACGATGTGATTAAAAGCTCCGGCTATCGCATTGGCCCGTTTGAAGTGGAAAGTGCGCTTATGACGCACCCCGCTGTGGTGGAATGTGCTGTGACCGGCGTTCCGGATGAGATTCGCGGACAGGTGGTGAAAGCCACCATTATTTTGGCTGCCGAATACAAAACCCCGGCAAACTACCATCATTTGATGCACGAAATACAGGAGCATGTCAAAAAAGTAACAGCGCCGTACAAATATCCGCGCATTATCGAGTTTGTCGACTCGCTGCCAAAAACTATCAGCGGAAAAATCCGCAGAACAGAAATCAGAGCCAGGGATGCAAAATAGCATCAGACCCGATAATACATCTGCTAAACCAGTTATTAATGAACATGGGTTCGACATAAGAATCGTTATAATCAAACAAAATAGCTTGTTTTAAAAGTCCGAAGGACTTAAATATGAATAACCACGGGTGAAACCCGTGGTTATTCGTGAAAGTAAACCTGAACCCTGAAGGGGTTCAATATGTAAATTGCTGATATTTAACCCCTTCAGGGTTCTTATTCTATTTTTCATTACCCACGGGTTTTACCCGCGGTTATTCATATTGAATCCTTTCAGGATTCTTATAGTTTATTATGGTTGATTATAAGTCATTTACTTATATCGAATTCACGTTATACTAATTCCCGTTTTGTTTTTTTTAGAGCTTCCCATAAGAAACTTTGCCACAGGAATACACTACAAATGAAACTTTGTGTATCTTTGTGGCAAATTTTTTATGCATTATTCATCCTCTGTTCTGCAAATGAATACCGAATTACAGATTATCCCCGTTTCATTGCTGAAAGAATATCTGTTGAATGTTGCCGGTTGGAATCTGACATCGAAGTTCGATGCATTGCAGGAGGCAGAAATTTCAACCGATTCGTTTAGTTTTTATACGTCGGTAGCCTCGGTTTATTCCAGCAAAATTGAGGGCGAAGATATTGAACTTGATTCGTTTGTGAAGCATAAAAAATTCGGCGTTTCTTTTCTGCCCGATTACACCAAAAAGATTGATGACCTGTACGATGCCTATTCATTGGCGAAAACTCATCCTCTCCAATCCGAAAATCTGAAAAATGCACACATCATTCTTTCGAAGCATTTTATCGGCAAAAACGAACAGGGAATTATCCGGAACAAAATAATGTATGTAATTACTCCGGACGGAAAAATTGAATATGTGGCAGCAAGTCCTTTTATGGTGAAGGGCGAAATGGAAAAACTTTTTCAGGATGTAAAACTACTTTTAAAGCAGCAGTTAAGCATCGAAGAAGTTTTTTATTTTGCGGCTATGATTCATTTGGTATTTGTAAAAATTCATCCTTTTACTGATGGCAACGGACGCATAGCGCGCTTACTCGAAAAATGGTTTTTGGCTGAAAAACTTGGAGAAAAAGCATGGTTTTTACAAAGCGAAAAATATTATTACGAACATTATCAACTTTATTATACCAATTTGAGGGCATTAGGACTGGAATACGAAGAACTGAATTACAATAACAGTTTGCCGTTTCTGTACATGCTGCCAAATTCGTTTTAAATTTAATTTTATCATGAAGATTATCAATCTCTCGGAAAATAATTCCATTCTGAATCATTATCTCAAAGAAATCCGCTCGGTCGAAATTCAGGGCGACTCAATGCGTTTCCGTCGTAATATGGAACGTATCGGCGAAATTATGGCCTACGAAATCAGTAAATCGATGCACTACAGCCTCGAAAACGTGAAAACACCGCTCGGAATTGCACCAACCAATGTGATTGACGAAAAAATTGTGGTTTCTACGATTTTACGTGCCGGTCTGCCGTTTCATCAGGGTTTTCTGAGCTACTTCGACCGTGCTGAAAACGCCTTCGTGTCGGCTTACCGCAAGTACAAAGATGCGCTGAAATTCGATATTTTTATTGAATATATAGCCTCGCCTGACTTAACAGGAAAAACGCTGATTATTACCGACCCCATGCTGGCCACCGGCGGTTCTATGGAACTGGCGTATGGAGCGTTGCTCACCAAAGGAAAACCGGCACATGTGCATATTGCCACAGTTATTGCCAGTAAAACAGCTGTAAGATATATAAGAAAACATTTCGAAGGTATGAATGTTACACTCTGGACAGCAGCCATCGACCCCGAACTGAACGATCATTCTTATATTATTCCAGGACTGGGCGATGCAGGTGATTTGGCATACGGAGAAAAATTATAAAAACTGAAAGATAAAGCAACGGGAAATAGCTTATTATTTCCCGTTGCTTTTAATTTACACAGCCTTCCCAACAGCACAATTACATTAAATATTCAGTCCTTTTCTGTGAATCGGAACTCGCAGCACCCGAAAAAATCCCCATTCAACGAAGTTGAAGAATAATCCGAAATAAAATCCGTAAATAAAATTTGAATTTTATCGGCGGGGATTCGCCTAATCCGATATATCCGCATTCCATTCTTAAATTCTTCAAGCGACAGGGAAGTCGCTTGTCGCTCACTATCTGAAAAAATCTGCGTTCCATTTAATCTCTTCTGCGGGTTGGAACTCGCAGCACCCGAAAAATAAAAAATGCGAACCGATATTTCATCAGTCCGCATTGCAATTATCCATTATCAATTGTCAATTGTCAATTTCCCTGTATCCATTCGTGCATCGAAGCAGCAGCACGTCGTCCATCGCCCATGGCAAGAATAACCGTAGCACCGCCACGTACAATATCGCCACCGGCAAAAATAAGCGGAATAGTAGATTGCATGGTGTCGTTGTTTACCACCACAGTTCCCCATTTGGTGACTTCCAGTCCTTCCACTGACTGTGGAATAAGCGGATTGGGCGAAACACCTACACTTACAATCACTTCGTCCACCTCAATGGTTTCGGTCATGCCCGGCACTTCCACCGGTGAGCGACGACCGGAAGCATCCGGTTCACCCAGTTCCATCACCTGCAACACCATATGCGTTACACGTCCTTGCTCAGTTCCAATATATTCAATCGGGTTACGGAGCGTCATAAAATCGATACCTTCTTCTTTGGCATGTTTTACTTCTTCAAGTCGGGCAGGCATTTCTTCTTCCGAACGACGATAAACTATCATGGCACGGTCAGCACCAAGTCGACGGGCAGTACGCACCGAGTCCATAGCAGTATTTCCGCCACCAATAATGGCTACTTTTTTACCTTTCAATACAGGCGTATCGGAATCATCGCTGGCAGCATCCATCAGGTTCACGCGGGTCAGGTATTCGTTCGACGACATCACTCCCACCAGATTTTCACCTTTGATATTCATAAAACGCGGCAATCCTGCGCCACTTCCAACAAATACACCTTTAAATCCTTCTTCTTCCAAATCGGCAATGGCAATGGTTTTACCCACTATGCAATTGTTGATAAACTTCACGCCCATGGAACGAAGATTGTCTATTTCCACATCCACAATTTTGTTGGGCAAACGGAATTCCGGAATACCGTATTTCAGCACACCGCCAATTTCGTGCAGCGCTTCGAAAACTGTTACATCATAACCTAGCTTTGCCATATCACCGGCAAACGATAATCCGGCAGGTCCTGAACCAACAGTAGCAATTTTAATTCCGTTCGATGCAGCAATTTCAGGTACTGAAATATTACCACTTTCGCGTTCGTAATCGGCAGCAAAACGCTCCAGATGACCAATGGCAACAGCGTCTTTCTTCATCTTCACATGAATGCATTGCTCTTCGCATTGCTTTTCCTGCGGACAAACACGACCACACACGGCAGGCAATGCCGATGTTTCTTTCAGCGTTTTAGCCGCATTCAGAAAATCACCTTTTTCGATATATTTGACAAATTTTGGAATATATACGCCCACAGGACAACCCTGCATACAGGTTGGGTTGGCACAATCCAGACAGCGTTTGGCTTCAAGCATGGCTTGTTCGGCTGTTAATCCAAGATTTACTTCATCTTTACGGCTATGACTGCGAAATTCAGCATCCAACTCCGGCATATGTACGCGCGGAATATCGGTACGCTCCTTGGCTTTCATAGCACTGCGTAACTCTGCACGCCATTCCTGTGCTCTTTCTTCGGTTAGATTCATTGATATTTGGTTGATTTGTGATTTAGTTGATTTGTAAAATGAGAAATTAAGAAATTAGGAAAATAAGAAATTAGAATATCAGTTTTTGAAAGTTCTGAGTTTTGAGTCAGGAGTTTTGAGTAAAAAGGCGAACTTTTGAAACGTGAAACTCTTGAAACCTTTGAAACTCTTGAAACAATATTTCGCGAGTCGGAATTAACTCCCTTTGGTCGTTGACCGTTGGTTCGCGAGACCCAAAACACGAAACACGAAACATTTACACGTTCGCTCCGCTGGCGCAGGTCATTTTTTCCATTTCTTCGCGTTCAATATCGCGGTATCCGCCGAGGCGCATCAGCATCTCGTCAAAATCCACTTTGTGCGCATCGAATTCAGGACCATCCACGCAAACGAATTTGGTTTTGCCACCCACACTTACACGGCAAGCGCCACACATACCGGTACCATCCACCATAATAGTATTGAGCGATGCCAGTGTTGGTACTTCGTATTTTTTGGTGAGCAAACTTACAAACTTCATCATAATGGCCGGACCAATGGTGACACACATATCCACTTTTTCGCGGTTTATCACGCTTTCCACTCCGTTTGTTACCAGTCCTTTTGTTCCGTAAGAACCATCGTCGGTCATCACAATCACTTCGTCGGAAAGTTGCTGCATTTGTTCTTCCAAAATAATCAACTCTTTGGTACGGGCAGCCAGTACGGTAATAACTCTATTTCCGGCTTGTTTCAACGCATCCACAATAGGCAACATAGGTGCAGTTCCAACACCACCACAGGCGCAAACTACTGTACCAAAGTTTTCGATATGCGTAGCTTTTCCGAGCGGACCCACCATATCGGTGATATATTCTCCGGCATTCAGTGTACATAATTTGGTCGATGAAACACCCATTTTCTGAACCACCAGCGTGATAGTTCCTTTTTGCAAATCGGCTCCGGCAATGGTCAACGGGATGCGTTCGCCTTTTTCGCCCACTTTTACCATAACAAAATGTCCGGCTTTGCGCGATTTGGCAATAAGAGGTGCTTCCACTTCAAATTTTACCACATTGGCCGAGAAATACTCTTTATTTACAATCTTATTCATTGTAAGTGATTTTTTTGATTTATAAGTGGCACAAAATTAAGAAAAAACAATTGAAAAAATTGACATTTTTTGTGTACGAATGAAATATGTGATATAAATCAAGAAAAATCGAATAAACTATCAACAATATCTTCCGGAAATGGTTCTAACATCAATTAATTTAGCCGAAAAATACTATTTTTGTGCTTCTCAAAAAAAAATTAAGACTATTTTCCAACGAATTAAAAATCTACATGAAGCATTCTTTTCTTGCTATTACTTTACTTTTTTCAGGTTTTTTGTTTTCCCAAACATCGTACAACGACAGCATTAAACTCAACGAAGTTATTGTCACCGGTTCAAAAACCGAAATTTCCCGAAAAATCGTACCACTCAGCGTTTCTCAAATCAGCAAAACCAATATCGAAAACAGCGGACAGATGAATATCCTCACCGCGCTGAATCAGTTTGCACCCGGCATTTTTATCACCGAACGCAATATACTTGGTTTTGGCGTTTCTACCGGAGGTTCAGGCTCTATCAGTATGCGTGGTTTGGGTAGTTCGCCCAACAACGAAGTACTGGTACTAATCGACGGTCATCCGCAGTATCAGGGGTTGTTCGGACATCCGTTGGCAGACGCTTATGTGTCGTCGGATGTAGAAAAGGTGGAGATTATACACGGCCCTGCTTCCATTTTGTATGGTTCTAACGCCATGGCCGGCGTAATTAATATCATCACCAAAAAGCAAAAGACCGATGGCATGAGCGCAACGCTTGGAAGTTCGTATGGCTCATTCAATACACAAAAATATTACGGCACTTTTGGGTTTAAAGATAAAAAATTCAATGCTTTTGCTTCGGCCAACTATAGCCACACCGATGGTATCCGCGAGAAAACCGATTTCAATATCGGTAATGGCTATCTGAAACTGGGTTACGATATCGACGAACATCTGTCGGTAACCGCCGATGTTGATTTAGCAAAGTACATTGGCAACGATAGTAACATGATTCATGTTCCCGCACTTTTTGGCATAGATATAACACGCGGAAAGGCGGCAGTATCGTTTGACAATAAATACAAAAACTCAGAAGGCTCGCTGAAAATATTCCATAATTTCGGGGAACATACGCTGACTAACGGCTTTCATTCTACCGATTTTAACAGCGGACTGATGTTGTATCAATCGTTCAGGTTGTTTGAAGGAAATTTACTGACGGTTGGAACCGATATTAAAAACTATGGAGGACAGGCCAATCAGGGTGTACACCGTGACACTTTATTACAGGTTACCGAAGCTGGCTTTTATATTTACACACAGCAAAAGTTACTGGAAAAACTGACACTGACAGCCGGTTTGCGTTCGGAATTTCACCCTGTTTATCCGGCAGAACTTATTCCAACTTTAGGTGCAAACTACAATCTGAACCACAATTCAACGCTGAAAGCAAGCTTTTCGAAAGGTTTCAGAAGTCCGACACTGATGGAACTGTATCTTTATGCGCCAAATCCGACATTAAAACCCGAGAAAATGTATAATTATGAGATTGGGTGGATGCAAAGTCTGATGAACAACAAACTGAATCTGGAAGTAAATGCCTATTATATCAATGCCGAAAACCTGATTCAGGTGGTTGGTGGCCCAATTCCAACACGTCAGAATACCGGATCAGTTACCAATTACGGACTTGAATTCTCGGGCAAATATGCGGTAATGAAAAATCTTTTTGTACACGCTAATTACAGTTATTTGCACACAAGCACGCCAATAATTGCTGCTCCACGAAATCAGGCAAATGTAAGTGTAAATTATAAATACAAAATATGGAATTTTAATTTAAGCTCGCAATATGTAGAGCAACTTTACACATTTATCCATATCAAGCCTATTGATCCACCAACAAAAACAATACCTTCATACTTGCTTTTAAATGCACGTATTGCAGCTCAGCCGCTGAAGAATCTGGAAGTGTTCGTCATGGGCAATAATCTGCTGAATCAGCAATATGAAATTAACGACGGCTATCCTATGCCGGGAATTAATGTGTTAGGTGGAGTAAAGCTTACATTTTGATGTAAATGAGAAAATAAGAAATTAAGAAAATAAGTAAGTAAGAAAGAAATAAATTGCTATGCAGCAATGTTTTATGATCGTATTAATGCCTTATTCTCTTCTTAAAATTTCACTAACTTTAAATGGGTCTCGCGAGTTCCGACTCGAGAATTTTTGCAAACAATTATCAAATTTCGGAACAAAGTATGTGATTATTTCAATCTGTATTTATTGTTTTAAGTGTTTTCGCGAGTCGGAACTCGCGAGACCCAAATACAAATAATTGCTTATACAAAAAAAAATCTATTTCATGGATAATCTACAAGAGCTGATTAACGATATTGCAGCGTGGTCCGACGAAGCTTTTGGCGAAGTTTCGACTCCGGTAGCAAAGCTAAAACACTTACAAAAGGAAATACCTGAGTTGATAGAGTCGATTGAGAAAAACGACAGTGCAGAACTTCGTTATGAACTGGCTGATTGTTTTATGCTGTTGCTGGATTGTGCCCGTAAATGTGGTTTTTCGTCGGAAGATATTATAAAAGCGACCTACGAAAAACTGGAAATAAATAAATCCCGCACATGGAACAAACCTGACTCTAATGGAGTGTTTGAACATGTACGGGATTCATCACTAAAAAACTACTGAAATTATTGATTTACCTGAACTGTAATTTTCTTTGCAATTTTAAGCGCTGTGGTCAATGTTGAAATATCTGCTGTGAGCGAACCATCTTCGCCGGCAAAATGACTGTGACCAATGGGTTTTAACTCTGTTACTCCGTTTTTTGAAGTGTCAATATCTGCACTGTAAACCACTGCAGGCTGGCTCGAAGTTTTATATTCTTTATTGTCAGGATATTTATCATTGTACCAGAATTCGTTCCAGTCCCACGATTGATTCACCTCCAGCATCACTTTATATTTTCCCTGTAGCGGTTTATCGGTTTTCACCTGCAATACAAACGAACTTTGCGGAGTTGCACCAGTATATGCATCCGGAACAGCCTGTCGGGGTGTTGGCATATAAGTACCATATTCGTTCACCACACCACGCTGATGCGCCCAGTATGGTAAAGTTGCGGGACGTTGAATTTCACCCGGCATCCAACTCCCTTTATTGCGACTCTGATGTTCGAAAACTCCTTTTCCAATGCTTTTCGATACATACAAAGTCTGAATGTATTTTCCATTTTCGTCGGCAAGCCAAATAGCAAACAAGGGGTGATTATGCTCTTTCCCTTTTTCGAAAGTAATTTTAAGCAGGGTTCCTGTATTTTCAACACCGTATTTTTCCTGCGAAAAAGTCTCTTTTTTATTTTTTTTTGCAGCTACAAACACTGTAAGAAGCAGTAATACTGCCATTATAATTCTTGTCTTCATATCATTAAATCTTTATTATTAAACCAATTGTAGGTAAAATTGTTCCGTTGAAATTGTCGTCGAGTTCACGAAGTACATATTTCGAAGAATTTGCATTGTCGGTTACGGGTAAACCTGTGGTTTTATCCTTGTTGGTATAAACCGGAATACCCTGCGATTTGAAAATATAAGCATTTTGCACATCAGCATACAAATTCAATACCCATTTTTTGAAATAAAACTCTTTATCGATACGAACATCCAACTGATGCGAATCCTTCAATCGCAATGAATTATATTGTGAAAAATCCAGATAAGGCTGGTTGGTTATATCCCAGGCAGCTTTCAGCGTTGATTTATCCATGTCAATTGGCGTATAAGGAGCACCACCCACATAACGCCAACGCGCAGCCACATTCCAGTTTTTAGGTAATTTATAACTGGCAATCAAATTCACCAAATGACGTGTATCCCACGACGATGGTCGGAATGTTCCTGTAGAATCGGTAAATTCACTACGGAAAAAGGTGTAAGTGGTTGTCACATTCAGATTTTTCCATTCAAGAATTTTAAACAATACTTCCACGCCGTAGGCACGCCCTTTACCTGTTGATACAATTTCCTCATCACCCACCTGACCATAATCAGCACCTTTGCTGGCAATGCTTAATCCATCCAATACCGACAAAGGATATTGCTCGTAATGTTTGTAGAAACCTTCCACCGAAAGTTTCATTTTTTCCACCGGACGATATTCGAATCCGAGAATTGCCTGATTTGAAATTACATATTTCAGGTTTTCGTTCTGATTCACAAACTCGCCGGCGCTGTTTTTAAAGCCCATAGTGGTATAAGCAGGTTGTGCTGCATACCGGCCAATGTTGGCATTAATATCAAACTTCTTGCTAACAACCATCGATGCCGACAGGCGAGGAGAAATCTGATTCAACGGGTTTTTCATATTGTTGTTGAAGTTATTTCCAACCATACTAACACCCAGCGATAATTTCAATCGGTCGTTAAAATACTCATCCGAAGCCTGTGCAAATGCCTGATAACCGAATAGATTCAATTCTGTGTCGTAATTCAATTCATTAGCCACACCATTGAAGAATATTTTACGGAAAGTTTGATTGGTATAATGTGAATAACGTATGCCGGCTCCTACTTTTAGTTTGATGCTCGAATACGGATAGTCACGTTCGAATCGCAACTTGTTTTCAGCTTCATCCGACAGATAATCCGATGTTTTCGCCAGCGTTTCATCATTATTTTCGAATTTGAAATTTTTATTTCTGAGCATATTACGGCTCAAAATCCAGTTATCAATATAACCTTCACCAAAATGTTTGTAAGTAGCACCTACCGTATAATTCCACTGTTTGTAAATGGGCAAATAAGTCAGCAGATATTTTTGCGATTCGGTGCCGGTTTCCTGTAATCCGGTATTCAATACCAAATCGTCGATGGCACCAATTCCTATCAAACTGATTTCATTCTTTTTATCGATTTCATATTTATATTTCAACTGAAAATCGTTGTAAGTAGGTAGAAATGGTAATCCGATAGCCTTAAATAAAAATTGCAGGTACGATTGACGGGCAGAAAGGATAAAAGTTGATTTTTTGCTCAATGGACCATCTACCGTTAGAGCTGCATCCGAAGCACCAACCGATAGCTTGGCATGCACTTTATCTTTGCTACCATCTTTTTGTTTAATTTCCATCACAGAACTCAACGCATTGGTTCTGTTAGCAGGAAAAGCACCGGTATAGAAATTAATTTCCCGCACAAAATCGGGATTAATAATACCCACTGCACCACCCGAAGAACCCTGAGTAGCAAAGTGATTGATCACCGGAATTTCAATTCCATCCAGATAAAACACATTTTCCGAAGGACCACCACCGCGAACAATTAAATCGTTTCTGTTTGGATCAGTTACTCCTACACCGGGCAACGACTGAACAACTTTAGAAACGTCGCGATTAGCACCGGCTGTTTTTTCAATTTCCTGTACACCTACCGATAACACAGAAATGGGGCTTTCGATACGTTTTAGGCTCAGATTCTGACGTACAACCACTTCCTGTATCTGAAAAGCTGTTTCTTTTACAGGAATGTCAATAAAAACTGTTTGATTTCCCTGAACCTGAATTTCGGACGATGTGGTTGTTTCAAAACCTACAGTAGAAACAACAAGTCGCATAAATCCGGGTTCGATACCGGTAAAAATAAAATTTCCATCCAAATCGGATGTTGAACCAATGAGAGTTCCTTCAATAAGAATGTTCGCAAACTCAATAGGCTCGTTGGTTTTAGCATTAAAAACCTTTCCCTTGATAGTTCCCTTTTGGGCTAAACCAACCAGAGAAACAGCAGTGAGCATAAATAATAGTAAGACTTTCTTCATATCAATTTTCAGTAATTTTTATTTAGTTTGTTTTTGTACTATTTAAAACAAAATTGATATGTTTTTGTTCTTTGTAAGGCAAAATATTTTTTTAAAAGAATCACATATTACTGATAATCATAATTTTAAAATTGTAATTATTTTGCTTTTTTCTTCTGTATAGCATCGTAAACCGGGACAAGATAACCTTTATCAAAAGAACAAAGTACACATAAATTTCCTACCGGCTGTCCCGAAATCCATTCCGGTACAAAGTTTTGATCCTTGTACTGAACAGAAACTACAAATTCATTTCCGGTACGAAAAAGTCCATCATAATCCTGTATTTCTAACCTGAGTTTTTCCGGACGGAAGTCTTCAGTTTCAAAGTTTACAGCATATTCAGCCCTCTCCACACATTCTGTACGGAGATATAACGCATCCTGCACCATCACCGGGCAGATACTTTTTTGCTTCACAGCAGGGAATTTTGTTTTATTAATAAACAGAATATCATCCACAAAAATTTTGATTTCATCCATATAACCGGCATGTAAATGCGATACATGTAATAAATCGTTATAATGATAAAAATCTTCCCAGTTTTTCAGAATTGCCGGATCGGCAGGCATATAGTTACCTAAGACCAGTTCGGCAGCAATGCCTTTCATTTCAATTCGTACGCTTTGCATAATGTTTATTTTTAACCGACTGCAAAATTATGGAAAAACAATGTATTGCAATGCTTAATTTTTGGTGAATTAAAATCAAATTTGTATGTTTGAGCCATCAATCTCAAATACATAAACTTATGAAACTATCGTGCCCGCAATGCGATTCACTTATTCAAGCCGAAGACATAAACATTATCACGGATATTGCCAAATGCAGCGCATGTGGATCGGTTTTTAAAGTTTCGGAACTGGTAGAAAAACCAGAACCCCACAAAGTAGAACAACTTCCGCTTGGAGCAAAACTTCAGGTTCGAAAGAGTTCCGAAAACACCATCGAATTATATTACCCAAAACGCGGATTCAGCATTTGGTCTCTCCCGATAGGCATATTTGCTGTCATCTGGATTTCTTTTGTTGCATTCTGGACCTGGGGAGCATCGCAGGCAAGCGTTTTGTTTGCCCTGTTTTCAATCCCATTCTGGTTGGTAGGCATTGCCATGGTAATCGGACTTATCAACGGAGCTTCCGAAAGTCAGACCATTATTATAGACCGAACCATTTTATTGTTGAAAAAATCGCGTGTATTCAATCCTAAAACAATTACAGTCGATATCAATGAAATTGATTCAATCAGCATGAAAACACCGACGACAAGCACTTTAAATATGTCGGGGAATATTAAGAATTTCGGAAAACAGACCAATAATAGCACTGTAAAATTCGATGTCCCTACCATAACTTCAGGGATAAAAGACTACATTTTCTTTGAAAGTGCTACAAATATTGAGCAGGAATGGGCTGTGAATTTTCTACAAACGGTCTTTGTAAAAATAAAAAAACAGGGTTAATACTCTGTTTAAATGTGTATTACAAAACAATTAATTGTGTTGTAAATGGTCTGCAAACAGGATTTTCCAAAAAAAATGCATCAAACCATTTTGAGATTCGGAAAAAGGATGTATCTTTGCAACGCTTTTTGAGAAAGGCATTGTGTAATAAAATTTCGGGCGTTTAGCTCAGCTGGTTCAGAGCATCTGCCTTACAAGCAGAGGGTCGGCGGTTCGAATCCGTCAACGCCCACCCCGGAAATTTCGACCGGTTTTATTACTCAGATTATCAAAAAACATTTCGGGCGTTTAGCTCAGCTGGTTCAGAGCATCTGCCTTACAAGCAGAGGGTCGGCGGTTCGAATCCGTCAACGCCCACGTTAAAATCTAACATTAAGGAACACACCAACAAAAAACTTTTTTAAGGGAAAACCTTTGAAAAAGTTTTTGTTTTTTTATTCCTGAAGCTCTTTCATTTATTGATAAAAACATATTTGCACCCACTAAAAGGGTTTGAGAAAACCGTTTTAGCAACTAAAAAAATGGAATGTAAATATCTAACAACAATTTAGATATACAAAAAAAATGGGAAATATTGTAGCCATCGTCGGCCGTCCTAATGTAGGCAAATCGACACTTTTCAACAGATTGACAAAAAGCCGCCGCGCCATCGTAAACGAGGAAGCCGGCACAACCCGCGACCGCCAATACGGCAAAAGCGAATGGTGTGGTAACGAATTTTCGGTGATTGACACCGGAGGCTGGGTAGTAAATTCAAACGACGTTTTTGAGGAAGAAATTAAACGCCATGTGCTTCTTGCCATGGAAGAAGCTGACATCGTACTATTTGTAGTCGATATTCAGAACGGTATCACCGACCTTGATATGGAAGTAGCTCAAATACTTCGACGTAACACCAAGCCGGTTCTTCTGGTTTCGAATAAAGCTGACACTCACGAATGGCAATATAACGCCGCTGAATTTTACAAACTCGGACTGGGCGAACCTTATGTTATTTCTGCTGCCAATGGACTTGGCTCCGGTGATTTACTCGACCATCTGCTCACACTTTTCAAAAAAGACACTTTCGAGGAAATTGAAGAAGAATTGCCACGTTTTGCTGTTGTAGGTCGTCCAAACGCTGGCAAGTCCTCCATTATCAACGCATTTATCGGCGAAGATAGAACTATTGTTACCGAAATTGCCGGAACAACAAGAGATTCCATTTACACCCGTTTTAATAAATTTGGACACGATTTTTATTTGGTTGACACTGCCGGAATCAGAAAAAAAGCCAAAGTAAACGAGGATTTGGAATATTACTCCGTAGTTCGCTCCATCCGCGCTATCGAAAACGCTGATGTGTGTGTGTTAATGCTCGATGCAACCCGTGGATTGGAAAGTCAGGATTTGAATATATTTTCGTTGATACAGAAAAACAAAAAAGGGCTGGTTGTTTGTGTCAACAAATGGGATTTGATTGAGAATAAACAGGCTAACGACATTAAAAATATCGAAAAATCGATACGCGAAAGACTGTCTCCTTTTGTTGATTTCCCGATCATCTTCACCTCTGCTACTACCAAACAACGTATTTTGAAAGTGGTGGAAACGGCTGTTGAAGTTTACGAAAATAAATTCAGAAAAGTACCAACAGCCAAACTGAACGAGTATTTATTGCCTGCCATCGAAAATTATCCGCCACCGGCCATCAAAGGCAAGTACATAAAAATTAAATATGTGACTCAATTACCTAGCACACATGTCCCTACATTTATTTTCTTTGCTAATTTGCCACAGTATGTAAAAGAACCATACCGCAGATTCCTTGAAAATAAAATACGTGCAAAATGGGACTTTACAGGAACTCCGATCCAGGTATTTATACGTCAGAAATAAGTAAAAACCAATCTAATTATATTTAACTTTTCCAAAGTTTTGAACTTTGGAAAAGTTTTTTTTATTTATTGAAATGGTGAAAAAGAGCCAACCATTCCATGGATAAAGCTATGAGAATATGCACAATAACTCCACCCCATATATGTCGGGTTTGATAAGCCAACGCTCCCAGAATAAACCCTCCAAACATGGATGAAATGGTTTCGCCAAGCGGTTTTCCAAAATGTATGGCAACATAAAAACCGACCATGGGAAGAATTGCATTACGGCCAAGAATAGCCACCATACCAATAACCAACGCTCCGCGAAACATAAGTTCGGTCATTACAAAATCGACAGCATAAGTCAACTGAAAAATAGCTGAAGTTTGCCAGTATTGCATCCCGAAAATATCACCGTATGCCCATGGTTTAAACTGTGGATAAGCTGTTTGAAAATCAGAAGTAAACGACATCAATACAATAAACGGCAGTAACATTAAAAAAAGTGAAAAATAGCCTTTGATGTAATTTGCATTTTTCGACAAGCCATATATTCCTTCAATTTTCCGGTCGTACGTAAGTTTTAAAATCAGTAAGGGGATAAAATAGAAAACCAGACTTTTTAACTGGGATAGTATCCGGAGTAAAAATGCCGACTCTTCGTAAAAAAGTGATGAAAATTGCACATGATTGTATACAAAAAAACCAATTGATGTACCATATATGATAATCAGGAACAAACTTTTGGTGTAAAACTTCGTCGATTTAAGTAGCTTAAATTCTTTTCGAAGCAGGAATACCGGTACAGCAACCGCATAATACATGGACGCATAAAACAATGGAAACACCCACCATGAATTGCCATTGAAATAACTGCCTTTGATATATTCCCTGTAAAATCCTGTTTCGTAATTAACAAATATACAAACAGATATGAAAATGAAGGTATACAGATACGAGAGCAAATGAAAATCAGACTGAATAAATTTCTTTATTTCTTCAAGCAGTTTAACAACGGATTTTTTCATTTTTGTAGAAAAGGTATTTTTGATTCATTTAAAATTTTCTGAAATTCTGACTCAAAGTTCGGAGTAAAAATATTTTTGCCGATGGCCTCTTTTATTTCGGCAATTTTCCAAAACTTTCCTTCTGAAATTTCAACCGGGTCAGGAATAATATCTCCATCGAAAACAGTATAAAAACTATTGACCATTTCCGTTTCCTGATTCGATTTAAAAACATACCGGAATATAAATACCGGTTCAAAATCCTTAATTCCTAACTCCTCGCAGACTTCACGCTTAAGAGCATCAGTAATTTCCTCTGCAAAATCCACATGTCCTCCCACAGATGTATCCCATTTTCCGGGCTGAATGTCCTTATTATCAGCACGTTTTTGCAAATACAGTTCTCCGGCAGAATTAAATACATGCAAATGCACTACCGGGTGCAATAAGAATGTGCCTGAATGACATTCCTGACGTGTTGCTCTTCCAATTACATTTCCATTTTCATCTACTAATGGGAAAATTTCGGTATTAGCCATTTTTATTTTTCTTGCAAAAGTAACAAAAATGTAGATTAATGACCATTATTAAGTAATCAATAATAATTAATGATATGTTTTGAGCCAACCATTAATAATGTTTCGCTCAGTCGTTCTTTGAGATTTTGAAAGTTTTGATAAGCATCTAATGGAATCCATTGATATTTAATGAATCTCCAAAGTATTTCAATTTTGTTCAATTCTGGTGAGTATGGTGGTAAAAAGTAAATATATAAATCTTGTTCTTTCCAACGAGCCAAATTTGAAATAAATTTCTTACTCTTGTGTATCGGTGCATTATCAAGTATTACAATTGTTTTTTTTGATATTTGATTCGCAAAATCATCCATAAATTCAATTGCAATATTAGAATTAATAGTATATTCAAATATTTTAGAATATAGCTTACAACAAGGTGTCATTAAACCTAAAACACTTAATGACTTTGATTTAGAAGCAGGTAACAGTAATGGTTTATCCTTGTGTTGCCATGCATAAGGCAAATTTGGGGTTAATCCAAAGTGACTTTCGTCACCAAAATAAACATCTAAATATCCTTGTTTATGTAACTCTATTAATTGAATAATTTCAGACTGTTGCTTATCAAATTGATCTTGATTTCGTAAATGTTTTATTGAAAGTCGAGCTCGTTTAAAGCTATAGCCTAGCATCTTTTAAAAAAGTTTGCAGAGTTTGTTTGCAAATTTTTATATTGTGTTCAATATCAAGACAATGAATAATCGGATTTAAGTTTCTACTATGTTTTTCGATCAACTCTGGAAGCTTATCTCTGACTTGTTCTAACTTGAACTTTGGACCTCGTCCTGGAGCTACTGATAAGGTTTTCATCTTATTGTCTTCAGAAGCGGCGTCCCAAGCATTAAATAGTCTCACAATTGATTGAATGTCGGTATTTGACTGTCTCGATACTTCTGCCATAGAGTTTCTCTTGTTAGATAGTAGAAGTTGAAAACTACGACTTCTTTCAACAAAATTATTACTCGATTTGTAAGTTTTTTCTAATTGTTCTCGTTCTTTGGTCGTTAATATAATATATCTCATATTTTTATATCATCTTGATTACAAGACAAATATACGAATTAAATTCAATGTGTACAACTATTTTAACAAATACATCAACAAATAATCTCTATTACTTACATACTTCTTGCTTTCTATTTTATTCAAATTTACATTCGTTTTTGAATGTTTATTGTATCTTTGTATGCATTTTTCAATAAAATATTAGAAACATTAGATTTTACTATAAATGAATTCATATAAAATTGCAGTTATAGGGCTAGGTTATGTTGGATTGCCATTGGCCATAGAATTTGGGAAAAAATATAAAGTTCTCGGTTACGATATAAATAAAAAAAGAGTTGAGGAATTACAAACCGGTTTTGATCATACGCTGGAAGCCGATTTAGCAGGTATGAGACAAGCCATGGATATTCGCAATTCCAATGCTGAAATGGGATTATCGTTTTCCTATACTGAAGAAGATTTGAAGAATTATAATGTTTTTATTGTTACTGTACCTACGCCAATCAATAATTTCAATATGCCAGACTTAAGTCCTCTGATAAAAGCATCGCAAATGCTTGGTCGGATTATAAAAAAGGACGATATTGTAATTTATGAATCAACCACTTACCCCGGATGCACCGAAGAAGACTGTGTTCCCGAAATTGAAAAAACTTCAGGATTAAAATTTAATGCTGATTTCTTTGCAGGATATAGCCCTGAAAGAATAAATCCGGGTGATAAAATCAATACATTAACAAAAATAAAAAAAGTAACTTCAGGATCTACTCCTGAAATTGCTGAAATAGTCAACAATCTTTACGCATCGATTATTGAAGCAGGAACACACAAAGCCCCGAGCATGAAGGTAGCTGAAGCTTCAAAAATCATAGAAAACGCACAAAGAGACGTGAACATTTCATTTGTAAATGAATTAGCACTTATTTTCGACAAAGTTGGCATCGATACCAATGATGTTATTGAAGCTGCCGGCACTAAATGGAACTTTTTAAAGTACCGTCCCGGACTTGTAGGCGGACATTGTATAAGCGTGGATCCTTATTATTTAGCCAGCAAAGCTGAATCATTAGGCTATGTTCCGCAAGTGATATTATCAGGCCGACACGTAAACAACAGCATCGCACCTTTTATTGCTAACAAAGTTTTGAAACTTATGATCCACAAAGGACAAACCATTAAGGGTTCGAACGTACTGATACTTGGTGTAACTTTTAAAGAAAACTGTCCGGACATCAGAAATACCAAAGTTGTTGACATCTATCGGGAGATGTGTGAATTTGGTACAAATGTCGATATATACGATCCATGGGCAGTTCGGGAGGAAGTGAAAGAGGAATACGGTATTGAAATACTGAATAAATTAGATAATGATAAAAAATATCAAGCTGTAATCATGGCTGTTGCTCATGATGATTTTAAAACTTTTGATTTTGAAAAACATTATAATTCGGGTGCTGCAATTTTTGATGTAAAAGCTGTAGTTAACAGAAAATGGGTCGATGGCAGACTTTAAAATTTTTTAATTAATAATTCTACCGTATATTTTTCAATGGGTCGTTATAAAAATGCATAATATATTTATAAACAATTATTTATAGTACAAATGAATCATTTTTGAAATAATTATATTTACAAAATTAAACGCAAAGGCACAAAGTTAATGATTTAAATAATATGCTAATAATCAAAACAATACCACAAAGAACGCAAAGAAGAAAACTTAAAAGTTTTCTTTGTGACTTAGCGACTTTGTGTCTTTGCGTTCAAAATGTATTTTTTATAACGAACATTTGTTTTTATAAACTTAGAAAAAACACATGAGAAAGTCAAAACTAATTTTATTAGGTTTATTTATTATTTTGGGAATAAGTTCTCAAAACATAAATAATATTGATTTATCTAAGTTAAGCCCCGACCAGATAGAGATATATAAAAAATATATGAGTTCGAAAAGCGGAGATGGCAACACCAATTCCAATATCGGATTTACTGAAAAACGAGGATTATCAAATGATTCGTTAAAGTCAAAAAACAACAAATTGTTTAATTCTAATATTTTTGGATCATATCTATTCAACACTCAAAATCTGACATTCGAACCAAAACTGAATATTCCAACCCCTGCAAAATATATTTTAGGGACTTACGATGAAATGTTGATTGATATTTCAGGACTGTACGAAGCTAATTTCAAATTAAAAGTAAATACAGAGGGAAATATCCGTATTCCGAATGTTGGTCCGGTTAAAGTATCGGGATTAACTATTGAAGATGCTACTAAAAAGATAAAGAATGAAGTTGCAAAATACTTTCAAGGTATTTCATCGGGCGAAACTCGGGTAAATATTTCATTAGGCAACATCAGAAGTATCAGCATCGTAGTAGTTGGAAATGCTGTACGACCCGGAACCTACACTCTACCTTCATTAGCAACTGCTTTTAACGCCCTCTATGCTTGTGGTGGTCCAAACGAAACCGGAAGTATGAGAGATATTAAAGTTATCCGCAAAGGAAAAACAGTTGCCACTTTAGATGTTTATGGAATTTTAGCAGATGGCATTCAGACAAACGATATTGCATTACAGGATGGAGATGTTATCAGAATTGAACCCTATAAAACGAGAATATATATAGAAGGAGCAGTCAAACAAAGTGGAATTTTCGAAGGACTTCCACACGAAAACCTGCAACAATATTTGAACTTCACAGGAGGATTTTCTGAAAAAGCAGATAAAAATAAAATTGGAGTATTCAGATATACTGAAGCCGGTCGAACAGTATCGTATATTCCTTACAGTCTTTTCAAAAGTTTTATACCGGAACCAGGCGACTCTGTATTTGTAAATACCATGTTTCAGGACAAGGACGAATATACAGTAACAATCACAGGAGCAGTCAAAAATCCGGGGACATTCAAATTAACTGAGAATATTAGTTTAAAAGATTTATTAGTTCGTGCCAATGGATTTACTGAAATGGCGTTAACTGATTCTGTTGAAATTGTCAGAGCAATTAAAAATTCCGAATCGTTGCAGAAAAACGAAAACAAGTCTGTTGTATATAAAATAAAAGTAAACAGGGATATTTCAAAAATCAGCAATTCAGATAACTTTCTACTCGAAAGCGGAGATCAGGTAATCGTCAGGAATACACCCGGTTTTGAAGATATAAGAATGATACGGATTGAAGGAGAGGTGAATTTACCAGGCACATACAATATAAAAAACAAATCAGAAAGAGTTTCTGATGTTATTGAACGCTCCGGAGGATTTACACAATATGCTTTCCCCGCAAATGCATATTTAATACGTATTGACAAATTAAATGACGTTGAACAAAAACTCAATAAAATTGTACGGGGTAATACCATTAATCAACTCAAAAAGAACCAAAATAAATCGTTGGATTTAAATACAATTAAATCGCTGGGGTCTAATTCTGCATTAGTAGATTCAATGCAAAAAAATATTTCAGGAAACGATGTTGCTGAAAAACTTTTTAGTAACGAAAATGTAGTTGGGTTGAACCTTGAATTTATTATGAAAAATAAAGGTAGCCGCTATGATTTAAAACTCGAAGAAGGTGATATAATATACATCCCGCGTGAACAACAAACGGTAAAAATAAGTGGACAGGTTTTATTTCCAACAATTGTATGTTTTGACCAGAATTTTAAACTCGATGATTACATCCTAAATTCAGGCGGTTATACTTCGAATGCAAGTAAAAAAAATATATTTGTATTATATCCCAATGGAAATGTAAAAGGTACAAAATCATTCTTATTTATTAATAAATATCCGGATATTGAGCCCGGAGCACAAATTATTGTTCCGGAGAAACCATTGGAATTAAAGAGCAAACTAACCATAGGTGAAACTGTAGGATTGCTTACATCTACTACATCCATGATGGTATTAATTTACACATTAATTGCAAACAAGCCATAGTTATATTCTTAAAACGAAACGATTATATTTAATTTAAGTAGATTAGAAATCAAATTCTAAAATTAAAGTCATGAGAAAAATTACACTTTTTATATGTTGTTTATTTGCTGTCTTAAACTTACAATCTCAGGATTTAAGTAAAATTGACCTCAGCAAATTAACTCCTGAGCAAGTAGCTATGTACAAACAATACATGGCGACGAAAGGTGGAACAGCTACGCCAACAACAACTCCAGTAGATGTCAATGTTGATCGCACAAATATTCAGACAACTGTACCAGCAAATTCAGGCAGTCCTATTTATGGTGCATATATATTCAATACTCAAAATTTGACTTTCGAACCTAAATTAGACATTGCGACCCCAACCAACTACGTTATCGGGGTTAACGATGAGATTGTTCTCGACATTTCAGGTTTATATGAAGCCAATTACAAATTAAAAGTAAGTCCCGAAGGAAATATCCGCATTCCGAATATCGGTCCTTTAAGAGTCTCCGGAAAATCTATTGAGGAAGCTACTTCTAAAATCAGAAATGAAGTTGCAAAAGTATATCAGGGTGTTTCATCGGGCGAAACAAGAGTAAATATCACGCTTGGTAGCATCCGTAGTATCAGAGTAACCATTGTTGGTGATGCAACACGTCCTGGAACTTACACTCTTCCATCACTGGCAACTGCATTCAATGCTGTATATGCATGTGGTGGTCCTGCCGAAGCAGGTAGCATGCGCCAAATAAGAGTTATACGTAATGGTAAAACCATTACCACTATAGATGTTTACAAATTCCTGCAGGATGGTATAATTGAGAATAATGTAATCTTGCACGATGACGATGTCATTAAATTTGAACCTGTAAAAAATAGAGTTTCAATCACCGGCTCACTTAAACATACCGGCAGATTCGAAGCACTTGAAGGTGAAACATTAAGTGATTTAATTAAATTTGCAGGAGGCTTTAAAGAAGATGCCTATACTGAGCTAGCAACAGTTGTTCGTATTGCCGACAATCAAAAGAAAGTAATGGACGTACCTTCAAATCAGTTTAAAAACTTCAAAGTATTGCCTGGTGATGAATATACATTCTCAGGCATATTAAATAAATTCTCAAACAGAGTTGATATTACCGGCTCGGTGAATCGTCCGGGTATATATGAATTAAAAGACGGATTGACTGTATCCCAACTCGTTCAGAAAGCAAACGGTCTGAAAGAAGATGCATTTCTTAACAGAGCATTTATTACCCGCCTGCGAGAGAATCAAATTCCTGAAGTTTTGAGTTTCAATCTGGGCGAAATTCTGAATGGAAAAAATGCAGACATTATTTTGCAGAAAGACGATAGAGTCGAAATTAAAAGTTTATTTGAATACCGTCAAGATTTTAATGTTTCGATTGTAGGTGAAGTACAAGCTCCGGGAACATTTCCCTGGGTTGAAAACCTCACTTTACTGGATCTTATTTCAAAAGCAAAAGGTTTTACTATTGCTGCAGCAACAGATTCTATTGAACTAATTCGTATCATCAAGGATAAAGACATATTATTGCAATCCAATCAAAAAACTATCGTAAAGAAATTCAGAATAGACAAAAACCTGCTTTCTGAAAACTCGGAAGGAAACATCGTTCTTGAAAATGGAGATCAGGTGGTCGTTAGACGAATTCCGGGATACGAAGGTATTCGGATGGTAAAAGTAGAGGGAGAAGTCTTAAGACCAGGAAGTTATAATATTATTTCAAAAGGAGATTACATTTCGGATTTAGTAAAACGCTCCGGCGGATTGACGAAATATGCCTATGCTGAAGGTGCATTTTTGATACGGAATCAAAAGTTTGATGAGTCTCAGCAAAAGCTCAATAATTTCATGACTGAAAATGCTTCGACACAACTTAAAAAATCGAGCAGTTCATCTATCGATGCAAATTTAATGCAACAGGTTGGCCTGAATAATCTGAAAGATATTACAGCAATAGATAGTCTTCAGATGAAATTAACCGGAACAACTGTGCTACAAGAAATAGGCAATACCGAAGGATTGGTTGGTATAAACTTGAAAAAGATTATGCAAAATCCGAAAGGGCGGTTTGATTTAAAATTAGAAGAAGGTGATGTGATTTATATTCCACGTGAATTGCAAACAGTAAGAATCATCGGAGAAGTATATTTCCCAACCTATGTGAAATTCCAACAAGGTTTGTGCGTAAAAGATTATTTAAGTAGTGCCGGAGGAGCTTCATCGAAAGCAAACAAATACAAAATCTTTGTATTATATCCTAACGGAACATCAAAAAGCACCAAAAATTTCCTTGGACTCAGAATT
The DNA here is from genome assembly GCA_963663115.2 of uncultured Paludibacter sp. Classification (GTDB taxonomy): domain Bacteria; phylum Bacteroidota; class Bacteroidia; order Bacteroidales; family Paludibacteraceae; genus Paludibacter. The sequence goes on from CAXXNE010000001.1 coordinate 3,672,064, forward strand.
TACCCGAGAATACTTCCCGGAACACAAATCATTGTTCCACAGAAACAGATTCAGATTACGCAAAAGATGACTCCCGGAGAAACGATAACTGTGTTGACATCTACTGTTTCGATGGCGGCATTAGTTTATTCCATCGTAACAAATACTATTAACAATAATACAACAGCTCCTTAAAACTTTAATATCATGGACAATAAAAACGACGAAATTACAATAATTGATATTTTAGACCTTATAAAAAGATATTTTAAATACTTGTTATCAAAGTGGGTAATTATTTGTATTTTTGGCTTTGCTGGTGCATTAGTGGGTTTAACTGCTTCATTCGTTGTTAAGCCTCAATATACTGCTCACCTTTCATTTGCTTTAATTGAAAAAAATTCTGGTGGTGGCTTAGCTGACTTAGCCTCATCTTTTGGATTTGCAGGAATGATAGGCAATAACAATGGTGCTTTTAGTGGTGATAATCTTTTAGAAATTATTAAATCAAGATATGCAATAGAAAAAACACTTCTAACACCAATAACATATAAGAAAAAAGAAAAAAATTTAGTGGAACTATATATAGATGTTTATGATCTGCAAAAAGAGTGGAAAAAAAACAAAAAGGTTGACCTATCTCAAATAAAATTTCCGATTGGTCAAAGCCGAAATACATTTACCAGAATCCAGGACAGTATTCTGTTAACTATTTCCAATGAAATAATCGAAAAAAAAAATCTAACAATTGCTCGTAAGGATAAAAAAGTTAGTATCGTTAATGTAGATTTCAGAAGTATTAACGAAGATTTTTCCAAAATATTTATTGAACAACTGATGAAACAAACCTATGATTTTTATAAAGAAACGAAAATAGCTCAAAGCAAATCAAATATTCAAATGATGCAACATACTGCAGATTCTATTAAATCTTTATATGATGCAGCACTATATAAGAGCGCAGGAATTTCGCAAATTAATATTAATCAAGCTTTACAATATGCAGCAGTTCCACGCATTAAACATGAACGCGACGCTCAAATTTATGGTTCTGTCTATGCAGAAGTTTTGAAAAATTTAGAAACATTAAAACTTGATTTAGCTCGCGAAACGCCACTTGTTCAGGTAATTGACACACCAACATATCCTTTGAAAAAAGAAAAACTTGGCAAAGTTAAAGGAATTGTAATTGGAGGTTTTTTGGGAGCGTTACTTATTGTATCGTATTTAATTGGTACACTTTATTATAAAGAGATTTTTATAAAAAAAACAACTTAACCGTTTTAATTCAGAGGATTGATTAAAAAATTCAAGTAAAATTATTTTCAGTTTATCATTAAATGTATTTTGATAGCTAATTTTTAGCGTTACAAAAGAAAAAACAAGTATCATAATAAACTAAAAAAATCATCCTCCTCAATGACACTCTCTACTTTTTTCAATGACGAAACCGGGATATTTGTTTATATAAATTCCTTTATAATACAATGACTGAAAATTCAAACAGCACCAAACGTATAATTAAAAATACAAGTTTTCTGTATATGAGAATGATGATTGTCATGATTATCAATCTTTATACAGTACGCTTGGTGCTTAAAGTATTAGGTGTTGAGGATTATGGTATATATAATGTAATTGCTGGTGTTATTACTATGCTATACAGTGTTAGTAGCGTATTGTCAACCGCAACTCAAAGATATTATTCATTTTCAATTGGAGAAGACACAAACAACAGACTACAAAATATATTTTCTACAAGTGTAAATATTTATTTAAGTTTATCTTTAATTGTATTAGTTTTGGGAGAAACCATTGGTCTGTGGTTTATTAATACACAATTAGTTATTCCAACTGAAAGAATGGTCGCAGCAAACTGGATTTATCAGTTCTCAATTTTTTCATTTATAGCAACAATTTTACAAACTCCTTACTCAGCAGCGACAATAGCACATGAAGATATGGGAATATTTTCAATAATAAGTACTGCTGAAACAATTCTGAAATTACTCACAGTTTTGTTGATATTCATAATACCGATAGACAAACTGATTATTTATGGGGCAACTCTGACAGTTATTTCAGTTATAATTTTAATTTCTTACTATTTAGTTGGTCGTTATAAATACCCTGAATGTAATTATCGGAAACCTACTGAAAAAAAACTGTACAAAGATTTGATTTCGTTTTCCGGCTGGTCGTTGTTTGGTTCAGTAGCAAGTGTAGGTATGTCTCAGATCAATACAATACTTGTAAATATATTCTTTGGCCCAATTGTCAATGCAGCAAGAGCAATTGCATTTCAATTTAATATGGCATTAACATCTTTTGTAAGCAGTTTTATTTTGGCAACAAGAACGCCAATGATTAAATCTTATGCTGAAGAATCATATACCTATCTGAATAAGATTTTTAATTTGAGTAATAAGTTTATTTACTATTGTTTATTGATGATTTGTGTTCCATTATTTTTTGAAATGAAAACCGTTTTAAATTTATGGCTCAACACAACTGATTCGCAAACCATTCTATTTTCCAGGTTAATTGTCATATATACTTTAATTATGGCACTTAATAACCCAATTTCGATAATTATTCAGGCCACCGGACATGTTAAACAATATCACTTGCCTGTAGAAACTTTCACTCTTTTGTGCGTACCTGCAACATACATTCTGTTTTTAATGGGATTTCCTGCGTATACAACTTTTGTAGCAATGATTGTTGCAGCAATAGGTGCACATATTGTCAGGTTAATTTGCTTAAAAAAGTACTATAATCCATTTAGTTTCTCAGAATACATTAAATCGTTTATAATACCTGCATTCCTGATAACTGTAGTTACAACAATCCTCATTTATTTCGCGCATATAAACATAGCTGATCCTCTGATTAGATTATCAGTGGTAATTATTCTAAGTATCTTATTATTAACGGGATTTGTTTTGTTGTTTGTTTTATCAAAAACAGAAAAAGAAGTTATAATGCAATTAATAGCAGGAATTAAAAGAAAAATTGGAGCCTGACAATGGAAGAATTTATAAGTAATATTAATATAATACTCTATATTCTCGCATTAGGAGTTACTTTTGTACTGTATCAAAAAAAGAAAAAAAATTTTGATGCAGGGAGCGTTTTACTTTTCTCATATTTGTTTTATTCAATTTCATCATTACTTTTATTCAATACACAATTCTTCTATTTTGGTACAATTGATTTATTTCCGTTCATTTATTTGTATCTTATGTTGATGTTGGCATCGTTACCTGTTTTAGTTTATGATCAAAATAAAATAGAAGAAATACAAAAGCCCAGTACTATTTTTTTAAATGTTTTTTCTATTATTTTCATAATTGCCACTTTAACTCAGATACCATCTATCATCTCAGATTTCAGAATTAATATAGTAAAATTATTAACTGTATCTTCGGCGGGTCAGGAGTTATACAAGGATGCTATGGATAATAGTGTTTCCACAGGTGACGGAAACATTTCTAATTTAGCTGCAATTATATCCGGGGCATTTTCAAATATTGGAATACTTTTATTTTTCTACTATTTAACAATAAAAAAGCCGAACAAATTAATTCTAATCGGATTATTTGTTTCAAGTATAGTTATATTATTATCCTACATTTCACTTGGTCAAAGAGGTTTAATCGTAGAGATTTTATATATAATTATTCTGACCTATTTTATTTTGAGAAAGTTCTTTAGCGAGAAAATAAACAAAATCGTTAAACGGGTCGGCATATTCATAGTTCTTGCAGCTGCTGTACCTTTAATCGCAATTACAAACAGTAGATTTGATGATACTCTTGGAGGATCATTATCATCGGTTTATTATTATGTAGGACAAGAAAATCTCTATTTTAATAACTATGGATTAGATGATGGTGGCATTAGGTATGGAGACAGAACATTTCCGCTGTTCAAACGTATGTTAGGTTTTGACAATGTACCTGCAAATTTTTGGGAAAGAAGAGAAAAATATCCTGACCTAATTATTAATGATGAGGTATTTATTGGATTTGTTGGTGATTTTACTTTAGATTTCGGTCCTTTTGTAGCACCAATAATTTTCATTGTTTTCACGTTATTTGCTTTAAACAGTACAAAATTAAGGAATGGCACCCTGCAGTTTCATCAGCTAATTTTAATACATTTTGTTATGTGTATTTGTATGCTTGGAGGGATGAAGTTGTTTTCATTTTCAGATGTTGGTGGCAATTTGCAATTAATTTTGTATTTTATTGCTTATTTTATATTCAAATTAGATTATAAAATCTTAGAAAAAAGAAAGAATTCTAGCTTATAGATATCGATATAATAAATGAGTTTATGAATTAAACCATTTTTAGAAAACTAAAAAAATGAATTTGAAAGCAGAACACCCTTTATTTACAGTTATTATTCCTCAAAAGAACAGAGCTGAATATTTAATTCATACACTTAAAACCTGTATGATTCAGGATTACCCGAATTTTGAAATTATCGTATCGGATGATTGTAGTGATGATAACTCGGTTGAAGTAGTAAGGGAATTAGCAAAAAAAGACTCTAGAATCAAATTATTTGCTCATGAACAACATTTGGGAATGAGAGATAACTTTGAATTTGCTTTAAATCAGGCGCGTCCGGGATATGTAATGGCACTTGGTGGGGATGATGGGCTTGTTCCGGGCTGTATATGGCGAATGAATGAAATTCTTTCAACAACAAAAAAAGAATTATTAACCTGGACTCCTGCAGGTTTTACCTATCCTAATCATGAAGGTGGTAAAAATATTTTTAACGTCAAAAGATATAAAAACAATGGAGTAAAAATTCTTAAATCAGAAGAATTTCTGAGTAAAATTTCAAAGACATTTTTATATCAAATCGATGAATGTCCGATGTTTTACATGAAAGGTGTTGTATCAACAGTTTTGGTAGACAGGGTAAAATCAAGAACTGCTGATCATAGTTTTTATACCTGCCCTACTCCCGATGGATTCTCCGGCATTGTTTTGGCGGGTGAAGTTGAAGATTATGCTTTTACCTATGAACCATTATCTATTGGAGGTGATACTGTAAAATCGCAGGGAAAAAATTATGGTCGTACCGATGAGAAATCGAAAGAAGAAGCCAAACAGTTTTTTAACGACAATATAAGAAGAACAATGCATCCTGAACTTGCTTCACAGCAATATTCTCCATTGGTAACTCTTATGACAGCCGATTTTCTTTTAACAGCAAGAGACTTACCCGGATGGCCGGGCAAATTTCCACCTATATCGTTTGAATCACTAATGAGGGAAACTTTCAAGCTAATTGAAACAAGTTCCTATGAAAATGAAGTTTTAATAAGAGAATTAAAAATTCTGAAAGAAATTGCCATTCAACATGATTTAGTGGACCTTTACAATCAATTAATGAAATCGACAATAAGAAAAATGATTAAGTCTGATGATGTTTATGGTTTCCTGATTACACGTTCATTAAGATTTGAAGGTACAAAAATAGGTATTTACAACATCTTTGATGCTGCACTTGCCACAAACTTTATTTACAATTTTAACAACAAATTTTCCATTAAAGAAATTGCATTGCTGGTAAAAAACTCTTTTAAGATTATTATAAGGAATAAAATCAGGAAAAAAGTGCATCTCCCAAAAATTGATTAACTAAAAAGTAAAGAATATGTCATTATTTAAAAATAAAACGCTGTTGATTACCGGAGGTACCGGTTCATTTGGAAACGCTGTTTTAAACCGTTTCCTGAAAACAGATATTGGTGAAATTCGTATTTTTTCCCGCGATGAAAAAAAACAGGACGACATGCGACATGAGTTTCAAACCAGAATGCCATCTTTTGCTGAAAAAATTAAATTCTATATTGGCGATGTAAGAGATTTGTCAAGCGTTAAAAACGCTATACATGGAGTGGATTATATATTTCACGCAGCTGCTCTTAAGCAGGTTCCATCATGCGAATTTTTCCCGATAGAAGCAGTGAAAACAAATGTATTAGGCACTGACAATGTACTTAGTGCAGCAATAGCAGAAGGAGTGAAAACAGTTATTTGCCTGTCTACTGACAAAGCGGCATATCCTGTTAATGCAATGGGAACTTCAAAAGCGATGATGGAAAAAGTTGTTGTAGCGAAATCGCGGTCAGTAAGTCCTGAGAAAACAAAAATCTGCTGCACACGTTATGGTAATGTAATGTGCTCACGTGGGTCTGTAATTCCTTTATGGATTGATCAGATAAAAAACGGACAACCGATTACACTGACGGAACCAACAATGACACGCTTTATCATGTCGTTAGATGAGGCAATCGACCTTGTAATTTTTGCCTTTGAACACGGTGAAAGTGGTGATATACTTGTACAGAAGGCTCCAGCCTGCACTATTCAAACTCAGGCTGAAGCAGTAAGTGAGCTTTTCTTATCCGACAAAAAGAATATAAAGATTGTGGGAATCCGACATGGTGAAAAAATGTACGAAACGTTGTTAACAAACGAGGAATGTGCAAATGCCATCGATATGGGAAATTTCTTTAGAGTTCCAAGTGATAAGCGTGACTTAAATTACGACAAATATTTTGTTGACGGTGATACCGAACGCAATCTTTTAACAGAGTTCAACAGTAATAATACTGAACTTTTAAATGTCGAACAGGTAAAAGAAAAATTATTGGCAATTGAGTATATTCAAGACGAATTAAAAAAACTGAATAAGTAATGAAATTTTTAGTATTGGGTTGTAACGGCATGGCCGGACATACAATATCACTGTATTTAAAGGAACAGGGTCATGAAGTATATGGTTTTGACAAATCAAAATCAATCTACATTGAAAATTACGCTGGTGATGCCCGTGATACTGATTTATTGAAAAAAATTATCGATTCAGGGAATTATGATAGTATCATCAACTGTATAGGTCTGTTGAATCAGTATGCTGAACAGAACAAAGCACTGGCAACCTTTCTCAATTCATATCTTCCCCATTTTTTGGCTGAAGTAACTTCCAAAACAGACACACAAATTATTCACATGAGTACAGATTGTGTTTTTTCAGGAAAAAGAGGAGAATATACCGAGAATGACTTCAGAGACGGTGAAACATTCTACGACAGATCAAAAGCACTTGGCGAACTTGAAGACAATAAAAATATAACTTTAAGAAATTCAATTGTGGGCCCGGATATTAATCCAAACGGAATTGGCCTGTTAAATTGGGTTTTACAGCAAAATGGCGAAATAAATGGATATACCAAGGCTATGTGGACCGGACAAACAACATTACAGCTAGCAAAAACCATGGAGGCTGCAGCTATGGAAAAAGCCAGTGGTTTATATAATACAGTGCCTGATCATTCGATTTCGAAATATGATTTAATAAAATTATTCAATCACTATTTGAACGATGACAGCTTAAAAATAAATCCTGTTGAAGGTGTAAATCTCGACAAGTCGCTTAAACGAACCAGATTCGATTTCGGTTATCTTATTCCTGATTACGAAAAAATGATTGCAGAAATGGCTGAGTGGATTAAGAAACACCATAAAATGTATCCTCATTATCATCTTTAATCGCATAGAATGAAAAAACTAAAATTAATGACCATCGTCGGGACACGTCCTGAAATCATAAAAATGTCGGCTATCATAAAAAAATCTGATCATTATTTTGATCACATCCTCGTCCATACAGGTCAGAATTACGATTACACGCTAAATGAAGTTTTTTTCAAAGATCTTAACCTGCGTGAACCCGATTATTATCTGGGTGTAGTAGGCGAAAATCTTGGACAAACAATGGGTAATGTAATAGCCAAATCATACGAATTGATGGTTGAAACAAAACCCGATGCTATTATTGTTTTAGGTGACACCAATTCTTGTTTATGTGTAATTTCGGCAAAACGTTTAAAAATTCCGGTATTTCACATGGAAGCGGGAAATCGCTGCAAAGATGAAAATTTACCGGAAGAAGTAATCCGTAGGATAGTTGATATAACAAGTGATATAAATCTATGCTACTCTGAAAATGCCCGCAGATATATACTTGATACTGGTGTTAAACCGGAATACACTTTTGTTGTTGGCTCACCAACCTCCGAAGTTTTAAACAGCTGTTTAGACAAGATAAATGAAAGTAACATACTTACTGAATTAGAATTAGAAAAAAGCAAATACATTCTGCTTTCTATTCACAGAGAAGAAAATATTGATAATGAAGCAAACTTTTTCTCTCTTATGAACAGCATTAATACTATGGCGGATACATACAACATGCCCATCATTTATAGCTGTCATCCACGTTCCAGAAAGAATATTGAACAAAAAGGATTTCATTTTGATGAGAGAGTAAAACTTTCACAACCTTTTGGATTTTTCGACTACAACAAACTTCAGCAAAATGCTTTTTGTGTGGTTTCAGATAGCGGTACTCTGCCTGAAGAAAGTGCATTCTTTCATTTTCCCGCAATTTCAGTGAGAACTTCTTCGGAAAGACCAGAAGCGATTGACAAAGGTGTATTTATTATTGGATCAGTAACATCTGAACAGATTTTACAGGCGGTAAATATGGCTGTAGAAATGAATAATGAAGGTAGTTTTGCGACTGATGTACCAGCTTATGTTGATAACAATGTATCAACCAAGGTTGTAAAAATTATACAAAGTTACACTTCAATTATCAACAAAATGGTTTGGAGAAAATAATATCAAAATTAAATCACGGTTTAAATTTTAGTCAGAAGCATAAAACTGAATAAGGAAAAACAATAATGAATCAAAGCAAAATTTGTTGCATATTTAATGTAGCTCCAATATACAATGCAGCTATTTACAAATTAATGGACAATGAATTAAATTGTGATTTCTATTTTGGAGACAAAATTCATCTTCCTATTAAATTGATGAATTATTCTGAATTGAAAGGATATAAGAAGAGTTTAAAGTATGTACCTTTGTTTTCAAATTTTTATTGGCAAAAAGGCGCAGTAAAAACAATATGTAAACCTTATACAGATTATATACTCACAGGAGAAGTATATTGTTTATCAAACTGGCTGATTCTGCTTTTATGCTTATTTACTAATAAAAAAACTTACCTGTGGACTCATGGCTGGTATGGAAACGAAAGTATATTTAAACGAAAAATTAAAAAACTATTCTTTTCATTATCATCTCACAATTTATTATATGGTGATTATGCACGTGAATTAATGCAAAATGAAGGAATTAGCAAAAATAAATTAACATGCATATACAATTCATTGGATTACAATAATCAGCTGATTATTAGGCAAAATTTGAAACAATCAGCTATATATACAAAACATTTTAAAAATCAAAATCCGGTTATATTCTATATAGGCAGAATTCAAAACAACAAAAGACTTGATCTGTTGATTGATGCATTGAAAATTCTGAAAGACAATAACACAGATTGCAATTTAGTTATTATTGGTGAGGAAGTTGAAAAAACGGGCATAAAGGATCAAATTGACAAATACAAACTTAATAGTCATGTTTGGATGTTTGGCGCATGTTATGATGAATTGAAAATTGCGGAATTGATTTATAATGCTGATATTTGCGTTTCACCGGGCAATGTAGGTTTAACTGCTATTCATTCACTTATGTACGGCACTCCTGTTATAACACACAATGATTTTCCTGAACAGGGTCCCGAATTCGAAGCAATTACCAATAACATTACCGGTTCTTTCTTTGAAAGAAACAATACAAATGATTTGGTTGATAAAATAAATTTTTGGCTTAATAATCAATTTAACAGAGAAATAACAAGATTGAACTGTTATAAAATAATTGATCAAAAATACAATCCGAATTCTCAAATTGAGATTTTGAAAAAAATTGTGAATAATAAACAGATTCAAACATGAATTTATCCAATGTAAAACAGATTCAGCTTCCTAAAATAATGGATGAGCGGGGAAACCTCACATTTATTGAAGGAGAAAATCATATACCGTTTAAAATTAAACGCACCTATATGATTTATGATGTTCCGGGTGGTGAAAAAAGAGGATCACACGCATACAAAGAGCTTGATGAAGTAATTGTTTCGTTATCAGGAAGTTTTGATCTGGTTGTTTCCGATGGTAAAGAAACCAAAACATATACTTTAAACAGATCGTATCATGCAATTTACGTTCCTCATGGTTTATGGAGAACGCTTGAGAATTTTTCTACAAATTCTCTTTGTCTTGTTTTAGCATCTACCGATTACGACGAAGATGACTATGTACGTGATTATACTGAATTTTTAAATATGAACAAACTATGACGTTAAGCAAAACTATTTTCGATTGTTCTATCATAGAATTACCCAAAATAAAAGAGCGTTGTGGTAATATAACTCCGATACACGGATCAAAAGATATTCCTTTTGATATTGCACGGGTTTTCTATTTATATGATATTCCCGGTGGCGAAGATCGTGGTGCACACGCACACAAGGAATGTCATCAGATTTTAATTGCGGCAAGTGGAAGTTTCGAAGTTGAGTTGGATGATGGAAAAAATAAACGCACTGTTTTCTTAAACAGACCTTATTTCGGCTTACATATTCCTCCTGGCATATGGGCAGCTGAAAAAGGATTTTCATCAGGTTCAATTTGTTTGGTTTTAACTTCACACAGGTATAACGAGGCTGATTATATACGGAATTATAGCGACTATCTTGAATTTGTTAAATAGCTGATTATCTGACAAATTAATCAGCAAATCAACACTTTTAATTATTAGATGTGAATAAATCACATAAACAAAACAGGATAATCATTTTAAAATTACTAACTTTGAATTGAAAATAAAGTAATATTTTGTCAGAAGGAAATGATTAAGAACATTGATTTAAAAGAAATTACAAACAAATATCTCGATGAAATTTCGATTGCTGTAAATAGAACCATAAAATCAGGTTGGTATTTACAGGGTGAAGAAAATAAGGTTTTTGAAAATTCCTACGCTAAATTTATTGGTACTGATTTTTGCGTTGGAGTAGCTAACGGACTTGATGCACTAAGACTCATCCTAAGAGCATTAATTGAACTTGGTAAGATTTCGAAAGGTGATGAAATTATAGTTCCAGCAAACACTTACATTGCTACAATACTTGCAATATCTGAAAATGAGTTGATACCTGTATTAGTAGAACCTGATATAAATACTTATCAGATAGATGAGAATTTAATTGAAGAGAAAATTACTGATAAAACAAAAGGTATAATGCTGGTTCACCTTTATGGTCAATGTTCATATACAAATAAAATTCAACATATTTGTGATAAACATGATCTGATATTGATGGAAGACAATGCTCAGGCTCATGGTTGTCTGTTTGATAACAGAAAAACCGGTTCGTTGGGTTATGCTGCAGCTCACAGCTTTTATCCTACTAAAAATATTGGAGCTTTTGGTGACGCCGGTGCGGTAACAACAAATGATCCGGATTTAGCAAATGCTGTCAGAACTCTGGCTAATTATGGTTCATCGAAAAAATATGTATTTGATTATATTGGATTAAACAGCAGGCTGGATGAGATTCAGGCTGCAATTTTATCTGTTAAACTCAAATATATTGAAGATGATAACAACTATCGCAAAAAAGTAGCAAAATACTACATTGAAAATATTAAAAATCCTCTGATAATTCTTCCAAAGGTTGACAATTGGGACTCAAATGTTTTTCATATTTTCCCCATCAGGACTGAAAAAAGAAACGAACTTCTTGATTATTTAAATCAACACGGAGTGAATGCTGTAATTCATTATCCCATTCCTCCTCATAAACAGAAATGCTATTCAGAATGGTCAAATTTTCAATTACCAATAACAGAAAAAATTCATAATGAGGAAATTAGCCTACCTATAAGCCCGGTTATTCCCGAAAACGATTATAAAAAAGTTGTTGAACTTATCAATAATTGGAAATGACATACTCAAAATATAATTTCTGTACTTTGTTTGACAGATATTACTTTTCGCGGGGAATTGCATTGTACGAATCATTAAAAGAACATTCCGATAATTTTCATTTATATATCTTTGCATTTGATGATGAATCTTATCAGAAACTCACTAAACTCAATTTAGAACATACAACCATTATTTCGCTAAATGAATTTGAAGACCAACAACTTTTAGCTGTAAAACAGACAAGAACAAAGGCAGAATATTGCTGGACAACAACTTCTTCTACAATTTTATATGCAATTAGAAAGTTTAATCTTGAAAGTTGCACTTATATCGATGCTGATATTTGTTTTTATTCAAACCCCCAAGAGATTTTTAATGAAATTGGCGATGCTTCAATCGCATTGACATTACATAATTATTCAAAATTATACGATCAATCTTCAACCAGTGGAAAGTATTGCGTTCAATTTGTGTATTTTAAAAATGATTTGAATGGAATTGCAGCTTTGGAATGGTGGAGAAATGCCTGTCTGGATTGGTGTTTTGCCAGATTAGAAAATGGAAAGTTTGGCGATCAAAAATATTTGGATGACTGGACTGAGAGATTTAAAAAAGTTCATGTAATAAAAAATCTTGGTGCAGGAATAGCATTATGGAATGCTCAACGATTTAATATCACCAAAAATGACAATGAATTTTTCATCCATGACTTTGTAAGTAATAAAGATTATAATTTAATTTTTTATCATTTTCATGGTTTAAAATACGTGATAAAGAATGAAAGTATAATAGTAGAAGCTACGAAGTTTAAATTTAATTCTCAATTAAAAGAGCTTCTTTACATACCATATATTCATAAACTTTCAGGAATTGATAATCCTGATAACATAAATCAGAATATTACTTTCTTAGAATTGTCACCTATTGCCAAACTCTTGCTCCCAATTCATTTTATGCTTAAAAAATTTATTATTTTACAAAAGATAAAAGCATTATTCGTGCGATCCATGAAATAGTAACATGTTGAAAATAAGTATAATTACCGTAGCATATAACAGTTCTAAAACTATTTCTGATACAATAGAATCGGTTTTAAGTCAGAACTATAAGGATATTGAATATATTATTGTTGATGGAAATTCCTCTGACAATACGCTGGAAATAATAAAAGAATATGCTCCTAAATTCAATGGCCGACTAAAATGGATAAGCGAACCAGACAAAGGGCTATATGATGCTATGAATAAAGGCATTAGACTTGCATCTGGTGATGTTGTAGGTATAATTAATTCTGATGACTTTTATCACAGACAAGATATTATCCATAAAGTAGCCAATGCATTTACTGAAAACAAAAATGTACAGGCTGTTTTTGGCGATGTTAGTTTTATTAATACCGAGAATAAGGATAAAATTGTGCGATATTATCGTGCTAAAAACTTTCATCCTAAAAGATTCAGATTTGGGTTCATGCCACCTCATCCTTCATTTTTCACATACAAATCTAACTTTGAAAAATTTGGATATTACAAAACTGATTATAAAATAGCTGCAGATTATGAGTTATTAATCCGCTTCTTGTATAAAGGTAAACTGATTTACAAATATTTACCTGTAGATTTTATGAAAATGAGAGTTGGGGGTAAAAGTACGGCAACATTAAGAAGTAATATTGTTCTAAACAAAGAAATTGTCAGAGCTTGTCGTGAAAACGGAATATATACCAATTTCCCTTTATTAATGTTTAAATATCTTAGCAAAATATGGGAGTTTGTGTTTATTAAGTAATATAGAATATTATTTTTTGCAGTCAACAATTTTAGAAAATAGATCTAAATTGTAGATAGTTTTCCTTGAACAAATGTTTTAAAAGATTTAATGATTATCCGCAAAGCGACCTATGAAAGAATAGGCTGAAATTACGGTTGAAATTATAATAAAAAAGCGATTGAAATATTTGGATATATCACTGATTTTCATTACATTTACGGTATGTTTAACCCCGACAATAAGTGTTATGAATCTCTTGAATTTCACCCAAAACTTCCCCGATGAAGAGTCTTGTATTGCTCATTTTAAAGCGCAACGTGACCAAATCGGTGTTGTATGCCCAAAATGTGGCAGCAAAGAACATATCTGGCTTAATGGCAAGTTGCGTTACGAATGCAAACATTGTCATTATCGCCAATCAATACGTACTGGTACAGTATTAGAATGCACTAAACTGCCGTTTCGATACTGGTATGTTGCAATGCACCTTTTGACCAGTACAAAAAAGTCATTCTCGGCTTCAGAACTGCAACGGCAGCTCGGACATAAACGCTATCAACCCATTTGGGAAATGCACAAGAAATTGGGCGACATAATGGGCAAACGCGATAACGAATATCAACTTTCAGGTCAAATAGAACTTGACAATGCATTCATTACTACTTTGATAAGCGATGACTGCAAGAATGAAGAACTAAAACGAGGCGCAGGCAGTCAGAACAAGTCAAAAGTACTTGTAATGACAGAAAGCATTGTGGTTGAAAATCCAAGACCGGGCAAAAAGCCTAAAAAGATAAACCACATTAAAATGCAGGTTGTGCCTGATTTGAAAGCAGATACTGCCGTAGAAATTGTCAAAGAACAAATTGATTCAACGGCAGAGTTAACTACCGATGACTCAAAGACATTTTATAAGTTAAACCAAGCTGTAGAGTCTCACAAGGCACAGGTTATTAAACCTGAAGACCTTCAAAAGATTCTTCCATGGGTTCATATCAGTATTGCAAATGTAAAACGCTTACTATTAGATATGCACCACCAGCTTAAAAAAGAGTATTTACAGTATTATCTCAATGAGTACTGTTTTAAATTCAACCGAAGATATTTCGGGGAAAAGATGTTCGATAGATTGGTGTTTGCCGCTGCAAAATACAATACTGACTTCAAATCCAGAATTTATAACAGGTCGCTTTGCGGATAATCATTAAAGATTTTATGTAATTTAATAGGTCTAATTAAAAAAATGAACATACTCATCACCGGCATACACGGCTTTGTTGATAGCAATTTGGTTTTGGCATTAAAGAATAATCATACCATCTACGGTTTGTATTTAATAGAGTTATATTTGGTTTTGTTACAAAGTTCGCTTGTTTTATGTTTGGTTTTATAACAAATACATCCGGTTCTATGTTTGGTTTTGTAACAAAATAGTGTATCTTTGCACTTAATAAATGCTACGATAAAATGTTCAAACGAAAAATTTCGGTATTTTTAGAGCAATGGCGGGATAAACAGGAGCGTAAACCACTTATATTGAGAGGTGCCCGACAAGTTGGTAAAACCACTGTTGTAAATGAGTTTTCGAAGCAATTTGACAATTATCTTTATTTGAATATTGAGCGTAGTGCCATCGCTGAATTATTTGAGAAAACAGATGATGTGAATGAATTGGTTCGAGCGGCATTTTACTTATTGAATATTTCACAAAAGGAAGGTACTTTACTTATTTTTATCGACGAAATACAATTTTCGCCAAAAGCGGTTGCTTTGTTGCGGTATTTTTACGAAGAACGTCAGGATATTTTTGTGATTGCGGCAGGATCATTACTTGAAAGTTTTATGGGACGGCATATTTCCTTTCCGGTAGGTAGGGTTGAGTATATGGCATTACGTCCGTGTTCGTTTATCGAATTTTTAAGTGCCCTTGGCGAAGAGCAACTTAGTGTTGGCTTGGAGAATATCGCTCTGCCGGAAGCTTTACACCAAAAGTTGCTTAAACTTTTTTATGAGTTTGTATTGGTGGGCGGTATGCCTGAAGCTATACAGTTTTACAGTAAGTCAAAAGATTTAGTTGCTTTGGGTGGTGTTTTCGACAATTTGCTTACTGCCTATACCGATGATATTGAAAAGTATGCAGATAATAAAACGCTTCAACGTGTTGTTAGACACATATTAAATCATGGATGGCAATATGCAGGTGAGCGTATTAAGTTTGAGCGATTTGCCAACTCGCCCTATAAGTCGCGCGAAATGGGTGAAGCTATGCGTGTTTTGGAAAAAGCCATGTTGATTGAATTAGCGTACCCGACAAACGCTACATCGCTGCCTGTTTTTCAGGATGTCAACAAATCGCCCAAACTAATGTGGTTAGATACAGGTTTGGTAAATTATTTTGCAGGTTTTCAGAAAGAATTATTCAATAGCGAGGATATAAGCGATGTTTGGAAAGGTAAAATTGCTGAACATATTGTAGGACAGGAATTGATTGCCTTATCGCTCAAAATAAATGCTAAAAGATCATTTTGGGTGCGCGATGTTCGAAATTCGCAGGCAGAAGTTGATTTTATTTATAATCACAACGGAAGTCTAATACCTATCGAAGTTAAATCAGGGCATAATGCAAAATTAAAGTCTTTACATAAATTTATGGAAAGTGCAAGCAGTGCTTTTGCCATTCGGTTTTGGAATCAGGCTTTTACAATAGATACAATTACACTACCATCATCTAAAACTTATATGCTTTATAACATCCCATTTTATTATGCTTGCGTGTTAGATAAATTTTTAGATAAACAACAATGAACATATTAATTACAGGTCTTCACGGATTCGTTGGCAGCAATTTGGTTTTGGCATTAAGGAATAATCATACTATCTACGGTTTGGATATTGTACATCCTCAGATTGATGGCGTGATAAAGACCTTTAGGTGGAGCGAAATTGATTCTTTACCTGCCATTGATATAGTAATACATTTAGCCGGTATTGCGCATGATACTAAAAACAGAACTGCAGCCCAAAAATACTTTGATATCAATACAGGACTTACAAAAAAAATTTACGATTGGTTTTTGCAATCTGAAGCTAAAAAATTTATTTTCTTTAGTTCTGTAAAAGCAGCCGCCGATAAAGTAGAAGGTATTTTAACCGAAGATATCATTCCAGCACCTGTTGGCCCATACGGTGAAAGCAAAATAGAAGCTGAAAAATATATTTTATCTCAAAACTCAAAACTCAAAACTCAGAACTTCTACATTCTTCGACCCTGTATGATTCATGGCCCGGGAAATAAGGGAAATCTCAATTTGCTATATAATGTGGTTAAAAAAGGCATTCCTTATCCTTTAGGAGCTTTTGAAAACAGGCGCTCATTTTGCTCCATCGACAATTTAAGTTTTGTGATAAATCAATTAATGATTCAGAAAGTACCAAGTGGAATTTACAATGTTTGTGATGACGAAACACTGTCTACAAAAGAATTAATTGCATTGATGTCTGTTACATTAGAAAAAAAAGCATATATTTGGAACTGGAATAAAAGTATTGTTGAGTTTATTGCATCTTTGGGAACACATGTAAAGTTCCCACTAAACACTGAAAGACTAAATAAACTCACAGAAAATTACATAGTTACAAACAATAAAATAAAAAACGCATTACGTTTAACTTCGATGCCCTTAAGTGCCTCTGAAGGTATATTGAAAACCTTAAAAAGTTTAAAATAATGATATATATTTTTCTATTTATACTTCTTTTCGCCCTTCAACTTCTCTATTTCCGTATAGCCGACAGGTTCAATATTATTGACAAACCCAACCAACGAAGTTCACATAGTTTAATTACACTTCGTGGTGGAGGAATAATATTTTTTATAGGAGCAATATCATACTTTGTCATTTCAGGTTTTCAGTATCCGTGGTTTTTTGCCGGACTGACACTTATTAGCGCCATTAGTTTTGCTGATGATATAAAACCACGAAAATCAGGAATACGGTTATTTGTACATTTTATTTCAATGCTTTTAATGTTTTATCAGTGGAATTTATTTGAACAACCCTGGTATTTTACTGCAATTGCACTAATTCTTTGCACAGGTATTCTTAATGCCTACAACTTCATGGATGGAATAAATGGGATAACCGGAGCTTACAGTACGGTAGTTTTGCTAAGTTTGCTCTACATTAATAATTACCTGCATCAATTTATCGACAATCAGTTTATAATTATTCTTCTTTTAGCTCTTTTGGTTTTTAATTTCTTTAATTTCAGAAAAAAAGCCAAATGTTTTGCCGGTGATGTCGGTGCAATTGCCATAGCATTCATTGTAGTGTTTTTATTGGGAAAACTTTTTATCGAAACTGACAAATCCGGTTACATTGTTCTTTTGGCTGTATATGGAGTCGATTCAGTCCTGACCATAATTCACAGACTTATACTGAAAGAAAATATTTTTGAACCACACCGTAAACATTTATTTCAGATCATGGCTAATGAGTTGAAAATTCCTCACTTAGCCGTTTCAGGCATTTATGCTCTACTTCAGTTGATTATTTTTGCCGGATTTATTTTCTTTATTGATTATGATATAATATATCTTTTATTAACTATATTTGTACTATCAACAATTTACATTGTTGTAAAGAAAAGATTTTATCATCTTCATAAAACCAATTAAGTCGATGCCTAAAAAAGTTTTTGTCAGTGGTTGTTACGATATGCTTCATAGCGGCCATGTGGCTTTTTTCGAAGAAGCTGCCGGATATGGTGATTTATATGTGGGAATTGGCTCCGATAAAACTATCAATGAACTAAAAGCCCGCAAAACTATTAATTCGGATGCAGAACGGCTGTATATGGTGAAGTCACTAAAAACGGTTAAAGATGCATGGATTAACAGTGGTGGTGGTTTGCTTGATTTTTTGGAAGAATTAAGAGCACTGAAGCCCGATATTTTCTTTGTAAATGCCGATGGCCATACTGCTGCCAAAGAAGAACTCTGCAAAGAACTTGGTATTGAGTATGTTGTCAGCCAACGAATTCCTCATGGTAATTTACCTGCCCGTTCAACCACTGCACTCAGGCAGGAATGCCGGATTCCTTATCGCATTGATTTAGCGGGTGGCTGGATTGATCAACCTTATGTCAGCAAATACGCTTCAGGTTCGGTATTAACTATTTGCATTGAGCCTGATTATGAGTTTAACGACCGGAGTGGCATGTCGACCAGTAGTCGTAAAAAAGCGATTGAACTTTGGCAAACCGACATTCCGGATGGCAACAGAGAAAAACTGGCAAAAACACTCTTCTGTTTCGAAAATCCTCCGGGTACAAAATACGTGAGTGGTTCGCAGGATTCACTTGGAATTACACTTCCCGGTCTAAACAATCTGCATTATATCGGTGAGTATTGGCCTGAAGAAATAACGTCAATTATTGAAGATGATATTTTAAGTTGGCTGGAAGAGCGCATCTGGATGATTCCGCTTTATCCACGTCATCAATCTTACGACGTACTGGCAAAAACAAACATTGATGAATCAGGTGCAAAAGCATTAAGCAAAGCAGCTTCAGACTGTTGGACTGCTATACTCAGGAAAGATACTATCGCTGTGGGCAAGGCTATCACAGAAAGTTTCAATGCTCAAATCAGCATGTTTCCTAATATGGTAAATGACGACATACTATCGCAAATTGAGTTATTTAAAAAGGATGTGTCGGGTTGGAAAGTGAGTGGAGCTGGCGGTGGAGGATATTTGATTTTCTTTTCGGAGAAACCTATAAAAAATGCCATTCAGATCAGAATAAGGAGATGATTTGATGTGCTGTTAATTAAAAAGTGACGCATGATTATAATAGATGAACAACTGCTCGATGAAATTTCAGTTGAGGCAAAAGAAAATAACCGACTAAGAAAGAACTTTAATTTACATGATTCATTTGACGATAAGGTTCAGCGTTTATTGAATGCTTTAGAACCCGGCACCGAAATTCCGATTCACAGACACCTGAATACAGTGGAAACTTATTTTGTTATCAGAGGGTCTTTAACGGTGAATATTTACGACGACATGAAGAATCCTGTAAAAACAGTGACATTAAATCCTACTGATGGAAAATATGGCGTAACAATCCCCGAAGGTGAATGGCATTCTATTAAGGTAATTGATAAAGGTACGGTTATTTTTGAGGTTAAAGAAGGTCCGTATATTCCAATTACCGAAGATAATATTCTGAAATAATCAGGCATTCCAGATTTCCCACGCTGCCACGGCTTGTCCGTTGAGCATTCCTTCTCCATTCAGACAAGTGGTTCCCATTTTCGCTCCCATTTTCATGAAAAGCGTTTCAGCAGGGTTGTAAACCACATCAAACAACAAATGTTCAGATGTCAGAAATTCGTAAGGTATTTCGGGACATTCATCACTATGTGGAAATGTTCCTACCGGTGATGCATTGACGATGAGTTTATGTTCTGCAATAATTTCGGCACTTAAATCGGAATAAATATATGTTCCCGAGCCAACTCTGCGCGACACAAAAGCGGTTGAAATTCCGTTTTTCCGAAGTACATAATCGATAGCTTTGGAGGCTCCACCGGTACCAAGAATCAACGCTTTGGTATGATATGGTTTTAGAAATGGTTTGAGTGAACTTTCGAAACCTATTGCGTCTGAATTATATCCTTTTAATTTCAATTCACCCGAAGTGCGGATAAATTTAATAACGTTTACAGCACCGATTTTAGCAGCCGTATCATCCAATTCGTCCAAAAAAGGAATAACTTTCTCCTTGTAGGGAATAGTTACATTCAACCCGCTAAGTTCCAGATTATTTATAAGATCTGAAAATTCAGAAATATCCTGCAACTCGTATAAATCGTAGCGTGCATCAATCTTTTCGTTTTCAAACTTGGCCGTGAAAAACTTTTTTGAAAAAGAATGTACCAATGGCAATCCTATCAACCCAAATTTCCTCATTCGTTTATTTCTGTTTTTTCTTTTTTACCGATTTTACAACGAGCCATATAACCAAAAGTGCTCCTATACCCAGAAAACCATACGAAAACTCATGACTATAGGTATTGATTAAATCTCTGTTCTCTCCTGCTACGTATCCAAGGCCTGCAAGAATAATATTCCATAATCCGGCACCAATAAAAGTATAAAACAGGAAAGTGAAATAATTCATTTTAGCCAGACCTGCAGGAATAGAAATTAAATGCCTGACAACCGGAATAAGTCGACCAATAAAAGTGGATGTTTTCCCATGATCGTTAAAAAATTTCTCGCTCTTCTGAATCTTTTCGCTGCTCAACATAAGCATTTTACCAACTTTACTGTCGGCAAATTTATAAACTACCAACCGACCTAACCAGCGCGACATGATATAGTTGAACGATGCACCAATGAGAGCACCAATAGTTCCGAAAATGATAATCCAGAAAATACTCAAATCGCTCTCTGGATCCATAGCCACATATACCGCCGGCGGTATAACCATTTCGGACGGAACAGGGAGAATGGAACTTTCGGCAGCCATTAATGCTGTAATACTGAAATAATTCATGTTATCGGCATACCAGTTTTCGATATGCTGCACGAACGAAAGTGTATCAGTCTGTGTTTCAGACGAAGCTGCAAAACCGGATGTAAAAGGTAAAATAAGAAATGCGAGAATAATAATTTTTTTCATTATCAGTTGTTGTGTTTACAATAAAAGTTCTGATTCGGTGGCATTGGGGCAAATTTCAACAAATAGTTTAAACGCATCGAGATTTAAAGCCATTGCTTTTTTCAGATATAATCGTGCCGAAGTTAAATTGTTTGTTTTGTAAAATGCCACTGAAATAAACAAATCGATATATTCCAGGTCTTTATCCAGATCGTACGCAGTGAGGTAGTATTCCAGAGCCGTTATGTAATCGCCGTTATCCATGCAGATATTGGCAATAGCCATCAGAGTATCGGGCTGATTGGGTTCCAGAGTAATCGATTTTAAATAGGCAAGCAATGCATTTTGCATATCGTCGACCCCCACAAGTCCTTCGGCGAGATACACCCAGGCATCGGCTGCATCCTCGTTTACCACAATGGCTTTTTGAATATATTTCAGACTTTCGGAATATTCTTCTTTTTCGAGCATACAAATTCCAACTCCTGTAAGGGCATCATAATTATCAGGATCTTTTTCGAGCGTGTTTGTATAATACAATATAGCTGCATCGTACAGTTCCATTTTCTCAAAACATTCGCCTATAAAAACATTGGTAGGCAAAACATCCGACGACATTTCCGCATAAGTTTTATATTCCTCTATTGCTTCCTGATATTTTTCTAACTGAAACAGACAATGTGCCTTTTGCAAACAGGTCAGCGAATCGTTTTCGTTGATAGTCAGAGCAAAATCATAGGCATTCAGTGCCTCGTTAAACTGCTGCAGGGTGAAAAAAATCTGCCCCATATTAAACCATGCTTCAGAAGTGTACGGATCGATATTGATAATGCGCTGATAAGTTTTTATAGCCGATTCCGTTTCTACCAGTTGTTCCTGGCAGAAGGCCAACTCGAATAGTAAATCCACATTGGTGTTGTTAAACTCATCGCCGGTTTTTAAAAATTTGACTGCATAATCGAAACTTAACTGAGCTATAAAAATAAAAGCAATATCCAGACAGATATTATCAACATCTTCTGTCTCCTCCTCCATCAACTGATTGGCTATCATTATTGCTTCCTTATTTTTTCCGATTTTGGTCAGGGCTTCAATTTTAAGTAACAGTGCCTCATATTCGAGTGTTTGTGTTAAGGAGTCGAGCAAGCGGAGTGCTTTGGTAGTTTCGCCGGCAGCAATGTATATTTTTGCGCGCTTTACTCTAAGTTCATCGCTGTTGGGGTGAAGTTTTAGGCCAAAATCAATCACCGAAGAGCCATCTTTGGTTCTTCCACGGTGCAAATAATACTCTACAATGGTTTCCAGCTCTTCCACATCGAAATAGCCGGCTGCTTTCCCATTCAAATATTGCTCGTAACGTTTTACTGTATCGTTGGAATCATCATCCAACTGATACGATAGTTTTCGACTCATTCGGTACTTTTTTTTGCAAAAATAGTGTTTTAGGTCTGAAAAATAAGTAGTTGAGCCAAAAAGTTATCAACAACTGCAATTCAACCATATATTCGGTTCACTTTAACTCAGATAACGCATTAGATTTTGTAATAAAAGGAAAAAGGACAATGAAGGTGGAAATGCACGGAAATTTTTTACCGCAGGTGTAATAATTTACATTGAGAACAAAAAATTGAGTACATTTTCAGATTTGAAGTCATTTTTTCTTGTAATAAATTTCTAATGCGTTATCTGGGTTTAATTTATAAACAGACGATTTTACTATCTTTGTATTTCACTATCAGAAAAAAAAGTCATCATGCACTTTTCGAAATTATTTAAACACTGCCCGGTTTGTGGCTCAGCACATTTTACAGATAACAATGTAAAATCGAAGCGTTGTGAAGCCTGCGGATTTGTTTATTATATGAATGCTTCAGCGGCTGTTGCAGCATTTATACTGAACGAAAAACAGGAGTTGCTTGTTTGTGTAAGAGGTCGTGAACCGGAAAAAGGCACGTGGGATTTGCCAGGAGGGTTTATCGACGATAATGAAACTGCCGAACAGGCTGTGCAAAGAGAAATACAGGAAGAGTTGAACCTGGAAGTTCAATCGGTAAAATACATTTTCTCTTTACCCAATATTTATGAATACAGTGGATTGACAATCCCAACGCTGGATATGTTTTTTCTGACTGAAGTAAAAGATTTTGGTCGGTTACATGCTGCCGACGATGTTTCAGAATGTATGTTTGTGGCTGTAAATAAGCTTCATCCGGATAAATTCGGACTGAAATCGATAAAAAACGCTATCAAACTTTTTACAGAAAACAGATTTTAGGTCTGAAATTTGTATATTTGTGGGTGCGAATTTAAAAATCAACAATTCAGAATGAAAAGGTAATAACAAAACTATCATTCCGTTTATCATAACAGATTCCTTTATCATTAATCAAAGAATAATATAACGATGAGAAAAATCCTCGTAAGTACACTGCTGTTTGTGTTGGCCTGTATTGAGTTACAAGCACAGCAAACAAAGATTTACACCCAGCCCGATGTTCTTTTTGAGCAGGGAAAAGAACTATACACACAGCGTAAATATGCTGCATCGTCGCGTAAGTTTGAAGAGTTTCTGACCGGAGCAGAAAAAACCAAATCGGGAATGATTCAGGAAGCTGAATTTTACATGGCGGCCAATGCTTATCAGTTACATCAGAACGATGCACGGTCGTTGCTAAAGGTATACCTGACCAATCATCCTTACACGCCTTTTTTCGATCAAACCAATGTCATGCTTGGCATGATAGAGTTTGAGAAGAAGAATTATGTACAGGCCATCAAGTTTTTTGATGTGGTAAAACCTCTGCGACTGGGGAAATACGAGCGTGTTGACTTCTTTTTCTGCAAAGGATTTGCCGCTCTCGAAACAAAAAACTACACGCAGGCACGCGATATTTTCAAAACGCTGAAAGGGATGAACACCAAATATCAGCTATCGGCAACCTATTATTATGCCTATGCTGAATATACATTGGGAAACTATGCAGTGGCTTTGCCGGAATTTCTGAAAATTGAAGAAAATCCGACCTATAAAAACATTGTTCCTTATTATGTAATTCAGATTTATTATGCCCAAAAACAATACGACAAAGTATACGACCGCGCCGATAATCTGCTGAAAAACAATCCGGATAATAAAAATAATGCTGAAGTGTACCGCATAATGGGTGAAATATCCTATCAGAATAAAGATTATACAAAAGCCATCGGGTATCTGAAAAGTTACGAAAAAACAACCTCACAGTTTCTTCGAAACGATTATTACCTGCTTGGATTATCGTATTACAACACCAAAGATTACAACAATGCAGCCGCTTATCTGCAAAAAGTAACCACTACCGCCGACGAAATGACCGAAAATGCTTATCTGCATTTGGGAAATTCGTATCTGAAAATCGGAAATAAAACCAATGCCCGATTGGCTTACGAAGCAGCTATACGTACAAAATTCAATACCACTGTGCGTGAAGAAGCCATGTTTAATTATGCGCTTACCACCTACGAAACCACGACGGCTTTTGGTGAATCAATCACGGCTTTCGAACAGTTTCTGAATGAATTTCCGGATTCGAAATACGCCGATAAAGCGTATGACTATTTAATGAATGTGTATCTGACTTCGAAAAATTTCGATGCCGCTTACACCTCCATTCAAAAAATTAAAAACCCTACTTCGGCCATTCTCGAAGCCAAACAATATATTCTTTACCAACTCGGAACACAGTATTTTGCTCAAAACAACTGGGCGAAAGCTATTGAGTCATTCACTTTATCTTTGCAAAGTTCCACTACCGGAAAATACTCGGCCGAATGTTATTTCTGGCGTTCGGAAAGTAACTACCGCAGCGGAAAAACCGACCAGAGCATTGCCGATTTGAAACTGTTCATGAACAATCCGAATGCAAAAAACAGCATTAACCGCACCATCGCCAATTACTCTATGGCCTACGGATATTTTTCTCAGAAAAACTACACCGAAGCGCTCAACTGGTTTCTGAAATATGTGGATATGGAAACCAACACATCGGCCACACAGTATGCCGACGCTATGAACCGTATTGGTGATTGTTATTTCAATGCACGTAATTTTGCCAAAGCAGAATCTTATTACTCCAAAGCAGCTGCCGCCAGTCCCAATACGGGCGATTATGCGCTATTCCAAAGTGCTTATGTGGCAGGACTTCAGAAGAATTACACATCGAAAATTGCCAAACTGGAAACATTGCTGAACACTTATCCGAAATCGGAATATGTGGATGACGCCATGTACGAAACCGGTAGAGCTTATCTGATGCTTGGCAACGATTCCAAAGCGATTTCAACCTATCAGAAATTAGTAAGTCAACTGCCAAACAGCACGCTGGCACGTAAAGCAGCGTTGGAAATTGGTATGATTTACTTCAATGGCAATAATTACGACCAGGCTATTGCTGCTTACAAAAAAGTAATCAGCGATTACAGCGGTACGGAAGAATCGTACACCGCATTGGAAAGTCTGGAATCGGCTTATATCGAAAAGAATGATGTGGCTGGTTATCTGGCATACACCAAAACACTGAAAATGACGTTGAAAAACACTTCGGCCGGACGTGAGGATTCTATATCGTACATAGCTGCCGAGAAACAATACATGAGCAGCAAATATGCCGAAGCCATCAGCGGTTTTAATTCGTACCTGAAAAGCTATTGTGCCGGCGGACGTTATTGTACCAATGCACAGTATTTTCTGGCCGACAGTTATTACCGGCTTAACGACAGACCGAAAGCGCTCGAAGCTTACAAAGCACTGTTGCTGATTTCAGGAAATCAGTATATACAGGAAGCCACCACCCGTTGTGCGCTTATCACTTACGATGACAAGGATTACGCTTCGTCGCTTCAGTATTTCAAACAGTTGCAATATCTGGCACAAAATACCGAACAGAAAAATACCTCGCGCCTCGGCGTTTTGCGTTGCAGTTATTTCCTGAACGATCATCAGACAACGATCAGCATAGCCAACGAGATTATGAACGATTCGAAATCGACAGAAGAATTAAAATCGGAAGCTCGTTATAACCGCGCGAAAGCCTATCTCGCACAATCGGCTCCTGCAAGTGCGCTGGCTGATTTGAAAACACTGGCCACCGACACCCGAACCGCCAATGGTGCTGAAGCAAAGTACCTGCTGGCCAATGTGTATTACGAACA
Source organism: uncultured Paludibacter sp. (assembly GCA_963663115.2). Taxonomy (GTDB): domain Bacteria; phylum Bacteroidota; class Bacteroidia; order Bacteroidales; family Paludibacteraceae; genus Paludibacter. The sequence goes on from CAXXNE010000001.1 coordinate 3,698,619, forward strand.
GGGCAAATATACCGAAGCTGAAAACGAAATTATGGCTTTTGCCAAAATGAATACGCCACACCAATACTGGCTGGCGCGTAGCTTTGTGCTACTGGCCGATGTGTATATCAAACAAAACAACGATTTTCAGGCCAAGCAGTATCTGTTAAGTCTGCAGAAAAACTACACGGTGCAGGACGATATACAAACCATGATTACCGACCGTTTAACAGCCATCGCAGCACGCGAAAATCAGACCATTGCTCAATAACACTCAACAGACAGAAAAAAGATGAATACTTCCATAAAACAATATACTGCCGTTTTCATGTTAGCTGTAGGTTTTGCAGCCAACGGATTTGCTCAAACTGTGGATCAGAATGTGACTGTAGAACGCGAATACAAACCGGTGATTCAAGATGCCGGAAAAATAACCGGTGTTCCCAAAATGCTCGAAGTAACTGTGGATAAAAAAACGCCTCAGTACTCGGAATTTAACCTGCCGCTGCCCGTAGAGCAAAACATGCAAACTCTGGCTGCCGCACAGCTCACCCGCGAGAAAAGAGAAAGGCTTGGCGCTTTTGCCCGCATTGGTGTGGGCAATTACTGGAATACGATGGGTGAAATTGCGCTTCCCATTATCAACGAATCGGATACACGGCTCGATTTCAGAGTAAATCATTTCGGTACTTTTGCCGATTCCATAGCTTTTTCCACCACCACTGCTGATTTGTTATTCGATCATTACTTTGCCAATATGAGTTTGTACGCCGGAACAGGCGTAGGGCACGAATATCAGAAATATTACGGTAAAAATTTCGACCGTACGGGAATAAATACTGTGCAGCTTTCGGATTTGGCTACAGCCATGGGAACTGCTCAATATCTTGAAAAAAATCTGGTGCGTGTAAACCGTAATCCACAGTTATTCAGCTTAAATGATATTGCCGGTTTACCCGACCGTGATTACACCTGGCGTTACAATGCATATCTGGGCGTAAAATCGCTTCCCGGAGCAGATGGTTTACGGTACAACGGACGCATAAAATATGATCTTTTCAACTCCAAAAACGGACTGTCGGAAAATCAGATACTGACCTCAGCCACCTTCGATAATCAGAATGCCGAAAACCGGATTGGTATCGACGTGGACTTATGCAATTTGTTTTACAGTTCGAACAATGCATCGGTGCTGAATTTCTGGGATACTTATTCGGTGCTAACGGCAAATCCGTTTTACAGTATCGAACGTAAAAACTGGAAAGTGCGACTGGGTGTCAAATCGAGCTTTTCGTTTGCACACGGCAAGCCCTTTAATCCTTCGCCCGATTTATACGGTGAATGGAATCCTATCCCCGACTGGCTGGCAGTGTATGCTGGTGCCGGAGGTTCGTACAATATCAACACGCTGAACAATATGCTGTTGGAAAACAGGTATCTGTATTCCGATTTACGGGTAAAAGACACCTACATTCCTATCAATACTTATTTTGGGGTGAAGGTAAAACCGCTGTTCAATTTACTGATTGATGCCTACATCAATTACCGGTATATCGATAATCAGTATTTCTTTGTGAATAAAGAATATGCTTACGACCCCACATCAACCACGCCACTGAGTGCGTCGACCGATTCGGTGATTTACACCAATCGCTTCAACGTAATTTACAGTCAGGCTTCGATGCTGAAACTGGGCGCACGTGTAAATTACAATATCCGGAACATTCTGAATATCGAATTAAAAGGCGCTTACAACAACTGGAATGTACTTTCGGAACAACATGCGTGGAATATGCCGGCAATTGAATGGTCGCTGGACACGGATGTAAAACTAAACCGCAACTTCAGCACTTCACTTGATATTTTTTACGAAGGTGAGCGCTTTGCCAAACTTGGCGATCAGGCTATCCGCATGAAACCGTTTATGGATATCAATCTCGGTGCGTCGTACTCGTACAGCAAGCAATTTACCATTTTTGCCAAAATAAACAACCTGCTCAACACCCGCTACGAACATTACTACGGCTACAAAGTACAGGGAATGAATGCTATGGTAGGCGCTGCGTTTTCGTTTAAATAAAGCATAAAAGTTTACTGGCGTTTCCGTGATACCAGATATAACTTTGAATAAAAACACTTTAGTAAATGACAAAAATTATATCGCTATATAATTTTTGCCCGTCGAGCTGGATATAACCCTTGAATAATTAACGCACAAAACATCGCGATGTTGGGGAATTAAATGGAAAGCGTTTTTTTTAGATAGTGAGGGACAAGCGACTTCCCAGTCGCTTGAAGAATTTAAGAATGGAACGCGGATTTTTTTGGGTGCAGCGACTTCCAAGTCGCTGATTGTTATAAAATAATAGAACGCGGATGTAGCGGATCAGGCGAATTCCCGCCGATAAAATTCAAATTCTATTTACGGATTTTATTTCGGATTATTCTTCAACTTCGTTGAATGCGGATTTTTTCGGGTGCTGCGAGTTCCGACTCGCAGAAAAGGAATGAATACTTCATGAAATTGTGCTGTCGCGAAGGCTGTGTAAATTATTTAGCCTTCAAATCATCCGTCGGGAAGACTATATTTTTAAAGATATTCTTCAAATCACTCAACGAGAGACTATATTGTTGAATAAATTCATCAAATCATTCGTCGGGAAGACTATATTTTTGAATATATAGTTCAAATCACTCAGCGAGAGACTATATTGTTGAATAAATTCATCAAATCATCCGGCGGGAAGACTATATTTATGAATATATTGTTCAAATCATTCCTCCGGTAGGCTCGGAGTGTTGGGTGATTTTTTATATGTTTTTCGCTTTCGTTTTCAGGAATTTAGTATATTTGAAGCGGAATTAACAAAACGATCATATATCCCAATATTGTTGAAGATATAGTTCCTGTATGAGAAGTCGTTGTTACCATACAGGGATGTTATGCGGCATAGTAAAAAAAATAAAGAGACAGACTTATGGGTTGAAACATTTGACTATCAGATTGTATTTCGACACAAACTTGACTGACAAAACGAATGAATAAAAGCTAATTAAGTAGAAACAGATAATTGATATAAATTTCTAATTACATGGATACAAATAGATTCTTTGTTTTGATTTTATCCGCAATAATTTTGTCAACTTGCTATTCGGAATGTAAATGTCAAAATTCAAATAGCAACAACTTCATAGAGTCTGATACAATCAGAAATGATTTTAGAATAACTGAAATTATTAAAATTGAAAATGGATATATAATAGTCGTTATATAAGTTACAAATATATGATATAAAAGTTGTTACTTTGCAGGCATTATGCAGAATTACAACGATTTAAAATCAAATGAAGCCCAGTTTTTATCAGTAGTGGGCGTTAAACTTCAACAGTTCAATATTTTAGTTCAATTATTTGAACCTTGTTGGGAAGCTTATATCACAGTCTATACAGTCTCTGGCGATTACCGAAGACGAATAAAAAAGCAACGTAAAGACGGAATTTTCCCAGACATAGAGACTATGTTGATTTTTATTCTTTCTTACATGAAGAATAATCCTTTGCAGCAAGCACATGCTGCTGCGTTCAATATGAATCAACCTCAGGCAAATCTGTGGATTCATTTATTAAAAAACATTCTGAACACTACGCTGGAAAAAGCCAATTGCATTCCATGTAGAACAGTAGATGCTTTAAATAAATTATTGGTTGAAGGACAAGATATTCTTATTGATGGAACAGAACGTCCGATACTTCGACCAAGTGATTTTGATGTTCAAAAAGATTTTTACAGTGGCAAAAAAAAACCACACGATTAAAAATCTTATTGTTAGTGATTTGAATAACAATATTTTATATCTCTCCCAAACGTGGGAGGGAAAAATGCATGACAAAATGATGTGCGACATTGAAGAACTTGAGTTCTCTAAAAAAGTTAGACTTTGGCTTGATTCAGGTTTCGAAGGATTCAATCCTGAGAACGCTGAAATCAATCGTCCAAAAAAGAAACCGAAAGGAAAAGAGTTGACTGACATAGAAAAGAAATCAAATCAACAAATCTCAAGAACTCGGGTAAAAGTCGAACATGCAATTGGAAACTGCAAAGTATTTAGAATTGTCAAAGAGGAAATCAGATCATTTAAAAATGATTTCCGTGATTTAGTTATGGCACTCGCTTGCGCCTTGTCTAATTTCAAACTAAAATATCAATGATAAACTAACTTATATAAACTCTAATTATTGCAGAAAACTCAGGATTAAAATATAAAATTGCGTCTCCACAAAGTTCTGTTCTGATTAAATTTAGAAAAGATTTTAATAATAAAAATAATAGAGACACAATTCAGATTGGAAAAACTTATAGATTAAAATTGGTCAAATTATTTGCAAATATTTCAGATAGAGCTACGGCATTCATTTATAAAAATTGTTCTTTACCGTTATCCATTGGGACAATTTATTATACAACTAACTGTTTAGATGGTTTGGAAATTGTCAATGAAATTTGTAAATAAAAACTTCAGTTTTTTTTAGAATTTGCTCATTATCGGGCTGAAAGTGAATTTAGAATGAATGACAAGTGTGGTTCGCAAGAAAATTTACATTTTATCGGCTGACATTTAAACAACAGAATTACGACCAAACCTCTGATAAGCGTAGTGTGTCAGAATAATGCGATGTGTTCAGCGTAAGCTCCGCTTACGTTGCAGCTAAAAGGAAGTTTCCTAACTTCCATATTCTCTATTATATAAGTTAGGATATCTATAATTTTTGGTTAGTTTTATTTATTTTCATTTCCGACCCCCAAACCCCCAAATGGGGGCTTTAAGACGTAGTTTTTGAATTTTATAAAAAAAGCTAATAGCCCCCAAATAGCACTTTTTAGCCCCCATTTGGGGGTTTGGGGGTCAATAAAATTCTAACTTATATAAACTTTATTATATTCAGAAAAACCAGATGGCGCGGATTTGTAATCCGTGTTAATACAATTTAGTGGTAAAGTGGCTTTAATAGTAAAGTAAACTATGGCACAGGTCACAGACCTGCGGTAGCCGAAGAGAGTGTAAACTTGCATATTAAATAATTACATATTTCGGTGCTCTGCACCTTTTGCAGTAGATGTGTGATAATTTAGGTTTTAAGGTGCGGAGCACCGATGCTATTTGTAGAAACAAGTAATAACATAAAAATAAGGTGCAGAGCACCGCAATATATTAACCCTGATTTACATTTAAAACTATGGCAGACACATTTCTACAAATGCACGTACATTTGGTCTTTGCAACAAAAAACCGTGATGCACTAATTAAAAAAGAATGGAAAGATGATTTGGAAAAATACATAACAGGTATTGTGCAAAATCACCAACATAAAATGTTGGCAATAAAATCAGTTTCAGATCATATTCATATATTTATTGGTTACAATGTCAATCACTTAATCCCAAATCTTGTAGAGGAGATAAAAACGTCGAGCAATAAATGGATAAAGGAAAATAAATTATCGAAATTCAAATTTGAATGGCAACAAGGTTATGGAGGTTTTTCACATTCCCACTCTCAGGTTGAAATTGTTTCAAATTACATAATGAATCAAGAAGAGCATCATAAGAAAAAATCATTTAAAGAGGAATATTTGAAAATGCTCAAAGACAATGGAATTGATTACAAGGAAGAATATGTTTTTGATTTTTTTGATTGAGAAATAACGTGAGTGGTATGATTTTATTTCAATTCGTATAGTTACATATTTCGGTGCTCCGCACCTTTCAAATACGTTGTTTTTACATGCTACAAATGTTCCGGTGCTCCGCACCTCAGGAATAAATACATATAATCTTCTACAAATGTTATTGTGCTCCGCACCTTTTGTAGTAACAAGGTTCGTAGATTTTCAGCTATTGAATCATTTAGGTTATAAGGTGCAGAGCACCGATGCTATTTGTAGAAACAAATAATAACATAAAATAAGGTGCGGAGCACCGGAATATGATTTTAAATTATTTTGGTGATACGTGTAAAATGTATTATATTTGCACGTGTAATTTATTGATAAAAAACTATGAATACAAAACTAACACTTACAATTGAACAAACGATTATTGAAAAGGCTAAGAAGTATGCCAGCAATAAAGGACGTAGTTTGTCGGATATTATTGAGAACTATTTAAAAGCTATTACAAAGGAAGAAAAAGAGGAACAAAACTCATTAACTCCTATTGTAAAATCTTTAAAAGGATCGTTTAAAGCTCCCGAAAATTTCGATTATAAAAAAGAATTAGCTAAAGGTTTATCAGAGAAATATCTTTAATATGCAAAAAGTGCTTATTGATACCGACGTTATAATGGATTTCTTTTTTGATAGAAAACCTTTTTCAGATGATGCTGCTCAGATTTTGGCATTGTGTGAAACTGAGAAAATAACAGGTTTTGTAACATCGGTTATTATTAGTAACGTATATTATTTGCTTAGACAAACTGCAACTCACGAAAAAATTGTGGAGAAATTAAAACAGTTACTGTCAATTATTGAAGTTCTGACAACAGATAAGAAAATTGTTCTAAAAGCATTAAGTTCAAATTTTAAAGATTTTGAAGATGCCCTTCAGAATTTTTCAGCAGAAATATCCGGTGAAGTTGATGTAATAATTACCCGGAATATAAAAGACTACAAAAATAGTTCACTTGGTGTTTTGACTCCCGGGAATTTTATTAAAACTTACAATCACTAATCAATACAAAAAAGGCTTCCATTCAACACGGAAGCCTTTTTTATATATCTAAAAACAGAATTTAAATTCCGAATCCGAATGCGGCAATGCTATCGTAAATACTGCTGATAAGTCCGGTAAGAACAATGGCAGCGCTACAAACAATGAGCGTGATTTTTACGGCCACATCGGAACTGAATTTTTCTATCGGTTGTTCGTTTTTGTTGAAGAAAATGGCTTTTACCACCAGCAGGTAATAATACAGCGAAATAACTGTGTTGGCCAGTGCAATAAACACCAGTACTCTGAAACCTTCGTGGAAGGCAGCAGTAAAGATAAAGTATTTACTGAAGAAACCTGCAAACGGTGGAATACCTGCCAGCGAGAACAGAGCCAGCGTAAGTACAATACTCAAAGCCGGATTAGTCAGGTAAAGTCCGTTGTAATCGTTGCGGTTGATTTTCTGTGTGCGGTTCTCTATAGCCGAAATAACTCCGAAAGCAGCAAGATTAGAGAACATATATACCAGAATGTAATACACCATGGTGCTCATACCAATAGCTGTTCCGCTTATCACACCCAGCATGAGGTAGCCCGCCTGCGAGATAGACGAGAACGCTAACATACGTTTCAGGTTTTGCTGACGGATGGCAAAAAGGTTGGCAATGGTGATACTTAATATGATCATGATATACAGTACCGTTTGCCATTGCTCCATCATGCCGCTGAATACTTTCACAAAAATGGAAAACAGCACAAATACGGCAGCACCTTTGGAAATAACCGACAAATAGGAGGTAATGCTGGTGGGCGCACCTTCGTACACATCGGCAGTCCATAAATGGAACGGAACAAGCGATATTTTGAAGAACAAACCAACAGCAAAAAATACCATTGCCATAATTTCGAGCGGTGAACCAGTCAAGCGGGCAGGAAGATCATCGAAATAAAGCGTTCCAACAGAACCATAAATCATGGAGATACCAAAGAGTGATATTCCGGTCGAAAATACGGCAGTCAGGATATATTTGGCACCGGCTTCGGCCGATTTTTGATTGTATTTGTTGAAAGCAACCAGCGTTGCCAGTGGGATTGAAGCTGTTTCAACACCAATAAAGAACATCAGAAAATGTCCGGCCGACATCATGAAATACATTCCGAGCAGCGTTGAAAGTGTCAGAAAATAAAATTCACCACGGCGGATAACGCTTTCTTCACCATTCAGCCAGTTATGTGCCTGCAGAAATATCAGCAAAGTACCAACATTTAAAATGGTTTTTATGTAGGTAAGCATAGGCACATATTTGTACATGCCACCTGCAACGTCGAAAGCATCGCGCGGGAAACAATTTGCAATAGTATGTATGGCAAATAAAACTATGGCTATTGGCTGAAAATAACGATTGGCTTTGTCGCCGGCAAAAATGTCGAAGAAAAGTAAAATAACCATAACTGCCAACAGTGACAGTTCATCGTGCAATTGCAAAAAGCTGGAATAATTCATATAATTGTGTTGACGAATTTAATAATTAATTGGCTGCCAAAATATGGTTTACAACCGGCATAACACTGTCGTGAAGAATGTTGGTTACCCACAAAGGCAATATACCCAAAACTGCAGTTGCCGTTACCAGCGTTACCACGGTCAGTTTTTCCCACCAGGTGGCATCTGCTAAATGCTCGTGATGTTCATCTTCAATTTTTCCAAACATAATTTTACCAACAGCTCTCAGAATATACACGGCAGTGATAACAATGGTGGTGGTGGCAAAAATAGTTAGCACTCTTTCCAGTGTTCCTGCTTCCTGAAATGCACCGATAAAGATAGTCATCTCAGCCACAAAACCGCTGAATCCGGGTAGACCCAATGAAGCAAGTCCGGCAATCATAAAGCTGACGCCAATAAACGGAATCACTTTAAGCAAACCGCCCATTTCAGTAATCAAACGGGTGTGGGTTCTGCTGTAAATCATTCCTATCACAGCAAAGAAAAGTGCTGTAATTAAACCGTGCGAAACCATTTGCAGAAATGCTCCGGTAAGTGCAGTTTCGTTGAACAGCAGGAAGGCAAAGAACAACAATCCGCAGTGACTGATTGAAGCGTATGCGTTGATATATTTCAAATCTTTTTGTGCCAGTGCAGCAAATGCACCGTATACCACACTGAAACTTGCCAGAATCAGGAATATCCAAGCCAGATCATGTGCAGCAGAAGGTAACAGGTAAATAGCCACACGGTATGCACCATACGCTCCGAGTTTCATCGATATGCCTGATAAGAACATCGAAACCGAAGTAGGAGCGGAGGAGTGACCGTCGGGTACCCAGTTATGGAACGGGAACATGGCTCCAATAATACCGAAACCAACAAATGTGCTGATAAATAATATGTTTTGCCATGCAGGATTGATGGTTTTCTGGGCTAATTCTACCAGATTCAGTGTTTCAGCTCCCGAGCCAAAATAAATTCCCAATATACCGAACAACACCAATACTGAACCTCCCATCAACATCAGTGCCAGTTTCATGGCACTGTATTCCTTGCGTCCGCTTCCCCATATACCAATCAGTAAGAATTTGGGAACAACCGACATTTCGAGGAAGAAGAACATGGTGAACAAATCCAGCGAAATGAAAAATCCGAAAGCACCTGCACTCAGAAATGCAAAAAGGATAAAGAATTCTTTTTTCAGATATTCATTTTTCCAGGCTACCAAATAGGCTGTGAATACGATAATCGAAGATAATAATATCATAATTACCGATATCCCATCCACACCGGTGGCTAAGTGGATATTGAAATTTTTATACCAAACTACGTCCGATGTAAATAGCATTTCGGCAACATTGCCCAAAGCTCTTTCCTGAAAGTAACGTACAGTCAGATAGATGGAACTGGCTATTAACCCGAGTGAACCTGTAAATGCTATCAGGTTAATCAGTTTCTGATTCTTAGCAATTGACATTGCTATCATCATTACTATCGGTATAAGAACGAATATAAATAAGAAGTTCATAATTCTGAATTATGTTTTTTAATAGCTTAATTGATTAAAAGTACATGGCTATGGCAGCAATGATCAGCGTTCCGATCAAAATCAGATAAGTGTAAGACTGTATTTTGCCGCTTTGTAAACCTTTTATTTGTGCCGAAGTCCATTGTGTAACTGATGCCATTCCATCCATAGTGCCGCCAACTATTTTTTTATCAATCCAGCCTGTAGGCGTTGCTATCAGTTTGAAAACAATCTTTTTGGTGATAAATAAATAAATTTCATCGATATAGAATTTGCGGTAAGCTGCTTTAAACAGTACCGAAATGGATGAACTGATTTTGTCGGGCAATGTGCTTTCTTTACGGTACATGATGGTGGCAAGTGCAATTGAGAAAGCTGCAACTCCCAGACTGATACCGGCTACTGTCCAGTCGATATGTATTTCGTAAGGTAAACCATCGTTGGTCACAAATTCACCAAACGGAATCAAACCACCTACAATAGTTGCCATGGCCAATACAATTAATGGAATCAGCATTACCAGTGGCGATTCGTGTGGAGTATGGTGATGTTTTGTTTCCTTTCCCCAGAAAATACCGAAATACAAACGGAACATATAAAATGCAGTTAATCCGGCAATGAAAGTCATGGCTGTGCCTAGATATGGACTGAATTCGAAAGTTGCCGATAAAATCTCGTCTTTGCTGAAGAATCCTGAAAGCGGATAAATACCGGCAATAGCCAGACAGGCAATCAGGAAGGTGATGTGAGTAACAGGTAAATGCTTGCGCAATCCACCCATTTTGCTCATTTCGTTGCTGTGAACAGCGTGAATAACCGAACCAGCTCCGAGGAACAACAATGCTTTAAACATAGCGTGTGTAAACAGGTGGAACATGGAAGCCATGTAACCAAGTCCGTGATGACCACCCATGCCCGAAACGCCCAGACCCACCATCATAAAACCAATTTGTGAAATGGTAGAATAGGCCAGAACGCGTTTAATATCGGTTTGTGTACATGCAATAGCGGCGGCAAATAGCGAAGTAAATGCTCCGATATATGCAATGCCGTGAAGTACTTCGGGAGTATATGTGAAATATACCGGGAATAAACGGGCAACAAGGAAAACACCTGCAACCACCATAGTAGCGGCATGTATTAATGCTGAAACCGGTGTTGGGCCTTCCATCGCATCGGGCAACCAGATATGTAAAGGGAACATGGCCGATTTACCTGCACCACCTATAAAAATAAGTGCCATAGCCCAACTCATGACAGAAATTCCCATAAAGGAAACACCGGCAGTGGTAGCAAATACATTGGCATCGCATGAATTCAGAATGCCAAAATCGAATGTTTTGGTGTAGTACGATAATATCAGAATACCAACAAGAAATCCTAAATCGGCAAAACGAGTTACGATAAATGCTTTCTTAGCAGCAGCCAGCGCTTCGGGTTTTGAATAGTAAAAACCAATAAGTAAATACGAAGATACACCCACGAGTTCCCAGAAAATGTACATTTGGAAGATATTGGTAGCTATCACCAATCCAAGCATGGAGAATGTGAATAACGACAGGAAGGCATAATAACGCTGAAAACCTTTCTCGCCATGCATATAACCCAAACTATAAATATGAACCATAAGCGAAACGGTGGAAATAACCACCAGCATCATGACCGAAATTGGATCGAGTAAGATGCCTAAGTCAATATGCAGCTTGTCGGAAAAACGAAGCCATTCCACCTGAAAAGCAGTAATCGACTGATAATTTCCACCTACATTGGCAGTTGTAAAATATTCCCAGGCTGTGAAATACGACAGGGCTGCAACGGTGGTCAGTACCAGAGTTCCGATGGTTCCTGCAATACGTGGCGACCATTTTGAGTCGACCAATCCGAGTAATACAAAACTCAGTATGGGTAATAGTAGAATAAAAATTGAATATGACATTTTATCCGGTTTTTAGTTGGATTTAAAGCAGTTTTAATTAGTTGTTTTCCGAAATATCTTCTTTTGCCGGTTCGTTCAGTTCATTCAGACTATCCACATTGACATTGTTCAGATTTCTGTAGATGTTGATCACAATTGCAATGGCTACAGCGGTTTCGCAAGCTGAAACTGCAATGGTAAATAATGTGAAGAAGAAACCTTCGAAATGTTCGGGATATAAATATCTGTTGAATACCACAAAGTTTATATCCGTAGCATTGAGTATTAATTCTATCGAAATAAGAATCATTAAAAGGCTTTTGCGTGATATAAATCCGTAAATGCCGGCAAAAAACATTATCAGACTAACACCAATGTATGCTTCCATTGGAATTGGACCTGTAAATAAGTTTGTCAAAATTTCGCCCATTGTTATTATTTTACCCCCAACCCCTAAAAGGGAGTTGAAGTTGTTTTACATTGTTATTTCTAACTGAATTATTAAAGAAATCAATTTAGAGTTTAATTTTACTGTGATATCCCCTTAGGGGTTATGGGTTGTCTTTATGATCGTTTACGTGCAATCATAATGGCGCCCACAATACAGGCAAGCAACAATACACTGATGGCTTCGAAAGGCAATAAATACTGATATTTCTCAGTGCCCATTAAAGCTCTTCCAAGTACGTGAGTATCTATTTCAAAATGTTTTGATATATCATATACTCTGTTGAAATTCTGGAAAATAATAACCCCACAAAACAGAACACCCACTACGGATAATACAATACCCCAGATTCTTTGTCGCATAGGTTCCTGCGGAATGCGTTCGCCCGGTTTTTGAGTCAACAAAATGGCAAAAATAAACAGCACCATAATACCGCCGGCATAAACAGCTGTTTGTACCGCAAAAAGATATTCATAGTCCAGTATCAGATACCAACCGGCCACAGCCAGCAATACAAACAGCAGGTAAGTTGCTGAACGAATCAGGCGCTTGGAAGTAACGGCCATAATCGAAAACACAACGATAATTGCCGATAGTATGTAAAAAATTATATGTTCTGCCATAATTTAATATGTAATGAGTTGATGTGCTAATTTGCTAATGAATGATATCTGCTTATTCCTTCACCTCTTTTGGAGCAGCGGGTTTTTTCGCCCGCATTTTCGAGCCTTCTTTGTTTAATTGTTGAACCAATTTACCACGTGTGAAGGTGGCATTCTCAAAATTATTGGTAAATTTGATGGCATCCGACGGACAGGTAATGACACATAAGTTACAAAAAGTACACATTCCAAGGTCATACACATACCGGTCGAGTTCTTTTTTCTTTTTGCCATCTTCCGTTTCGGTAGTTTTGGAAATTACCTGAATGGTTCCATTCGGACAATTCATTTCACAGATTCCACAAGCTGTACATGCATGCTCGTTGTTTTCGTCGTGAGGCATGGTTAGTTCTGCTCTGAAACGGTCTGAAATAACCAGTGTGTCTCTGTTTTCGGGATATTGCCGGGTAACTTTGGGTGTCCATAGTTCTTTCCATGTAACCGAAAGCCCGGTAAGCAACGATTTTATACCGCCGAAAAGATCTGATGTATATTGCGAAAATGTTCTCATTTTTTATTTATTTCAAAAAATCGTTTATTTAAACAGGTCTGTCAGTGTTAGTCCGGTAAGTACCAGTATCACCATAACAAAAATATTAACCAAATTGATAGGTAAAAGGTATTTCCATTCCAGATTCAATAATTGGTCTATTCTTAAACGAGGGAAAGACCAGCGAACCCACAAACTCAGGAAAATAAGCACGCCAACTTTACCAAAAAACCATACATACGATGGAATATACCACATAATCTGATTAAATTCATCCCAACCTGAAATCTGAAACGGCATCCAACCGCCTAAAAAGACTGTAGCGGCAATCGAAGCAATAATAAACATGTTCAGATATTCGGCCAGATAGAAAAAGCCAAACTGCAAACCTGAATATTCGGTATGATAACCGGCTGTAAGTTCCGATTCTGCTTCGGGTAAGTCGAACGGACCACGGTTCGTTTCGGCATGACCTGAAATAAGATAGATAACAAATGCTACCAATGATGAAATGTGACCGTTAAAGATATTCCAGCAAGTCGCCTGGTGTTCAACCATCTGACTGAACTGCATCGTTCCCGAAAGAACCACCATGGTCATTAACGCAAAACCGGCAGAAAGTTCGTAACTTACAAACTGAGCGCCACTTCGCATAGCTCCAATCATGGAGTATTTATTATTACTGGACCATCCTGCCAATAAAACGCCAATAATACCCAATGACGAAACGGCTGTTACATAAAACACACCGATATTAAAATCCACTACCTGCAGGCTTTTTCCGAAAGGTATAGCTCCAAAGGTAAGCATGGAAGCTACAATCATGAAAAACGGTGCAGCAAAGAAAAGAAATCTGTCTACTCTGTTAATTTGGATAATTTCTTTCAACAGAATTTTAATTACATCCGCAACAGATTGAAATATACCGTATTTACCTGTTCTGTTCGGGCCAATACGTGCCTGAAAAAAAGCTGTAACTTTTCGTTCAACATAAATCAAAATCATTGCAATAATAGCATAAGCTGCTACTAAAGCAATTCCTACCAGTACCAGTTCAATAAAAACGGCCCAGAATTCGGGTAAATTTTCTGTCAATACGGAGTCTATCCAACTTGTCAGGTTCGAAAGTTCTAATGGTTGAGAAAATGAGTTCATAAAGTTTATAAAGTTTGTCAAGTTTATAAAGTTTGTAAAGTTCTTAAAGTTAATAAAGTTGTACTTTTCTTCTAACCTTATGAACCTTTTAACTTTATAAACCTTTAACTAATGTCTATCTGTCAATATCCGGAATTACATAGTCCATAGAACCTCCTATGCCAATGAAGTCCGAAATTTTTTCGTTTTTACATATCAATGGCATCACCGATACCAGCGCCATGGAAGGCGAGCGGAATTTTAAACGATAAGGTGTTTTGTCGCCACGGCTTTCGATATAAACTCCGAATAAGCCTTTTCCTGCTTCTACATGCTGATAATACTCTCCTTCAGGAAGACGTATAATAGCTTTTGTTTTAGCCAGATAATCACCTTCAGGAATATTGTCAATCAGTTGTTCAATAATTTTCAGCGATTCTTCAATCTCGTCAAGTCTGTTCATATAACGGGCATACGAATCGCCTTCTGTACGAATCACTTCTTTAAAATCAACTTTATCGTAAAGTGCATAAGGTTGATGTTTGCGTACGTCGCACGACCAGTTCGAGGCACGTCCGGCAGGTCCGGTAACCGCATAACTGATAGCATCGGTTTTGTTCAGTTTTCCAACACCAACCATACGACCCAATGCAATGACATTGTGCGAGAAGAAACTGTCATACTGTTTCAGTTTTTCGCGCATGTATGGGATAAATGATTTTACATCTTTCTGAAATTCCGGGTAAATGTCGAACATACAACCACCAACCACATTCTGATTGATAATCAGTCGTCCGCCACAAATTTTCTCGAACATGTCCAGAATAATTTCGCGTTCGCGCATTCCGTAGATAAAAGCGGTGGTAGCTCCCAGATCGTTTGTTTGTGCCGACCATGCAACCAAATGTGATTCAATACGGTTCAATTCATCCATAATGGTACGAATGTATTGAGCACGTTCGGGAACCTCAATTCCACCCGCTTTTTCAACACACATACACAAGGCATGACGATTCATGTTGGCCGAAAGATAATCCAGACGGTCGGTGAAGTGCAATATTTGCGGATAAGTCAGATTTTCGCTCAGTTTTTCAATACCGCGGTGTATATAACCACTGTGAATATCAATTTTCTTCACAATTTCACCATCGAGTGACGTGCGGAAATGCATTACTCCGTGCGTGGAAGGGTGCTGAGGACCGATATTGATAATATAATCACCTTCTTCAAACACATTTATGGTTTCTTCTACCAAACCTTCGGGAGTTTCTCTGATAACGGGTGCTGTATCAATTATTTCACGACTTTCGATGCTTACCGGATTAATTTCGGGATTGGCATCATAGTCTTTGCGGAGCGGATAACCCACCCAATCGTCGCGAAGCAAAAATTTGCGCATGTCCGGATTGTTGATAAATCGAATTCCCAGCATAGCGTAAACCTCCCGTTCATTGAACTGAGCTGTTTCGTATAAATCAGTTACAGTGTATAATAGCGGATTTTCTCGGTCGGATGTGCCGGTTTTTACCACAATCTCCAGCGCCGGATTTACCGAACTCGACAGCAGGTAAGTAACCGTAAGCATTTCACCTTCATCGGTTCCAATCAGGTACTTGAGGTAATCGAAAGGTGTTTCTTCGTATTTGTAAAGAGTTTCTACCAACCGGTGTAGTTCGCCGGGCTTTGTTGTTATTGTCAGCAAATCCTTTTCTCCGATTATTGCTTCGGGAAATAAACTAACGACAAGTTCTTTTATTTTTTCCATTGGACTAATATCTCTTTACAAGTCTTATTTTGTTTTTTTATTCAGTGGTTTCAGAAATTGTTCCACTTTTATCTTACGCTGAAGTTGCATCAATCCGTAGAATAGCGATTCAGGACGTGGCGGACAACCGGGTACATACACATCGACCGGTATAATCTGATCAACGCCATTTACCACGTGATACGAATTGATAAACGGGCCTCCCGAAATAGCGCAACCACCCATGGCAAGTACATATTTTGGCTCGGCCATTTGGTCGTAAACACGTTTCAGCAGTGGTGCCATTTTATGTACAATTGTGCCGGCTACCACCATCAGGTCGGCCTGGCGCGGACTGTTGCGCGTTACTTCCATTCCAAATCGTGAAATATCGTGGTGTGCAGCAGCTGACGACATAAATTCAATACCACAACAACTGGTGGCAAAAATCAATGGCCAAATGGAATTCGACCGTCCCCAGTTAATCATATCATCGAGCGACGAGAGCACCACGTTTACACCGTTGGCTTTCAGTTCTTCGATGTATTTTTCGAGATATTCGTTTTCGTTGAATTCCTCGTTAGGAATACCTTTAATCTTTATATTCTTTACTTCCATTTTAAAACTCCTTTTCTCCAGGCATAAGCCAGACCTAATGTAAGAATCAGCAGGAAGAACCCGATACTCGTCAACCCATCTGTGCCAAGTTCACGTACGATAGTTGCCCACGGAAACAAAAACATAGCTTCCACATCGAACATAAGATAGAGAATGGCATAGAGATAATAGCCTGCTTTAAATTGCATCCACGAAGTTCCATGAGTAGGGATACCGCATTCGTAGGGTTCGCCCTTTTGCAAATTGTAAGATTTTGGGGAGAGAAGTATTGCCAAACCAAGTCCGGCAATAACAAGGATGACACCTGTCAGGAAAACTGCTAAAAATAGTGACAAATTGTTCATTTCTTTCTATTTGAATTTTAGCTTAAAAAAACGCTGCAAAGGTACTGCTTTTTTTTAAATTGCAATGTGTAGATGGCAAAAATTAGTGTAATATATACAGTTTAAAACTATGTGTTTTACAAAGCATTGCTGGTTTGGATTTTAGCTAACCGTTGATGGTTGCTCAAGTTGGGGAATTGTGTTTGCAGTAACAAATAAATGTCCCGGAAGTGCAGAATGGAAAAGAGAGAGTCGTTTATAAAAAAAGTTTCTTCGTGCTATAAAGCAGAAGAAACTATAATTGGTGCGCAGAATGAGACTCGAACTCACACGCCGTAACCGGCACTACCCCCTCAAAGTAGCGTGTATACCAATTTCACCACCTGCGCGTTAAAAAAAAGTGCCCAGAACAGGACTCGAACCTGCACAGCCTTGCGGCCACTAGTCCCTGAAACTAGCGTGTCTACCAATTTCACCATCTGGGCGTTTGGCACTTTTTAATTCAGAGAAAAAAAGCGAAACAAGCTGTTTCGCTTTACTTTATATTGTTGAGCGAAAAACGGGACTTCCCGATAACAATCGGGATAAACTTCTCGTCCCGTTTGCTGACTTTTGTTAAGCCTATCGCATTGAGCGAAAAACGGGACTCGAACCCGCGACCCCGACCTTGGCAAGGTCGTGCTCTACCAACTGAGCTATTTTCGCATTTTTTGCTTTACAGTGAATCGCTATTCCTGTCTTTTTTAGCGGTGCAAAGATACTGCGTTTTCGGAAAACTGCAAATATTTTGCTGAAAAATATTCGATTTTTTTAATTTTGATCGGATATAATTCAGATTTTCAAATCAGTAATTGATATGAGATTCAGCGACATTGTGTTTTAATTTCTTTTCATTCAATATAAAATTGTATTTTTGTGCGTTTTTTAGTCATTATTTATGAAGATTTTTCTAACGATAACCCTCTTGGTCATTGCTAATGTGTTTATGACTTTTGCCTGGTACGGACATTTGAAATTTAAAGAATTCAAATGGTTTTCGTCGCTACCTTTAGTTGTTATTATATTGATTAGTTGGGGGATAGCATTGTTCGAATATTTTTTTCAGGTGCCGGCTAATAAAATAGGTTTTAAAGGTAATGGCGGTCCTTTTAGTTTGTTGCAGTTAAAAGTAATTCAGGAAGTTATAACTTTGGTCGTGTTTTCGGTGTTTTCATTGGTAGCGTTCAAAACCGAAACTTTCAAATGGAATCATTTACTTGGTTTCTTTTTTCTGGTGCTGGCCGTGTATTTTATCTTTAAGAAATAAAAATGTGTATTAAAAAGTAAGTTGTACATCAAAAATTTATAATTTCACTGAACTTTTCGGGTTGAAAAATCTTTTTTGTGTATGTTTGCAGTCCAAAATTTTTAAAATGAAAAATTCTTTATACAAATTCTTATTTATTGTTTGTCTGTTTTTGCAGAGCTACAATGTATATGCTATAAAAGCAACTCCATATCCTTTTGAAATTAAGCAACCAGATGGTAACGCTCTTACTGTGAAACTTCATGGTGATGAGCATTTTCGGTATTTTACTACCGAAGACGATGTGTTGATTGCCAAAGCATCGGACAATTATTTTCGCTATGCACGTATGAACGAGTCCGGACAACTTATTCCTACTGCCCGCAAGGCTGAAAATATAAATTTACGTTCGACAAGCGATCGTCAATTCCTGTTGAAACTTCAGAAACCTGTAGAAGTGCTGAGAATTGCAAATCAGGTTCAGGGTGCAAAAAGAATAAAATCGGCTGAGACTGATGTCATCCGGAAAGGGTATCCTTTAAACGGAAGTCCTAAAACGCTGATTATTTTGGTGAACTTTTCTGATAAAAACTTTGTAACTTCCTCGCCGCAAACTGCTTTTACAAATTTGCTGAATGAATCGGGTTATTCCACCAACGGAGGTACGGGTTCTGCACGCGATTATTTCAGGGATGCGTCAAACGGTGTTTTTCAACCGCAGTTTGATGTGGTAGGACCTTATACATTATCGAACACTATGGCTTATTACGGTGAAAACAGTTCAGGTAACGATAAAAATCCGCAGCAAATGGTGATTGATGCTTGTAAACTTGCCGACCAAAACGGCGTGGATTTCACACAATACGATACTGATAACGATGGTTATGTGGATAATATTTTTGTATATTATGCCGGATTTAACGAAGCTGAAGGTGGACCTGCCAATTCTGTGTGGCCTCACCGTTGGACTCTGGCAAATACTTTGACTAAATTTGATGGAAAAACTATTTTTGACTATGCATGTACCTCTGAACTGAAAGGTGCCAGTGGTACTGTCATGTGTGGAATCGGCACTTTTTGTCATGAGTTTGGGCATGTGTTGGGTTTGGCCGATTATTATGATACAGCTGACGATACACATTATACAGTGTCGTACTGGAATATTATGGATGAAGGAGCTTACCTGAATTATGGGCGCACACCACCTACGTATTCAGCTTACGACAGGTTTTTTTTGGACTGGCTAACACCCGTAGAACTTAAAATTCCTCAAAACGTAACTTTACCTTCAATTACATCGAGTAACAAAGCGTATTTAATTACAAGATATGGAAATCATAACCTGAATGGAGCTAACCCGAGTCCGAATGAGTTTTTTATGCTCGAAAACCGTCAGAGAACAGGTTGGGACACTTTTTTACCAAATTCAGGAATGCTTGTAACACATATTTTTTATGATGTTTCTACCTGGAATGCTAATTCGGTAAATAATGTGGATGCATCGATGGGATTTGATATTGTGGAAGCCGATGGAGTAGCGTCAACATCTTCCAGAATTGGGGATCCGTTTCCGGGAAGCAGCAATGTTACTTCTTATTCACCTAAATTGCGTAACGGAACAGTTATCGCAAAACCAATAACCATGATTCAGCAGAATTCAGGTGTTGTTACTTTCCGCTTTATGGGTGGTGGAGATGTGCCGGTTATTTTAAATGAATCAGATTTTTCGCAATTTAATGCCGTGGCGGGAACTCCCTCTGCTCCGCAAACAGTAAAGGTAAGTGGTAAAAAACTCACCGGAAATATAAGTATCCGTTTTAGCGTGCAAACAAATTTTGAAATGAAAAAGGAATCCGATCCTGAAACTGCGTGGAGCAAAACATTGGCTTTATCTCCGGTCGATTCTGTGGTTGCTGAAACCAATATTCAAATCAGATATAATCCCACGGTTGCATCCTTTAAAGCAACTCACAACGAAACTATTATTATGACTGCCGATAATGCTGAAACTGTTCAGATTATTATCGGTGGAAAATCAACCCGTCCGGTATACGTAGTGCCACCAATTGCTAACGAAGCAACCGATGTAACGTTGGGAAGTTTTAAAGCTCAATGGGAAGAAGTGTTTGACGCTAGTGGTTATTATTTAACTGTTTACAGTATTTCTGATGGACAATCTCAGTTAACCGAAGGTTTTGATAATGGTCTAACTATGACTAATGATTGGACAACAACGGCAACGAAAGTTTCTACTTCGTCGGTATATTCAGGTAAAGCCACGCCTTCCATTCTGCTACAGAAATCAGGCGAATATATAGAAACATGCAAATATTTTCAGAAACCTTCGGGATTTTCATTCTTTTTACGGTCGGTTGCCGAAAAAGAGGGAAGTTTGCTAGTGGAAGGATGGAATGGAACTGCGTGGGATACCATAGATAATCTGCTCATAATTACCACATTAAATACAATAAAGAGCTATACTTTTACCGGAACTGAGAATTATGATCGCTTCCGTTTGACTTTTACACGTTCTACCGGACAGCTTGCTGTTGATGATGTTACCGCTCTCTATAATTCGAATATCGATATGATAATTAGCGATTTATGGGTTGATAGTGCTTCATACACTGTGCCGAATCTGGTGTCGGAACGCGACCATTATTATTACGTGAAGGCCAGTGATAAAACACTTTATACTGATAATACAATTAAATACGAAAATATAACTGCAAATTCCAATCTGATACATGTAAAAACTTTGCAGGATTCAAACGCAAAAGTGTTGCGGGCTGTGGTTCAGAAAGATGGATCAGTGTTGGTTATTGTTCCAAATACCGAAGAAACAATTTATGTGTACAATGTGATCGGACAATTAATGCAAACAGTTGTACCTGATGCCAATATCGTACATATTTCCGGCTTACCGGCTCATCAGATATATGTATTAAAAGCAGGTAACCGCCGAACCAAAATAATATTGTAAAACCTCATTTAATTTCATATAACAATTTTACATGCTGACAGCCGATGGACTTGCCGTTGAATTTAACGGCAAAACCCTTTTTAAAGACATTTCGTTTGTTATCAACGAAAAAGATCGTATTGCCTTAATGGGTAAAAACGGAGCCGGAAAATCCACTCTGTTGAAAATTCTCTCCGGATTACGTGAACCTTCACGCGGTATAGTTTCGTGCCCAAAAGAAATGGTAGTGGCTTATCTGCCACAACATTTACTCACAGAGGATTCCTGTACGGTTTTCGAAGAAACTGCCAAAGCTTTTTCGGCTATTGCTGATATGGAAAAACAAATTGAGGCGCTCAATGAAGAACTTGCCACCCGTACCGATTACGAATCGGATAGTTATATGGAACTTATCGAACAGGTTTCTACGTTGAGTGAGCAGTTTTATAGTATCGAAGAAATTAATTTCGATGCTGATATTGAAAAAACATTGCTTGGACTTGGCTTCTCGCGCGACGATTTTCAGCGAAAAACATCAGAATTTAGCGGTGGATGGCGTATGCGCATCGAACTCGCCAAAATTCTGCTTCGCCGACCGGATGTGATTTTGCTTGATGAACCTACCAATCACCTTGATATTGAATCCATTCAGTGGCTCGAAGATTTTCTGGTAAATTCAGCCAAAGCTGTAGTGGTTATTTCGCACGACCGCGCCTTTGTTGACAATATCACTACCCGAACCATAGAAGTAACTATGGGAAGAATATACGATTACAAAGCCAAATACTCGCATTACCTGGAGTTGCGGAAGGAGCGGAGAGAGCAACAGCAAAAGCAGTACGACGAGCAACAAAAAATGATTGCCGAAAACATGGAATTTATCGAGCGCTTCAAAGGAACATATTCAAAAACCCTGCAGGTTCAGTCGCGTGTAAAAATGCTGGAAAAACTGGAATTGGTTGAGGTTGACGAAGAAGATACATCGCGCTTGCGATTGAAATTTCCGCCTTCGCCACGCTCCGGAAATTATCCTGTTTCGGCTGATATGGTAGGTAAAAGCTATGGCGATAAACGTGTTTTTTCGAACGCAAGTTTTATGATTGAGCGTGGTGAAAAACTGGCTTTCGTTGGTAAAAACGGTGAAGGGAAATCCACACTGGTGAAATGCATTATGAACGAAATTGAGCACGAAGGTAAACTCACGCTCGGACATAACGTGAAAATCGGGTATTTTGCACAAAATCAAGCTTCTATGCTCGACGAAAATCTGACTGTTTACCAAACTATCGACGATATAGCTGTGGGTGATATTCGTACTAAAATAAAAGATTTGCTTGGCGCATTTATGTTTGGTGGCGAAGAGTCGTTTAAAAAAGTGAAAGTACTTTCCGGAGGAGAACGAACACGTCTCGCGCTGTTGAAATTGCTGCTCGAACCGGTTAATCTGCTTATTTTGGATGAGCCAACCAATCATTTGGATATGCGGACAAAAGATATTCTGAAACAAGCACTTGTAGATTTCGATGGAACGCTGATAGTGGTTTCGCACGACCGTGATTTTCTGGATGGTCTGGTTACCAAGGTATATGAATTTGGTGGTGGTAAGGTTACCGAACATCTCGAGGATATTTACGGATTTCTGGCGAAGAAAAAACTGGAAAATTTACGTGAAATTGAACGCAAGAGTTAATCAGTAAACTAGCTCGCCGGCACCCTGACGAATAATTTCGGCTTCGTCGCCGGTGAAATCTATGATGGTGGATGGTTCCAGGCCGCCGTAGCCTCCATCGATGACCAGATCCACCAGATTTCCGTATTTTTCTTCAATCAGTTCGGGGTCGGTTACGTATTCCAGCGTGTCTTCGTCGGTAAAAATGGAACTTGTCATCATAGGTTCGCCTAATTCCCTGACAATTTCGAGAGCGATTTTATTGGCAGGCATACGTATGCCGACTGTTTTCCGGTTTTTGAATAGTTTGGGCAGGCGGCTGCTTCCGTTCAGGATAAATGTAAACGCACCCGGCAGATTTTTTTTCATCAACTTAAAAGCATCATCTTCCATTTTGGCATACTCGCTTATTTGACTCATCTCATGACAAACGAATGACAGGTCGGAACGTCGCAAATCCTTGTTTTTAATTTTTGCGATGGTTTCCACACCTTTCGAATTGAAAATGGCACATCCGAATGCATATACCGAGTCGGTCGGGAAAATGATAATTCCCCCGTTACGCAAAACATCGGCCACTTGTCTGATTTGTTGCGGATTCGGATTATTTTCGTAAAGTTTGATAAGCATAAAGTGATAATGCAAATTTGTTCCAAAAGTATGAATTTTTTTTGGAACTGCTAAAAATATTTAAATTGAAAGTTTAAATTCAACGTATTTCTCATTATCAATGACATTTACTTCGATTAAAACTTCTATTTTTGCAGGGTTTTGAAATTTTCCATCGTGATGAATATAAAATGCTCAGTTTACAGGTTTGCAAAGTTGCTTTTGTTTTTTCGGCGCAAAGTGAAAGAACAATCGGCGTTTTACAGGCTGAATTTGGCTACACAGGTAGAAGATATATTGTTAAACGCAGACAAGGAAATTGCTGGCAGACTTTTGAAGCGAACAGCAAAATATTCCATTGCCATTCCTGCCCGTTTGGGTGAACCTTTTTGTATTTTGCGTGGGCAACCGATGACTCACAACGAACGGTTGGCTTTGACTTGTTTGGGCGGTCTTACCGGTTTGTTCGATGATTTGGTTGATGAAAATAAGCTGACTGATGAGCAAATTCTTCGTTTTGTAGAAACACAAAAAAGCGAAACCGGATTAGCCGATTTGGAGTTGATAAAATATCTTTACGAAAAGGCACTTGAATGCTCCGAAAACAAAGAATTAATTGTTGAACAGACCTATAAAGTGGTTGTTTCACAGATAGAAAGCCGAAAGCAAACTACAAAAAAACTGACAGTTGGCGAACTAAAGCAAATAAGTACCTCTAAAGGAGATGCCGCCATGCTGATGTATCGTGGGGCTTTTGGAGGTGAGGTTTCAAAATCTGAAAAAGAAATGTTGTGTCAGTTGGGAGCTGTTGGTCAGTATGTAAACGATATTTTCGATGTGTACGATGATACTCAGACCGGAATTGCTACTTTTGCCAACCAAACAACCGATGCGGAAGAATTACTACGAGATTTTTCGGAAGAAATTGATAAAACGCAGAAGGTTGTGCAGAATGCGGGATTTTTTCAGGAGAATGTAAATCAGTTTTTTCGGATTGTTGTTTTAATTTTATCTGGAGCTTTGGTTTGCATTCACAATTACAGGGTTTTACAGAAAAAGTATGGTGGAAATTTTCAGCCCGAAAACTATAACAGAAAAGAACTGATTTGCGATATGGAAAATCCGGCAACTATTCTTCAACTTCTTAAACAGACCCTGAAACTTAACAGAAAAATAAATAGATAATTTCATATGATTCAGTATATTGTAGAGAATACAACCGTTCCGCATTTGGAAAAGAAAAAACTCAATGCATGGATAAAAGATGTGGCGGCAACGTACAACAAAAAAACAGGCGACATTGCGTTTGTTTTTTGTAATGACGACCGGATTCTGGAAGTAAATAATCAGTATTTGCAGCACGATTATTTTACCGACATC
This sequence comes from uncultured Paludibacter sp., assembly GCA_963663115.2. Taxonomy (GTDB): domain Bacteria; phylum Bacteroidota; class Bacteroidia; order Bacteroidales; family Paludibacteraceae; genus Paludibacter. The sequence goes on from CAXXNE010000001.1 coordinate 3,723,560, forward strand.
ATAACTTTTGATTATACCGAAAATAACCGTATTTCGGGCGATATTTTTATCAGTATTGATACAGTGAAATCTAATGCCTCAGAATTCAAACAGGACTTTCTGGCTGAATTACACCGGATTATCATTCATGGAATACTGCACCTTTGCGGTAACGATGATAAAACACCCGAACTACGAAAGGAAATGACAAAAAAGGAAAACGATGCCCTTGCCCTACTTGTGTAAATGCGTTGACCTTTAGCATTTTTTACTACTAAATGTCTTATTTGCTACAATGTCACTATATATGCAATTTTATGTTAAATTAATCCTCAGGGCTCTGTGCAAATCACGTACATTAAAAGATAATCATTACTTTTGTTGCAGTAATTCATGTTGAATAAAATTAAAACACAAAAAATACGTTGAATATCTGATTACTTTATTTACACGAAGTTTTAAAAACATAATTTTTAAAGATGAAGTTTAGAATAATTGGATATACATCTGTTTTTTTGTTTTTCTTGTTTACACAAAAATCAATTGCTCAGGTAGTTTACAAAGCCGAAGTTGGCTTTCATACCGGAATTTCGTATTATTTGGGAGATGCCAATGCCGTGATGTTTCATCATCCATTGCCCGATTACGGGTTAGTGTTCAGGTATAATTTCAACGAAAGGCTGGTGGCACAGGCAGAGTTTAATAACACGGCAGTGACCGATGGAGTTGATTTCAATAATACGATTAACGCTTTTGATGTGTGTGGAGAATTTAATTTTTTCGACTTTATTTTCAGAGAATATCGTCCGGATAGCCGGAAATACTCCACTTATATCTATGCAGGATTGGGTATGATGTATTACGACTATAACACCAAACCGCAGCTGAAATTCAGTTATCCGTTTGGAGTTGGGTTTAAATTTAGGCTACTGGACAGATTGAAAATGAATATACAGTGGTCGCAACGATTGCTACTGACTGATCAAATGGAAGGTTTAATGATTTATAACAATCCTTCCGGCTTGAATGGAAGTAATTTGATGAATAATGATTTACTATCAACTTTTACCATAGGGTTGACTTACGATATTTGGAAAAAAGGTTGCAATTGCAATAATAATTCATATTGAAAACGATATAAAGTATATGTCATTTAAAGAAAAAATAGATCTGACGCGTTTGCCTGCGCATATTGCTGTTATCATGGATGGTAACGGACGGTGGGCAAAAGAACGTGGTTTTGATCGTATTTTCGGACATCAGAATGGAGTAGTATCGGTTCGGGAAGTTACCGAAGGTGCAGCAGAAATTGGTATAAAATATCTGACATTATACGCTTTTTCGACCGAAAACTGGGGGCGTCCACAGTCGGAAGTTGATGCTTTGATGGAATTGCTGGTTGATACTATCGAAAAAGAAACTCCCACACTGAACGATAACAATGTCAGATTATTGGCTATTGGCGATATACAGCGTTTGCCTGGAAAAAGTGCAGAAAAACTGAAAAACTGTATCGAAACAACTTCGGGAAACAACGGACTTTCACTTGTATTGGCGCTCAGCTATTCTGCCCGTTGGGAAATTTCTAATGCATTGAAAAATATTGCTGCTGATGTTCAGACAGGCAAAGTAAAAACAAATGAAATAAATGATGCTTTGATATCTTCTTATCTTACTACAAACGGAATTCCTGATCCTGATTTGCTGATTCGTACCAGCGGAGAGCAACGTATCAGCAATTTTTTGTTGTGGCAAATAGCCTATTCCGAATTGTATTTCACTCAGATTCACTGGCCGGATTTTCGAAAAGAAGCTTTTTACGAAGCTATTTGCGATTATCAGCAACGTGAACGCCGTTTTGGCAAATAATCAGAATTCAGACCATTCGATACCCATAACTATATGCTTAAAAACATTTTTTTATTTTCGTGTATATTTTTCTGCTTCCAGTTTGTATCAGCACAAAATACTACAACCAACGATTCTACTCAGTTACCCGTAATTGAATACACATCATCGCCACAGAAATATGAAATTGCTGCTATAACCGTGACGGGAGCTGCTAACTACGAAGACTTTGTGCTTGTCGGATTTTCAGGTCTTGCCGTTGGCGATATAATTAGTGTACCCGGTGATGCAATTACAAGCGCTGTGAAACGTTTCTGGAAACAGGGACTTTTCTCTGATGTGAAAATTTATGCCACCAAAATTCAGGATGATAAAATCTGGTTGAATATCGCTCTGAAGGAACGTCCCCGCGTTTCAGAAATCAATTACAAAGGTTTGAAAAAATCAGAAATTGAAGAACTGGAGTTAAAAGTAGGAATTATCAAAGGAAATCAGATTACGCCCAATATTTCGGACAGAGCCAAAAAGGTAGTGGAAAAATATATGGAGGAAAAAGGTTTCCTGAATGTAGTTGTAAATGTATATCAACGAAACGATAACCAGAAAGCCGGGCATGTGATAGTGGATATTGAAGTGGATAAAAAACTTAAAAATAAGGTTCATTCTATTAACTTCATCGGAAACGTTGCTTTAACTCACAACCAAATTCAGAAAGCAATGAAAAAAACGAACGATAATAACTGGAGGAATTTCTTCCGTACCAAAAAATTCGTTCGCGAAGAATACGAAAAAGATAAAGCTGCCCTCATCGATAAATACAACGAAATTGGTTACCGCGATGCCTACATTGTTAGCGACAGCGTAGTAAAATTCGACGATAAGAGTGTGGATGTATATATCACCATTGATGAAGGAAAAAAATACTATTTCAGAAATATCAAATGGGTAGGAAATACGGTTTATCCTTACGATGTGTTGAATAATTTACTCGGAATTAAAAAAGGCGACGTATATAATCATAAACACTTGATGGAGCGCTTGCAAACCGACGAAAATGATGCGGTAAGTAAATTGTATCAGGATCAGGGTTATTTATTCTCAAGAATTGAACCGGTAGAAGTTTTGATTGATAATGATTCCATCGACTTTGAAATGCGTATTATTGAAGGTAAACCTGCAACCATCAACGAAATTACTATCAAAGGAAATACCCGCGTTTACGAGCATGTGGTTCGTCGTGAATTAAGAACAAAACCCGGTCAGCTTTACAGCCAGTCCGATATCATGCGTTCGTTGCGTGAGCTGGCTCAAATGGGTCATTTCGATCCGGAAAAAATTAAACCCGATATTCAACCTGATCCTGAAAACGGAACGGTAGATATTGCTTACGAACTTGAAACAAAAGGTAGTGATCAGGTTGAGTTTTCAGCAGGTTGGGGTTCAACAGGTATTGTGGGTAGTATCGGATTAAAATTCAGCAACTTTGCAATACAGAATATCTTTAAGCCGGAAACGTATCGTATCGTGCCACAGGGAGAAGGTCAAACTTTATCGTTAAATGCACGCACAAACGGTCAATCGTATTCGTCGGTAAGTCTTTCGTTTGTGGAACCATGGTTAGGTGGTAAACGTCCGAATTCTTTATCATTCTCACTGTATTATTCGGCGCAATCTTATATCAGCGACCGTTATATGAACAACATGAGCAGCTATTACAATTCAATGTATAGTGGTGGCTACGGAGGCTACGGAGGTTACGGAGGTTATGGTGGCTATGGTGGCTATGGTGGCTATGGAAACACGGGAAGTTCTTCGTATTACGATAGTGAAATCGATCCTGATAAATATCTACGTACTGCCGGAGCAAGTCTTGGTTACGGAAAGCGTCTGAACTGGCCTGATGATTATTTTATGTTTTATGGAGAATTGTCGTATCAGCGGTTTATGCTGAGTAAATGGAATTACAGCTTCTTCCCTATGTCGGATGGTGATTTCAATAATTTAAGTCTGAATTTAACATTGAGTCGCAGTTCTATCGATAATCCTATCTATACACGTCGTGGTTCTGCATTCTCACTTGGTTTGAAGATTACTCCACCTTATTCGGCCATGAATGATAAAGACTATTCCGATCCTGATATGACTGAAGCTGAACGTTTCAAATGGATTGAATACCACAAATGGACTTTCTCGGCTAAAATGTTTACGCCGCTTACGCCAAACGATAAAGCACTGGTATTGATGGGACGTGTTATGTTTTCTTATCTTGGTCATTACAACATCAATGCCCGTTCACCGTTCGATACTTTCTACATGGGTGGTGATGGTATGTCCGCTTACACAAGTTATGGAACGGATTATATTGCGATGCGTGGTTACGAGAGTGGTTCGTTAACGCCGTATACTCAGGCAGCTTATAACGCAACAAAAGGAACAAATGCAGGTTATTTGTACAATAAATTTACTATGGAACTTCGTTATCCGCTATCGCTCGAACAATCGGCAACCATTTATGCGCTGGCGTTCCTCGAAGCCGGAAACTGTTTTAGTGCCATTACCGATTATGATCCATTCAAGTTAAAACGTTCTGCCGGTGTCGGAGTACGTATTTTCCTTCCAATGTTTGGTATGATGGGTATTGATTGGGGTTACGGATTTGATAAAGTGAATGGTACAGTAGGAGGCAGTCAGTTCCACTTTGTACTTGGTCAGGAGCTTTAAAATATAGTTAGTAGTTTTGAGTATGTAGTTCGTAGTTCTGATGTGTTTTTGTATATAGCCCTGATAATGTGTGTATTAAAAATTGAATTATGCAATTGTAAAATTTTGGCAAAGTATTTGTAAAACCCGATATGTCATTCAATAGATAAAACTTTAAACAGAAATAGAAATGAAGAAATTAGTTTTAACCCTCGGACTTATTACCGCTTTTACTGTAGCAATTTCGGCGCAGAAATTTGCGATGGTGGATATGGAGTATATCATGAAGAATATTCCTGCTTATGAAACAGCGAACGAACAGTTGAACCAGATATCGAAAAAATGGCAGGCTGAAGTAGAAGCACAAATGCAGGAAGTAGATAAAATGTATAAAAACTATCAGACAGAACTCGTGTTTCTGACTGAAGAAATGAAAACAAAACGCGAGGAAGAAATCATTGCCAAAGAAAAAGCAGCTCAGGAACTGAAACGTAAATATTTTGGAGCTGATGGCGAACTATTCAAAAAACGCCAAAGCTTGATGAAACCAATTCAGGACGAAGTTTATACGGCTATTCAGGAAATTTCAGCCGAAAAAGATTTAAGTTTGGTGTTTGATAAAAGCTCTTCAATGAATCTGATTTTCACTTCTCCAAAGTTAGATATCAGTGATTTGGTATTGCAGAAATTGGGATATTCAAAATAAAATATTAAATTTGTTGTCCTCAAAAAAAGAATATTAATAAATTAAATAAGAAAAACATGTTAAAGAAAATTGTATTATCATTATTGTGTGTGTTACCATTCAGCATTTTTGCTCAGGATGTAAAATTAGGTCATGTTGATTTTCAGACCGTTGTTTCGCAAATGCCAGAAATTGCTTCAGTTCAATTAAAAATGGATACCTTGCAAAATCAGTGGGAAAATATGATGGTGAAAATGCGTGAAGAGCACACTACAAAAATTAAAGAATTGCAGGATAATCAAGCCACCATGCCACAAAGCATTCAGGAAGCTCGTTTAGCCGAAATTCAGGAAATCGAAAACCGTATCTCAACTTTCCAGCAACAGGCATACAGCGATTTGCAGAAGAAGCAAAAAGAATTTATGGCTCCAATTATTGAGAAAGTTAGAAATGCAATTAAAGTTGTTGGTACAGAAAATAAGCTGACTTACATTTTTGATTTAAGTTCTCAGAATATTGTGTATATGGCTCCAACAGCTTTCGATGTTACTCCTTTGGTAAAAAAGAAACTGGGTCTGAAATAAACCGGTAATTTGTATAAAAAATCCACTGTAATTCTACAGTGGATTTTTTTTTGTCTTGTAATGTATGATAAAATCGAACGGATAGTAAAGCAGCATTCTTGGTCCGGAATACCTCATTATGTTCCTTATTTGCTCGCGTTGTACCGAAGCATAACAGTGAACGGGACATTTCTTGCAGTCGGGCTTATTGTCGCCGAATTTGCACTTGCTGAGACGGAGCGAGGCATAGTTGTTTAGCGAACTGCATTCTGTACAAAGTCCGTTTTTTGATTTGTGCTTATTTCTGCAGTAAATGGTTATCATTTTACTGACTGTGGCTTTCTCGTAGTCAATTCTGCCCATACAAAGATTACTTAATATTCAGCAGTTTTTCAATTTTAGCTTTAAAAGAGGAGTTTTCCATAAATCCTTTGAAGTTTTCAGAACCCGGACCGTATGAATAAACCGGTACGGCCACACCTGAATGTCCTTTGGTGGTGAAAATTGCTTTGTTTGTTTTGCTGTTAATGTTGCCATCGGGTAATGTGAGACCACCGGTTTCATGGTCGGCAGTAATAATGACTAATGTGTTTTTGTCTTTCTGTGCAAAATCCAGTACACGGCCAATTGCCTCGTCGAAATCCAATACTTCCATAATAACGCTGTCCAATTGATTGTCGTGGCAAGCCCAGTCAATCTGTGAACCTTCCACCATTAAAAAGAAACCTTTTTTGTTGGTTTTAAGTATGTCCAGAGCAGCTGAAACTGACTCGGGAAGCATTTTGCCACGTGCCGGCATGGGTGGATTCTGATCGTCGTACAGTAAACCGGCAAGTTTTCCGGTTTTCACTTTTTTTACGTCATCGAGTGTATATGCGATAGTATAATTTTTCTTTTTAAGTTCTTCAGTCAGATTTTTATCATCCGTCCGGTCTTCAAAATATTTACGACCACCGCCAATCATCACATCAATGTCGGTATTCATATAATCGGCAGCAATTTCCTCATACATGTTGCGGTTAATCTGATGCGCTATAAAGTCGGCAGGAGTGGCGTGAGTCAAAGCACAACTCACTACAATGCCTGTAGCTAATTTGTTTCGTTCGGCAACTTCCAGAATAGATTCGGCTTTTGTTGAATCCGGATTTAATCCAATCATGTAATTGCGGGTTTTAATTCCGCAGGCAATGGCTGTTCCTCCGGCTCCTGAATCGGTTGTATAATTGCTGAACGAATACGTTTTTGAAAATCCGGTATTGGTGCAACGCTCAATATTAAGTTTATTACCATTGGCAATCATGGCAGCATATACCTGCGGCAATCCCATTCCGTCACCAATCATAATAATTACGTTTTTGGGATTTTTGGCTGTTACCTGAAATACCAGAGCAATGCTGAAAAATACGGCTATAATTTTTGTTTTCATTTTGACTGTAAATTTGTGTTTTCTGAGTGTTTGTATTATAAAAAAGGCAGAACATACATTCTGCCTTGTCAATTAGTGTCCTTATTTTCGGTTTTTAATCATTAATTGCATTGGCAATGCCTTTTAATTCGTTGCGTATAGATTTCAAACGCTCAACTATCTGTTGTTGTTTTGCCACCACATCTATTTTTTTACTCATTTTTTGTTTGGCACCCTGCAAAGTCAGGTTTTGTTCATTCACCAGAAACATAATTTGTTTGATGGTGTCAATATCTTCCTGTGTGTAGAAGCGCGTGCCTTTATCGTTTCGTTTGGGTTTGAGTTGTTTGAATTCCTTTTCCCAAAAACGGAGATTAGATTGGTTTATCTCAAACATATTGGCCACTTCCGATATGGAGTAATACATTTTTTCCATGGCTTATTTTATGATTTTTATACGTTGGCCGGGTTGTATGGTGCTACCATGTAAGTTATTCCATTTTTTGATTTTTGTTACCGAAACTCCATATTTAGCAGCTATATAACTCAATGTTTGTCCGCCCTTTACTTTATGATAGGTAACTTTACTTGAACCTCCAATGCGTGAGTGCGAGGGTGGCAGCTGCACAATTTCTATTTCTTCCCTACGGTTGTTTACCAGCGAATCGGCTTTGTAAGCTACTATTTCATTATACTTGTCGATAAACGAATTGGTATAATGCTGCGGTAAGCAAAGTGTATAGGGTTTGATGTTTCCGGGAATAATGTCTTTGATATATTGCGGATTATACAGTTTTAATTGTTCGATAGGTAAATGAAGAACTTCTGAAACCTGTTGCAGATGAATACGTTCTTTAATCATTATCGTATCCGTAATAACCGGCATATTTACTGTAGCTTTACATAAATTATGCTGATGAGAATAATACATGGCATAATTGGCGGCAATAAAAATCGGAACATAACCTCTTGTTTCGGCGGGTAGATAAGGATAAATAGCCCAATAATCACGTTTTCCACCAGCACGACGGATAGCTTTATTCACGTTACCGGGGCCGCAGTTGTAGGCGGCAATAACGAGATGCCAGTCGCCATAAATGGAGTATAAGTCTTTCAGGAACTGTGCAGCGGCGTTGGTGGCTTTTACAGGATCCAAACGTTCATCGACCAAACTGCTCACTTCCAAACCGTACATTTTGCCTGTGCCTACCATAAACTGCCAAAGTCCGGCTGCTCCCATGCGCGAAACGATGGTGGTGTTTAACGCTGACTCTATAATTGGCAGGTATTTTAATTCCAGAGGCAGATTGTTGGCACTTAATACCTGTTCGAAAATGGGAAAATAATAGTCGCTCATTCCCATCATATATTCCACCTGACGACGTTTTTTAACCGTGTAAAGTTCAATAAATGCTCTTACAGTGTTATTGAAAGGCATTTCCATCAAGCATGGCATTTTTGATAAACGCAGGCGATAAATGGAGTCGGTAGGACTTAGTGGCACTACACTGGAACTGCAATTGGATGGTTTTGAACGTTGAATTAACCACGAATGAAGTAAAAAATCGAGGGTATTGTTGAATTCGTTAGGTACTACAAATGTTGTGTCGGGTTTTCCGTCCAACACATCTTCGGCAGATTGTTGCGAAAAACCAAAAAGAGAAACCATACTGAAAACGACCAACAAAATGTACTTAACCTTAAAAATCATGTGTCTTAAATCTTTGTAATATTTATTTTAATTGCAAACTTAATTGTAAACCAACCGTATTATTAACGCCATATCTGTTCTCCATCAGGGTTGGCGAAAATCGCATGGATAAATCCGGGCTTATATCAAAATCGTATAACTGTGCATCCACATAGGCATCTACCAACGTTAACAGGTAATATCCTACTGATACAATTACACTTAAATCGCGGTTGTACCGGAACTGATCCATGTTCGATTTCAGTGTGTTGGTGTATGTCGATATACCACCATACGACTCAACCGTGTACCCCGGCGGTAAAATATCGATAAAACTATTTGTGTTTGGGTCAGTATCAATAATGTCTTTATAAGCTGTTTTATAAGCACTGTAGCGCAAACTATTCCAACCTATAAAGTACGTACAACCCAAAAAACCACCATAAACAATCGGTAATTTCCAGTACTTCCTGTTTAATAACTGTCCGTAACCCGGAATTATTGCCCCCATCCAAACAACTTTCATTGGGTCGGGCTTAAATTTTTTGTTCAACGAGTCGGTTACCGATAAAGTCGGTTCAACAGTACGCTGCTTTCCCTTGATGTTATTGACGGTTACAGGTTGCGAAAACAAACCCACCGACAGAAACAACAAAACCAAAACAGATACTATTTTAACCGTATTTTTCAAACCGAAATTTCATCAATTAATTTTGTCGAATAATCCGAGAATCTTAGTCAATTCATCATCGTTCGAAAAGGGAATGGTGATTTTTCCTTTTCCTTTTTCGTTGCAACTGAACTGTACATTGGTTTCGAATATTTTTTGCAGTTGCTCTGCTATTTCGTCTACTTCCTGCAATTTTAATCCTGAGCCGGTTTTAACCTGAGGTTTCTGTTCAAAGTTTCCGTTTTCGACATAATTTCGTACCACTTCTTCCACTTTGCGTACCGAATAATCGTTTTTCAGAATCAGTTCGTAGAGTTGCAATTGTGCTGCAGGATTATCAAGTCCGAGAATGGCACGGGCATGACCCATGTCGATTTTCTTGTTTTTGATACCCATTTGTATCTCGGCAGGCAGACGCAACAACCGCAGATAATTGGCAATGGTGGTGCGTTTTTTACCTACACGCTCGCTGAGTCGTTCCTGAGTGAGTTTGTATTCCTCCATCAGTTTGTAAAATGCAAGCGCAATTTCGATGGCATTCAAATCTTCGCGCTGAATATTTTCAATCAGCGCCATTTCCATTACCTGTTCATCGGCAGCAGTTTTCACATAAGCCGGTATCGATTTCAAACCGATAAGCAACGAAGCTCTGTAACGACGCTCGCCGGCAATAATCAGGTATTTTCCATCGTCATTTTTACGCAGTGTAATAGGCGAAACCACACCAAGTTCGCGAATGGAAGCTGCCAGTTCCGACAAAGCTTCTTCGTCGAAATAAGTACGTGGCTGATTAGGATTTGCAACAATCTGGCTAAGTTCCACTTCGCTGATAGAAGATGAACCGCCGGTACTGATGTGCTCGGTGTCGATAAGCGCACCTAAACCACGTCCTAATCCCAATCCGGTATTTTTTGCCATATATTTTTATGAATTATTTTTATTCTCTTTAAATAAATCTGATTGAACGCGAAGCCACTACGGTGCTAAGCCACTAAGTTAATTTTTTTTGCGTCGTTGCGACTTTGTGTCGTAGCGTTCAAAAAGAGTTATGGTAATTCAAACAGTGAATAACTATATGTTTAAATGTCAGAAATCAGAAATCAGAAATTTTTCACTTGTTTTTTGCTATCAGTTCTTTTGCCAGTTCCATGTAATTGGTCGATCCTTTCGATTCAGCATCGTACAATAGCACAGGTTTGCCATGACTCGGAGCTTCGCTCAAACGCACATTACGGGTGATAACAGCTTCGAAAACCATGCCCTCGAAATGTTTTTTCACTTCGGCATATACCTGATTGGCTAAACGCAAACGGTTGTCGAACATAGTGAGAAGAAATCCTTCTATTTCGAGTCCCGGATTCAGCTTGCTTTTAATAATTTTGATGGTGTTCAGTAATTTGCTGATACCTTCGAGAGCAAAATATTCGCATTGCACAGGGATAATCACCGAATCGGAAGCTGTCAGCGCGTTAACTGTAATCAATCCGAGCGATGGTGAACAGTCAATCAGAATATAATCGTATGTTTCTTTGAGCGGTTGAAGCAATTGTTGCATCACATTTTCGCGATGATCCATATTCAGCATTTCAATTTCGGCACCTACCAAATCGATATGCGATGGCAGTACGAAAAGATTTTCCACTTCGGTAGGATGAATAGCCTGTACGGAAGGCACATTGTCGATCAGACATTCGTAAATAGTGAATTCAAGAACACGTATATCAATTCCCAAACCGGAAGAAGCATTGGCCTGCGGATCGGCATCGACCAACAAAACACGTTTGCCCAAGGATGCCAGTGATGCAGCCAGATTGATGGCAGTGGTGGTTTTACCTACACCCCCTTTTTGGTTTGCTAAAGAGATTATTTTACCCATAAGTTTTTTATAATTTGTAAGTGGAAAAAGTGTTTCCCGGATGGCTGATTATCATCTCTGTAATGTGATAATTAGCACCTCAGAAGCGCCGATTTCCTGAAAAAATCAAGTTTGGTTTTTTTTCCGAATGACAAAGATAATAAAATTAATCCACCCGCTCAACTGACAGATTCGTCGCCCTCAATAAATAAATTTTTTTAGCATTTTGGTACAGAAAAATTGCTTTTGTGCTATTTGCCGGAGTATAAGTGTAGCGGAAGTATTGCAGATGATTCTGATTCTTTGTTTGACTTTTTAATAAAGCGCTCAGTACTTCCGGAGTGAGATGTTGGGGATAACAGAATTCTATTCTGTCAAATGTTTGTGCAATTGTAGCATAGCGGACTATAATCCCGATAGTGATCGGGATATAATACAGAGAGTGGGATTTGCAAATCCCACTCAACGGTTCGACATTTTGCTCATATCCGAAAAGACAGGTGTTGGTTTCTTGGCAAGCCAAGGGGCATAGCCGAGCGACAAAACCCACGCGGCGGTTCGATACTTTGTGCGTTTGTTGTTCGAAGAACATATCTGGTTCGACGGAGTGAATCATCTAAATACATATTGATAATATTTCAAAACTATGGTTTGCTGATTTCTAATCAGTATTTATTTAGCCTGAAATCTTTGTTATAAACATTAAAAAACTATATCCGATAAAATCAGACTCCTGTATATTTCATTATCTTTGCAATTAACTGTTGAGCGAGGTTTTTTATGATATGCAGCCTTCAGTTTTTATCAGTTCATGAAGAAATCGGTATTTTATTTGCTTTTACTGTTGGTAGTGGCTTGCGACCCGGTGGACGACCCCGCCGATCCTGTCGGTAATGATACTGTGCCTCAGGTGACGGATACGCTCGAAGGGTTTTATCTGAAAAATTATACTTTGTTCGATACTCAAAGTTTGCCACATTTTACACTCACAGTGCCTGTGGAAGAATGGAATATGCTGCTTCAGTTTTACGATCAGAATCCGCAAAACGAAGAGTATGTGAAGTGCGATTTTGCTGCTGTTTTGGCCGATAGTAGCGTTAGTATTGGCAATTGCGGACTTCGACTGAAAGGGAATACAAGCCGTAGGCGACCGGAAGGTGGCAATGGCGAACTGCATAAATCCACCGGAGCCGACTGGCATCACGCCAGTTTTGCGGTGAAGTTCAATAAAAATGTAGCGGATCAGAAGTTTAACGGCAAAGAGCGCGTTCATCTGAAATGGTTTAAAGACGATGCCATGTACGTGCGGGAGGTGTATTGCTACGATTTGTTCCGGCGTTTTGGTGTGTGGACAGCTCCATTGTCGGGGTATTGCAAACTGAGCATTCAGGTGTCGGGTGATACAAAACCGGCGTATTACGGTGTTTACGAGATTATCGAAACTGTGGATGCCGAATATCTGAAAGACCGTAAGGAGCATTTTGGTGGTACAAAAGGGAATTTGTGGAAGGCTAATTGGGGAGCAGATTTTGTGAATGCTGATGTGTCGCGCATGAGTATCGAAAATATTACGCTGACAAATACTTATACGCCTGTTTACGATTATAAATCGGATCCGGCTAACGTGGAGCTGGCCAAATTGCAGTTAAAGGATTTTATCACTAGTCTGAAAAATAAAACCGGTGACGATTTCAAAACGTGGATTGCAACAGCGATGGATGTTCAGCTGTTCCTGAAAACCTATAGTGTGAATGTTGTTTGCGGTATGTGGGACGATTACTGGACCAACAAAAATAATTTTTATTTCTATTTCAACGAAGAAGGCAAGTTTTTCTTTATTCCGTTCGATTACGATAATACGCTGGGAACGTCGCAAATAATGAAAGATGCCGGTACACAGGACGTGATGAACTGGGGAAATAATTCGAATCTGCTGGTGAAGAAAATTATCAGCATTCCCGAATACGAAACTCTGTACAAAAGCTATCTGAACGAATTGATAAACGCGAATAACAACCTGTTTTACGTAACAGTTTCGGCTGCCCGCATTCAAAACTGGCAAAACATGATTAAAAACGATATTACAAACGATACAGATGAGGATATGGTGCTGTCGGATGTTCCGGCTTCGTGGGGAAATTGTTCGTTTTACCGGTTGCTGGGTAATACCAATAACTTTTTTGTGACCAAGGCGGCAAGTGTGCCAAAATAATTTTGGCCCCCCAACCCCCTCAAGGGGGATGGCTGTTATGTTCTCTTGGATAGCCGAGTTGAATTGCCTCCCCATTTATGAGGAGGAATGAAATTTGAGGGAAAGAAAGGGCTTTAGCCAAATAATTATTGGGCTAAAGCCGCTCTTCTTCTAATTTTCTTTGTACCTCCACATAAATGTGGAGGCAAATAATGAAGAACTTAACATCCCTGCCTCAAGGGGGACTTGAGCGCAAAATGAATGTTTAATGCAAGTAATGAAGCTTATTGTTTGCAGTCTGCAAAGTCCCTCTCCTTGGGAGAGGGATTTAGGGAGAGGTCTGAAAACTAAAGTAATAGTATTTAACCCATATAAACTCTAATTTCAGATAATTTAAAATGATAAAAAAACTTCTTTCCACTCCATATTTTATTCCGGCTATCGTGTTGCTGATAGCGGGTGTGTGTTGGCTGTTTCATTTTCGGATAGACCTCACTTCCGAAAAAAGGTTCAGTATTTCCGAGCCTTCGAAACAGTTACTGAGTCAGACCGACGAAGATATTTCGGTAAAGATATACCTGGATGGTGATTTGAATCCGGGTTTCAATCGTCTGAAAAAAGCTACGGTGGATATGCTCGAAGAAATGGAAACCTCTGCCGGAGCTGATATTACGCTGACATTCGAAAATCCATCCCTTGCCGGGAGCAACGATGAGCGAAACCTCAATTATGCCCGTCTCGAAGCAAAAGGATTAAAGCCCACAGCAGTTTACGAACGCGATAAAGAAGGCAAAGCCATACAAAAAGTGATTTTCCCGTGGTTGGAAATGCGTTACAAAAACCGACAGGTAAACGTGTGTCTATTGAAAAATGTATACGGAAAATCAGGCGATGAAAATCTGAATATCTCCATCGAAAATCTGGAATTCGAGATCATGGATGGAATACGGCGTTTACTTGCCACCACAGTGCCCAGAGTGGCTTTTATCGAGGGTCATGGGGAGCTTACCGAAGCGCAAACCTACGATTTTTCGAAAAGTCTGAGCCGCTATTTTCAGGTGGACAGAGGTCGGATTTCCGACGATGCTTCCATACTTTCGCCCTATAACCTGATTATTATTGCCAAACCCAAACTTCCTTTTACCGAAACGGAAAAGTTTATTCTCGATCAGTATGTGATGAATGGTGGTAAAGTGATTTGGCTGGTCGATGGTGTGACGCTGGCTACGGAAAATCTTTCCGAAACCGGACTCACACCCTCTATGGAGCTGGATGTGAATCTGAGTGATTTGTTGTTCAAATATGGAATTCGTATCAATCCGGTTATTTTGCAGGATGTGCAATGTGTAACTGTGCCGGTAAATATTGCTCCGCAGGGTACAGAGCCTAAGTTTGAACCTTCGCCGCTGTTGTATTCGCCTTTGTTGCTCACATCGCAGCAGCACCCTGTTACCCGCAATGTAACCGAAGTGAAAACTGAATTTGCATCGGGTATCGATTTAGTAGGAAAAATGGAAAATCTGAAACCTACACTTCTGCTGGCTACATCCAATAATACACATATAACAGCCACACCGGCCACAGTAAATATCGCTGAAGTGCATTCGCCCGACGATAAGCAGTATTTCAATGTCTCGTATATTCCGGTAGCGGTTTTGATGGAAGGAAAATTTCTGTCGGGATTTGCCAACAGGATGTTACCCGCAGTGAAAAATCTTGCGCAAGTCAGAACCGAAAGTGTGGAAACTTCGCAGCTGTTTGTGGCCGATGGCGATATTATCCGTAACGAAACCAATGGCGTAGCATCGGATAGTACCACGCTCGAATTGGGTTACGACCGGTTCAACGGAGTTACTTACGGCAATAAGGAAATGCTGGTGAACGCGGTGCTTTATATGACCGACGAAAAAGGCTGGATGCAATTGAAAAACAAAACGCTGAAATTACGGTTGCTGAATAAACAATTGGTTTCGGAAAATTCCAATGTCATTGCTGTCGTCAATGTAGTGGTTCCGATTGTTATTTTGTTGGTTTTTGGTGTGTTGTATGGTTTTCTGAGAAGAAGAAAATATACACGGAAATTGTAAAAACAGACATATTTTAAGGTATTAGATTTTACTGATTTCAAAAACTATTTACTATCTTTGCTTGCACCGAAAATGAAATAAATATTCATCTTTAAAATAAAAAACTTATGAAAAGCATTAAAGGAACTCAAACCGAAAAACATCTATTGATGTCGTTTGCTGGCGAAAGTCAGGCACGTATGCGCTATACCATGTTTGCCAGCGCTGCCAAAAAAGAAGGTTTCGAACAGATTGCAGCTATTTTTCTGGAAACAGCCGAACAGGAAAAGGAACATGCTAAAAAATTCTTCAGTTATCTGGAAGGCGGACCGCTCGAAATAACAGCTACTTATCCTGCCGGGATTGTTGGTACTACAGCTGAAAATCTGTTGGCATCAGCCGAAGGCGAAAACGAAGAATGGACGGATGCTTATCCGCATTTTGCCGATGTGGCAGAAGCAGAAGGATTTCCGGTTATTGCAGCTACATTCCGTAAAATTGCAGCCGTGGAAGCTGAGCATGAAAAACGCTATCGTCGTTTGCACGAAAAAGTAGTAGCAGGAACTGTTTTTTCACGCGAAGAAGAAATCAGCTGGCAGTGCCGTAATTGCGGACATGTACATGTAGGAAAAGATGCCCCGAAAGCCTGTCCAACCTGTGCGCATCCTCAGGCATATTTCGAAGAAGAAAAACAGAATTATTGATAATAAACATATTGATATCATGTAAAATTATTCAACCGTTGATTCAATTCGAGTTAACGGTTGTTTTTTTTTGACAGAAAGTACAAAATTAAACCAGCTTAAGAATTTCTTTTCCAGTATTTCTGAAACAAAATTTAACTAAAATGAATACAGAAAATATACATCCGGATCATTTGAATACAGCAAATAAAATCCGGCTGACGGCAGATGGTTCGCATACCTTATATCAGACTGCGATTGATGAAACCTATCATTCGACGCATGGAGCCATTCAGGAATCGGAATTCATTTTTGTAAATGCAGGACTTCGTCGTCTGACAAAAACAGAGATAACTGTATTCGAAGTGGGATTTGGTACTGGTTTAAATGCGTTTCTTACACTTTTAGAAGCAGAAAAAAGTCAACTTAATGTTCGGTATATCACCACTGAAAAATATCCCGTGGAGGTTGAAAATATTCTGAAACTGAATTATCCTGATATCATTGCACCTGAAAGAAAGTCGTTTTTCGAAAAGTTGCATGAGTGCGAATGGAATCAGCCCGTACAGTTAACGCCGGAGTTTTTATTGGAGAAAGTGAATGCCGATTTTGTGAATTTTGATCATATCGCCCATTATGATGTGATTTATTTCGATGCGTTTTCGCCTGAAAAACAACCGGAAATGTGGACGCAAGGTCTATTTGAAAAACTGTATGCGCATTGCAACGAAAATGCTGTGCTGGTAACCTATTGTGCCAAAGGTGCTGTTCGCCGTGCTATGCAGAAAGCCGGATTTGCAGTTGAAAGATTGCCCGGACCTCCCGGCAAACGTGAAATTCTGAGAGCAACGAAAATTAATAGCAGGTAGAAAATAATGCTTTGTTTTTACAATCAGGTGATGAAAAATAGTGGGGGACAAGCGACTGGGAAGTCGTTTGTCCCTTGATTTATATGACAATACAAATTTTCAACAAATACGCTGAATAATAACAAAATAAGGCAGGAATTTTCTTTCCTGCCTTATTTTGTTATTGTTTTTCTATCGGATTAATCGCGACGGCCAAGATAAATCATAATATAATAAACCAGTGTGGCCAGCGACCCCAATGCTGCAACTACATAAGTGTAAGCTGCTGTTTTAAGCGCATCTTTTGCAGGTTCGTGGGTTTCGTAATTGGTAATGCCTGCATTGCTTAACCATGCCAACGCACGTTGGCTCGCATTAATTTCCACCGGTAAAGTGATAATGCTGAAAAAGGTGGTGGTTGCAAAAAGGATAATACCTGCCAGAAGTAACTGTGGAAACGAGTTTACAAAGATAATTCCCGCTAATAACACCCATTGCATCCAGTTGGAAGCAAAACTCACTACCGGAACTAATTTTGACCGCAGTGTGAGCGGTGCATAAGCTGTAGCATGTTGTACCGCATGTCCGCATTCGTGAGCCGCAATAGCCGCGGCAGCTACCGAACTGGAGCCATACACATTTTCGCTCAGATTAACTGTTTTGGTGAGTGGATTGTAATGGTCGGTAAGATGACCGGCAGTTGAAATTACCTGTACATCGTAAATGCCATTGTCGCGCAGCATTTTTTCGGCAACTTGTTTTCCGGTTAATGCAACCGGTAATTTTGAATACTTTTTAAATTTTGATTGAAGGCTTGATGATATCATCCAGCTGATGAGTGCAAACACTCCGAAAATAATATAACCAATAAGCATATTGTTTTAATTTTTAGTTTGTGATAACGGTTCATCAAATTCTTTGCCAGTCGACAATTTGTCAGTTTTAAAAAAAAACGACCGTCATGTTCCTAATAACAAGACGGTCGTCGTAATTGTTTAACGTAAAATGTCAGTTTTAATCGTTGTATCTGACAATAGTTTGCGCTCTGTCGGGCCCAACGGATACAATTTTAATAGGCACCTGAAGTTCTTCTTCGAGAAAACTGAGGTATGCGTTGAATTCTTCGGGGAATTCGTCTTCCGATTGCATTTTTGTCATGTCGGTTTTCCAGCCCGGCATTTCTACAAATACAGGTTCGGCGCCATCGTTCAGGTCGAAAGGAAATTGTTCGGTTTCCACTTCGTCGATTTTATAGGCCACGCAAGCTTTAATAGTGTCAAATCCATCCATTACGTCGCTTTTCATCATAATCAGTTGTGTCACACCGTTAATCATAACAGCATATTTTAGCGCCACCAAATCAATCCATCCACAACGGCGCGGACGACCGGTTACCGAACCGAATTCAAAGCCGATCTTACGCATTTCGTCACCGGTTTCGTCGAATAACTCAGTGGGGAATGGACCGCTGCCCACACGGGTGCAATAGGCTTTGAAAATACCATATACTTCGCCTATATTGCGTGGCGCAACGCCAAGTCCGGTACAAGCGCCGGCGCAAATCGTGTTCGATGAGGTTACGAATGGATACGAACCGAAATCAATGTCGAGCATGGTTCCCTGAGCGCCTTCGGCCAGTACTTTTTTGCCGGCTTTCATGGTGTCGTTGATAAAATGTTCGCTATCGATTAAATCAAATCTTTTGATGCATTCAATGCCTTCGAACCAGGCAGCTTCCAACTCCTGTAAATTGTAGCTGAAATCGTATTGTTTCAGTATTTCTATGTGGCGAGCAACCGCAGCGTCGTATTTCTCTTTGAAATTATGCAGAATATCGCCAACACGTAAACCATTGCGACTTATTTTGTCGGTGTATGTCGGGCCGATTCCTTTGCCGGTAGTTCCGATTTTGCCTGAACCTTTTGCCGATTCGTAAGCAGCATCGAGCAAACGGTGTGTAGGGAGAATGAGATGTGCTTTTTTAGAAATTTTTAATCTTTCAGTCAGCGGATGACCCGATACTTCAAGTGCATCAATTTCCGATTTAAACAAGGCCGGGTCAAGAACAACGCCGTTACCAATGATATTGATTTTACCTCCCTGGAAAATTCCGGAAGGAATAGAACGAAGTACAAATTTTTTGCCTTCGAATTCGAGTGTATGTCCTGCATTCGGGCCTCCCTGAAAACGGGTTACCAAATCGTAACCGGGAGTTAATACGTCAACTACTTTTCCTTTGCCTTCGTCGCCCCATTGCAGGCCTAATAAAACATCTACCTTCATTTTTTTATATTGTTTTCTGAATTTTATTTTGTTTTAGCTCTGCATTTTTTGCAGATTCCGTATAAATAGAGTGAATAATGTGTTGGATCAAAACCGGCAAAAGTTTTTGCCTGAATGGTGGAGCGGATTTTTTTGTCGGAAAATTCCTTGACCGATCCGCATTTTGAGCAAACCAAATGATGATGAATAGAATTTCCGAATGTTTTTTCGAATTGGGCTGTTTGTCCGGCAAACGGATGTTTGACTATCAGACTACAGTCGAGCAATAATTCAATGGTGTTGTAAATGGTTGCCAGACTAACTCTGTAATTGTGTTGCATGGCTTTGAACAGCATTTCAGCATCGAAATGACCTTCGTGCAGATAGATGTGTTCGAGTATGGCGTATCGTTCGGGAGTTTTTCGATGTTCCTTTTTTATAAGATATTCGGTAAAAATATCTTTAATAGCTTCGTATGAATTTTCCTCTCTCATTTTTTATTCACGACTCACAAAAGTACAAAAAAATGTGCAAATTTTCAGTATCAACCGAAAAAATTAATTTCCTGCATTACCTGTTCCGTTACGTATTTTACCGAAACTTCATTCTGAGGAAGCAGGGCAAGTTTTTGTGTTATTTGAGCGCTTGTTTCTTCGCCTTTTCGTGTCAATCTGCTCAGAAAAAGCGCAATGGATTTGTACAGGTGAAATTCGTTGGTTGGCAATAGCTCCACCGATTTTTTCAACATGAAATGCATGTCGGCATCGGATAGTTGCTGATAATTACGCGCTGCCAGTGTAAAACCTGTTACTTGGATCCACCTGTTTTCGGATTGGATGCTTTCCAGCGATAGTTCAGACCAATAGGGAAGTTTGATCAACAAATTCATGCAGGTTTGTTCCACAATTTCCGGTTGATTGAAGTTCGATATCCATTCGGTTGATATACTTTTACTGAAAGTGTCGGCAGGTTGAAGTATCGTAGCCAATATCATGGTTTCTCTGATGCCGAGAAACCAGAGTCGTTGTGCCAAATCGTGATTTGGTTGATAATCGCGTGCAATTTCTTTGATGCGCGGTATGGAAACGCCATAATTTATCCGGTAAAGTATGCCAGCTGATTTCATTTGATCGGACGTTACACCATTCATCGAAAGTTTCAGTTTTTGTTTGATTTCAGTAATTGTAGCGTCTATATTTTCGTTGGTAAAATAAAGTTTCATATTTAATTATCAATATGTCAGTTGTTTGAGTTGTGTTTAAAAAAGAAGTTTTATTTTTCGCTGAAACTATTGCACAAAATGAATTGCTGTATTATCTTTGCAACCGCAAAACATGGTGGTTATAGCTCAGTCGGTTAGAGCGTCGGATTGTGGTTCCGAAGGTCGCGGGTTCGAGCCCCGTTTTCCACCCTTAAAAAAGGAAGAATGAAAATTCTTCCTTTTTTTTCTGTTTGTCTGAAAAATCACTTCTTCTTATGCTGATTAATTTTGCTTGTTTTATTCTTATCGAGCGCCTGATTCATTGTCTCGAAGGTGTATCCTTTTTGTTTCAGGTCGCTTATCAGCGATGAAATTCGCTTGTAAAATTTATCTGTTCTTTTCTTATCAGCCCCCATGTGAAACATTAGAGTTTTACCGTTCAAACCTTTTTTACGTTCGTATTTCAGCATCTGATTGTATATCTCGATACTGGAAAAATAATTCTCTCTCATGGGAGGAGTGCTTATGTCCATCACCGAATTGATGCCGGGAGTGGGAGCAACGAGTGTTACGCCATAATCTCTGCACCAACGGCTTATACTGTCGTTATAATATCCGCCGGCAGGATAAAAAATGAGTGCATCGCTGTGTTTTATGCCTGAGTTTTCGAGTTCAAGATAATTGTTTTTCAAATCGTTGATAAATTCCTGCTTGTTGACCAGCAGTTTGTAGGGTTGTGTGGGTGTTGTGCAAAGAAGATATTTGTCGGAATATGGTCCGATGTAATGCCCATCTTTGACCATTCTGGCAATGAGTTTTGCATTGTCCTTGTTTCGCAAAAAATCTCCGGTGACAAAAAACGAAGCTTTGATGCGGTTTTTTCGTAACGCTTTCAGAATGTATTTACCGCCATCGGCATACGCATGACCGGTGAAAACCAACTGTATCACTTTTCGGGTTGAGTCGGTACGGACAATGCCACCATGAATAACCGTATTTCTGATTTTATCAGTTGGATGATTAATTTCAGCTTGTTTCGAAGCCAGATAAAACAACAATGCAGCAGAACCGTCAAAACTCGGAGTGTTGGTTATATTGTCTGTTGGATTATTGTGATAAACTATTGACCCTGAGTTTGCCGTATTGTCAGTTTCAAAATAATTACCATTGATTGATTTTTGAAAAACTGATTTTTCGACAGGCCCGTTGATTAATGCACCGGTTGGGATGATCCTTTTGGAAATAAACTGATTACAAGCCGGTTGTGTGGGTGTAGAGCCATTTTCGGGCCAGCCAACCATCATCGAAATTCCCCACGGATTGCAACCAAACAGCCAGTCGGTTAAAGCAGATTCGAGATCGATGTAGGCTGAATCGCCGGTAAATTTTCGGTATAACTGACATTGTGTTGCCAGCGAAACTACAAAATTGGAAGAACCTTCCGACATTGGTGTGGTAACCAAAAACGGACTTTTGATCTTTTTTTCGTCAGCTCTTTTCAGATTTGTTTGAATGTCCTGCACAAATTCATTCCGTACCGCCGGATTTTCGATTTTAATTAAATTCAAATGGCCTAAGTTGGTGAACGGATACCATTGATAGTATTTGGTTGAATCGGTAAAAATCCAGGGTGAAATAGGCTCCATTCTGCCATAGTCCACTGCATCCTGCAGGTATTTTCCCGAAAAAGTTAGTTGGTAGAGTTGCGAAGCAGCTAACTCCATATCGTCGCTCCAGTTATCTTCCATCAGGTATTTACCGGATTTGCCCGGAACACTTTGAGTGACGCCTTTGCTGTTTTTTCCGGTCTGATACAGATTCACAGCCAGAGTTTCGAGCGAATCGGCAAATGCATTATCCATATCGTGAAAAACATCGGCACCCAAAGCAAAAGCCGAAGCATATTTTCCGGCTATCGATGCCAATCCGGTGGAATTGTTCTGCGTTGAAAATAAGCCCTGTGGTTTACCTGTAGCTTTGAAAACATGACGACCATTCCCTGTTCCATAGCCATAGTTCAGCGAATCTTTTTCGGGGGTAAGTCCGGCAATTTCGTCTCTGTCGTCGCCCACCTGATGATATAACTGACCATTTACAGGATTCATTTTTATCAGCCAGTCGATACCCCATTTAGCTTCGTCAAGAATATCAGGAATGCCATTATTGCCGGGTAATCCATATTTGTCAAACCGATCGCCGAAAACTTCAGGATTCATTTGCCACGCCATAAGCATATTAAAAACAGCATTAGCAGTGAGAGCGCCATTTTTTGTAAATCCATAACCGGTGTGCCAGCCTCCTGTGACATCAATTTTATTGAAAACAGGAACAGATACTTCGATAACCGGAGGCTCTGAGCTTTCTAGAGATTTTTTTATAGTATTTTCTTTAATTTTTTTTGTTGAGGTGTTTTTGTCTTTAGGAGTTTTGTCAATTATCTCGGTTTTGACGAAATTTTTGATACCATCCAAACCATCCTCACCGTGACATGTTATATCAGTAACCGGATTATATCCGCAACGTTGCTGGCGGAAGTAATTCAATATCAAATCAGATGATTGATTGTAAATATTGTTGTTGATGTAAATGGTGGGCGAGTAGTAAATTCCGGTTTTGATATAGTATGCTCCGGGGTTTTGTATTGCGCTGAAATTCAGAATGTAAACGCTTTTGAAGTTTTCGTACTGACCGAAATTCTGGACGGTATTTAATTTAGCAACTTCCTTGTCGGTAAGCGCATCGTGTATGGTAAACGACGTGATTTTGAGGGGATTCTCGCTGATCAAAACTGCTTTTTTGATTCCTGCGGGTAAATATCCCAGTTGATTTATCCGTATCCATGTGTCTAATGCCGATGCAACAAAATGACTGATAAATAATAAAAGGCAGGTGAAAAATATCTTTTTTGTCATTTCTGAATGCTTTTTTTTGCAAATGTAAAGCATTTTATCGGAATTTCAAATGTCAGAATATGAGAAAAAAATATTACTTTTGCAGTCCATTAATTTATTCAATTAAAACACTAATAAAGAGAAATGAAACGAGCATGAACGCAGTCGTTCACCAATTCAGTTGAAGATTGAATGCGAGTTCCATGTGACTATTAAAAAAACAATTATTTACACATGAAAGTTTTGAAATTTGGCGGAACATCAGTAGGTTCGGCATCACGAATGAAAGATGTTGCCACACTGATTTGCGATGGTGAACAGAAAATTGTAGTTCTGTCGGCCATGTCAGGAACAACAAACAGCCTTGTTGAGATATCAGATTATTTCTACAAAAACAATACTGCAGGCGCCATGGAGCGTATCAATGTATTGGAGCAGAAATATGCTGAAGTTATTGATGAATTATATTCGAAAGAAGAATTCAAATCAGAAGCCAAAAAAACGATAAAATCATACTTCGAATATCTTCGTTCATTCTCTAAATCTGTATTTACGCTTTTCGAAGAAAAAGCCATTCTGGCTCAGGGAGAGTTGTTGTCGACCAATATGTTTCATTTGTATCTGAAAGAAATTGGCAAAGACAGCGTGTTACTTCCTGCTTTGGAATATATGCGCATCGATAAAAATTCGGAACCCGACACTGCATTTATTGCTGATCAGCTCGAAAAACAACTGGCAGCACAGCCCAATAATACATATTACATCACTCAGGGATATATTTGCCGTAATTTTTATGGCGAAATTGATAACCTGCAACGTGGTGGTAGCGACTATACAGCTTCGCTGGTGGGCGCTGCGGTTAAAGCCGATGAAATTCAGATCTGGACTGATATTGACGGAATGCACAACAACGATCCGCGTTTTGTTCAGGGAACCAAACCGGTGCCTTATCTGCATTTCGAAGAAGCTGCCGAGTTGGCATACTTTGGTGCAAAAATTTTGCACCCAACCTGTATTCTGCCGGCTAAACTGAATAATATCCCGGTTCGTTTGTTGAATACCATGGAACCTAAAGCTCCCGGAACATTAATTTCGTTGCAGAGCCACAAAGGAAAAATTCAGGCAGTAGCAGCCAAAGATGGTATTACGGCTATCAAAATTAAATCGGGTCGTATGTTGCTGGCGCACGGTTTCCTTCGCAAAGTATTCGAAATTTTCGAATCGTACCAGACTCCTATCGATATGATTACTACTTCGGAAGTTGGTGTGTCGGTAAGTATCGATAATTCTAAAAAACTCGACGAAATTGTCAACAGTCTGAAAAAACTGGGTACTGTCACTGTGGATAAAGATATGGTTATTATTTGCGTGGTTGGTGATCTGCCAAGCGAAAACGTAGGTTTTCAGGTGAAAGCAGTGAGCGCATTTAAAGATATTCCTGTTCGCATGATTTCGTACGGTGGAAGTAACTACAATGTGTCGTTCCTGATTCATGCCGAAGATAAAAAACGCGCTTTGGTAGCGTTGAGCGAAACTTTATTCAATTAATATAACCTTCTGAACTTACAAAGCGGGTTTGTTGTTGGAAAGACAATTAACCCGTTTTTGTTTAGTGATTGGTTTATTAGGTTTATCAGTTAACCAATTATGAGTTCTCAGACTCAATAATATCAACAAAACAAAAATTCAACAAATAACAAACAATGATAAAAGCAAAATATCCGGTAGAAAAATTCAGTCAGTGGGAAACACCGTTTTACTACTACGACCTGAATGTGTTGAGAACTACACTGGACGAAATAAAAAGTCAGACAGCATCTTCCAACTTTCATGTGCATTATGCGATGAAAGCCAATGTAAATCCGTTGATTCTTAAAACGATAAACGAAGCAGGGCTGGGAGCCGATTGCGTGAGTGGCGGTGAAGTTCAGGCGGCTTTGGATGCAGGAATTCCTGCGTCGAAAGTAGTTTTTGCCGGTGTAGGTAAAGCTGATTGGGAAATCAATTTGGGTTTGGAAAATGATATTTTCTGTTTCAATGCCGAATCAGTTCCTGAGTTGGAGGTAATAAACGAGTTAGCTGCAGCCAAAGGAAAAACGGCTAATGTGGCTTTGCGTATTAACCCAAATGTGGATGCACATACCCATCATTATATTACTACCGGAACAAACGAAAATAAGTTCGGTATCAATATGGAAGATATTGACGGGGTGGTGAATCTGATTAAAACACTGAAAAATGTAAGTCTTATTGGTATTCATTTTCATATCGGATCGCAAATTACTGATATGACAGCTTTTCACAACTTGTGCGTGCGTGTGAACGAACTTCAGGAGCAGTTTATTGCCAATGGAATTACGCTGAAACATATCAATGTAGGTGGCGGACTTGGTATTAATTACGAACACCCGAATCATTTTCCGATACCTGAGTTTGAGTCGTTCTTCAAAGTTTACCGCGATCATTTGAATCTGTTGCCCGGGCAAACACTGCATTTTGAACTGGGACGTGCTGTGGTGGCACAATGCGGAAGTCTGATTTCACGTGTGTTGTATGTGAAACAGGGAGCGACCAAAAAATTTGCCATTCTGGATGCCGGTTTTACCGATTTAATTCGTCCGGCTTTGTATCAGGCATATCACCGAATCGAAAACCTGAGTTCGGAACTTGCCGAAGATGTGTATGATGTGGTTGGACCAATTTGTGAGTCGTCGGATACTTTTGCGAAGGATTATCGCATGAACGGAACAAAACGTGGCGATTTAATAGCCTTACGTTCGGCAGGAGCTTACGGCGAAATTATGGCTTCGCAATACAATTTGCGTAAACTGCCAAAAGCTTATACTTCGGACGAGATTTAATTTCGGAAAGTTTTTTTAACTACGAATTTCACAAATTACACTAATTTTCTTTTTTGTGTACTTGGTGAAATTCGTAGTTTTTTAATATAACTTTTGTATTGAACTTTCTTTGTATTTACCAACTCAATTTTATTTTTCAAAAATAAATAAGGGCGAAATGTTTATCTGCAATAAAGCTACTAAGGAAACCCGGAAAAAATAAGTTTTTTTCAAATTAAATCACTCCCTTATTCTAGTTAGAAGTACCCTTAGTAGCTTTATTTATAGCAAGATATAGCCCTTATTTAATATTTATTGTAAGAGACAAGGGATTTCGGAAAAAGATTTTTTGAACTACGAATTTCACGAATTACACGAATTAATTTGTGTATTTCTGTGAAATTTGTCGTTTTTTTATTCCACCCACAGCACCAGACCTTTCAGGTATTCGCCTTCCGGATGATAGATATTTACCGGATGATCGGCCGGTTGGGTAAGTTGATGAAGAATTCTGACATTGCGTCCGCTTTCGGCTGCTGCACTGAATACCGCCAGGCGAAATTGCTCTTTGGTAACGACCTGTGAACAGGAGAAGGTAAACATAATTCCACCGGGTTTAATGGCTTCAAAACCTCTGGCATTAAGTCGTTTGTACCCTTTCAGGGCATTACGCAGTGCATCGCGGTGTTTGGCAAAAGCCGGTGGATCCAGAATGATAACATCGTATTTCTGCTCGTTGGCATTCATGTATTTGAATGCATCGTCGGCAAAAGATGCATGACGTTTATCGCCAGGAAAATTGAGTTCAACGTTTTTGTCGGTTAGTTCAATGGCTTTGGCCGAACTATCTACTGAGTGAACCAACGTAGCACCACCACGCATAGCATACACCGAAAATCCTCCGGTATAACAAAACATATTAAGGACAGATTTGCCGTTGGAATAAGCTTCGAGTAATGAGCGGTTATCGCGCTGATCCACGAAAAAACCGGTTTTCTGTCCACGTAACCAATCCACGCCAAATTTTAATCCATTTTCAGCTCCAACATAATTTTTGGTGTCGCTGCCAATGAGATAGCCATCTTCGGGATTTACCGGAGCTTTAAACGGAAGTGTGGTTTCTGATTTGTAATATACATTTTCTACTTCCGGAATAACAGTAACAATGGCTTTTGCAAGCGTTTCGCGTATGTGATGCATGCCAACTGAGTGCGCTTGCATAACGGCAGTGTCGTTGTAAATATCAATAATCAATCCCGGAAGTGAGTCACCTTCGCCATGAATCAGGCGATAAGTGTTATTTGTTTGGCTAATTAAACCGATAGATGTACGCAGGCTATACGCTTTTCTGATTTTTCCCGTCCAGAAATGTTCATCAACACTTTCTTTTTCAAATGTTACCACGCGAACCGATATACTGCCAATCTGATAATGACCAATGGCCAAAAAGTTTTGGTTGCAGTCGAGCACTTCCACCAAATCACCTTCGGCGGGTTTACCATCGATGCGCATAATTGCGCCGGAGAAAACCCAGGGGTGAAAACGCAATAAACTCTCTTCTTTTTTTGGCTTTAATATTATAGAAATCATGTGGACGGATTTTTTTAAAGAAATGTTTTTATGAAACCACGGGGGCATTCTGTGCATTATCGGAATTTACACCTGCATTCACTTCGAGAATAAGTTTCTCTATCTGTTTTTTAGTCAGTTTTTTCTCGCGCAGTAACTGTACATAAATAAGCATACTTGCCCAGGCATCGGTGGCAGCATAGCGTTGCTGCTGTTCTGTAAGCTCAGGGCTTTCCCAGTTGGTAAGGCGCTGTGCTTTGGATATTTTCCGACCAAAAACAATGGCAAATATTTTCTGAAGTCCCATTTCAAGAATTCCATAACTGTTTACAATGCTTTGTAAATCGATGAAATTAGTTGGTTTGAAAGGCAGAAGTTTATTCAGACCCGAAAAATCATCGCGCAGAGCGAGTCCGATTTTCAGTATTTTTTCGTCGGCCAAAAACTGAGCAAGCTCCAGAGGAAATCCGGTTTTATTCAGGCGAAAGAGATAGCAATGGTCGAGTGTGGAGATTTGCACCAGCGATATTTTATGGCGTGTTCCGCGTGTAAACGAAGGTTTGGTTTCGGTGTCGACACCCACAATATCAGCTTTACGAAGTTCTTCAATGGCAGCCTGTATCATCGATGGTTCATCTACCAGAGTGATGACGCCATCGAAAAGCACGACGGGCATTTCGTTAACTTCCTCTTTTGATATTTTGGGTTTATACATTATTTATATGCGTTGATCTAAAGCAGATTATTTACTTCTTCATCCTCTTCATCCTGAAGAAATCCGAATAAAGAATTCCTGTTTAGTTTCGATTTATTTATTTCTATGTCTTCGCCGTTTGCAAAATTTTCGCTAAAACGTACAGCATGCAAAGCACGCAAAGCGCCTAGTAATTTCTGTCCCCAATGTTCGCCGAATGACTGCAAAACATATACCAACGCATCGTTCATAATGTCGGTATCGACGGTTTGGTAATTGGCGGCAAAGTCTTTCAGTTCCTGATAAATATCGGCCAAATGTTCCGATACAAAAGCAGCAATGGGTGTATCGCTCAGTGCCATATCAGGGTGAAAAACATCGAGATATGAATCGTCGGCACCCAACAACTGTTCCACCTGTTCTTTGATATACTGATAGTCTTCTTCGGTGACAAAACGTTCGGGCACATCGTCGAATACCGGTTCGGGAATCTGAACCATCGATGCTTTCAGATAAAGCAAAGGAAGTATTTTGACCAGTTTCTCCACAAATTCATCGCGCGATTGCTCTGCGGCGTTCTCCAAAAACAGGCATGTTTCTGCTGTTACAGTCACAAAATCGATGACAGGAGCGCTGTATACAATATGATTGGGTAATTCTTCGTTTATCATTTGCAAGTGTAGAAATCAGTTGCAAAAATAAGAAAAATAATCAAGACTTTTGATGGAAAATTGGTCAATCCATCAGGTATCGACAAATAATGTTCATCGCACGAAAAATAATCTCCTTGCACCGGAACTTTATCGGTCGGCAAAGTGTTTTAACAATAGAAATTCCCAATAAACAAAGCTAGTATTAACCACTAAAATCAATAGTATTATGGAAGACAAATTAGTAACACTGAAAAATTACGAAACCATGGTTGAAGCACTTTTCGATCAGGAATTGTTGAGAGAAAATGAAATAGAAAGTTCCATAAACAACGAAGATGCAGTGGAGCTGTTGCCTATGTTTAGCGAAATCAACGAAGGGTTGCGTATTCTTGTTTTTGAAAAAGATTATGAAGCCAGTTTAAAAATACTGGAAGATTATAAAAAAGCTATTGATGCAGAAGTGAGTTAAATCATAAGTAGTATTTTAGATACCACGAAACAATGGTAACACTAAGATAATAAGGGTAATTCAAAGAAAGAAATATTAACTACTAAGGGTTAAGACACTTTTGAAAATAAGGTTTTTATTGAAAACTCTCTTATCTAACTTTATTTGCTTATTAACCGCTGACAGGGTTTTCAACCACTGTCAGGGTATGAAAATATGCTTTTTCTTGAAAACCCTTAGTAGCATCGATTCAACCCTACAAATATATAACCCTTATTTATATTTAAGTGAAAAGATGACAGTGAATTATGATTTACTCTTGTAACGAATTCACTTAATATCTGAAAATTTCGTTCCTGTTACCGGATGAATTAAATTAGGTGCAATCTCCACCATAGGAATTAATACAAAGTCCCGCTCCGTCATTTTCGGATGCGGGATTTTCAGTTCGGGCAGGTCGATAATTAGCAGGTCGTACAATAAAATATCTATGTCGATAATGCGGTCGGAATAATTGCCGTTTACCGATTTTGAGGTGCGACCGAGTTCTTTTTCAATTAGTTGAGTGATTTTTAAAAGTTTGAGGGGAGTAAGTGTCGTTTCGAGTAGGACTACAGCATTTAAAAAGTCATTCTCTGTTTCAAAACCCACCGCTTTAGATAAATGATATCCTGAACAAACGCATATTTTACCTGCATGCAAACTCAATTGTTGAATAGCTGCATCCAGATTGTTGCTTTTGTTTCCAAGATTGGTTCCTAATCCAAGATAGGCGAGGGGCATTTTTTTAATTGATAATTGACAATTGATAATTAGTGATTGTGCAAAAATAGTTTTAAATTCTTAAACACAAAGGCACAAAGTACAAAAAAATAAACTTCGTATTTTCGTGTTGAAATTAAAGTTTTGGTATAGGCGTTTAGACCGCCCCAATAAATGTATATTATAGTTGATTTGAATAACATTTTCATCAAGTTTATACGGGACAACTTCATGTTCATCCCAACATTCGCCACAAAGTGGCAATATATCCTAGCCCAATGGCAAAGCCTTGGGGCTGTAATAATAGAAATCGATATGCGCCCTGCAAGGGCAATATTATTATTATTATTATTTTGCCCTTGCAGGGCGCATATTTCGTATATATCTAATCTAACCCAAGGCTTTGCCATTGGGCTATATTATAATTGGCTTACAGCCAATAAATCATTGGGCGACCTAAGCGCCTATACCAATTAAAGTTTATATAAGTTAGAATTTTATTGACCCCCAAACCCCCCAAATGGGGGCTAAAAAGTGCTATTTGGGGGCTATTAGCTTTTTTTATAAAATTCAAAAACTACGTCTTAAAGCCCCCATTTGGGGGTTTGGGGGTCGGAAATGAAAATAAATAAAACTAACCAAAAATTATAGATATCCTAACTTATATAATGACTATTAAATAGAACGCGGATAGA
Organism: uncultured Paludibacter sp.; assembly: GCA_963663115.2. GTDB lineage: Bacteria > Bacteroidota > Bacteroidia > Bacteroidales > Paludibacteraceae > Paludibacter. Next base: position 3,754,758 of record CAXXNE010000001.1, read on the forward strand.
GCGGATTTGGCAGATAATCGCGGAGAGAATTTTAATATCCGATTTTATTTCTGATTTGTTTTCTTCGAAAACTGCGGATAATTCCCAATCACCACATCAACTCTCCCGATAGCTATCGGGACTCATCACTCTTCTTGTGACATGTTTTTCTGCTATTTTGTCAGTAATACCGGGGCAGGAAACGACAATATACCTTGTTTTTCTGTCAAATTCAAACTTTATTCAGTTAGTTTTTCGTTGGCATACGCTTTGTAAAATTCAAAGCGTATCAAAATAAATACAGAAAATTCAACTTATAAAATATTATCACAATCATGGGAAAAATTATTGGAATTGACTTAGGAACCACCAACTCGTGTGTTTCTGTAATGGAAGGTAACGAACCTATCGTTATCGCTAACAGCGAAGGTAAACGTACAACACCTTCCGTGATAGGTTTTGTGGATGGAGGCGAACGCAAAGTGGGTGATCCTGCCAAACGTCAGGCCATTACCAATCCAACCAAAACTGTATTTTCTATCAAACGTTTTATGGGCGAAAGCTACGATCGTTTGACCAAAGAAATTGAACGCGTACCTTACAAAGTGGTACGAGGCGAAAATAATACTCCGCGTGTTGACATCGATAGCCGCATGTACACTCCGCAGGAAATTTCAGCTATTATTTTGCAGAAAATGAAAAAAACTGCCGAAGAATACCTGGGACAGGAAGTAACTGATGCTGTAATTACAGTACCTGCTTACTTCAACGATTCACAACGTCAGGCAACCAAAGAAGCCGGCGAAATTGCCGGTTTGAATGTTCGTCGTATCATCAACGAACCTACTGCCGCAGCTTTGGCTTATGGTTTGGACAAAACCAACAAAGACATGAAAATTGTGGTGTTCGACTGTGGTGGTGGTACACACGACGTTTCGGTACTCGAATTGGGCGACGGCGTTTTTGAAGTAAAATCGACCGACGGTGATACGCACCTTGGTGGTGATGACTTCGACCACCGTATTATCGACTGGTTGGTAGCTGAATTCAAAAGCGAAAACAGCGGTATGGATTTGAGCAAAGACCCAATGGCTTTGCAACGTTTGAAAGAAGCTGCCGAAAAAGCCAAAATCGAGCTTTCGAACACTACTTCTTCGGAAATTAATTTGCCATATATTATGCCGGTGGATGGTGTTCCACGTCACTTAGTGCGCACTTTGACCCGTGCTAAATTCGAACAGTTGGTGGACGATTTGATTCAACGTACTATCGAACCATGTCGTTCGGCGCTGAAAAATGCAGGTTTGACCATTAACGATATCAACGAAGTGATTCTGGTAGGTGGATCGACCCGTATTCCTGCTATTCAGGCTGCTGTGGAAAAATTCTTTGGCAAAGCTCCCTCGAAAGGTGTAAACCCTGACGAAGTGGTAGCCGTAGGTGCTGCTATTCAGGGTGGTGTGTTGAGTGGTGATGTGAAAGATGTATTGTTGCTCGACGTTACTCCGCTGTCGATGGGTATCGAAACCATGGGTGGTGTAATGACCAAAATGATTGAAGCCAACACTACTATCCCGACCAAAAAATCGGAAACCTTTACAACTGCTGCCGACAATCAGCCTTCGGTTGAAATTCATATTCTGCAGGGCGAACGTCCTACAGCTGCTCACAACAAATCATTGGGACGCTTCCACTTGGATGGCATTATGCCTGCCCGCAGGGGTGAGCCACAAATCGAAGTAACTTTCGATATTGATGCCAACGGTATTTTGCATGTGTCGGCTAAAGATAAAGCTACCGGAAAACAACAAAGTATCCGTATCGAAGCTTCGTCGGGATTGAGCGATGCTGAAATTAAACGTATGAAAGACGAAGCTGCTGCCAATGCTGAAGCCGATGCCAAAGAAAAAGAACGTATCGACAAACTGAACCACGCTGACTCACTGATTTTCCAAACTGAAAAACAGTTGACTGAAATTGGCGACAAACTTCCGGCTGACAAAAAATCGGCTATCGAAGCAGGTCTTGTCAAGTTGAAAGAAGCGCACAAAGCACAGGATTTGGCTGCTATCGATGCCGCTACCAACGAAATCAACGCTGCCTTCCAGGCTGCCAGTCAGGATATGTACAACGCGCAAAATGCTCAGGGCGGACAACAAGCCGGACCACAGGATTTTGGCGGACAGCAACAAGGCGGTGCTTCTGATAGCAAACAAGGTGATGTAACCGATGTGGATTTTGAAGAAGTAAAATAGCCCCCACCAAACCTCCCCCTCAAGGGGAGGCTTAAGATAGAAACTGCCCCATCTGAAGTTATTCGGATGGGGTTGTTTGTTTTTGACATGTGTCACAATTTTGGTAATAATGCTTGTTTACTGCCACAAATTGTGATATAAAAATATTTCTACAGTTGTTAAATATTTTTTCTTTACACCTATTTTGTTTGTAAACAATTGTTTATCTTTGTTCGAATTCTGACAATTGATAACATCTTTTATTTAATGCCTCGCTACAAAGGAGATGTTGAAAATCCAAGAGGTGGAGTAAGAGGGGAGATTTCGGGAAAGCAAAATATTGAATTATAATCAGGTCTATTTATGAGTTTTATTGCATTTATTGACACCGAAATTGATTCCAAGACCCGAAAGGTGTTGGATATTGGCAGTATCACAGGCGTTGGGAATATGTTTCATAAATCTTCTCTGACCGAATTTATTCAATTTCTTAATGGAACAGAATATGTCTGTGGTCACAATATACTAAACCACGACATAAAATACATTGGCAGAGAACTCGCAAATGTCGGAGTTAAAGCTGTTGTGGATACATTATATTGGTCGCCTCTGCTTTTTCCAACAAGACCTTATCATGCTCTCTTGAAGGATGATAAACTGCAAACTGAAGAGTTAAATAATCCATTAAACGATGCTATAAAAGCAAAAGATCTTTTTTACGATGAATTATCTGCATTTAATTTGCTTGATAAAGATTTACAAGACATTTTCTACCATCTTTTGAATGATAAAAGAGAGTTTCGTGCATTTTTCCAATACATATCTTATGTTCCAAGCCAACAGAGGGTTCAAGATTTTTTTCGGCTTATTTCTTTTAACTCAAGTCAACAGAATTCTACAGAGATTATTATTCGCAAAAGATTTAAAAAAGTAATTTGTGAAAATATATCACTTACTAAAATAATAACAGAACACCCCATTGAATTAGCTTATTGCTTATCACTGATAAATTCCTTTATTCAAAACAAAAACATTCATTCAATAACACCGCCTTGGGTTCTGAAAAATTACCCTGAAGTAGAAAGAATTATGTTTCTCTTAAGAAACAAGCCCTGTGTAAGTGGTTGTGAATATTGTAATGAAACACTGAATATTCACAAAGGTTTAAAGCGATTCTTTGGTTTCGACAATTACCGAGCTTATGGTGGGGAACCATTGCAGGAAAAAGCTGTAAAGGCAGCTGTAGATAATAAATCGTTGCTTGCAATTTTCCCGACCGGAGGTGGCAAATCAATTACTTTTCAAGTTCCTGCGTTAATGAGTGGCACAAATTCAAAAGGACTAACGGTAATTATTTCACCTTTACAGTCTTTAATGAAAGATCAGGTAGATAACCTGGAAAAAATCGGCATCACCGAGGCGGTTACCATTAACGGCATGTTAGACCCAATTGAAAGAGCTAAATCCTTTGAGCGAATTGAAGATGGTTCTGCATCGTTGCTTTATATTTCACCTGAATCATTACGGTCAAAAACCATTGAAAAATTGATACTTGGCAGAAAGATTGCCCGTTTTGTTATTGACGAAGCGCACTGTTTTTCAGCATGGGGGCAAGATTTTCGAGTAGACTATTTGTATATTGGGGATTTTATTAAAAACATACAGCAAAAGAAAAACTTACAAGACGGAATACCTGTTTCGTGTTTCACAGCTACAGCCAAACAAAAAGTTATTGAGGACATTCTGAATTATTTCAGAGAAAAATTAGCGATTAACCTCGAACTTTTTACTTCAAAAGTATCGAGAACAAACCTGCAATACAAAGTTTTTGAAAAAACAGATGAGGAAGAAAAATATCAAAAACTCAGGGATTTGATAGAAGAAAAGAAATGTCCGACCATTGTTTATGTTTCACGAACCAGAAAAGCGTATTTACTTGCCGAAAGATTAACCAATGATGGTTTTAATGCTAAACCATATCATGGCAAAATGGATGTACAGGAGAAAACAGCCAACCAAAATGCATTTATCGAAGGGGATGTTCAGATTATGGTTGCGACATCTGCCTTTGGTATGGGTGTGGATAAGAAAGATGTTGGCATGGTGGTTCATTACGAAATTTCGGATTCGCTCGAAAATTACATTCAGGAAGCAGGTAGAGCCGGAAGAGATGAAAAAATTAGTGCCGATTGTTTTGTTTTATTTAATGAAGAAGACCTCGGTAAACATTTTATATTACTTAATCAAACAAAGCTATCCATAAAAGAAATACAACAAATTTGGAAAGCAATAAAATATATTACAAAATTTCGTACAACTGTTTCTAACTCAGCTTTGGAAATAGCAAGAGAGGCTGGTTGGGATGATAATGTTGTTGAAATTGAAACTCGGGTAACAACGGCTATTGCTGCACTGGAAGATGCAGGATATCTAAAACGGGGGCAAAACATGCCTCGTATTTTTGCAAATAGTATTCTGTGTAAAAATGCTCAAGAGGCTATTGAGAAAATAAATGCATCTGAAAAATTTCAGGAAAAACAGAAAATACAAGGTGCCCGAATAATTAAGAAGTTATTATCGAGTAAAAGCAGGAAACAAACGAACGAGGAATCGGCAGAGTCGCGTGTTGACTACATTAGTGACCATTTAGGCATTGTCCGTGAAGAAGTTATAAATATCATAACCTTACTCAGAGAAGAAAATATCTTAGCCGATGCTAAAGATTTGACAGCATTCGTAAAAAAAGGAGAAAACAAAAATCGTTCGTTAAGTATCGTAGAAAGCTACAGTAAAGTAGAAAACTATTTACACCCATTATTTGAAGAACAGGAATCTTTATTCAATTTGAAGGAGTTGAACGAAGATGCTGAATTAAAAGGATTTGGCGATGTAAATATAAATAAACTAAAAACGATTATTAATTTCTGGTCAATAAAAAACTGGATAAAACGCCAATACCATGACAATTCAAAGAATCATTTTGCGGCTCTATATTTACAACCAAAAAGTAAGATTAAAGAAAAATTAGAAAAACGACATGAGCTGGCTCAGTTTATTGTAGAATACCTTTACGATAAGAGTAATCTGATAAAAAATTCAGAGGAAACCGAAAAAGACGATGTGTTAGTTGAGTTTTCTGTTCACGAGTTAAAAGCTGCTTACGAAAGCAGTTTCAACCTTTTTAAAGTCAATATTGCAATTGAAGATATTGAGGATACATTATTTTATTTATCGAGAATAGATGCGATTAAAATTGAAGGTGGTTTTCTTGTTGTATATAATCGACTTACGATTGAACGCCTTGAACAAAACAGTAAAAAACAATACACGAAAGATGATTATGAAAAGCTAAATCTCTTTTATGAAAATAAGGTACAGCAAATTCATATTGTAGGGGAATATGCCCGAAAAATGATAACCGATTATAAGGATGCACTTCAATTTGTAGAGGATTATTTTAAACTGAATTATAGCTCATTTCTTACCAAATATTTTCCTGGAAGTAAGGCAAATGATCTTAAACTGAGAATGACTCCTTCGAAATTCAAACAACTTTTTGGAGAATTATCACCTTCACAATTAAAAATTATCAACGACAATGAATCAAAAAACATTGTTGTAGCAGCAGGCCCAGGCAGTGGTAAAACAAGAATTTTGGTTCATAAATTAGCATCGCTTTTACTAATGGAAGATGTAAAGCATGAACAAATGCTTATGTTAACATTTTCTAGAGCTGCTGTTACTGAATTTAAAAAGCGTTTATACAATCTCATAGGAAATGCAGCTCATTTTATCGAAATAAAAACATTTCATGCTTATTGTTTCGATTTATTAGGCAAGGTTGGTAGTTTAGAAAAATCAGGTGCCATCATTAATAAAACTATTGAGAAAATTAGGAATAATGAAGTAGAATTGAATCGCATAACTAAAACAGTTTTAGTTATTGATGAAGCTCAGGACATGGATGAAGATGAGTTTAATCTGGTAAAAATTCTGATGGAATATAATGAGGAAATGCGTGTGATTGCCGTTGGGGATGATGATCAGAATATTTTTGAATTCAGGGGTTCGAACTCAAAATATTTAAGTCAGTTTTTGCAATTAAATAAAGCTACAAAGTACGAACTTATTGAAAACTACCGAAGCAAAAACAATCTGGTTGAATTCACAAATCAATTTGTTCAACGCATCAACAACCGATTGAAAAACACTCCTATAATTGCTAAGCAAACAGACAATGGAACTATTAAAATTGTACGTTACCAAGGCAATAATCTCATTGTGCCTATAGTAAACGATATTCAAAATACTGGTCTTAGCGGCACTACATGCGTACTTACGAGAACAAATGAAGAAGCAATGCAAGTAACGGGGCTGCTACTGAAAAATAAAATTCAGGCAAAACTGATTCAGTCAAACGATAGTTTCAGCTTAATTCAAATGTTAGAAGTGAGATATTTCATTGATGCATTGAATTTAAAAGAAGATATGTACGTTATTAATGATGCTGTTTGGGAAAATGCAAAAACGGAATTGAAAAACAAATTTCAAAAAAGTAATAAACTAGAGATTTGCAACAATATTATTAGAGATTTTGAACTAACAAATCCAAAGAAGAAATATAAATCTGATCTGGATACTTTTATACGAGAGTCCAGGCTTGAAGATTTTTACAATGTTGGAAGTGAAACTATTTTAGTGTCAACAATTCATAAAGCCAAAGGAAAAGAATTTGATAATATTTTTATGTTACTCAATGGCTTACATCCAGATACAGATGAGGCTAAACGGCTTCTTTATGTGGCCATGACGCGTGCCAAACATAACCTTACGATACACTTGAATACGAAATTTCTTGATTGTGTTCGACCTGTACAAAACATGTTTTGCTTAATCGATAACAACGAGTATGAATTGCCACTTAAAATTGTAACTCAACTAACACACAAAGATGTGTGGTTAGATTATTTCATCAACAAGCAATTTTTAATATCTCATTTGATAAGTGGAGATAAATTAACGATAAATAATGACGGTTGTACAAATTCTAATGGTCAATCAGTTTTAAAATTCTCAAAAAGTCTTATAAAACATATAGAGGATTTTAAATCAGACAATTATGAATTGGATGAAGTAAAGGTGAATTTTATAGTTTATTGGAAAAAAGAAGATTTAGAAACAGAAATAAAAGTAATTTTGCCAGAGCTGCATTTTCTTAAACAAAACATTGTAGATTTTAATTGAGCACACTGCCGCAACTAATTCAGATTATAAGTCCTTTTTGGTACGTATTTAATGAAAGTAGTTGTTTAAACGACTAGCAGGACAATCATGACAATGCATTAGTGTCGAAAGTGTCATAATTGTCGTAATGAAGTATAAAACTTTGACAAATATAATTATGGAGAACCAATTTAACGAAAACGGTTTTATTCCCAAACATGGAGGATATCAAAACCTGCTTACTTTTCAGAAAGCTGATATAATATATCTTGGTACAGTGTATTTTTGTAAAAAGTATATCAGTAAATTTGACCGGACTTTCGACCAAATGGTGCAGGCTGCCCGGTCTGGTCAGCAAAATATCCTCGAAGGTAGTATGGCTTCCGGAACATCGAAAGAGACAGAAATTAAACTTACCAATGTAGCCCGTGCGTCGCTCGAAGAACTTAAAAAAGATTATCTGAATTATCTGAGAGTTAATGGTCTGCAATTATGGGATAAAAATCACAAATATTACAATGAGCTTTCGAAAAAACAGAGAATAAACCCACAGACATACGAAGTTTTTAAAAAAGGCATAGAAAGCGATAATCCGGAAGTTTCGGCCAATGTATTGTATAGCCTGGTAAATGTTACCACCTATTTGCTCTCCCAACAGCTCAAACGTTTGGAAGCTGATTTTCTGAAGGAAGGTGGTTTACGTGAGCGTATGTCGCAGGCACGTATTGAAGTAAGAAAGAAACAGAAATAAGTATTAATTAAACTCATTTGCGTAGCTTTAAAAAACCAATCATATTCGAATCAGAAAATTAATTTATTTTTGTGTTTTAAATCATTACACTTTAAACATATACACATGAAAACAGTACAAAAACTATGGACACTATGCGCATTAGTATCGGTGTTATGCCTTACAGGCTGTGTGGATACAGGTCCGGAGAATTTAACCGGTTTACCTAAAGATTATGATGGTAATGTGTACGATACTGTGCGAATAGGCAATCAGGTATGGATGAAGCAAAATCTGAGAGTAACTCATTTAAATGATGGTACGCCGCTGATTAATCCCGAACTTGATGCCGATTGGATGAAGGGTTATTATGATAAAAAACCCGCATATTGCTGGTACGATAACGATTCAACATACAGAAAACCATTTGGGGCATTGTATAATGTTTATGCAGTAGGTTCGGGTAAACTGGCACCAAAGGGTTGGCGAATTTCTAATTCGGACGACTGGGCTGAATTATTCAATTATATGAAAGATAACAAACTGACCTATTATACCACAAGTCCTACAAATTTGGGTAATTGGGATGCAAAACCTTTGGCCGATTCGCTTTACTGGGTATATTATGGGATGGAAGGATATGTTGGAAATCAACCATGGAAAAATAATAGTACAGGATTTTCGGCTGTTCCGGCAGGAAGTCGCGGTAATGATATGTTTGGGTTTATGGGTATTTATACCAATTTCTGGACTCTTATATCACCCAACATTGTACCCACAAGTTTTGAACAAAAGATGGATCGTTGCAGACATATAGATCATATGGGCGTAAATATGACCTTTAGTGACTGGTCTATAGGTACAGGATACTCGGTACGGTGTATCAGAGATGATAAATAATTTAGAAGAGCTGAGAGGTTAGGGGCATTTTTTTGTCTGTTTGCATCTTTATTTTTAACAAATAGCCCACTGTTTTTCGAAAAATAAAGCCACAAAATTCATGAGGGTGTCTCAAATAAACTCTTTTGAAACACCCTCATTGATGGTCTTATCCCATCACAAACTCACTCCAGTTACTATCCACCTGATAATCTTCCACCACTTTGGTTGGTTGTTGGTAGGCGAAATGACTTACCAGCGTAGTTATTTCCTGACGAAGCAATGAAACTGCACCATCCACCAAATCGTTGCGGAAACCGGCATCGCCCAGTTTGATCACCATATCCATGGAAGTAACACGGCTCATGATGCGTCCAAGCTCCACCAATTTGCGCTGCGGCATTTGCAGATCAATGTCAAAACTGATAATATCTTTTACGTGTTTAGCAGCATTTTCAGTTAGGCGATGGCCTTTTAAATACGTGTGAAATGCCGTTTCTTTTGTTGACTTCATTAGTTTTATAATAGCCTCGCCAATTTGCGCATACAGAATATCGTTGGATCCTTCGAAAATAATAAACGGACGACTATCAGTAGTTCCACGTCCGGCAATATGATTGAGTTTGTAGCCTTTTGCACCTACCAGCGTCAGTAAAGTTTGCGACGATTCCTGCATTAAATCTGTTGTAACAGTTTTGATAATATTGGCTTCGAGTCCATGTCCTGTCAGGTCATTTTCGATACCGGCAATACCTGCACTGTGTTTGCTGAATGCCGAAATAATGGTAAAGTTAGCCTGCAATTTTGCCAAGTGCTGTTGTACCTGGTCGTATGCAAACAAGCTACGTCCGCCCACCAAACGCTGTTGACAATGCGCAATGGCTTCGTCGAGCATACGTTTTACAAAGCCCAGACCCATGCCCGGGAAATGTAAACGACTGCGGTGCAATAAATCGAGCATCATTTGTACGCCGTTGGTTTGTGGAATCAGCCGTTGTGTTTTCGGAATTTTCACGTCCAGAATGTTTCGTCCGTACGGAATCTGGTACAGTCCAAGATTTTCGAAACGTTCTTCCACAAAAATCTTTTGATCGGGGTTGGTGTTATCGCATACAAAAAAGTCAATATCGCGTTGTAAACCGCCCTGTTCGGTTTGTTTACGAGCTGTTAATAGCCAGTAATCGGCTTGTCCGGTAAGTCCGGCCCAGTGTTTTGTGCCTTTCAGATGAAAATGGCTGGCTTCTTCTCTGAACGAAGTTTGCATGTTCAGCGCATCGCTACCAAAACCCGGTTCGGTAATCATTAATCCACCCATGTTTTGGTTGTGCAGAAAACGACCAAAAACTTCGGGTTTTGCCACTTCCTGTCCGTATTTTGCAAAGGGTTGCAGAAAAAGAGCACTGTTGATACCCAGCGTTAACGATAAGGCGAGTGATTCGTACGAGGCAGCTGAGAGTAATTGCAGGCTTTCGGTTACTTTGCCACCACGACCGCCATATTCGGTTGGGATGGCTACCGAAAGCGGTTTACACTCCATAATCTGTCCGAGTACTTCCGGCGAAATGCCACGGGAAATACCCATGGTGTCGATGTTGTTTTCTTCGTGAAAAACTCTTTTCAGTGTGTTTTTGAAATTCTGAATGAAATGTTCGAATGGTAAAAATGACTCTCCCTCTTCAACGGAAGACTCCGAATTACCGGAACTTGTGCTTTGTGCATGTTGCATAATCAATATTTTTTTAATTAAAATCCCGCATCACCGATACGGGCAGTAAGCAATTAAACAAGTTTGTGGGCTAAATGTTTTGATTTACAATAATTTAACCGAATATTTATGCAGCTATACAACATTTATTTCATCTGATTTCAGGAATTTTATTTTGTCAGGGGTTTTAAATTGCTCATTATGTATGGTTTGCTGAAAAACTTTAAGAAAAAATAGAAACCTACTGTAGGCACGTTTCTATTCTTATTTTTGTCATGTACGTAACCTGAGTTTGGGATAAAGAGTTGAAAATATAATGTGCGTATACTGCTTGTTATTAATGATTTTAATAAGGTAATAAGGGTGGTGATACCTTATAGCTTATTGGTACTAAGGGTAAATTGACAAAAATAAGGTTAACCCTTAGTAGAAATTTATTGACAAATTTTCCCTACCCTTATTCTTGACAATCCAAGCGGCAGAGCCGAGCGCCTTTATTAATTATTTGTCAATATATCTTCCATTTACGCATGAAGAGAATTATTATCTGAATATTTCTCATCAGGAACTCAGGTTAATTAGAAGTTCGATAGATATTGTGCTACTACGCTCAACAATGATTACCTTTGCACAGAACATTAAAAAATAACACCATGTCTGAAAATAAAAAAGAACGTCCTGCCGAAAAAACAGTTTTACATAAACGCAACAGACATCGTGAACGTTACGATTTTCCGCTTTTAATTACTGCCTGTCCTGAACTTGGCAAATATGTAAAACCGAATGCATACGGTGATAACTCCATAGATTTTGCGAATCCGAAAGCTGTAAAGTGGCTGAATAAGGCATTGCTCAAGCAATATTATTCGCTGGAATACTGGGATGTTCCGAGTGGTTATCTGTGTCCGCCTATTCCGGGCAGAGCCGATTATATTCATTATATAGCTGAATTGCTTGGAAATTCGAACGGTGGAAAAATTCCGGTTGGGAAAAACGTAAAATGCCTCGATATTGGTGTTGGTGCGAGTTGCATTTATCCTGCTATTGCCCATAAGGAATATGGTTGGTCATGTATAGGGTCGGATATTGATAAGGCAGCGATAGAATCGGCTCGTAAAATTATGGAGCACAATGCATTTCTGGCAAAAAATATAGAACTACGTTTTCAGGAAAATCCAAATGATGTCATTCACGGCGTTTTGGAACGAAATGAATTTATGGATGTAGTTATTTGTAATCCGCCTTTCCATACTTCGCAGGAAGAAGCACAGAAAGGCACGATACGGAAAATAAGCAGTCTGACACACAAAAAGGTGACCACCCCGGTACTTAATTTTGGTGGACAAAGCAATGAACTTTGGTGTACGGGTGGCGAAGAACGTTTTATCCGCAATATGATTCGTCAGAGCAAGCAATTTGCTGCTAATTGCTTTTGGTATTCAACGCTGATAGCTAAAAAAGAGCATGTAGCTCCCATTCTGGAAGTACTTAAACTTGCCGGAGCCGTTGAAGTTAAAACCATTGAAATGGGACAGGGAACCAAAATCAGTCGCATAGTGGCCTGGACTTTTCTGAATCAGGCACAGCAATTGAGGTGGAAAGAAACTAAATGGAATGCGTTGTAAGTAATATGACATAAATTATGTCGTATTTTGAACGCAAAGATACTACGGCACTAAGTCGCCAAGTCAAATTTATTCTTTGTGTCATAGCGTCTTTGCGCCGTTGCGTTCAAAAAATAATTTTCTCAACTATAGGATTTTTAATTATTCCAACAATTTAAACCACATTTGTACAATTGTAGCTCAATTACTTCTTCATATTTGAATTAATTTTACTCTCCGACTTTGTGGTAAATAACTATTTTTGTATACTACAATTAATATTACAATGAGAAGACTGAAATCTACATTACTTTTATTTGCAATTTTCATAGCAGCCTCGTTACAGGCACAAACCATTGTTGGTGGAACCGAAGATGGCGTTACATCGCCCACCGAAGGTGTAATCAATTCCACTTTTACCGGTGAAGCCACCATGAAAAATGATTTGCTGCAAATGCTGGCCAATTTTATGACTTACGTAAAAGCCGATTATGTGGATGCCGCTGCAGCCAACAGTGCCGGCGAAGCGTGTGGTTATTTCAAAGGCGAAAATTCCGCAGGAAGCAATGAGCAGGGCGTACGTCCCAATGCCGATTTATCGATGATTTGTGCTTTTCTGTACAAATATGGTAAAGATAAAGTGACCTTACCTACGGGTGTTACCTGGGCTGATGTAAATAAAATGGCGCGTCGGAGTCTGGTGTTTGCCTACTCCACACACAAAGCCAATAAACTTAAAACTTGTGCCGCCGGCGATTACTGGGGTTCGATGAGCAGTACGGATTATGTGTGGGAAAGTTCGTTGTGGTCGATGTCGGTGGCTTATTCAGCATTTTTTCAGAACGACTCGCTGACCACTACGCAAAAACAATATGTATATAATCTGGTAAAGGCGGAGAGTAACTACGAATTAACACGCACCATTCCTACCGGCTTTTCGGGCGATACCAAAGCGGAAGAAAATGGCTGGGAAACTAATATATTGGCCTGTGCGTTGGGTCTTTATCCCAACGATGCTCTGGCTGCTCAGTGGTATGAGCGTTTGCGCTCTTTTGCTATCAACTGCTATTCGCAGATAAACGATGCCACAGATCTCACAGTTATCGACCCGGAATACAATACCAAAACGGTGAAGGATTTGTACGTGGGTAAAAACCTGTACGACGATTATTCGCTTCAGAATCACAGCTATTTCCATACGTCGTACCAGAATGTGGTGATGCAGGAGCTGGGCGAAAGTTTTCTGGCGCTGAAGATGTTTCAGACAGGTTTATACGGAACAGAGAAATGGAAGACCAACGCGCTGATGCATAATAATCAGAATGTCATGGACAAGATTTTGAATAAACTTGCACTCGCCGATGGCGAACTAGCCATGCCTAATGGCAATGACTGGAGTTTATTTCTTTTCGACCAAATTACATCCTATGCAACCATGGCATGTTTCCTGAAAGATCCCAATGCTTTAATGCTGGAAAATACTGCTTACAAATATATTAAAGCCCGTCAGGCAACTACCACCGATGGAAGCTGGTTGTTGCGACCCGATGTAGGGGCTCGTCGTATGGGCGTTCAGGCGCATCGTGTGATGATGACCTGGCTGATGCACGAAATGGCTTCCACAGCTGCAGTTACGCCAACCACCTGGGCCGATTTCAGCAAAAATCAGGAAACGGCCGAAGTCATAACCACGCAAAATATTGTGCGTGCCAATACAAAAGATCGTTTTACCTGCTTTTCGTGGAGTACAGGAATCAGCAGTTATACGGGATATTTCACGCAAAACAGTCCGGATAAAAACAAGATTATTGTACCTTACAAAGCCAATAACACCGGTAACCTACTGGGTTGGTATACCGTGAGCGGAAAAGCAACCAATGCAGCGCCTGTCACCAGCGGTATTTACGACCTGAAAGGTAACAGTTACACCATGAACGGAGTCATCAATACCAACGATGCGTCGCTCACCAATAATTTTGCACTGTATTCCACGCCGGGCAATGCGCTTATCTACCTCGATTATGTTAAAGCCAATGCGGCTGTAACCATTACTGGTGCCAGAGGCGGTTTGTTGGCGATAAGCACCGATGAATTGACAAAACTTCAGCGAACCATTTATCACAGCGGTGGCCGTTACCAAACCGATGGAAGTGCTGCTGTGACATTTGCAAGCTCGTGGGCTAATATTGATAATCAGATTGGAATTGTAACTCCAAGTGCTACAAGCATGGCTTTTGGCGACAGAGCTGCCAATAATTCAATTTATACGTCGAAATTTTATCCGTTTTACAGCACTGCAAGCAGAGCTGTGGCAAGCGGAGCAGTGGTAGATACACGTCAGTTAATTTATTACAGTGGCATTAATGCAGATAAAACGGGAACGCTGGCTTCAAAGGTAATTGTGTTGAAAGATTCATTGCCTGCAGGCTGGAATGGTGTGATTGCTACTGACCCCGACAGTATCCGTTATATGCTGGTGAGTAATTTTGCCGGAAGTACCACAGCCGATATGAAAGCCATCAGTTTTCCTGAAGGTGCGCCGGTTTTTTCAGTTCCTACCGATGTAACTGCCGGAAAATCGACAGCTCATTTTACGCTGAATGCTTCGCGTAGTATTGGAAATACCTTGCGGGTGTTTGTTACTTCCGGTGCAATTCTGGCGCAACAAGGTACAGATTCTATCAGTGCTTATCTGACGAATAGTTCAACATTGGAAAAAACGATAGGTTTGACAATTATTACTACCGAAGGAAAAATATCAGGAAATGTAATAGTTCCGGCTAAAAGCCGTGTGTTGGTAAAAATATCAAACGGAAATCTGACTGCCACCGATGCACCTGTTCCTGCAGAACCAACGAATGATGTCACGGTGCTGGTGCTGAAAAATGCAGGATTTGATGCTGCCCCCGTAACTTACAATACCGCAGGAACTTTAAATGCCAGTGCTGTGAATATGTGGAGTGCTTTGAATTACACAAGCGCTTATGCTTACAATCTTGCCAACTGGACCAACCGGAGTGTGGTAGTGAGTAATTCTACTTTTACAGCTACTTTTGCGTATGGTTCTACGGCATTGTTCAATGCAATAGCCATTCCAAAGACTGATAAAAATGGCGTGAACACGGGTGCATGTCTGGGTATTTCGTCGGGGTGGGGAACAGGAAATGCTGTTCAGTTTACTCAAAAAGTACTTATCCCCGCAGGCAGATACATTATGAATTACGATGCTTACAATGGCAACACCAGCGCCGCAACTGTGATCGCTAATCTCACCGGCTTTAAAGGTACTACAAATATTTATGATGCGAACACCAGTTTTACTGCTTCTGTGTGGACAACTCCATCCATTGCTGCTACTTTCACAAGTCCCTTTCAGGGCGAAATAAGCATTGGAGCAAGTTGTTCGAATGCTGGTTCCGGTGCAGGTCCCAAATTACTGGTGGATAATATCAAAATCCTGACTGATCAAACAGTAGAAAGTGTGGAAAGTTTTCTTTGGAATGCTGCTAAAGACAGTGCTCAGGTGGCTATGAATAAATATCCGAATGTTACTTCCGGCACTGTATATGCCAATTTGCAGAATGCACTGCAACAAACTTATACCACAATTAATGAATGCGCCACTGCTATTCAAACCTTAAAAGATGCCACTGCTCAGTTTTTAGTCGGTGCTCCATTGTATGCGGGCACTGAAGATGTTCTTTTTTACGGTGATGAAAATGAGCCGGTAGCTGTTTACAATGTGTTGGGTCAGATTGTTTTAGAAAAGAAATATACCCGCAGCAATGTGGCAGAACATTTGAAAACCGGACTGTATATTATCGGAAACCGAAAAGTGTTTGTGTCGAAATAAACTCTTTCATGTCTATTCTCCCCGTTGTTATTTCTCAGCTCTGAACTGTAAACGGTATTCTTTAGTCATTTTTTCGGTTGCATACTGGTAAATCAGTCGCGCTGCCGAATTTTTGTATGTATGAAGGATGACTTCCACCGGTTGCGGATCAATTTTCCAGGCTTCGCGCAGAAACCAACCCACACCCTGATGCACTTCGCGTTCTTTATCGGTCATCAACGACTCTACCAGCGAAAGATAAAAAGGAACGTTTTTATCTTTCTTCATGACTTTGATGTACGAAACGGGAACACATCGTCGTTGAAACTTATAAGGAGAAGTTTTCCAGGGAAGAAAATCTTCGGCTGTTACAATTTTGCGGAGAATAAATTCCGGTAACATATTCATAGCCATGGTATCGGCATGAGCCCAGTTGTTGATGCCTTTGGCAAAAATACCGGATAAAGTTTCGAAATGCTGAACATTGAATTGTTTTCCCATTTTCAGCAGCAAGCCCAGCGGAATGGAAATTTCTTCGTATTTTCCTGTCAGCAGATGTTTTTCGAGTGCTTCAATTACAGTTTCAGGTTTCATACTTTTATCCGAAAGCAGTTCCGATAGTAATTTAGTCACATTTTCGGTGGTAATGCCATATCCATCGTAACCTTCCTTGAAAAACCGGTCGTAACGACGCGCATTGACTTCGTTGGCATTTGCAATGCAGAAGGATGTGATTTTTTCTGCGAGTTCTTTTGCATTCATTTTATTGCGGGTTTATCTCAATCTCTTAATTTCCTAATTTCTTATTTTCCTAATTCTAATAACTTGCCGCTTACTGCTTGCCGCTTACTGCTTACCGCTTACTGCTTACCGCTTACTGCTTACCGCTGTTATACTCCCTGCACCATTCCCTGATTCCACATTCACCGCATTTTGGTTTACGTGCATTGCACACATATCTGCCATGCAATATCAGCCAGTGATGTGCAATCGGAATCAGCTTATCAGGAATATGTTTTACTAATTCGCGTTCGGTTTGAAGCGGATTTTTTGAGTTGGTTGTTAATCCAATCCGTTCCGACACCCTGAAAACATGCGTATCAACAGCCATCGCGGGTTTGTCGTAAATAACAGAGGCAATTACATTGGCTGTTTTTCTGCCGACTCCGGGCAAAGTCTGCAATAAATCCACATCGTCAGGAACTTCGGAGTTAAAATCGGAAACCAGTTTTTGAGCCATTCCCACCAAATGTTTCGATTTATTGTTGGGATAAGAAATGGATTTAATATATTCAAAAACCACTTCGGATGTGGTTGCAGCCAGCACTTCGGGAGTTGGAAAAGCCTCTATCAGTTTTGGGGTAATCATATTTACCCGTTTGTCGGTGCATTGAGCCGACAGAATAACTGCTACTAATAACTCGTAAGGATTGCTGTGATGCAATTCTGTTTCTGCAACCGGCATATTCACTGTAAACCATTCGATAATATGTTTGTATCGTTGTTTTGTAGTCATTTTCTTATATTGTTATTACTCCTTTCAGTCGTGTTATTTGGCTACGCCGATATTACTCCTTTCAGTCGTGATATTTATTCCCTACGGTCATGATATTTGCCTTCGGCGATTATATTGTATTACGGCGCAGCCCATCCCGATAACTATCGGTACAGCGAAGCTAATAACGCCGAAGGCAAATATCAGCGAAGCTAATAACATCCGAAGGATAAATATCAGCGAAGCTAATATCGTCGCAGGCAAATAAAGACGAAGTTACACAAATTTATAGGAAAAAATAATTTTTCACATGTCTTTTTTGTTATTTTTGCAGATTAGAAAAGTAAAAAAGTCAGCTGACATAACCTCAATATACAGAAACAATTATTCATGGCACCACGAAAACCAGTTAAACCAAGTAGTCAACCGGAAGCGCCCAAAGCCGAACCCAGATCAACTGCCAAACCATCCAAACCCGTAGAACCTAAAAAGAAACCTGAAAGTTCGGAAGATAGTGGTTTTTTTAAGTCGATTGGAGCCTTCTTTACCGATGAGAGAACGCGGTTTGTGGCAGGTGTACTGTTGTTTTTGGGCGTTGTGTACCTGATAATTGCCTTTATCTCATATTTCTTTACCGGTGCCGCCGATCAGGATAAAATGGACCTGAGTTGGTATGACCTTCAGTCCATGCGCACCGATATTCAAAACTGGACTTCGGTGACAGGCGCATTGGCGGCTGAATTTTTTATTCATCGTTGGTTCGGAGTTTCGTCGTTTGCTATTTTGGCTTTTGGTATATTGGTTTCGTTGCGTATGCTCAAGGTTGGCAAAATATCGTTGTGGAAAAGTTTCTTTTTCTGTACATTTTTGTTGATTTGGGTATCAATCACACTTGGCTTTGCTGTAAATCCGTTTGTGAAAGGCTGGATATTTTTTGCTCCGGGAGGATTGCACGGCGAATTTGTCAGCAACTGGCTGAATTCCTATGTCGGATATCCCGGGACCATTATGATTCTGGCTGGAACATTTCTGGTTTTCAGCGTGATTACTTCGAGAGCTACCATGCCGTTTTTACGCAGATTGTTTTCCAAAAAACAAAAAACACAACCGGTTGTTGCTGATGCTGCACCAGATATGTACGATGATGAGGTTGCCGACGAACCTACGGTGGCTGTTGGCACTGAAATAATCCCCGAAGATTGGGTGGTAAAACCTACCGACGACGTGGAAGAATTTGTAATCGAACCGGAAGATTTAACCGAAGTGGAATCTCCCGAAATTGATGATGTCCCGTTTGAAATTGAACCTCCCATCGATCCGGAAGAAATTGCGCCGGTTGATGCAGTAAGTTCTTTAGAGGATGAAAATAGTGATCCGGCTTACAACTTGTCAAAACTCGGAAAATATGATCCAACGCTCGATTTAACGCATTATGTGCCACCCACACTCGATTTGTTGAAAATTTATGGTACCGACAACGATACGCAAATTGATATGGTGGAGCAAAATGCCAATAAAAACCGTATTATCACCACCTTGCAAAATTACGGTATCGAAATTGAGACCATTAAAGCCACGGTTGGACCTACCATTACGCTGTACGAAATTGTTCCGAAAGCCGGTGTGCGTATTTCCAAAATCCGTAATCTGGAATATGATATTATGCTTAGTCTGGCTGCCACAGGAATCCGTATTATTGCGCCAATTCCCGGAAAAGGTACCATTGGTATTGAGGTGCCGAATGCTGATCCACAAGTGGTATCCATGCATTCTGTTATAGCTTCCAAAAAGTTTCAGGAATCCAGATTTGAACTTCCGGTTGCCTTTGGACGCACCATTACCAACGATATTTTTATGGTGGATTTGGCCAAAATGCCTCACTTGCTGGTTGCAGGAGCTACCGGTCAGGGGAAATCTGTAGGACTGAATGCCATTATCACTTCATTGCTTTATAAAAAACATCCTGCCGAACTGAAACTTGTTTTGGTCGATCCGAAAAAGGTAGAGTTTAATATTTACGGCGATATCGAAAAACATTTCCTTGCTAAATTGCCTGATGGTGAAGACGCTATTATTACGGATGTAACCAAAGTGGTGGAAACACTGAATTCACTTTGTAAGGAAATGGACGACCGGTACGATTTGCTGAAAAAAGCACATGTTCGTAATATCAAAGAATACAACGAAAAATTCTTTAACCGCAATCTGAATCCTGAGAAAGGACACCGTTTTCTGCCTTATATTGTGGTGATTGTAGATGAGTTTGGTGATTTGATTATGACTGCCGGAAAAGAGGTGGAAATGCCGATTGCCCGTATTGCTCAGTTGGCGCGTGCCGTGGGAATTCACATGATTATTGCCACTCAGCGTCCGTCGGTGAACATTATTACCGGTGTGATTAAAGCCAACTTCCCGGCACGTGTGGCCTTTAAAGTTTCGTCCATGATCGACTCACGCACTATTCTGGATGCACCTGGAGCTAATCAGCTTGTTGGACGTGGCGATATGCTTTTCTCGCAGGGTAACGACCTGATTCGTGTGCAATGTGCGTTTGTTGATACGCCCGAAGTGGAAAATATCGTTCATCATGTGGCTCGTCAGCAGGGTTATCCTTCGGCATTTTATTTGCCTGAATATATCAATCCGGATGGTGAAGGTATCGATTTAAGTTCGGTGGATATGACCAAACGCGATCCGTTGTTCGAAGAAGCTGCACATTTGATTGTCGCCAATCAGCAGGGTTCTACATCACTTATTCAGCGTAAATTCTCTATCGGTTACAACCGTGCGGGTCGCATTGTCGACCAGTTGGAGGTGGCCGGCATTATTGGACCATTCGAAGGAAGCAAAGCTCGTCAGGTACTTGTAATGGATGCATTTCATTTGGAACAGATTTTGAAACAACTGTAAGGGCTGCGCATATTATTAGCTTCGCTGACATTTGCCTACGGCGATATTAGGCTTCGCCGATATTAGCTTATGCTGTTATTAGGCTTCGCCTGAAATAAATAATATCACAACTGAAGGGAGTAATATCCGCGAAGCAAATATCACGAAGTCATATCATGAAATAATAACATGACCGAAGGGAGTAAATAACAGCGAAGCAAATAACGCGACCAACGGGAGCAATATCACGACCGTAGGGAGTAATAACAGCGACGCGAATATCGTCCGAAGGACAAATATCACGACTAAAAGGAGAAAATATGAAACGATTAACTTATTCTATTTGTCTATTAATAATTTCGATTATTGGTTTACAGGCACAAAATAGTACTGATGCTAAGCGTGTTATAGATAATATTCTAAGTCAGGTTCGTACTTCGGCTATAAGCACCAGTTTTACGCTGAAGGTATATGAAAAAAATGCTGTAAATTCGCAGTCCGGTTCTGGAACATTCACCATGAAGGGTTCAAAATTTGTTCTGGAAATGAACGAAATGAAAGCCTGGTTTGATGGCAAAACTCAGTGGGCGTATCTTGCCGAGAGCAACGAAGTGTCGATAACCGAACCTACAGAATCGGAACTTGCTGATACAAATCCGATGGCTATTCTTTCAAAATACCGGTCGAAATGTGTGATACGATTCAGTAAAACCAAATCGACGCAGAATTATATGGTGGAAATGTTGCCAAAAGATAAAAAAAACGAGATTGCCAGAATCGAAATTCAAGCAGCAAAGTCAACCGGGAATCTGGTGTCGATAAAAATGATTGCCAAAAACGGAACAACAACACTGTTGACGCTGAGCAATTATCGGAAAAATCTAAAAGTAAGCGATGATATTTTTGTTTTTAATAAAGCAAAATACAAGGGAGTTACGATGAATGATTTGAGATAGAGCAGAGAGTATGGAATAAAGTGTTTTTTGAGGAAAGGGGTAAAGGTGTAATTTTTAGAAAAACTCTGAAACTTTTTAAACTTTGGAACTTCTGAAACTCTTGAAATCTGAAATAAACACGAAACGTTAAACACGAAACAAAAATTTTTAAAACATATGTCAGAAAAAGTACGTTGTCTTATTATTGGCTCAGGGCCTGCCGGTTATACTGCGGCTATTTATGCCTCCAGAGCGAATTTAGCACCGGTTTTGTATGAAGGAATGCAGCCTGGTGGTCAATTAACAACAACCAACGAAGTGGAGAACTTTCCCGGCTATCCGCAGGGAATTACCGGTCCGGAACTGATGGAAGACCTGAAAAAACAGGCTGAACGTTTTGGTGCCGATATTCGCTTTGGAATGGTTACAGCTACAGATTTGTCGGCTGCTCCATACAAAGTTACTGTGGATGGTGAAAAAGTGATAGAAGCAGAAACTTTGATTATCTCAACAGGAGCAACTGCAAAATATCTTGGATTACCCGACGAAAATAAATATGCAGGTTCCGGAGTTTCGGCTTGTGCTACCTGCGATGGATTTTTCTACCGCAAACGTAAAGTGGCAGTTGTAGGTGGTGGCGATACTGCCTGCGAGGAAGCAACTTATCTGGCAGGTTTGGCCGATAAAGTATTTCTGATTGTTCGTAAGTCATTTCTGAGAGCTTCCAAAATTATGCAGGAACGTGTACTTACCAATCCTAAAATTGAAGTATTATTCGAGCATGAAACACTGGGTTTAACCGGTGACAAAGTGGTGCAGGGAGCTAATTTGGTGAGACGTAGCGGACAAGCGGATGAAGAACAGGTTCATATTGAAATAGATGGATTTTTTCTGGCTATCGGACATAAACCAAATTCGGATGTATTCAAACCCTGGATTGAAACCGATGAAGTTGGTTATATCAAAACCATACCAGGAACACCAAGAACAAATATACCCGGTGTATTTGCAGCCGGCGATGTGGCCGATCCTCATTACCGTCAGGCTATTACCGCTGCCGGAAGCGGTTGTCAGGCTGCTATTGAAGCAGAGCGCTATCTCAGCGAAAAAGGCATTTAATCTCAAAATAAATTATTTTCACACGTAATTTTTTAGCGACGGATTTGAGAAAATCCGTCGTTTTTTTGCATAGAAAAGCCGGATAACAATCAGCTATCCGGCTTTTCTAATTTCTAATTTCTAATTTCTAATTTTCTGAATTACTAATTGCCAATTTCAGAAAGGAATTTAATTCTCACTAAACGAACTTCAGTTTCGCTAAAATCATCTTCGCCGAGTTCTTTCAGCGCTGGTTCAATTTTATCGGTTTCCGCTGTGTTGAAATAATCAAAAATTTCGTCAATATGGTCAGGATCCATAACTTCTTCGAGGAAGTAATCGATATTGATTTTGGTGCCTGAATATACGATAGCTTCAATTTCGTCAAGTAATTCTCCAATTTCCAATCCTTTGGCCATTGCAATGTCATCCAATGCTATTTTCCGGTCGATAGACTGAATTATCGATACTTTTAGTTTCGATTTGTTGGCAACTGTACGAACCCGCAAATCCTCCGGACGGATGATCTCGTTTTCTTTGACGTGTTCCTTAATCAGTTTCAGGAATTCTTCACCATATCTTTTTGCTTTACCTGCGCCAACACCCGGAATATTTTGCAATTCGTCCATGGTGATAGGGTAGGTGGTTGCCATTGCTTCGAGCGATGGATCCTGAAAGATAACAAAAGGCGGAACCTCCAGTTTTTTCGATAATTTTTTGCGTAGATCCTTCAGTATCGAGAACAATATATCGTCTGCCGCACAGGTTCCACCGGAACTTTTAGGTGTCGATTCTTCTTCATCTTCCTCAAATTCATTGTCTTTGACAATGGGGAAAGATGTTGGTTTTTTCAAATAAGCTTTTCCGCTGGCAGTTAGTTTCAGAAGACCGTAGTTTTCAATATCTTTTGATAAATAACCGGCAATCAGAGCCTGTCTGATAACTGCGTGTAGTAGTTTATCGTCTTCGTCTGATGCAGAGCCGAAATTTTCGAGTTCATCATGCTGATATGATTTCACATCAGAAGTTTCATTGCCTTTTAAAATGTCGACAACGTGCTCAGCTTTAAATTTTTCCCGAACAACCAATACGGTTTCGAGAACTAATGACAAGAGTTCTTGTCCTTCAATGAATTTTCGTGGTTTCATACAATTATCGCAACTTCCGCAATTTTCAGGTTCATATTCTTCGCCAAAATAATGAAGCAAAAGTTTTCTTCGGCAAACCGATGATTCGGCATATGCCTGTGTTTCTAATAATAACTGGTTTCCAATTTCCTGTTCTGCAACGGGTTTCCCCTGCATAAATTTTCTTAATTTGTCAAGATCCTTGTACGCATAATAAGCTATACATTGACCTTCACCTCCATCACGACCGCCTCTGCCTGTTTCCTGATAATATCCTTCCAGACTTTTTGGCATATCGTAATGCAAAACAAAACGTACATCGGGTTTGTCGATTCCCATTCCGAAAGCAATGGTGGCAACTATCACCTGAACTTTTTCCATCAGGAATCTATCCTGATTTTCACTGCGAACAGCCGTTTCCATTCCTGCATGATAGGGCAGGCATGAAATGCCGTTCATACTCAGTGTTTCGGCAAGTTCTTCCACTTTTTTACGGCTCAGACAATAAATTATACCCGATTTGCCGGCTTGTGAACGAATGTATCTGATAATATCTTTGTCGACATTATTTGTTTTTGTGCGTACTTCGTAATACAGATTTGCTCTGTTGAATGACGATTTGAATACATTCGCCTGCAACATACCGAGATTTTTCTGTATATCGTGCTGTACTTTCGGAGTTGCCGTTGCGGTTAATGCAATAACCGGTGCAGCTCCAATTTCGTTGATAATAGGACGTATCCTCCGATACTCCGGTCTGAAATCATGTCCCCATTCCGAAATACAGTGAGCTTCGTCAACAGCATAAAACGAAATAGTCAGTTGTTTCAGAAACTCAATATTGTCTTCCTTTGTGAGCGATTCCGGTGCTACGTAAAGCAGTTTGGTCTTTCCTGACAGTAAATCACCTTTCACGGCATCAATCGCTTGTCTGGTAAGCGAGGAGTTGATAAAATGAGCTACTCCATCTTCCTCACTAAAATTACGCATGGCATCCACCTGATTTTTCATCAATGCAATCAATGGTGAAATTACAATGGCAGTTCCTTTCATCATCAGCGATGGCAACTGGTAACACAACGATTTTCCTCCTCCGGTTGGCATCAACACAAAAGTGTCTTTACGGTTGAGTACATTTTGTATTATTACTTCCTGGTTTCCTTTGAAAGTGTCAAATCCAAAATGCCGTTTTAAGTGTTCTGATAATTCAGAATGTTGAACCATAACTGTTTTTGATTTTCTGAAAATCGTTTGCGAAATTACAATTAATTGTGCGAAACAAATATTAAAAAAACAAAGAAAAATATAAGATTAGTACTTGAAATTTACTGTTTTTATTCATTGAATCGTTTAACAAAATTATAAACAGATTTGAAATATACAAGACCTTTGCAAAAAAAAAATCGGAACAATAACGAAATAATTTGTTTATTGTCCCGATTTAATTAGTTATAATGCCTGTAATCAGAGTTATATGTTTATTTGATTATGCTATTTTTAATCTGTTAATGTTCGCCTTTTCAATTTTTGATTGAGCATAATCCAATGTAACCGTCAGTTCTTTCTCGTTTTTCGATGGCATTTCGTACATTTTGTCCATAATTATGGTTTCTGTAATTGATCGTAGTCCTCTTGCTCCAAGTTTAAATTCGATGGCTTTGTCTACTATATAATCGAGAACATCATCGGTAAATGTCAAATCGATATGATCCATTTTAAACAATTTAATGTATTGTTTAACGATGGAATTTTTCGGTTCGGTCAGAATTCGGCGCAACGCTTCTCTGTCCAGAGGTTCCAAATAGGTCAGAATCGGAAGTCGTCCGATAATTTCAGGAATCAGTCCGAACGATTTTAAATCCTGTGGTGCGATATACTGCAACAGGTTCTTTTTGTCGATATGATCTATTTCCAGTACCGAACTATACCCCACAACGCGGGTATTTAAGCGGGCTGCAATTTTCTTCTCAATACCGTCGAAAGCGCCTCCGCAAATAAATAGTATGTTTTGTGTGTTGACAGCAATCATTTTCTGATCCGGGTGTTTCCTTCCACCCTGTGGTGGTACATTCACAACAGATCCTTCCAACAGTTTTAATAAACCCTGTTGAACACCTTCGCCACTTACGTCGCGGGTAATGCTCGGGTTGTCACCTTTACGGGCAATTTTATCAATTTCGTCGATAAAAACAATACCACGTTCAGCTGCTTTTACATCGTAATCGGCTACCTGAAGTAGTCGGGTTAGGATGCTTTCAATATCTTCGCCCACATAACCGGCTTCGGTTAAAACCGTTGCATCTACGATGGTAAAAGGTACATGAAGTTTCTTAGCAATGGTGCGTGCCAGCAGGGTTTTGCCGGTACCGGTATAGCCTACCATGATAATGTTTGATTTTTCAATTTCCACATCATCGTTCGTTTTTTCCTGCATTAATCGTTTGTAATGGTTGTAAACAGCCACCGACAGAAATTTTTTGGCTTCGTCCTGACCAATCACATACTGATCGAGATATTTTTTAATCTCCATCGGTTTCGGAACATTATCCGTGTGCAGGTTCGGAAGTTTCGACGATCCTTTTGTGTTTTCTTTTACAATTTCAGCAGCCTGTACAGCACAGTCGTTGCAAATATGCACGCCACCCTGACCCATGATAAAAAAATCTACCTGAGACTCGGGTCTGCCACAGAAACTACAGTTTTTAGTTGTTTTCGCCATATATGTTATTTTGCAGAGACAGAACTTGTCTCTACAGCGGGTTATTTTTTCTTTTCGTTGATTAATACACGGTCAATCATACCATATTCCACTGCTTCCTGTGCAGTCATCCAATAATCACGATCGGAATCTGCTTCAATTTTTTCGAACGCATTTCCTGAATGATCGGCAATAATGGTGTACAATTCTTTTTTCAGTTTCTGTATCTCACGTGCAGTAATCTCGATGTCCGATGCCTGACCTTGTGCGCCTCCCATTGGTTGGTGAATCATTACTCTGGAGTGTTTTAACGCTGAGCGTTTGCCTTTGGTACCTGCAACCAGCAAAACAGCACCCATCGAAGCTGCCATGCCTGTGCAAATGGTAGCTACATCGGAGCCGATAAATTGCATGGTGTCATAAATTCCCAAACCGGCATATACCGATCCGCCCGGAGTGTTCAGATAAATAGAAATGTCTTTTCCGGGGTCAGAAGAATCCAGAAAAAGAAGTTGTGCCTGAATAACATTGGCAGTATATTCGTCTACCTGAGTTCCCAGAAAGATAATGCGATCCATCATTAAACGTGAAAATACATCCATCTGTGTAACATTTAACTGACGTTCTTCCAGAATTGACGGAGAAATATAGTTGCTGGTAATATCCATGTATTTATCCAGAGCCAGTCCATTCATACCCAGATGTCCTGTGGCATATTTGCGAAATTCGTTATGATTCATAATTAGCTGATTTTAATTGATATAATTTTTTAATTCAGAAGCAGATAAATTATATACCTGTTCGACTCTTATAAAGATGCCAAAAGGCTTTTAACCTGTTTCTAAAATTAAACAAAGGTAAAAAAAATTTGTTTAATTATTTCAGTTAAAAGCCTTTTAAGACTTAAAATATTATTTCAGTAAATCTGTTCCTTCGGATTAGTTCTGAAACATTTTGTTGAAATCGTCGATAGAGATTTCTTTGGTATCTAATTTTACAGCGCTTTTGATTGCTTCAAAAACTTTGTTTTCAACCACTCTTTCGATAATTCCTTTGGCAGTTTCTTCTTTTTTCAGAATGTCTTTGGCGTAGTTTTCCAGAATTTCATCGTCCATACCAATCATTCCGTACTGTGCAAACTGTGCTTTTGCCATTTTTTTAGCATAACCATTCACGTCTTCTGCTTCAATTTTAACATCATTGGCTTTCGCAATTTTATCCTTAATAAGCTGCCATTTCAAATCGGCAATCATTTTAGGATAATCTTCTTCCAGTGTTTCAGGAGTGATGTTTTTGTTGGTAGCCAATACCCAGCGTTTCAGGAATGCATCAGGGAAAGTAAGTGCGTCGTATTTTTCGAGTACCACTTCGCGGGCATCAATACCGAATTTATAATCGCTGTCGTCCGTCAGATTTTCCTGAATGTTTTCCTTGATTTTAGCGCGGAATTCTTCTTCGGTAGCCACCACACCTTCGCCATACACTTTGTCGAAAAGCTCGGTGTTTATTTCAGCTTCGTGGTAGCGGGTAATACTTTCGATAGTAAACTGGAAATCAGAAGTGATGTCTTTTACATCATCTTTCGATACTTTCAGCAACGAAGCCAGTTCAGCGTCGTTATCGAAAGCTTTTGCAGGGTTGAAAGTAACCACAGCGCCTTTGGTAGCAGCAACGAAGATGGCTTTCTGTGCTTCATCTTTCATGTAAGCCGGCGTAAGTGTCGCATCCGACAGTTTAATGCCTTTTTCGTTTACTTTACCATTGGCAAGTTCAAGAAGTTCCCCTTTTACCATGTCTTTTTCTTCCACAGTTTCTTCCTGAATGTATTTACCGTAACGTTGCTGATATGATTTCACCTGATTGTCAATCATTTCGGCGCTAACGGTGATATTGTAAAATTTGATTTTGTCTTTTTTAGTCAGTTCCACTTCAAATTCGGGAGCCAAACCAAGATCGAAACAGAATTCGAAATCTTCCTGAGTATCGAAGTCGATTTCTTTTTGTTCGGTTTCGTTAGGCAGCGGTTCGCCCAGCATATTGATTTTGTTGTCAGAAATATATTTGTACAACTCGTCCGAAACCATTTTGTTGATTTCGTCGGCCAGTACAGCTTTACCATACATTTTTTTTACCAAACCTGCAGGAACCATTCCCGGACGGAATCCCGGAATATTAGCTTTTTTACGATAGTCACGTAATGTTTTTTCTACCTTTTCGGTGTAATCAGCTTTTTCGATGCTGAGGGTCAAAATCGCATTGTTTTGATCGATGTCTTTTCTGACGATGTTCATAATGTTATAGTGTTGTTTTTAAATTCAGTTTTACCAACGTTCAAATCTTTCGCTTTGCAATGAAAATCAATTTTTTAAACGATATTTCATTGCTGAATTTGAAAGTCAAATTTCGGGCTGCAAAGTTACGAAAAAAAGTGCAAATATGAATTATGTTTTTTGCTAATATATTGTTGGTGTTTTATTCAGTTGAATTTCAGATTTTTTGAAAAATAAAAAAGTGAATCAACCGATTCACTTTTTTATAGTATTTCTCAAAACAAATACGTCAGATTGACGGAAAAAACTTTGTTTTGTATGGCGTCGGTAACGTTGTTGATAGGCGTGCCAATGGAGCTGTTTTTTAATCCGTAGGAGTAAGTCATACCCAGTTGTACCTTGTTGAATAACTCTACACCGGCACCAAATTGCAGACCGTAATCAATATGATCAACCATATTTTCGAAAGTCATATCCTGAGTGGTATTGTCGGTTTCGTTTACGGTAGTTCCTTTGATGGCGTAACCGGCATACATGCCCAAATGTCCGTAAAGGCCGGCAAACCCCAGTTTCAGATGGTAACGCAAGCTTACCGGAAGTTCCAGGTAGTTTATTTCTTCGTAACCGGTTTTTACCACATCCAGCACACTGGCACTGTCGGTAAAGGTGCAACCTTTCTGAGTGATTAAAAGTCCGAATTCGGCACCCATGCCCGATTTTTTCGGCATAAGTTCGTAAACCACTCCAAGGTGATAGCCGGTAAGATTTCCGGTACTGAAACCTGCTGCAATATCTTCGCTGCTGAACGATTTAATTTCGTTTGCCATATTCAATCCACCTCTGATGCCAAACTGGGCAAAAGCGGAACTGAAAAACGAAAGAAAAATCAGTAATATGAACCAAAGTTTAATTCTCATAAATATTTCTGTTATTTTATAAGTGAATATTTATATGTAGAGTTTTTAAGTTAGATCTACTTTGAATTCACTAATTAAACTTGTGTATTTTATGAAATATGCAATTCGAAAAGTCCCCTAAAGGGGGATTTAGGGGGCTTTTTCTGTTTATTTTTTTGTCATGCGTTTGCGTTCATTTTCATCAAGATAAATTTTGCGAAGACGGATTTTTGTTGGTGTAATCTCCACATATTCATCTTCTTTAATATATTCGAGTGCTTCCTCCAAACTGAAAACAATTGGTGGAATCAAACGGGCTTTATCATCAGCTCCCGAAGCACGCATGTTGGTCAGTTTTTTCGATTTGGTAACGTTAACCACCATATCGCCTTCTTTGGCACTTTCGCCAACTACCTGACCTGCATATACATCGTCCTGAGGGAAAATAAAGAATCTACCTCTGTCCTGAAGTTTATCAATAGCATACGCAAACGCTGTTCCGCCTTCCATGGCAATAATCGAGCCATTGGTTCTTTTTTCGATATCGCCTTTGTAGGGTTGATATTCGATAAAGCGGTGCGACATGATGGCTTCACCGGCTGATGACGTTAAAACGCCGTTTCGTAATCCGATAATTCCGCGCGAAGGTATGTGAAATTCGAGTTGAACACGGTCGTTTACAATTTCCATGCTGAGCATTTCACCTTTGCGCATAGCCACCATTTCAATAATTTTTCCCGAACATTCTTCCGGTAAGTTGATGGTTAACTGCTCAATAGGTTCGCAACGAACACCGTCAATCTCTTTGAAAATTACCTGTGGCTGACCAACCTGAAGTTCGTAGCCTTCGCGACGCATTGTTTCAATCAGTACTGATAAGTGCAAAACACCACGTCCGAATACATTCCAGATATCAGAATCTATATTTTTTTCTACACGTAATGCAAGATTTTTGTCGAGTTCTTTCACCAAACGGTCGTGAATGTGGCGCGATGTAACAAATTTACCTTCTTTACCAAAAAATGGTGAGTTGTTGATAGTGAACACCATACTCATGGTTGGTTCGTCAATAGCAATTGGAGTCAATGGTTCTGGATTTTGCAGGTCGCAAACCGAATCGCCAATTTCAAAACCTTCAATTCCAACCAAAGCACAAATATCACCCGATTTTACTTCGGTGGTTTTGGTACGTCCTAAACCGGTAAATGTGTGTAATTCTTTGATGCGCGATTTGCTCACAGAGCCATCGCGTTTCACTAAACTTACATCCATTCCTTCGCGAAGTATACCGCGGTGAACGCGTCCTACAGCAATACGACCTACATAATTCGAATAATCGAGCGATGTAATCAGCATTTGAGGAGTTCCGTCGAGAAATACCGGAGCGGGAATGTATTTAATAATAGCGTCGAGTAATGCTATAATGTTATCTGATGGATTTTTCCAGTCTTCAGCCATCCAGTTTTGTTTGGCCGATCCGTAAACGGTGTGGAAATCCAGTTGCTCTTCAGTGGCGTCCAGATTGTACATCAGGTCGAAAACCATTTCGTGTACTTCGTCGGGACGACAGTTGGGTTTGTCTACTTTGTTAATAACTACAATAGGTTTCAGGCCTATCTGGAGTGCTTTCTGAAGCACAAAACGGGTTTGGGGCATTGGGCCTTCGAACGCATCCACCAACAGCAAAACGCCATCGGCCATGTTTAGTACGCGTTCCACCTCACCACCGAAATCGGCGTGTCCCGGAGTATCAATGATATTGATCTTATATCCGTTATAATCTATTGATACGTTTTTCGCAAGAATAGTAATTCCTCTTTCACGTTCAAGGTCGTTGTTGTCCATAATTAATTCGCCCGCGTTTTCGTTGTCGCGAAATAAATGTCCGGCCATCAACATTTTGTCAACCAGCGTAGTTTTACCGTGATCGACGTGTGCAATAATAGCAATGTTTCTGATTTTCTGCATGTAACACAATCTTATTTTTCGGCTGCAAAGGTAGTGAAAAATCTTCAAAAACGGACATTTTAATAACTATCTGGATGTCAGTATTGTAAATGTTTCTGTCGTTGAGATAATATAATTCCGGTCGAAAAATATATCTTTGTGAATAAAAATTCCAAAATCAGATCATGCTTACCAATTCAGAACGAAGTCAGATTATCGAACTTATCCGTCAGGAAGTGACTCCTGCCATTGGTTGTACCGAACCTATGGCTGTGGCGCTGGCTGTGGCTAAAGTGAAAGAATTGCTGGGCGCTGTGCCCGAAAAAATAGATGTGTATCTGAGTGCCAATGTACTAAAAAATGCTATGGGAGTTGGTATTCCCGGAACCGGAATGGTTGGTTTGCCAATTGCTGTTGCTATGGGCGCTTTGGTTGGAAAAACGAAATACGGACTTGAAGTATTGAAAGACGTAACTAATGAGGCTATTGAAATAGGAAAACAATTGATAGCGGATAAAAAGATTTTTATTCATCTGAAAGAAGATGTTGTAGAGAAACTCTTTGTCGAAGTTATCGGAGTTTATGGAAATGATACTGCAAGGGCAATTATCAGCAAAGAACATACACTTTTTACGTTGGTGGAGAAAAACGGTGAAATTCTGAGCAGCGTAGAAATTTCAGAAAATGTAAAAAAAGAAAATAATCAGGTTCAATTGTCGTTTCAAAAAGTTTGTGACTTCGCATGTCAGACCAATGCGGCTGATTTGCGGTTTATTCTGAAGGCTGCTGAGCTGAATAAGGCGGCTGCAACTGAATCGCTCAAAGGAAGTTACGGACACTCCGTGGCTCAAACACTGGCCAATGGCATGATGGGAAATTCGGTGTATACGCACATGTTGTCGGTGACGGCGGCGGCTTGCGATGCGCGTATGGCAGGAGCCATGTTTCCGGTGATGAGCAATTCCGGTAGTGGAAATCAGGGAATTGCTGCCACGTTGCCGGTTTCGGTTTTTGCTGAAGAAACCGGAAAATCGGAAGAAGAACTTATTCGTGCACTTACACTGAGCCATTTAATGACTATTTATATCAAACAAAGTCTTGGACGGTTGTCGGGATTGTGTGGCGCGGTGGTGGCAGCTACCGGCGCAAGTTGTGGTGTTACTCTGTTGATGGGCGGAACGCAGGAGCAAATAGGTTTTGCCATTAAAAATATGATTGGCAATATCACCGGCATTATTTGCGACGGCGCAAAACCCAGTTGCACGCTGAAAGTTTCTAATGGCGTTTCTTCGGCTACACTGTCGGCTTTACTGGCTATGGACAATAAAGTGGTGTCGTCGGTGGAAGGAATTACTGACGAAGATGTGGACAAAACTATTCTGAACCTCACAAAAATTGGTCGCGATGGCATGATGGAAACCGACCGAATGGTGCTGGATATAATGACGAGTAAAGCCCCCTAAATAACTCCCTTTTGGTCGTTGACCGTTGGTTCCCCCACAAGGGGACTGTTAGAAGATAACCCCTAACCCCTGGGGAATTGTAATTAGTATTATGTTAAGTTTATTATGGCGCATTCTTTCGATTGCCTCTAGCTTGTGAATTGCCTCCAGCTTTAGCTGGAGGAGTAAATAATCTATTTAAGGGGCTTTAGCCCAATATATTATAGAATTTGGCTAAAGCCGAAGATATTTTTTGCATTTATCCGGCAGCTAAAGCAGCCGGCAATTAATAACTAACATAACATTGTATTGATTTTTTTATCGCAATATTCAAATTGTAAAGATTGTAACATATTTACTAAGTTGCTTACATCAGGATACCAAAAGTCCCCCCTGAGGGGGATTTAGGGGGCTTTACACCGGGTCCACATCCAATCCAATCCTCACCGATTTAAACCGGCTGTCGGCTAAAATGTTATCCGTAATTTGATGCAATAATTCTTTTGCACGGGCAGGAGAGGCTTCGTTTTCGATTTTCAGGATGATTTGCCTGATAAACAGGTTCTGTATACGTGAAATCGTCGGTTCGATGGGTCCTAAAATGCGTTCGCCAAAAACGGCGCGTAGTTGTTTGCCCATTTCAAAAGAAGCTTGTTTCACTACCTGTACATCGCGGTGTCGGAGTGTAATTTCAATCATTCGGAAAAAGGGCGGATATTTAAACATGTGTCTTTCGTCGCATTGGGTTTTGTACATGGCTGCAAAGTCGTTTCGGATAACCTGGCCGATAACAGGATGTTCAGGTTGCGATGTTTGCAAAACTACCAAACCACGTTTGTTTTTACGTCCGGCACGTCCGCTAACCTGAGCCATGAGTTGAAAAGCACGCTCGTGAGCACGGAAATCCGGAAAATTCAGCATATTGTCGGCGTTCAGAATTCCAACCAAACTCACATGCTCAAAGTCGAGTCCTTTGGTTACCATTTGTGTGCCAATCAGAATGTCCACTTTGTGTTGCTCGAAATCGGAGATCAGCTTTTCGTAGCCTTTTTTGGAACGTGTGGTGTCCAAATCCATGCGGCTGACTTTAGCTTCCGGGAAAATCTCCTTTATTTCATCTTCAATTTTTTCGGTTCCAAAACCTTTGGTGGTTAATCCCGGCGTTTTACAAGCCGGACACAGATTCGGGATAGGCTCGGTGTAACCACAATAATGACAATTCAGCGTGTTGAAAACCTTGTGAACGGTGAGGCTGACATCGCAGTTTTTGCATTTTGGTACATAAGCGCAAGCCTTACATTCTATATAAGGAGCATATCCGCGTCGGTTCTGAAAAAGTATTATTTGCTCATTATTCGATAGTGCTTTTCTGATTTTTTGCAAAAGCACATCCGAGAAATGACTCTCCATTAGTTTTTTGTGGTATGCTTCTTTGGTATCGACCACCAGAATTTCAGGCAATTCCATCTCTTCGTGCCGCTGGTGCAGTTCCACTAATCCGTATTTCCCGTTTTGTGTATTGAAATAAGTTTCGATAGAAGGAGTGGCTGTTCCAAGCAGTGTTTTAGCTCCGTGCATCGAAGCTAGTACCACAGCAGCATTACGTGCGTGATAGCGTGGTGCAGGGTCGTATTGTTTGTAACTGGTTTCGTGTTCTTCATCCACAATCACGAGTCCCAACTGGCGAAAAGGCAGGAAAACCGAAGAACGTACGCCGATAATTACATCGTAGGTTTTGTCATTCAACACATTGTTCCATATTTCTACTCGCTCGGCATCCGAGAATTTGGAATGATAAACGCCCAGTCGGTTACCGAAAACCCGTTTCAGGCGTGTGGTGAGCTGTGTTGTTAGCGCAATTTCGGGTACGAGATACAGAACCTGTTTGCCTTCGGCTAAAGTTTTCTGAATCAAATGAATATAAATCTCGGTTTTTCCACTTGAAGTAACGCCATGCAGCAATACCACAGGTTTTTCGGTAAATTGTTTCTCAATTTCCCTGTACGCAGTTTGTTGAAATTCATTCAGCGGATAAACTTCGGAAGTTGCTGTGTCTGTCATGTCCAACCGGCCAATCTCTTTTTTATAGAGTTCGAAAATTCCTTTTTCTAGCAGACCATTGAGTACGGCGGCACTTACACCGCTTTTTTCTGTCAGTTCTTTTTTTGTTACTTCGCGGACAAGTTTTGGTTGCAGATATTTAGATACATCAATGTACATCATTAGTACATCCAACTGTTTTTTTGCACGACTTAATTCATCGAAAACACGTTTTAAATAATCTTCATTCCGGGCGTTTTCAGTCAGCCTGATATAGGTTTCGGTGCGTGGTCGGAATTTTTCCGATAACTCTTCGCTCACGAAAACAGCGCCCTTTTCCAATAAGTGTTTCAAAACCGGCAAAAGATCTTTGATGTCGGTTACTTTGCTCAATTCGCTTACATTCAGCGGCTTTCCGTCCGACAAAGCATCCAGGATATGTTGTTCTTTGGTGCTCAATACTTCTTCGGCCTCAAAATCAGGATCAATGCAAACAATGGTTTCACTTTCGAGTTTCAGTCCGGCCGGAACTGCTGCCTGAAAAACATCGCCCGGATGCGCCTGATAATAGGTGCTTATCCAGTCCCAGAATTTCAACTGAGGATAACGCAAAACCGGCGATTCGTCGAGCAGGCAAATAATATCTTTGATTTCGTAAGCCGTTTCCGGTTTGTGGGTGTGAAGTATCGAAACAATGGCTGTGTACAGTTTCTTCTTGCCAAAAGGAATCACCACACGCATACCAATGCGTATTTTATCGGCCCATTCATCGGGAACCGAATAGGTAAATGTAGCCGCCAGTGGCAGTGGAACTATGACATCGATGTATTTCATTGTTGTGCAAAAATAAGAAATTAATACGGAAAGCAGATGATGGTTTCTGTCGGTAAAAATAAAATTTTTTGTAAGTGAAAGAATTAAAACGGAAATAGCTATTTTTGTAAAAAAGAATTAAACATGTCATTACGCACTGTAAACGTTACCCGCTATATTACTCCTTTGCGTGAAGGAGGTTCTTTACCTGCATTGGCCGAAGCGGACGACGATTTTAAATATGTTGTGAAATTTCGCGGATCAGGACACGGCGTAAAAGCCCTGATTTCAGAACTTATCGGAGGTTTGGTTGCTCAAAAATTAGCATTGCGCATTCCTGAGCTTGTTTTTGTTCAACTAAACGAAGGCTTTGGGCAAACCGAAGGCGATGAGGAAATTCAGGATTTGCTGCAAGCCAGTCGCGGACTGAATCTGGGACTGCATTTTTTGTCGGGAGCACTCACTTTCGATCCGGTGACTACTACTGTCGATGCTGATACAGCTTCGAAAATTGTGTGGATGGATGCCTTTCTGACCAATGTGGACAGAACAATTAAAAATACCAATATGCTTATGTGGCACAAGGAATTGTGGTTAATCGATCATGGAGCTACTTTATATTTTCATCATACCTGGACTAACTGGCAAAAAGCGGCATTAAATACTTTTCCATTGATAAAAGACCATGTGTTGTTGCGTTTTGCCAAAAATTTAGCCGAAGCAGATGCTTTTTGCAGGGAAATTCTGACCGATGATGTTCTACGCAAAATGGTAGATACCATCCCTGACGAATGGGCTGCCGTGGCTGAACATCATTTGACAGCTGTAGAAGTGAAAGAGGTTTATTTCGCATTTTTGAGTCAAAGAATAGCTAATTCAACCAATTTTTTAAATGAAGCCATCCATGCAGGAAAAGTATTTATATGAATACGCAGTAATTCGTATCGTCCCCAAAGTGGAACGCGAAGAATTTATTAACGCAGGTGTTATTTTGTTTTCGAAAAAAGCAAAATTTATAGGAGTGAAATATTTTTTGGATGAAAACCGCTTGAAAATATTTACTTCGGAACTGGATATGGATTTGCTGAAAAATACTCTGGCTACATTTGAAAAAATTTGTAACGGTGACAAGACAGCCGGTACTATCGCCGGATTTGATATTCCTGAACGTTTCCGGTGGCTGACTGCTGTGCGCAGTTCATGCATTCAAACATCGAGACCACATCCGGGATATGCAGACAACCTGACAGAAAAACTTCAACAGCTTTTTAATGAGTTGGTTATGTGAATAATTTTTGCAGTTTTTTTTGCAGTCACCATTTTGAGGTAATTATTTTGCAAAAGGTAGTTTTTAAAACTTTACCTGATTTATTAGAACTCGTCCTGACTTCTTGTTGCAACATAATTTCGCTCCTACGGAGCTCCAAGATAAATTTTAATCAATATCTACTACCATAATAACGCTTCTCCGAAGCTAAGAAGACACTCCGTTAGTAGTGTAATTGTGGTAGCTATAATCATAGTTTAAATAAAAAAAGCTTCGTAGGAGCGAAATTATTAAAAGTCAAGATGACTTTATAATGTGTTTTCTTTTTTCAGTGTAAACAATAGTTCATTATTGTTGTTTTATCCCCAATAAAAAATAGATAATCATGGAAAATAAAAATAAATTGATTGCTTTGTTGTTTGTCGGTGTTCTGATGGGGGCGCTGGATATTTCCATTGTAGGCCCGGCTATTCCTTCCATCGAAAGTTCGTTACAGATTGGCGACCGGTACTCAGGTTGGGTGTTTTCCATCTACGTGCTGTTTAATCTGATGGGGATTTCGCTGTTTGCCCGTCTTTCCGATATTTTTGGCCGACGAAGTATTTACGTGCTGGCTTTGGGTATTTTTGCTGTTGGTTCGCTCATTGTTTCTGTAACTTCCAACTTCGAATGGTTATTGGTAGGTAGGGCGGTGCAGGGTTTTGGCGCAAGTGGTATTTTTCCGGTAGCCTCGGCTACTGTGGGTGATTTGTTCCCGGTGGAAAAGCGCGGTAGAATTCTTGGAATGTTAGGTGCTGTTTTCGGACTGGCATTTTTAATCGGACCATTTATTGCCGGAGTGATGCTGCATTATTTATCGTGGAACTTTTTGTTTATTATTAATTTACCCATTTCAGCCATTCTGATATTTTACAGTTTAAGGTTGTTGCCCGAAAAAGGTGTGTCGAATGTCACCCGAATTGACTGGAAGGGTATTATTTCATTGGGACTCGGACTTGCCGGATTCACATACGGTATCAATAATATCGATGGAAGTAATATTCAATCACTTTTTCAAATGAATGTAACCATTCCGTTTGCTGTAGCCATTGTTTCGTTTGCATTTTTATTGCTGACAGAAAAGAATACACCAGCGCCTATTATTAAATTTGGATTTTTCAGGCAAAGACAGATTATTATTGTAGGAATTCTTGCCATGGCCACAGGTTTGATTCAGGCTTGTTTTGTGTTTTTACCGAAATTTGTGGTGCAGAATTTTCAGGTGGAACCTTCCACGGCCAGTTTTATGCTGGTGCCTTTTGTGCTGGCATCGGCTGTGGGCTCACCGGTTTTTGGTCGGCTCATCGATAAATATGGTGTGAAATATATTATTATGATTGGATTGCTATTAATGGGCATTGGTTTTTATATGATGTCAGTGACTGGAACCAGTTTATTCTTCTATTATCTGAATGGTACGTTTATCGGACTTGGTATGTCGGTATTATCCGGAAGTTCATTGCGCTATATCATGCTGAATAATACTGATGCAGAAGATCGGGCTGTTTCGCAGGGAATGCTAACTATTTTCACGAGTGTAGGTCAGTTAGCGGGTTCGGCCCTTGTTGGTATTTTGCTTGCGTCATTTACAAATGGTTATACTTTGATTTTCACAGGAATAAGTGTTTTGCTGGCAATTTTGATTTTTGTGTCGGTAAAACTTAAAAACTGATATAAAAAAATAAAGATTTTCTTGCTGATATATTGTGTAATAGAAATAAATGCTGTAAATTTGCACCCTCATTTCGGATAAGGTTAACAAGAAGCACTGCTGCAAAGTATCTCACCTTCCCGATGTAATAAAAAATTGTATTATAAATGTACGCAATTGTAGAAATTTTGGGTCAGCAGTTTAAGGTGGAAGCCGGTAGAAAACTGTATATCCACAGAATGAACGAAGCCGAAAGAGGATCGGCTGTTGAATTTGACAAAGTATTGCTCGTTGACAACGACGGAACTATCACAGTTGGAGCTCCGGTTGTAGAAGGTGCTAAAGTAGTTGGTGAAGTTGTATCGCACGTACGTGGTGAAAAAGTAATTATTTTCCACAAAAAACGTCGTAAAGGTTACCGCAAACGCAATGGTCACCGTCAGGACTTCACAGAAGTATTAATTAAAGAAATTGTAGCTTAATTTAACCCGATTAAAAGTAAAAGAAAATGGCACATAAGAAAGGGGCTGGTAGCTCAAAAAACGGTCGTGAATCGGAAAGTAAGCGACTTGGAGTAAAAATTTTCGGTGGTCAGTTTGCAAAAGCAGGTAACATCATCGTTCGCCAACGCGGTACAGTTCACCATGTAGGTGAAAACATGGGTATTGGTAAAGACCATACTTTGTTTGCATTAATTGATGGTACTGTAGAATTCAGAAAGAAAAAAGATAATAAATCTTACGTTTCTATCAAACCAATCGAAGCTAACTAATTTAGCAAGATTTAAACGCACAAAAATCTCCTGTCGTTTTACCGTAGTGTAAAATTGCGGGAGATTTTTTATTAGAATGAAGAACAAGGATTAAAGAATAAAGACACTTGTCAGTTTATTGTAAATTGTCAATGCTTAAATAGTAAATGATATCATGTTAACACTCAAATATATTACCGAAAATACCGAAGAGGTAATTGCCCGGTTGGCAAAAAAACATTTCGATGGAGCAGCTATCATTGCTCAGGTGGTGGAGTTGGATGGATTGCGCAAAACAACTCAAACACAGCTCGACAGTACTTCTGCCGAAATGAATAATCTGTCGAAAGAAATTGGTCTGCTTTTCAAACAGGGCAAACAGGCTGAAGCTGCTGCTGCCAAGGAAAAAACGACTGAACTGAAAGACAGTATTAAGGTTTTGGACGATAAACTTTCGGAAATTGAGCAGTCGTTGACTAACTTGCTGGTTCAGATTCCGAATCTTCCACACGAAAGTGTTCCTGCCGGAAAGCATGCCGAAGATAATGTGGTGGAGCGTACCGGTGGAAAAAATCCTGAATTGTATGCCGGAGCTGTTCCTCACTGGGATTTGGCCAAAAAATACGATTTGATT
Source organism: uncultured Paludibacter sp. (assembly GCA_963663115.2). GTDB lineage: Bacteria > Bacteroidota > Bacteroidia > Bacteroidales > Paludibacteraceae > Paludibacter. The sequence continues at coordinate 3,794,936 of CAXXNE010000001.1, forward strand.
GATTTTGAACTGGGAGTGAAAATTTCCGGTGCAGGTTTCCCTGTGTACAAAGGAAAAGGTGCCCGTTTGCAACGTGCTTTGATTAACTTTTTCCTCGATAATGCCCGAGAAGCCGGATATCTGGAAGTACAGCCACCTTATGTAGTGAATGCTGCTTCGGGTTACGGAACCGGACAGTTGCCCGATAAAGAAGGACAAATGTATCATTGCACCATCGACGATTTGTATTTAATTCCTACAGCAGAAGTGCCTGTGACTAATATTTATCGCGATGTCATCCTTGATGAAAAGGAATTGCCCATAAAAAATACTGCGTATTCGGCTTGTTTCCGTCGCGAAGCTGGTTCGTATGGCAAAGATGTGCGTGGATTGAATCGTTTGCATCAGTTCGATAAAGTGGAAATTGTGCAGATTCAACACCCCGATAAATCGTATGAAACGCTCGACCAAATGGTGAATTACGTACAAACGCTGGTGGATAAGCTGGAATTGCCATGGCGAATTCTACGTTTGTGTGGTGGCGATATGAGTTTCACTTCGGCTCTGACATTCGATTTTGAAGTATTCTCGGCAGCGCAGGAACGCTGGCTGGAAGTAAGTTCGGTTTCGAACTTCGAAAGTTATCAGGCTAATCGTTTGAAATGCCGCTTCAAAGGAGCTGACAAGAAAACACAACTTGCTCACACGCTGAACGGAAGTGCTCTGGCTTTACCACGTATCGTGGCTGCACTGCTCGAAAATAACCAAACTCCTGAAGGAATTCGAATCCCGAAAGCTCTGATTCCTTATACCGGTTTTGATTTGATTGACTAAGCTATTCAATCTGAAATAAGAATAATAATCAGCTGATTCAGAAATTGAGTTAGCTGATTTTTTTTATAGGAATGCGGATTGATTGGATAGATACTTTAGCTTTTTTTACGCAAGGACGATACTTCGATAAATCGAAACGCAAAATTAGTTGTTATTGATATTCGGTAAGATAAGCTTTATTGCCTGTACTTCCTTGATTTTCAGATAATATTGTTTCACAGGCATATAAATCAACGACTCAAGGCGCATATCTGTTTCAATAACCTGCACCGGTGCAATGCCTTTACGGATAATATCCAGTTTTTTTGCTGCTGCGTACGATAAATCAATCATCAGATGGCGGTTAAACGGACCTCTATCGGTTACTTTTACAATGACTCTTTGGTTGTTTGCCGGGTTTATTACGAGTAAATATGTTCCGAGCGGATATGTTTTATGCGCACAAGTCATGCTGTCGGGGTTATACCGGCTGCCATCAGTGGTTTTTCTGCCCGCCAGTTTCGAGCTGTAATAAGTTGCATTGCCGTAATCCTGCGCTAATAATTCTGATACAAAAAAAGAAAAAATAAGCAGAAGAAAAAATGTGTGTTTTCTCATTTTGGTATTATTTTACCGCCCTGATATTTTTAAAGTCTTTCCAACCCGGGGCATTTTGATATAAATGTATACTTTTCTCAGGTACAAATATAACAGTATTTTTGTCAATTCCGGCAAAAGTGCTGTCTTTCACCAGTGGTGGCTTTATTGCTTCGGAAGTAATAGTTTTTAAAGATATGCAGGCAGTAAAAGCATTTTCTCCAATTTCCATAAGCGATGAAGGTAAATTAACCGATTTCAGTGCGGTACAGCCATTAAAAACTCCTTCACCTATTTCTTTAGTCCCCCAGGGTAATTGAATTTTTTCGAGGCTGATACAATTGAAAAATGTCCAGTCGCCAATTGTTTTTAAACTGTTTCTGGGGCTGAAAAGTACTGTTTTTAATTTTCTGCAATTTTCAAAACTGCTTTTGCCTATTTCGGTAATTGTAGCCGGGAAAGCAAGCGATTGTAACGACTGACATCCGGCAAATGAACGAACTCCTGTTTTTTGGATTTCGGAAGGAAGATTAATGCTTGTCAGATTGTAGGCGCCGGTCATAAATTCATCAGAAAGTGAGCTGTCGCATATTTTATTAATATCAAGTTGAGTGATCGATTTTAAATTGTTTTTCAGAAACAAATAGCCGGTTTCGTTGAGCAATCCACCGCCGGTTTCTATATATTTCAGAACTTTGGTGGCAGTTGCAGGTTGAATAGTGTTAAGTAATTCTACAGGAGCTTTCAGTTGGGTAAGTGAAAGGCAACTGTCGATAATATTTTGACCGATGAATGTTGCTGATAGCGGAATTTCGAGTCGATTGAGCAATTTACAATCAGCAAATGCTTTATTGCCAATAGATTTTACACTTTCAGGCAGAACGATAACCGATAAGGAGCTACAGCCGTCAAAAGCTTCATGCTGAATATTGGTCAGATTTGCTGGTAATTCAATTTTTGTTAATTGCCGACAATTGTAAAAAGCTTTTCTCCCAATGGTTTTGACCGAAGCGGGAATGGTTATTTGTTTCAGTTTAGAACCGGCAAAAGTCAAACTGTCAATCATGGTTGTGCCTTCAATAATGTCGATTTTAGGGGCGACAGTCAGGTAAAAATATTTCTTTAGTTCAAAACTGCATCCGGTGTGAATTCTGTCTATTCGCTGCGTGTTATGAAAGGCATCTAAAGCCACTTTTTTTATACTTGAAGGGAGGTAAACGGTGTTCAGAGCCGGACAATCCGATACAGCCAAATTTTTGATGTATTCAATGGAGGAAGAAAGATACAGAGCCGTAAGATCAGGGCTGTTTTTAAAAGCGGAAGTGCCAATACCAGCCACTTTATAGACCTGATTGTTCGAAATTATGTTTTGTGGAATGTGAACTTCGCCGCTGTATCGCTGATATCCGAAAGTTACTTCGGCGGTGTTATCGACCAGAATGTTGTAATAAATATTGTCGGATACAACATCAAATGCAAAACTTTTTACAGCACACAATGCTGCAAAAACGAAAATCATTGTTTTTTTCATTTTAGAAACCTGAAGTTTAAACTCATAGTCGATGCTTACAAACCCCTTTGAAATGAATGAATTGGAAAACTCAGGGTAAGAGCAACTGATATGCGACAAATATACAAAATAAATGCAATTTTATCCGTTTTGCGGTAATAATAATTTAACAAAATTGAAGTTTCAATTGTGCGTGAAAGTTGCCAGCCTGCATTTGTACTTTGAAATAAAAATTGTAACTTTGCACTTCAGTAAAATAAACGTGTTTATCGCGTGTAACTTTCAATAAATCAGTTATTTTGTAATGTCGAAAACCGAAGCACAATTTGATCAGGTAAGCTCAGTTTGCCGTGATATTTTTAAAAAGAAAATGAAGGATTACGGTGCTTCATGGCGAATTATGCGACCACAGTCTGTAACCGATCAGATTTATATCAAGGCAAATCGCATTCGTAGTATCGAAATTAAAGGTGTTTCGAAAGTGAACGAAGGTATTAAACCCGAATTGATTGCCATTGTGAACTATGGAATTATCGGATTGATTCAACTTGAACTTGGTACTTCCGACGTGGATGATTTGGATTACGAAAAAGGTGTTGAACTGTACGAGAAATACCTGCAACAGGCTAAAGATCTAATGATGGCCAAAAATCACGATTACGACGAAGCCTGGCGGTCGATGCGGATGCAGTCGTACACCGATTTGATTCTGATGAAAATTTACCGCACCAAACAAATTGAAGATAACGAAGGTCAAACCCTGATTTCGGAGGGAATTGATGCCAATTATTTCGATATGATTAATTATGCAGTTTTCGGACTGATAAAAATGGATGAAAAAAACTGATTCCGGTAGATAAACTCATACATCAACGAAATGAAAAGTATCCCAAATAGAAATTTAAAGAACGAAAATCTGCTTATGAACATCAGCAGGTTTGTGTTGGCTGCTGTTTTTATTTTTTCGGGCTTTGTTAAGGCTGTTGATCCACTCGGAGGTACTTACAAAATCGAAGACTACCTGACGTCTTTTGGAGGTTTTTTCAGTTCGCTCAAACCGCTTGCATTTTATCTGGCCATTGCACTTTCCACTTTCGAACTTTTACTCGGATTAAATTTACTTTTCCGCATCCATTTACGTCGTACAGCCATATTTACCTTGCTTTTTATGCTGGTAATGACTCCGCTGACATTATATCTGGCATTATTCAATCCCGTGAGTGATTGCGGTTGTTTTGGCGATGCCATTAAACTTACCAACTGGCAAACTTTTCTTAAAAATGTGATTATACTCGTACCAAGCGTTATGCTGGTTCTGTTTACGCGTAAAGATAAAGCTGTTTTATTGCCACATATCGAATGGACTTTTGTTGCAGTTTTTGTTTCGATAGGTGCAGGAGTTTCGGTTTACGGCTACAATCATTTGCCGATGATCGACTTTTTGCCATACAAAACCGGAACCAATATTCCTGAATCGATGTATGTGCCCGAGAATGCACCATCTGATAAATTCGAAACTACTTTTATTTACGAAAAAGATGGGGAGCAAAAGGAATTCACACTCGAAAGCTATCCGAAAAATGATACTACCTGGCATTTTGTAGATCAGAAAACCAAAGTGATTTCCGAAGGTTACAAAGCGCCTATTCACGATTTGCATATTACCGATGCCAATTACGAAGAAATTACCGACCAAATAATTTACAGCGAAGGTGAAACATGGTTGCTTGTGATGTACGACCTGAATAAAGCCTCCGAAGAAGGAGCACGGGCAGCGCAAAAGATTTTTGATAAATATAAAAATACCACAGCTAAATTTTATGCTGTAACGGCTTCGGGTGAGAACGAAATTCAGGCTTTCCGTCTGAAAACCGGCGTCACTTATCCGTTCTGCAACGCCGACCCTATTACGCTAAAAACCATGATTCGTGCCAATCCGGGGCTTATGTTAATTCGCAAAGGTGTGATTGTGGGCAAGTGGAACTGGAGAGATATTGAATGATGTGATGATGTGTTGATGAAGAAAATAAGAAAATAAGAAAATAAGAAATTAAGAAAATAAGAAATTAAGAAAATAAGAGGTTCGGGTAATGTTTTAAGCGCTAAAAACACGAAACACTGAACCCAAAACACGAAATAAAAACAAAATTCAAACATATAAAAATTAAGGTAAAATGAGAAAAAACATTGTTGCAGGAAACTGGAAAATGAACAAAACCCTTCAGGAGGGTTTGGCTTTAGCAACTGAACTGAATGCTGCTTTGGCAGGTTACACACCAAATTGTGATGTAGTTATCGGAACTCCGTTTATTCACCTTGCAAGCGTGGTTGCTGCTATCGATACCAACAAAATTGGTGTTGCTTCGCAAAACTGTGCCGACAAAGAATCGGGTGCATTTACAGGCGAAGTGAGTGCTGCTATGGTAAAATCTACCGGTGCTGCTTACGTTATTTTAGGTCACTCTGAACGTCGCGAATATTACAACGAAACCAGCGAAATTCTGAACAAAAAAGTTGCTTTGGCTTTGGCTAACGGTCTTACACCTATCTATTGCTGCGGTGAAGCATTGGAAGTTCGCAACGCTAACGAACAAAACGCATACGTAAAAAATCAGTTGGACGAAACAGTATTCAACCTGAGCGCCGATGATTTTGCTAAAATTGCTATCGCATACGAACCCATTTGGGCTATCGGAACAGGTGTAACTGCTTCTACCGAACAGGCTCAGGATATGCTGGCTTATATTCGCGGTCTGATTTCCGATAAATTTGGTAAAGAACAGGCTGAAAACACTTCTATTCTTTACGGTGGTAGCTGTAACGCTAAAAATGCTGCAGAACTTTTCTCTCAACCTGATATCGACGGTGGTTTGATTGGTGGCGCTTCAATCAAAGTAGAAGACTTCAAAGCTATTATCGACGCTTTTTAATCAGCGTTTAAATTATATTGAAACAGCTGTAAAACGAAAGTTTTACGGCTGTTTTTGTGATGTTGAAAAGTAATGAATGTGAAGTATTAAAAGTTCATTTGAAATTTGCTACATTTGTCATCATTATCCTACAGACCGCATATAGCGGTCGTTCGGTATGCGAACCAGCGTCTAACCGTTTCTTTTACGGTTTGACGCGTAGATAACGCACAACGCACAACACGAAACACGAAATAAAAAACATAAAATATGAGAATTGAATACGACATTAAACTTGGTTTTAAGGACGTGATGTTTCGTCCGAAACGTTCCACACTGAAAAGCCGTGCGCAGGTAAAGCTGGAGCGTAATTTTAAATTTAAAAGCACCGGTAATTCATGGACAGGCATTCCAATTATGGCTGCCAATATGGATACGGTGGGAACATTTGAAATGGTTTTGGAGTTGTTTAAACACAAAATGTTTACAGCTGTTCACAAGCATTATTCGGTGGAAGAATGGAGTGCCTTTATGCAAAAAGCACCCAAAGGCATCGAAAACCATATAGCTGTAAGCACAGGTACAGGCAGTCACGACCTCGAAAAAGTAGAAAAAATAATGGCTGCACATCCGCAGTTGCAGTTTATCTGTATCGATGTGGCCAATGGTTATTCCGAACATTTTGTGGCTTTTGTCAAAGCTACCCGCAAGAAGTTCAGCGATAAAATTATTATTGCGGGCAATGTGGTAACGGGCGAAATGGTGGAAGAACTTCTTCTGGCAGGTGCCGACATTATCAAAGTGGGTATTGGTCCGGGTTCGGTATGTACCACACGTGTAAAAACAGGTGTTGGTTATCCGCAGTTATCAGCCATTATTGAATGTGCCGACGCTGCACACGGTTTGGGCGGATTGATTATCAGCGATGGCGGTTGTACCACGCCGGGCGATGTTTCCAAGGCTTTTGGCGCTGGTGCCGACTTTGTGATGCTGGGTGGTATGCTTGCCGGTCACGACGAAAGTGGTGGCGAATTGCTCGAAAGAGGCGGAAAGAAATACAAACTTTTCTATGGCATGAGTTCCTCTACCGCTATGGATAAACATGTGGGCGGAGTGGCCGAGTACCGTTCGAGCGAAGGAAAAACCGTGGAAGTGCCTTACCGTGGCGCTGTGGAAACCAGCGTACTCGATATTTTGGGCGGCATACGCAGTACCTGCACCTATGTGGGCGCATCGCAACTGAAAGAACTCAGCAAACGTACCACCTTTATACGCGTTGCCGAACAGGAAAATCAGGTGTACACGCATATGTAATGCTGCATTAACTAATTGTAAGTCGGAGTTTCGGGTGCAGCGACTTCCAAGTCGCTGATTAATATAAAAGAATAGAAACGCTGATAAAGCGGATTCGGCGGATATTCACTGATTTAATACATTTTTTTAGCGGATGTATCCCGAGAAAGTCGGGACGGATATTTTTCAACTTCGTTGAACGCGGATTATATTAATTGGATTGGGCTTTAGCCCATTCTTCGAAAAACAGAGAAAAGGGGCTTTAGCCGAAAGACAAAATAAAACTTGTTTTCAGCAGGCAGGTGCTGATAAAGCAAGCAGATTTTTCCGGGTGATTTGGTATATTTTTCTTCTATCAACGCTGACAGGTCATTCTGACGCTGTCAGGTTTCGCGCCTGATAACCTGTCAGCGTGTAATAATTAAAATGATAGTTTTTCAAGTGATTAGAAGTCGCTTATCCCCTGATTTCTACCGACCTTTGTAATTTGTTTCGTTTAATTCACTTTTATTCTTAAGCCAGTTGTTAAAAATGCGCTTAATTTGCGATATTCAAATTCCTCCGATATGAAAAAAGTGATTCTTGCAGTATTACTGTTTACCTCAGGTTATGTGTTGTCGCAAAACATAGCTTGCAGAGTGGTTTCTAGTGCCGATGCTGAAGCAGTACCGTATGCCAATGTGGGTATTCTGAACAAAGAAACCGGTACAGTAACCAACGAGCATGGCTATTTTGTGCTGAATGTGTCCAACGCTGCCGACAACGACCGGGTGCGTATTTCCATTATCGGCTACGAAACCAAAGATATCACGGTGGGTGAACTGAAAAAGCTGAACAACGCCGAAATTGTGCTTCAGCCCAAAGTGTACGAACTGAGCGAAACCCTTATTCTGCCCGGAAAATTCAAACGGAAGAAGTTAGGCGTTACCAATTTCTCGCGTAAAATGTTAGCCGGATTTTCCGACCATGTGCTGGGAAAAGAAATGGGTGTTCTGATGGAAAACAGAAAACTGGCTCGCCTGCACCGCATCAATTTAAGTATAGGCTCATGCGATCACGACACCATATTTTACCGCGTGAATATTTACCGCGTTACGGATAAACGAAAAATGCTACTCGAAAATATTTTGTCGGCACCCATCTACCTCAATATCCCCAAGTCGGATACCAAAAACACCATTTCGCTGGATATAAGCAAACAAAACCTATGTGTAAAAGGCGATTTTCTGGTAACTGTGGAATATATTAAGGATCTCAAAAAAGGAAATCTACTTTTCAGTTGTGGCCTCGGAAAACTAACTTACCATCGCAGCACCAGTCAGGGAAACTGGAAAAAAGTGCCCATTGGCGTGGCTATCAATGTGGAGGCGGATGTGCAGCAGTAAGTTTTAACTTCTTGTTAGTCGGGGCGCGACTTTAAGTCGCACCCCGACTATGTAAAAGTAAAGGTTAAAATTTTTTTTTCTGATTTTTATTTGAGTGTTAATATTTTTTCTATATTTGCACTGTTTATGTTTTAACTTTTTCCGATAGACTTCATAGCTGAATTTATAAATCAGTAAAAAATTTATCAAAATGTCACAAGAAAATAGAATTTCGAGTCAGATTCCGTCAGAGACTATGACAGGAATCAACGAACACCTGAATGCTCTGAATACCGCACTGAAAAACGTGTTAGTATTTAACCTCACTGCCGAAGAAAGGCAGTCCTTACGAATTATGGGAGACAAAACCTTAGCCTTCGTACAGAAAAGTATCGAATATGCAGAAGCTAACCCTTCACTTACACCGGTATATCTCGATATGGATGAAGCCAAAAAAGACTTTGCACTAACTCATGATTTATATTCCATTTTGCAAAAAGTAAACACCCTGCAACGGGCTATAGAAGACACCATGATGGTGGCAGGTAGGGAAGCCTACGATGCTGCTCTCATTTTCTACAACTCGGTGAAGGGCGCAAGCCGTGTAAACGTTCCGGGTTCGGAAGCTGTTTACAACGATTTGCAACAACGGTTTGCCGTAAAACCAAAAAAAGCGGAAATTAAATAACACCAGCCGTGAGGCTGTCGGAAAAAGTACATAAACATGCGCCGCTCCTGCTTTGGGAGCGGCGTTTTTATGTTCGGAAGTCCGTTGCCCTGCTTCTGAAGTCCGGCATCCTGCTTCTGAAGCCCGACAACCTGCTTCAAGAGACCGTCGCCCTGCTTCCGAAGTACCTTTTCCTGCTTTATAAGTGCGTCGTCCTGCTTACGGACAAGGATTTCCTGCTTTGGAAGTACGATTTCCTAGTTCGAAAGTAGGAAATCCATGTTCGAAACATAGATTGAGGACTTATGAAGTATGACAGGGGAGTTGAAGAGTAGGAAGAAGTGGTTATTAGTAGAGATATGATTGAATAGATTTTATTATTTTTTATTTGCATTGCCATATTTTGTCACTCAGTCTCTGTATATTTGCAAAAATCTAATTGAAGTTTTAGTATGGCAAAAAATTTATATTTCAGTCGTTTTTTATGGTTGTACGATACAATCAAAAGCAAGAGTCCAATTAATGTTGAGGGGTTAATAGCACTTTACAATAATGAAGTATATGCTAAAAATAGTTTTAAGCCGCTTTCTAAGCGAACATTTCATCGTGATTTATCCGAGATGAAAGAACTGTTTGGAATAGATATTAAGTTTGATAAAGTAGGAAATGGATATAAAATTGAAGAAGCTAAAATGGATTCAAATAAAACACTTCTGATAGATTCATATCGTTATATCCATACTTTTCAACGTTTTGAAAATATAAATAAATATATAACAATGGAGCCTAAAAGAACGGGTAGTGAATACTTATTAAGCATTCTTGAAGCCATACAAGATTGTAAAAGAATTAAATTCTACTATAAAAGGTATGTTTATTCTAAATCTGAAAACAGAACTATTGAACCCTATTTTATAAAGGAATTCAAATCTCGTTGGTATGTTGTAGCATTAGATAAAAAGGACAATAAAATTAAAACCTTTGCTTTAGACAGAATTGAGAGTATACCTTATGCTCCTGACGGTTCATCTTGTTACGATATCCCTAAAGATATTACACCCGAAAGCTATTTTAAAGACACATTTGGCATTTTTAAAATGGATAATCTTCAGGTAGAAGAAGTGATTTTAGCATTCAACCCCCTCAAAGGAAAATTTCTGAAATCACAACCTTTACATCATTCGCAAGAAATACTGATTGATGATGAAAAAGAATTTAGGATTAAACTAAAAGTACAATTAACCCACGATTTTAAAATGGAAATACTTTCTCATGGCAATGAAGTAAGGGTTATTACACCTAAAGTGCTTATTAGAGATATTTGTTGGGATATGGAAAATGCATTAAAACAATACGATTACTAACAATTAAAAATAAAAATTATGAATTACTCAGAAGAATTTGTAAACTTAGTTGGAAAAGCAGATAAACTTTATTTTGAATACCTTAATGAAAATAACTTTGAAGAAATTTCAAGGATTTATTTGCAAGATAATCTGGTAATCAGAAAAAACGAGTGGGAGAAGTATATAAGTAAAATAAGAATTGAAAATAACCAACAAATTTTTGAAATAATGTCGAATCCTTTTTTTATTGGATATGGTAATCCAAACTCTGATATTTTAATAATCGGAAAAGAAAAAGGTTTTAATTACTCAGATAGTAATTATAATCAATTTTATAATGAAAGCTTTAATAACTGCTTTTATTGGAAAGATTTATTGTCAAAGCAAATGGAGTTTAGCTTCGATGAAAGTTTTAATAATCCAATCCATCCATATTTTTTTAAACCTAATGAGTTATCTCCGGGACATACATGGAGAAAGTACTGCCAAATTGTATCAAAAATTAAATCCGTGGAACTTGGCTTTGACAAAGAAAACTCATTTTTAAATCATTGCTTTATAACAGAAATGAATCATGTGCCAAGCAAAACAAGCAAAGGAAGACAAGCTGTTTTAAATAGAAATAGTTATCAAAAAAGAATTGAACATTTAGAAGATGAATTTTTTAAGAAAACATTTAAGTATGTTATAAATACCGCAAAAGCATATGAAACATTTGGTCTAACTGAAAAATTATTTGATTTAAATTGGGATTTTAATGATTTTATTTCAGGAAATGATAAACTTTATTCTCATTTCTTCTCAAATAATGATAGAAAGGGAGTTGTTACTTGTCAAATGAGCGGCTCTACAAGGCATTTGTCTAGTGATGCAATTAATAAACTATGTGATTTGTTAATAAAGAAATAATAGTTATAACCCGAATATTTACCATAAATTTTCGGGTTATTTTTTTCTCAATGACATATTTTGGCGCACAAACAAAATACATTTGCAGCATAAACAATTTAAAATACAAGTATATGAAAAAAACAATGTTCATTTTATTGCTGTTGGGTTATGCTGTCGTTCATGCTCAGGTTTCACAGGACAAACAATTTATCGGAGTTCAAATGAGTTCGGTTAATTTATCATCAACGTATTATTTTAATGTAGATATTGCCAAGTCACAGGTTGTTGTCTACAAGGAAAATTATTCCTTGTTGAACACATTTACGTTGATGTCTCCAACAGGATATACATTTAATAGTGTGAGTCTGACAGATAAAGTATTCAATAACTCATCTGATTTGGAGTTTTTGGTTTCTTTTACAAAGACTAATGGAGATGGAACTGATATTGATATGACTAAATTATTATTATTCAATGAAAAGGGACAAATAATATATGATTTTGGTGCAGGAACTATGATTGTCAGTAATTTTTTAAAAACAGTCTCTAGTAGTTCGAAAATGATATTGTACAGAATGATATACGATAAATCCATAAATAATTATGTTACCAATACTGAAATTTATAATGTTTTAGGCAATTATTCAGGGATTTCGTCAATAGAAGAATCTGATAATACAAAAGTGTATGTTAACTCCCTAAGAAAAACGATTGAATTCATACCATTAGATAAAACCAATAGTTATACTTTGAAAATTTGTAATGTAAGTGGTAAGGTGTTTTTATGCAACTTTTATAAAAACTTAGTTGATGGAGGAATTGTAGTCAGTTCTGCAGGATTTCCATCGGGAATCTATATTTATAATGTAAATGGAGAGTCAGGAAAGCTATTAATTAAATAAGATACCTCAAAATGAATAACAAAAGATGTATTAATAATTTGATTGAAGATGAATTTGGTGTAATTTACGATATGGTAAAAAAAACTATTAAAGATGCAAGGAAGATTTCAAATATTACGGAATATTCAATCAGAGAAGGTACAAAGATTATTGGAGAAGGAGCTTTTGAAGGTGTTTGTGGATTAGAAAAAGTTAATTTTCCTGATAGTATTGAGATAATTGAAAGTTATGCTTTTTATGAGTGTGACGATTTAAGAAGTATAAATTTTAATAAAGGTCTCACAACGATAAAAAATAAAGCTTTCTATAGATGTAGCAATTTGGAAGAGATTTATTTACCTGAAGGGCTGAAAAATATTGATCCGGTTTTTATTAAGGAATGTTCAGAAACCTTATCAATAACGATTGACCAAAATAACGAAAATTTAACTTCGGATGAGTATTTTATTTATTCAAAGGATAAATCTATTATTTTAATGGCTATTCAGAATATAAATAATAGCAATATTGAAATACAATCCAACGTAATTGAAATAGGGAGTTGTGCATTTTTAAATAACGATTATATTGAAGAGATTAAACTTCCTGAAACTTTGAAAATTATTGGCAATAATGCTTTTGACGGTTGTAGTTATTTGCAAAATATTGATTTTCCACAAAATTTGTTTTCTATTGGAATTGGTAGTTTTGAAAATTCGGGTCTTGAAAGAGTTGTTATAACTGCTTCGGTTAGAAAAATTGGAAAGTTTTCATTTTCATCATGTAAGTTTCTTCGTGAAATTTGTGTAGAATCAGATAATAAAGATTTTAAATCAGTTGTTGGCGTGTTGTTTTCTGCAAATCTGACTAAACTAATTAGTTATCCGGGAGGCTCAGGTCGAAAAACTTATATTGTTCCTGATAATGTTAAGTCCATTGTTTCAGGTGCTTTCAAGGGAGTTGAAAACTTACAAAATATTGTATTTAACGAAAATATAAATGAAATTGATGACTGGACATTTACAAATAGTCATAAGCTTGAAAAAATAAAGTGGTCAAATAGCTTGAAAAGAATCGGTAAATGTGCATTTGTATGTTGTTTTGGACTTAAATCAATTAAATTCCCCGAGAGTTTGATTGTAATAGATGAATCAGCATTTTTTATGTGCGATAATCTCAAATTTGTTTCTTTACGGTCTAAAATAAAATATATTAAAAAGGAAGCATTTTTATATTGTGAAGAATTGAAGATTACAATTAGTAAAGAAAACAATTATTTTAAAGTTATTAAGGGTGTTATTTACGAAAATAGATTAGATATAGTGAGGGAGTGACTCAAAGTCAACCCCTCACTACGGTTACATAATTTCTCACTTCAATCCCCTCAATAACTCCCCGATTTCCATGCGTTTTTTTCCGGGATATTGAACACCGATAAGTTGTATAAAGCCATCGGGCGTGGCTATTTTCAGGTATTTTTTGCCATCAGTTTCTATCGTGCCGGGAGTGAGTGTGTGGTGGGTAAGCTCCACAGTGGTTTCGAATACTTTCAGCACAACTTTTTCGGATTGTGCAGGTAGCAGGATTTCTGTCCATGCGCCGGGGTAAGGCGATAGTCCGCGCACAAAGTTATATACTTCGGTGGTAGTTTTGTTGAGATCCATTTCGCAGGTTTCCTTAAAGATTTTTGGTGCTGCTTTCAGCGTGGTTTCACTGCTGATAAACTGTGCCTGGTCTATGGCGTCGGTTTTGCCTTCGGCCAATAAGTCGATGGTTTTGCGTACCATGCCTGCGCCCATGACCATCAGTTTATCGTGTATGGTTCCGGCATTGTCGGTATCGGTAATGGGTATTTTCTGTTGCAGAATAATTTTTCCCGTGTCAATTTCGTGCGTAAGGAAAAAAGTGGTTGCGCCCGTTTCCTTTTCACCATTGATAATTGCCCAATTGATAGGCGCAGCACCACGGTACTGGGGCAGGAGCGAGGCATGCAGGTTAAACGTACCGAGCCGTGGCATATTCCAAACCACTTCGGGCAACATGCGGAAGGCCACCACCACCTGCACATCGGCTTTCAGATTGGCCAATTGTTGCAGAAAAGTTTCGTCTTTCAGTTTTTCGGGTTGTAATACCGGCAGATTATGTTCCTGCGCATATTGCTTTACCGCAGATGCCTGAAGTTTATGTCCACGCCCCGACGGTTTATCGGGCATAGTTACCACACCCACCACATTGTAGTTGTTTTCCACCAATATTTTAAGACTCTCCACCGCAAACTCCGGTGTACCCATGAATACTATACGCATGTTTTTTTGGAAATTATAGAAAATAAGAAAATAAGAAAATAAGAAAATAAGAAAAACTCAGTAAAACCACTTAAACTCCTGAAACTTTTGAAACCTGAAACCCTTGAAACTTTTGAAACAACTTTTCGCGAGACCCAAATTCAAAATTGCTTACCGCTTACCGCTTGCTGCTTACCGCTTCTTTTAATTCCTCTTATCTACTCCCCACATTAGTTTATTTTTCAGGGTGTTGAAAAACGTATGGTTTTCCTGTTTAATCACCTTGAGTTTGTAGGGCGCTTTTTTGATATGCAGGCGTGTGCTTTGTTCCAGAATTTTGGTGCGGCCGTCCAGCGAAATCATAAAGCTGTGGGTGCGGCTGTGTACATCCAAATCGATAACCCACGAATCGGGAATAACCAGCGGACGAACATTCAAGCTGTGCGACGCTACCGGCGACAGCACAAAGTTTTCGGCCTGCGGTACCAGTAACGGACCACCCACACTCATGGAGTAGGCCGTGGAGCCGGTGGGCGTGGAAATAATCAAACCATCCGCCTGATAGGTGTGGATAGGCTCGCCGTTCAGACTTACATTGATGCTTATCATCGACGAACTGTCCTGCTTCAGTATCGAAATATCGTTCAGCACGCATGGATGATCAAAGGCCGTTCCGTCTTTGGCTTCCACCTGCAACATTATACGTTCTTCCACCGAAAAATGTCCCGTATAAATATCTTCGAGCGCCTGTTGGATGTTTTCGACCGATACATCGGCCAAAAATCCGAGTCGTCCGGTGTTGATGCCCATGATAGGAATGTTTTTTTTACCCACACGGGCAGCGGTATTCAGAAAAGTACCATCGCCACCAATGCTTATGGCTACATCCGCAGCAAAATTATCATCGTCGAAAGTTAATGTTTTTTCAGTGCAACAACTGTTATGCTCTTTTACATAGTTATACAACTCGCTGTCGAGCATCAATTGCGCATCTTTATCGCGGAAAAAGTCAAAAATAACCTGAATATGTGATATAATGACCGGACGGTAAATATTTCCGAAAACTGCTATGTTCATAAATAAATTAGTTTTGAAACCGGCTACTGATACTGTTTAATGTCGGATATGAGATAATGAATACGAAAATAATCAAAAAAAAACGTGAAAGTTCGCACAGAATAAGTTATCGTTGAACTTTTTAGATTATTTTTGTGACTGCCAAATCTGCTGTTTGAATAATGAATTGCAAAGGAACAAAATGTATCCGAAAATAACAAATTAATTTCAGCAGTATTTTTAGCCCTGTAAAACTCATAAACTGAAACAAGAAAATATATGACAAAACTCAGCGTTAATATAAATAAGATAGCTACTATCCGCAATGCCCGCGGCGGAGATGTGCCCAATGTGTGTCAGGTAGCGCTCGATTGCGAAAAATTTGGTGCTCAGGGAATAACGGTACATCCACGCCCCGACGAACGTCATATTCGTTATGCTGATGTATTGGAATTGCGTCCATTGCTGAAAACGGAATTCAATATTGAAGGAAATCCAACGCCGGCATTTATCAAATTAGTGAAGGAAGTAAAACCCCATCAGGTAACTCTGGTACCCGATGCACACGATGCCATTACGTCGAATGCAGGTTGGGATACGGTGAAATATTTCGATTTTTTGACTGATGTGGTGGCCGATTTTCAGAGTGCCGGTATTCGTGTTTCCATTTTTATCGATCCGGATGTACGCCGCATTGAGTTTGCTGCCAAAATAGGTACCGACCGTGTGGAATTGTACACTGAACCTTATGCGAGTCTGTATCATAGAAATAAGGAACTGGCTATTGCTCCTTTTGTGGATGCCGCCACACTGGCACGTAAACTCGGACTTGGACTGAATGCCGGTCACGATTTAAGTCTCGAAAACCTGAAATATATGCATACGCATATTCCATGGCTCGATGAAGTTTCCATTGGACATGCGCTTATTTCGGATGCCTTGTATTACGGGCTGGAAGCCACAATTAAAAAATACAAGGAACAATTAAAATAATGTAAGGCACAGTTTTTGAAATAATAGAGTTCACAAAAAAATATAACAACAAACAAAACATAAATTATGAATTTAATGATTATTCTACAAGCTGCCACGGGCGCTTTAACCGATTCTGCTAATTCGATGGTTACTACAACTGCTGCTCCTGCGGCTGAAATGAATCTTTGGGAAATGTACAAATACGGAGGCCCCATTATGCATGTGTTGGTCATCATGTTTGCTCTTGCCATATATTTATTTATCGAACGGATGATTACGCTGAAACAGGCTTCGAAAGAAGATAATTCGTTTATGAACAGAATTAAGGATTATATTTACGATGGAAAAATTGATGCAGCAAAAAAACTTTGTCAGGATACCAATACTCCAACTTCCCGCATGGTGGAAAAAGGTATCAGTCGCCTCGGACGACCGATGAATGACGTGTTGGTGGCTATCGAAAACGTAGGTAATCTGGAAATTGCCAAACTGGAAAAAGGCTTGGTTATTATGGCCTCAGTTTCGGGTGGAGCACCCATGCTGGGATTCCTCGGAACGGTAACCGGGATGGTGATGGTGTTCTTCAATATGGCGCAGAAATCAGGTGGTTCTATTCAGTTGGGTGATTTGTCTATAGGTATGTATCAGGCCATGGTTACTACAGTAGGTGGACTTATTGTAGGTATTCTGGCTTATTTCTTTTACAATTATCTGGTTTCGCGCATCAACTCGGTGGTACGTATTCTGGAATCGAGAACCATGGAGTTTCTTGATTTGCTGAACGAACCGGCGTAAAAAACGGTAAGCAGTAAGCGGTAAACAGTAAGTGGTAAGCAATAAGCATTAAGCAATCAGCTAATTAACTTTATAAACCAATTAACTGATTCACCAATTAACTGATTCACCAACAAACTTTATAAACCAATTATCCAATTAAGAAATGGCTTTAAAAAGAAGAACCAAGGTTGAAGCATCGTTTTCGATGTCGTCAATGACAGATATAATTTTCCTGTTACTGATATTTTTTGTTATATCATCTACCATGTCTTCGCCAAGCGATATAAAAATTAATTTACCGCAAAGTGGCGCTAACACCACATCGAAACCTGTGGTGGCACGGGTCTCGATTGACGAAAACGGAAGTTATTATGTATCAAAAGGAGGAGAGCAAGCTGTACCGGTTTCTGAAGAAATGCTCGATTCATATATTACCGGGTTAGTGGCACAGGATACTTCTACGTACATTGCTTTGCATGCTGATGAAAATATCCCATACAAACAGGTCGTAAAAGTGCTCGATATTGCCAATCAGCATAAACTGAAGTTAGTTATTGCAACAAAATCACCAGAAAATTAATTCAACGTGAAAAAAGCTGATATATATGGTATAACCGGCTCAGTGCTTTCATGCATCCTGTTGTTTCTGCTGCTTTGGTTTGTGGTTATTCCAATGACAGCACCTATTCAGGATGATGAAGGTATTATGGTGAGTTTTGGCGAAACTCTGGATGGTGGAGGAAATTCACCTCAGGCTATTCCTGAAGCCAAGCCTGAAGTGGCCGCTGCAACACCTTCGAAACCGGTGACAAAACCTGTGAAAGAAGAAGTGCTGACACAAAAAGATAATTCGGCCTATATTGCAGAGCAGAATCGCAAAAAAGAAGAAAAAGCTCTGAAAGATGCTCAGGCTGAAAAGGATAGAATTGCTGCGGAGAAAAAGAAAAAGGAGCAGGATGCTGTTAATAACGCTAATAACACCATGAGTGGTTTGTTCGGAAATTCGAATACCACCGGTACAGGAAATACAAGTGGAAATACCAAACAGGGTAATCCGCTCGGTTCGGGAACGTCGGGAGGTAATTCATGGTCGCTGAACGGACGTTCGTTGAGTGGACGGTTGGTAAATCCAAGTTATGATAACGATGTGGAAGGTAAAATAACTGTTACTATCCGTGTGGACGAAGATGGTAGGGTGACAAGTGCTTCAATTGGCTCACCTACCAATATTTCAGATGTTACCACACGCAATGCAGCTATAGCCGCGGCTAAAAGTACACGTTTTACGGCAGGAAGTAGCATAGCTACAGGGTCAATAACCTACAATTTCAATTTGCGATAGTATTACAACTAAATTAATGGTTCGATGATGAAAATCTATTTATTTCTTGCCGAAGGATTTGAAGAAATTGAAGCCGTTGCGCCCATTGATATTTTCCGGCGTGCCGGAATGGAGGTTGTTACAGTTTCGGTTACGGGCAGTAAAATGGTGAAAGGGGCTCATGCAATAGGTGTTGAAGCCGATGCGATTTTTGAGGAAGTAAGTTTTGCTGAAGACAGTCTGTTGTTTTTGCCCGGTGGTTTGCCGGGTACAACAAATCTGGATGCTCATTCGGGTCTGAAAGAACTGATTCTTTCTGTATCAGAAAAAAACGGACATTTGGCTGCTATTTGCGCTGCTCCGTCCATTCTAGGTAAAATGGGACTGCTCAAAGGAAAAGAAGCCATTTGTTATCCCGGCTTCGAAAATCAATTGATTGATGCCAGTTTATCAGCAAATAAAATAGTGCAAACCGAAAATATATTTACGGCAAAGGCTGCGGGTGTAGCCATTGAATTTGCACTCAGAATTGTGGAAGAGATAAAAGGAAAAGAAGTAGCTGAGAAAATATCAAAAGCCATATTTCTGAAATAAACGCCACAAAGAGTATTTATAAGATGAAAAAAAACAAAACTTTTCCAAAGATTTAAACTTTGGAAAAGTTTGTTTTTTTATAGTAACAACGCAGGTGCTGATACCGGTAATTATCCCGTTTTTTGTACCTTTGTCATAGTTTGAAAATTAATAGTTAAATGAATAACAGATCATCATTTCTAAGTTCTATACCGCCGGTTGTAAAAAATCTGATTGCTATCAATGTAATTTTGTGGCTGGCAACGCTTGTATCGCCTAATCTTTTCAATCGATGGGGCATCGACGGCGATCTTTCAGATATACTTGGCATGCATTACTGGGGTGCCGACCGTTTTAATCCTGCCCAACTGATAACTTATATGTTTATGCACAGCACGCGGGATATTACGCATTTGCTGTTTAATATGCTGGCAGTGTATATGTTTGGTGTTCCTTTGGAGTATCGCTGGGGTTCTAAGCGGTTTCTGTTTTATTATTTTGTCACCGGGCTGGGTGCTGCTGTGGTTCAACAACTTATCTGGACAGTAGAATTTCAACCGGTTGTAACAGCAATGAACGATGCAATTAGCGCAAATTCTGGTCAGGGACTGTTAGCTTATCAGGAACAATTATCGAGATATTTCAGATTCGAAAATCTGGGCTTATTTGATGCACAGCATGTGTTCGAACTAAAGAAAATGTATCTGAATCTGCCTGTAACTGTAGGCGCTTCAGGAGCAGTATTTGGTATTTTGCTGGCCTTCGGTTGGCTTTTTCCGGATGTAAAACTGATGATGCTGTTTTTCCCGGTTCCTATCAGAGCCCGAATCTTTGTAATTATTTATGGTGTGGCCGAACTGTTTCTGGGTGTGGCCAACTTTACCGGCGATAATGTGGCACACTTTGCTCACCTGGGAGGGATGCTTTTCGGCATTATTCTTATACTTGTTTGGAAAAAGAAAAACGGACGAACTTACTTATAATTCAATTTACAGAAAATGGACTTGCTTGCGTCATTCAAACAGGCTTTCAAAAACGGAAATGCAGTGTTGCGGTTGATTTTTATCAACGCTGTTGTTTTTGTGTTGTTTATAACGGTAAAGATTGTGTTTACCTTATTTAATGTAAATGCTATCGGCTTTGCTGAATATCTTGCAGTGCCGGCCAGTCTGCAAATGCTGTTGTACAAACCATGGACGCTGATAACATACATGTTTTACCACGAAGGATTCTTTCATGTGTTTTTCAATATGTTTACGTTGTTTTGGTTTGGTAAAATTTTTCTGATGTATTTCTCCGAAAAGCAACTGAATGCATTGTATATTATTGGTGGTTTCTCGGGTGCATTCGTTTTTATATTTTCCTATAATATTTTTCCGTATTTTGCTCCTGTTGTCCCGACGTCTATTCTTCTCGGAGCTTCGGGTTCCATTATGGCTATTATTACGGCAGTTGCTTTTCGTGCACCCAATATGGAAATGCAAATGCTTTTTATCGGAAGGGTTAAGCTCAAATGGATAGCTGTTTTCTTTATCCTGACCAGCTTTTTCGGCATAACTTCCAATAATGCAGGTGGCGAACTTGCACATCTTGGCGGTGCTTTGGCAGGTTATTTATTTGTTGTATCTTTGCAAAGAGGGAAAGATTTTACCAAAGGAATTAACCGGATTTTCGATGTTATTCACAACCTTTTTGCAGGTAAAAAACTGAAAGTTGTTCGTGGAAAATCAGGTAACAGAAAAATGTCGGATGCAGAGTTTAATGTGAGTAAAGCCAGAAACATGCAGGAAATCGACCGTATTCTGGATAAAATTAAAACTTCGGGATACGAGAGTCTTTCTGCCGACGAAAAACGTAAACTTTTCGAACAAAAAAAATAATCATAGCCGGTTGTGCCAAAACATAAATTCAATATCGGGCGGTTTCTCGTAAAATGGATGATGCTTATTACAAATGTCCTGTTTGTAATAATTATGCTCGTGACACTTTCGGGTAAAATTATCAGTCCGAGTTTGCTTGTGCTTCCGGCTTACACCACGCTTGTCTTTCCCATTATTGTTCTGGTTAATATTTTCTTTGTTTTTTTCTGGATTTTTGCCCGGAAATGGGCTTTTTTATTGTCGTTGAGTGTGTTGATTTTTTGTATCAATGAAATCAGCAATACTTTTCCCGTTCATTTTGGTAAAACCGGTAAAACCGAAATAGTGAAACCTCTCAAAATTTTGTCATACAATACTATGCTGACAGGTATTTTGCAAAAACACACCAATGAACATCCCAACGAAATTGTTCAGTATATTCTTAATTCCGACGCTGATATTGTTTGCTTGCAGGAATTTGCCATCAGCCCTAAAAAAGAATACCTCACCGATAAAGATGTGAAAGAGATTTTCAGAAAATATCCCTATAAAAGATTCCTTTTTAATCAGAATACCAGCTGGAGAAGAAGCGGTATGCTAACCATGTCGAAATACCCGATTGTTTTTACCGATTCTGTTGATTTGGATTCTGAATTCAGCGCATCGTTAATTACCGATATTAAAGTAGATGGAGATACAGTCAGATTATTCAATAATTATCTGGAATCGAACCGACTGACTGAAAAAGACAGGGCAATGCCTGCACAGCTGCGTGAAAACTTCGATGCGGATCATTTGAAAGGAACCACCATTCATTTATCGCGGAAATTAGGTGCGGCTTATCGTGTGCGATCGGTACAGGCCGATAAGGTTAGAGAAGCCATTGATAAATCGCCTTATCGCTTGCTGGTTTGTGGCGACTTTAATGATGTGCCGGTGTCGTATACCTACACTAAAATAAAAGGAAATAATTTAAAAGATGCGTTTTCTGAAACCGGATTTGGCATGGGCTGGACCTATAATCAATCAGTTTACCGATTCAGAATAGATTATATAATGTACGAAAATATGCGGATTATCGGATATGAAAAAGGTAGTCTGAAAGCCTCCGATCATTATCCCATTATTTGTACACTCGATTTGAAATAGCAATAAATACAATTAATATTAATTTTTAATACCGTAAAATTATGAATATACCGGTTGAATTGAAGTATACTAAAGAACACGAATGGATTCGTTTGGAAGGTGAAACAGCCACAGTAGGCGTTACCGATTATGCTCAGGGTGAATTAGGCGAAATTGTTTTTGTGGAAGTGGAAACTGTGGGCGAAAATCTTGGTGCCGGCGAAATGTTTGGTACCGTGGAAGCTGTTAAAACAGTTTCGGAAATGTTTATGCCTGTTGGCGGTGAAGTTTTGGAGTTTAATGACGATTTGGAAAGCAATCCTGAATTTATTAACGACGATCCGTACGGAAAGGGCTGGATCATTAAAATCAAAGTGTCAAACGACGCTGAAATGTCTGATTTGCTTTCGGCTGACGATTATCAGTCGTTGCTTGGAGTTTAAATTATCGTCTTAAATAAATATATGACACCAAAAGTAAGTATTATCATGGGAAGTACGTCTGACCTTCCGGTTATGGAAAAGGCGGCCGCTCTGCTCAACGAATTTGAGATTCCCTTTGAAATAAATGCGCTTTCGGCTCACCGTACGCCGGCCGAAGTGGAGAAGTTTGCCAAAAATGCCCGTGCAAATGGTATTGAGGTAATTATTGCTGCAGCTGGTATGGCAGCACATTTGCCGGGAGTTATTGCTTCCATGACAACTGTTCCTGTTATCGGAGTGCCAATAAATGCTAGCCTCGATGGTATGGATGCTTTATTGGCTATTGTTCAAATGCCTCCGGGAATACCTGTGGCGACAGTGGGTATCAATGGCTCGTTAAATGCGGCTATTCTTGCTGTTCAGATTATGGCAACTGCCGATATGAAATTGCAGGAAAAACTGCTTGCTTACAAGGAAGACTTAAAAAAGAAAATTGTAGAAGCCAACGAGCAATTGTCGCAGGTTAAATACAAGTTTAAAACAAACTGAAATTGTCAGAAATAAATCAAAGAAGGTTGAAAACAAATAGATAGTTTTTCAACCTTTTTTATTATCTTTGTGCGAAAGAAAAAAACATAACTTTTGCAGATTAACTATTTGATTATCTGTGTTAAGCTGTAATTTATGCCGAATTTCTGAAATTAAAATTTAATTCAAAAAGTAAAATATTATGCAAACAATTGACAATTTTAATTTTGCCGGTAAAAAAGCATTTGTTCGTGTCGATTTCAATGTGCCATTGAACGAAAACTTCGAAATTACTGACGACACCCGCATTCGCGCGGCACTCCCAACTTTGAAAAAAATTCTTGCCGATGGAGGTAGTGTGATTATCGCATCACACATGGGTCGTCCAAAAAAGAATCCTGATACAAAGTATTCGTTGAAATCAATTTTGGCTCATGTTTCTTCGCTTTTAGGCGTGGAAGTGAAATTTGCTACTGATTGTGTGGGTGAAGATGCAGTTGCTTTGGCAGCCGCACTGAACCCTGGAGAAGCATTGTTGCTCGAAAATCTTCGTTTCTATGCTGAAGAGGAGGGAAAACCCCGCGGCGAATTTGCTACCGACGATGAAAAAGCAGCAGCTAAAAAAGTACTAAAAGAGTTGCAGAAAGAATTTACAGCAAAATTAGCTTCTATGGCAGATTGTTATGTAAACGATGCTTTTGGCACTGCTCACCGTGCACATGCTTCAACAGCTTTGATAGCTAAATATTTTGACGAAAACAACAAAATGTTTGGTTATCTGATGGAAAAAGAGGTGATTGCAGTTCAGAAAGTTATGACAGATACTGCCCGTCCGTTTACGGCTATCATGGGAGGTTCAAAAGTATCATCGAAAATTGAAATTATCGAAAATTTGCTTACCAAAGTTGATAATCTGATTATTGCCGGTGGTATGACATATACATTTACCAAAGCACTTGGTGGCAAAATTGGTAACTCTATTTGCGAAGACGATAAGCTTGATTTGGCTCTTGATTTACTCGAAAAAGCCAAACAGAACAATGTGAAAATGGTTTTGGCAGTAGATGCTAAAATAGCGGATGCATTCAGTAACGATGCAAATACACAATTTGTGAATGTTAACGAAATTCCTGATGGTTGGGAAGGTCTTGATATCGGTCCCGAAACAGAGAAAATATTTGCTGATACAATCAAAGCTTCTAAAACAATTCTTTGGAATGGACCAACAGGTGTTTTTGAGTTTGAAAACTTTACACACGGTTCATTATCTGTAGGTGAAGCTATTGTGGAGGCAACCAAAAACGGTGCATTTTCTTTAGTAGGCGGGGGTGATTCTGTGGCTTGTGTCAATAAATTCGGACTTGCCAACGGTGTTTCTTATGTGTCAACAGGTGGGGGTGCATTGCTCGAAGCCATTGAGGGCAGAATTTTGCCTGGTATTGAAGCAATCAGAGGATATTAATTGTAACATGAATATCGAAAAAAGTCGTCAAATATGATAAATTTGACGACTTTTTTGCGTTTTGTAGGATCAAATCTGAACAAATTTTTCGGTGTGTTGTTTACAATTTCGAAACAGATTATACAAACTTATAATAAATTGTAAGTTTTTTGTAGTATAATTTGGTTTGCAATAAAAAAATGTGTAATTTAGCAGCATTCTAAAAACACTTGTATTACAGGTGTTTTATTAGCGTAAATCTCGGTTTTTTTAGATTATGAGTATCCGAATTTAAACAACTAAAAAAACAGACCTATGAACTTATTTAAGACATTCAAGTTTCAAATAACAATGCTTTCATTGTTACTTGGCTTTTTTGCATCCTATCAAGTCGAAGCACAAACGTCGATTACAGCGTTAGGTACATCAGTTACTCAAAACTTCAATACTGTCCCTGCAGGAACATGGACTAATAATGCAACTCCTAATGCTGTAGGGTGGTATTCTACAATAAATGGAACGACTCCTGGTACATTATATGCCAATACTGGTAGTGTAACAACCGCTGGAAGAATTTATGTTTATGCATCTGCGGGTACACCCGGAGATAAAGCGTTAGGTGTTATTGTTAGTGGAACAACAGGGGCTTCGCATGGTTATGTTGGTTGGCGATTGAAAAATGCAGTACCAGCCACTGTAATAAAATCGCTTAGAATTACATGGACAGGTGAGCAGTGGGCATCTAATGTAAATGGAGGAGCAAACCAATATCTATATTTGTATTATTCAAAAGGAAATACAGTTACATCATTGACTGCAGGCTCTTGGTTTACATGTAGTTCTAATTTCCAAGCACCAAAATATTCTTCTACAGCCGTTTTGGATGGAAATTTAACAGCTAACCGTTCTATTCAAACTTTGATATTGACCGATATAAATATTGCTGCAAATACTGAAATAATGTTGAGATGGGATTTGCTCAAATATGCAAATTTTCATCAAATGGGTATTGATGATGTGACAGTTACTGCACTTATGGATCAGGAAATAACCTTTGATCCTTTGAGTGATGTAACTTATGGTGATTCTCCCTTTACTTTAGCAGCTACAACTACAAGTGGTTTACCCATAACATATGCAAGTAGTAATAACAACGTTGCAACTGTAAGTGGAAATACAGTAACTATAGTTGGACCTGGTACTGTGGATATTACTGCATCGCAGGCAGGTAATGAGTTTTATAATTCTGCATCAGCAGTAAATAGTTTAAATGTAAAGCCTGAAACACCTGAAGTAACTCCTGCAACTAATATTGCTTCAGATGGATTTACAGCAAACTGGACTATTGATAATGGATCAACTGATGCCTCCACTACTTATATTGTTACATATTCTACAGATAAGAATTTTTCGGAAGATGTACCCGGTGTCACAGAATCTACAGCTGAAACCAGCAATAAATACTTTAATCTGAACCCCGCTAACGGTTATCCACTTACTGAAAGAACTATTTATTATTACAAGGTATATGCCATCAATAATGGAGTTTATAGCGAATATAGCCCTGCAGCAGCAATTACTACAGGAACTAATTTTATTTCCAGTCAAAATGGAATATGGGATACAAATAACAGTTGGATTACCAATGATTCACCTGCTGGTATTGCAAATAATGTTACAATTGGACATAGCATAACTTCACCTAATACAGGTAGAGATTCAATTATTGTCAATGGATTGATTTTGGAAACAGGTGGTAAATTAACAAATACTGAGGTGTTGCATGTGTCGAATAATTTAATAATTAAGGTAGATGCCGATGGAAATACAGGCAAGATTTTGAATAACTCTACGATTAATCTTGGAAATGGGGCTAATATCATAATTCGAAAAACATTTACCGCTGGACAATGGCATTTTGTAGGATTTCCGTTTAATATAACTTCTGTGCTTCGTCAAAATGGAACACCTGCAACTTGGGGTAATGTTGAACAGGATGGATACGACTTTTATGTGCAAAAGTACAATGGTTCAGGTAGGGCTTCCTCTGGTATTGTAAATACAACGGGTTCTGGTCTTAATTGGGCAAATGTTTCTCCTCATGCATTTGTTGCTCGACAAGGTTATATTATTTATACCGATAATACAATTACATTGGATTTTGTAGCTAAGGCTAAAGATAAACTAGATATTTTTAAAACAAGTTCTAATGTTGGCATAAATTTATATCCATCGGGAATAAGTAATCTCCATAGTGGTTGGAATTTAGTAGCTTCTCCTTTTGTGTGTTCGTATGATTTATATAATTCAAGTGCAAATTCACCATATTACGTTTACAATGGAACAAATTATAGTTATGTCATGAGTGGCGATCATTATAATTTACAACCCTATACATCTTTCTTTTTACAGGCCAGCACAACAAACTTTGCTTATGTTAATGCAGGAAGAAGGGTTCTGGCTCCATCTGTAAAGAGTGAAGTTGTTGATTTTGATGAGATAGGTATTAATATTAAAAATAGTACATACAATGATGTAACCAGAATCAGGTTGAAAGATAATGCAAATACGGCTTTTGTTATTGGAGAAGATGCAGTAAAAATGTTTAGTATGACAACGGCGGTACCTCAATTATATTCATATGTAAATAGTACATCCTTTGCTGTGAATACTTTGCCCTATACTGTAAAGGAAGTCGAACTTTATACTAAAATTGGAACAGCAAGTACATATACAGTTGAATTATCACCTGATTTTTATGCCCCAAATTGCAAACAAATAATTTTGATTGATAAACTGGCAAATAATAAGCCAACAGATTTATTGGCAGGGTCATATACATACACAGCTTCTACAGGAACTACAAACAGATTTAAAGTTGTGATATCTGCTGATAATTCGCAAGTGACAACATCTTTGGGTAATGAAGAAAACACCTTGGTTTCAGTTTATATAAAAGACAATAATGCTACAATTTCAGGTCTTTCAACTCTTTCGAAAGTTGTGGTTTTTGATATGTCTGGAAAAGAAATACAGAACTTTAATAACGTAAATAATCAACAAATTTTGCAGATTAATAAAAAAGGATTACTTTTGTTCCAAATTTATGATGCAGATGAAGTTTACAATATTAAAGCATTAAATAAATAAATCAAAAATAAGTAAGTAAATGAAATTTATTAAGCCAATAATATTCTTAATTCTACTTGTTGTTGCCAGTCAGGTTTATTCACAGGTTCCTCCAGAGCCGGGTAAGGCAATTCCAGCAACAACTGTAAAATCCAATGTTAAACAAAAAGGTCCTGGCGGCAACCCGCCTGATCCAGGAGCAACTCCTCCTGTTCCTGTACCATTAGATGGTGGACTGTTGTTAGCATTGCTTGCAAGTGGAAGTGTGTCTGCATTATTTTTCAAAAAGAAAAATAAAGAAAAGGAATAAATTTAAGGAAATTTCCTGAAAATAATATTAAACCGAATGTGTTAGACTCATTCGGTTTTTTTAATGTATTGATACTTAAAGATAAATATGTCTAATTTACATGAAAACAATTATCAAAAATAGCGGAAAATTAGTTGTACAAAATAAACTTATATTTGTTGCAATTTTCTCAGTCGTATTACTTTTCATATTTGTGTTATTTGGAGTTAATGAATCAATAAAATTTACCGATTGGTATAAACCTTTTTTTCAGAAGTATACTGATTTGGTTGCAAATCTGAGCGCATTTATTCTGAGTTTTCTTAATTCAAATGTTTCTTATGTACCCGAAACTTTTACCATAAATTATAGCTCAACACCCGTACTTCTTCATTTGAATTTTGCCTTGCGATATTATATTTATTCAACTTTGATTCTGTTATTGCTTCCAGGAAAGTATCTGAAAAGTGTATTTGTACTATTGTTGACATTCTTGCTGTATTTTATATTGTCGTCTTTAAAATGTACAGCTGAGGTGTTAATGGTGAGTCGGGATGCAACAGCAGTGACTGATTTTATAATAGCACTTCGACCATTAAGTTTGTTGTTTTTATTAAATTATAAACTGAAATTAAATAATTATACATTAAACCTGTATGGCAAGATTAAAAATAAAATAAATGATAAACTTGATGTGCCGTTTCTGACATTCTTATCATTAACAATACTACTAATTCCTGTTGGACGCTTTTTTGAGTTGCTGAATTTGAATTTCTTTTCGCATTTAATACTTGTTCTTTCGCAGTATATAAACACATTTTTGGGATATACAACTACTGTTTCTGATAATTTTTTGATTTTGCAGAGATACTCGGTTTATCTTGGTAAGCAATGCCTGGGTATAGGATTAGACATTATGTTTGTTTTCTTAGTTTTTGCTATAAAAAGTAATTTGCTAAATAAGCTAATTTATAGCGTAATGGGTGTAATGGTAATGGTGTTAATGAACTCTGTTAGAATCTCGTATATTCTCATTCATTTATTCAAAAACGGTAGTTATCAGTTAGCGTTGGATGCACATGAATTATCAAACTATTTCTTCTATTCGGTTGTTTTTATTTTAATACTCATCTATATTTTCTGGTTCAGAGACCTAAAAATATCTACTAAAAAAACAATTTGACAATGTCTGAAACTCATCATAATCATCAACACCATCATACTACAGAAAATATAAAAGTTGCTTTTTTTCTGAATTTGAGTTTTACTGTTATTGAACTTGTTGGAGGCTTGTTTACGAACAGTATGGCTATTTTATCGGATGCTTTACACGATTTAGGTGATTCAGTCTCGCTGGGATTGGCATGGTATTTTCAAAAAGTTGCGCAAAAGAAAAGTGATTTATCTTATTCCTATGGATACAAGAGATTTTCATTGTTGGGAGCTTTTATAAACTCGCTTATCTTATCTGTAGGAAGTATAGTTATCCTTTTTGAGGCTATTCCCAGATTGCTTCATCCACAACAGCCTGATGCGTCAGGAATGATATTATTGGCTATAGTTGGGGTAATAGTGAATGGATTTGCAGTACTACGCTTAAAGAAAGGTAAATCAATCAACGAAAAAGTAGTTTCTCTGCATTTGTTGGAGGACGTTCTTGGCTGGTTGGCTGTTCTGATTGGTTCAATATTCATGTACTTCTTCAACCTTCCTGTAATTGATTCATTGTTGTCCATCGGTATAGCTATATTTATTCTGTTGAATGTGTTTAAAAATATCCGTCAGAGTATCAGGATTATACTTCAGGGAGTACCTGAGTCTTTAGATATAGAATTGATAAAGAATGAATTAAAGACCTTTTCGGATATATCCGATGTACATGATTTGCATATTTGGTCGGTAGATGGCGAATATAATGTGCTTACAGTGCACGTTGTATTAGACCAAAATTTGCAACAGGAAAAACTAACTGAGTTAAAACAGCAAATTAAGTCAAAGCTGCATGATTTCAATATTCAACATGTAACTATTGAATTTGAACTAAAAGATGAATTATGTGAACTGGAGAAATGTTGTTAATGAAAAATGTTTACCGATATATATACAGAACATCGCCAGAGAGGGATGTTCTGTATTTTTTTAATACTTCTTTTGCCGGACCTGATGCCGGATTTCCTACACCAAAACCAATGTCGTAAACTGATTTACAACTATCGCAAACAGCCTGTCCAAGATCGTTAGGTCTAACTTTAATTGTTTTTTTTGCTTCATAAGGGCAGGCCATATCCCAGGCGTAATAGGAGCCATCAAATCCGGTATTGACAATGATTCCGCCAAAACCAATTCTGTCCATTTCCAGTATTCTTTTTTCAAATGTCAGAAACTGATTGTATGAGTTTTTAAAAGTAGGATAGGTGGTCGTCAGATTAAGTTGCATATTAACCGGATAATCAGGAATTGACGAAATATATGTGTCGTCGCAACCGGTAAAAAATACCGACAGGACGACAAAGATATATAAACTGATTTTTTTCATCAGTAATACTAAAGTGTTTTAGCCTAATTCTCCGATACGCCAAAGCTCTTCGTCGGAAAACCGGAGATTTTCCAACGCTTTTATATTATCCTGAAGCTGACCAACCGAACTTGTTCCAACAATTACGGAATTAACCTCGGTTTTGTGAAAACACCATGCCAAAGCCATTTGAGCGAGCGTTTGACCTCTTTTTTGAGCCAGATCATTGAGTTCACGAAGTCTGTTGACTAATTCCGGTGTAATTTGTTCTTTTTTCAAAAATCCATAACTATGCGCAGCTCTGGAATTTTCAGGAATTCCGTTCAGGTATTTATCACTTAACATTCCCTGAGCAAGAGGCGAGAAACCAATAAATCCAACTCCGTTATCGTTAGCTGCAGGAAACACTTCCTGCTCAATTTCACGCGCTAAAATGCTGTAACGTCCCTGATAAACCAAACAGGGAGTACCGTTTTTGCGCAAAATTTCGTAGGCCTCATATGCTTTATCTTCAGGATATTTTGAAATACCCACATAAAGTGCTTTACCCTGTTTTACCATGTCGGATAAGGCTGACATGGTTTCTTCTACAGGTGTATTTGCGTCGTAACGATGCGAATAGAAAATATCCACATAGTCGAGCTTCATGCGTTTCAGACTTTGTTCTAAACTGGAAATCATGTATTTCCTGGATCCACCATCTCCATAAGGACCCGGCCACATTTCATGTCCGGCTTTGGTGCTGATAATCATTTCGTCGCGGTACGTTCCGAATTGATCTTTCAGCATTTTACCAAAGTTTTTCTCTGCGCTTCCGAAAGGTGTTCCGTAGTTATTTGCTAAATCGAAATGGGTGATTCCATTGTCGAACGCATAAGCTATCATTTTGTATGCTTCGTCTGCATCATCTACATCGCCGAAGTTATGCCACAAACCAAGTGATAATTTAGGAAGTTTTAAACCGCTTTTTCCACAGTAGTTGTATCCAACTCCGTTTGTATAACGATCAGTATTTGCTTTATATTTTTCTGAGTGTGACATGTTGAATCTTTTTTTTTCTGACAATTACAATTTTACTTCAGGAACTTTATTAGCATCTTTTTCAGCTTCAAAATATGCTTTCTTTTCAAATCCAGCCATAGAAGCAATAATGTTGCTTGGGAAAGTACGAATTGAAGTATTGAATGCCATTGAAAGGTCTATAAAATTTCTTCTTGCTTCAGCTATGCGGTTTTGAGTACCTTCGAGTTGTGCCTGTAATTCTTTGAAATTTTCATTTGCTTTTAAGTCGGGATAATTTTCAGTAATCATCATTAATCTACTCAGAGCAGAGGTGACTTCGCCCTGTGCAGCCTGATATTGTTGAAGTTTTTCGGGAGTAAGATTTTCTGGATCAACGGTAATTTGAGTAGCTTTAGCACGCGCAGCAACCACACCTTCGAGTGTTTCACTTTCGTGAGTTGCATAACCTTTTACAGTAGCAACTAAGTTTGGAATTAAATCAGCCTGACGTTGGTATTGATTTTCTACTTTCGACCATTCTGCTTTCACAGCTTCGTCTTTATTTACTAATCCGTTATAGATAGAAATTCCCCATGAAAATGCTATAACCAATATAGCAACAACAGAAATTATAACAATATTATTCTTATTCATAACATTTAAAATTATTGAGTTTATATTTTGTTTTTATTAATTTATTCGACTTTATTTACCAGCCACTTGTAGCACCGCCACCGCCTGACATTCCTCCTCCAAAACTTCCGCCACCGCCACTGAAGCCACCTCCACCAAATCCGCCACGACCGCTAAACAAACTGCCGGCTACAGCGCCACCTATAACAGCATCTGTGTTTCGTGTTAAACGTGGAATGTTATCATTGTGGTGTTCTTCGTATCCACAGAATTTGCAATGATAGGTTGTTCTTTCCGTACCGCCACTGATATATGTCGGAGCTACTACTGTTCGTTTCTCTTTCAGAATAAAAGCTTTTGTTCCACATTTCGGACAATCGGAATAAATACTTGGCTTATCGAGCGTAAATATTGCTTCGTTTTTACAAGTATCACACACAAATACGTCGTAATCAATGGCATGTAATTGTTCTTCGAACTGCTGAGCAAGTTTCAAATGCGCATCTTCTTCCTTTTCGCTTAAAATGTGCATAGAGCCATTGCATTCGTTACATTTAATCGGTTCACGTCGAATTTTACGCATGATTAATTTTCCATAAATGTTTGCTGGGATGGTTGATAATGGTATACCAATCAACAAAACTATCAGATAGATTGGTAATTTTAACAGCAAAATTGCTACAAAGGCAATGATAGGTATGATGACTGAAATTAGAATAATTACGCCGGTTTTTTCAGATTTAATTGCTTTGTATCTTGCAATATTGGATGTTAATTTTGTGTTTTTTCGTACTTTGGAAATAATATTTTGAATCCAGACGAGTGAGAACAATACTACAATAAGATAAGCACCTGCTGCAAGCGGTAATATTTCGTTCCAGGCAATTTTCTCAACTTTGGTAACAAATGTTTCACCTTTAACGGTCGACACTATTTCATTTACACCGGCAATCATTCCAGCATCATAATTTCCGTTTTTAAATTCCGGAATCATGTATCTTGATTGAATACGTTTACAAATGGCATCGGGTAGTACGCCTTCGAGGCCGTAGCCTGTTTCGAAAGTTACTTTTCGTTGATCCATTACAAAAAGTACAAGCAAGCCATTGTTCTTTTTCGATTGGCCGATTTTCCAATTTTTAAATAAATCCGTTGCAAAAGATTTTATTTCGTTATATCCAATGGAATTTACAACAACCACAGCTACTTCTGAACTGTTTTGTGCTTCGAGCGATGCTAATTGCCGGTTGATTTCATCGACAGTCTCAGGTTTAAGAATACCATCCGGATTACTCACAAAAGCAGCTGCATTAGCTGTTTTTGGATTAGGAATAGTTTCTAAAGTATATTCCTGTGAAAAAATATTTATCGAAATAAAAATCGATAGTAAAAGCAGTTGCCGTTTCATAACAATTATTTTTGTGTAGCAGGAATATTAAATCAATTAATAGAATGAATCCACCAATTCTATTTCGAAAATTAGCGTAGAGTAGGGAGGTATATCCTCTCCCGAGCCATCTGTGCCGTATCCTAAATCGGAAGGAACATAAATAATGTAACGACTTCCACCTTTCATTTTGGGTAAAATTTCCTGCCATCCGTCAATAGTAGAGGATAAATAAGAGTAATAAGTTCCACTGTCGAACTCAGTACTGTCGATAAGCATTCCTTTATAATTCACTTTAACCACACTTTCGGAATTCGGACTGCGCATAACGCCCTGATGTATAACTTTGTAGCAAAGTCCGCTTTCTGTTTGAACAAAACCCGGATCTGTTTTGTGTTTTTCGAGCCAGCTTTCATTCAAAAGTTTCCAGTCGGCATATTTATCATTTGTACATGATGTAGACATTGCAATAACAAACAAAGATATCAAAGCAAAAAGTGAGAAGCTTTTCATATAGTAAATTATTAATTTTCTGATTTAATTTTCTTTTTATATTGTTCCGAAAAAGAGCTGTTCGAAAATCCGGGCATTTTTCTTTTTGGTCCCCAGCCTGCAAAGTTAAACGGATATACGCCAATATTTTTAATTCCACCCGGAAATAAATTAAAATATTTTCTTTTTGAACTGATTTTTTCAAATCCTTTCATTAAAAAAAGCTCTGCAGCCGGTCTTAGACCATTTTCTACAGTTTTACGTCTGTTCGACAGTAAAATATCTGTAAGCGGAATTTTTACCGGGCAAACTTCCACACATTTCCCACAAAGCGATGAAGCAAAACTTAAATGCGAGAAATCTTTAAAGCCGCGCAAAAATGGAGTTAGCACCGAACCGATTGGTCCGCTGTATGTCGTATCGTAAGTATAACCACCTATGGTTTTATACACCGGACAAGCGTTTAAACAAGCCCCACAACGAATACAGGCAAGTGATTCGTAACTTTCATCGTCCTGAAAAACAGTTGTACGTCCATTGTCGAGCAGAATTACATACATTTTTTCCGGTCCGTCAACTTCATTCGATTTTTTAGGTCCAGTAAAAATGGTGTTGTAAGCAGTCATTTGCTGACCGGTACCATGCGCTGCCAACAAAGTGTAAAATAATCCCAAATGTATTAATTCAGGAACTATTTTTTCAATTCCGGCAATCACGATATGAACTTTCGGAAAAGCAGTAGTCATTAAGCCGTTACCTTCGTTTTCAGTAACCGATATTCCACCAATATCTGCAATAAGGAAATTAGCACCAGTCACACCAACTTCTGCGGTAGTATATTTTTTCCTCAACACCTGACGTACATATTCGGTTAGTTCTTCGGGTGTACTTTCGGGAGGAGTGTTGAATTTTTCGTTAAAAAGTTTGGCAATGTCACCTTTCGACTTGTGCATAGCAGGTGTTACAATATGGTAGGGTTTTTCTCCGGCCACCTGTACAATAAACTCGCCCAAATCTGTTTCAACCGATTCACAGCCAACTGATTCTGCTGTGTGATTGAGCTCGATTTCCTCGGTGGTCATCGATTTGCTTTTTACAAGCAATTTCGCATTGTTCTCCTGAAGAATTTTGATAATAAGGTTTGTTGCTTCTTCTGAATTTTCCACCCAGAGTACTTCAGAGCCATTTGAAATGCACTTTTCTTCGAATTCAGTCAGATATTTCGCCCAGTTATTTAAAACGTTTCTTTTAACAGCAGCTGCATGAGTTTTTGCTTTTTCCACATTCTCATATCGTGCCATGCCTTTACTTACCGCTGCATCGTAGCGCGATATGTTGAATTGAATAGTTTTCCGGTGTTTTTCGTCGAAAGCTATCTTTTCGGAAGCCGATATGAATTTTTTGCTGTTGAGCGACATTTATTTTTTTATTGAAAAGTTGAAACTTCCAATTAAATTGCCATCTGTGAAGAAATCAGCACGATAAGTACCTGATTGTAATACTTCTTCTACTTTCCAGTAAATAACTCCAGCCTGGGCATCGCCTGTATATTCAAAATCTTTTTTAGCTGAATAACTGATTTTTTTGTTCTCGAACTGAAAAACATTCGATGCACTTTTAGTCAGAACATCGCCATCAGGACGTGTAATGCGCAGATACAATGTTTTTTCGCCGGTTCCGGCTGTAACATTTTTACCAACAGTATAGTTGAACTGGAGATTTGCAATTTCAGAAAACCAGCCCACTTTTTTGTTTCTGCTGTTTAATGGCGTCATGCTGAAGGCTGTTACTTCGAGTTTTGATGCCCGTGTAACCACTTCGTTCAGCGATTCCTTATCTTTCGATAGTTGTTCTACTGTTTGCGAAGCTTCTTCGTATTTCCGTTTTACTGTAACGTTTTCGTTTTTAAGTACTTTGTTCTCTTTGTTTAATGAGTCAATCTGGTTTACATAATGAACCATAACCTTTCTGACTGATGCAAGTTCGTTTTTGAGTGCAGCTATTTTTTTTGCATCTGTCGACTTGGTAATACGAAGCTCTTCGAGTAGCTGTTTTACTTTTAGTTTCTCATTTTCGAGAAGTTTGAATATTGAGTCGTTTTTTATATTGATCGTGTAACCATCGAATTCGGTGGTCATATCTTCAAATTCTTTGGCAACCTGTTCTTTTTCGAAGTTCATTTGCTCCACAATCTGATTCATTTCCTTCTCTTTTTGATTAGCCTGATATATATAATAGAAAGCTATAGCGCCTAATACAATAATAACGGCTACTAAAATGATAACTATGAGGGAATTTTTATTTTTCATTCTTCGTTCGAAATAATTTTATAAAATTGGCAGTAACTGTTCAAGTTTTATGCCACGTGATCCTTTTATCAGAATTATATTGTTTTTTACCGGATTTTTTTCGAGATATGTTTTTGCCTCATTCACATTATCGAAACATTTATACTTGTTTTGAGTTGATTTAAATTCATTGCCAACAAGTAAAACGGCTTCGAAATTTTTACTTTCAAGTAGGTTGATGATGGATTGATGTTCTTCAGGACTTTGGTCGCCAAGTTCAAGCATATCTCCTAAAATCAATAACTTACCAGGAATTTCCATGATAGCAAAATTCTCGATAGCGGCTTTCATACTGGTAGGGTTTGCATTGTAAGCATCCACCACAAGTCGGTTGTTTTCGGTAACTGTGAGTTGCGACCGGTTATTTTTTGGTGTGTATTTTTCGAATCCTGCAATTATCTGACTTTCTGACACGCCAAAGAAGTTTCCGATGGTAACGGCTGCCAAAACGTTTTCGGTATTATAGCTGCCAATCAGTTGAGTGTTAATTTGAAAGTTCTCATTGTTTTCAATTTTGCACTTAACCGATAGGAATGGACTGCATGCTGCTATCTGTCCGGTTACCTTGCAATCTTCACTTTTATCTGAAATACAATAACAAAAGTCTTTTTGTAGGGTGTCAAATCCGTTGTTTGCAGCCATCTGACACAGAAACTCGTTTCCTTTATTCAGAAAAATATTCTTTCCACTTTTTTTAATGTAAGCATATAGTTCTGCTTTCGTTTTTTTTACTCCTTCAAAAGACCCGAAACCTTCCAAATGAGCTTTTCCAACGTTGGTGATAATACCATAATCAGGTTGAGCAATATTCGCTAGAAATTCAATCTCGCCGGGATGATTTGCACCCATTTCCACTATCGCTATTTCATGTTCCTGTTTCAGCTGTAATAACGTGAGCGGAACGCCAATGTGGTTATTCAGATTCCCCTGCGTATAATGGATGTTGAATTTTTCGGATAAAACGGCTGCAATCAGTTCTTTAGTTGTGGTTTTGCCATTAGTTCCGGTGATTCCTACAATAGTTGTTTTTAATTGTTGACGGTGGTATGTGGCCAGTTGTTGCAATGCTTCTAATGCATTATCAACCACAATATATCTGTCGTCAGCAGCAAACTCTTTCTCATCAATTACAGCATACCGGCAACCTTTTTCAAGAGCGCTGGCAGCAAATGCATTTGCATTGAAGTTATCGCCTTTCAGTGCAAAAAATATAGAATCAGAAGGACAGTTTCGGCTGTCGGTTGTAATTTTCGGGAACTGCTTGAAAATATGATATAGCTCCATGCTGATAAATTCTACTTTATGAGATAATTAAGTGCAAAAATAATGATAAAAAACAGGTGTTGAAAGTTATAGCACTGATAAATTTCACAAAAAAAGCTAAACCCGCAAGGATTTAGCTTTTTTATTGAGTTATTACCTGATTGTTCTGTGTTAGAACTGATAAACCAAAGATACATACCAGCCACTTTGATGCAAAAGTTTACCTGAGTCCACTTTATTTATGCTGTTGATACCAAAATCGTAACCACCTTTCAATTGATAATTTTTCCATTGAATTCCACCACCGGCACCCATTTGGAAGTTAATTCTGTTGATCAAGCCCATTTTGTATAAATCTTCTGTTCCGGATGTTGGTACCGTTCCGTTTAATTCATTTATCGAATTTATAACTGAGGAGCTTAGTATAGCTGTAGTTGTGCGTGGTTGAAAAAGCCCGATATTCAGATTGGGACCAGCAAATCCGAAAATTTTCAAATCCTTTGATAGTGGTAAGTTGTAAGTAAGGCGTAACGGTATATCAACAGAATGATTAAATGTTGAATACATTACTGAATCTGTTGATGTATAATGCGATACTTTGCTGGAATAAACCAAAGAATACAATGCACCTGTTAAAAGGCTGAAGTTGTTTTTCAGATTAAATTCTGCAGTTACTCCCAATCGTCCGCCATAAAAATAATTGGGGCTAAACGACGAACCACTTTGCGTAGGGTTAATAGAACCAAATTCAATCCGGTATTTCTGAGCGATAACAACAGAGTTGAACAGCATAATAACCGCAATAATCAGGAATGATATTTTTTTCATTTCAGGAGAAAGTTTAACAGTATTTATTTTTGACAAAAATAGATGTTTTATTTTAAAATATAGCGAAACAAATATGCAGTTTACCGCAAATAAGTTTTTTTAAACAACTTGCTGCTCAATTGTTAACAATAAGAAAAACGTTTGGCTGTAAAAGTCCAAACGTTTTTAAATAATTTGTGGAGCTGGAGGGAGTCGAACCCTCGTCCAAACAAGGAAATAATAAGCTTTCTACATGTTTATCTTCGCTTAAGTTTTCGTGTGCCGACAAGACCGAAGCCACCAATCTGCACCTTATCCTTTAAGTTTTCATTGCGGTTTCAAGGCAAACCGTAACTATCTTCGATTTAGCTGCACTTCCTGATCATTGGCCTC
This sequence comes from uncultured Paludibacter sp., assembly GCA_963663115.2. Taxonomy (GTDB): domain Bacteria; phylum Bacteroidota; class Bacteroidia; order Bacteroidales; family Paludibacteraceae; genus Paludibacter. The sequence goes on from CAXXNE010000001.1 coordinate 3,833,809, forward strand.
GAAGCGACGGCCGCCGGGAAATGTCTCGTTCCAGCACCTTGTGCCGGAATTAAGCTTATCTACTATGATTCGATTAAGCAGCAAGAGCGTAATTAGTTTCGCCAGTTAGCTTTTTGAGACCCTAGATTAACGAGCTGTTTTCTCATAGCTCGACATGCTTACATATCCTTTCTGCCTGCTGTCAAAACCAAGCAGCCCCTTTTTCTGTACATTTCAATAATATTGCGATGTGCAAATTTTCAACAAAAGTACTGCAATTTTTGAAATTTTCCGTCATCAAATGAATAATTAATGTCTAATTGAAGAAAAGAGTGTAGAATCATTTGCTGGGAAATTACTTAGGTGCAATTTCTCACTCTTGCACCCCATTGTTTTTAGCTATTTCAATCCAGTGGTCTGCGAGTAACCCGTGATTTGCGCCTACAGCTACAGCCAATAATAAAGCCAATGCCATAACTAATATAGCTGCATCACTAAGTTCTTTAACGGTTTGAATATTTCCAAATTCACCTTGCATCTGCTCCTGTAGTAGCTCAACATGTTGTTCGCAGAATTGTTGCGGTTGCTCAATGTCCGGGTTTAAACCAGGAATAGTTAAAAGGTTCAACCATTTTTGCCCGATTCTCTTGCCCAGTTGCTCTGCCGATTCACAACTCATCAGCCTCCATTGCTTCAGAGTTTCCTTGTCGCCCGATTCTGCTAATCCACTGTCGAGTATTAATTCAAAGGCAACATCTGCCAATAGTTGTACCAGTTCCAGATATGCATTCTGAGCCATTTCCCAATTTGCCGTTTCTTGACCTTCTAGATATTTTTCTACGCTGCAAAAGGGCAAATCAAGTACTTCGGCACAACCATCTATGCATGGGAATACCTCACCCGGATGCATGTAAGTAGTTTCTCCATTTTGGATTTGTCGTCCCAACGGGAAAAGCCGGCATGCAAGTGGTCGGGCAGCATGAATACTGCAACCAGCGCCATTTATATATTGGCTGCACGCTTGTTTTCCACCATAACCAACTGAGCCATTGAAGCGCAAACGAACGCCACTCCATTCAGTGTGTAAATCTCTGAACACAAGTGAGCTTACCTTCTTCTCATTGGCTAAACAAGCCAATTCCCATGGATTGAGCATTACCTTGTTGCCATGACAGCAATTCCCGGAACGGGAACATGTCAATGGTAATACATCCGAAAGTTTTAGTATGATATTATGCATCGTTTAGGAGTGGTTTTGTAAAATTACCTTAGAAACAAAAATCCGCAAAACAGATTATTACTGTTTTACGGATTTATATATTGTGGCTAACGTGCTACCTTATTTTGCAAAACTTACTGCTCTCGTCTCTCTGATAACAGTAATTTTTACCTGACCCGGATAGGTCATTTCATCCTGAATTTTCTTGGCAATATCGAACGACAATAATTCTGTTTCTTTATCGTCAATTTTGTCAGCACCTACAATCACACGAAGTTCGCGACCTGCCTGGATGGCATAAGTTTTAATAACTCCGGGATATTGAAGAGCCAGATTTTCAAGATCGTTCAATCGTTTGATATATGCTTCCACAATTTCACGACGGGCACCAGGACGTGCTCCTGAAATAGCGTCGCAAGCCTGTACAATTGGCGCAATCAATGTTTCCATTTCCACTTCGTCGTGGTGAGCACCTATGGCATTGCAAATATCCGGTTTTTCTTTGTATTTCTCTGCAAGACGCATTCCAAGTATTGCGTGTGGCAATTCCGGTTCCTCATCGGGCACTTTGCCAATATCGTGCAGCAATCCGGCACGTTTTGCTTTTTTCGGATTCAAACCAAGTTCTGCTGCCATGATAGCGCAGAGGTTAGCTGTTTCGCGTGAGTGTTGCAATAAGTTTTGACCGTACGACGAACGGTATTTCATTTTACCAACCATGCGGATTAATTCAGGATGTAACCCGTGAATCCCCAAATCAATCGTTGTTCGTTTCCCTATTTCTACAATTTCTTCTTCCACTTGTTTGCGAACTTTATTCACCACTTCTTCAATACGTGCAGGGTGAATACGTCCATCGGTTACCAATTGGTGAAGTGAAAGGCGTGCAATTTCGCGGCGAACAGGATCGAAAGCAGAAAGCACAATCGCTTCAGGAGTATCATCAACTATTATTTCAACGCCTGTGGCCGCTTCCAATGCGCGAATGTTTCGTCCTTCACGACCGATAATACGTCCCTTAATTTCATCGGATTCAATATGAAAAACAGTTACGGAGTTTTCGATAGCAGTTTCAGTAGCAACACGTTGAATAGTTTGAACCACCACTTTTTTCGCTTCTTTGTTGGCTGTCATTTTAGCTTCTTCCATAATGTCGTTGATGTACGACATTGCTTCGGTTTTTGCTTCTTCCTTCAGCGCTTCTATCAAACGTTCTTTGGCTTGTTCAGCCGATAATCCTGAAATTTGTTCAAGTTGCTCGTGAGCCTGACGACTCAAATGTTCCAACTCTTTTTTCTTTGCATCGAGATGTGCAATTTGTTGCTCATGATTTTCCTTCAGTACATCTACTTCGTTCATTTTGCGTTGCAACTCACCTTGTTTTTGGTTCAGTTGCATTTCGCGTTGTTGTGCTTTTACTTCACGTTCCTGCACTTTGGCGTTACGTTGCTGTACTTGTTGTTCATGTTCTGCTTTCAGAGCAATAAATTTCTCCTTTGCTTCGATCATTTTATTCTTCTTAAGCAGTTCAGCTTCTGCTTCGGCATCGCGTGCGGCTTTTTTATTCAGAGTTCGCAAAAGGATGAAACATCCTCCGGATCCCAAAATAAATGCCACAATACCTATAATAATTGTTGTCATGTTGTTATTTGGTTGTTTATGATTATAAAAAATAATTGTTTCTAAAATAAAAAACGCATTACAGTAAATATCTGATATTCAAAATTATCAGGTTTTTTACCGAAATGCGGAAAATAGAAAGTATAAAAGCGGATATTTTATTTTGTGGACAGTAATTCGTTCAATTCCTGATCCAGACTTTTAATTTTGTCGGCCAGCGGTGTAATGTCTTCGTTCATGCTTTGTTTGGTTAAAACAACAGCTAACTGAAAAGCAACCAGTGTCAGAACTTCGTCTGAGGCACGCTGACTGTATTTTTTCTGGAAATCTTCCAGATATTTTACTACCATTTTTTCGGCCTTTCGGTAAATTTCTTCGTCTTTACGCGGAATGCGTAATGGCATTCTGAAGCCTCCAATCTGGACATTGATTAAAAAAATATCGTTTTCGTTCATATGCTCTATTCATCCAAAAGAGCTATACACTTATCTATTTCCCGAATCAGTTTGTTGATACGTTGTTTAGATTCAACCCGTTCGGCATCCGAAGTGCCAAGTTGCAACCCTATCCTCAAATGATCGTAATTAGTTCTTAATTCCAATACTTCTTTGTGAGCTTTCATTAAATCAGTGTGTTTACGGTCCAATTCAGCTTTCAAATTTTCATTCTGCGATTGTAACGATTTATATTCTGTTATCAACTTTCGCAGTTTTGTTTCAAATGCTTCAATAAGCTCCTCGTACTGGTTTGTCATTTTTTAAGAAAAAATCTACACAAAAGTACGTTTTTGAATTGAAAAAATAAAATTTATTTATGGTTTTTCTCTTTTTTCTTTTAATTCGCATTCTTTTGCCAATCATTGTTTAAGTTTAAAATAAAAAAAGAGGTATATGTTCGTATTTTATATTGGTCTTAAATTAACATATATTCTGATTTTAATGGCCATGTTTAAAACATTTTAAGTTTTTGATTGTTTCAATATTATCACTTTAAAATTCTGATTATCATGAAAAAATCCATTCTTTTACTGGTAATTCCGGTATTCTTTTTTAGTAGTTGTGATTTGTTAGGTCCTCAGATTGAAGAAAACGGTCTGACGCGCGACATTAATGATCTTGTTCCTCAGGAAATTCTGGATGAAATGGATGCGCTTGGTTTACCTGTGTATACCGGCGAAAATCCACCTGAAATTGGATTGGGGACAACAGGAAATACCTTTTACGCTTCACCATTTGTGATGTTGAGCAGTAATAGAAGCAGCGATACTCCGGGATATACTTTTGCTGATTATTATGTGAGATTTTATAATCAGAAGAATTCAAACTTAACTGTCTCGGTTGATTATTCGAATGGCGGTGAAACAGGAAATGGCATTGGTGCCTATATTGTGGGCGAAAATAACAATTTCAGTGTTTTCGTTGAGATTGATTCTGAGTACAAAAGTTCGAAAGCAAAAATGGTGCATGTAATTTCAGGAACGATGTCTGACCAAGGAATTGTAGATTTGTATTTTGCCAATTTTATGCTTGATAATTATGGTAATGCTTCAGGGTATTGGATTGCCAATGGTGATGGCAGAGTGATTTACGATAGCGATGGTATGTCGGAAATAACAACAGGGATTTTTGATGCACCACGTTTAAATATCAAAGGAACAACAAAACAGACAGTTTCAACAGTGAAGTAATTGGTTTACAGACATAAAAAAAAGGGAGTTAACTCCCTTTTTTTATGTTTATAAGCATTGTAGCCCTTTCCAGAGCTTCGGTAATATTGCTGCAGATATTTTCGGCTCCAAGCAATTCTTCAATACCGCATTTTTTCAGCGTATTTCTTACATTTTCGTTTACACCCGACAGAAGAATACGGGTTTTGTCTTTTTTCGAAAGTTTGATAAAGTTTTCGAGGTTATGGGTTCCGGTAGAATCAATAAACGGAACTTTGCGCATTCGGATAATACGTACTTTGGGTTTGTCGCCAATTTGCTTCATCGTTTCTTCAAATTTACTGGCTACTCCAAAGAAGAATGGACCTTCAATTTCGTAAACTTCCACATCTTTCGGGATATTCAGTTTCTCCACATCGCTGTTTCCTTCTACATAATCGGCTTCGTTAACCTGATTTTTGAAAAGTGATATGGATGTTGTTTCCGAAATACGGCGCAAAAATAGTACTACGGCAAGCAGAAGGCCTATTTCGATAGCTATGGTCAAATCGAAAATAACGGTCAGGAAGAATGTGGCCAGCAAAACTGCTACATCCGATTTCGGATTTTTCATTAGAGCCCTGAAAGTTCTCCATTCGCTCATATTGTATGAAACAATAATCAATACACCTGCCAAACAGGCCATAGGAATATGACTGGTTAAATTGCCCAGAAACAGCATAATCAGCAACAAAACCACCGCATGAATTATACCTGCAACCGGTGTTCGACCTCCGTTGTTGATATTAGTCATGGTGCGTGCTATTGCACCAGTGGCAGGAATTCCGCCAAAAATTGGCGCTACTACATTGGCAATTCCCTGTGCTATAAGTTCGGTGTTTGAATGATGTTTGTCGCCAATAACCCCATCGGCTACTGTGGCTGATAGAAGTGACTCAATGGCACCAAGCATGGCAATGGTAAACGCTACCGGTAGTAATTGCTGAATAGTTTCAAAACTTATAGCCGGTGCATTTGGATGTGGAATGGATGAATCTATTTTAAACCGGTCGCCAATGGTTTCAATGCCTTCGATACCTAATTTTGTTCTCAAAAAATATACTGCAATGGTTACAACGACAATGGCAATCAATGATCCGGGAACTTTTTTCGATATTTTTGGAGTGAGTGTTATAATCAGAATGGATAAAATACCAACGCCAAGCGACCAGAAATTCACGGTATCGAAATGTTGGAAATAAATAATCCACTTATGAATAAAGTCTCCGGGAAGCGCTCCGGTTTGTAGCCCAAACAAATCTTTCATTTGTGTGGTGAAGATGGTGAGTGCAATACCGCTTGTAAATCCGACAATCACGGGAAACGGAATAAACTTAATCACCGTTCCCAGTTTCAAAAGCCCCATAGCAATAAGCATCACTCCGGCTATCATGGTGGCAATGGCAAGTCCTGTAACACCATATTGTTGCACAATTCCGTAAACAATAACGATAAAAGCTCCCGTAGGACCACCAATTTGTACTTTGCTACCACCAAAAAAGGAAATGATGAATCCGGCAATGACCGCTGTAAATAATCCTTTTTCGGGAGTTACACCCGAAGCAATACCAAAAGCAATGGCCAGTGGTAGAGCAACAATACCAACAATAACACCTGCCATGGCATCGGTGTAAAATTGTTTTTTTGAGTAATTTTTTAAAGTCGAAAAAAGTTTTGGTTGAAACCTCATATTATTATGTGTTTGATTAGTAGTTGTTTAATCAGTAAAAAATAATTTTTATTTTCAACCGCAAAGGTACAGTTTTTAGTTTGTAAATGATGGAAAAATTGGAATTAAAAACATTACTAATGTCAGATTTTTTAAAATTGAAATAAGATGAATAACTTTTTGTAGTTTGAACTGTTAGTTATTCAAAAAACAGTAATTTTGTAAAAGATAAATTCAAAAGAAAACGTATAGTTCTATGTGGAAAGTTCATCCTTTTAAATACAGTCGTCGTCCTTCCGACGAAATTCGTGTAGGAAATTTGCTCTTAGGAGGTAAAAATCCTGTTCGGGTACAATCTATGGCTAATACCGATACCAATGATATTCCTGGTTCTGTGGCTCAATGTCTGAAAATTGTGGATGCCGGTGGTGAATTGGTGCGTTTTACTACTCAGGGAGTACGTGAGGCCGAGAGTTTACATTTGATACACAATGAAATTCGTAAACAAAACTGCAATACTCCGTTGGTGGCCGATATTCATTTTAATGCCAATGCTGCTGATGTGGTAGCTAAATACGTTGAAAAAGTTCGTATAAATCCCGGAAACTATGTGGGAAGTATCAAAATTGGTGATACATCGGATTATACCGACGAAGAATTCGAACTCGAATACGAGCGAATTAAATCGCGCTTTGTGCCTTTTTTAAATATATGTAAAGAACACAATACGGCTATCCGTATTGGTGTAAATCATGGTTCGCTGAGCGAACGCATGATGAACCGCTACGGTGATACATCGCAGGGAATGGTGGAATCGTGTATGGAGTTTCTTCGTATTTGTAAAGAACAGGATTTCCATAATGTCGTTATTTCGATGAAAACATCCAATACGGTTATGATGGTGCAAACTGTACGGTTACTTGTTGACGAAATGGAGAAAGAAAATTTGCATTTTCCGCTTCATTTGGGTGTTACAGAAGCCGGTGATGGTGAAGATGGCAGAATAAAATCGGCCGTTGGAATTGGTGCCTTGTTGTTGGATGGAATTGGTGATACAATTCGGGTGTCGTTAAGCGAAGATCCGGAATTTGAAATTCCGGTAGCACGTTCGTTGGTGTCTTATGTTGCTGAAAAGCAGGATGCTCCTGAAGTAGTAGGGGTTGAAAGTGCAAAATGCAACAGATATGAATATCAGCGCAGAGTGACCAGAACTGTAGGAAATATCGGCGGTGAAAATGTTCCTGTTGTTTTTGCATCTGCCGACGGTGGATTTGCTACAATTCCTGATTATTTGTTTGTGGATGGAGCTGTTCAGAGTCAGACTGGAGAATCTCTCCCCGTTTATACACCTGAATACCCTGAAACAATATCGCAGGATAGTTCTGCTGTCAAGTTTATCAGAATGACTTATTCCGATTTGAATGATGACCTAATTCAATTGCTGACTTCGGATAAAAATACCGTGGTTTTGCTGGAAACACAGCATAAAAATAGTGTTGCAGAGCAACGTGCGTTTTTTCATCAATTGCTCGAATCGGATTGTGATGTGCCTGTGATTGTTTGCCGGAAATACGAAGAAAACGATTTGCAACAATTCCAGATAAAATCGGCTACGGATTGTGGTGTGTTGTTTATCGATGGTTTTGGCGATGGAATTTATCTTCAGAACAGAGGGGTTTTGAGTATTGAAGAAATAAATTCTGTAAGTTTTGGTATTTTGCAGGCAGCGCGCGTACGGGTAACGAAAACCGAATTTGTATCGTGTCCCGGTTGTGGACGCACTATGTTTAATTTACAAACTGTTATTGCCCGAATTAAATCACGTACATCACACTTAAAAGGTCTGAAAATAGGCATTATGGGCTGTATTGTGAATGGTCCGGGTGAAATGGCTGATGCCGATTACGGATATGTTGGAGCGGGTAGAGGCAAGGTGAGTTTGTATAAAAAGAAAGAATGTGTTCAGCGGAACATTCCGGAAGATGAAGCCGTGGAAAAATTAATTCAACTGATTAAGGACAATAATGACTGGCATGAATAATATTGAAAATGGTATTGTTTTTGTATTTTACTCATCAAATTAAATTTAGGTTTATGAAGAAAATTATTTTGGTAATTGCAGTAGCAATTTTTGCATTAAGCAATGTAAATGGACAGGTAGATGGTTCTGCCATTGGATTAAGGTTTAATTATGCAGGAGCTGAAATTTCTTATCAGCATCCTTTGTCGCAAACCAACCGGATTGAAGCCGATTTGGGGTATAATTCGTGGGGACTGGCACTCACAGGAGTGTATCATTGGGTTTGGGATTTATCTTCTGTAACTGATGGATTAAACTGGTATGCAGGCGGAGGATTGTCTACGGGTATACATAATTCGTATCTTGGTTTAGGTATTGTTGGTCAGATTGGTGCTGAATATAATTTTTCAATACCATTGCAACTTTCACTGGATTATCGTCCCGGATTTTATTTTCTGCCGGGCATTCATCCTCAATACGACGGCATTTGTTTAAGTGCCCGTTATAGGTTTTGAGATTAAAGAATAAAAAAAATCCGTCGTTGCAATGTTCACAATCTTGCATGACGGATTTTTTTTATTTGTACAAACTTGAATATAGTCCTTCACAGGCATCTTCCAGTAAATCTATAACTTGTTCAAAGCCCTGCTCGCCTCCGTAATAGGGGTCGGGTATATGAGTGGGCTGGAACTTTTGGTTGAAATCTATCATCCGATAAATTTTTAGTTTTTCTTCCAGCGTATTAGCTTTTGCAGTTAATCCGTCAAAATTTTGTTCATCCATTCCGATAATCATGTCAAATTGATTGAAATCGGCACGCATAAAGGGGCGTGATAAGTGAGTAAGAGAATATCCGCGTTTCCCGGCAAAATATCTCATTCTACTATCAGGCAATTCGCCTTGATGATGTGCGATTAATCCTGCCGAATCAATATCAAACTCATTTGCTTTACCTTCTCTTTCCAGAATTTTTTTGAAAGTGGCTTCAGCCATAGGAGATCGACAAATATTTCCAAGGCATACAAATAATATGGAAGTTCTTTTCATTGTTTTAATATGACATAAAAAATCCCCGAAATAACGGGGATTTTATTTTCTTTACTATCAGATAGATAAAATCTGCAAAACGCCTACCAGATTTTCGTTTACGGGTTTATCGTCTTTTATGGCTTTGGTAAAAGGCACATGAACAATTTCGTCGTTCACAATTCCAATCATTATGCTGCGTTGTTCGTCGAGCAAAGCATCGATGGCAGCTACACCCATGCGACTTGCAATGATTCTGTCGTATGCGGTTGGTGAGCCACCGCGCTGAATATGTCCAAGTATAGTAACCCGTACGTCATAATCAGGATGTTCTTTCCGCATTCTTTCGGCCAAACCATTGGCTCCACCTGTAATTTCGCTTTCGGCTACTATTACTATGCTGCTATTTTTTGATTTTCTGAAACCATTTCTGATAAGTTCTTCCAGTTGGTCAACTTTGGTTTCGCGTTCGGGAATAATGGCTGCTTCAGCACCGGAGGCTACTGCACTGTTGAGAGCCAGAAAACCTGCATCGCGTCCCATTACTTCAATAAAAAATAAACGTTCATGCGATGTGGCTGTGTCACGAATTTTGTCCACAGCATCTATAATTGTATTAAGCGCCGTATCGTAACCAATGGTGGAATCAGTTCCATACAAATCGTTATCAATAGTTCCGGGAAGTCCCACAATTGGCACATTGAATTCCTGAGCAAAAATTCGTGCCCCGGTAAAAGTTCCATCGCCGCCAATCACAACAAGCGCGTCAATTTCTTCTTTTTTCATATTTTCGTAAGCCTGTTGCCGGCCTTCGGGTGTACGAAATTCAGCACAACGTGCACTTTTCAGAATGGTACCGCCCTGCTGGATGATATTGCTGACATTTTGCGTTTGAAATTCAACTATTTCGCCGCTTATCAGACCTTTATAGCCACGATAAATTGCTTTTACACGTATGCCGTTAAAAATAGCTGCACGCGTTACCGATCTGATGGCTGCATTCATTCCCGGGGCATCGCCTCCGGAAGTTAAAATACCAATGCATTTAATTCCGTATTCCATTTAATTCACTTATTAAAAAACTAATAACTTTACTTTGCTGAATTACTTATTTCAATCAGTTTGGCTTCCACTTCTTCCATTAGCCAACGAGGTGTAGAAGTAGCTCCGCAAATTCCGATACTTTTCGTTAAATCGAGCTGAAGTTCTGCAACTTCATTTGGATCGGTAACCAGGTACGAATTCGGATTAATGGATTTGGCGTGTTCGAACAGTACTTTTCCGTTTGAACTTTTTTTGCCGCTGACAAAAATGATAATTTCGTTTTGTTGCGCAAAGGTAGTAATATTTGGAATCCTATTAGCAACCTGACGACAAATTGTATCAGAAAATTCAAAACTGTTTTTTTCTTTTGATAAATCAGATACAGTGTTTACCAGATGATTAAATCCTTCGAGGGATTTGGTGGTTTGAGAAAACAGTTTAATGTTTTTGCTGAAATCAATTTTATTAAGTTCAGTTTCGTCTTCAATGACGATAGCTTTTCCATCGGTTTGTCCTACAAGACCATTCACTTCGGCATGTCCGTGATGTCCGTAAATCACAATTTGTGTGTCTTCGTTAGGCGATGCTTCGTATGCATTTTTTATGCGTGTTTGTAATTTCAATACTACGGGACACGAAGCATCAATTAGCGTAATATTATTTTTGCGGGCTATTTCGTAAGTGCGTGGCGGTTCGCCATGTGCTCTGAGAAGCACTTTTGCATCTTTAAGTTTTTCGAATTGAGCGTGATCTATTGTTATCATGCCCATTTTTGTAAGCCGTTCTACTTCCTGTCCATTGTGGACTATATCGCCCAAACAATAAAGCACTTCACCTTTTGCCAGTTCTTCTTCCGCTTTATTTATGGCATTTACAACACCGAAACAAAATCCGGATTTTTTGTCTATTTCGATATTTAACATTTGATTTTTTTACTGATTAGTCAATTATAATTTGCTATTTTATTTTTCAGTTTCGAAGTGTGAACTCATAAATACTGAACATATAAATAGTGATTAAATCTACTTTACTAAATTAAAATACAACTTTCTTTTTTTATGATATCTGAACCACAAAAGGACACAGAAGTCAACAAAAGAAGTAATATTTCAACATAATTTTTTTTATTTATCATGACAAAATATAATTTTCTTTTTTTGTGATTCTTTTGTGTCCTTTTGTGGTTAATGTTTTATTACAGTTAAGTAGTATTACAGTAACGTTTTTTCAGTAAATAAAGTTCGTAAAATTTCCTGTTGTTCTGCAGTACTTAAGGTGGTGTTGTCAATGACGATGGCATTATCGGCTTTTCTAAGAGGGCTTTCAGCTCTGTTTTGGTCACGATCATCGCGCTCTTTTACGTTGGCCAAAACTTCGGAATAGCTGACATTTTCACCTTTCAGAATCATCTCGTCCATACGGCGCTGTGCCCGTATTTCAGGCGAAGCCGTCAGGAAAATTTTGAGTTCGGCTTCAGGGAAAACTACTGTGCCAATATCGCGACCATCCATCACAATGCCTTTTTTCTCACCCATGATTTGTTGCTGACGAACCAGTTCGCGTCGTACTGCGCCAATGGTACTTACTCTGCTGGCTCCGTTAGCCACTTGTAGCGTGCGGATTTCTTTTTCTACATTTTCACCGTTCAGATATATTTCAGTTTTTCCTTCTGCGTTGGTTTTGAATTCAAGTTGAATGTTGGAAATATTGCTTTCAATTTCAGTTACATTCATTTCAGTATCGGTCATCCAACCGTTTCGCAGGCAAAATAGTGAAACAGCACGGTACATGGCACCGGTATCAACATAAATATAGCCCGTTTCGCGGGCAAGTTCTTTGGCCATTGTACTTTTGCCACATGAGGAAAAACCATCGATAGCAACTATTATTTTTTTCATTTGAATACTTTTTTCTTAAACCAATTAACTGAATATCCAATCAACTGATTAGCTATAACTAAAGTTTGAAATCGTTGAGTGAAGTGCTGATGGAAAATAAATAGGAAAAGTTTCCAACCTGAAACTGACTCATACCAAAACCCACTTGAAATTTGTACAGTTTTATTCCACCTCCAAAAGAAAAACCTGTCATTGATTTAAAACCATTCATTTTTAATTCCTGATGGCGTTGATGATTGTATGATGCCATCACATAAAAGTTTTTACCAGGAACAAATTCCACTCCGAAAATAGCATGACGGGCTGCCATGTCTAAAAATCCAATATCGGCTACTTCCACACTTTGATTGTACGAAGCGTAATTCAAACTCCATTGTTGCAAATCATGCAAATTAAGCGAGAACCTGAATGGAGCGTGCGCCAGTTTTTTTGTGATTCCAGCCTGAATATCCAGCGGCAGAACCTCGTAATGCTGTCCGTTTTCGTCGGAATAGTATCCTTTTAGTTGTGTTCCGGCATTACGGATAACAAATCCGGCCGAAAGTAAATTTTTTGGATCGTTGTAACTTACGCCGGCATCCAAAGCCAATCCGAAACTTGTATATCTTTCAAAGACAGAATAAATTGGTTTGAGAGTCCCACCTACTGTAATTTTGCTTGTAATGGGCCGGGCATAAATCAGATGTAAACTCATGTCTTTAGCCGTAAAATTGCCAAGATACTCATTGTAAATGGTGCGTTCTTCAAACTGACCGTAATCAACATATTGCATCCCAACTCCCAGATAATTCTTTTTGCCGATATTCCACGAATAAATTGCTGATCCGAATTTGATGTCGGCCAGATAATTCGACATATTTAGCCCGATGGTTTTGTTGGTTTCATTTGTTAACGAGGCGGGATTCTGAAAAGCAAAATTCACATCATTGTCGGCCAAAGATACTATGGTGCCACCAAAAGCTGCAATACGCGATGAAGTAGGCAGGTCGGTGAATTTATAAACGCCAATTCCAGATTGAGCGAACAAAAAATTGGAAATAAAACAGGTAAATAAAATGAAAAGAGTTTTCTTCAACATTCGTTAGTGAGCTTTAAATTGATGTTTTTTGTTTTTTTAAAGACAAACCTGATATTTTTTTTATACTTTTACAAAATAAACAGGCATATTTATTGTTCTCTTTTTAAAGGGTTCAAAGATACATTTTTTTTGAGAATGAACATTTAAAAAACAAGAACAATCTTACTAACGGAAATTTTTACAGAATTGATATAATCAGATAAAAAAAAACTGAAAAAATGAATTTTTCAGAATCACAAAAAAAAATAGTGTGTAGTAAAATAAAATTAAAAAAAATATAGTACATTTGCCGTTCAGAAAACGACAAACAAAACATTATAAATTATGGACATTAAAAAATCTCCAAAAGCCTCACTCGAAGATAAGAAAGTTATGTTTCTTTTAATGGGGTTTGTTATGGTTTTATCGCTGATTTACATAGCTTTTGAATGGACAAAAACAGAAGTTGAGGTATATCAGGTTGAAGAAACAGCAGCTGTAGCTGAAGAAGAAATTGAAATTATTCAAACAGCTCAGGAATTACCACCACCACCTCCTCCTCCTGCCCCCGAAGTTGTAGAAGTTCTGAATGTGGTTGAAAATGACGTGGAAGTGCAATCGCTCGAAATTAATACCGAAGATGATAAAGATAAAGGTGTTGATATCAGCGCTCCTACTACATCATTTGGTACAGGCCCTGTAGTTGAAGAAGAAGAAAACGTAATATTTCAGGTGGTTGAAAGAATGCCTGGTTTTCCCGGTGGCGACGCTGCATTGTTCAAATTTCTGAACGAAAATGTGAAATATCCGGTAATTGCACAGGAAAACGGAATTCAGGGACGCGTAATTTGCCAGTTTGTGGTAAACCGCGACGGTTCTATCGTTGATGTGGAAGTTGTTCGTAGTGTGGACCCAAGTTTGGACAAAGAAGCTATCCGCGTTATCAAATCGATGCCAAATTGGATGCCCGGACAACAACGAGGTAAACCTGTACGTGTGAAATACACACTTCCGGTTAACTTCCGTCTGCAATAATTCTGTAAAAATTAGAAACCTGTTCTATCGTACCAACGGTCGATTGAACGTTGAAAAAATAACCTGAAAACCGTTTGGTAAATATCCAAACGGTTTTTTTTAATTGATATATGCAAACAGAAATTTATACTGAAAAAGCTGTCCTGGTTGGCCTGATAACACAGCATCAACCCGAAGAAAGAGCTCGTGAATATTTAAGTGAACTTGCATTTTTGGCTGATACAGCCGGTGCAACACCTATGAAATTGTTTTTTCAGAAAATAGAATATCCAAATCCCAAAACATTTGTAGGTCCCGGAAAACTTCAGGAAATTAAACAATACATCGAAGAAAATGAAATTGGTTTGGTGATTTTCGATGATGAATTATCGCCGAAACAACTCCGCAATATAGAAGCTGAACTCCAAATTCTTGTGCTTGATCGTACAAATCTGATTCTGGATATTTTTGCCAAACGTGCGCAAACTGCCAATGCTAAAACACAGGTGGAATTGGCGCAGCTGCAATATCTGTTGCCACGCCTTACCCGTTTGTGGACGCATTTGGAACGCCAGCGTGGTGGTATTGGTATGCGTGGACCGGGTGAAACGCAGATTGAAACCGACCGACGTATTATCCTCACAAAAATTTCGTTGCTGAAGCAAAATCTGAAAGATATTGACAAACAAATGTCGACGCAGCGTAAAAACAGGGGTAAAATGGTGCGCGTGGCTTTGGTGGGTTACACCAATGTGGGAAAATCCACCATGATGAATTTGCTTAGTAAATCGGATGTTTTTGCTGAAAACAAGTTATTTGCTACACTCGATACCACGGTGCGAAAAGTGATTATCGAAAATTTACCTTTTTTGCTTTCCGACACTGTCGGATTTATCCGTAAATTGCCACATAACCTCATCGAATCTTTCAAATCCACACTCGACGAAGTGCGTGAGGCCGATTTGCTGATTCATGTTGTGGATGTGTCGCACCCAAATTTTGAAGAACAGCTGGAAGTGGTTCAGCAAACGCTGAAAGAAATTGATCCGCGCGAAAAGCAAACCATTCTGGTTTTCAATAAGATTGATGCTTTTTCGTATGTACCAAAGGATGAAGATGATTTAACTCCGGTGATGCGTGAAAATATCAGTCTGGAAGAATTGAAAAAAACATGGATGTCGAAAATGCACGACAATTGCATTTTTATTTCTGCTCGCGAGAAGCAAAATGTAGATCAGTTAAGAGAAATGATGTACGAAAAAATCAAATCGATTCATGTGGAGCGTTATCCTTACAACGATTTCCTGTTTCAGAAATACGAAGAGTAAAGTAACAAGAATTTTAAAATCAATGATATGAAAAACCTGCGATCATTAACCGAAAAAGAAATTGCCACACTCACAGTGTATGGCTGTTCGGCAGAAAAATGGGAGAATGTAAAAGTAGTCGAGGATTTTAATCCGGCATTTATATATAATGTTCATTTTTCGGGAAATATTGAGTTAGGTACTTACAATAAAGTGTTTGATTTGCCGGGTGGACTCAAAAAACATGCAGGTATTTTGAATTGTTGTTTGCACAACTGTTCGGTGGAAAACGATGTGTTTATCGATAAAGTGCATAATTACATTGCTAATTATCAGATTGAAGAAGGTACTTATATCGAAAATGTAAATCTTATTTTGGTAGAAGGTGAGTCTTCATTCGGAAATGGTGTAAAAGTACCGGTTATGAACGAAGGTGGAGGACGCGAAATTCCTATTTTTGATACTTTATCTGCTCCGCTGGCATATATTCTTACGTTATATCGACATCGTCATAACCTGATCCAAAATCTGCAACACCTGATTGATAATTATGCGCAGCAGCAAAAATCAGACAAGGGAAAAATCGGGAAAAATGTACGAATTGTAAATTGTGGAAGTATCCGCAATGTACGTATTGGTAATAATGCAGTGATTGAAGGTGCTTCTCTGCTCGAAAACGGGTCGATAAACAGCAATGAATTTGCACCTATAGTGATAGGCTCGGGCGTGAAATGCAACGATTTTATACTATGTTCCGGTGTTTCAGTAACAGATTCAACTCTGGTTTCGCGTTGTTTTATCGGTCAGGGATGCATTCTTGGCAAACATTATTCGGCGCTCGATTCCTTGTTTTTTTCCAATTGTCAGGGAATGCATGGTGAAGCTACAGCCATTTTTGCAGGTCCTTACACGGTTTCGCATCATAAATCGACCTTGTTGATAGCCGGAATGTTTTCGTTCCTAAATGCAGGCAGTGGATCAAACCAGAGCAATCACATGTATAAACTTGGTCCGATTCATCAAGGTATTTGCGAGCGTGGATCAAAAACCACCAGCGATTCATATCTTTTGTGGCCTGCCCGGATTGGCGCTTTTACGCTGGTTATGGGGCGTCATTACAAACATTCTGACACATCGGATTTGCCATTTTCATACCTTATAGAAAATGCCACCGAGAGTTTTCTTGTGCCGGGTGTGAATTTGCGGAGTGTGGGAACTATTCGCGATGCGCAGAAATGGCCAAAGCGCGATAACCGTAAAGATCCGGTGAAAATCGACCCGATAAATTTTAATTTGCTGAGTCCGTACACCATTGGTAAAATGATGAAAGGGCTTGAGGTTTTGAAGAATCTGCAACAAATCGCCGGTGAAACAACAGATGTTTATACATATCAGAACTGTAGTATCAAAAATTCTTCGTTAAAAAAAGGTATTGAATTATATACGATAGCTATAAATAAATTCCTCGGAAATTCATTGATTACAAGGTTAAAAGATACTGCTTTTACATCGGTTGATGAAGTGAGGATCCGTTTGAAACCTGATACACAAAATGGTCATGGTGAGTGGATTGATTTATCGGGGTTGATTGCTCCAAAGCAGGTTGTGGATGAGTTTTTGAAATCAATTGAAAATGGTCAGTTGACTCTCGAAAATATTCATGCCGAATTACAGAATATGCATCAACAGTATTACGATTTTGAATGGACGTGGGCGAAGGACAAACTTGAACAATACTGGAATAAATCCGTTGAAGAAGTGACTTTCGACGATATTTTTGAAATGGTTGAACGTTGGAAAGATTCTGTGGTAAAACTGGATAAACTGATTTACAGCGATGCGAAAAAAGAATTTAGTCTGAACTCAAAAACCGGTTTTGGTGTTGATGGTGATGAAGAACAGAAGCATCTCGACTTTGAATCGGTACGTGGAAGTTTCGAGAGTAATCCGTTTGTGCTTGAAGTTTTGAATCACATTAATATAAAGACTGAGCTTGGAAATGAGCTTATTAACAGATTAAAAATATAAGAATTTTACAATATGAAACGAGCATGTTGTACAAACACCAAAGTTTATGTAAATATATGCATGCGAGTTCCATGTGACAAATTAAAAACAATTATTTACACATGAATAACTTTAATTTTTATAGCCCTACTTATTTTGTTTTCGGTAAGGAACGCGAAAATGAAGCCGGAAAATATGTTGAACGTTTTGGTGGAACCAAAGTGCTGATACATTACGGGAGTGGATCGGTGGTGAAAAGCGGATTGCTCGACAGAGTGAAAAAGTCATTATCAGCATCAAATATTCAATTTTGTGAACTTGGTGGTGTAGTTCCAAATCCCCGAAGCGGATTGATTTATCAGGGAATTGAAATTTGTAAAAACGAAAAAATTGATTTTATATTGGCCGTTGGAGGTGGAAGCGTGATTGATTCAGCCAAAGGTATTGCACTCGGCGCAGTATATGATGGAGATTTTTGGGATTTTTATTGTGGTAAACGGGTGGAAAAAGCTCTGCCGGTTGCTACTATTCTTACATTAACTGCCGCCGGAAGCGAAGGTTCTACTGGTTCTGTGGTAACCCACGAAAACGGTATGCTGAAACGTGCAGCCAACAGCGATTTGCTTCGTCCGGTATTTTCTATCCTGAATCCAGAACTGACATGCTCATTACCAGCTTATCAAACAGCCTGTGGTGCAACCGATATGATGGCACATGTGATGGAACGTTATTTTACCAATACCAAAGATGTGGAAATTACTGATCGTATTTGTGAAGGAATTTTGCTGACAGTTATCAATGAAACACCCAAAGCGTTGAAAAATCCGAATGATTACGAAGCCCGTGCAAATTTGATGTGGGCAGGAATGGTGGCGCATAACGATATTTGTGGTGTGGGTCGTGAACAGGATTGGTCGAGCCACCAAATGGAGCATGAACTTTCCGGATTGTACGATGTGGCTCACGGAGCAGGTTTGGCTGTGATGTTTCCGGCGTGGATGAAATATGTGATGCACAATGATATTCATCGTTTTGCACAGTTTGCAGTGCGTGTTTGGGGTTGTGAAATGGATTTTCAGCATCCTGAAATTACAGCCATGAAAGGTATTGAACGTTACGAACAGTTTATGACTTCGATAGGAATGCCCATTCGTTTTTCACAACTTGGTGCAAAAGCGGAAGATATTCCCGTACTTGTTAAAACCATGGGACTTGGAGACCATACGCTGGGATCGTTTGTAAGACTGACCGAAGAAGATGTGCAGAAAATTTACGGATTGGCTGTGTAATTTTCACTAAATACTTCAATTTAAATTATATTCGAACTCTTAAGGATTAAATGAATCATAAGAAATTATATATTCCGGTTGAAAAAATTCAGCTCGATATTCATCTTCCCTCTTCTAAAAGTATCAGCAATAGAGCATTGATTCTGAATGCGATGGCTTACAGTCCATACGATGTTGAAAATCTTTCGGATTGCGATGATACAAAGGTGACTGTTAAAGCATTGGATTCTAACGATACAACATTTGATATTGGTGCAGCAGGAACTGCTATGCGTTTTCTGACGGCATTTTTATCAAAAACAGTTGGAGAATGGGTGATTACCGGCAGCGAACGTATGAAAAACCGTCCCATCAAACTTTTGGTGGATGCGCTGAACAGTCTGGGAGCACGTATTGAATATGTGGAAAAAGAAGGTTATCCGCCTTTACGGATATTCGGAAGTGCCATGATGGGTGGCGAAATTTTGCTGGACGGAGGTGTGAGTAGTCAGTATATTTCTGCATTGATGATGATAGCACCGTACATGGTAAATGGATTGAAAATTAAGCTCGAAGGAAATCTTATCTCTGTACCATATATCCAAATGACCATGCGCATGATGAAGGAATATGGCGTGGATGTGACTTTTGAAAACAACGAAATTGATATTCGTCCGCAAACGTATAGGCCTGTAAAATATGAAGTTGAGTCAGACTGGTCTGCAGCATCGTATTGGTATGAAGTTTTATCCATTAACGGAAACGGGAAAATTTTTCTTCAGGGATTAAACAGGAATAGTTCGCAGGGCGACAGTAAAGTGGCAGAATTGTTTGAGCAACTGGGAGTGAAAACGGAATATCAAACCGACGGTGTTTTGTTGACTTCAACCGGACAATATTGTTCGAAATTTGAGTATGATTTTGTAAATCAGCCCGATTTAGCACAAACTTTTGCCGTAACCTGCTGCATGTGTGGTATTCCGTTTCATTTTAAAGGAGTTCAGAGTCTGAAAATTAAAGAAACCGACCGAATTGCAGCGCTTATCAATGAACTTAAAAAATTAGGTTTCGTGCTGATTGAACCGCAAGACGCTGAACTTGCCTGGGTAGGTGACAAATGTACACCAGCCACCGACATCAGTATTGCCACTTACGAGGATCATCGTATGGCTATGGCATTTGCCCCTGCTGCGCTGAAAGTGCCATTGATGATTGAAGAACCTCAGGTTGTTAGTAAATCCTATCCTCATTTTTGGGAGGATATAGATAAAATTTTCAGCTCAAATTGCTGAAAAAATAATGGCATGGAACTATTCAAAATTGACAATATTACGAAACAATTTTCTGAAAAATTTGTGTTGCAAAATTTCAGTTTTACAGTTCTAACGGGACAGAAAATTAATATTGCCGGTGGTTCAGGCATTGGTAAAACCACACTTTTCAGACTTTTGCTCGGATTTGAAAAGCCCGATGCAGGTAATCTTTTCTTTCAGGATAAAGAACTTAAAGCTGAACAGGTTTGGAATGTTCGTCGAAAAGTCGCTTATGTGAGTCAGGACTTAAACATCGGACGGGGAAAAGTAGCTGAATTGTTTCATGAAACGCTCGGTTACAAGGCAAATCTTTTGCTGAAAAAAGATTCTGGCAAGGAAATTCGTGATTATCTCACTTATTTTGAACTACCCGAAACCATTTTAAACAAAAATATCGAAGAACTTTCGGGCGGCGAAAAACAGCGCATAGCCATTGTGAACGCGTTATTGCTGAAACGGGATATTTTCTTTCTGGATGAAATTACATCAGCATTGGATGTTTCGTTGAAAGTGAAAGTGCTCAATTTCTTTCTTGGAAATCCTGATTTTACCGTTTTGTATATTTCGCACGATTTGTATTTGCCGGAAAATTCAGACGTACAAATTCTAAAACTCGACGAAAATGAATGAAGCTGTTGATTTGTCGGTTTTTTCGATGGCGATGTGCGGGTTGCTTCTTCTTGCGCCTGTGTTAGTGGCAAATTACCTCAAACTTGGTGTTACCCGAAATTTGCTCATCTCTACGCTACGCATGGTGGTGCAGTTGGTTCTGATTGGTTTTTTTCTCGGTTTTTTGTTTGAACTTAACAATGTCTTAGTCAATATTGCCTGGTTTTTGGTTATGATTATTGCTGCGGTATTGTCGGTTATAAACAATTCCGGCTTAAAGATAAATTTGTTTGTAGCACCGGTCTTTTTATCGCTTTTTATGGCTAACCTGCTTGTTGTACTGTATTTTAATTATTTTATTGTCAGGCTCGATTTTATTTTCGATGCACGCTACATGATAGCCATAGGTGGTATGGTGTTGGGAAATTCACTTCGATCCAATGTGGTGGGACTGGGCGATTTTTACAAAGCTTTGCAGCGTGAAGAGCCTTTGTATTTTTATAAACTATCGCTTGGCGCTACCCGTTTCGAAGCAATGCTGCCTTTTGTGAAGAAAAGTTTTACCGCTGCGCTGAATCCTACTATTGCTACCATGGCAACTATGGGCATTGTGTCATTGCCGGGAATGATGACTGGCCAGATACTTGGCGGTTCGGTTCCTCTGGTGGCGATTAAATATCAGATAGCCATTATGATTGCCATTCTGGCTTCTACTGTTTTAAGCATTGCACTCAGTATATTATTTACTATCCGGTTTTCGTTTAATGACGCTGGAGTGTTACGTAAAGAGATTTTTAAGTAGAGATGCGGTATACTATTCTTTAGAGACGCGGCATGCCACATCTCTACACCCAATCCTCAACTTTTCCTCAGTTCTTCCAAAACTTCATAAACAATAGGACAAGTATACGCATTTTTCATCGATAGGTTATAAATCTGATAAAATCGTTTTCTGTCGGTGTGCGGGTATTCCCGACAGGCTTTCGGTCGGTTTTCGTAAATGGAGCAGTAATTATCGGCTTCCAGAAACGGACAGGGCATCGACTGAAAAACCATATCGCCATCTTCATCTATTCGCAAATATCTGTTTATGATTTCTGCAGGCTTTAAACGCAGTGATTTTGCCATACGTTCCACATCTTTATCAGTGATTCGCGGGCCAAGTGTCCGGCAACAATTTCCACAGCTTAAACAGTCAATTTTTGATGAGAATTTATCGTGTAAATCATGGACAATGCTATCCGATTTCTCTAATTTCTTCTTGTTTTTTGCAAAATATTTCCTCCATTCAGCTTCCGATTTCTTTGCTGATTCTTGTAAAATATTTAAATCTATCATTTTGATATAGTGAATTTTAAAAAAATATGATGGTTTGCAAAGGTACGTAAATATGTTACACGACACAAAAAAAGCATCATTATTAGATAAAAAAACAGTATCTTTGCAACCGCTTAAAATAAATATTTAAGAAAAATACATGAGTCTATTAAGTAATGTGTTGGGACAATACGATGCTCCTCAGAAGGCTAAAGATTTGGGTGTTTATCCCTACTTTCGTCCCATTGAATCAGATCAGGACACAGTAGTCCAGATTAACGGAAAGCCCGTTTTAATGTTCGGATCGAACAGTTACCTTGGTCTTACCAATCACCCCCGATTGAAGGAAGGAGCCATTAAAGCAGTTGAAAAATATGGAACAGGATGTGCCGGATCACGCTTTTTGAATGGAACACTTGATATTCATATTGAACTGGAAGAAAGACTGGCTAAGTTAGTAAACAAAGACGCTGCATTGGTTTATGCAACAGGTTTTACGGTAAATTCAGGTGTGGTACCTTGTATTACAGGTCGCGAAGACTACCTTATTTTCGATGAATTCGACCATGCTTCCATTATTGAAGGAAAACGCCTTTCATTTTCAAAACAATTGAAATATCGTCATAACGACATGCATCAGTTGGAGCGTTTGCTTAAAAAATGTGAGCCTGATAAATTAAAAGTTATTGTGGTTGATGGTGTGTTCAGTATGGAAGGCGATGTAGCAAAACTACCTGAAATTGTAGCTCTTTCGAAAAAATACAATGCTTCTATCATGGTGGACGAAGCTCACTCGTTAGGTGTTTTTGGAAAAACAGGTGCAGGTGTTTGCGAACATTTCGGTGTGTCGAACGATGTGGATCTGATTATGGGAACATTCAGTAAATCGCTGGGAACCATTGGCGGATTCATTGCTGCCGATTACAATATTATCAATTATCTGAAACACAATTCACGTACATTGATTTTCAGTGCATCTATCACTCCGGCTTCTACCGGTTGTGTGTTGGCAGCATTGGATGTGATGGAAGAAGAAACATGGCGTAAAGATGCACTGTGGGCAAATACCAACAGAGCTAAGGCAGGATTTCTGAAAGCAGGTTTCGAAATTGGTCCGACTGAAACACCTATTATTCCGCTGTATGTGCGCGACAACACCAAAACTTTTATGCTCACACGTATTCTGATGGATAATGGTGTGTTTGTAAATCCGGTGGTTTCGCCTGCAGTACGTTCTGAGGATTCGCTCATTCGTTATTCGTTGATGGCAACGCATACCTTCGACCAGATCGATGAATCGATTGAAAAAATATCGGCTGCCGCACGTAGTTTGGGTATTATTGAATAGTTTCGAATTAAAATTCAGCAAGAAATGCTGACAAAAATATAATTCAGGAATAGAACGAATCTGCTAAACAGATTGGTTCTATTCTTTGTTTTAAAAGCAAATAAGGTATCATAGTTTTTTTGCCTGAAACCTCTCATAACTTTTTATTTTAAAATGATTACAGTATCAAATTTGGCCATTCAGTTTGGCAAACGTGTTTTGTTCTCGGATGTAAACCTGAAATTTACAGCCGGCAATTGTTATGGCGTTATTGGTGCCAATGGCGCCGGAAAATCAACCCTTATCCGTATGTTAAGCGGACAGCTCGACCAAACCCGTGGCACCATTCAGTTTGGGCCCGGCGAACGCTTATCGGTGTTGGAACAGGATCACTTTAAATTCGATCATCTTACAGTGTTGGATACTGTGATGATGGGCCACACTGTTCTTTGGAAAATAAAAGAAGAAAAGGATGCCATTTATCTGAAAGAAGATTTCACCGATGCCGATGGACTTCGTGCTTCGGAACTCGAAGATAAATTTGCCGAAATGAACGGTTGGAATGCCGAAAGCGATGCAGCGTCGCTGTTAAGTGGTTTGGGTATCAGGGAAGAAGTTCATTATACTTTGATGAGTGAACTTACCGGCGCCGAAAAAGTCCGTGTTTTGCTGGCACGTGCATTGTTTGGCAAGCCCGATAACCTCTTACTCGATGAGCCTACCAACGACCTCGACCTCGAAACCGTGATGTGGCTCGAAAACTACCTGGCCAATTACGAAAACACCGTACTGGTGGTTTCGCACGACCGTCATTTCCTCGATGCGGTAAGTACACATACGGTGGATATTGATTATGGCAAAGTTTCGTTGTTTGCCGGAAACTATACTTTCTGGTACGAATCCAGTCAGTTAGCCCTCCGTCAGCAACAAATGCAAAATAAAAAGGCTGAAGAGAAAAAGAAAGAACTCGAAGAGTTTATTCGCCGTTTTAGTGCCAATGTGGCAAAATCAAAACAGGCGACTAGCCGCAAGAAAATGCTCGAAAAGCTGAATGTGGACGAGATTCAACCTTCCACTCGTAAATATCCGGGAATTATTTTCACTCCCGATCGTGAACCAGGAAATATGGTGCTCGAAATTCACGGACTCAGCAAAACTGCCGAAGATGGCACTGTGCTTTTCAAAGATGTGAATTTCAATGTGGAGAAAAACGATAAGATTGTTTTCGTGTCGCGTGACCCACGTGCCATGACTGCATTTTTCGAAATTATCAACGGACACGATAAAGAGCATGAAGGTACTTATAACTGGGGAATCACCATTACCCACGCTTACTTGCCGCTCGACAATTCAGAGTTTTTTAATACTGATTTGAATCTGGTAGATTGGCTCGGTCAATATTCCAGCGATACCACCGAATCGTTTATACGCGGTTATCTGGGCAAAATGCTTTTTGCCGGAGAGGAAATTTACAAGAAAGCCAGTGTGCTCTCGGGTGGTGAGAAAATGCGTTGTATGATTTCGCGCATGATGTTGAAAAATGCCAATGTGATGGTGCTCGATTCGCCTGCCAACCACCTCGATCTGGAATCGATTCAGGCATTCAACAATACGCTGGTGAACTTCAAAGGCAATGTGTTGATGGCTTCGCACGACCGTGAGTTTATTCAAACTGTTTGTAACCGTATTATCGAACTTACTCCCCATGGTATTATCGATAAACAAATGGATTACGACGATTATATTACTTCGGAAGACATTAAAGCCATTCAACAGAGATTGTATAAATAATTCTTAGCTAAACTTTTTAAAAGGACATCAATATCGATGTCCTTTTTTTATAATTTTGCCGGAATAATATCAAATTCATTCAAACATACATCAATGAAAAAACTAGTTGTTTTAACCGGTGCCGGTATGAGCGCCGAGAGCGGTATTTCCACTTTCAGAGATTCGGGTGGTTTGTGGGAGCAATATAAAATTGACGATGTGGCCACGCCCGAAGGTTGGCGAAGAAATCCCGCATTAGTACTCGAATTCTATGCGCAACGCCGCAAACAATTACTCACTGCACAGCCCAACGATGGTCATTTGGCATTAGCCGCTTTGGAAAAAGATTTCGATGTACAAATTATTACCCAAAATGTGGATAATCTGCACGAACGTGCCGGCAGCACGCATATCCTGCATTTGCATGGCGAACTCACCAAAGTACGCTCTACCGGTGGTGGCGAAGAGGTTTTTGAACTGGCTGAAAAAAAATACGATGTGAAGCTAGGCGATACATGTCCCAAGGGTTATCAGCTCCGGCCGCATATCGTGTGGTTTGGCGAGGCTGTTCCCGAGATTGAAAACGCCATTAAACTCACCGAAAAAGCGGATGTGTTTCTGGTTATCGGTACGTCGCTCAATGTGTATCCGGCAGCAGGATTGCTGAATTTTGTGCCTGCCGGTGTACCCGTTTTTCTTATCGACCCCAATGATGTGCCCGTTTACCGACAGGAAGTTACTGTGATAAAGAATGGTGCTTCCGAGGGAATGAAGCAGCTTATTCCTGAGTTGATGAAATTGAAATGATGCAGTTGTTTTGTCAAGATTATCTTGTGTATTCATTGCGTTGCCACCCCATTGATGGGGTGGGTTAATCAAAATCATCAAATCTGGCTTTAGCCGAATTTTTAAAACTGTTTGGCTAAAGCCAATAATATAATCCAAACACTACCGGCAGCTAAAGCAGCCGGCAATTCAATCCTCAGGAATCAATAATAAGCCTGTAGAAATGGAATATTATCCCGCAGAAATGGATATTAAGCCTGCAGAAATGGAATATTATCGTGCAGAAATGAATGATAAGCAGGACGAAATGGAAAATTGTTGTGCAGAAATGAATGATTAAAAATATTTATCCATTTCTGCAGCCTTATCAGTTATTTCGTCTGGCTTATTATCCTTTTCGGAAGAATGATGTTTGTTTTCCAGCGGATAATATGCCGAAAAAAGACTGATAACTAACAAAAAACTTAGTGCTGAAGTGTGTCGGCTTCGGTTGTCGCTTCTTTCTTTTTAGTAACTCCAAAAAAGAATTTATCCGTTACACCTGTCAGCCACGATAGCATGAAATAATAGGCGGAATAAAGGATAACCCAGTGCAGATAAAACATGCCGGTGCTGTAAGGTGCAAAAATGCCTTTGTCGTAATTGCCGGGTGCGGGATAAATCAGGTAAAAAGTATCCACCAGATATTGTCCGAAGTTCCCCATGTATTTAATGCCCAAACTGCTGAACGAAGATTCGAAATGAATACCTCCGCTGAATTTCAATCCGAACAGAAATATCAGGTTAAATACAACGAATTGCAGGGCAGGAAACAGGTAATTGCGGAGTTTGAACCTGCTCAAAAGCCATTCGGTAGCAATGCTTATGGCCACAAACGATAGAAACTGATAAAACAGCGGACGGCTAAACTCCGATAATATGCTGTTGAAGTAGGTAAACGATTCTTCGCCGAATGTTTTGGAAATAAAAAGTCCGGCAATATTCAAAAATATATTCAACAGCAACCATACCATCGATATACGGGCAATGTTTACAAAATCTTTTCCAGTCAGTTTCATTTTCGATAATTTTATTGAGACCACAAAATTAGTAAAAACTTTAATGAAGTATCGATTTATCAACGCTTTTTATAAAATTGCCCGTCATTGAAAAAAAAGAAGTAATTTTGTACAACAAAAAGCCGATACACGGCTTTTTTCATGCGCGAACAAAAACACTCAAAATATGATTCTTAATTACATTTGGATTGGTTTTATACTTATTGCCTTTGTGGTGGCCTGTATACAGTGCTTTGTGATGGGCAACACCAATATTTTTATGGAGGTGATGCAATCGGCATTCGGGTCGGCCAAAACGGGTTTCGAAATATCGCTGGGCTTAACCGGTATGCTGGCTTTGTGGCTCGGAATTCTGAAAATTGGTGAAAGGGGAGGAGCTATCCGCATTTTATCGCGGATTGTGGCGCCGTTTTTCTCCAAAATCTTTCCCGATATTCCGAAGAATCATCCGGCAATGGGAAGCATTTTTATGAATCTGTCGGCCAATATGCTCGGACTCGATAACGCTGCCACACCGCTTGGCCTCAAAGCCATGAAGGAGTTACAGGAAATCAATCCCGATAAAGAAAAGGCTTCCAATCCGATGATCATGTTTTTGGTGCTGAATACCGCCGGACTGGTGCTTGTGCCTATCAGCATTCTTACTTTCCGCCAGCAATTAGGTGCTGCAAACCCTGCCGACGTGTATTTGCCCATTTTATTAGCCACTTTTACGGCAGCTTTTATCGGTTTGATAACTGTTTCTATCATTCAAAAAATTAATTTATTCGATCGCACCATTCTGCTTTCGCTCACTGGTATTGCTGCATTTATCGGCGGACTTATTTATACCCTGAGTCAACTCACGAAAGATCAGATATCCACTTATTCCAATTTTGCAGCTTACCTTATTTTATTTCTGATCGTGGTATCGTTTATACTGATGGCTCTGCGAAGCAAAATAAATGTGTACGAAGCCTTTATCGATGGCGCCAAAGAAGGTTTTCAGGTGGCTATTGGCATTGTTCCGTACCTGATTGGTATTTTGATTGCCATTGCCATGTTCCGCTCTGCCGGAGCTATGGAATTACTCACCAAAGGCGTGTCGTGGCTGGTGGCTCTTACCGGCATGAATACTGATTTTGTAGGCGCTTTGCCCACAGCATTGATGAAACCTTTAAGCGGTAGCGGTGCGCGTGGAATGATGGTAGATACCATGACTCAATTTGGCGCCGATTCGTTTGTGGGCCGTTTGTCGTGTATCATTCAGGGTTCAACCGATACTACTTTTTATATTCTGGCTGTATATTTTGGCTCAGTCAATATTAAAAATACCCGATATGCGCTTCCCGCAGGTCTCTTTGCTGATTTTGCCGGTATTATAGCCGCCATATTGCTGGGGTATTTGTTTTTTTATTGATGGTTAGTTTGTAAAGTTCATAAAGTTACAAAGTTTATAAAGATTGAAAGTTATAAAGTTAATTGTATTTCAGTCAATAAAGTTTCATATTATAAATAATCTTCGCTGATGCGATGTTCCCTCTCCCTGGGAGAGGGTTAGGGAGAGGTCATATTTCTTCTAAATCGTAAATTGATAAATCGTAAATATAAATAATGGCTCGTAAAGTTAAGGTTCTTCCCATTCTCGAAAATATAGAAATTACCGGCGTAGCTGCCGAAGGTAAGGCCATCGCCCGTGTGAATGATGTGGTGGTGTTTGTGTCGCATGTTATCCCCGCCGATGTGGTGGATTTGCAGGTAACCAAAAAGAAAAGTCACTTTATGGAAGCACGCGTGATAAATTTTCGGAAATATGCCGAAAATCGTGTTGAACCAAAATGCCGTCATTTCGGTATTTGTGGCGGTTGCAAATGGCAAATGATGCCTTATGCCGATCAGATTGCCTTTAAACAACAACAGGTGGTGGATCATTTGGTGCGCATTGGTAAAATAGAATTACCCGAAGTAATGCCGATTCTTGGTTCTGCCAAAACAGAATTCTATCGCAATAAACTGGAATTTACGTTCTCCAACAAGCGCTGGCGTACGTATGAGGAAATGAACGAAGGCAAAGTTTTTCCAACCATGAATGCCGTGGGTTTTCATATTCCAGGTCAGTTCGATAAAGTGCTGGATATTGAAGAATGCCTGTTGCAGGACGATATTTCCAATCAGTTGCGCAACGAAATCCGCTCGTATGCATTAGCCAATGAATTGACTTTTTTCGATTTGCGTGCACAGGAAGGATTCTTGCGTACCATGATGGTTCGTACTACTTCCACGGGTGAATTGATGCTGATCGTTGTTTTCTTTTACGAAGACAAAGAAGCGCAGGATAAATTATTGCAGCATTTAGCCGATACATTTCCGCAGATAACTTCGCTGCTGTACATTATCAACGCCAAAGCAAACGACACGATTACCGACCGCGATGTGTTTGTGTTTAAAGGCGCAGAATGTATTTACGAAGAAATGGAAGGGTTGCGATTTAAAATCGGACCGAAATCGTTTTACCAAACCAACTCCGATCAGGCTTACGAACTCTATAAAGTGGCGCGAAACTTTGCCGGATTAACCGGAAAGGAACTGGTTTACGACCTGTATACCGGCACCGGCACTATCGCCAACTTTGTGGCGCATCAGGCGCGTCAGGTGGTGGGAATTGAATATGTGCCCGAAGCCATTGAAGATGCTAAAGTAAACTCTGACATTAATGGCATCAGCAATACGCTGTTTTATGCCGGCGATATGAAGGATATACTGAATCAGCAGTTTATCGAAAAACACGGTAAGCCCGATGTGATTATTACCGATCCGCCCCGCGCCGGAATGCACGAAGATGTGATTGATGCCATTTTGTTTGCAGCGCCTGAGCGTGTGGTGTATGTCAGCTGTAATCCGGCATCGCAGGCACGCGATCTGGCACTGATGGATGCGGCCTACAAAGTAACTGCTGTACAGCCTGTGGACATGTTTCCACATACACATCATGTGGAAAATGTGGTGCTGCTGGAGAGACGATAAAACGATGCCTATCTTTTAGACAAACGATGCTTATCTTTTGAACGAATGATGCTTATCTTTTTGATAAACGATGCTTATCTTTTTTTAATCATTGAAATGAAATGATGAAATGACGGTCGGGATGAATAAAATCCCGACCGTTTTTTTATATACATTTCAAATCAGGTACATTTTGGGATTGAAAAACCGGAAAACATTACCGACAGCGAATGTCGAAAGCAGGCTTTATAAATTTGATTATTTTAAAATATCCTGCCTGCAATTGTGAAAAATATTCAGGTGTGCTATGTTTAAGTTTAATTTAATGAAACAGAAAGGAATATATTCGGACAAAACTGTTTAAAAAACAATTTTTTATAAGAATTTTGTAATCAAAACGGAACAATATGTCGAAACAGGTCTTTCAAACAGAAACAGCCAACCGCTGGAAGAGTTTTGTGTGGTTCACACGTATCGTGTTCGTTTTTTTAATCGTTTTCATAGTCTCGGTCATTCTATCGCTTACCAACACTCACAATTACGACCTGAAAGTTCTTACCTATAAAACTACAAAGATTCCTGATCTGAATAAGGATGTCACTAAGACAAAGGTTTCGGCCAAAGAAATTGACAACTTTATCCTGCATGTCGATAAATTCAGGAAAAACCATCCTGCTCCGTTGTACACTTCGAAAACCGAACTTCCGGGTGAGGTGAAAAAATATCTGCCACTCAGAGCTGCTTTTTTTGTGAACTGGGATATGAATTCGTCTTATTCTCTGCAAAAAAACATTCGGAAACTGAATATGGTTTTGCCCGAATGGTCGTTTGTAGTATCTTCGAAAGGAGAGTTGAACCAAAAAGTGGAAGTGCGGGCGCTCAATACACTCCGCAAAAACAAAGTGGCTATTGTTCCTATGTTGAGCAATTTTACCAATCATCAGTGGAATGGCGATAGCGTAAATAACCTGATGAAAGATATTCCGAAACGCACAAAACTGATTAGCCATATCCTCGATTTTCTCGATCATTTTTCGTTTCAGGGGATAAATATCGACTTCGAAAATCTTCCGGCAGGATCGGATGCAAATTTACTGGCTTTCTCCAAAGATTTGCACGACACTTTAAGCGAAAACGGATATATTACCACCATCGATTTGCCGGTAACCACTTCCCCGAAAATGTTTAAATTGCTTGCCGACTATTACGATTTTCTTTTTCTGATGGCGTATAACGAACATTCGCCCGATGGATTGCCGGGTAGCATTTCGTCCATGGCATTTGTAGAAAACTCACTTGACAGAGCAATGAGTGAAGTTCCGTCCGAAAAAATTATTCTCGGTGTGGGAGCTTACGGATTCGACTGGAAAAAAGGGACTCCGGGTCAGAAAATATCGTATCAGAACATTGTTTCGCTTGCTAAAGAGCACGATGGAAGATTGCAGTTTAATTTTAGCGATGCAGATATATCACTCCGATATTACGATAATGAAGGTGTTGAACATGAAGCTCATTGCAACGATGCCGCCGGTATTTTTAATATCATTCGTACTTCTGAAGATTACGGAGCAGGTGGTGTAGCATTGTGGTATCTGGGTTCGGAAGATAACCGAATGTGGGACTATTTCGACAAATCATTACACATTGATTCATTGAAAAATAAACCTTACCGTCTGAAAAATCTGGAGAATATCAAAGCCATTTCTTCGGTAAATTACGATGGCAGTGGCGAAATACTGGAGATTTTAAGTGCTCCTACACAAGGTAAAACCGTGCTCGAAAGCGATACCACCGATCAGTTAATCAGCGATGAACAATACCTGAAACTGCCAACTCCTTATTTGCTGAAAAGATACGGAGCAAATGCAGAAAAGAAAATTGCCATAACGTTTGATGATGGTCCCGACGAAAATTATACGCCCAAAATACTTGACATTCTTCAGCAGAAGCATGTGCCGGCTACATTTTTTGTTATCGGGCTTAATATCGAAAATAATATACCTCTGGTAAAAAGAATTTACAACGAAGGTCATGAGATTGGCAACCATACCTTCACGCATCCGAATCTGGAAATAACATCCGACGATCGTGAACGGATTGAATTACGTTCTACCAGGCTTTTGCTCGAAAGCATTCTCGGATATTCCACCGTTTTATTCCGGCCACCTTACAATACCGATGCCGAACCGAAAAACCTGTATCAAATGCGATCGCTGGCAGTTGCCAACAACGAAGATTTTATTTCGGTCACATCGTTTATCGATCCAAACGACTGGGAAGAGGGCGTAGAAGCGGATTCAATTGTGGAAAGAGCAATTAAAAATCAGAAAGCCGGTAATATCATCCTTCTTCACGATGCCGGTGGAAATAGAAGTGAAACAATTAAAGCGCTCCCACATATAATTGATTATTTTCAGAAACACGGATATACTTTTGTAACGGTTTCGGAACTTATGGGTAAAAGCAGGAATCAGGTAATGCCTCCGGTGCAAAAGCAATTGCAATTTACCGAGAAACTGGATTATATATTCTTTTTTATCACTTTTATTTGGGAACATTTTCTGCACGGATTTTTTCTGGTGGCCATTTTGTTGATTATTTTCCGGTTGTTGTTTGTGGCTGTGTTGGCTGTTTTGCAGCATAAAAAAGAGAAGAAGCAGGAAAATCAGCCAGGAGAATTTCTGCCTCTGGTGAGTGTTATAGTTCCTGCGTATAATGAGGAATTAAATGCAGTTCAAACAGTTACAAGTTTGTTGAACTCAAATTACGGCCATATGGAAATTATTTTTGTGGATGATGGATCAAAAGATTCAACATACCAAAAAGTGAGTGAAGTATTTGCCGGAAACCAAAAGGTAAAAGTACTAACTAAACCAAATGGAGGTAAGGCTGCTGCCCTGAACTTTGGAATACAACAGGCAAATGGAGAAATAATGGTTTGTATAGATGCAGATACAGTTTTGCCTGAAAACGCTATTCCATTGTTGATTCCATATTTTAAAGATGAAAATGTGGGTGCAGTTGCAGGTAATGTACGGGTTGGGAATACGTTGAATATGCTTACCAACTGGCAATCCATTGAATATACCACCAGTCAGAATTTCGATCGGCGTGCATTCGACTTTGTAAACTCAATTCTGGTAGTGCCGGGAGCTATTGGCGCTTTTCGCAAAGAGGCATTGCAGCTGGCACAGGGTTTTACCACCGATACTCTGGCCGAAGATTGCGATTTGACCTTGCGTATTTTGCGTAGTGGATATACTATTCGTACCTGTAACGAAGCTCTGGCACTGACCGAAGCACCGGAAACGCTGAAAATGTTTATTAAACAACGGTTCCGCTGGTCGTTTGGCATGATGCAGAGTTTTTGGAAACACCGCGATTTGTTGTTTAGCTTCCGTAAGCCGAATATAGGCTGGGTAGCATTGCCAAATTTGCTTATTTTCAATTTTATAATTCCGTTTTTTTCGCCTTTGGTTGATATAATGTTTATTGCGGGTTTGTTTACCCACAATGCATTGCAGTACACGTTGTTTTATCTCCTGTATTATGTGATTGACGTACTTATATCCTCACTGGCTTACAAATACGATCATCAGAAATTCAGTGTAAAATTAGCATTGATTTTATTTGTTCAACGTTTTGTGTACCGTCAGTTGTTGTTTTTTGTATTGCTGAAAGCGTATTTAAAAGCCATTAAAGGCGAAATGGCAAGTTGGGGTGTGCTGGTACGAACAGGTAATGTGAGCAGTTAAAACAGGGTGTCGAAAATGTCTTTTTTACAGATGTTTTTTATGTCAATTCGTGTGGTGTATGAAATTATTTGTTCCAAAGATTTTCGATGAACATATTTATGGTTTTTTGTGTCGTTACTCTTTTGAAATTAAGTTTGTTATTAAGTTTGTGCGGTTAAATTACAGGTTGAAAAAGCACTGTTTTTTTACATTTCAAATCTTATTAAATAGTAAAAAACAGCTCCAATTATTGGTAATGAGCAATATTTTGTGTTATTTTACAGAAATTTTTTCAAGAAAAACACTAAAAAAAGAACATTATGGCAGTTGAAATCAGGGAAGTATCCAACAAAAAAGAGCTGAAAAAATTTATCTGGTTTGGTATTAATTTGTACAAAGACTGTAAATATGCGGCTCCACCGTTGATGATGGACGACCTGCTGAATCTGACCAAAGGAAGTAATCCTGCGCTTGAATTTTGCGAAACTGCTTACTTTATGGCTTTCAAAGATGGAAAAATAGCTGGTCGTATTGCCGCCATTATTAATCCGGTAGCTAACCAGACCTGGGATCAGAAAAATGCCCGTTTTGGGTGGGTTGATTTTATCGACGATTACGAAGTGGTTGCAGCACTATTCGATGCAGCTATTGCGTGGTCGAAGGCCAAAGGAATGACAGCCATTCACGGACCTCTCGGTTTTACCGATTTCGATCACGAAGGCTTATTGATTCAGGGCTTCGACAGAAACGGAACACTTGCAACGATTTACAACTATCCGTATTATCCTGTTCTTATCGAAAAATATGGTTTCGAAAAAGATATTGACTGGAATGAATATCTGATTACAATTCCGGAAGTTTATCCCGATAAATATTACCGTGTGGCTGAAATTGTAAAACAAAAATACAAACTACGACCACTGAGATTCAAATCGCGTAAGGAAGTAGTTGATAATTACGCTTTGAAAATTTTCGATCTGCTGAATACCTGTTACTCACATTTGTATGGTTTTACCAAACTGAACGAAAAGCAAATTGCATTTTATATCAAATTATATTTTAGTTTCTTCCGTCTCGATACCATTTCGATAGTGGTTGATGAGAAGGATGAAGTTGTTGCTTTGGGTATTGCCATGCCAAGTTT
Organism: uncultured Paludibacter sp.; assembly: GCA_963663115.2. GTDB lineage: Bacteria > Bacteroidota > Bacteroidia > Bacteroidales > Paludibacteraceae > Paludibacter. Next base: position 3,868,682 of record CAXXNE010000001.1, read on the forward strand.
TACAAAGGCTTTGCAGAAGGCAAAAGGTAGTCTTTTTCCGTTTGGTTGGTATTATATGCTGAATGCATTGAGAAAAAACGATTTACTCGATTTGTATTTGATGGCTGTTCATCCCGATTATCAGAGCAAAGGTATCAACTCCATTGTATTTGCTGATATTATGCCGGCGGCTGCCAAAAATGGATACAAGTTTGCAGAGTCGAATCCCGAACTGGAAACCAATACACGCATGTCGTCGCAATGGGGTAGTTGGGAAACAGAAAATCACAAGCAACGAAGAGTGTATATCAAACATATTTAGTGATAATAGGGTCTTGTACCCTGATTTTTATGGGGCTCTATAACAAATCAATATTATGACCCGGAAATATGATTTTTTGGTTATTGGTAGCGGAATTGCCGGAATCAGTTTTGCCTTAAAAGCTTCTGAATTTGGTAAGGTAGCTATTTTGTGTAAAACCACGCTCGACGAATCGAATACTTCGTACGCACAGGGTGGTATTGCGTCGGTGATGTACGAACCTGATAACTTCGAAAAGCACATTGAAGATACGCTGATTGCCGGTGATGGACATTGCTACTTACCTGCTGTGGAAAAAGTGGTAAAAGAAGCTCCTTATCAAATAAAAGAACTCATTAACTGGGGAGTTGACTTTGATAAAGATGAAGATGGAAAGTTCGATTTGCATCGCGAAGGCGGTCATTCCGAAAACCGTATTCTGCATCATAAAGATTATACCGGTTTCGAAATTCAGCAAAGTCTGGTCAGAAAGGTTCGCGAAAACCCACAGATTGAAATTTTCGAAAATTATTTTGCCATCGAAATTCTGACTCAGCATCATATGGGTGAGGTGGTTACACAACACACACCGGATATTGAGTGTTACGGAGCTTATGTTCTGAATCAGGCCAGCAATCATATCCATACTTTTCTTGCAAAAGTCACTTTATTAGCAACCGGCGGTATCGGTAGCGTATATGCTACCACCACCAATCCTTCCATTGCCACAGGCGATGGTATTGCCATGGTTCATCGTGCCCGTGGTGTGATTAAGGATATGGAATTTGTGCAGTTTCATCCTACCGGACTGTATCATCCCGGCGAACGGCCAACCTATCTGATTACTGAAGCTATACGTGGCTATGGAGCCATTCTCAGGTGCAAAGATGGTAGGGAATTCATGCATAAATACGACGACCGCGGTTCACTGGCGCCACGTGATATTGTAGCCCGCGCTATCGATAATGAAATGAAAATGCGCGGACAGGATTTTGTTTATCTGGACGTTACACACAAAGATCCTGAAGAAACAAAAATGCATTTTCCCAATATTTATAAAAAATGTTTGGAATATGATATTGATATTACCAAAGATTTTATACCGGTTTCGCCAATTCAGCATTATCTTTGTGGTGGAGTTGCTGTTGATATGAACGGGCGTACTTCCATCAATAGATTGTATGCTGCGGGTGAATGTTCGTGTACAGGTTTGCATGGAGCTAACAGGTTGGCTTCCAATTCGCTGATAGAAGCTATTGTGTATGCTGATGCAGCTGTAAAAGATGCTGTTGTCCAACTAAATGAGGTTAAGTTTAATGAATTTATTCCCGATTGGAATGATGACGGAACAAAACTTCCGGAAGAACTGGTATTGATTACGCAAAGTTTCAGAGAGGTTGAGCAGATCATGAGTACTTATGTGGGTATAGTTCGTTCAAATTTACGTTTGAAAAGAGCCATGAGCCGTTTGGAAATTCTCTATCGTGAAACAGAAGATTTGTTTGAACGTTCCGTGGTGTCGCGCGAAATTTGTGAACTCCGCAATGTGATTAGTGTGGCGTATCTTATTATCAAGCATGCATTGCGCCGGAAGGAAAGTCGTGGGTTGCATTATACCGTTGATTATCCAAAACTTATGCGTAACGAACCCTGATAAAGGTTTGAGATGAAAAAGATAGTTATTATACTTATTGTTTTCAGTTTATCTGCTTTTGTTGTTGCTCAGAAAAATACTTCGGGCGATAACAGGCCGATTATTGTGAAATCGGATCCCAACTGGAACAAAAACGACAATGATAACACTCAGCCCGTAGCCGTTACGGTTGATGGAATAACTTATATAGCCAAGTCCGATGGAATTCTTTTTACCTTACCCAAAGCATCGAATAGTGTGAAACTTTTTGCATTAACAGGTGAGGTGGTATGGAGTGGCGATTTGGTGCAGGGACGTTTTTTCATACCAACCCGTCCCGGAATTTATTTTCTGAGAATTAATAATAAAAGTTACAAAGTTGTTTGTAAATAAACCAACTTATATTATTCACTATAAATTATTTTCTGTAAGTGTCTATGAAGAAAATTTTCTCCTTGTTTGTTTTTATTTTGCTGATAAATATAACGCTGTTTGCCGGTTCAGGAACTCAATCTGACCCATTTACCGTGGCGCAGGCTATTGCTAAAACTGATGGTTCGTCGCAAACGTATTGGGTAAAGGGGTATATTGTAGGCGAAATGAGCGATTTTAGCAATAACAAATATTTCTACGAACTTGCTCCTCCTTTCGGTGGAACTTCTGCTTATCTGATAGCTGACAATCCCAACGAAATAAATCTGACCAAATGTATGCCCATTCAGTTAGGCACTGAGCGTGCTGCATTGATGAATTTGGATGAATTTCCACAATATTGGCGTAAAGAAGTGCTCACCTGTGGTTTGCTGCGCGATTATTTTTCGATGCCCGGACTCAAAACCTTGTCGTCGCTCGAAATAACTTCGGCTCAACCACTCACCAACGAAACTCTGAACTGGAAGTTTTATGAGAATATGGATGGCAATTATGTAGCTGCCAGTTCAACATCAATTTTTGCCGGAGGTACATACACCGGCGATAGCGGAATATGGAAACTTTACGGCGCTACCTGGGGAGATTCCGGTAACGATAATAAATGGGGAAAAGCAGCTGCCCGCCTTCGTCTTTCCGAGGCTTCTACAGGTAATCCGGGCTTCATGCAGATGGAATTTGATAAAACCAATGGAATAGGTGTGGTGCGTTTTTGGGCCGGATATTACAGTACCGATAACGGTGGTGCATTATCACTTTATATTTCTAAAAATCAGGGACAAACATGGGAGAATGTTGTAACTTCGCAGGTAATTGCCAAAGACTGGAAAGAATATGAATTCACAATAAATCAAATCGGAAATGTGCGTCTGAGGATTATGAAAGCCGAAACAGGAAGTGCGGGCATCAATGTGGATAATATCAGAGTCAGTGATTTTCTGGGTTTCAGTGATGTGCTATCGCCTAAAAAACTGAACTTTTCGTACAAACAGGTTGCCGGAGGAGTGCGTTTGTTGCTGACCGAATCTATAAATGAAGTAAAAATATATACAATATCGGGTCAATTGCTCGAAAGTAATAGTCCTGCGCAGGGTGAATATTTTCAACCCATGCAGAAAGGAGCTTATATTTTGAAAGTAAATCAGCAATCCTGCAAACTCATTTGCGAATAGATTGTATTTTTGCGAAATCTATCTGTAAATCAAAATATTATTACATACAATTATGATTAAACACATTGTTTTTTTTGGACTGGCCGACAATGCCGAAGGCAAAACAAAAGCTGAGAATGCTCTAATAATTAAAACTGAACTCGAAAATCTAAAAAATCTGATTCCACAGATTAAAATGATAGAAGTAGGCATCAACCATCCCGAAGCACCTGAAAGCAATGCAGATATTGCTTTGAATTCCGAATTTGAATCGATGGAAGATTTAAATATCTATCAGGCACATCCCGAGCATAAAAGGGTAGCTGCATATATCGGAAAAGTACGTACAACACGTGCTGCTGTCGATTACGAGTTCTGAAAATAAACGCTCAAATAACCTGATTCTATGTGGAAAGATTTCTTTTATTTTTCCAAAGGGCAGCGTATAGGAATACTTGTCCTTATTGTTTTGATAGCAATGGTTTTGCTAACTAATTTTTTATTGCCAGTTATCCTCAAAACCGATAAAAAGGAAACTGATAGCCGTTTTGTGAAGGAAGCTGCTGAATTCAAGTCACATTTGCAGTCGGTTGATAGTTTGCGACAGTTGGAGTGGGAGCGAAAATATGCCGAAACTAATCGTTTTCCTGAAAACGACAAAGCTGCCGATAATTACAGTTTGTTTCCTTTTGACCCGAATACCTGCGATTCAGCAATATTTGTAAAACTGGGATTGAAAAATTTTGTTGCGCACAATATCCTGAAATACAGAAGTAAAGGAGGGTTATTTAAGACACCCGAGAGTTTCTCGAAAGTCTACGGTATAAGTGCCGAGAAATATGATGAACTTAAACCGTATATCCGTATTTCTGTACCTGAAAGAGCGACTTTAGTTGCTGTGAAGGATTCCGTTGTAAACCGAAACCAAACAAAGCAGGAAAACATTATTGTTGAGCTTAATTCAGCTGATACTACTGAATTAATGAAGGTAAAAGGCATCGGACGTGGCTATGCCAAAGGTATTGTCAGATTCAGGAACGAAACCGGTGGCTTTGTTTCCATCAATCAGTTGAAGGAAGTGTATGGCATGACCGACCAGAATTTTGAGAAGATGAAGAGTTTTTGTACAATAAACCTGCAACTTGTACGTAAAATAAATGTCAATACATCCAGTGTCGAAAAGTTGAATGCTCATCCGTATCTCGATTTTTATCAGTCGAAAGCCATCTATGAACTCCGCCGTAAAAAATTGAAACTGAAAAGTATTGATGACCTGAAATCTATCAAAGAATTAACTCCCGAAACAATATCGAAGATTGAGCCATATCTCATTTTCAATTAGTTACACGGAAGCTTGCTTTTTTTTGATTTTATGTTAAAAAATATTCTTAAAAAATTGTTTTACAAAAATTTATTTACCATCTTTGCATAGGCAGCAAATAAAACAAATGCCGGAATCAAACCATTTATAAATTATTTCCTACGTATTATGACAAAGCGAATTAACGTTATTCTGTTCCTCGCTGTTATGTTTATTTTGCCGGTAACAAAAGCCGGAAACAGCGAAAATTATCAAAAAGGCTGGAGTTTGTTTAACAAAAACAACAGAACCGAAGCCCGTCAGTTTTTCGATCAGGCTATTAACGATCCTGAGAGCAAATCGGATGCCTTTTTAAGCCTTAGTTTACTCAACTGGTACGAAAATAAAAATGCTGAAGCATTTAATAATTTCGTCAAATTTTACGAAACCTCGTCAAATCCTTATCCGTATTTGTATGCCATGATTTCAATGCCTTACTTTCAGGATGAGGAAAATGCGCTAAGCAAGGAAAAACTTGCCTTTTATGAAAAATTATCCGTTGACCCGAATCTGCATGGAACACTCAGAGCCATGATCAATGAAAAACTTGGTACATATTACAGAAACAGGAATAATTTCAAAAAATCGAGAGCTTATTACGATAAAATGGGTGCTCTAAAAAACTGGCAGGTTTTAGGCACATTCGATAATACTTCCGGTAGCGGTTTTAATAAAAACTGGGGTGCTGTGGAAAAACCTCTCGCCACTGATACCTTCAAAAATAATGTGGAAGCAAATGTACATTGGTACAATCCGGTTTACAACAAGGAAAATAACTGGTTTATGTTCGATTATTTCTTTTATATGGACAATGCCGTTATGTATGCTCAGACTTTCGTGAATAGTGCTGCTGTTCAGGAAGTTTATCTTCGTGCCGGAACTTCAGGTTCGTTGAAAATATGGGTGAATGATGCTTTGGTGTCATCGGTTCAGGAAGAAAGAAACTGCGATATGGATATTTATGGCTATAAAGTGAAGCTTCAGCAGGGAAATAACAGGATATTGGTGCAGATTGGTGCAAGCGAAATCGATAGAGCTAATTTCCTGATTCGTCTTACCGATCAATATGCAAATCCGGTTGCCAATATTACAAGTTCTGCTGAATATGCTGATTATAAAAAATCTACTGAAGTAAGCGATTGTAAACCATTACCATTTTTTGCAGAAACTTATTTCGAAGAACTTACTCAGAAAGATACCGAAAATCCGTTGAACTTTTTGTTGCTGGCCGAAACTTATCTTCGCAACGATAAGGCCTACGAAGCTACAAAAGTGCTGAAAAATATGGAAGAAAAGTTCGGAAAATCTACAGTTATTTCTTATCGTCTGTACGAAGCTTATGTAAGAGCTAAAAATCAAACCGATTACGAGAAGGAAATGGAAACTATCAAAAATTCCGATCCTGATGGATTCTTCAGTTTACAGGACAAATATTCAGATGCAGTAAAATCTGAAAAGTATACCGAAGCAGAAGAAATTCTGAAAAAAATCAAGGAACTGTATGGCGAAAGTTCTGAAACCGATGGAATGGATTTGGCTGTAGCTTCCTATCAGAAACGTTACGACGATGTGATTTCGCTTGCTAAAAAGCTCTATAAAAAATATCCGAACAACGAGGATTTGATGGAACTGAACCACACCATTATGAAAGAAGTGAATAAAAACCCCATGGGTGGAATTCAACTTATAACCAAATTTACCAAAACAAATTACGACGAAAGTGCATTGAATTTGCTTGCTAACGAGTATTTTGAACAGGGGTACATGGATGCCGGTTTGAAAATATTGTACGACAGACTGAATAAAAATCCGTATGCAACGGGATATTATGATAAGTTGATTGACCTGCTGTTTAAAATGCAGAAATATCAGGAAGCGGTGAATTTTGCTCAGAAAGGATTGGGCTTAGCTCCTTTCCTCCCGAATTTCTACAATAGCTTGGGTATGGCATACAAAAATATGAATCAGAATACAAGTGCTAAAGAAAATTTTAAAAAAGCAATCTATTATTCACCAACAAGTTACGATGCCCGTGAACAAATTCGTTTGTTGGACGATAAAAAAGAAATTTTCGATTTATTTCCTAAAAATGATTTGAAAGAACTGATTTCGAAAGCGCCTGGTGCAGCTGATTATCCGGAAGATAATTCCATGTTCCTGCTAAACGATTTTCAACAGGTGGTTTATCCCGAAGGAGCCAAAGAGTTTCATCGTGAAATTGCCATTAAAATTCTGAAACAATCGGGTATTGAGCGTTGGAAAGACTATTCAATTGGTTACAATGGCTATCTTGAAAAACTTATAGTTGATAAAGCAGAGGTAATTAAATCGAACGGAAATGTGGTGAAAGCTGAAACCGACGATGATAATCATATCGTATTTACCAATCTTGAAGTAAACGACGTATTACATGTTGAATACCGCATTCAGGATTTCTCCAGTGGTAAAATAGCTTCTCAGTTTTTCGATAAATTTTTGTTCCAGTATTCTATACCTGCAATTGTATGTCGTTATAGTCTGTTAATTCCCGAAGGAAAGAAATTTAACTGGAAGGTGACAAGCGGAAAAGTGGAGCCTGAAATTTCTACCATCGAAAACATGACTTTGTACAAATGGGAGGTAAATAATATGCCGGCCGTTAAAGATGAAACTTACATGAGTGCATTTATGGATGTGGCACCAACACTTCATTACAGCAGTATGCCCGACTGGAAATTTGTAAGTGAATGGTATAAAGATATAACAACCAGCAAGTTCAATTCCGATTTTGTGCTTAAAGAAACCTTCAATACGTTGATGAAAGGAAAAGAAAATGCAACAAAAGCTGAAAAGGCTGAACTTATCTATAGTTATATTCTTGAAAATATCAGTTATTCAAGTGTGGATTTTTTACAAAGTAATTATATCCCGCAAAAAGCCTCACGTACTATTACAACCCGTTTGGGCGATTGTAAAGACCTGTCGACTTTATTTGTTGCACTTTGCCGCATGGCCGATATTGATGCTAATTTGGTGTTAATTTCTACTCGCGATAACGGTAGTAAAACATTGTCACTCCCTGAAATTGGGTTTAATCATTGTATTGCTCAGTTAAATCTGGATAATAAACGCTACTTCCTTGAACTGACCGACAATAATCTGCCGTTTGGTGCTGCGCTGAAAGAAGATTTGAATGCTGAAATTCTTCCGATCCCATTTGATGATAAAATGGTAAGCGATCAGATTCTGGCTTTGGATATGCCACAGCGTATTCAGAATAATTCAATGCGTATTCATAAAATTTCTTTCAACAACAACGATTTGTTGATTGATCGTAATTTTACCTATTATGGTGCTATGGCATCATATCAACGTAGCGATTATAAAAATGTTGGAGCTGATGAGCAATTGAAGAAAAAGAGCGAAGCAGTGGCTAAACAATTCAAAGTGTCAACTAAAATGACTCAGTTGAGTTTTACAGCACTCGATAATTTGGCTGACAGCGTAAGCGTAAGCTATAAACTGGAAGTGAAAAACGGTGTTCAGGATGTAGCCGGAATGAAAATATTCGCATTGCCATGGTCTGATATCAATTCGCTGGACATTGTAAATCTGGAATCGCGTACCATGCCGTTGGAATTCTGGGCATATCAGGTAGAAGATGTAACCACTGAAAAAATTATACTTGAATTACCTCAGGGCAAAAAAATGGCTGAAGTGCCACAAAATGTGAAACTTGAATGTCCGACAGCAATTTATAGTTTAGAATTCGATACCAAAACTCCCGGAAAAGTTGTAATTTTGCGTAAATTTATTCGCAAACAAGATTTGGTTAAAACGGAAGACTATGTTGCTTTCCGCGAATTTATGAACAAAGTGAGCGAAACTGACAACAAGCAATTTGCATTCAAATAATCAGAAAAATGGAAACACTCTTTGATCAGATAAGTGCTGATATTAAAACAGCCATGCTGGCGCGCGAAAAAGTAGCACTCGAAGCTTTACGCGGAATAAAAAAAGAATTTCTGGAAGCTAAAACAGCCAAAGGCGGCGATGGAACATTGCCGGACGAAGTAGCTGTAAAAATTATTCAGAAAATGGTAAAACAACGTAAAGAATCAGCTGCCATTTTTGCTCAGCAGAACCGTGCTGATTTGGCTGAAAATGAATTGGCTGAGGTTGTGGTTATCGAACGTTATTTGCCGGCTCAAATGAGCGACGCCGAATTGGAAGCTGCTGTTGTTGCTATCATTGCACAGGTAGGAGCTACCGGACCTCAGGATATGGGTAAAGTAATGGGTGTTGCTTCGAAGCAATTAGCCGGTAAAACCGAAGGACGTTTGATAAACGAAAAGGTGAAAGCTTTGCTGGCAAAGTAAATTGTATTGGTGAATAACAGTTAATTTAAACTTTCCTGAAATAATAATTATTTTGGGAAAGTTTTTTTATTGTTATTATTTCAAAATAATATTGTATTAATATACTGTAAGAATTTATAAATATACATATTGTTTGATTATTAGATGGTGCATTATTATTCTGAATAGATAGTAATTTTTTTTATATATACATTATATCCTGTGTAGCAAACGTTTTGATAGAACAATATGTCAACTTTTTATAATAATTAAATTGTATATAAAATATTCAGAATTTTCTTTTAACTTTAGCCCTATCATAAATTACATCCTGAGTTATGGGTAACGGCTTAAAATTACTATATTATTTTTTATTGTTGTTGACATTGACAGCATGTACAAATACTCATCATCAGAATTCTCCTCAAATCGAAAAAGCTATTGATTTGTTTTTCATCGAAAATCAAAATGAGGAATTACTGAAGGAAACTTCTTCTCTCTTATCTCAACTCCAAACAAATGAAGATAGGAGTCTGATACAACTGATACGCATAGGAGCTTTTACTGAATCAGGAAAAACTGACAGCGCAACATTTACCTATAATACTCTTGATACGGTGAGTATTCGGAAAAATAAACAATTGAATTTTTGGTTTAATACATTCAATGGTCTCCGACTCTTCAGAAACAACAAAGATGCGGAAGCTTATAGTTCTTTATCAAAAGTAATTGATATAAACTACGATGTGCGGGCTAAAGCATTGGCATTAAGACTGCTTGCACGTATTCATTTTAATTCCGGTGACAGTAATAAAGCAACAGAATATATAGCTCAATCCACTGATTTGTTTGATAAAGCAGGCTTATTGAAAAGTGTGGCAATTAACCACAAAATTCTTGGTCGATATTATGCCAATAAAAAAGAGTATACTAAAGCTGAGGAACAATTTGAGGTAGCGAAAGGTGGACTTGAAAAAGCTAACGATAGTATTGAACTGTTTTACATACATATAAATCTGATTGGTATGAAAATTTTTCAGGAAAAATTTGCAGAGGCAAAAGAATTAGCCAGAAAAAATACCATATATATAACAGATAAGACTGACAAACAGGCATTTGCATTGCTATATAATAATATGGGCGAGATTGAATTTTTGCTTCAGAATTACGATAGTTGTCGTTTTTATTATCAAAAAACTTTAGCATTACCGTTGGGTTATATTACAGATTATTTAAGACGCGGAAACGCATGTATTGGTATATCAAAGGCCTTTATGTCCGAAAATAACAAGCCACAGGCATTAAAATATGCTTTTGAGGCACTTGAAATTTCAAAACTATCGGATTTGTCTGAATTACAGTACAATGCTAATCTCAACTTAGCTGAATTATATAAAAAAAACGGACAGTTTGAAAAGGCATATTATTATCAGAATCAGGCAACACCTTATTTAGAAGAACTCGGAAAGAAAAGTGTAGAAAATTCCGAAACGGTTTACCAATCAACTATAAACCTGATTGAATCGGAAAGTCAGGCAAATAAGATTAAAGCAGAGAAGCGTATTTATATTATTCTCATTATTGTGGGGATTGTGTTTACTGTTTTTTTGTTGGTTTATGGTGTTAGTACTTATCGGTTGCTTCGATCACGAAACGAAATACTGCATTCATTGGTTAAGAAAAACCTGCAACTTATTGAAGATGAGCGGAAGATGAATGAAATGCTTCAAATTCAACTTAGTACGAAAAGGACAACGCGTAAATCAACCGACGAGGAAAAAGATTTTTCGCTTTATAATGAGTTGAATAGCTGGTTGCTACGCGAAAAACAGTATGTGCGTAAAGATTTGACAGCAGATATTGTTGCACGTGAGTTAGGAACAAACCGTGATTATCTGTCGAGGGCTATCAGTAGTCAGAATATACATTTCAACGAACTGATAAATAAATACCGTGTTGAAGAAGCAGTGAAAATTTTTAGTAATGAGAATGATGTTCGTAACAAATTCAATTTAAATGTCATTGCATCTGAGGTGGGTTTTAAATCTAATTCAGTGTTTATTGAAGCGTTTAGAAAACAAACAGGCATGAATCCGGCACAGTTCTGAAGCTCCATTACCACAGATAAAACAACAGAAATAAATGAATTGTAAATTTCATTGTTTGTGAGATTTAAATTGCAAATAATTATAAGTTTATTTTGAATTGAATTACATTTATGACACAAAAAAGAAGATATTTCGAAAAGAATAATTTATGTATATTATTGCTTCTGTTCATTTCAATTCATGTAAATGCGCAGCAGCAGCAGCAGCAGCAGGATTCGGTAAAACTAAACGAAATAGTAGTGGTTGGATATAAAACTACCACCAAAGGTAGTTTCACAGGGTCAGCTACGCATATTAGTCCTGATTATAGTAAAAATTATCCTGTTCAAAGCTTCGAGCAGATATTGGCAGGGAAGGTCTCCGGAGCTAACATTTCACTACCAAACGGGGTGTTAAACAACGCTCCGATTATTCGGATACGTGGTGTAAATTCCATTTCATTAAGCTCGTATCCTCTTGTGGTTGTAAATGGCATTCCTGTATTTACCGGCGATGTATCTACCGGTGCTTATGTGGCCAATAATCCATTAGCTGATATAAATCCGTCCGATATTGAATCGATAGATATATTAAAAGATGCTGCATCCACAGCTATTTATGGTTCAAGGGCAGCTTCAGGCGTTATTGTCATTACCACGAAAAAAGGGAAATCGAATAAAACCTCAGTTTCATACGACTATGCGTTCTCCATGACAGATGCTGTACGTTTGCCACAAGTTTTAAACTCATCGCAATATATGCAGATAAAAAACGAGGCTGTGTTGAATTCCAAAATATTATCCGGTAACGGGAATAATCCGGGTATAGCATCGGCGCTGTTTTTCCCGTCGTACAATGCTGATGGCTCGGAGGTAAATACAAACTGGTACGATTATGTTTATCGTACCGGTATATCACAAAATCATCATTTGAATATCTCGGGCGGAAATGATGAGACAAGATATTACTTCTCGGCAAATTACTCAAATCAAGCCGGCATATTGGTTGATAACAATTTTTCGAGGAAGGGAATTTATTTTAATATTGAGCATCATGTAAACAGAAATTTACAATTAAATGCGAATGTGTCGTATAACAATACTTCCAATCAGGCTCAAAATACCGGTTCGCTAAAAAATAGCACTTTTTTGTTAATTGGCGCTGCACGTATGGCTATGGTGCTTCCTCCCAATGTGGCACCTTATACCTATGATGGCAAATATAATATATCTTCTACGGGACGTATGAACAATGGTAATAATTTGATTACCAACAGTTATTATAATCCATTGGCTTTATTTGCAAACAGCAGATATACATCGGTTAACGATCATGTTACCGGAACTTTTTCTGCTTCGTATCAACTATTGAAAAATCTGGAAGTTTCAACCAACTATTCCATCGACAGAATAAATACAGAGAATGTAAATTTCAATAGTTCGCAACTGGGTTCAACTGGTTATAACGAAGTAGGTAGCGTTACCAATGCTTATGGATTGCGCAATAGTTGGTTATGGTCGAATTTGATAAACTACCGTTTTGAAGCGGACAAACAGCATTTCAGATTCTTAGCAGGCTATGAACAACAGAAAATCTCTACTTCTGTTTGGGGAGTGAAAGCTACAGGTGCCGCCGATCCTTTTTTTGAATACTATCAGGGTGGTTGGTCAATTTTATCTCCATCGGATAATTATCTGACAGAGAAAGGTTTTGTTTCGTATTTCAGCAGATTGAATTACGATTTTGATAATAAACTTTTACTCACTATTAATTTCAGACGCGATGGAAATTCAGCACTTGCTGCCGGTAAGAAATTTGGAAACTTTGGTGGGGCTTCAGCCGGTTGGGTACTAACCAACGAAAAATTCTTTCGTACTTCCGGATTATCAGAAATTATTGAATACCTCAAATTAAGAGCCGGTTACGGAATAGTTGGAAATGGAAATCTGCCAAACGATTATGGGGCTATGAATTTATACAATGCATCAATGTATGGTTCGGCACCGGCATGGGGGATAAGTCAGGCCGGAAATAAAGATTTAGGCTGGGAAACCAGTAAGCAGACTAATGTTGGGTTTGATGCAGTGATGTTAAACGATAAGATTCGGATGGGATTTTCTTTTTTCAACAATAATATTGATGGATTGATTCTGAATGCGCCACAATCGCCTTCGAAAGGAATTCCGGAAAATACAATTCTTGCCAATGTAGGTTCGATGTATAACAGAGGCGTAGAGTTGGAGATAAATTTCAACATTATTTCGAAAAAAGATTTTTCGTGGAATGCATCATTCAACTATACAAATGTAGAAAACAGAGTAACCGCCCTGGCCGATGGCAATGCTGATATTATTTCTTATACGCATATATCGTCGGAAGCAACCAATATTACCCGTGTAGGTTATTCGGTGGGAAGTTTGTACGCTGCAAAAACTCTGGGAGTAAATCCTGAAAATGGAAGACGCATTTTCCTAAATGCAAAAGGCGAGCAGGTGCAGTACTCGGCTGCAGTGGCATCGGGGCAAAGTAACTGGACATATTTGGATGGAACAACTGCCCCGGCAATTAACTCCGCTGATTACAGGATTGTAGGAAATGCAATTCCTGTTTGGTACGGTGGTTTTAATAATAGTTTCAACTATAAAAATGTGGACTTGAAGATAGATATGGTTTATAGTGGCGGTAATTATGTAATGAACGGATCGAGAGGAACGCTGCTGGATATGCGTTATCATAATAATACTACTGAAGTAATGAATAGATGGACTTCGCCGGGGCAAATAACCAATATTCCACGGGTAGTTTATAGTGATCAAATTTCGAACGGGACAGCATTTCCTATTTCAGAAAATGCACAGAAAGCAGATTTCCTGAGATTGAGTAATGTGACATTGGGATACACAGTGCCAGACAAGATGATGAATAAAATTAAGCTGACATCGATGTATGTTTTTGTTCAGGGTAATAATCTGTTGTTACTGACAGGTTATAAAGGAGTTGATCCGGAATCATCATCGAATGGAAATTCGAACCTGACACCCGGAGTTGAAAAAAACGCGGTAGGACTTGGACGGACAATAACTTTTGGTTTGAATATAGGGATTTGATCTTAGTTGATTAGTTCATAAAGTGTGAATGGAGATTAGTTAATTGTTTCGTATGTATTTGAAAAATTTAGAGGTAAGGCAGCTCCTGTTCAAACGAATAAAATATAAAGAGATGAATAAAATAAAGTATTTAAACTTACTTTTGGTAGTTTTTATGTCAGTATTGACACTGTCGTGCGAGGATGTTTTAAATTTAACACCAAAAACAACAATCAGTTCAGAAGTGGTGTTTGATACTCCCGAGCGGATACTCGGACTGGTGAATGGTATGTATAAATCATTGAAAAGTTCCGATTTTTATGGTCAGAAATATCCCTTGTTGATGGATGTACGTGGCGAAGAGTTTATTAATGTTACTGCAAATCCTATTACCGGTTATGTGACCTGGAGCAATGCTACCACTTCCGGTGATATGGATGTAAATAATCTTTGGATAGCTGCGTATTCTACCATCAATAGTGCTAATTTGCTTATTGAAGGTATTTCCGGAACTGAAGGAGTTGTGTCTGATTCGTTGAAAAACAATTATATAGCCGAAGCTTATTTTGTACGGGCATTGTGTTATTACTCGCTGGTAACTATTTATGCACGACCATACACCGAAAATAATGGCGCTTCAAAAGCTATTCCGTTACGTTTAAATGCGGAAACTTCGTCGGCAAATAATAACCTGGCATGCAGTACGGTGGCAGAAATTTATCAGCAAATACTTTCAGATTTAGACAAGGCAGAAACTCAACTCCCAATGAATTATTCAACGGCTTTACTGAATACCACCCGGGCTCACCGAAATACAGCTATTGCGTTGAAAACGAGAGTGTATTTAAGTATGGGTAATTATTCGAAAGTAGTGGATGAAGCTCAGAAAATTGTAACTCAAACAGCAGTACCATTTTCGGCTACTACAGGAGTGAAACATAAACTTCAGGATATTGCAACTATATTCTCGACGGATTACACCACCACAGAATCTGTGTTTTCGATGCCAATGACGGCAACAGATTCCTATTCAAATCAATCGGCTCTTGGATATGTGTATAATTCAAATGCTGAATACTACCTGAATCCCGAAGGTATATTGGGTGATACATTATGGAAAAGCTCCGATGTGCGCAGGCAATTTTTAAGGAATGCCGGTGGCAGGTATTATCTGAAAAAGTATGCAAAAGCAATACCTTATGTAGATTTTATTCCGGTTATCCGCTATGCTGAAGTTTTATTGAATTATGCCGAAGCTGCAGCCAAAACGAACGATTTGTCTTTAGCGAGAGAGTTGTTGAATGCTGTGCGTAAGCGTTCGGATGCTACATATGTATTTGCAGATGCACAAATAGCAACCCGTGAAGCGCTGATAAGTACTATTTTAAATGAACGCAGAATAGAACTGTTGGGAGAGGGTTTCCGATCGAATGATTTGTTGCGGAATTTGCAGACTATCCCGGCCAAAGGTAGTAATTCTACGCAGATAAATGCTGTTTTGCCTGCTTCCGAAAATTATATCTATCCTTATCCATCCAAAGAAATAAACACCAATAAGCTGTTGTTGAAATAAAGGAATTCACCCCCCCCATGCAAACCTCACCCCAACCCTCTCCCAAAGGAGAGTGTGTAAGATGGGGGAGTTATAGGGCGTATATTTATATTTGATGGTAATATTCATGGTGGTTCTGTTTTTTTTAAAACACTATGTTTTTAAGACTAATTTTGTATATAAGTTTCGATGTGTCGAAAAATATGTCCCGAGAATTTGGGATAAATCAGTCTGAAATTTATCTGTGCATATTCGCCTAATCCGCTAAATCAGCGTTACTATTCTTCCTTTTGATTTTTCAGCAAGCCCTATGTAAACATTGACAGGCGTAAGCACGCTGTCAGTTTTGTATATCTGAGGCATCCAACCTTTAGCAATTCTATCCATCTACCCGAATAGAGGTGGGAGTGAATGCAAAATCTCCTGCTTAATATTTGTATAAACATGTAAAATCGTACCAAATTACTCCATTTCGGGAGAAATGACTGATGTGACTGAAAATTTTTAGTTTTCTGTATATCAGGTATATGTAATTTTGAATTGCGCAATTCAAAAAAGTTAATTTTTTATTTCCGGTTTTTTTAGTATATTTTTGAAGCGGAGAAAATTATAATGTTTTACGGCGTTACCCGAAAAGCCGAAGAAGAGTAGGGAAGTAAGAAAATTAATGTTGTGAGAAAAATTATCATTATTATTGTTGTAATAGTACCATTATTGGTATCTGCTCAGGTATCTAAAACAATTAATATAGCCACTGCAGGTACATTAACCACTTTGCTTACAGCGACAGAAAAAACAACTGTAACAGGCCTGACCATAACAGGTTCTATCAACGAAGATGATTTTTACTGTATGCGTGAAGAAATGCCGGCTATAGCAAATCTGGATTTAACTGGTGCATCCATTGCAGCTTATAATGGTATGTTTTATACAAGTCCGGCTAACGAATTACCGCGGATGGCATTTTCTTTTATATCGACAAAGAAATACAGTAACCTTAAAACGATAAAACTACCGGTGAACCTGATTAGTATAGGCGAAAATGCATTTAATAGTTGCATAGGATTAAACTCAGTAACAATACCTGCATCGTGTACAACCATAAAAAACGGTGCTTTTTGGGCATGTACAGCTTTGCAAACCATAACAATTCCGACTTCGGTTACAGTAATAGAAGATGATGCATTTAATGGTTGTACTTCCATGAATAGCATTTATGTGAATAATCCTGTGCCGGTTTCGTTTGCAGCTAATGCTACTACCTTTCAGGGAATAAATACATCTACCTGCGTATTGTATATTCCTAGTAGCGCTATTACTGCTTACCGACAGGCAGATAAATGGAATGAGTTTATCAATATTGTGGGACTAACTACGGATTTTTCTCCAACAGAGAGTGAAATGACTACGATAGAATATAAAAACGGATCTGTAAAAGTGCTGAATCCGGCAGAAAACGAGTTGTTGGAAGTGTTTGATGTCAGTGGAAGAAAAATACGTGTTGTCTCAATTAGAAATGAGGATAAAATAATTGATATGCAGCTGCTTAATGCCGGAATTTATGTTATTAAGTTAGCAAAATCAGGTGAATTGCTAAAAATACTGATGCCTTAGATGAGATACTGTTGAAAATTTGTTAAGTTGCTGTTAGATAATATATTGTAATTTTGAATTGCGCAATTCAAAAAACAATATTTTGTAAGTCAGAAAAAATTAGTATATTTTTGGAAACGAACATAATTATAAATTTGACTTATGACCGTTTTGAGTATCATCGAAAATAACTACCCCGAAACCATTGTTAGTAACGATGGCAAACGATTTATACATTGCTCCATTTTTGCCCAGGGAGAATTTTGCTTACCTAACGGAATAACCGATATTGGTATCGAAGCCTTTGCCGGATGCCGACAATTAACGGCAATTAAGATTCCGGCAAGCACATGTAAAATTGCATTTATGGCTTTCAGTAAATGTACAGATCTGAAGTCTGTGACAATTTTGAATAGAACTAATGTAATTAGCGCAGATGAAGCTGCCTTTTCGGATATAGACAAGAATACATGCATGTTGATTGTACCTGAACAGTTGGTTTTTGCCTATAAAAAAACTCCGGTTTGGAGTGAATTTAAAAATATAGTTTCGTTGGAGAAATCTAACTCAAATAATACATATTCTATCCATAGTCTAAAACAAGTAATTTAAAAATAATATGAGAAAACTTACATTCATCGTAGCTTTTGTACTTAGTACAATGGTAAATTTTGTAAATGCAGCTGTACTTCCAGTTTCTGCACCTATGGATCTATATGGGATTGTTAATGCTGCAGTCGATGGAGATATTATTGAGTTAACAACGCCTGGAGGTGCATACACATGGTCAGCAACAGTTAATATCACTACCGAAAAAACAGTCACTATCAGAGCTGCTGCTGGATTAGCTGTTAAGCCGGTTATTACATGGACAGGTGGTACCGGGACCGCGTTTTATTTTATTCGTTATAACATTAGTACCGGAACTACTATGAAAACACTGACATTCGATGGTGTTGATATTAGTGGCGCCGCTAAACTTAATACATTACTATATTTGAAAGGGGCATCTACTACTGCAAATGTAAATGTATTGATTAATAATTGTAAAATCAGGGAGTTTACGTATGTAACAGGAGCTCAATTGATTAGATATTTGAGTGGAACAGGTATTACTGTGGCTGGTAATTTTACAGCAACAAATTCAGAATTTAATGGTATTAGAGGTGGAATAATAAATGCTTCTACATTAAATGTCTCGCCGAATAATGTGCTTTTTGGTAATTGTCTTTTTAATGGACTTACAACTGCAACAACCGGAATAGTCAGACTTGGTGCAGCCGGATATGCTAGTTTTAAAATGGATCATTGTACGTTTAATACTTTGACTGTTAGAGAATTATACTTTATTTCAAGTATTTTTCCTTCAAATATTACAAACACTATTTTTGCAAACAACGCGAATACGACTATACCCAATATTTTTGGTTCTCCGACAGTTTCAATTGGTGCAGATTGTGGCGTGTTTTATACTGCGGCTGGTGATAAGTCTTTGATATATCCGGGAAGCACATCGGCATTGCAAACTGACCCGCTGATTGATGTCAATGGATACGCTACTGCTACCGAGTATCTGACCGGTGGAACTGATGGAAAACCAATAGGTTATTTTCAGGGTATATTGGAGTCAACATTCAACCCGCAATTAAGTGTTGTTAGTACTCAACTTACTTCTTTTGAATACACACAGGGCAATGGTCCATCTGTAGAACAATCATTTACGGTTAACGGTTCTTTTCTTACGTCGAATGTGGTTATTAATGCCCCATCCAATTATGAGATTTCAACATCAAGCGGAAGTTCATTTGCCCCACAATCGCAATTAACGCTTACCCCTTTGGCAGGAACATTGGTTTCAACTCCGGTTTATATTCGCATAAAAGCGGGTTTAAGTGCAAACACATACAATGAAATATTAAGCATAACCACAGATGCTGTGTCCAAAAATATCAGTCTAAGTGGAATAGTAAGCGTTCCGACACCAACACTTAATTCAAGTATAAGTTCTTTAAGTGGCTTTAGTTATACTGTTGGTTCAGGTCCATCAGCGGAACAATCATTTGCAATTAGTGGTACTAATCTTACTAATAATATTACAATTAATGCACCAACGAATTTTGAAATTTCAACAACATCGGGAGTTGCATTTTCTCCACAAGCGCAAATTGTACTTTCTCCAACTTCGGGAACTGTCGCTTCGACGCTAATTTATGTTCGTTTAAAAGCAGGATTAAATGCAAATACATATGCTGAAAGTTTAACTATTTCTTCTTCCGGCGCAGAACCAAAAAATGTCAGTCTTAATGGAAGTGTTGTGGCAAATGACCTCAGCAGTTCATTAATACATCAGTGGACATTTGACGATGGAAGTGCAAACGATGTAATTGGAAATGCTCACGGCACTTTAGCTGGAACTGCAACAATTACAAACAAAGCATTAAATACAACTTCAGGAGGATATTTGAGTTTACCTGCCGGTGAAATAGCTGTAAATACCTATCCGGAGATTTCCATGGAAGCGTGGTTCACTTCATCAATAGCAGTAAATACAGGTTTTACTGTATTAAGTTATTTTGGAGGTACTGCCGGTAATTATGGTGCAAACTATTATCTGATGACTCCTGCCCGGGGTGATGGAATTAGTAGTACCCGCATTTCGTGCGGAAATATAACAGAACCATGGACTGCAGAGGAATATGTGAATGGATTAAAATATGATGATGGTTTGATGCATCATATGGTTTCTACCTTGACTAATGGAGTAATTTCATATTATATTGACGGTGTGTTGATAGAAACAAAAGCAATTACAAACCCCGCCAATATTATCTCGAATATTAGTGCCGACTTAGCTTATTTGGCAAAAAGTGGCTATAGTGCCGATCCTGCATGGAAAGGGCAAATACATAAATTCAGTATTTATAACAAAGTATTAAATGCACAAGATGTAACATCTCTTTACGCTCAGGGAGCTGAAACGGAGATAGTAAGTAGTATAAATGCTTCTGTTGCTTCTCTGGCTTTCGATACCCAATACAGTTCGGAGCAGATTAAAATAT
The DNA here is from genome assembly GCA_963663115.2 of uncultured Paludibacter sp. Classification (GTDB taxonomy): domain Bacteria; phylum Bacteroidota; class Bacteroidia; order Bacteroidales; family Paludibacteraceae; genus Paludibacter. The sequence goes on from CAXXNE010000001.1 coordinate 3,889,249, forward strand.
CAAGTTCAAATTTGAATTCTGATATTACAGTTTCGGGTCCGGTTGGTATATCATTTAGTCCCACAACTATAACAAAAAACGCTGCAAACCAAACATTGGAAATAAATTGTAGTGCAACCGGTGTGAATGGTGAAATTACGTTTACAAGTGGAAGTACTGTATTAAAAATTCCTGTTGTATCGAGCAATGATGTTCCTTGTTTCAGCCCGGCGTCGACCAACCTAATACCAGATGCAGGTGCCAATAATTTGGCAAATTTTACAGGCTGGGGAAGTAGGTCGGTTGTGAAAATAACCGATAATGGTCAGTATGTACATTGTGGTGCTGCAAGTATAGTCGTAGGTGATGGCGTAAATGGAAGTTCAGGATCGTTGGATGTGGATTTAACCGGAAAACTGAAACCAAGCACTACCTATAAAATTAAAGCCTATGTAAAAACAGACAATGAATTTCAGATTGGAATTATAGGATGGGATGAACTGCAAGGTGAATACGATTATAAGGTTTCAACCACCAATCAATGGCAAAATGTTGAATTTTTGATAACTACAGGAACTACTCTCAAAGCAACACAAACCTTATTTTTTAACAACTGGCAATTAGGAGGAAAGACTGGTTATATCGATAACTGGGAGATGTATGAGTATCAACCTGATAGTGTGTTTACGATAAGTGCCAGTCAGATTACACAAAATTCAGCAGTATTCAATGGCAGAATTGTACATCAAAGTGCTACACTAACTAATTATGGTTTTTGCTGGGGAACAACGTCAAATCCAACAGTTGATAACACTATTATTAGTTTAGGTACTAATCCTGTAACTAGTACATTTAATTCACAGGTTACAAGCTTACAGCCAAATACTACTTATTTTGTACGCTCGTGCTATGAAAAATCAGGTACTACAGTAGTTTATGGAGATCAAATTAGTTTTACCACTTTATCTACCCCGATAATTTCTGTATCTACAACTTCAATTTCAGGGCTGGATTACCAAACAGGTAGTGGACCTTCAGCGGAACAATCATTTGCAATTAGTGGTACTAATCTTACTAATAATATTACAATTAATGCACCAACGAATTTTGAAATTTCAACAATGACAGGGACTGCATTTACTCCACAAACTCAGATAGAACTTAACAAATTGTCAGGTTCAATAAATCCATTCACAATTTATGTAAGATTAAAGGCGGGTTTGACTGCTGGTAATTTTAATGAGACTTTATATATAGTATCAGCAGGTGCAACTACTCAAAACGTTAGTTTGAGTGGTACAGTAACAGCTTCTACTCCTGTTGGTGTCACTTATAATGTAACAGTTCCATCAGGAACAAATCAATGTTATATTGCGGGTAGTATGAATGCCTGGACTCAGCAGCAAATGACAAAAATTGATGACACGCATTATAGTTTAAATATTCCAGCAGCAACATCAACCGATACCTATAAATATTGTTCTGGTCCAACATGGTCGTATGTTGAAAAAGGTGCAGCGGGTATTGAACTGGCCGATAGAAGTTACAGTGATAATGATATAGTTGTTACCTGGTTAGCTGTTTACAATCCAACATCAGGAACTCCGATCTTGTATTCAACATCAACATCTCTAATTGATTTTACTGTAGTGCAAGGTGCAGGTGCATCTTCTGTACAGTCGTTAGAAGTATCAGGAAGTAATCTTACAAATGATATTGTAATTACCGCTCCAATAGATTATGAAATATCGTTAAACCAGACAGGTACGTATATAGGTAATCCAATACAGATTATACCCGTAAACGGAACAATCTCAAATACTCCGATATATGTGCGTTTAAAAGCTGGTTTAGTTGCCAATTCTTATAACGAAACACTAAATATATCATCAACCGGAGCAACAAGTCTGAATGTTAGTTTAAGTGGAAATGTAACAGCGAGTCCAATGCTCAATTTACTTACAAATCCAAGTTTCGAGACATGGACAGGTGGAATCCCCGATGGATGGACAGTGCCTGCGAATACAACTCACGTAGGTTCATTTACTGCCAGTCAGGAATCTTCAATTGTATCAAATGGTTCAAGTGCACTCAAATTAGTGGTTGGAACAACACAAAACCCAGGATTTCAACAAATAGTACCAATAACCGCAGGAAAAACCTATAGACTAAAAATGGACTATTATGTTGCATCAGGCGATGCAACTGATGTTCGAATATGGTGCTCGTTTAAAAACGCTGTTGGAGTGTATACTCCAACAGATTGGACAACTGCTGTTAATGCAGATGCCAATATCCAAAAAAAATTACAGGGCTCAGGTTCTGATATCGCTGCATATTTTTCAACTATTACCGGAACATGGTACACTTATACCGTTGATTTTGTTGCCCCTGCAGATGCAACAGCATTTGTTTTTGAAGGGCGAACATATAAGAATGCAACTGCAATTTGGGATAATATGTATTTGGGTGAAGTTACCAGTGAAGTAAATACACCAACTGTTGCTGTTTCTACATCTTCGGTAACAGGTTTGGATTACCTACAAGGGAATGGTCCTTCGGCAGAAAAAACTTTTACAGTCAGTGGCGCTAACCTGACTGACTATTTAACTATAAGCGCACCCGATAATTTTGAAATTTCAACAACATCGGGAGGTGTGTTTTCATCACAAATTCAATTAACCCCGGCTCTTGTAACCGGAAACGTAGCTTCTACACCTGTTTATGTAAGATTAAAAGCCGGTTTAACAACAAATACTTATACAGGAACAATTGTCCTGATTTCAACCGGGGCTGCAAATGGATATCTTGGTTTAAGCGGTGTTGTAAGTTCACCAAATCCAACCATTATTGCAAGTGCCACTTCATTAACCGGAATGAGTTACGTAGCCGGTTCAGGACCATCTGCTCAAAATTATTTTACAGTTAGCGGAACAAATCTTACAGGGAATATCACTGTTAATGCACCTGCTAATTTTGAAATATCTACAGGTATTGGTTCACTATTTACGCCACAGACGCAAATAGTACTTACACCAACATCGGGAACAGTTGCCACTACAACAATATATGTTCGGTTAAAAGCGGGTTTATCAGCCAATAGTTATAATGAAACACTGAATATAACATCAACAGGAGCAACAACCCAAAATGTGAGTTTGAGTGGAAGCGTGACTGTACAGACTTCCAATGCTGCTATTGAATCAGTTTCTTATCCTTCAAAAGGAACAAATAATGAATATACTTTTTCAAACAAATGGCTATTTTCAAAAAATATTGGCAATTATAATGGTTCAATAGATTTACTTGGCACGACAGGCTCAGTTCGTGGTATGGCCGTTTTAAATGGAAAAATGTTATTTCCTGATAGAAACAACAAAAAAATTATTATTGTAAACGGACAAACCGGTGTTAGAGAAACTGATTTGACATTAGCAAATAATATTTTTACTTATACAGGCAGAAACAAAGCAAATACAGCAGATAGTATTTTGACTGCAGGAGTTCTAACCCATAATGATTTGAAAGTTGATAATGCTGGTAATGTGTTAATCAGCAATTTAATAACTGCTAATTCAGACAGATTTCAGATTTGGAAAATTAATATGACAACCGGTAACGGAACGTTAGTTGTTGATCAGGCAAATCTTGCTAGTTTATTTCCAACTGCTACAAATATGCGATTTGATGCGTTTGGTGTTACCGGAGATGTGTCGAATAATGCAGTAATATTTGCAGTAAATGCTTCTGCTATGGAAGTTTACAAGTGGAAGATTAGTAATGGTACTGCTTTAGCTCCTTCAGTTATTACCCTTAATAATTCAATATCTGGTACAGATTTTTATAATTTATCAAATTTAGGAACAGCGCCACAAATTTTCCCACTAAGCGAAAATTTATTTTATGTTGATGGAAATGCTACCAATCCAATTTTAGTTGATGGAACTGGTAATGCTGTTGATGGATTTGTAAATACTTTGTTTCCGAATGATTTAAATGCAAATGCATTTAAGGGTCATAACGGAGTATGTGAATTTAGTTTAAGTGGAGAAAATTACTTGGTTTCTGCTGCTACAAATACTGTTGGTACACCACCATCTACATTTAAACTTTATCGATATACAAATGCTAATAAATCATTTTCGAGTTTAGAGGAATTATGGTCGTTCCCTCAAGCTGGAATGGGAATTGCATCAAATACCTATAGAAGTGCAATACCAGCAGTTGAAGTTAGTGGGCAAACTGCTAAAATTTATGTGTATACTGGCGAAAATGGGTATGGTGTGTACGAGTTTACATCAACTAAAACTGTAACTTCACCAATAATTTCTGTATCTACAACTTCAATTTCAGGGCTGGATTATCAACAGGGTAATGGACCTTCAGCCGAAAAATCCTTTACAGTGAGTGGCTCAAACTTATCTATAAGTATGGTGATAATTGCCCCAACTAATTACGAAATATCAAGTACTTCAGGCGTTGGATTTTCTGCTCAATCGCAAATAACGCTTAACCCCGTTGCTGGTACGGTAAACACAACCACCATTTATATACGTTTAAAAGCAGTCTTAAGTGCAAATACATATAACGAAAACATTTCTATTGTTTCAAATGGCGCTACTTCAAAAAATGTAAGTTTAAGTGGAATAGTAACAGCACCAGTTACAATAAGAAAAGTGGTATACATTACATCAAATACAAGAGTAATGGATGCAACTGCTACAACGTTTGAGAATGATCCTATTATTCAGGTGTTGAAAGCAGATCCAAATCTGAATGTTACTGTAAAAGTAGTTGCAAGTACTGATGTTATAACTGATTTGGCAAGTTATGATGTAGCAATTGTACAAGAGAGTTTCTCTTCAACTGCCCCAATATTAATGCCTACAGGCTCATTGGCTCTTAAAAATATACCAATACCGTATATTTACAATAAGGTTTTTGCATTAAAAAGTGCAAGAGCATTAACAACTTCAGTTGCAGTTCCAGCAGATAAACCAGTATTATCACTTATAGTTAATTCAAATGCGTTATCAAACGATTTATTCAAAGCTTGTACCATAGGCTCTAATAATGAAATACCAGTTTTTGTAAGTACAAAAGGCGATAACGGTGCTGCCGGTACAAAATCCCTAAGTTATACTACTGGAAATATTACACAATTAAGCACTTTGTTGGCTCAACCAACAGGTATTAATAATGCAGTTATAGCCGTAAACGATTTTCCTGCCGGAACAACCATCGATTCAGAACAATTGTTATCACGTATGATTTCGATGAATATGAACTTTGGAGCAATAAGCGCGGATGCCGGAACAAATATTACAAGTGATGGTTTAACTATATGGCGTAATGCTGTATATATGCTTGCAGGTTTACCTGTGCCAGCCACAAAAGCTACTTTGCCGGTTCCGACTCCAATTATTAATGTTTCAGCCAATACACTCTCAGATATGAATTATACTCAGGGTAGTGGACCATCAGCACAACAATACTTTACTGTAAGTGGAAGTAATTTAACTCAAAATATAATTATAAACACTCCTGCTAATTTTGAAATATCAACAGGAATTGGTGCACAATTTACTCCACAAACGCAAATAATACTAACGCCAACTTTAGGAAGTGTTGCTTCTACTGCTATTTATGTGCGTTTGAAAGCAGGGTTAAAAAGGAATTTATATACTGAAAATCTAACAATTTCCTCAATAGGAGCGGAACAAAAGATTGTGATTTTAACTGGACGTGTTGTAATTAATGAAGCAAACAACTCATTAATTCATCAATGGACTTTCGATGATGGCACGACAAATGATATGGTGGGTGGTGTCCATGGTTCATTAAAAGGTGATGCATCTATACAAAACAAAGCACTTAAAACGATCAATCATGGAGATTACCTTTCGTTTAATGCCAATGCTTTAGCGTTAAATAGTTACAATGATCTTTCAACTGAAATTTGGTTTACATCATCAGTAAATAAGAATTCAGGAAATACAGTGCTGTCGTATTATGGTTCGCAAACAGATTTTTACGGTACAAACTACTTACTAACAACTGCATCGAATGGCGGAATTAGTAAATCTTCTATTTCGTGTGGTAATACTTCTGCACCTTGGTCTGTTGAAAACAAAGTAAGTAGTTCAAAACTTGATGATGGAAAACTTCATCAATTAGTTACAATTTTATCATCATCTTCCATAAGTTATTATATCGATGGAGTTTTTGTTGGTTCTACTTCTCTGACTGGTTCCAATTCAATTACTTCATTAAGCAATGATTTAGCATACCTATGTAAAAGTGGTTATGTTAGTGATCCGACTTGGAAAGGTTTAATACATAAATATAGCATTTATGCCAAGTCTCTTTCAGCCGAAGATGTTTTAATGTCGTATCAGGGTGGAGCTGAAAGTTCACATGAATTAAACACATCAATACCTTCAATTTACTTAGATGCAAAAAATACTACAAGTACTTTTATGGTTAATGCTGTAGGATTATCAGATAGTATTTATGTAACTTTACCATCTGGTGTAACTGCATCAGCCAAAGCTGTTTCGAAAGATGGAGGATTGATTTCAATATATTTCGATGGCACGACAGTTATAAACGATTACCTTACACTATCTTGTGGGTCAATACAGAAAAAACTACCTCTGTCTACCAGTATGGTACTTAATATGGGAATTAATTCAATTATTGATAACAATGTAATGTTAACAAAGCGAATCATAAATTCTACGGGAATAATCGATACGTTATATCGAAAAATTAGTACAGAAGGAGATTTTACCATAGAATTAAAAGCTAAAATTAAATCATTAACAGCTGGAAGAGGAATGGATGTTGATGTACGTGGCTCGGATAATTACGGATTTAGGGTTTCGCTCGATTCAGCATTAATGCAATGGACATCTCCTATAAGTACACCGTATCAAATTGCGAAAACAGATACCACACTTCAGACTTTACGTTTTGCTGTAAAAGGTAAAAAGGTAAATATCTTTAGAAATGGTAGGTTTATCACAACAAAGGATGTAGAAAGTATAAATGATGTTGTTAATAATAAGGAAATCGACCATGTTGATTATATCGATAGTTGGGAGGGAGATGGTGCAACTGGTATTGAATCGTCGCCCAACAATTTTGGTTGGTTGTGTAATTATGGAGTTCGTTGGACTGAAGCCAATAGTGATATTGCTGGAACAGTTCGATACAAAGACCTAGGTGCAGAGCCTTACACGGATGGTTCATATTTTGCTGGTCGTTGTTTATATATGCGATGGGATATTATACCGGTTGCCGGAATCTATACATATCCAGTAGAACTTAAAGCTAATAAAACATATAAATTCAGATGGTCATATAAAAAAGCAAATGGTTCTACACCAATTCTAACTGTTGGAATTAGTAAAAATAGTGATGGAACTTCTATAATTAACTCCAAATCATTTAGTGTAGATGATAGTGGTAATTGGGGAAAAGGGGATGTAACATTCAATACAACCAATGCAGGCACTTATTATATAACTTTTGGTAGTTCTGCTATGGCTGGCTGTTTTATTGGAGGATTCTCGTTATATCAGGACGAGTTTGAAGAGTCGGTATATAAACAGTTACCACGCATTATCGTAGGTAAAAATTATGCTGAAGGAAATGCAAATATCGAAATTGAGTCTTTATCCTTTGAAAATGATGCTTATGCCCCTTCTCAATTAATTGGTCAAATAGATACTATATCTGGAATCGACACAATCTGTGCAGGTTCAAATGAAATAACCTATTCAGTACCTGAAGTTGATAATGCATTAAATTATATTTGGACTGTGCCACAAGGTGCTGTCATAACAAGTTATAAAACTACAACTAATACTATTGAAGTGAATTTCACAAATGCTGCGGTTTCTGGTAATATTACGGTAAAAGCAGTAAATGATTGTAACGAAACTGAAGTGTCTTCTTTAGCAATTTTAGTGAAACCTATATTAGGTGAAATTGGAACAATTTCGGGTGATACTATTGTGAAATCAATTGTAGAAAGTAAAAATTTGACTGTATCATTTAAACGACCTGATAATTGGGCATCATCAAAAGTATTTATTTATGCGTTTGATAATGGCAATAATAAGGAAATAAATGGTTTCCCAGGTAAAGAAATGAAAGATGTTGGAAATAGTTGGTTCTCTTACACATTTGATAAATCAATAGATAATGTATATGTGGAATTTTACAGTTCTGATGGCTGGTTAACTTCAACAGTTGGAGTTGATAATATAACAAAATCAAAATGCTTCGAAGTTTCGGGTTTTAATGGTTATCATTATACAGTGAATGAAGTAATAATACCTTCTGAATTGCAAGTGTTTGATACACTTGCTTCAACAACTATTTGTGCAGGATCAAAAGCTGTAACATATTCAGTTAAAGCAGTCGCCAATGCCAAATCCTATGTTTGGACATTACCAAACGGCATAAGTGGAAGCAGTACTACCAACAGTATTTCGGTTGACTTTGCCAACGATGCAACAAGCGGCGAAATCTCAGTAAAAGCAGTGAGCGATTGTAACGAAACAGAATTAGTTAAACTTGCCGTAACTGTAAAACCACTGGTGGGCTCAATACAAAATTTAATGGAAGGTTGGGAAACTCTCTCCCCAAGCCTTAATTATAAGATTAATGAAATTAATGTAGTGAACGATAGTGTTATTTGGGCAATGGACTCTTCAAGTGATTTTAAGCGAAAGTTAGTATCAAACACTTCAGATAAAGGCAAAACTTGGAAAACATTCGAACTTCCGAATAGTCAGCAATATGAATATACTGGTTTTAGTGCTGTGGATGATTCAACAGCATACATAATGGTTGGTTGGGGAAATGGCAAGGGGATTTATAAAACAACGAGTTATGGTGAAAAATGGGAAAAGCAACAAGCTGGTTTCAATGATAATAGTTATCCTGTTTTTATTTATTTCTTTAATAAAAATGAAGGAGTTGCAATTGGTGATAATTATGACGGTAATGATTTAGAAGTTTATACTACTAATAATGGAGGTATCCAATGGAATAGAGTTGAACAAATCAATTTGCCTGGAACATTAAATAACTATACATACACAAACCCTTCATTATATCAAGTTAGAAATGGTTGCCTGTATTTAAGTACTGGAAATGGAATATATAAATCAACTGACAAAGGTAAAACTTGGACAAACCCAGTAAAGACAGCATTTATGAGTTTTGATTTTAAAGATGAAAATAATGGTATACTAATAAATAGAAATAAAGAATACTTTAAAACAAATGATGGAGGTAAAACATTAATTCCTTTAGTTAACTCACCTATTACTGAAGATTATTATCCTGAGGTTTATTATTCAAGTACGATGAATACGTATAATGTAATAGATAAAGTAGGTTTGAGCTATTCTAAAGATGATGGTCAAACATGGATACAATACCCATCTTTCAAAGATATTGAAATTAACAGAATGGCATTTTCACCGAAAGGGAAGTTATATATTGGAAGTATAGGAAAGATTTTTACAACTGATAGTATTAATAATTTACCGATTATAAAATCACCAATTATTGGAAATGTAGTTGTTTGTGCCGGATCAAAAGCAGTAACATATTCAGTTGAAGCTGTCGCTAATGCCAAATCTTATGTTTGGACATTGCCAAACGGTATGACGGGCAGCAGCACAACCAACAGTATTTCGGTAGACTTTGCGAACGATGCAACCAGCGGAGAAATTTCAGTAAAAGCAGTGAACGATTGTAATGAAACCGATACAGTAAAATTAGCTGTGTTTGTGAAACCATTAATCGGATCGATAGGAATAATTACCGGTAGCGATACTATTTGTGCCGGATCAAAAGCAGTAACATATTCAGTTGAAGCGGTCGCTAATGCCAAATCTTATGTTTGGACATTGCCAAACGGTATGACGGGCAGCAGCACAACCAACAGTATTTCGGTAGACTTTGCGAACGATGCAACCAGCGGAGAAATTTCAGTAAAAGCAGTGAACGATTGTAATGAAACCGATACAGTAAAATTAGCTGTGTTTGTGAAACCATTAATCGGATCGATAGGAATAATTACCGGTAGCGATACTATTTGTGCCGGATCAAAAGCGGTAACATATTCAATTGAAGCGGTAGCCAATGCTAAATCCTATGTTTGGACATTGCCAAACGGTATGACCGGTAACAGCACAACCAACAGTATATCAGTTGACTTTGCCAACGATGCGACCAGCGGAGAAATTTCAGTAAAAGCAGTGAACGATTGTAATGAAACCGATACAGTAAAAATCGCTGTGTTTGTGAAACCATTAATCGGATCGATAGGCGCAATTACAGGTAGCGACACCATTTGTGCCGGTTCAAAAGCGGTAACATATTCAATTGAAGCGGTAGCAAATGCTAAATCCTATGTTTGGACATTGCCAAACGGCATGACTGGCAGCAGCACCACCAACAGTATTTCGGTTGACTTTGCGAACGATGCAACAAGCGGAGAAATTTCAGTAAAAGCAGTGAACGATTGTAATGAAACCGATACAGTAAAATTAGCTGTGTTTGTGAAACCATTAATCGGATCGATAGGCGCAATTACAGGTAGCGACACCATTTGTGCCGGTTCAAAAGCGGTAACATATTCAATTGAAGCGGTAGCCAATGCTAAATCCTATGTTTGGACATTGCCAAACGGTATGACCGGCAGCAGCACGACCAATAGTATCTTGGTTGACTTTGCGAACGATGCACAAAGTGGAGAAATCTCGGTAAAAGCAGTAAACGACTGTAACGAAACAGAAATTGTGAAACTTGCTGTAACCGTAAAACCATTGATTGGAACTATCGGCACTATTAGCGGAAACGCTACAGTTTGTGCAGGCGAAAAGGGAATCACTTACAGTGTAGCAGAAGTTGCCAATGCTAAATCATACACATGGACATTGCCAAACGGTATGACCGGCAGTAGCACAACCAACAGTATTTCGGTTGATTTTGCCAACGATGCAACCAGTGGCGAAATCACTGTCAAAGCGGTGAACGATTGCAACGAAACCGAATTGGTGAAACTTGCCGTAACAGTAAAACCATTGATTGGCGCTATTGGCACTATCAGCGGAAACACTACAGTTTGTGCCGGCGAAAAGGGAATCACTTACTGTGTAGCAGAAGTTGCCAATGCTAAATCATACACATGGACATTGCCAAACGGTATGACCGGCAGCAGCACGACCAATAGTATCTTGGTTGACTTTGCGAACGATGCACAAAGTGGAGAAATCTCGGTAAAAGCAGTAAACGACTGTAACGAAACAGAAATTGTGAAACTTGCTGTAACCGTAAAACCATTGATTGGAACTATCGGCACTATTAGCGGAAACGCTACAGTTTGTGCAGGCGAAAAGGGAATCACTTACAGTGTAGCAGAAGTTGCCAATGCTAAATCATACACATGGACATTGCCAAACGGTATGACCGGCAGTAGCACGACCAATAGTATCTTGGTTGACTTTGCGAACGATGCACAAAGTGGAGAAATCTCGGTAAAAGCAGTAAACAACTGTAACGAAACAGAAATTGTGAAACTTGCTGTAACCGTAAAACCATTGATTGGAACTATCGGCACTATTAGCGGAAACGCTACAGTTTGTGCAGGCGAAAAGGGAATCACTTACAGTGTAGCAGAAGTTGCCAATGCTAAATCATACACATGGACATTGCCAAACGGTATGACCGGCAGTAGCACGACCAATAGTATCTTGGTTGACTTTGCGAACGATGCACAAAGTGGAGAAATCTCGGTAAAAGCAGTAAACGACTGTAACGAAACAGAAATTGTGAAACTTGCTGTAACCGTAAAACCATTGATTGGAACTATCGGCACTATTAGCGGAAACGCTACAGTTTGTGCAGGCGAAAAGGGAATCACTTACAGTGTAGCAGAAGTTGCCAATGCTAAATCATACACATGGACATTGCCAAACGGTATGACCGGCAGTAGCACGACCAATAGTATCTTGGTTGACTTTGCGAACGATGCACAAAGTGGAGAAATCTCGGTAAAAGCAGTAAACAACTGTAACGAAACAGAAATTGTGAAACTTGCTGTAACCGTAAAACCATTGATTGGAACTATCGGCACTATTAGCGGAAACGCTACAGTTTGTGCAGGCGAAAAGGGAATCACTTACAGTGTAGCAGAAGTTGCCAATGCTAAATCATACACATGGACATTGCCAAACGGTATGACCGGCAGTAGCACGACCAATAGTATCTTGGTTGACTTTGCGAACGATGCACAAAGTGGAGAAATCTCGGTAAAAGCAGTAAACGACTGTAACGAAACAGAAATTGTGAAACTTGCTGTAACCGTAAAACCATTGATTGGAACTATCGGCACTATTAGCGGAAACGCTACAGTTTGTGCAGGCGAAAAGGGACACTTACAGTGTAGCAGAAGTTGCCAATGCTAAATCATACACATGGACATTGCCAAACGGTATGACCGGCAGTAGCACGACCAATAGTATCTTGGTTGACTTTGCGAACGATGCACAAAGTGGAGAAATCTCGGTAAAAGCAGTAAACAACTGTAACGAAACAGAAATTGTGAAACTTGCTGTAACCGTAAAACCATTGATTGGAACTATCGGCACTATTAGCGGAAACGCTACAGTTTGTGCAGGCGAAAAGGGAATCACTTACAGTGTAGCAGAAGTTGCCAATGCTAAATCATACACATGGACATTGCCAAACGGTATGACCGGCAGTAGCACGACCAATAGTATCTTGGTTGACTTTGCGAACGATGCACAAAGTGGAGAAATCTCGGTAAAAGCAGTAAACGACTGTAACGAAACAGAAATTGTGAAACTTGCTGTAACCGTAAAACCATTGATTGGAACTATCGGCACTATTAGCGGAAACGCTACAGTTTGTGCAGGCGAAAAGGGAATCACTTACAGTGTAGCAGAAGTTGCCAATGCTAAATCATACACATGGACATTGCCAAACGGTATGACCGGCAGTAGCACGACCAATAGTATCTTGGTTGACTTTGCGAACGATGCACAAAGTGGAGAAATCTCGGTAAAAGCAGTAAACGACTGTAACGAAACAGAAATTGTGAAACTTGCTGTAACCGTAAAACCATTGATTGGAACTATCGGCACTATTAGCGGAAACGCTACAGTTTGTGCAGGCGAAAAGGGAATCACTTACAGTGTAGCAGAAGTTGCCAATGCTAAATCATACACATGGACATTGCCAAACGGTATGACCGGCAGTAGCACGACCAATAGTATCTTGGTTGACTTTGCGAACGATGCACAAAGTGGAGAAATCTCGGTAAAAGCAGTGAACGATTGCAACGAAACTTCTGTATCAAAATTATTTATTACGGTAATTGCAAAACCGGCAACTCCGTTGATTACAAGAGATGTGAATATTCTTCATTCAAATGCAAATCAGGGGAATCAATGGTACAATAGCAAAGGATTGATCAACGGTGCTACAAATCAGGACTATTCGATAGTTGAAAATGAAGATTATTATGTTGTTGTAACAATAAATGGTTGCTCTTCAGATAAATCAAATGTGATTAAAGTAACGAATACATCATTGTTTAATGTAATTGATCCGTTTAAAGTGTCAATTTACCCAAATCCCGCCAAGAATTACCTAAATATAGAGTTTGATGGCGAAATAGAATATGAACTTTGTAATTCAATAGGTCAGATAATTTACAACGGAAACCTGATAAAATCAACCTTGCTTAATGTTCAGAAACTGACAAAAGGATTGTATATTATTAGATTTAAGCAAGGTAATGAATTTGTGATTCGTAAATTTGTGAAGGATTAACCAGAATTGAAGTTCTATCAACTTATCCAAAGTCGTTGATTTTGGATAAGTTGAAGATTGTAAAAGTTTGATAGCTATAATATGAATGTAATACAAAAATTTTTCAATTCAAAATTATTCAAAGCAACAGTAGCCGTAATTTGCTTTGTGTTGATATTTCTTTCACTTCAATCGGAAGAAACGAATTTAAAAGACGGAAATAATTCATCAGTCAGTAATGATTCTGATACACTTGTTGTTATTGAACAAGTACTCAGGTTATAAGATTGTTCTAATTTGCTTTAGTGAATGTGATTGTATATATGCCTTTTTTTTGAAAATTTCATTTGTTTCATTGTCGCAGTGATGCGTTGTTTTTTTATGAGTTTAACAAAGAATCCGGAAAATTTTTTCCGGATTCTTATTTTCAATTCAAAACGTACTAATTTATATTATTTTTCGTACTTTTGGTTTGCTTTTTGTTTCTGATAAATAAACAATTTAAAATATTCTACTTATGAAAACAAAATTGGTCATTATTTGTGCATTACTTGTTTCTGCACTAAGTATGTATGCGCAGGACGAGAATACCGAAAAAACATCAAAAATATGGTATGGTCCTAAAATTGGCGTTGACATACCTGTTTCTATGTTGGCAAACCCTGAATTGATAACAGGACAAATGAATGGTAATTATCAGGCAGGTGGATTTGTAAGATTTGGTGACAAACTTTTTTTACAACCGGAAATTTATTATGCTTCGTATAAGTTCGACAATACAACATCCTACGAATACCTCAAAGTGCCAGTTATGTTAGGTTTGCGCATTCTCGACATTGGCTTGGTAAGTTTGCATGCCACCGGTGGTTTGGACTATACCAAACAGCTCGTAACTGGTAGTACCGGTGTGTTAAACTGGCAGGTAGGTGCCTGTGTGGGTGTGTTAGGATTTCTGACTGCTGATCTTCGCTATACTTTCCAGAATAGTAGTCTGTCGGGTGTTCAGCAAATAGAAAATTTATTAGCCAACGGTGGTATGGTGAATCTTACTGTTGGACTTAAATTAAGAGCTGGAAAATAACTTTTTTCATTGACATAATAAACCCGTAGAACTTTTAACGTTTTACGGGTTTTATTTTTTTTATATGCACTCAAAAAAGCTGAAATTCACATTGCCGTAATTCCTGTGATCTGCAAAATTCGGATGGTTAGTGAAATCATTTTTCGATGAATGTTCCAGCACAAAGAGTCCATCGGGTTTGAGTAGTTTTTTGGAAAAAACTAAATCAGGTAATTCGGCCAGACGGG
This sequence comes from uncultured Paludibacter sp., assembly GCA_963663115.2. Lineage (GTDB taxonomy): Bacteria > Bacteroidota > Bacteroidia > Bacteroidales > Paludibacteraceae > Paludibacter. The sequence continues at coordinate 3,904,399 of CAXXNE010000001.1, forward strand.
CAAGTTCATACGGAGGGTCGGCAAAAATCATATCGAACTGCAGGTGGCAAGTGTCAATAAATTTGAAAACATCGGTTTTAAGCAAAGTCAGATTGTCTATTTTAAGTTCGGAAGTTACTTTACGGATAAATGCACAGTGTTTTTCGTTTTGTTCTACGCTAATTACATTGCTGCAGTTACGCGAAGCAAACTCAAAACTGATACTTCCTGTGCCGGCAAACAAATCGAGAACCTGAATGTCGTCAAAATCAATCCGGTTGTTCAGTAGATTGAAAAGACCTTCTTTGGCAAAATCTGTTGTAGGACGTGCAGTGATATTGTTTGGTGCGCTTATTCTTCTGCCTTTGTATTTTCCGCTTATTATTCTCATCCCGATTATTAGTTTTTTACTGAAATTTCAATACAGTCAGTCGCGTGACTCTTTAGTACGGAACTGATATTCTCCACACTGCTGTTGTTCAAAACGGTTATCTTACAAGCTTCAGCATTCAGTTCATATTCCTGCGAGACAAGCAAGGCATAGTAAGCAATATCTTCAGGTGTAGATGCATGAAAACTATTGATAAGCACAGGTTTTCCGCTTTTTATTGCGATAACGTCGATATGTTCTTTGCTGCAATATATGTACAGGGAATTGGTGGTAACAGTTTCCAGTCCGTAGGTTTGAATAAGTTCTGTTATGTGATGATGAACCGGAGTGCCTTCAGCTAATTGATTTATAGCCTCGTTAAAACTCTCTGAAACTATAAATATATTGTTTGTTTTCCATACATTTAGTTTGTCGAACAGGGCTTTGTAATTTTCGGTTTTTTTGTGTCCGGCAAATTCCAGATAGGAGTTGGCATGTTCAGGTATAAACAAATCATCCGGTACAAATATGTAAGGCTGAGTTTCACAAGTTACTTTGAGTGCAAATGCGTTACCGGTGGTTTCGTTCTGACTTTTGAGTAAATTGGTTAAAACTGCTGCAGAGAGCTCGAAAGGCTTACAATCCACAAACCGGGAAGTTAACGTATTGTTCTGATTGTCGATAAACGATAAAGAAAATCCATCCGGTCGAAACCGGATGGATAAAGTATTGATAGAATTATGCATTTCCATATTTTCTTAAATGCATAAACTGAAATTGATTATTCCCAGTTTCCTGCGTTATTATTAGGTTCATTGGCACTACCAACCTGCAAGCCCGGATATTTCTCAAGTTTCTTTTGCATATCGATTTTATTGAGCATTTCCTGACGGTTCAAATCGTAAAGATATGTTTTATAATGAGCTTTGGCTTCAAATAAAGGAATACGAACATTCGATGCGTTCCAATAATTTTTGTTGATTTTAAGTTCGAATTTTTCGTTATTTGAAAAAGGAATAATACCAATCTGGTCGATATTATCTTTGGTGTATTTTTCGCCATACAACGCTTCAATCATATTCACAAATGCAGTGTCGCGACGGAAGTTCTGAAGTCCTGCTGCGTCAATTTCTTTCTTATTGCCTTTACGTACAATTAGAGAAGCACTTTTTTCAGTTAAACCAGATTCCAACTGCTTGTCGGAAAGTGATCCTTCTTTAATAACAGTTTTCTTTTTGGATGCTTTTAAGAACATCACCAAAGTATCGATGCTTGCAGTGTAATCACCATTTTTGTCTTTAAATTCAACTTCGGCTTTTCTGATGTCAATAAGCTTTTGAATAACAGCTTTTTCTCTTAATTCTTTTTGTTCATCGAATTGAATGGGAGTAAGGATACTCATCACGCAAAAATAAGAAAGAAAAGCGATTGAAATTACAAGTAAAATTTTAATAACTGTTTTCATTTGTATGTATTTAATTATTTTTTTTATTGACTTTATATGCCTAAAAAAACTGAGGTTAAATAATAGCCACCAATTTTTTTATCGTTATTTTTTCAGTTTGCAAATTTATGAAAGAAAATCCAATCTTCCATCTTAATACTCAGTTTTTTTATCGTAAATTTTGCTCAAATCAACTTCTACTTGTTTTTTAGAAGTGGATTTTCCATAAAACTTCGAATATCCATTGTATCTTTGCAAATATGTATATCTGTTTTTCCGCAATTATTTATGACAAAGCATCACCCAACACAAATATCAGCTCAATATAGGCAATTCTTGAAAATTCATGCAGGTTTATTTCAAGCTGAAGAAAGAACTGAGATAAAATCGCTTTTGTATGAGTTTTACAAAAGATTGGATTCAAAGCAAATGGATTCTGTGAAATCAATTTCTGATAAATTCAGTATTGTTGAAATTGTTATAAACGAAGTAGGACTGGGTAAAGCGGCTATTCTTAGTATACTTTTTGCCGATTTTGTCCAGTTGAAATATATCTCAACATCTGAAATTGAATCAAAATTCAAGACTGTAATTCAGCCTGTTATACAGGGTATGATGCGCGTGTCGGAATTGTATCAGAAAAAAACTTCATTAGAGACTGAAAATTTCAGAAAGCTGTTTTTGACATTTGCCGAAGATGTTCGTGTCATTCTGATTATCATAGCCGAACAGTTGCATGTTATGCGCACACTCGACAGTTATCCGGAAGAAAGCCGGCAAAATATTGCGCGGGAATGCTCATTTTTGTATGCTCCGCTAGCGCACCGTATGGGTCTTTATGCTATTAAAACGGAATTGGAAGACCTTTCGTTAAAACATACCAACAGAGATATTTACAAAGAAATTGCCCGGAAGTTAAATGAAACAAAACGTTCGCGAGATATTTATATTCATGAGTTTATAACTCCGTTGAAACAGAAATTGCAGGAGCTTGGATACAATTTCGAAATTAAGGGTAGAACCAAATCCATTCATTCCATTTACAATAAAATTAAAAAGCAGAATACGCCTTTCGAGAATATCTACGACCTTTTTGCTATCCGTATTATTTTTGATGTGCCCCTCGATAAAGAAAAAACTGCTTGCTGGCAGGCATATTCAGTTGTGGCAGATATGTATCAGCCAAATCCGAAACGTTTGCGCGACTGGCTTTCTATTCCCAAATCAAACGGATACGAAAGTCTTCATACCACTGTTCTCGGACCACAAGGCAAATGGGTAGAGGTGCAAATTCGTACTACCAGAATGGATGAAGTAGCCGAAAAAGGATTGGCAGCTCACTGGAAATACAAAGGAGTGAAAGGCGATTCAGGCATGGATGAATGGCTGAAAAGTATCCGCGAAATTCTGGAGAATCCAGAACTGAATGCTGTGGATTTTATGGATGAGTTTAAGCTCAATCTGTACGATAAAGAAGTATTTGTGTTTACGCCCAATGGTGATTTGCACAAACTGCCTAATGGCGCCACGGCTCTTGATTTTGCATTTTCGATTCACTCCGGACTTGGCTGCAAGTGTGTGGGAGCAAAGGTGAGTGGCAAAAATGTTCCTATCAAATATGTGCTGAACAATGGTGATCAGGTAGAAGTGTTGACATCACCCACGCAAAAGCCCAATTCCTCCTGGCTTAATGTGGTAACAACTTCCAAAGCCAAGAATAAAATCCGTCAGGCGCTAAAGGAAATCGAATTCAAAGATGCTGAAATTGGTCGGGAGACGCTGGTGCGGCGATTTAAAAACTGGAAAATTGAATACGAAGAAGGTAAAATATCGAAACTGGCTAAAAAGAAAGGTTTTAAAACCGTTAGTGACTTCTACCAGGAAATAGCATTGGAAAAATTAGATGTGTTGGCAGTAAGAGATGCGTATATCGATTTGGATAAGAAGGAACTTTCGCCTGAAATTACAGAATTACGCAGTGCCGATAAGTTCACCAGAGAAAATGTGTATTCTGATAACTACAGCAAAGAAGATGTGCTTGTGATTGCGCAGGATCTTAAAAATGTGGATTTTAAATTATCGAAATGCTGTAATCCAATTTTCGGCGATGATGTGTTTGGCTTTGTGGCTGTGAATGGCGGTATCAAAATTCACCGGACCGATTGTCCAAATGCTCCGCAAATGATTCAGCGCTTCGGTTATCGGATAGTGAAAGCTCGTTGGTCGGGCAAATCTATAGGATCGCAGTATCCTATTACTCTCCATATTGTAGGGCACGACGATATTGGTATTGTAACCAACATAACTTCGCTTATTTCAAAGGAAAAAAATATATCGCTGCGGTCTATTTCTATCGATTCCAATGCCGGGCTTTTTCAGGGAAATCTCACTATTATGGTAAACGATACCAACGAACTTGAAGGTATTATCAAAAAAATCAGACTTGTCAAAGGTGTAAAAAACGTTTCGCGCTAAATAGCAGCATCAGTTTTTGGTGATTTTACCCGTGCTAATATGTAAACCATCCGAAGTTATCCGGTAAAAATACAATCCTTTTGACAGATTCCGGAGTGATAACTGACTTTGCTGTTCGGCAATGGTTTCTTTGTGCAAAATTTTCCCCTGCATATCCATAATCTCCAGAGTGCAGTTTGAAGGGATTTCACTTAACTCTATCTGTAAGATATCTGAAAATGGATTTGGATAGAGTTTTACGCCTATATTTTCAGGGTTTTGTAACGAAGTTATTTGCAACGGAACTCCCCATGTAGTATTTCCTTTTTTGTAATAAACCTGAAAAGTATAGCCAGGATCACCCCAACAACCACCCAATGAGCTGATTAAACCTCTACCTTTTGAGTAGGTATTGCTGTTACATGCATCATCAATAATCTGAAATTTATTCCAGCAGCCGTTGTTGTTTGAATATATATCCGCTCTGTTTGATCTGAATTGACTAAACGATTGATATACATGTATATTGTCGATTTCGGGATGCACTTGAATTCCCGGATCTGCATCAAATTCTTTATTCTTGGTATAGGTGTAATCCCAATTGTAATGAAAATATTGGATTGAATCTTTGGTCGATGTACGATCTCTGTAATTTACCAGCATTTCAATATCGATATTATATATAACAGAATCAGGATAATCAGTACGATTCAGCACGCGTTCTATCATTTTCTTTTTCCATGAATAGCCTGAATTGAACATATCGCCCTCAATATCTATGGAATGAAATTCATCTCCCGGTTGAAAATCATGAACTTCAAGCCATGTCAGGTTAACGGTTCCTAAAGCAGGGTTTACAATGCCGGTGAGCTCCACAGAATCGCTGAACTGCATTGTAGATGGATAGTAATTGCTTTCAGGAAATTGGTATAGATCCGGAGCTTTTACTATTCCGTAATGCTGACTGAGTTGTATCAATGCTCCATTGAATTTGTGTGGAAGTAAAGTCATTTTATTGTCAAAAACTTCCAGTCGGATGGTTTTGACTGAATCGGACACACCAAGTACATTAGCTGTATCCCATTTCAATACTGTTGCTTTCACTTCTGTATTGAGTGATTTGAATAATGTCCAGCTTTCATTCAGTTTAGCATTGGTTTTCACGATAATAGTGTCATTGTTCCTGTTGAAAAAGTAATTTACACCATTTTTCAGGATAACTTTTTTGCCCATCCACATTCCTCCATTGGGTGAAAAGCAATTTCCTTCGGTATATTCCATCGTTCTTACAGGATAAAATACCGAATCAGACATGTTGTATTGCACAGAATCCATATAGATTGTTTGCACAAATCCAATCGGCGACGAGTAATATGCTTTCCGGTTTGAATATACTGATTGATAAGCGGGAGCAAGTGATGGCATCTTGTAAAGTGTTTGTCCGTTTTCGGAAAAATATGTAAATGTCCAACTAGTGAAATAGTTGCCGCAGAGTACGATAGGAGTAGCCCAGTATAATAATGACTGACGTGTGCTTCCAATACCTTCTATAACATCATCGCCATTGGAAAGATGCCATCTGCTCCGATACGAATTTCCCACAAGCACTGAGTCGATCGACAATACCTTACAGTGCCCAAAATAACCCATCATTAATTCATCTCCTGCTTTTGCACTAAAATCATACAAGAGAACTTCATCCGGATAGTTTTCCGAAGTAAATAAACAATTTTTTAGTGCCGGAGCACTGTATGGACCTGAACCTCCTGTGTAGGTGTTATATCCATTTCCGATGTAAAATACTTTCCTGTTTTCTTCACGAATGGCACCTCTGAAATAGTAAACAGGATTTGCTTTTGTTCCTGTATGCAGGCAGACTTTTTTATACTCTTTTCCGTCTATAACAGTATCGCCGGTAATGACGTACACTTCATCGACGGTTGATTTTGCCATTTGAAATTCGTAGGGATAGGATGTGTATGATATTCCCCATTCCGAAGTTTCGTTTATCAACGGAAAATACCGATTGGCACTCAGATAACTGTATGCAATTATTGATATAATTAGTAAAACTGTTTTTTTCATAATGTAGAAGTTATTTATTGGGTTCGAAAGGTTATCATCAATTGTTTGCCAAAAATAATAAATGAAAATTAATTAAAAATCACAAACTGATATTTTTTTTTCTGATTTTTCAACGGGGCATTTATAAACAAAAAGCGACTGCCATTTTAATTCGGCAGTCGCTTTTTCATTATTGAATTAATTCAGATTAATCTTTGAATTTAGCACTCAGGAATTCTCTGTTCAAACGTGCAATATGCGAAATTGATACCGCTTTCGGACATTCAGCTTCGCAAGCACCGGTGTTGGTACAGTTACCAAAACCAAGTTCGTCCATTTTAGCAACCATTGCTTTGGCACGGGCAGCTTTCTCCACTTTTCCCTGTGGGAGCAGAGCCAACTGACTAACTTTAGCAGCTACGAAAAGCATGGCGGAACCGTTTTTACAAGCTGCAGCACAAGCGCCACAACCAATACATGAAGCGGCATCCATAGCTTCGTCAGCATACACTTTCGAAATAGGAATTGCATTACCGTCAGGTACACCACCTGTGTTTACTGATACATAACCACCGGCCTGAATAATTTTGTCGTATGCACTACGATCCACCATCAAATCTTTGATAACAGGGAAGGCAGCCGAACGCCATGGTTCTACAGTGATGGTTTCGCCATTGCTGAAACGACGCATATGCAACTGACAAGTGGTTGTTTCACCATCTTTTCCATGAGGATGTCCGTTGATATACAAGCTACACATTCCGCAAATTCCTTCGCGACAATCGTGGTCGAAAACAATAGGTTCTTTACGTTCGTGAATTAATTTTTCGTTCAACACGTCAAGCATTTCAAGGAATGAACTGTCTGTCGAAACGTTGTCCAGCTTGTAAGTTACAAATTCACCTTTCGCTTTCGGACCGGCTTGACGCCATATTTTTAATGTTACATTTATACTTTTTTCCATGATTCTTACTTAATTACGGGTTACGCTTTGTAATTACGTTGTTGACGTTTGATAAATTCATATTCCAGTGATTCTTTCAACAGTGTTGGCTCTTCACCTTCTCCATTGAATTTCCAGCATGATGCAAATGAGAATTCCTCATCATTACGCAATGCTTCACCATCCGGAGTCTGGTATTCTTCGCGGAAGTGTCCACCACACGATTCTTCACGCATTAAAGCGTCACGAGCCATTAACTCACCAATTTCGATAAAGTCGGCTACGCGCAATGCTTTTTCGAGTTCCACGTTCACTTCGGCAGTTGTTCCGGGAACATAAACTTTTGTCCAGAATGTATGACGGATTTCTTTGATTCTATCCAAAGCATGTTGTAAACCTTCTTTGGTACGTCCCATACCTACAAAATCCCACATAACCAATCCAAGTTCGCGGTGAATGGAATCCACTGAACGGTCGCCCTGAATTTTCATGATTTTTTCGATTTTTGTATGTACTGCTTTTTCAGCTTCAGTAAACTCAGGAAGATCAGTACTCATGCGTGACACCTGAATCTGATCGGCCAGATAATTCTGAATGGTGTATGGAAGTACAAAATATCCATCAGCCAATCCCTGCATTAATGCAGAAGCACCTAAGCGGTTTGCACCGTGATCGGAGAAGTTAGCTTCACCAATACAGAATAATCCCGGAATCGAAGTTTGGAGTTCATAATCCACCCAAACACCACCCATGGTATAGTGAATAGCCGGATAAATCATCATTGGTGTTTTGTATGGATTGTCGTCCACAATTTTTTCGTACATCTGGAAAAGGTTTCCGTAACGTGCACGGATTGTATCTTCGCCCAAACGATTGATAGCTGAAGAGAAATCAAGATATACAGCCAAACCAGTGTTTCCAACACCAAAACCGGCATCGCAACGTTCTTTGGCAGCACGTGAAGCCACATCGCGTGGCACAAGGTTACCAAAAGCAGGATAACGACGTTCCAGATAGTAATCGCGTTCTTCTTCTTTTAAATCTGTTGGTTTCTTTTTGCCTGCACGGATGGCTTCGGCATCTTCTTTTAATTTTGGAACCCAGATGCGACCATCGTTACGCAGCGATTCCGACATTAAAGTCAGTTTCGACTGATATTCACCGTGAACGGGAATACAGGTAGGGTGAATCTGTGCGTATGCAGGGTTTGCAAAATATGCACCTTTTTTGTACATCTGTACGGCAGCTGAACCGTTCGAACCCATTGCGTTGGTCGAAAGGAAGAATGTGTTACCGTAACCACCTGTACCAACTACTACTGCGTGAGCAAAAAATCTTTCAATTTTTCCTGTAGTGAGGTTACGGGCAATAATACCACGGGCACGGCCATCGATAACAACTACGTCGAGCATTTCGTAACGGGCGTATAATTTTACTGAACCTTTACCAATCTGACGGCTTAATGCTGAATATGCACCCAACAATAATTGCTGACCGGTTTGGCCTTTTGCGTAGAAAGTACGTGAAACCTGAGCACCTCCAAACGAACGGTTGTCTAACAAGCCTCCGTATTCGCGTGCAAAAGGTACACCCTGAGCCACACACTGGTCTATAATGCTTCCTGAAACTTCAGCCAAACGGTGAACGTTGGCTTCGCGGGCACGGTAGTCACCACCTTTAATCGTATCGTAAAATAAACGGTAAACAGAGTCGCCGTCGTTTTGATAATTTTTTGCTGCGTTGATACCACCCTGTGCTGCAATTGAGTGCGCACGGCGTGGTGAATCCTGAATACAGAAATTTAATACGTTGAATCCAAGTTCTGCTAATGAGGCAGCAGCTGACGCACCTGCCAAACCTGTACCTACTACAATAATGTCCAAACGACGTTTGTTGGCCGGATTTACTAATTTCTGATGTGATTTATAATAACTCCATTTTTCGGCTAAAGGACCAGCCGGAATTTTTGCATCTATTTTTGTTGCTTCAACCGGAGCAGTTGCTTCTTTTTTTGCCATAATCTGATTTGTATTTAATAAGTTACTGTTCAATTTATTATGCTCCTAAGCCTAAAAGATAGTATACCGGAACGGCCATAAACATCAAAATTACAATGGTAGAAATGATGTTTGAAATAACTTTTACGCGTGGTAACCAGGTTTGGTTATTCAATCCTGTAGTTTGTAATGCACTCCAGATACCGTGAGTCAGGTGAAGCCACAAAGCTGCCAGCCAAACAATATAAATAAGGCTGTAAATTACTCCATATTCAGGATTGCTGAACAAGTCAGCCACATATGCCGCTCCATTGGCAGGGTCATACATTCCTGTTTGAATACCTGTAAGTTCGGCAAACTGCATTTTGTACCAAAAATTGAAAAAATGAAGTCCAAGAAAACCCAAAACAATTGCTCCCAGAATCAGCATGTTACGCGATGTCCAGTCAACACTTTTTTGCGATTTAGTCACTGCGTAGCGTTCTTTGCCACGTGCACGCATGTTCTGAAATGTCAGATAAAGTGCGTAAATGATGTGAACAATGAAACCGGAAGCAAGAACCAGAGTTCCAACGATTGCATACCAGTTTGCACCCAAAAATTCACAAATCATGTTGTAAGCTTCCGGCGAAATAATCACCACAATGTTCATGATGCTGTGAAACATAAGAAATAACACCAGAAATACACCGGTGATACTCATAATGAACTTTCTTCCAATGGAGGAATCAATTAACCACATAGAATTTTGTTTTAGTTAGTAAATTATAATTGTTTGAATTTTTTATAAGTATTATATTTTCAGATAGTTATGTGAATTTGTATCCTGCTCTGAAAAGTTCCACAAAATTAGTAAATAGTTTCAATACCGCAAATCAATTAAAGAAATTTTTCTGTAATTGTACAGCTCTTGTCAAATAAAAAAAGATGGTCAAAAACTGACCATCTTTATAATGTAGTAAAACAATTATTGAAATAGTATTCAATTTCAGCGATGTTTTCGGGTGCAGCGACTTCCAAGTCGCTGATTGAATACATGCGACTTGGAAGTCGCATCACCCGAAATATATCACGTCAAATATCGTCACCTGAACCTCTGAAACCTGAAACTTTCAAACCTGAAACTTCAGCTATTTGAATCCATGACAGAGTTTTCAACTCCTGTCAGGGTTCAAAAACGGAATATTTAACGCATAAACCTCTGAAACCTGAAACTTTCAAACTTTCAAACCTCTACCACTTCGCCAATCAACGTTGCCGATGAAGCAGAAAGAATTTTTACGTGAATAAATTCACCGATATGGCGTCCTTCGCGTGGAAAAATAACCACTTTGTTTTGCGAAGTTCGTCCGTAGAGTTGTTCTTTTGAGCGTTTAGAGAAGCCTTCCACCATTACCTCGTAGGTTTTGCCAATATCGTTCTGATTACTTTTGTTCGAAATTTCGTTTTGAAGTGCAATAATTTCATTCAGGCGGCGGATTTTTGTTTCTTCGGGTACATCATCGGGCAGGCGTTTAGCAGCTACCGTTCCGGGGCGTTCGGAGTATTTAAACATAAAAGCCATATCGAAAGCCGCTTCACGCATCAGTGCTAACGAATCCTGATGATCTTCTTCCGTTTCGCCAGAAAATCCGCAGAAAATATCGGTGCCTATGGAAACATCGGGAATAAGTCTGCGCATGGTTTCAACGCGGTCAAGATACCACTCACGGGTGTATTTGCGGTTCATGCGCTCCAGAATTTTATTGCTGCCCGACTGTACCGGAAGATGAATGAAACGGCAAATGTTTGGATATTTTGCCATAGCTTCAATAGTTTCATTCGTCATGTCTTTGGGGTGTGGCGAGGTGAAACGGATACGCATTTTCGGGAACATTTCGGCAATGGTGCTTAGTAGTTCCGGAAAACCAATGATCGTTCCATTTTCATTGGTATATTTGTAGGAATTCACTGTTTGCCCCAGTAAAGTAACTTCCTTGTAGTTTTTTGCTTCCAGATCGCGGATTTCATTCAGAATACTGAGCATATCCCGGCTGCGTTCTCTGCCACGGGTATAGGGTACAATACAATAGGTGCAAAACTTATCGCAACCGCGCATAATGGAAACAAATCCTGATATGGATGCACCGATACGCGTTGGCATAACATCTTTATAGGTTTCGGTTTTCGATAATTCCACATTGATGGCTTTTTCGCCGCTTTCTACCGTATTAATAAGGTTAGGGATGTCGAGATAGGCATCAGGGCCTACCACCAGATTTACGCCATGTTCGGTAATCAGCTCTTCTTTCACGCGTTCGGCCATGCAGCCAATGACGCCAATCACCAGTTTTTTATTTTTTTTCTTCAGCGATTGAAAGTACTTTAAGCGCTGAATTACTTTTTGTTCGGCATTATCGCGTACTGAACAGGTATTTACAAATACGGCATTCGCTTCGGTGAGCTTATCCGTTAATTCAAATCCATCCATTTCCATGATGGAGGCAACTACTTCACTGTCGGCCACATTCATTTGGCAGCCGTACGTTTCAATGAAGAGTTTTTTGTCGTTTATCGCGAATTTAGAGTCCACTGAAACGGCATTGGTTTCTTCTTTTTTCATGCTTTGTTTGTTAATTATTATACGATGCAAAGTTAGTATATTCTGAGCTAAAAATAAAAAAACAACCCATTAGCATTAATTAACATATTGTTTATTTGTGTAAAAGTGTCAGTTTTACAGTGTGTTATGTTTGATGAAAATCAAAGAATATAATTTTTTTCATCTTTTTCGTCATTTATTTGAAAATAATATTGCACAAAAAGAAAATTATGTGCAACTTTGCAAAGTAAACAAACAGATAAATTTTTCATAGTTAAGGTTTAGGTTAAAATGTACAATGGGTGGCTGTGAAGTTACCCATTGTTTTTTTGTGTATATTTGTCAATACCAACGCTTGTTTGTTTTTCGGTTCACCCCTAAAAGTTTCTACACATCAAAATTATCTTACTGTTGTAGGTAATTCTACTTTACGATTATAAAATTTTGAACCACAAAAGAAGAAAAGATAAATTTTATCACTTAGGAAAGAGAATTTTCAATATTGAAAGATTATGACCTTGGTTGCCTTTTGTGTTTACCAATAACTATCGGTATGGTTTAATCCTTATATAAATTCAATAGTCCGTTAGAAAAAATTTAATATTAAGCGGCTTTAGTGCCGAAATACAGTAGTTCTTTGACATGGTGGTGACTTTTTAGGGTTTTCGGTTTTATACCGAAAGCCTCAATAAATCGATTTAGTAGAAACGTATTGTGATACAGTAGTTTATAGTCAGCAATTGAGAATGGTTTACCTGCTTTGTTTTTATCCTTTAGGTGAATAATTTTCATGATATTGACAGTTGTAAGCGAAGAGTTGAAATGAAAATCGAGTTTATCTAAATCTCTGGCTTGGCAATGATTTAATCCAGTAGTCTGTTTGGCATCTCTGAAATTGAATTCCATTTGAAATCGACAGTGATAATACAATAAAACTTCAAGTGCATTCATTTTGGTGTCGGTCGAGAATATCAAACGTTGAATTGTTTTTCCGTTTTCGTCGGTTTTTCGTTCGACAACGAGCAAAATGTCTGTTTTCAATGATTTGGAGTTTACAATAGCATAAAATGCCTGGGTTGTATCATTAATTTCAATGTGAGTAAATATATCCATGTTCAAATTGTCCAAATCGATTCTGCCTGCTAAATGAGGTGGTCTTCCTACACCAGAGTATTCACCTGTAAATTTATAACGTAGGTTTGCATCGTCTCTGAGTTTAGATATAACATTAAAACCTTCATTCATAAGTTGTTGTATAAATGTTATCTTTGAAAAGAATGCATCGGCAACAACGATATTAGATATTTTTTGAAGATCCTCTTTTCGTTTAATGATTGTCTGTGCATACCAATCGACTAACGACATGGAGGCTACTTTTAATGTTTTTGCCGGCACAGTTTGTACAGCCTCCAAATGAAAGCTTTGCTTTAAGTCGATGTCGATTAAAGCGATCTGAGCAATTTCAAGCCCTCGTTTAGTACATTGGTCTGAACCTGACCAAAACGAACCAAGATAGGGTGTCTTTTTGCCCGATTTCTCAATATGACTCGGGTCAAATGAAATGGCTGTTCGCGAACCAACAAATGGTGTTATAAGTGATGTATTGTAGTTCATAAAATCAAATTTTTGTTTGAATTGATTTCGAAATCGTTGTTCGCTGTAATTACTGTATCGACTCATTTGAGTAAAATTAATACGACCTGGAATTACCATGTACAACATAAAAATTTCTATTAAAAAGTCACGTCGCCATTTATTGAGTGATAAACCATTAAAAGCAGTACTGACAACTGAAATAAAAGTGTTAACTTCTGTGAAAATCATACTTTATAAATTAGTGGTATAATCTATAAAGATACTGATTTTCAGGAAGTTAACCAAATAAAAATATAGGTTAATTAATTGATTTTCAATTATTTAACTATAAAAATAACACAGTATTGTAAATTAATTTCGTTTTTTAATTTGGTAAAGTAGAAGTAAACATGAGTTATATTAAAAATTCATTTTGACTTTTTTCTGATAGCCTTCGACTAAGTTCATGCCGAAGTATCACGCCAAAGTTTATCGGTGTGGTTGAAATTTATTCTGGTGAAGTAGAACCAACTGTTTCCGTTTATATAAGCCATTATTTCCCTGAAAAATGACGATATTTTCCCCGAAAAGCAGAAATATTCAATTTTTTATTTGTTTTTAAATTGTTGAATATCAATTAAATGAAATTATGAATATGTTAAATATTGCAATTTCGTGAAAATATTATTGCAAAATGTTTGGAAAATAAATTTTCGTATATATCTTTGCAGAGTAAACAAACAGATAAATTTTTCATAGTTAAGGTTTAGGTTAAAATGTTGCAATGGGTGGCTGGGAAGTTACCCATTGTTTTTTGTATAAAAATCAGTCAAAAATATATCTTATTATTCGATAAGTTTCATTACTTTTGTTAGTCAACCTTTAATATGTTCGTATATGGATGATTTTGGCGATTATATCTATTTGATTATTGTAGTCATAGCGGCTTTAAGTGGCATCTTTAAGAAAAAGAAGAAAGATACGCCAAGACCGGCACAAGCTCCTCAAACTCCTCAAACTGATATCGAAGATATATTGCGGGAATTTATGGTGGATAAAAATCCTGTACATAATGAACCTGCACCTGTCGTTGTGGGTACCGGTGATATTCTGGAGCAAACAAAAATGCAGCCCATTGTCAGTTATGAGTCGATTGCAGACAGTTCGGTATTGAGAGCAAAAAAGCAGGTAGTGGAACAACATTCACATGTTACAACAAAGTACACCGAAATTAAAAAACCGCATAAGGATTTGGAGATAAAAAATACGGCAATTCAGCAGGAAACGACGTTTTTTACTGCCGAAGAGGCTCGCAAGGCAATTATTTATGCAGAAATAATGAATCGTAAGTATTAAATATCAGCATAATAACTAAAATCTGCTTTTAAACACACACTGAAAATTTGCTAAAGAGAAAAAACCTTGTATATTTGCATTGTATTATCAAAATAACACAGGAGTTCCGGCGGTTACAGTCGGAATTCTTTTTTGTTTAAGCTTTTTAAAATAAAACCATTAAAACCGTTAGAAATTATGGCAGTTAATTATATGACCGAAGAAGGTTATAAAAAATTGATTGAGGAATTGAGTGAACTGGAAAGAGTACAGCGTCCTGCCATCTCAAAACAAATAGCTGAAGCCCGCGATAAAGGAGATTTATCGGAGAATGCTGAGTATGATGCTGCAAAAGAAGCTCAGGGTATGCTTGAAATGAAAATTTCGATATTAAAAGATAAAATAGGTTCGGCGCGTATGATTGACGAATCTAAAATTAATACCAATGAAGTTCAGATTCTTACCCGTGTGAAAATTAAAAATACAAAGACAGGTCAGCTGATGTCATATATGATTGTTTCCGAAAGTGAAGCCAACTTTAAAGAAGGTAAGTTGTCGGTTACCACACCTATTGCCAAAGGTTTACTTGGCAAAAAGGTGGGCGAGAAAGCCAATGTTATGGTGCCTTCGGGTGCTATGGAGTTTGAAGTGCTCGAGATTAGTTTGTAGTTTGTGGTTGGGTGATTGGTTAATCGGTTGATGAGTTCAAAGTAAATTTTTAATTTCATAAATAAACTCAATAAAGATCATGACAATTTTCAGCAGAATAATAGCCGGCGAAATTCCCTGTTATAAAGTAGCCGAAAACGAACGTTATTTCGCGTTTCTGGATATCAATCCCATGACGAAGGGACATACGCTTGTAGTGCCGAAAACGGAGGAGGATTATCTTTTCGATTTGCAGGAAGAAGACTATGCCGGTTTAATGCAGTTTGCCCGTCAGGTGGCTGGGGCTATAAAAGCTGCTATTCCGTGTAAAAGAGTAGGAGTGGCCGTATTAGGTATGGAAGTGCCTCATGCACATATTCATTTGGTACCATTGCAAACCGAAGGCGATATGAATTTTCGTAATCCGAAACTGAAGCTGGAGCCGTCCGAAATGCAAAGTATAGCAAAATCGATTGCTGAAAAATTATAAATCATTCATATCTGATAAAACACAAAAGCCGGAAAGAATTCCGGCTTTTGTGTTTTTAGATAATAGCAAATAAATAGCGAAATGTTTTAAAGTATCCGATGATGATAAATAGCTCGATATTAACAGCAATACAAATGAATATGAAAACATATCATTAATATTGTTTACTACTTATTTTGCAGCAATTGTTTCAATTTCCACCAGCGCACCTAAAGGCAATGCCTTTACAGCAAAGGCTGATCGTGCCGGACATTCCGTTTGATAGTATTTTTTATACACTTCGTTCATAGGAGCAAAATCAGCCATGTCGGTAATAAACACGGTGGACTTAACCACGTTTTCGAAACTATAACCGGCTTCGGTAAGAATGGCGTTGATATTGGCAAAAACCTGTTCGGCTTGCCCTGTGATAGTGGTTTCTTCCACTTTACCGGTTGATGGGTTGATAGGCACCTGACCCGATATAAATAAAAAACCGTTAGCCTCTACAGCCTGACTGTATGGCCCGATAGCCGCCGGAGCATTTGTTGTTGAAATTATTTTTTTCATCATTTTGTGTGTTTATGAAAAATAAAAAACCTGATTATTGAATTCAATAATCAGGTTTTAAGTGGTACCACCAGGAATCGAACCGGGGACACAAGGATTTTCAGTCCTTTGCTCTACCAACTGAGCTATGGTACCATTTTGTCTTAGCGGGTGCAAATATACGGCGTTTTTTTGAATCTGCAAGGGAGATTCTTAAAATTTCCCGAAAAAAAAGAGCGTTTTTGTGCTATGTGTTTATAGCCAGATATTTAGCCCTGATTTATTTTTTCGCATTTTTTTACTACTTTTGCAACCTAAATAAAAAAGAAAATTACGAATGAATAAAATCCGCAATTTTTGCATTATTGCTCACATCGATCACGGGAAAAGTACGCTTGCCGACCGCCTTCTGGAATATACCAAAACGGTTTCGGGCAAAGATATGCAGGCGCAGGTACTGGATGATATGGATCTGGAACGGGAACGTGGTATTACCATTAAAAGTCACGCTATTCAGATGAATTACACACTGAATGGTGAGGAATTTGTATTTAATCTTATCGACACTCCGGGACACGTGGATTTCTCGTACGAAGTGTCGCGTTCTATTGCTGCTTGCGAAGGTGCATTGCTTATTGTTGATGCCACGCAGGGAATTCAGGCGCAAACTATTTCGAACTTATATATGGCTCTGGAGCATGATTTGGAAATAATTCCTATCATGAATAAAATGGATATGGATAATGCCATGCCCGAAGAAGTGGAGGATCAGATAGTGGAATTACTGGGTTGTAAGCCAGAAGAAATTATTCGTGCCAGTGGTAAAACCGGTATGGGCGTCATGGATATTCTGGAAGCCATTGTTACCCGTGTACCTGCCCCGAAAGGTGATCCTGAAGCTCCGTTGCAATGTCTGATTTTCGATTCTGTGTTTAATTCGTTCCGTGGTATTATTGCTTATTTTAAAATTGTGAACGGAACAATTAAAAAAGGCGACTTTGTGAAGTTTGTGAATACCGAAAAGGAATATTATGCCGACGAAATTGGTATTCTGAAACTGGAAATGACACCAACAGGGTCGTTAGGTGCCGGTAATGTAGGATATATTATTTCGGGTATTAAAACTTCGAAGGAAGTAAAAGTGGGCGATACCATTACACATGTGAAACGCCCGTGCGAAACGCATATAGAAGGATTTGAAGAAGTAAAGCCGATGGTTTTTGCCGGTGTGTATCCTATAGAAACCGAAGATTTTGAGGATTTGCGTGCTTCTATCGAAAAACTACAGTTGAACGATGCGTCGCTTACTTTTGAAGCTGAATCGTCGGCCGCTTTGGGATTTGGTTTCCGTTGCGGATTTTTGGGCATGTTGCACATGGAAATTATTCAGGAGCGACTCGACAGGGAGTTCGATATGAATGTGATAACCACGGTTCCCAACGTTTCGTACAATGTTTATACTATTAAAGGCGAAAAGATAGAAGTTCATAATCCATCAGGTTTACCTGATGTTATGGCTATCGATCGTATTGAGGAGCCTTATATCCGTGCTTCTATTATTACGCGTACCGATTATATTGGTCAGATTATGACTTTGTGTCTTGGGAAGCGAGGAGAGCTGATCAAACAAAATTATATTTCGGGAAACCGAATGGAGCTGATTTACGATTTGCCACTGGGAGAAATTGTTTTCGACTTCTACGACCGTCTGAAAAGTATTTCGAAAGGATATGCTTCGTTCGATTATCATATGAATGGTTTCCGTCCGTCAAAATTAATTCGCCTCGATATTTTATTGAATGGTGAATCGGTAGATGCCCTTTCGTGTTTGATTCATTTCGATAATGCCGTAAATTTAGGTCGTCGCATGTGCGAAAAATTAAAGGAACTGATTCCACGTCAGCAATTTGATATTGCTATACAGGCTGCCATTGGTGCTAAAATTATTTCGCGCGAAACCATTAAGGCGGTTCGTAAAGACGTAACAG
This sequence comes from uncultured Paludibacter sp., assembly GCA_963663115.2. Lineage (GTDB taxonomy): Bacteria > Bacteroidota > Bacteroidia > Bacteroidales > Paludibacteraceae > Paludibacter. The sequence continues at coordinate 3,922,795 of CAXXNE010000001.1, forward strand.
CCAAATGTTATGGTGGTGATATCACCCGTAAACGCAAGTTGCTGGAAAAGCAGAAAAAGGGTAAAAAGCGTATGAAGCAAATTGGAAATGTGGAAGTGCCGCAAAAAGCATTTTTAGAGGTGCTGAAGCTGGATTAATAGCTTTTGTAATGCATAAGGAAAAGGGGTTTCGTTGTCGGAATCCCTTTGTTTTTTTGATATTTATCGTATTTATTTTGATGTGATTGAATAATGCATTGAAAAATGCATTACTTTTGCGCCCGGTATAAAAAAGTATAAAATGAGTGATTGTAAATCTCCTCATGTAAAAAACTTCGGTTTGTGGGGAATGATTATTACACTTGGTATAGTGTATGGCGATATAGGAACATCGCCTTTGTATGTAATGAAAGCCATTTTGGGCTCAAATTCATCGTTCAATCCAGAATACATAATTGGTGCAGTATCCTGTATTATATGGACTTTAACACTGCAAACTACGGTTAAATATGTATTAATAACCCTCAGAGCCGACAATAAAGGCGAAGGAGGTATTTTGGCGCTATACGCTCTCTTGCGGAAAAATAAGAAAAAATCCTTTTATATTCTGGCTATAATTGGTGCAAGTACGCTGATTGCCGATGGAATTATAACTCCTTCTATTACCATTCTCTCGGCTGTTGAAGGGTTGAAAAACGTAAATTCATCTATACCTGTTATCCCTATAAGTATTGTCATTATCTCAGTACTTTTTGTTATTCAACAATTTGGAACAAATGTGATTGGGAAATCCTTTGGTCCATTAATGTCCATTTGGTTTACAATGCTGGGTGTGTTGGGATTACGGGAAATTGTAGATTACCTGCCAATACTTAAAGCTTTTAATCCTTATTATGCTGTTAATCTCCTTATAAATTATCCAAACTGGTTTCTTATTCTTGGTGCAGTTTTCCTGTGTACAACGGGTGCCGAAGCGTTATATTCCGATTTGGGACATTGCGGTATAAAAAATATCAGAATCAGCTGGATTTTTGTGAAACTCACTCTAATCCTGAATTATTTAGGACAAGGAGCCTGGATTTTGTCGCATGCAGATGCAGTGACAAGTTCCACAAACCCTTTTTATGCAATGATGCCACCGGAGTTTCTTTATATAGGAATAACCATGGCAACGATAGCTGCAGTTATTGCCAGTCAGGCGCTTATCAGTGGCTCGTTTACTATTTTTAGTGAAGGTATGAGCCTTAATTTCTGGCCACGTCAGAAAATAAAATATCCAACAGTTATTAAAGGACAGCTATATATTCCGTTTATTAACTGGTTTCTGTTTGTGTTTTGTATTATGATGGTGTTGTTTTTTGAAACATCGAGCAATATGGAGGCTGCTTACGGCCTATCCATTACCATTACTATGTTGATGACAACAGTGCTGCTGGGCTTTTATCTGAAAAACCAGAAGAACAAATCCGCTTATTTGTTGCCTCTGGTGCTGTTGTTTTTTATCATAGAAGTACTTTTTCTGATTGCAAACTTATTCAAATTCACACACGGAGGTTGGGTGACTATACTGATTGCCGGCGCTATATTTATGGTTATGTATGTGTGGTTTAATGCCCGGAAAATTAAAAACAGACAAATGAAATTTGTGAAGATTGCTGATTTTTTTGGAATAATTTCTGATATAAAGAGCGATAAAACCATACCTAAATACTCTACAAACCTTGTTTATTTAAGCAAAGCAAACTACAAAACGGATATTGAAAGCAAAATAGTTTATTCCATCATCAACAAACAGCCCAAAAGAGCCGATTATTATTGGATTTTGCATGTAGATAATGTGGATGAACCAACAACACTTGATTATAACTTTGATGTGTTGATACCTGATACGCTTTTCCGCATCAATTTAAAAATAGGATTTCAGATTCAGCCATTGATAAATGTGTATTTCAGACAGATTATTGATGATCTGGTTCGGAATCACGAATTTGATATGATTAGCAATTATCCGTCGTTGAAGAAATACGATATTCCCGGAGATTTCAGATTTATTATTATACACCGTATATATGATCAGAATCAGGGATTTCGCTTCAAAGAACGGTTGATTATGAATTTTTACAATGTAATAAAACATATAGGAATTTACGATTCTAAAGCATATGGACTCGATACCAGCAATGTTTTGGTAGAAACAGTGCCACTAGTTGTACATTCGAGATCGAGTGTAAAAGTGAAGCGTATTTATTGATTTTTTTAGAATTTGAGCTTCAATAAGAGGCGAATAAACAAAATAGATGGATGATAGTTTTTGATAGGTAAGTTAAATTACTGTTAAAGTGTTTTTATGTTTGCTCACTTAATATCAAATAACTACTTTTGCGCTCGATTTTTAAATATCCTGTGTAAAAACCGATTTTTTTTTTATAAAATCATTCAAAGGGTAAAAGGTTCTGCATTTAAAATAAGGTATTCGTTGCTAAAAGATATTTTTTATGGAAATGTTATTTATTTTTCTTCAGACAGCTTTCATTTCATTTTTTATTGCCGGATTAATTTGGGTTGTTGATGCTGTTTTATCAATTAAGAAATCATAATACATACACAATTTTCACAAAGTGAAAACTTTTAAACGATTTTTTGGTATTGTATTAACTGTAGTAGTATTTGTTTCAATACTGCTCGGGGATTATATCAGTACTAACTACAGAACTGCAGATCAGAAAATTGTAGTATCTGATACAGAGGTGTCTCACGAATGTTCTTTTTCCAAACCCGGCAGTCTGCCTTTTTCTGAAACAGGTTGTGAAGCGTCCCGCAGCGTTGAAGGTTTCACTCAGAATTACTCCATTAATAATTTTAAAATCTCCTATCTGGTCAAAATTATTATAGATTCACAATTATCGCTTACCAGATTTGATAACTCAAATGATTTTTTTGCAAAAAGTATTGCTCATAAACGACTTGAAGGATTTTTCCTTTTTAGTTTAAAAAAGCTTTTAATTTAGTATTTATTCTTTCCTTTTTCCGATAACAATCAACTTATTAGTTTCTGTGTTTAGATGCTTCCTGACAAAGCATCAACTCATTTATTGATTTCTGCTTTGAAAAGCAGTCCATATTGTTATTGGATAAAAACAAGTTTTATAAGTTTTGTGCGACTGTAAACGGTTTGTGTTCAGTTATGTGAGTGAAAAGTAATGCTTGTGTGATTCGCTGTTTTCAGATATGATATTTACCTGATGATTTAATCGGGAGATTCACAACTTATATCTCTTTTAAAAATAGATTTTCGTAATTAGTATCTGCGGTTTTACCGGGATTATCAAATTTCAAATTAATTGCTACTAAAATGGACATACTTTCTTTTTTTCAACAATTTCAGGGAATAGCCACATTATTTACTTCGGACCTGTCTGTAAGTATTACCAGAATATTTCTTATTGTACTGGGTTTGTTTTTGATGTATCTCGGTAAAAAAGGCGTATTGGAAGCTTTGTTAATGATACCTATGGGTTTGGGCATGGCTACTGTGAACGCTTCGTTAATGTTGTTACCTCAGGGTGTTCCCGGTGGTTTTGCCGATCCGGGAGGTATACAGGGAACTTTGTTCCTGGATTCGATGGTAACCGATACCAAACAACTCTTCGATTTACTGCAGATTGATTTTCTTCAACCGGTTTATGTTTTTACATTTAGTAACGGGTTGATAGCTTGTTTTGTGTTTATGGGAATTGGTTCGTTGTTGGATATCGGGTATTTATTACAACGTCCTTTCTCCAGTATGTTGCTGGCTTTATGTGCCGAACTTGGTACATTTCTTATTGTTCCAATTGCCCAGGCATTTGGTTTAACACCGCAGGAAGCTGCTTCTATAGCCATGGTGGGTGGTGCTGATGGACCTATGGTTTTATTTACGTCGTTGTCGTTGGCAAAACATTTATTTGTTCCTATAACGGTAGTAGCTTATTTGTATCTGGGGTTAACTTACGGTGGTTATCCGTATTTAATCCGGTTGCTCATTCCCAAAAAACTCAGAGGAATTAAGATGGATAAATCGAAAGAAAAACCGGCAAAGAGAATTTCGGCATCAACCAAACTGGCAGCTGCAGCTATTCTGTGTGTAGTTTTGTGTTTGTTGTTTCCGGTAGCATCACCTTTGTTCTTCTCTCTGTTTTTAGGCATTTCGATAAAAGAGTCAGGGTTAACACATATTTATAATTTTATCAGCGGACCGCTGTTGTATGGTTCAACATTCTTTCTGGGACTTACACTTGGTGTGTTGTGCGAAGCGCATTTATTGCTCGATCCGCGAATTTTAAAACTTCTTATCCTAGGTATTCTTGCCTTGTTGTTTTCGGGAATTGGTGGTATTATTGGTGGATATATCATGTATTTTATCAAAAAAGGTAACTACAATCCAACTATAGGTATTGCAGGGGTGAGCTGTGTGCCTTCCACTGCTAAAGTGGCTCAAAAGGAAGTTTCGAAGGTGAACCAGATGAGTATGATTTTACCTGAAGCGCTGGGTGCCAATATTTGTGGTGTAATAACCAGTGCTATTATAGCCGGTTTATATATTAATTTCTTCGGTTGAGCCAATGAATGGTGATACTGACTTATGAAACATGAATCAAAAATAATTTTAATAAATAATAAGGCATTAAATATATCAGTTCTTAATTTTTTGCGTACTGCTTATCCCTTTCGGTCAAGTAAAATTTTGTAACTTTGCATCATGAATACAAACGAACATTACCCAAATGATTTTCAAGAGTTCCTAATGCAATTTAAGAACGAAGAAGACTGTTGGAAATACATTTTTGAGATGAGGTGGCCGAATGGTTATGTTTGTCCTAAATGCAATGGCAATAATAAGTACTGGTTGACTGGACATAAGCTAATTCATTGTGCTGGTTGTGGTTATCAAGCTTCTGTTACAGGAGGAACTATTTTTCATGGAACAAGAAAACCATTATTACTTTGGTTTCATATTATGTGGTGGGTTGTGGCACAGAAGACAGGTGCAAGTGCCAATAACCTAATGGATTTTATGGGTTTTGGTTCATACGAAACTGCTTGGTCATGGTTACAGAAACTCAGAAGAGCCATGGTTCGTCCAGAAAGAGATAAACTTTCAGGAGAAATTGAAGTTGATGAAACATATATTGGCGGAGTAGAAATTGGCAAAGGAAAACAAGGTAGAGGAGCTGAAACCAAAACATTGGTCGTAGTTGCCACTGAATGTATAGGAAAACAAATTGGTCGGGTTAGGTTTGAAATAATTCCGGAAGCCTCGTCTGAGTACTTAATGCAATTCATTGAAAATAATGTAGATACAGGAAGTAATATAATAACTGATGGCTGGAGAGGATATAGTCCTTTGACAAATAATACAAATTACAAACACGAAATAAAGGTTATTTCTGGAAGCGGAAGTGAAGCTCACGAACTATTACCGCATGTACATTTGGTTGATTCGTTAGTTAAACGTTGGATAAACGGAACACATCAAGGGAATATTTCACCAAAGTACTTGTCGTATTACTTAGATGAATTTGCTTTCAGATTCAATCGAAAGCTATCAACATATAGAGGGAAGTTGTTTTATAGACTTATGCAACAGGCTGTTGACACCTCTCCAAAACCTTTTAAAGAACTAATAAAAGAAGCTTGACCGAAAGGGATAAGCAGTTTTTTTGCGTTTAATAAATATCAAATTCATTATAAATACAAACTTTTATTCGTTTTTTTTTAATCAAGTATAATTTTTTTATTCTAAAATTTATGACAAACCAAAATGACCAAAAAGCAAAAAAAAGATTTAAATTTAATTTTAATTCAGCAGGATTTATCCTTTTTGCCTGCTTTGTAGTTGCTGTGGCAATTTACATTTTTATCTTCGGAAATCCTTCGAACTTTGTGAATAACGATCCTAAAAACCATGCATTGGATGGTAACCTGTTAGGAACAATCTACAAAGGGGGTTTAATTGTACCTGTTATTCAAACATTATTATTAACTGTACTCACATTGAGTGTTGAACGTTTTATTGCCCTGAAAAAAGCTCAGGGGACAGGTAGTCTGGTAGATTTTGCCGTGGATATCAAAAAATCACTTGCCACCGGCGACTTGAAAGCTGCCCGTCAGATTTGTGCTGCTCAAAAAGGTTCAGTAGCTAATGTAGTTGCATCAGCACTCGATAAATACGAACAGGTTGAAGTTGATAACAGTCTTTCGAAAGAACAGAAAATCTTAGCCATTCAAAAAGAAATTGAAGAGGCTACTGCACTGGAATTACCTATGTTAAGTCAGAACTTACCCATTGTTGCTACCATTACAACTTTAGGAACACTGATGGGGCTGCTCGGAACTGTAATTGGTATGATTCGTTCGTTTGCTGCACTTTCGGGAGCAGGAGGAACCGATTCACTGGCATTATCGCAGGGTATTTCAGAAGCGCTTATAAATACAGCATTTGGTATTGCTACCGGTGCACTTGCCGTAATTTCATACAATTTCTTTACAAGTAAAATCGATGGTCTTACTTATTGTATCGATGAAGTAGGATTTACCATTGTTCAATCATTTGCAGCAAGTCATAAATAAGATATGTCTAAAGTAAAAGTACCAAGAAAGAGCACGCGCATCGACATGACGGCGATGAGTGATGTTACTGTGCTTCTGCTAACATTCTTTATGCTAACTTCAACTTTTGTAAAGAAAGAACCCGTTCAGGTACAGACTCCGCCTTCGGTTTCGGAAATTAAAATTCCCGAATCCGATGTGTTACAAATTCTGATTGACCCTACCGGAAAAGTTTTTATGAGTCTGGATAAGCAAAGAGATATGATAGAGACTCTGACGGCTGTAGGTTCGGAGTACGGAATAGAGTTTTCACCGGCTGAAATGGCAAAATTTAAAAATTTGCCCACTTTCGGTACCGATATTAATGCCATGAAAGCTTTTTTAGCGTACAAACCGGATCAGCAGGATAAAGTGTTGAAAGATTTGGGAATACCAACAGACAGTACAGATAATCAGTTTAAAGTTTGGATTAAAAATGCACGAATAGCAAATCCAAAACTCAGAATTGCGATAAAAGCAGATTCAAAAACCCCGTATTCAGTGATTAAAAGTATCATGAATTCGCTGAGGGATTTGAAGGAGAACCGGTATAATTTAATAACCGCATTAAAAGACGATAAATAAGATATGGCTGAAATTCAAAGTAACGAAGGAGGCGGCAAAAAGAAAGGTGGCAGAGGCAAGCAAAAGAAAATGAATATTTTTGTGGATTTTACTCCCATGGTAGACATGAATATGTTGCTTATTACCTTTTTTATGCTTTGTACTTCGCTGAGCAAACCACAAACCATGGAGATTGTGATGCCCAGTAGCAAAAAAGATGTGAAAGAAGAAGAGCAGAGCCAGGTTAAAGAATCGTTGGCAATTACTATTCTTCTTGATAAAGATGATAAAGTATATTATTATCCCGGTAAGCCCGATTACGTGAATTACAACTCACTGAAACAACTGACATATAATCCGAAGGATGAAAGTAGTATTCGTAGTTTGTTGTTGATGCGTAACAGTGATGTAGTTCATCAAATTAACTTGTTGAAGCAGGAGAAATTAAATCTTAAAATTTCTCAGGATACATTTGCTGCTCGATCATTCAGATTAAAAAACGGTAAGCAAACACCTGTGGTCATTATTAAACCAACAGATAAAGCAACATATAAAAATCTGGTTGATGCATTGGACGAAATGCAAATCTGCAACATTGGTAAATATGTTATTGATTCGATAACTCCCGGCGACGAATTTTTGATTAAAAACAAAGAATCGAAGGGAGCTTATGCTTTAGGGCAAACGAATTAAGTTGCTAACCATATAAAAATACAATAATGTCGAAGATAGATTTAACCTCTTTTGAATGGCGCGAACTGGTGTTTTTGGGGCGGAATAAGGAATATGGTGCATATACCTTACGCGAAGATTCTGCCCGACGTCATAAAAAGGCTATAATTTGGGTTTCGGTGTTAGCTGTTCTTGCTTTTAGTATACCAAAATTAGTAGAACTGGCTAAGCCCAAACAAAAGGAAGTCATGATTGATCAAACTGTTTTAAGCGATCTGAAAAAGAAAGCTGAAGTAAAACAGGACTTAAAAAAACCAATTTCAACAGAACCTCCTCCACAGGTTAAAAGTTCGCTGAAATTTACGGCTCCAGTGATCAAGAAAGACGAAGAAGTGAACGATGATGATGAAATTAAAAGTCAGGACGAAATGAACAACAATAATATGGCGATTTCTATTGCCGATGTTGTTGGAAATAATGACCAATCCGGTGATTTAATTGAGGATGTAAAAGTTGCCATTACCGAGGAAGATAAACCCTACGATGTGGTGGAACAAATGCCAACGTACCCGGGTGGCGAATCCGAATTGATGAATTTCATTAACGAGAACATACGTTATCCGGCTGTTTCGTTGGAAAACGGAATACAGGGTAGGGTAGTTGTACGCTTTGTTGTAAACAAAAACGGAGAAGTTGATCGTGCCGAGATTTTAAGATCTTTAGATTCCTCGTGCGACAAAGAAGCGTTGCGGATAGTAAAACTTATGCCAAAATGGATTCCCGGAAGACAAAACGGTGAAAATGTGGCGGTATGGTTCATTTTACCATTCAATTTCAGAATTCAATAATTCATTTTTATGAACAAAAAGAATTTCGTTTTCTTTTCTTTTATTGTTTTAATTGTTTTCACCTCATGTCAGCGTACAAGTAACGATAAGTTTACCGATACGCTGACCGAAGGTGTTATACCTGTAACAATTGATGAAACTCTTAAACCCATTCTGGAACAGGAAATTACTGTTTTCGAATCGGTTTATCCTAAAGCTGGTATTGTGCCAATTTTTACTTCCGAGCTTAACGCAGTGGATTTGCTGTTAAAAGACAGTGTTCGTTTGGCAGTAACCACCCGGCCGCTGTCGGAAAAGGAATTCGCGTACCTGAAAAGTAAAAAATTTCAGCCACGTTCTTTCAAAATTGCTACCGATGGTATTGCGCTGATTGTGAACAAGAATAATCGCGATACGTTAATCACTGTTGATCAGTTCAGAAAAATCCTGACTGGCAATGTAACAAGATGGTCGGACATTTTTCCCGGCTCGGGACTTGGAAAAATAACACTAGTGTTTGATAATCCTAATTCAAGTACCGTGCGTTATGCCATCGATTCCATTTGTGGCGGAGCTCCGTTATCAGGAGAGTTGAGTGCGCAAAACAACAATCAGGAAGTGATTAAATATGTATCCGAAAATCCGGATGCTATTGGTGTCGTGGGTGTTAACTGGATTTCGAACGCACAGGATTCTACCAATCTTTCTTTTCAGAGTTCGATACAGGTAATGTCGGTGAGTAACGCAAAAGTAGCAACCGACGAAAATAGCTATAAACCATTTCAGGCGTATTTATTTTACGGATACTATCCGCTTATCCGGAACATTTACGTCATACTTAACGACCCGAGAAGTTCATTGCCTACCGGATTTACGTCGTTTCTTTCGGGAGAGAAAGGACAGAGAATCATCCTGAAGTCAGGCTTGTTGCCAGCTACGCAAACAATTAGAATTGTGAATATTAAAGAAGAATAAACCATAAATTAAATATTTGATCAAATGAAAATACGTATATTTATCACCCTGTTAGTTTTTGCTGCTGTGGGTCAGACTTTAAAAGCCGGCCAGGGAGTTATGTTTTATAAAGCCGGATTCCCGGATGTAGCAAAACAAGTGCTTTTAGCTGATTTCAAAAATGATAATTCAGCCAAGGAAGAGACCTGTTATTATTTGGGAAATACCTATTTCCTCGAAAACAACAAAGACTCAGCTGCTTATTATTTTAACGAAGGATTGAAAATTAATCCGGCTTATGCTTATAATAAAGTAGGTATTTTGATGCTCAAGATGAAAACACTGGGCGAAAAAGAACTGAATACCGAGTTGAAGAATATTTTCAACGATAAAACCAATAAGAAAAATAAGAAAGATATAGATCTTTATTTGTCAGTTGGTTATGCATTTTTCAATTGCGGAATGAATGCCAAAGCGCAGGAAATGCTCGCAAAAGCCAAAAGCATTAATGCCAAATATCCGCTGATTTATGTGTTTAACGGCGATATGCTAAAAGATCAGAATTTAGGAGATGCCTGTGCCAATTACGAAACCGCTATTTTTTACGATCCCAAATGTATTGAAGCTTATATCAAATATGCACGGACGTATAAAAATGCCAGCTCTTCACAGGCAATTGATAAACTGATGAAACTCAAGGAAATTGATCCATCATTTGTTCTTGCCGATCGTGAACTTGGCGATGTGTATTATGGAATTAACGATTTTGCTCAGGCGGCAAAATATTACGAAAAATATCTGAACTCAGGGAACAAAACAAACGTTAGTGATATGGTGAGATATTCGATGGCTCTTTTTATGAATCACGAATTTGGCAAATCGTTGGAAATAGCCACTTTAGGTTTAGAAAAAGAACCCAAAAGCCCTGCTTTGAACCGTCTTGTTTTATATAACAACGTGGATTTGAAAAAATATGATGTTGCATTAACAGCAGCAGATTTTTTGTTTAACAAAAGTAAAGACCCGAATTTCAATTTTCTGGATTACAGATATTTTGCTCAGGCTTTGAAAGAAACCAAAAAGTACGATTTGGCTGCCGATGAGTTTAAGAAAGCTTTAAATGCAGATCCTTCAAAAATTGATTTGTGGAAAGAAATTTCGGATATGTATCTCGAAATTAAAAATTACCCGAAAGCTGTGTCTGCTTTTCTGAAATTTAAAAGCGAAACAGGCGAATCAACCGGAAAAGGCTTGGAACAAAGTATAACTCTCGGAAAATTATATTATGCCTGGGGTATCGACACAGCGACAGTAGTGGATGTAAGAAAATCAGTACTTTTGAAAGCTGACAGTATTTTTACCGATGTAGTAACCATAAAACCGGATGATTATCGTGGTAATTTCTGGAGAGCCCGCGTGAACACAGCTTTAGATCCTGAAACAACAGCAGGTTTGGCTAAACCATATTACGATTTGACTGCATCGTTTGCTGAAGGCAAAAAAGATGTACGCTATAACAATGTTTTGGTGGAATGTTACAGTTATTTGGGCTGGTATTATTTTGTTCAGAAAGATTATACTACATCGTTGAGCTACTGGAACAAGATTATTGCTATCGACCCTAATAATCCGACAGCCAAAAAAGGAATAGCCAATATTCAAGCTCCTAAAAATACAGGAAAGAAAAAATAGTTTCAACCACCAATATAGGATAAATATTATGAACGAAATAGTTAAAGCTTTGAATGTGAAGTATTATTTAATTTATACGCTTACCATAGTATTGACTTTTGCAGGTTATTTTCTGGATTATCATGATTTTTTCAGATTCAACGGTAACAGAAGTTTATTGAATATTTCACCTATAGTGGTGGTTGCAGTTTCAGTAATTTTTATAGTTGCCGGCTTTGTTTTGTTCGAACTGAAAAAGAAATCAATTGCTGCCATCGAAAATCAATGGGAGAAAAACAGAACATACATCCGATATGCGGGTTACAGACTTTATCTTATCGGAATTTGTATACTCATCGGTATTCCGGTTTTTTATATAACAAAAAATTCTATTGTTCTCTACAGTATCGGGTTAGCGGCTGTTGCATTAATCCTCAGCAAACCTTCCGAAACTAAAGTTGAAAACGATTTAAATATCTAAGTAGATAATTATTTGAGATTAATGGATTGAATTACAGGTGAATTCAGATAGTATATAAAGTTTTTATAAGGAATTGGCTTGTATTAATTTCAAAAATACAATTATTTTTATAATTTTGCAGTCCTAAAAAACCACTTCAAAAAGTAAAAAATTTATATATTATGTCAGAATTAACTGGTCGGGTTTCACAGATTATCGGCCCTGTTGTTGATGTATTTTTCCAGCAGGAAAATTCGGAAGAGATTATACTTCCCGCAATTCACGATGCACTCACCATTAGCAGACCTGAAGGCAAAGAACTTATTGTTGAAGTTCAGCAACATATAGGCGAAAGTACTGTACGTTGTGTGGCTATGGATTCAACCGACGGTTTATCGCGCGGCTTGAAAGTGGTGGCTCAGGGTCGTCCAATTTCCATGCCGGTAGGCGAACAGGTTAAAGGTCGTTTGATGAATGTGATTGGTGACTCTATCGATGGAATGACGTCACTCAATAAAAAAGGAGCTTATCCTATTCATCGTGAGCCTCCTAAGTTCGAAGATTTGACAACCAGTGAAGAAGTGCTTTTTACAGGTATTAAGGTAATCGACCTGCTCGAACCTTATGTAAAAGGAGGGAAAATCGGTTTGTTTGGTGGTGCCGGTGTTGGAAAAACTGTTATCATCATGGAGCTGATTAATAATATTGCCAAAGGTCACAGTGGTTTTTCTGTTTTTGCCGGTGTGGGCGAACGTACCCGTGAAGGTAACGACCTTTTGCGCGAAATGATTGATTCCGGCGTTATTCGCTATGGCGAAGAATTTAAAAAGAGCATGGACGAAGGAAACTGGGATTTGTCGAAAGTGGATTACGACGAAGTGGCAAAATCGCAGGCTACACTGGTTTTCGGTCAGATGAACGAACCTCCCGGAGCTCGTTCTTCGGTAGCACTTTCAGGATTAACGGTGGCCGAGTCATTCCGCGATGGTGGTGGCGAAGGTGGTCGTGATATTCTGTTCTTTATCGATAATATTTTCCGTTTTACCCAGGCTGGTTCTGAAGTTTCGGCTTTATTGGGACGTATGCCTTCAGCAGTAGGTTATCAACCAACATTGGCCACCGAAATGGGTCGTATGCAGGAACGTATTACTTCTACAAAATACGGTTCCATTACTTCTGTTCAGGCGGTGTATGTGCCTGCCGATGACTTAACCGACCCGGCTCCTGCAACAACTTTCTCGCACCTCGATGCCACTACGGTGTTGAACCGCAAAATTGCCGAATTGGGAATTTTCCCGGCTGTGGATCCACTGGAGTCAACCTCCCGAATTTTAAATCCGTTAATTTTAGGCGAAGAACACTATAATACCGCTCAACAGGTAAAACAAATTCTGCAACGTAATAAAGAATTGCAGGATATAATTTCCATTCTTGGTATGGAAGAACTGTCGGACGAGGATCGTATGATTGTAAACCGTGCGCGTAAAGTTCAGCGATTCCTGTCGCAACCTATGTATATGGCGGCTCAGTTTACAGGTATTCCCGGCGTTATGGTAAGCATCGAAGAAACTATTCGTGGTTTCAAAATGATTTTGGAGGGTCAGTTGGACGAACTTCCCGAAATGGCATTCCTGAATGTAGGAACTATCGACGAAGCCATTGCCAAAGGTCATAAATTGATGAAACAAGCTCGTAAGAGTGAAAATTAATTCATACGAAGAAAGATGAACTTAGAAATCATTTCTCCTGAAAAATTTATTTATAACGGCGATGCCGATGTCATCACATTGCCGGGTGCAGGTGGGGTTTTTTCAATCATGAGTCATCATGTGCCTATGTTTTCGATACTGAAAGCCGGAACAATTGTTGTTAAAAAGGCGGACGCTGAATTAAGTTTCGATATTAAAGATGGAGTTTTGGAGGTAAAAAATAACGTACTTGTAATTTGTGTAAACGAATAATTGAATGGATATGAAAAAATTCACAATTTTATCGTTTGCTGTTTTAGTTGTACTGTTATTTTTGTCAGCAGTACTTATAAAACTTGCCATGCTGAATCTCTTTCATATAGTACCTTTCAGCAGCTATTATGTACTTCCGGTAGGTTTTCTGATGGCAGGAATTGTCAAATTATTATTACTGAATTTAACTGACAGAACCAATCCCAAGCGATTGGGGCAAATTTTCCTGATTATTAAAACATTAAAAAATCTGATTGTTGGTGCATTCGGAGTTGTTTATATCTTTATTTTACATGTGGAAATAAAGAGTTTTCTGGTAGTCACAGGAGTCTATTACATGGTTTATCTGGCTTATGAAACACTGAGCCTGATAAGATTTGATAAATTATTAAAAAAGCAGCATGTATAAAGCTTTAAAAATATCACTCATTCTGACTTTTACATTCGTGCTAGGTTTTCAGTTGAAAGCCACCGAAGTGGAAAGAAGTGAAGCACACGAAAAAGCAGAAACTTTCGTTGTTCGTGATTTTATCATGAATCACGTGGGCGACTCCTATATCTGGCATATTACCAAATGGAACGATCATGAAGTGGTTGTACCACTGCCTGTTATTGTGTACAGCAGTACCGGATGGCATTTTTTTATGGCTTCTGAATTGATGCATGGTCAGGTTTACAATGGTTTATATATTGCCGAAGAAGGCGATTATAAAGGTAAGATTATCGAAAAAAATACAGCAGGTGAAGAAGTGCGACCTTTCGACATATCGATAACTAAAAATGCATTTACACTTATTTTTAGTGGAACAATACTGGTGTTAATCATTATGTTAGTGGCGCGCTCGTATAAAAAGAACGGTTTTGCGGTTAAAAATAAATTCGTTTGTTTTATGGAAATGTTTATTATGATGATAAACGACGATGTGATAAAACCATGTGTTGGAAAAGATTATAAAAAATACGCACCTTATTTGCTGACTGTATTTTTCTTCATATTTATTAATAATATGATGGGGTTGATTCCGATTTTTCCGTTTGGAGCTAATCTGACTGGTAATATTGCTTTTACATTTACGTTGGCAATAATTACTTTTTTTATTGTCAATATCTCAGGAACGAAAGAATACTGGCGTGAAATTTTCTGGCCGGATGTGCCAATTTTGTTGAAGTTTCCGGTTCCTGTTTTCCCAGTACTTGAAATTATCAGTGTATTTACCAAACCATTTGCATTGATGATTCGTTTGTTAGCAAATATGATTGCAGGACACTCTATTGTTTTAGGCTTGATTTCCATTATTTTTATCACAGTAAGTTTAGGAAAAGCAACTAATATAAGTCTGACATTTGTTTCAATGTTACTTAGTATTTTTATTAGTTTTGTAGAAGTTCTGGTTGCATTTATTCAGGCGTATATTTTTACATTATTATCGGCAGTTTATATTGGTTTAGCTAAAATTGAACCACATAACAAGGAAATAAAACATTGAATTTAATTAACTTTTAAATATTTCGAATATGTTATTATCAGTTATTTTGCAGGCCGCAAGTGCCGTAGGTTTAGTGAAACTTGGAGCAGGTTTAGGAATTGGTTTGGCAGCCATAGGTGGTGGTATCGGTATTGGTATGATTGGTGGTTCTGCTATGGAAGGTATGGCACGTCAACCGGAAATGGCCTCTGATATCCGTATCAATATGCTTATTGCCTCAGCGTTGGTTGAAGGACCGGTACTGTTTGCTATTGTACTTTGCGGATTTATTCTTTAATCCGATAAGATTATAAATAAAGTATTTTCTCAGCCATCCAACCCCCTCAAGGGGGGGATGGAGTTTGCATCAAGCTTACATAGAAAATATTAATGGTAGTCAAAAATATTTTTGAATTGCTGAGTACTTGCTAAATGTTTTTAAACAATTAATTGAGAATTAGTTATGTCATTACTTATTCCTGATTCAGGTCTGCTTTTCTGGATGCTACTCGTGTTCGGAGTGGTGGTTTTTGTATTAGCTAAATACGGTTTTCCGGTAATCCTTAAAATGGTTGACGAACGTAAAGCTTATATCGACGAATCGTTGTTGATGGCCGAAAAAGCGCGTCTCGAACTTGAAAACGTCAAAACCGAAGGTCTTCAGATTCTGGAAAATGCCCGCAAAGAGCATACGGCGATTATGAACGAAGCTGCTGCTTTGAAAGAATCGTTGATTAAAGATGCTAAATTCAAAGCATTGCAGGAAGCAAATAAAATGATTGAGGAAGCGAGAGTTCAGATTGGCAGTGAAAAGGAAGAAGCTATTCGCGATATTCGTCGTCAGGTGGCTGCTCTATCAGTGGATGTAGCTGAAAAAGTATTGCGCAACAAACTGGTCGACACAGATGCACAGGTTGGTATGATTGACCGACTGCTTGATGAGATTAATATTTCAAAATCCTGATCTGAATGAACAACGGATTAATTTCTACCCGATACGCTAAAGCTCTGTATGAATTTGCTCTGCAAAGTCATGAGGAGAACAATGTGTATGATCAGGCCAGAATTTTAGCGAAGGTCATTTCCGAATCGGAAGAGCTGCGTAAAGTTTTGCAACATCCTGTTTTACCAAAAGTTGAAAAGCAAAAATTATTGCTTTCAGTTTTTGCCGGTAAAACATATCCTGTTTTGCAGAAATTTATTCAACTTCTTTTCGAAAACAAAAGAGAAGATATAATTCTTAATATTATGTTGAAATATATTGATTTATACCGGAAAGAAAAAAATATCTATGCCGGTAAATTAATTACTTCAACGCAAATCGACAAGGTAACCGAAGGTAAATTAACCAAAGTTATTGAGTCGCGCACACAAGGGACCCTGGAAATGGAAAAAATTATCCGTCCCGATATTATTGGTGGTTTTATTCTTGAAGTTGATAATTTACGCTGGGATGCAAGCATTTCGGGTCAGTTACGTACTTTACGGAACAACTTCACCGAAAAAAACAGTAAAACAATCTGAAAAAAATAAAGCAATAAAATAAATCACTTAAAAAATGTCTGATAATATTAAGGTTAGCGAAGTTTCCGGAATTCTGAAAATGCAACTCGAAGGCATAAATACTTCAGTTCAGTATGATGAAGTGGGAACCGTATTGCAGGTTAGTGATGGTGTGGTGCGTATTTATGGCTTGAATAATGCTGAAGCAAACGAATTGCTTGAATTCGAAAACGGCATGAAAGCGATAGTTATGAACCTGGAAGAAGATAATGTAGGTGCTGTACTTTTGGGCAGTTCCAGCAAAATTAAAGAAGGTTTTCAGGTAAAAAGAACCCGTCGCGTTGCTTCCATTCAGGTAAGCGAATCCATGCTTGGTCGTGTTATCAACCCCTTGGGCGAAGCGCTCGATGGCAAAGGTAAAATTGGTGGAGAAATGCTTGAAATGCCTTTGGAACGTAAAGCTCCGGGTGTGATTTTTCGTCAACCTGTAACCGAACCATTACAAACAGGATTGAAAGCTGTTGATGCCATGATTCCTATCGGCCGCGGACAGCGTGAGTTGATTATTGGCGACCGTCAGACAGGAAAAACAAGTATTGCTATCGATACTATTATCAATCAGAAAGAAAATTTTGAAGCCGGAAAACCGGTATATTGTATATATGTGGCTGTTGGTCAGAAAGGTTCTACAGTGGCTTCTATAGTTAATACGCTGAAAGAATACGGCGCTATGGATTATACGGTAGTTGTTGCTGCCAATGCGTCCGATCCGGCTGCGTTGCAGTATTTTGCTCCATTTGCCGGTGCAGCTATTGGCGAATTTTTCCGCGATACCGGTCGTCATGCATTGGTTGTGTATGATGATTTGTCGAAACAGGCTGTGGCTTACCGCGAAGTTTCTTTGATTCTTCGTCGTCCGTCAGGTCGTGAGGCTTATCCGGGTGATATTTTCTATTTACACTCGCGCTTGCTCGAACGTGCTGCAAAAATTATTGGTCAGCAGGAAGTAGCAGAGCAAATGAACGATTTACCGGAAAGTCTGAAAGGAAAAGTAAAAGGTGGTGGCTCGCTAACAGCTTTGCCGGTTATCGAAACGCAGGCGGGTGACGTATCAGCTTATATTCCAACCAACGTAATTTCAATTACCGATGGTCAGATATTCCTCGACACCGATTTATTCAATCAGGGTAACCGTCCGGCTATCAACGTAGGTATTTCCGTATCGCGTGTGGGTGGTAATGCACAAATCAAAGCCATGAAAAAAGTGGCCGGAACACTGAAAATTGATCAGGCGCAGTTCCGCGAACTGGAAGCGTTTACCAAGTTTGGTAGCGATATGGATGCTGTAACTGCCATGACCATCAACAAAGGTCAGAAAAATACCAAGTTACTTGTACAGGCTCTGCACGAACCAATGTCTGTTGAAAAGCAGGTGGCCGTATTGTATTGTGGTACACATGGTTTGCTTGGTTCTGTTCCGTTGAATAAAGTAGTTGATTTTCAGAAGGAATTTTTGATGATTCTGGAAAACTCGTATCAGAAAGATGTGTTGGATGCCATCAAGAGTGGAAAACTCGATGAAACGGTTACTGCCAAAATTGAAGAAGTGGCAGCCCGAGTGGTAAAATCGCTGGCAGTGTAAGAAAAAATAACTTAAGTAAGTAAAAGTGGGATCATTAAAGGAAATAAAATCGAGAGTTCAATCCGTTAAGTCGACGCAGAAAATTACTTCGGCGATGAAAATGGTTTCGTCGGCTAAATTGCGTAAAGCTCAGCGGGCAATAGAGAACTTTTATCCTTATGAGCAACGTATGATGTCCATTCTGAACCATTTTATCAGTGGTCAGGATGAATGTCCTGCATCGGTTTATTCGCAGGTTCGTCCTGTTTCCAAAGTTGCTTTGGTCGTTTTTTCTTCCAACTCAAGCCTTTGTGGTAGCTTTAACTCCAATGTGCAAAAAAAACTTCAGCACCTGTTACTTCAGTACAAAGATTTGGGGAAAGATAATGTGATGATTTTTCCTGTTGGTAAAAAAATATCAAAATCCATTGTAAAACAAGGCTATAAACCTCAGGGGAATTTTGAAACTCTGGCTGATAAACCCAATTACAACGAAGCAGCAGAGCTTGCCGAAAAATTAATGGATTTGTTTAAAGAAAGATCTGTTGATAAAGTGGAACTGGTGTATCATCATTTCAAAAGCAAAGCTTCGCAGGTACTTGTCGACGAAACTATTCTACCTCTGAATATCCAAAGCGACGGCAAAAAAGGAATTACTCCTTTCGATGCCATGATTGAACCTGATGCCGAAACCATTATGCGGGATTTACTGCCTATGGTTGTAAAGCTACGGTTTTATACGGCGCTTCTCGATTCGAATGCATCGGAACATGCTGCCCGCACGGTAGCCATGCAAACAGCATCGGATAATGCCGATGATTTATTGCAGGAATTATCATTACAATACAATAAATCGCGTCAGCAAGCCATTACAAATGAACTGCTCGATATAATTGGTGGCTCATTCAAGTAATATTTTCAACTCATTTTCTTCATTTTTCTTCTACTATGGCAAAAACAAAATCAGTGTATATTTGTCAGAATTGTGGCGCCGATTCACCCAAATGGATTGGTAAATGTCCCTCGTGCGGCGAATGGAACACCTATGTAGAGGAAATTGTAAGCAAAGATAATTCGCCTAAAATAAACCTTGGCGGACTGGAAATCACCAAACAAAAGCCCGTAAAACTCGACGAAGTAGAAACTTCGGAGGAAAGTCGTATCGATACATCCAGTAACGAACTGAACCGTGTTTTGGGAGGTGGATTAGTGCCGGGTTCGTTGGTGCTGATTGGCGGTGAACCCGGAATTGGAAAATCTACATTGGTACTTCAGGTTGTTTTGAACCTCAAAGGAAAACGTACGCTTTACGTTTCGGGTGAAGAAAGTGTAAAGCAGCTGAAACTCCGTGCAGAGCGTCTGAAATACGAAAATCCCGATTGTTATATTGTGAGCGAAACTTCGCTCGAACAAATTTTTGTGCATATCCAGAATATCCAGCCCGATGTGGTGATTGTTGATTCTATTCAAACTGTTTCTACCGAAATGATTGAGTCGTCGCCGGGTTCGGTTTCGCAGGTTCGCGAATGTGCTGCACATCTGCTCAAATTTTGCAAAACCAGCGGAACACCCGTTTTACTTATCGGACATATCAACAAGGAAGGCAGCATTGCCGGACCTAAAGTGCTGGAACATATTGTTGATACGGTTTTGCAATTCGAAGGTGATCAGCATTATATGTACCGTATTCTGCGATCTATCAAAAACCGTTTCGGGAGTACTTCGGAACTCGGAATCTTTGAAATGCAGCAAAACGGCCTACGCGAAGTGAGCAATCCTTCTGAATTATTACTCAGTCAGAACCACGAAGGTTTAAGCGGTGTTGCCATTGCTTCGGCAATCGAAGGTGTACGTCCGTTTCTGATTGAAACTCAGGCTTTGGTTAGCTCGGCAGCTTACGGCACGCCACAGCGCTCGTGTACCGGTTTTGATATGCGCCGACTGAATATGTTGCTGGCTGTGCTCGAAAAACGGGCAGGATTTAAACTGGCGCAAAAAGATGTGTTTCTGAATATTGCCGGCGGACTGAAAATTAACGATCCTGCTATCGATTTGGCTGTTATCTCCGCGATTCTGTCCTCCAATGTCGATATCGCTATCGAAAAACAGATTTGTATTGCCGGAGAAGTAGGACTTTCCGGCGAAATCCGTCCCATCAACCGTATAGAACAACGAATACTCGAAGCCGAAAAGCTGGGTTTCCAAAAAATGATTATTCCCGAGTTCAATGTAAAAGCACTGAATATTGGCAAGATAAATATGGAAATAGTGATGGTAAAGAAGGTGGAAGAGGCCTTCCGGGTGTTGTTTAAAAAATAAGCAAAGTTACAGATTACGCATACTTTTACAAATGTCTCAGTCCTTGAGGATATTTACATTAGCTTCTCTTTAAATACAACAAATAAGCTTTAATTTACAATTGTAGCGTAGCGGACTACAAGTCCTTATAAAACAGAGAGTGGGATTAGTAAATCCCACTCAACGGTTCGATACTTTGTTCATATCCGATAGGACTGGGGCGGATTTCAAATCCTTATAATATAGAAGGGTGTGATTACAAATCACACCCGACGGTTCGACACTTTTCTTATATCCGAATGGACTAGGCAATCTGATAATGTATGGTGTGACTTAGTAATGCTTCTAATAGTGTGTTAGTAGTTCTACTAATGCATCGTTAGCAACACTACTAATTGTTAACCCGCCTGTCTTTTCGGATTTATTCATTAAATGGGTAAAGTTTCGCACTCTCTGAGGTGAACCAACGGTCATGATCTCGCCAACGGCGAGAGAATAATTGTATTTAGCTATTGTTTATCCATTAACGACTCAGCAAAATTAACTAATGCTTTTAAATATACAACTGTAAAATGATCAATTTGATCAGGAATTTACTGTCAATTTTTAATTTCGGACAACAATATTATTCGAGAAAATAATTGGTCTTACTGGTGCAAATAAAATTGAACTTTAATCTGAAACAATTAACTTCGAACTGTATGTGTTATAACCTGTATAAAAACGACAATAATACACTCCAGGTTCTAAATTTAGTGAATAAGGATGATTACTAATACCCTGTGAGAAATTTTCATCGAAAAGATTTTTGATTAATTCACCTTGTGCATTGTAAATGTCACAACGTACAGTTTCAGGAGTCTTCATATCAAACTGAATTCTTATGTCCTGTTTGCAGGGATTTGGGTAGATTTTTATATGATTATAATATAAGTTTGAATCAATTAAATTTGTATTCGTTATATTTACCTGCAGAATTGATGAATATTTTGATTGATTTTTTTTGATAGCTGAAATCCTGTAAAAATAAGAAACAGTATCGGTAGACACATCAGTATCTGTAAAACTTACAGAATCTTTATTACACACGCCTCTTACTTTCCAGTTTTTTAAATCTGTTGAACGTTCAACTTTAGTAAAGTCTTCTAAATCAGAGTTGTTTTTCCAAAGCAGTTTAATTTTTTTACCATTATCATAGTAACTTTTCAGGTCTGATGGTGGTAAAAGAGCCTGAGATATATAATATTCATAAGGAAGAACAAAATCACACCCCTGATTTTTCAGAAATTCAATGATTCTTTTTAGTTCAGGTAGATAGGGTGAATTTGGATCCCAGAAATTGGGATGGCCCTGTATAACCATATAATCAGGATATTTCTCTTTCCAAAAATTATAATTATACAGAAATACGTTAAAGTCAGGCTTTCCGGTATCATACTCCATATAAACAAAATGATTAAGTGCTAATATACCGGAGCTTATTGCCGGTACTGGTTGCCCTTGTGTGCATAAAAAAACCTTATAGTTTGGATTTTCCGACATAACCCTGTTTGTAACAGTATCACTCTCGTTCCAGGGCGTACCTAAAGTGGTCATTTGGATACCAAAATTTTTCAATACCTGCTGATCTGCATTTTCAAGATGAGTTTTTTGATATGTGTATCCGGTTCCACGAAACTCAGGTAAGGAATTAAATGTTTTGTGATCATAACCATGATTCCATATCTCGATAAGGTTATCACCATCGTCATTTAACATGTTTAAGTAGGGATTGAATAAATCGTCGGATGTTGAATCACAAATAGCTGCAATAACTCCGTAGCTTGCTTTGATTTTTTCAGATGCCAGATATTTTATAGTTGGCATACTGGCACAGTATCCTTTATTTACGTGTATATCATCAAATTTAAATATAATCTTAGGACCTGTTTTAGCACTTTGATTTGGTAAAACAAAATCCAAAGTGTCAGATTTTGCATAAGAGTCTGTGTAAGTTATGTTGTTTCCTTTGGAAATTACACTATAACTATATTTAATTCCCGATAACAGATCTCCGACAGGTAAATGATGAGTCTGCTGACCATCCAAATTAATAACTTTAACTATCCCCGTATTGTTATAGAGTCTTACTTCGTACCCATTAGCATTTTCAACAGGGGTCCAGTTCATCTGAAAGCCGGTTGATTGTTTGTTGGATACTGAGACATTTTCAGGCGTTTTTAGTCTCGGTATTTTAGATGAATATGAACTAACTTGAATATCCCAGATTTTAATACTATCATTCTGATTTGAATAAATCCTTATGGTTGTATTAGAAGGAAAGTTCAAGTCATAAGTAAATTGTTTTATGACATTTTTTGCAAGCTTTGTCTGAGTACCGGGGATATCAACCCAGTTATGAGAGTTGAATACCTGTAATTTAAAACTACTCTGATCTGTAAATGAATTTGCGTTTATACTTAATCTTCCAATTGATATCAAATCGGGCAATTGTAAAAACGCCCCGTTAAAACTTAAGGCTAAACAACCATTGGTTGAGTGGGTGTTTTCTGCTTCCATACCTTCATATTCAGCATCTCGATTAGGAAATACAGAAAACATAGAACCTCTAAATATCCCTGACTGACCATTAGATAGTTTTTTATTTATTGGCGGATAAAGGAATTTAGCTATTGGTTGAGGATTCCAATTTTGAAAATTTTCATTCAAAAGTATTTCTTGTCCTTTCAAATTAACAAATTCCAAAAGAAAAAAAAGTATGATAAAATATTTCTTCATGTATTAAATTTTATATTCCAGGTATACAAACAACAAATATAATTTTTTGTTTTAGATAAATAATTAATTTGCAGTTAAATATTGCTATAAACAAATATTTTTAAGAAGATGAATTGTTTCAAACTTTAATTCGAAATGATTTGTTTTTACTTTAATATTGTCAGATTACAGAAACTTTGTTAATATTATCTCAATTATTTCTCATTTTATCAGCTCTCTAAATTTTACTACCTTTGCACTTTCTATTTCAATGAGTTGAATTCATGATCGATCAAAATATATTTCACAATAAAAAAGTAGCTTTTCATACCTTAGGCTGTAAACTGAACTTTGCCGAAACGTCGGCTATCGGAAAAAAAATGACCGAAGAAGGTTTTGTGAAGGTGAAAGCCGGAGAAGAAGCCGATGTGTGCGTTATCAATACCTGTTCGGTGACCGATACTGCCGACCGCAAATGCCGTCAGGCAATCAGCCGATTAAACCGCTTGCATCCCAATGCGGTTATGGTGGTAACAGGCTGTTACGCGCAGCTTAAACCCGAAGAAATTTCGAAAATTGAGGGTGTTGATTTGGTGCTTGGGTCTAACGAAAAATTCAGTATTCTGGAGCATATCCGTGATTTGAATACGGATAAAACGGTGGAGGTTCATACCACAAAAATCAATCAGATAAAAGATTTTAAGCCTTCCTGCTCGCGCGACGACCGTACGCGTTATTTTTTGAAAGTGCAGGATGGCTGCGATTATTATTGTACGTATTGCACTATTCCGTTTGCCCGTGGACGCAGCCGGAGTGGAAACATTGAACAAACTGTGGCAACAGCCATGGAAGCTATCGATGCCGGTGCTAAAGAAATTGTGCTTACAGGCGTCAATATCGGTGATTTTGGCCGTCAGTCGGGTGAATCATTTTTTGAATTGGTGAAAGCTTTCGATGCCATCGACCGCGATGTGCGTTTCCGTATTTCGTCGATAGAACCTAATTTGCTGACCGACGAAATTATTGAATATGTAGTCAACAGCCGTCATATCATGCCGCATTTTCATATTCCGTTGCAATCGGGTACCAACGAGGTGCTCAAATTGATGAAACGCAAATACGACCGCGAATTGTTTGCGCATAAGGTTTCGAAAATCAAAAGCCTTATGCCACATGCGTTTATTGGTGTGGATGTGATTGTGGGTGTACGTGGCGAAACCGACGAACTTTTTGAAGAATCGTGCCGGTTTATCGATTCGCTGGATATTTCGCAACTACATGTGTTTACTTATTCCGAGCGTGCCGGAACTAAAATGCTGGAAATTGATCAGATTACTCCGGTGGCAGAGCGAAAGAAACGCAGCGATATTCTTCACTTATTGTCCGATAAGAAAACAAAAGCTTTTTACGAAAGCCAGATAGGTAAAACATATCCAGTATTGTGGGAAAGCCGTCACAACGGCGAAAATATGGTTGGCTTTACGAATAATTATGTGAAGGTTGAACGTCCATTTGATAAGAAGCTGGTTAATACAGTGGAAACGGTTAAACTGGGTGGATGGAACGATGAAAATAGTGCTTTAGTAATCAGTAAAAGTTTATTGTGAATAGTGAATGATGCCTTCGTATTATAACTTTATAAACTTTTCACCTTTAAAACTTTATAAACTAAAATATTGTGTTAGCAAAAAGAATTATCCCTTGTCTGGATATCAAAGATGGAAAAACGGTAAAAGGAATCAATTTTCTGAATATTACCGATGTGGGTGATCCGGTGGAGTTGGGTGCCTTGTATGCCAAAATGGGTGCTGATGAACTTGTGTTTCTGGATATTACAGCTACCAATGAAAAGCGTAAAACGCTTTCGGAACTGGTAACGCGCATTGCCAAACATATCAATATACCGTTTACAGTAGGCGGAGGGATTTCGAGCGTGGAAGATGTTTCGGTATTACTGGCTTGTGGAGCTGATAAAATTTCAGTCAATACATCTGCCGTTCGAAATCCGCAGTTGATTCAGGATTTGGCCAGTCAGTTCGGAAGTCAGTGCGTGGTGCTGGCTATTGATACCAAATGTGTGGATGGTGAATGGTATGTGTATCTGAATGGTGGAAGAATTCCGACAGAAATTAAAACAGTGGACTGGGCGAAACAAGCAGTGGCATTAGGCGCAGGCGAGATTTTGCTCACATCAATGAATAACGACGGCACAAAAGATGGATTTGCGCTGGATATAACCCGTGCTGTTTCGGAAGCAGTGAATGTGCCTGTTGTAGCCAGTGGTGGAGCCGGAACAATGGAACATTTTGTCACTGTTTTCGACGAAGGAAAGGCTGATGCAGCATTAGCAGCAAGTATTTTCCATTACAAAGAAATTGAAATACCTGATTTAAAACATTATCTGAAAAACAACGGTGTTGAAGTAAGATTGTAAAACCGTAGATTTTTACCCCAAATCGTATGAAAAAGTACCACAGTTTCCTTATCCTACTCATTTCCTGCTTTTTGTATTCGTGCAATTCGGTTGTAGAATCGCCTTATGCCGATTTGGTTTTGGAACAGAAAACCGGTTTGCCCGATGGCGGTTTATCGTCGGCAGTAGCATTTGTAATTCAGAATAAGGCATATGTAACACTGGGAAGAGTTGATGCAAATACATTGAGTAATGCATGTTATGAATTTAATCCGGTAACAAATAACTGGACAAAAAGTACTGATTTTCCGGGGGCAGGCAGAGTAAATGCCATTGCTGCGGTGGTCAATGGAAATGCCTATGTGGGACTTGGATTTACCAATATTGCCGGAATTTATCAGCAAAGCTCTTATTTGAAGGATTTTTGGTGTTTTAATCCCACAGATAATACATGGACTCAGAAGGCTGATTATCCTGCTATTTCCACCGATAAAGCTGTATGCTTTGTTTATAACGACGAGATTTATGTTGGTTATGGATTCAGAGGAACAAGTTTTTCGGAAGATATGTGGAAATATAGTCCTGTTTCTGATACATGGACTAAACTGAATTCGGGTGATCCAATGAGCAGGTCGGGAGCTGTGATTTCATCCAATGGAGAGTCTGTGTTTTTTGGCACTGGTTATCGCGCTAAAAATATTAATGACTGGTGGCAGTTTTATCCTGAAACACAAACATGGGAAAAGAGAAAGGCTATGCCTGATAATGGCAGAGAAAATGCTGTTTCGTTATCAATAGAAAATAGATTTTTTGTAGCTACTGGTCGTAATTTTGGTGGACCATTAACGGGTGGGCATCTTAAAAATGATATTTTGGAATACGATGCAATAAAAGATGTATGGTATTTCAGAGCTTCATTAAAAGATGTGAGGGAAAATGCTGTTTCGTTTGTGATTGGCGGTAAAGCTTATATCGGATTTGGCGAAAATGATTCAACTGTTTTAAATGATTTGTGGTGTTTTAAACCTTAAGATATGAGTATGATAAATAAAATGCCGATGTTTGTAAAGCATCATGTAAAAAAAATACTTTTGGCGTTTCTTTGCATGATTACTGGTTTTGCTGTAGCACAGAACGACACCGTAAATTATGAATATGGTTTTTCTTCTGTAGTTTCTTCAGGGAAATATGCTCCGTTTTTATTTCATTCCTCATCTTTTGGCTCTGTTTCACATTTGCCGGTAAGCGGAGGTTTGTTCGCTTCTGTTTATAAGCCCTTTCAAAGTGATAAAAAAGCTTTTGATTATTCATTTAAAGTGTCTTCGATGTTAAGATCTGATAATCAGAGTACTGAAATCTATTTTCATGAAATCTATGCTGATTCTCGTTTGTGGTTTCTAAATCTGACAGTTGGTGTCAAAGAAGAATCGTTTGGAAATCAGGATGCGGAATTATCCGGAGGAGGACTTTTATTTTCGAATAATGCACGACCATTGCCACGGATTACTGCCGGAATTCGTGAATTTACAGCAATACCTTTTACATTTGGATTAATTCAGATAAAAGGTGGTTTATCGCAGGGCTGGTTTTCGGACAATGTTTATATAAGCAATCTGCTTTTGCATCATAAATTTGCTTATGTACGGGTAGGAGGAAAGTTACCGGTACATGTGGAATACGGAATTGAGCATGCTGCTCAGTGGGGTGGACATGTTCAGTCAACAGGTCAATCGCTCGGTGGCTGGAAGGATTATCTCCGGATTTTTATGGGCAAATCCGGAACATCAGATGTGCCACTTCCAGAGCAGATTAATGCTTTAGGAAACCATATAATCTCACAAAATGCTAAAATTGATTTTAAAATTAAAGATTATCGGTTTGCCGCTTATTGGCAAAATATATCCGAAGATGGTCCGATTAATTTTATCTGGAATACGCTCAATTTGCCTGACGGTTTGTGGGGATTCAGTGTGAAAAACGATAAGTTTCCTGTATTTCAATCTTTTTTATATGAATATCTGAACACCACTGATCAGACCGGTCCGTTTCATGACAGGGACGGAATTATTTATGGCGGTGCCGATAACTATTTTGTGAATGGAATAGAACTTAACAGCTGGAATCACTGGGGAAAAACAATAGGAACACCCTATATTACTTCGCCTGTTTTTAATGTGTCAGATTTGCTTTACACTGAAAATAACCGTGTTTCGGTACATCATTTTGGATTGAAAGGGTCATATTCCGATACGAATTACAAAATGCTTTTATCCATTTCTAAAAATTACGGAACTTATACTACTCCTTACAACCCTTATAAACCTCAAACATCTTTTTTAGCAGAAGTGAGTCATACTTTTCCTCAATTTTATAATATTGAATGCGGTCTTTCTGTAAGCGTAGATGCAGGAACTTTATTTGGGAATTCTGCAGGGTTTATGTTTACACTGAAAAAGAGCGGATGGTTGTTCAGTTATTAAAAAGCACTATAGATGCACAAACCGGCCATAGTAATACCTAAAATGGTAGTTGGTAGATAATGTTCCGTAATAGTATCTGTCTTGCTACTTTCTGATTGCAATAGCTGAGGTTTATATTTTTTTATTAGCAGCATTAAAATTGATGCAACACTTAAACCTACAATAATTCCTCCCAGAATATCTGACGGATAATGAACTCCAAGGTATATGCGTGAATAAGAGTTGATTCCTGCCCAAATAAACACACTCCAGCTGTATAACTTGTTTTGAAAAATAAGCGAACTTAACAACGCAAATCCGAAAGTGTTGGCTGCATGTGACGATACAAAACCATACAGTCCGCCGGTGTATTTATTTACAATGTGTAAAAACGGGGCTAAATCTGCTTCTTGTGATGGTCGGAGTCGCTGTACAAGATCTTTGATGACTGAAGATGATATCTGATCGGCAAGAACAATACATGCAACCAAAAGAAGAATTAACCAAATGGCGTTTTTTTTATTGCGGATAAAAACAGTAATTATTACTGCAACGTAAAATGCAATCCACACAAACTTATCACTAAACAGATACATAAACTGATCAAAGAAATCCGAATGATGACTGTTTATAAACAGCAGCAGTTCAGTATCTAAGTTTTTTATGGTTTGCAGTATGCCCATTAAATTACTTCATAATTTGTATTTTCAATCCAACCAATATCACCATTACCCAGTTTAATCTCGGTCCAATTGCCCAGGTAACTTTCTATACTCACTTTAGTTCCTTCATGCAACTGAAACAGCACTGTTCCGCTTTTGTCGGGCGAACTTTTTGCTGTCACCGTTCCCACCATAATAATGGCTTCTTTATGAGCATCTAACTGATTTTTTCTGACATAACTAGAAGTTACTGAAACCATACTGATAATAAACAGGATGAGCGCAAAATAAAACGAACTACGGCGTATGGTTTGTGAATAACTGAAAATGAACAATAAAACAAAAACAATGGTCAGAACAAACAACGAAACACTCAGAAACAGCCACTGATTGGAAGTGAGTGTTTTAATTATGACTTCAATCCATCGTTTGACAAAGAAAGTTGATATCTGCTTCACATTATCCACAACTCGCAATTGTGCCAGTTCAAGATTCACTTTGGCATTTTCGTACCGGGGCGACAGACGTAACGCTCTTTCGTAATTCAGAATTGATAATCCTGTTTCGTTCATTTTGTAGTAGGCGTTTCCCAGATTGTAGTATAATTCAGGAGCCACTCCCTGCGTTTTTAAAATACTTTCGTACAAAGTGGCAGCTTCCTGATATTTGCCTTTTCCATAAAGTTCATTTGCCTGTGCAAACGAATTTTTTTGTGCCAACGCTGCGCTGCTCAGGCAACATATGAACAGTGTAATTATAAGACTAACTTTTTTCATTTTTTGCGGACTTTTAAAGTGTTTTCAAGTTCACTGATGGCATTTGCTGTATCGTTGTATAAGTTACCCATTTCCTGTTCACCTCCCGGAGGTGCAAAACGCGCAAATTCGCAGGTATTCAGTATGTTGATGAACCGTTCGGTTGTTTCCGAAGGAATATTTAACTTGTCAAGTTCGCTTATCACATTTTCTTTGGTCAGATTTGCCACCGGAATACTTAGTTTGTCACTCAGATAATTCCAAACAGCTTTCATTACTTCTTCGTGGAACAAATCTCTTTTTCCTTCGTTCAGGAATTTAGCTGCAAGTTTCAGTCGTTTTTGTGCCTGACGGTTTGCTTTTTTGTTTCTGAGCAGAGAGATATTTGAATTCTCTCTCAATTGTTTACGTAAAAGTACAAATGCGCCCAAACCTAAAAATAACGGAATCAGATAAAGTAACCAGCAAATATAGGTTCCTACGTAAGTCTCATCTTCTTTTCCAATGCTCACATTTTTTGTATCTATGTACCGAATGTCTTTTCCGAGCTGTTTCACATCTTCCTTATTCACAAAAGTACCGGTTGCAACCGTGGTTTCCGTACCGTTTCCTTTCTGAACATTTAATTTGAATGCTGGAGTTTGTAGCGTTCTGAACTGATTTATTCCTGTATCGAAATAAGAAATGGATGTGGAAGGTATCTCAAAATCACCGGAATGACGCGGAATAAACATATACTCTATCACTTTACTGCCGCTTATACCTGCTGTGGTGGTTTTAAAATTATTGGAAACTTTTGGATCGTACAATTCAAATCCATCGGGAAACTGGAACTCAGGATTTTTCAGAAGTTTGAGGTTTCCAATACCCAAAATTGTTACTTTGATGGTCACAGCATCGTTGGCATTGACCTGAACAGCGGATATTTTTGCATCCATATTCAGTTTACCAACAACTCCTGAATATCCTGCAGGTTTGGCTGCGGGAAGAGCTTTTACTGTTATTTTAGTAGCAGGTGTTACCAAATTTTTTGTAACATTGGTGTAAGAATCAAAAAAATCATCGAAGATACTTCGTACCTGTCGCTGGTTTTGAATGCGTATAACTGCTTCAAAAGTAGCACGATCGATGGTTATTTCGCCGGCATGTTGCGGATAAAGCAAAACTTGATGCAATACAATTGTACCGTAATTCCGTCCATTGAAATTTTCGTACGAGAGTTGTGAGTTTTCATCCTGTTTGAAGTCCTGTTTCATAAATCCATTGAAATCAGGAAGTTTAATGTTGTTAAGCCCAACTACATCAACCAATGTATACAGTTTGTAAGTAACCAAAACCGGTTCCTGCTCGTATACATTCGACTTGGAAACAATGGCTTTCACGAATATTTTATCACCTGAAACTGAAGAACTACCACTATTTTGCTGATTGTTTTGGTTTTTACTGCTGGCTGCAGAATTATCATCTGCCGGTAATACTTTTATGGTCAATCCGTTGGAAGTATATTTTTTTCCATCCACTATGATACTTGCCGACGGAATAGTAAAAGTTCCTGTTTTTTGTGCAAGCAATGTAAAAGTATAGGTGTAAGTTACACTGGATGAAGTGCGGCCGTTGATAATCTGTGTACTTTGGCTGTACGACTGGAAAGGACCGGCCAGTACATCAAAAAACTGGAATTCAGGTGTTTTTAAATCCTTTCCTGCAGCATTTAATGTATAGCTGAGTTGAAACGGCTTGTCTAAAATAACAGTTGATTGAGCGCTTGCACTGAACTTAACCGGTTCTTGTGCAAAGCCGCTCAGAGTAGCTGTGAGTAATAAAACTATACTTAATATTCTTAATTTCATTGAAATAGATGGTTTGAAAAGTTCGTATTACCAATCTTTATCTGCATTTTTCTGACTGTGGACAGGTTGTTTCTTCGTTTTGTCCAGCGTATTTTTCTCATCCTGCATCAATGCATCCAAAATCTGTTGAGCATTCTCTTTCGACATTTTGGGTTGCTGTGGTTGCGGTTGTTGTTTCTGTTGCTGATCTTTTTTGTCTTTGTTCTGATCCTTGTTTTTGTCCTTGTCCTTTTGTTTTTTCAGTAATTGTTGAGCATAAGCCAGATTATAACGTGTGTCGTTATCGTTTGGATTTGCTTTCAGTGCTTTTTTATAAGCAGCAATACTTTCTTCCAGTTTATTGTCTTTCAGTAATGCGTTTCCCAAATTATGAAACGCAGCTGCAAGTTTCTTTTTATCCTTCTGATCAAGCGCAATGGCATTGTTGTACTGTTCAAACGCATTGGAGTATTTACCCTGACGGTAAAGAGCATTTCCAAGATTAAAATTAGCCTCAAACGAAGTTTTATTTTTCTGTAATGCTTTACGATACGAAACTTCGGCCTGAGCAAATTTTCCTTCTTTAAAATACTGATTTCCCTGACGAATATCGTTGTTTTCGCTTTGCGCAAAAAGTGTAGTACAAGTTATCAGAAGTATGGTTGTTAGTAAACCTATCTTTTTCATTTTCAATGTAATCATCTTTTTATCAGGTTTATTTCACTAATTTATCTTTTAAATCAAATATTTTCAGTTTGCTGAGTCGTTTGTTTTTCCTGTCGAAAACAAAGAAATCGACAAGCAGGAGCAATAATGCAAAAATGGCAAAAGATTGAAATTGTTCATTATACTCTGAGAAAACCTGCGTTTTAATATCCGATTTGGCTAATTTATCCAGCTCTTTCGATACAATTTTGTAAGCGGTGTTACTGTTATCGGCTCTCACATACACACCATTGCCCGAAAGAGCAATGTTTTTACACATTTCTTCGTTCAGTTTCGAGACCACCACATTGCCTTCGTTGTCTTTTTTGAAACTCATCGTTCCATCAATAGGAATCGGGGCACCATCGGGTTTTCCCATACCAATAACATGAACAGTGATTCCTTTTTCGGCTGCTAGTTTTGCGGCACCAACCGCATCATCTTCATGATTTTCGCCATCGGTAATCAGAATTATTGCCCGTCCCGACTCACTTTTTTCCGGAAACGACTTCAAACACAAATCTATAGCACTACCAATGGCAGTTCCTTGTCGTGGTACCATGCTTGTGTTTATCGATGTCAGGAACATTTTTGCAGAAACATAATCAACTGTTATTGGTAATTGCGTATAAGCATTTCCTGCAAATACCACTAATCCCACTTTATCGTCGCTCATATCATCGATAAGTTTCGATAGCAGAAGTTTTGATTTTTCCAGTCTGTTTGGCTGAATGTCCTGCGCCATCATGGAGTTCGAAACGTCCAGCGCAACCATAACTTCAATACCTCTGCGTTTCACATCGTCGAGTTTTGTGCCGAACTGAGGTTGGGCCAATACGATAATAATCAGCAATAGGGCAGCTATTTGCAAATAAAATTTCACATGCGGACGAACAACTGAAACATTCGGCATTAATCCGGCTAATATTTCAGGATGACCAAAAGCTGCTATTCTCTTTTTCTTTTGATAAATATTGAAAATAAATATGATGATCAATACCGGTATCAGTATCAATAAAAATAGAAATTCAGGATGAGCAAATCTAAACATATTCAGTTAATTAGATATATTAGCAGATAAATTACGGAATTTTTTTGAATACGGTATTTCGTAACAAAATTTCCAGAGCCAGTAAAACAAAAGCAATCAGAGCAAAAATGTAAAAATCTTCATTTTTTTTGCTGAATTCCTTCACATTGACCTTCGTTTTTTCCAATTTATCAATTTCGCGATAGATATTTCGGAGTTTATTATTGTCGGTTGCTCTGAAGTATTCACCGCCGGTTGTTTTTGCAATCTGTCGTAGTGTGTTTTCGTCAAATTCCGACTCCATTTGCTGATATTGAATACCAACAGGTGTTTGCACCGGCACATTCACTACACCGTATGAACCAACGCCAATGGCATAAACTCGGATTCCAAATGTTTTAGCAATCTCGGCAGCTGTAACCGGAGCAATATCGCCACGATTATTCGAACCATCAGTTAACAAAATAATAACTTTCGATTTCGATTTGCTGTCCTTGATTCTGTTTATGGCATTGGCAAGACCTAATCCGATGGCAGTTCCATCTTCAATCATTCCGTAATTTACACCGTTAAACAGGTTGATAAGTACAGCGTGATCGGTTGTGAGCGGACATTGCGTAAAACTTTCGCCAGAAAAAACGACCAATCCGATTTTATCGTTCGGGCGCGAAAGAATAAATTCTGATGCTACAGTTTTGGAAGCTTCCAGACGGTTTGGTTTTAAATCTTCACCCATCATAGTTCCCGAAATATCCAGCGTAATCATAATGTCAATTCCCTCAGTGCTTTCGGTACGCCACGAATTTGATGCTTGTGGACGTGCTAAAGCTATTGTTATCAGTATGATACTTAATATTCTGAGGATAAAGGGCAGATGAATAAATTTGAGTTTTTTGCTTTTCGAAAATTGCAACAAATGCCGGTGCGAAGATATTTGTAAACTTGCGTCGGAGTTGCGTATTTCTTTGATATACCAATAAATAACCGGTACAATCAGCATCAGCAGAAATAAATATTCAGGGTTTTGAAAAGTCATTTTCTTGAAAAATGTGTTTAATTAAAATGTAGATTCATCAGGCTTCAACATCTTCGTTTGCATTATCCTGCGTTGTCTGATTCTCAATTTTTGTTTGATTGACAAATAGATACGAGTTTGCTAAACTTAATTCGTGCTCGTCGGGCATGGGCTCAAATTTGGCAAACTTCACTAAGTCGGCCAAATGTAATATCTGTTTGATACATTCGTAGGCAGATTTTTGTTCAAATCTCAAAAAACGTAATTGTTCCAGAATTTCTTCCGAAGTCATTTCCATACTATTGATGCTGAAAACACTCTCGGTATATTCTCGAATAATATCAGTTAACTGTGTATGGAACTCTTTCGACCGGTTTTTTTGCCAGAGTTTTTCCTCTTTGAGTGCATCTAACTTTTTCATTGCCAGTACATGTGGAGGTAAACCAGGTTCGAAAACTTTAGTTGTATATTCCGGTTTTTTGCGGAAATATTTTCTGAAAACAAAATATGCTGCTACCAATAACGCAACAATCATTAAACCCAACAATACCGTTCGGATAATTCCCCACCAGTAAATTGAAGCATTGAAAACAGGCTTAATATCTGCAATTTTACTTTTTGCTGTGTCTATTTGAAAAGGTTGAACTACCTGTAACGATAACGAATTTGACCAAACCGTGTCTTTGCCATTGGCAAACGGAAAGGAAGGTATGGTGACAAGAGAATCTTCAAATCCGGTTATTTTGTAACTGTTCGTGACAAGTATATTGCCGTTTTCGGATGGTATAGTGTCACTTTTTAATCGCTCAACAATTTCGAGTCCGCCTGTAAGTGTGTCTGAGAAGACGGGAGCTGCAATTTTTGCGTTTTTGGGTTGCGTTATCTGAAACGAAATTTTGGTTTGGTTTCCTATCCATACCGACGAAGAATCAATATGGGTTTTCACCGAGAAATCCTGAGCCGAAATCCGGCTTACAGATAATAGCAGAATTAATATGTACCAAAAGAACGGCTTTTTATTCATCTGTTTAAAATCTTAATTTACAATACTTTTCCAATAATAGTTCATCAATCACGTAACATTATAAATCAAATTCCGATTTTTTAAATTGGATCAGGCACGCATTTTAAACAACCGCATAAGTGCTTTTACATAATCCTCGTTGGTGGTCATCGAGACCGAATCTACACCCGATTTTGTGAAAGTTTTCTGAAGTGCCAGTTGATTTTCGCCCCAGGCATGTTTGTAGGTTGTTCGTAATCGTTTATCTGAAGTGTCAACCCAGATTCGTTGTCCTGTTTCGGCATCTTTCAGTTTTATCAAACCAACATTGGGTAATTCAGTTTCGCGAATATCATATACCTGCAATGCTACCACATCATGTTTCCTGTTTGCTATGGTCAGTTCCTTTTCAAAATTACTATCAATGAAATCAGAAATAATAAATGCAGTGGAACTTTTCTTGATGGCATTTGTGAAATAGCGCAGTGCTTCGGCAATATTCGTTTTTGTGCTTTCCGGTTTAAAATCAATCATTTCGCGAATGATATGAAGCACGTGTTTCCGTCCTTTTTTAGGTGGAATGAATTTTTCAATTTTATCAGAAAAGAAAATTACACCAATTTTATCATTGTTCTGAATGGTTGAAAAAGCAATGGTTGCTGCAAGTTCCAGAAAAATGTCCATTTTCAGTTGAGTAACCGTACCAAATTCGCGACTTCCCGAAACATCAATCATAAGAACAACTGTAAGTTCGCGTTCTTCTTCAAAAACCTTGATAAACGGATGCCCGAATCGTGCGGTAACATTCCAATCGATGGAACGAATATCATCTCCATACTGATAGGCACGTACTTCCGAAAAAGTCATTCCTCTTCCTTTGAAGGCCGAATGATATTCTCCCGCGAAGATGTTTTTTGATAATCCACGCGTTTTGATTTCAATCTTACGTACTTTTTTTAATATCTCACTCGTTTCCATAATTTTTTTTATTCACTTTGCAGGCTCAAAATTGTGAAATTGGTTTTTAAGAAAATAAGTTGATGGTGGATTAAAATATGGGTAAATCCACTATTTCATAATTTTCTGTTTTCCGATTTCTTACTTTCTAAAAATTAAGGAACTTCAACTGTATTAAGAATTTCGGTAATAATTTCTTCTGTAGTCATGTTGTTGGCTTCGGCTTCGTAGCTTAAACCAATACGATGACGAAGAACGTCGTAACATACCGCACGAATATCTTCAGGGATGACATAACCACGACGTTTGATAAACGCATAAGCACGGGCAGCAAGCGCCAGATTAATGGACGCACGTGGCGATGCTCCGAAAGAAATCATTTCTTTTAATGAATCCAGTCCATAATCGTCGGGGAAACGTGTGGCAAAAACAATGTCAACAATGTATTTTTCAATTTTCTCGTCGATATACACCTGACGTACAATGTCTCTGGCTTCAATAATATCTTTTGGTGAAAGAATGGGACTTACCTGTGGTTTTTCTTTAGCCAGATTTTGACGGATAATCAGTTTTTCCTCTTCTTTTTTCGGATAATTGATAACCACTTTCAACATAAAACGGTCAACCTGAGCTTCGGGTAGGGGATAAGTGCCTTCCTGTTCAATCGGGTTCTGAGTTGCCAGTACCAAAAATGGTTCTTCCAGTTTGTAAGTGTGTTCACCAATGGTTACCTGACGTTCCTGCATGGCTTCGAGCAAAGCACTTTGTACTTTTGCCGGAGCACGGTTTATTTCGTCGGCTAATATCAGATTGGCAAATATAGGACCTTTTTTAATGCTGAATTCTTCTTTTTTCTGACTGTAAATCATGGTACCAACTACGTCGGCAGGTAATAAATCAGGAGTAAACTGTATGCGGCTGAAATCACATTTAATTAAATCGGAAAGTGTTTTTATGGCCAGCGTTTTAGCTAACCCGGGAACCCCTTCGAGCAAAATATGTCCGTCCGATAATAATCCGATAAGTAATGATTCAACCAAATGCTTCTGACCGATAATTACTTTGTCCATTCCCATCACAAGTGCATCTACAAAAGCACTTTGTTTCTCAATTTTTTCGTTAAGTTCTCTAATATCAACAGATTGAGTCATATTTGTAAGTTTTAATTTATTTCTGAATTTCGTGTCACAAATATAACGCTATTCCAGGGTGTTAAATCCGTGGTTTAATATCTATTAACCTGAATTTAGATTATTAAGTACACTCTATTTTACTGTATTAGAAATGAATAGGTTATTTAAGATTTATTGAATAAAAAAAGTTCTGCATTTGTAAAAAAATGCAGAACTTTTGAGGTTTTATTCTTCTTTTTTCTGAACGTATAAATCGTGCAACTCACGGGCAAACTCTATACATCTCGGATTCTTTTCGTCAATCAAGCGCTTATCTACTTTGGGGATTTTAATTAAAGTTCCCATTTTGATATTGTCAGGATCTGTAATCTTGTCTTTGTTCGCTTCGTAAATATATACCCAGAAATCTTTATTTCCATAGTATCTTTTCGACATAACGGTTAGTCGACTACCTTGTCTGATCCGTTCTTTTCCGATAAATTCGGTATAAGTTCTTCGTTGATTGAATAAAAGTGCCAGACTATCAATAGGTTGAGATACATAAACGGAATCGGGTTCAGAAAAGGCATCCTGCATTTTATCAACGTCTGCTTTTACGGTAACTGTCTCTTTTTCAGTTGATTTTCCAAAATATTTTTCTCTGGTGCTGATGGCCCATTCTTTAATGTGTTGTCCGGTTTCTTTTACTTTTTCGATGTTCTGTTCAGTGAAAACCCGGTATTTGCACCAACAAAATGCAGGCGGATAAAAATACATGTACGATGCTGTACCAATAGCGGCAAGCAGGATAAACAAGAATATGAATAATCCAACTTTGCTTTTTTTCTTTTTCCGTTTTACAATTTTCTGGTTTACAATTTCATCAACTAAAACGGGCGTTTCTCCTGTTTCTTTTTCTTCACTGATTTCTTCTTGTGGAGTGGATTCCTGAGCTTGAATTTCAGGTTGCTTTTCCAATTCTTTTTCCGAAACTCTTGTGGTTATTTCAGGTTCTGAGATGATCTCTTCAGCTACTTCTTCGGCAGTGTTTTCGACCAAAACAAATTCCGGTTCTTCAATAACGAATTCGTAATCAGGAATTATAATCTTTTCAGGTTCTTCAATTTCAGGCTCTTCCACTACCGGTTTATCTTCTACCGGTTTCGTTTTTTCGTTTTTACTCAACATTTGAATTTCCGATAATATATTCTTTATTTCGGAAGCCTGTTCGTTCAGAACTCTCAACGGATCGGGTAAATCTTCTTCTGGTGTTGCGGGCGTTGATTTTAAGTCGCCATCCAAAATCACCGCTTCTAAATGAGCGAAAGGTTCATTTACAGAGTCTTTTAGTGCTGCCTCGGGCGTAAATGTAACTTTATTATAACCTGATAAAATAATTTCTTCACCGGTTTGCACATTCACACTTTTACGTGGCTCGTTCCATTGCAGTTTAAATGTCCCAAATCCTTTGATTTTTACACTGTTGTCGGAAGCAAGTCCTTCTTCAATTGTCGCGAATAAGGCTTTCAGAAAATCATCAGTAGCATTTTTGCTGATGTTTAACTGAGCTGCGAGAACATCTATAATTTCCTGCGATGATATTTTTTCCTTGCTCATGTTATTTCTGATTTTCGTTTATTCTTTCTTTCAATGAACTACTCTGTTTGAAATTCACAACAAGTTTTGGCGGAATCAGAGTTCTGATTTGCGTTGCAGGATGAACTGATAAACGTTCTTCCTTTTTACGAACTTCGAAATTTCCAAAATTTGGAAATCCAATGGTTTTGCCATCGTTTAGTTCGCTTGAAATCACTTTTACCATAGCGGAAACAAGGTTTTCAACCTCTGCTTTTGAAAGATTCAGTTTTTGTGAAACGCCCGAAATTAATTCTTTGTGATTCATTTTACCAGTATTCTTGTGTTGAATTTATTATCTTCAGTCAATTTTTATTGCGCGTATAAATCAAAATCTGTTGCATCCGTAATTTTAGCCAGATAAAACTCTCCGATTTTGACATCTGGAGTGTTTGCCGGGATTAGAACTTCAGGATCTACTTCAGGTGAATCAAATTCTGTTCTTCCAACAAAGTTATCACCTTCTATTCTGTCGACCATTACTTTAAGTTGCTGACCCACTTTCTTTTGATTTATCTCAGCCGAAATGGATTGCTGCAAAGCCATAATGTCGTTGAGTCGTTCTTGTTTAACCTCTTCAGGAATGTTGTCTTCGAAGGCTTCGTAGGCATGTGTGCCTTCCTCGTTCGAGTAAGTAAATGCTCCCATGCGTTCGAATCGTGCAAATTTAAGAAAATCTTTCAATTCCTCAATGTCCTGATCAGTTTCACCCGGATGACCCACGAGCATTGTGGTACGTAGATGAATACCCGGAACTTCTTCACGAATTCGTTTAATTA
Organism: uncultured Paludibacter sp.; assembly: GCA_963663115.2. Taxonomy (GTDB): domain Bacteria; phylum Bacteroidota; class Bacteroidia; order Bacteroidales; family Paludibacteraceae; genus Paludibacter. The sequence goes on from CAXXNE010000001.1 coordinate 3,962,508, forward strand.
ATTCGTAAGTTTGCTCTTTGGTAATTTTACGACGCATGATAGTCAGCATGTTGTCACTGATGTGCTGCAGGGCAATATCCAGATATTTACAAACATTGTCGCGTTCCCGCATCACGCGTAAAATTTCGTATGGAAATTGAGCCGGATAGGCATAATGCAAGCGAATCCATTCTACGCCAGTTATATCTGAAATGCGTTCTACCAGCTCCGGCAATTTCATTTCACGGTATTTATCCAGTCCGTACGACGATAAATCCTGCGCAATCAGATGAAACTCTTTCACACCTTTGGCTACCAATGCACGAACTTCTTCTTCAATGTCTTCCATTTTACGTGAACGGTGCTTACCGGTAATAAGCGGGATAGCACAATATGAACACATGCGGTTGCAACCTTCCGATATTTTCAGATAGGCATAATGCCCGGGCGTAGTCAACGATCGTTCGTTGCGTAAATCGGCTCGGTATTCTTGTCCGAGATCTGTCAGTATATTGGTGTAATTAAATTTACCGTAAAACTTATCCACTTCAGGAATTTCGGCTTCCAACTCTTTCTGATAACGTTCCGAAAGACAGCCCATGACAAAAAGTTTCTCTGTTTTTTTTCGTTTCTTCAGTTCGGAAAGTTGCAGAATAGTGTTGATGCTTTCTTCTTTTGCATCACCGATAAAGCCACAGGTGTTTACTATCACAATATCGCCATCCGGATTCGGTGTGTCATGCCTTACTTTATAGCCCAAAGCATCGAACTGACGCATAAGCTGTTCGGAATCAACCAGATTTTTGGAGCAACCCAAAGTTACTACATCAACAATTCCTTTTATATTTTTTGTTTTTGCCATTATTTGTTTTCCAGATTTGATTTCGCAATTTCTATTGCTCTGTGTAAACGATCGAGTAATATTTCTTGTTTAGGTAAAATTGTCAAATAATCTGAAACCTTTATATTTGATTTATCTAAATGTAATAATTCCAAATGTTCCGGATTTTTACCCGCACAAAGAATTAAACCTATTGGAGGGTTCTCTCCTTCAATAACTTCATATTTATTCAGATAACCTAAATATAATTCCATTTCACCTTTGTATGCAGCATCAAATTCTCCAATTTTCAGATCGATGGCTACAAGCGCTTTTAGCCGACGATGATAGAAAAGCAAATCAATGTAATAATCTCTTTTATCGATAGTTATTCTTCTTTGTCGTGAAAGAAATGCAAAATCAGTACCCAATTCTGAAATGAATTTTTGAAGTTCAATAACTATGGCAGTTTCTACATCTTTTTCAGAATAACTATCTTTTAAACCCAGAAAGTCTAAAAAATAAGGATCTCTGAAAACCAAATCAGGAGATATTTGTCCAGTTTCTTTTAAGACTTTGAGTTCCTGTTTTATTGTTTCTTCCGGTTTTCGGCTTATTGCAGTTCGTTCATATAATAAAGAGTTCACTTTTTCCCGAAATGTTCTTACACTCCATTTTTCTATTTTACACATTTCGATGTAAAACTCTCGTTTTATTTCATCTTCGATATAAATTAGTTCTTTTAAATGAGACCAACTAAATTGTCTCCACAGTGTAGAGACAATTTCGGTCTCAGGAAACACTTCTGCAAAACGCATACAATGTCTGAGTTGTTTTTCGCTCCAACCTGTACCAAATTCTTCTTCCAGTTGTTTAGCAAGTGTAAAAACAACCTGTTTGCCATATTCAGCTCGTTGGTTGTTAAGAATTTCATTATTCACTCTGCTTCCGATATTCCAATAAAGCATACTCATTGTCATATTGACCTCTACGGCAATATGTTGCTTACTCTCATTTATGAGTTGCTTAATGTCTTCAAAGATATTTAATACTGAAAGTTTTGCAGGTGTTTTCATGATTGAAATTCTTTAACTAAACAGCGATTCCACAAATTCTTTTCTGTCGAATACCTGTAAATGTTCCATTCCTTCGCCCAGACCGATATATTTTACCGGAATTTTAAACTGATCGGAAATACCAATCACCACTCCACCTTTGGCTGTACCATCTAATTTAGTGATAGCCAGCGCATTTACATCGGTAGCTTTGGTAAACTGTTTTGCCTGTTCAAAAGCATTTTGACCTGTTGATCCATCGAGAACCAATAAAACTTCATGAGGCGCATCCGGAACAATTTTCTGCATCACATTTTTAATTTTTGTCAACTCGTTCATTAAGTTGATTTTGTTGTGTAACCGTCCTGCAGTGTCAATAATAACCACATCGGCGTTATTTGCTTTTGCCGATGATAAAGTATCGAAAGCAACAGATGCCGGATCGGCACCCATTTTTTGTTTGATAACTGTAACACCAGTCCGTTCACCCCATATAACCAATTGGTCGACGGCTGCTGCTCTGAAAGTATCAGCCGCGCCTAAATACACCTTTTTACCTGCTTTTTTAAACTGATAAGCCAGTTTGCCAATGGTGGTAGTTTTGCCTACGCCATTTACACCTACCACCATGATTACGTATGGCGAAGCCGGCATTGGACTGTCGAAGTCCATAGGCATATCCGAATTGTTTTCGGCAAGCAATACGGCAATTTCCTCTTTTAATATTGAGTTTAATTCCGATGTTCCCACATATTTATCTCTCGAAACGCGGTTCTCAATCCGTTCAATAATCCGCAGAGTAGTTTCCACGCCTACATCCGAAGTAATGAGCACTTCTTCCAGATTGTCAAGTACTTCATCATCTACTTTCGATTTTCCGGCAACGGCGCGTGTTATTTTCGAAAAAACGCTTTCCTTGGTTTTTGACAAACCCTGATCAAGCGTTTCCTTTTTTTCTTTACTGAAAAAATTAAATAATCCCATTTTTATTGTTGGTTTATTAAATGAATAGTTAATCAGCTAATTTAGTGTTTATTTCTTGATTTACACCATGCATTGTTTAAACTGATTTAGTGATGAATAAGTTGCAAAATTACGTCTTTTTTCCGGTTTTTTTGCAAAAAAAATCCTCTCATTTGTTTTTAATGAGAGGATTCTTTACGAATATATGAACGTAAGTAAAATTATTTTGCAAAAAAATCTTTTACTTTATCGTTGTGTACAATTTCTTCCTGAAAAATATACGCACCTGTTTTTGGCGATTTAACCATTTTAATCACCTTTGCGTACGAACGTCCTTCTCCGCTTTGGAGAGATGCAACCGCTTTCTTTGCCATGATTCAGATCTTATTTAATTTCTTTGTGAACTGTTACTTTTTTCAAAATGGGGTTGTATTTTTTCAACTCCATACGTGCCGGTGTGTTTTTTCTGTTCTTCATTGTTATATAACGTGAAGTACCCGGCATACCGCTTTCTTTGTGCTCTGTGCACTCCAGAATTACCTGGATTCTTGCTTCTTTTGATTTTTTAGCCATGATAAATTTTCTCCCTTAATTATGCGTATAAAAACCCTTTTTCAGCAGCTTTTTTAATGGCTGCATCCAAACCAATTTTGTTAATGGTACGTAAACCCGCAGCCGATATATTCAGGCTGATCCATGAATCCTGTTCTACCCAATAGAATTTTTTGGTGAACAAGTTTACATCAAACGTTCTTTTTGTACGACGTTTAGAGTGAGAAACATTGTTTCCTACCATTGCTTTTTTTCCGGTGATCTGACAAATTTTTGACATTTCAATATCTTGTTTTAGTAATTACATTTTTTCTCAAAAACAGTGCGCAAAATTACACTATTTTTTTTGAATTTACAAGGGTTTGTTTTAAATATTTCAAGAATAAAGTTGGTGTAAATTTTAATCGTTGCTAAATGGCAGAAAATCAATAATATGCCAGGAGAAATGTGTTGGTTTATTTCTGAATTATTATATTTATGCAATAAAAATGTACATGTATAATGTTGATTTTTATTCTGATTTCAGACTATCAATAAGCATTAAAAGAGCTGTTTGAGTGAATCTGTCGATGTTTTGATGTCGAACTTTTCCATAATTATACTCTTTGCTAATTACGCCCGCTTTTGTACTTATGGCTATCCATACTGTGCCTACAGGCTTTTCTGTTGTACCTCCGGTTGGTCCGGCAATGCCTGTGGTTGAAATAGCAATATCTGTTTTTAGGATCCTTCTGACTCCTTTGGCCATTTGTTCGGCCACTTGCTGACTTACTGCCCCATATTCTTTGATGTCGTAGGGTTCTACGCCCAGAATATTTATTTTAACTTCATTGTCATAGGCCACAACGGATCCTTTGTAATACTCCGAACTACCGGCAACAGAAGTTATCAAATGCGCTATGTTGCCACCTGTGCAACTTTCGGCGGTGGCAAGCGTTATGCCTTTTTCTTTTAATAAACTCCCTGCATATACTTCCAGTGGAATATCATCAGCTACTACTATGGCATTTCCTAAAATTTGATATAAAGAGGAAATTTGTTGATTTATCGAAAATTCTAATGAAAGCGCATCTGTTGATTCTCCACTCAACCGTAATTTTACAATTCCGTTGTTTGGAAGATATGCCAAATGAATATTTTCAGGTAATGCATTTTCCCACTCAGCTATTTTGATGGCCAATGCCGATTCAGGATAGCCTTGTACGATGACCGTTTTGTGAACAATAGTGGGAGTGTTAAATTTTTTCTGCAGTCGCGGAATAATTTCGGTGCTCATGGCATTTTTCATTTCGTTGGGCACTCCCGGCATCGAAACAATCACTTTTCCATCTTTTTCGAACCAGGTAATTGGTGCTGTGCCAACCGGATTTTGAATAACCACGCAATTTTCGGGAACCAATGCCTGCGACCTGGTCAATTCGTTGATAGCGCGCTGACGATTTTTAAGAAGTTGCTCTATATTGGCATAAACTTCATTATTGAAAATGAGTTTAGTGTTGAAATACCTGCAAAGAGTTTGTTTGGTAATATCGTCTTTTGTTGGTCCGATACCGCCGGTAAACAATACAATATCTGCGCGTTTTAAAGCTGCATCAAGCGACGATGTGATATGATCGGCATCGTCATGAACGGATGTAATCTGAGCGATTTCAAATCCTGTCTTATTTAGCTCAACAGCCATCCATGCTGAATTTGTATCAACTATCTGACCTATCAGAATTTCGTCGCCAATGGTAATTATTTCAACTTTCATTAGAATATCTTTAATATTAATTCATTCAATACGAATGATTTAATTCTTTGTATATTTTTGATTTATCAAAACAGCTTATTTTATTACTTGCGACTTGGAAGTCGCAACACCTAAAAATATCACAAAATGTTCAAATTGGAACTTTTGAAATACCTGAAACTTTTGAAACCTTTGAAATATATGAAACTTTATATAATTTCTTTCGCCGCTATTTCCAGCTGATTGTACCATTCGGGACCAAAACGACGGATAAGTGGTTCTTTAAGAAATTGATATACCGGAATTTTTAGAGAATTTCCTAAAGTTCTGGCACAACTACATACACTCCATTGATGGTAGTTCACTGCCGTAAATTCATCGTATTTCTGTAATCTCACCGGATATAAATGACACGAAATTGGCTTGTAAAAGTCGGTTTTTCCTTCTCTGTATGCTTTTTCAATAGCACATTTGCAAATGCCGTGTTCATCAGTATACGTAAAAACACATTCTGCACCATTTACAATGGATGTGACAGGTTCATCGTCCTCATCAATATATGAAACACCCTGATTGCGAATAACTTCTTTCGAAATTTCGGTAAGATCGTCCCAAATAACAGGAAGTAAATCTTCAATAATTTTTACTTCATGCTCTTCAAGTGGAGCGCCATTATCTCCTTCTATGCAGCAATTTCCTTTGCAGGATGCCAAATCGCATACAAAGTGTTTCTCAAACAAATCAAAACTTATAATAGTATCGTCAATTTGTAACATTCCAAATTTTTTTAATGTTCATGTTCATCTCCGCCTTTCAAAACGGGTAAACTTAAGTGATATTTTACGGCAATAACGCGCATCAGAATAACTGATGCTGCAGAAATTACCTGAGTAATTTCAGATTTAACTCCGAAAACGGTGCAAAAATAAAATACGATACCGCCAAGTACGCAGGCAAGTGCGTAAATGTCTTTCCGGAAAATAAGTGGCACTTCGTTGATTAAAATATCTCTGAAAATACCTCCGACTGAGCCAGTTATCATTCCCATTATAATAGTCACCCAAAACGGAAAGCCGGCATCTATACTTTTTTCAATGCCTACCACCACAAATAATCCCAAACCGATGGCATCGAAAATGAAGAATGTGTTATTCAGTTTTATAAGTTGTTTTCCGAATAAAATGACACATATCAGAGCAATTCCGGTGATGATAAGATAGGAAGGTTGTGTCATCCAAAATGGTGTAACATCCAGCAATAAATCGCGGGTTGTACCACCACCAATGGCGGTTACCAGTCCAACAACATAAGCCCCAAACCAATCGAATTTTTTGGCCGATGCCAGTCTGATGCCGCTGATAGCGAATGCAAAAGTTCCTGCGTAGTCAACTATGGAAATGAAGTTCATATTATGAAAAAAGGCGCATCAATTTTGGTTGATACGCCCTGTAATTCGTTTACATTGAATTATTTATTACCTGTTTCCTGGGTGTTTTGAGGTGTTTCGCCAAAATCAGGAGCAACTACTCCGGGTTCAGTTTTTTGAGCTTTCTGGTAATCATCTTTAATTTCGGAATCGTTCTTAACCGGAGCATTTGAATGGAAACCAACTGCACCAACTGAAAGAACAATGATGAAAATTACCAATCCCCAGGTGAATTTTTCGATAAATTCTGTTGTTTTTTTTACGCCCATAATCTGGTTCGACGACGAAAAACCTGAAGCTAAACCGCCTCCTTTAGAGTTCTGTACCAATACAGTTATGGTAAGTAAAATAGATGCGATAACAATTAAGATAATAAAAAGACTGTACATATTTTTAGTTTATTTTTTTGAGTTTTCGAGTACTTTTTCCAAAAACCGAATTTGGTCTGCAAAGTAAATACTTTTTTTCGGATTATTAAAATATAATTCGTTCAATATTACGATAGCTTCGCGGTATTTCTTTTCTTTTATCAGTTTACGGGCGTTTTCTTCCGTATTTTCTATTTTTGGATCATCAATGACTATGAACTTTTCAGATTCTTTTGCTACATTGTTTTTAAACTTTGGTTGTGGCTTATTGTTTTGATTTTCAACAGTAATTCTGGAACGGGCTTCCTTCAGTTTTTCGGCCAGTTTTTGCAATGATTGTTTTGTGTCTTCTCCGTTCGATTCTACTGATTGCAGCATGTCAAAATAATTGCCTGAAAATCTGTTCTCGCGCAATGTCTTTTTATTTTCCTGTTTTTCAGCTTTTTCAGGATTCAAAAAGTAATACAACCAGCTTCTGTCGGTGGCATAAATTGCTGATTTATTGATAAACCGTTGCGAGTTTACATTGTCTTCAGTATGATAAACTTTGGACAACAATAATCTGGGAATGGCAAAATACGGATACAGTTCAGCCATTTCCTTTAAGTCCGGAATTACTTCCGGTTTTAAGGTAGATGGATTCTGAATTAGTGATATGAATTCGCTTTTTGTCATTCTTTCTGAAAATCAGGTTTTACCATTTTGCAACTGTGTCGTTGTAAATGATATCAGTTATTTCATCCACAATTTCTTTGATAAGTTCATCCTGTACATCGGTGAAATTCTGCGATGAGTCAAATGTTTTGTAAGCAGAATATTTTTTATCCGCAAAATCGTCATCCGGATTTTTATGGTTGGTGAATCGTACATTGACTGTAATAGTCAGTTTGGTTTGCGATGCATAAGTATCAGCACTAATAGCCATTGGAGTTAGCTGATAGCCAATAATTTCACCTTCGATATGCAAATCGCCACCTTTTTTTAGTAACTGAAGCCGCGTTTGTTTGGTATATACATCGCGCAATTTTTCGGTAAATACCTGTGATAATGGAGGATATACCAATTCGGCATTGTTCGGAAAATCAACAATAGAAATCGATTTGGTTTTTGCATAATCGATAGATGCTCCATTGAACTTATAGGAAATGGTGCAACCCGAAAAAATAAGACTCAGGAGTAATATTACTGAAATTTTTTTATTCCAATGAGTTATAATATGGCTTTTATTCATTTTAAGTGAGTTTTGATTTTATTCAATGCCATATTCTTTGATTTTTCGATAGAGTGTTCTTTCCGAAATCTGAAGTTCTTCGGCAGCGGCTTTTCGTTTGCCACGATATTTTTCAAGCGTCTTTTTAATCATTTGTTTTTCCATCTCTTCGAGCGATAAAGGTTGAGGCGTAGATTCAATTTCCTGATAAACTTCTGCTTCCTGATATTCATCGTCGCTAATTTGCTCAGGTTTGTAATTTACATCGCGGATAATGTTTTCCTGGGCATATTCATTGCCTTGTTTTGGGCTAATAAATGTCTCTACATTATTAATAAATGGAGTCTGATTGAAAATATCAGGTCTTTGAGTAACGGGTTGTTGTCCGCCCATAATATCATGCACAAGTTTCTTCAGGTCGTTCATATCCTTTTTCATGTCGAACAATACCTGATATAAAATTTCGCGTTCGCTGTTGAACGATTTTTGGTCGTTTGCATTTTTCGAAAACAATGCCGGCAGTCTTTCTACTTCATCTTTTGGCAAATAATTGCTGAGAATTCCGGCATTTATTTCACGCTGTTGTTCTATAACCGAAATTTGTTCGGTAATATTCTTTAGTTGTCTGATATTTCCGTTCCAATAATAATTCGATAGAAGAACTTTAGCATCGTCGGTCAGTTTAATGGCCGGCATGCGGTATTTTTCTGCAAAATCTGAAGCAAATTTTCTGAATAACAGAACAATATCATCTTTTCTGTCGCGTAAAGGTGGTATGGATATAGGAACTGTATTTAAACGATAATATAAATCCTCGCGGAATTTTCCTTCTTTGGTTCCCTGTATCATGTTCATATTGGTTGCAGCCACCACCCGGACATTGGTTTTTTGCGTTTTCGACGAACCAACTTTAATAAATTCACCGGTTTCCAAAACGCGCAGAAGTCGTACCTGAGTTGATAGCGGAAGTTCGCCAACCTCATCTAAAAAGATAGTTCCGCCGTCAGCTACTTCAAAATATCCTTTTCGATCGCCGGTTGCGCCTGTAAATGAGCCTTTTTCGTGACCGAAAAGTTCAGAGTCGATAGTGCCTTCGGGAATTGCGCCACAGTTTACAGCTATATAAGGCCCATGTTTACGGTGACTGTAATGATGAATGATTTGCGGAAAATTTTCTTTTCCCACACCACTTTCGCCGGTAATAAGTACTGATAAATCAGTTGGAGCTACCTGAACAGCTATATCGATGGCTCTGTTTAAAAGTTCGGAAGTTCCGATAATTCCAAATCGATGTTTAACAGATTGTATTTCTGAATGTTGCATAGTTTAAATGATGCCGGACTGAAATTTTGGCATATCACTGACAAAAATAGTAATTTTTCTTGTTTAAAAAATCTAATTTGTCGGGATTGATAATTATTTTATTCTAAATTATCAGTTTTAAAGTGGTTGAATTGCCCTCCGATAAAAAGAAGGTCAGACAATGAAGATTGTCTGACCCGAAACATGTAAATAAACAGTTTATCAAAAGGAAGTTTAATATTTTATCAACCCGGTTGATTTACCTTAATATATTTGTTTATTAAGCGTACCATCAGGCTGTTGAGATGTTCTACCTCGTATTTTCCAATGGTAGGTTGAAGATGTTCGTTGCCAATTCCACTATCGTTGGTAATAAATACGTAGGTTCCATTGGTAGTAATACTGAAGAATCGCATTAAAAATTCTGTTTCTTTATCAATGCCACTGGCGGTAACTGGAATAATTTTAATTCCCTTTGTTGCTGCACTTTTTATGTGCTTCTGTAAATCGGCAATGATGCCTGTTTCGTAGTGCGGAGGAGCATCGAGCACTAAGAAAATTATTCTGGTTCTTGCATCGGTCGACCATTGCAAATTGTTTATGGCTTTATCCAGTGCAGTGTGAACAGCTTCTGGAAAATCTCCACCTCCCGATGAACTTTGATTTTTGATAAAATTTAGTGTAGTTTGTGTATTGGTGGTGAAATCTGATGATCTGGTTACATAATCATCGCCTTCATCACGATAAAAAACTGAACCTGTATACATGCTTACACCCGGATTATCGTTTTTGGCCGTATTGATAACATCAAGTAGCTCTGTTTTAAGGAATTCAAGTTCATCGCCCATCGAACCTGTGGCATCTACCACAAAAGCCAGTTCGGCTTTGTTCGGGATAGTTTTTGTGCTGTTTAATTTTATTTCATTTATGCCTGAAGCATAATCTTTTACATTGCTGATAGTTAAACCATCAACAGCAATGCTCAGATTTGATACATCCTGACCAGTGCCGGCCTGAAATAAATCAGTCCAAAGTTCTGCTTTGCCAAAATTATCAGTTTTGGCTGTCCAAACTATTGTGCCGTTTCGTTTAAGTTCTACCTTTAAATTAATGGCCGGGATGGATGAAGCATCGGTGATTTTTACTGCAACTCTGTTACGAACAAAAAATGACCAATGATTCTGAAAGCCAACAGTATCAGCTGTTAGCAGACTGTCCAGAAAAGCCCAATTATCCAAATCGTTCCATTCTCCGGCTGTTATTAATCCTGCTTGAGGTTCAGTCTGGTTTCCACCATCGTCCGATCCGGAACTACTGCTTTTTCCAATACCATCTGAGTAAGCCAAATCTGATTCTCCTAAATAGCCACCAGCAGAATCGCAGTTGGTCAAAAATAAAACTGATGAGAGAATGAAAAATGAATACAATAATTTTTTCATACCAATTCTTTTTAATGTGTTATTTGTAGTTTGAAGGTAAATTCAAAGTTATGATGCAATGATAGTTTTTTCCGTTGCATAAGGATGAAAAAAAACTGCTTCGGAAAATCCGAAGCAGTTTTTTGTGCGGCTGAAGGGACTCGAACCCCCACGCCTCTCGGCACCAGATCCTAAGTCTGGCGCGGCTACCAATTACGCCACAGCCGCATTGTGGTTATTTGCGAGCGCAAAGATACTGTAATTTTTCGATTTGCCAAATGAAAAATGCACTGATAGATAAAAAAAGGGAAACTTCGTAAAAAGTTTCCCTTTGTAGAGTATATAACCGGTAATTTAAATAAGATGAATATTGTGATCCCTACATTCTTCTATCATATCAGCTGGCCATATACTTGCCTGAATTTCACCAATATGTGCTTTGCGCAGGAAGAACATACAAATACGTGACTGACCAATACCACCACCAATAGATAATGGCAACGAATCTTCCATTAACCTTTTGTGAAAATACATTTCCAGTCTTTCCAGTTTGCCTTCAATTTCCAATTGTTTGAGCAGAGCGGTTTTGTCAACACGTATACCCATCGACGAAATTTCGAATGGCAATTCAAGAACAGGATTCCAAAGTATGATGTCGCCATTCAAGCCGGCTAATCCATTTTCGCCCGGAGTTGTCCAGTCGTCGTAATCGGGAGCACGACCATCGTGCTTTTCTCCATCTCCCAGAGGCCCACCTATACCAATAATGAAAATTGCTTTGTATTTTTTTGCAACTTCATATTCTCTTTCTTTTGGTGTCTTGTCAGGATATAATTTGCGAAGTTCTTCGGAATGTATAAACGTAATTTCGGGAGGTAAACATGGTTTGATATCCGGAAAACTTTCTGAAACCAGATATTCTGTACGCAACAAAGTAGCATAAATACGGCGTACAATGGATTTCAGAAAATCAATATTTCTTTCTTCTGCAGTCATTACACGCTCCCAGTCCCATTGGTCAACATACAACGAGTGAAGATTTCCGAGTTCTTCATCGGCACGAATTGCATTCATATCAGTGTAAATGCCGTATCCATTTTCGATATTGTAATCGGCAAGAGTTACGCGTTTCCATTTTGCCAGCGAGTGAACAACTTCTGCCCGAACATCATTTATGTCTTTGATTGGAAAATTTACAGCTCTTTCCGTACCATTCAAATCGTCGTTAATACCTGTTCCACGAAGCACAAATAAAGGTGCTGTAACTCTTCTCAGTCGGAGTTCAGAAGATAAGTTTAATTGTAAAAAATCTTTGATTTTTGCAATACCCAGTTCGGTTTGTTGCAGGTTGAGAATGGGCTTATAGTTAGCCGGTTTAAATAAATAGCTCATTTTGCGTGTTTTTAATTTTTAATTTACAGCAAATATAATCAATTTGACAGAATTCTTTTTTAATCGAAAGAAAAAAGATAAAAAAAACCGGAAGAATATTCCGGTTTATAGTTTATATTGCCCTTTCGTACTTAACAAACGAATAGGAGTGAGGATTCTTTTCATCGGCATCATGATCTTCGCGCGAAACTTCTTTCCAGTTCTTGAAATTTATTTTCGGGAAATATGCGTCACCACTAAATTCACCGTGTACCCATGTAAGGTGCATTGTGTCCGCTTTATCAATACTTTGTCGATATACCGCGCCACCTCCAATGATATAAACCTGTTCTTCATTATCGCAAAGCTCCAGAGCATCTTCAATGGAATCGGCTTCAAAAAAACCTTTGTTAACTCCTTCTGACATGATGGAGGTAAGTACTATGTTTTTTCTGTTGGGTAGCGGGCCATTGGGTAAACTTTGAAAAGTTCTTTTGCCCATAATAACCGCGTGGCCGGTAGTTAATTCTTTGAAATGTTTTAAATCGGCTGGTAAATGCCAGGGTAGTTTATTCGATTTTCCTATAACTAAATTGTCGGCAACAGCTGCAATTATCGAGATTTTTGACATAATAACGTTGAATTAGAATGAATAAAAAATATCAATTTGCAAACATACAGGAGCGCAAAACTACAAAAAAATATGGATAATCGATTGCCGGTTATCCATATTAAATGTCAATTAAAATTAAAATCAATTTAGAGTGGGGTTAAAATAGTTGATTTACAGATTGATAAAATTATTTGTTATATGGCTAATTCAAGTTTGTTTTTAATTTTTTCGATGTTTTCTGTGTTCTGAATTATGAAATCGTCTACTGTAAATTCAAAAAATGTTTTATCTTCTTTTAATTTGATTATTGGCTGAATTTCCAATGGTTGTTTGCTGAGTAGTTCGTTTACAGCGTCAAAATGTCTGTCGTATATGTGTAAATTTTGTACAAAATGACCAAAAATTCCGGCTTTATACCCTAAGTGTGAACACACCATGAGCATTAATGCCACATATTGAGTTTTATTTATGTAATTTGCTACCAAGTAATCGGAACTTCGCTGAACAAGCGTGACATCCAAATAAATTTCATTATTCACTTTTCTGGCGCTCCATAACGTTTCATACGCACAAGGGTATAATCCTTTTGTTTCGTTTAAATCAGTATATTGATATAGATTTAATATATGACGCCTCCCAAATGGATTTTTTGCTAAACCAGTCAATAAATCAGACATTAAATTATATTTGCCAACTGTATATCCATATCGGTGTCCTATGGTAGAATCTCCGATATTCCATTCATCCCACCAATTAATTCCTAATTCACGGGCAATATCTAAAGAGTTTGTTTGTTTTTGATAAATCCAGAGAATTTCTTTAATGCCGGTTTTAATAGCTGTATTTCTAAGCGTTGTTACCGGAAACTCCTCTTTTGAAATGTCATATTTCTCAAAAATCTGAGTAATAAATTTTGACTTGGCTTCCACTCCATCAGCATATTTGGGACGTGAATTTTCATCCCAATAGCCATTTTGGAGAATTTCATTTAAGTTTTCTGTAAAAAATTTATCAGCTTTAATCATGTTTCTAAATATTTAGGGTTTGTATGTTGTTTTTAAAACCCTGAATTCTGTTCGGCGATTAATTTGGTTGCAAACTTCCTGCTGTTCGGGTTTGAGCTTCAGAATAAATTCTTCTGTCAATACATCGTTCTCTTTCAGATAAGTGTATTTCAGCGCCGTAGCTGCATTTACAGTGAAAGGTTTTTCCTCGCCATAACCAACGGCCGAAAGCCTGTCGGCTTTGATGCCGGTATTAATCAGATAATCCACCACCGATTGTGCTCTTTTTTCGGATAACCATTTATTCGATTCGTTATTGCCTTTATAGTCAGTGTGAGCGCTGATTTCGATAGTGATATTCGGGTTATCGTTTAGTGTTTTAACCAATTCCTGCAAACCGGCTTCGGAATCAGATGTCAGATTCCATTTTCCAAATTCGTAGAAAATATTGTCAAGCTGAATGGGTTTATAAATGGTGGTCAGTACTATGTTTTGTGTATAAGTTTTGCTTTCTTTCAACTCGGGTGTTACCAGTTTAGCTTCTTTATTCAGGTATCCGCGGGCAGTTGCCAGCATAATACACTGCATGTTTTTGTCAATTTTAATGCGGAACGATCCATCTTTTTTGGTTGTAACCCGGGTGTTAATTCCGGTATTGCTCACCAAACGAACCGTGGCATCCGATATTGGATTTGATTTTTCATCGAGCACTTTACCTTCCAAAATAAATTCATATACGGGTAAATCGAAACTCCACAATGCATCGTAACCTTTTGTTTCACCACGATTTGAACTAAAAAATCCTTTTTCTGCTTTCCCTTCGAATGCCATTCCAAAATCATCTGCATTTGAATTTAAAGGAGTTCCTATATTTTCAACTTTCCAGCCTTTTTCTAAAGGCGTAGCTTTAAAAATGTCGAGCCCACCCAAACCCGGAAGTCCGTTCGACGAAAAATACAAAGTTCCGTTGTATCTCATGGTTGGGAACATTTCATCTCCCTGTGTATTAATTTGTTCTCCCAAATTTTCAATGTCTTTGCATGCGCCGTTTTCGAGTCTTGCTTTCCAGATATCCTTACCACCAAAACCTTCCCGGTAATCCGAAACAAAATACATAGTTTCGCCATCGGGGGCAATAGTTGGATGCGCAACAGAAATTGTACTGTCTTTGAAAATTTCTATTTTTTTAGGTTCGCTCCAGGCTCCTCCTGCACGATTTGAATAGTAAATTTCAGTACCGATTTCGCTGTCTTCCTTGTGAACCGCTCTGGTGAAATACATTATTTTACCATCGGGAGAGAAATTGCAAACACCATCGTCGGTATCGATTGTATTTACTTCTGAACCGATTAATTCAGGTTTTTCCCATTTTCCGGTTGCGTTTTTCCGAACCGTATACATTTTATTATTGGCTAAACCTGAAATAAGATTTGTTTGTAACGCTGCTTTTGAGTTTAATACTCTGTTTGAGGTAAAAAACAGAGCATCAGCATCGTATCCACTGTACGAAGGACTGAAAGTCCAGCTTTTGCGTGCATTAAAAGCGTCGGCTTTTTTTACCACGTAACCGGTTGATATTGATTTTATTTTATCAACTGTTTTCTGAAGCTGAACTCCTGTGAGGGCAAGTGGGTTGGTGTTGTCTTTCTTCAGGTAGATGGCGTAATTCTTAACAGCATCGGCGTATTTTCCGTTGCGTTCCAAAACCTGAGCATAGCGCAAATAGACAATTGTATCGGAAAATTTGTTTTTTATGGAATTAAGATATGCTTGTTCAGCCTGATTGTAGTTTAATAAACGGTAGCATTCACCCTGACGAAATGCAACATAACCGCGCAAATCTTTGTTTTTACGACTAATTTTGCGAAGGAGTTTTTTGTATTTATCTCCGGCTGAGTAATATTCGCCAACTTCAAATTGTTTGTCGGCTCTTTTGATACGAGCCTTAATACTACAGCCCTGTAAAACGAAAGCTGCAATGGTGAAACAAATAAAGTAAACGAAATATTTCTTCATACAATAAATACATTAAATTTCTACCGGAGTTTTTCTACCCCGGTAGAATTGTTATTTTTCAGACATTTAAATCAGTTCGTGAATTACAAGACCTGAACGTAATTTTGGTTCAAACCAAGTGGTTTTTGGTGGCATAATATTGCCAGTGTCGGCAATATCAATCAATTGTTTCATCGAAACGGGATATAATGCAATGGCAACTTTCATTTCACCACTGTCTACACGCTTTTTCAATTCACCCAAACCGCGTATTCCACCTACAAAATCAATTCTTTTATCGCTACGGAGATCTTTAATGCCAAGAATTTCATCCAGAATTAAATTGGATGATATGGTTACATCGAGAACTCCAATCGGATCGTTATCGTTATACGTTCCGGCTTTTGCGGTAAGTGAATACCACTGACCCGACAAATACAACGAAAAATTATGTAATTTATTTGGTTTGTAAATTTCTGACCCCATTTTTTCTACCTCAAAATTGACAGAAAGCTTGTTCAGAAACTCTTCATCAGTCAGATAATTCAAATCTTTAACCACACGGTTGTAATCGATAATGTTTAACTGATTATCGGGGAAACATACGGCCATGAAAAAGTTATATTCTTCATTTCCTGTGTGATTTGGGTTTTGTTTGCGTTTTTCGTCGCCAACCAATGCTGCAGCAGCACTTCTGTGATGTCCATCGGCAATATAAAGCGACGGAATGGTGGCAAATATTTCAGTAATGCGTTTGTTTGTTTCAGGATTGTCAATTGTCCAGAAATGATGTCCAAAGCCATCTCCGGGAGCAACGAAGTCATAATCGGGTTCGTTTTTAATGATTTCGCTTACTATAGCATCGAGTTCAGTGTGATGCGGATAAGCAAAAAACACCGGTTCAATGTTGGCATTATTAATCCGTACATGTTTCATACGGTCTTCTTCTTTGTCTCTGCGGGTAAGTTCGTGTTTTTTGATATGGCCTTTCATATAATCGTCCACATTGGCACACACCACAAGTCCGTATTGAGTTTTGCCGTTCATAGTTTGTGCATATACATAGTATTTTTCAACTTCATCTTGCACTAACCAGCCTTCTTTACGGAATTTATTGAAATTTTCAACAGCTTTATTGTACACCTTTTCGTCGTGCTCGTCGGTTCCGGTTTCAAAATCAATTTCAGGTTTAATAATGTGATAAAGCGACATTGGATTACCTTCGGCTTCAGCACGGGCTTCTTCTGAATTTAAAACATCATAAGGGCGTGAAGCCACTTTCTCAACTAAGTTTTTTGGGGGACGAATACCTTTAAAGGGTTTAATTATAGCCATAAACGTTGTGTTTTAGTATTTTAATACGTTGATTTTTATAAGTTGCAAAGGTACAAAAAAAGATTTGAAACGATAAAATAAAAAAAAGCGATTTGACATTGTATTCAAATCGCATTTCAATTGTTTGTCAGTCGGTTTCTGAAAAAAAAAGTTTTTCAATCACCAAGTTGCGTCTTCAATGCCTGAATTTCCTGTTTTCGGATCTTAAGTTCTGAGCAGTAATTGCTTAGCATTATATATGAGCTGTAATCGGTATATGTGATGTTTTCAAATAACTTCATCGAGTTTGTTGCATAATTGTAAGCTTCGTCAATTTCGCCGGTAATTTCCAGACATACAGCAATATTGTTTGCTGCTATAGCTTTTAAATAATTGCTTTTTGTTTTGGTATAAAGTTCTTTCCAAATGCTGATGGCTGCCGACCAATTTTTTACATAAACAGAATCCATGCCCTGTTTAATTTTTTTATTTTTCGAATTGAAAAAATAACGGTCGGCTTTATCCCACCACGGTACAAATTTTTTCACACTGTTTCTGCCTGCATACAAGGCACCGTCAACCAACGCGTCGTATCTTTTGGGCAGACCAGTTTGAATGTATTTTTTTTGTGCTGACTCATTTTCCCAGTAAAGTGTGTCGCGAAATAATACAGTACTCTGTTTTGCATTTTCAGCCGGATAATGCAGTGTCCATACAGTTTCGTATTTCACTTCCAGATTTGCAACATAAGGTTTGTCGGTGCCGGTGTTAGTACCCAGAAAATATTCGCATATTTTATCGTTTACTTTAATTCTGTCGAGCGATAAAACTACATTCGTATTGTATTGTTTGCAAAGTTGAGCAATAGTGTCTGTTGAAAGCGGTGCCAGAGTGAAGAAATAATTATTTTTGTTTACGGAATTTTGAGCGAGAACTATCGATTTGAAAAAATATTTATCGGCCAATTCTTCAGCCAGCGATGTAACGCAAAAAATGGAAAGACTGTCAGTTGTTAATTTTACATTTTTGGTTTTCTCATTCAATAACTCCGTTTTATGACCATAATCTATAGGTTGCGTGGCTGAATTGTTGATAATCAGTAACTTGTTAGCTTCAAGTGGGAAGGTCACTTTTGCCGGTCGAAGTATATCGACCGAAGTATATAATTTTTCGGTACAGCCCGTAAAAAATAGCGCTGATACTATGTAAGTTAAAAGTAAAATGTGTTTTTTCATTTTCGATGAAAAAGTTGATTTATATATTCAAAATCAGATGGTCGTATGCAATGTTAACATTTTGGGGCAAAGTTAGCTGAATTTTTTCATGTTGTCCCATATCATGACTTAAATGTGTTAAATACGTTTGTTTTGGCTGTATTTTCCGAATTAATTCTAACGATTCGGATAATGATAAATGCGAAATATGTTCGGTATGTCGAAGTGCATTTATAATTAACACATCCAGATTTTGTAATTTGTTGATATTTTCATTCTCTATCGTTTTTACATCGGTGAGATATGCTGCATTGCCAATTCTGAATCCGAGAATGGGTAGTTTTGCGTGCATAACTCTAATGGGTTCAATTTGTATGTTGTTTACAATGAGTTTTTTCTCCTGAATTTCAATCAATTCTATTAACGGAACTCCGGGGTATTTATTTTCCGAAAAGCAATACGGCATATTTGTTTTTATGGTGTTTAAAACTCTTTTTTCACCATAAATTATTGTATGTCCCAAGGGTCTGATGTCGTCAATACCACCGATATGGTCGTAATGTTCATGAGTAATCAGAATGGCATCGATATGCTGTATCTGAAAATTCAAAAACTGTTGACGTAAATCGGGTCCGGCATCAATCAGTATTTTCTGATTTTCAATTTCGAAAAGTACCGAAGCTCTCAGCCTTTTGTCTTTTGTATCAACCGAAACACAGGTTTCGCAATTGCAACCAATTTGCGGTATACCGGTTGATGTTCCGGTTCCAAGAAATTTTATTGTCATCTTGCATTCATCGAGTTATAATTGCATTCGGATTCTCCAGTTTTGCGGATACAGGTTGTTGCATCTGTTTCCCAGATTTTTAACCCATCCCAATGCCAATCCCTTATAACAAATCAGAACGTAATTTCGTTGATCAGTGTCCAAAACAATGGCGTCTTTTCGTAAAAACCGTATTGCCTCATCTTTGTTCGAATCAAATGATACTACTTTGTTGATATCCAATTCTTTTGATAAAGCAAGTTCTGCAGCCGGAATATAATCCTTGCCTTTTATTTCAGCTAAAGTCAACCCACCGGACATGAAATTCAGACTTTTGAAAACAGAGTAATAATCGTCGAATCTGTCTGTTGGAAAAGCTCTGAGATAATTTTCATCGATAAAAAAGCTGAACTTTTCCGGCTCTTTTAACGAAGAAATCAGATCGTTTTTTTCTTTTACAAATTTTATGCCTTTATTTCCATTGTTTTTATTTTTTTTAGAGAAAGTGGATTCCTCTGACTTTTTAATTACTGAAATAAAAAAACCTTCACCTTTTACACGGTGTGGATAAAATCGGTAACCGGCATCGGAAGTGACAATTCCGGAGTTTTCAGGAATACGAACATCTTGTTTCTCAGCATCGAAATTTTCGCAAATCCACTGAATGTTTTCTTCATTTTCTTCGCGGTTGTAAGTACAGGTGCTGTAAACAAGTATTCCGCCGGGTTTCAGACATTCCCAGATGTGTCCGATAATATCTTTCTGACGTTGTGCGCACAGTGTTACATTTTCTACAGACCATTCATCGATAGCGCCCGGATCTTTGCGAAACATACCTTCGCCTGAACAGGGAGCGTCAACAACTATCGCATCAAAGAAATCTGTTGTTTTTGAAAAATCTTCAGGTTTGTTGTTGGTTACTATCGCGTTTGAATTTCCCCATTTGGCAATATTTTCAGCAAGAATGTAAGCACGTGAACGAACAATTTCGTTGCAGATCAATAAGGAATTTTCGGGAATGTTTTGCAATAATAAAGTAGACTTACCACCCGGCGCAGCGCACAAATCGAGAACTGTTTTAGCATCTGAAAAAAATTGCTTTGCAACTTCAGCCAGAAACATGGAACTGGCTTCCTGAACGTAATAAGCGCCTGCATGAAAAAGCGGATCGGCTGTAAATAGTGGTCGCTCGGGTAAATAATAACCATTTTTATTCCAAATTACAGTTTCTAAAGATGGAACTATTTCAGTTTTATTGTTTACCCGAACGCTCACGGGAGAATTGGTGTCGAGCGATTTTAAAAAATCTTCAAACTCCTCTTTCAGAATTTCTTGCGTGCGTTCGGTGAATCTGCCGGGTAATTGCATGATGCTGAAAAACCTTAAAGATTTGCTGTCAGTTTTTGAATTGTTTCGGCATATTCTGCTTCCGACAGATATTTAGCTTGCGGATTCATTTCAAAAGTGCTGCCGTAGCTCATGCCATCGATATGTTTTGGTACCAAATGAAAATGGAGATGTGGTAATTTGTCGGAATATGCGCCGTAATTGATTTTTACCGGTTGAAATGCTTTTTGAATAGCTGAAGCAACCCGGCATACATCGTCCATAAAAGCGTTGCGGTCATCCACCGAAAGTTCGAAAAGTTCATTTACGTGATCTTTGTAAGCTACCACACAACGGCCGGGATGACTTTGTTCTTTAAAAAGGAACAGGGTAGATACTTTTAAATCGCAAATTTCAATCATTAAACTTTTTTGTAAGTCGTTGCGTTGGCAATAAAGACAATCGGGAGTTTTTTCCATGAAAAATAATTTTAAAAAATTTATTGTTATAAATAAAAAAGCAGTGTAAATTATTGATTTGCACTGCTTTCAGAATTTTGTTTTTGTTTTTTAGTTTCTCATTGCTTTTTGTTCTTCAATAATCCGAAGAGCAATGTCGAGAATCTGAGTGTCATCGAGCATAACTAAACCACCGTCAGGTCCCGGTTCGATATGAACACCACAGGATTTACCATCCTTGAAATTATGACCTCCGAAATAATTCCGTACTGTTTCGTTTTCCAGACCAAGTTCATCTGCGATCTTGGTCATACTTCCGCTTGGGAGCGCATCCTTTACCCGGCGTAGTTCATTGAATGTTATCGTTTTCGTCATGACTGTAAGTATTAGAATTGTTAATAATAATTTGTTAATCTAAGGTGCTATAAACTTACTGCATTCTTTTGAGATAACAAAATATTTCTTCGGTTTTTTAAGATTTTTTTTTGCATTCATCC
Organism: uncultured Paludibacter sp.; assembly: GCA_963663115.2. Lineage (GTDB taxonomy): Bacteria > Bacteroidota > Bacteroidia > Bacteroidales > Paludibacteraceae > Paludibacter. The sequence continues at coordinate 3,983,891 of CAXXNE010000001.1, forward strand.
GAAACGTTTTATCTAATTATCAGTATAACATTTAATTGTAAAAAAGTTTTTACATCAATTATTGTATTCTTCGTAAAAATAAACAATGGTTTCGATTCCTTTCAGAAACAACTCAACAGGAAAATTCTCGTTTGGAGAATGAATGGCGTCCGATTCGAGTCCGAATCCCATTAATACCGATTTCACATTCAGTATTTTTTCGAATATGGGAATGACGCCAATGCTGCCGCCCCGACGAACAGGAATGGGTTGTTTTCCGAAAACACGTGCATATGCTTTTTCTGCAGCTTTGTATGCCGGCAAATGTATGGGGCAAACATAACTTTCGGTGCCGTGCATAGCTGTTATACTTATATGAATATGGTCGGGAGCAATAGTTTTAATATGCTGAATAACCAGTTCTGAAATTTCTTCGTAATGCTGATGTGGAACCAGGCGTGCCGAGAGTTTTGCATATGCTTTTGATGGTAATACAGTTTTGCTGCCTTCGCCGGTATATCCACCCCAAATGCCGCAAATATCCAGAGCCGGTCTGATTCCGGTACGTTCGATGGTGCTGTAGCCTTTTTCACCATATGTTTTGCTGATATTCAGATTCTTTTTGTATACATTTTCGTCGAAAGGAATCTGACTGATTAAATCACGTTCTTCGTCCGATAATTCTTCTACATTGTTGTAAAAACCGGGAATGGTAATTTTTCCATTGTTATCGGTAAGTTGTGCCAGAATTTTTGCAAGTTCGTTGATAGGATTAGCCACAGCGCCGCCAAAAATGCCAGAATGCAAATCGCGTGAAGCGCTCGTGACTTCTATTTGCCAGTAAGCCAGACCGCGCAATCCGGTGGTAATACTTGGTGTATCGTATCCTAACATGCTTGTGTCCGATACTAGAATGGTGTCGCACCGGAGTAATTCTTTGTTTTGAACGCAAAAATCCTCCAGGCTTGGCGATCCGATTTCTTCTTCACCTTCTATCAGAAATTTAATGTTGCAGTTCAGTTTTTTGTTTGCAACAAGGTATTCGAAAGCTTTTAAATGCATGAATGATTGACCTTTGTCGTCGTCGGCACCGCGGGCATATATTTTTCCATCGCGTATTTCGGGTTCAAAAGGTGGCGATTGCCATAATTCCAGCGGTTCGGCCGGCATAACATCGTAATGCCCGTAAATCATGACAGTTGGTTTTGTTTTATCTATGATTTTTTCAGCAAAAACCACGGGATTTCCTTTGGTAGGTAAAATGTCGGCACTATCGGCACCGGCTTTCAGAAGTAATTTTTTCCATTGTTCTGCAGTCTGATGAATTTCTTCTTTCCGGTGGGAGTGAGCGCTTACACTTGGTATGCGGATTAGTTCGAACAATTCCTGCATGAATCGTTCGCTGTTCACTTCGATATATTTTTTAATTTCCATATGTGTTTTATTTATCGTTACAGCAAAGTTAATCAATAATTGTGAAACGAGCATGAACGCAAGCATACTTCAATTTATATGAACCAACTGTCATTGACCAATGGGAGATAAAATTTGCATACGAGTTCTCCCGCCTTTTGCGGGACAAGTTATGCGACAACTAACAAACAATTATTTACGCATAAAATAAATATCAGTGATATTTTTGTTTAATTTGATGCTTTTCTCCTGAAAATGTCGAAACTTAGAAACTTGAAAAATATAAAAGTTTCCAAGTAATGTGTTGTATAATATAGTAAATCAGTTGATTGACATTATTTAACAGTGAATAAAAAACAAAATTATACATTATTGTGTTTTTCTGTTGTAATTTTGTGGCCGATTAAAAAACAGGTATAATAATTTTATGGACGAACAAAAAGAACTGATACTTCAGACAGCAAGCAGATTATTTCAACAGTCGGGCATTCGAAACGTGTCGATTGATGATGTGTGTTCTGAACTCAGAATTTCAAAAAAGACATTTTATGTGCATTTCGCTCAAAAGGAAGATTTGGTGGATGCGATTGTGACTTATGACAAGTCGAAACGAATGGAGCGATATGAGAAAAATATGAAAAGCAGAAATGCCATTGATTCTCTTATTTATATCATCAAAGAAATTAAGAAAGATACGGATTGCTCACCCCATTTATTGTGGTACGATATTCAGAAATTTTACCCAAAAGTTTTTGAAAAGCACGATAGCGAGAAGTTACATAATATACGCATGGGTTTTGAAATGAATCTGAAGCAAGGTATTGAACAGGGGTACTACCGCGATGATATGGATGTGGAGCTTGTTTCGTTGTTTCACACCGTGCAAATGAAAAATTCTTTCGAACTGATGCAACAATCGCAAAAAAAATACACAAAAAAGCGATTGCTCGAATTTTTTATCGATTTAATGATTCATGTGATTGCCAATGAAAAAGGTATGGCGTATATGAAAGAGCATTATTTTTCAGACAAGGAAGGATAAACAATTAAAATAAAGATAGCTCTAACGAAAAAAACAGACATTCAACGGTGAAAAACACAGATTCATCGATTTTTTATTTAGTCATTAGCTGGTAATTAAGAATTTTGTACAATAAAATAATAAAATAGAATAAAATATGATTGTGAAAAAAAGAAGATTCAGAACCGGTGTGGTGGTAATAGCATTGCTGCTGCCCATATTTTCCTCTAAAGCACAGGATACTTTAACTTTAACGCTAAATAAGGCGATAGAGATTGCTTTGAGTGAAAATCCAACTATTAAGGTTGCAAATAAAGAAATACAGCGGGTAGATTATTCGAACAAGGAAAAATTTGCCGGTTTGTTTCCAACAATTTCAGCCGGAGGTCAATATTCCAGAGCCATTGAAAAACAAAAAATGTATTTCTCGTTTCCGGGTATGCCGGCTAATCCTGATGGTATAAAAGTAGGGCAGGATAATACATTTTCTGGTGGATTCTCTGCATCGATGCCTATCATTGCTCCAACACTTTGGGCAACGCTGAAAATGTCGGAGATTGATGCAAAACTAACACTTGAATCAGCACGTTCGTCAAAAATATCGTTGCTGAATCAGGTAACAAAGGCCTTTTATGGTGTTTTACTTACACAGGATTCATACAATGTATTCGAAAGAAGTTTTATGAGTTCCGCCGAAAATGCCAAAATTATCAACAACAAATACAAACAGGGCATGGTTTCGGAATTTGAATGGATCAGAGCTGATGTTCAGGCGCGTAATGCATTGTCAAATCTTGTTTCGGCCGAAAGTGCTGTAAACATGAGTTTGCTTCAGGTGAAAATGTTGCTCGGACTTGATATGTTTTTGCCAATTAAAGTTGAAGGAAAACTTTCGGATTACGAAAAAGAAATGTATGCCGAAGTTTTATCGATTGATACAACAAAAATTAATTCGAATACTGATTTGAAACAGTTCGATTTGAAAAAAGATCAGTTGACGCAAACTATTGAGGTACAAAAGACTACATGGTTGCCAACATTGGCAGCAAGCGCCAATTATCAGTATATGATGATGGCTAACGACAGTGTTTTGAGTGAAGGTAAATGGTTTCCAACGTCAACAGTAGCGTTGAATCTTTCGATTCCTATTTTTCAGGGTGGTTCAAAACATTACAAACTGAAACAACTGAAAATTCAGTTGGATGAACTTGGTTTTCAGCGCGAGAGCCTGAAAAAATCAATTGAATTTCAGATGATAACTGCCATGGATAATATGAAAAAAGCCATAGAGAAAATTGAGTCGAATAAGAAAGCACTTGCGCAGGCCGAGAAAGCAATGGCCATTTCGCAAAAACGTTACGATGTAGGCGCAGGAACATATCTCGACATTACAAATTCAGAATTGGCATACATTCAAGCCGGTTTATCTTACAATCAATCCATTTTTGATTATTTGTCGGCCAAATCAGATTTAGAGAAATTATTAGGAAAAGATTCAAATTAAAAATAAAAAAATAAGAATATGAAAAACAGTAAGTTATATGTAATTATGCTTGTTTTGTCCGTGATTTTTGTTTCGTGCGGAAAAAGCAATAAACCCGCTGAGGTGGTAACAGATCAGAAGTTGAAAGTGAAAATTGCTTCTGTAGAAACAAAAGAAGTTGATCAGAATGTAAAGTTTACAGCAACAGTAGAACCTGAAGTTAAAAACAATATTGCTCCATCAGCTCCGGGACGTATCCGTCATATTTTTGTTGAAGTTGGCGCTAATGTAAAAAAAGGTCAGCGTTTAGCTCAGATGGATGTGGCCAATTTATCGAATATGGAAACTCAGATTGAAAATTACCGTAAAAATTTCAAACGTATTTCTGAATTATTCGGAGTAGGTGGAGCATCGCAACAGGATTTGGATAATGCAAAACTCCAGTTGGATGTAGCTGAAACTAATCTAAAAAATATGAGCGAAAATACTTACCTGCTGAGTCCGATTGATGGCGTGGTAACAGCCCGTAATTACGATGAAGGTGATATTTACAGCGGACAGATGGCTATTCTCACAATAATGCAGATTAATCCGGTACAATTAAAAATTAATGTATCAGAATCTTATTATTCGAAAATTAAAACAGGAATGCCGGTTGGTATTAAGGTTGATGTTTTTGGTGATCAGGTGTTTAATGGTAAAGTTAGTCTGATTTATCCAACTATCGACGAAAAATCGAGAACATTTGCAGTGGAAGTTAAACTTGTGAATACTAACAATAAAGTCCGTCCCGGAATGTTTGCCCGTGTGGAAATGAATTTCGGTAAAGAAAACAGAGTAGTTATTCCCGATTTGGCTGTAGTGAAACAAACAGGTTCGGGTGCCCGCTTTGTGTATGTGTACGAAAACGGAAAAGTACGTATGCAGGCTATTGAATTGGGTATCAGAATCGAAGATAAATTTGAAATTCTTTCAGGATTATCAGGAAGCGAACAAATTGTTGTGGCAGGTCAGTCGAAACTGGTTGATGGTGCCGAAGTAGAGGTTATCAAATAAGACTAATTACTTAATACTAAAATTAATATGAGTTTATATGAAAGTGCTGTAAAAAAGCCTGTAATGACTTCGATTATTTTTATCGCAGTTGTTTTACTGGGACTTTTTGCATACAATAAATTGCCCATAGATTTAATGCCCAAGATAGAAACAAACACTATTTTGGTTATGACAACCTATGATGGTGCGAGTGCTTCTGATGTGGAAACAAATGTAACAAAACCGCTCGAAAGCTCTTTGAATACAGTTTCTAATCTTAAGAACATTAAATCAACATCGAAAGAAAACAGATCCATTATTACCATGGAGTTTGATTACGGTTTGGATTTGAATGTAGTGACGAATGATATCAGAAATAAACTTGATTTGGTAAAGTCGTTTATGCCGGCAGGAGCAGGAGATCCGATTATTTTCAAACTTAGTACTGATATGATTCCGGTTATAATGATTTCGGCATCTGCTGAACAAAGTTTACCGGCATTGTATAAAATACTGGATACCAAAGTGTCGAATCAATTAGCGCGTATCAATGGCGTTGGTTCTGTGTCGATTAACGGTGCTCCTCAGCGTGAAATTCAGGTGTATGTTGATCCGTTTAAACTGGAAGCTTATAATTTAACCATCGAATCGCTTGCACAATCCATCCGAATGGAAAATATGAATACTCCGGCCGGTTCGATGGATGTTGGTAGCGAAACTTATGCTTTACGCGTACAGGGTGAATTTAAAGATCCTTCTGAAATCAGAAATATTATTGTAGGGAATTACAATGGAAAAACAGTGAAACTGGAAGATGTTGCTCAGGTGAGCGATAAACTTGAAGAACGTGCTCAGGAAAGTTTTACCAACGGAATTCAGGGAGCTTCTATTGTTGTTCAGAAACAGTCAGGTGCTAATACAGTACAGATTGCGCAGGATGTACAAAAAATGTTGCCCGAAATACAGAAATCGCTACCTTCCGATGTGAAATTAAAAGTTATCAACGATACATCGGATAATATCTTGCGTACTGTGAATAGTTTGGCCGAAACAGTGTTTTTTGCATTGCTTTTTGTTATGTTGGTGGTGTTGTTTTTTCTGGGTCGCTGGAGAGCTACACTGATTATTATCCTCACCATTCCAATATCACTTATTGCTGCATTTATATATCTGAGCCTTACGGGAGGAACATTGAATATTATTTCGTTAAGTTCATTGTCGCTTGCAATCGGTCTTGTGGTTGATGATGCTATTGTAGTACTCGAAAATATTACAACACATATTGAACGTGGAAGTCGTCCGAAAACGGCTGCTGTAAATGGTACAAACGAAGTTGGTCTTTCTATTATTGCTTCAACATTAACAATTATTGCTGTATTCCTGCCACTTACTATGATTCCCGGAAAGGTCGGAGTAATGTTTGCACAGTTAGGTTGGATGGTAACTATCATCATTACCGTTTCCATGATTTGTGCGTTAACTTTAACGCCAATGCTAAGTTCTCAATTGTTGCGTTTGAATCCAAAGAGAAGCAAAGGATTTAATGCGATTTACGGACCTATTGAAAGATTTTTGGATAATCTTGATACCAAATATGCACAACTGGTAAACTGGGCTGTTCGTCATAAGAAGTCAGTCCTACTGTATGCAACCGCGTTTTTCATTTTAAGTATTATTCCTTTGGCAGTAGGTTGGGTTGGTACTGAAAACTTCCCTGCTCAGGATAGCGGATTTATTTCAGCTAACATTGAATTGCCTGTAGGTACACGTATGGAAATTACCCGCGATCTTTGTATGAAAATGACTGAAGACTGGAAGAAAAAATATCCTGAGATTGATATGTTGAATTTCAGTGTGGGGCAAGCCAGCAGTAAAAATGTTTTCGGATCTTTATTTGCAAAAAACTCCAGCAATATCGGAACTTTTACCATCCGACTGGTTAATTTGAAAGATCGAAATCGTTCAGCTTTTGCTATTACTGACAGTATCAGAAACGATTTGAGCCGTTTACCGGAAATTCGTAAATCGACAGTAACAGCCGGTGGTGGTATGAGCATGATGGGTGGACAATCGACACTCGATGTTGAAATATATGGTTACGATTTTGACGCAACCGATAAAGTTGCTTCCGAAATATCAAAACGTTTATCGAAAGTGGATGGATTGGTGAATGTTACTGTAAGTCGTGAAGAATATACTCCTGAGTATCAGGTTGATTTCGATAGAGAAAAACTCGCATTGAATGGACTGAATATCAGTACAGCTTCGAGTTATTTGCGTAATCGTATCAATGGTTTAACAGCATCGCTTTTCCGTGAAGACGGTGAGGAGTATTCAATTGTGGTTGGCTATGCTCCGGAGTTCAGACAATCGATAGAAGCAATTGAAAATATTCTGATTTACAATCAACAGGGACAGGCTGTTCGATTGAAAGATGTGGGCACTGTGGTTGAAAGAAACACACCGCCAACCATTGAACGTAAAAACCGTCAGCGCATCATAACTGTAGCATCAACTATTTCTGGTACCACGCTCGATAAGGCTGAAGCAGCAGTTAAAGCTGAACTTGCAAAAGTTGACATGCCTTCTGATATTACCACTGTCATCGGAGGTTCTGTGCTGGATCAGAAAGAGTCATTTAGCGATTTGGGAACTTTACTTCTTATTATCATTTTGCTGGTGTTTGTTGTAATGGCTTCTCAGTTCGAGTCGGTAACTTATCCGTTTATCATTATGTTCTCGGTTCCGTTTGGTATATCTGGGGTTGGTTTGGCATTGTGGTTGTCGGGAACAACATTTAATGTTATGACTTTTGTTGGAGTTATTATGCTGGTAGGTATTGTTGTTAAAAACGGTATCGTGATGGTAGACTATATCAATTTGAACCGTGAACGCGGAAATGGTATTATTCGAGCTGTTGTAACCGGTGGAAAATCACGTTTGCGTCCGGTGTTAATGACCAGTCTCACAGCAATTCTGGGTATGTTACCTTTGGCGTTGAGTCACGGTCAGGGCTCTGAAATGTGGAAACCTATGGCTGTAACTGTTATCGGAGGTTTAACGGTATCTACTTTGTTGACTCTGGTTGTAGTTCCGGTAATTTACACCTTGTTTGCAGCCGGTGGCGTTAAACGTCGTCATCGCAAAAATCGCAAGGCCAATAAACATATTGACTCATCCTCACATTAATACATTAAATTTATGAAATCAATATTTATATCATTCGATCAGGCATATTACGAGCAGATTCAGAGTATATTAACTCAAAACCATGTACGCGGTTTTACAGGTTGGGAGTCGGTAATAGGACGTGGAACGCAAACAGGTGAACCTCACTACGGAACACATGCATGGCCATCGTTAAATACAGCTATTATGACAGTAGTTAGTGATGAAAAAGTAAAGCCGATACTCGATGAACTGCGTGAACTTAATGGTACATCCGAATTGATGGGAATCCGAGCATTTGTTTGGAATATAGAAGACGGAATGTAGAATGAGTCTTCCTAATGAAAAAACAGGTCTGAAAACTTCAGACCTGTTTTTTTGTATATTGTTTATTTCTGATGAAAGAGCAATCCGAATGAAATTTCGAAAGCTCCGGGATAAAGTTGCGGTTCAACTGTATATCGTCCCTGCGATACGTAATAACTACCGTAGGCAATATTTGTTAGTGAATTGTTGTACATAAATTTACCAAACAGCGAGGCCTTATTGAAAATCTTATAATCAAATCCAACTCCAGCGTGATAAGCTCCACGGCTTGCATTGGTGTATGGTAAAATGTCGACAGGAGCCAGCGTTGTATTTTGTATTGCACTGCGATATCTTTCGCTGGCAGTAATCGTAAAGCAAGCCGAAATTCCGGCCATGGCAAAATACCTGAAGTTTTTATACTCCGGAGTGCTGATTTTCAGACTTAAAGGAATTTCAATCTGGGAATAATTAATTTTATAGTTTTCCTGAACGGCAGGGTTCGATAAAGATGCATTATCGAATACATAGCCTCCTGAACCAGTATAGTTTACACCGGAAACCACACTTAAAAATGATAAAACTTCATATTCTGCAATTCCACCAACACCAAATTTCAGGGCAGCTCCATCGGTTTGAATATCATTATGTATTACATTAATCCAATTTACCGAGGGCATCAACTGAAATCCGAAAGAAAAATTTTCCATATTAAGCTTCTGAAAATCAATGCTGTTGATGGGGAAGTTTGCCGGGATATTAATAGGTATGTCAATATTTGCAGCCGATTTATTAGTAGTTTGGGCAAGTAGACTGAAGGGAATCAGTAACATAAACGCAGTGAATAACTTTTTAATATACATAAGTTTAATGGAATGAAGGGTAAAGTAATTGTCAATACATTTTGCAAATTTAATTGTTTTTTTCATTGAAATTCATTTTTACAACATTAAATTAGCTGATTCAGTTTAAAACAAACATTGTTCCAAAACAAAATTTGTATTTCAAATAACCTATCATCAAGCCTTTTTTTGAGGCTTGAATGTTGAAATTCATATAAAAATCAATATCTTTGTAATTCTGAATATAAAAGAAATAGAATGCCGAAAAATTTTCTCAAGATATTGTTTTACATTCTGCCGGTTATCATTATGTCCTCCTGCATATCATCGCGTAAGGTGAATTATATGCAAAAGCCGGATTTGTTTATTCCGGCATACAAAGACAGTCTGAATTTCGAGGATTATAAATTGCGTAAAGGTGATCGTTTGTATGTTAAAGTATATTCCACTAACGAAAAAACTAATTCTCTTTTCAATGGTGGAAGTAATATGCGTACGGCAACAACTTCATCAAGAGGAGGCTCTACAGATGAATTATATACATATCTGATTGAGGAAGATGGCACTGTTGTTTTCCCAATGGTTGGAGAGATTTTACTGGAAGGGTTAACAGTAAGAGAAGCTACAACGGCACTCGAAAAAGCCATTGAGCCTTTGTTTAGATTTAGTACTGTGGAAATAAAAATTGCAGAGCGATATTTTAGTATTATCGGGAATTCTGGCAACGGATTAATTCAGATTCCTAAGGAAAAAATTAATATTTTCCAGGCGTTGGCAATGGCTGGTGATATAGGACTATATGGCGATAAAAGCAAAATACGTATTTTGCGTGAAACAGCGAATGGTACAGTCATTAAGACCTTTGATGTTAGAAGTGCTGATATTATTAATTCGGAGTATTTCTATGTTGAACCCAACGATGTTATATATGTTCAGAATCTTGATGAACAATTTTTCAGTGTAACAAACCTGCCTGGCTTATTCTCTACCATCGTTTCTACATTTTCGTTTGGTGTTTTTGTATATAATCTTTTTGTTCCTGCTTCCACACAATGAAACGAAACCTGAAACATATAAATAAAATTCTTATTATTGTAATCACGGTATTGTTAAGTTCGTGTTACAATTATAGAAGTGTGGGCTTACTTCAGGAAAATAATCCGATGTTACCCAAATACGAAAAAGCTGAATATGAAAATTATAAGATTCAGATAAACGATGAAATAGTTTTCAGATTAATAACCATTGATGAAACCATTTCTAGACTTATTTCCAGTAACAGTTCGTTGGGATCAGGCGCACGACAAATGTCGTACCGGGTTTATCCTGACGGAACTATTGATATTCCGTTTATTAAGGGTATACCGGTAGCCGGATTAACCATTCGCGAAGCCGAAAAAAATGTAGAAGCTCGATTTAAAGAAATAATACCCGATGCCAATGTGAAAATTTCGTTGGCAAATAAAACATTTACTGTAATAGGTGAAGCAGGTACAGGTGTATTTCCCATTATTAGAGAAAAAATGACTATATATCAGGCTCTTTCTGTATCCGGAAATTTAAGTAATTCCGGTGATTTTCAGAATGTAAGAATACTGCGTGATACAGGAAACGGAATTAAAGTGATGGAGTTTGATATTCGTCCGGCAAGTTTGATTGAATCAAAGTACTATTATATTTACCCCAACGATATAATTTATGTTCGTCTTGCACCATCTAGTTTTTATAAGGTTAACAGCTGGGGAGGTTTTGTTGGCTTAGTCACCTCATCGGTGTCGTTATTAATCAGTGCTTTATATTTTACCAAGTAATCTTTTATACACTTATATGGAAGAAGTAAAAAATAATATACCCGAAAACAACCAAGGTTTTTCTGAAGATGAAGGCTCGGGATTTGATATTATGGAATGGGTGCAAAACTTTTTGCATTATTGGTATTTGTTTGTCATCGGTATAATTATTTCCTTAGGTTTGGCATATCTGCAAAACAGAAAAATAATTCCTTCATACAAATCGGCCGGAACATTGATCATTCAGGAAAAAGGAACCGGTTTTGCCGGAAGCTCATCGTTGATGCAGGGTTTTGGTGTTCAATCTGTATATAAGAATTCGAGCAACCAATTAATTATGCTCGGTTCTAATGATTTGATTGGTAGAGTGGTAGATAGTTTGCCTCAACTGAGAGTTGATTATATATCACGTGGAAACTTTAAGATCAGAAATTTGTATTCCAATTCACCGGTGGTAATTCAGCCCGATTATATATCGCCCGATGCCTACGGACTGATGTATAAACTTGATTTGAATGCCAACGGAACTTACGAGATCACTGTGTATGAGAATAAGAAATATAAAAACTTTAAACTTGAAGGTAAACTGGGTACACCTATTCAACACAATTTGTTTTTTATAACCATTTACAATACCGGTTTTTTTGCCGGAAGTCAGGAAGTATATTTCAGATTCCGTGACCGGGAATCGTTAATTAAAGATTTTCAGCCCAGAATAGCTTTTAAATGGGTTGTTGAAGGATCTTCAGTTCTCGAAATCGGACTGGTGAGTGAAACTCCCGAAAGAGATGTGGATTTTATAAATCAACTGGCTAAAACATATCTGTCTGATAATCTGGAAATGAAGAATGAAGCTGCCAATAAAACCATGAAGTTTATCGACAGCCAAATGTCTGTATTGACAGAGTCTTTAACAAACAGTGAAGACAAAATGACTGATTTTCGTCAAAAAAACAAGATTGTCGATGTTTCAACACTTTCAAGTGATTTAATTGGCAAATCAAAGTCTTACGACAATGAACTTTCAGGATTAAAACTGCGTGAAACATATCTTAATTATCTGACGAATTACCTTAAAACCAATATGGAAGATGGTAGTGTAATAGCTCCATCGAGTTTAGGTTTAAATGAACCTATGCTTATGACTCTGATTTCTCAAATTAATTCTCTAAACATTGAAAGAGGAGAATTAACAGAGAAAAATATGTTTTATGCCAAATATACCAACGATATTAATAATGTAAAAATAGCTATTAATGAAGTGGTTAAAAATATGCGTGTTGCCCTTGAAATTGAAAAGGATGAGTACTATACCCGTCTGAACAAAGTGGAGACAGATATTAATGGACTTCCGAACCTCGAACTCGAGATGAAAGCTATTCAGCGGAAATATAAAATGGAAGATAGTTACTATTCTTTCTTCCAGCAAAAAAGAGCTGAAGCAGAGATTTTGAAAGCATCAAACAGTCCGGATAATATTATACTTGATAAAGCAAGAATTGTAGCGGTAACAAATGCCGATAAGAAATCGAAAACAACGATGACTTATTTGTTGTTTGGAATTTTATTACCTATAGCTTTTGTTATTATTAAGGAATTACTTAACGGAACCATTCGATCGGTGAAGGATGTGGAAAGAAATTCTTCGTTCAAACTTATTGGTTTGGTGCGTCATACGCAAAGTGTTGATCCTATATTGGTAGCTAAAAATCCACGTTCATCATTTACTGAAATGTTTCGTGTTATCCGAACACGTATAGAATTTATTGTTCAGAGAAAGAAGGATATAGTTGTAGTAATTACCTCTGGTGAATCTGGCGATGGTAAAACATATTTCAGTATTAATCTTGCCTGTATTTATGGTATGGCAAGTAAAAAAACGATACTTGTGGATATGGATATTCGTAAACCAAGCGTTAATCAGCGGTTTAATATAACTCAGGTTGAAGGTGTAACAAACCATCTCATTGGACAATGTGAACTTGATGATGTCATACTAAAACTACCTGGTTTGGATTTCGATGTTTTACCTGCAGGTACTGTACCTCCAAATTCGGGGGAATTGATCCGATCAGAAAAACTAACCGAAATGTTTGCTGAACTGAAGAAAAGATACGAATATATCATTGTGGATACAAGTCCGATTGGGGTGGTGGCTGATGCATATGCACTGGCTATGATGTCTGATATTAATTTATTTGTAGTCAGAAATAACAAAACAAATAAAAGCTTCTACAAAAAACTCAGCGAACAGTTGAAAAACGATAGTATATCCAGAATGTATACGGTTATTAACGATGTGTCGGTTGATGAAGGTAGATACTCGAAATATTATGCCAGAAAATATACTTACGGATATGGTTACGGGGGCTATGGTGCATATGGCGGTTATTCTTCACGCAGACAAAGAGATGCATCAGATAAATATTTCCAGTATTATCAGGATGACCGTGATTTGTAAACGTTTTTTCGCTTTTTGCATACTCAATCAAAAATTATAAATTATTTCTAATCAATTAACTCATTTTCAATGAAAAAAGTTGCATTAATTACCGGTATTACCGGTCAGGATGGCGCGTATCTGGCTGAATTATTACTCAAAAAAGGATATATAGTTCACGGCTTAAAACGACGCTCATCGCTGTTTAATACCGATAGAATTGATCATTTATATCAGGATCCTCATGTTGATAACCGCAATCTGATATTGCATTACGGCGATTTAACTGATTCGATGAATATTACCCGTATTATTCAGGAAACTCAACCCGATGAAATTTACAATTTGGCTGCCATGAGTCATGTGAAAGTTAGTTTCGATACTCCGGAATATACCGCCAACGCCGATGGAATAGGTACACTGCGAATTCTAGAGGCTGTACGATTGCTTGGTCTTGTGGAAAAAACACGTATTTATCAGGCTTCAACATCCGAACTTTACGGATTGGTGCAGGAAGTTCCTCAAAAAGAAACAACTCCGTTTTATCCGCGTTCTCCTTATGCTGTAGCTAAAATGTATGCTTACTGGATTACGGTAAATTATCGCGAAGCCTATAAAATGCATGCCAGCAATGGAATTTTGTTTAATCATGAATCTCCGTTACGGGGTGAAACTTTTGTAACCCGCAAAATTACCCGTGCTGCTGCACGTATTGCCATGGGTATGCAGGATAAGCTTTTCCTGGGAAATCTTTCGTCGCAACGCGACTGGGGACATGCCAAAGATTATGTTCAGGCCATGTATCTGATACTTCAGCAGGATGCGCCCGACGATTATGTTATAGCTACCGGCATTACTACCGAAGTTCGGGAGTTTGTGCGTATGGCTTTTGCCGAAATTGGTGTTGAAATTACATTCAAAGGCGAAGGTGTCGACGAAAAAGGATATATTTCCTCTGTTGACGAAATAATTTTTACTGAACGTGTTGGCTCTGAATTTATAGAGAAAGTAAAATCTATCACCGAGCCGGTTGTAGAAGTAGATGCAGCATATTTCCGCCCAACTGAAGTGGAGTTGTTGATAGGTGACGCAACAAAATCACGTACTAAACTGAACTGGAAACCTGAATACGATTTAAAAGGTTTGGTGGAAGATATGATGCGTTCCGATGTGAAAGTGATGAAAAAAGAAACTTATCTGAAAGAAGGTGGTTTCCGGATTATGAATTATTTTGAATAAAATGGTGTAAATGAGTAAGTTTGTAAATGAGTAAGAATGTAAAATAAAACTTATTTTGATATGGGATATGTGTATAATTTCGAAAAACTGGAGGTGTGGAAACAAAGTCGTGCTTATGTAGTTGAAATATACAAACTCTCCAGGATATTTCCCATTGAAGAAAAGTTTGGAATGAGTTCTCAAATACAAAGGGCTGCCGTTTCCGTAATGTTAAACATAACTGAGGGAACTTCACGATTTTCGGATAAGGAAAAAATCAGATTTATTGAAATTGCATATACATCATTGATGGAGATTCTCAGTCTTTTATATGTTGCTCTGGATCTTGAATATATAAATAATAAACAGTTTGATGATTTCAAAACAAAACTCGATAAAATTGCCATTCAACTAACCGGATTAGTGAAATTCTATAATAAGAGAATGAATTCTGATGATAAATCAGTATAATTGTTTAAAATTACACACTTACACTTATTTACTTTTACACTTAAAATACTCATATCCCATTCTCCAAATATATTAATATGGAAAAAAACGCTAAAATATACATTGCCGGACACAATGGAATGGTTGGTTCGGCTATCAAACGAAATCTTGAATCGAAAGGGTTTACCAACTTTGTAACACGCTCGTTGGAAGAGCTCAATCTGATGGATGGTGTTGCTGTGGCAAATTTCTTTCAGCAGGAAAAACCGGAATATGTGGTGCTAGCTGCGGCTAAAGTAGGTGGAATTGTGGCCAATAATACTTACAGAGCGCAGTTTATTTACGAAAACCTGATGATTCAGAATAATGTGATTCACCAGAGTTATCTGAACGGAGTGAAAAAGCTTTTGTTTCTGGGTTCGTCATGTATTTATCCGCGTATGGCCGAACAGCCTATCAAAGAAGAATATCTGCTCACCGGTTTGCTCGAACAAACAAATGAACCCTATGCCATTGCGAAAATTGCCGGAATTAAAATGTGTGAAGCTTATCACGACCAGTACGGTTGTAATTTTATTTCCATAATGCCAACCAATTTATACGGGCAAAACGATAATTACGATCTCGAAAAATCGCATGTGCTTCCGGCTTTAATTCGTAAAATGTTGTTGGGTAAATATCTCATGAATAACGATATGACTTCAATTCGTGAGGATTTGAATAAATTGCCTGTGGAAGGGGTAAATGGTTCGTACAGCGACGAAGTGATTCTGAAACTTTTGGCAAAATACGGAATCACTAAAGAAGAAAAAGAGATAACAATTACCTTGTGGGGATCGGGAAATCCAATGCGCGAATTTCTGCATGTCGACGATATGGCGGATGCCAGTGTATATTTGCTGATGAATTACGATGCACCGGATACGCTTCCTTCGCATGTCAATGCCGGTTGTGGTGTGGATTTAACCATTCGTGAATTATCAGAAATTGTAAAAAATACAGTTGATTATCAGGGTAAAATTCACTGGGATACCACCAAACCCGACGGTACGCCACGTAAATTATTGGACGTGTCAAAATTGCAAAGTGTTGGTTGGAAAGCTTCTGTGACCCTAGAAGATGGAATAAAAAGGGTTGTGACTAATTATTTGAATCGCTAATTTGAAATTTCATTTATGAAAATTGCAGTTGTCGGAACCGGTTATGTCGGTTTGGTATCGGGTACATGTTTCGCCGAAATGGGTGTGGATGTTACCTGCGTGGATGTTGATAAATATAAAATTGACCGACTGAATGAGGGAATTATTCCAATTTATGAGCCTGGTCTTGAAGATATGGTGCATCGGAATACAAAAGCCGGCAGATTGCACTTTACGACTGATTTGGTGAGCGTACTCGATGATGTTGAGGTGGTGTTCAGTGCTGTAGGTACGCCTCCGGGTGACGACGGAAGTGCAGATTTGAAATTTGTCAGAGAAGTGGCTCGCACCATTGGTGCCAATATGAACAAATATGTGCTGCTTGTTACCAAAAGTACGGTTCCAGTAGGTACTGCGGCTATGGTGAAAGAAGTCATTCGCGAAGAACTGACCAAAAGGTCGCTCAATATTGATTTTGATGTGGCTTCCAATCCTGAGTTTCTGAAAGAAGGTGATGCTATCAAGGATTTTATGAGTCCCGATCGCGTAGTGGTGGGAGTGGAGAGTGAAAAAGCAAAAGAATTAATGTCGAAGCTGTATCGTCCGTTTTTACTGAATAATTTCCGGGTGATATTTATGGATATTCCTTCGGCAGAAATGACTAAATATGCTGCCAACGCCATGCTGGCTACTAGAATTAGCTTTATGAACGATATTGCCAATCTGTGCGAAATTCTGGGTGCCGATGTCAATATGGTTCGCAAAGGAATTGGTACCGATCAGCGAATCGGCAATAAATTCCTTTATTCAGGCTGTGGTTATGGAGGTTCATGCTTCCCGAAAGATGTAAAAGCACTGATCAAAACTGCTGAAATAAATGGTTATGAAATGAAGGTGATTAAAGCAGTGGAGGAAGTGAACGAAGAGCAAAAGGAGATACTCTATAAAAAAGCTGTAAAGCACTATAACGGAGAATTAAATCAGAAAACAGTGGCTGTATGGGGACTTTCGTTTAAGCCAAATACCGATGACATGCGCGAAGCTCCTTCCATTGTACTTATTGAAAAACTTTTGGTTGCCGGTTGTAAAGTGCGTGTCTTCGACCCGGTGGCTATGGACGAAGCAAAACATGCCATTGCCCGTCATAGACTTACAAACGAGGAAAATATATACTTTGCCAAAGATATTTACGATGCAGTATTCGATGCTGATGTGTTGATGCTCGTTACCGAATGGAAAGAATTCCGCATGCCGAGTTGGCCGGTGATACGTAAAAGTATGAAATATCCGCTTATTTTGGACGGCCGGAATATCTACGATAAAAATGAACTTCGCGATGCAGGTTTTGTGTACGAAGGAATAGGATAAAAAAACAAAAGCGATTTTCTGATTGAAAATCGCTTTTGTTTTTAGAAGTGCCCTTATCTTTTTTCGTATTGCTGTTCGTAATATTTCTGATAATTTCCACTGGTTACATTATCCAGCCATTCCTGATTTTCCATATACCAGTCAACGGTCTTTTCTAAACCTTCTTCGAACTGAAGTGAAGGTTTCCAACCCAATTCGGTTTGTAGTTTGGTGGAGTCAATGGCATAGCGTAAATCGTGTCCGGCACGGTCGGTCACAAATGTAATCAGTTTGGCCGATGTTCCTGTTTCACGTCCTAGTTTGCGATCCATAATTTCGCACAGTTTGTGAATCAGATCGATATTGGTCCACTCGTTGTTGCCTCCTATGTTATAAGTTTCACCATTCCTTCCGTTATGAAAAATAGTATCGATAGCGCGTGCGTGGTCGTTTACAAATAACCAGTCGCGCACATTTTCGCCTTTTCCGTAGATGGGAATTGGTTTGTTGTGTTTGATATTGTTGATTGACAGCGGAATCAGTTTTTCAGGGAAATGATTTGCTCCGTAGTTGTTTGAGCAATTCGAAATAACTACCGGCAATTTGTAAGTATCGTGGTAAGCGCGCACAAAGTGATCGGACGAAGCTTTACTGGCCGAATAGGGTGAATGCGGATCGTACTTGGTGGTTTCGGTAAAGAAAGTACCATCAAATTCCAGCGCACCATACACTTCGTCGGTAGACACATGATAAAAGCGTTTGCCTTCGTAATTGTCTTTCCACGCATTTTTGGCTGCATTCAACAGGTTGGCTGTGCCAAATACGTTGGTTTTCAGAAATGCAAACGGATTGGTAATCGAACGGTCGACATGCGATTCGGCTGCCAAATGAATGACGCCATCTATTTGGTATTTTTCGAATAATGCCGGAATAAAAACTTCGTCGGTTATATCTCCTTTTTCGAAAGTGTAATTGGGAGCATTGTCAATATCTTTCAGGTTTTCAAGATTTCCTGCATAGGTCAGTGCATCTAAATTTACGATCTGATAATCAGGATATTTTGTTACAAATAGGCGTACTACATGTGATCCGATAAAGCCGGCACCGCCTGTAATTAAAATTGTTTTCTTCATTTTTATTGAAGTTTTATCACTATGTTTTTGGGTTAATTCTTCTGTTACAAAGATACACAGAATTTCGGGTTTGACAACTTGTTGAAAACTTTTGCATGTAAAAACCCTCTGAGAAATTCAGAAAGTGTATTTTTGTGTTGTGAAAACAATAACCGAACATATCGAAGTTTTACTTGCCCGTCACGATTATGTGGTTGTGCCCGGTTTTGGTGGTTTTGTGTTGCAGTTTCAACACGCCACGGTGCACGAAAACTATATTACTCCACCTTGTCAGACCATTAGTTTTAATCCGCTGATGAATCAATCGGATGGATTGCTGGCTATTGAAATCTCCCGAAGCCTGAAAATCACTTATCGTCAGGCTACTGATTTGATAAATTCAGAGGTAACACATTTTTTGTCCGGGTTGAATAACGGCGATACCGTGGAATTCGGAAGAATGGGTTGGTTCGAAAAATCAGCAAATGCTACACTTATTTTTACACCGGTAAATTTTGCTTCATTCCTTCCTTCGAATACAGGATTGGAGAATATTTATTTACAGCGAATTGAGAAAAACAAAGATACGGTTGTTATTCGGTTTAACCGGCAAAAGATATTACGTTATGCTGCAGCAGTTGCTCTGATGATTGGTTTACTTCTGATTTCTCCACAATTAAACGATGTGCGAATCAATCAGCAGGCAGGGTTGTTACCTCAACATTTGGAAACGGTTGTAACTCCTGTACAAACAACAACTGTCGATACACTTACCGAAGTTCAGCCCTGTCCGGAGCTAAAAACCGATACCATTCAGAATGAAGTAAAAGTCACCAATAACGCCGAACTGTATCATGTGGTGGTGGCGAGTCTGGCTACGGAGAAATGTGCCGAAGGTTTTTGTCAGGAACTGGTGGCCGATGGTTTCGATTGCGCACATGTGCTCGAACCGCATAAAACGTACCGGGTTTCCATCAAATCGTTTACCGATAGAGACGAAGCCATACAGTATATGGAAGAACTCCGTAGAACCGATGAACGCTTTGCCGAGGCGTGGGTACTTTGCAGATAGTTGATTGGTAATTAAGAAAATGAGAAATTAGGAAAATAAGAAAATATGAATCAGGTATTAAACCTGAATCAACGGGAGATAAACTTTTCAAACTTCTGAAACTCTTGAAACATTTGAAACCTATGAAACATTTGAAACCTCTGAAACTAAAAAAACTAAACTTCCCATGTTAGAACTACTCAATAACCGTCGTACCATACGCAAATATACCGATCAACCCGTCGACAAAGCGTTGCTGGATAAATTATTTAAAGCTGCGGCTCAGGCTTCGAATACCGGAAATATGCAGGTGTACAGTGTGGTGGTAACTACCGATCAGGAAACGAAAGAGAAACTGTCGCCGGCACATTTCAACCAGCCCATGGTAAAACAGGCTCCGGTGGTGCTTACTTTTTGTGCCGATTACAACCGTTTTACCAACTGGTGCAATATCCGTCAGGCTGAACCCGGTTATGCCAATTTTCAATCGTTTGTGGCGGCTTTTGTCGATGCCATTATTTTTGCGCAGACATTTGCCATTGCTGCCGAAAGTGAAGGATTGGGCATTTGTTATCTGGGCACAGCCACTTATAATGCCGGTGAAATCATCGATACGCTGAATTTACCTGAATTAGTAGTGCCTGTTACTACCCTTACCGTGGGTTATCCTGCCGAAAATCCTCAAGTAACCGATCGTTTGCCTTTAGACGCCGTGGTGCATTACGGCGATTATAAGGTATTCCAACCGGAAGAATTGAATGATCTTTATGCCGAAAAGGAAAACAGCGAATTCTACAGAAAATTTGTTGCCGAAAATAACAAGGAAACATTAGCACAGGTATTTACCGATGTGCGTTACACCAAAAAGAACAATGAATTTTTCTCAGAAAAATACCTGGCTGTGTTGAAAAGGCAGGGGTTTTTGGATTGAATTGTACTTATGAATAATAGAGATCGTCTTGACTTTTTAATTACAACTCCCGATAGCTATCGGGAATTGCTCCTAACGGAGCTCCAAAAATGCTCCGTTAGGAGCAAAATTATGGTAGAAGTATTTAATTAAATAAATCCGAAGCTCCGTAGGAGCGACATTATAAAAAGTCCGAACTTCTTTTTTTATACAGGAATTTGTCTACCATGGACAAATTCCTGTTTTTTTTGCCTTTTTTCGTGCTTATAAATGCCTGAATTTTTGCTTGT
The DNA here is from genome assembly GCA_963663115.2 of uncultured Paludibacter sp. Classification (GTDB taxonomy): domain Bacteria; phylum Bacteroidota; class Bacteroidia; order Bacteroidales; family Paludibacteraceae; genus Paludibacter. The sequence goes on from CAXXNE010000001.1 coordinate 4,004,885, forward strand.
CCCCCAAAAAGTTACTTTAATGCTTGTAAGTCTTTGATTTTCAATAACTGTTCGTTTTCACTTCTCCCCCATTTTTTTGACTCATAATTTCAGTTATTGCCTGCTAAACTCTATATTTAGCCATGCAAAACATGGTTGAAAATGAATCCTTTTAAACTCCGTTGTTTTTCTGTTCAAACATCTGATTCTTTAAAAAAATCAAATTACCACTGCTTAAAATAGTGGTGTTTTATGCTGAATTTGGTGACAATTTTTAACAACTGGAATTTTGTCTATATAGGCAGTGTTTTAATGTAGGGGTTAATATGCAGTTTTACAGATTTTTAAGTGGTGTGTCGAAAATAGGGCTGTCCATAAAATAAATATTGATGTTTTCTTGCATTAAGATTAATTTATTTGTTTATTTGTTGATGTAAAAATGAATTTATTTGTTAACTAATTCTTATGAAAGATACAATAACAGTTTTATCCATAATGCTTTTTCTGTTTACGGCTTGTGACAGAACTACTTATTACAATATACCTGATGAACAAAAACCATTACTGGTAAATAATGATACTGTTTTATTTGTAGATAGTTTAACTCAAAAAATTGATACATTTAACATTAAGATATTTGATGATTATTTCATATCTGATAATAGATCTTTTGCTGAATATATTGTAATAAGATGTTTCAGACAAAATAAATTAAAGGGGTTCAAAGAGTTTCATATTACAGAAACGGATAAAAGTACTGTTATGGTTTCGGTAGATGGTTATGATTACAATTATCTCTATTTCTATGTAGATCAGTCAGATATTATAAAAAATGATATTAATATTCGAGGTGTAATTTATCCTATAGTATATGTGCTTAAGCCCACGTTAAATATGCCTGATACATTACCTAACAAAGTTTATTATTCTTACAAATATGGAATTATCAGATACGAGTATAACGATGGACGGAAGTATGAGTTAATGAATGAAAGTGTTACCAAATAACTTCAAAGATGAAAAAAATCCTTTTAAATGTTCTTGTAATAGGTTTTCTTGCTTCGTGTGATCCTATCACTTATCATAATATTCCTGATGATGAAAGACCGTTATTAGAAAATAATGATACAATATATTATATAGACAAAGCAAATAATCTAATTGATACTTTTTGCATACGATTGAGTTATTCGTATCACGACCCTGATTATACTAATAGAGTCGAATATGTAACTATGTCTTATAGCAAATATAATAATTCAACTAATTTTGAAGGATTTTACATTTTGCAATCAATCGGAAGTGCAGATATTGACAATATTGGTAAGTACTATTTTAGCAGTGGTATTCGTTTAGATGAAAACAATGAAGATAAAACTGTACTTAATATGAATATTGGTGATGTGCTTTATCCTATTGTATATAAATTTACAGATTTAAGTACACATGAATTCATACCCAATACCGTTTATTTTACATTTAATCACGGTATTATCCGGTACGATTATGCTGATGGGCGAAAGTATGAGCTAATGAATAACATTGATAAATAACTACTTGTATGAAGAAATATTATATGTTTTTATTACTGCTGGTTGTAAGTACATCATGTAATAATAATTTTAAGTATTACAATGTCCCCGACGAAAACCGTACCGTTTTAGTGAATAACGATACAATATGTTTTCAGGATAGCGCCAATATTTCTATAGATACTTTTTGTGTGAAAATTTTTTCCTTTTACAGTTATTCCGATTCTTATAGTGCTGCAGAAAATATTTTTATTGATTATAATATGCAAAATATAAAAGCCTCAATTAGTTATTTTAATATAACTCAAACAAGTATAGGTGTATATATAAGAATAAATCATCCATATTATTATTATTGGTATATTAATTCGGATGATTCTTATAACAATATACAATACAATTATAATGCGCATGGAGTAACCTATCCGAAAGTATTTGTATAGTACTCCCCAATTCTAGGACACTTTCAGCAGCATGTTAAGATATTTTTAGTTGCTGCAAATTAGTTCGGACAAAACGGGCAATAACTTTTTGGCCACAAAAGCCATAAAAAAGTTATTCTCGTTTTAGGCCGCCGATTGATATTTCTGTTTTGGGGTTTTATAACCTAATGATTGATGCAATCTTTCATCGTTGTAAAACTGAAAATAATCATTCAACCCTTTCCACAAAGTTAATCCATTTTCATATACATTCAAATACACATTTTCATATTTTACACTACGCCATAAACGCTCAACGTAAATATTATCAAGTGCTCTGCCTTTTCCATCCATTGATATTTTTATTTTATTGTTTTTCAACTCATTAATAAAAACATCACTTGTAAATTGACTTCCCTGATCTGTATTGAATATTTCAGGAACTCCATGCTTTTCTATCGCAGTTTTTAATGTCTCAGTACACCATTCAGCACTCATGCAGTTGGATAATGACCAATGAACTACATATCTGCTATGTAAATCAATTATGGCTGCCAGATACATAAACCCCTTTTTCATAGGAATGTACGTAATGTCCATTGCCCAAACCTGGTTACATCTTACAATATCCATATTTCTTAGAAGATAGGGATATTTATAATGCGTTTTCTGGCTTACGGTCGTACGTGGTTCACGATAGATAGTTTTCCAATCAACAAGCTTCATAAGACGGCGAACTCGTTTTATGTTAACCTTATAGCCCAACACTATCAGCACGGACGTCAGTCGCAAAGCTCCATAAAAAGGTGTTAGAAAGTATTGTTCATCCAATTGGCGCATAATAGATAAATTCTCTTGTGATTCTCCAACTGGCACATAATAATAACGGCTTCTGTTCACGCCAAGTAAATCACATTGAGTTGATATACTTAAAACAGGATGATTTGAATCAATCATGCATTTTCGTTCCTCAGGACTTCTTACTGTAACTTTTTTTTTAGAAAGTCATTCTCTACTTTCAATTGACCTATTTGAGCATACAAAATCTGAGTCTCTACTCCTTTTTCTTGCTCCTTGGCATTGTCAACTATAAACAAATTACCAAAATTCTTTAATGCCTGAGCTTTCCACAAAGAAATTTGAGTCGGCTGTAACTCATATTTCTTGGCTAAACTTTCAATGGTTTCACGCTCTTTTAATGACTCTAAAACTACTTTCGCTTTGAATTCTTTACTGAATTTTCTTCTTGTTGTTGACATAAAATTTTTGTTTAAAGATAATATAATTATATCTTAACTTTATGTCCTGTTTTCAGGGAGTATCATATTGTATTAATTGCTGAGAATCATCCGGATAGTATTCCAAATACCGTATATTACTCTTATCAGCACGGTATTATCCGGTACGATTATGCTGATGGACGGAAGTATGAGCTAATGAATAACATTGATAAATAACTACTTGTATGAAAAAATATCATGTATTTGTGTTTTTGTTGGCTGTGTTTTCATTTGCATCCTGTGATCCGCATACTTACTATTATATGCCGGAAGAAAACAAACCATTGCTTGTAAATAATGATACTGTTTTATTTGTAGATAGTTTAACTCAAAAAATTGATACATTTAACATTAAGATATTTGATGATTATTTCATATCTGATAATAGATCTTTTGCTGAATATATTGTAATAAGATGTTTCAGACAAAATAAATTAAAGGGGTTCAAAGAGTTTTATATTTTTCAACCAAGTGAAACGACTGTTATGGTTTCGGTAGATAGTTATAATTATAGTGGTATCTATTTGAATATAGATCAGTCATATATAATAAAAAATGATATTACTATCAAAGGGAAAATTTATCCTACGGTATATGTACTAAAACCATCTTCAAATATGCCCGATACATTACCCAATGTCGTATATTACACATACAAATATGGTATTGTAAGATACGATTATTCAGATGGTCGGAAGTATGAGTTAATGAGTGAAACTGTGGCAAAAAAATAAATATATCCTGCTGTTAGTTTGTAGCATTCAATATCTGCATTTCACACTTTTTGCAATCGAACCGGAGCTCAAAACGCTGGTCTTTGTGTTTCAGGTAAAGAGGTTCTTTTAAGGTGGGTTGGTTGTTTCCTTCGCGGGGACACCAGCCCATTTCGTATTTTATGCAGTGTTTGGTAAACATGAGTGGCACACCTTCAGCGGCTTTTACTTCGAATCCGGGTTGTACGTCGTCCACACCATGCTCGCGATAAAAAGCTTCAGCTAAAGTATTGGTTACATTACCCAGATAAGTGAGCTTGCGCAATGGAAAATCGGTTTTAATACGTTCTTTCGGTAACTCTCTGCTGTACGAGTTTTCGCGTATTTCATCCAACTTTTCCACCACCAGGCGTCGCCACTCGCTTAACTGCGAAGCAGGGAAAAACCAGGCGGAATTCAGCTGAATTTGAATATCGCGGGCTTCGTACAAAGTATTTCCAAGTTTGGAGAGTTGCTGACGGATATTGTTTTCAACAGCATCAGGCTTTTGTGCCGGTTGCTTTTCAGTAGTAAATTCAATTTTAGAAAACCCATTGTCTTCTGAACTAAACGAAACAGAAAAGCCGTTTTCAGTTTCCCGAAAGACAATGTCAACAGTTATCTTACGCTCCGACGTTTTACCGTTCAATATCTTATCGAATGCCTGATCCTGATTTCGGTACAGAAAAGTGCCTGTAGTCAAATCTGGCATTAATCCGGGAAAACATCGAGAACCGCAGTTTCCCTCTCCGGAGGAGAGGGTTAGGGAGAGGCTTTCCACCCGATTTACTCTGAAACCAACCAGATCGCCCTGCTTGTTGATAAAGCAAAGTCCATCGCCATTATTCAAAACCGTGTCGGTGTCTACTTCAAAATAGTTACGACCAACAAATGCCACTTTTCCCAGCGGTTCACCCAACGATTTGGGTGTTTCGGGTTGGATAATACCTGCATGACGTCCGTTCAGGAAATAATCGGTAGAACTGCGGCGGAAACTTTTCTCCGGATTTGGTTCGAAAAAGAACGTGGTTTTACCTGAGGAAGCCCGTTTGTACTGATGGCCTGTTTCCAGAATAGCATCCAGCTTTTTGCGATAATAGGCGGTTATATTCTTCACATAATCAGCATCTTTTAGTCGTCCTTCTATTTTAAAAGACATAACGCCGGCAGCCAGCATTTCCGGCAGATAGTCCGATAAATCCAGATCTTTGAGTGAAAGTAAATGTTTGTTTTTTACAAGCAAATTTCCTTCCACATCCTCCAAATGATAAGGCAAACGGCAATATTGCGCACATTGTCCGCGATTGGCGCTTCGTCCGCTCATGGCTTCGCTCATGTAACACTGACCGCTGTAACTCACACATAAAGCGCCATGCACAAAAGCTTCGAGCTCCACATTGGTTTGAGTTGATATTTCAGCGATTTGCTTCAGCGATAATTCACGCGCCAACACTACCCGCGAAAACCCTGCATTTTGCAGAAACTGTACTTTTTCTACCGTTCGGTTGTCGGTTTGTGTGCTGGCATGGAGTGGGATAGGAGGCAAATTCATTTTCAGAATTCCCATATCCTGCACAATCAGTGCATCCGCTCCGGCTTCGTATACCTGATGAATCAGTTTTTCGGCCTGTGGAAGTTGATCGTCGGTGAGTATGGTATTCAGCGCTACATAAACTTTGGATCGGTATTGATGAGCATATTTTGCCAAAGCAGCAATATCTTCCACCGAATTTCCGGCAGCTGACCGTGCGCCAAATTGCGAAGCACCAATGTACACCGCATCAGCACCATGATTGATAGCAGCTATGCCGCATTCCATATTTTTTGCAGGCGAGAGGAGTTCGATGGATTTCATTCCAAATTAATGTATTTTCTCCAAATCGTACGGAGTTTCCTGATATACAAAGTAGTTCAGCCAATTGGTGAAAAGCAGATTGGCATGACTTCTCCAGCGTACCAGCGGTTCATTGTCGGGATTGTTATCCAGATAGTAATTTTGTGGCATATTGATGGGCAAACCTTTTTCCACGTCGCGTTTGTACTCTGTATCTAGTGTTAAAGGAGAATATTCCGAATGTCCGGTAATAAAGAATTCGCGTCCGTTCCGTGCCATTACCATATAAACGCCCGATTCCGGTGATTCGGATAAAAGCGTCAGTTCCGGATTTTTCAGAATGTCTTCGGCACGCACTTCGGTATGGCGGCTGTGCGGAACATAAAAGATGTCGTCGAAACCACGGAAAATAGGATTCTGAGGATTGTGTGTGCGATGTTCGAAAACGCCAAACATTTTAGCGTCGAGCGGATATTTTGGAATGCCGTAATGGTGATACAGACCGGCTTGCGCTGCCCAGCAAATACACAGCGTAGAAGTAACATGCTTTTGTGCCCAATCGAAGATTTTAGTGATCTCGGGCCAGTAAGTAACTTCTTCGAATGGCAAATGTTCCACCGGCGCACCAGTGATAATCATTCCGTCGTAGTTACTTTTGCTTATTTCGTCAAATGTTTTGTAAAACGACATCAAATGCTCTATCGGTGTATTTTTGGATGTATGACTTTCCATGTGCAGAAAATCAAGCTCTATCTGCAAAGGAGAGTTCGACAGCAACCGGATTAAATCTGTTTCGGTGGTAATTTTTATCGGCATTAGATTCAGAATCACAATCTTAAGCGGACGAATCTCCTGACTCGATGCACGTTCTGAATCCATCACAAATATATTTTCTTTGCGTAACGACTCAACAGCCGGTAATGATATGGGAATATTTAATGGCATATTCTTTTTAGTTCATAAAGTTTGTAAAGTTGAAAGTTTGTAAAGTTAATCAGTTCATAAAGTTTATGAAGTTAATTGGTTTATAAAGTAACTTGTAATTTTGACCAATCAACTTATTAACCGAATAACCAATTCACCGAATAACCAATTCACTAAGCCAATCAACAGACGAATTTTAACGCTATTTGTAATACTTCCGGTACAGAACCCAGTATTCTTCGCTGCCAATAAAATCGTTCAGGAAATCGTTTAATTTATCCAGTAAATGCTTCGATCCGGGATGCACTATCCACGAGTAGTTTTGCGTAAAACCCAATGGCACAGATATATCAATATTGTCGTAACCGGCTTTAAATTTATTGCTGAAATGCTCCGGACAAATTGTGTTTTTAATTTTTCCTTCCGAAACGTATTTCACCATTTGTTCCATGCTGGCGTGTTTCATTTCCATGAGGTAAATGGTGTCGGCAATTTCGTTGGCCAAATGTCGTAACCGCATATTATCAGCCGATTGATATGTTGTGTAAATCGTGTCGTTGGCCAAATCGAGTTGATTTTTAATGTCGATAGTACCAAGCGAATCAGCCACCTTTTGCTGAACAAGCATTAATCGGGAACTGAAAAGCGGACTTGTATAGAGAACTTTTTCTCCTAATTCCGTTGTGTTCGGTACAAAATTAGCTACAATATCGTACTCGCCGTTGAGCAGCCCTTCAATTCCTTCGTTGATATTATTCTGTTGCGTTACCTGAAGTTCAACTCCCAGACTGTTAGCAAATTGTTTTACTATTTCGTACTGAAAACCATACACGCTGTCGCCACGCACCACAAAACCATAACTGCTGCTATCCGTAAAAACCCGTAAACGACCTGAATCGGTTATTTCGTCTAAATCGAGTGTTTTGTAATGGCAACTGCGAAACCCGAATATCATCATTACAATAATAACGATACCGGCAACAATGGCCATAATTATTCTGCTTTTATGTGTTATAACGATTTTCATCCTCCAAAGTTTAATCGTAAAAGTTCCATGTCAGACCCAATTTCAGGATAGCCGGATTGATAGGATAGCCGGGCATTGAAAAATAGGCACCATTCATAAAAAGCTGATTTACATGATAATATTCGGCAAAAAAACGTGTGCGTTTTAAATGAGCATTCAAATATACATTTACCACCGGGTAGTTTCCTATTTCGGTAGTTGTTTGGTTGTAAAACTGTCCGGTGGCAGGCATATACGATGGAGCATGATACAAAGTATGATACCTTACACTCGCTCCTGCCTGGATGCTGAGAACTTTAAACCATTTGTCGTGGTAATAAAAATTGTGGTACAAACTCAATGTGGGCAACGGTATAATATCCTGATTGGACGATAATTGATATATCACATTGTTTTCGAGCGCAAATTTGCCGAAATGAAAATCCTGTTTCAGATTGGCGGCAATAATCTGTACGTTGCCGGCAAATTGTGTTGGTAAGGCCAGCGAATCAAAATAAATATGTCGCGTTACGTTTTCAATGTCCACATCCAGCGAAAAACCTAGTTTCGGTATGGCAAAATTACCGCCTACATGTGTCTTGTATGTTTTGCTGAAATCATTCACCCAGCGGAAATGATTCGATTGATAATTTTGCAAAAACAGCGATGGTTCTTCACTTCTGACAAAGCCACGGGCATTCAGAATTATCTCACTTTTCCAGAGTTTAAATGAGCCTTTTACATTTCCCTGAAGATTGAAATCGCCTGCTTTATAACCCAACAAATCAATTTCACCCAAAATACGGTAGGTAAACTGCTGCCCGAGTTCTTTGGCCAGAATACCGCCCACTTTGGTGTTCGATTTCAGCTGATGCAATATTGTTGTATCTTCGGTAAATGTAAACCGTTGAATGTCATTTTCGATAAATCCTGTAAGTCCGAATTTCATCCATTTATTAAACTCTTCGGCTAAACTAATGGCAAAGCGGTTGGTCATGGTTTGTAAGGCAGCCGTGTCGTTGGTTTGGGTGTAGGGCAAATAGGTATTCAGGTAGAAAGTCTTTTCCACTGAATTTTCATAATACCTTTTTCTCATATCGTCCAGTTGCAGTGTATGGTAAAAACGGGTAACAGGCACATATTCAGTTCCAACGGTATCTTTGCCCGACTTCACAGGTCGTTCAAAACCAATGGAATACTGATGATTGTAAAAGAGTTGCGTGTGTTTGAAATTGGCGTAACCGGTTATATTGGTTGGTATGTTTTTCGGGTTGGAATTTAAACGCGGATTGGTAATATAACTTGCATCAGTAATTCCGCCATTTTCATAATTGCTTAAATTGTTGGTGGAAATTGCTCCATAAGCAGTGTAGTGCTTTCCGTTGTAACTCGAAAACAAACTTACTCCGGTGTGTTTCGCCGCTTGATCAGCATACTCACCCTTTGCGTAAATATAGTCGATATTGATACCAAAGTTCAGTTTTTTGTTAGCATTTGCTGTAAAGAGAAATCCGAATTCTTCTTCCTCATTGTATTGTGTGCCACCTGTGAGGTATTTTAAACCGGAGAAAGGAGTTTTAGAATTGTAAAAAGTATTCGATTCAATTTTCTGAGTATAAGGATGATAAGCAGTCGAAAATATAAAGTCGGAATTTTCGGGACGGCTGAAATATATTTTCGATTGAATAGGTGAGCCTAACTCGCCTGTTACAGAGTTGGCAATACTGTAGCGGTCGATATAATTGTCGTTCTGAAAATTGATATGTGCAGTATCCACTTTAACAGAATCGACGGTTCCCATACGGTCGGTAATTTTCCACGTTTTCACATAGCGGTAATCATCCGGAACCTGAGCTAAACTGATGTTAAAGCAAATGATTGATAATATGATTATTATGAGATTTTTCTTCACCGGTAAGTTTTTGAAAATAATTTCGGTATTGCACCTGATTTTTTAAGTTGATTGCAAAGATACAAAAAATACCTTTTAGGGAGTGAGTGTGTGAGCGTTATAAAAAATTAATTGATAGATGTTTGTCACTTATCAATATTGTGGACAATATCTCGGGACAAGCGACTGGGAAGTCGCTTGTCCCTCACTAATTACAAAAAAAAGATCAAATTAAAATTCAAAAACCATCATATCGTCGGCAGCAAAAGTGTTTTCAAAATGCTGTTTAGCCTCGTTCAGCAATGTGTTTTTATTGCTGTATCTGGCCGAATAATGTCCGATAATCAGTTGTTTAACGTTCGCTTTTTTTGCAATTTTTCCGGCTTGAGCTGCTGTTGAATGTAGAGTTGATTTGGCTCTGGGCGCATCTTCTTCGGCAAATGTAGCTTCGTGAAAAAGACAATCCACACCTTCAATCAGCGGGATAATTTTTTCGGAATAAGCGGTGTCTGAACAATATGCAAACCGAAATGGCGCATTTGCAGGCTTAGTAAGTTTCTCGTTCGGAATTATTTCGCCTTCCGGATTTGTAAAGTCCATTCCCTGCTTAATTTTGTGAATCAACGACAGTGGTATCTGATGAAAATCAATCATTTCACGTATTATATGCCTGTCGCCGGGTTTTTCTTCAAAAAGGAAACCACAGCATGGCACACGATGTTTCAGGGGAATAGTAGTTACTATTACCGATCTGTCCTCGTAAATGATTTCTGATTTTTTGGGATTGTAATGGTGAAAAATAACTTTAAACGGAATTTCGTTGCAGAAAAACGTCAATTGCGGTGACAATAATTGTTCCAGCTCAGCCGGAGCATGTATATGTAAATCGGCTGTTCTGTTCAGCATTCCAAAGGTCGAAATCATTCCTATCAGTCCGAAAACGTGATCGCCGTGCAGATGCGAAATAAAAATATGTCCCAAGCGGTTGGTTTTCAAATTCATTTGCCGCATTCTGATTTGTGCTCCTTCGCCGCAGTCAATCATAAACTGCTTATCCCGAATCTCGAAAACCTGAGATGTCGGATAATTATTGCGTGTTGGTAATGCCGAACCGCTTCCCAATATGGTGAGTGATGCTTTCAGACTATTTTATAATGTCTTTTTTTAATAAACTGTATTGTTTTAAATCAACAAAACCATGCGCATGAAGTTCACCGTCGCGTTCAGTTCCTTCGTAAGTGAACCCCAACCGTTCAGCTATTTTCTGACTTCTAATATTTCCGGTAGCTGCTTTTATCTGAATTCTGTTCATTTGCAATTCATCCATTGCATACAGAATTAATCGTTTCGCCGATGAAGTCATAATACCTTTGCGCTGATATTTTTCCGAAAGCCAGTAACCAATCTCCACTTTTTTATTGTCGTAATCCGGATCTTTTAATCCGATAATTCCAACAAAATTTTTATGATAATAAATGGCAAAAGTAAGATCTTTTAGTTCAGCGCTTTCAGTTGAATGTATAAATTCTTCGGTGTCAGATTCTTGCTGTGTGTATTTGATAAAGGGCAACCATTCGCCAAGATACTCCCGCTCGTTATCGATGGTGCTGAAAATGGGTTCAATTTCGTTGTCGCCAATCACTTTCAACATAATGTCATCATTTACATACAGTTCTAACCTGCTCATTGTAAGATTAAATACGTGTTTTTTCTTTCAGTTTAAAATCACGACCGAGATATTTTTCGCGCACAATCGGGTTGTCGGCAAGTTCCTGCGAAGTACCTTTAAACAGAATTTTACCTTCAAAAAGCAGGTAAGCTCTGTCGGTTATGGTTAGAGTTTCGTCTACATTATGATCGGTAATCAGAATGCCAATGTTTTTATCCTTGAGTTTCCACACAATGTCCTGAATATCCTGTACTGCAATTGGGTCGACACCGGCAAAAGGCTCATCAAGCATGATAAACCGAGGTTCTATGGCCAAACAACGGGCAATTTCGGTACGGCGACGCTCACCTCCCGATAGACGGTCGCCTATATTATGTCGTACGTGTTCCAGATTAAATTCAGCTATCAGCGTTTCCAGTTTTTCTTTCTGGTAAGCTTTCGTAAATTTTGTCATCTCCAATACCGATTTAATATTGTCTTCCACACTCATTTTGCGGAAAACCGATGCTTCCTGAGCCAGATAACCAATGCCACTTTGCGCTCGGCGGTATACAGGATATTTGGTGATTTCCACATCGTTCAGAAATATTTTTCCGGAATTAGGCGTAACGAGTCCGGTGGTCATGTAAAAAGTGGTAGTTTTTCCGGCTCCATTTGGTCCCAGTAAACCTACAATTTCACCTTGTTTTACATGGATGGAAACATCATTAACCACCATTCTTTTTCCGTATTTTTTATATAGTTTTTCGGTGCGCAGCACCATGCCTGTATCTTCCATGTTCTTGTTGAATGTTTATTGACATACAAAAATACGATTTTTTTATGACCTGAAAAATGAATTTTTATAATCAATTTGAAGCCTCCTGAAAGGCTTTTGAATTTTATTAATGTTAAAAATGTAATTATTACAACTTTTTTTCTGTAGTTGATAAACTTTTTTTCGAGTGGCTTGTTTATCTATTACTCATAGTCTCAGAATCTGATTATTGAATATTTTCTGTTTGTTTACAATAATTTAAAAATGATAATTTGATTTATAGGGGAAACCCTGAAAACTGTTTTTTTTGTAAAAAGAAAAAGCAGTTTTTTTATTCAAAACGGCTGATTCAGGTAAACTGATTCAGCCGTTTTTTTTCGATTCTTATTTTATTTTTTTCAGCACCTGAGCCGAACGGGCAGGAATGTATAATTTAAGCCATTCTTTTTCGTAAATGATATTTTCATCTTCCAATGTTTGATGTTCAATGTTTTCGTCAACAAGACCAAAACCCCCAAAAAGTGTATCATCAGTATTTAGAACAGTTTTGTAAGTGCCTTTGTAAGCTAAAATACCATAATCGGAATATGATTTGTTTCCATTGAAATTGAAAATAAAAACCAAATTTCCACGCTGATAAGCCACTACCTGATCGGCTTCTTTATCCCACAATTGTTCTATAGGTAATTTGCTAAAGGATTCAGTGTGGTTAATTAAGTCCATCATTGCTTTGTCGAATGCACCTAATGAATGGTATAGAAACTTTTCATTATCAACAAGTTCCCATTGGCGGCGGGCATATTTATGCGACCAACCATTACCGGCTCTCGGAAAATCAATCCACTCGGGATGTCCGAATTCATTTCCCATAAAATTCAAATAACCTCCGTTAATAGTTGTGGCGGTGATTAAGCGAATCATTTTATGTAGTGCAATTCCACGGTCTACATTCAGTGTGTTGTCACCTTTTTGCATGTGCCAGTACATTTCAGCATCTATCAGTCTGAAAATAATGGTTTTATCGCCAACCAATGCCTGATCGTGACTTTCGGCGTAACTAATTGTCTTTTCGTCGGCTCGTCGGTTGGTTAATTCCCAAAAAATGTGGCCTGCTTTCCAGTCTTCATCGCGTTTTTCTTTGATATATTTAATCCAGAAATCAGGAATTCCCATGGCCATACGGTAGTCGAAGCCAATTCCGCCATCTTCCACTTTTGCTGCCAAACCGGGCATTCCGCTCATTTCTTCAGCAACTGTGATGGCATTTGGATTCACTTCATGTATCAGTTTGTTTGCCAGCGTCAGGTAACAAATGGCATCGCCGTCCTGATTCATATTGTAGTACGAATCGTAGCTGTTAAAATCTTCACCAAGTCCGTGGCTGCGGTAAAGCATAGAGGTTACTCCGTCGAAACGGTAGCCATCAAATTTGTATTCTTCGAGCCAGAATTTACAATTTGACAATAAGAAGTGCAGAACATTGGGTTTTGAATAATCAAAACAAAGCGAATCCCAGGCCGGATGTTCGCGACGTTCTCCACCATGAAAATACTGGTATGGTGTTCCGTCGAGACGTCCAAGTCCTTCAATTTCGTTTTTAACTGCGTGAGAATGAACAATGTCCATGATTACAGATATGCCGAGTTCATGCGCATCGTCAATCAGATGTTTTAATTCGTCGGGTGTGCCAAAACGCGATGAGGCAGCAAAAAAACTGGAAACATGATAACCGAATGAACCATAGTACGGGTGTTCCTGGATGGCCATTATCTGAATGCAATTGTATCCGGCGGTGGCAATTCGTGGAAGTGTATTTTGGCGAAATTCTTCGTAGGTTGAAACTTTTTCTTCTGAACCCGACATGCCAATGTGACATTCGTAAATAAGTAATGGATCAGTTTTGGGTTTGAATTTCTTAATTTTGAATTTGTAGGGCTGAATAGGATCCCATACTTGTGCGCTGAAAATTTTCGTATTTTCATCCTGAACCACTCTGCGTGCCCATGCGGGAATTCTTTCACCGCTTCCACCGTCCCATTCTACCAATAATTTGTAAAGTTGCGAATGTGCAATGGCAAAATCGGGTAAACGAATTTCCCAAATACCATTTTGCAGTTTTTTAAGCTGATAATCGGGATGTCGTTGCCAGTTGTTGAAATCACCAATCAGAAAGATGGCGGTTGCATTGGGTGCCCATTCTCTGAAAATCCAACCATCCGTCAGTCGGTGTAACCCGAAATAAAGGTATCCGGTGGCAAATGATGATAAGCTTTGTGTTTCTCCGGTAAGTTTCTTTTCAACCTGAGTAAAATATTCGTAACGTCCGTAAATAGCACCAATATAAGGAATTAAATATTGATCAGACTGGACAATAGGGAGAATTTTCATACGCGCGTTTTTTATCAGTATTATATTGCTTCAAAACAGTTATATCTCAGAAAAATGCAGAATAAACAATAAAAGTACATGTGGTTACACACGTACTTTTACTATAATTTTTCGATATGTTCCTTCTGCAATGCCAGGCTGGTGGCCATCTTCAGGAAAAAATACAGCAAACTGCATAGGCTGCACATCCACAAAAGAGGTGGCTTTGTCTGCAAAAAACGAAAGATCTTTTTCTGAATTATACGGATCGGTTACTTCCGTTAAATCAGCTCCGGCTTTCCAACCCATTCTTTCAGCTTTTCCTACCGGAACCTGAATATCAATAAAATTGTTGTGCGTTTCCATTTTGGCAACATCCTCTGTTTTTCCGGTAATGTCCACCACATTTATTACTAAATCAGCACCTTCAAGTTCAATTTTTCCTGTGGATAAAGCAGCTAAATCGTTCGAATTCAGAAAATCAAAAGCTTTTTTGAAACGTGGATGTACCGAATTGTATTTTTCGGAGTTTTTAAGTGAATCAAGTATCATATCGTTATGTTTTGTAATTGTTTGTTTTTATGCCTGTTCGTCAACCGTATAATTCAGAAATTTATTTAAAGGATAAGCAACTTCGAAAATGTTTGCTATTTTTTTTAGAAAATTTTCACCCTGAAATATACTGTTGTCAAGTTTATATTCAACCAGATAATGTTTTAGCTTCAATAATTCAGCCTGTTCAAAATCTTTAGGAAAGCCTTGCGGGACTGTTTTCAGTTTTTCTTCTTCAAAAAACTTAGGATAATAATGTTTAAAATCTTCCCGTGAAATAATTTCTTCCAGCTCCTCAATATTTTCGTAAACACTCTGACGAAGTGCTTTCAATAGCGGTGGAGGCGGACACCAAACTCCGGCGCCGAGAAAACAACCTGCCGGATCGATATGAAAATAATATCCTCCACGCTGACTTTTACGGCCACCAGCCGAAGCTATAAATACGCCGAAATGTGTTTTGTAAGGCGTTTTATCGTGCGAAAATCGCGTGTCGCGGTAAATTCTGAAAACGCAGTCTTTCGCTTCTACATGCTTAATGTCTTCGTCGAAAGCAGCTATCTCGAGAATTAGCTGTTTGCTGATGTTTTCAAAATAAGTTTTGCAATTGTCGTAGCGGTTTTTATTTTCAGCAAACCATTCTCTGTTATTGTTGTTTGTCAAATCTGATAAAAAGTCGAGTAAATATTGTATTGTCATGCTCGTTAATTTTTGCATTGCGGTTGACAAATATATAAAGAAAATTCGCATAAAAGATGTTGTATAACTATATTTTTTTCAGTCTTTCTGCATTTTGATGATTTTTGATTAATTTTGCACAGCGAAATGCATTTAATTACAAATTATGAAAACTAAAAAGTTGATTGTTTCATACTTTTTGTTTTTTCTGACTTAAAATAATCCAAATGAGAGAAAAGATTAATCGTTTACTACAGGAAGTAAATCAAATGACAGCAGCCGGAATGGATGAGCTTGAAACGCTGAGAATTAAATATCTGAGCAAAAAAGGTGAAATATCATTGCTGTTTAACGATTTTCGGGATGTGGCCAATGAGGAAAAGCGCGAAGTGGGACAATTGCTGAACGACCTGAAGAATTCTGCTCAGAATAAACTCAACGAAATAAAAGAAATTCTGTCGGAAAAAGGTGAATCGGCAGAGAAAACCGATCTTACTCGAAGTTCCGATCCAATCGCAATTGGTACGCGTCATCCTTTGTCGCTCACCAAAAGCGAGATTATCGATATTTTTTCACGTATTGGCTTTACCATTGCCGAAGGTCCTGAAAT
Source organism: uncultured Paludibacter sp. (assembly GCA_963663115.2). Taxonomy (GTDB): domain Bacteria; phylum Bacteroidota; class Bacteroidia; order Bacteroidales; family Paludibacteraceae; genus Paludibacter. The sequence continues at coordinate 4,021,138 of CAXXNE010000001.1, forward strand.
TGAAGACGACTGGCATGTATTTGGAGCATTGAACTTTCCACCGGAACACCCGGCACGCGATATGCAGGATACTTTCTTTATTGAGCAAAATCCTGATGTACTGCTTCGTACACATACATCATCGGTTCAGTCGCGTGTTATGGCTAATCAAAAACCGCCTATTCGTATGTTATTTCCGGGTCGTGTATATCGTAACGAAGCCATTTCGTATCGTGCACACTGTTTCTTTCATCAAGTGGAAGGACTTTATATCGACAAAAATGTGTCATTTGCAGATTTGAAACAGGCTTTGATGTATTTTGCCAAAGAAATGTTTGGCGAAGATACGCAGATTCGTTTGCGTCCGTCTTATTTTCCGTTCACCGAACCAAGCGCTGAGATGGATATTTCCTGCAATATTTGTGGTGGTAAGGGTTGTCCGTTTTGCAAACATACCGGTTGGGTTGAAATTCTCGGTTGCGGTATGGTTGATCCTAATGTACTGGAAAACTGCGGTATAGATTCGAAAGTGTATTCAGGATATGCTTTTGGAATGGGTGTGGAGCGCATTACCAACCTCAAATATCAGGTGAAAGATTTGCGCATGTTCTCCGAAAACGATGTGCGTTTCCTTAAACAATTTGAGTCTGCGCATTAATTTTTGATTCTGATATTTCTAATTTTCATTAAAACTTTTCCGAAGAGCTAACTTTGGAAAAGTTTTTTTTATGCATGCCGGACAGAAATATATTGGATGAATATGCATTTTCAGGTGTATTTTTATTCTGAGAAATGGAGTGATTATGAAGATAGTTGTATTTATCCGGCTTTTGTAGTGCATTATTGCTAATAAATCAGTTCAGTGGTACATGCATAAATTTCCATAATTGCCGGCTTTTTACTACTTTTGTGCCCGAATTATAAATCAAATTAAATTTTTAAAAGCAAATGAAAAACGGAAATCCCGCAGTGGTTGGTCTTGCCGGTTTTGGTATGACTACTTTTCTTCTTCAGTTACACAATCTCGGACTTTTAGGTTTTGGACCGGTATTGGCAATGGGTATTATTTTTGGTGGTTTGGCTCAGATGATAGCCGGATTCCAGGAACAAAAAATGGGTAATAATTTTGGCTACAGTGCGTTTGTGTCGTATGGTGCATTCTGGATTGGTTTTAGCATTATTAAATTGTGTAATCAGTACGGAGTTTACCCTTCCACAGGTACTGATGTTGGCTATTATCTGATAGGTTGGACGCTTTACACGCTGATTATGTTTGTAGTATCGTTTCGTGTGCACAAAGCTATGGTGGTTACGTTCGGAACTTTATTGTTGGGTTTTATTTTACTTGATTTGGAACATTTCGGATTTCCACAGTTACAAACAGTAGCAGCTATCGACTTGATTATATGCGCTTTTGCAGCATGGTATATGATGGCCGGAATTATCATAAACGATTTAGCCGGTAAAACCGTTCTTCCAATGGGAGTGAAAAAAGCATAAATTGAAATATAGTTTTTGACAAAAAAAATCCCTGAAAGCATTCGCTTTCAGGGATTTTTTTGTTTATATAAATTGGTTTTATCCGCATTTAGAATAACCGCAGTTCTTGCAGGTTAAGCAACCTTCCTGATATACTAATGCTTTCTGTCCGCAACTCGGACAAGATTGTTCTGCAATTTGAGTTCCATCCGGAATGTATTTTTTCAATGCGCGTTCTACGCCCACTTTCCATGTATTAATGGATTCGCTGTCGAGTTGAAGTCCTGAAACTAATTTTACTACCTGATCGATAGGCATTCCGTAGCGTAAAACGCCTGAAATAAGTTTTGCGTAATTCCAGAATTCTTTCTCAAATTTGTGCGACAATCCTTCTACAGTTGTTTTGTAACCACGTTTGTTCTGGAACTGGAAGTCGTAGCGTTTGTTGCCATTTTCGTCGACAGTTTTAATGATTTTACCTTCTGTGACTGTTTTTGGTAGCAAAATTCCTTCTTCATCATCGGCTAACCCTGTAAAAATTTCGTACGGACGACCATCTTTCAGACCAACAAAAGCAATCCATTTGTCTTTGGCATTCTGGAAGCGTACAATTTCGCAATTCAGTTCTTTCGGACGAATAAAATGGTTTTCTTCGTAAGGGAAACAAATGGTTTTTTCTTTATTTTCTTCTTTTTTGCTTTCGGTGTTCGATACAAGAACTCCGGCGCGCGAACCGTCTCGATAAACAGTGACACCTTTACAACCGCAACGCCATGCTTCTTCATAGAGTTGTCCTACAAGCTCTTCGGTGGCATCTGCCGGTAAATTAATGGTTACGCTGATAGAGTGATCCACCCATTTCTGAATTCTGCCCTGCATTTGCACTTTTTTCATCCAGTCTACATCGTTGGCTGTGGCTTTGTAGTATGGCGATTTTGTGACAATTTCTTCCAGTTCGTCTTTGCTGTAGTTTTTTGAGCTGTCAAAACCGTTGGCTTCCATCCAGGTGGTAAACTTGTGGTGGAATACGCTGTATTCTTCCCATGAGTCCCCATTTTCGTCGACAAAATCAATACGTACGTGTTTGTCGTTTGGATTTACTTTACGTCTGCGGGTATAAAATGGCATAAATACCGGTTCAATTCCCGAAGTTGTCTGAGTCATAATACTCGTTGTGCCTGTTGGTGCAATAGTGAGACAGGCAATGTTACGACGACCATATTTTGCCATATCGGCATATAATTCAGGGTCTGCTTCACGCAATCTGTTGATAAACGGATTGTTTTCTTCGCGGGCAGTCTCATACACGGTAAATGCGCCACGTTCTTTGGCCATAATAACGGATGAACGGTAAGCTGCAATCGCCAGTGTTTTGTGTACCTGCTCCGAAAAATCGGTTGCTTCGTCGGTTCCGTAACGGAATCCAAGCGCAGCAAGCATATCGCCTTCACCGGTTGTACCTACACCTGTACGACGTCCTTGTGAAGTTTTGATTTTTATTTTTTCCCAAAGCTGATATTCGGTGTTTTTGATGTCATCGTCTTCCGGATCAGAATCGATTTTTGAAATGATTTTTTCGATTTTTTCCATTTCCAAATCAATAATGTCGTCCATAATACGTTGAGCAAGAATGACATGTTTGCTGAAAAGCTCATAATCGAAACTTGCTTCTGCTGTAAACGGATTTTTTACATACGAGTACAGGTTGATAGCCAGCAATCGGCAGCTGTCGTACGGACAAAGCGGAATTTCGCCGCAAGGATTTGTAGAAACTGTTTTGTAGCCCAAATCGGCATAACAATCGGGCACTGACTCGCGGATAATGGTGTCCCAGAATAAAATTCCCGGTTCGGCCGATTGCCACGCATTGTGTACTATTTTTTTCCAGATAGCATTGGCATCAACATCTTTTTTGAACCAGGGTTCAGAAGAGGATGTTGGGTATTGCTGTGTGTATAGTTTGTTGGCAAGCGCAGCTTCCATAAAATCATCGTGAATTTTTACAGAAACATTGGCGCCTGTCACTTTTCCAGATTCCATTTTTGCATCGATAAACGATTCAGAATCAGGGTGTTTTACCGATACGCTTAACATAAGCGCGCCACGACGTCCATCCTGAGCAACTTCGCGTGTTGAGTTTGAATAACGTTCCATAAACGGAACGATACCTGTTGAGGTAAGAGCCGAGTTCTTTACCGGCGAACCTTTCGGACGGATGTGCGACAAATCGTGTCCCACACCACCGCGGCGTTTCATCAGCTGAACCTGTTCTTCGTCAATTTTGATAATGGCGCCATACGAGTCTGAATCGCCATCAAATCCGATTACAAAACAATTGGACAATGAAGCAACCTGAAAGTCATTGCCAATTCCGGTCATGGGGCTTCCCTGAGGAACTATGTACTTGAAGTTCCTGAAAAGTTCGAACAGTTCATCTTCGCTTAACGGATTGGGATACGTTTTTTCAATCCGTGCGATTTCCCGGGCTAATCTCCGGTGCATATCATCCGGGGTTAATTCGTATACATTTCCAAACGAATCTTTAAGGGCATACTTGTTCGACCAAACTCTGGCTGCAAGTTCATCGTCTTTAAAAAACTCGACAGATGCTTCGCGAATCTCTTCGGGTGAATAAATTTTTGTTTCCACGATTATTTAATATGTTGTTAATAGAATTAAAATAAGTTTGTTATCAGGTTGGATATTTGTTCCAAAATCGGACTACAATTTTAGGCAAATATTCCCGAAAATGCAACATGTTGTAAAACATTTTTTGAGTTAAAAAATTAAATGTTTCCCAAAAAAAAATGTATATATCAGATATGCAATTGATTGACAAATTCATTTTGCTGAAATATTTCCTAAAATGAATTTTTAAGCAACAAAATAAATTAAATTGTTATTAAATTGAAATAATTTGTAAGAAATTGAAGGAAAATACAGAGATGACAGTTTGTTCAGATTTATTAACTGATACGGCCATCTTTTACGGTGAAAATCATTGCCTGATTGTCTAAATCGGTTAATAAGGTATCTAAATGTTCGCGGTTAGTGTCCGAAATAAATATTTGTCCGAAAAGGTTGCCCGATACAATCCGGATGATTTGCTGAACCCGTTTTGCATCCAGTTTGTCGAATATATCATCGAGCAATAAAATTGGTGATATTTTGTGCGTTCGTTTCAGAAAATCGTATTGCGCAAATTTCAGTGAAATAAGATAAGTTTTATTTTGTCCCTGCGACCCTACGCGTTTCATTGGAAATTCATCCAATAGCATTTCAAGTTCATCCTTATGAATGCCCTGCGTGGTATAGCCCAGTATGCGGTCGCGGTCGCGGGTGGCCGAAAGTGATTGCAGGATATTTCTGTTTTCGTGTTGCGATTGGTATTGCAGGCTTATTTGTTCTTTGCCACCGGATATTTCGGCGTAGAACTGCTGAAATACCGGAGTGAATTCGTTGATGAATTTTGCTCGTTCGGTATAAATATATTCGCCGAGCTCTGCCATTTGTTCTTCCCAAATTTCGTACAGCGAATCATCCTGCACGTTTTCAACTTTCAACAATGCATTGCGTTGCTTCAGTGCATTGTTGTATTGCAGTAATTTTTGAAGATAAGTGTGGTTGAACTGCGAAATAACACCATCGATAAATTTACGTCGTTCTTCACTTCCTTCCGAAATCAGTACGGCATCGTCGGGCGAAACCATCACCAGAGGAAGTAGTCCGATATGATCGGAGAGGCGTTCGTATTCCTTTTTATTGCGTTTAAACTGCTTTTTTTGCTTCCGTTTCATGCCGCAGTATATTTCCTCCGGCGTACTGTTGACGGTATATTTACCTGTCAGCATAAAAAAATCAGCTTCGTGCAAAATGTTTTGCGAATCGATGGGATTTGAATGACTTTTGCAAAACGAAAGAAAATAAATGGCATCCAACAGGTTGGTTTTTCCCATACCGTTATCGCCGATAAAACAGTTTATTTTTGGCGAAAAAGCCAGTTCTGCTTCGGCAATATTTTTATAATTGAGTATGGAAAGCGTTTGTAATACCATGTAGAAAGTCTGTTATTTCTGCAAAAGTAATAAAAAACTGTCTCTTATTCGGATGCAAATGTACAGTTGTTGATAAGTTATTTTTAAAAATTGTAAATAAACAAACAACAGCATACCATAACAAGTAACTTTGCAAAAATTGAGAAATTTCAGAACCAAATGAAACTAAAATACTTGTTGATGGCTTTTGTGCTCACTTTTGCAGTGGCATGTAAAAAATCAACCACACCACCTCCTCAAAATATTACTCCGGATATAGCAGCTCCCGACACCATTGTGGACTGCCATTATAGCTTCGACGAGGCTATAAAAGGCTCGAAAGCTCCCGACAGTATTCTGTCCGAACTGAAGCTTATTGATGTAACTTATTATTCTTTCGATGGAGAGATTCATCGCGGTCAGTTGCTTTTAAATGAAAAAATAGCCGGTGAAGTTGCTGAGGTTTTCAAATTCATTCTCGAAAGTAAATTTCCGGTTGCCAAAGTTATTCCGGTTGTGAAATATAAGTGGGACGATACTAAATCGATGAACGATAATAATTCCTACAGCTTTTGTTACCGCAATGTAGGTTATTCCAAACATGCACGTGGCATAGCCGTGGATATTAATCCGCAACAAAATCCAGTACGCTGGAACAAAGAATTCCGCGCAATCAGAACCGACAAACCCCGCGGTGCCGTGTACGATCCATCGAAACCCGGAACTTTTTATCCCGAACATCCTGTGGTACTTAAGTTTACAGAAAAAGGATTCTTCTGGGGACGAAATTTCAGCCGAAACGACGACGACCATCATTTTGAAAAGTGATAAAAATCACTAATTATGATTGCAGGTTGAAATTTTTATTGCTAAATTTGCGACAATTTTTTACAAATGATTGAATTTTACTTTCATATTTATATATTATGGCAAAAATAACCAGAGATGAAGCTCTTAAATATCACTCCAGCGGGAAACCGGGGAAAATTGAGGTGGTTCCAACCAAACCATACAGTTCACAACGCGATTTATCATTGGCATATTCGCCAGGCGTTGCCGAACCATGTCTCGAAATAGAAAAAGATCCGAATACTGCTTACGAATATACAGCAAAAGGAAATTTAGTGGCAGTAATTTCCAATGGAACAGCTGTACTCGGACTTGGTGATATAGGTGCCATGGCCGGAAAACCTGTGATGGAAGGTAAAGGTTTGCTATTTAAGATTTTTGCAGGTATCGATGTGTTTGATATAGAAGTAAACCAGAAAGATCCCGAGAAATTTATTGAAGTGGTAAAAGCCATTTCGCCGACTTTTGGTGGTATCAATCTGGAAGATATTAAAGCACCGGAATGTTTTGAAATTGAAGAACGACTAAAAGCAGAACTCGATATTCCGATCATGCACGACGATCAGCATGGAACAGCCATTATTTCATCGGCGGGTTTAATCAATGCGCTCGAATTGGTTGGTAAAAAAATTGAAGAAGTAAAAATTGTAGTGAATGGGGCTGGAGCGGCTGCTAATTCGTGTACACAGTTGTATATGATGCTGGGTGCAAAACTCGAAAATATTGTGATGGTCGACTCCAAAGGCGTTATTAATATGGAGCGTACCGATTTGAATTCGCGCAAAAAACCATTCGCAACAACACGTAAAATTTATACACTGGCCGAAGCAGTGAAAGGTTCGGACGTATTTCTGGGTCTTTCTGTAGCCGGATTATTATCGAAAGAAATGGTGCAGAGCATGAACGAAAATCCGATCGTGTTTGCGCTGGCCAACCCAAATCCCGAAATTTCGTACGAAGATGCAATGGCTGCCCGTCCGGATATTATTTTTGCTACCGGACGTTCCGATCATCCTAATCAGATTAATAATGTTCTTGGATTCCCGTATATTTTCCGTGGTGCATTGGATGTTCGTGCTAAATGTATCAACGAAGAAATGAAGCTGGCAGCAGTGCGCGCCATTGCTGAACTGACAAAAAAACAGGTGCCTGATGTGGTGAATGCTGCATACAATCTGAAACGTTTGAGTTTTGGACGCGATTATATTATTCCAAAACCGCTGGATCCGCGTTTGTTGACTATTGTGGCGCCGGCTGTGGCTAAAGCTGCTATGGAATCGGGCGTGGCGCGTAAAGCTATTACGGACTGGAATGCCTATAACGATAAATTGCGTGAATTGATGGGCATCGACAACAAAATGTTGCGCAGGTTCTACGATACTGCCCGTCAGAATCCGAAACGTGTTGTGTTTTCCGAATCGAACCATATCAATATGCTGAAAGCGGCCGAAGCTGCCTTAGCGGAAGGTATTTGCTTTCCGATACTGTTGGGAAACGAAGAAAAAATAGGCAATATTGCCGCTGAAAATCATATCGATCTTACAGGAATTCAAATTATCAATCTTCGTCACGACAGAGAAGAGGAACGTCGCGTACGGTTTGCCAAACTGCTGACAGACAAACGTTACCGCGAAGGCATGACTTTCGATGAAGCTTATGAGAAAATGTGGGAGCGTAACTATTTCGGAATGATGCTGGTGGAAACCGGCGAGGCAGATGCATTGATTACCGGTGTGTATACCAAATACTCCGATACTGTTCAGGCTGCCAAGGAAGTGATTGGAATTCGCAAAGGGTTGAATCACATTGCCGCCATGCACATCATGAATACCAAAAAAGGTACATATTTTTTGGCCGATACCTTGTTTAACCGTCATCCAGACGCTGATACACTTATAGATATTGCCAAACTGACACACGATACCGTAAAATTCTTTGCGCACGAACCGGTGATGGCTATGCTGTCCTATTCCAATTTTGGTTCCGATAAGCAGGGAAGTCCGGCAAGCGTACATAATGTGGTAAAAACATTGCACGAAGAGCATCCCGAAATGATAGTGGATGGCGAAATGCAGGTAACTTTTGCTCTGAATCAGAAGTTGCGCGACGATAAATATCCGTTCTCCAAATTGCGTGGAAAAAATGTAAATACGCTTATTTTCCCCAACCTGAGTTCGGCAAATACGGCTTATAAAATGCTGATAGAAATGGGTATGACCGAAACTATCGGGCCAATCCAAATGGGACTCAACAAACCTGTGCATATTTTGGATGTGGAAAGTTCCATCCGTGATATTGTAAATATGACAGCCATCGCGGTACTCGACGCTATCGTTCAGGAACAGATAGATAATAATGCCGTAGGAAATATGCTGTAAAATTTTTCGTACATAGAAATGTAAAGATTTATAATTCTGTACAAACTATTTTTGGAAAAATGCCGTTATTGATGCATAATATGCATTATTGACGGCATTTTTTATGAGTTTATAGTTCGTAAAATCAATACGTTGAATGCTTCAAATCAGACCGGATAAGCATCTATAAAGAATTCATGATAAATGTGAATAATTTTTAATAAAATAGCCTATCTTTGTCATCAGAAATTAATAAACACTTTTGTATAACATTTAAAAGTAATCCTATGAAAAGAAACACAATTTACCAGTTGGTTGGAGTGTTGGCTGTATTTTTTATGTATGCCTGTAACTCTAATCTCGATTTGGACAAAACGCTGAATTTTTCGAAACTTACAGTGCAAGAGCAAAAGCAACAACTCGAAGAAAGTGCTATTGAGTTTGTTGATGTTATGGACGGAATACAGGATGAAGCTGCATTTGAACCTGCCATGAACTTTGTGAATAAAGCAGGTGGTACTGCTGCATCGCCGGTGAAACAGTTGAATCTTGATCTTAAAAACCGCAGTACCCGCATTCTTAAAAACTTCGATCGTCAGTTACGCGTAGCTTATGCCGACAGTACGATTGCTTGGGGTTTGTACGAATGGAACTCAGCTAAAGGAGTTTTTGTGAAAACAGCAGACTATACCGATAAAATCGTTTACAAATATCCTTCTACTGAAAACGGAACTAGCAATAATGTTATTGTAACCATTGTTTATACCGAATCGGATGTATTGGCTCCCGAATCAGATCAATATTATCCATCCAGCATGACCTACGAAATGAAAGTGGATGGTAAAGTAGTGATGAGTGCTGATTTTACCGGAACTTACAAAGATGATGGCACACCGGTGAAAGTAAAACAATCGCTCGAAATTGGCGAATACAGCTGGGTGGCACAGATTACCAATACCACCGATGAAGCTTCGGAAAGTTATGAATTTAAACATGCTGCAACTACATTGGTGAAAATGGAAGCCAGTGCTGCCGGTGAAATCACTGCCGAAAATCTGAATTCTGACGATCCTACTGCAACAATTACCAAAGGTGCTGTTTATTTCCAGTTGATGGATGTAGCCATTTTAGGTGGAATGAAAGACTTCCAGGGCTTCCGTGAAGAAATGATTGCCTTAGACAATAGCGAAACTGCCAATGATCAGGATAGAATTGATATATTGAATAAATACCTGATTTGCTACGGATATTATGTGAGCGACAATACCAAATTTGCTGATGTGGAATTCTATTTGAAAACAACTCAGGAAGAGTATTACGATGAATTTTTACAACAATGGGTAACTTCAACAAGCACTGATGTTGTTCCTCGTTTTGTGTTAAGCGATGGTTCCAAAGTGGATATCGAAAACTATGTTCAAACAGGCTTCGAGGATTTAACAACCCGCCTGGAAGAATACCAGACTGAAACAACAAACTAACGGATAATATTATTTTATAAAAAAAGAGAGGTGGAAGCCTCTCTTTTTTTTGTTGCCCCAACGCTGCCACGCGAATGTATCGCATGGCGGCTGGGGATTATTATTCAATAATTCTGTTGATTTGTGTTTCGTATAATTTCTTAGCCAAAATTCCAAGTCTATTATTTTCAGCATATGCAGAAATTGAACTGGTCAAATTAATGTGATTTTTTGATTTCATATCTGCTTGGAAAACCATAAACAGGTTTGTTTCGTTTGCTCCGTCTACTGTAATTCGATAGTATTTTCTTTCAAATTCTTTCATCGATTTTAACTTACTTGCTTGATATGCTGGCCAATCTTTGGAAGTTCTTTTTCTGTTTTCCATATTTTTCTCAGAAAACTTGTCAAAGTTTCTTTTTATTGATTCACCAAGTAAATCATCTGTACAGTTAAATTCTAATATTTCAATTTCCTCTTGCTCAAATCTTATCCAAGATTCATCAACATAATATGGAGCAATCAAAATTTTATTTAATTCGGAACTCAAGTAAAGTACAACCATTTTGGGGAATTTCTTTTTATTTTTGAATAAATCTATAATGCTCATTATTTTTGTTTTTTCTCTTCAATTTTTCCGCACTCCAAATATACAGAATTATCTAAATATTGATATAAAATCAGTAATAAATTATTGATAAGGAGCGACTAAGTAATGTTCAGCATCTTCACTCCACCACGTACCTGTATGTTTTAGACGCATTACCGTACCAGATACCGAAACCCGGCGTGCTGATATTGGAAGGTAATCCGGTTTTTTCGCCCACAAAGTAGATATTGCCCACACCGGTGGAGGAGGAAAAGAAGGTGAGTTCCTTAAAAAATTGTGTGGAGACGCTGTCGATGGTGCATAGTTTTACAAATACCGTGTCGCCCTGCCGGAATTTTGTACCTTCATCATAACTTGGGTCGGTAAGTTTGGGCATGGGGCTTACCGTAAAGGTTTTGGCTCCGGATAACGAAAACTCCGCATTGAAAAGCACGGGCGTTTCGGTGTAGAAACCGTCGTTCGGTTTTTTTGTATATATTCGGTAACTATTTTTCCGGGTCGGATCGATGGTAAATGTAACCTGCATCTGTCGCAAACTGTCTTCGCCTTCTACCGGAAGTGTTTTAATGCTTTCGATGGCAGTGCTTTGTGGCAGGGTGGTGGTGGCGTGGAGCGTATAACCGCTGTATTCCACCGTCAGATAATAGGTTTTACCTTCTTCGCCTTTGATGCTTGTTCCTTTGTACACATAAGGTGGAAAATGCGTTTTATCCCACGACGAAGTGAGTATTTCGGTTTTCGTGCCATCGCTTACAGTAACTTTGGCTGTGCGAATCACATTGTTCAGTATGGTGGCTGAATCTACCTGTTGCCACACCGGTACATTCAGCGACAAATACACCGTCGGATACTGTCCGTTCGCTATCATGCCTTCCACAATGATTTTTTGCGTGTAGCCATGTATCTCGTAGTTCAGATTGGTTTCACAACCCGAAAGCAACAATAGCAGAACGATATGGATAAAATATTTTTTCAATTGATAAAATGAATTAAAAATGAAATACATACGACACCGACGGAATAACCGGCAATAAATACGACATTTTCAGATTGAAATTGAACCGGTCGCCTTCCGTAATTTTGGTGTTGTAAAACACCTGAAACGGATTGGCGCGGTTGTAAATATTGTATACCGAAAAATTCAGTTCCGATGCATATCCTTTTATTTCCTTCAGTTTCAAATTGGCCGACAAGTCGAGGCGGTGATACGCCGGCATTTCGAACGCATTGTAATTGCCGTATTCAAGCACCACTTTATTGTCAACCACGTACCAACTCACAGGTAAATTGAGCCTGCTTCCGGTGGCATACACAAACACCGCCGAAAAATTCCAGCGTTCGTTCAGGGAGTACATGCCTATCACCGAAATATCGTGCCGACGGTCGTTACGCGCCAGAAACGGTTTGCCGTCGTTCAAATCGTCGAACTGGCGGTAACTCCACGCCAGATTATACGCCAGCCAACCGGTAAATTTACCGGCGTTTTTTCTGATTTTCCATTCCAAACCATAGGTCTCGCCTTTGCCCACCAGCAGATTTTGTTCAATATTTCCGTTGGTAAAAACTTCGGTAATACCGCTGTTAAACTCCAACTGATTTTGCAGGGTTTTGTAATATACTTCCCAGCTTACTTCCCAGTCGTTGTGATGGAAATTGCGGAAATAGCCTCCCGAAAAATGCCAGGAGTTCTGCGGTTTAATGTATAAGCTTGCCGGAATTTGCAGGTCGGCCGGAATGCCAAAACTAAACACCGGAATCTGATTCAGATACTGAATATGATGACTTGCCGAAAGTTTCAGCGATGTGTTTTCGTTAAGCAAATAACGGGTGTAAAAGCGTGGTTCGAGCCCGTTATAGGTTTTAATCAGTTTGTTAGAGGCATAAGCAGTACCTGTGGCAAAGTCGGTGTATTTTCCCATATGCGCATAAATGCCCGCACGGAGTCCCAGATTGAATTGCCATTTTCCTATTTCAAACTCGTCCCTGAAATAAGCTGAAATTAAACCGGAGAAAATATTGTTGTGCTGATTGTCCACTTCGATGGGAATGACTGAGTCGGTTCGCACAAAATGCGGGTAGGAGAGATGGTACGATAGCTCTGTGCCAAACCTGAAGTTATGAATTCCGTGTACTTTGGTAAAATCGGTTTTCCAGCTGTAATTCTGAAATTCGGAACTTAATGTATTGTTCGATTCGAACCAGTTGAGTTCGGCACGGATATCAAACTTCGAAAAATTGAGTTGCTGTTTCATCGAGAAACTTTCGTTGAACTGATGGTACAGTTCCAAGCCGGCTGTGGTGTTTTGCCAGTAGGTGCTGTTTTCGTCGAAGTTGTATCGTTTCAACTGCATGATTTTTATATCGTCTCTGCCGGTATAGAAATGTCCTGATATTTTTGTTTTTCCCGAAAGTTTCCAGTTAAAGCCTGTGTTGGCGTCCCAAAACTCGTATTTGTTTTGCGTAAGCAGCGAGTCGATGCCAAATAAAGTGAGTGTGGGCAAAATAATGGAGCTGATATAACTTCCACGAATTGATCCGTACAATGAAAATTTTTTGCCGATAGGTATTTGTGATGACAGCCGGGAAGAAATCAGTCCGAGCGAACCATCCACTTTTATTTTTTCGGGAATAGTGGTGCAAGTGCTTATATCCACCACCGACGATAACCGACCACCATATTCAGCCGGAATGCCCGATTTCATAAACTTCATTTGATCTATCAAATCGGGATTGAAAACCGAGAAAATACCGAGCACATGTGTGGGGTTTTGTATGGGACTTCCGTTTAACAGAATCAGGTTTTGGTCATTATTCCCACCGCGTACATACATGCCCGAATTAGCCTCACCGGCTTGCGAAACGCCACCCATATATTGCAAAGCTTTGTACGGATCGGCTTCGCCCACCAGTCGCGGCAGCATTTTAATCTCTTTTACATTCACCGAAATACCTGTGGAGCCCGATTTTATATTGGCATCTTTCAGCCGCGCACTCACTTCCACCTGTTGCATTTCGAAAGTTTTTTTTGTGATGGAATTCTCCGATGCCGTGTCTTTCAGCAGCACAGTTTTCCCATCCTGACCGTACATATGCACTGTAAGGAGAAATAACATCGCTATGGAAATGAGTTTTCGCACCATCAGAAATTTTCAGATACAAATATAGTTAAATGAATCAGTAAAAACTGGGAAACGTGATTTTTAAGAAATCAATTTGTAAAAAATCTGACATTTTATTCAAACAAACAAAGCCACCCGGAAATGAGTGGCTTTGTTGTTAATTCTGATATTTGATTTTTTAAATTACTGTTATGTTAAGTGGATTCTGGCGTAGTTATTAAATTGCCTCCCTATTTATAGGATGGATGATTTAGCTATTAAAAATGGGCTTTAGCCAAACACATTATTGATTTTGGCTAAAACTGAAGACTTATCTTGTAATTTACCGGCAGCTAAAGCAGCCGGCAATTCAGAATTAATTTCACACTACTTTCGCTTCAATATCTTTGTTTCGGATACGGATATATACCGAACTTCCTTTTGCACTGTAGGCAGTTTGCACATATCCCATACCAAATCCCACTTTGGTTTCGGGAATCATGATGCCGGAAGTAACGTTTCCGATAATCTCGCCCTGCGCATTCACAATTTCATATCCGTGACGCGGAATACCACGTTCCACCAGTTCAAATTTGATCAGTTTGCGGCTGACACCTTCGGCTTTTTGTTTTTCGAGCAACGGGCGGTCGATAAAGTTTTTACCGTCTACAAATTTAGTAACCCAGCCCATACCGGCCTCCATAGGCGAAGTCGTATCGTCAATATCGTTTCCGTACAGATTCATACCTTTTTCCAACCGCAGAGTGTCTCTGGCACCCAGTCCAATCGGTTTAATGCCGTGAGGTTTTCCTGCTTCGAAAATGGCATTCCAAATGGTTTCGGCATGTTCGGGATAGAAATAAATTTCGAAACCACCGGCACCGGTATAACCTGTATTCGAAAGGATAACTTCTTTAATGCCTGCAAATTCACCTGTTGTAAAATGATAATACGGAATGTCGGATAAGTTTACCGATGTAAGTTTTTGCAGTATTTCGGTGGCTTTTGGTCCCTGAATGGCTAATTGCGCCATCCAATCCGAAGCATTTTCGAGTTCGGCGCCTTCGGTATTGTTTTGTACGCACCAGTTCCAGTCTTTTTCGATATTCGATGCATTTACCACCAGCAAATATTTCTCATCTTCGTACTTATATACCAATAAATCGTCAACAATACCGCCTTTACCATTCGGAAAACAGGAGTACTGAATTTTACCGATAGTGAGTGCCGACACATCGTTGGTTGTTACTTTTTGCAGAAATGCCAGCGCATTCGGGCCTTTTACCCAGAATTCACCCATGTGCGACACATCAAAAACACCGGCGGCATGACGTACAGTGATATGTTCGTCGGTAATTCCGCTGTATTCAATAGGCATGTTGTAACCAGCAAATTCATGCATTTTAGCTCCCAAAGCTTCGTGTATGTGTGTGAATGGAGTAGTTTTCATTTATATTTAATTTGTTATTCGTAGTTATTTATTGTTATCAGTTCGCTTCGCTCACGTTATTGATAGTTATTAGTTCGTTGCACTCACGTTATTGTATATATTGACTGACGCCGAAGGCAAATAACACGAAGTTAATAACAAGAAATAACGCCGAAGGCAAATAACTTATTTACTTCCCATTATCTCGGCAATCTTTACAATCACCATCATGGCTTTTTCCATGGATTGAACGGGCACATATTCGAACCGTCCGTGGAAATTATGTCCACCGGCAAATATATTGGGGCAGGGTAGGCCTTCGTACGATAATCGTGAACCATCAGTACCTCCACGAATGGGTTTTACATTGGGTTTTACACCCACGGCTTCCATGGCTTCGAAAGCCAAATCCACAATATGCATCACAGGTTCCACTTTTTCGCGCATATTGTAATATTGATCACGTATTTCGAGCGTTGCAGTGTCTGCACCGAATTCAGCATTGATTTTATTGACCAGATGAGTTATTTCCTTTTTACGACGTTCGAAACGGTCGCGGTCGTGGTCGCGGATAATATAACTGAGCGTGGATTCTTCCACCGTTCCGGTGACTCCCACCAAATGATAAAAACCTTCGTAACCCTGAGTGTGCTCCGGTGTTTCCCAACGTGGTAACATGCCCACAAATTCCTGAGCAATCCGCATGGAGTTGCGCATTTTATGATAGGCGTAACCCGGATGTACATTCAAACCTTTAAACGTAATTTTGGCACCGGCAGCATTGAAGTTTTCGTATTCCAGTTCGCCAATTTCACCGCCATCCATGGTATATGCCCATTCAGCACCAAATTTTGGTACATCAAAATGATCGGCTCCCTGACCAATTTCTTCGTCGGGAGTAAAACCGATACGTATTTTTCCGTGTTTAATTTCCGGGTGTGTTATCAGATATTCCATGGCGGTCACAATCTCTGCCAATCCGGCTTTATCGTCTGCACCAAGTAGCGTTGTACCATCAGTCACAATTATGTCCTGACCTTTGTACTGAACTATTTCGGGATATTTTTCGGTTTCAAGAACAATCAGTTTGTCCTCGTTTAGCAGAATATCTTCACCGTTGTAATTTTCAACGATACGTGGTTTTACGTTTTTACCGGTCATATCCGGACTTGTATCCATGTGGGCAATAAAACCAATGGTCGGAATAGCTTTGTCGGTATTTGCCGGTAGCGTGGCCATGATATAGCCGTTTTTATCCAGATCAACTTCGGTCAGACCAATGGATTTGAGTTCTTCAACCAGGTATTGTGCAAAAATCATTTGCCCGGGAGTACTGGGCGTCATGCGGGTGTTTTCGTCGGAAGTGGTGGTAAAACTCACATATTTCAGAAAACGTTCTGTTATATTCATGGTGATTTCACGATTTAATGATGGTGCAAATTTACGCAAAATTTGCATAAACTTTCAATTTGTAAGTTGTTTTTTTTGAAAACTAATTTTGTTGCCTGTTTCTACCTGCTGAAAACAGCAGTTTACTTCCGCAGCCAATATTTTTGTTAAGTTTTTGTTCCTAAAACCACGCTCAGGTTATTTAAAATGCTGATAGGTAACAATTTTATAATCGATCAATTTTCAGTACCTTTGTTATATTAAACTGTAAGTGAACCAAAAGTTGCTTCGGGTGTTTTTAAGAAAAATAACTTTATGCAAAACAAAATATTTCAATTAACCGATTTTCTCCCGACAACTAAAAAAGAAACAGAACTTCGTGGTTGGGATGAGGTGGATGTGGTTTTATTTACAGGCGATGCCTATATTGACCATCCTGCTTTTGGTGCAGCTGTTATTGGAAGAATTATGGAGGCAGAAGGTTTTCGGGTGGCTATAGTTCCACAACCCAACTGGCGTGATGATCTTCGCGATTTCAAAAAAATGGGTCGTCCGCGTTTGTTTTTTGCGGTCACAGCCGGAAATATGGACTCAATGGTGAATCACTATACCGCCAACAAACGCTTACGAAGCGACGATGCTTATACGGCGGAAGGAAAACCCGGTATGCGCCCCGATTATGCAACGATTACGTATTGCAATATTCTCAAGAAACTTTATCCCGATGTGCCTGTGCTTATTGGTGGCATTGAAGCCTCGTTGCGCAGGTTTACACATTACGATTACTGGTCGGATAAACTGATGCCTTCCATTCTTGCTGATACCAAAGCCGATATGCTGGTGTATGGAAATGGTGAAAAGCCACTGCGGGAAATACTCAGTCAGGTACGTGAAGGCAAAAAATTGTCGGAACTAACGAATATTCCTCAAACATCGTATTTGGCAAAAGAAGTCCCTGCTTCGCTCTGGAATGATATTACACTCGTATCACACGAAGTTTGTTTGAACGATAAGAAACTGTACGCATCGAATTTTCGTCATATTGAAGAAGAAAGCAACCGGATTGAAGCGGACAGACTTTTACAACAAACCGGTAACCGTTGGGTGGTGGTAAATCCACCTTATCCTCCGCTCACCGAAGCCGAGTTGGATGCTTCTTTCGATTTGCCTTATACACGCATTCCGCATCCCAAGTACAAGGATAAAACGATTCCAGCATACGAAATGATTAAATTTTCGGTGAATCTTCACCGCGGTTGTTTTGGCGGTTGTGCGTTTTGTACTATTTCGGCCCATCAAGGAAAACATATTGTTTCACGCTCGAAAGATTCTATCCTGAACGAAGTAAAGAAAGTGACGGAAATGCCCGGTTTTAAAGGTTATCTGAGCGATTTGGGCGGGCCGTCAGCCAATATGTACGGATTGAAAGGAATTGATTTGGAAATTTGTAAAAAATGCCGAAAACCTTCGTGCATTCATCCCAAAGTTTGTTTTAATCTGGATACGGACCATTCACGACTGATAGATATTTACCGTTCGGTAGACGCATTACCGGCCATAAAAAAATCGTTTGTGGGTAGCGGTGTGCGTTACGATTTGCTGCTGAGCGATACCAAAAGTGAAGCTGCCAACAAAAGTCATTCGGAATACATTCGCGAACTGATTTCGAAACATGTTTCGGGACGTTTGAAAGTGGCGCCGGAACATACTGCCGACGAAGTGCTGAAAATTATGCGCAAACCATCGTTTGAATATTTCGGGAAGTTTAAGTCGCACTTTGAGCGTATAAACAAAGAAGCCGGACTGAATCAGCAGTTGATCCCGTACTTTATTTCGAGCCACCCCGGAAGTAAAAACGAAAGTATGGCCGAACTGGCTGTGCTCACTAAACAAATGGATTTCAAACTGGAACAGGTGCAGGATTTTACGCCTACGCCTATGACGCTGGCTACCGAAATTTATTATTCAGGTTATCATCCTTATACGCTTGAGCCGGTTTACACAGCCAAATCCAAAGAAGAAAAACTGGATCAACGGAAATTCTTTTTCTGGTATAAACCGGAATACAAACAGCAGATTATCCGCGATTTACAACGTATGAAACGCCCTGATTTGCATCAGAAAATCTTCGGACGAAATAATTTCAACTCAAAATAATTCTCATGAACAAATTTTTTATTACAACAGTTTTCCTGCTTTCTTCACTTTTTGTGTTTTCTATCGATTCAACATTTGTAAAAGTACCCAAACAGATTAGTCTTGAACTCGGCTACAGCAATATTTTTGCGCAATCAAATTTAACCAATCATGCCTCGAATGGATATGGCTTTTTATTTGATTATGGGTGGAAAGTAAGTGGCCTGAATGGTAAAAAACCGGCCGTTTACCTCACCGTACCTTTTGGATATACCGTTTATATGGCCGACGACGTCAATTCCAAAAGTATGCATATGATGAATTATGGATGGACAGTACGACATGAGCTGGCAGTTAATAAGCCTGTTACTCCATTTGTGGGTTACGCCCTGCTGCTGAATAATATCCGTATAACAGGGACAGAAGGTTCTGTTTACGGTCATCAAACTAAATTTGAATTTGGGGCTAATATCAACACCAACACCAAATTGAAATATTATGCTAAGATTGAAGGAACTTACGCTTCGTTTCCTCAGTTTAATCAGGAACACCGCTTTGTAACCTGGTTTGCTGATTTCCGACTCGGGGTGAGGTTTTAAGTTGGTGGGTCGGTTAGTTGGTTAATCGGTTGATTTGCTAATTGGTTAGTTGGTGGATAAGTTAGTTGGTTAATCGGTTCATTGGTTTAATTAAAAAGTCGAACAGAAATTTCTTCTGTTCGACTTTTTAATTTTTTCTTTTCCTGCTTTTTGATAATTGCAGGATGTTTGGTATCCCGGTCAACTAAATAACTGATTAACCAACTAACTTATCCACCAATTCACCAACCATCAATTAAACGTTGGAAGTGCTGAATAATCCTTCGAATACCTCAGGTTTTGATCGATATAATTTTCGTCGTACGAAATTTTTACGTTTGTAATTTTGCCTGATGCATCTTTCACCAACGTGTAAACCGGATTCACAAAACCTTTGTAAGGAGCCAGATTCAGTTTTTTGTAACGTTCGGCTACTTCGGTATGCAATTGCTGATCTACTTTTACTCCGTAGCTTTCCACCAGATTTTTAGCACCTTCAAAGTCACCGGTAGATTTAATAGTTTGAATAACAGCCAATAATTCACCAAACAGCGTACGAAGTTTTTGGTAATCGTTTACCACCACAAAAGTTTCTCCATCACGTTTTTTCAATTCCACCACTTTGTCTTTCAACCCTTTTTCATAAACCCATTTAGCAATCAACTGACGGTTGCGCATATGTGCTTCTTCCACATTTTTACCCGGCTGAATGCGGGTTAGTTGTGTCATAAGTCCGTTCATTAAATAGTGGTAATAAGCTGCTTTGTAAGCTTCGTTGTCGGGAAGAAGTCCTAATTCCACTATTTTTGGATCGCCCATGTAGTACAGACCAAACAAATCGGCGCGGGCTTCTTCCACGGTTGAACCATAAGCTTTCAGTGCATCCGGATCAACACCCGGCAATAATTTTCCTGAACCATGACCGAGACATTCGTGCAGGTCGGTATGTAGGTTATCGGTCATCGAACCGTATTTTTCGTCTCGTTTACGTTCTTCATTACTCCACATAAATTCCTCGTTAAAGCCATTACCCAAAGCTGCTTTGTCGTAAGCTTCGGTAATATTTTCGATGGTAACCGATTTTGAACCGTATTCAGCACGAATCCAGTTGGCATTCGGAAGATTGATGCCGATAGGAGTCGACGGATAGCAATCGCCGGCCAGAATGGCGGCTGTAATCACTTTGGCCGAAACGCCTTTCACTTTTTCCTTTTTAAATCTGCTATCGACAGGTGAATTGTTTTCGAACCACTGTGCGTTGGCGCTGATAATTTCGGTACGTTTGGTTGCTTCCAGATTTTTGAAGTTCACCAGCGATTCCCAACTTGCTTTCATGCCGAGCGGGTCGCCATAGGTTTCGGTGAAACCATTTACAAAATCCACCTGCGAATTCAGATCTTCCACCCACAAAACAGCGTATTTATCGTAAGTGCGTAAATCACCGGTACGGTAAAATTCTATTAGCGAGTTGATAACTGCTTTTTGCTGATCGTTTTCGGCAACAGTTGCCGCTTTTTCGAGCCAGCCAATGATACGCGCGATGGCTTGTGTATACAGTCCGTCCAGTTTGTAGGTTTTTTCCACCAGTTTACCGTTTTCTTTCACCAGTTTACTGTTCAGTCCGTACGAAATGGGTTGAGGATCTTTTGGATCTTTCATTTTTGCGTAGAATTCTTCCACTTCTTTCTGTGTTACGCCTTCACCGTAATAATTGTTTCCTGAAGTCAGAATCAGATCAACACCATCGGCCTGATTGGTTCTTTTCGAGTAAACAGTAGGGTCAAAAATAACCGGTGTCAGTTTCTGAATCAGATCAGCCGTTTTTTCGCCGGCTTCGAGTGGAAGTTTCGATGCATCAATGTTATTCACGGCTTCAGCAAAGAATTTTTCTGAAAATTCAGGAACAAATTTGTCTTCGGAATAATGATGATGAATTCCGTTTCCCATCCAAACACGTTTCAGATAGGTGGTCATACGTTCGAAATCAGGAGATTTACGGTCGCCGGTGTAATTCATATACACAGCTTCCAGCGTACGACGCACACATAGGTTGTAGCGGTTGTTCTGGTCGTACAGAATATCACGGCCTTCGAGCGCGGCCTGAGTGAGGTAATACACCAGTTCTTTCTGTTGCAGACTCAGTGAGTCGAAATCAGGAACCTGATACCGCAGAATTTCGATATCGGCAAATTTATCCACGGAATAACTGAAATTTTCATCAGCCTTTTTCGTTCCACAGGCTATCAGTAAGCTTGTCATAAGTATAAATGTTAGTTTTTTCATTGTTTTGAAAAATTGAATTGATTTATAAACAGAAATATGATAGAATTGTTTTAAGAAATGCAAAGGTATAAAAAATAAGGAAAAGATATGAATTGCCATACATACAACTTTTTATATCTTT
The DNA here is from genome assembly GCA_963663115.2 of uncultured Paludibacter sp. Lineage (GTDB taxonomy): Bacteria > Bacteroidota > Bacteroidia > Bacteroidales > Paludibacteraceae > Paludibacter. Next base: position 4,042,940 of record CAXXNE010000001.1, read on the forward strand.
GCAGTTCTGTTTCCCGGATAAAAGGAATATAAATTTCATGGTGAAAAAAAAGAAAAATATTGAATTTGCTACCGTTGTATTTGCTATAATGGTGTTTTTGATGCATTCAATTATTCCCCATCATCACCATCTCGATAATGTATCCGACCATACAACTGATGCTACAAGCCACTCTACACACGGTGAATCATCGCAGGAAGCTGCAACGCATTGCCATGCCATGAATAATCTGACATTTAAAATGGTAACTTCATTCGGGAATGTTCAGCAGCCTCCGGTTGAAATGATTCTTTATGTACTTGCAGATTTTAAAACAGAAGATATTCCTTCAGACATTATCCGACTAAGCCTGTGTCGCGATGATATTCCGCTGATTCAGCAATTTTTGTTATCTCAACTTATATTCAGAGGGCCTCCAACCCTGCTGTAATCTTTATCAGGGGAATTTTCTCCTGAATAAATCCCAAATTTTTTTGTGTCTTTCTGATTTAATTCATGCGATTATTGTGAATTGAATCAGCGCTTTATACATATAAAATTCAGAATTCAGATGACATCATGATAGAATATATAATTCAATTTTCAATAAAAAATAAATTTATTATTGGGCTGTTTGTCATTGCATTAATTGGTTGGGGAGTTTATTCCTTCAGTCAGTTACCCGTTGATGCAACACCCGATATAACCAACAATCAGGTTCAGGTTATTTCCAGAGCGCCATCATTGGCTGTTCAGGAAGTAGAAAGTTCGATAACGGCACCTATTGAGGTAGCTGTGGCCAATATCCCCGACATTATTGAACTGAGATCTATTTCACGATTAGGTTTGTCGGTGACAACCATTGTTTTTAAAGATAATGTGGATATTTACTGGGCCAGACAACAGGTTGGCGAACGCCTGAAAGAGGCAGAAGATAATATACCGCAGGGGCTGGCAAAAATAGAGATGGCGCCTATTTCCACCGGTTTGGGTGAGATTTATCAGTATACATTGTCGGTAGAAAAAGGATATGAGGGAAAATATTCTCCCATGGATTTACGCACAATACAGGATTGGGTGGTTCGCAGGGAAATGCTTGGAACGCCCGGAGTTGCCGAAATCAACAGTTATGGCGGATTTATCAAAGAATATGAAATTGCCATCAATCCCGAAAGACTCAGAAGTCTGAATCTGACACTCACCGATATATTTAATGCACTGGAACAAAACAATGAAAATACTGGCAGTGCCTACATTGATAAAAAGCCAACGGCCTATTTTATCCGTGGCATTGGAATGGTTAAATCGCTCGAAGATATCGAAAAAATCGTCGTGAAATCCACTTCTTCAGGACTTCCGGTATTAATCAGAGATGTAGCCACAGTGCAGTTTGGAAGTGCTACACGCTATGGAGCGTTGATTGTTGATAATGATGAAGCTGTGGGTGGTGTTATAATGATGCTCAAGGGAGCAAATGCAAGTCAGGTGATTAAAGATGTGGAGGAAAGAATCAGTTCAGTTCAGAAATCGCTCCCCGAAGGAGTGAAAATTGAACCCTACCTGAATCGTTCCGATCTGGTTAACAGAGCTATCGGAACAGTTTCGAAGAACCTGATAGAAGGAGCATTAATTGTGATTTTTATTCTGGTACTTTTTCTGGGAAATGTTCGTGCAGGCTTAATTGTAGCTTCGGTTATACCTTTATCCATGCTGTTCGCGGTATCGATGATGCAGCTTTTTGACGTTTCAGGAAATCTGATGAGTCTGGGTGCTATCGATTTCGGATTGATTGTCGATGGTGCGGTTATTATTGTTGAAAGTGTTGTACATCGTATTACGCAGAGCAAATCTCATTTTGTTGGCGTAAAACGTTTGTCGCAGGAGCAAATGGATGAAACAGTGCTGGCCTCGGCCAAACGAATGATGAGTTCGGCTACTTTTGGTCAGGTCATCATTTTAATTGTGTATATTCCCATTATGGCGCTGGTTGGTATTGAAGGTAAAATGTTCAGACCTATGGCCCAGGTAGTTACTTTTGCTCTGATTGGAGCCACCATTTTATCGCTGACTTATGTGCCAATGCTTTCGTCCGTTTTTCTGAGCAAAGAAACTGCGCATAAACGGAATATCTCTGATAAACTGATGGATGGGCTGCATAAAATTTTCAATCCGATGTTATTGTATTCGTTAAAACATAAATTGTTGGTTACAACATCGGCTATTGCCATTTTTATAGCCAGTCTTTTTGTATTTGCGAATTTGGGCGGAGAATTTATTCCTGAACTTGAAGAGGGTGATTTGGCTGCAGGAGTCATGACTTTGCAGGGCGGTTCGATGACAAATACCCTAGATCAGGTGAAAAAAGCAAATAAAATTTTGCTCGATAGTTTTCCGGAAATTAAACATGCGGTTTGTAAAATTGGTGCCGGTGAAATTCCAACCGACCCGACACCCATGGAAACCGGTGATTATATTATTACGCTGAAACCGAAAAGTGAGTGGACATCTGCTGAAACGCGCGAAGAGCTGGTTGCTAAAATGGAGGAGGCTCTAATTCCGGTGGCAGGTGTTAAGTTCGAATTTCAGCAACCGATACAAATGCGTACCAACGAATTGATGTCTGGTTCGAAGCAGGATATAGCCATAAAGATTTTTGGTGATGATTTGAATACACTGGCACAAAAAGCTGTGGAAGTGGAACGTATTATCCAAAATATTGAAGGTGTGGAAGATATCAATGTGGAAAAGGTGACCGGTTTGGCACAGATTCAGGTGGAATATAACCGCGACAGACTGGCGCAGTATGGTCTTTCGGTGTCAGAAGTGAATAAAGTACTGCGCACAGCCATTGCCGGTAGTCAGGCGGGAGTAGTATTCGACGAAGAAAAGCGTTTTGCGATGGTTGTCAGGCTCGACAGAGATTTCAGACATAGTTTGGACGATATAAAAAGTTTGAATATCGCGCTTCCGAATGGTGTGCAAATACCTTTGGATCAGGTTGCGTCGATTGAAATAAAATCGGGTCCGGCACAGGTATCACGCGAAAACGCCCAACGTAGAATTACCATTGGATTTAATGTCCGAAACAGGGATATTCAGAGTGTGATACACGATGTTACACAACAAATTGATGCAAAAATTCAATTGCCTACCGGTTACTATGTGGCTTATGGTGGCGAATTTAAAAACCTGGAAGCAGCCAAAAATCGATTGGCAATTGCTGTTCCTGTAGCATTGCTGCTTATCTTCGTTTTGTTGTATTTCACTTTTCATTCGTTCAAGCAAACTATGCTGATTTTTTCAGCTGTTCCGATGTCGGTGATTGGCGGGATTCTGGCCTTGTGGCTACGTGGAATGAATTTTTCAATATCAGCCGGTGTTGGCTTTATCGCTTTGTTTGGTATTGCGGTATTAAACGGAATAGTGCTTATTGCAGAATTCAATAGATTGGAAAAAAACGGTGTTTCTGATATTTATGAGCGTGTAACAAGAGGTATAAGCTCTCGTTTGCGTCCGGTTATCATGACAGCTGCTGTTGCTTCACTCGGATTTTTACCCATGGCGTTGTCCACTTCGGCAGGAGCGGAAGTGCAAAAACCTTTGGCAACTGTAGTGATTGGAGGTCTAATCTCGGCAACATTGCTCACTCTGCTTATTTTGCCGTTGTTTTACATTTTCTTCTCCAAAGTATCTTTCAAATCACTGCTGAGAAAAAAATCATTGGGAATTACTTCAGCAATAATACTTTTTTTAAGTTTACCGGCCGGAATAAATCAGCTTAAATCGCAACAAATGCAAACTGTCGATCTGAAACAAGCCATACAAATAGCTCTCGACAGTAACTTGCTGGTTCGTTCATCAGTGTATTCGCTCAAAGGGCAAAATGCACTGAAAGGAGCTGCGTGGGATATTCCTAAAACCAGTGTTGATGTGCAGTACGGACAGTTTAATTCATACTCGCGTGACAATAGTTATGCTGTTTCTCAGTCATTTGCATTTCCAACGCAGTATGTCTATCAGCATAAATTAGCCGGAGCCAATGTAAAAAACAGCGAGTATCAATTGAAGTACACACAAACTGAAATAGTGTATCAGGTTAAACAACTTTACTGGCAGATAGCTTACCTTCACTCCAAACTAAGATTGCTTGCTTATCAGGATTCACTTTATACCGGATTTTTAAAAGCTGCCATTTTAAGAGCTAATGCAGGGGAAACCAATCAGTTAGAAATGATTTCGGCACGCTCTCAGAGTTTGGAAATCAGGAATCAATGGAGGCAAATGAATACTGATTTACAAATCAGTCAACAGAAATTCACGACTTTGCTTAACAGTCGTGTGTCGCTTCTACCCAGAGATACTGTTTTGTGTCAGATTCAAAACGAAATTGATATGAATATTCTGGAGAATCCGACTTTGCAAGTGGCTCAGCAAAGCATAGAAATATCGAAACTTGAGAAGAAAGTGGAAATCAGTAAATCGCTTCCTGAGTTAACTGTCGGGTATTTTAGTCAAACAATGCAGGGAACTCAGGATGTGAATGGTGTACCGGTTACTTTTGGCTCTTCAAATCGTTTTCAGGGTGTTCAGGCCGGAATTTCTGTACCGCTGTGGTATGCTCCTTATGCTGCGCGGAATAAAGCTGCCGGATTAAAAGTGAAAGAAGCTGAAACCAATGCCGAATATCTTTCGAAAAATCTGACCGATAATTTTCAGTCTTTGTTGCTGGAATTAACCAAAAACAAAAGTAATGTCGATTTTTACGAAAAGCAGGTTCTTGAAGAAGCTGATTTAATGATAAGTCAGGCAACGCAGAGTTACAAATCGGGGGCAATAGATTATCTGGATTATATTCAGAATTTGAATAGAGCAATTTCAATAAAACAAAATTACCTTGATGCACTCAATGCGTACAATCAAACAGTTATTACAATAGAATTTATAACAGGTAAAACCAATTAATCAATCAGTTTATGTCAATATATAAAATTTTAATGCCGGTTGTCTTATGCATAATGTTAGGGTCATTTACGGCATGCAATAATAAAAGTAAATCTGCATCCGAAAACGAAGAAGTTTTACCTCCCGATATTGTGGAACTAAGAGAGGATCAGATAAAACTTGCAGGCATTACCACCGGAGCAATAGAATTGCAATCGTTAAGCGGTACTTTGAAAGTTTCAGGAACCATCACGTCCGCTCCTCAAAACACGGCCTCGGTAAGTGTGCCAATGGGAGGAATCGTCAAAAACACCAATATTCTGCCGGGTAAAATGGTCAGTAAAGGCCATGTATTAGCTGTGATTGAAAATCAGGATTTTATCGATATTCAACAAAATTATCTGGAAACAAAATCGAAACTGGAATACACCGGAGCAGAATATAACCGGCAAAAGGAATTATTTAAAAATGATATTTCTTCAGCCAAAAACATGCAGTTGATCAGTTCCGAATATAAAAATCTGAAAATACAACTTAAATCGTTGGAACAAAAACTATCGTTGATAGGAATTAATTTTCAGCGGTTGACTGAAGATAACATCAGTAGAACAGTGAACGTAATTTCACCCATTGCGGGATATGTAAAATCGGTCAATATAAGTATAGGTAAGTCTGTATCCGCAACCGATGTGCTGTTTGAAATTGTGGGGTTGGATAATATGTATATTCAGCTTTCGTTGTTCGAAAAAGATGCTGCTAAAGTTAGTGAAAATCAGAAAATCAGATTTTTTATAAACAATGAATCGGAACAGCACAATGCGGTGATTTATCAAACTGCCAAATCGGTAGATGCGGATAAAACCTATAAAGTGTATGCAAAAATTACCGGAACTTGTAAAAATGTATTGCCCGGTATGTATGTAAATGCTATTATTGAGACAACATCCGACAGAGTAACTGCTGTCCCAACCGAAGCAATTGTAAGTTTCGACGATAAGGATTATATTTTTGTTGTTGAAGGTAATAAAGTTGAAAACGGCAAGAATTTTACTGAATATAAAATGATTCAAATACAAAAAGGCATTTCAGATGGAGGCTATACCGAAATCACTTTGCCGAATCATGTTGATTATAAGTCAGTGAAGTTGGTTGTTAAAGGAACCTATAATTTATTGTCGGCTATGAAAAATGCCGGCGAAATGAGTTGTTGAGTTGCTTTAGATGTACATGACTAAAAATGAACGGGTTAAAATATTTCTTTATGTTTTAACCCGTTTTCATTATAAACTACCATAATGAAATGTATCAATTAATTTTAATCAAAATACTTATTGAATCTCCATTCTTCGGGTTTCTTTAAAACCTGAAAATGTGGTAATTGTGTAAAAATAAATTCCGGAAGGAAGCTGCGCCCTATTGAATATGATTTGGTGTTTTCCCTGTTGTTTTATATCATTTAAAAGGGTTTGAACTTTTTGCCCGGTACTGTTATACAAATCGATAGTTACCTGTTCGGTATTTGTAAGCGTAAAAGAAATAACAGCAGTATTTACCACAGGATTTGGAAAGTTCTGTGCCAGTTCAGATCCATTTTTGACAGGATTTTTTACATCAACCGTTCCATCAAAAGTAAATTGCGAAGGATCTAAGGCTATCGGCGTAAAAATAAGTTTTCTGATAGCTCCTTTGAAATAATTCACATTATTCATTCGCCCGCCCAACGAAACCTCTGCTGTGACAGGCATTCCGGTGTATAAATTCCCGGTATAACTTACATCGGCAACTCCGTTTACATACCCTTTCAGCACTCCATTTTTGTAGGTCATAGCCATATGCATCCATGCACCGGTAGGATAAAAGTTTGTTCCCATAATTCCTGAGCCGGTGACACTTTTAATGTAAAAATCAGTTGTCCACGTACTTGTAGACCGAATCTCCAAGGTCATTACTCTGGGTCCACTCATGCTGTCGGTCCGACAAAGATGAAATACTCGGGGAGCAAAATCGGTAGCAGTGGCGTATGGTTTGAATTGCATTTCAATCGTAAATTCAGAGTTGTTTGTGCCCAGTGGATTTCCTTTTATCTGAATTCTGTCGCCTGCACCAGTTGCCGGTGCTGTTGTGGCTACAGAATTGAATTCCAAAACATTCCCGGTTTCGGTGGCTATAATTTTAGGTTTTCCATAACTCGTTACAGCATAGCCCCCGATAGTTGTCAAATTGTCAATAGTCCATATTATTTGCTGATCGATAGCATAGCTATACATCGGAAAAAGAATCAGTAATAAATATGGAAGATATTTTTTCATAACAAATCAGGGAATCAGATTATAGATAAAACCAAACAATATGGAACCGGAAAGCACCAAACTCAGATATATGATAAGAATTCGCAGATTGAATACAGATTTCATAATCACTAAGTTTGAAATTCGGGTAGAAGGCCCGGAAATAAAAAAGGCAAGAATGGCGCCTTTGGTCATTCCCATTTCCGATAACTGATACAGCACCGGAATTGCAGCACCTCCGCACGAGTAAAGTGGAATTCCCGCTCCGGCTGCAAATACAACCGACATAAATGAACCGCTTCCCAGCATCCATTCTACCTGATTGGGTGTAACCAGATTTTTTATGGCAGCCGCAATCACTATGGCGATAGAAAAATACTTCAACATATAGAGCGTTGAGCCTTTGAATTCCCGCAAGAATTTTTGAAAAATAGTTCGTTGAACGGTGTTTTTCTTTTTGTCGGTTTCTTTGTTTTCTCCCGACGGTATTTTGCCCGTTTTTTTATCTAAATACATAAACAAGTACCCGCCGATAACGCCCAATAAAATGCCTGTAAATAAGCGTACAAATGCCATTTCGTAGCTAAAAGCACCGGCAGTAAGCATAAAAATAGTTGGATTCAGAATAGGAGAAGCAATCAGAAAAGCCATTAACGGAGCCAGAGGAGTTCCTTTTTGGTGCAAACTACCGGCCATAGGTAAGCATATATAGGTTCCAAGTGGTGAAATAACACCAAAGGCAGCAGCTCCGATAATAGAAACGTGAGCATGATTTTTAACCCAGTTGCTAAGTTTCTGTTTGTCCAGAAAAGCCTGAAACAGAGCAGTCAGAAAAATCCCGATAATCAGATAAATCCACAAATCGCAGAATAGATTCCATGAATCAATCAGTATATTGTAGGTGTATGAATGTAAGAATCGGGATATAAATTGCTGAAAGTAATCCATTCTATTTCTTTAAAATTTTCCTGCTTTCAGTAGAACCATTGCTGAATGTTGCTGATAAAATATAAATTCCCGATTTTAAAGAGCTCATTTCTATTTGATTATCAGTAGTCTGAGTTATTTTTACTCCATTGGAATTGAATAATTTTAGTTCTTTTACTTGTTGATTTTGAACATAAATATATTCATTTGTTTGCAGTATCTGAAGTTTTTCAACTGATTGTATAGTTCTATTGCCGGTGGTGTTACCTAACGCCGCAGGTTCGTTGTATTTTTTGATATAAAATTTCAGACCATTTACTCTGTTTCCGGAAGTTCCGGGCTGACAAATATTCAATGCAAAATCAAAACAACCAGCTGTTTGAAGCACTTTAACGAGTAATGTGTTTTCGCCTGCTTTTAAATTGATAAGCGGTTTGTCGGTTACTAAATTGGCATTAGGTCGGGCAATTCCACTATAATTATATACTTGTACGCCATTCAGATAAACCTTCATTTGTTCTTCGGAATTTAGCCAAAGTTCCGAACCTGTTGTAGCGGTAGGTGAATAAACATTCGTGTAGCAATAAGTTACTACGCTTCCTGTAGGATTTTGATAACTTGCTAAATCAATTCTGTCGTCGAAAAAGTATATGGGAGCCGACCAACCGGCATCACCTTTCGATGGAGCCAGACTTGCTTCGTTGGCAATGTATTGATTTGTCATGTTGGTGTACGGAAATGCCTGAGAGACCAACCAAACACGATTTCCCTGTCCATAAGTGGCGTGAGTTGTATAACCACGGTCGAAACGGTAAGTGTATTTGGTCGCAATATTTTCACCAACAATGGTTATGCTATCCGGGTCGTTAGTTCCAAGTCCGATTTTTGCTGCCAATGTGAGATGTGCAATATCTTCAGGATTTGAACCGATCATGCGTGTACAAACATGATCTACAGCTACCGGATCCGAACCGGCAACAATGGTATTGAGTCGTACCTGATTGCTTCCGCCAACAACCAATGTTTTCTGCGTTTCCAGACACATTAAAGCATCTACCACACACAAATCAAAATGATCGATACAACTTGATAAGTCAACTAATTCTTCGTCCTGCCAACTTTTATAATTGTAAGTAGATAAAAACTGAGCGTGATGCACTAACTTGTATCCACCTACACCACTTGCCATTTTATTAAAACCATAGCGATAACCTGCTGCAATGCCAATCTGATTTTTCAGACAGTTTGTTAATCCGGGCTCATGCATTTTCAGCACAGGAACATCGATGTATTTCACATTGGGGGAAATCAAATATTTATGAATCCAGTATTTTCCGGCCTGATCAACTGCAAGATTATTAGTGGTGAATTTGTAAATAAGGTTTACACCGGCAGCTGCTTCGTCATTCAAATCGAGTAGTTTAAAATTTATTCCGGTCAGATCAGCGTCGGTAGCCAAATCCTGATATCCGGCAACTTTCCACAAAACACCTCCCATGGTGGCAGTACTTCGCGCCGAACCTTCGCCTATGAAAATGGTACAAGTATTTCCGTATTGCTCGTAAATAATGCGAATAATGGCTTTTACAACTCTGATGTCGGTATTTTCGCCATCACCGGTAAGTTTTGCACCTACAATATTCGGTTTAATGATAACAGAATCGCCGCTTTGTACATATTTTGTAATTCCACCTACCATATCGATGGATTTCTTAACCATTTCTTTAATCTGTGCAAAAGTAAGAGTCGATGATGTAACAGCTATAGGATTCGTTAGCGAACTATTGTCGGATGCTATGACAGCCACAGTTGTAGCCGGTGCCGGAGGAGCGTTAAAGAGTGAATCAGCTCTGAATGAACCGGGAATTACGGTTTGTGAGCTATGAAAAGCCATATCCATGGCAAATAAAGCAAGTAAACCACCTGCGACAATACTCCATTTCAGAAGTTTTATATTTTTAAACGGAATTCTCATGAGTATTGATAAATCTAAGGTATCTTAATACAACGAAATTCGTATCTTTAAGTACTCACAAAAATAAATAAATATTCTGTAAATCAGCAATGTTTTCAAATTTTATCGTTGTCAGCGGATGTAATAACGCAATTATAGTATAGCAAATGCTGAAAAAATATCTGTTATGTCAGTTTATTTAGAAAAGAGCTGATTTTCATTCATTAATTCTACTAACCGCACTAAATCCGACTCGCGTTTTAAATTTAAGTGATTGTCAGTGATAATTTTTGCAATATCCTTTTTATTTTCGGGAAAAATATTCAAGACTTTTTTTCTGTTAGGTCTTTCTATCGAAACATATTGATTAGAAGGTAATTTGAAATAATATACAGGTGAAACTACCAAATTATCATACTTCTGTCGTATTTTATTTACAGTGACATATTGCAGTCCCTGAACCTCAATTTTCCGCTGTACAAAGAAGGATACTGTTTTATCCATTAAAATTTCAGCAAACACATTCTTAATGGAATCTTGGATTATATTGATTTTTAGTTGTTTAAAATGATGAACTAATCCGTTTCCTGTTTTTAACCAGAACTCTTTAATTGTAGGTTTATCAAGTTTAAAAATTCCATAATTGAATGTGTTTAGCCAAATCAAGTCATCATACAAACCATTGTATTTTAATGATATGCCCATTAGTTTTTCACCTGTATTTAGAAGGATATCACCTGTGGCCCAATCCTGGTTGTAATACTGTTGGCCTACAAATTGTTTTCTTTCGATAAAAAAACTACCTGTAAGTTTTACCGAAAATGTTGTATCAATCAAGGGTGTTTTTGATACTATATTGGTCTGGCAAACAGCCGAAACACTTATGAAAATGAACGATAGTATAAGAGCTTTTTTCATTTTATTCCTGAATTAGTTCGGTTTGAAACCTGTATTTTCGTTGAGTAACTTATGGGTTTTCCATCCTCGGTTACGCCTTCAACCCGAATGATGTAGTTGCCTTCATTATCGGAGGCATAAAACTCTATTGTTTTTTCATAATCATTTAAATTCAGATTCGGATTCCAGTATAATAATTGTTTGAAAGTGGGCAAGTAATTTTTTTGAATAACATCCATGTCGATGGTAAAATAGTTTTTTCCGCCTACAGGAGAGTCGTTCATTAATCTGAACGAGTTTGAAGCGGGTTTACTGTTTATCATAGCTTTTGTTTTGGAAGTAACAGAAATCATTCCACCAAAAATCAAATCACCAAAAGCCCGTTCATCAGCAATTAAATCAATTTTCTTAATTTGTTCCGATCCTAAATCCATTAATTTCTGAATATCATCAACAAAAACACCATCCAGAAAGATGGCAGGATTTCTCTGACTAAATTTTCCAAGGGTATGATTGTACATTTGAGCGCGGTATTTTCCAGATTCTTTCGATAATCTTACTTGTTGAAGTAATTCAACAACCACCTCAGGAAAATTATTTAAAGGTTCATACTCGGCCGGAATAACGGTTATAACCTGACAATTGTAGAACTGCGGGCAATTTGATGTGTTTTGTGAATCGTGCTGTGAATTTAGGTAGTTGTTTGGCTCGTAGGATTTGTTTATATAAACTATATTCTTACTTTTTTCAACAAAGTCTTTGTAATTACCCGAAGCCGAAATCTGAAGAGAATTGTCATTTTTCGTGATAGAAAATTCATCTTCTGTTTTGATATACCATTTTTGTCCGGTAGGTACATTCTGAATAGTAAGATACAGTTCTTTTCCGTTATAATAATCGGTTAAAAGTAATTGAAATAAGCCATGTGAATTAGTAACGGCATAATTCAGATTTGGTACGCTATCGATGCATGATAACAGAACAATTGCATCTTTCACTGTTTTGTTGGTAATTGAGTCAACGACAGTTCCTCTGAGTATTTTTCCTTTATTCTCAGAAGCATAATACGTTGTGAGGTTTCCGGTATATGTGTTATCCGGAGTTTTTTTAAAATATTCGTTCAACGAAATATATGGTAAATTGACAGGAGCTTCTTCATAAACAGAAACTGATAAATTTGCATTTTTAACAGGCAAATTAATTCCGAGTTTAATTTTTTCGCGGGTTTTATAGATGGATTTATCCGTTTTTAAACTGTTTTGTTCTTCTGTATTATTCTGTTTGTAATCAGATATTTGACCCGGATTATGTTTGATGTCGGGTGTTCTGTCAAATCGGTTAATGATATAAATATCTTTGTGGAAAAACATTTCTTCACCGTTGTTTTTCATAAAGTTGGTGAATGCAATAAACTGATAAGCTCCGGATTGCAGAGTGTCAGGCAAAATAAAACTACCTGTTCCCAATCCCATTTTAATATCGAAGCGTGCTTTAATGACCGCTGTTGAATTTGTACTTTTTAAAATAACATAGGCAGATTTACTGTTGTCAGAAGCTTTTCCGGTTTCGGCATCCAATACGTAGAGTTTTAAGAAAATATTTTCACCTGCAATGTACAACGATCTGTCGGTATGCAGATACATTTTTTCTGATTTTGCACTTTGCGCATGAATGTTACAATCGAAAGCAATCAGTTGTAAAAAAAATACGAATAGTATGATTATACGTTTCATGGGCTGTTTTATAAATTGTGATTCCACCAGTCAGGTACGGGAATAAAATCGAAAAGGGTATCGTTCGGCATTTCTTTAGCACTTTCCCATACTTTGTAATGATATTCCTTATCCTTTGGAATATCAACATAAGGTACATTGAAAATTCGTATTTTCAATTTCCATGTCAGCATGTCAATAACTACAGCCTGTTTTTTTACCGATGAAACCTCAAACAATCCCAAAACTATTTTCGTCGGATTACTGACGCATTTCATGTTACTGTATAATTGTGAAGCAATAGGGTCGAAAATTGCACCGGTGGCCGATAGTTGTTCGTTAGCTCCCTTATAGAAACGATACGAATCCCTGTTCATCGTGTACTGATTTATTCTTATATAGTAAATCATTTGAGGATCAGGGATGTCCAAGCCATAACTCCAATAATAATACGGCATAAATCCCAAAAAATGGTTTTTTAGCAGTGGACTCGACGATGGATTTTTGGCTTCAGTTATATTTTCGAATGAATTAAGTTTATAGGTTTTCCAACCAAAATTATCCCATCTCCAGTCTTTAATTTCAAATCCTGCAAGATTTTTTTCGCGGTATGTATAAAAATACTGAATGGTAAGGTTCGAAGCTAATCTGCTTGAAGGAACGGTGTCGTGGGTTGGATAGTTGTTGAATAAATCTACACGAATATCTGCTCCCTGTACTTTTTGAAGTTCATTTTTTGAGTTGATGAAATCTTCGGTATTGTAAAAAGCTCTTATACTATTATACAGGTTAGGAGCCAATAGTTTTTCGGGGAGCGACTCATATCTGGTTCCATCTTTTAACAGGATACTTAATTTATAGATATTTCCAACTTTCGCCCTGAAACTTAACGGTGTGGTATAATTACCGCTTGATGTTTCGGTGAGTGTAATCGTGTTTTTTTCATTGTCGGTAATTGTACATTTTGCATCGTGCACAAAAAACTGCTCACTTCTTACCGAGTCGAACGGCAATGGTTTAGCCATTGTTAACTTTATAGTATAAGGTCCTTCTTCATCAGTAATCAATCCTTCCACAATGAGTGCCTTTGTATCAGAAGATATGTCGGGGGTGTAAATTTCAGTGCATTGGATAAATGCCAATGAAATGCCAATGATGATATATATATTCTTTAAATGCATTGATGGAACATTTTAAAATGAAAAGTTATACGTAAAAGTAGGTATCGGTCGTTCGATAATAAACATTTGATATAAATTGAATTTTTGATAAAATTTCGTGGCTAATGGTGAATTCGATTTATAAAATACTGAATACGGATTTTTTTGTCCGTATAAATTCAGAATTGAGAATGTCCAGCTGCCTTTCCATTTTTGTTTGTACCTTAACGATTCATCGAATGTGATGGATAAATCGAGTCGATGATAATCAGGAAGCCGGTATTTATTTCTGTCGGAATAATAAATATACTGACGTCCGTTGAAGTTGTATTTCAATTCAGGAAGCGTAACAGGTTTTCCTGTATTGTAGTAAAAAACACCTGAAGCTCTCCAACGCCGCGTTAAATGGTATGTTGCATTTATCACCAGATTATTCGGGATGTCGTATGGCGATGGATAATATGTGTTTCGGTTTATCTGATCTTCAGTATAAGGACTTGAGGTACGTCTGAAAGCTCTGGAATAAGTATAACTTAACCAACCGGTAAGTTTTCCTGTGTTTTTCTTTAACAGAAATTCAAGTCCATAACTATAACCTGATGCATTTAATAAATCAGCTTCTAATGCATTGTTTAGTAAAATGGTTGCTCCATTGCGGTATTCAACAATATTGTCTGATTTTTTATAATAAATTTCAATAGATGACTCGTAGGTATTGTCTTCAGAATTGTGAAAATATCCGACAGCAAATTGATTGTTCACCAGTGGTTTAATGTTGACACTGCTCAGATTATATACATCGTTTGGCGACATGACGGCTGTGTTCGAAACCAGATTAATGTACTGACTGATACGATTGTAACTTAGTTTCAACGAACTTAATTTGTCGAGCGTAAAGCGGAACGACAAGCGCGGTTCAATGCTTGAATACCACTTAATAGCTTCATTTTTACCATAAAACAGCGTGTCGGAAATATTATCGATAGTTCGCGGAGTATTTTCAGTAAATACATATGAACGACCCGGTCCAAGACTGGCATATTCATTAAAACGAAGTCCTAATTCTGCACTTATTTCGGGTGTAAATTTGATGTCATCACTCACATAACCCGACATCTCGATGGCCTGCTGACCTGTTGTGGTCACAGGATTAACCTCTGAGAGTTCTCCAAGTGGCGATAAATTTCCCTGTTGTAATTGATAATGTACAGCATTAATTCCAAATTCAATAGCATGATTTTCGTTTGGTGACCAGGCGAAATTTATTTTTGCATTTTTATAATTTATAAAGGAATTTACTTTGTAAGCTTCTTTTGGTTTCAATGTATCCAATGAGTTGATGTTATTGCGATATCTGCTGTAACCGGCTAAAATTGTGCTGTAAAACTTATCGTTGAAAACATGTGAATATCTCACCGAAGCCAGTGTGTTATTATACTCATAAGGCGAATTCTTTGTAAAACTGAATTCATCGTTACTGTAATATCCGAACAGGGTAAGGTTATCTTTCGGACTTAATTTGATTTTCAACAAAGCATTTACATCGTAAAAACCGGCCGAACTGTTTTTCAGCTCACTGTCGGGCATGGCATGTAAAAGCCAGTTGGAGTAGGAGGTACGTCCGCCTACAAACAAACTGACGTTATTATTGAGTAGGGGGATTTCAAAATTAAGACGCGAATTTAACAGCCCGATACCTCCTTTTCCAGATAGTTTGTCAGCATTGTTTTCCAACCGAATATCCATCACTGACGATGCCCGTTCACCATATTTTGCCGGAATACCTGCTTTGAGCAATGTAACTGAAGTTACAGCATCGGAATTGATAGCCGAACTAAATCCGAATAAATGCGATGAATTAAACAAAGGTACGTCTTCTACCAGAATTAAATTCTGATCCGAACTACCTCCACGAACAAAGAAGCCTGTTCCAAACTCACCTGTCGATTGTATTCCGGGCAGTAAAGTGACGTTTTTGATGACATCTTTTTCGCCCAGAAATCCCGGAAGTTCTTTTATCATTTTGGCATTCATTTTAATGGTACTCATTTGAGTGCGCATAATATTCATGTTGTCAGCTCTGTCGGTTACCAGTAATTCTTTCAACTTAATGACCTTCTCGGCCAGTTCAAAATTGACAATTCCGTTTCCAAAAACACGTATTTTTCTGTAATCTTCATCGTAACCAACGTAGTTCAACGATAAATCATATTCACCTGTTGGAATTGTCAACTTGTAATTCCCTTCTCTGTCGGTTGTAGTGTTCAGTTTGAGCTTGTCGATGGTGATTCTGGCCCCATCCAGTGGTTTACCTGTCCTGAAATCGATGATTTTACCGAGTATCGTTGCGTTTACACCTGATTCATTAGCTTCACCAATCAGTAATACCCCTTTGTTGTTCATCCTGTTGGAGTAATTCCTGATTTCTACAGGAACAAAAACATACGTTGTTGGATGAAGTGTTATGCAGGATAAGTTTGCAATACGATTAATAACTTCAATACTGCTTTCAAGTGAAAGTTGTGTGACAGATTCTCTGAATTTTTTATTCTGAAACCATTCAGGATTGTAATAAATTTTTACGTGTTGAATTTTCTCAATTTTAGCAACGATGGAATCAAACACAACCAATCGGGTTGTATCATTAGGGTTATATTCTCTTTGTTGGGCAATTGTTAGCTGATAAGACGAAACAAACAGAGTAAATATAAACAATATTTTTAAACACCTATTTTTCAAAACGATAAAAAATTTCTGACCAGGTAATCTCGTCAGTTTTAAATGTGAGAATGTGATTAAAAAACTCAAAAATAGAAAGTTCCACAAATTTAGTGAAAATTCATTGTACTATAACAAATCAGAACGAAAATCTTGATAAAAATTACATATTTATTCATAGTTGATAGTAATTATGATAAAAATAATACGCAAAACGGACTTACCACAAATGCGATAAGTCCGTTTTTCTTTCTTTAAGCCCCTTTAGGGGTTTGGGGTTCTCAGTCTTCCAACAAAATATCCAATATGGTACAAGCTGCTTTCGCAACCGGGCTACCAGGACCAAAGATCGCTGCAACACCGGCTTTGTACAGATAATCATAATCTTGCGCCGGAATTACTCCACCAGCAATAACAATGATATCTTCACGACCCAGTTTTTTCAATTCTTCCATAACCTGTGGAATCAATGTTTTGTGACCGGCAGCCAACGAAGACACACCCATTACGTGAACATCGTTTTCTACTGCTTGTTTGGCTGCTTCGGCAGGAGTTTGGAACAATGGTCCCATGTCCACGTCGAAACCGCAGTCGGCATAACCGGTTGCTACCACTTTTGCACCACGGTCGTGACCATCCTGACCCATTTTAGCAATCATAATGCGAGGACGACGACCTTCTTTCTTGGCAAATTTCTCTGTCAATTCACAAGCTTTGATAAAGCTTGCATCGTTTTTAGTTTCTGATGAATACACGCCTGAAATTGTTCTGATGGTTGCTTTATAACGACCTGCAACTGCTTCGCAGGCATCTGATATTTCGCCCAATGAAGCACGCAAACGAGCAGCTTCAACGGCTAATTCTAACAAGTTACCGTTTCCGGTTTTAGCACATTCGGTAATAGCAGCCAAAGCAGCTTGTACGGCAGCTTCGTCTCGGTTAGCACGCAATTGTTTCAAACGCTCGATTTGTTGAATACGAACCGCTGTGTTGTCCACTTCCAAAATATCGATTGGGTCTTCTTTTTCCAAACGGAATTGATTTACACCCACAATTACCTGACTTCCTGAGTCGATACGGGCTTGTGTACGAGCAGAAGCTTCCTCGATACGCATTTTTGGAACACCGGTTTCGATAGCCGCAGCCATACCACCCAGTTTTTCTACTTCTTCAATCAATGCCCATGCTTTTTCAGCCAATTCGTTAGTCAAAGACTCAACATAGTAAGAACCTGCCCATGGGTCAACCTCACGGCAAATATCAGTTTCCTGTTGGATATAAATTTGTGTGTTACGGGCAATACGAGCAGAGAAATCGGTTGGCAATGCGATAGCTTCGTCCAATGCATTTGTGTGAAGCGATTGTGTGTGACCCAACGCAGCAGCCATAGCTTCGATACAAGTACGTCCAACGTTGTTGAAAGGATCTTGCTCAGTCAACGACCAACCTGAAGTTTGCGAGTGTGTACGCAAAGCCAAAGATTTTGGGTTTTTAGGGTTGAATTGTTTTACAATTTTTGCCCACAACATACGTGCAGCACGCATTTTGGCAATTTCCATAAAGTGATTCATACCAATGGCCCAGAAGAATGACAAACGTGGAGCGAACGAGTCGATATCCATACCTGCATTTACTCCGGCACGTAGGTATTCAAGTCCGTCGGCCAATGTGTAAGCCAACTCGATATCAGCAGTTGCACCTGCTTCTTGCATGTGGTAACCAGAGATAGAGATAGAGTTGAACTTAGGCATTTTTTGAGAAGTAAACTCAAAAATATCAGCAATAATCTTCATTGAGAACTTTGGCGGGTAAATATAAGTATTACGCACCATGAATTCTTTCAAAATATCGTTTTGGATAGTTCCAGCCATTTCTTCCAGTTTAGCGCCTTGCTCCAAACCTGCATTGATATAAAATGCAAGGATAGGAAGTACAGCACCGTTCATGGTCATAGAAACTGACATTTTATTCAATGGAATACCATCAAACAACACTTTCATATCTTCAACCGAACAGATAGACACACCCGCTTTACCAACGTCACCTACCACACGTTCGTGATCAGCATCGTAGCCACGGTGTGTAGCTAAGTCGAACGCTACCGAAAGACCTTTTTGTCCTGCAGCAAGGTTACGACGGTAGAATGCATTTGATTCTTCGGCAGTAGAGAATCCAGCATATTGACGGATAGTCCATGGCTGCATAGCGTACATTACCGAGTAAGGTCCGCGTAGGTATGGAGGAAGTCCGGCAGCATAGTTCAAATGCTCCATACCGGCAATATCTTCTTTGGTATAAAATGGTTTCACCGGAATAAGCTCAGGAGTCAACCAGTTGCTTGTTACTTCAGGAGCTACGCCTGTAGTAACATTCTTAATATCTATATCTTTAAAATTTGGTTTCATAATAATTGTTTTTTTGAACGCGAAGTCGCAACGGCGCTAAGTCACAAAGTTTAATATATTTTTATCGTTTCTGAGTTGTGTATTGAATAATTTCTTTCCGGCTTAGCGGCTTAGTGTCTTTGCGTTCAGAATAGTTTTAAAATTCTTTTTTATGAACGCGAGTCGCAACAGTGCTAAGTCACAAAGTTTAAATAAAATAATTGTTTACTTTTCGTTTAATTCCATCTTTTAGAAGGGCTACATTAAAATTCAGTAAAAAGCCAAGATGTTTATCAGCTAATTTCATATATGAAACCAATTGAGCTTCATCTACTGTATATAAATCTATTGCTGATTTTATTTCGAGTATAATAACATCTTCTACTAAAACATCAATTCTAAAGTTTTTATTCAACTTTTTCCCCTTATAAACGAGCGGTAAATAAACCTGATTTTCTACTTTAAGTCCTTTATTTCGAATTTCTTCACAAAGGCATTCCTCGTAAATTGATTCTAACAAACCGGGACCAAGTTCCTTATGTACTTCAAAAGCACAATCCAAAATAATCTTTCCAATTCTTTCGTATTCGTCTTTTGTTAGCATAATCATTAAATTTACTTTCCGTCTTAGCGGCTTTGTGTCTTTGCGTTCAGAATAATATTTTTAAATTGAAAGCAATTGATTGAATTGTTTAAGAGTCCCCAGAACATTCGATTTTACATTTACAAAATGTTCAATACCTAATGCTTTAAGTTCATCCATGTTAGCAGGAGCTCCGGCAACAACAAGAATTGCTTTTCCTTTTGAAGCTTCGTAAGCAGCAGGAGCAAGTTCTACATACTCATCATCGCTTGAGCAAAGAACAATGATATCGGCTTCGGCTGCTTGTGCTGCCGCTACACCTTCTTCAACTGTTTTGAAACCAAGATTATCAACTACTTCGTAACCCGCACACGCAAAGAAGTTACAAGAGAACTGAGCACGTGCTAAACGCATTGCCAAGCTACCAATAGTCAACATAAATGCTTTCGGACGTTTTGCAGCAGCTTCGGTAGCAAAGCGCAAAGTTTCGAACTCTTCGGCAGCACGAACCGGAGTGAGTTTTTCAACCCCTGTGTGGTCGCAACCACATCCGGCTTCGTTCTTAAACTCTACTTTTGCAGCTGCCACTTCGCTGAAATTAGGGAACTGGTTGGTACCCAAAAGTACTTCGCGGCGACTTGAAACTGATTTCAAGCGGCTTGTTGCAGTTGTTTTTACAGCTTTCTGAACTGTTCCGGCTTTAATGGCAGTAAAGAAACCACCATTATCTTCCACTTCGAGGAAGATTTTCCATGCCTGAGCAGCTATTTCGTTTGTCAATGTTTCGATATAATAAGAACCAGCAGCAGGGTCAGCTACTTTATCGAAATGACATTCTTCTTTTAATAATAATTGCTGATTACGTGCAATACGTTCTGAAAAATCGTCTGCTTTTTTGTAAGTTGAGTCGTAAGGAGTAACGGTGAGTGAGTTTACACCGCCCAAGGTAGCACTCATAGCTTCGGTTTGGGTACGAAGCATATTTACGTTCGCATCGAAAGTTGTTTTATTGAATTCGGTAGTTTGAGCGTGAATGCGCATTTTAGCAGCACATTTACAAATACCTTCCACAGTGTGTTGACAACCGTCTTTAACGCATTTAACCTGATAAGCATCAACGATATTAGCCCAAAGTAATTTGGCCGCACGGAATTTAGCTATTTCTATGAAATAGTTACCACCCACACCGAAGTTGAATTTAATGTTTTTAGCAACGATGGATGGTTCGCAACCTGCTTCGATAAGTGCCGAAAGATATTCGTTACCCCAAGCCAATGCATAGCCCAATTCCTGAGCAAGAAAAGCACCGGCATTGCTCAAAGTTGTAGCATTTACGCCAATTACACGATAAAATGGTAAGCCAAGTGCAGCCTCAAAAGTTGCTTTTGCTAGACTAACTAATTCTTCTTTTTCAAAATCTTTACCGCGGAGCAACATGGCATTCATGCCATCCCAGTTAATAGAACCGTGAAGTTTGGTTACGTTGTACTCTTTCGATTTGAAATAATCGGTCAGAATAGTTGCTAAATCTGCTGAACGTTTTGTGCAGATAGTGAAGTTTAGTTCTACACATTCAGCCTGAATGTTTTGAAGTAGCGCTGCAATGTACTCAGGACTTAAATCTTTTTTGTTCAGTTTAAAACCAAGTGAAGTTGCACCTTTGCAAAGTACATCAAGTGCTTTCGCATTCGCTTCTTTTGCGTTTTCAACAACAATATCCTGACGGATAAACCATTGGTTGTCAGCTTTAGTACCACGAACATAAGGGAATTTTCCGGGAACAACACCGGTAGTTTTCAGATTTTCAATGTCTTCGGCCCGATAGAAAGGCATAACGTTGAAACCTTCATTTGTTTTCCAAACGAGCTTCTTGTCGAAGTCAGCTCCTTTGAGGTCGGCTGTGATTTTATCCATCCATTGCTGTGCGCTAACTGATGGAAAATCAGCCAATAAATTCAATTTTTTTTCTGCCATAATATATATAAATTTTCGAATTTTCTAAGCGGGTACAAAGGTACAATTTTAAGTTCTAAAAATGTAAATTAATTATAGAAATTTTTCTTTAATTGCTGCAATTCTTACAAAAAAGCGCATAAAAAACCGGAAAATCAATTTGATTTTCCGGTTCATGTTAGCGTATTCTTGTAGCCTCTATGATTCGTATATTTTGCAGCGGTCGGTCGTTTTTGTCGGTTTTAGCTTTCGATATATTACTTACCATATCCACACCTTCAATCACTTCTCCAAATACTGTATATTCGCCATCGAGATGCGGGGTTCCCCCAATGGTTTTATAGGTTTCCCGTTGTTCTGCATTGAATTTATACAACTCCGGTTTCGATGCTATTTCATTTTTTACCTGTAAAGCAATGGAGTCTGTAATTAGTTTGATTTTTGCTGAATTTCCTTTTTTCTGAATTTCTGATTTTCCTAATTTCAGTTTTATATATTTATCAGTCAGGTATTTTTCTACTTTGATTTTGCGTACATTTTCGAGTGAGTCTAACTGTTTGTCGTTAAATTTATGCCCTTTTACAAAATAAAACTGTCCGCCCGATGAGGCTCTTTCGGGATTGGTATCGTCACCCTGACGGGCGGCTGCCAATGCTCCTTTTTTATGGTAGTATTTAGGATATACAATTTCAGCCGGAATGGAATAGTTTACATCCCCCGAACCAAGAAACTGCTTTTTTTGAGCTTTTTTCGAAGCAGGATCGCCGGATTGAATCATAAAATCTTTGATCACCCTATGAAAAAGCATCCCATTGTAGTATCCCGATTCAACAAGTTTTACAAAATTGTCGCGGTGTTGAGGCGTTTCAGCATACAATCGGACAACAATGGTTCCTTCGGTGGTTTTGAACTTAATTTCAGGCTCCAGATCATTTCTTTTGTTGCAGGAAGTAAATGATAGGATGCTACTCAGCGTTAGTAGTAAAATTATTGACTGTTTCATTTTAGGTATTTATTTGGATGAAATTATCATGGCAAAAGTACTTAAAATAAGTAATGCTGAATCTTTTTTTACGAACAAAAGTGACTGCTTTTTCTGAAATATACTTATTGGTTGAAAAAAAGTTATATTTTTGCGGAAACTAAAAATGTGATATTATGTACGAAGAACTATTGCAATTGGATCCGATTAAAATTAATTTCAATGCATCAGGTATGCATGTCATTAATATAATACTTAGTTTTATTATGTTTGGAGTGGCTTTGGGAATTAAACCGGCCGAGTTTAAATCGTTAATCAAGCAACCAAAATCGGCCATCATCGGTCTGATTTCGCAAGTTGTTGCATTACCACTTATGACTTTTTTGCTTGTGTTATCGTTGAGTAATTTCATTACGCCAACAGTGGCTATGGGAATGATTTTGGTAGCTTCATGTCCGGGAGGGAATATCTCTAATTTTATGTCGTCGCTGTCGAAGGCAAATATAGAACTCTCTGTAGGGCTTACTGCCACCACTACCATGTTGGCGACAATTACCACGCCGTTTAATTTTGCACTTTACGGTGGTTTGTATACCCGATATATCAGTACGCATGCCAATCATATGTTGCGACCACTGGTTATCGATAATGGACAGATGTTCGAAACTGTATTTATTTTACTGGGTATTCCTTTGATTTTGGGAGTTTTGTTTGCGCATTTCTTTCCGAAGATAACTGAAAAACTTAAAAAGCCTATTCAGATTCTTTCTATAGTGTTTTTTATTGCCATGATAGTTCTTGCATTTGCAAATAATCTGAATCTGTTTCTGAAATACATTTTCTGGATATTTTTTATTGTACTGGCTCATAATCTATTGGCTTTACTTACCGGTTTCTCGTTAGGAACAATTTTTAAACTTCCCAATGCCGACAGGCGTACACTAACCATTGAAACCGGAATTCAGAATTCAGGTCTGGGACTTGTTCTCCTGTTTAATCCCAAAATTTTTCCTCAGGATATGATGTTGGGTGGAATGTTATTTATTACTGCATGGTGGGGCATCTGGCATATAATTTCAGGTCTTTCAGTATCGTATTACTGGAGTAAAATAGACCCAAACAGAAAAATATCAAAATAATTTAAAGATAGTATTGACTATGGCTGAAATTTATGAACTGACACTTTTCCAGAAAATCGTAAAAAAATATGTTATTGGTACTTTTTCACGGTTTTACGGAGAATATATAGTAAATGGCAGAGAAAATATACCTGCTTCGGGACCTGTTATATTTGCTCCTAATCATGTAAATGCGCTAATGGATGCTTTGGCTGTGTTGTCGTTTACACCCGATAGTTATGCAACGGTTTATTTGTCGAGATCCGACTTGTTTAAAAAAAAGACAATTGCTAAAATTCTGAATTTCTTTAAATTAATGCCGGCTTTTCGTATCCGCGATGGATATGAAAATCTCGGAAAAAATTCAGAAACATTTGATAAATGTGTAGAATTGCTCGATAAGAATCAGACTTTGTGCTTAATGCCGGAAGGAAATCAGGAACTCGAACATAAAATAAGACCTCTCGTAAAAGGAATTTTTCGCATTGCATTTCAAACTCAGGAAATGGTAGGGCAGGAGCGACCGGTAAAAATTATTCCCGTAGGTGTCAATATCGAACATCTGGTAAAGTATGGAAAAAAAATCATCATCAATATTGGCAAACCTATTGATGTCTCGGAGTACATGTCGTTGTACAACGAAAATCAGGCGTTAGCTATAAATAAAATTAAAGCAAAACTTCATGCTGATTTGTGCGAACTTACTCTGAATGTAGCTACCGACAAGTATTATGAGTGTTTTTATACCGCTTCAGAGGTGGCTTCTACAGAAATGCTGAAGAGAAGCTCTCTTGATAATAATACGAACGGACGATTTATTGCCCGTCAGAAACTTTCAAAAATACTCATTGAAAAAGAAAAAACTGAAGAGTCGCAAATTGAGAAACTGAATGTGTTGTGTGATGAATACAGAAGAAAACTGGCAAAATACAAACTCAGAACTTCAAACTTAGAATCAGGTACAGAACCAATTTTGTTGACGCTGACAAAAATTTTACTTCTTGTATCCGGATTTCCGGTGTTTGTAGCAGGGCTTTTACTCAATTTTCTGCCTTTTTTCACGCCGGTATATGTTCGTAAAAAGCTAAAAATTAAATTCGAAGGTTTTTTTAGTTCTGCGCATTATGGAGTGGCAATACTCATTACGTTTCCATTTTTCTATCTGATTCAAACTTTTTTGTTTGCCTTTATTTCAGGTAGCGAGTTATGGCTTATAGTGCTTTTTGTGCCTTTTCAGTATTATATCGGAAAGTTTGCATTTGTTTGGTACAAACTTTACAAATCGGTTTTGGCTGAACTCAGGCTGAAAAAAATAACCCGATCAGGTGAAATTGAACAAATTCAATCATTGTATCAGCAAATTATTCAACAGATATTTTAATAAAGCAGTACTAATAGCTGAAATTCAGTTCTTTATTTCTTCTGAAGCAGCAAAATAATGTCTCTGTAAAGCTTGCGGTGGTAGGAATCAGGCCTTTTTTCCACCGAAGTGTTATGCCACAGAAGAACCAGTTCGCCATTGTAACCCTCAACAGTATTAATGAGTTGCTCACAATAATGAAAAGCTTCATGAGCATTCATATACATGTACCGTTTATCGCTCAGCGAACTGTCCATAATAGTAAGCGCATGGAGTAATAGTTCCGAAAGAGTTTGGTTTTCCGGATTAATCCATCTTACCGGTCTACAGGTACCTAATCTGAATCCGGCCATGTCTGCGTAACCCATGGTAAAATCGTCGGTTATTCCCACATCTACAAGTGCCTGCATATCTCCGGGTTCACGACTGCCAAGAAAATGATGTCTGTTATAGGTCGATATTTTATTGGTAATTTTATCTAACTTTTGTTTTTCAGATTTTATCACTTCAGGATTTTTTCCGGCCATATAGCTGGAATGCAACCCAATAGTGATATTCTTGCGCTTGGTATAATTGATCAAAGTTTTATAATCAGGCAATAAAAGGTTTGATACAGGTTTGTCTTCTCTAGTTTTACCACCACCAGCTCTGAAGAACGAAATGGTTTCGCAGCGCTCGTTACCCAGAACGTTAATCAATCCGACATCCAGTTTATACAAAAAAGGAAATGTGTACCATGGATCGTATTTCAGGTTGCCAAAAAAGCTCCTGAGGGCTTTTTGGCCTTCTTTTGGCCAACGAATGCCACGCAAAAAGCCACCAATCATTCCTCGAATATTTCTGAAATGAGCCATTTGGTCTACATCGTGTGTCAGATATATTTTCTTTATTTTTTTTTCAGTTTCCGGAATGGTAAAGCTGGCATCTCGTAATACCTGTCGGAAAAGAGTTCCCCATTCTTCGATAATTGGCCTATCGATAAAACCTGCTCTGTAAGGAAGCGATTCTTTGCCGGGAAATCGTCCGTGTGTGTCGCGTACATCTTTTCGGATCATTTCCTCATAGCGCGATATCAAGAAATAGGTACCGGCAACTATATCCGCTTTCAAAACCAGTGTGTTTTCAATTTTTTCCACTTCCGGTTCACCAAAAAGAATAGGTACTTCTTCCCAGATTTTGAGTGGGAGTGAAGGCAACGATTCTTTTGTACCATAAATATTGGCATCGAAAAAGCCTGAAGGCTGAATCACAATGGCATATTTCGAATACTCATTGATATCCGAAGTATAACCAATGCGATTTAATTCTTTTTCAGGTAAATCAACGCCAACCAGAAAACGAATGATGTATTGAATAGTATCTGACACCGGAATTATTTTTTAAGTCGTTTACGTTTTTCGTACGACAAGGTAACTACAAATGCAACAATCAGTCCTAATCCCAAATCACTTTTGGTGAAAAATCCCAAATACTCTTCTTCCAGAGCAACATGATGAGTCAGGAGTTTTAAAATAACAGTTATTGTCAGAAAAATGGCAAAAGAACCTAATGCGAAAAGTATGGTTTTGACGATTGTTGGCATAACTCAAATCTGTGTTTTTAATTGAAAAACGGGATTCAAAGATACAAAATATTTATACAATATTCATACGGTGTTTCGAGTTTTAAGTTCGCGGTTTATCTCCCATTGGTTTTAATAATTTCAAAAGTTTCATGTTTCAAAAGTTTCAGAAATCAAACTCTTTACTCTGACTCAGAACTTCAAACTCAGAACTCAGAACTATTTCATAATAAGTTCGTTTTTCAGAAATCTTCCTGTTTCACTTGTTGGGTGTGCAGCAATTTCCTTTGGTGTTCCTGTGCAAATGATTTTTCCTCCTGCAGCGCCTCCTTCCGGTCCAATGTCGATAATATGATCGGCCACTTTGATAACATCCATATTATGTTCTATAATGATAACCGTATTTCCTTTGTCCACCAGGCGGTTAAGCACTCCCAGTAAAACGCGGATATCTTCGAAATGCAATCCTGTTGTTGGTTCGTCTAGGATATAAAGTGTTTTCCCTGTATCGCGTTTTGACAATTCGGTGGCTAATTTCACCCGCTGACTTTCACCGCCCGAAAGCGTGGTGCTCGATTGTCCGAGTTTGATATAACCAAGCCCCACATCCTGCATGGTTTTTATTCTGTTCAGTATGGATGGCTGATTTTCGAAGAAATCCACAGCCTGATCGATGGTCATATCCAATACGTCAGCAATCGACTTTCCTTTAAATCGCACTTCGAGTGTTTCTTTGTTGTAGCGTTTCCCCTCACAGGTTTCGCAGGGCACATATACATCGGGTAAAAAGTTCATTTCAATGGTTTTGTAGCCATTTCCGCCACAGGTTTCGCATCGACCACCGGCAGTATTGAACGAAAAACGTCCGGGTTTATATCCACGGATTTTTGCTTCGGGCAATGTTACAAATACATTCCGGATATCCGAAAAAACGCCTGTGTAGGTGGCCGGATTGGAGCGTGGAGTTCGTCCGATAGGCGATTGATCCACTTCCACCACTTTATCGATATGTTCAACACCTTCCACCGAATCGTATTCCAACGGATCCTGCAACGAGCGATAAAAATACTGGCTCATGATGGGTTGCAGTGTTTCATTAATCAGTGTCGATTTTCCACTTCCTGAAACGCCGGTCACACAAATCATTTTTCCGAGAGGAAAAGTGACATCCACATTTTTCAGATTGTTACCGCATGCGCCTTTTATATGTAGAAACTTTCCGTTTCCCGGACGCAGTTTATTAGGTATTTCTATCACTTTTTTGCCATTCAGATATGCCGAAGTTAATGTGTCAGCTTTCATCATCTCGTCCGGAGTACCTGCAAAAACCACTTCGCCGCCATGTCGACCGGCATGCGGACCTAAATCCACCACATAATCGGCTGCCAGCATCATATCTTTATCATGTTCTACCACAATCACCGAGTTTCCTGTGTCGCGCAATTGTTTCAGCGAACGTATAAGCCGTTCGTTATCACGTTGATGCAATCCGATACTTGGTTCATCCAGAATGTAAAGTACATTTACCAGTTGCGAGCCAATTTGCGTAGCCAATCGGATACGCTGGCTTTCGCCACCCGAAAGTGACTGCGAACTACGGTTCAGTGAAAGATAATTCAGCCCCACATCGAGCAAAAACTGCAAACGGGTACGTATTTCCTTCAGAATTTCGGCAGCAATTGTTTTTTGTTTTTCCGATAAATGTGGTTCTACCTGATGGAGCCATGCCGCTAATTCACCAATATCCATGGCTGATAAATCGGCAATGTTTTTATCGTGAATGCGGAAATGCAATGCCTCTTTTTTTAGTTTTGCGCCGTGACATTCGGGACATTTTATTTCTTTGGAATACTGATTAGCCCATTTCTGCTCTGTGGCCGAAGCGCCTGTGTCCGATTGCATTTCGATGTATTTCAAAATTCCATCGTAACTCAGAAAATAATTGGTACCAATGGTTTGATTCTTAATTTGCAGACGTTCCTCAGTTCCGTTCATTATTTCGTCCATACATTCTTCAGGAATATCTGAAACAGGAGTTTTGAGCGTCAGTCCGTATTTTTCGAGTATGGCTTCTATCTGCCAAAAAATGGTGGTGCTTTTATGTTTTCCGAGCGGTGCAATGGCCCCGTTGTAAATATTTTGCGTCTTATCGGGCACAATTTTGTCCATATCAATCTGATTCACATAACCCAAACCTTTGCAATGTGCACAGGCACCATGCGGAGAGTTGAAAGAGAAATTGTGTGGAGCAGGTTCGTCGTACGATATTCCACTGGTGGGACACATCAGCATTTTGCTGAAATAACGTGCTTCGGATGTGTCTTTTTGGAGCAACATCACAATGCCATTACCCTGCTGCATGGCTTTTTGCATGGATTGTTTCAGACGTTGCCGGTCTTTTTCGCTTACATGCAATTTATCAATCACCACTTCAATATCATGGTTTTTGTAGCGGTCTACTTTCAGTCCATGCGTAATTTCGCGCAATTCGCCATCGATGCGCACATTCAAATATCCTTTTTTTCGGATTTGTTCAAAAAGTTCTTTGTAATGTCCCTTACGACCACGAACCAGTGGAGCCAGCAGAAATGTTTTCTTTCCTTCGTAGTCTTTCAGAATCAAATCCACAATTTGGTCTTCGGAGTATTTTACCATTTTTTCGCCTGTAACATACGAGTATGCTTCACCGGCACGGGCAAAGAGCAAACGCAGAAAATCGTAAATTTCGGTGGTGGTTCCTACGGTGGAACGCGGATTTTTGTTGGTGGTTTTCTGTTCGATGGAAATAACGGGACTTAGTCCGGTAATTTTATCCACATCCGGACGTTCCAGATTTCCCAGAAAACTACGCGCATACGCCGAAAACGTTTCGATATAGCGCCGTTGACCTTCAGCAAAAATGGTATCGAATGCCAGCGACGATTTGCCACTGCCACTCAGTCCGGTAATAACCGTAAGTGCGTTTCGGGGAATACAAACATCGATGTTTTTGAGGTTGTGCACGCGTGCACCAATCACCTCTACCTGCTCTGAGGCATCAACGGAGGAAGTTATATTGTCAGTTTTAGTTGTCAAAATATACGAATTTTAGAACCTGCAAAGATACAAATTTCAAAACGTACCGACAACGAAAATAGTTCACAAATTCAAAAAATCAAATCATTAGTGTCCACTAAAAAAAATTAATAGTCAGTTGATCTGATGAAAGTTCTTTGACATCATTTCTATTCGTATTAAAAAAGAGTTCACCAATGGGTGATTTGTCGAACAGTGAAATGCCTAATATCTGTAGAACTTCATATGTTGAACGGTTAATCATTAGTTCATTTTCAATGATAGCAACCAAGCAATATGATATTACCGCAGTATATATTTGTATTCTGACAGCATTTTCTGTAGTACCCCAAAAGGACTTAATCTTTAAATGCTGTTTAATCCATTTGAAGAATAGCTCTATTTGCCAACGATTCTTATAAAGCAATGCTATCTGTTCAGAAGGTAGTTCCATGTTATTGGTCAGATAAACAAATGTTCTGTTTGTTTCCTTATCATAATAAACTACTTTTCTAATTTCATCAGGGTAGTATTGCGATATATAAAATCCCGTAAGTTTGCCTATTTGATCACTCATGACTCCGTTTTTCTCATTTACCGGATTTAGTTGAGTGTACTGGAACTGGAGATTCTTTTTGGCTCTAATCACAAAATAAGCTGTTTGCTTTGTGATATTATAAAGCCTTTTATAATCAACATATCCACGATCAAATATATAATATGCACCAGATTCATAAGGAATTACATCCATCGCATTCATGTCATTTACTGTTGCGTTTGTAATATGAATGAATGCCGGAATCTGAGTCGTTATATCATAGAGCGTATGAAGTTTAATGCCTGCTTTTGTTTTGCGAAACTTTGCCCACCAAAATACTTTCAAACATAAATCAATGGTCGAAGAATCAAAAGCATAAACTTTACCTTCTATTTCAAAATCATCATTTGCCCGACGTTTACGAGCAATATCAATCAAATAATAAGCATAGTCTTCAAAGATTTTACTATCACGTTTTTCATTTGCTTTGGAAAGATTACTGCGTGTAACACTCTTCCCAAACCCCAAATGATATTTCTTTTGACTATGAGCATCTATTGCTAAAATCAAATCTCGAAGGCTATCACGATTTGCAAGTTGACCAAACATCATTACCAAAAGTTGATTCCAACAGGTAAAATGTTTTACATATTTATTGCCTTCATACTTTGCTATAAATCCATCAAAAACTCGTTGAGGTAAAAACTCAATCATTTGCGCAAAAACATATTTCCCTGTATTCATTGCCCATTTTTTTACATTTTGGGCAAGATAAAAAATTCAAATCGTCACGCAACTATTTTGCTCGGAAAATACTGATAGAAAAGGATTTCAAAGAACTGTTAATGACTTTTAGTGGACACTAATGAAATCAAATGTTTGATGATTTTAAAAATTTGAAGACTTGAAGAGAAACTTATAGGAGACTGAGTATATTAGTTTCGGGGTTTTGAGAAAATAATCGGATGATGCGATGTTTTCGGGTGTTTCGACTTCCAAGTCGAAATTTATTCTTTCTAAAAAAATTACTATTTGAATTTCGACTTGGAAGTCGAAACATCCGAAAAATACATCAATGCCCAAATTCAGCAGTAACAACAACTTAGTGAATTAGCAACTCATAATTTCTTATTTTCTCAATTTCCTAATTTCCTAATTTCCAATTATCAAAACGTACTTACTCTTTTACGAACCTGGTTATTCCTGAATTTACTCCTGCATTTACTTTCAGAAAATAGATGCCGTTTGTTAATCCTTTGTTGTTCATATATAGAGTTTCTGATTGTTTTCCGCTGTGTTCAAAATCTTTTTCTGCTGAATAAACCAGGACACCCGATATATTGAAGATTTCAATATTCACTTTTCCGGCATTGGCAAGTTGAAACTGTACGTTCAGTTTGTCAGTCACCGGATTTGGTGAAATTTCGGGTTTTAAATCTGAGTTTAGCACGGTAGCATGTAATCCTGTACCAACATTTGGTGGTGTCAGATATTGTTTGAAAAAAGTGTACATAGTGGTAAGTGGAACACTGGTTTTTGGAACTGCATGTCCTGTACCATAGTTGGTTACTTCAGAGGTAGTTACTCCAAGTCCTGTAAGTTTTGCTTTCAGTTTTGCTATCTGATCCTGATAATACAATGCATCATCGGTATTGTAAAAGAAAATAACCGGTGCAGTTGCCGAAGTTTCAACCAGATAGGATGATCCCTGCGATTGCCATAAAGCTGTATTACTTGCCAAAGCTCCCCAACCAAGCGGACAATTGGTGCGTAGGTTACCTACATCGCTTTCTTCGGTATTAAAAATAAGCGTGTAATCAAATACACCCGAACCCAATGCTGCCACCTGTACATCGTCGGAAGTACCGATATATAAACCTGCATTTTCAAAATTTGTCACTGTTTTATCGCCAATGGCCATTGAACCGGCTGTGGAACCACGTGAAAAACCGTAAATGCCAATTTTTCCGGAAAGGTTAAGTCCTGCACCTTTTGCACGCAATGTTCTGATAGCCGATTTTACTTTTTGCGCGGCATCCGGATTTGTTTCGTAAGCTCCGTAAGCTTTATTTGCACCACCTACCGGTTTTCCCTGACCCCAATCGCAATATTTGGGATGGTCGGCAATGGCCCAGGCAATTCCGTTGGCAGGAGCTCCTTCCAGAAATGTATCGTCGAAACCGGAAAGTGTGTATGCCAGATTCAATCGCTGATGTTTGTTTGTCTCGCTGCCTCCCCAACTATTGCTGTATGAGAATGACAATACTACAGGAACACTTATCGAAGCATTGGCGGGATAAATAATATCCATATATAGTGAATCGCCAACTGTGTATGTTGAGGGATAATTGTAAATGGTGGGATCGTCTTTAAAGTAAGATATGTCGCGGGCAATGCGGTAGCCTTCGAAAAGTACATACGATCTGTATTTTGAGCAATTGGTCAGACTGCAAAATGACCCCGCCGAAAGTGCGTCGTTGATAGCAATAATATCGGCATTAATTCCCGGAGAAACTGCTTTATTACTACCGGCATAATTAAGTTCGATAACTCTGTATCCTTGTGCAAGATGCCATGCTACATCATCGGCATTGCTGTTCTGGCCAATTTTTGTTATTCCCAAATTTTCCAGATACACCACTGTCAGGTAATTGCCTGCCACGTCTTTCAGAGGTGTGGTTGCTTCGGTGGTTGTATAAACTATGGTTCCGCCGGTTGCGGGGCTGTTCCAGTTACCGGTGGCTGCTTGTGAACCAGCTGTTAGTAAGAAAAGCAGAAAGCTTGTAACGATGTATCGTATCGGTGTATTCATTCCTTGTTTGTGTTCGTATGTATGATTTGGTTTGTTTATCATTGCCATTTGTAATGGCATGACGGGTAGATATAGGTTTTGTACCCAAAAATACAGGAAAAAATGAATTTGCTTAAATACAAATAAACGTGAGTTCAATATAAGACATCGCCTATCATTTACTTAAAGAACAATAAAATAAGGTAATAAGCGATTTTGTGTCTGAGTTGATTTCCTACTAAGGGATGAATATATTTCGAAAAAATCCTACTTTGGTATTATTCAATTCACTTGCAACGAATGTTTATCTCATATGTTTATGTGTGCCGTCGCAGTTGGGCATTCGGTGCGACAAACCGCAAATACAATCGGTTAAACCCTTGCCACAAAGTATCCGTTCAGTCATTTTTTCGATTCGCTGGAGGCGTGTGGCCGATTGTTTGGCCTCGGAGAAATAAATCAGATATGCTTTTTGCCTTCCGGGAGTCAATGCATCGAAGGCTGTTTTTAGTTGAGGAAATTCTTCAAACTGTTGGGTCAGTTCCTTTGGGATTTCATAATCCGAAACCGGTTTCGATGCCATTTTTAATCCGGCTTTTTCCACTTCAATAGCTTCGAAAATATATGCTTTAATCACCGGTTCGAGTTGACTTATTTCTTCGATACCTGTAAAACGTATTTGTCTACCCAACTGCGTATGTTCACCGGGTTTAACCAGAATTCCGTGCGAATCCTGCAACAAACCTCCTTTAAAAAAAGCAATGGTGCAATAGTCTTTCAGACCATTGATACCAACAATATTCGCTTTTTTGTAGGTGTACACCGGAATATCCCATTTCAGTTCTTCGGCGAGTTGACAGTCGAGAATAATGGAGCGCAATAATTCCAACTCCTGTTGCCATTTAGGGGCATTTATGATAAAATTATCTACTTTTGGATGCATCATTAATCGTCTAAACCTTTGCCATTAAGTATTCTTGGAATGTTGTTTTCAATTCTTGTCTCGCGGGTTTTCGATTGTTTAGCCTGTGAAAAATAGAACAGGTAGGCTCTTTGTCTGCCGGGAGTTAATCCTTCAAACGCAGTTCTTAATTCAGGCATTTGTTCCAGTTTTTGCTGAAATTCTTCAGGTAAGTTATATTCCGAAGTTTTCTTCAGTTCTACTTTTAGTCCTGCTTTCTCCACTTCAATAGCTTCGAAAATATATGCTTTGAGTGTTTTTTCTACTTTCAGAATATCCTGCAGGTTGGTAAACCGTATCTGGCGGGCTGCCTGTACGTTTTCGGTTTGTTGAAGCAGAATTTTTTCGTGGTCGGCAAGCAATGCACCTTTCAGAAACAGCAAAGCACAATACTCTTTAAAACCATGGATAATGATCACATTGCTGTCATTGTAGGTATAACATGGTTTTCCCCATTTAATATCTTCGGTAAGCTGACAGTCGAGCGTAATTTGTCTCAGTTTTGCCATTTCTTCCTGCCAGCGGGGAGCTTTGCTTAAAAAAACATCTACTTTCGGATTCATTTGTCGATCTCTAATTTCTGTTTTCAATATATTGTTTTCGTCAGAAATTAATAACAAAAAACCCGGGTCAATGTTTTAGATGCAACATTAAACTACGAATTCGGAATGGTAACTGTGAACGACGATCCTTTTCCCGCCTCGCTTTCCACGTTGATACTTCCGCCATGTTTATCAATAAACTCTTTACACAGAATAAGTCCCAGACCTGTTCCGAGTTCGTTGTTAGTGCCCGGTAAACTTACTTTTTCGCTAATTCTGAAAAGTTTATCCACCATGCTTTTTTCCATGCCTGTTCCTGTATCCACTACCGAAATAGTTACATTGTTGTCGTGCGTCTGAGCTTTTAGTTTGATATTTCCACCGTTGGGAGTGAACTTTATAGCATTGGTTATCAGATTCCGGATAACGGTATTTATCATATCTTTATCAACAAACATGGATACATTGTGATCCGATTCGGTTGTCAGGGTGATATTTTTCTGTTCTGCCATATAGAATGTCGATTCACATGCCGTATCAAGCAATTGGCTTAACGAAACGGCCTGAGGGTTAAAGGGCGTTCTACCTGTTTGCGAGCGCGACCATTCCAGCAGGTTCTGCAATAATACAAAGGTGTTTTCGGCCGATTTCAGAATGCTTTTTACATTTTTCTGTATAACGACTGAATCCATATGATCCATATTTTTGATAAGCAGTTGCGAATATCCGAGAATAATGTTGAACGGATTTTTTAAATCGTGGGCAATAATGGAAAAAAACTTATCTTTGGTGGCATTTAACTCATTCAGTTTCTGATTTATTTCGGTAAGTTCGTGAGTTCTTGCCTGCACTTTCTGTTCAAGTTCTTCGTTGAGTTGATTGATTTTCAGTTGAGCTTCTTTCCGGAAGGTAATATCTTCGATAATGCCCAGATTGTACAGAAATTTACCATCACTGTCGTAGGTGGGAGTTACAGTCAGTGAACCCCAGATAATTTTCCCATCTTTTCTGACATACCGTTTTTCGGTGCGGTAAACAGCTATTTCCTTATGCATTAAGTTCCGGATGTTCTGTAAATCATGTGCTAAATCGTCGGGGTAGGTAACATCAGTAAAACTAAGTTGTTTGATTTCCTCTTCGGTATATCCGAGTAAAAAGCAAAAAACAGCATTTGCTTTTCGGAACTTAAAATTACTATCGGCCATAACCATACCAAACGGACCATCTTCGTACAGCCTGTTGAAGCGAAATTCACTTTCAGCTAACTGATTTTCGGTAGATCGTAATTTGAGCATATGATTACGTACAAGAACAAAAAGAAAGATGGAAGTCACCAAAACAAAAAATGTTCCTTTGTAGGTCTGAAACTGAGTTAACAGCGCATCGTTGGGCACAAGTACATCGAGTATTAAATCCGAAAACAGGATCCACAGAACTCCGAATAGCAGATAGTTGAGCGTTATCCGGTATTCAAATTTTAATTTGCTGTATAAACGAATGATGGATGGTTTCATACCGGTACTAAATAGTATTGAATTTAAAAACTATGGAATAAATCAAATCGCGTATGCAAATATATCTTATTTTTTCGGTGTGACAGGGCTTTCTAACTGATTTTTTTTTGAACGCCAAGCTGCTACGGTACAAAACAGGAAAGGATATTTTTTTTTGTGACTTAGCGTTCAGAAAATCCATTCGTGACGGCTTGAAATATCTTAAATATCAAATCTATTCTTCAGCTTATCCCGGAATCTGTTCTGTCAGAACCTTATTTTTTGCCTTATCGTAATAGGTACATGTCATAGTTTCCAGACTTACTATCCACTTTTCGATGCCTGTTTCTGCACAATGTTTGCAAAAGCTGAAATAATCGGTTTCTCCCTGCTGATGACTTTTCAGATACTGTTTAAATTTTTCGCCATTACAGTTATCATCTATTGCCAGCCTATCGTATTGAGCTAATGAAGCTGTGCGGAATTCATTTCGGCCAAAATACTCCGTATGACTATCGTAAACCCATGTTTCGAATGCTATCACTCCCAGTCGTTTAATTTCCTGAATATATTTCGGGAAATCGGCTCCCGATTTTACTTTTTCGTGTGCCTTTTCTATTTGTTCTACTGTAAACATATTATTTTCGTTGTTAGCATTTTATTTGAGAACAAATATATCTTTTATTTTTCAAACTTAAAACCGGGCAACTTTATTTTTTAGATAAATATGCTGTGAGGAATTATTTTATATGTGTCACCGGAGGGCGAAAGAAGTAGGGATGGAGAGAGCCTAAATTGGTACTTTGAGGTCATTCAGGATATTTCAGTTTTCTTCTTGATGAATGATATGTAGATGTTAATTGCATTGATAATTCGTTTCTGAGTATCTTCATCTGCATTTTCAAAAAAGTAAATCTTTTTATCCCGATGCAGTATAGCCGGAATATATATTTCTCCGTTATAATGTCTGGTATTAAGGAGATATAACATTCTGTAGCTTATTCTGAAAAAAGCAAAAAAGTTCATTTTAAACTTTTCTGTATCAACCGGCCCGATTTCATTTATTGGCAGACAGTCAATCAGAAACTGTTTTTTCGTCTGTTTGGTGATGGTTATTCTGTCGTTTGTTAATAGCAGGGTTTGATGCTCAGAGTTTATGACTATTATTCCACGTAGTGTCTTAATGCCAACTATCCAGAATGGAATAAAAAAAATGAACGGAAATATTAAATGGTAAGTACTTATTATAGTCAGGAAACCCATAAAAGAAAGCCAGACAAACATAAAAACAAATTGATAGACCGTCTTGAGGGTAATTCCTTTTGGCGGACAGGTTATGATAATGTTCTCCTCTTCTGTTATCTGAACAGTTATTTTACTGTCGTTGGAGATATTCCTGAATATTTCAGCTACATTCATTGTCATTTTTTATTACTAAAAATTTGTTCTTAACTCACCCGACGATTCGATATTTGCTCTTATCCGTAGTAACGGAGGTGATTCTGCATTTAAAACTAATATAATAATGTTGATATTGGTTCTAATAATAATGTCAATGTCAAAACAAAAACAGTGAATATGAAAATCCACAATCTTTTGGGTCTGTTGTTTTTCAACAAAATGGTTATCAACCATACTAAATAAAGAATTGTCCAAATAATCGAAGCCAAAAATGAGACCACCATGAAAGGGAAAAGTATTTCATGATTATGAATTAAAGAAAATCCAATCATTTGAGGACCATTTTTGTATGTCAGGTAAATACACTCATATATCATTCGACCAAGAAACAATATTGTTCCTGGCAATGACATAATCAGAAGTATATTAAGTCCTTTTGGGGTATTTACGTTCATGTTCACTTTTTTTTTGCCTCCGCTGCCGCGCGATTGTTGTGCATGGCAACAAATTTTCCATCTATAGTTGTTTTACTTTTTCTCTCTGTATGTTATAGTTTCTGCCTGCCAAAGTTAGTCAACTACGCGATATAATCGCGCGGCAGCAAGGGTTTTTTGCAGTCTGCGGGCGGATTTCCTGTCGTGAAACGACAAGGTGAATGCGGGAGCAAAGACCGCTGAATGCACGTCAGCCAGCCAATGAACATAGAGGCGTGTGTTATGGCTTCGTTATTTTTTCATTTTTCAGTTCAAAAGTATGTCTTAACAGCAAATTCAAACTGGTTGATAAATATTTCTTTAAATCTCGATATGTTGTTTTGTTCGTAAAACAGTAACATTGCTTTCTTGTAGTCTACTGAATCAACTGTCCTGAATGAAATGGGACAATGTTTGTAATTCATTAGAATTGCATTACTTACTATTCTTGCCGTTCTCTTGTTTCCATCCATAAATGGTTGAATGTATGAAATCAATACTAAAATCAGCAGTGCCTTTTCAAATATATTTTCTTTCTTATTCACAAGTTTACAAGCGGATTCCAATGCTTCACGTATTTGAAATTCGTTGTCGAGTGGACGATAATTTGTTCCTGAAATACCAACTCTTCGTTTTCTTAGATTTTTGTCAACTGCCAATTCTTTAATAAGCAAACTATGAATATTTTCAACTTTTGAAATTGTCAACGGAATTAAGTAGTCTGGATTTTCAACAATGAAATCTAGTGCATCTTTGTGATTCAAAAGCATTATTGCTTCTTCTTTTGTTTTTCCGGCAGCAGTTTCTTTGTCTTTAAGTAGTCTTTCAGTTTCTAATAACGAATATGTGTTTCCCTCAATCTGTGACGATTTCCAACTTAAGTCAATGGCAAGGCGTTCTAATTCTTTTTTATATTCAGAATCTGACAATTGCGAAATATTCTCAGTGAATTTTGCTTGTAAGTCAGTTAGTTTTGAAAGTTCAGTTTCGTTCAGAATCTCAGTCCTGTCCAATAATTCAAAAATGTCTAAGTTGAAGTCTTCTTTAATCCGCCTTTCGTCAATTTCCTTTTCGTAATAACTATCTAAGTCAATCGAATATAACAATTCGTAGGACGGTGAAATAAAATATCTTGTTCCTTTCCCTTTTCCCTCCGAGATTATGAATTTCTCGGTCAGTAGTTGAGTTAGAATTCGTTTAACTGTCGCATAACTAATCGAAGTTTCAAATTCTTTATGAATTTCGCTTGAAGAGCAGTTTGCGTGGTTCTGAATGAAATTTAAAATTTCTATTTGTCTCGTTTCTGGCATAATTGTATGTTTTAGCTCACAAATATATGAAATACGGCTCAGTTTTCACCGCAAACGAGCTTTATTTTTTTTATAATGAGCCATAACGACCGAGGCTGTGGGCATGGGCGGTTTGCGGGCGGATTTCCTGTCGCAATAGCGACAAAGGAAATGCGGGCGCAAAGACTGCTAAAAGCACGTCAGCCAGCCTGTGAACATAGGCGTGTGTTATGGGCTAGGCTGTGTGTCCTGCGTTACTTCAGGGTACTAAAGTATGAAAATATTTTAGAAAAAGTAACATAACTTTAATAGAGATGATAGAATTTATTTATACTTGTCAAAGAAACGAGTTGTCACCAATCAGAAGAACGGCAATGACAGAAGTCTCACCACCGACAAGAGAGTAAATAAACGGCCTATCGGATAAGCTTTTCAGGAGGATTTTCCAAACTGCCTTGTGGTGCTGATTTTTCATGAATTGGTATTGAGCGACAAGGTCAACGCAGTTGCAGACGTTTGTAAGTCGAGTAACTGTATGGTAAGGGCAGGGGAGTTGAACGCAAGTGAACCGTTATTGAAGTGTCGAAAATAACATTTACTGCGGTAAAATCAAGAGGGGAGCGACCTCGCGAGATATGAGTGTAACGGATAACCTGATTACTGGTTACACACCGCACGGCATTAAGATGGCAAGACCCCTGTCCGGGCTCTATTAAGGAACAGGAGAACCAGTGTTGTAATGTAAAGCAAAAATGCACAGAACCTGTATAGGAAATGCAGAAAGTAGCGAAGTACAACACTGGGACAGATGAAGTCGTAGTAGCGACCATACCCCAAGAGAGTCCCATTGAAAATTGGGATGAGCGAAGGACTTCACATGATTAGTTTTTAGATGCATAACAACTTAAAATTAGTTTTAAGAATGATTTTCGTAGAAAAACAGAAGTCGCACCCGATAACACGGATGCAAGTAATGGAAGCTTTCAAAAGAGTGAAAGCAAACGGCGGCAGCGCAGGAATCGACCGATTAACAGTCGAGCAAGTATCAACCAATTTGCGCAAATATCTGTACCCCTTGTGGAACAGAATGGCAAGTGGGAGTTACTTTCCTAAAGCAGTTCGCCAAACATTAATACCCAAAGGCGAAGGCAAAATGCGAGCTTTGGGCATTCCCACCGTAGTGGATAGAGTAGCACAACAAGTGATAGCCACCGAACTGGAAGCTATTGTCGATAAGACGTTCAGTGCCAATTCTTTTGGGTATCGTCCCAATAAATCGGCACACCAAGCTGTTGAGCAATGTCGCATAAACTGTATGAATAACAGTTGGGTGATAGACCTCGACATAAAAGGATTCTTCGATAATATCGACCATGAGTTGCTTATGAAAGCCGTGATGTATCATACCGACAAGAAACATATCTTGTTGTATGTGAAACGCTGGCTCGAAGCACCTGTACAACTACAAGATGGAACACTCAAATCCAGTGAGCGCAAAGGCACACCACAAGGCGGAGTAATCAGCCCTGTGTTGGCTAATATCTTTCTGGATATAGTGTTTGACAAATGGATGGATAAGCATTATCCCCAAATGCCATTTGAACGGTATGCCGATGATATAGTGGTACATTGCCACACTATCACAACGGCATTGCGTTTATTGGAAGCAATTAAACAACGATTTAAAGACTGCAAACTAGAATTAAACAGGGAGAAGTCGAAAGTAGTTTATTGCCGATTCAACCAAAAGAAGCAACCACCTTTCAAAGTACATTATCAGAAATTCGATTTTCTGGGATTTACATTCAAGCCCCGTATCGTTAAGGCACGAGGCAAGATACGTTTAGGATTCACACCCGCTATCAGTCAAAAGAGCATAACCCGAATTACGAAAGCTGTTTTCGAAACAGGTATTCACCGTTGGGTACATTTGCCTATCAGTCAGATAGCTCGTTCTCTGAATCAGAAAATCCGAGGTTGGATAAACTATTATGCACCATTCCGCAAATCCACACTAAGGGAAGTGTTCCGAATAATCAATTTTCGTTTAGCCAAATGGGTACGCAATAAGTATCGGAAATTCAGGCGACGACCATGGATGTTAGCGTTCAGATTTTTGCAGGGTATTGCTAAAAGCTACCCCAATCTATTTGTTCACTGGCAACACGGTTTCACGCCTTAATGTGTGCCTTTAATCATGAAGAGCCGTATGAATCGAGAGGTTCACGTACGGTTCTGTGAGAGGTTTAGGGGTGAGATTCCCCTTTACCTACTCGATTTAAAAAAACAAAAACAAGGTCAAAATGATAATGTATTCAGACAAAGAATATAAAGCAACTAAGCAAATTATGCTTGGAAAGTCAAAGATGAACTCAGAATTCAGACAACTTGCTGACTTCATTGACAAAACTTTTGATGTAAGGACAATAAATATTATTTACGACTCTTTTGGAAAAGATAAAAGGCCAAGACTTAATGTTTGTTTCGAATATCAAAAAGAAAAACAAATCTTCAACGACAGTGATGGATTTAATTTTGATAGCATTAAACAAATACAAATAGCAGACAAATTCAGAGAAATAGTTAAGGAGAAAGGAGTTGTCACTAAAAAAAGCTTCTGGGGTTTAATTTCAGAGAAACAAAATAAGAAATATAAATTTGATAATATCTGGATTTTTTATAGTGCATTTGAACCTATAGCAAAGGCAGAAGCGAATGAAAAAATACCACAAGAAAAGGTAGTTGAACTTAAAGCCCAAATAGCCAACAAAGATATTTGGGAGATTTCT
The DNA here is from genome assembly GCA_963663115.2 of uncultured Paludibacter sp. Lineage (GTDB taxonomy): Bacteria > Bacteroidota > Bacteroidia > Bacteroidales > Paludibacteraceae > Paludibacter. The sequence continues at coordinate 4,084,788 of CAXXNE010000001.1, forward strand.
CGTTGTTTCTCGGGTACGACTTTTTTTCTATATACTGAAGAACAAGTTAAGTTTTATGAGAATAGTGAGTTGAAAAAAGAATGGTCAAAAAAATATCATGACTTATTGGAGCAGTATGACGAGTTTGGCTATTTCGAGCGAAATAATTTTACTATAAACTAAGACAGTAAAGAGAACTTCGACAAGAATTATCAAAGCAATTGGTTTTACTATTATAAATAGACAAAAAAGTTGCCCCTAACACACGCCTATGTTCACAGGCTGGCTGACGTGCACTTAGCAGGTTTTGCGCCCGCATTTCCCTTGTCGTTTCACGACAGGAAATACGCCCGCAAACCGCCCGTGCCCATAGCCTCGGTCGTTAGGCGGTCGCCATTTTGTTTTTCAATAGATATTATTGTTTTAACAACCAGTCAATTGCATTTATCTGTTTCACTCCATTATGGTTTCCTGTTTCGTAATCCATTGTAATAAGTAAACGTTCGTTGAAGTCTGGAATTTTATTAAACGGAGCGAGTTCTCGTTCAAGTGTCGTTTTCTCTTTAACTGTAAAGGCTACTTGAATATACTGTGTATAACCATCTTTGTTACGAACAACAAAATCGACTTCAAGGTTATCTGTCTTTCCAATCCAAATTTGGTAATTTCGACGAAGTAATTCAAGATAAATAACATTTTCTAATAAATGTCCAGAATCTGCTGTAAGTTCTTTCCCAAGCAATGCATATCTTAAACCTAAATCCACAAGATAGTATTTTTCCTGAGTCGTCAAATGCTGTTTTCCTTTTATGTCGTATCGGTTTACTTTATAAAACAGGTATGATTCCACAAGTGTGTCAATATACCTTGATACTGTTTTATTGTCTATCTTTTTTCCGTTTGCAGTTAGAACTTTTGCGATATTTCGTGCCGAAACACTGGAACCGATACTGTCAATCAAAAAATGAACAACTTCGTTGTATGACGTTTCATAATATATTGTATGTCGTTTTTGAATATCATTTTCGTAAATGTTTCGAAAAACTGTTTTCAGATATTCGTATGCATAACTTTCTCCAGATTCTATAAATCCAACAGATTCGGGAAAACCACCTGTTCTCATATAATCAGCAAAAGCACGCTCCGGATTTGCTGTTTTTCCGGTATATTCTAAATATTCTGCAAACGAGAATGGTAAAACATTTATTTCATAAGCCCTTCCCGTAAGTATAGTTGCTAATTCGCTGGATAAAAGATAAGCGTTAGAACCTGTAACATATAAATCTATGTTCTGTGTAACATATAATCCTTCAAGCAGTTTCTCGAATCCTGGAATATTCTGAACTTCGTCAATGAAAACATAATTAGTTACAGATTCTTTCAACAAAGTTTTGATATAGTCGTAAATTTCTTTCCAGTTCTTTTCCGCAAGAAAACGAAATTCGGGTAAATCCATATTTATGGAAATAATCGACACATTCGAATTCTTAGCCTTTAGCAGTTCTTGAAATTGTTGAAGTAATGTCGATTTACCTGCACGGCGAACACCCGTTACAACTTTAATGAAATTTTTGTCTTTGAGAACCAGAAGTTTGTCTAGTTCTATTTTTCTTGAGATTTTGAGCATAAGATTATTTTCAAATTTATACTACAAAGATAATACAATTCCTCAAAAGTTATTTATGTATTAAGTTTGGGGAATTGTTGTTGTGGCGCTGTCTTTTTTTTATGGTGCCGCATAACGACCGAGGCTATGGGCATTTGGCGGTTTGCGGGCGTATTCGCTGTCGCACAGCGACAAAGTGAATGCGGGCGCAAAACCCGCTAAGTGCACGTCAGCCAGCCTGTGCCCATAGGCGTGTGTTATGCACTGGCAATTGTTTATTTTTGTTTTATTCTAGTAGCCAGTCTATTACATTTAATTTTCGAATACCATTTATACTTGTGTTATCGAAATCAAGTGTCAATAGATATTTGGGATAATTGTCTTTTATGTTTTTAAATACCGAAATTTCCCGATTAAATGTTTTTTCGTCATTAACAGTATAAGCAACTTGATAATATTCTCTTTCATTATTTGGCTTTTGTACTACAAAATCAATCTCTTTGTCGTTATGCTTTCCTACATAGACCTTTCCTCCACGCCTAAGTAATTCAAAATAAACGACATTTTCAAGTTTGTGACCTAAATCAGTATCATATTTGTTCGTCGCCGTGATATTTCTTAATCCTAAATCTACGACATAATATTTCTCATTTGTAGAAAGGAGATTTTTACCTTTAATATCATAGCGTGGTGCAGCATATAAAATATAGGTTTGAGTAAGAAAATCCAGATATTTGATAATTGTATTATGTGATATTGTTCCTGCTGAGTTTTTATTAAGTTCAGTCGCAATATTTGTTGGTGAAACATATGAACCAACAGAATCAAATAGAAAACTAATAATCCGCTGCAAATTATGAATATTCCTCAACTTATTCCTTTGAGCAATGTCTTTCAAAATAACAGTATCGTAAATAGATTGAAGGTAATCGTTAACTAAACTTTGATTGTTTAGGGAAAGCGTTACAGCTTCAGGGAAACTACTGTCATTGATATATTTACGAAATAACCGGTCTGTATTCGTTTCATTCTGGTTTGCTAAAACATACTCTTTAAAAGAATAAGGCTGAATATTTATAGAAATATATCTTCCTGTCAAAAGTGTTGCTAATTCGCTTGAAAGCAGATATGCATTTGAGCCTGTTATATATAAATCAATGTTCTTTTTAGTGTAAAGACTATTTATTAGTTTTTCAAAATCATTGATTAATTGAACTTCATCTAGGAATATGTAATATTTTTCGGTACTACTAACTTTCTTAATAATTTCGTCATATAAAGAAGTCCAATTTGTAAAGTTTAGGTTTTCTCTTTCTTCAAAATTGAGGAATACAATATTCTCAGCAGAAATTCCACTTGACAATAGTTCTTCTTTAAATGCTTCAAGAAGAGTTGATTTTCCACAGCGCCGAATACCAGTAATGACTTTTATTAAGTTCTGGTCTTTAAGTTGCCTTAACTTGCTTAAATATATTTCTCTCTGTATCATCTTTTTTATGCAAAGATAATTATTATTGACGAAATATTCGGATATTTACAACTTTCGTCATTAAATCTTTTTTTTTTGCTTGTGCATAACGGCTAAGGCTATGGGCATTTCGCAGTTTGCGGGCGGATTTCCTGTCGTGGAACGACAAAGGAAATGCGGGCGCAAACTGCGAAATGCACGTCACCCAGCCAATGCACATAGGCGAGTGTTAGGGGTTCGGTGCTTGCGCATTCTTTTCATGTTTCGCTTTCGGCTCTTATATGCTCACAGTTTCGAATACAGATTGTTAAGCATGTGAAAACAAAAAGGTGTTTTTTTCTTTTTCTTCTCTTCTCTTAATTTCTTAATCTTCCGTCGTTTAAACGATACAGATCTGAGTCTTTTTTTTCAAACGAAGCGTTATTGTAAATTCCATTAATAGTCAATTTGAAATAAAAAATCTCTCTCGTGGTTACAATTTCCGCACCTTAAGCATATCGATTTCTGGTTGAGCTTTCAGCACAAGGCGTTTCTTTCTTTTCAACACACAAGGCGTTTCTTTCTCTTTCTCTTTCTTCTTTCTTGCTCAAATAGATTCCAACCGACTTTATTCGCAATTCGTATATTATTCCCCCACAGCTCTTTAATCTTTTTTTGCACTGACCCCTAACGACCGAGGCTATGGGCACGGGCGGTTTGCGGGCGTATTCGCTGTCGCACAGCGACAAAGTGAATGCGGGCGCAAAACCTGCTAAGTGCACGTCAGCCAGCCTGTGAACATAGGCGTGTGTTAGGCGGTCGTAGTTGTGTGTCCTGCGTTACTTCAGGGTACTAAAGTATGAAAATATTTTAGAAAAAGTAACATAACTTTAATAGAGATGATAGAATTTATTTATGCTTGTCAAAGAAACGAGTTGTCACCAATCAGAAGAACGGCAATGACAGAAGTCTCACCACCGACAAGAGAGTAAATAAACGGCCTATCGGATAAGCTTTTCAGGAGGATTTTCCAAACCACCTTGTGGTGCTGATTTCCTGTCGAATAATTAGACAGGGTCACGGATTGGTATTGAGCGACAAGGATAAACTCATTTTCAGACAGTTGTAAGTCGAGAAAATGTATGGGTATGGACAGAGGAGTTGAACGCAAGTGAACCGTTATTGAAGTGTCGAAAATAACATTTACTGCGGTAAAATCAAGAGGGGGGCGACCTCACGAGACTGAGTGTAACGGATATCCTGATTACTGGTTACACACCGCACGGCATTAAGACGGCAAGAACTCTGTCTGGGCTCTATTAAGGAACAGGAGAACCAGAACTGTAATGTAAAGCAAAAATGCAGAGAACCTGTATAGGAAATGCAGAAAGTAGCAATGTACAGTCTCTGGGGCAGATGAAGTCGTAGTAGCGACCATACTCAAGAGAGTAGGAGTAATGACCCTACGAGCGAAGGACTTCACATGGTGGTGTCTCTTTATAGTATTACAAGTTGCATTAGTAACGATGATTTTATGTAAAGAGCAAAGCTGAAATGCTTCACTGTGAAGAGCCGTGTGATGGGAGACTATCAAGCACGGTTCTGTGAGAGGCTTAGGGGTGAGATTCCCCTTTGCCTACTCTATTTCACTCGTCAAGTTTGTTGTTGATTAGTTCTTTCAATTCTTTCTTGCTTGGTAAAACAGTTAGGTATTTACTAGCAAAAATTTGTTCGTTGTTTTCTGGGAGTGTGATTTCAACGAGCGTGTCGTTTTTCTTCTTACAAAGAATAATTCCAATCGTTTTATTTTCAGTGTCGAGCTTCACGAATCTGTCGTAATAGTTGACATACATTTGCATTTGTCCGAGGTCTTGGTGGGTAATTTCTCCGATTTTAAGGTCAATCAATACAAAACATTGAAGCAGTCGATTATAAAAAACTAAGTCTACACGAAAATGCTTATCGTCAAATGTAAATCTTACTTGTCGACCGACAAAAGCGTAGCCTTTTCCTAATTCAAGCAAAAAATGCTCTAATTTGTCGATTAATTTTTGTTCTAATTCGCTCTCTGAGTATTTTGTTTCTTCAGGTAATCCTAAGAATTCTAACACGTAAGGGTCTTTGAGTGAATCTTGTGCTTTCTCAATTAGCAATCCTTTCTCAGACAGCTTTTTAACTTCATTTTTATCTCTACTCAAAGCTAATCTTTCGTAAAGTGAGGTGTCAAATTGTCGTTGCAATTCCCTTAAACTCCAACTGTTTTCGGCAGTTTCAATTTCATAAAACTTACGTTCTTCCACATTGTCAATTCTCATTAACATAAGATAATGTGACCAACTCAATCTGAATTCGTCAGACACTGTCTGACCTTTTGAATAAGTTAGATAGAACGTTCTCATTTGCTTTAGGTTAGTGGTCGAAAAGCCCTTCCCAAATTCAGTTGTCAGTTTATGCGATAATTCGGGGATTAGATTTTGTCCATATTCAGCTTTGGATTTACCATTCTGCTCTTCTTCAACAATCAGTCTACCAATCTCGAAGTAAGTGTCCACAATGGTTTTGTTAACCGACTGAACGACAGTCTTTCTTGCCGACTTGAGTAAATCTAAAATCCTTGAATAAAAACCATCTTCGTTTACGCTTAATTTGCTCATATTATTGATATTAAATTTCTTTTCAACAAAGATAATTCAATTTATACAAAGTTTTGTTTTCTTTTTCTGCAATAACCCCTAACGACCGAGGCTATGGGCATTTGGCGGTTTGCGGGAGCAAAACCTGCCAATTGCACGTCAGCCAGCCAATGAACATAGGCGTGTGTTATAGCCTGTAGTTGTGTGTCCTGCGTTACTTCAGGGTACTAAAGTATGAAAATATTTTAGAAAAAGTAACATAACTTTAATAGAGATGATAGAATTTATTTATGCTTGTCAAAGAAACGAGTTGTCACCAATCAGAAGAACGGCAATGACAGAAGTCTCACCACCGACAAGAGAGTAAATAAACGGCCTATCGGATAAGCTTTTCAGGAGGATTTTCCAAACCACCTTGTGGTGCTGATTTCCTGTCGAATAATTAGACAGGGTCACGGATTGGTATTGAGCGACAAGGATAAACTCATTTTCAGACAGTTGTAAGTCGAGAAAATGTATGGGTATGGACAGAGGAGTTGAACGCAAGTGAACCGTTATTGAAGTGTCGAAAATAACATTTACTGCGGTAAAATCAAGAGGGGGGCGACCTCACGAGACTGAGTGTAACGGATATCCTGATTACTGGTTACACACCGCACGGCATTAAGACGGCAAGAACTCTGTCTGGGCTCTATTAAGGAACAGGAGAACCAGAACTGTAATGTAAAGCAAAAATGCAGAGAACCTGTATAGGAAATGCAGAAAGTAGCAATGTACAGTCTCTGGGGCAGATGAAGTCGTAGTAGCGACCATACTCAAGAGAGTAGGAGTAATGACCCTACGAGCGAAGGACTTCACATGGTGGTGTCTCTTTATAGTATTACAAGTTGCATTAGTAACGATGATTTTATGTAAAGAGCAAAGCTGAAATGCTTCACTGTGAAGAGCCGTGTGATGGGAGACTATCAAGCACGGTTCTGTGAGAGGCTTAGGGGTGAGATTCCCCTTTGCCTACTCTATATTTGCGTCTTCTGTCTCAAAAAATTCTTTCAATTTTCTGCTAAGCAAATCTTTGTCGATAAGCTTTGTCTGATAATCACTTATCAAAGTTGGTGATAAGCTTCTACTTAGTGATATCTCAACCACATTTTGGTCTTTTGTCTTACACAAAATTATTCCAACACTTGGGTTTTCGTGGTTCTTTTTAAGTTTTCTGTCGAGTGCTTCAAGATAAAAGTTCATTTTTCCGAGATATTCTGGTTTAAATGCTCCGATTTTTAATTCAATTGCAACTAAACATTGTAGTTCACGGTGAAAGAATAGCAGGTCAATAAAGTAATCCTCGTTTCCTACTTGAATTGGGTATTCCTCGCCAAGAAATGTAAAATCTTTTCCAAATTCTAAAATGAAGTCTTTCAGATTTGATATGATTGCTTTTTGGAATTCTTTTTCAGAATATTTGTGAGGTAAATTCAAAAACTCAAGAACATAGTTGTCTTTAAATACGTGTTTTATATTCGGGTGAATTTCCTTCAATGCAGGTGATATGCTATTGCCTGAAAGCATAGTACGTTCATAAAACCCGCTTTCAAGTTGTCTTTCAAGTTCTCTTTTTGAATAGTTTTCTTTGATTGTCAAACGAATGTAAAATTCTTTTTCGTTTCGGTCTTTTGTCCGAGATAAAATAAGCAAATTGTTAGTCCAACTAATTTCTCTCACCAGTGGTGCGAGAATTTCGTCTTGCGAATATGTGTCGAAAAATTGCTTCATTCTCCAGAGGTTTTGAGGAGAAAAGCCTTTAATGTCAGGTTCTTGTTCAATGATAAACTTTGACATTTTTTCAACAGTACTTTCACCCCAGTTGTTTTGAGTACAATTCTCTGAAATGAATTTTCCAATATTCCAGTTTAAATCAATAAGTTCGGTATTAATCGTTTTCAGAACTCGTTGTCGAGTCGATTTAATCAATTCAAGAATTTTTTCGAACTGATTTTCATATGTTTGCTCTATTGTATTCATGTTACAAAAATATACAATTAATACTGGATTTAGGGTAGTTTGTCTTTTTTTTGCAATTGAGCCTAACGAGAGTTTGCGCAAAAACCGCCTCTCCTCTCATTTTTTTCGTTTTTATCTCATTTCAGACTTGAAAAGCTTCCGTTTGCGGGGAGCTGTTTGAAGCTGTTTGTATTTAAGTTTAATTTTTTGAAGCGCTTATATCGGCTTAAAATAAGCCCTTTTTCTGTAAAATGAGCTATTATTCCCTCAATAAGCTCTTTGAAGGCATTTATTCCCTCAGTTATTTGAATGAATCTGCTCAGGTTGTATCCGATAAATACCAAACTGACTTCACTTAATACATTTTTCTTTCCCCGTGTCAATACATGGTCGAATCCGCGTTGTCGTTTGAGCGTTCCCCATGGATGTTCGGCTAATTGTTGTCTCTGCTTATAATACGCCGGATTCTCTTTTACCCGTTTATTATTCATTTCCACATCAGCTGCAAATTCACTTCGGTCAATATTCCTGCCGTTGGTTTTACTCTTGGTGCATTGTTGTTGCAACTGACAGTTTTTGCATTTTTTTTGTGTTGTATCGCAGAAACTTATAAGCCGATTTATACCCTTTACTGCTATGCGTAAGCCATGTGCCGTTGGTTGTCAACACTTCTGTTGCCGGACAGGTATAGCTGTTGTTTTCGACATTGTACACAAAACTCGTTATCGGAAATATCTCCGGGTCATTCGATGCAGGCTCTTTGGGCGATACGTAAGTAGTGATTCCGTTTTGCTCACATTGTCGTATCTGTTCTGCGGTGTGATATCCTTTATCGGCAAGTACATCCATTTGTTCCACACCAAGCTCTTGTTTAGCTGCGATAGCCACAGGAGCTAATGCATTGGTGTCGTTTACACCTCCGGTATCAAAATGCGTTATTAACTTGTTTTTGGCATCCACTGATGCCTGTATATTATAACCTATTACTGTTATTCCCCGTTGTAAAACTACCGATTGAGCGTCTTTGTCAGTTGTGCTAATTTGGTCTTTTCCGGTTTGTTCCAGTTCTTGTTCTATAGCCTGATATTTTTCCCGACGCGTTTTCTGCGTTTCTATCTTTTCTGAGATTTGAGTCTTCACTTCTACGGAATCGGCTTTATCCAATGCCTCCTGAAACTCATTAATCCGTTCATCAATATATTTTAACTGACGATCAATCTTCTTCTGATTGTAGTTGTTCTTAAGAGAGTTTTGTGCCCGGACTTTAAATGAATCAATAGCAATTGTCTTTCCTTCGACGAGTCCGAGTTCCTTGAGCAGAAACACAAACTTGCGAAAGATATTGCGGAAAGCTTCTGAATACTCCCTGCGAAACGAACAAATGGTACGTGCCGAAGGAGTCTGTTCACACAGCAACCAGCGAACCTCCAGATTCAATTGTGCTTCCCGTTCGAGTTTCCGGGAGGAACGAATCCCGTAACGATAGCCATAGAAATACAACTTCAACAGTACAGCAGGATGATAAGGTGGTCGCCCTTCTTCTTTGAATGTTACATTTTTGAACCCGAAGCTTGCCAAATCGATAGTATCAACAAAGAAATCAATCACCCGAACAAAACTATCGGGAGCTACCATTTGCTCCAAGCAAAAGATTTGTAACTGATTTCGCTCTTGACCTTGTACGTGCTGCATAAGTATGTAATTTATTGTTTTACAGCATAAAGTTACAAAATAATCAGCATATGTCCAACAGTTTGATTACCTATTCTCACTCAATTTCAATCTTTTTTCAAAAAAACATCCGCTGATGTTTTTGCGCAGTCTGACGACCGAGGCTATGGGCATTTGGCGGTTTGCGGGCGGATTTCCTGTCGCAATAGCGACAAAGGAAATGCGGGCGCAAAGACTGCTAAAAGCACGTCAGCCAGCCTGTGAACATAGGCGTGTGTTAGGCGGTCGTGCAGTGTGTCCTGCGTTACTTCAGGGTACTAAAGTATGAAAATATTTTAGAAAAAGTAACATAACTTTAATAGAGATGATAGAATTTATTTATGCTTGTCAAAGAAACGAGTTGTCACTAATCAGAAGAACGGCAATGACAGAAGTCTCACCACCGACAAGAGAGTAAATAGAGGGCCTATCGGATAAGCTTTTCAGGAGGATTTTCCAAACCGCCTTGTGGTGCTGATTTTCATGAGTTGGTATTGAGCGACAAGGTCAACGCAGTTGCAGACGTTTGTAAGTCGAGTAATTATATGGTAAGGGCAGGGGAGTTGAACGCAAGTGAACCGTTATTGAAGTGTCGAAAATAACATTTACTGCGGTAAAATCAAGAGGGGAGCGACCTCGCGAGATATAAGTGTAACGGATAACCTGATTACTGGTTACACACCGCACGGCATTAAGACGGCAAGACCCCTGCCCGGGCTCTATTAAGGAACAGGAGAACCAGCGTTGTAATGTAAAGCAAAAATGCACAGAACCTGTATAGGAAATGCAGAAAGTAGCGAAGTACAACACTGGGACAGATGAAGTCGTAGTAGCGAATATACCCCAAGAGAGTCCCATTGAAAACTGGGATGAGCGAAGGACTTCACATGATTAGTTTTTAGATGCATAACAACTTAAAATTAGTTTTAAGAATGATTTTCGTAGAAAAACAGAAGTCGCACCCGATAACACGGATGCAAGTAATGGAAGCTTTCAAAAGAGTGAAAGCCAACGGCGGCAGCGCAGGAATCGACCGTTTAACAGTCGAGCAAGTATCAGCCAATTTGCGCAAATATCTGTACCCCTTGTGGAACAGAATGGCAAGTGGGAGTTACTTTCCTAAAGCTGTGCGCCAAACATTAATCCCCAAAGGCGAAGGCAAAATGCGAGCTTTGGGCATTCCCACCGTAGTGGATAGAGTAGCACAACAAGTGATAGCCACCGAACTGGAAGCTATTGTCGATAAGACGTTCAGTGCCAATTCTTTTGGGTATCGTCCCAATAAATCGGCACACCAAGCTGTTGAGCAATGTCGCATAAACTGTATGAATAACAGTTGGGTGATAGACCTCGACATAAAAGGATTCTTCGATAATATCGACCATGAGTTGCTTATGAAAGCCGTGATGTATCATACCGACAAGAAACATATCTTGTTGTATGTGAAACGCTGGCTCGAAGCACCTGTACAACTACAAGATGGAACACTCAAATCCAGTGAGCGCAAAGGCACACCACAAGGCGGAGTAATCAGCCCTGTGTTGGCTAATATCTTTCTGGATATAGTGTTTGACAAATGGATGGATAAGCATTATCCCCAAATGCCATTTGAACGGTATGCCGATGATATAGTGGTACATTGCCACACTATCACAACGGCATTGCGTTTATTGGAAGCAATTAAACAACGATTTAAAGACTGCAAACTAGAATTAAACAGGGAGAAGTCGAAAGTAGTTTATTGCCGATTCAACCAAAAGAAGCAACCACCTTTCAAAGTACATTATCAGAAATTCGATTTTCTGGGATTTACATTCAAGCCCCGTATCGTTAAGGCACGAGGCAAGATACGTTTAGGATTCACACCCGCTATCAGTCAAAAGAGCATAACCCGAATTACGAAAGCTGTTTTCGAAACAGGTATTCACCGTTGGGTACATTTGCCTATCAGTCAGATAGCTCGTTCTCTGAATCAGAAAATCCGAGGTTGGATAAACTATTATGCACCATTCCGCAAATCCACACTAAGGGAAGTGTTCCGAATAATCAATTTTCGTTTAGCCAAATGGGTACGCAATAAGTATCGGAAATTCAGGCGACGACCATGGATGTTAGCGTTCAGATTTTTGCAGGGTATTGCTAAAAGCTACCCCAATCTATTTGTTCACTGGCAACACGGTTTCACGCCTTAATGTGTGCCTTTAATCATGAAGAGCCGTATGAATCGAGAGGTTCACGTACGGTTCTGTGAGAGGTTTAGGGGTGAGATTCCCCTTTACCTACTCGATTGTTGTCAATCAATGTGTTTTCTATTTCTCGCAATCACATCGTCTAAATGATTAAGATTTTCAAGCCAATTTACTAAGTCTTTATTCAACCAGTCTAATGCTTCCAAAATTTCTTTCTCATATTCCTGTATTACATCAAGATTCCAAGTTATAGCTTCATGATGAAAGATTCTGTTTCTGAGTTTTCTAACAGAATTAAATTTCGAACTCATAGTACGCCGCTTTCTAATTTCTTTCGGACAGTTTGGAAATGCAAGTCTAAGAGTTTTCCAAAGAGTCATTTCAAATTTTGTGTCAAATAATGATGTCCAAAAACCAAATGAAAGTTCAGAAATTATTCTACCAGAAGTTATTTCCTTTTTTTCTGATAAGATATTCGATCTTGCATCTGAAATTCTGTCAATTTGAAATCTCGATGCAATTTTTATGAACTCGCGATTCTCAAACCAATTCTTGTCATTGAATCTCATAGTCAGTTGATAGTCAATGGAATTTCTCAGTCCAATCTCGAGTATAGATAATAATGGATAAAAAGCTTCAGAAATAAGTATATTGCTCTTATAGTGCTGGATAGCTTTTTCCTGGTTGTCTCTATGGTGTGTCAAATAAGGTTGTAAACGCTCCTTTGAAATAATTTTCTCGATAATAGTTTTATTTTCCATATTTCTTTGTATCTTTGTGCCGTAGTCCCGGTGATTCCTCTCCCAGTTTTTATGCTGGTGATGAAGCCGGGTTTTTTGTTTTTATTACTCTCCAAAGATAATATTTTCTTTTCGTTTAACTTTCTGCTTTATTTGTAATTATTGTCCTAATCGCAATTTCTCAATTTTTAGTCGTTCCAGTTTGTAGTCATAAAAGCTAAAAGTCCAATTCTTTCCTTTAAAATCTGCGAGGAATTGTCCGCCAAGCAAAACCGCGAAATCCAGCAAATTCTGTCGTTACAGAAAAGTCAAAAAGTCGAGTGGGAGCGGACAGTTCATCAAAGATTTTTCAGCCAACAAATCCGTCTTTTTCCTTTTTTTACTATAGGCCCCTAACGACCGAGGCTATGGGCATTTGGCGGTTTGCGGGAGCATTCGCTGTCGTGGAACGACAAAGTGAATGCGGGAGCAAAGCCGCCGGAATGCACGTCAGCCAGCCAAAGCACATAGGCGTGTGTTAGGGGTTTGTTGTTGTGTGTCCTGCGTTACTTCAGGGTACTAAAGTATGAAAATATTTTAGAAAAAGTAACATAACTTTAATAGAGATGATAGAATTTATTTATGCTTGTCAAAGAAACGAGTTGTCACCAATCAGAAGAACGGCAATGACAGAAGTCTCACCACCGACAAGAGAGTAAATAAACGGCCTATCGGATAAGCTTTTCAGGAGGATTTTCCAAACCACCTTGTGGTGCTGATTTCCTGTCGAATAATTAGACAGGGTCACGGATTGGTATTGAGCGACAAGGATAAACTCATTTTCAGACAGTTGTAAGTCGAGAAAATGTATGGGTATGGACAGAGGAGTTGAACGCAAGTGAACCGTTATTGAAGTGTCGAAAATAACATTTACTGCGGTAAAATCAAGAGGGGGGCGACCTCACGAGACTGAGTGTAACGGATATCCTGATTACTGGTTACACACCGCACGGCATTAAGACGGCAAGAACTCTGTCTGGGCTCTATTAACCTCAGTTCGGGATAAAGACATCGTTAAATTGTGTATACTTAAGAAATAGCGATTGATGGCGATTGATTTGACTTACAATCGGCATAAATATATTCAGAATAAATTGGTAGAAACTTAATAAAGTTCTAATTGCCCATATTGAGGTTCGATATCGAACTTAATGGCAGGCTTTTTATCAAAGAAGCAATATGCAGCCAGTGCCGCGATAAGGTTCATCACGAAATTGTGCATTGCCCTGTGCCGGGTGTGTTCAACCTGACAGATGTTTTTTAATTCATCATTAATTGTTTCAATCACAGAACGTTTACGAAGAAGAATTTTGTCGTGCAGACTCATTAAACGGTTTTTCATATTGCTTCTGATACCTGTAACCAGATGTATACCATCATTGAAAAGCATATCGAAGAGCGTGGATGAGATATAGCCTTTATCCCCAAATAGTTTCCCGAACAGGTTCTTTGTCAATGTTTTCAATGTTTGCTGATCCCGGTCATCCACATTACCTGGTGTAAGGCAAAAACTAAGCAGTTCTCCTTTGTCATTACATACCAAATGCAGTTTGAACCCATAAAACCATCCCATAGTGCCTTTCCCAACTTGTGCGATGCCATCGAACACCTTATTGCGCTTGATGCGTTTATTGTGACAAACGCTTATCTTGGTAGAATCCACAAAGGTAATCCCTGTACATTTACCAAAACAAACTACATTCAGAAAAAACATCATGCTGGCAAAAACCTTGTGTTCTATCTCAACGAACCGGTTGTATGACAACTGCGTGGGAAATTCTTTTCGAAGGTGCACCCCGATGTAATGCAGGTAATAATGCTTGAAATTTCGAAATGAACCGAAGTGAAAGAGCAATAGTACGGTCATGATTTCACTATCTGTCATTGCGCTGGCGCGGTTGCGCTGTCTTTTGTCCGAACTTGGCAAACAGGGGTGTTTTGAGATCTCTTTTGCATATTCTTTGCAGAAATCGTCTGCAATACAATATATTTCTGTAATTTTATCGTTGGTTAGCATAGTTGAATTTATTGCTTATTTGTTTGATTTTCAGCTATAAATATAGTGATAATTATTCGATTATGCTAACTTTTATCTCGCTTTCTTATCCCGAATTCAGGTTATTAAGGAACAGGAGAACCAGAACTGTAATGTAAAGCAAAAATGCAGAGAACCTGTATAGGAAATGCAGAAAGTAGCAATGTACAGTCTCTGGGGCAGATGAAGTCGTAGTAGCGACCATACTCAAGAGAGTAGGAGTAATGACCCTACGAGCGAAGGACTTCACATGGTGGTGTCTCTTTATAGTATTACAAGTTGCATTAGTAACGATGATTTTATGTAAAGAGCAAAGCTGAAATGCTTCACTGTGAAGAGCCGTGTGATGGGAGACTATCAAGCACGGTTCTGTGAGAGGCTTAGGGGTGAGATTCCCCTTTGCCTACTCTATTTTTTCCCAATTGTTGTTTAATATAGTTTTCAAAGTCAGTTTTTAAGGTTATTGTACTGTTTGGATATTCTGGTGAAGTCAAACCGTCAACAACAGCCTGTGTCATATCGCACAAATTGTTTGCAGTATTGTTTGTAAAGCCAACTGATAATAAAGTTTCTCTCCATTTGTCACTTGCTATTGATTGCGTGAAAACATCTTTATTGAATACAGTTGAAAATGTCTTAGCAATGTCCAGTGAACTATATTTCGTTGTCCCCACTAATTCGTAAACTGTAGTTTTTGGCTGTCCTAATGGTTTAGCAATAACATCAGCAATAAAGTCTGCCAAGTCAAGAGGTGAATGCATTTCAACTTTTAGGTCCTCTGGAAAAAATGTCGGCAGAACGCCATACTGTTCTATTGTTGACAAGTATCCCAGCCAATTACTAAAATAATATGAAGGTCTTATGATAATTTTCTCAATATTACAATCGTCAAACTGTTTTTCCAAGAGCTGGGACATTAAAATGTTTCCTGTCTTACCTTCAATGTGAGCACCAATGCAAGACAAACAGACTATTCTCTGTATTTTGTTTTCTTCAACTGCTTTCATGTAATTTTCAATTATATTTTTAGTGTCCCTAATTATGTCATTAGAACTCGGATTTTCAGGTGTCAAAAGAAATGCAGTTGTTCCACCTTTAAAAGCGTTTACAACTTGGTCTAAATTAAACAAGTCTGCTTGGCGTACTTTAAAATTTTCATCTTTTACCTTTTCAGGGTTTCGCACAACGGCTATCGCAGGAATTCCTTTGTCTAAAAGTCTTTTGGTCAAATGAGAGCCTATTTGTCCTGATGCTCCTACAATGATATTCATAAATGCTGTTTTTTAAGGTTAAAATCAGAGGTTTATTTGCACCAAAGTGTTTTAAAAGTCAAGCCACGACTTATTTTAATGGGATAGATAACTAATATTCACAGGATTTCTTCTTGGAATAGAAGTTATTTTATAACTAGAATATCCAAATAACATTGGACAAGCTGCTTTACGTTCTTCTGGTATTGATAAAAAATCCTTCAATGGTTTATAATTGTCAATAGCCATTTTTACAAATCCAGCCCAACATGTTCCGATACCAAAGGCAGGCGCAGCAATATCAAAATGAGTCAGAGCAATAATTGCTTCGGTAGGGTCGTCAATTGGTTCAATAGGCACATGTGCAAAAATTAAATGGGGAGCATTATGACAAATTAAATCCAATCCATTATCCCAAGTTGAAATTATTGCAGGCACATAATCTGAGAGTGGATGAGAGGTCTTTTGAATTGTTCGCATCCAATCAATGGTTAAACCTGCAACACGGTTTACTTGAGAGGCATCATGTATAACAAGCCATTTTACAGGTTGTCCATTACCGCCGGAGGCGGCATAACGAGCAATATCAATAACATTTGCAATTGTTTCTTCATCGACACTCTTTGAAGTAAAATGTCTTACAGAACGTCGGCTTTTTATATACAATGCTAAATTTTGTGGCTCTATCCGATGGTCATATGCGGACGTAGTAATCTTTTCTTCAAGAAGGAAATCTAAGGCAAGAGCTTTCTGTGCACAAAAAGACTCACAATGTCCACATTTTAAACAATATTCCACTTTTTCTTCTGGTATTGTTGGAAAACCGGAGTTGGTTGCTTTATCTATAATTCCCATTACACATACTGTTGCGCATGTGTTGCATCTGGTGCATTTGGTTTTATCAATAATTATTTGAGGCATTTTTTCTTTTTTTATTCATTAATAATAGTTTTCAAATCTTATCATTCTAAATCAGTCTATTTATATATTAAAGCCATAATGATGTAAAATAAAACTGTCAGGTTACACTTACAATGCCCGCTAACGACCGAGGCTATGCGCATCCTGCGGTTTGCGGGAGCTTCACTGTCGCACTGCGACAAGGTGAATGCGGGCGCAAAACCTCCGAAATGCACGTCAGCCAGCAGGTGTGCATAGGCGTGTGTTGGCAGCTGGCCGTGTGTCCTGCGTTACTTCAGGGTACTAAAGTATGAAAATATTTTAGAAAAAGTAACATAACTTTAATAGAGATGATAGAATTTATTTATGCTTGTCAAAGAAACGAGTTGTCACCAATCAGAAGAACGGCAATGACAGAAGTCTCACCACCGACAAGAGAGTAAATAAACGGCCTATCGGATAAGCTTTTCAGGAGGATTTTCCAAACCACCTTGTGGTGCTGATTTCCTGTCGAATAATTAGACAGGGTCACGGATTGGTATTGAGCGACAAGGATAAACTCATTTTCAGACAGTTGTAAGTCGAGAAAATGTATGGGTATGGACAGAGGAGTTGAACGCAAGTGAACCGTTATTGAAGTGTCGAAAATAACATTTACTGCGGTAAAATCAAGAGGGGGGCGACCTCACGAGACTGAGTGTAACGGATATCCTGATTACTGGTTACACACCGCACGGCATTAAGACGGCAAGAACTCTGTCTGGGCTCTATTAAGGAACAGGAGAACCAGAACTGTAATGTAAAGCAAAAATGCAGAGAACCTGTATAGGAAATGCAGAAAGTAGCAATGTACAGTCTCTGGGGCAGATGAAGTCGTAGTAGCGACCATACTCAAGAGAGTAGGAGTAATGACCCTACGAGCGAAGGACTTCACATGGTGGTGTCTCTTTATAGTATTACAAGTTGCATTAGTAACGATGATTTTATGTAAAGAGCAAAGCTGAAATGCTTCACTGTGAAGAGCCGTGTGATGGGAGACTATCAAGCACGGTTCTGTGAGAGGCTTAGGGGTGAGATTCCCCTTTGCCTACTCTATGTGTGTCCTGCGTTACTTCAGGGTACTAAAGTATGAAAATATTTTAGAAAAAGTAACATAACTTTAATAGAGATGATAGAATTTATTTATGCTTGTCAAAGAAACGAGTTGTCACCAATCAGAAGAACGGCAATGACAGAAGTCTCACCACCGACAAGAGAGTAAATAAACGGCCTATCGGATAAGCTTTTCAGGAGGATTTTCCAAACCACCTTGTGGTGCTGATTTCCTGTCGAATAATTAGACAGGGTCACGGATTGGTATTGAGCGACAAGGATAAACTCATTTTCAGACAGTTGTAAGTCGAGAAAATGTATGGGTATGGACAGAGGAGTTGAACGCAAGTGAACCGTTATTGAAGTGTCGAAAATAACATTTACTGCGGTAAAATCAAGAGGGGGGCGACCTCACGAGACTGAGTGTAACGGATATCCTGATTACTGGTTACACACCGCACGGCATTAAGACGGCAAGAACTCTGTCTGGGCTCTATTAAGGAACAGGAGAACCAGAACTGTAATGTAAAGCAAAAATGCAGAGAACCTGTATAGGAAATGCAGAAAGTAGCAATGTACAGTCTCTGGGGCAGATGAAGTCGTAGTAGCGACCATACTCAAGAGAGTAGGAGTAATGACCCTACGAGCGAAGGACTTCACATGGTGGTGTCTCTTTATAGTATTACAAGTTGCATTAGTAACGATGATTTTATGTAAAGAGCAAAGCTGAAATGCTTCACTGTGAAGAGCCGTGTGATGGGAGACTATCAAGCACGGTTCTGTGAGAGGCTTAGGGGTGAGATTCCCCTTTGCCTACTCTATGTTGTCGATTTATGCCTCTTTCTTCATTAATGTCAATTTCTTTGGAATTCGTTCTTTTAATATACTTTCGATTCTCTGTTCGACATTCCCATGTCTACCATCATCCTTATTGATTTCTCTACCGTGTATCACATCTATTGTTGTCATAATATTTACACAGGCAAAGTCTTGTTCAATTCCGGTTTCACTTTTAATTTTGTCGAATTTATGTTTAGCAACTGTTTCATATCCGTAATATGTAAAAGTTTCAATAACTGCTTCAGGATATTTGTTCTTTAAATTAATCAAAGAACTTTCAATAAGTTCCATGATTTTATTGCCATACTCAATAGATTCATTCCGTTTTGGTATGTACCCTTTATGAATAACAGAGTTTCTAAAAGGCACTTCTTTATTTGCATTTAAAATTGAGGGTTCAATTCCAAATGTTTGAAAATACAGAAAAATATATGCTCCTATTTGTCTTTCTGATTGATTTGAAACATGTTTCCAAACTTTATCTATTGTTGCGAAATCAATACCAGTTGCTTTTAATACAGTTTTTATAAAAAATTCATAATATCTTTCTAATGAAGCAGTCAAACTAGAAACTGCTTCTCTGTAATAACCATCCACAATCGCATTAAGTCCATATTCAAAAAGTATTTCAAAGTCTATGTTGTCAATAACTGTTAGTGAATTATGTCCTTTACTACAATTTACTTCATAAATTCCAGAATTGTTGACTTGCTCAAAAGGAGTCATTATTGGCTCTCCAACATTTGAATTTGGAACACCTTTGTCAATAAGTTCCTTTAAACAATCATAACATATTAAATCTAAAAGCATCATATCCTTATATTTATTTTCAATTTAACTGTAACTTTATGTTGTCAATTCCCAGTTTTTTTTGTCTTTTTTTGTTCAATTAAGTTGTCTACAACACGACTTATTAATTCAATATATTCTTCAAGGTCTTTGTCGTCAAGACCAATTGGTCGATATTGTTCGGGTGGAAAATGTGATAATGCATTTCTTAATTCACCCCACGCGATTAATTCTTGATAATCTAATGAGTTAATTTCATATTCTGCATTTTGAATAAAGTCAAGTTTACTTTTTAGCCCAACAAGTCTCTTATTAGGAAAGAATTCTTGTTTCAAAATACCTTCAAAAATTCCTTGAAGTCTCCAAAGACCAAAAGACCACAAATATAAATTGTCAATGTAGTTATAGTATGCTATGTCTGAAATTGCTTCGTCTGCAATTCCTGTTGAATTGTCAAGTAAGTTGCCTTTCTCGTCATATACTTCTATGTTGTCGATTTGGATTTGTAATTGACTTTGTCTGTCAGTTATAATGTCTTTAATCAGTCGTAGAGTGTATTCAAAGTCACTTTTACTTAGTCCATAAATATGCCAATCAAAATCTTTGAGTTCCTTCCTCATTCTTTTCTTTTTTTTAGGCTAGCTGCTAACGACCGAGGCTATGGGCACGGGCGGTTTGCGGGCGTATTCGCTGTCGCACAGCGACAAAGTGAATGCGGGCGCAAAACCCGCTAAGTGCACGTCAGCCAGCCTGTGAACATAGGCGTGTGTTATGCCCAGTAGTGGTGTGTCCTGCGTTACTTCAGGGTACTAAAGTATGAAAATATTTTAGAAAAAGTAACATAACTTTAATAGAGATGATAGAATTTATTTATGCTTGTCAAAGAAACGAGTTGTCACCAATCAGAAGAACGGCAATGACAGAAGTCTCACCACCGACAAGAGAGTAAATAAACGGCCTATCGGATAAGCTTTTCAGGAGGATTTTCCAAACCACCTTGTGGTGCTGATTTCCTGTCGAATAATTAGACAGGGTCACGGATTGGTATTGAGCGACAAGGATAAACTCATTTTCAGACAGTTGTAAGTCGAGAAAATGTATGGGTATGGACAGAGGAGTTGAACGCAAGTGAACCGTTATTGAAGTGTCGAAAATAACATTTACTGCGGTAAAATCAAGAGGGGGGCGACCTCACGAGACTGAGTGTAACGGATATCCTGATTACTGGTTACACACCGCACGGCATTAAGACGGCAAGACCCCTGCCCGGGCTTTATTAAGGAACAGGAGAACCAGAACTGTAATGTAAAGCAAAAATGCAGAGAACCTGTATAGGAAATGCAGAAAGTAGCAATGTACAGTCTCTGGGGCAGATGAAGTCGTAGTAGCGACCATACTCAAGAGAGTAGGAGTAATGACCCTACGAGCGAAGGACTTCACATGGTGGTGTCTCTTTATAGTATTACAAGTTGCATTAGTAACGATGATTTTATGTAAAGAGCAAAGCTGAAATGCTTCACTGTGAAGAGCCGTGTGATGGGAGACTATCAAGCACGGTTCTGTGAGAGGCTTAGGGGTGAGATTCCCCTTTGCCTACTCTATTATATTTTACTTTCTTTTTCTTTCATCCAATTTTGTAATTCAACCCAAATTCGTTTTTCATTCTTGTCAATTGAGTCTATAAATAAAATGATTTGTTCTAATAATTCATTATAAGACAATGGTTCAAAAGATTTTTGGTTTATCACTTTTTCTTTCAATCTACCAAGATATGTCTGATTTTCTACTTTTCTTGAAATAGCAAATTTGTCTGACTTATAATATACTAAATAGCATTCACTTTTAATATTTTTGTGTTTTGCATAAGCTTCTGAAAAGCAGATATTTCTCATCCATTGAAATTCTGATTTTTGAAATGGGCAAGGTAAATAGTTTTCATCTTTGTTGAATATTGTAAGTGAATCAATATAGTCCCAGTATAAAATTCCTTTACCTGTTAAACTGCATTTTGATTGTATTTTGTTAATGCAATTTGTTTGTTCCTCATAATTCCCATTACATTGGAGTAGTCCGTTTTTTGTTCTATTTGTTTGTGAACATTTACCACCATCTGACTCCGTAAATTTGCTTTCAATAATAATTGCAAATGAATTGCTTTCAATTATAACATCGATTTGAGTTGGTCTTATTTCAGACAATAAGTTTTTATTCGTGTATTCAAATACAATATCCCAATTATCACAGTCTTTAATAAATAACTTGTTGATAATTTGATTTTTGTAAGGAGATAATTTAAGACAACCCCAAAAATCAATTGCGATTGCTTGTGAGGAATTTACTTTGTTGGTGTCAATTTCACCGTTATAATTATGCCAATCAAAAGTATAATAATCAAGAATAGACGCTTGAGATCTAATAAATATGTTTTCTTTTATAGATTTTACTTTTTGCTCATTTATACTCATATTTATTTTGTTTTTCTTTTGAAAGTGCTTCACTCAATGCATCATCTATTCTACTGTCCAAAAACACACTGCCAAATGCACCAATCCCAATTATTCTAGTTTCACCATCTAACGTAATTTTAGTAGTTGAAAAAAAGATATAATTATCGGAACTAATTGAATTTTCTACTATAATGTCAATTATCGGTTTACCAATAATCATTCCTAATGCTTGTCCAAATGATTCCCATTTACTACCATCCTTTTCAGTTTTTTCTTTAATTGATTTTTGCATCAGAGAATAACATTTTGTTTTTATTATTTCTTTGTGCTTTTCAGAACTTGGATTTGTAATAACTGCACAAATGCAAATAAAGAAAATTATAATTGGCACTATCCAGCTATTGCTTTTCTTATTACTGTTGTTATTTGAATTGTGATTTCTACTTTCATTTCTATTAAAAATGACTCCTTTAACTTGGTTCTCAAATTCAACTGGGTATCTATTTATTTTTGATTTTAAGGATAATAATATGTCATTTGATAAATTGTTTAATCCAGAAAAAAGGTAATTGTCCATTTCAGCTTGTCTGAGTTTGATTTCATTTTCAATTAATCTTTCAGTATAACTTGATAAATCTTTGTTGTAATCTAATTTTGATTTAAGATAATCATATCCCAATCCACTTACATTTGACTTTGTTATTTCCATTGTTGTATATTTCAATGTGTCTTGCTGATTCATTTCTTGGTTTTCATGAATACGGTTCATATCTATATTCAGAGGTCTATGTTTTTTCATATCAAATTAGAATTTTGCGATATTCAATTTTAAACAGAGCTTATAAAAATCAAATATTTAGTAGTAAATGATTTCTCTTTCAATTACTTCTGGTTGATCTTCATTGGTTGTAAAACATTTAATCCAATTTCCATTCTCATCATATTCGTATTTTGTAACTATGTTTTTTATTGTAGTTTCTATCAAATTCCCCTTGTTGTCATATTTGTAGATATTTGTTTTAGAGTCTATATACCCTTTGTCGTCGTAAGTGTAGAGTTCTGATTTATATACTAATTTGCCATTTGAGTCATAATTGAAAAATTGTATATTATTCCCCTTGTTGTCATATTTATAAATTGATTTGCCTTTTAAAATGTCTTTTGAATTATAATCAAGTATTTTTATTAAGTTTCCACTATTGTCAAATTTTCTAATTCTTTTACCAGCGTAGGAATTGTTGTTAATATAACATTTTTGTATTGAAATTGTATCCCCCATATATTCAAACGTTAAGACCGTACTTAAACTGCCATCGCTATTATACATTCTTGTTTCACATAAACGACCATTGTCGTAATATCTGTATTTGTTGAGATACATAAAGGTACTTTCTTCAACTTTATTCCCATTGTCATTATATTCAACTTTATATATTCGAAATACGTTATCATCATCTTTGGTTATTTCGCCAAATTTATCAGTAGCCAAAAATGTTTTCTCAACCAACGATTTTACATTGCCTTTTAATTCATACCCCGTTCTATCATTTATCTTATTGTTGCTTGAATCAAAGCTACATAGTGTAAAAATGATTAATATTGAAATTAGATTTATTTTTCTCATATTTAAATGATTTAATAGTTGTTTGTTTAAATTTAGAGTCGAAAAGAATAGTCTTTTTTTTCTTCAATAATGAACGTCACATTATGTAATTATTTTTTTACACTTGCCCATAACAATATATATCTTTACCCTGTTGCCAATATACATCCAAATAAGCAGATATATGATATTTATTGCTGATATTTCAGTTTTATTTTTCTCTTCAATTTTTTCCGCACCCCAAATATACAGAATTATCTAAACATTAACATAAAATCAGTAATAAATTGTTGAAAAGTGCGGGAACTGTCTGTCGGTTGAAAGATGTTTGCCGCAGAAGTGCGGGAACTCTCCGTTGAACAATAGAGAGTAGTTTACAAACATTTTGTACTGTCCGTCGGTCGACGCTGAGTTTGGCGGAATTGCGGGAACTCTCCGTTAAACAACAGAGAGTAGTTTACAAACATTTTGTACTGTCCGTCGGTCGACGTTGAGTTTGGCGGAATTGCGGGAACTCTCCGTCGTTCGACAGAGAGTCTGCGGAAACTATTAAAAATGCGTTGCAGCCTATTGTAGCAGCGTTTACTTTCGTCGGCTAAAAAATCTGCTAATAAACAAGATCCCCTTCCCGAAATTATCGGGAAGGGGATAAATTGATTTACAATTTGTAGTGTGCTTTTATAAACATGAAGAATTCTTCCCCTTTAGGCTTCGACGTGAGCTCAGCCGAACGGGTTAGAGGTAAATTTCGCCTTTGGCTGCCAGCAAAGTATTTTGCATTAAAGCTATTCGGGTCATTAAACCTACACCGCCGGGTACAGGAGTAATGTACGAGCATTTGGGAGCTACTTCGTCGAACTTCACATCGCCTTTCAGTCTGAATCCCGATTTTGTTTCGGTGGAAGGAACGCGCGTGGTTCCAACATCGATTATGACTGCGCCTTCTTTCACCATTTCGGCTGTCAAAAACTCCGGTGAACCTAAAGCGGCAATAATAATATCGGCATTCAGGCATATTTCTTTCAGATTTTTGGTGCGACTGTGGCAAACGGTTACTGTGGCATCGCCCGGGTAACCTTTTTGCATCATAAGCGACGCTACTGGTTTTCCTACAATATTACTGCGACCAATCACCACACAGTTTTTACCCGAAGTTGGAATTTCGTACCGTTTCAGCAGTTCCATAATTCCCGAAGGTGTTGCCGAGACAAAACAGGGCAGCCCTATGGACATACGTCCCACATTCACCGGATGAAATCCATCCACATCCTTGCGGTAATCAATGGCTTCGGTCACTTTGTTTTCAGAAATGTGTTTTGGTAATGGCAACTGAACAATAAATCCGTCCACATCAGCATCGTTGTTTAATTTTTCTACTTCAGCAAGGAGAACTTCTTCAGTTACATCTTCTTCGAAGCGAATAAGCGTAGACGTAAATCCACAATCGCCACAGTCTTTTACTTTTCCGGCAACGTACGACTCACTTCCACCATCGTGTCCTACGATTATCACAGCCAAATGCGGACGTTTTTTACCGGCAGCCACCATTGCTTCCACATCGGCGGCTATTTCTTTTTTAATCTGTTCCGAAATGGCTTTGCCATCGATTAATTGATACATATTTTATTCTGCGTTTTGTGTTTCGTGTTTCTTGTTCCCCTTTAGGAGTTAGGGGTTCTTATTTTCTTTTTCCCATTTTGAGTTTTCCCTGCTGCATGGTTGCCATACGCATCATTTTACTGGTTTGCTCAAACTGTTTCAGCAGACGGTTTACTTCCACTATGGTGGTTCCGCTACCTTTGGCAATCCGGTTTTTGCGGCTTCCGTTCAGGATGGAAGGATTGGCGCGCTCTTTCGGAGTCATCGAGTGAATAATAGCTTCAATGCCTTTAAACGCATTTTCGTCGATATCTACATCTTTCAATGCTTTACCCATACCCGGAATCATAGCTGCCAAATCCTTGATATTACCCATTTTTTTGATCTGAGCAATCTGCGAAAGGAAATCGTCGAAATCGAACTGATTTTTGGCTATTTTCTTCTGTAAGCGACGGGCTTCTTCTTCGTCGTATTGTTCCTGCGCACGTTCTACCAGCGAAACAATATCACCCATACCAAGAATACGGTCGGCCATACGTTCGGGATAGAATACGTCCAACGCATCCATTTTTTCGCCTGTACCTACAAATTTGATAGGTTTGTTTACAACAGAACGAATCGATAGCGCAGCTCCACCGCGTGTGTCACCATCGAGTTTGGTCAGGATGACACCATCGAAATCGAGGCGGTCGTTAAATTCTTTGGCAGTATTTACGGCATCCTGTCCGGTCATGGAGTCCACCACGAACAGAATTTCCTGAGGCTGCAATGCTTTTTTGATGGCTGCAATTTCGTTCATCATCATTTCGTCAACAGCCAGACGACCGGCAGTATCCACAATGATAACATCGTTGCCATGTTGTTTGGCATATTTTACAGCAGCTTCGGCAATGGCTACGGGATTTTTACTTTCCAGATCCGAATAAACGGGAATGCCAATTTGTTCGCCCAGCACTTTCAACTGTTCGATAGCAGCCGGACGATACACGTCACAGGCAACCAACAACGGATGTTTTGCTCGTTTGGTTTTGAGCATATTGGCTAATTTGCCTGAGAAAGTAGTTTTACCCGAACCCTGAAGCCCCGACATTAAAATAATTGACGGATTTCCTTTCAGGTTGATATCCACACTTTCGCCACCCATTAACTGAGCCAGCTCGTCGTGTACAATTTTCACCATTACCTGTTGAGGTTTCAGTGCTGTAAGTACGTTCTGACCAATGGCTTTGTCTTTTACGGTGTCGGTAAATGTTTTGGCGGTTTTGTAGTTAACGTCGGCGTCCAGAAGTGCTTTGCGCACGTCTTTCAGTGTTTCGGCCACGTTAATTTCGGTGATTTTTCCTTCACCTTTCAGAATTTTAAACGACCTTTCGAGTCTTTCACTAAGAGATTCAAACATAAATTTTGTTGTTTCGTTAATACCCCTGACCGCAAAATGGTATTAATTGATTGTGTTGATGATTAAAAAATATCTCACAGAAGATGAGATTTTTAAAGGCAGGCAAAAGTACAAAAAAAAGGACAAACAACAAACCAAAACCCTCAGAAAATTTGAGTGAATTTATTGCTTGATGTTGCGGATATTATCATTATATGAGCAAAATTTCGCACCGTCTGAGGTGATTTGTAATCACCTTGTAATGTATTATAAGGAACTGTGTTCCGCTAATGCTGCTACTTATGAGTTGCAGAAAATTTAACAGAATCTATTTGTAGTATAGCGGATTTTAAATCCTTATAATAGAAAAGGGTGGGTTTGCAAAACCCACCCGACGGTTCGATAATTTGTGCGTTATAGTTCGGAGGATATATCCGGTTCGACGGGATTTGCTTTATGAATTTGTATAGGTTAGTTTTACTCGATGTTTAATCATCGTCATCTTCAGAATAAAAATCCTCTGCCCAATTATCGTCAGAGTCATCAATTCCGGAATAATAATTCAGTTCCTCCGGCACTACTGAATTGCTTTCGGGCATTTCATGCGCTGGTTTTTCTTTCGAAACCTTGGATGTAACAATGGTTTCCAATACGGGACTGCGACCTGAAAAAATGTGTTGAAATAGCATATGCAATCAGAATTTGACGCAAATCTAATTCTGAAATTGTCAGGGTGTATTTTTTGTGCGGAATTTTCATGGCTTTGTAACAGGATTTCAGGATGATATTAAAAATCAGTTACAAATCGGCGAATGTAAGTAGTAAACTGCATTTAATGATATGTTTTCACATTCATGTGTATTGTTTTCAATATCGGAGGTTGTCTTAAAAGTTCCTTTAAAATTTCATAAAGTTATAAATTGAAAGTATTGAATTAAATAATTCATTTTTTGAACGCTAAGTCGCTATGGTGGATATTCCGGTCAAAATGACCAGTCTTCTCCGGATGAAATTGACCACCCACACAAGACTGAGCCCGAGCTAGTATTTTCAAGCTTAATAGCGGTTACAAATTTATATGTTTTTCTTAATAATGTTTGTATTTAATAAATTAATTTTTGTTTCCTCCTCAATGATTCCCCAATGAGTTCAACCCGATGCGACTCATGAACCAATCTGTCAAGTATTGCATCAGCCAATGTGCTATCTCCAATTACATCGTACCATTTAGCAACAGGAAGTTGTGATGTGATAATTGTTGAACGATTTCCATGCCGGTCTTCTATAATCTCCATAAGCACAGATCTCATCTGGTTATCCATGGGTTGAAGTCCAAAATCATCAAGAATAAGCAATTCTTGTTTTTCTATTTTACTTATTTCTTTGATGTAAGAGCCATCGGATTTTGCCATTTTAAGGCGTGAAAACAGTTTGGCTGTATTTGCATAAAGAACTTTATATCCAAGCATACAAGCCTGATTACCGATTGCCGAAGCGATATAACTTTTGCCGATTCCGGTACTTCCTGTTATCAAAACATTTTCATGTTTACGGATAAAATTACAATCAGCAAGTCGCATTAGCTGATTTTTGTCCAGATTTCTATCCACATCAAAGTGTAGCTGTTCTATGTGCGCTTTGTATCTAAAGCGTGCATTTTTTACCTGTCGTTCAATCCGACGATTGTTACGGTCATCCCATTCAGCGATAGTTAGCTGTGAGATCATTTCATCTGTTGTAAAATCGTTTAAACTTCCTGTTTCAAGGCTGGTAGAAAAAGCTCGTGCCATACCCAGAAGTTTCATTTGTTTCATTTTTTGAAGCGTTTGTTCATTCATATGCATTTTTTAAAATTGTGTTTATTGATTACATTGTTCTTGGAGTGCAAGCAGTTTATTTGTAATAATCTTTTCCTCTGACATTTGGATGTTCAGGAAGGGATATATCATCTTGTTCTTCCAGGTAAGACTTATCTCTGTCTTTCCCTTGCTCTAAAATAACACGAATGGCATTATATCCTAATTCTCCAAAGGTAAGGGCTCGTTGACAAGCATTTTCTAATCTTTCATTACCTGCTTTTGAAGCGAAGCTCAACACCCCTTGTGAGGATTTATATGCCTGTTCCGGGTGTTGTCTTGAGTTTAGTATGCTGGTTATATACGCTTTGGTATATGGTCCGACTTGCTCCGCCTTTTCTATAAACTTAAGTGGGTTCCAATCGCTCTGATAACGGAACTTTGGAGCCAGATGTTCCTCTTGATGGGTATACTGAAACATATACCGATTACGTTTATGAACAGCAATGCGTTCATAGCGGAAAAACACTTCCACTTCATTTGCACTGTAAAGAATCGACACCCGAGAACCTACATACTGATATGGAACGCTATAGTAATGCTTATCCTCCGATAAACAGACGTAACCGTTCTTCATTACCATTACCTGGGCTTTGCGTTTGATCTCATACTTTTTAGTTGGAAGTGCAGAAAGAGCCTGACGTTCAATATCCTCAAACAATGCTCTTCTACTGTAAGGACGATTGCTTCTGAGTTTATTGTTGTAGTCCTCTAAAAGTAGGCTAATAGCGCTGTTCAATCCTTCAAGGCTCGTGTGGGTTTGTTCCCTGAGCTTTCCATAAAAGTGTCTATATACATATTTTACGGATAGCTCTACCAACGCTTTATAAGTTGGCTTATAGGGTGCAGCAGGAAGAACAGTCATGGAATAATGACTGGCAAAATCACGGAAGGAATCGTTTAATGAAGGTTCATAGCGACTGCTTTTGATCACGGCAGATTTTAGGTTGTCTGTCACTATTGCTGTTGGAG
Source organism: uncultured Paludibacter sp. (assembly GCA_963663115.2). Lineage (GTDB taxonomy): Bacteria > Bacteroidota > Bacteroidia > Bacteroidales > Paludibacteraceae > Paludibacter. The sequence continues at coordinate 4,113,890 of CAXXNE010000001.1, forward strand.
AGCCGCCAAAATAATGCAATGCATTCTCGCAGGAAGTAATAAAATCTTCTTTTTTCTGAGAATAGCTTGCGTCAACATAAGTCAACTGACTTCCTCCCAAAATGGCAACAAAGACCTCGATAGAGCTTACTTCACCGGTTGCAGGGTCTACAATTGATAGCTTGTCTCCGGCATAATCAACATACATTTTGTCTCCAACTTTATGTTCGATATGCATTTTATGATTACGAGACTTGTACCACTGGGCATAATGATAGCAGAACTGAGAACGACTATAACCCCCTGAAGTTGATTCGAAATACTCTCGCCATTGTTGCTCCTTAGTAACCCCTTTCTTTTTGAGTTCTTTCTCCATTTTGGGAAAGAATGATACCAGACTTTGAAAACGAGGATCATTCTCTAAATGAAACCGAGAGCTCATCGAAAGGAACATCTGCTCCAAATCGGTATCGCTCATAGTCTCAATATCGGTGACAGACAAATTAGATGCTAAGAACAGCTGAATGTACTTCTTTACACTATTGCGGGGCAGTGATAGGCGATCACTGATTGAACTTTTACTTACACCTTGGGTGTATAACTTAATAATACTTTTTACTTTGCTCATGTGAATTAAATTGTTTGGCATCTCGATGTAAATTGGTTTGGACGGCCAACTTACTCAAAATGATTGCCATGAGCAAGAAAATAATAGCTAAATCAGATGGTCAACTTCAACCGGAGAGACCTGGTCATTTTCATCCGGAGAAGGGTGGTCAATTTCATCCGGAGAAGGCGGGCATTTTGATCCGGAATATCCAGCTATGGCACAAAGCCGCAAAAGAATGTTCTTCGTGTCGTTGCGACTTTGTGTCTTTGCGTTCGAAAATTTTTCTTACTAATTGTGAGTAGGTTATCTTAAAAATTAGCTTATGAGACAGGCTCTACTATATAAGTATGTGTTTATAATTAGTTTATACTATTTTAGTCTGCCCCTAATTACTCCCTTTGGTCGTGACCGCTGGTTCCCCTGAAGGGGACTTTTTGCCGACTACTAATGTTCATTATATCTACAACTCCCGAACTTTGACAGCCCCTCCCGATAGTAATCGGGATAAACAGGGGTTGGGGGCGGTAAAGAAAAAACAGCTTTAATGTAAACTAATTTAGAGCACCTACTTATCATTTTAAGATGCTTTACATTATATCATTATTTATGTTGAAAATGTAATATCACCTCCGCAAAGTAAATCAGACAGAGGTTTTCTATAGTTTGCCGGTTTGTTTCAAGAAACTGAATGATTTTCTCGGGATCTAAAGCCGGAACCTTATGGTATGTCATTATTTCCAGCGATTGTTTTAATCCGTTGGCAGTGGCATATTTTCCCAACCGGTTGGTGAAAATAAAATGAAAGATAAATCCCTTCACCCGCGGAGGTAAATGCCGGTAGTAAAAAAGGGCATACATGTAAAAATGAAAGGCAAAATGATGGAGTGATATTTTTGAATATTTTCGGAAATGAACTGCCAGAAAATGATCGAGATACATGTCGGCAATAATGCCCGAATACCGGCCAAATTCAGGACGCAGCAACGATTTCAGTGTCTTTACCGTTTCGTTGGTATCCGTAAAGTGATCAATTTTCCGATGCAACTGAATGCCAAACGCCATCTTTTTGGGAAAGTTCTGAGAAGCATTTCCCTTCACAAAATCACCTATAAAGTTGCCGATTTGTATTTGAGGATGATTCCCTGACAGGAAAATATGAGCCAGATAATTCAAGTTGTGCGAATTGATAATTTTCAGCAAAAGTACGAAAACAATTTTAATGAAGCGCTGTTATATAACGCAACCGCACTTTAGATTAAATCACAAAAACAAACTAATTTTGTAAATCCGTTTCACTATGTAAGTGAAGCGAAAAAACTGATATAAAACAAACTATATATATGGAAATTATTGAAAAATTGAATAAACGCTATGCCAGCAAGGCAATGAACGGAACAAAAATTCCGGAAGAAAAGAAGGAAAAGATACTGGAAGCAATCCGTTTGGCGCCTACTTCGTTGGGACTTCAGCCTTTTAAAGTGCTTGTTATAGAAAATCAGGAAGTAAAGCAACAGATTTTTGATGTGGCTGCATCCGGACAACCGCAAATTCCGGCAAGCTCGTTTACACTGGTTTTTACGACTCCGCTTAAAATGACCGTGGAGATGATTGACGATTATTTTGAACAAATGAAAGAGACCCGACCGCTTCCTCCCGAAAAAATGGCCGGTTATCGTAAAATGGTAGAAGGGTTTCTGAGTCAACCCGAAGACAAGTTATTTACGTGGGCTTCGAAACAAATTTATATAGCTCTTGGCTTTGGACTTTACACAGCCGCTATGCTCGATGTGGATTCAGTGCCTATCGAAGGTTTCAACAAAGAAAAGTTAGACGAACTATTGCATTTGAAAGAGCAAAATCTGGCTTCAGTTTGTATCATGGCCGTAGGAAACCGGCACGAAGAACTTGATTACAATGCAAAATTGCCAAAACTCAGAAAATCCAAAGAAGATCTTTTTATACATATTTAATTCAACAAAAAAAGTTCTGAAATTAAATTCAGAACTTTTTTTGTTTGTTTCTTATAGCTTTATTCGTTCGATGCTGGTACAGTATCTTCTACACGTAGTTTCGATGGGAAGAATATCTGAATAACACCATTCAAACCCAAACTCATCACTATATTGTAGAAAAATGCCAGAAAAGCGATAAACATTAATGCCCCGGATAAAGCTGCCAGTATCATGTACCAGTTAAATTCACCGTTAAAATAAATCGTTCTGCGCAACATGCCGTTCAAACCTGCCATTCCCATAAATGCGCCCATGCCAATTCCACCAATCAAATGACACCAGAAATGTACATTAGCAAGCTTCTGACTATACAGTTTGGCGCCATTAGTTACAATCGGGAACAGAATATAAACTGCCGAATATAAAGTCATGGTTAAACCAACCAAAATAGCTACGTGTACGTGAGGGCCAACAATCCATTGGGTGTTGTGCAAAATACGGTTCAAACCTATGTCAGCCTGCATAATACCTGCCGGTACAGCTAAACCAAAACCAAGCAAACCTCCGAGCAAAAATTTCAGCGGATTTGTCATTTTCAGCGGGCGGGCGCTCCACAAGGTTACCAGAGTAATGAAAAATGCCAGTCCCTGTGTAATAAGTTCGAATGCAGTTACCAATTCACCCGACAAAATTTTCAGAATTCCGGGCTGTGCCTGATCCGACATCAGGTGATGCGACCAAACTGTCCAGGAAACAACAAGTTCGACCAACAATGCCGCACGGGCAATATTCTGCATAAACAATTGTTTTCCGGTTATGAGCATAGCCAACAAATACCATGTGCCGGCCACAAAAATCAATACTAAACCATCGGCCACAAGATCAAGTCCCCACCAGAACCAGTTTTTGTACAATAATGCATCGACAGCTGAATGTTTTAAATCCACTCCAAAAAGATATGACACCATATAAACTAGAATCAGCACACCGGTGAACAGTATAATTCCGGCATTTAAAGCCACATCCACTGTGCCGCGAGCCACAGCAGCAATAGGTAATGCCACCAAATGTTCTTTCTGATTTTCTTTCTTTTTGAACAAATTACCAAACGCATCGATACCCAAAGCCGATTTTATCAGTTTCCCTGATGGTTGTTTTTCCCAGCCTGCCGGTGTGTAAGTGATAGTTGCAAAAATATTGATAACAAAAAATATGGTTCCAACCATGATTAACGCAATTCCAGTTATAAAAATAGCTCCTCCCAGTGGATTAAACTGTGTGAAATCTGCAGGCAATGGCCAATAAAGGGTATAGAGAGGTGCATAATGTGTGAAGAAACCGGCTAACCAGAAAGTCATGGTGCCTACGGCAATTAATATCCATGTCCAGTTGGCTAATTTAAAACTCCAAATGGGTTTTTTCATCAGAAACGGAACTAAAAACAGGAAAGCACCAAAAACCAGTGAGTAGGTAGAACCAAAAATTCCAACCAGTGGATGTGCTGTCAGTATACCAAAATATTGTTCTGCCGGCATGATGGACGGATCAACCTGAAAAATACGCATCAGCATTCCTTCGAACAAGGCAAAGAAATAATAAACCAGCGAAACAACTACAAAGCGCAAAACAAGTTTTTGCATAGGTGTGAGCGTTTTAGGCTTAAATAAACCTTCTTCGCCATGTAAAAATATATCTATGAATTTCATATCAGCTAATTTTAAAATTTATAAATTGTACATTATTTCTGTTATTCCACCACCTCTACGGCATTTTCAATTATCATTTGAGCTCCCTTTGGACCTGAATACTCGGTCGACCGGATGGAATATACGCCGGGCTTATTAAATTGCCACAGAATGTCGTTGTTATGACCCGGAATCACCTGCATTTGAAAAAGCATGGAATTGTCCTGACGGAAAAGTCCGAAGCCATAAGTTAAATCACAGGAAGTCACATTGAACAGCGCTTTTTCACCCACTTTGATGATCAGTTTATCAGCAGGTAAATGAAACTGATGATTTGAAACAGTGATGTCAAAAACCTTGTCAGCTTTAATTTCGGCACGATTAATATCCATGGATGCCCACGGAATGGTGTTGTACGTAATAATGTGCAGCGAAACACCGGCTACAATCAGAATGGAAACATAAATATAAAAAAATGTGTTGGGAGCTTTGTATGCATTCCCGGGTCTGGTTATTTTGTAACCAAACCAACCCATCAGTGAGATGACGGCCAGAGCATAACAGCTATATGCAATGGTTTGTCCCCAAAGGACGACTTGTGAATCTACCATAATGATTAAATTTAATTGTTTGTATTTTGTTATAAAAGGTTCAATGGAGAGTTTTGATTTTTTAAATCGAGCAAAGTTGTGGTTTTCAAAATCTCAAAGGTTTTATCCCGAACTTCGCCCCATTTATCGTGCATGGAACATTGATTCTTGAGCGGACATTCCCTGAAACCGAAAAAGCACATGTTATCCTTACTGAAGTCCTCTGTAGCGTTAACAACATCCAAAAGCGAAATTTTTGTTAAGTCTTTTGCAATTTTATACCCACCCTGTTTTCCCTGAATGCTAATTAATAATCCTTGTTTCGACAACAGGTTCAATTGTTTCCGAAGGTAGCTGTAAGGAATTCCAAGTTTTTCCGATAAATCGAGTGCAGAGTATAATGTGCTTTCGTTCAATGACATGTATCCGAGAATTCGGAGTGAATATTCAGTCGTTTTATTGAAATTCATACTTGAATTGAATAATTGAAATTATAATCAGATTAAATGACACTAAATGGTGTCATTTAAATGCAAATGAAATACTTTTTTTTCAATAAACAAAAATATTTGTCAGAAATTTAAAAAAATGCAAAAAAATACTGGATGGAATTTTATGAAGTTGAAAAATAAAGTTGAATAACAGATTAAAATATAAATAATTATGCAATAATTTGACATTTTTCCGTGATTTTTGTTTTTATATTTAGTCTGAAATGCTATCTTTGTCTAAATACAATTTTATGCAACTACATATAAAAAACGAAACTTCAACACTTAAAGCCGTTGTACTTGGTCAACCGGAATCAATTGGAAAAATTCCAACCATTGATCAAACCTTTGATGCAAAGTCTTACGAATCGGTTTTAAATGGAGTTTATCCCTTACAGGAAGATATTACCAGAGAAATGTCGGCATTTGAAGAAGTGTTGTTAAAATATCAGGTGCAGGTATATCGTCCTCGTACGTTGAAGAATTGTAATCAGGTTTTTGCCCGCGATGTTGCCATTGTCATCGACGATAAAATTATCAATTCCAACATCATTCCCGACCGGGAAGATGAAAAAGTGGCTTACGAAAAAATTTACAATCAGATATCGTATAACAAGATTTATAACCTGCCTGAAAAAGCGCATGTGGAAGGTGGCGATGTTATATTGCTTAACGACCTGATGTTTGTAGGGTTGTATACTCAACCCGATTATAGCCGAACCAAAACAGCACGAACCAATTTATATGCATTCAACTTTTTAAAGGAAATCTGTCCCGAAAAGACATTGATTCCAATAGAAATAGTTAAAAATGATACAAATCCACGACTGGGAGTGTTGCATTTGGATTGTACATTTATGCCGGTAGGAAAAAACAAAGCCATTATCTACAAGGGTGGTTTTAAGCACGAAAATGATTACCGTTTGATACTGGATATTTTTGGTAAAGAGAATGTTTTTGAAATCACACAGGAGGAAATGTATTATATGAACACCAATGTGTTTTCAATATCACCTACAGTCGTAGTTTCAGAATTACGGTTTTCCCGATTGAATAATTTTATGGAAAATGATTGGGGTTTTACGGTTGAGAAAATTCCTTATTTCGAAATCTCCAAAATGGGAGGGTTGCTACGTTGTTCAACTTTGCCATTGATACGCGAAAATGCTGAATAGATTTTTTTAAATTCATTAAAATCAATGAAAATGACTGCCATACCTTCAATAAATAAAACTACGGAACTCCGGAAATTGAAATCACAAAATACCGATACAATTTTGATGATTGAACCTGTTGCGTTTAATTATAATGTGCAAACGGCACAGAATAATTTCTTCCAGAAAAAAGTAAACTTTTCTGAACATGAAATTCAGCAAAAAGCACATCAGGAGTTTATTTCAATGGTTGATCAACTTCGGTCGCATGGAATCAAAATTCTGGTAGTGAGTGATACGCCGGAACCACATACACCGGATTCAATCTTTCCAAACAACTGGATTTCATTTCACAATGATGGTCAGGTGGTGTTGTATCCAATGTTTGCGCCTAACCGACGAAAAGAAAGACGAACGGATATTCTGGATTATCTGAAGGACCAAAATTGTGAAATTAAAAATATTGATGATTTTACATTCTGGGAAGAAGAGGGTCTTTATCTGGAAGGTACCGGAAGCATGATTCTGGATCGTACACATCGAATTGCCTATGCCGCACTTTCTGAACGTACCGATAAGTCGGTATTTTTACTGTTTTGCAAAGTGTTCGAATTTGAACCGGTATATTTTACATCAAATCAGACGGTAAATGGCTCAAAATTGCCTGTATATCACACCAATGTAATGATGTCGGTAGCTAATGATTATGCTGTTGTATGTTTGGACTCGATTGAAAATGAAGAGGAAAAAAACAATGTGATTGTGCATTTACAACAAACCGGAAAGGAAATTATCCCAATTACTGAAAAGCAAATGTGTAATTTTGCCGGAAATGTATTGCAGGTCAGGAATTCTGCAGGTAAGATGTATCTCGTTATTTCCGAAACGGCTTTAAATTCACTTGATCAACATCAAACTGAAAGATTAAGAAGCTACAATGACTTGATTGTTATCTCCATTCCGACCATCGAAACTATTGGCGGAGGAAGTGTCAGGTGCATGATGGCTGAAATTTTTTATTGAGAAACAAAAATTATTAAAATCACAAAAAATAGTATATGAAGGAA